>CAWIDZ010000004.1:0-228777 GCA_963834975.1 Blastocatellia bacterium
CGTGACATTATGTCCGCGAGGCGCGATCCGACACGTGTAAATCGGTGTCCGCAAATCGCAAAATCGAGGGCCCGACCCTCCACTCTTCCAAACGGTTCCAACACGACCTAAATAGCCTTGCCCTTTAGCACAACCGTAACATAATCGCTCTTGTCCTTCTTTCGATATCGGAAGAATTCATTGGGACCTCGTCGGTAGTAAATTGCCCGATTCTCCTTCTCGTTTTCTGGACTCTTTGGGATTCGACTGCTGCCGGTTCCAGGTCTTTGCCGTATCGCTGTCAGCAGTGACCGGTCAGTGTTAACTCCGATTGTCAGGTATTTCGGGTTTTGAAACTCCTCAGAAAGCTTTGAAAAAACCTCAGTTAGAGTATCGACTTGAAAATCATGCTCATCTAAAACGAGAGAAATTCGTCTAAAGTTTGACGACTGAATCGTATTTTCCAAAATTGAAAACTTAGAGTCTGAATTCGTCAATTGATCTTCTGTCATATTAGGAATTGAGTTATTCTGCGGAATAGTACTCTTCGCAACATTTTGAACTCCTACGGACATAGTTTGAGAACAAGCACCAACCGCCCATGCTAAATTGATCGCGAGAATCTTAGAACAAAACCTCATAGTTATTTCTCATTGTTTCCCACCTAATTTGGTGTCTCTCCAAACTTTGTGAATATGGGGTCAGATACTATCTTTCTGCGATTCGGGAAAGACCACGATCTGCTTGAGTCCTGCACGCCGCTTAGTCCCACCATCGATCCCATGGCGTTTATATAACACTAGATAAGTAGACGTCTGAGAGAAGAAAGAGTTTGCCTCGCATTACGAGGTAAAATACCAGCCCGTGAAGACGCCGGGCTCCCCTCCTTACGAAGGAGGGGTGTCATCCGCTTCGGATGACGGGGTGGTTCTCTACGTCTGCGTTCGGGCCGGTTGATATCCGAAGGAGATGCCCCGGCCTCTAGGCTTTTTGCATTGGACCGAATTCCTCTGCCGGCTTTAGTTATTTTTCCGTGCCCGATCAAGTGCCTTTGTCAGGTGCAGTCGAAATGCCTCGTCGGGCTTCGACCGTAAAGCATTTTCCAGTAATGCACAAACGTCCTCACACCTCAGGTCACCCAAAGTAGCGGCCCCAAATGCCCGTATGATACCGTATTCGCTATTTAGAGTATTTCCCAATTTGGCAACAACTTCCGTACGATATTTCGACCGTCCGAGAAACAGAAGAGTCCCGGTCGCGGGTTGACTGCCAACGGTTCCGTTGGAACAAACCATGCAGGAAATTATTTTGTCAATGGCCTCTATTGCCACCAGCTTCCGATAGACGATATTGACATTTTCCCAGAGTCTGAATTTTTCGACCGACAAGACAACCACACCTTTACCTTCGTCAAGGTTATCGGTCGCTCGATCTAAGCTCGCTAAAACTTGCGCCCGCTTCTCAGGTCCTTGTTCAGCGATCATAGTTATCTGGGTTGCGACCTGTTCAGCCAGGTCTCCTTTACTTGAACGCAACAAGAACAATAACGGATCGATCTCAGCGTCATTTACTTCAGGATCAATTGGCTTGATCTGTGAATAACCCAGCACAGGGAGAATAATGATCAGCAGAATGATTGAAATTAAACTCTTCCCCACCAGCAATTGAGGCCTGGTTTTTGGCGTTTCGTACATAGTAAACTCCGAGGAATACGGGCTCAGGTATACCGTTCCTTTAATTCGGGCGGGATCACGATCTGCTTCAGTCCGCACGCAGAAAGTGCCCCACTCGATTGCATCGCGCATTTTATAATACTAGAAAAACAGACGTTTGAGAGACGAAGCAGTTTGCCTGATCGGAGAGAGGATAGTTCGGCGGCAGCCGTGTCCGTAGCCCGCACGTGAGTAAGGGCAACGTTACCGATCAAACGGCGTCACGTAATGTCTGCGAGGTGCAATCCAACATGTCGAACTTAATGTTCGCAAGAGTAGGTTTGTTTTGTGGAATTGCTAGTGGCACTCACTTACGTGCGGGCTACGGACATGTGGGGTACTTGCTTACCGACGCAAGAATCGCATATTGCCGGTCCGACCCCTCGGGCCGAGGGCGTTAGGCAGCTTGCTGTTTACGCGTATATTCCTGCATAACCGTCTCGACCAGATCTCTGGATTTTTGAGAGAAAAATCCCGTCAGTTTGAGCCGAGTGAATCGGGCAACTCTAAGCCGAAGATGCCATTTCGATTTACCACTGATATGTCATACGTCGCTTGTTCGTTTCCAAGCTTCAAGTTTAGGCTGACGCGGCCGCTTGGCTTTGTCCGCAAACTGAGGATCTCTATTCGCTTTTAACTTGCCATCTTGTTACTACCTCTCCGCCCCAGATACTCTAACAGATCATCAATCGACATTTTATAGGAAGTTTGATCAAAAGGGTCCAGAATTCTGATCATTTATCTCTGTCTCGACCCGCCACCACCACAGCATGTCCCCATTGCGAACAGGTTCTTCCAAAAGCACGATAGCCAGATCGCTGCCTCTCAGAAGCATTTCCAAACTTTCTTCGTCTGTACTTATGCCAAGCCAAACCTTACCATCGTCGGAATTATCAGAAGTATTTAAACAATCCGCCAACGCCTTAACATATGACGGCTCTCCAATAATATCACGAATGATCTCCTGAGAAATGAAGATTCCCCGCTTCCTCAACAACATTTACGCCACGCCGCCGACATGCAGGAAACGCCAGTTGTTTGCCTGACAATTGACTCATCAAACTTTTCGTCGAACCTTTTCCAATTGCCGCCTGCTCCGACATCCATTTACTTAGATTCTAACATTGCAGTTTTTGTTTTCCTCAATCATTCGCCCGACTTTGGGTTACATCAACGCCCTCTATGGTCGCGACGGCAGAAACGCCTGAAGGGGTTACTCATACGTTATTCCCGATAGACCACGGCCTTGTTCGACCATGTGGAGGATTGGCCGCGGGCGGCTTGGGCGCGGACTCGGTATTGGATGTGGACGCCGGGTTTTACTCCGGTGTGTTTGAATTTTTGTGACTTTGTTGTGCCGATGATGTCGTATCGGGGGCTGCCGTCTACTTTTGCCTCGATCACGAATAGCACACGGCCGGGGGCGTTGGCACTCACGAAGCTGAGGGCATTTACGCCGTTTGAATAGCCGGTGGCGGCGAGTTCGACGGGAGTCTCGGGTTTGACCGGGCGGCGGCCGATCACTGGCGGGTCAAAGCCGACGGCGTCAAACTCGCTGGCACGGCTGCCGAGGCCTTTCATTGTGTACTTAAAGTCCTGGATCAGCCTTTGCAGATCCGCACTGTCGTCCTGTGCGATCTGTGTTCCTTCGAGCGAAGCGGCACGCAGAGCGACCTGCCGGCGGTCAGATACGGCAAGTTTTGCAGATGCCGCCGCGATAGCATCTGAGATCGCCGCGACCTGCGCTGGCAGCAGCCCCGTGATCTTGCCCTCGGCGATCTTTGCAGCCATATTAAGGCCAAAATCGGCCAGTTCTGCACGTGTGAGATAATTTGGGTTCATAACTTTTGTCTTCCTTACTATTTTTCTGCCAACAAGCTGAATCTGCCTCTGCCAAAACAAGGCCTTATTTTCCAGCGGCATTCACAGATGGCCTGTTGTTGCATTGATAGTACAACGAGCAATGCAAGAAAGTCAACACAATTTGTATTGTAGACTTATAAAAACTCCGCATGCCCGTAAATACAGGCTGAAACGACAGCGTATGGCAATTTGAAGGGCACGCGCTGTTATTTATTCAAGATCTGAGGCCGAAACAACGTCCATAAAGCTGACAATCTAATCAAATAGTTTTTTTAGACGTTAAAAAACCTATGTTGACCTCTTGACACTTGCGATCGGTGGTAATAACTGCATTCCGCTGAAATGACCTCCCCGACGCTTTCAATAGCTATTCCGAAAGCAATTTACCGCCATCGCTTGTCCACCGGCGAACCACTTCTCATAGTTTTGGATATACGTTCTCAAAGCTGAAACACATATACGAGTGGGAACGAGGCGACCGAGCTGACACATCGAACAACGTATGCCAACATACCGAACTTTTTGAATGGCCTGACTATAGTCGCACTTGGTGTGTAAGGCCTACGAAAGATCGGGCTTTCGAACAGCCCGTTTGTCCTTATGCAGCCGGTACGATGGCACAGACTAAATTGACTGGAGGAACTGCAGAAATGAAATTACGAGGCATATTTACATTAACGATGATAACCGGACTCGCGTTCGCGTTGAGCGGGTGCGGGGACATGGCTGCAAACAATCATAATACGTCGGTGAACACCAACCGCGCGTCAACGCCCGCGGCGACACCGACGATCGACAGGACGAACAGTAATATCTCTCGCGAGGAGTACGACAAACACAAGGCCGAGTACGAAAAGGACAAGGGCACAAGTACGATCGGCCAGGGAGTGAATGACAGTTGGATCTGGTTCAAAACACGTGCAGCACTCCTCGCCGCCGATGACCTGAGAGAGTCCACGATCGACGTCGATGTCGAAAATGACATGATCACCCTCAAAGGGACGGTCGCGAACGCAGCCCAAAAGAGCAAGGCCGAAACCGTTGCCAAAGGCATAGAGGGCCAAAAAGGGGTCAAGAATCAGCTGTTGATAAAACCAAAAGATTCGATACAAATCAGATGGTAACGGAAATTCGGCGACGAAAAACGAAAAGATGAAGTCTAATTCGATGAAGAAATAGTTCGTCTGATCGATACACTGTATTTTTATTTCGAAGCTGTCCCGGGCTTGTTGCCGTGGGCAGCTTCCTTATTGTGGGAAAGTATTTTTTCGATCGCCTCAAAAACAGTTTGCGGTCGGGACGCTCAATATGCAGCGGGGTTCGCCGAATTCGGCACATACATAACCGGGACACGGCTGGCAGGCAAACTCGGTAAAAACGATCTCGTTCGGTGCGTCGGTCCACGGACGCCAATGGACACGGTTTGACGACCCAAAGATAACTACCGTTGGTGTCTGAACGGCGGCAGCGATATCCGCGATGCCCGAATCATTTCCGACAAAAAGTTTTGCCTTAGCCGCTAAGGCCGTGATCTCAGGCAGGGAAAGATCGTCAAAGGTTACTATCGGCACATTCGAATCATTTTTCAGGATTTCGAGCATTGAACTTTCACCCTTTGACGATATCGCCACCGTGCCGATCCCCATTCCGGCCAGAAACTCCGCCGTTCGGGCGAAATTTTCAGTAGGCCACTGCTTAGTAAAAAACGCTGTGGTCGGGTGCATAAGGGCAAACGGAGCAGAGCCGAGCATTTTATCGTTAAGCTTGCTTTTAATCGAAAGTGCCGCATTCTCGGAAATACACAGCCTGCTTTTCGGACGGTCGTCCACCGGAACGCCGACCGACCCGAGCAGTGCAAGTTGCTGTTCGGCGGAGTGGATATTTTTGCTTTGCCAATAATCGACGGGTGACGAGAGCAGATGATCGTAAAGAAAAGGATATTGATATGAGGCCAAACCAACACGATGCGGCGCCCTGGTAGCCGCCGTAAAGAACGTCGCCGTCGTCCCCCCGTGCAGGTTAAAGGCGACATCGTACTTTCGCTTTCTGAGAGTTTTTGCCGTATTCAGCCGCGATGGGAAACCTTTGCCCACGCTCAGTACATTGTCCACCGCATCAAACCCGTCGAGCAGCGGTGCGACCCAATCCTCTAGCAGAATGTCTACTTGGGCATCAGGAACAAACCGCTTGAGTGCTATCAGGGAAGGGGTTGAGAGAACGGTGTCACCGATCGAACGCAGCTTAACGACGAGGACCCGCTTGACGGCTTTCCAATCAATTTCGTTTTGATCTTGCCTGTTGAGCGGGCGCCGCCGCATTATTTCTCAACGGTAGCTTCTTCGACAAGCATAACGGGTATCTCGTCGCGGATCGGGTAAACGAGAGAGCATTCGGGGTTTACGCATTTCAGGCGGGTTTCCTCAGCGTCGATCTTTACTTCAGAACGGCATTGGGGGCATCGCAAAATTTCGAGTAGCTCGGGACTAATTGGCATAAGACTTATTTAGGCTAATCATCGACAAATATTGATTCTAACTCATCGGCAAATGACCGCCAAGATGCAAAAAGGGCGAGTCCGGCTCACTCGCCCCTTGCTCGTTATGTCTAAAAGCAGTTATTCGGCTGCTGCTTCGGTCTTGGTACCGCATTCAGGACAGAACTTCGCACCCGGTGCCAGTTCAAACTGACAGTTAGAGCATTTTGCCTTTTCCTGCGTCGAGCCGCACTCTGAACAGAACTTTGCTCCTTCGCGAAGCTGGGCGCCGCATTTAACACAGGGCACCTTTGCAACTTCCATTTTGGCTCCACACTCAGAACAAAACTTAACTCCGGCGGCATTACCTTTGCCGCAGCTCGGGCATGGGATGCTCGTCGCCTGAGCTCCGCCGCCACCTTGTGCCGGTCCTCCTGCCTGCTGGCCAAAGGCATTTCCATCTGTCCGCCAACCGCAAAACCAGCACCGAGCCCGGCACCGAGTCCGGCTCCGCCGCCCTCATTCTGAGCAGCGTCACGCAGTGCGTCAGCAGCCTGAAACTGCATATAATTCTGTGCGTCACCGAGAGCACCCATAGACGCACGCTTGTCCATCGCCGCTTCGACCTCTGGCGGAAGGCTGACATTTTCGACGTAGAATTTAGTAACCTCGAGGCCGTATCCCTTAAAATCCTCGTTTATCTTGCTGCGGATCTGTTCGCCGATCTCTTTGTATTGAGCGGCAAGGTCGAGAGCCGGAATTTTCATTTCGCCGATCGCGTCCGAAAACTCGGTAACGATCGCCCGCTTTAGCTGGCCGTCAATATCGTCGGTTTGAAATTGAGCATTCGTTCCGGCGATCTGTTTGATGAATTCGCTCGGATCGGCAACACGCAGGCTGTAGGCACCAAAGGCACGCAACCTGACGATGCCAAAATCGGCATCGCGGAGCATAACGGGGTTGAGGTTCCCCATTTCATGTCTGTGAATTGTTTTGTATTTACAAAGTAGACCTCAGATTGAACGGCGAAGTAAAGCCGTATTTCACGCCGCTCATCGGTGGGCCGAGCCCGTGATGAAACGCCTGAAGGCGTTACTCATGCTTTATTCCCGATAGACCACGGCCTCGTTCGACCAGGTTGAGGTTTGGCCGCGGGCGGCTTGGGAGCGGACTCGGTATTGGATGGGGACGCCGGGTTTTACTCCGGTGTGTTTGAATTTTTGGGACTTTGTACTGCCGATGATATCGTATCGGGGGATGTCGGCTATCTTTGCCTCGATCACGAAAAGTACGCGGCCGGGGGCGTTGGCACTCACGAAGCTGAGGGCATTTACGCCGTTCGAATAGCCTGTGACGGCAAGCTCGACGGGTGTCTCGGGTGTGACCGGGCGGCGGCCGATGACCGGCGGGTCAAAGCCGACGGCGTCAAATTCGCTGGCACGGCTGCCGAGGCCTTTCATTGTGTACTTAAAGTCCTGGATCAGCCTTTGCAGATCCGCACTGTCGTCCTGTGCGATCTGTGTTCCTTCGAGCGAAGCGGCACGCAGAGCGACCTGCCGGCGGTCAGATTCGGCGAGCTTGGCGGATGCCGCCGCGATGGCATCAGAAATGGCCGTGACCTGCCCTGGCAGCAGCCCTGTGACCTTGCCCTCGGCGATCTTTGCAGCCATATTGAGGCCAAAATCAGCCAGTTCTGCTCGTGTGAGATAATTTGGGTTCATAACTTTTGTCTTCCTTAATATTTTTCTGCCTAACAACCCATCTGTCCCTGCCTGAACAAGGCCTTGTTTTGCCAATATTCACAGATGGCTAGTTGTTGCACTGATAATACAACGAGTAATGCGAGAAAGTCAACACATTTTGTATTGCAGATTGATAAAAATGCCTTAGGCCCGTAAATAAAGGCTGAAACAAAAGTGTCCCGCGATATTAACGGTGCAGCGTTTATTTACGCTGATCTGAGGTCGATACAACATCCATAAAGCTGTCACACAACCCAAATAGTTTTTTTAGACGTTAAAAAAACTATTTCACCTCTGCGACAACTCGCGATGGGTGGTAAAAGCTTCATGCCGCCAAAATAACCTCCCCGACGCTTTAAATAACTATTCGGAAATCAATATTACCACTATCACTGGCCCGCCGGCGAACCACATCTCATGGTTTTGGATCTACGTTCTCAAAGCCGAAACACCTATACGAGCGATAACGAAGCGACCGAGCGGATACATTGAACAACGTATGCCAACATACCGAACTTTTTTAACGGCATGATTATAGTCGCACTTGGTGTATGAGGCCTACGAAAGATCGAGCTTGCTAATAGCTCGTTTGTCCTTATGCAGCCGGTACGATGGCATAGATTAAGTGACTGGAGGGACTGCAAAAATGAAATTACGAGGCATATTTACATTTACGATGATAACCGGGCTCGCGTTCGCCTTGAGCGCCTGCGGCGATACGGCGGCGAACAATCATAATGCGGCGGTGAACACCAACCGTGCGATGACACCCGCGGCGACGCCGACGATCGACAGGACGAACAGCAATATCTCTCGAGAGGAATATGACAAACACAGGGCCGAGTATGAAAAGGACAAGGGCACAAGCACGATCGGCCAGGGAGTTAATGACAGTTGGATATGGTTCAAGACGCGGGCAGCGCTCCTCGCCGCAGATGACCTGAGAGAGTCTACGATCGACGTCAATGTCGAAAATGACATGATCACTCTCAAGGGGACGGTCGCGAACGCAGCCCAAAAGAGCAAGGCCGAAACCGTCGCCAAGGGCATCGAGGGCCAAAAAGGGGTCAAGAATCAACTGTTGATCAAGCCGAAAGATTCGATGACAAATCAGATGGTCAACGGAAATTCGGCGGCTAAGGACGACTCAAAGATGAAGTCTAATTCGATGAAGAAATAGTTCATCTGATCGATAACTGTATTCTTAATTTGAAGCTGTCCCGGGCTTGTTGCTGGGACAGCTTCATTATTTTGGGAAAGGACTTTTTCGATCGCCTCAAAAACAGTTTGGGTCGGGACGCTCAATATGCAGCGGGGTTCGCCGTATTCGGCGCAAACATAACCGGGACATGGCTGGCAGGCAAACTCGGTAAAAACGATCTCGTTGGGTGCATCGGTCCACGGCCGCCAATGGACGCGATTTGACGATCCAAAGATAACTACAGTTGGCGTCTGAACGGCGGCAGCGATATGCGCGATGCCCGAATCATTTCCGACAAAAAGTTTTGCCTTAGCCGCTAAGGCCGTGATCTCAGGCAGGGAAAGATCGTCAAAGGTTACTATCGGCACATTCGAATCATTTTTCAGGATTTCGAGCATTGAACTTTCACCCTTTGACGATATCGCCACCGTGCCGATCCCCATCCCGGCCAGAAACTCCGCCGTTCGGGCGAAATTTTCTGTCGGCCACTGCTTTGTAAAAAACGCTGTGGTCGGGTGCATAAGGGCAAACGGAGCGAGTCGGGCATTTTATCGTTCAGCTTGCTTTCAATCGAAAGTGCCGCATTCATCGGAAATACACAGCCTGCTTTTAGGCCGGTCGTCCACCGGAACGCCGACCGACCCGAGCAGTGCAAGCTGCTGTTCGGCGGAGTGGATATTTTTGCTTTGCCAATAATCGACGGGTGACGAGAGCAGATGATCGTAAAGAAAAGGATATTGATATGAGGCCAAACCAACACGATGCGGCGCCCTGGTCGCCGCCGTAAAGAACGTCGCCGTCGTCCCCCCGTGCAGGTTAAAGGCGACATCGTACTTTCGCTTTCTGAGAGTTTTTGCCGTATTCAGCCGCGATGGGAAACCCTTGCCC
The DNA here is from genome assembly GCA_963834975.1 of Blastocatellia bacterium. GTDB lineage: Bacteria > Acidobacteriota > Blastocatellia > Pyrinomonadales > Pyrinomonadaceae > OLB17. The sequence goes on from CAWIDZ010000004.1 coordinate 9,859, forward strand.
ACGCTCAGTACATTGTCCACCGCATCAAACCCGTCGAGCAGCGGTGCGACCCAATCCTCTAGCAGAATGTCTACTTGGGCATCAGGAACAAACCGCTTGAGTGCTATCAGGGAAGGGGTTGAGAGAACGGTGTCACCGATCGAACGCAGCTTAACGACGAGGACCCGCTTGACGGCTTTCCAATCAATTTCGTTTTGATCTTGCCTGTTGAGCGGGCGCCGCCGCATTATTTCTCAACGGTAGCTTCTTCGACAAGCATAACCGGTATCTCGTCGCGGATCGGGTAAACGAGCGAGCATTCGGGGTTTACGCATTTCAGGCGGGTTTCCTCAGCGTCGATCTTTACTTCAGACCGGCATTGGGGGCATCGCAAAATTTCGAGTAGCTCGGGACTAATTGGCATAAGATTTATTTAGGCTGATCATCGACAAATACTGATTCTAACTCATCGGCAAATGACCGCCAAGATGCAAAAAGGGCGAGTCCGGCTCACTCGCCCCTTGCTCGTTATGTCTAAAAGCAGTTATTCGGCTGCTGCTTCGGTCTTGGTACCGCATTCAGGACAGAACTTCGCACCCGGTGCCAGTTCAAACTGACAGTTAGAGCATTTTGCCTTTTCCTGCGTCGAGCCGCACTCTGAACAGAACTTTGCTCCTTCGCGAAGCTGGGCGCCGCATTTAACACAGGGCACCTTTGCAACTTCCATTTTGGCTCCACACTCAGAACAAAACTTAACTCCGGCGGCATTACCTTTGCCGCAGCTCGGGCATGGGATGCTCGTCGCCTGGGCACCGCCGCCACCTTGTGCCGGTCCGCCTGCCTGCTGGCCAAAGGCATTTGCCATCTGCCCGCCAACCGCAAAACCAGCACCGAGGCCGGCACCGAGTCCGGCTCCGCCACCCTCATTCTGAGCAGCATCCCGCAGTGCGTCAGCAGCCTGAAACTGCATATAATTCTGTGCGTCACCGAGAGCACCCATAGACGCACGCTTGTCCATCGCCGCTTCGACCTCTGGCGGAAGGCTGACATTTTCGACGTAGAATTTAGTAACCTCGAGGCCGTATCCCTTAAAATCTTCGTTTATCTTACTGCGGATCTGTTCGCCGATCTCTTTGTATTGAGCGGCAAGATCGAGAGCCGGAATTTTCATTTCGCCGATCGCGTCCGAAAATTCGGTAACGATCGCCCGCTTTAGCTGGCCGTCAATATCGTCGGTTTGAAATTGAGCATTCGTTCCGGCGATCTGTTTGATGAATTCGCCCGGATCGGCAACACGCAGGCTGTAGGCACCAAAGGCACGCAACCTGACGATGCCAAAATCCGCATCGCGAAGCATAACGGGGTTCGACGTTCCCCATTTCATGTCTGTGAATTGTTTTGTATTTACAAAATAGACCTCAGATTTGAACGGCGAATTAAAGCCGTATTTCCAGGCACCAAGCTTTGACAGTATCGGAGTGTTTCCGCCGTCGATCGTGTATCGCCCAGGTGCGAAAACATCGGCAACCTGACCTTCGAAAACGAAAACGGCTGCCTGCGATTCGCGAACGATAAGCTGTGCCCCGTTCTTGATCTCTTGTCCAACGACCGGAAAGCGATAAACGAGTGTCGTCTGTGAATCGTCGAGCCACTCGATAACCTCGATGAATTGATTCATCGCCGCCTCTTTAACCTTGTCCATTATGCTCATTAATATGTCTCCTTTTCCTGATACCCTTAACGAATAAATATGCCACAAAGTTGCCTGAATTGGAAGTTTTGTCGGTCCGGGGCCGTGTTAAGTAAGGAAGTACCTCTGTCTGAAACCACGCCTGCGAGATCATGAGATTGGCCAGTTCAATTGTGATCAGAACTCGAGTGCATAGTGTGCTTTTATGCCTGAGTTAGGTGGATGTTAAAAAGCCCCCGCTGGTTTCAGCGAGGGCCCTTTGAGTTTGGTTTAGCGGCCGTATTCGTCGCCATAGTCATCGGCATATTTTTCGTAGCGTTTTATCATGGCAATGTTCTTCTTTTCGACGTCGGTGAGAAAGCCCCTGATATCGACCGTATTCGGTACGTACCAATCTTCGTTCTCAAACTGCTGCCTCAATTCCTTTTTAGCAAAACAGTAGCCGTGACGGGCAAAGATCTCGTTACGCATCATCTCGAGTTCGCCTTTTATCATATTTTCAATATCCTCAGGTTTGAGGAGACGCTGCGAGGCTTCGGGCCACGAACCGACACTGGCTTTATATTCAAATTTCCTTCTTTCAAGGGTGTACGATTTTTCGGGGCGTTTTGCATCGTTCGCTTTCCAGGTACCCACGACCTCGTTCGGCTTGGCCTCGGCGATGTGAAATTTGAAGACACCATCGTCCTTATGGTCACCCGGTTCGCGGGCTTCGAAGTTGTAAGTGCCGTTATCGAGCGTAACAGTGCCGTCAAACGGCCTGTCGTTGCCGCCCACAATGCTTCGGCCTGAGACGGCCCCGCCGCCGGCTTTTGTGATGAGCAGGGTTATCTTGTTATCGCCAAACTTTCCAACGTACGAACCCAGAACCGGCTCAATACTCTCGGCAGCAGCAGGAGCGGCAGGCGGACTTTTGATCTGCGCTGTGGCGGCTGGGGGCTCAGCGGCCTTTTCGGTGTTTGTGACGGCAACGGTGTTCATGTTGCACGCCTGTATGCCCAAAGCGATAATAAACGCGGCTATCAGTGATAAAGTGAACTGTTTCATATGGCGAATATTTTGCGTAAAGCAGGACTAATTATCAAGGGCATAGATCGCTTTAATGTCGTCGTGCTGCTTTTGCTCGCATTTTTTACATTCCTGATGGCACGAATAACCGTGGCGTATATCCCATACAATACCGACGTCGGATTTTTGCGGATCAAGCAGGATTACATCGATATCGACCATTGGCGTGTGGCTTTTTTTGTCCACGTTTATGCGAGCCTTTGGGTTTTGCTCGCCGGATTTACTCAGTTTTCGGGACAGATACAGAGCTATTACCCGCGGCTGCACCGGACCTTTGGCTATATTTATGTAATGGATGTCCTGCTGATAACCGGCCCGGCCGGGCTGCTGATGGGCGTCTATGCCAATGGCGGCCTGCCGTCAAAGGTCTCGTTCGTAACGCTCGCGATCCTCTGGATCACGTTCACGGCTTTCGCTCTAGTGAAGGCGAAACAGGGTGATTTCAGCCGGCACCGGCAATTCATGATCCGAAGCTACGCACTCACGCTCTCGGCAATAACGCTGCGGGCGTGGAAATGGGCAATAACCAATAGTGTCGAGCTGCCCCCAATGGACGTTTACCGTGCCGTAGCCTGGTTGGGCTGGGTACCCAACCTCATCGCCGCCGAAATCCTGATCCGCACCGGTGGCACACGCCGGGTTTCGGAATGGGCAAGTTTCCTGGTTAGCTCGTTTAGGCGGAAACAGCCTTCCGATTAGGTGCTGACCGAAGTACCCTTGGCCCAAATCCGTATTTGCATCCGCCTATCCGGGGTGGGCTGTGCACTAATTAGTAGACCGGGTGGAGATTCCATCACTGCTTATCATCCTTCTATTCCATTTCGAACTCAGCGGCGAGGGCTTTGAACCACGCAACCGTTTCGGGCGTCAGAGTTGCGTACATCTTGGGGTCTTCCATGAACGTGCAGTAAAAGTTGTCAAAAGTTGCTCGGCGAACGTTCGGGTCGTTGCTTCCAAACGCTTCAGCTATTAACTCTGCATCGCGCACAATTTCGGCTTCAAGTTCGTCAATCATGTGGGTTCGCCTTGGTTAATTAATATCATACAAAAGTCTTCAGACATTGATCCCGATCCCGGTAATCGTATGTCAGAACCGCCTGCGTGAGCGGGCGGATCGATCCCGGCCCTGTTCGGACCGCCCACTGACGGGAGGCGGTTCTGACATCGGCGTCCATTGCGGGCTCTTTTTTCGCTCACGCCGTCGGCTCATTTGGTTACGGCTTAACGTAGATACCTCCATTTTTCATAACAAACCGGACACGGCGGACGGCGGTGATGTCGCGGGTCGGGTCGCCCTGAACTGCGATCAGGTCGGCGAGCAGGCCGGTGCGGACGCGGCCAATATTCTCTTCCTGTTTTAACACTTTTGCGTCGATAGAGGTTGCGGACCTGAGGGCGTCGATGAGGGGCATTCCGAACGATACCATTGCTTCGATCTCGCGGGCGTTGTCGCCGTGGGCAAAGACGCCGACGTCGCTGCCGCTGGCGATGGTGACGCCCGCTTTTAGGGCTTCCTGAAAGACCGCCTTTTTTCGTTCGGCATTTGCACCCGCAACGGCGAGTGTCGGGCAGAGTGCGGTGCCGTGCTCTTTCATCAATTTGAAGATCTCAGGTGTGCCGCCGTCGCCGTGTTCTATCGTGTCGACGCCGGCAAGAATGGCTCGCCGCATTCCCTCGGTACTGGTTGCGTGCGCAGCGACGGGGATGCCGGCACTGTGGGCGATCTCGACTGCCAGCTTTAGCTCATCCAGGGTAAATGTCGGGTGTGCCGCGCCGTCTGCTCCCCAGCGGTAATCGGCATAGAGTTTTACCCAATCGGCGCCTTTGCCGATCTGCTCGCGGACGACGCGGGTAAGACTGTCCACCCCGTCAGCCTCCTCTGCCCCCTGCGGCACATCCCATTCGGGCACGTAACCCTTTGGAGCATATGTGTAGCTCGCGACTATCGCCCGCGTGGCGACAAACATCCGCGGGCCCGGGATAATGCCTTGCTCAACCGCTTGTTTTAATCCGACGTCAGCGTAGCCTGCCCCCTCTGTGCCGAGGTCCCGAATGGTGGTAAATCCGGCCATCAGGTTGCTCCGCAAATGATTTGTTGCCCGGGCGACGCGTAAACTCAACGCCTCGTGGGCAACCTGGTCGTTCCATATCGTTTCGGAATATGGATGAAGCAGCACGTGTGAATGGGCATCGATCAGCCCGGGCATCAGGGTCAGGTCCGGCAGATCGATCGTTTTCGCCTCAGCCGGGGCTTTTATTTCAGCTGCCGGCCCGACCGACACAATGCGTTCGCCTCGCACCAAAACGGCCCATCCCTTATGCAACTCAGCTGACTCACCGTCAAAGATTGCCGCCGGCCTGAGCAGATACACTGCCTCAGAAGCTTTCGCCTGCTGCGCCTCAGCGGGAAACATGCCTGGAAAATGGAACAAAGTAAATAAAAGGATCGTCGTTAAAATGATCTTTGCCATTACGTTTTACCTCGCGTTAGAAAGTTTTGGTCGAACCCTAAGAATAGCGCCAAACCTTTGCAGGTTATATCAAAGGGGCAAAGAGCGAACCATTGGGGATCACATGGCCCGCGGTAAAACGAAATGGGAGTTGTGTGTTTAACACTTTGTCAGTTGCCGGTTCGCAGCTGTTAAATAAGGTGGACACCCATTTTCACTGTATTCCACCGATCGCGGAACGATCATAATAATGTTTTTAGATCAAAAACATCTGCAGAGCCTCTGCAACAATGTTTCAGGGTTCGCGCAATTTTTGAAGAGGCTGCAAAAAAGTTCTTGAGGCTCCGCAAATGTTTTAGAGTCTGCAAAACTTGCGGGGAGTCTAAAACTTTTGCGCAGACCCTCTGCAGATGTTTCGGGGGTTCTAAAAAGATGAAAAGTGAAAAAGTGCAAATGTGAAAAAGTCGGTTGTTTAACACAAGTGGAGTTACTTTCCGGTCAGAGAATAGCCGAGTTGAAACCCACTTTGATTCACATCGTTTTTTCCTCAGGTGCCCGGCGTAGCCTATAGAATACCCAGATCGCTGTGGCCGTAACTATACCGCCCGAGAGATCAAGAAGAACATCGCGAATCGATGACGTACGCGACGCCTCAAAACTCTGATTAAATTCGTCGGTCGAGGCGATCAGCAAAACGATGATCACAGGCAGCAGATATCGCAAGCTGCGGACCCGCAAATTGGTCGACGTTGAGAATGCCCGAAATGCCAATAGGGCGAGAATCGAATACTCGGTAAAATGCGCGAGTTTGCGGATATATCCATGGTAGATCTGCAGGGTCTCTTCAGACGCAGCCGGAAAGATGAAATGGAGTATCGGGCCGATAATTCGAGACGTTTGGGTCATCGCACCCTGCTCGCTCGAAAGGAAGAATATGACTCCGATCCAAAACAAAAACGGCGCGTAACGTATCACCGTTTCGCGCCATTTTTTCTTATTTAAGAACAAATCGATCCGTCTAATTAGGCAGCTGTCTCATTATCTCGCCTGCGCTCGTGAAAATTCCGTAACCATAGAAAAGCACTGCGATCCACATAAGGATCAGCGGAACGAGCCCGGCCTTTTTCATAAAGAAATAGATCGTGCTGGCTAACGGACCGGTGAAAAAGATCAGAATACCCCATATTGCCTTAGATCCGGTTGTCGATTCGTTTTGGACGGCCGTCACGATCATCCAAACCACACCGATAAACATTAATAATGCTCCAATCCCTATGATCATAAGTTCCTCCTGAATTCTAGTTTTGTTTGAGTCGTTGTTAAACGAAAAGGCAGGCAAAGCATATATGAAAACTCGATCGACATCAAGCATCATATGGCACGAAATTTAAGGGTGAAATATTCTTAGGCGGCTGCCGCTCCCGATACGACCTCGATGATCTCCTTGGTGATCGCAGCCTGACGGATGCGGTTCATATTCAGGGTAAGGGTATCGATAAGCTCGCCGGCATTTTTTGATGCCGAATCCATGGCGGTCATTCGTGAGCCCTGTTCAGACGCGACGGATTCGAGCATGCCCCGATAGATCTGTGTCTCGACCTGCTTAGGGAGCAATTTGCTGAATATTTCAGCAGCCGGCTGCTCGTAAATGTACTCGGCCTGGGCCCCGGTGCTTTCGGCAGTCTCGTCCCCAACGGTTCGCGGTATCGGCAATAGCTGCTCGATCATCGGCTTTTGCGTAAGAACGGTCTTAAACTCGGTAAACACGATAAAGACCTTGTCGATGGTTGTGTCCTCGGTAAAAATTCCGATGACCTTTTGAGCGATCGCGACCGCGTCTGCGTGGACAACCTGGCCCGAACCGGTCAAACCGACATATTCCTCGGCAAATTTTACGTCACGGCGTTTGAAAAAATCGCGGCCCTTGCGGCCGACCGGTATCATCTCAGTCTCTTTGGCGGCATTCTCTTTCATGAACGCCTGGGCCATCTTTATGATATTTGCGTTAAACGCCCCGGCAAGCCCCTTGTCGGCGCTGACCAGGACTATGAGGTACTTTTCGTCACCACGCTCGTCGAGCAGCGGGTGCGAGACCTCGCCGCCGACCTTGGCACTGAGATCGCCGAGGACCCCGGACATTTTGGCGGCAAACGGCCGCGATGCAGTAACACGGTCCTGCGCACGCTTTAGCTTGGCCGCAGCGACCATCTTCATCGCCTTGGTGATCTGTTGTGTATTCTTGACCGACTTAATTCGCCGGCGCATGTCCAGAAGACTAGCCATATAGAGTATTTAGGATCTGCTATTCTTACGCTGCAGCGGCCCCAGCTGTCTCCCAACGCGTGGCTTTGAAATCCTCGACCGCTTCTTTCATCGATGCCTTAAGGGCGTCATCCAGCGAGCCTTTTTCGCGGATCGAATTTAGAACTGCAGGGTGCGAGCTTTTGGCAAATGCAGTCAGCTCCTCCTCAAACCGTTTCAGATCAGCGACCTCGATATCGTCGGCCAAACCGTTTGTCACGGTCCAGATGATAAGGACCTGGTCCTCGACTTCCATCGGTTTGTATTGCGGCTGCTTGAGGATCTCGGTCAGGCGTTTACCGCGTTCGAGCTGGTCCTGGGTCGATTTATCGAGGTCCGAGCCAAACTGGGCAAAAGCCGCCAGCTCGCGAAACTGGGCAAGGTCGATACGCAGGGTACCGGCAACCTGCTTCATGGCCTTGATCTGTGCCGAGCCGCCCACACGGGAAACCGAGTTACCCACGTTGATCGCGGGACGCACGCCCGAGTTGAACAGATCGCTCTCGAGAAAGATCTGACCGTCGGTGATCGAGATAACGTTTGTCGGAATATATGCCGAAATATCGCCGGCCTGGGTCTCGATGATCGGCAGGCTTGTTAAGCTGAACCGCCGCCGCGGGCATCTGACATTTTAGCCGCACGTTCGAGCAGGCGTGAGTGAAGATAGAAATACGTCGCCCGGATACGCCTCGCGGCCCGGAGGACGCCTGAGCAGGAGCGAGATCTCGCGATACGCAGCAGCCTGCTTTGAAAGATCGTCGTAGATCGTCAAAGCGTGACGGCCGTTGTCGCGGAAATATTCGCCCATCGCACATCCGGAATAAGGAGCCAGAAACTGCATGGCCGCCGGGTCTGACGCGGTCGCCGAAACGATGATCGTGTAATCCATCGCGCCGTATTCCTCGAGCTTTTGGCGAACCTGAGCAACCGTCGACTGCTTTTGGCCGATGGCGACGTAGATACAGATAACGTCCTTGCCCTTTTGGTTGATGATCGTGTCGATAGCGACGGCCGTTTTACCTGTCTGTCGATCGCCGATGATCAATTCACGCTGTCCGCGGCCAACCGGGACCATCGAGTCGATAGCTTTGAGACCGGTTTGAAGCGGTTCTTTAACCGGCTGGCGGTCGATAATGCCGGGAGCGATACGTTCGATCGGCGAATAGGTATCTGTAATGATCTCGCCCGCCTCGTCGATCGGGTTACCGAGAGCGTCAACAACACGCCCGATCAAAGCGTCGCCGACAGGCACGCTCATGATGCGTTTGGTTCGTTTTGCTTCGTCGCCCTCTTTGATCTTTTGAAAATCGCCGAAGAGCACGCAGCCTACCTTGTCTTCCTCGAGGTTAAGGGCGAGGCCGCGTACGCCGTGCGGAAACTCCAAAAGCTCGCCGGCCATTACCTTTTGCAAGCCGTAAATTTCGGCGATACCGTCGCCGACCTTAATGACCGTGCCGACCTCGTTAACGGTCATGCTCGAATCAAAATTCTCGATCTGTGCACGAATGATCTCGTTGATCTCGTTAGCCTTAATTGCTTCCATAAAATGTGTTCGTATTCGTCGCCGGTAGCCGCCGCCCTAATTAGGCTGAGGCATATGCCGGGCGAATTACCCGTTGATCAATTGTTCTTTTAAATTCTCTAACTGTGTTCTGACTGAGCCGTCGTAAACGGTCGAACCGATACGCGTAACGACCCCGCCTATGATTTCCTTATCTATCTCAAAATCTATATTGACCTTTTTCCCGGTCAGCTTTTCAAGGATCGACTGAAAGGCGGATCGCTCGTTTTCCGGCAGATCGCGAGCTGATGTTACAGCCGCCGAGACCACGCCGCTTCGCTCCTCAAGCACTGAGGCAAACCGTTCGTTGATCTCGCCAAGTTCCGCAAGCCGGCCATTTTCGAGCAATATGCGCAAGAAAATTCGCAGTCGTCTTCGACGGCCTGGATCTCGCGATCAGATCCCTAAGTACCTTTTCTTTATCTGTGTGCGTTATTGCCGGATTGCTGAACACCGTGCTGAGGTCCGTGTTTGTGGCAAAGATCTGCTGCCACTGATCCATCTCATCTTTAACGTTGGCAGTCTCGCTGTTATTTAGAACGACATCGGCCAAAGCTGTGCCGTAGCGTCGGGCTATTGTTTCAGTGCTCATATCAATTCAGGCCTCCGATCTCTTGAATATTGGCCTTTACCAGATTGGCGTCCTTAACACTGTCGATACGCGACCTTAGCTTTTGTTCGGCGAGACGAATACTCTCATCTGCGGAAAACCGCCTGAGCTCTGCCATCGTCTGTTTGCTGAGTCGGGCCAGTTCGCCCTCTGACTGGTCGGCAAGCCGTTTGATCTCAAGCTCTGTCGCTTCGAGCTGTCGTTTTTTCTCGGCGGCGGCCTCTGCCTTTGCTTTTTCGAGAACCGCTGATTTTTCCGCTTCGAGCTGAGCGAGTTTTGCTTCCGTTGTCGCCAGTTGATCTAGTGCGGCCTTTTTTTCTTCTTCGGCCCTGATGAGGTCGGCACGGATCGCTTCACGTTTTGCCTTAAATCCCTCTGAGACCGGCTTTTTGAGCAGATAGACGAGGATCGCAAGGAAAACAATTAGGTTGAGAAACTTCCAAAATTCGAAGCCGTGTATGTTCAGATATTCTTCATATATATGTGAAAGCGTACCGCCGCCTGCAGTTTCAGAAAGAAACAAGAATATGCTGCTGATGAAAACCGTCATAAACTTTTACGCACCGAGAATATTTGTCGCGATCTCTTCGGCTACCTTTTCCGCTTCTGTACCAATTGCGTCACGTGCCTCCGCCTTTTGCTTTTCGAGGTCCGCCTTTTCCGCATCATAACGGGCTGCGATCTCTGCCTTTGCGGTTTCTAGTTTCTTTGCCTTGGCTTCGGATGTTTTTTGAAGCTCTTTGGCTACAAGGTCATACCCGGTGTTGCGGGCGTCGAGCATTTCCTTATTATATGCGGCGCTTTTGAGATCTACGTCCTTGAGGATCTCTACCGCTTCACTTGAATGCCCGCCCTTGTTTCGTTCCCGCGATTCAAGAACGCGGTTGATCGGACGGTAAAGCGTGCGGTTCAATACCCATATCATCCCCAGGATGATCGCAATATGTATAAAAAGTGTGCCGTCCGGAAAGAGCTGAACTACTTCGGCAAAGGCCAGCAAATGCATAATCTTAAGTAACCTATCCTATACAGAAACAAGGCCAGATACCGCCCGATTCTCAAAAGATATAAGAGTATCACGCGCCTGATTTTAGGGTCAAGCAGGATTCAGAATGATGTCGCCGCGGCCCGAAAGCTTTTTAAATGCCGCCCCTTGTGGTAAAGTTTTGTCCAGTAAAACACGTGCCAATAGCGTCACAAAAAGCAAAAGTTCGAGCGCCCGGCAACCGAACTATAATCGTCAATGATGACGAAGTTGAGCAGCTGCGTCGGCAGCTGGTTACAGGAGATACGCAAACGGACCTGTTCGGTATACAAAACGCTATTGTGTGCGGCGATGCGTTTGACGTCTTAAAGACATTGCCCTCCGCGACATTCGACCTCCTTTTCGCGGACCCGCCATACAATCTGACCAAAGGACTTTGGCACCGAACGGTTCAAGCAAAAAACATCCGACAATTACGAAGATTGGCTCGAATCGTGGCTGATGCTGTGCTTGCCGCTGTTAAAACCAACTGCTTCCATTTACATCTGCGGTGACTGGCGTTCAGCGGCCGCGATACAGCGGGCCGGTTCGCGGCATTTCCGCCTGCAGAACCGGATCACGTGGGAGCGCGAAAAAGGCCGCGGGGCGAAGGCCAACTGGAAGAATGCGGCTGAGGATATCTGGTTCTTTACAATGTCAGACGAATTCACGTTTAACCTTACAGATGTAAAGATACGGCGAAAGGTACTGGCACCGTACAAAGACAACGGCCGGCCAAAGGATTGGGAAGAGTCGGCCGATGGCAGCTTTCGCGACACGCATCCGTCAAACCTGTGGACCGACATCAGCGTTCCGTTCTGGTCGATGCCCGAGAACACTGACCACCCGACACAAAAGCCCGAAAAGCTTCTTGCGAAAATCATCCTGGCAAGCACAAACCCCGGTGATCTGATCCTCGACCCTTTTGCCGGCAGCGGGACAACGGCCGTGACGGCAAAAAAACTCGGACGCGATTTTGTCGCTATCGAATCTGATGAGCAATATTGCCTCGTCGCTCAAAAGCGTCTCGAACTGGCAGAAACCGATAAACGGATACAAGGTTATTCGGACGGTGTTTTTTGGGAAAGGAATTCGGGGCGGGCGTGATCGTGACGATCCGAGAGTTTTACCGGCGGTAAGCAGAACAGGCCGGAATTTCAAAGGCTGCCGTGTCGGTAAAAGCGTTTTCCTGTCGGAAAAATCAAATTTTCATGTTAGAGCCGTTTTCCTGCCGGAGAAAACCATTTTACCTGTCAGGAAAATCGTTTTCCGAGAGAAAATCGTCTTCCCGGTCAGGAAAATGCGCTGTTTGACGGGAAAGCCTTGTTACCGACGGGAAAGCAGCTTGACCGACGAGAAAATGGTTATACTGCCGGGAAAATCATTTTCCTAAAAGCCAGTTTGTCATGTAATTGAAGCAAAGACAGCGGTTACGCTGATTTCTAAAGCCCAGATTCCCGGATACAGCATTCTTGTGGCAAAATCTATATAAATGAAGATCGCAACCTGGAATGTAAATTCGATCCGGCTCCGTCTGGAATCAATGATCGAGTGGCTAGATCACACAGGCACGGACGTATTATGCGTGCAGGAAACAAAGGTGGTCGATGATAGCTTTCCGTATCAGGAGATCAACGACGCCGGGCTATCACGTCGCGTTTTTTGGTGAGAAGTCGTACAACGGTGTCGCCATACTCTCAAAGAACGAGATCAAGGACGTGCAAAAGGGATTCGGCGACGACGATGACGAATCGCCCAAACGCCTGATCGCCGCGACGATCGATGGTGTCCGCATCGTAAACACATATATTCCAAACGGCACCGAGCTCTGGACCGACAAATTTAAGTTCAAGCTCGATTGGCTGCAGCGATTGCGGCGGATGTTTGATGAGGAATGCGATCTCAACAAAGATGTCCTGCTATGCGGTGATTTTAACGTAGCGCCCGACGAGCTTGACGTTTGGAGCGTTCCGCAGTGGCAGGGAAAGCTTCATTTCTCAAAGCCTGAGCGGGCCGCCATCCACTACGTTAAACAGTGGGGTTTCACCGACGCGTTCCGCAAGATGAATGGCGACCTGCAGGAATTTTCCTGGTGGAACTACCGCGAAGGCGCCTGGCAGCGTAACCACGGCCTACGCATAGACCACATTTGGGTCTCGCCCCCCCTAGCCGAAAAATGCACCGGCTGCTGGATCGACAAAGAACCCCGCCAGGGCGAACGACCGTCCGACCACACACCGGTCGTGGCGGAATTTGATATTTAGGTGTTAAATATTATTAAAGGATGGAGCAACTTTTATGAGCAATTACGAGATCCTTGAGCAGGCCCTTAAGTTAAGGCCGGAGGAACGATTAATAGTTGTCGAGGGCTTGCTGAATAGCCTTGATATCCCCGATGAGAAAATCGATGATATCTGGGCTGAGGAAGCCGGGAGAAGGCTCGAGGCCTATCGAGCTGGAAAGTTGGAAGGTATTCCGATGGAAGAAATATTTACGACAGAATCATGAAAATTCTGTTTTCGGCGTACGCCAAACGAGAATTGGAAGATGCGGCCCACTATCTCGGACTCGAATTTGAGGGCCTCGGCGAAATATTCAAATCAGATGTGAGGTCAGCGGCGGAGCGTATAGCAAGGCATCCTGTAGCATGGCCTATCGAACGCGGGGACATCAGAAAATGCCTCCTTCATAAATTTCCATATAAATTACTATATTCGATCGAGGACGACCATGTGTTTATTATCGCTGTGGCTCATCAACATCGAAAGCCTGATTACTGGATCGACAGGGCGAGCGAATAGCGGTACCCAAATAAACTTCACACCGATTGTAATGAACCCCGCCAGGGCGAACGCCCGTCTGACCACACACCCGTGGTGGCGGAATTTGATATTTAGGCCTTAGCTCTCGCCTCGCAAAAAAATCTTGACGAATCAGGCCTTTTTTGCGCATACTTTCATTATGAATGCATTTTGGATGTAAATTATGGCAACACTAACAATTAAAAATCTTCCTGATGAGGTTTATGCTGCGTTAACAGCAGTGGCAAAAAAGCATCGTCGAAGCATCAACAACGAAGCAATAGTACGCCTGGAACGATCCTTGGAGTTGCGGGAGCAAAGCCGTGAAGAAGAACTGGACGACATTAGAAAATTTAGAGAAAGCGTCAAAGGTATTTATCTGACCGACGAAATTCTCGAATTAGCTAAGAACGAGGGGCGTCCGTGATCGTTGTCGATACCAACGTCATTGCGTATTTTGTCATTCCCGGAGCTAAAACAGCACTCGCTGAACGGGTGATCGAACGCGACCCCGAATGTGCTGCCCCGTTGCTTTGGCGCTCTGAGATGCGGAATGTGCTTTCGCTGAATATCAGGCAAAACATTTTTTCGCTTTCGGTTGCCAAGGTGTTTATGACCAAGGCGGAAATACTTATTGGCATCAGCGAGTACAATGTCGACTCAGAACAGGTCCTCGATCTGGCAAACACGTCAGGCTGCACGGCCTATGATTGTGAGTTCGCTGCTCTTGCTCAACAATTAAGGGCTACGCTTGTGACATCAGACAAGCAGCTTCTCCGCGCGTTTCCAGGCCTGGCCGTCTCGATGGATGACTTTGCAGCGTGACGGTCGAGATCGTTTATTAATGAAGGTTGCAACCTGGAACATCAATTCTGTCAATTCGCGTCTTGAGCAGCTTCTTGCGTGGTGCGACGACAAATCAGCCGGACGTCCTCTGCCTGCAGGAAACGAAATGCGTCGATGCCAAATTTCCGTGTAAAGCAGTTGCTTGCCGCGGGTTTTGAAGATGTCGCTCTGTTTGGCGAGAAATCGTATAACGGCGTCGCGATCCTCTCTAAATATCCGATCAATGATGTGCAGCGAAACTTGCCTGACGATGAACGGGACGCTCAGCGGCGGCTGATCGCGGCTACTATCGGGGGTGTCAGGCTGGTGAACGTTTATGCTCCGCACGGCGGTAAGGTCGGTGCCGACACTTACACTCATAAGCTCAAATGGTTCGAGCGGCTGCGGCATTTTTTTGATACTTCATTTAAGACGAGTGAGAATGTGGTCCTGTGCGGCGATCTCAACATTGCCCCGCATCCGCTCGATGTGTGGAATGTAAATCACTGGAAGGACCGGCTGCATTTTACAAAGCCCGAGCGGGACGCCATTCAGGATCTTAAAAAGTGGGGCTTTGTTGACCTCTTTCGCCAGATGAACGACGATGCGGTCGAGTTTTCGTGGTGGGATTACAGCCCGTGGGCGTTTCGCAAAAATATGGGCCTGCGGATCGATCATATCTGGGCTTCGCCGCCGCTTGCCGATCTATGCTCGGATTGCTGGATCGACAAAGAGCCGCGAGCCAGCGAACATACGACCGATCATGCACCGGTTGTGGCGGAATTTATTGTCTAGTCATGTAAAATAGTGCGATGCTTTTTGCGTATCACGAGGCGGGCATTAAATTATGAAGAAAAAATGGCTTTTCCGTATCCTGGCAATATTGCTGGTTGGTGTGATCGTGATCATAGCAGCCGCGGTTGGGTTTGTTTACCTCGCCCCTGAAACCGCCGCCCGGTTTTTTCTCACTGTCGAGCGCCAACAAGCCGGACTCGAAAGAAAAGAGATCGATCTGCCCGACGGCACCCATTTTGTCTATCTCGAGGGCGGCACGGGCGAACCGCTGATGCTGATCCACGGGTTTGGGGCTAACAAGGACAGCTTTGACCGCTTGTCCAAATTTCTTACGCCCCGATATCACGTAGTAGTACCGGACCTGATCGGGTTTGGCGAATCAGCCCATCCGCCCGACGCCGACTATTCGCCGATGCCTCAGGCCGAACGGCTTCGCGCTTTGGCACATGCGCTCGGTATAAGCACTCTACATATCGGCGGCAGCTCAATGGGCGGCCAGATCGCGTTGTCATACGCCGCTGCGCATCCTGATGAGGTCAAAAGCCTTTTTCTGCTCGACTCTGCCGGCGCCTGGTCGGCTCCTAAGAGCGAGTTGGCGGGCATCGTCCAGTCGAATGGCAGAAATCCGCTGCTCGTCGAAAACGAGGATGATTTTGCAGCTCTCTTACCTTTCGTAATGAATGACCCGCCGTTCATTCCACGGCCGATCCTAAACGTCCTGGCTCAGGAGCGTATCAAGAATTATGCGCTTGAATCTAAGATCTTTGACCAGATCGTTGCTGATTCTGTTGAGGAACGTGTTCGTGGACTATCCACACCGACACTGATAGTCTGGGGCGAAAAAGATCGAACGATCAATGTCGGGGCGGCGGACGTTTTGCACAAGCTTCTGCCCAATTCCCAGGTAATAATAATGCCGAATATCGGGCATATGCCGGCGATAGAGAGTCCTCGGGAGACGGCCGAGAGCTATCTTAAATTCAGGGCAGCACACTAGCGGCCGAATCCTGCCTTTGGCACCGCCTGCGGTCAAATATTGCGTTTAACTCATTGATGATATACAAAGGGGCTTGTGATACGAGTATCACGGGTTGTAAGCGCTTTCTGTTTAGATACTACATAGACAGCGGCGTTTGGGAGGTAAACGATGAAGTTGAATATCAGGGCATTTGCCCTTGCATTTGGTTTGATCTGGGGTCTCGGGTTGTTTTGCCTGACGTGGTGGATCATCGCGTTTGACGGATCGTCAACGGCGCCTAATTTGATCAGCAGTGTATATCGCGGTTATACGGTCACTCCGCTCGGAAGCGTGATCGGTTTGGCCTGGGCGTTTCCCGATGGGCTAATCGGCGGGGCCATCTTTGCATGGCTTTACAATAAGATCGCCGGCGGTGGGCCGGCGGCGTCCTAAGCCGACCTGATCTTATTTGTTATGGTCAGATCGACGAACCCGGGCCAGAAGTGATCTTCAAAACTAGGTATCTAGACTGGCCAGATCGCTTCTCATTTCCGACTTCATGATCCCGGCGATCGGCTATAGTGTGTTCGCTTCGCTCATTACATGACGAACTACGCGTCGTACAAAAAGCAAGAAACAGTCTTGATACTGCTGAACGCCGCGGTTCTGGCCGCGCTGTTTTTTGTTCATATTAGTTTTATTTCGCTGCTCGGACGTCCGTCATCTCTACTCTTGCTAACCCTCGCCGTCCGCTTTGTGATCCTGATATTCGAACTGATCTGGGTGCAGCGTCTATCGGCGGATGTCGGTGCCAGGACGATAAGTGTTCATATCCACCTTTCGATCCTGATCAATATTACGTTTGCTTTTCTGGCCTCTATATCGGGCGGGACGGCTGACAGCCACTATTCGGTCCTGATGATCATTCCGATCCTCTCGGCTGCTTACCGCTTTAACCTGGTACGGACGTTGGTGGTCACGGCGGTCACTATTGTCCTTACTTTTCTCGAAGTGTGGCTCTTTTTTCGTGCACATCCGCCGGTCGATGTCAGCGAGTATTTTGAGGCCGCCACCGTTTCGCTCGTTTTTCTGGTGGTCGCGGTCGTTGTCTGGCTTCTGGTCGGCAACCTCCGGAGCGAAGAAGAAAAGTTGGGCCAGAGCCTGGATGATCTGCGCTTACTACAGGAAAAACTCGTTGCCGAGGAAAAACTGGCTGCCGTCGGACAGTTGTCGAGCGCCATCGCTCACGAAATTAGAAATCCGGTATCGATGATCGCAAGTTCGCTGAAAATGGCTGAGGGCCAACCTCATGATTCACCTATCCGCCGGGAGATGTTCGATATCGCTGCCGAAGAGGCCAAGCGGCTTGAGACACTGACCACTGATTTTCTCGCATTTGCGAGAACAAAAGCCCCGGAACTGAGGCCGGTTCTGGTATGCGAGACACTCGATTATATTGCCGGGGTTGCCAAGGCCCGGCTGATCGAAAAAGAGATAGAGCTTGATGTGGTCTGCGATCGCTCAATATCGTTCACGATGGATGTGTCACTGATTGAGCAGGCGTTGCTGAATCTGCTGATGAACGCGATCAACGCGACGCCGGTTAAAAACAGGATAATTATCGGTGCCTTGCGGAATGGTGGATCTTCGGTCCTCTTCGTCGAAAATGAGGGTGACAAGATCGCCGAGGACATTGTCCCAAAAATATTTGAGCCTTTTTTTACACGAGGTGTCCGCGGTACCGGGCTTGGGCTTTCGATCGTACGGAACATCGCCCGTGCACACGGCGGGGACATTTATCTGGCAAACAACGAAAATGGTAAGGTGAGGTTTGAGCTCAGGTTTTGATCCGGAGACCCGGCTACCCTAATGGCACGAATACTGATCATCGACGACGAACCGAACATGCGGCGGATCCTTACCTTGATCCTCGAAGAAGCCGGGCATTCGATTACAGCCGCCGCCGGCGTTACGTCGGCACTCGGGGCACTCGCCGCCGGGCGGTTCGACCTGGTAATTTCAGACAAGAAGATGCCGGACGGCGATGGCTTTGACGTGCTTCGTTATTGTCGTGAAAACGAGCCGTCGCTGCCGGTCGTGATCCTGACCGCCGTTGCTACTGTCGAACTCGCCGTCGAAGCGATGCAGGCCGGTGCGTTTGATTTCATCTCAAAGCCGTTTGTTCCCGAGGTAGTGACAGCCGTCGCGACGCGTGCAACCGAGCGGACCAAGCTTCTTCGCGAGAACGAGGTATTGCGTGAAGAGGCAAAACGCTTTGCCTTCGCCGATGAGATCCTGGGCGCAAGTGCCGCCATCACGGATATAAAGGAAATGATAGCAAGGGTCGCGCCGACAAATGCGACCGTTCTCATCACCGGCGAGACCGGCACCGGCAAGGAGCTCGTCGCTCGTGCAATCCATAAAGGCAGCAGCCGTTCAGCGGAAAATTTTTTGGCGGTGAACTGTGCCGCCGTCTCGGAACAACTGCTCGAATCCGAACTTTTCGGCTACGAAAAAGGAGCGTTCACCGGTGCCGACAAACCCCGGCAGGGACTTTTCGAGGCAGCTCACCACGGCACGCTATTTCTGGACGAAGCAGGCGAAATGTCGCTCGGACTGCAGGGAAAACTTTTGCGCGTCCTCACTGACGGACAATTTTTCCGTGTCGGCGCCACAGTGCCGCGAACCGTCGACGTCCGGGTTATCGTCGCGACGCATCGCGATCTGCAGCAGCGGGTAAAAGAATTATTGTTTCGCGAAGATCTGTATTACCGTTTGGCGGTGGTACCGATCGCGATCCCGCCGCTGCGCGATCGGCCCGAGGACATTCCGGTACTTGTCGATCTGCTTCTTGAAGAGGTTACCCGCGAACTAAAGCTCGGACCGCGATCGATCAGTCCGGCGGCTCTTGAAAAACTGGAGAGCTACTTTTTCCCGGGTAATGTCAGGGAACTGCGAAATCTGATTGAACGAGCCTGCATTCTTGCATCTGGTGATGAGATCACAGGTGATGATCTCGTTCTCCAGTCCGTCGGTGATACTTCGGAACCTGAGAACGGCTGGATCGACAGACTGCCCGACAAGATCGACATGGCCGTCACACTCGAAGAGATCGAGTCGCAGCTAATACGACGGGCCCTTTTGCATTCCAAAGGCGTCCAGGCCGAAGCTGCGCGAAACCTCGGAATTTCACGCAGTGACATCGCATACAAGATCAAGAAATACAGATTGTAGGCCCGCGTATTAATATTTCGACAGATCTGCCCAGACTGTATCAAAATTGATACAGCTTTCCATCTTATCTTCAAACCCACAAACCGCTAAATATTGCACATACAACGTTTGACCGTGATCGGCGGCCCGGCACGTGCTTTGCATCTATAGAAGCCCAGACAGCCATTTTTTAAAAGTAAGGGAGAAAATTAAACAATGAATATTCAAAGAACCACATTATTAGCTGCGATCGTCGCTCTGGCGGCCACTTTCGCCATTCCGGCTTGCGGAACGGCCGGAAAGGTTGCCACTACAGACAGCACAGCCGCAATAAACAATAGTCAAAAGACGCTTGATAACCTGCAAACGGCGTATAACGGGGAAACCAACGCGAACGCTAAATATCTCGAATTTGCGAAAAAGGCCGACGACGAAGGTTACACCAAAGTAGCCAGCTTATTTCGGGCTGCAGCCAGGGCGGAGCAGATCCATAAGGACAATCACGCCGTGGTAATAAAGAAAATGGGCGGTGAGCCAACCGCGGTTGTAAAGACTGCCGATGTCAAAACAACCGCCGAGAACCTAAAGGGTTCGATCGAAGGCGAAACCTACGAACGCGACGTAATGTACGCCGACTTTTTGGTAGAGGCACGCAGTTCAAACAATAAAGATGCCGTTCGGACCTTTAACCTGGCCAAGACGGCCGAAGCCGAACACGCCAAACTTTACAGCGAAGCTCTCGCGGATCTCGACGCCTGGAGAGGCGGCACGACCACATTCTATGTCTGCCCGACGTGTGGCTTTACATCAAAGGACGCAACTCTGGAAAAGTGTCCGGTCGACTTTACGCCGAAAGGTAATTTCGAAGTTATCAGCTAGTTTTCAAAGGGGAAACTTCGGATGCCGGTCATCCATTCGATGGCCGGCATCCGGGGCGAAGACCCCATAGAGGTAAAAATATGTTTCCACCAATTCCAAGTTGGGATGGTCTCCATCCAATAATTATTCACTTTCCGATCGCTCTGCTGATCGTCGCACCGATCATCATCCTGATAGGAATATTCGTACCAGGCAAGGGCCGGACGTTTTTGATCTCCGCTTTCATATTAATGCTGCTCGGAACTATTGCGGCGTTTGTCGCGGTATCCACAGGCGGGGCGGCAGGCGAGCTCGCCGAGCACACCAACAATGTTGGATCAGTGCTCGAGGAACATGAGGAACTTGCGGAAACGACACGTGCCGTGTTCACCGCGCTTACCGCGATCTTTGGCGTGATCGTTTTCGCACCGATGCTTTTCAGAAAGGAACTTTCACGGATGATCCTGATCCCGCTGAATTTAGCGTTTCTGCTGTTTTATGGCTCGGGCGTTGTTCTGCTGATGAATACGGCACATCAGGGTGGACGATTGGTTCACGAATTTGGCGTGCGTGCAATGATGAGCGACGACTGCTCAAACAAACCCTGGTAATGCAGGTGAGAGAGAAAAGGGTGGTGATGACGATGATTAATATTAAGAAGGGGAATTTCATGAAAATAACAGTTGTCTTATCGGCGATCATTGCTTTGTTGTCGACACTCAGCGGATGTGGAGGTTCCGCCAAAGAGAAAGAAACGCCAAGACTCCAATCGAACGTAGTTGTTGGCGCAAATACAGATGCCTCGAACACCAACCCCTCTGCGGGTCGGAATGACGGAGATGCTGACGACGCGAAGCCCATGAACCCGACAAGGTCAATGGCGCCGAATTCTAACATGATGAGGGGATCGACCGACCGGGACGATGTAAGGCCCGGCTCAAAAGCGGCCAATTCTAATCGCGTAAATAGCCGCAGGGATGCCGATGACCGCGGCAAAAAAGATTCGGATGGTGACGATGATGATTAAAGCTTGATCTAACTGTCCTGATTGTCCGATATATGCCGCTGATGATCTCAGCGGCTTTTTTTCGCATTGCCTAACGATCGACCTTCGGTCTTGCATATCCGTTCAACTCATCAGGAATACAGATCCCGTCGGGGGCTTGCCTCGCATTGACAATTAATTCACACTTGAAGAAAAGGTAAACAATTATGAGAGCTTTTGCTTTATTCTGCTTCATTTTGTCTCTGGGCATTGTGCCAGTCTATTCGCAGGACACGGCATCGCCGCCCAACGGCTACGGCCATGTCGAGTTTGCCAACTCGGGGACGCCGGCGGCACAGGCTGATTTTCTGGATGGGATGGCCTTGCTCCACGATTTTGAGTATCCGACGGCGGCTGAGGCATTTCGCCGGGCCGAAGCAAAAGACCCGGGTTTCGCTATGGCATATTGGGGCGAGGCGATGACCTTTAACCATCCGATATGGATGCAGCAGGACCTGGCGGCCGGCAGAGCTGCGCTTGCAAAGCTGGCGCCGACAGCTGCGGAGCGCCTGGCCAAGGCAAAGTCCGAACGCGAAAAAGCGTATCTCAGGACGATCGATGTCCTGTACGGTGACGGTACCAAGGAAGATCGTGACTTTCTGTATGAAAAAGCGATGGCTGACCTTCACGCGCGGTTTCCGGACGATGTTGACGCGGCTGCTTTTTACGGACTGTCGATCCTCGGCACTGCACATGCGGGCCGTGACATCCCTACATATATGCGGGCAGCGGCCGTTCTCGAAGAAGCGTGGATCGACAATCATGAGCATCCCGGCCTCGTTCACTATCTGATCCACAGTTACGATGACCCGGCACACGCGCCATTGGGACTACGGGCCGCTCGAATTTACGCCAGGATCGCTCCGAATGCAGGCCATGCCCAGCATATGACGTCCCACATCTTCGTTGCTCTTGGCATGTGGCCCGACGTCGTGCAGGCGAATATCAACGCCATCGCCGTCGTGGACCGCGCCCGCAAAGCGGCAGGAAAGGGAGCGGTCGGCTGCGGCCATTATCCTAACTGGCTCAATTACGGGTATCTCCAGCTCGGCCAGGCTGATCAGGCGAGACAGTCGGTTGCAGGGTGCCGGGACGCGGTAGATCAGCGAGCGGCCATGGATCACGACCACGGATCGATGGACCCTGACGCCAGCATGGCCGGTTCATACGCAAATATGCGATTGCGTTATTTGATCGATTCGGGCAATTGGCCGGCTGAGATGTCGACCTGGACCCTGCCGTCAAATGCCGGGCTCGGGGCCCGTCTTGATTTTGAGTTCGCCCGTTTCCTGGATGAGATCAGGCTGGGCCACCGCGACAAAGCGGCCGTCGCTCTCAAGGACGTCGAGGCGGTCGGATCAAAGATTACCGATACGGTGACAAAGAGCGGTGAACCCGATCCCACCTACCGAGTGCGGCCGCAGATCTTTGCTTTGGAGGCTCGGGCACTTCTGGCAGAAAAGGACGGAGATCTTAAAGGTGCGGAACGCTTCCTGGTAGAGGCCGCTGACCTGGAGGACAAACTCCCAATGGCCTTTGGCCCGCCGATGATCGACAAGCCGACGCATGAGTTGTTGGGAGAATATTTGCTCCGCCGCGGCCGCAATAAGGAAGCGCATGTGGAATTTATGAAGGCTGTCGCCCGCACACCTGGACGCCGCCTGGCCGAGCAGGGACTTGCGGCAACTTCCGCTAGCGCATCGCCAAATTAGCAGCGCGAACCTAGATAACTTGGTTCAACCTAGCAAGCGAAAAGGGCAGGCTACAGTTCCGGTTTAATTAGGGTCAGTTCCGGTTTTGGTATCACCCGTATTTGATGTGATCGGCGCGATTCGCAGTATATTTTTGCCAAGCTCGATTATTTTGTACGTTTCGATCGTCCCGTCCTTAGTTATCTCGATGATCGAGTCGTCCTTTGGGTCAAATCGCCATTTTCCGGCCTTGAATTCGTGGTTGTCGTCCGGGGCCAAATAATACCACTCAACATCCCCGTTTTGGTGAAAGATATACTGCATTCTAAAGCGGCTCGGCGGAAACTCTTTGTACGATTGAAGACGAAATATCTGCTCATCAGTTTGCTGTTGTTCTTCAAATGAGTTTACCCAGTGTCTCGACAAATAATCGGCACGAGTGTCAGTCATTGTGGAGACTGACTGCCCTCTGTCTGTTTTTATAGGACCCGAGTTTGAGGTGCAGGCGGAAATGATCGTTGAAAAAGAAAGGGCCGCAAATAATATGAGTATTTTCATTTCAACCTCCGGTTTACCAAACCTTTTTCCGGCAGCGTGACCATTATGCAAAAGGGATCTGCCTAATTCATATCACTTTGATTATTTCGCCAAGCGGCTTTCGCTTGATGTCCGGTACCTTTGCATCCTCCGCCGGGTAACCCACCGGGATCAGCACGAACGGCACTTCATTCTTCGGGCGGCCAAGAATTTCTTGCAAAAATTTCATCGGGCTCGGCGTATGCGTCAGTGTCGCGAGGCCCATATTATGCAGTGCGGCGAGCAGCATCCCAACCGCTATCCCGACCGATTCCTGTGAGTAATATGTCGGCTCGGTCTCGCCGTCCTCGGAGACCGAGGTTATGCGGAAAACGACTATCAGGTACGGGGCGATCTCGAGGAATGGCTTATGCTCGTCCGTTCCCAGCGGGGCCAGCCGCCGCAGCCATTTGTCGGACATCCGTTTGCTGTAGCTCTCAAGCTCTTCTTTTTCCGCGGCCTCCCGAATCCTGCGTTTGACCCCGGGTCCCGTACAACAACAAACCGCCACGGCTGCATATTTGCACCTGACGGCGCCGTCCCGGCAGTCGCGATGGCCTTTTCGATCAGCTCAACGGGTACGTCGCGATCTGAATAATCGCGAACGGTCCTTCGTCGGTTCAGCAATGTGAAGAATGCCTCGGCGTGTTTTTGTTGTTCGACGTTAGCAAGGATCTCAAATTCGAGATCAACAAATTTAGGGGCAGATAATTGTTCTTTTGAATCCATCAGTGTCTAGTATTTTGCTGACTATTGCTTAAAATCGATGACCAGGCGATAAGGATCTGTTAGCTCTTGAACCCTGAACATCTTTTTAGCGTTAAGGCCGATACCAAAATTGCGGACGCCCTCGAACCATTCGATCTCCTTTATCTCTCTGAAAACCGGCAGTTTCAGGTTTCCGGCAGGGATCTTGGTGTCGTCGTCTCCCTTTTCAGGGTAGGGCAGGGTCTGGAGGTTGACATCGAGAAAGGCCTTGCCGCCGACATTAACAAAAGTTTCACCGGTCGTTTCAAATGAACCTGATCTAACATACTCGATCTGGTACCGGGGCAATCCGCCTGTAAATTCAAAAACAATGCGGTCAAACCCTTTGTTCTTAGACACACGAACGGCTTTCAAATAAATAAGATCCTCATAATTCGCCGCACGCGAAACTCTCGATAAGGCCCAAGTGTTCAATCTGCCGTGATCTGTCCACTGTGCCGCTGCAACGGGCACCAGTACACTTAGAAAAAACACCAACAAAGATATTCGTTTCATATTCACCTCTTATTAATAGCCGATCTGTACCGCAGTCATTGAGATCGAACCGCCGTCAAAACCCGAGACTGGGAAGGTGACCCTGTCCTCGTTTGTTTGCAAAGCCAAAACATACAGCAGCGGCAGATAATGCTCGGGGGTCGGGACGGAAAGCACAGCGTCGCGACCCAGGTTTTCATATTTGATAAGCGGCTCGTGATCCTCATTTGATATCAGTGCTCTGGCGGTTTCGTCAAATCTCTGTGCCCAATCGAACGGCTCGACCCCATGTTTGCCCCACGCATAAGTATGGAGGTTATGCACGAGATTCCCGCTGCCCATAATTAGCACACCTTCGTCCCGAAGAGGTGCCAGTGATCTCGCCAGGCCATAATGGAACGAAGCCGGTTCCGTTTTGTTGATGCTCAATTGAACGACCGGGATATTGGACCGCGGAAATACATGAACGAGAACGGACCATGTACCATGGTCGAGGCCCCAATCCTGTTCGTCGAGCAAAACTCCGCCACTTACAAGGCCGTTTATCCTTGAGGCAAGTTCCCACGACCCCGGAGCAGGATATTGAACCTCGAACAGCTCTTTGGGAAACCCTCCAAAATCGTGTATGGTTCGCGGTTCCGCCATTGCGGTGACCGCGGTAGCCGGAATATACCAATGGGCCGATATCGAGAGTATCGCCTTTGGACGCGGCATCATACCGCCGATCCTCGCCCAGGCCGCGGTGTATTCATTTTCTGAGATCGCATTCATCGGGCTGCCATGGCCAAAAAAGATGGCAGGCATTCTTAAACTCATACCTCGTAATTATTGCACACCCCGGTGAGGAACAAAGGCTGATTTCCCGAACGGGATGAACAGGTCTACTATTACTTACATACAGAGAACAAATTCAACAGAGGGTCTATGAAAAATCGAACGGCAGCGGCCTGGCTTTTGACAGCCGCAATAATGTTGAGCGGAAATATTGTCGCTCAAACTCCTGAATACCCAAGCGAAACGCCAAAGGAACTAAAGCCGACCAATGCCGGCTTTGACTATGAACGCCGCGAGGTAATGATCGCGATGCGTGATGGCGTCAAGCTGCATACCGTCATATTGGTACCCAATGGTGCCAAAAGGGCTCCGATCCTGCTGACGCGGACGCCATATAACGCCTCGGCCCTAACGACTAATACCAACAGCTCGCACCTTGGCCCCAGCCTTTATGGTTACGACAACGCGACAGATGTCATTGTCGAGGGCGGATATATTCGCGTCGTCCAGGACGTTCGCGGTAAATACGGTTCTGAGGGCGATTATGTGATGAACCGCCCGCTGCACGGCCCGCAAAATCCGACCCCGGTCGATCATGCTACCGATACATACGACACCATCGATTGGCTTGTAAAGAATATTCCGGAAAGCAACGGCAAGGTCGGCATACTTGGCATATCGTACGATGGGTTCCTGCCGCTGATGGCCCTCGTCAACCCTCACCCCGCGCTCAAAGTATCGGTGCCGATGAACCCGATGGTTGACGGCTGGATGGGCGACGATTGGTTTCATAACGGAGCGTTTCGTCAGCAGAATATGCCGTATATTTACGAGCAGGTAGTGACCCGGGACAACTCCGCTATATGGTGGACCAGCAACTTCGACGACTATGACATGTACCTGCGGGCCGGTTCGGCGGGCGAGCTTGGACGCCAGCGCGGTTTGGAACAATCCGGATTTTGGCGAAAGGTACTTGAGCATCCCAGTTACGATGCGTTTTGGCAGGACCAGGCGGTCGACAAGGTGCTTGCCAAACTGCCGCTGAAAGTTCCCGTCATGCTGGTCCATAGCCTTTGGGACCAGGAGGACATCTATGGCGCTCCCGCTGTTTACAAAGCCCTTGAGCCAAAGGACACCAATAACGACAAGGTCTTTCTGGTACTTGGCCCGTGGCATCACGGTCAGGAAATACAAAATGCAGACCACCTTGGCCCGATCAGATGGGGAAGCGACACCGGTACTGTATTTTCAAAAACAGATACTGCGGCCATTTCTTGACCATTATTTGAAGGATGATGCTCCGCCGATGGACGTTGCGCCGGTGAACGCGTTTGAGTCGGGCACCAACGCTTGGCGCCGCCTGCCGTCCTGGCCCTCGGGATGCACAACGGGCTGCAATATCTCGAAGCTCCCGATGTATTTGCGGGCTGGTCATGAAATTGAACGCATACTCTCCGGCCGAAGGCGACGAGGCATATGACGAATATATCTCTGACCCGGCAAAACCGGTTCCGTTCCGTGCACGGCCCAACCGTCCGACTGGTTACACCGAGGAATTGAGCTGGTGGCGTTGGCTCGTTGACGATCAGCGAGAGGCGTCGGGCCGCACAGATGTGCTGACTTATGTTTCAGATGTCATACCGGTTCCGCAAAAGATCAGCGGCCAGCCTGTTGTAAACCTGGTCGCCTCGACGAGCGGCACCGATTCTGACTGGGTCGTAAAGGTCATCGATGTTTACCCGGATGAGGTTGCCGGCGAGCCCGCAATGGGTGGATATCAGCTGGCGGTCTCTATGGACATCTTTCGCGGCCGTTACCGCGAGAGCTTTGAAACCCCAAAACCGATCGAGGCAAACAAACCGCTGCTATATAAGTTTGAATTGCCGACCGTCAATCACGTCTTCCTGCCCGGCCACCGGATGATGGTCCAGATACAGTCGAGCTGGTTCCCGCTCTATGACCGAAACCCGCAGACCTTTGTCCCGAACATTTTTTGGGCAAAGCCGGCGGACTATAAAAAGGCGACACAGCGGATATACCATGCGGCAGGTCAGGCGAGCTTTATCGAGATACCGCTTGTTACGACACAATTTGCGGGACAATGATCATTGTTACGCGGATAGAGGCAGGGTTGCGGCGAGAGCGGAAATCTTGACTAAAGCTCACGGAGGGTATAATCTTCGGGTAAATTCGGTCCTTTTTCATTAGCTAAAAGCCTGATTTTCGACATTCTTAATACTGCACTGATTCATTTGGCTCATTAGAGCAATTTTTGTTAGAGGAGGCGTCGTAGATAGTGAAAAAGAACACCGTTATGTCGGTCGTTGCTCTGTTACTGTGTTTTCTGATCGGCTACGCGGCCTTTCAAACTGCATTTCTGGTCGAAAGCTGGATCGCTGGGTCTTTCAGCGATTGCAAGTCGGATAGGGATCCCAACTGTAATGAGAACGCGGAAAAGCCGGCTGTCGAGTTTGATGGGCGTTGAACTTCATTCCAACTATTAGCCCGCCGAAAGGCAGCCAAATATGCGACAGATCCCCAAATATTAAAGAAGTTCTTTTATCCTCTTCCAGAGGCTGGGTAAAAGTCTGGCCGTTTTGATCAGCGAACCGCTCGCAAAATACTTTGCAAATCCACGAAACGTCTCAACCGCGGTTGGCGAGTAAGGCAGCCACCACGCGTCCGGCAATAGAGACAGATTGTTGACGTGGATATGCTGCGGCTGGACTAGTTCCATCAGGCCTTCGCGTCCGTGGGTGCGGCCGCGGCCGCTGTTTTTGAAACCTCCCCAGGGTGTTTGGCCAATGCCGTGGGTATAGAGGACCTCGTTAACACAGACAGAGCCGGCCTCGATCTTTTCAGCAACGCGTTTGCCTTTGGTGAGGTCGCGCGTCCAGACGCTGGCCGTCAGACCAAACTCGCTGTCGTTCGCCAGGCGGATGGCCTCTTCCTCGGTCGTAAACGTACAGATCGGCAGCGTCGGGCCGAAAGTTTCTTCCTGCATCCCGCGCATGTCGTTGTTTGCGTTTGTGATAACAGTAGGTTCGTAGAAAAGCCCTTCGAGGTCTGGATTTCGCCTTCCACCGGTTTCGATCTTGGCACCGGCGGCGCGAAAGTCATCGACGTGGTCCTCGACGATCGCGATCTGCCGCTCTGACGACATCGCACCTACCGAGGTCGTTTCTTTGTCGCCGCTGTCCTGTTTTAGCTCACGGGTCTTTTCGACTATCTTTCGGGTCAATTCCTCAGCGACACTTTCCTGGACGTAGAGCCTTTCAACCGACGAGCAGGATTGGCCTGAGTTGCAGAACGCTCCCCAAACGGCTGCTCCGGCAGCGAGTTCGAGATTGGCATCTGCAAAAACGATCATCGGGTCCTTGCCGCCGAGTTCAAGCACTACTGATGTCAGGTTTTTTGCGGCTGCGGCAGCGATCTTTTTGCCTGTAGCTACCGAGCCTGTAAACATGATCTTGTCCGGGGCGGCATCGACCAGCGCGGCACCGGTCTCGCCGCCGCCCGATACGATCTGAAGACATCCCGCGGGCAAACCTGCTTTTTCAAATATCTCACCGATCTTGACGCCAACCAGAGGCGTCAGTTCAGACGGTTTTATGACAACGGTGTTCCCGGCCATCAGTGACATGACAGTCTCGCCAAGCGGGATGGAAAACGGATAGTTCCACGCCGGGATAATGCCGACGACGCCGAGCGGATGGTAGACGATCTTTGAGGTCCGCCCGAGCAGTCCGTATAAACCGATGCCGATCTTTCTTGGACTTAGAAGCTTTTCCGTATTGCGGGCAAAGTACTGCATCAGATCGAGCACCGGAGCGATCTCCATCGCGATCGCCTCGCCAAACGGTTTGCCCGACTCTGCAGAGATCAGATGAGCGATCTCCTCCATTTCTGAGAGGATGACCTCCCGGGCTTTCATCACATAGCGGGCACGTTCGGCGAATGATTTGGTTTTCCATTTACCAAACGCTTCGATCGAGCACGTGTTACAGCCTCGGCGACATCCTTTTCCGAGGACAACTGAACACTTCCCACGACGCCACCCGTAGCTGGATCATATGAAACTATTTCTTCGGTTGATGTCGCTACAGGAGCCGCCATTATTTCTGATTAACTTTATCCTTCTGTACCTTCTGAAATTCCTCAACAAATAAAAGCCAATCCCATTTATGCTTAAGGTAAATACCCCCTGCTCGAATTATGAACAAATCTATCTCGTCGCCCTTCTTTAGCTCTTTTTCGAAATAGCCGGAAATTTTCTTCTGAACAGGCAACCAATACTCGGTCCCATTTTCCGTAAATAGCCAATCTGCTTCATATAGTTTGGAATAGGCTTCCTTATTCTCGGTATACATTTCAGCCCAATTTGAAAGCATTTCTTTCTTTGTATCCGATATGGGTCGACTCGACCCCGTATACACGACCCTGGCCCTGGTCATCAAAATATCGCCGTGGAAAACAACGCCCGGCTTGCCGTCAGCGTCCCTATCTCTCTCGACGTCCTTTTCCATCCCGGCAAGCTCGCTAAGCGTTCGGGGCTTAAAGTCCTCCCACGGAAAACTCTGAGCCATAATAGCAACGCACCCGAAAGTGAGGATCGCAACAAACGATATACCTCTAAGCATTTTCATAATGATTCGTTCAATTGAACTCTATCCGAGCATTCGCTCAATAACACCATAGCTCGCATCGATCGCCTCGGACAATTTACCGGGTTCGGTGCCGCCGCCTTCGGCCATGTCGGGTTTGCCGCCGCCGCGGCCGCCGACGATCGGGGCGATCTCGCGGATGACGTCGCCCGCTTTAACGCGGTTGGTCAGGTCGTCCGAAACCCTGACGATGATGCCGACCTTGCCCTCGTCGCTTCGGCCGATCACGACGACGCCGGACTTGAGACGGGCGAGCAGCGTGTCGGAAAGTTGACGCGTTCCGTTTGCGTCGAGTCCTTCGACGACCTTGCCAAGGACCTTGACGCCGCTGATGTCACGGGCCTCGTCGCCGTTTGCCGAGCCGGTGCCGAGCGAGCCGGTGGCGATCTTGAGCTTTAGCTCGTCCATTTCCTTACGGGTCTTCTTTAGCTCGTCCTGGATGCGGGCAATTGCGTTTGGCAGATTATCACGCTGTGTGTTCAAAGCTCCGAGCGAGGCGTCTATCAGCCGCTCATCCTCGCGGAAACGCTGGAAAGCGTCAAAGCCTGTGATCGCACGAATTCGCCGCACACCCGATGCGATCGCCTCGTCGCCCGTTATCTTAAAACTGCCGATATCACCGGTGGCCCGGACATGCGTTCCGCCGCAAAGCTCTTTTGAGAAAACGCCGTCGCCGACACTCAGCACGCGAACGGCCGAACCGTATTTTTCGCCAAACAATGCCATCGCCCCGCCCTGCATCGCTTCCTCGATCGCCATGATGTTAGTGTTGACAGGCTCGTTCTTAAGGATATAGCGATTGACCAGGTCCTCGACCTCACCGATCTCGGCGTCCGTCATCGGCTGGTAATGTGTGAAATCGAACCGCAGGACGTTTGGGGCCACAACGGACCCGGCCTGCTTTACGTGCGTGCCGAGAACCTCACGCAAAGCGGCGTGAACAAGGTGCGTCGCCGTGTGGTTTCGACGAGTCGCATCTCGCTTTTCAGCATCGACGATAGCGGTTACCGTGTCGCCAATCTTTAGCGATCCTTTTTCGACCGTAACTTTATGGATTATCAATCCCGCAACGGGCGAATAAGTATCGGCGACCAACGCTCTCGCATGCGGTTGCGATCAAACTGCCGACGTCGCCAACCTGTCCACCGGCCTCGGCGTAGAAGGGGGTCTGGTCGAGCACTATGCTGCCCTGCTGACCCTCATTGAGTTCGCCCAACTCCTCCTCACCGTTCAGAATCCCGACAACTTTGGCATCCTCAAAGAGCGTCGTTTCGTACCCGTGAAATTCGTTCGAGCCCACTTTTCCCAAAAGCTCAGCGTAGACCGGTGAGATCTGTGACTTTCGAGCTGTGTGTCCGACATCGCCCTGCTGCTGCAGCTCCTGCAGTGCCTGGTCGAACCGCTCGTCATACTCATCCTCTGGAAAATCGATGCCCTTTTCTTCGAGGAACACACGGATAAGGTCACGCGGCGTGCCGAACGTGTCGTAGAGTTTGCCGATAGATCGAAACAGATCGTCATCTTTTGGCGTGCCGGGCGAAAGGCCGAGCTCATTTAACCGGCCCATGCCGACCGTGACCGTATTCGCAAACCGCTCTTCCTCGATCCGGACCATTTTGCCGATAAAGTCGCGCTGGGTTTCGAGTTCGGGAAAGGCACCGCTCATTTCGCTCACAACACGATCACAGACTTTGTAAAAGAACGCGTCGTTCAGACCTAAATGTTCGCGGCCATGATAGATCGCGCGCCGCATTATCTTTCGCAGAACATAATTGCGACCTTCGTTGCCGGGCAAGATGCCGTCAGCGATCGCAAACGCCGTCGAACGCGCGTGGTCGGCAATCACACGGCAGGCAAATTGCTGCGTTTCAGTTAATTCCTCATAAGCACTCATCAGATAGATAATATAACAAATGCGGAATAGGCCGCCGAACAAGTAGATCTAAAGACTCGCGTTATCGGCATTATGGCCGGAATTTTGTTGACATTACTGGCTTGATGCCTGAGAATCAAATTCGTTCAAAAATCCATTTAGAGAGGGGGAAAGCCATAATGGCCATTCGCACAAACCTTATCCTTGCTCTGACGGCAGGGCTGTTCCTATCAGCATGCGGTATGATCGCTGAGCAGGCAAAACCGTTTACAAGCCAAAAGAGCAATTTCAGCATCACATTCCCTAGCGGGTCAAAGGAGCCTAAGGAGCAAAAGCCGGCAAGCGCGGCGAACGAGAATGACACCACCTACATGACAACCAATGATAGCGGGGCCTACTGGGTCAAGATCATAAACTGGCCGGAACTGAACGCCGGTGAACCGGTGGAAGACGACCTAGTCGGGGCGGGGGCTAGTATGGAGATCCCGGCTGATCCTGAGACAAAACAGATCACATTTCAGGGTAAACCGGCGATCGATTCGATCGGCTGGGCTTGGTCAGAGAACAGCGGAGCCGAC
Organism: Blastocatellia bacterium; assembly: GCA_963834975.1. Taxonomy (GTDB): domain Bacteria; phylum Acidobacteriota; class Blastocatellia; order Pyrinomonadales; family Pyrinomonadaceae; genus OLB17. The sequence continues at coordinate 42,435 of CAWIDZ010000004.1, forward strand.
GGAAGTCTGGTAAAGCTTCAAAAACGACTCATCGGCTACCGGGCTGATAAGGATACGGTCTTTCTGATCGAGATGAAGACCGATAAAAAAGAGAAACTGACCACCAAGGAAGCAAACGATTATTTTAACTCGTTCAAATACACAAAAGCGGGAAGCTGATCTGTAAGACGAGACAACGCTGCGTAGAGCGGACGGCAAAGACACGAGCTTTCTACTGCTCGTGTCTTTGCATTTTAAGACCGCCGATCAGATGTAACCCGACTCCCGCGAGCGAGGCATAGATGCCGTAACGGCTAATGTCTGAGAAGTGCTGCAGTTGATATGTCTCGACAATAAATCCCCAAACAAGCAGGGCGCTTGATAAAACCAAAATACCTGAGCCTGTGTATTGCAGTGCCAAACGCCATACCTGCGAGCGGATCTGCATATAAACACCCAGCAAAATATGGATAAAGGCCGAAAACAAGATATAGATATGCCGCGAACGCATCAATAGCCTCAGGTCCTGCGGCATCATGTTCCTTGTCCGGAAAATCGACACGCATATACCGGCCCGTGATCAGGAAAATGATAAAGAGGCTTATGCCAATTATGAGGTGCACGTTCGCTAGTTTTCGGCCGGATGCAACCATGGTTTTAACTAAAGCCTCAGTATATTTTTCAAATGAGTTTGCCACGAACGGGATCGATTTGCACGTGAAATTGCGCAAGCAGACCGCAGGCCTCATACTAACTGATCGGCAAGACTGAACTCTCAAAATTCGAATACTAAATTACTAAGGAAATAATGAAATTAAAAACACATATCGTTCTGGCATTTGCCTTTTCGATATTGCTCCTGACAACCGCCGCTTCTGCCCAAATGGTGGGCGGATATAAGACAATGGCAACCACCGACGCCGAGGCCGAAGCCGCGGCAAACTTTGCCGTTGCCGAAAAGGCAAAAAAAGACAAGCTGACGATCAGCCTGATGGACATCAGACAGGCTGAATATCAGGTCGTCCAGGGCAAGAACTATCGCCTGTGTCTGAAAATAACCACCTCGGGAGCTCCTGACGAAGCGGATGTGATCATTACCGTGAGGGTGATCGTTTACAGAGACCTGAAAGGTAAATACTCACTGTCCCGCTGGACTGAAGAGGACTGCGGCGACGAAGACGAAGACTAATCAAACCCAGCGGGCGTTTTCACGAAACGCCCTTAGCCGGATACCACGCTCCCTGAATTTTTCTAAGCAAAACGATCTGCCCGATGTGATATGCATTGTGGGTGTTCTGCAGAGCGAGCGGCGTGTACCAGGGTTCCTGGTATTCGTCGTTCACTTGCGAGTTTAAGCTTGTCGTCATCGATCGCATTCAGTTTGTCCCGCCACTCATCCATTACGCGATAGAGTTTCGCGACGGTCTCGTCCCAGTCTTTATCGTCTGACTTAAAGGTACCCTTGTTTTCAACATCCTCCGGCTTATTCAGTTCGCCGCGGTAACGCTGCAGCCAGCGCTCATTCCAAAAAATTATATGGTTGACGTTCTCCCAGATGGAATTGTCGACGCCGTCCGGTTTCCAGGCGGCCTGCTCTGCAGTGACACCCTCAAGCGCCGTCTTTAGAGCGACAAACCAGCCGTTTTCGTCGTAACACGTCGTAAATTGCTCTATCAATATTTCCTTCATCATTACCTTTGCTCCACGGTCTTTTCTAAATCTTTAATATAATTTATGCCATCGCAAGATCAATACCAACGCTGCCAAATATTTTTAGGCCCTGCAAAGTCAAAAAAGCCGCTAAATAGTTTTTTTAAAGTCTAAAAAAACTATTTAGTTTCTAAAACGATCCTGTAAAGCCTGTAAAATGAATAATATAGCCAAAAAGCTATAAATATTCCTCGATCTGTCATTCGAAAGGCGTTAAAGGCGGATGATCGGTGCGATTTGGCTGAAACCGGGATATCCGGAAAGCGGCAACGGCAGAATGTTATTCATAGCTGGTTTTGGTGTAATATGGCAACCGAACCAAAAAATTCAGAGCATCTACGGAGTAAACGATGAAATTAACTTGCAGACCCATATTGGCCCTATTTGTACTAGTTTTTTGCTCAACCGCATTCGCCCAGGTCACAGCGATCAAGGCCGGACGTGTATTTGACCCCGAGTCGGGCACCATGGCGAAAGACCAGATCATTCTTGTTGAAAAGGGAAAGATCATCTCGATCGGATCTAACACGCCGATCCCCGCCGGTGCAAAAACAGTTGATATGTCAACTAAAGTGGTCATGCCGGGGCTGTTCGACATGCACACACATCTCTGCATGGACGTTAATCCGGAAAGGGACAACGGGCGCTATTACTACACGACGCTTAACGACCCGGACTCGTTTCGGGCCATTCAGGGTGTCGTAAACGCTAAAACAATGCTCGAATCAGGGATTTACGACTGTCAGGGACGTCGGCAATGAAGGCAATTATGCCTGCACTAGCGTTCAGGCGTGCCATCCAGCTCGGCAAGGTCCCCGGCCCGACGATCTTTAACGCCGGCCGGATCATCGCTCCGTACGGCGGCCAGTTCCATTTGCAGCCTGATAAGCAAGGGGCTCGCAGAACCGGAATATTTTTTCGCCGACACTCGCGACGAGATGGTCAAGGCGATCCGTGAGAACATCCACTATGGCGCGACTGTGATCAAGATCGTGGTCGACGATCAGCGATATATCTATTCCGTCGATGATATTAAGTTTATGATCGATGAAGCCGCCCGCTCGGGCCTAAAGCTTGCGGCTCACTGTTGGACACATCCAGGCGCCGCAAACGCTGCCGCCGCCGGCGTTGCTTCGATCGAACATGGATTTGATATGACAGATGCCGATCTGGAGCTTGCCAAAAAGAACGGTGTCGTGTTGGTCGGGACGGATTATCTCGCGATCGGCTCGTCGCCTAAATCTCACGAACAATGGATCGACCGACTGCGCCGGGCGTACAGGATCGGTGTCACGATGGCATATGGTACGGATGCGACAGACGAACATCCCGGTCAGACCCGCGGCACCGAGGCGATCTCGGGCATCGACCCATGGAAAGAGGCCGGAGTTCCGCCAAAGGCGATCCTCCAGGCAATGACAATTAACGCGGCAAAATTGCTGGGTGTAGAAAATGTTCGCGGAAACTTGCGAGCGGGCCTCGCAGCCGACATCATCGCCGTGCCCGAGGATCCGCTCGTTAAATATAGATACGTTAAAAACCGTGACTTTCGTAATGAAAGACGGGGTTGTTATTAAAGGGCAGTAACTATTCGGCGCGAATGAATTAAGGTGTTGATATCGAGTGAATAACCATTACAAATTTAATTGGAGCGCCGAGCCAATTGGTTTCTTCAGACAAGCTTAATCATAGAACTACGGATGGCAGAAATTGTTTGTTGATAGTTTTTGAAATGTCTTGTATTATCGGCGTTATCGAACAAAACAGGCAATTTACGTTACTACACCAATCTTTAAGTTAAGGGTCTCACCGATTAGAGAAGATATGTCTGAGGCGACGGATAACAAAGACGACGTAATCCCCGAAACAACCGAAGCAGCCCCCGCGCCAAAAACGCGTTGGCAAAGATCTCGAGAGTGGCTTTTTGCTGCCTTGCTTCTTTTCGTAATATCAAGCGCAGTAGACGCAATGATCGGTTTTATATCAGGTAAAAAGCCAGTGGATTGCGACCAAATGAATAGCGCCCAGGCTAAAAAGGTCTGCGAAAATGATCAAAAGACTGCCCCAACCGATAACCCTGGCATGGCAATGAGGTTGAGTGATGCAAATCAATATGTGAGCAAGAGTGTAAATTCGCTCGACCCATTCAATTTTGCAAAGATCTTTTACGGCTATCTTTTAAATGGCGTCCCGCCCGGAACTCAGGTGTCTGAGCCAATGCTCAAAGCAGGTAGAGATGCCAACGTATTTACCTATATTTTTCGAGCGATACCGGGCGCATACTACACCATTTTGGCCATAGCCTCGACTGGCTGGGTCAGCATAATTACAGCGTTGATTGCATTGCTTTTTGGTTATGCCGTTCAACGGTCAAGTTGGAAAGATGATGATTACGGCTACCAACTGATCAGCTTGTTATTCGTCCCCATTATTGGTGGTGCCTTTATTTGGGGTTTGATCCAGTTGATGTCGCTCGCCACTTACTTGTTCGGTAGTATCTTGAATGCTGCAGAAGCAAGTACCGCATTTTCCGTCCTCGGAACTACGGTTTGGGCCATGTTCAAGAAGACGGAGAATGATTCAACCGACAAATTTATCAAATGGTCCAAGGAGCGTATTTTTACCTAATTGAGCACGCTTACCCCAACAGCCCTTTTGCCTTGCGAACGACATTCTCGACCGTAAAGCCGTATTCAGGGAAAACATCTTCGGCCGGAGCTGACGCACCAAAACGATCGACGCCGAGGATGTCGCCGCGGTCACCGACATATTTGTGCCAGCCCTGGGAGACACCCGCTTCGACAGCTAGACGCGCTGGTACCTTTGGCGGCAGCACTTCGTCGCGATACTTCTGAGGCTGAGCGTCAAAAAATTCCCAACACGGCATTGAGACGACACGGGTCGGTGTCCCGTCTGCATTTAGTCTTTCGCGGGCGGCCATTGCGAGCCCGACCTCTGTCCCGGTCGCGATGATGATCAGCTTTGGAGCGGCCGGCTTGCCGGACTTCGTCTCTGCCTCTGCCAAAACATAAGCACCTTTGTGCAGCCCTTTGGCGTCCGCAAACTTCTTGCGGTCGATCAATGCGACTTTTTGCCGAGACAAAGACAGGACTGTCGGGGCGTTTGTACTCTTGAGCGCCGATCGCCATGCCTCGCGGGTTTCGTGGGCATCGCAAGGGCGGATGACGGCAATATGCGGGATCGCCCGCATCGCGGCCAAATGTTCGACCGACTGGTGGGTCGGACCGTCCTCGCCAAGACCGATCGAGTCGTGGGTAAAGACAAAGATCGTCTGGATCTGAGATAAGGCGGCAAGCCGGATCGCGGGACGATTGTAATCTGAAAACGTCTGAAACGTTCCGCCAAACGGTATCACACCGCCATAAAGCACCATACCGTTCATCGCCGAACCCATCGCGTGTTCGCGAATGCCGTAATGTATGTTGCGGTTTGCGTATGCGCCGGCCTGAAATCCGCCGGACGAATTGATGTACGTATTGTTTGACGGTTTAAGATCGGCCGAACCGCCGAGAAGCTGCGGAACAGCATCGGCGACAGCATTTATCACCTCGCCGCTATAGGCTCGCGTTGCCGCGGCCGCAACACCGTCGAACTTGGGCAGGCTCTTTTCCCAGCCATCGGGCGGCGAACCGGCACGGATCTGTTTATAGGCGACACCGAGTTCGGGCTGTGCCTTTTCATATTTGCTGACCAGAGCGTTCCATTCTTTTTCACGCTTAGCACCAGTCTTTACCGCCTCGCGAAATCGCGAGAGGGCCTCCTTTGGAATGTAAAAGAACTTGTCCTCAGGCCAGCCGAGGTTTCGTTTCGTTTCGCGGACAGCCTCTTCGCCGGGAGCGTCCGAGTGTGCTTTGCTTGTGCCCTGTTTTGGCATCCCAAACCCGATGATCGTCTTGATCCTAATGAGTGAGGGCTTGTCCTTGACCTTTTGCGCGTCCTTTATCGCTTGTTCGATGGCCTTGAGGTCGTTGCCGTCCTTGACCTCAGAAACATGCCACTCGGCGGCGACGAATCGTTTGGTCCTGTCCTCGGTAAAGGCAAGGTCCGTCGAGCCGTCGATCGTGATCTGGTTGTCGTCGTACAGATAGATCAAGTTGCCGAGTTTTAAATGTCCGGCGAGCGACGCCGCCTCGTAACTGACGCCCTCCATCAGATCGCCGTCCGAGCAAATGCAGTAGATATAATTGTCGGCAACAGGAAATCCGCGTTTGTTGAAACGTGCCGCCAGATGTGCCTGGGCAATGCCCATTCCAACCCCGTTCGCAAAACCCTGCCCGAGCGGCCCGGTCGTAACCTCAACGCCCGGCGTTAGAATATTCTCAGGATGGCCCGGCGTCTTTGAATGCAGCTGGCGAAAACGCTTTAGCTCGTCGAGCGACAGATCGTAACCGGTCAGGTGCAGCAACGCATAGAGCAGCATCGACCCGTGGCCGGCCGAGAGAATAAAACGATCACGCCCGAACCATTTAGGATTCTTCGGATTATGCCTCAGGAATTTCGTCCACAAAACATAAGCCGCCGGAGCCATACCCAGCGGCAGGCCCGGATGCCCGGAATTTGCCTTCTGCACCGCATCAAGAGAAAGCGTGCGGATCGTGTTGATACAAAGTTGGTCGATGTCGGTTTTGGAATTTGTTTTTGCCATATGGGTCCTCTTTATTTTTCGACTGGAAACGCCTTGCTAATGTCCTTAATAAGTTCTGGTCCACTAAAAATTAAGTAATCGTCTACCGTGACAGGTAATGGCGATCGGGACGATACAATATGGAAGTTGTATTCGTAAATAAGTCGGCTTTCTTGCTACAGAAAAAATAAGCCGGGACAGATCGTAGCCACGAAACTCTATTGCGTCCGTCGATCATTTTGATCCTCGATATTTTTTCTTTTCTACTCTCAGTCTCATCGATAATTGATTTCTATAAGGCCTTCCCAATCCGGGGTTGTTGATTGAGTTGAATATAATAATTATCGACGCGGCCCCGCATCTCAAATCTATTGACTTTTCCAAAGCCCGGAGAAGTCGCAGATAATAAGCTCAGGACTCCTACGGGAAAAACGTCAGAAACTTCATTTGGGCACCCGCGCGGTAGGCCGTCGACATTAACTGTTACGGTTAAGTTAGAGCCACTGATACTCGCTTTGGGACGACGATCAGGAGGTGCTCCATTCCTTGTCCACCGGTAATGACGTTATCAATTGATGTGGTCCATCGATACGGATAGTCCACACCCTTAGGACCGGCCCCATTAATATAAAAACTCACAGGGGTATCCGTTTCTATAGGAGCCATAGGGCCAGCAAGTTCTAATTTTGGACAGATTGAACTCTGAGTTTGAGCGACGGCCAGGGAAGTCGAAAGACCGCCAGTCAGAAAGGCGACAAAAAAAATGGATCGCAGAGCTATGCTGAATCTATTCATCTTCAAACGCCCGGTTGTAATCCGTTGCACTATGGATAAGGTGCAAGATCTCGATTCCGGTTTTAGTAGGACAATAGAATATAAGATATTTCTCAAATCCTTTAATCCGCCACAGCCTTATATCTAAAAGTTCTTTGTTTAGAAAGTGGCGCCGGCTGCCAATTTGGGGATTTTCGGCCAAAAATCGAAAGGTTAGGTCACAAGCGTCCAGGAAACGGTGTGCGATCTCTTCGTTATTATCAGCTAGAAATGCTGAGTGTTGTCACCAACTCCTCAAAGACGCCTTCTTTGTAGGTGATCTTCATCCTTTTTTACTGCGACGCCTGGCTACAGCAGCCTTGACATCCTCGATGTTGATCTCATTCCCCGGCGCTTGAAGCCGCTCAAGCAGCAGTTTCTCGAGCTTTGCTTCTTCGCGACGTTTCCGGTCCGCGCGAATCAACTCTCGAACATATTCGCTGGCGGTTCCGTATCCTTCGCCTTCTAACTGTTCATCAATGAACGCTCTCATAGAATCAGGAAGGGAGATATTCATGGTCGTACTACTCATAATGCGTAAATCACCTCAGCAAAATGTTAGCTAAAATGGCAGTATCTGTCAATTTTTGCCAATATCCGCGTAATAGCATTTCCTATGTATCTTTCGAATTTCTTCATAAAGCAGTGTTTTTTTCGGGCTATGTACAACCGTGGATCTTTTAATTAGCAGTCCTGAGATCTGCGGCATTCTAAGATGTGGGAGCACACCCAACACCGCGCCACGCAAAGATGATTCACCGGCGCCGTTTATGATCAGATCGCGGCCGAGAACATCCGCGATTATCTGTGCCCAGATCGGCGAATCTCGCAAGGCGCCGCCTGAGGCAACGATCTCTTTGACCTGCACAACGCTACTTATTTGCTCTAAAATCTCGGCGAAACGAAAGGCGACCGATTCCATGGCGGCCTGCAAAATATCGACGGAGTTGTGGCCGGAGGTGAGGCCGAGTATCGACCCGCTTCGATCTTCGTCATAGCCGGTACTTCGTTCCCCGGAAAGGAACGGCATAAAGGTCAGGCCGCGGGCACCGGGCGGGCGGTTTGCGATCTGCGATTCGGCATCCTTGGGCAATTTCAAATTCTGTTTCAGCCAACGGTAAACGCCGCCGCCGTCCGACAGTGCGCCGCCCATTACGACTCGCTTTTGGCCAATGCGATAACACCACAGACCGGACGGTATTTTCATAGGTGGTTCGCCGGTGAAAGCGACCCTCATCGCACCTGATGTGCCGATCATCAAGGCAGCCCGATCTCTCGAAACGCATCCGGAACCCAAGCTGTCAGCGGCACCATCGCCGATCGGGCGAAACCAGCTAGCGTCAGCGAGACGCGGCCATCTCTTTGCAAATTTCTTGTTCAGGCGAAATGTGGGATCGGCGTCGGCAACAGCCGGCAAGTCAGACGATGTTTACATTTAAGAACTTCAGCAGCTTGGTATCCCAAGCACACTGTCTGATATCGAAGACACCCGTTCCCGACGCCATCGAGATGCTCGTCGCCGCATCGCCTGACAAACGCATGGATACATAATCGCTGAACGACAGCCACTTATCGGTTTTGGCAAAGACATCTGGCGACTCTTCGCGAAGCCATAACAACTTTGCCGGCCAATAGCTGGAATGAAAGCGGGCACCGGTTCGGTTATGGGTCTCGGTTTCGTCGAAATGCTCTTTCAAAACATCAGAGTATTGTCGGCTGCGGGTGTCGGCCCAGCCGATAACTTTGGTTGTCGGAGAACCGAGCGGAATCGATACCGACGAGGCTGTGCCAAAAGGCGCACGGATGCGACGCACCGCGATCTCAGCTCTTTGATCTTTTGGTTTTATCGAGAACGCCGTCGATCGTCCGAACTACATTTTCAAATGCTTCTTCGGCATCGATCTCAGATCCGCCATCGGTCGTAGAGAGAAATGTTTGTTCGGTTTTGACTAAAGAGCGGGAACGGGGATGGGCGTTAGTATCGTACAGAGACGCGCGGACGCTCGAGGTGCCGATGTCCAGAGCTAATATCAGAGATCGCGTCAATTTGAAGAGGGGTATCTAACCAGGGCTATATAGTTTCAGCCAAAGACTTTTTTGAACCACCAGCGAAGGCCGACAAACAGGAAGCGGTAGTCTTTCATAAACTCAGGCGGTTTGCCTTCGAAATAATGTCCGATGAACTGCAGGACCCAACCGACAACGAACAGTCCAACTGCAAAACGCCACATACCGGCGACAAAGAATGATACCGGGATCAGCAAAAGCGACAAGGCGATCATGGGAATGCCAAATTTATGCATGAGTTTATTCATCGGGTGCTGATGTCCTTCGGAATACTCCTCGATCCATTCGTCCCACGTTCGTCCACCCATCATCGCGTTTGCCTCCTTAATGATTTTCGCCCTGATTTTACACCAATTTTATTTGCGCTGCAGTATTTTTACCTGCAATTCGTCACCGAGTTCGAATGATCCATTGAGTTCGAATCCATCGAGAAAGTCTGTCGGCATGAATGTGTCAGCGTCTTTCACCGTTTGCGGCACTTCGGTCACTATCCACTTATCGATATGGCCTGTAAACTCCTTATACGTTTTCGCTCCGCCGATGATAAACACATCCCGATTCAAATATCTGGACAGATCGATGACCTCGTGAACTCGCTTTAGCAGCATAACGGCCGGCGGCACATCGATACCCGAACGACTGAGAACTATATTCAGCCGGTTAGGCAGCGGTTTACCGATCGAGCGCCATGTGTTGGCACCCATCACGATTGCGTTATCGGTAGTCGTTTCTTTAAAAAATTTGAGATCCTCGGGGTAATGCCAGGGCAAGTTTCCGTCTTTGCCGATGGCATAGTTTTTTGAGATCGCGACGATACCGATGATCATATTATTCTCTCGCCCTTATAAACAGCGATCTCGGAACCTGCAGCGAGCAGGGTCGAGTATGGTTTTTCATCTTTCAAAAAGCCAAACACCTCGCCGTATGTACCGCCAAAATCTACGTCAATTACCTCATTCTTTACCGAGAAAAGCTCCCATTTTGGATGCTCGACCTTGTATTCATCGACGCGGCTGCCCCCTCGTTTTGTATATCCCCAGTAATGCTCAATGATAAATTCACCATGCGAGCCCGCGTCAGGAACGCCGACACTCTGGTCCTTTTCCACGCTCACGCTATTGGTCATTCCGGATCGTGACCAGCTATACGCGACCCGGCCCTTGCCTCGCTCGTGACCCATGCTCCAGCATTCGTACGGCTCACCATAGAGTACGCGGGCAACTGTCGCTATCGCAAAACGCGGCACGATCTCCTTAACAAAACAGACGGCCCGGCGGACCTCATTCTGCGTTTCACGTTTAATATAGAATCGCAGATTGACCTCCTCGAAATTGACATGAAACGGAACCGGGATGCCCAGAACGCGAGTGTCGAGAAACATAAAACCCACAAGGCTGACAAAGCATTTGCCGTCCTGCAGGTCCAATTCAGTACCCGGCGGAACTCGGTCCGCGAGGATCGACGGGTCAACCTCGTAGTTGGCCATTATCAGGTCCTGCCATTTTGCGGTGAGAAATTTTTGCATTACAAGATAAGCCGCTTGTCGCCGGCCCGGCTGGTTACGTGCGTACGGTCAAAATATTCTAAAAGAGGAATAGCATATTTACGCGACACACCTGCCAGCTCTTTGAATTTTGCCACATCTATAAGGCGGTCGCCCGTACCGTCGGCAAATTTCCGGATGATCGCAGTCAGATCGCAAAGCGCCTTTGTCAGAAAAGTAAAACTCATCGGTAACTTTAACAATTTCGCCCGAATCGAGGAACAACTGGAAAAATTTGCGGGCCTGCTGGCTAGTAAAGTGTGTTCCGGCGATCGCCTCGGCGAGTACTTCGTCAAGCTTTTGCACAGCGAGACCGGCTTTTGTGTAGGCGGTCAGGATGCGGTTGCTCAAGGGGGTTTCTTCCGGCGAAAGCGTTGCCGAATGCGAAGCCAGCCGGACCGTTTCTTTGTCAGCAACGACGCGGCGTGTGGATCCCATCTCAGATATGACAAACTGAAAAACCTCATCCGGCTGGTGTGCAAAGACAAGCTCCTTCAAAGCCTCACGCGAAATACCGCGCGCCAAGGGCTCACGTTTGTGAAAATCCTCTAAAGCCAATTCAATTGACCTTGAAAGCGTCGTAACAACCTCCGGCGCGATATACCGTCCGCCGGCGTCCTTTACCTTGCCACCATCAATGATCGTCTTTAGCCCCGCCGTCAATGCTTCCTTCCGCAGTCCGGTGCGCGACTGCAGGTCGGAGAAAGTCAGGCCGGACGTTCCGGCATGATCGATCAAAAGCCGTACTCTTTCAGAGTTGTCGTCTTTCGCCGCCAGCAGCTTTTGAAGAAAGGCACGGACAGCGTCAATGTCCTTTCGCCGATGCTTCACGGGCATTGCGTCAATGATCTCGCCGCCGGCGATCGTGGCCTGCGGGGAATACCGACGGATAATAAAACGCTCGCCGGGGATCGCAGCGACGGCTGATTCGAGGCGGATCTGGACAAGATCTTTGTTGCCGGGGGCGATCTCGCCGTTATCATTCAGAACTTGTATCCGCCCCAGTGCTTCGACCGTACCGAGATGGACGCGGACACGCTGACGGGTACGCAGCGGCTTATCGGCAGAGGGCAAAAGCTCGACCTCGGCGTCGATTATCTGGGTCGGCCGCAGAATGCCGGGTTCGGTCAGCAGCATTCCCCTGACAACTTTAGAATGATCGATGCCGCCGAGATTCGCCGCCACTCGTTGTCCTGCTGCTGCCGATCCGACAGCCTTGCCGTGGGTCTGGATGCCGCGGACGCGGACCCGCGTTCCAACGGTCAAGCAGTTCCAACTCGGTGCCCTCTATTGATCTCGCCAGAGGCCAGCGTTCCGGTCGCCACCGCCCCAAATCCTTTCATCGAAAAGCTGCGGTCGATAGGCAAACGCGTTATAAACAGATCGTCTCTGGGCGGCAGATCCTTACCGGCCCCGATGAGTGCCTCTTTCAGTTCCCCGATGCCTTCGCCGGTCCGGGCACTGACGCAAACGACGGGTGCGTTTTCGAGAAACGAGCCTGCAACCAGTTCCGCGGCGTCAAGTTTGGCGAGTTCAATGGTTTCGCGGTCAACGAGGTCCACCTTTGTCAGAACAACGATTCCGGACTGCAGACCCAACAAACGGCATATCTCAAAATGCTCGCGCGTTTGCGGCATCACGCCCTCGCCCGCCTCGATCACAAGCAAAACGAGATCGATGCCGCTCGCACCGGCAAGCATATTTTTGACGAACCGCTCGTGCCCCGGCACATCGACAAAGCCCAGATGGATATCACCCGCCGCCATCTCGGCAAATCCCAGATCTACAGTGATACCGCGCCGTTTTTCCTCAGGCAAGCGGTCGGCGTCGACACCGGTCAATGCCTTGACGAGCGCCGTTTTGCCATGATCAATATGTCCGGCGGTGCCGACTATCAATTCCATTTCGTGGCGAATGAGAGATCACGAAGCATCAGCCTCGTATTGCTCAAGCTTTCGATAAAGCGTTTTGCGGCCGATATTCAGCAGGCGGGCGGCCCGCGATTTATCGCCCTCGGTGTAATCGAGCGTTGCCTCGATGACCTGTTTTTCGACCTCGTCCATGGCGGCCGGCAGCTCGACCTCGATCCCGATGAGGCGGCCCTCGCCGGCCGCGGAGGCACGTTCCTGTCGGGCAAATGCAACCGCCTCAGACGCATGGCGGCCGATCGCCTCGGGCAGGTCTTCGAGTTCGATCTGCCGTCCCGACGCAATGATAACCGCGCGTTCGACAGCGTTCTCGAGTTCACGGACGTTGCCCGGCCATTCGTAATTAACCAATGCCCGCATCGCTTCCTTCGAAATGCCGGTAATAAAGCGGCCCGACTTTTTCTTATAGTCATCGAGAAAATGAAAGACGAGCAGATGGATGTCCTCGAGCCGGTCACGCAGCGGCGGCAGCGAGATCGGGAAAACCGATAGCCGGTAAAAAAGGTCTTTGCGAAACCCGCCGTCCTCTATCGCCTTTTCGAGGTCGCTGTTGGTCGCGGCGAGGACACGAACGTCGGTCTTCAAAACCTGCTTGCCGCCGACCCGTGTAAATTCACCATCCTGCAGCACCCTGAGCAATCTCACCTGTGCCTGCAGCGACATCTCGCCGATCTCGTCGAGGAACAGCGTGCCGCCGTTTGCCTCTTCGAACCGGCCCTGCCGCTGTCCGCGGGCGTCGGTAAATGCGCCTTTCTCGTGGCCAAACAGCTCAGACTCGAGCAGCGTTTCGGGGATCGCACCGCAGTTGATCTTTACAAAGGGGCGGTTCTCGCGGCCCGAGTTGTAATGGATCAGGTTGGCGATCAGCTCCTTACCGGTGCCCGATTCGCCGAGGATCAGCACCGTCGTATTTGTATCGGCAACGTTCAGGCTGAGCTCGATGGCCCGGCGGATGCCGGGTGCCTGGCCGACGATCTCGCTTTGTTTTTGATGAAGCTCGCTTTTGAGCCGCATCACCTCGGTCGAGAGTTGATCACGCTCGAGCGCGGTCCCGATCTGATCGGCGATGCCCTCGACGAGCGCGATGTCGTGCTCCTCGAACATGCTCTCTTTGCTCCACACAAAACCCAACAGCCCAAACGCCTTTCCCGCCACATTTACCGGCGTAACAAGCGCCGAGCTGCCCTTAAGCTGCGTGCTAAAAAACAGCCTGATCGCGAGCGGCAGCTGCGACGCGACGAGCCGCAGCGTCTTGCCGTCGCGCAGCAGATCGCCGAGCACCGAAAAAGTCTCGATCTCGACCGATTTGTTATGCTCCTCGATCATCCGCAGGATCTTGCCCAACTTGATGCCCTCAGCCGATTTGAACGAAGCGAGCGAGATACGCTTTCCTGTATTATCGAGCACGCCCAATGCGCCGTAATCGGCACCTACAAGCTCGATCGAGCGTTCCAGCACTCTTGCCGAAACTTCCTTAAAATCCGAATGCGAATTCAGTGTATTTGCGATCTTGAGCAGCGCGTTCGTCCGCCGCGACTCCTGTTCCTGGGCGACGTAGAGGCTGGTGTATTGGTAACCGATCGCGAGCTGCTGGGCGATAGATTGCAGAAAGGTCACTTCCTCATCGAGCCAAACACGCGGCTTTCGTGTGTCGTGCAGGCCGAGTATGCCGAGCGTCTTGCCGCTGAGCATGATCGGGATTATCAGCAAGGATCGGGTCTCGAGCGCCTTGGCAAAAAATTTTAGAGTGGCGTCCTTTGTCTTCGAAATGTCATTCATCCTGATCGGCTGTGTGACATCAAACCGCTCGGCCAGCTTCGCCGCGTCAAACGGTATCTTGGTGCCGAGGCTCGACGGCACCGACTTACTGCTCCGCCACTCATGGCTGATCACCAGCTCCTGAGCGTCGTTCAACTGCAGCAGATCGCAGCGGTCCGCCTCGAGCATGCGGCCGATCTCGGACACGACGACATTCAAAAACCGCTCAAGGTCAATATTGGTCGGCAGGTCCCGCGCAAGCCGGTCAATAATGCCCTCGCGGGCCTCGTGCATTTTTATCTTGCGTTCAAGTGAGAGTTCGGACGGTTGTTCGAGGTCGAGCTTCATAAGTCGCCGGCATCAAAACATTTATAGCCGTAACGCTAATTTGCTAGCCTGCCGGATAAATGTCAAGTTGACACACTCTAGCCTCGCGGTGTGTATTTCTGCGTCAGGACAACGCCCCTTCCGCTAATTATCACCCAGCCCCGCCGGTCCACCATCTTTTGCACCGGTTCACCCAAATAAGCGGAATTTCAAAGCGTGCACTGTCGGTAAAGCCTCTTTCCTGTCGGTAAAACGATTTTCCCGGAAAACTCCCATTTTCCTGCCAGTAAAACCATCTTCTCTGTCAGAAAAACCATTTTCCCACAGCCGCGCCATTTTCCCGCCAAAAAACGCAGTCCCTCAACAGGAAAACGCACTTACCGACGATTTAACCGCTTCCCCGCCAGGAAAACGGCTTTCCTCTCAGGAAAATGATTTTCCCAAAACCAAATATGTGTCGTAAATGAACTATATAGGTAGGTTACTGTCCCTGGCCCGCAATTATTCGAAACCCATTCCGATCGTCCCCGATCTCATACCAAATGCCATTTTTATATCAAAATTGCACCTACAAATACTGCTGATCATGGGAAGCCGGCCTGAAACTATTCCCACCGGATTAACAGTTTGGATGGTTTATTAACGCTTATGCTTCGGACAAAACGGCGAATGGCCGATGAAGACAACTTTTTTCGATATTGAATATAGTTAACCTTGTCGACTAGAGCTGTAGGAATATCGACATGGCGGCGGTCCGTGTTTCAACACCTAGTTTCTCAAAGATATGCTCGACGTGTTTATGTACGGTTCGTACGCTTATGTTGAGAAGCAGCCGATCTCACCGTCTGTCTTTCCCTTACTGATCCAGCCAAGTATCTCAATCTCCCGTTGAGTGAGAGGCAAGCCACTTTTCAGGGTCTCTGGTATTATTTCTTGTAGAAATAGCGTCGCTGATCCGAGGGTTGGCCTATAGATGAGATGGACGAGCAACCTGCCGTCTCGTCCGATGATCTCGAGTGGGTCAGGCGGTGCGTAATACTCACTGTCCTTGAATTTAGACAGGTGGTATCTGACATACCTGACCAGTCGGTCGGATAGCAGAACCTGCCCCGCCAAAATATCGACGGATCAGATCGGTTGCGGGCGGAATTTCAATTAATTGGATGCAGTGTTCGTCGACATTAATGGAGCCGAATCTCACTGCGTTACCTATATTCGAGGGAAAAACCGGATCGCCTTTCAGACGTGAGACGAATTTCGCATTTCTGAATGCTGACACCAGGTGCGGCGTTAGCAACTCCATGGCATAGCGTTCCTCTTTGCTGAAATCACTCCTGAGTCTACAAAGGCTGGCCGTGATCACCAGATCAGGCTTGATATACAATCCCACCGTCAACTGCCTGTCCGTTTTGAGATAACGAAAAAACTCGTTGTATATGGGGGTAGTTCTGAATTGTTGCAGCGTTAGATAGTCGCTAACCGTTACCGCCTGATTGACCCGCCTGTTAAGCACGTCATCGACCAATACATGGTCGAAGACCATTTCCGCCATTATCTGCAGCCGCTCGGCCGGTACGCTTCCGCTAGGTGAGTACCAGAGGGGGCCGCGATAGTCACGGTCGTTCCCGAACGCCTCGAACGACAGCACGTCGGTAGCGACCACTTGTCTGACAGCGGCGTCGGTCCGTGCCGAAAGGGTCGCCGGATCGACGTCCTCTGTCAACGTACCGACAGCATCGAGAACTGCCATATAGAGTTGCCTTCGCGAGGAATTCACAAATTTAATGGACGGACGGTGTCAATATCTTTGAACGATTCAATAGTATTGTATGCGAAATTTCGCAAATTATACCTGATCAGCCTAGATGTGAATACGTAAAATTACGTATTTACCGCGAAAAGCACCCTCTCTATAGTTAGTTCAGCAAACCAAAAAGCGAGCAAAATGATAAATACAGGAGCTTCTGTTGTGAGTAATACCGGATCGCGACAGTCTACTTTCCCATCACTATTGTTAATTTCACATCGTGTCTGCGCGAGAATTCGAAGATCACAATAAGGGACATCATGAAGATAAACAAACCGTTCACCATATTTCTTTTAGCTGCAGCATTGTTGGGGGGGATCACATTTGGCCTCAGTAATGTTTTCGAGTCCATAACATATGCGAAAAGCGTCAAGACCGCCGTGCACAATGCTGCGTCATATGAGATGAACTCGTCGACTTCGAGAACGCTTGGACCCGGGCCCACGCTTGGAACTTATCCCTCGACCTCAGTAGATTTGAGCCAAAATATCATGATTACCCCGAGTGCTACCCCGGTCAATACGACGAGCATTAATGTATCTGCCCCGACCGGTTTTGTAGGTGAACTTGCGGCGGACTCGGCAACAGGCCAGATCAGGGTGACAAATGCCCATCACGCTAACATCCCACCGGGATCGTACATGGTGACGGTCAGAGCGTTCGGTCCAGGCGGCAGCGCAACGACGACATTTACGCTGACGGTGGCCAACGGAACCGCCTGCGTCGGTGCCCCTGGCTTAAGCGGCACGACAGATGTTGGCGTGGGAAGCCATCCGGTCTCGGTAGCGGTCGGTGACTTCAACAATGACGGTGACCAAGACATCGCTACGGCTAATAACGGTACCGGATCAAACTCGGTCTCGATCCGGCTCGGTAACGGCCTCGGCGGCTTTGGCGGGTGCTGCCGAGATCAGCGTGGGTACCAATCCATCTTCTGTTGCTGTGGCCGATTTCAACAATGACGGCAACCAGGACATTGCTACTGCCAATGGAGGCTCAGGCACGGTCTCGATACGGCTCGGAGACGGCCTCGGCGGATTTAGCGGTACGACAAATGTGAGCGTGGGCAGCCTTCCCGTTTCGGTAGCGGTAGGTGATTTCAACAATGATGGCAAGCCGGACATTGCCGCCGCCAACTTCTCCTCAAACACGGTCTCTATACGGCTTGGGAACGGCCTCGGCGGATTTAGCGGCACGACAGATTTCTCGGTGGGTAGCAGTCCATATTCCGTAGCGGTCGGCGACTTTAACAATGACGGCAACCAGGATATTGCTGCGGCTAGTTTGGACTCAAACGCTGTTTCGATACGACTCGGCGACGGCCTCGGCGGGTTTAGCGGTGCGACGAATGTGAGCGTGGGTAGCAGTCCAGTTTCGGTAGCAGTGGGTGACTTTAACAATGACGGCAATCAGGACATTGCCGCTGCCAATTCCGGTTCTGGCTCAAACACGGTCTCGATCCGGCTCGGAAACGGCCTGGGCGGATTCAGTGGCACGACAGAAATCGGCGTGGGCTCCATTCCACAATCGGTAGCGGTCGGCGATTTCGACAATGACGGCAAGCAGGACATTTCCGCTGCCAATTTCAACTCAAACACGGTCTCGATCCGCATTGGCGACGGTCTCGGCGGATTTAGCGGCACGATGGATGTCGGCGTGGGAATCCGTCCCTTGCAAGTGGCTGTTGGCGATTTTGACAATGACGGCAAGCAGGATATAGCCGTTGCTAATTCCGGCACAGGCTCAAATACGTTCTCGATCCGGCTCGGAACCTGTGCAATGGCGACACCCACGGCGACGGCGACGAATACGCCAACTTTTACGCCGACAAATACTCCCACATCAACACCTACAAGTACTCCGACAGCAACGGCGACGGCGACGAATACGCCAACTTTTACGCCGACAAACACTCCCACATCAACACCTACGAGTACTCCGACACCCGCGGCGACAGCGACAAATACGCCAACTTTTACGCCGACAAACACTCCCACATCAACACCTACGAGTACTCCGACAGCGACGGCGACGGCGACGAATACGCCAACTTTTACGCCGACAAACACTCCCACATCAACTCCTACGAGCACTCCGACGGCAACGGCGACCAATACGCCGACCTCAACACCGACTGCAACGGTAACCAATACGCCGACGGCAACGCCGACTGGCGTTCCAACTGGCCAAACTGCATTTGACTATGACGGTGATCATAAGAGCGATATTTCGATCTTTAGGCCTATGGACGGTGCGTGGTATCTGCAGCGATCGACTGCGGGCCTATATGGAACCCTGTTTGGATATGGTACAGACAAAATAACGCCCGTTGATTTTGACGGTGACGGTAAGACGGATATTGCAGTCTATCGGCCTGATACCGGCATCTGGTATGTCTTTAACAGTTCGAATGGGATCGTTTCATATTACCAGTTCGGCTTGGCAGAGGATCTGCCGACACCGGCGGATTATGACGGCGACGGAAAGGCAGATGTCTCAGTATTTCGGCCTTCGACGGCGACTTGGTACCGGCAAAACAGTTCGGACGGCTCGTTCTTTGGAATGCAATTCGGGCTGCCTGAGGAGAAACCCACGGTCGGCGATTTTGACGGTGACGGAAAAGCTGACATTGCCATCTTCCGGCCGTCGCTCGGGGATTGGTATCAATTCAACAGCTCGGACGGTTCGGTGTCCGGTGCCCGCTTTGGATTTGGCACTGACGTTATCGTCCCGGCTGATTACGACGGCGACGGCAAGACCGACTTGGGCGTTTATCGCCCGTCGACCGGTATTTGGTATATCACTAACAGTTCGAACGGCGAGGTCTCGTACAACATATTCGGCCTCGCGGAAGACATCCCGGCACCCGGCGACTTTGACGGCGACGGCAAGGCAGATGTCTCAGTCTTTCGTCCGTCAAACGGAACTTGGTACCGGCAGAACAGCTCAGACGGAGCATTTTTTGGTTACCAGTTCGGAACGAACGGTGATAAGCCAACGCAAACGGCGTATAGGTATTAAGGGACGCCCGCATCCTGCCGTCGGTACCCAGAGGCATAGCTATCCTGGATCGATATGACTATCTGAACAAAATGCCGAAAAGGTCGAAAATACGGGCCGCCGGGACGCGTTTATCCGGGTGCGCCTTTTGCGCTTGCGCCAGGGTGTAAAATTATGGATATGTTAAGAAGATCAGGGCTATTCTTAGGTACACAACTCATCCTCTTTATTTTGACGGTCACTGCAAGCGGCCAGTTCATCGATGCGGTCCGCGTTAACGCCAATGCAATGGGCCAGGACGAGTGGGTTACGCAGATCGTGGCATCACCAACCGGAAAGGAGATCATTTCCGCCGGCGTGGACGGGCGCGTGGTGATGTGGAACGCGGAAACCGGCAAGACCGGTTGGGAAACTAAACTGCCGTCAATGGTTTTGACACTGAGTTTGTCGCCTGACGGCCGCTTGTTGGCAGCGGGCGATGCCTCGGGCACGGTGTCTTTGATCGACGCGGCGTCCGGCAAAGTTGGCAATACATGGGCGGCCGATAAAAAAATAGTTAACGCGACCGCGTGGAGCCAGGACGGCAAATACCTGGCCACCGGCGGCGATGAAGGCATTGTGCGGGTTTGGCCCGCCGACGGCCAAAAAGCCATTGCCGAGATAAACCCCGCACACGGCAATATACTCTCGCTTAATTTCAAAGATTCCCAGATCGCGATCGGGCTGCTCGATACTCAAACAAAAACACGGCGACGTCGAACTCTGGGACTGGAAAACAAATAGACTGGTCCGGACGTTTGACGAGGGGCCGCCCGCCATCCGTGCGACGAGCATGTCGCCTGACGGCAAACTGTTAGCGGTGCCTGATTACCAAACGGCCGTTTTGTTCTCGATAATGCCTGTACAGGGTAAGACGTTCGAGGCCAGCCTGAGGATCCTTCCCGATACCGACAATGGCACACCTGTTGCCGTGTGGGACCTGAATAGCGGTAAACGTGTGGCACTGCTCACCGCCGAGACCGGCGGCCGCGGCGTCGCCTTTTCGCCGGACGGCAAGTATGTTGGCCTGCGCCGGTATAAACGGCGTCGTCATCTTTGATATCGCCAACAATACATATGCCGAGATCGGACGCATCGATTCGCAGCGAAGCGTAGATGCGATCGCATTTAGTCCTGACTCGCAGCGGTTATTTATCGCACGCGAGCGCCAACCGTTGATCCGATACGGCGATGGCGGGTTGGATAAGCTTTTTGACCCGTTTATGGTGGCTATCGTAGGGGCCGTTCGCGACGGGACGGCTCCGGCTTTCAAACTGGACCCCAAAAAGGGGGCAAATTCGCTGACCGGCGGTTCGGATATCGAAACCTGGCAGCTGCGAAGGCGGTCGCAGCAGCCGGATGCAAAGGCCTGGGACGCGGTTGTTGCCAGCTTTAATGACAAGCCGGACGAGGCACGGCAGATCTTGGCCCAGGTAATAAAGAGTTATCCGAAATACGGCGAAGGTCAGCGATTGAATGCTCTATTTTCTGAGGGCAGAGATCCAAACAAAATGCGATCATCCCTGGAGTCGGCCGTTAAAGCCGACCCGGGCTGCATTACATGCTGGCGTTCACTCGGCGATCTCCAAATGAAAACTGATCATCCGGCCGATGCGCTAACGAGCTATGAACGCGTCTTGCAACTCAAGCCCGAGTACGGCTTGGTGAGCGGGCATATGGCGGAGGCATACGGCAGGATCGCTCTGGATCTGTTGGCTTCAGAAAACACCGCAAAAAACCATGGCCGCTGCCCAAGAAGCGTTGAATAGGGCGTTGGCGCTGCGTCCCGGTGTCGAGCAGTTTTACACTAATCTTGGCGCGGCTTATTACTTTCGCTCAGACTTTGATAAAGACATCAGCTTGCTGCTGATCGCGAAAAGACTGCGTCCCGACCAACCTCGCATCTATTACAATCTCGGCCACGCATACCGGTACAAGGGCGACAAACAGCACGCTATCGAAGCCTACCAACGCTACGTAGAAATGGGCGAAGAAGGGGAAGAGGACCGCGTCGAAAAGGCAAAGGAGTTTATTAAACAGTTGAGTAAGTAGATCCGAAATTGCCGGACCAGATGCTCAGCCCGTCCGAGCAAAAAATCTGGCGGAATGCTAATATCGCAAAATCGAAGGCCTGGCACGGTGCTATTTGAGTAATTTCTTTCCAGGGTCGGACGAGTACAATGAGTGTAAAAAACGTAATAAAAGAAGTGTTTTTTCATGCAATGATCTTTGGCATTCTCGCTCTCCTGATCTGGGTCGCATCGGGTTGTCCCTCTTTGGATCAAACTGGATTGGCCACAGCGATCTCAAAAATGGGCGTACTATTGACGATCGCAGTTATTTTCTTTGCCTTGGTTACGGTGATCATCTTTGGCCGCCTGAAATACTGGTACACTTGGACCATTCTTTTGGCGTTTCTTGCCTTGCTCGGGCTCGGCCTTGATCTGCCTCCATTCCAAATGCTTTATCCAGCCGATCTGTCCGCTTACCGCGTAGCTCTAACGTTGGCCGCAGTAGTTATATTTTGGGGAATAGAACAATTAATATTTAAACATAGCGGGTCGGCCGGCGCCGGAAATGAAGCTCACCTTGATGAAGATGAAATGATCTCGCTGGACCTAAATGGCAAGCCGGACGGAAATGGAGGATTGCAATATCGACGATGAACTTTCCGATGAGAGAAAGATCGAGCTGGGCCGATATGGGGAAAAACATATGAACAAACTTTTAAGAAGGTCGTTGATGATCGCGGTTTTGGCGACACCCTGTTTTATAGGCACGGGTTGGGTAATAAACTCCTTGGCTCAAGAGAAAACCTCTACCTCCAAATCATGCCCAAGTTTCGAAAGAGAATTTACGCCGGTAATTTCGGCTGTTAACGAATATTGGCGTCTTGCTGAAATGGGTTCGATCTCTGAAGCTCAAAAGATAAGGACAGATAAATGGAAAGGATTTGAATTTAAGGTTGTCGAATCTGGAGAGTCATACGAAGAGATAATTAGTAGGAGCATACATTTGCTTTGCATTGTACAGGTCGAATCCAAAGACGAAACGAAAGGCAATGAAGAAGTGAAAGTTGCGGTTAAGGTGCAAGACAAAAATGGCTACGTCTACCATCTACTCCACACACTTGTGAAAGTAGACGGCGAATGGAAAATATTTGCAACCAGCTTCTAAGCCTGACTTACAGAATGTACTTTTCGGTTCTAAGAACTAAGGCTTGAGTTTTGCACCATTTCACCTTTGGCCGTAATATTCGGGACGAAAATAAAATACATGATGATAGTTAGAATTATTTTGATCATTCTTGTTCTTTACTCTATTTCCGCTTCTGGGCAGAGCGCGATGGACTTTGAAAAAGAATATGGCAGGCCTGTAGAGTCCTACGCTGTCAGTGAGTCCGTATGGATGACACCGACTTACAGCAGGAAGGGGCAGGTTTGTCAGATGCGGCTTCATCTTAAAAGATTTTCAGACGATTCGACCCTTCTTTCCAGGCAACTTTCTTTCAATGAGTGGGTCGAGGCAATAAATCGATTAGTACCTGTCGATTCGAGAGGAGAACGGAAAGAACCATTTGGGAGCACCGCTACCGGGGGCAGTACTGCCTGGACAACCTATACTCATGAAAAGGTGACTTTCATTTTTATCTCTGCTTTCAAAGTTAGCCCCGACTCGTGGAAAGAAAGCAAGCCCTATGTCATTTCTGAACAACAGTTTTCTACTCCTCAAAAACAGGAACTAGTCGGGACCCACTCAGACGACTTCTCAAACAATAGTTCATCGAAAGTTGAGACTGTTATTATCAAATGGAACAAGAGAAAGTGTGATGCGACACCAATTCCGAGTTTCTAAAATATCCCTGAATGAATTTTATATGAAGCTCATAAACGCTGCGATTCCCGAACCGCCGATATGATGCTTAGCGACGACACCATCCTGTCACAAAATCTCAGAAAGGACGCATAGCCTGCCCGAGCAAAAAGTTCTGGCGGAACGCCAAAATCGTGATAATATCGCAAAATCGAAGGCCGAAAGCCGTGCTTACAAAAACACGAACATGACCATAGTAGGACGCGCTTTAGTTTTTTATGTAGCACGACATCCGTGCTATTATGTTATTAATGATCGAGTCGTTTGCCGACAAGGCCACGGAGGATATCTTTAACGGCGTCAACTCGACTGCCGCGAGACGACTATTGCCGAGAGAGCTTTGGAGGATCGCTTTTCGCAAGCTCGACCAGATCGATTCGGCAACAACGCTTGACGATCTTCGGGTTCCACCAGGGAATAGGCTTGAATCATTGAAGGCAGAGCGAAGCGGACAATACAGCATCCGCATCAACGATCAATATCGCATCTGTTTTGAGTGGACAGTAAACGGGGCGAGCGGCGTAGAGATTGTTGATTACCATTGAATTTAAGAGGAAAGAATATGATCAGAGTACCGACAGATCGACCGGCAACGCATCCGGGTGAAATACTGCTTGAAGATTTTCTGCAGCCTCTGGGCTTGTCGCAGAGGGAGCTTGCAGATGCGATAAAAGTCCCGTTTCAGCGGGTGAATGAGATAGTGTCCGGCAAGCGGGGGCTGACGCCGAGCACCGCCCTTAGATTGTCGCGGTATTTTGGAAACTCGGCCGGATTTTGGTTAAACCTGCAAATGCGATGCGACCTTCAGGCAGCAGAAAACCGCGAACATTCGATACTGAACCAGATCAAAAAGCTGCCGCGGCTGGCGACTCGATAACAACTATTGAATGGTACGATGGGCCAGTTGTTTCGCCCATAGATGGTGACACTTCGAATTATTTGATCTTTCTCGTGGCCTGTGAGGCCATTGATTTGAGGGTAATTGAGTGAAGAATACCGGAAAATGCAAAAGTCTCGATCTTTGTTCGGTTATCGCAGTTGTTGTTCTGTTGATATGCGGTATGAGCGTAAGTTCGCAAACGCCCACGAGCGATACACCGCCATTGAGCTTGAAACTGGAGGTGGATCCGACGAGTTCACCATGTTCGGAGAATCTGCGCGTTAGGGCAAGTTTGAAGAATGTGAGCAAAAAGGTGATTCTCGTTGATAATAGAAATCTGTGGCGATACATACATTTCGAAGGGCCACCAGCTTCGCCGGAGATAGCAATAAAAGATATTCAAGACGGCTTTCCATTACTTAGGCTCCCGAGGGTAAAGCTCGTTTTGGGGGACAATTTTCACGAGGAGCAGGTCCCTGGCGAATATGTCGTCAAATTACTTCCGTCAGAAAGCATGCACGATGCTTATAGGAACTTACTCGACGATGAATTTTTTAATATCAAGGGAGAATATTCCTTGCTATCTACTTACAAACAATATGTTAAGCAATCGTCAAAAGGTGAGCAGATGTTTGTAGGCGAGATAACGTCCGAACCCTTGAAGTTGGATATTCCTGATTGTGCTGTCGGGAACCGGTAATAAAGACAGTTAAGGCGACGAACGGTGGGTTCTAATAGGTTGATCAAAAAGCCAAGTTCAAGGATATCTGACATGGTAGTAAGACGCCTCCGGTGCCGCGACTTCCTTTTCCTGGAATATTTATGCCAAAAATAGACACCTCTGCCTCTGAGATCGGCCAGGAATATTTTTATGGAATTGGCCGAAGGAAGAATTACAAAAAGGCTTTCGCCTTGTTGTTGGACGCGGCCTATCTGGGAGATCCACATTGTCAGAACCTGGTTGGCTATTGCTATGACTTAGGCCGCGGCACCGAAAAGAATTTAGCCTCGGCCCTATATTGGTACGAATGTGCCGCGAAGAACAACGACGAGGAAGGACTATTCAATCTAGCTATTCATTATTCACGCGGATCGGCCGGCAAGATCGACAAAAGAAAAGCATTCCGATTATTTAAGCAAGCCGCTGAGTTAGGTGACCCGCCGTCCGAATGCAACCTTGCTATTGCTTACTTAGATGGCGAAGGCACAAAAAGAGATGAAAACGAAGGATTAAGGTGGATGCGAAAAGCAGCGACTCACGGTGATGCAAAAGCCCAGTTCAATCTGGCTCAATGGTATTTATATGGCGAGATCGTGAAAAAAGATCTGCGAATTGCCCGGCGTTGGCTTTCCAAAGCTGCGTCTCAAGGACACACAAAAGCAAAAAAGCTCTTCGAGAAGATTTCCAAACCCTAACATCTCAGTCTGGTCGATTGTCTTGATCGGAAAGTTGTGATCGATCAAAGCAATGGCCGGTGATGTTGAGATTTGTCCTCACCCGGGGGCCGGTGGGCAGCTTTCACTTGCGTAAATCCAGGCTTTTCCGACGAAGTGCGGACTTTCGTTGTGGGACAAAATGCTTTCATACATAATCTAATGAACGCATGAATTCTCTCGACCTAGCCAAACTTCTTGTCGAAAGCGATCCCAGCCAGCAACGCCGAATGATCGGCGAGCATAAGCAACTCCCCGCGATCGAGCTTGCAGAATCTCTGCAGACGATGTGTTACGAGGCATGGACCGATGACCCGCAAAGGGTCGCGGCGATCGTGGAGACGGTAGATCTGATAGCAGACTACACAGGCAATGCTGAGGTGCGGGCCTATGCTGATTGGACTGAGGCTATCAAAGCCTTGGTTGACGGCGACCTTGGCGAATGCATTAACCGTATCGGTTCGTCAGAGGCGGCTTTTAACGCTCTTGGCAGATCACATCTGGCCGCCAAGACCCAGACCAGCAAGCTCTACGCACTCGCATTGCTCGGAAGATATGACGAGGCGGTCGCGTGCGGCCTTAAGGCGCGAGAGATCTTTATCGAACACGGTGATCTGTATTCAACCGGCAAGATCGAACACAATATCGGCAATCTGTACTGGCGGCGAGACATGTACAGCGAGGCCGAACCGTTTCTCGTCGCCGCCCATGAACGCTTTGTGCAGATCGATGACCAGCGGCAGCTCGCGATGGTCGAAAACTGCCAGGCATTTGTAAAGACGCTGCAAAATCAGTTTCGTGAGGCTGAGACGATCTACCACGCTGCGCTTGCTCGGACGTCGGATGATTCCTTAAACGTTACCGCGGCAGAGATCGAAACTGGCTTGAGCAATCTCTACCTGTTCGAAGGGAAATTTGACCTCGCGCTCAAATATATGGAGCATTCCCGGCAAAAGTATGAGGATATGGGAATGGCAAACCAGTCCGCGCTGTGCGAGCTAGAGATCGCGGATATTTATCTGGAACTCAATCTTTTGCCTGAGGCCGCCGCATTTTATGAAAAGGTCGGGCCGCGGTTTGCCCACCTGGGGATGCAGGCAGAACTGGCACGCTGCAGCTTGAGCAACGCCCGGGTGCTGCTCAGGCAGGGCGAGACGGATAAAGCCGCCCGGCTGCTCGACACGGCTGAAGAGTTATATGAAAAGGAAGGTAATCACGTCGCATTGGGTTCTGTCAGTCTCGCCCGGTCGCAGATGCACTTTGATGCCGGCAATATTGACGCAGCCGAAGAACAAGTTGAGAGAGCACTGTCAATATTTGAGGGCAATGAGAGTTACCGGTTGGAGCTATTTTCGCGGTGGCTGCGTTCAGAGATCTGGCGTATCCGGGGACGGCTCACTGATGCCGAACGCGAACTCGACAGGATATTGAAAGATACGGCCGACGTTTCCGGCCAGATCGAATATCTCTGCAGGGTATCGCTGGGCAAGATAACCGGTGATGAGGAGCAGTTTGCCGCGGCCGTTGACCTCGTGGAGAATTCACGCTCATTACTCGGTTCTGATGAACTTCGCACTTCATTTTTCTCGGACCGGATCGCTCCGTATGACGAGCTTGTAAAGCTCAATATGGCCCGGGGACAATTCGAAAAGGCGTTTCTGTGGCACGAACGCTCACGCTCACGAGCACTGGTCGACAGCATGCAGGAAAGTAGGTCCGATCTGTATGAGGACGAAAAGCTCGTCAATAAACGCGAGGAATTAAATTGGTTATACAACCGGATAAACCGCAGCAGCCTGTCGACCGCCAAAGAGCGCGAAGACGTTGCCGGATTGCGAAAGGCGGCTTTTGATAAGGAAAATGAATATGCGGAACGCCTCAGAAGGATCAGTTCGCTGGGTGAGGTCCAGGCAAATGCGGGTTTCGATCTCGACATAGATGCGTTTCGCGATTCGCTCGACGATACGACCGTCATCGAGTTTGCGTCCTACGACGGCAAGATCTCAGCATTTGTGATCTCGAAGGAAAATTTCACGGCATTGCCCGGGATCGCTGACGAGTCAGAGGTTAACCGTGAGATCAAACACTTTCTGTTTCAGATCCAAACAGGACGCCTGATCGACAAGCTGTCCGCCGCAAATCAGTTGGCAGCAGCGAGCCGTCTGCTTAACCATAGCCGCCGGCTCTATGATCTGTTGCTTGCGCCGTTGAACGATCTGATCCAAACCAAGCGGATCGTGTTTTCGCCTGCGGGGTTGCTGCACTATCTTCCATTTCATGCTCTCCATGACGGAAACGATCATTTGATCCGGCGCTCTGAGATCTCGTATACGCCGAGCGTATCAGTATTGGACCGCTGCCTGATGAAACCTGCGGCCAACCATCAAAGAGCGCTGATCGTAGGCGTTGCTGACGCTCTCACCCCATTGGTCGAAGCCGAAATGGACAATGTCGCAAAATTCTTTGACAGATCGATCCGGCTGGCCGGCCCGGATACAACGCTTGCGAATATCAGGCAAAATATTCCGGGCATGGGCGTCATCCATCTTGCCTGCCACGGGAGGTTTCGTCCGGACAATCCGGGCTTCTCATCTCTGACCCTTTATGCAGAGGACCTGACGATGAAAGATGTTCACAATTTGCCGTTGGAAAACTGTATAATTGTGTTAAGTGCCTGTGAGAGCGGCCTGAACGAGGTCGTTCGCGGCGAAGAGCTTATTGGTTTGACTCGTGCCTTTTTCGCCGCCGGCGCGAGCAGTTTGGTATTAAGCCTCTGGCGCGTGGCCGACACTGCGACTCTCGATCTTATGAGTGCATTCTATGACGCGTTGAGCAGCGGCAATGGCCCTGCCGAGGCTCTGCGAAATGCCCAATTACAGTTGATCGGGAATAATTCGCATCCTTATTTCTGGTCCCCATTCGTGGTTTCTGGCCGCTGGTAAAAAAAAATCTTGCCGGATGTATTTTTTTAACGTTTTTGCTGACTAAAGTAATAGGGATAGCCATATCCTCACACACCGACTTTCAGTTTCGAGGTAGCAGTACGATGAGAACTAATGCAATAAGATCATTTCTTTGTTCCGCGATCATGGTGTTTATTATCGCTGTCGGCACTGCCGCGGCACAGGGTGGTCCCAACCCCTTTGTTCAGCATGAGGTCATTGTTAAGCTCAACCAGGCAAGCGACCTCGCCGCGATCGCCCAGCAATATGGGCTGAACGCTACGCCGCTTTCGCAAATGGGGGACCGCCCGATATACCGCCTTAGGATCCCGAACAACGTTTCAGTCGAAGCGATCACAGCTCTGCTGCAAAATGATCCGCTGCAGCGGGTTTCGATGGCTGAGCCCAATTACATACTTGGCTCACCCGCGGCAGGAAATGTTCCGTGGAGCCTGGGCGGTTCGTGGAGCATCGGCGGTTCGTGGAGCATCGGTTCGAGCAGAAAAGGATATGCGATCCAGTGGATGGGGCCGCGCATAAACCTAAACGCTGCTCAATTGATCGCACGCGGCCAAAATATCAAGATCGCCGTGCTCGACACCGGAATTGATCTGACGCATCCGATATTTGCCGGTAAATTATTGCCCGGATATGATTTTGTCGATAATGATACGGACCCGACCGAGGTTGGTTCGCCCCACGTGGGAGCGTACGGGCACGGTACTCACGTTTCCGGCATCATTGCCATGGTGGCCCCTGAGGCCAAGATCATTCCGATCCGGGTTCTTGACTCGGACGGTGTCGGCGACATTTGGCGTCTGGCCCGTGCCCTGATCTACGCTGCCAATCCCGACGGCGATCCAACCACGGACGACGGTGCCGATATTATCAACCTTAGTCTCGGCACGACACAGCGGGCAACACTGATCAAAAAGATCATCTCAGCGGAAACTAATAGCGGCGAATTGCCGGATGACCCCGATTTTCCTCAGATCGGCCACCCCGGAATTATTGTCGTTGCATCGGCCGGCAACACTGGTGACTCAACCAAGATCTATCCAGCTGCGATCGATGATGTTCATGGACTGATCGCCGTCGGAGCGAGCACGACCGCCGATAGGGCCGCCAGCTTTTCGACAAGGGGCGAATGGGTCGAAATAATGGCACCGGGCGAGAGAATTGTTAGTTCCGTACCGGGCGGCCGATTCGGAGTTTGGCGCGGCACCTCAATGGCTGCTCCGGTTGTGGCAGGGATCGCGGCGCTGGTGCGCGAACGGTATCCCGGGCTCAATCCGAATGCCGTGTTCGACCAGATCCGGCGGACGTCAGTTTCGTGCAGCGGTGCCATTGGGCATCGGGTCGATGCAGAGCGCGCCGTCACTATGAGCCCGTGAGCCCGACCTGATCTTCATTAATTCTGCAATGAAAATGACGCCGGTTTGAGGCCGCGGTTAGAAAATCCAAATGCATCGAACCGACGAGGAACTGATACG
Organism: Blastocatellia bacterium; assembly: GCA_963834975.1. GTDB lineage: Bacteria > Acidobacteriota > Blastocatellia > Pyrinomonadales > Pyrinomonadaceae > OLB17. Next base: position 72,673 of record CAWIDZ010000004.1, read on the forward strand.
AGATTGCCGCAATGGTGACGAATCTGCGTGGGAGGCGATCACCAGCAAGTATCAGAATCTTCTCTATTCAATTCCAAGAAGAGCGGGCCTGGGCAAAGACCTTGCGTCTGATGTGCTCCAGGAAGTTTTCACAACTCTATATATAAAGCTGGACCTGTTGGAAAAGCCTGAGTACCTAAAGGCCTGGCTTATTACCACGACCCGCCATAAGACCATTCATCTTATCACCAGGGAAACGCGCGGCCGCCCGCGTTCGATCAGCGATGACGAGAACGACCCTGCCTTCGATATCGTTGATACACTGCCGCTGGCTGATGAAATGCTGATCCGGCTCGAACGGGAAGACCAGATCGAAAAGGCCTTTACCGAGATCGATGATCGCTGCCGTCGGTTGCTTATGATGCTTTATTTGGAAAGCGACAAGGTGCCCTATGCCGAGATCGCCCAGAAGCTCGATATACCGCTCGGCAGTATTGGCCCAACGCGGGCCCGCTGCCTGCAAAAATTATTAAAATTTATTCCTCATAAGGAATCTGATGTATTTTTGTTTCGGTCAAAATGACTTAACTATTGAAGGCGGTAAATTCGCCGGGTGGAATGTATGAAACATATTGAGATCGAAAAACTAATTGAGAAATTTGAAGGCCGGATGGCCGATGGGGACGCTCATGAGATCGCCGCACACATCAGTCATTGCAGCGAATGCAGAGTTACCTCGGCGAAACTCGCGGACTTCTTTACGTACATCGACCAACCCGGAGTCGAGCAAGTTCCGCAGGCTGTGACCGCGGGAATATTGAATATTTACCAGAGAAAGCCGGTTGTTGAAACAGTCCCGGTCAAAAGGCATCACGGCCTGGCGTCGCTGATATTTGACGATTGGACAATGGCTCTGAATGAGAGACACACAGGGCTCGATAAACGGCAGATGCTTTTTCGCGTTGACGGCTTTGACGTTGACCTTCGGCTGGAGCTGATCGGCGAGAATTGCCGGTTCACCGGGCAGGTATTTCCCGAAATTGCCGGTTCCATAGTCGAGATCTCATGTGTCGGACACAACGCCCGGGCTGAATTGAACGAATTTGGCGAATTTGAATTAGATCCGGTTCCGCAGGGTATTTATGATATCCGCATAGTGGCCGATGACGATGAGATCATTATCGAAAAGATCCCGCTCGAACTCTAAATTGGGCGGCTAAGAGCCGCCCACCCGCTTTTACTTCTATCAAACCCCGCATTTTGCCCGCCCGTCAAACACGGCTTCACAGCCGTGCGCCTAATTTACTTTTAAATATTTTCAAAATTGTTTTATTTTGTTGTATTTTTTCCCCGGTCCGGCGGACTACCCTATTAAGCAGTCACCTCCCGCCTGCCACCCGATCAAAACCATGAGAAAAAAAGATAAAAATATCGTGCAGGGAGACCGTCGGTCGTTCCTGTCTATTCTACCGCTCGGGGTCCTGGGTGTTGTGGGAGCCTCGCTGTCGATAGCGGCCAAAAGGACGCTCGAACCTCAGTCGGCTGCGGCCGCTGATGAGAGTTGGAAAACATTAGGAAACATTTCGGAGATCGCCGGCGAAGAGCCGATCGAAAAGACGATCGCGGTCACGTGCCGATCCGGCTGGAGCAAAACTGTCGAGGACGTCTCAGTCTTTGTCCTGCCAAAGCACGAAAACAAAGTACTGTCATCGGTCTGTCCCCACGAGGGGTGTCCGATCGTCTGGGACGGGGACTCAAAAAATTTTCTCTGCCCATGCCACGACAGTTTCTTCAGCGAGGGCGGACAACGCCTCACGGGCCCCGCTACAAACGACCTGACCGAAGTTGAGAGCCGCGTCGAGAACGGCAAACTGCAGATCAAAGTTTAGAGGAAGATCACAATGGCAGCTGAAATTAATGCATTACCATCCGGCCTGAGCGGCTGGCTTTCCAGGGAAACCGAATTTGACTCGATCAAATATCGGCTGCTGGATACCCCCGGCAGCGGGTTGGCGGCATGGGCGAGAACCACCAGCGGCATAGTCGCCCTATTGCTGTTTCTACAATTCGCGACCGGGATACTTATGGCGTTCCATTACGTTCCGGCCGTTGGCAGTGCATACACGACGGTCGCGTTTATCGAGCTTGCCGTTCGAGACGGCGCGTGGATCAGATCGCTTCATTATCACGCATCGGTGCTGCTGCCGGTCGCATTGGCACTTCATATCCTGCAAATGATCTTGCGCGCCGCATACGGCCAAAACCGGCCTGCCTGGTGGTTCGCATTGGCGGCCCTCGCACTCGTCCTCGCAGCCGGAGCAACCGGTTATGCTCTGCCGTGGGATGCACGTGCGGTCAACGGAGTGAACATTGCGGCCAGCCTCGCGGGTAACACCCCGCTCGTGGGCGCATCGATCCGTTCGTGGCTAATAAATGGCACGGCGATCTCGACCCTGACGCTTTCGCGGTTTTACGCACTTCACATTTGGGTAGTACCAATGCTCATCCTGCTGTCGGCGTCGGCACGGTTATTTTTCTTCAAGGCACCTAAAGGTGATCATGATCGTGAACAAATTTCCATCTGGGCTCGCCAGCAATTTGCGCGTAATGCCATCGTCGTAGGGTTAGTCTTTATCACGATTTCGATCTTCTCGAGGGTCTTTCCGGCTCCGTTCGGCCCGCAATCGGCAGACGCTGCGACATATTTGCCGCGTCCGGGGCCGCAATTTCTCTGGCTGTTTGAGATGCAGAAATACACCGATGGCAATCTTGCCGCGATCTTAGCGATGGGAATTCCGGCCATGGTGATTGGCGGACTGATCCTGACGCCGTTCATTCTCAAAGGTAAAACAGGATCACTTCGAACCGCAGTTCTTTCGATCTTTCTCGCCGGCTTTGGGCTGGCAGGGACCCTTACCGCAGTTGCCGTCTATCAGGATCGATCCGACGACCGCATTTCTGAGCAGCTTGCGAAACAGGAGCTTGACGAAGCCAAATTTCGGGCATCATCATTCGAACCGCAGACTCAGCACCTTGATCGGCCGGTGAAAACTGATGATCCCAAACCGGCAGAGCCAAATGCCGAGTTCGCCTCTGTTTTGACCAGCTCACTGGTTGCCATACCTGAGGCGTACACCGTCAATTGCGCCAAATGCCACGGGGCCAACGGCGAGGGCAAGGCAAAAAATCCAGAGCTTGTCGGCATCACCACCCGAGAAGAAGATCAGCTCACGCCCGACGTGGTTTTAGAGATAATCAACGACCCCTCGACCATGGGACGAAGCGCCAAAATGCCTTCCTACAAAGACAAGCTCAATGAGGCAGATAAGCAGGAGATCGTTGCGTGGATCCGTTCGTTATCACCAGGATCCGATGGCACGCACGGACAAATTGTACAGACCGCGATGGTTGATAAAGGAAAGAAATAATTATGGAGAACAAACTAATGAATAAATATGAGTCACCCTGGACAAAGCTAACGATCGTATCGATCTTTTCATTTTTGGTCCTGGCCGTAAGTTTTGGCGGGACAACAAATACGAGTTTGGCAAAAGCCGGTACGGTCGAGACGGGCCGGGTAATGCCTGATAGCGGATCAGATTACGCTGCCTACTGTGCCCGATGCCACGGTGGAGACGGAAAAGGACAGACGGCCAAAGGCCGGCAAACCCGTGCCGGGGACCTGACAAAAAGCAAGGTCACCGACACAAAGGGTATCCGGATGATCACAAACGGAAGCGGCGAAATGCCGGCTTTCAAAAACAGCATGAACGCTGATCAGATCAGAGGCGTGATGGCTTACATTCACGGCTTTAGACGCTGATCTACATCGATAACATAGGCACAAATCAAACAGGAGGTATTAGGTCATGAGAATCAACATACACAGGGTCAAAATAGCAACAGTATTAGTTTTTACCGGATTTATGATCCTGGTGTTTACATTTGGCCGTGGTTTTGTAGACACATCCACGGCGTCGATCTCAGGGCCTCCCGCTGCGCGGACCGGTGCTCCGGGTGAGCAAACCTGTACATCCTGTCACAATCAAACTTCGGGGGTCGGACAATTTTCGATAATTGCACCGTTGACCTATACCCCCGGTCAGACATATCAGATACAAGTCAAACATGTAACGACGGACACTACGCGGAAACGATGGGGATTTGAGCTGACATCGCTGGCAAGTAACGTAAGGGCCGGAACATTTGCCAATACTGCTTCCACTACCAAGATCATTTCCGGCAGCAATGGCCGCAGCTATATCGAGCAAACGTCGAGCGGAACATTTCAAAATCAAACCCTGGGCGCAATGTGGACATTTAACTGGACTGCGCCTGCCACTGATGTAGGCCCGGTCACATTTTATGCTGCCGGCCTTCAGGCAAATAACAACGGAAGCGAAAGCGGCGATCAAACCTATACGACAAATACCGTTGTCCAACCGGCCGGTCAAACGCCAACGCCGACTAACACCGCAACAGCGACCCCGACAGCGACAGCAACATTTACCCCTACGCCAACTAACACGGCAACAGCGACGGCGACGGCAACATTCACCCCGACACCGACGAATACGCCGACAAGCACGCCTACAGCGACGGCTACAGCGACGGCTACGGCAACATTTACGCCGACGGATACCCCGACGAGTACCCCGACAGCAACGGCGACGGCGACGGCAACATTTACCCCGACGCCAACGAACACCGCTACAGCTACGGCAACTAACACGCCGACTGCTACACCGACAAATATGCCGACCGCCACACCCACAAATACGCCGACGAGTACGCCGACGAGTACACCAACATCGACGCCGACGGACACGCCCACGGCTACGCCCACGGCAACATTCACACCGACGCCGACTGCGACAGTATCTTTAACACCGACCCCAACCCCGATCGTTATTCGGCATCACGTTTTCTCCGATTTTGACGGCGATGGCACGAGCGACGCGGCCGTATTCCGGCCGGCACAAGAGATGTGGTATATCAGCCAGAGCTCAACGTCTCAATTTCAGGCCACCCAATTCGGCGTTGCCGGTGACAAATTGACACCTGCTGATTTTGATGGTGACGACAAAACGGACATTGCCGTCTGGAGAGCCGGGCCGCCATTGACCGCCGGTTTTTACATTCTGCAGAGCTCGACCAATACCGTTAGGTTTGAGCAATTTGGCCAAACCGGCGACGACCCTTCAGTGGTGGGCGACTGGGATGGTGATGGAAAGGCCGATCCGGCCGTGTATCGCGACTCTGCATTTGGTACGGATAGTTACTTCTTCTATCGCGGTTCTCTGAACAATCCGTCGGGCATTACTACATACCGACATTGGGGAACGTCAGGGGACAAGCCTCTGAGAGGCGATTTCGACGGCGATGGCAAGCAGGACCTCGCAATATTCAGGCCTTCGATACAGGTCTGGCATATTCTGCAGAGTTCCAATTCAACACCCCGCTATGAACAATGGGGCCTTACGACCGACAAATTTGTCTCTGGCGATTTTGACGGGGATGGCAAGACCGACCTCTGCGTTTTCCGAGATGGTATCTGGTTCATCCTTCAAAGTTCGAATGGACAAAAAGTCTATGTTCGTTGGGGCTTGAGCACGGACACACCAGTCACCGGCGATTTTGACAGCGACGGCAGATCGGATGTCGGCGTTTACCGCGACGGTTGGTGGTTCATCCGGATGAGCGGAACAAATTCGCTCAGTGCACGTCAATTTGGTGTCGCTTCAGACACGGCGATCCCGGGACTCTGATGAACCCTGGGTGCCAAATCACAACGGTCGGCCGTCCAGCGGACAAATGTCGCAGGGCGGCCGGCCCCGTACTCTGATAAATAAACATGGAGAGCATAATGCAAAAACGATCAAAACTTCGACCGATCATTCGTTCCGGGCCATTAAGCCTTGTCATCCTGGTTCTATTGATGACAAGCACCAAACTGATCGCCCAGACTGCTGAAGTAGAGACGGCGGATAAAGACAACACAACGGCTGCGGCCAAGACACCTGACGAAGTTAAGATCACGTTCGACGAAAAGGACCCGACCATCATGTACGTCGAATCTAACGGTCAACGTTACCAGGTTAATTCGACCGCAAAAACCGTGGAACGCGTTACGCCAACCGGTGCCGAGGCAGCCGAATCAAAACCTGAATCTGACGTCAACCGCAAAAGCAGTCGTTAAAGACGAGCCCAAAGAGGATTATTACGCTTATGAGTCAGGGGAAGAGCCATTCGATTACCGGCTTGTAAATGTGCCGACACCGAGAAAGGTGCCGAAAGGTACATGGAACATGTCATTTACCCATCGCTTTTCTCAGCCCCTTCAGCCGTTCAGCGAGAGTGCACCCGCCCTGTTCGGGTTTGACAGTATGTCGGCCTCCTCATTTGGTATAAGTTATGGCATCACGGACAAGCTATACGTCAGTGCTTATCGCTCACCACTTTGCCAAACGGGTCTCTGCCGCACGGTCGAGGTGGGCTTCGGGTACCATTTCACGGATCAAAACGAAAAGTCGCCGCTTGCTGTTTCTGCTTACGCAAGTGTCGAGGGTAATGACAATTTCACAGAGGAATACACCTACAACGTGCAGGCGATGTTCTCACGTCACTTCGGTAAACGCGTGTATCTGTTTTTCTCACCTGCCATCCACATTAATTCAAACGGGCAGCATCGGTTCAATCCGCGCCCCGGTGATTATTATCCTCCGGCAACAGTTGCAGAAACATTCAAGCTGCCGACCCATGGAGCTTCGTTCGGCATGGGCGCGTTGGTGCGGATCACGCCGAGCGTCTCGGGGATCTTTGAGTTCACACCGCGTGCCGGATTCAAACTGGGGCGTGTGAACCCGCTGTTCGACAATGATTTCAACGTCGTCGGATTTGAGAACATTTCAGAGCCGGAGATCGGTATGGGTGTTCAATATACGATCGGCAGGCACTCGTTCACGCTCACCTTATCCAACACACAGACAACGACAACGAGCCGGTACAATTCGAGTAACGTAGTTTTGTCGCCCCGCCATCTGATCATCGGTTTTAATCTGTTTAGACGATGGTGACAGCCCGACTTAGGCGGCGTTCAAGTGTTAATGGGTATAGATACTAAAGGTTTTAGACAATGTCTAACCCATCTGATTAGACATTTGAAGGCTAAATATCTTGTCTGACGGAATACGCCTGTCAACAAATTCAAGATGCAGGGTTGGCATCGAATCGACGGTCACTTTGCGGTTTCGCACTATGGCAATGGAGTGAAAATCGAGCGTTTCGCATCCAAATTTGACCTTGTCGCCAACCTTGGCTTCAAGAGAGCAAAAAACGGCGGCACCGGTCTCGCCTATATTTTGGGTTATCGCCTGCTCCTTGTCGGTTGATTGTTTTTCGCGGTTTATGAGAGTAATAGAAACATCCACGGAGACCCAGTACCGTGGACTGTTACGCTTGATAAAATCTGAATCTGCTTCTTTGACGCTCCATAACCCTTCGGCTGACATTCCGGCGATCCGGTAACTCTGACTCGGATTAGCTTTATAGCTGTCGGGCACATTCTTGCCAATAAACGCCACACCAACGTGGTACGCGGTGGTGCCATCGACCGTTATGGGATTGCAATATTGGATCAGGGCCATTACCGGATAGGCCGTTTCGTTGAGATCATAGGCACGCAGCTCGCGCGGCATTGGCAGCACCAGGGCGACCAGCTGCCCCACTCCACATGGCCGCGAGAGATCAAATCCCGCTCCGTGCTTTGACACCGTCTTTACAGTGACGACCTCTTTCCAGGTTTCCTCCTTGTTTTCTTTTACCTGGACTATCGTCCGTAGTTCGCTATCTACTCTTTCCTCGTTGCGATTATCAGTCATAGTGGTTGATCGAGAGTGTGTCGGTCAGAACAATATATTATATAGGAAACGGGTAGGTTAAGAGAATTAATCTCAGTTGAAATGACCGAGCATAGAAACGGATACGGATGATAAATGCGACCTACAACCGGCTAAAGGGCCGACTTCTATGCCGCAGTCGTCGTTGGGTGCGGCGTTTGGCTCAAAGAATTTTGGATTCTTACAATTCAAAGTGTGTTAAACACTCAAGCCTTTTTGCCTGCGATTCGTAAAAATTAAAGGGCTAAAACGTCTGCAGAGAGTCGCCGACAAATTTATAGACTCTACGACAAAAATTGAGAGCCTCAGCTTTTTTTGAAGCCTCTCCAAAAAAAGTTTAGAGGCTAAAACGTTTGTGGCGAGGCCATGAAAAAGTCTGAGACTCTGAAACAGTGTTTTAGGGTCTGTACGGATGTTTTAGGCCTTAAAACACTATTATGATCGTTTGGAAAACATTTGCAGGTTGGCACCCATCTTTGTAACTACAATTAAGGCATGTACTTACTGTAACGGTGCGGAAATTGGCGTATACACGTTGCCGGAACTGCCTCGTGTTAAACACGCAGCCTCGCCGGTGATCTTTTTTTACCAAAAGTGATAGGGAATCAAAGTGACGGTTTATCGTCTATACAGGCCATTCGCCGCAGTAGGAAAGGTCGGCGCGGCCGGTCAGGATGATCTCGTCATCGTCTCGCCATATGACCTGCGAGATGCCGCCCGCAGAGTGGACGGATACCGTCCGGCCGGTCTTTTGCGTAAATGCAGCGAGGACGGCGGCGGCGGTTGAGCAGGTGCCTGAGGCGGCGGTCTCACCTGCACCACGTTCCCAGATGCGAATGTCGATGTTTTCACCGTCAATAACCCTTACGAAAACGATATTGCACCGCTCGGGAAATCTCTCGTGCGTTTCCATTGAGCGACCAAGGGTGCGCCAGTCAAACTCCAGATCGTCGACAAAAACACACGCCACCGGGTTGCCGACGTTTACGGCCGAGAAGCGATGTTCGCGTCCGTCAACCATGATCGCCTCGTCAATGACGGAATCCTGCCGGGCCTCGGTTATGACAGGCACCTCGCCGCTCGCAAACAGCGGTTTACCGATATCGGCCTCGAATAGGTACCCGCCGGGCACGTCATTCTCAATAAGGCGAAATGATTTGATGCCGCTCCGCGTCTCAAGCCTCACGTGATCTTCCGTCCACAGGCCTTTGTAATAGAGATACGCGGCGGCGCAGCGGGTGCCGTTTCCCGAGAATCCGGCAAGGCTGCCGTCAGGATTTATGATCTCGCAAAAATGATCGGCATCCGCGTCGATAGCGGGCCCGAGAACCGCGATCCCGTCGGCGCCGGCACCGGTATGCCGATGGCAGATATCTATCGCCAGATCGGACAGAGACGCCGATGCGGGTATGTTGTCTCGCTCGACGACAATGTAATCGTTGCCAAAGCCGTGAAATTTGCAGAAAGGGATCGAGGTCATTGAAGCTTGTTTATCTCGATGATCTTTTCGGTGGGGTGTGTGTATTCCATGACAAATTCGACGTGGTCACCAAGGCGCAGGCCTGTCGAACAGCCCATTGTCTAAAAAGAATTCCATATCCATCGCTGGCATCACGCCGGGGATATCTTCGTGGTCGATGCCGATCGAGCCGATCTCATTATTTGGTTTTGTCACCTTCCCTTGCCATTATACCTGCCAGTCTCAGGTATCGACTGAAGACTGCGGAGGGTTAGATGCCGTCGTGTGAATGGATATTCGAAGGTCGATCGCCGAAACCGACTTGAGCTACCGCAGCCAAAACTCATCAACGATCAGATGAAGCAAGGCGGAAAGATTTATAGTATTAACCGAGCGAGTTTACGCTGCTCAATTACCGTCTTCACCGGCACGATCTTAAGCGTCAATTTCTCTCCGCCGCGAAGCACGACGATCTCGTATTCCACATCCGGTTTCATCTCGCCGAGGACAAAGGTGTAATCCATTACGTTACGAATATCGTGGCCGGCAAGTTTGATGACCTTGTCTCCCGCTTTGACCCCCGCCTTTGCCGCCGGCGATTCGTCGCGAACGCCATCGAGCAGCAGGCCATCGGTCGAATCGGCATAATTTGGGATCGTGCCAAGTGACACATTAAATCCTGAACGGCCGCCCTGCATAGTGACCTTGGCGACAGTGTAAGTCGGACGCACCGGGTTTTGATCTATCGCTTTGGCGATCGTCCAAAACAAATCCGATCACCGTTTCCTCGCCTTCGTAATTGATCTTGTCCGCTGTGTCAGACGGTTTGTGATAATCGTTATGCGTACCGGTGAAAGAAAAAGAGACCGGGAATTTTTTTGCCATAAAACGAAGAATGGTCGGACGGGCCAAAGCCGTCGTCGTTCAGACTGAAGTACGAACTTCGCGTAGACAACTGCGAAAGATGTCGACAGCTCTTTCCGGGACCAGCACTCCAGATTCATCCGAAGTGTTTATTTGACTCAACCAGGTCTTTCCACTCACTCGCCGTACCCATTCCACCAATCGTCAAGTTATCGTCTTTCAACCGTCCGACCATATCGAGATTGATCATCGCGATGGTTTTATCCAGCGGAAAGACAGGGTTGTTGACATAAAACTGAGAACCGAACAGGCCCTCTTCCTCGCCGCTGAAGGCGATGAAGATGATCGTTCGTTTGTTGTTTTTTTCTTTGGCAAATTGGCGTGCCATTTCGATGATGGCGGCGGTGCCTGATGCGTTGTCGTCGGCGCCGTGGTGTATCTCGGTCGAGTTTGCGGCGAGGCTGCCTGAGCCGCCGTGGCCGAGGTGGTCGTAATGGGCCCCGATGACGATCGCTTCGTCTTTTAGTTTGGCATCGCGGCCGGGTAAAATGCCCACGACGTTGTATGCAGGCACTTGTTTCTTGATCAGGTCCACTTTGAAACTCACAACCGGCTCTGTATCCCGAAAACCGATGCGAATGTTCTTGGCCTTGTCTTTGAATGTCGCCGTCACTTTCTCGACAAACTTGAGATCGGTCTCATTTCCGCCAAATATCTTGCCGGCGGCATCCCTTGAGACAATAAACGTCGGGACCGCAGCCTCGCCCAGCGATTGGTCATAGCCCATCCGGGTCAGCCTGTCGTCCTCAAACTTCTCCTCACGCGATATCACCAGCATCCCGACAGCGCCTTTCTCTTTTGCGATGAGGGCTTTTGTCCGCAGGTCGAAACGCCCGAACGGGCTGTGAGGGTTATCGTTGTCAGGATTACCGTCGAAAACGAGGACGACCTTGCCTTTGACATCGATGCCCTCGCCGTCCAAATCGTAATCATCATATTTAGATTCGGCAGAAACAATGCCATATCCGACAAAAACGACCGGTACATTTGAAACGCTTCCGTTTGGCGAAAAGCCGACGGGTTTTACCGACAGGGAATCGGACTTCATCCGTTTGCCGTTCTCGGTCAGCTCAGCCGAAAATGCGTTTCCGGTCTTAGCCAATTCGACGCCGGTCACATAGGGAAACAGCTGTTTGTAATCGGCCTTTCCGTTCGCTGAGCGAGCACCGGGCTTTAACCCAACCTCAGCGAACATCTTTGCCACATAGTCCGCTGCCATGTTGGCTCCGGGCTCGCCGGTACGCCGCCCTTCTAGCTTGTCGGAGGCAAGGTATTCGATATGGGCGCGTAAATTGGTTTCGACCGCAGACGAGCTTGCAACCTGGGCCTTTTGCGCCGAGACAGAGAAAACGAGGGATAATAAAAGAAGAAAACTAAATGTATGCCGTTTCATAATGATATTGATCTGAGAAATACGTCTTTGATCTTAGCGCTCTGGCCCCTGATCTCCTTTACCGTTGTTTTGTCACCCGGCGACAGGCGGTCACGGCTTTTGCCGTCCTCGACTATGCGGATGGCCTTTATACCCGCGAAATAGACCCGCCGCTCAGCAGGCACCATCTCATCGTTTTCAGCCTTTTGAAAATAGAAAAGCAGTACGCCGCTTTCGGAGTAGAGATATTCTTCGTGGTAAGAGCGGTTCGAAACGGTCCGGTCGGTCTTGACCAAAACGAGTTGGTCGGGATACATATGGTCCTCGCTGTCGCCGCCCTTGTAAAAGAACTTATACCGCGGCCTGTAGATGCCAACCGCCCGCCATTGATGATCTAACTTGTTGATCTCAAGCTCGTTCATCACGAATTCGCCCACAGAGCCCTGATCTTCATCCGATTCCGCGAGACGAGCCTTTTCCGCAACATCGTTGTAATAGAGCGCGGATATTTTCGATGGCCTTATCGGTAGTTTGAGCTGAGACAACCGCCCCAAGCAGCAGAATGATCGCTAATCCAAAAATTTGTTTTTGCATACGATCAAGGAACGGGCGAAGCCACCTGTTCTTGTACTTTTTCCGGACCCATCGGTACGGCGGGTACGCCTATTCGACCCAGTCGGCTATAAACACATTGGTGTCGCCCTGTTTAGCGGCATTTCGGTTCGAGGCAAAAACGAGCTTTTTACCGTCGGGCGAAAACATCGGGAAACCATCAAATGACTCGTTATAGGTAACACGCTCGAGCCCGGTTCCGTCGACATTTATCATCGCCAGGTCAAAATTGCGTTTGTGCGGGTCGCTCGCAAAATAATTCGTGCAAAAGATTATCCGCTTGCCGTCAGGCGTAAAGTAGGGTGCGAACGAGGCGGCGTTCAGGTTGGTCACCTGCCGTTTACCAGAGCCATCCGCCTTCATCACCCACACCTCGAAAGTCGTCGGGACGATCAGGTGCTGGGCCAGTAGGTCCTGATATTTCTTGATGTCTTCGGGCTTTGTCGGATGCGAGGCACGATAAACGAGCCATTTCGAATCAGGCGAGTAAAACGCCCCGCCGTCATAACCGATCTCGTGTGTCAGACGCTTTACATTTTTTCCATTCGTGTCCATCGAATACAGTTCGAGATCGCCGTCACGCTCTGATGTAAAAATGATCTTTTTCCCGTCAGGGCTGACAGTCGCCTCAGCGTCGTAACCGGGTGTGTTGGTAAGCTTTTTGATCTTCTTGCCGTCGGGCGTCGATGTGTAGATCTCATAATCGGGATATATGGCCCAGACATAGCCCTTTGAAAAATCGGCGGGCGGCGGGCATTCCTTGGCTCCGCCAAAGGTGGAAGCGTACAGCACTTTTTTGCCGTCCTTGAAATAATACGAGCAAGTTGTGCGGCCCTCACCATTCGAAACCATGTGAACATCCGACCCATCCGTTTTCATCGAGTAGATCTGATCACAGTCGCGCCCGTCGCGTTTTGACTGGAATATCAGCCTCTTACCGTCAAACGAAAAGTACGCCTCGGCGTTCTCTCCGCCAAAGCTTAGCTGCTTAATATTTTTCAAATGGTTCTCGCCATCGACCCAAAGTTGATCTTCCTGCGCAAAACTATTTGACAAAAAGGTTATAATGACTGCAAATAATACAAATAAATTTTTCATAGCTTATTTTATTTTATTACGCCCGACCAATTTGTGCATCCGTCGTAAGCGATCGGGCGAATTAAGTGCTTAGACGTACTAAATTAGACAGAAGTTGGAAAGGCGATCGCGGACCGGAACCAGGGCTTATGGCTTTTGAGACAAACAGAGATGTTCTTGAGTGGTATGAGCGGCAGGAGCGATCCTTGACACCCGAGTATATTGCCTCGATACCGTGGCACGAGGTCAAGGACCATCCGCTAGACGAGCGTTTTATACCGGTGCTCCTTTATATGCGTGATGTTGAAACCCTGACGGATATGTATCACCGTGAGCTGCTGCGAACCCCGACGGGCAAAGATCCTCACATCAGCAAGTTTATGGAACGCTGGGGCATCGAGGAAGTAACACACGGCGAAGTGCTGAATCGATTTCTGAACGAAGTAGGGGTTGAGACTGACGAGAAGTGGCAATCGCAGGTCCGGCAAAATGTTTCGGCCGTCTATAATGCGAACACCTATTTTCTGACAACGCTCACAAATTTTATCGGCCGCAAATTCACAGCCACACATATGACCTTTGGCGCGATCCACGAGATGTCAACCGCCCAAGGCTATCGCCAATTGCGGAAATTAGCCGATCACCCGGTACTGACGCAGATCCTCAATGCGATCATTCGCGAAGAGGCAGCTCATACTCAGTTTTACTGGAACGTGGCTCTCATCGAATTGAACCGGGACGAATTTTCGCAGAAATTGGCAAGGTGGGTGATCGAGCATTTTTACGCCCCGGTGGGCCAGGGTTCGCTCGCAAAGCAACGGACAGAACATGTGTTGGGTATACTTTTCGGCGATCAGGCAGCAATGTCGGGCCTCGAGACCACGTTGACCCAACGTGTTCGAAAGCTTCCGGGGTTTGGTGATATCACCACGATAACCGAAACCATAGGCAATGCCGCACAAAACGGAATGATGAAATTTAAGACCATTTAGGCCGGTCTATCCCGGCCGGTAATATTCGACACCGCCGCTTACCTCGACCCCGACCTTTCCCTCTGCCTCTGCGTAGTCAAGATGCGGCAATTGCCTCAGAAATAGCCAGAAACCGGTGCACTCCTGCGTCGATAGAGTTTGGGAAAAGCTTCTGGGCGAGAGCGTATGCAGTCACACCGCTGTCATTTACGAGAGAGATGACGCGCCTTTGCCTATCGTCTATAGCCCGGACATATCGATTAAAGATCTCTTCAAAATCGGCAACCGGTTCGCCGTGCCCGCCGTAGGCAAGGGTCGGGGAAAACGACCGGAGCTTTGCCAGGCTGACTAGATACTCGGCCAGCGACGCAAATCGTTTTGACGGATCTATCGGATCGGGTGAGAGTATCGGGTTTGGCGTTATCCGCTTTAAGACACAGTCGCCGCAGACGAGCGTCCGATCTGCCTCGCGGGCAAACGAACACGAACCCGGTGTGTGGCCCGGCGTGTGAAACACGCGGAAACTGCCGCTCTCAAACTGCAATTCCATCTCATCCCGAAGCGGTTCGAAATCAGCATCGTCGAGGGCATCAGTAAGCAGACTGATCTCGTCATAAAGGGAACGCATTTCGGCGAAGATGGATTCCGGCACACCGGATCGCAGCATCAGCTGCCGGTGGGCGTCGTGGGCAAGGCGGCCGAACAGGTGGCCGGTCTCCCACTCGTGGATCAGGATCTCGGCATTTTTTGATTCGTCACGAACTTGCTTTGCGAGGCCGCAGTGATCTTCGTGTGCGTGCGTAAGAACTATCCGGCGAATGTCGGCGAAACCAATTCCGTTTTGGGCGAGTTTTGAGCGAAGAGCGTCGGACGCCGCTTTGGTCTTTGGCCCGACATCGATGAGCGTGACGGGGTCCTCTTTTATCAAATAGACATTTACGTCACCGACATAAAACGGAGTTGGGATAGAAATTGGAACGATCTTCATAATGTCTGCCATGCCGGGCTAGAGCCGCCTTGAAAAAAGCACTCTAATAGTAACAAACGTACGACGCAGAGCCCGATCGACAGATCAAAAACCCTATTTATTGAAAGGTCCGGATCGACCGAAGTGCCCCCGTTTTTCGGGGCTGACGGGGAATAATCTGCGATTAGATCTTATTTAGTTCCCCGAATTACAAAAATATTACATATTTACTTGCCTTAAGCCCTGATTTAGGATAAAAAGTTGACAGCTAATCATTTCTGATTATTCTATCGGACAAAAGAATTGTATCGTTGTGCACCTGTAGAACGACAAGATCGAGGGAGGTAAATGCCCCCTATACTCCGAAAGTCAGGTTTTTAGTTTTTCCGACTTAGCATTGTCCGAAGTCAAAGAACACGAAGGAGAAATAATAAATGAGAGTAGTTTCGTCCGGATTTTCAAAATCTGTGGTTCTAATAGCAGCAACGTTGTTTTTAGCTATTTCCGGTATGGCGCAGTCACAAGCCAACGCCGCCGATCTGACCGGCACGGTCACAGATCCAACGGGTGCCGTTGTTTCGGGTGCATCTGTTCACGCAAAGAACCTTGCAACCGGCCTAACCCGAACCGTAACAGCTAACGACGAAGGCACTTACCTGATGATCGGCCTGCCGCCGGGCGAATATGAAGTTTCGGCCGAGGCTGCAACGTTTAAGAAGGTTGTTATTTCTCCCGTAAAACTCACCGTCGGCCAGAGTGCCAACCTCACGATCAAGCTCGAGGTTGGAGGGGCGGATGCTGTTGTAAATGTGTCGGGGGATGACGTTCAGTTGGTAGAAGCCACCAGAACAGCGGTTTCAAACACGATCGAACAGGTTCGTATAAACAACCTGCCAATTAACGAACGCAATGCGACCGGATTCGCCCTGACTATATCGACCGTGGGACGCGATAACGGACGCCCTGTCGGCCCTGCACCCACGTCCGGATTGAATATCGGCGGCCAACGCGGCCGATCGACTTTGGTTCAGGTGGACGGAGCTGATTTTACCGACAACTCGATCAACGCCGCCCGCTCGACCGTTTCACAAGAGGCGGTGCAGGAGTTTCAGATCACGACAAATTCTTATATGCCCGAGTTTGGGCGTGCTACCGGCGGTATCGTTAACGTCGTGACCAAACGCGGAACCAGCGATTTTCATGGCAATTTATTCGGTTTCATTCGTCACAAGACACTGCAGGCGCGAAACGGACTCGCTCCGATCATCGACAATGACCCGTCGAAAAAGGCGCCGTATACGAGGGCTCAGTATGGCTTTACGCTTGGCGGCCCTATGGATACCAAGGGAAAGACTTTCTTTTTTGGTTCGTTTGAACAAAGACGGCGTCAGGAATCAGGCTTCTTTACGGGTGACATTATCGGCGGCGATGCGAGCGGTAAAGCGACGTCGAGCATCACGATCGGAGCTCCGTTCCTGCCGATAACCCAAACGTTCACTAATTTGACGCCCGGACAGGTGGCTTATATTCAGTCGGCTTTAACAAGCGGTAATGGGGATCAGACCTCAAGGGGAATAGCCTATGCTTACCTTGCGTCCGTAGGCGGGCAAACATCGCTGAACGGACAGAGCACGCTTGTCAACTTTCTGCCGGGGCTTGGCGTAGGCCAGGGTCAGGTCATTGGTGCACGGTTCCTGCTTGGCGGCACCCCGATACCGCTTACCCGAAACTCGGCTGGCCAGTTTGTAGCGTTTCGCCCACTCTCGCAATTAAGCAATTTGTTCCCGATCTCTGAGAGGACCGGCTATGGGTCATTTCGTGTCGATCATACGATCTCAACCAATAACCAATTGTCGGTACGCATCGGTTTCAATACAAGCACGATCAGTGGAATTCAGGATGAGTCGCAAAATCAGACGCTCGGCCAAAACGATTATTCGCGAACCGGTATCCAGGACCTCGAGGATTTTTCGTTCGGAACATCCTTGACCAGTATTCTGTCGGGCAATCGCGTCAATGATCTCTACTACAACTATGGACGCCGCGTCGCCAAATTCGAATCGCAGGTTCCCAGTGTGGCCCAGCAGATCGCCGGAACCGGTTTTATAGGTTCAAATCCCTTTTCGCCGGTTGATCGTGTAGAAACCCGCCACCAGATCCGTGACAACCTGACCTGGGCGACAAATGACCATACTTTCAAGTTTGGTGCCGATTTTAACTGGATCAGTGGTAAGGCAAGCTTTCAGCTTAACTTCCCGGCGTTATACAATTTCAGCAGGCAGGCGGGCGGCTCCCTGGTGTCGGCTCCCGGCGTCGCGTGCGATTCGGCCAGCCTGGTAGCTCAGAATTTGGCCCGCTGCCCTGCTTTTACTGCAGTGCAGACATACGGCCTCGGATTCCCAAGTGTTTTCATTCAGGGTTTTGGAGATCCGAACAGCACCCTTGGTAATAAGCCCATCGCGTTTTATGCACAGGATTCGTGGAAGATCAACCGGCGGTTCACCCTTAACTACGGCATCCGCTACGACTATGAATTTACGCAGCAGTTCGCACCTACTCCGTTTACCGACCCGCTAACCGGAATTTCGCTTAGCGCATCAGAGATACTGATCGCTCAGGATGCACTGAACATTACACAGGGCTTTCCGCGGGACAAAAATAATATTGCACCGCGTCTCGGGTTTGCATGGGACCTTGCCGGAAACGGAAAGACCGTTGTTCGCGGCGCGATCGGCCGGTTTTTCGATCACCCGCTCTTGGCGGTCTCATTCAATTCGAATATTGCCGACGGGTCACAGCAGCAGCAGGCTACGCTGATACCGATCGGCGGGCCCTCACCTCTCGGTTTGCTTAATGCTTTTCAGGTGTTTCAGGGCACCATCATTAATTGCAATTTTCCGGGTGCAACTCCCGGCGTCAACTGCACGCCCGGCCTGGCAGGAAGTGCCCAGTATTTGAACGGATATCAGCGATTCAATCCGCAGACCTTTACCGGGTTTGGTCCGATCCTTCCGTTCACGCTGAATGTGTCTAAGGACTTTGAATATCCTGACGTGATCCAGGCTAACCTTGCCTTTGAGCGTCAGATCGGCCGGAACATGTCGTTCACGGCAAACTTTATCCTGGTCAATGCGCATCACTTGAACCACCCGCAGGATATCAATGCACCAAATACCGACCAACTGAGAGAAAATTTCAGGCGGTTTGCGGTCAATAACCCTGCATTTGCCGGATGTACCACTGCAACTCCTAACGCGGCAAGCTGCTATCCGACAAATATTTCGTCTGCTTCTTTTTTCCCGATGCCGACGGTCTCAAATCCGCTATTCACGGTTGTCGTCCCGGGCCTGATCGCTATCAATAACACCACGGGCGAAAAGTTTGTTAGCCCGATCGCCTCAAACTACTTTCGTACGCTGGCGCCAAACTACTTCTTTATTGCGGCTGTCACAGGCGGCCTGGTCAATAAGGCAACGTTCGACGCATTGGCCTCTGGCAGCGTTAGAACACCGGGCCCCATAACCGCATTTGGTGATGTCAGTGCCCAGTTGTCAGACGGCAACTCGTTCTATAAAGCGATGAACCTGGAGTTGAAGAAGCGTTTCTCAAACAACCTCCAGTTTTTGGCGACTTATACCTGGTCACACTCGATAGATGATTCATCTGATCTGCAAACGCTGCTAAAGCCGCAGGATAACTTTGATTTCCGTGCAGAACGATCTGAATCGCTATTTGATCAGAGGCACCGTTTTGTATTCAGCGGGATCGTCAGTGCACCCGATTCCTGGAGATCGGTAGGCGGATTTAAGAAGTTTCTGTATGGATTCTCGTTCGCTCCGATCGTCGAGTTTGGCTCCGGCCGGCCCTACAACATTCTCGCCCCCGGCGATGCGAACGGCGATTTTCAGAGCACCAATGAGCGTCCGTCGTACCTAGCAGACGGAACGCTATGCCAGACCGGCGTTGACGTCGGATGTTATCAGGGCATTTTCCCGATCGACGGAAATCTGCCACGCAACAAGGGTATTACGCATAACTATTTTACGGTCGATGCAAGAGTGTCGAAGAATGTGGCCATTGGTGAGCGTGTGACTTTGGACATCATTGCTGAGGGCTTCAACCTGTTGAACCGGTTTAATGAGGCGGCGGGTAATCCGTTCTACGATGTTGTGAATTCATTCGGCCAGCGCAAGGGTGCCAGTTACTACAGCCAACCGACGGCGGTGTATGACCCGAGGCAGTTTCAGTTTGGTTTGAGACTTAGCTTCTAAGCCGCAGCTTAGGACATTTGAAAGGCCGGATAGTCAGAAGCTGTCCGGCCTTTTTGTGCGAATCGGCCGGTTTTTGTGGATAATCTCTTTATGCCGCTCTCATCAAGATCCATTAAGGAAAAAGCTCTGGAACTGGGATTTCAAAAAGTCGGTATCGTTCCGGCCGAACCTTTGGCGAATGAGGGCTCGAGGCTTATTAACTGGCTGGATAGCGGTTACCACGGACAAATGGCCTGGATGGAACGTGAACCGTCAAAACGGGCTGATCCGACCCTGTTAATGCCGGGCGCCAGATCCGTGGTCGTCACTGCCCTGAATTACTTTACCGATCACAAGCATATTGAATACGACCGCAAAGGTAAGATCTCGCGCTACGCATGGGGTGACGATTATCATGATGTGGTCCGCGAAAAGTTAGATGAGCTGCTCGAATGGATAAAGGCAGAGCAGCCATCAGCCAATGGCAAGATCTGCGTCGATACCGCTCCAATGATGGACAAGGCTTGGGCCGTACGAGCCGGACTGGGCTGGTTGGGTAAACATACAAATGTGATCACGACCGATCTGGGCTCGTGGGTGTTTATCGGCGAACTGCTGCTGGACCTCGAGCTCGAATATGATACGGCGGTCGTTGAGGATCATTGCGGGACCTGCACCGCATGCCTCGATGCATGTCCGACAAACGCAATAGTCGAGCCCTATGTTGTCGACTCGCGTAAATGCATTTCCTACGCCACTATCGAGTTGCGTTCGGACACGCTACCTACTGAGATAGAAAATAATATGGAGGGCTGGTTTTACGGTTGTGATATTTGCCAGGACGTTTGTCCGTGGAACCGATTTCAAACCGAAACAACCGAGACCCGCTTTGAACCAAGGAACGGCGAGACGTCGATCGATCTGGAAGAAATAATTTCGATGAGCCCCGAGGACTATGCAGCGCGTTTTCGCCGAACTGCGATAAAACGTGCGAAACTTCCCGGTCTGAAACGAAATGCCGCCGCCCTGAAGTCAGCGAAGCGCGATCGCGGCTAAAGACGCACTTAACCTTCGTTTGATATATTATTCAAGTAATGCCATTAAGGGACGCTCACAATCGGGTAATTCGCGATCTGCGGATCTCTCTCACAGACCGATGTAATTTTCGCTGTTTCTATTGCTTGCCGAACGGCGAGCCGCCGCTCGCCCGCAAAGAAACGATCCTTACATTCGAAGAGATAGCGCGGCTATCCGAGATCTTTGTAAGTCTCGGGATCGAAAAGATCCGCCTTACGGGCGGCGAGCCTCTGATCCGCAAAGATGTCCCAAGGCTTGTTGCGGAATTAGTCAAATTAAAGCCCGGTTTGCTCGACCTCGCTCTCACAACCAACGGATTTGATCTGCCCCGTCACGCGGCCGCTTTGAAGGATGCCGGCCTCGACCGGGTGACGATAAGCCTCGACAGCCTCGACCGAGATAACTTTATCGACATAACCGGCGTCGATGCCCTGGAAAAGGTCTATGCTGCGATCGAAACATCAAAATCGTTTGGATTCGAACCGGTCAAGATCAATGCAGTCCTCGTACGCGGACGCAATGACAACGAGATCGTAGATTTCGCCCGGTTTGCCCGCGAATATGATCTGTCGATGCGGTTCATCGAATTCATGCCGCTAGATTCGGGACACGAATGGAGCAGGGAGATGGTCGTTCCTGGAAAGGAGATCCGCGACACGATCAATGCCGTTTATCCCCTACGGCTCAAGCAAACCTCACGTGGAAGCGAGACGGCGTGGAAATACGAGTTCGCGGACGGCTCGCCCGGCGAGATCGGCATAATTGCACCCGTGACAGAAATGTTTTGCGGTGCCTGCTCACGCATCCGCCTCACCGCCGACGGACAGATCCGAACCTGTCTTTTCTCAACAACCGAACACAACCTCCGCGATGTCCTCAGAAGCGGAGCCAGCCGTGACGAGATCGTCTCATTTATCGAGGATGTCGTCATGAAAAAAGAACCACGTCACTATATCAATGACCCGGAGTTCGTCCAGCCGTCCCGGACCATGAGTTTTATAGGAGGATAGGCAATGATGCCACTATCAAAAATTCCAGTTTTCGCAGTCCAGCCTTTTATTTTTTAGGCTTTCGTTTTCCATACCACCGCAGACGGCCATCTAAAGTTTTTGTTGCTGTTGGCAAAACAAATTGAGAGACGGACCGCACGAGCAAACGTCGCCGACATTTCAGCATAGTGCCATATGGGCTACGGACACGATCTACCGTCATCTCTACGAAGCGGGCTTCGGACACAATCGGCCACAAGAAAACCTTAGGAGATGCATTTCTCACCGACGGAGTTTCGCCTTGATACCCAGGCAGCTCTAAACACTTGGACAGTTCATTTGCGAGACATATTTGGTTTTAGGAAAATCATTTTCCCAAACGGAAAACGGTTTTCCCGGCGGTTAAGGCTTGTCCCGTCGAGATACATTCTTTACCGCTGGAACACGCGCTTTCCTGTCGCGAGAGTCGGGAATTCGTCGGAAAATCGTTTAACTGACAGGAAAACGGTTATCCCGACGAAGAAGATGGCTATCCCGGCAGAAACCGGCTTTACCGACAGGAAAGCGGCTTTACCGACGGGTGAAGCATTGAAATGACGGGAGAGAAGGAGTACCGGCACTACAGTCGTACTACCAGGCGTTTCGCACATCGTTTGCTTCGCCTCCCGGGAATCGTATCGAAAATTGGCGATAAAAAAGAATTATCTGAGAGGCTTGGGTAAGATCCTTAACGTTGCCTACGTCCCATCATATCCAGCCCGACCGCGGCCACAAGAATTGAGCCCTTGATGATGTCCTGCATAAAATCGCGAACGTTGAGCATCGTCATGCCGTTATCGAGCGTCGCCATTATCAGAGCGCCGAGACAGGCACCAAAGATCGTTCCGCGTCCACCCATAAGAGAAGCACCGCCGATCACACAGGCGGCGATCGCATCGAGCTCCTTTAATCCACCGGCATCAGGTGAAGCACTTGAGACCCGGGCTACCGAGATCAGGGCGGCGACTCCGGTCAACGCTCCCAAGAGGCCGTAAACCTTTGCCACATTAAGTTTGTTATTGATACCCGAGAGCCGTGCGGCCTCAGCATTGCCGCCTATAGCGTAGAGATATCGGCCAAAGACGGTCGAGTTGGTCAGGAAACCGCCTAACAGTGCAACCGCAAGCAGGATCAGGACGGGGATCGGGACGCCCTGATATGCGTTCATGACCCAGATAAACGCAACGATACCGCAGATCGGAATGATAGATCTGAGAAGCTCACCGCGGTAATCTGCTTCGCCGAGGCCGTAATTCTGTGCCGCTCTGGCCCGGCGATATGCCATAAACAAAACGAAAAGGACCGCCGCGGCCGCGAGGCACCAGCCGACAAACAGAGGCACGTTCTCATTGCCGATGGCCTTAAAAGTCTCGTTCGAGATCGGGATAGTATTGCCGCCAAGCAGCCATTTGACCGCACCGCGCCAGGCGAGCAGGCCGCCAAGCGTGACTATAAAGGCCGGTATATTCAGGTACGCGGTCAGCACTCCATGAAACAGCCCGATCAAAAGGCCGACAACAACCGCCGCGAGCATGGCAGCGGGAAGCCCATATTCCAAAACCGTCACCGCATAGACCGCAATACCCCCTGCAAAACCAAGTACCGAACCGACAGAGAGATCGATATTCCCTGAGACGATCACCATCAGCATGCCCACCGCGAGTATCGCCGTTACGGACATCTGCGTCATCAGATTAGCCAGGTTGCGCGGCGTGAGAAAGTAATAGTCAGTCGCCCAGTGAAAATATACCCATATCAAACCTAAAACGCCGATCATGATGTAGGCGCGAAGTGTCGATCGATTTATCTGCAAACTTTTCGTTTCGTCCATTTATCTATTTGCGTCCTGTCGCCGCGGCCATGATCTTTTCCGGAGTGGCATCGTCACGAGTGAACTCACCTGTCAGTCTGCCTTCGTGCAATACGATCACTCGGTCAGAAAGGCCGAGCACCTCGGGCAATTCTGACGAAACCAGCACGATCGCCATCCCTTCTGCGGCCAGCTTGTTTATTTCGGCATAGATCTCTTGCTTTGCACCGACGTCGATGCCCCGCGTCGGTTCGTCCAGAAACAATATCTTTGGTTGGGTCAGCAGCCATTTGCCCAGTACGACCTTTTGCTGATTGCCGCCTGACAGAGTTCCGGCGAGAGTCAATGGCGAATCGGCTTTGATCCTGAGCAGGCGCATAGGCTCTACAGCGGCCAGCGCCTCGCGGGTCCGATCGGTCACAATGCTGCCCGAAATAGACCGAAGCGCGGCAAGGGTAATGTTATCGAGGATCGTCTGTTCGAGGATAAGGCCATATCGTTTTCGATCTTCGGTCACAAAACCGATGCCCGCGGAGATAGCGTTGGACGGCGATGTGATCGAGACCGCCTGGCCATATACCTCGATCCGGCACGAATATTTCCCCTGCCAGGCACCAAAGATCGCTGACAACAATTCGCTCCGGCCGGCCCCCATCAATCCGGCGATGCCGAGCACCTCGCCCTTTTTGACCTCGAAAGATACATCGTCCACCAGCTTCTTGCCCGCATTATCCATTGAATGAACGGTCAGGCCGCTCACCCTTAACGCCGTCTCGCCCGGTCGATGGTCTGCCACCGGGAATATGTCACCAACTTCGCGGCCGACCATTGCTGAAATAACCTTATCCTTGTCAGTATCTGCGGCCGCAAAGGCTGCTACCGTTTTGCCATCCCGCAGGACCGTGATCCGGTCGCTGATCCGAAAAACCTCATCAAGCTTGTGTGAGATGTAGATCAATCCGACGCCGCGGTCGCGGAGTTTTTGGAGGATGCTAAATAGAGTCTCTACCTCTGATTCGGTCAGGGCCGCGGTTGGTTCATCCAGGACCAGGATCCTGGCGTTCTTTGATAGAGCCTTGGCGATCTCAACCAATTGCTGCTGTCCTATGCCGAGGCTGCCCGCCTTTAACCTGGGGTCTATATTCAGATGTAGTTCCTTAAGCAGGCTGGCGGCCTGATGGTAGAGCTTTGGCCAATCTATGACACCAAACCGCGACGGCTCTTGTCCCAGAAAAATGTTTTCGCCGACGGTCAGTTCTTTTACCAGCGAGAGTTCCTGAAAAATGATCGCGACACCTGCTGCTTCTGATTCGCGAATGCCCCGAAAGTGCCGGGTCTGATCGTCGACTAATATATCGCCATCAAATGACCCCTCGGGAAACACGCCCGAGAGCACTTTCATCAGCGTGGATTTGCCGGCTCCGTTCTCGCCGACGATCGAGTGCAATTCACCCGCTTCAAGCGTAAAGCTCACGCCGTCCAGAGCCCTGACGCCGGGAAACTCCTTGACGATGTTCCGCATTTCAAGAAGGGGCATAGTCGTTTTGGCAGAGTGTGTTCATCGCCGATTTTACACGGTTAAATGGCGTTTCCAAAATTGCCGCCGTCCGCCCTATCTGGTAAATGTTTTACGCTCTGTCACCTGATAATCTATACTCTAGAGATATGCCTAATCCTGGATCGATCGAGTCCATTCTGAACGAACATCGCCTGTTTCCGCCGCCTGCTGAATTTGCCGAACAAGCCCATATCAAAAGCTTTGAGGAATATGAGAAGTTGTATGCCGAAGCGGCCGCCGACCCCGCCGCGTTTTGGGCAAAACAGGCCGAGAGCCTCGATTGGTTCAAGAAGTGGGATTCGGTCCTCGAATGGAACGAGCCATTTGCCAAGTGGTTCGTGGGCGGTAAGATCAACATCTCTTACAATTGCCTCGACCGGCACCTGACAACCTGGCGAAAGAACAAGGCAGCGATCATCTGGGAGGGTGAGACCGGTGAGATCAAGACGATCACTTATCTTCAGCTGCAGCGCGAAGTTGCGAGATTTGCCAACGTCTTGAAGAGTCTCGGCGTTAAGACGGGCGATCGCGTAGCGCTGTATATGCCGCTTATCCCTGCTCTCGCCGTTGCAATGCTCGCTTGTGCCCGCATCGGAGCGCCGCACACCGTGATCTTCGGCGGATTTTCGGCAGATGCGATCAGCGACCGCGTAAACGACTGCGGATGCAAATTGATCATCACTGCCGATGGCGGCTATCGACGGGGTTCCGAGATAAAACTTAAGAACGTAGTCGACGAGGCTGCTGAACACTGTCCGACAGTTGAGAACATAGTTGTTTTCCAGCGAACAAATTCAAAGGTCACGATGCGCCCGGGCCGCGATCATTGGTGGCATGAATTGACAAAAACCGTCGGCGCCGAATGCCCGGCCGAGGAACTCGATTCCGAGCATCCTCTATATATCCTCTACACCTCCGGAACCACCGGAAAGCCAAAGGGAATACTGCATACGACCGGCGGTTATCTGACGCAGGCTGCATATACCTCAAAGATCGTTTTTGACCTAAAGGATGACGATATTTACTGGTGCACGGCCGATATAGGCTGGGTTACCGGACACTCGCTATGTCGTTTACGGCCCGCTGGCTAACGGTGCGACCGTATTTATGTACGAAGGGGCACCCAACCACCCGGACATGGATCGATTTTGGGACATTATCGAACGCCATCGCATTACCATCTTTTACACGGCCCCGACCGCCATTCGCGCCTTTATCAAATGGGGCGAGCAATATCCGCTAAAGCACGATCTGTCATCGCTCAGATTGCTCGGAACCGTTGGTGAACCTATCAATCCGGAAGCCTGGATGTGGTATCACGAGATCATCGGTAAGCGAAAATGCCCGATCGTCGACACCTGGTGGCAGACCGAGACCGGGTCGATCATGATCTCACCGCTGCCGGGTGCGACACCGACCGTGCCGGGAACCGCGACACGACCTATACCCGGAATCATGCTTGATGTGGTAAACAAGGCAGGCGAGTCGGTCGGGACGAATGAAGGAGGGTATCTGGTCGCCAGACATCCGTGGCCCTCGATGCTGCGAACTTTGTGGGGCGATGACGAGCGATATAAAGAGGCGTACTGGTCCGAGATACCCGGAATGTATTTCGCCGGTGACGGGGCCCGCCGTGATGAACATGGTTACTTTTGGATCATGGGCCGGGTTGATGATGTGATAAACGTCAGCGGCCACCGGCTTGGTACGGCCGAGATCGAGTCGGCATTGGTCTCACACGAAGCCGTTGCCGAGGCAGCGGTCGTCGGCCGCCCTGACGAGCTAAAGGGCCAGGCCATCGCGGCATTTGTCACTCTTGAGGGCAAACGAAATGGTGGCGACGCATTGAAGGACGAACTTCGCGCTCACGTTGCCAAGGAGATCGGCTCGCTCGCCAAACCCGACGACATTCGCTTTACCGACGCACTCCCCAAAACCCGCTCGGGCAAGATAATGCGCCGTCTGCTTCGCGAGATCGCCGCTGGCGGTACGGTCGCCGGTGATGTGACAACGCTCGAAGACCTGTCAGTACTCGAAAAGCTCCGCGAGGACGAGGAATAATCGAAATGCCTGATAACCTCAATGTTCCAAGCCCTACGCAGGAATTGGTTGACGCCGGCCGAGAATTCTATCGTCGCGGCTGGGCTCGCGGGGCGAGCGGCAACTTTAGTATTCTCCTTGCCCGAAAACCGCTTCGGCTCTGCATAACCGCTGCCGGAAATGAAAAAGGGACCCTCGACGAGACAAACTTTCTGGAATTGGATGATGACGCTGAGATATTGCAGGGTTTTGGCCGGCCATCGGACGAGACGCTCCTGCATCTGGCGATCTACCGGCTGCGTCCAAAGGCCCGCTGCGTACTATATTCACAAACCGTATCTGGCACGCTCCTCGCCGAACGTAATTTTGTTGACGGATCGATCACACTGAGCGGTTACGAGGTTCTCAAGGGCCTCTCGGATGTTACGACACACGAACATTCGGAACGTATCCCCATTATCGAGAATTCGCAGGACCAGATCGCGATGTCCCATGTGATCGGCAACGTTTTGCATGAAAATCCTGCGATCCACGGAATTTTTATCCGACGGCACGGACTCTACACATGGGGCGCGACGGTGGAAGAATCCCGGCGCAATATCGAAATATTTGAATTCTTATTTGAGGTTTTGGCCCGTTCAAATGATAGTAAATAGAGGAAAGGTTAAGAAATTATATGGCTAGCGACAATCTGGAAACGGCAACATTGGCAGCGGGATGTTTTTGGTGTGTTGAGGCGGTCTTCGACGATCTAAGAGGAGTCGAGGACGTTGTATCAGGTTACTCCGGCGGTCACACCGAGAACCCGACTTATCAGCAAGTTTGCTCGGAGACCACCGGCCACGCCGAGGTGGTCCAGATCAGATTCGATCCGGACGAGCTGGCGTTCGCCGACCTGCTTCGCGTTTACTTCACCGTGCACGACCCAACGACCCTTAACCGGCAAGGCGGTGATGTGGGAACATCATATCGATCAGCGATCTTTTATCATTCGGATGAGCAGCGGCGAATCGCCGAAGAGGTGATCGCCGAGATCACTGCCGAGGGCATCTACGACAACCCTATCGTGACAGAGGTCACGGCTTTTGATAAATTCTGGCCGGCCGAGAATTATCACCAGGAATATTTCGCCAACAATCCGAACCAACCCTATTGTGCGGCCGTCGTTGCGCCAAAGGTCGCCAAATTCAGGCAAAAATTTGTATCCAGGCTAAAGAGCTAGAGCGTTAC
The DNA here is from genome assembly GCA_963834975.1 of Blastocatellia bacterium. Classification (GTDB taxonomy): domain Bacteria; phylum Acidobacteriota; class Blastocatellia; order Pyrinomonadales; family Pyrinomonadaceae; genus OLB17. The sequence continues at coordinate 100,925 of CAWIDZ010000004.1, forward strand.
AGCTTTCCAAGCAGCATCAGAGCGCCGATCACAATAAACGCGACCGCTACGATCCGCTGCAGCCATTCCGTGGGAACGTACTGACTCAATACACCGCCAAACAAAACGCCAAGCAGCGTAACAACAACGAGAGCAAGGCTCGCACCGAGAAAGATCGATACCTTTGACTCGGTACTCGCCGTCATCGTTATCACCGCAAGCTGCGTCTTGTCACCCAGTTCTGCCAGAAAAAGCGTCAAAAAGGCCGTTCCAAAAATTTTCCAGTCCATGGTTTTGAGTTTAGAGTCTTGAGAGCCTTGAGTCTAGAGAGTCGAAACGCGTCGCTTTTCAGACCGAGCCGTTACCTTCGGGATTCCCTCCGCTTGCATCTTGCACGCTTTTGATTCAAAATTCGCTAGAAATAAACCGTTCACTTTCGTCCCACGTATTAACATTCGCATAGCGTTCCTGACACGCTTGAAAACCGAAGAACTATGGCTAACTCACTATTCAGAAAAAAATCGATCTCCCAGATACAGGCTGACGCAGCCGCAGGTTTCGCTGATCCGGAATTGGTTCCCGGAGCACCCGGCGAGCAGGTTCGTTTGCGGCGCTCGCTAGGAACATTTGACCTGACGATGATGGGCATAGCGGCTATCATTGGAGCCGGTATCTTTGCCATGGTCGGCGAGGCATCGTTCAAAGGCGGACCCGGGGTCATTTTTCTGTTTATTTTTGCAGCCATTGCCTGCGGTTTTGCCGCCCTCTGTTACGCCGAGTTTGCGTCAAAGATCCCGATCGCCGGATCGGCCTATACCTATGCATATGCAAGCTTTGGCGAACTTCTCGCATGGATCATCGGTTGGGACCTGCTTGTCGAATATGCGATCGGCAACATCGCCGTGGCTATATCGTGGAGTGATTATTTCTCGCGGCTGCTGATCGCAAACGGAATAGACATTCCGGCCTACTTGACGATGGATTATCTCAGCGCGTCACGGGGGTTTGTGGACAACCACGCCGCAGTTGAGGCAGTGCTCGCGGAAGGGCAAAATCTGGATATTCTCAGCCGCATGAATGTTGATCAGCTAAAAGATGTTTCCGACACCCTTTCGCCAGCGGCTATCGAAGCATATTCAGCCTGGACCCGGGCACCCCATCTTGGAAGCTGGCCCGTTATACTCGACCTGCCCGCCCTGGGGATCGTTTTTCTTATCACGGTGCTCGTCTACGTAGGTATTCGGGAATCTAAAACCGCTTCCAACATAATGGTCGGTATTAAGCTTGGGATCATTCTATTGGTGATCATTCTAGGTGCATTTTTTGTAAAGACCATAAACTGGGTCCCATTTTTACCTAATGGATTTGGCGGGGTCATGTCGGGCGTCGCGGCCGTCTTTTTTGCTTATATTGGCTTTGACGCCCTTTCTACGACGGCCGAGGAATGCAAGGATCCATACAAAACCCTGCCGAGGGGAATGATCTATTCGCTTTTGATCTGTACGGTCTTGTACATAGCCATTGCACTGGTGCTGACGGGCATGGTCAAATACACGGCCTTCGAGGGTGTCGGCGATCCGCTCGCATTTGTATTTGGCCGGCAGGGTGTCAATATCCCGTGGGTCTCTGGCCTGATCGCAGTTGGTGCTGTCATCGCGATCGCAACCGTGCTTCTCGTTTTCCAACTCGGGCAGCCGAGATTGTGGATGGCGATGAGCCGCGACGGGCTGCTGCCAAAGATCTTTTCTTCTATTCATCCGCGATTCCGCACACCGTGGTTCTCGACGATCCTTACGGGTTTTATGGTAGCTATACCCGCCCTTTTCTTAAACCTCTCTGAGGTAACCGATCTGTCAGTGATCGGAACGCTGTTCGCTTTTACGATCGTCTGCGCCGGTGTTCTTGTTAAAGACAAAGAATTTGCCGGGCAAAAGCGCTTTGTGCCGTACATCAACTCGCGGTACATAGCTCCTGTTTTGCTTCTGATAGGCTTCTGGCTCGTTTGGCACTTTAATAGCGAGGGCTTGGCAGGTATTGTTAACTTCACACCTACGGCTGATATGACGAGCTTCGGCGCCTTTACAGAAAAGATCCCTTATCTTGTCTTTGTTCCTTTCACGTTCGCGATGACCATCCTCTGCATAGTCAAACGCCTGACCCTCATTCCCGTCCTCGGCGTTATGTGCTGCACCTATCTTATGACCGAACTTGGCTGGAAAAACTGGTCCCGCTTTGGCATCTGGATGATCGTGGGCTTTGTTATCTATTTCTTCTACAGCTACACGCACAGCAAGCTGCATAATCGGGAAGAGGAGACTGCGGAAGTTTAACTTTTTGCCGACTTTGGCTATGTGAGGGACGGGTTGCCCCGTCCTCCGTGGAAAACACTAAAGCCAATTTGCTGGTTATTCCAGAATCTGGAGTAAGAAATGGTCGACCTCCTGTCGCCAAGGGCGACAAACATTAAAGCCTAGGGTGAAGGCGTAGCCGTAACCCTAGGTAGTTCGAATAAATATAAGCCCGTCGCTGAAGGCGACGAACAAATATGCCGCAATCATTGGTCAAGATCCTGGTTCACATTGTGTTTTCAACGAAAAATCGCGTTGACCTAATTGCTCCTGAGATCGAACCTGACCTTTACAGATACATTCATGGAATTGTTGAGAACAATGGAGCCAGGTTAATTATCGCAAACGGCACGATGAACCACTCTCATTTTCTCGTTTCGCTAGGCCGGGTAAACGTCTCTGAATTGATCGGTGACATTAAGCGGGACAGTTCCTTGTGGATTAAGAAACAGGGGATCCATAAATTTTATTGGCAACGAGGATATGGGGCTTTTTCGATCGGGCAGTCCCAAGTTCCGGCCGTCTCAAAATACATCGCGAATCAAAAGGAACATCATAAATCACAATCTTATGAGGATGAGTTTCGAGCATTATGTGAAAAGTACGGTGTCGAGATAGATGAACGCTATTGTTGGGATTGATCTTGTTGGTCGCTTTCAGCGACGTGTTGTTTTTTGCTCTCCTACTAGGGTTCCATTCGCTTTGCTCATTATCACCCTAGGCTTTAATATTGGTCGCCGTTGGCGACTTAGACCTCGTTTACAATTCTTTACGTAACTGCAAAAACCAAACGGGTTAGAATTGCGTCTTAGTGTGCGTACTAGTTTAATTCTGACCAGGAGTAATAGCATGAAACGAAATTATTTTTTTGCGGCGATCATTTCGCTGTTTGTTTTCGGCATTGCCGTGTCGGCACAGGACAAGACGGCCAATTATGCAGGGACGTGGACGCTTGATGTAAGTAAGTCAAAGCTTGGCGAGCGAAGTATGATCGAGGGACAGACCCTGACTGTAACGCAGACCGACAAAGAGATCACTATCCAGACAGCGACCAAACGCACACCTCCGCCGGCAGATGCCCAGCAGGGCGCTCGTATGGGCGGACGCATGGGTGGCGGTATGATGGGCGGCGGCGATGGGACGACGACCTATTCGCTCGACGGCAAGGATACAAAGAAAGAGATCGATGGCCGTATGGGTAAGATCCCGGTCACCCTAAAGGCAAAGACCGAGGGCGGCAAGCTTCATCTGACCTCATCGAGTACCTTTACTGGGCCAAACGGAGAGGTAACGACGACGACCAAAGAGAAATGGGAACTCTCAAAGGACGGGAAGACGCTGACGGTTGACACCGAACGTTCGACCCCTCGCGGTACCGAGTCGACAACAAAGGTGTTTATGAAAAATTAATCACTATTAGAACAAAAGGTTGAGAGGGGCCGTGATCGGCTCCTCTCTTTTTTTGCGATTAGTCGGCGAACCGTAATTCCTCAATGATCTCAGCCATATATTTGCGGCCGAGCTCGAGATCATCGGGTTTAAGAGAAACGGCTCCGACCACGGCGTGGCCGCCACCACCGTAGCGTTCACAGATCTCGGCTATGTTGTGCAGTCTTGGCCGCGGCGACCATGGGTTGGAACCAACGGATATTTTCGTGCGAAATTCGCTTTGAGTGAGGGCAACGTTGTAGGTCGTTTCGGGATAAAAATAATACGGGATAAATTTGTTATAACCGTCGACGGCTGTGTCTGTCAGATCAAAGCTGACAACGCCGCGTTCGTACACTGCCCGCTCCTTTATCAGGTTTACCGTGTTCCAGTGCCTCTCGAGGATCGGCGCCAGCCGCGTCTGTATCGATTCGCTTTCGACGATCTCGTCAAGGGTCTTGGTCGTTAGGTCTCTTATTATCGATTCGACAAATTTTGGATCCTTTTCGCCCTCGAGCACCTGCATTAATTTCAGCGCCGACGAGCGAAGTTCGACACATTGGGCGGGTGAGTCATACAGGGCACCGTCGATAATGTGGGCCCACTCGATCAACTCAGCGAGTGACTCATCCTCGAAATCATATTTCTCTTTGGCAATGCGGGCGATGAATTCCGCACAGGACTTGCTCGTCGTATCGAGAAATTTCTTACCCGATGTGTCGGCCAGAAAATGCACTTCGTCCTCAGGCGTCAGGAATGCCGATTGATGGTGATCGAACCACCAGGTCAGACGTTCGTCGGGACAATATTTGAAATCGACGATCGCATTCTCATCGCCGTCAAACTGCGCACGGTCAAATGCATTTCCGGCCCGATGCATCGTCGGCGTATAGTAAACATCGGCTTCCGGGTGTATCTTTGCCTGGTAGAATTTGGTAAAGATCGCGGCCGACGAAACTCCGTCGAAGCAGTTGCCATGATAAAGTATCCTTAGTTTCATAAGATCGGATTTTGCCCGACTGCAAAACATATTAGGCTAGAGGACACCGTGACGTTCGTCAAGGAAACAATTATGAATATCAGGACCGCTGCGGCCAGGGATGTTGATCCGCTTGTTGCATTTAACCAGGCAATGGCCCTTGAAACCGAGGGTAAAGAACTGGACGGCAGCGTCCTGCGGCGAGGTGTCGAAGCGGTGTTCAATGATCCCGCAAAAGGGTTTTATGTCGTCGCCGAAAACGACGGCCGCATCGTCGGCGGCCTGATGGTCACCTATGAATGGAGCGATTGGCGTGATGCATGGTTCTGGTGGATCCAGAGCGTTTACATACTGCCCGAGGCCCGCGGGCAGCGAATTTATTCGCGCCTCTATGATTTTGTAAAAGCAAAGGCTTCGGACGCGGGAAATGTCTGCGGCTTTCGCCTGTATGTCGAGACCGAGAACAAACACGCCCAAAAGGTTTATGAGAGCGTCGGTATGGACGCCTCGCATTATCTGATGTACGAAGAAAATGTATGACAAAGATAAGCGAGGCCGAATTTGCCCGCATCTGCAGCGGCATAGGTGAGGATCGCAATAGCATCATTAAACATAACCCGATCGGCACCGATGAAGAGATCCTGCTCTGGATGCTATTGGCTTGTTTGATAAGTTATCTGAACCTGACCGAGATCGAGACGCCGTGCTTTAACGGCAAGCCGGACGCAAAAACCTATCGCGAAGCGATCCTTTTTATTTTGGACAACAAACGGGTCGATGAATTCGATCCGGGTCCGTATTTGAGGCAGTTTGTGGATTAGCTTTCCTCTGCGTCCTTAGCGGACTCTGCGTTGAAATATCTCATTTAACGCTGAGAACGCGGAGGTCGCAGAGTAGATCAGGGCAATTTTATTATGTTGATCGAAAAATTTGTATTGACCGCGTTCCAGCAAAATACTCGTGTCGTCGCCTGCGAGGAGACCCGAAAGGCGATCTGTATCGACCCCGGTGAAAAGTCGGATGATCTCGTAAATTTCATTAATGCCAACGATCTTGAGTTGCAGGCGATAACTCTGACACACGGCCATCTCGATCATGTCGGCGGAACGGCTGATCTCGCCGCAGCGTTTCCGGGGGCCGAGATAATTCTGCATGAGGGCGACGAGGACCTGTATTACGGCCTGCCGCAGCAACCGCTTTTTATGGGCATCCAACCCGGCCAGATGAAGGCAATGGGGTTAGATTACTGCCCGCCGCCCAAACTCACCCGCAACTGGCAGCACGGTGAAGTATATGAGGTCGGCAATCTGCGATTCTCGGTCCGCCACTGTCCCGGCCATACAAAAGGTCATGTCGTGCTGGCTGTGGAATCTGAAAAGAAGGTATTCGTCGGCGATTGCCTTTTCCAGGGCTCGGTCGGACGCTCAGATCTGCCTGGCGGAAACCACGATCAGCTTATCGAATCGATCGAGAACAATATCCTCTCGCTAGGTGATGATTTCACCGTATATTCAGGCCATGGCCCCGAAACCACTACCGGCCGCGAAAAACTCTCAAATCCTTTTCTTAATGGCACTTACGAAACCCAGAAAGGCAGATATTTCTAACCTGAAATGTTATAGAAGCATTTTAATAGGTTTTGTCCGCTAAAACATCTGCAGAGCCTTCATAATATTTTTAAAGGCTCTTCATAAATTGCGGGGTCTTTGCGACATTTTTGCAGAGACTGAAACTTCTGCACCGTCTCTAAACTTTTTTTGAAGCGGCTCCAAAAAAAGTTTGGAGTCCAAAACAACGTTTTATCCGTTGTAATTTTATGGAACTGAAACCGCCGATTGCTGAGAAAAGGCGACATTTAAAAGATCAGCCCTCCGCTGGTAACGGAGGGCTGATAATAAGATCGTTCGGTTACTTTTAGGGCTTTTCGACGATGTCACCTTTCAAACTGCTGACAGCGCCGAGCACCTCGCCCCGTTCTTTTTTAGGCACTTTGAATTTATCAAGTGTCGCGTTCAAAGAATCAACGGCCTCTTTCCAGTCTGCCTCTGTAATGCCGAGGCCCTTATGCGAGGTCTTCATATCGCGTGCTAAATAGAGACAAGGCCCACCGGTCGCATTGCATAAAAAATCCACCACGTTCTGGCGAAGATGCTTTCTGGAATTCTCGCTTAGCCCGACGACAAACCGGCCGAGGAGTTTGCCCGTAGCGAGTCGGCCGATAAAATCATCAGATACCGCGGCGATCGCATCATATCCACCGAGCCGCAGGTAAAGCGATTTTTCTTTGGCTGATGCTGATGCCAATGCCGAATCGGCCTGGGCAAAAAATGTTCCGGCGCAGGCCAGGACAAAAACGAGAGCTAATATTGTCTTTTTCATAAATCCCTCCTTAGGTCAAAGTTCAATGGTTACAAGATCCGTTGTGAAACCACGGATCCACACAATACTTCTTATTCGGAATTATTGATTGATATCACAAAACAGGAGCCATTTCAATAAAAAATTGGCCTGTGTCGAGATCAGGGTTTCAATACGACATTGTAGACCTTGAGGGTGCCGGTAACGGTTCCGGCGTCGCGTTGGTACCATCGGTCCAGATTGGTCAAATTCGGTTCGCCATCGGCATTTATGATCACGTATGAGAGCACAGGGTCAGACGCCGATCCCTTTGAGAAATTTCGTGCAAAATCGCCATATAGGCGGCTTTCCGCGGCGATCTCGCCGGATGTTATCGGATCTTGCTTTTTGCCGAGTTCGGGCAATGCCCGTTCGGAGCCGAACAGAGCGGCCGTTATCTCGAACGCACCTGCACGCAAGCCCTCCGAAACATCGTTTTCGTCATAGCCGGCGTAATAAAGGAATAGATAAAAGAGCCTCTTATTTTCCGCGATGTCTATCCCGCCGGCCGAAGTGCTATGCGAGCTCCACAACGGCCGAAGGTCCGCGATCGTCGGGATAAAATCCGCCATTCCCGTATTTACGGCAAAGACCGCGGCCGGCTTTGTGCCTTGTGGCTTTTGCTTTTCAAGATCGGCTATATGACGGATCGCCGGAATCGTCTTGTCTCGAAGGTCCGCGAACTCATTATTTCGGTTTGTCGAACCGCTTGCCTCGACTATGCCCCAACATGCAGCAACCACACCGATATAGATCACAGCCCGTCGGATAGGCCTCGCACCCTCGCCCCCGGCCGTTTGCTTAAAAATAAGTGAAAGGAACAGGACTAACGCTGTCAGGACCAGGTAGTTGGAAATAAATATTTCGTAATGAACCGGCTGGAGCGAGCGGCCCGTTATGACCTGTTGATTTAAGAGAACCAGGGGGGCGATAGCAAACGCCACCGTAAAAAGCGTCTGAGGCGAACTCATTTTCATTCGGCCGCGCCAGGCGAAAACCGCAATTCCCAAAACCACAACGAGGCCGACCGCCAGCGACAACGATTCGTAATCCGGCATATGCGTGCTTGCCAGGAGCTGTACACTGTCAACATGCGGTGCACGCCCCGAGAGCATTATGAAATATGGAATGAGCGCCGCAACGGCGCAACCGCCGACAAATCCCAGGTTGATAAGCACCACTTTCAGAGCTGCCCGGTTCCACATCAGATATAGGACATAAACACACCCGAGCCATGCCGCAGCAGCCGTCCATAGAAAGAAGTAAGAAAAGACGAGGGCGGCAAACGCAATACCGCTAAGCAGTGAAAAGAGATAATTGTTCTTTCGCGAACTGTCCGTTAGCGATCGCCAAACCAAACCGCAAAAGAGAAAAAACAGGGGGAAGGCAAACCCCGGCTGATACCGGCGCAGGAACGGAAGAAAATCTACAAGCAGGCGCCCCTCGATCCAGTTTCGTAATTCTCCCTCATAAGCGATCAACGCTCCCAGACAGCAGATCACACAAACGCCGGCGGCGGACAATAGCTCGTCGCCCGTAACCATTTGCAGCAGCCAAAATATGAATAGGGCTGAGAAAGCGGCGGACAATATTATCAGGATCATGAAAGCCACCGACGCATTCAGCCCGAGCAGCCTGGCGGGCATTGCGATCGAATATGCCGGAACAAACTGTATAGAGTAGAACGATTCGTGATCAGATTCGGCTGCCAGGTACGGGTCGTATTTACGCGGCTTGCCATTTATCAGTGCCTCAACATAGGCTGAATACGCCACCTCGTCAAAATTACAGACGTAATATGCCCCGTTCCAATCAGAACCCTTGGCCGCCCAGAAATTTAACTGCGGGTAGAACGCCAGCAGGACGACAAAGATCATTGGTATCGCGGCATACTTCCAGCTTTTGGAGGTCATGGTTTTGGTCGATATGTAGGCGATCCGTCTGCGCATCGGCAGTGCCGGGATCAGAAAAATGTTTAAGATACAGTATGAAAGGCCGGATCAACGACGATTGATCCGGCCATATCTTAATACAAAACTCTCAATTTTGTTAATCAGGCGACAGTTATCTCAGGTGTGAGGTAAACATCCTGGATCGCATTGAGCAGTTCAACTCCCTCGGCCATCGGACGCTGAAATGCCTTTCTGCCTGAAATGAGGCCTGTTCCGCCGCCGCGTTTATTGACGACAGCCGTACGGACGGCATCGGCGAGATCGCTCGCCCCTTTAGATTCGCCGCCAGAGTTTATAAGGCCGCAGCGTCCCATATAGCAATTTGCTACCTGGTAACGGACAAGGTCGATAGGGTTGTCGGTCGTCAGCTTGTCATAGACCAACTTACTGGTTTTGCCGTAGCTGCCCGATTTATTCATTGCGGGGTATCCGCCATTACGCTCAGGCAGTTTTTGCTTGATAATGTCGGCCTGGATCGTCACGCCTAAATGATTTGCCTGTGCCGTCAGATCCGCCGCGGTGTGCATATCACCCTCCGCGGTTTTGAATGCCGGGTTGCGAAGATAACACCACAGAATTGTTGCCAATCCGAGCTCATGTGCATATGCAAAGGCCTCTGCAACTTCGGTGATCTGCCGCGTCGACTCGTCAGACCCAAAGTAGATCGTCGCACCGACTGCCAAAGCACCCATATTGCTCGCTTGCTCGATCGTACCAAACATAACCTGATCGAACTTATTAGGATAGGTCAGCAGCTCGTTATGATTGATCTTAACGATGAAAGGTATCTTATGCGCGTATTTGCGGGCGACAGAACCGAGTACACCGAAGGTCGACGCGACCGCATTACAACCACCCTCCATTGCCAACTTGATGATGTTGCCGGGATCGAAATACATCGGATTCGGAGCAAAACTCGCCCCAGCCGAGTGCTCGATCCCCTGATCGACCGGCAGGATCGATACGTATCCGGTGCCGCTCAGACGGCCATTCCCGTATATGGACTGTAAGCTTCGCAGCACACGGGGATTGCGATCCGAATCTGCCATAACACGGTCGGTAAAATCCGGTCCGGGCAGATGCAGATCACCCTTCGGAATAGTAGTTGAAACATGATTCAGAAGCAGATCGCTATCCGCGCCCAAAAGCTCCTGAATTTTACTGTAAGCACCAGCCATCAATTTTCTCCTCGAAAAAAAACCTTTAAAAAATAAAATTTCCGACTATAATATACAACGCATAGACCGGAGTTGTTAATCTGAACCAACTTTTTTGGTCGGCGCTCTTGCACAATCAGGCAAAAAGTTCCGTATTTCATTTTCCTCCGGCGCCCATTCAGGCTTGCTCTCGCAGCCGCACTTTTTGAATTTTGTGAGGTCAAAATGAAGTTTACTCCTTCCCTAACCGCCTTCAGCTGTTTTTGGTTTGTATTTACTTTCCTGGTTTTCCCGACACCAATGGCGTCCCAGGACAAAAGTAAAGACAATGTCTGGCGTCCTGTAAGTACGGCCGAAATTCAGTCGAAAAACCCATTGGTCGAACCTGATGCGGATGCGGAAGCTATCTTCTGGGAAGTTAAGATCGATGATTCGCACAGCGATCTATCGATGAGCCACTATGTTCGGGTAAAGATCTATTCCGAGCGGGGACGCGAAAAATACAGCAAATTTGATATTCCCTTCACAAAAAAAATAAAGATCAAGGATCTTGCTGCCCGGGTCATTAGGGCCGATGGTTCAACGGTCGAAGTTACAAAGAATGACATTTTCGAACGCGAAATAATCAAAGTGGGTGGGCAAAAAATAAAGGCTAAGTCATTTGCAGTTCCCAATATTGAACCAGGTGTGATCATCGAATACAGATACCGAGAGGTTATCGAAGATGCAGGCGCGAACGGGATGCAATTGCCATTTCAAAGAGACATCCCTATTCAAAAGCTTTCTTATTACTATAAGCCGGCCCACAAAGAGCCGCCGAGCTACCAATCATATAATTTTACAGATACAAAATTTGTAGAAGACAAAGACGGATATTGGTTGGCCTCGCGAACAGATGTGCCGTCACTGAAAGAAGAGCCGCGGATGCCGCCGGATGATATGGTTCGAGCTTGGATGTTAGTTACAGGCGTCCAGGTAATTGATTTTGGTTCGTTTTCGTTTCACTTTAAGGAGTCCTCAGATCCGTGGCAATATTGGGCAGGATTTAGCTCGAGCCGAGGAGAAATCACCAAATGGATGAATAAAGATAACAAGGATATTACAAAAACGGCCATGGACATTGCCGCAGGAGCGACGACGACTGACGAAAAGTTAAAGCGGATCTATGAGTTTTGCCAGACGCAGATCAACAATACCTCGTATGATACGACGCTCACCGATGAAATGCGGGCCAAATTACCTAAGACAAAGGCCGTTAACGACATTCTAAAGAGAAGGTCAGGGTCAATCCTCGAAATTGATTATCTTTTCGGTGCTCTGGCTCACGCACTTGGATTCGAGACGGCAGTGGCATTTACCGGAAATCGGAGCAAGGTATTTTTTACCCCAGATATGGTTAATAAGAATCTGGTTAGGATCGGAGCAATTGCAGTCAAGTCCGGCAAGGAGTGGAGCTACTTCGACCCTGGCTCAAAGTATCTGGCATTTGGGATGTTGCCATGGTACGAGGAAGCGACATGGGCGATCGTTGTCGGCGAAGAGCGTTTTGAAATGAAACAAACCCCTTATACTGACTACAAAGGATCCACGACGAATCGCACGGCCAAATTTATATTGAATGAGGATGGTTTGCTCGAGGGCGATGTAACCGTCGAGTTAAATGGGCAACCCGCGCTGGATTATAGGGTAGATAATTATGACGAAACGCCAGCCAAACGCGAAGTCGACCTGGAGGATGACGTTAAAGGAAGAATAAATGGTGCTGAAGTGACTAATGCGGTCGTGGAAAATGCCACGAATGGAACAAAACCTTTAGTCAAGAAATATCATGTTCGCGTGCCAAATTTTGCCCAAAAGACCGGCAAGCGGATCTTTTTCCAACCGAATTATTTTAAGTACGGTCTCGGGCCCGATTTTTCGAGTTCGACTCGTAAATACGATATATTTTTCCAGTATCCATGGGGAGAAAACGACAATATTGAGATCAAATGGCCAAGCGGTTACGAACTGGACAATGCGGACTCTCCGGCTGATGTCGCCGATCCAAAACAGATCGGGGTAAATAAGATCCAGATCACAGTAGATAGAAATCAAAACATTTTGAAATACTCAAGAAAGTTCCATTTTGGCGGCGGCGGCGGCGTGCTCTTTGATTCTAAGGCATACGTGCCGCTAAAAGGGCTTTTTGATGCTTTTCATACGGCCGATTCGCACTCTATCACACTTAAACAAAAATAATACCCTTAGGTTAGCTAGCGCCCTTTAAGGAGGGTAAATTCACGAGTTCACTCACAGACTATATGGCAAACAAACTCCTCTTAAATTTGTTTTTGTATCCCCTTTTGGTCTTATGTATGTCCTTTTCGATCTACGCAGGAGACGATGTACCTGCCTGGATGAGACAGGCTGCATCTCAGACGCCGCCCGTTTATGAAAAAGACGTCCCCGCGGTTGTGCTATTTGACGAAGAGAGGGTATCACTTGAAGGCGATAAGAAGCTCGTAACTACGGACAATTGGGCCGTCAAGCTGTTATCTCGAGAAGGACGACGATACGCGATCGCAAGAGCCTTTTATCTGGTAAGTTACGGAAAAGTCCGAGACATCTCGGCATGGGTGATCAGGCCCGACGGAAGCGTTAAACATTACGACAAGAAAAGCGTCGTCGATAAGATCGCTGACATGGACGATGTTTATAATGAAGGCCGGCTAAAGCTGATCGATGCTTCGGATGATGTTGAGGTCGGCAGCATTTTTGGTTTCACTACTGTTTCTGAAAACCCACCGCTCTTTTTCCAGGATCAGTGGATGTTTCAAGATCACCTCCCCACGCTGATCTCGCGATATTCGCTCAGCCTGCCGTCGGGTTGGAAAGCTTCAAGCATTACATTTAACTCGTCTGAGGTTGTACCCCAGATCAACGGAAATACATACACTTGGGAGTTACGAAACCTGTCGCCGATCCGATTTGAGCCATTTAGCCCGGCAGTGGTAAATCTCGCTCCCCGGATAGCGGTCAATTATGGGCCAGAAGACAATAGCGGATATACAGACCGCGTATTCGCAGATTGGGTTGATGTTTCCCGCTGGGCCTCGACACTTTATGATCCGCAGGCAATAGTAGACGACAACATTGCCGCCAAGGCCCGTGAACTGACTGTTAATGCGCCATCGGAACTGGAAAAGATACGGGCGATCGGGAGTTATGTTCAGAGTCTGCAATATATCTCGATCGACATAGGTGTCGGATATGGTAACGGGATGCGGCCCCGACCGTCGACGGTGGTCATGGGACGAGGTTATGGGGATTGTAAGGACAAGGCCAACCTGATGCGGTCGCTGCTGAAAGCGCTTAAGATCGATGCATATCCGATAGTTATTTTCTCAGGCGATCCTGGATTCGTTCGTGAACAGTGGGCCTCTCCGAAACAATTCAATCATTGCATAATCGCGGTCAAGGTTAGCGATAAGTCCGTCGGGCCAACCATCATAGAGAATGAACAACTGGGTCGTTTGCTTATATTTGATGCAACTGACCAATACACACCAGTGGGTGATCTGTCCGATGATCTCCAGGGAAGTTTTGGATTGCTCATAGCCGGCGAAAAAGGGGGCCTGGTGAAAATGCCGGTTACGCCGCCCGAGACAGATCTTCTGGAAAGAAAGATCGAGGTCAGCCTAAACGAGTTGGGAGCAATCAACGGAACTATTAGGGAAAAGGCGAACGGGCAGGCGTCGACGGCCTTTCGAAATGAATTTCGGGCTCTTGCTCCAGCTGACTATAAGAAGAGCATCGAGGGATGGTTAACTACTGGCGCCACCGGCGCCAAGTTAGAAGACCTTCAAACATTGGATGGGCCTAACGGCTCTTCGTTTGGCGTCGACGTTTCATTTTCAGCATCGCGGTATGCCCAATTAATGCAGGGAAACCTTTTAGTTTTCAAACCGGTGATCGTAGGCCGAAGGCATAGCATCTATCTGACGGATCCGACTCGTTCAAACCCGATGGAGTTTCGCTCGGGATTAATGAAAGAAACGGCGATCTTTACGCTGCCCGACGGATTTATTGTCGATGAGGTGCCTGATGACGCAAAATTGGAGACCTCATTTGGCACCTATACAACCACATATCAGATCAACGCCAACAAATTGAAATTTACCCGGGAATTTACAATGAAGAGGTCCCGGCTGCCCGTAGAGAAATATTCTGTGGCCAGGGAATTCTTTTCCAAGATGAAAGAGGCTGAACAATCACCCGTTGTCTTAATTAAGAAGAAGTGAGAAGGTCAAGGCAATTTTACGAGTGCCGATCGATTTGCTTTAACAGGGCCGCATACAAATAGAGGTTTGACCAGATGCATCGCAGCATTCTTGAACGCGCTCACGATGTTGCCAATTAACTTATTAAGGTCATCCGTATTCCCCGGTTTCACATACTTGTGGGCGGCACAAAGGCGATACTTTTTTTAAGCTATCCGAATGTTTACCAAAATTATCTTCGGGTTAATCCTTAACCCGATTCCCGTCAGCATCAAGCACTGCGAGCGGATATCCTAGTTCTTTAAGTCCTGGCTCGACAACTTTGCGATCTCCGACTATGACGATCGCCATTTTCGACGGTTCGAGATATTTGTTCGCTACTCGTTTTATGTCGTCGGTCGTAACGGCGTTGATACTCGTTATGTACTCATTGAAATAAGAATCAGGCAGCCCATAAATGACCAGATTTGAGAGCTGATTTGAGATCTGGCCTGTCGTTTCAAAACCAACGGGAAATCGTCGGATCAGGTTCTGTTTATTATCTTCCAGTTCTTCCTTTGAGATCGGGATCGAACCCCTAATGCCGTTTAGTTCCTTCATAAACTCAATGATGGACTCTTTGGTCGAGCCGGTCTGGATCTCGGCTGTAGCTGAGAATGGCCCGGCACCGCGGCGATAGACAAACCTGCTGTAGGCACCATAGGTGTAACCCTTATCCTCGCGTAGGTTCATAAACAACCTCGCCGACCCGCCGCCGCCCAGAACTGAGTTCATCAACAGAAGGGCATAGTAATCAGGATTAGACCGCTCAACGCCGACCTGGCCGATCGACACCGACGATTGTGCCGCACCCGGCTTATCAACCAGATAAATGCCGGGCTTGGCCATCATTTCGGCTTTAGGCAATTCGGCAGGGGTAGCTTTGGCTGATTTCCAATCGGCGAATGCCTTTTCGAGTTTCGTTTTTATAGTCTTGCTATCGACATCTCCAACGACGATCAGCGTGGATGTATTTGGCTTATAGTTGGCGTTATAGAAATTTACAATATCGTCACGCGATATCTTTTTGATGCTGGCTTCATCGCCCGTAAGCGGCCGCCCGTAAGGATGCTCACCATACAACACCTTGCTAAAGACCTGATTTGCGACGATCGCAGGATTTGATCGCCGCTGCATCAGCGTACCCAAAGCACGCCGTTGGCTGATCTCAAATTCAGAAGCCGGAAACGCCGGATGCACGATCACATCTGCATAAATATCCAGTGCCTGGTCGAGATTTTTTCGCAGCGTCTGCAATGAGACACTTGACGAGTCCCACCCGGCACTCGTATTTACATTTGCCCCGATCGATTGCAGCTCATTTGAAATATCACTAGCTGACCGCGACTTTGTCCCCTGATTCAGCATTGTTGTCGTGTAGTATGCAAGACCCGCCTTATCGGCCGGATCCTCAGTGGCGTTGGCCCCAAATACCATTTCCATTGAAACGATGGGCAACTCGCTCTGCTTTACGATCCAGACATTCGAGGCCATTGGAAAGCTTGCTTTTCTCGATCGCCGGTAAGGCGAATTTTGGATCAGGTCCCGGCTTTGGCAAGTTGGCTTTTTGTTTTGCGACCAGAGCGTCATTAGTTTTCTTGGCATTTGTCGACGCCGGTTTGTTGACATTAGGATCCAGTTTCGGTGCATCGCTTTTTCGGGGAACATAAGCCATTACCAATCTGTAGTCGGACAAATATTGTTTTGCGACTCGCTGGACGTCAGCGGCCGTAACCTTACGATATCTGTCGAGATCGGCCTGAAAATAGTCCGGCTTTCCCAGATAACCTGCAAAACCGCTCAGCTGTCGCCCTTTACCTAAAACAGTTTCCATGCGAAAGATCGTACGAGCTTCGATCGCATTCAATGCCCGCGTCATCTCGTCGGCTGTCGGCGGATCTTTTTTGATCCGTTCTATTTCGGCGTTGATCTCTTTTTCGTTCTCTTCCAGGGTCTCTCCTTTCTTAACGGTCGCTGTTATCTGAAAAATGCCTGCGATCTCGCTGGTGTTATTAAAGGCAGACACGGTTTGAGCGATCTCTTTGCCGTAGACAAGGCTACTCTGAAGGCGTGAGCCCCGTCCCTGCGAAAGTATGGCCCCGAGGACATCGAGAGGGGCCTCATCAGCCGTATACTCCGGCACGCTATGCCACACCATATATAGCCGCGAGAGGGGTACCGAATCCTCGATGGTCAGTCGGATCTCACTGTTAAGCTTCGGCTGCGGCGGGTTGGGCCGTTTGATCTCAGATCCATTTTTTATCGGTCCAAAATATTTTTCTATCCACTGCCGGGCCTGCTTCTCATCGTATTTGCCGGCGAGCACGAGTACTGCATTGTTTGGTACGTAATACTGACGGAAAAATCCCTTCACATCATCCATCGATGCCGCACTCAGATCCTCCATAGAACCGATGGTGGTCCAGTGATAAGGGTGGTTGGCGGGATACATAGTCTCTTCGATCTTCTCAAACGATGTCCCGTAGGGTTGGTTGTCATAGCTCTGGCGGCGTTCATTCTTAACAACGTCACGCTGGTTATCGAGTTTTTCCTGCGACATAGCTTCGAGCAGATTCCCCATCCGGTCGGCTTCGAGGTAAAGAGCCCTTTCAAGAAAATTCGAAGGCACAACTTCAAAATAGTAAGTTCGGTCCTCGTTTGTTGTGCCGTTAACTATTGCCCCCATGTCGCTCAGCGCACTGATGTAATTCTCTGAGTAATTCCCGGACCCCTGAAACATCATATGTTCAAACAGATGGGCAAAGCCTGTTTTGCCGACGGCCTCATTCTTGGAGCCCACGTGATACCAAACATTTACCGCGACGACCGGCGTAGAGTTGTCGGGATGCAGCACGACCCGAAGGCCGTTTTTGAGTGTATATTCGGTAATCTTTACAGGCGGCAGCTTGTCGGCTGATTGGCCAAAACTATTGTCGGCAAATGAGAACAGGGCCAAGAACACTAAAAGCGAAAATATTTTGTTGCGCATCGAAAAACTCCTGGGTTGTTGGATCGAAAGATAAAAAAACCTATAGGCCGTCTATCTCAAAAATAGACATCCGATAAGCATTTGTAAACTATGGTTGTTCTACGCGAGTTAGCTTGAGTGGGTTTCAACCTTGGCGATCGCTGCCAGCTTTTCGCGTTTGGACACGACTACGCCGCCCGGTTTCTCGACTGTTATAGCAAACATTTCCGGCCCGCTAGCCTTTAACTTTGCGTTTATTGGAATGACCACCTCGCCCTCGGAATTAACGTCGAAAGTTCCGCCGTCGATCGGGGTCGCCTTGTCCTGCGTCTTATCGAAGATCCAGAGCTGATAGGTCTCTTTGGCCGGATCGTTTACCGGTAATCCCTTAAAACGCATATATCCCGCCTGCTTATCATCGCTCCAGATCACGTCGCCTGAGAGTTGTGTAATGTCCTTAACGTTGCCTGCCGCCCAGTCTGCTTTTATTAGCCCTGCGGTCGACTTCATCATCGATTCGCGAAGCTCAGCGGGCGTCATTACTTTCGGCACGTCAGTCGGCGGCAAGTTCTTTGCAGTCTCAGGCGGCTGAACGCGGGTAACCCACAGATTAACGACAAGCGCGATGCAGGCAGCTGCCGCTGCAGCCCATCCGAGCCAACCGGACCACGATCGCCGAGGGCTGTCGGAAAAAATATCGCTGCTGGTAAAGACCGGGCTTGTCGCAGGCGGCCACGGCGAATCAGCTTTGTTTTCGGTTGCACCGAAATACTGTTCGGCGTCGGCTGCGATCTTTGAGAAAAGGCTTTCAGGAAGTGGTTCCTCAGACGAGAGGCCGGCCATGTTTATCGCCGCCGCAGTGATCTCCAGTGAACGGAACTCGAGTTCTGCTTCCGGCCCGCCCATGTTATCTAACCGGGCCTGCTCAGATTCATCCAATCCGTAGATAGCTTTTTTTGTGAGAAGGTCGAACAATATTTCGCGATTTTCTTCCTTCATATTGCCACCTCCTGAGACAACCCGGTTTTGCCGAGTCCCATATTTTCCCTGACCTGCAAAATACCCCGCCTGGCGTGCGTCTTAACCGTACCAAGCGGCATTCCCGTTGCTTCGGATATCTCCTGATGGGTCATTCCCTGAACTATCGACAGCCTTAGCACCTGTTGCTGTTCAGGACGCAGTGACCGCATTGCCACGGCAGCTTGTTTTGCCTCGGCGGCCATCAGTACGTCTTTGTCATTACGTGTGAACGGTTCAAGCAAAACATCATCAAGCGACTCGGCTGAGATGCGGCGTGCAGAAAATCGGATCTTGTCTATCAGCCGCCGTCTTGCGATCATCGCAATAAATGTTGTCTCCGACGCTTTTGTCTCGTCGAATCGCTCTGCATTTTTCCAAACGTCGACAAAGATCTCTTGCACGGCATCCTCCGCTTCATCTGAATTTCGGAGCATTTTGCGCGCGATAGACCATACCAGGCCGCCGTATTGGTCGAGGCAATCTTTGACGGCGCTTTTATCACCGTCTGCTATGCGTTTTAAGATGGCTTGAGTCACTAATATCCGGTTTGTCGGAATGATATTTTCTAAAGCTACCTTATTTCGTAGGCCATTGCCAAGTTACTTTGCTATCGACCGCTGCCTGCCCTCCGTATGAGAATTCGGCGAGGGCGGCAGATTGGATTCAATCTGATGAATGAACCCGCTGGCGGCTTACGAAAATAGATATAAGAAAAATCAGGAAAAGGGTGAAAGTGGTTCCGGCTGAGACAAGGCAATACTGACAAAACGCCTTGATAACTACCGCCTGAAGGTATATCAGCCACAGCGAAAACATCGCCATGATCGTTACCTGAACTCCGAACAGACTCCAGATCCGGCGGCTGCCGAATGCAGTCAGCAGGGACAGACTAAATGCAATTAAATAGGCGAGAGCCCCAAACCCGGCCAGGGGAATACCGGCAACCTCAGCATACGGGCTGGTCAAAACTGATTCACACCCTCCGGTAATACTGCACGGCACCGGAACCGCCGTATAGTGATGGACAGTTAGATAAATAGCATCGGCGAGACCCGCAAGAGCGACGATCGCCGCTATGAGAGGAAGTTTGGCGATCGTCCGTCCGGAATTGTGTTCAGCTGCTGCAGTTATCACTTGGTGGTGTTAGCCGGTTCAGCAGGCGGTTTTGCTTCAGTATTGGCAGAACTGGTTTGCGGTGCTGATTTTTGCAGTTCAGCGTCGATCAGCTTTTTCAGCGCGTCAACATTCATATCGTTAAAGGTAACGGCCACACCGTTAACATAGAGCGTGGGCGTTGAATTAATGCCCACCCCTTTACCACGTTCCATGTCAGCGTTGACGCGGCCCTTGGCGGCGATGCCCGACATGTCTTCTTCCCACTTAGGAATATTGAGCCCTATCTTCTGGGCATATCCCTTCCATATTTCCTTGTAGGTCGCGTCAGCCGTCCAGGCCTTCTGATTTGAGAAGAGCATGTTCTGCATATCCCAGAATTTACCCTGCATTCCTGCGGCCTCCGCGGCTACAGCTGCTTCATAAGATTTATCATGCTGCGGGATCTGAAGCGGGAAATTACGGAAAATAAAATGGATACGGGAACCGTACATCGATTTGATCTCGTTCATCGTGGGATGAGCGGCAGCACACGCACCGCACTGAAAATCAGCAAATTCTTCGAGTGTAACGACCGCATTCGGCGAACCCATCTCATTGGGCGGTTGAGCACCAAGAGGCGCATTAGGCGGGATCGTGGCGGCTTTTACCGGGGTCGGCGCTCCGTTTGTTTTAGTAGTGTTAGTGTTGTCCGCAGCTGTCGAACATCCGGAAAAACTCAAACCGCCCGCGATCGCGGTAAGTAAAACTAAACCGATGGTCAGCATCGGCGAACCGTTCTTTTTTTCGTTAATATTGCTCATAGTGTTGATCTGGGTTACGTATATTCTAGGGGTCTATCTTACGGCCTTAACCTGTTTCTTGCCTACCCGCCTTTCGTCGAGTATTTCAATGGCCTCTTTAACCCTGGTATAGATACCGTCAGCGTCAAGGCCGTACTTCGCCAACAGCAGCTTTGGATCGCCGTGCGTAACGATGCGATCCGGAACACCCATCCGAACTACTTTTATTTTATCTGATAAACCGTTTTCTTCAAGCAGTTCGAGGACCGCGGAGCCGAATCCGCCAGACAGATAGGCGTCCTCGACGGTCACGATCAGCCGCATGCTTTGTGCAAGGGCGATTATCAATTCGGTGTCGAGCGGTTTGACGAACCGGGCATTGATGACTGTCGTGTCGATGCCGTCTTTAGCAAGATTCTCTGCCGCCTGCATCGCGGGGTAGACCATCGAACCGTAAGCAAGGATCGCTGTCTCGCCGCCGTCCCTGATTATTTCGGCTTTACCGATCTCGATCTGTTTAGGAGCGTTGCTGATATCGACGCCAAAACCGTTTCCGCGCGGGTAACGCAAGGCTGCCGGCCCGGGATGCTCGATCGCGGTCAGCAACATATCCCGCATCTCAGCCTCGTCTTTTGGCGCCATCAGGACAATGTTGGGGTAGCCGCGTAAGTAAGCAATGTCCAAAAGCCCATGATGCGTCGGCCCGTCGGCACCGACGATGCCGGCACGGTCCATCGCAAAGGTAACATTCAAATTTTGGAGGCAGACATCATGTATGATCTGGTCAAATCCACGCTGCAGAAATGTCGAATAGATAGCTGCGACCGGCTTGAGCCCCTCGCAGGCCATACCTGCACAAAACGTAACGGCGTGCTGCTCCGCGATCCCAACGTCGAAAGAACGGTCCGGAAATCGCTCAAGCACCTTGTCGACCCCTGTTCCGTCCGGCATCGCGGCGGTCAGGGCCACGATGGTGTCGTCCTTCTCCATCAATTCGCACATGGTTTCGCCAAATATCTGGGTGTACATCGGCGGCGCGACCTTGGTCGATTTATACGGCAGCCCGGTCTGCGGGTCAAATGGGCCGGTTGCGTGATAGGCGTAATAGTTTTTTTCAGGATTCGGAAAGCCCTTGCCCTTGGTTGTCAGGGCGTGGACGATGACCGGTCCGTCATCGACCTTCTTTGCAGCCTCAAGGGCCCGCACCAACATCGGCACGTTATGGCCATCGACGTATCCGATATATTTGAATCCGAGTTCGTTGACCAATGCCCCGGGCAGGACGGCGGCGGCGATAGCGTCTTTGACAGATTTTGCGGCCCGGCGAAGTCGTTCGCCAAAATGCGGAACGCTTTCGAGCGCGTCACCGATCTCTTCCTTTAGGTGCTGATAGCTTTGGGCTTCTTTGATGCGATTGAGGTATCCGCTCAAGGCGCCGACGGCGGGTGCGATCGACATTTCGTTATCGTTGAGCAGCACGATCAGGCGTGATTTTAAGTGTCCCGCCTGATTGATCGCCTCCATCGCCATCCCGCCTGCCAGCGACGAATCGCCTATCAAAGCGCAAACATGAAAATCCTCGCCTTTTGTATCGCGGGCAACGGACATACCCAGCGCCGCCGAGAGAGACGTTGAGGCGTGTCCGGCACCAAAAGTGTCATATTCCGATTCGTCTCGCCTCAGAAAACCGCTCAACCCGCCGTACTGTTTGATCGTATGCAGTTCGTCACGGCGTCCGGTCAAAATCTTGTGAGCATAGGCCTGATGGCCGACATCCCAGACGAGCCGGTCCCGCGGAGTGTCAAAAACATAATGCATCGCGACCGCCAACTCGACAGCGCCGAGGCTCGCACCGGTATGTCCGCCGACGCGGGAACATGTGTCAATAATAAATTGGCGAACTTCGTCAGCGACTTCCTGCAGGTCGTCGATCTTCAATTCGCGAAGGTCGGCTGGGGAATTAATTTCGGATAAAAATCTCATTCGGAAATGTTTGGAAACAATCAATCGAATGTCGCATTTTACCGTGGTTTAGTGCAAATGTTAAATTCCGAACCCGACCGGATGGCATGTACCGCTACTGCCGTGTTTACATTTCTTTACATAAACAAGCAATAAAACGTTAGACTAACCGTCAACCAATAGCGTCATAAGAGGCGAAAAGCGAAAGCTTAATAAAATTGAGAGGTACAAAAATGTCATTAAAAAATAATTTCTTATCAGTTCTGGCGGTCGCGATAGCGGTTGTCGGGTTTTCGACCTTTACCCTGGCGCAGGACAGCAGCACAACTGCTCCAAACTCTGACAGGTCAGAAAAACGGATGAAGGGCGAAGGCCGCGGTGAGCACCAGGGCAAATTCGGCCGCGAAGGACAAGGTGGACGGCACGGCGGTATGATGCGTATGCTCCACGGCCTCGACCTGACCGAAGCGCAAAAGACCCAGATCCATGCTATTTTCGAAGCAAACAAGCCGGACCAGGCTACACGTGAAGAAGCAAAGACGCTCGCACAGGCTAAGCGTGCCGGCACGATCACCCCGGAACAGCAGGAGCGATTAACTGCTCTCAAGACGCAGGGTATGGAAAAGATGAGATCCGTTCACGGACAGATCATCGCCATCCTGACACCTGACCAGGTGACAAAGCTCGAACAGAAAAAGGCTGAAATGCAGCAGCGGATGCAAAACCGCAAAATGCGTCACCAGCAAGGCCAGGGAACGGCAACCGATAAATCTGACAATTAATAGTCCTTCAAAGACTACTAAGGGTATGAATGGGCGCGAAGTGCAAACTTCGCGTTCTTTTTTTTGGCGGCCGCGCCTATGCTTTGGCCCAATGCTGTTTTGATCGATGATTTTAGTTGAAATGTCAACGATCTCAAAGGCGTCGATCTTGAAGAAGCGTCAGATGATCGAAAAGAAAAAGCAGAAACGGCCCTTTGACGGAGAGGGCCTCATCGCTGCCGTGGAAGCTGTTCTCGGAATGTTCCGAAATGATCTCTACGGCTCCGGCGAGAATGCTCAAGCCGTAATGGCAAAAGAGGTCCTGATCCTCACCGGCCGCCAAACCGGTGCAAGCTTCCCGCAACTAGCCAACCTCACCGGCCTCGACGCCTCAACCGTCAGCCGCCGCTACGAAGCCGCAAAACGAAAGGCACGCACGGACGCCAAATTGGCCTATGCAAAGGATCTTGTAACCAAGAAATATGGCGAGAATATTGCACTATTGCACGTCCGACCCTATTTCTTTCTCAGGCATTGTTGGAAAGTGTATTTCCGGAAATCTCCACGGACTATCAAAACCTATACATTCTTTTAGATCAACTTCTTGCCCGGGATCCAAGTGTTCGTCGTCTTTTTCAAGTCTACCTGGCGGCCACCTCTTGGGATTTAACTTGTGCGAGTGGTCTTTCGCACCTTCGCTTCCTGCGGGGGCGTCTGGCCTTCCCGGGTGAAATTCTAGCCCCTCATCACCACTGGGAGAAACCCATCGCTGTTTGCCAGGGTTGGTGGGATCAAAATGTTCGTCGACGTGTCTCCATCCCTCAGGCAAATTGGATCCATTTAAGCCAGGGTTCAATGGCAGCTTGAACGGGTATAATCCAGTTGGATCACGGTACATCCCAGGTGAAGTCCACACATATGCGTACAAATTGGCATCTCCACCACGGAAGCCAAGTGGGTCTTCGGAAATGAATCTTCCTAGGTTCGGGTCGAACCAACGTCCTCGAGAGTACTGCAGACCGGTGGTCGCGTCGTATTCGCGGCCGGTGAATTGGTATCGCGATGGGGAGCTCGCGTTTGTTGCGTTGCCGAACGAGTCATAGCTGTTCGTATCCGTGACGCCGCGGCTTGAGTTGGTAAGAGCCACGGTCGAACCTAAGTGGTTCTGGAGAAAATACTTGGACGTGCCGCTGGTGGTTTGCTCAAGTGTGTTGTCGGGGATTGCCTTCAGCTTCTGAATTGTCCTGCCTTGGCCATTTTTAGTATTTCGTTTCGAAGGTCGTCATCATCAAGTCGCTCGAATCGTTTGACAAAGCCTCTTAATTCGTTAGGGAGCGGGTAATTATGTTTGAAGGCAATTGTGCTTAAAAGATATTGGTACTCGGATAGAGAATCAAAGATATTCTGGGCATCGGCGACAGATTTGCACCCCTCAAGCGAACTTAGCTTGAGTCGTATTTCCTTCCCAAGCCAAAGTAACCTTTGATCAAGCTGTGTCGCCGCGTAATTGATCTGCTCTACGAGTTCCTTTATTTCACTAATCATCTTTTCATCAGCCATGTTCGTTTGAATATCCCTCCACGCCCAGCTAAGGAATGGGTTGTAGGTGCCATACTTCCCGAGTGGATGGATTATAAATCATTTCCACACCGCCGAATTCATAATTGTAGAATCCTGGCTTGCTGTTCGGCCCCAGCGGCTTCGACCCCTGTAAAATCTCATTAGCGACCAAGGAGGGGCCCGGTCTGCCGGTGCTCCAGAGTCTATTGTAATAATAATCGCTGAACTTAAGTCCGTTAACCTCGTAATAGCCGTTCCTTAACAAAGCTGTCGACGTTGGGTTGACTCGTGCACCTGCAAATCGTCCGCCGATTGGACCAGCTATGGTAAGAGCAATTGCTCCACCACGCGCAACATCGGCGGATATCAGATTGAACCTTTCATAATCCTGAAGGCCATCGGAGTAAAGAGCACACCCGATTCCCCGGCCAACCCGAAGCGGATCCACCGATCCCTTCAACGCACCGGACAAATAAACTGGAGCGGCGGCATTACTGGTTAATGGAAATGGAACCACTGCTATAGGTGGATCAAAACCTATAGAGCTTATGACCCGATCAATTACACCATCAATTGTATCTGCGAGATGCGCACCGTTTCTATAAATACCCAAAGTAAAAAGCCCAGCAGGAATTAAGCCCGTTGGATCGGCGGAATTTATGGGATTGTTGCCGACATAACCGTATAGGTTTACATCCCCGCCCCCAAACCCGATCGGATCCTCAGAAATAAATCTGCCGATATTCGCGTCGTACCAGCGGGCGCGTGAGTACTGCAGGCCAGTCGTCGCGTCATATTCGCGGCCGGTGTATTGGTAGCGGGAAGGGAAGGTCGAGTTCGTTGCGTTGCCGAATGAATCGTAGCCGTTCGTATCGGTGACGACGCCGCTTGAGCTGGTGAGAGCCACTGTCGAGCCCAGATAATTTTGGAGAAAATACTTGGACGTGCCGCTCGTGGTCTGCTTTAGCTTGTTGTCGATACCTGGGCCGTTCTGGTATTTCGTCAGCGTGCCGTTGTTATCATCCAGAACAACATCCATACCATCATAGGTGTATTTTATAACATTGATCCCTTGCGTACCTTTGACACGCCGGCCGAGCGCGTCGTATTGCACAGTAGAGCTGGCAAAACCAGTTGATGCTGAGGTCATCCGATCTTCCCGGTCCCAGCCATAAGTCCAGATTAAACCGCCAGTTCTGCCGATGGTATCTCCATTCGCATTATAAGTATAGCCGTTCGAGGTAGTTGCCGTTAGCCTGTTAAAGATCCCGGTGGTGTATGTCGCGCTCCGGTGTGATGAAGTTCTGTTCCCAACAGAATCGTAGGCGTAACTCTCGGTGTTAGTGCCATCCGTCATCCCCGTCAACCGGTCGATATTGTCGTAAGTGAAATTCTTGGTCGACGAGAGTCCGGCGATCTGGCTGATCTGATTTGCCGTATTGTAGGAATATTGCTCGTCAAAGAGACTACTGAATGGGTCCGAATGCTTCAATCGTGTCAGGCGGCTCATGCCGTCATATTCCAGATCCGTTTTGACCTTATTAGGACGAGAAGCGCAATAAGCCGGTTGTCGGCATCATACTTAAGGCCGAATCCGTTCGACTCGGCAGGAACATTGAGTTCGGTCAGTTTATCGGTTATGTCATAGACGTAAGCAGTATGAGTTACTGAGTCGAGTTTCAGAGCAGTTCGATTACCAGCAGCGTCATAAACGTTCTCCATCACGTGGCCGAAAACATCCGTCTCAGTAGCTCTTCGGCCGCGATTATCATAGGTAAACGCGACAGTGCCATTTTGGTTTACAGCGGAGGTCAACCGCGAGAGATCGTCGTAACCGTATGTGGCGTATTGGGTCGAGCCCGTGTACATTATCCCGGTAAGGCGATTTAGGACATCATAGGCGTAGGTTGTTCCCGCACCGTTATGATCCGCGCGAGATGTTCTATTGCCGACCGCGTCATACCCGAAACTCATTGTCGTCCCAGCCCTCGTTTCCGATAGTTCTCGTCCCAGGGGATCATAGGTAAACGTGTATTCGTGGCTCAATGCGTCTTTGACCTTGGTTAACTGCAAACGGGCGTTATAGGTGAGATAGGTCGGTTGCATCAGATCATCTGTTACGGTTATAAGCCGCTGAGCGTTGGGTATATCGTAGGAGTAAGCGTAGCTTGTCATGTGACCGGCAGTGTCTGCATGAGTAGCAACTTCACCAAGTTGGTCGTAGGTAAAGTTTTCTTCCAATCGCGTCCCACCGATAGTCGGCAAAGGATACTTGATCTTCTTTACCCGATTGAAATCGTCGTATTCGACATCTGTGACATTCCCCAGAGCGTCTATCTGAGACGTCAGATTCGACATCAGATCATAGCCATATGTCGTCGCGTGGCTCAGTGCGTCCGTTACGCCAGTGAGCCTGTAATTATTATCGTATGCATACGCCGTTGAATGGCCGAGTTCATCAGTGACGGATGTCCTGCGGCCCGCGAGATCATAACCAATAGATACAAAGTTCGTATCCGGGAATGTAATTTTGTTGATACGGTTATTAAGATCGTACTGAAGCGACGTTGCCTGGCTCAAGGCATTTGTAACGCTCGTCACCCGCGCTCGAGAGTCATAACCGAAGTTAGTGTGTTTACTGTTCGCATCGCTAATTTGCGTTAATCTGCCCGATGTATCGTAGGTCAGCGAAGTGGTGTGGTTGAGTGCGTCGGTGATCGATGAAGTTTGGCCCGCAGATGTATAGGTAAATGTTGTCGTATGACCGAGCGGATCGGTAGAGGTAAGCAGATTGCCGGTTGAGCTGTAAGTATTCGTCGTGATCCCGCCCATTCTGTCAGTGCTCGTCAGAACCTCGCCGAAGGAATTATGTGTAAATGTCTGTGTACCCAGAATATCCTGCATTGAGGTTATGTTTCGGTCGCTATCATAACTATACAGAGTGTCGTGCAGAAGCGCGTCTCTTTTTCTAACAAGGTTTAGCCGCGCTGCTGCCGAGATCATAGAAATACTGCGTGACCTCTGAACCGCCGCCGCCGCAGCCACACACGCCCTCCATTTTTGTCACCAGGTTAGTTCCATATTTTCGCGTGTAATAGTATTTCGTTTCCCGTCCCAGAGCATCAGTTACTGTAAAGATATGGGGTCTGACATGCAAAATTGCGATTCTTGAACACTTCCCCGACCTCCTAAGCAATTTTACACCACGGTGCAAGTTGAGGTTATTGACAGGCTGCCGTTTGTTCATGATCTCCGGCGACGGGGAACATTTATCGGAGTTCTCTCCGGATGTTCTTGACCGACGACTGCAGGGATTTTCAACACAATATCTTCAGGGACTGAGCAGGACTGTTAGCTGCCCCTCCTTAGAAAAGCGGTGTAAGTTAAGTGCTTGTTAAGCTTATGCGTTTCCGGATATGAACTTTGACTGCTGATTAAATCTCTAAACAACCGGTAGAACGATTAAAATGGCAGAACTTGGAAAATATTGCGAGTATATGTTAAATACTGCGAGTATTTGACATATATTGACAGTATTCAATAAATACTGTCAGTATTTTGAATATTTTGCGAGTATTTTATAAATACTGTCAATATTTTTAAAATACTGACAGTATATTTCATATTCTGGCATTTTCGTCTTGAAAATACCCGTTTAGAGAACCCAGCGGCTGGCAATCGCAAACAGCGGCGGCGGGATCAATAGGCAAGAAGAAATTGAGAATTGAGATGGATCGTAAGAAAAGAGCAAACTCTGCCGCATGCGGGTAGGAGCTATTGGGCCGCGTTCGGGCCGCCCCCTTACGGGAGGCGGTACTGACTTTGCTCTCTGCGATCTCCGCGTTAAAAAATTCTTCTATTCGTGGTGTTCGTGAGATCGGCCGGAGCTTGATGGTTTAGATCGCGGGGTTATGGTTATTGTGTCCCCTGCACCCGTAACAATAAACGATAAATTGACGCGGAAGAGCAACGTCCGGTTTATATCAATGTCGACGGAAACCTTTGATGTCATGTTTTTTTGCGTCCGGCCTCGATTCACGCTAAATTAGCGTTTAGGTAGTATAGATCCTGAATAAGCAGTGCCCCCGCTTTCCCGCAGTTGCGGAGCGGCGTTAAACTGACGCTAAGCGCCGGCAGCTTTAGGATCGCGGCGTGAGGTTTTTGTAAATGGCGAGACCATTGGTCCTTTCGCTCGACGGTGAAGAATTTTCCGTTGGGCTTGTCAAAATTGACCGAACTCAATTGTATGGCGATGTTACCGTCGAGGCCTTCGACGAACACGGCCACCCCGCGACGATCAAGGTGCTCGCCTCTGACGGTAATACCCTCATCGACAAAGGCGGAACCGCGCTTGAGATGGTCGACAAAAACGGCAACTCGATCAACCGTGACAAGATACGCACCGTGGACCTGGAAGGCAACGAACTCGAGACGGTCCCATCTTCATTTAGCCGCGTCAATAACTTAAAGCTCGCCTCCGTCGACGATTATCTTTCGCTGATCGTAAAGTCGGTGTATTGGCTTCAGGGTTATGAAAACTCCTCGCTCGCGGTTCTGTTTGATAATCTTAAGGAAGGCCATATTTATTCGTTCCCATTCAGCTTTCGCGACGGTATCGAATCGGACGAGGCCTTTCTGATAGGCAGCAGCAAAGTTGCCTTTATGGTCATCGGCAATCAGGCGACGCTTGAATTTTTGACGTTCAAACAGGCAGCGGCACTCGACACGACCGAGGAAGACGAGATCTCGGCCGACGATCTGGATTTTGACCTGTTATAGGAGATCTGACTAATGGCGATAAATATCAGCAATCAGAAAAACCGCGATGCGGTCGTCGCCCTCGAGGGGCTTTTTCCTCGTCGTGAGGTGCGATATGTCGACGAGAAAGGCGACCCCGTCCGCACACAAAAGGTCCTCAAATCGGACGTCAAACATGACCTGCCCGAACTTCTCAAAAAACGGAAGAACCTCGAAAAAGTGGCAAAAGACCTGATCGCCGGCGACCCTGAGGTAGATCTCGAATCGTTTGGCACATTCCTCGCCGAAACATCGCGTGTTTACGTTTCAAAAGAGGGCATCGTCCATCTTGTCGAAGAATTTGAGGTCGTTATTGCCCCGGACGGGACCGAACGCGAACGCCGGCCGCGGCGTAAGTTGGTGCAAAATCTGAACTCGGACATACCCCTCAGATGGACCGGGAAATTTATTAAGAAGGAAGAAGCAATAGCGAAATTTGTCTTTAACAACAAACGCCAGTTGGCGCATGTTAACGGCCTGACGTTTGATTTTTTGTACGAAATGGCCGAGGAGCTCGACAAGAAAAATTCGCTTCTGCTGATACGCGGCGGCGAAAAAGGTAATGAACCGATCGTGATGAACCGCGGCGGTAAACCGTATAACGCCTTTCTCGAGGGCCGCATCAAGGGCGACTCTTACTGCCTGATCCTGCATCTCTCGAACCTCGAACTAAAACGGCCAAAGGAGGTCGAAGATGTTTGACCTCGGCATAACCAA
This sequence comes from Blastocatellia bacterium, assembly GCA_963834975.1. Classification (GTDB taxonomy): domain Bacteria; phylum Acidobacteriota; class Blastocatellia; order Pyrinomonadales; family Pyrinomonadaceae; genus OLB17. Next base: position 131,143 of record CAWIDZ010000004.1, read on the forward strand.
ATCAAAATTTACATGCAAATTTGGCGACTACTGCTTCGGCAAATCCGCCAACATCGCCGACCCGTCGCTGCAGCTGCGGGCCCAGGACTATCGACGCAAGATGAGCTCGATGACCAGAGCCTTTTCAGGAGGCGATATCTATAAGCTGCCGAGGGCAAAAGACTATTACGTCTCGCGAAAATACGACGGCGAATTTGCGATGCTTTTCTATGACGGTAAGACGATCTTGTCGATAAACGCCGGTGGTACCGTTCGCGTCGGCCTGCCCGCGTTTGCTGAAGCGGAAAAGCTTTTGAAAAAGGCCAAGGTCAAATCATGTGTGCTTGGCGCTGAGATCTATCTGCAGGACGTGAAATTTAAGACTCAGGCGATACACCAGGTCGTCGGGATCCTGCGTTCACCCAAAGCCAAGGCGGACCTCAGCCGCCTCGGCCTCGCGGTCTTTGATGTTATGGAATTTGACGGCAAACAGCCGTCATCGACGCAGGATGTTTTCGCATTACTGAAAAAATGGTTCGGCAGCGGCAAATTAGCACACGCCGCCGAGGTCGTCGTTGCGGACGATCTGGACAAGATCACCGATATCTTTAACGAGTGGGTGGTGACTGAAGGCAGCGAGGGCCTGGTCGTGAGGAATGACCGTGCCGGATGGTTCAAGGTAAAATCCCGTCACAACCTCGATGTAGCTGTCATCGGGTTTTCAGAGGGGATAGACGACCGCAAAGGCATGCTCCACGATCTGCTCGTCGCCGTTATGCGTGACGACGGCACCTATCACGAACTTGGCCGCGTCGGCGGCGGATTTACCGACGAGAACCGCAAAGAGCTGGTTCGCGACCTGAGAAAGCGCACCGCTCCGTCAGATTATGTCGCCGTCAATAACGACTATGTCGCGTACGAAATGATCAAGCCCGGCCCCGTCATCGAGATCTCATGCCTTGACCTTATTCCCGAAAGATCAAGGGGCGGCCCGGTCAACCGAATGGTGCTCGAATGGGACGGCAAGCGTTATCTCGCACTCGAGCGGATGCCGATCGTCAGCATGATCTCGCCGCAGTTCGTCCGCATTCGCGATGATAAGGAAGCTGTGGTCGCCGACGTGAATATCAGTCAGATCAACGATCTCGTCGAGGTGCCAAAGATCACAAAGACCGCTCGCGATGAAAAGAAGCCCGAGAGCCAACTTCTCGAGCGCGCCGTTTACACCAAGGTCATGAAAGGCAACACTATGGTCCGCAAACTGCTGTTATGGAAAACGAACAAGGAAAAGGACGAACAGTTCCCGGCCTATGTCGTTTATCTCACGGATTTCAGCCCGAACCGGGAAAACGCGCTTGAGCGTGATATCAAGATCGCCCATACCGTTTCAATGGCGCGAAGGCATTTCGATGATATGTCAAAGGCCAAGTTTATCGGCGGTTGGGTAAAGGCGGAGTAAGGAATGGTATTTCAGCGGTTTAGAGAATTTGCCGGGAACAAACGACTTCTTTGGATCGCCGAAGAGTGGCACCGCTATGCCGAAGAGCTTGCCGAATGGGCCATGAAGCGTCTCGTTAACCGACGCGACGTCTGGAGCCAATACACCTTGCGAAACGGTGTCATCGGCGTGGTCATGCTGCCGATAAAAGAGCTCCGCAAAAAAGGCAATCACATGGTCACGATCAAAAAGCTGGCCCGCCATTTTGCCGGCGAAAAACCCAGCGACCTGATCGGGCTTCATTCGATCAGCGATCATTCGACATGCAAATGGTTTGCTATCGACGTTGACCTGCATAACGAATCCGTCGCAAATGCTGACGAGGTGGCGGCTGCAAATTTTGCGGCCTGCCTGCACTGGGCCGACCAACTGCGTTCGCAAAAGATGGACCCGATGCTGCTCGACAGCAACGGGGTCGGCGGTTTTCATCTGTGGGTCTTGCTGGACAAGGAATATCCGCTGGCCGATACATATGATTTTGTGGACGAACTTCGCTCCAACTGGGAGGACCTCGATCTGCCGCGTCGGCCTGAGATATTTCCGCCGAAGCGTGAGGTCGGGCCCGACGATCTGCCGTACGCTCTCAGGGTCCCGGGCCGTCATCATACCCGGCCCTTCTACACACGGCTCTGGAATTTTGACCCGATGGGCGAGAACGAATGGCTCGAGGGCGGTGAGGCGATCGAGGCAATGATGAGAACGATCCCGACCAAACTCCCGAAAGCCAACCTTGACGACAAACCGGAAAGACCGAAAACGGCCCAACCAAAAAAGAAAAAAGCCAAAACCTCTGTAACTAAATCAAAACCCCGCGTTTGTCTGGATCTGGACGGCGTCCTCGCTGAGTATGACGGATGGAAAGGGATCGGAAAGATCGGTCCTCCTCTGCCCGGCGCCCGCGAATTTGCCGAAAATTTGTCAAAGGTAGCGGACATTGTGATCTTTAGCAGCAGATGCTCAAGCGAACCTGATGCCCGCGGCGATATTTCAGGATTGACCCCCGGTCAGGCGCGGATACACATCATCGAATGGCTCGAAAAAAATGAGATACCCTTCACCGATGTTTTTATGGGCGAGGGCAAACCACGAGTCGCCGCGATCATAGATGACCGGGCAGTTTCATGCCGGCCGCAGGAGAGCGAAGAGTCTTATGCTGAAACGCTCGAAGCGGTTGGCCGATTGTTAAAGCGTAAATCGGCCAAAGTTAAACGGCCAGGCCGCATCGTTAAGTCAAAAGCGACTTAGTCCCAAACTTGCACAAGGCGCTCCGGCACCAGCGAGTCGATCCATCCCCGATTCATCATCCTTTCTTCTCTTTCCTGGACGGAGCCTTGCTTTTCGCTTTCTTTGCCGGAAAGACCGTCTCGATCTTCCAATCAGGCTCTATGTACTTATCGTTGGCCTTGATCAAAAGCCAGTCTTTGTCTTTTCCATTGAGCTTTATCAATGCGAAAGATCCGTGAATCTTTGAGCCGAAAAACGTAATCTCCAGCTTACCCGCTTTTAACTGCCGCAGCGGATCCTCATCCGTTTCAAATTCGCCTTTGTCCCAGATCCTGACCTCGCCGGCGCCATAGCTGCCCTCGGCGATCTCGCCCTCAAAATCAATATAGCTTAGTGCATGATCGGGAACTGCCACCGCGAGGCGTTTATCCGCCGGGTTCAAAGAGACGCCTTTGGGTACGGCCCACGATTTCAGGACACCGTCGATCTCAAGCCGCAGATCAAAGTGCAGATTGGTCGCGTGGTGTTCGTGGATCACAAATCGTTTTCGCATATTGTTCAACCCAGCTTTGCCTACGGCTTAGAATAACTAACTCTTACATTCAAAAGCCGGGCAGGGAATGTCGCAAAATCTTCGACCTCGACATGTGAGCCATTTGCTCCTTTATCCTCTTTCCAGCTTATTTTTGCAGCGGCTATGTAAGTGCCGTCGCCCTTGCCGGTCGCCGGATCGATGTTTAATTCGATATATCCGAACGGATAGTCGAGTGATCGATATCCGCCGCGAAGTTCGGCAAAACGGGTCCAGCGTTCAAAGACGATATAGATCCGTCGCATGCCGTCAACGTTTCTTTCCCGAACAGCGTTGATCGTTTTTGCAAGATGGCCGTCAACCGAGAATGATCCGCGGTCATCGTCCCTTATTCCGTCGAGCAGCGCGTCCTGACCTTTATCCTGCAGCAGGTCCAGAAAGTGCATAGCCCTGTCCGTCGGTGTCTCGTCCTTGATATTGATAGTGAAAGTACTGGTAACCGCGCGGGTATTAAAACCGCTGCCGTAACTTAGGATAGTACCGGTATATGTTTCCCGGTTGGCCTGTCCTAATGTCGAAATTGCAAGAAATGTAAGGCACAAAGCCAGAGCAGTACCAGTGATCTTGAGTTTTTTCATATTGTTCATAATTAGCTCCCCCTTGTTTGTTCATGAACCGCCGGTCCAAAAAAGGGGCCGCTTTTGACGGCCCCGGGTGCTGATCTTTCGTCTAAATATTTTTCCCATAACTCTCGCGGACACATCCGGCGGTTCATGCTTGATGAATCCACGCGTATAAAGAAAGATCGCTCAGGCCGCTGGCGGCATACTGATCGCCACCTAAACGGCCGATCTTGTCCGGCGGACTGTCGCCGGCATAAATGTCATTATTTGTATTTGTCGACATAATAACTAAGCCCCCATTGATAAGGATTGTGGCCATCGGCCACATTAATATCTGACCACGACCTGGCCGTTTCGTATGTTTAGCCGCATACAATACGGGCGAATATTATTCTTTCCATTGGGTATTCTGCAATACAATCATCGTCTTAAATGATCGTCATAATTATTCTATTAATTTTTTTCATAGCTGCGCGTTAAGCGAATGTGGGTGCCCATTCAGATCGAATGGGCCCCTTTTTTTCGATCTGTATCCCCGCCTCAGGGTCGGGGACGGAAGCAAAATAGACCGGCTTTGCTGCATTGTTGTAACCTAGGAATATGTGTGGACGATATAAGATGACTGCCGAGCAGCAGGAACTGTTCGATCAGATGCCTTACCTCGAACAGGATGAATATTTTGATATTCACGGCTATAAAAAGCAGCCTGAGATATTTCCGGGAACCGAGATATTGGCGGTCAACAATAAACATAAAGCCGAGGCCGTCTGGTGGACAATTGAGGATTTTGACTACAAAGGCGTTTGGCGGCGGGCTATAAATGCAAAGTCGGAAAATGTCCGATTTGCCAATATGTTCAAGGAAGCTTTTTTCACCGACCGCATTCTTATCCCGGCCACAGGTATCTTCGAATGGCAGGATCAGCCCGACAAAACCAAGAAGAAATTTGAGATATGGTTTGATGAGCCTGTTTTTGCACTCGGAGGCCTGGCCAGAGAATGTGAGATCAAAGGCGGATCTAAACGCTGCGGTGTGATCCTGACGACTCGTGCCAATGAGGTTTTTGCCGAGATCCACAATTCAAAGCAGCGGCAGGCGGTCGTTGTTCGCCGGCCTGACTACGAAAAATGGCTCGACCCGTCCACCCCATTCCAGGAATTAGAAAGGATTATGGAACCGGTTGATAACGAAGAAACCCACTTTAAGAGCGTCTGATCTCTCCCATTTTAAAATAAAAAATGGCCTTTGGCTGTTAAGCCAAAAGCCCATTCTCCAAATTATAAGTTTGATCAAACGACCGGACGACGGCCGGTGAGAAGCTGTACGACCAAAACGACCAGCGCGATCACCAGCAGCAAATGTATAAGGCTGCCCGCCGCCGGTACAAAACCAAATCCTAAAGCCCACAATACCAACAAAATTATAAAAATTGTCCAAAGCATAAAAATAAACCCCCTTTTCGAATCTCAAATATGTCGAGGCCGAGATCGCCAAATACCTGGCTAGTTCGTTAATACCTTGACTCGCTGGACGAACTCTTTAACACCAACACCCTTATAGCCTACATATTTTCAAAATAAAGGTATGTACGGTCGCTTACAGTTATCAGAAATAGGTTTATCAACTTTGAGCGTCGCGGGACCGGTCTTGCGAAAGATCCATGATATGCACTCTCAGATAATGCCGAAGGACGTGGTCTGTATGTTCATCGCAAAGGTCGCGGTGTTCTAAAGGAATCAGCGAACCGTTGATCGGTTCACCATCAAATACTCTTGCGCCAAAGCAAACATGTTTTGTTGACAGAACGATGCACTCAGCCCACTGACATTGGCCTTGCACCTGGTCCTTTTCCCCGACCAGCATGGGTTGCTTTGTTTCGCTCATTGAATCCTCCCCCCACAAGCAGACAATTCGTAACAAAATCAGCAAAAGAACTAATTGAATGGGAAAAATATATTGAAATCTGAAATTTCTGTCTGTTGCGCATGCAACATATAACGAGGGTCCTGGGATTATTTGTCAACCGCGTAGGCGGCAGCGATAGTAGCGTAACAGGGACAAGTAAAAGCCTCGAGCCCCGGCCGGTCGATCATCGTAATAATGCCACGCGAATATGAGATCAGGCCGGCATTTTGCAGCTCGATCGCGGTCATTGTAACCGTTGATCGATTTGCGCCGAGCATCACGGCAATAAATTCCTGTGTGAGATTCATTACGTTTGATTGAGAGCGGTCATGACACATTAACAGCCAACGTGATAGGCGTAGCTCGGTCGTATGAAGCCTGTTGCAAAGAGCAGTCTGACTGATCTGAACGATCAGCTTACGGACAAATTTCAACAGCAGGTCGTGCAGGTCGCCACTGCGCGAAAATTCGGCCTGAAGATCTTCTGTCTTGATCCTCCAGGCACTATTAGCCATTTGTGTGATGTGCTCGTTGGTCGACCTGTCCGAACCCAGAATAACGTCCAGGCCGGTTGCACCTTCGCTCCCGATCACTGACACCTCCGCACCCTGGCCCGCCTCAGTGTACGCAACGACCGAGATCATCGATCGCTCCGGAAAATAAACGTGAGAGATGGTTTCGTCGGCGGCGTAGAGTACCTTGCCCTGGCCGAGTTGAATGTGCTCAAGCATAGGACGGATCCTGTCCAATGTTTCGGCCGAAAGCGCATTTAAAATTTGATTATGAGTCGCTGTCTGAGAATTGTCGTTCATTTCCTGATCCTTTGTCCGGTGACGCGTTTGAACGCAGCAGACGGCAGAAGGAAATGATTGTTGGACAATTCCCGGTGTCGAGTGGTGAATTCGCAAAAAACAAAATTCGTTGTCAATAGTATCAGCCTATTAGGCATTACCCTAGCAATATTTCACACGACCGAGTTCGTCCCTGGTATTCGGAAATCGGGACCGATCGGTTACGGTTACTTTGTTTATCTATAATTAAAGGAAAAAAAGCTGACAGGGCCGCGTATTTACGCCCTTTTAGCACTCCATCACAGCGGCCCTGTCAGCAAATAATGGTCAGTTGAAAGAATAGTATATGTAGTGACAACGGCTTGTCTGTTGTGCACGCAACACAGGGGCACTATTATGGCTATCTGTCCAAATAGAAAAAGCTGCCCGAAAACCTGTGTTTTCGAGCAGCCTGTTTTTGCCAATGCCGCTTTCGATCTAGCGGGCTATTGCCGGAATGTCACCGGTGAGTCCAAAGTGGTATGCCTGGAATGTTCCGTCTGAACTTCGCAATACGTACCAGTTGCCATCCGATGGACGAAAGACCGCAATGTCCGTTTTTCCGTCATCATCGTAATTACCTGCAACAGGGATGTCCCCGTTCAGGCCGAACGGCATCGCCTGGAATCCGCCGTCAGAGCTGCGGAGCGTGTACCACGTTCCCATCGAAGGCCGGTAAACCGTCTGGTCTGCTCTGCCGTCGCCGTCGAAGTCACCGCGGACCGGAATGTCACCGCTTAGACCAAAGTTCGTCGCGGCAAACTGTCCGTCAGAGCTTCGCAGCCAATACCAGTTGCCCTGGCTGGGACGGAACACGACGAGGTCGTCTTTGCCGTCACCATCCATATCAGCCGGGATCGGCAGGTCTTCGGCAATACCGAAATGGGTTGAGCGATTACCTGTGTTATTGCTCTGCTGGATATACCAGACACCGTCTGATGGGCGATAGACCGCAATATCGATGCGTCCGTCACCGTCAAAGTCTCCGCGGACTGGAATATCCGTCGAAAGGCCCCACGACGATTTGGTTACGCCTCCGTCCGAGCTGCGATTGATCTCCCAGGTACCCTGGCCGTTGTTGTTGCGGTAAACGGCTGCATCGGTACGTCCGTCGCCGTCATAATCGGCTGACACGATCGTGTCCGAAGCCTGAACCGAATGGCAGGGCCGAAAAACCATTGGTATTTTGTACATACCATGTCCCGGTCGAAGGCCGGAATACTGAGAAATCATGACGGCCGTCGCCGTCAAAGTCGCTGTTTCTCGAATGATGTCTGAACGAGCCGCGGATCTCGCCTGCGGGGTTGTTCACGCTCATGATCACTGCTGACCAGAGACCAGACCGAAGCTGCTGCACCGCCGCCCCTGATACATTAAAGGTGACGCTGGCAAAATGACCGTTCTGGCCGCCTACTACACCCAGATCGACGATCGTTGTTGATGTTCCGACCGTTGTTTCTATCCGTGCTCCCGTCTGATTGCTCGACAAATTGTGGAACTCGCCAAAGACGGTCGCTTGTGTCTCGTCGGCATTTAATGAAACCTTGATCTCACCGGTGGCAGATGTCGTAACCGGGGGCGTTACCTGGCTGCCGCTCAGATGCGTTTCAAAGGATCGGCCGAATGGGGTCGGGCTTGGTGTGCCGCCCGGTGTACCTGTCGGCGAAGGGCTCGGGCTGGCAAAGCTGCCGAAAGCTCCTGAAAGGATTGAAGCACCGCCGTTGTTAACAGAGATCGGTGTTCCGACGATGACGGTAGGTACCGTTTGTCCGTTGTCGCTTCTGAGACGGAGCCGGCCCTCGCCGCCGCTCTCGAGTATCATCGAACCGGCGGTTGTGCCGTTTACGATAACGTTGAGCGATGTTCCGATCGGCAGGTTGACCTGACGGACGCGAACTTCGAGTTCTGTGCGGCTGCTATGGATCTCATACTCTGCAAATCCGGTCGGCAGTACGCCATTCAATGTCGAACCTGTAAGTCCGGCGAAAAGATCGTTCCCATTAGGTGTACCACTTGGTGACGGGCTAGGTGTGACCGATGGCGTTCCTGACGGGGTACCAGTCGGCGTCGCACTCGGAGTTCCCGATGGCGTACCGGTCGGTGATGGCGTCGGGCCGCCTGCTCCGAATATGCCGGAAACCAGAATGGTGCCGCCATTCCGAACCTCTACCGTCGAACCGTCATTAACAAACGGAACAGCCTGGCCGTCCTGGGTCCTTAATTTAAGCTTGCCTTTTCCATTGATATCAACAATGGCCTGGCCAATAACGCTGCCATCGACAAACACGTCGAGGCTCGTTCCGGCTGCGAGATTAGTATCTTCCACCTCGACCTCTATTTCACGCTGTCCATTTGAATAAAGCTGCCAAACAGCCGCTCCGTGCGGGTTGATCGCACCGCTCGGCGCAACTAGATTTGCTGTACGTACCAATACCGGTGAGCCGGTCGGGGACGGGGAAGGTGTCGCGGTACCTGTTCCGCTGGGGGAAGGTGTCGCTGTACCCGTTCCCGATGGAGATGGAGTTGCCGTGCCGGTTCCTGATGGAGATGGGGTTGCCGTGCCGGTTCCTGAAGGTGAAGGAGTTGCCGTACCTGTGCCTGATGGCGATGGCGTCGCGGTACCAGTACCTGACGGAGTGCCTGTAGGAGTCGGTCCGCCGCCGCCGAAAATGCCATTAACTAATACTGTGGGTCCAAATTGAACCTGAACGGTAGAGCCGTCATTAACGACCGGCACGGCCTGGCCGTCCTCGGTCTTAAGTTTTAATTTTGCTCTTTGGCGGTCATCAACGATCGCCTGGCCGATCAGATTTCCGTCAACGAATACGTCAAGGCTCGTACCCATCGTAAAGTTGAGGTCCTCGGTTTCAACCTCTAATTCACGATTGCCGCTTTGATAGAGCTGCCATGCGGCGGCTCCGTGCGGATTGACGCTGCCGGTCGGTGACGTCAGATTTGCAGTACGGGTCAATATGACCGGCGTACCGTCGGCTTTTACATTATTTAGAAGAAATGGGACCGACACCCATGCTGTAAGCAATATGGCCGCAACGGTTAATTGCCAAACTATTTTGTTATACGATCTTGGATTTACTTTTTTCATTATTTTTTACCTGTCTGATTTTTATTTACCCCATCTATGTGGGTGTCGTCATAAACACAGTGCAGTCAGGCGAGGGAAAAAGACATTAAGTGGACAGAAAAGGTGACGATCCCTAAAACCGCATTCCGTTCAGTAAAGATCTGCTCTCAGAACAGCCTTTGGGAGCGTCTCAAATGTAATTGTGAATCCTGAGAAACTTTTTGGGAGCCTTAAACAAATATGAGGCTCTTCAACAACACGGTTCAGCTCATTTACTTTCCGCGTTCAACCACCCGCTACCGCAGGTGGTTCTGACCTGGCGGGCCGCCGCCTCGACCCCTTTCTTCCGCGGCTTGCCGCATTGCAGTGCGGCGTGGCTGTGCCTCGACGTAAACTGTGCCTCCCTCTTCTTGTGGCTACGCCACCCTCTCGGCGAGGGAGGCATAGCCTCGGGAGTTTTGGGGGAGCGGCCACGGCGAGGCCGAGCCACGCCGCCGTGCGATGCGGCAGAGCCGCGAAGATGCTGTAAACCTGAGATGATCTGGCAAAATCGCGAAGACGCTGCAAAGCCGCCCAGCAGTCGGATACATGATCGAGGCAAAGATCGGAGACGCAGACGGCTATCAGATAGTCGGCAGATCAATAAACCACTCATTCAAACACACCGGAGTACAACCCGGCGTGTCGGTCCGATACCGCGTCCGGTCACAAGCGAGGCGCGCAGGCGTCTCAGACTGGTCGAACGAGGCAGAGCAGTTTACAAAGGATGACGCTGGAATGAAGGCCGCTGAAAAGATAAAAGCTGCCCGGAATATTCCAGGCAGCTCTTTTCCGGCTCGGGAACTCTCCTGAGATCGACGACTATTTCACGAAAGATCCCACTGAGCCAAAATCATTTTCACGACTATTATTCGTTACATGCTGCAGGATTGGTCCCGCAAGCCGTATTATTGGTCAGAGCGCACAATGCATCGACGCGATTTGTTCTGATCTCTCCGCGAGTAGGATGCGTGCATCTCCATTCGATACCCGTTTCAGACAATCGTTCTACGATCTGGTGGGGAACAAAGCCGGGGTTCGTCGCTTTTACCAGGGCAGCGATACCGGATGCGATCGGGGCAGCCATCGAGGTGCCTGACCACATACCGTATCGGCCGCCGGGAATTGCGCTGACTATATTCTCACCGGGAGCGACCGCACGAATAAATCGATCACCACCGCTATTGCCAACGGACATGGTCGAAAAACTGGCTATATGTTCGTATCTCGTGCTTGCTCCAACCCCCAGTTGGGCGTCAATGCGATTACCGGCCGGATAAATAGGATCTCCGTTGCCGCCATTACCGGCACCCGAAATAACGACGACCTTGGATAAAAGTTCAGGAAATGTCTGAATCCCCGGCAGCGGAACACCATCACAATTATCGAGAAGGGCATGAAGCAGTTCAGGGTCAGAATCGTAGCCAAAGCTAATATTGATCACATTTGCTCCATGATTTGCGGCCCAAATAATAGCGGCCGTTACACGCCATAATTCGCCAACCCCGTCGCTATCGAGGATCCGGATAGGCATTATCTTCACATCAGGCGCCGTGAGCGCCACGATCCCTGCAACGTGTGTACCGTGGCCGTAGGCAGGATTCACTCTAATGATCCCTTCTTCACTCGGATCGGTATCACCCGAAACAAAGTCGTAGCCCGGAACGAGCCGCCCGGCAAATGCAGGATGGTTTAGATCGATGCCGGTATCCAGGACAGCAACAACGACTGGTTGGCCGTTGTCCACGCGAAGACCTTTATTTATTTGATGCGCTTCAGGAAGCCGCACTGTAAAGGGAAACCACTGCTTCATAAAGCCCTTTGCGCTGCCGCCGATCGCCCAAGATCGTCCGATGGCCCATGAGCGCCCGAGCGTCCAGGGAAGGCCTTCGTTCTCGACCGATGAAAGTTCCCGATTGACCTCGACCCGTGAGATCCTGGCATCGCCCTGCATAGACGCCTGCAGTGCGCACGGCGTTTGAGTATTTGTCGGCAGCAGGGCCATCCGGTATGTCGGAGGTGAACCGACCTGGTCGATCGGTACAGCATTTAGCCCCCACATCGTTGCGACTGCGCCGAGATCTGATTGATTATTAAGGTTGACCAATATCTGCCCGGGAACAGCGTCGCAGGCGCTTCCCTGTCCAAAAGCAGAAGCGGCTATAAATAAAACCGTCGAAGCGGCGATAATTAGTTTCAGCCCTTTTTTATATAGATCTTTCATTTCCAATTAACTATTCTGACTATCAGTCCTCACCTTGACAGTGCGTTGACGCCCGTCTAAAAGACACCTTTTCAAAAAATATTTACACTTTCGATCAAAAACCCTTGTGACCGGCATCACTTTCCGATCAATATGAACGGCGACCAATAATAGGGATGGCCGCCGCGGGTGATAAAACCGATCTGTGCTGCTCTTAAAGATGCCGAAATTGAACCGCCGCGTTGCAGGTTTTGGTACAGATCGCTCATCAGCCGGCCTGAGGCTTCGTCGTTAACAGACCACAAACTCACTATCAGAGCACCTGCACCCGCGGTCAGGAACCCGCGGGCGAGGCCGAGTATCTCGTCACCAGCAAACACTTCACTCAGCCCCGTTTCACAGGCGCTCAGGGTGACGAGGCTAGCCTTGAGCTTTTGCGAACAAACATCACGCACCGTGATCCAGCCGTCTGAAAGATGCAGGCTCGAGAACATAGGGCTCTCAGGCCGAAAATGCCCGTGGCATGCAAGATGTATAATGTCGTACCTCGATGCGCTTGCCGTAAAAGCCGCAAAGCTGGCTTCGCCGCCGACAAGCGCCCGTGCCCGCGGCAGCGTGTTTTGGATCTGCCTGATCTCATCCTCAACAAACGGTATTCGCTCGTCCGCGTAACCCATCAGAAGTGAGCTTTTGGCCGTTTCATCGGTTCTTTCGTTCAGGACCGACCAGACCGCGGCACTCGGCGCAAATGTCGTTTCAAAACTTTCGACAACATATTTGTGATGGCTGCGCAGAGCGTGAAAGGGAACGTAATTCAAAATTCCCGCCGGCACAATAACGAGCCGGTCGCCTTTGATCAGGCTGTCAATAGGTTTGAGGAGTTGTCCGTACAGACGCTCAAGACAGGCGTCGGTGCGTGATCTCATATCGGCCATGAATCGCTCAGGGATGCTGGTGCCGTATCTGAGGGCACCGAACTGAAAGTGAAGTTCCTCGAGTGAGTGCCGCACATCGTCGGTTCGGGCGAGATCGGCGACGAAACTGACCTTTGACCCGTTTATTACAAATGCTGAGAATAGCCCGTCAAACTCGACAAACTCGATCAAAGTCGATGACTTGCCGAGCTGCTTTGACAATCGGCTTACACTAAAATCGACCTGGCTCTTTTCTTCCGAGCCTGATCTCGCCGGCCGCAGGCTTTCAACCTGTCTGATGGTCGATGTCAGGTTTGATTCGGCCGTCTTTATGTCCGACCTGAGTTTTTCCGCATCCGCGTCTGTTGAGATATCGAGCCGTCGGTAATACTGGTTCAACTCCGTCCTGTACTCGTCCGCCTGCGCCTGCAGCTTTCGTGTTGATGCGGCATCGGCGGAGCTGGATGACATCGAATCGAGCAGAGCCCTCGAGCGGCCGCTTTCTAATGCTTCAAAAGCCGCAGCGTACTTTTTCCGGCTCAGATACAGCCGGGCGAGGTTATGGAACGGCTCAAGCCGCGACGCAAAGAATGCCATGCTGAACTCTTCGGCGCCGAGCGGGGACCGCATAGCCTCGACCTGCTTGATCGCCGAGGTGAACAGGCGTTTTGCCTTGCCATATTCGCCGCGTTCGGCGGCCAGTTTGCCGCCCGCATTGTAGGCTTGCCGGACGGCGTCGGGATGCTGCAGCGACCGGCCCAGTTTGGCAGCGTCGCTGAATATTTTGTCGGCCTTGTCGGGGTGGTCCGACTGAACAAAGTACTCGCCCCTCAGCAGTTCCAGGCTCACCCGATGACGCGGATTACCGCTATCCTTAACAGCCGCCGCGGCGTCACGGATGATCGATCCGGCGGCATCGGGGTCGCCACGTTCGATCTCGTTCCTCGCCCGCTCAAGCAGCACAGACACTTCGCCGGTAAGGTTCTGTTCCCGTTCGAACAACTGCTGGGCCCTTTTCAATTGCCGGCCCGCAACGGTTCGCTTTCCAATAGCAGCGGCCGTCTTACCATAATTAAGTCTGGCCCTCGCCTCCTCGGCAGTTAATTTCAGTTGGCGAAAAATTGGTGTGACACGTTCATATATCCCAAACGCATCTTCAGCCAGGTTTAGCTCAGAATAGATGTCAGCGATCTCGAGGTCGGCTATTGCTGACTGATGCGGCATCCTGAGCTCGTCGTACATCTGCCTCGACGATTCGAGGTGACGCAGCGCATCGGCGTAACGCCCGCGGAGCAGGTCGAGGTTGCCGAGGCTAGCCTCGATCTCAGCCTCGGTTACGCGCATTTTTCCGGAGCGCGCTCCCATTAATGCCATCACATAATACCGGTCGGCTTTTGAGAAATCGTTCAGTTCAGCATAGGTGTTGGCAAGGCCGTTTTCAGCCATGACCTGCCACGTCCGCTCGCCGGACATCCGGAATCGGCGAAGAGCCGTCAAGCCATATTTCTCGGCCTCACGATGCAGCGCCCGGCGCGAGACAATATTGCTGAGATTCATCTCGATCTTTCCGGCAGCGACCTGGTCCCCGCTGCGTACAAAGACCTTTAGGGCTTTGCGGCCTGCACCGACCGCCTCGTCATAGCGGCCGAGCATCGCCAGGGCAATGAGTTTTGCGACCTGAGTCTGTGCCGAATCGAGAGGGCTGTCAATCGTGTCATAGATCTCCGTCGCGTCGTCGAGTGAGGCGACGGCGGCCTCAAATTTTCCTTTGGTTATTAGGGCGATGCCTTTGACCCAGCTTGCCGCCGCGCGGATCCGCTCGTCTGTGCCGGCCCTCGCAAGCCAACGCATCGCCAGGTCCGCCCGCTGCGCCCTCACAGGCTCGACGGCCCACGCCGCGTAACAGGCCTTGCGGATAGCATCGGCCAAACGTGCGTCCGCGAGGCGCGGATATTGGGCGAGCAGAGACCGTCGCTCGGCATCACTGCGGGCATCGATCAAGTTTTTGGCGAGATCAGCTCTGCGCATAAACTGTCATTATACAATGAGGAAAAGGCGAAGGTTCCTAGGTCCTTCGCCTTTTGAGGAATGGGGTATGGCAGGAAAGTTATTCGAGAATGAGTTTTTCGATAAAGATCTCGAGGCCGTTACCGCGGACGGTAAGACCATATTGGCCCGCCGAAACGCCTTTTAGGTTGAATCCGCTGGCATCGGCTATTTTGGTTTTGAACGTTATTTCATCGTTAGAGATCTCGACCTCGCCGCTCTTAAATCCGTCACCGAGGATCTGGCCGCGTATGTCGAAACCTTTTTTCCCTGGTGCGATCCTCAGATCGACCGCATTGTCACCGGCGTCAAAAAGCATCTGCCGGGCCCCGGCACCTGATGCAGACCGTTCGCCAAACGCAGCCCGATTCGGAGCCAGGTCCATCTGCAACGCCGCTAAAACGCGGGTCACGACAGACGCCTTAGGTTCGGCAACTCTAGAACGAAACAGATCCCTCGCGTATTTCAGCGAGTTTGCCGGTGCGTCAGCCGATCGGTCTGAAAGCATCCGCCCAATGATGTGTTGTAATTTTTGTTCTTCTGAATTATTCATGACTTGCCGAGTTCCTTGCTCCACTTGAACAGTGCGGCCGCGATCTCCAAAAAGACACTCCTCATCATTTTGTCAGCACTTTTCCCAGTTTTTTCAAACAGCGTGAACGCAGCGGGCTGATACTGGTTTCACCGACTCCTATTGCCGCACCGACCTCGGCGTAGCTTGCGGCCGGGTCGCACAGATATATCATCGACAATATTTTTTGGCACCTTTCTTCGAGCTCTGCGAGCGCGTTGCGGATCAGGTGCTGTTCTTCGAGTTCGATCAGGGCGTCGTCCGCGAGCAGTGTCTTATCGGGAATGGCGGCCATTTCCGCTTCCATTTCCTCAGGCGTGTTTGGTGAATGGAACCCTTTTGAGCCGCGAATTATCCCCCACGTTTTAAATTTCGCGGTCGTGACCATCCATGAACGGATCTTTTCGGGCTGCTGGATCTCATCGATCTTTTCGACCAGGGTGAGGAACACCTCCTGAAAAACATCGGCCGCCTGCTCATCAGACAGACCAGCCCGGCGGGGTATCGTGATGATCAGGCGCTGATAACGGTCGACCAATGCGTCCCACGCGCTCTGGTCGCCTCGCCGGCACCTTTTAACAAGGTCGGCGTCGATCCTGGATATTTTTAGCGATTCGAGGCTGGCATTACCCTTTACCTCAGCCGTGTCCATATAGTTTAGATTCTTAATTAGGAGTTCATATTTAGCAAGAACCCGACCCAGCGTATGCCGCAAACGCTAACGCAACCTTTGGCGGGTATGATAACATTTCGTTTTCGGATATATCACGGAATTGAATGCCCGCGGTTAATGCGAAACGCGGAATTTACGCATGTATGGATAAATTTTTGGTACGCGGCGGCAACCCGCTGAGGGGAAAAATAGAGATCGGCGGAGCTAAAAACTCGGCCCTGCCCTGCCTTGCCGCCACCCTGCTAACAGAAGAGACCGTCATA
Source organism: Blastocatellia bacterium (assembly GCA_963834975.1). GTDB lineage: Bacteria > Acidobacteriota > Blastocatellia > Pyrinomonadales > Pyrinomonadaceae > OLB17. The sequence goes on from CAWIDZ010000004.1 coordinate 147,525, forward strand.
CTTCACAACGTACCGTATGTGAAAGACCTGATCACGCAGCGGCGTCTGCTCGAGGACCTCGGGGCAACGGTTTTGACGCCTGAACTGCGAACGCACAAGGTAAACGCCCGAGGCGTGCAGATCTTTGAGGCGCCATACGAACTTGTTAAGACCATGCGGGCGAGCGTTCTGGCTCTCGGCCCGTTGCTCGCGAGATTTGGCCAGGCCAAGGTGAGTCTTCCGGGCGGTTGTGCTATCGGTACGCGGCCGATCGATCTGCACCTTAAAGCGTTTGAGCAGCTCGGCGCTGTAGTGTCGCTCGAATCAGGCGATGTCGTCGCCCGGGCGCCCAAGGGGCGTCTTGTCGGAAATGAGATCGCGTTTGAAAAGGTCACGGTAACCGGAACAGAGAACGTGATGATGGCCGCCGCACTCGCCTCGGGTAAGACAACAATAAAGAACGCCGCTCAGGAACCTGAGATCGAGGACCTTGCCGAGCTGTTAAATAAGATGGGTGCGAGGATCAAGGGTGCCGGAACGCCCGTTATAGAGATCGAGGGAGTCGAAGCTCTCGGCGGAGCCGAACACACGATCATCCCCGACCGCATCGAGACCGGGACCTTTATCGTTGCCGCTGCGATAACCCACGGCGAGATCGAGATCAAGAGCTGCCGCCCCGAACACATCACCTCGGTAATTGAACATCTGCGTCAGGCGGGAGTTGAGATCGAGGAGCTAAATCAGAGCAGCCTTCTCGTGCGCTGCGGCCCCGGCGGCCTCAAGGCAAAAGATGTCACGACGGAACCGCATCCTGATTTTCCGACCGATATGCAGGCCCAGTATATGGCCCTGATGACGCAGGCCGAGGGCACATCAACGATTACGGAAACCATTTTTGAGAACCGGTTCATGCACGCATCTGAGCTGATACGTATGGGCGCCGATATCCATATCTCAGGAAATACCGCCGTCGTTAACGGCCACAAACAACTGATGGGTGCCCCCATCATCGCATCAGACCTGCGGGCCTCAGCGTCGCTCGTCCTCGCCGCCCTTTGTGCCGAGGGTGAGACCATGATCGACCGCGTTTATCACATCGACCGCGGTTACGAGACCATCGTCCGCAAATTCCGCTCGCTCGGTGCCGATATCGAACGCATCAGCGAAAACATTGCATCAGCGGCGAGTGAGCAACCCGCGTAAGCCGTCGAACTACTAATTAACAATTCCGGAACGTCTGTGATTTAATGGATTCATTCGCTTATGGGTGTCGAAGACTGTATTTTCTGTAAGATCGCCGCTGGTGAGATACCTTCGAAAAAGGTTTATGAGGACGACGTCTGCATGGCGTTTCACGACCTGTCGCCGCAGGCTCCGACTCACATCCTGATAATTCCCCGCACGCATATCGATTCGCTGGATAAGGCCGATGAAGATCAAAAAGAAATGCTTGGGCACCTGCTGATGACCGCAGCCGATATCGCCCGCGGGCGTGGATTCTCTGACGAGGGTTATCGTGTCGTGATAAACACCAATGCCGATGGCGGCCAGACGGTCTTTCACCTGCACGTACATTTGCTCGCGGGCCGCACGTTCGTATTTCCGCCAGGATAGGCCTAACTCGGACATCTCAAAGTTTTATGAAAAAGATCTTGTTAGTTATTGGACTCGCCGTACTAGCGGCCCCCGGCGCCGGTTGTTCCTGGTTTGCAGGTAATACGAACACAGAGGCAAACACCAACACAGTTGCCGAATCGCCTTTTGCCAACATCACCGACGCAAATGCGGCTCTCGCAGAAGGCAAGCGGCTGCTCGACGAAAATGATACCGAGATGGCGATCGAGGCCCTGAAACAGGCTGTAAAACTTGATCCCGATCTCGCAGAGGGGTACTTTCAACTTGGAATAGCATATTCGCTGGTCGAAATGCAGCTGGCAAGGTCGGGCACCGTCACAGATACCCCTGCAAATACCGAAACCGGCAAGACCAAAACAAAGTCTGAAAAGGCATTTGAAAAGGCGGTCGAGGCGTATAAAAAATGGATCGAGGCAAATCCTGAGGACGACGTCGCTCAGTTCAATCTTGGCCGCACCTATTCCAAGCTGATGAAAGACGAAGAGGCCGAAAAGGCCTTTCGGCAAGCGGTCAAGCTAAAACCCGATGACACCGAATATCAGACCGAACTCGGTGCCATCCTGATAAAACTTGCCAAATACCGCGAAGCAATCGATCCCCTGAAAAAGGCCGTCGAACTGGATGGCGAGAACGCGCGGGCACAGGACCTGCTCGAGGACGCCGAGGCCGGCCGCCAACGCCTCGATTACGTCGCACCAAAGAACACCAACTCCTCGAATGCGAACACAACCTCAAATTCAAACGCCAATTCCAACTCAAATACCAGTTCGAATTCCAGATCAAACTCAAGCGTCGCCCCTAAACCAACCGAGAGCAACACAAAAACAAAAAAAGAGGAGCCCAAAAAGCCCCCTCCACCAGCAAACAAACCTCATTGATCACATCAGGATTACCTGCGATGGTTGCCGACCCACCGCAGCCCTGGCTCGATTATTACGCCGGAACCTGGTGCCTGAACATTACCGCAAGTCAAGTCATTCAGCCGCTAATACCTGAACGCCGTCTGCGTCGGCCTGTCACCGTCAGCACCGAATTGATACGCGAAGAACGAACCGTCCGAGCTGTTCTGTCGGTACCATGTGCCATCCGACGGCCGAAATACCGAAACGTCTGCCTTGCCGTCGCCGTCAAAATCGCCCGGTGCCGGGATGTCGTCCGAGAGGCCGAATATGTTGTAGACGACCTCGCCGTTCGAACTGTTAATTATGTACCAAATACCTGTCGACGGGACGATAGACTGCGAGGTCGGTTTTGCCGTCCCCGTCGTAATCAGCCGGGACAATAACATCAGTGCCAAACCCGAAACCTCTCGCCGGAAACAGCGATCCGTCAGAGCTGTTGAACTGGTACCAGTCCCCGATCGAAGGCCGGAAGATCGCAATGTCAGCCTTGCCGTCACCGTCGAAGTCGCCAATTGTCGGCTTATCCTCGCTCGCTCCAAACTGCATGCGCAAAGAATGACCCATCGCTACTGTTCTGCCGGTACCACGTACCGGTCGACGGCCTGAACACCGAAATATCCGCTTTACCATCGCCATCATAATCCGCCGGCGTCGGCAGGTCCTCTGCCAAGCCAAAAACATAGTAAGCGACCGTGCCGTCACTGCTTTGGAAGACATACCAGATACCGGTTTCCAAACGGTAAACAGCGATGTCCGTCTTGCCGTCGCCATCATAATCAGCCGGTGCGATCTTGTCAGTGCCAAAACCAAACAACGTTCCATATAGTCCCGCCGTCGACCGTTGTAGATACCACGCTCCGTCCACCGGCCTGAATATCGAGATGTCCGACTTGCTGTCGCCATCGTAGTCAAACACCGTCTGGCCGGATGGAGTTGGCATACCGGTCGGTGTCGCTGTCGGCGTACTGGTCGCGGTAGCCGTCGGTGTATTTCTAGGCGTATTCGTCGGTGTAGAGGTTGGTGTAGAAGTCGGTGTCGAGGTTGGAGTATTCGTCGGGGTCGCGGTAGGCGTCGACGTTCTAGAGCTGCTGGCTCTGCAAGGGTCCAGTCCCCATTAAATCGGCTAATTCCGGTTACGTGAAATGTGTTTGCTATTGGGTCGACGATGCCTCCAGGCTGCGTAAAGCCGGCTCGATACATTTGAATGACAAAGGTCGATTCGTTCGCCGTGACTGGGATGTCGATCGGGTCGAGATAATGAAACATAAGGTCTGCCGACAAATTGTCCGATTGGTATAGTTCCCAATAGCGTGAGAGAGCCTTTGACGGATCAAATATATTTGGCTGTGTTGCCTGAACTGCTCTTGCAAAAAAACCTCCGGAAATGCTCCTGAAGTAACATCTACGACTATTGGCGAATAGCCATTTTCTGTCCCCACATCGAAAACGTACGGCCCCTCGGCCTCAAAATAGCGAAGCAAAAATCCATTTATATAGCCATTCGTCCTGGTAACGGTTCCGCCAACCGTAAACCACCAAGTGGGGTCCGTTACTGTAACAATACCGTTCATGAGTTCAAGATTACCTGCTACAAATGGGCGACCATTCAGCAAGATGACCCCCATCGGATTGTCAATGACAACCGTAGATGCTCCGCCGGCCCCCTGAACGCCGCTGCCACTGATCGTTTGCGTAATGGGACCGTCCAGGCGAATGGTTCCAGAGAGAAAACTCAAATGGGTGCCCGATAATATATCAATATTCCCCCTTATACTGCCTGACAAGTACAGATCCAGCTTCCCCGCGATCAGTGTAAGATCATCGATAAAAAAGGAGTTGGAGCCAAAAGACTTGAAATATTCCATTAGTATATTTCACCTCAAAATTTGAATAGGTACGGCCCGAGAGGGATAGTGTCACATTTCCTCGGAGACTAAAAAGGCTGCCGTGCTCGAACAGAACAACCGACCCGGGTTCTGCCGCTCCGAAAGGGTTATCCACAGCGAACGTAAAACCGTCGTTATACCCCATCCGACCATAGTTATTGATTATCGAAGGCAAAGGTCCCTGGGGTAAAAAATAATCGAGTTAGATATCCGTTGATATAGCCATTTGTCCTGGTCACGGTTCCACCAACACTCATATGGGCCAAATTTTCGGTGGCAACCGCACCGTTTATGAGGTCGAGATCCCATGCCGGAAATGATCGGCTTAGTATAACGCCATTGGGGTTATTTATGACCAACTTAGACCCACCCCCTGCCCCAGGTGTCCCGACCCCCTCAACGGTTTGTGGTGTAGTCCGTTAAGAAGCATGGTTCCTGAAAGAAGGTTCAAACGAGTTCCCGATTTGATCGTAATATTGCCCCTTATCGAAAGACCGGGCTCACCGGAAAGATAAAGATCTAGATTTCCAGCATTTATCGTAAGATCGTCCATGAACATTGGACCGGAAGCAAAAATTCTATATAGCCCGTCGAATAATTCATTTCAAAATTTGCATAAGTCCGACCCGAAAATGATGGAACCACTTCTCCCTGAAGACTGAATAGGCTACCTGATTTGAAAGTAACCACCGAATCCGGCTCCACAGCACCAAACGGATCACCGCCAGAAACGCAGATATAGGTCGAACCCCCGGCAAAAATAACAGAATTTAGATTGGTCGTTCCAAACGGGTTTCCGATGAAGCCAGCTCCAGCGGTAAACACGGCCCCTTCGTTAAATGTGACCGCACCCGGCGTCAACGGCCGTGAGCCGATGAGCAGCCGCACCTAACGACGAAAAAGTCATTGATCCGCTTATGCCGGCGGTTGAACCCGCTCGCAAGGTTGACAACAAATTCGCTAGAGCCGCCGAAATTAAGTGCCGAGTTTCGATCGACAACCAGATCGTCGCCGTCGCCGCCCGCTATAGTCAGAACAATTGCGGCCGCCGATTGCAGATTTACCGTCGAATTTCCTGAGACGATCAATTGACCGATCGTTTGGGTCGGAACATTGGTAACCGTAATCGTTCCGCCAGGATTAAACACAAGAACATCATCAGAAGCCGGCATCGTACGCACCGGCGACCAATTTGAGGGCAATTGCCAGTCGCCGTCAACTCCTTGCCAGTTGTAGACCGTAGGTGAAGCCGGGGACTCAGCCAACGTGAAGATCCTCATTTTCGGCTGAGCGGAAACAGCGGGGGCAATCGCTCTCCACTCCTGCACCACATTCCGTGCCAAATTGTCGCCACCAAGGGGCAGATCAAATTTCGCGGAGGCAGCCGGGATCGCGATCGACTCGATAATTACGAAAGCAAGCGCTAAAAATAACTTTTGACTGATGATGATCTTGAGAAGATGTGGGACGGACGGCATCATGATCCTACGACAGTTTGATATACACAAATTCGTTGAACGTCAGGGCAAAGTTCCCAGGTGCAAAATAGTGACCTAAATTACCCGGGTGAAAATACTATAGAGTCTGTTCGACGCCAATTGCAATGAAAATTTCGACATGCTGCGGGCGACCGTCAAGAAGGCTAGGTTCAATACCTGAACGCGGCCTGAGTCGGCTTGTCGCCGTTCGTACCGAATTGAAACGCAGCAAATGACCCGTCAGAACTGTTCATCCGGTACCAGTTGCCGTCTGATGGGCGGAAGACTGAGAGGTCGGCTTTGCCGTCTCCGTCGAAGTCGCCGGGTGCCGGGATGTCGTCTGATAGGCCGAAGGGATAGGCGGTGTAGACGGCTCCGTTGCTGTTCTTGATGTACCAAAATCCGTTCGACGGGCGAAAGACCGCGAGATCGGTTTTGCCGTCTCCGTCGTAATCAGCCGGGACCGTCACATCGGTTCCAAAACCGAAAATCTCCCCAAACAGTGACCCATCCGAACTGTTGACCTGATACCAGGCCCCGGTCGATGGACGGAAAACCGCAATGTCAGCTTTGCCGTCACCGTCGAAGTCACCCAAGGTAGGCTTGTCTTCGCTCGCCCCAAACTGCATGCCAAAGAACGACCCGTCACTGCTGTTCTGCCGGTACCACGTCCCGGTCGACGGCCTGAACACTGAAATATCCGCCTTACCGTCACCGTCATAATCGCCAGGCGTCGGCAGGTCCTCGGCCAGGCCGAAAACATAGTAAGCGACCGTGCCGTCACTGCTTTGAAATACATACCAGATCCCGGTTTCCGGCCGGTAAACGGCGATGTCCGTCTTACCGTCCCCATCATAATCCGCCGGTGCGATCTTGTCGGTGCCAAAACCAAACAACGTTCCATATAGTCCCGACGTCGACCGTTGTAGATACCACGCTCCGTCCACCGGCCTGAAGATCGAGATATCTGTTTTGCCGTCTCCGTCAAAATCAAAACCAGGCCGGTTGACGCTAGTGAGGACAATGTCGTTACCGTCACCGCCCTGATATGTGATGCGAAAGGCTAGACTTAGCGGCGCAGCGATCGTCGAACCTTCGGGAGCATTTAGGAACGTTCCGTTGATCTCATCCGTGCCGTCTTTTCGCAAAATAATAAACGAATCACCGATTGCCGGACGAAAGAAAGCCAGGGGGAGAGGCTCAAGGCGTGCATTACCAAGTGAAACAATTCCGGTCACATTTAATTGGTCGTGTCCGTTCACTCCTGGGGTCGTTCCGCCGATCTTACAGGCATAATTTCCGTTTGCCCCGAAAGTCAGTCCATTATTAATATTGAGAATTCCGGTTTGGTACGGTAAGGTCCCCGCGCTAATAACGCCGGATGTAACGGTAGTTGAGCCAACCGTCCCCGAACCACCAAAACCACTCAGACCTGTTGTTCCACCAATTGTTCCACCTGAAACTGAGACCGTGCTGCCGGGAATATTCGCGTCCACAACAAGTGAGCCATCATCCAACCTGATAGCACCCGTGTATCCGCCGGTTGAAGAAATTCGTGATGCACCCGACCCAGTCTTCGTCAGACTGCCTGTTCCGAAAATGAGGCTTATCCCAAAACTACCACCACCATCCAAAGTAAGGACTGTAGTTTCTGTAAATCCATTGCCGATAAACAATGCGAAGATGGATGCAGTTGACCCTTGTGCTGCATAAAAATTCTGGGAATTTGTAATTTGTATTGTGATGATCAGGAATTGGGTTCCACCATTGACTTGTAAACCGTTTGTTAACCGCAAGGTGTTACCACTGACTGAATAGTTTCCGCCCTCAATGGTGAGCGAGTTAAAAGAGAAAAAGGTAGTTGAAAAGTCATTATTGGTCATAAACCGGGCTGACGCCGCGGGAAAAACCAAGTCGTCATCATAAACAGGACTGACATCACTGACCCAATTTGCAGCAGTTGTCCAGTTGCCGTCGGCACCTCCGCCGTCCCAGATCTTAACCGCAGAAAAAGAATTGACTGCTGAAAATATGAAGAGTGCTGTTAGGAAACATATTTTCATAAGCCTTAATTGTTTGAACGCTCTTCTATTCCAAAGCTAACTCTTATCCTGTATCATGCGGCCGCGGTCTGGGAAAACTCGCTCTATGCACTTAAATGGCAGGTTCAAAGGAGCGAAACAAATGTTGATCACCCAGGTTAGGTACGTTCAATTTTAACCCATGTGGAGCGGTTCTCAACAAAAATGTTGGAGCATGCGGCCGGAGCGATTTCCACTGTTTTTTAGCTGAGGCTAAAAAAGCGGTTGCAATTGACGTAAGCGATGGAGTTGCAGCACTTTAAAGCACAAACTTGGTTTTGGGAAAATCATTTTCCTGACAATTTAGCGGTTTTCTCAAGAGGAAAACGGGTTATTTGCCGGCAGAGTGCTTTTCCGATCGGGAAAGGCGTTTTCGCATCGGTTCAAGGTGTTTCCCGTCGGTACGGTCGTTGTCCCGGCCGGGGAGCGGTTTTCCTGTCGCGAGAAGCGGGGTTTCTTCGGAAAATGGTTTTACTGACGGTTTAGGCGTTTTCCCGACAGAGAAGTGGGCTTTACCGGCAGGATGCGGCTTTACCGACAGTTAAGAGGCTTTACCGACGCGGGAACGTGTGGAATAAGAGATGGCCGACCGATCTATTGAATTGGAGCGTGGACAATTTGCCGCGATCGCGTTTTCAGGAACGCGCCGCTTCTAAGAGGCTTTATGATCTTTCGAGTAAGCAGTAATTCGTCGACCATTTTTAGTCGATGGTCAAAGATATATTTCAGTTGGCGGGCGACAAAAAATTGGCCGATGTCGCCGAGCGGTTCGAGCGGCAGGCGGTAGCGGACCTCGTCCTCCATCAGGGTTTTGCCGGGCTCGGGCTCGGTGAAGCGGTGACGGTGGATCCATTGTTTGTAGGGGCCGATGAGCTGTTCGTCTGCAAACTCGTTGGGCGGGTCCCACACCGTTATCTCGGACCGCCATTTCATCGGGAAACCGTACATCGAGAGGCGGTAATCGATGACCGTTCCCTGTTTGATGTCGATCGGCGTCGGCGTGACGATGTTAAACCCCAGCTCGGGCGGGGTGATGCGTTCGAGATTTTCGGCGTTCGAGAAGAACTCAAAAACCTCATCGCGCGGCAGGTCGATCGACTGTGACGCGGTGAAAATATATTCGGCCATACGGGTCTAATTTTTCGACTTGAGATATTTTTTCGGGATCGGATTATCAGGTGTTTCGCCGAGCCAGTAAATGGTCACAACCCACCAGCGCGTTCCGTCATTCAGCAGCTGAAAACTGTTGATGCCGCGGGCAAAGGGCTTTTCGCCCGGGGCGTGCCGCGATTCGTAGGTCGAAAATACCTGGGCGATATTGCCGTACATATCTACACGCCGGGCTTTCTCGTTCTCAAAGAAACCTTCCTTTTCAAGGAATGGCGCAGAACGGGAGATATATTCATCCGGAGTGAACGATGTGGCTCCGATAGCACCGGTCTTGGCGCTTTTGCCCGAAGGTATCAGGCGGGCGTCTTTGTGAAACAGGGAACGAAAACGGTCCCAATCACGCTTTTGGCCCGCCGGGCCCGAGATCACGTCATAAACGGACTTCATTATCGCGTCGAGCGAGCCGACATCGGCCGGATCGGCGGCCTTTGCCTGTGCAAAAGTGGTGCTTATGGAAATAATAATTGTCAGGGCGGCAAGTATCGTGGTTTTCATAATGAACCAATTATGGCATAAACAATGTCCCGTTTCAGCAGGACGCAGCGGATAAGCTAAGATAAGGGTATGAGCGAAAAGCTTCATCTTTTGGGCCTGTCGAGACGCGAACTCGAAGATCTCGCCATTGCAGCGGGCGAGCCGAAGTATCGCGCGACGCAGGTCTTTAAGGCGATGCATCAGCGGCGGCTGACCTCGTTTGACGAGATCACCGACATGCCAAAACGCCTGCGGGCAAATTTTAATGCAAAGGCCGAACTGTCGCGTCTAACGGTTGAGTCGCGTTATGTCTCGATCGACGGTACGCGGCGGTACCTGATGAAAACTAAAGACGGTTACCCGGTCGAGGCAGTTTATATTCCGACCGAGAACCGCGATACCATCTGTTTTTCTTCGCAATCGGGGTGCCCGCTCAAATGCGACTTTTGCCTGACGGCAAAGCTCGGGCTGCTGCGGAACCTGACGCCGGGCGAGATAGTCGAACAGATCGTGATCGTGCTCAACGACGTTTACGGCGTCGGCGTCGAAACGCCGCACGGTACAAATCTGGTAGGGATGGGCGCGGGTGAGCCGTTCCTGAATTTTGAAAACCTGATCGCGGCACTTCGTATAATGGCGGACGAGGACGGTCTGTTCATTGTCCCAAACCGTGTTACGGTTTCGACGGCCGGCATCGTGCCAAAGATCTATGAGCTTGCAAAACTTGATGATCGTCCTCATCTGGCGATCTCGCTTGCGGCACCTACAGATGAGCTGCGAGAACAGCTAATGCCGATCAATAAGCGATGGGACATTTCGGAACTGATGACGGCGGCAAAGGAATTTGAGAGCAGCCTCAAACGCGGCGAGCGGTTTACGTTCGAATATGTAATGCTCGGCGGCGTAAATGATTCGGACGCTCAGGCGGCTGAGCTTGCCCGGCTGCTTGACCGATATCAGCTTAGCCGAGTGAAGATAAACCTGATCCCGCACAACGGCGCCGAGCAGCTCGACTATCAAACGTCGACGCCTGAGCGCGTCCAGCGGTTTAAAAGCATCCTCGAATCGCGGGGTGTGTCAGCATATGTACGCAGCCCGCGCGGGAGTGATATCTATGCAGCCTGCGGCCAGTTGGCGGCAATGGAAGGAGAAAAAGTGAAAATGTGAAAAAGTGAAAGAGTGAAAAAGTAAGAGGGGCTTGAGAACGGTTACAAGCATCTTTGCTCTTAAACTTTTTCACTTTTAACCTTTTTCACTTTTCCACTTTACTTAGATGGAATTATTGATACCAGGATTGATACTCGTTGCCTTAATGGCATATGCCTCGACGCGTATTAAACGCAGCGCGGCACGGGCTTTTGAATCAGAAACCATCGAAACGGACGAATTTGTCATCCAAAAACCCGAAGGCTTTCTGAATGTGCTCAACGGCGACCCGAAATTTGCCTTCGAGAGCTACTCAAAACCTTACGGCCAGGAGCCGGCTCAGGAATTCAGGCAGTGCACGGCTAAGTTGAGGATCATCGAAAACTCTGGTCTGGCCAAAGTGACGGCCGACATCAAAAATTCCGGCGATCGAGATCGTCAGCGATATAAAAGAAGTCGTCAATGAGATGCATTATCGGGTGATCGAAGCGACGCGAATTGAAAAGGGGATCGAGTTTCGCGTCATAAATAAACTCGCCCAACGAAACGGTAAAGTGTTTCAGCTCGAGGCCGTAGCTCTTACTGAAACAACCGACGAATTTATGCGTAAACTCGAAACACTCGTTGATAGTTTTGAGGTCAAATAATCAAAAATCTATGTTTAAGAAACTTCTCAGACTCAGTGTATTAGCGGCCGTTGTTGCCGCATTCGGTGTTTTGACGGGCGTTGGGGCCCAGACGGTAAGCGGTTCGATCAAGGGCGGCAGCGTAACCCGCGGTAAAGCTGCCCGGGCAACCGTCGTTCTGAGTATTCCCGCCGGGCTGCATGTAAACTCAAACCGGCCTACCGGTGAATATATGGTTCCGACGACGGTCAAGGCGACTGCCAAGGGTGTCAAGATCGGCCCGGTCAGCTATCCCCGCGGCAAGAACCGTAAATTCAGTTTTTCAGATCATCCGATAAATGTTTATGAGGGCCAGGTGGCGTTCGGGTTTAACGTAACGGCTCCGGCGGGATATCGCGGAAACTCAGTCTCGGTTCGCGTTGTCGTCCATTATCAGGCGTGTACTAATGAGGTTTGTTACGCTCCAACCAGTAAAGAGTTTACGATGACGGCGAGCGTCCGCTAGCCGCGCCGGCCGATCACCGACATCAGCCGGCCGGTCTTGCCGTATTTTCGTTTCTCAAGACGATACGAGAAAAACAGTTCCGGCCGCTCCATCGTACAATACGGCGCTGTGTAAATATTGTCACCGTTTACCCCCGCATCGATCAGCTGGTCGCGATTTGCCATATGCAGGTCGACTAACGCGTGGCCTTCGCGGGTCGGTGAGAAGTATTTTTCACTTCCTTCAAAATTCTCTGCAAAGGCGTCCATAACGTCACGGCCGATCTCGTAATTTCGGCCGCACGCGGCTGGTCCAATGGCACATATCATATCCTTAGCGTTTGAGCCATAACTTTCCCGCAGGCTTTCAACCGTTTTACTAACTATCGACTGAACAGTTCCCCGCCAACCGGCATGGACGGCGGCAAACACATTCGCCGCCGGATCGCCTATCAGAACGGGTACGCAATCCGCGGTCTTTACACCCGCCAGTACGCCTGCCATTGACGATATGAGGGCATCAGCATATTCCTCTGAGTTTGCTATATCCGCATCGTCGCGGACCGGTTTGATCTTATTGCCATGAACCTGCCAGACGGTCGCAAGCTGCCACTGACCTCCAAAGACGGCGAGAAACCGCCGCCGATTCTCTGCAATATTCTCGGACGGAATCTTCACTAAAGCCTGCGAGGTTGAGGTCGCCATCGGGAAACGGCGAAGCCCCGCCGAGCCTTGTAGAGAAGCCGTTTACAAAACCAGCGTCGTCGAGAGGACGGCAAACAAGGATCTTTACACCGCCGCTTTCTCGCCAATAAAAGGCGGAATCTGCTAAAGTTTCTTCAACGTCAATTGACGGCTGTTCTATGATCGTTTCCATAGGCATCGATATTGTTGAAGTCTATCGCATACGCGAGACCATCGCCAGAACCCCGCGGTTTGTCGAACGGGTTTTTACTGCGGGCGAGCGAGCATATTGCGAAGCCAAGGGGGTGGCAGCGGCACAGTCCTTTGCGGCACGTTTTGCTGCTAAAGAGGCTTTCTTAAAAGCTCTGAAAACCGGCTGGCGTGGGAAAATAACGTGGCATGATATCGAGGTTGTCTCTGACGAGGACGGTGTTCCCTCGCTGAACATAACAGGTGAGGCTCGGACGATCCTCAAAAAGCTGGGAGCAGAACGCATTCACCTGTCGATCTCACATACGGCGGAACATGCGATCGCTCAGGTCCTGCTTGAGGGTGACTAGGTACTGATCATGGCGTGGGCTTTGCTGCCGGCGGTTCGTCTAATTTAAGGAACAGAACGGGCGCATCATGGTCAGAGACTCGTTCGGGCCGCAGCGGATCATTACCCCAAACCAGAGGAAAATCTGCGTCGACGCGGGCGTATCCAAATTTTGCCAGCCTTTCGCGGACCGGCCTGTTGATGAGGATGTGGTCTATCGCCTGTGCCGTCCCGTCATACACGTAAGAGTATCGATTTTTCTGATCTATATATTCGATCAGGTTTGCCAGGCCGGTATTGAAAGCTGTTTTTGATGGCGTGATCACGTCAGGGTCTGACTTTCCTTTCAATATCCCGATCAGGTCGTTGTAACCGTCATTGAACTGGAATGCATTGAAATCACCGCAAATTATCAGGCGCTCGGCCGGGTCTGCCTTTTCACGGTCCTCGACCCACTTCGCCAGCCATTCCGCTTCGAGCCGGCGTTTGTTGCGAACACGGTCGCCGTCCTTGGGGTCATTAATGCCGCGGTACGATTTGAAGTGATTTACGATAACGGTAAAGGCAAGCGGTTTCTCGGTCTTGGTATCCAATACCTCAGCGCGAAGCATGAGCGGCGGACGGTCAAAGAGCTTTTCATCCGGAGAACCGCCCGGGTAATTCATCTTAATGTCGGCGGCGAGTTGTTTGGTTTCAATGACCTTGATCTTGCCCGGCTTGACCAGAAAGCCGACGTTGATCCCACGAACGTCATTACCGTTTTCCAGATAGGCAACATATTTAGGATCGGGTTGGTCGGCGGCGACAGCATCGGCGCTGATCTTAGCGGCGATCTTTTGCATCACCTTGAGATTCTCTACCTCTACGATCCCCAGAACATCCGGCATTGAGAGGACATTGCGGATCGCTAACGAGACCTTATTCAATCGATTTTGAAAGACGGCTTTTGGCAATATCGCTTCTTTAACTACCGTTTTCGAATTATCCTCGTCGTCAAAAAAGTTCTCGATATTAAAGCTGCCAATAGTGACCTCTCGTTCTCCTGCGGCGCTGACCGGGACAAATCCTTTGATATTCTCAACCGTTGGTGCAGGATCGGCATCGATCAACACCGTGTAGAAACCCTTGTAATAATCGACGACCCCGGTTAACCCTTTGATCGTAGCTCCGGCAGGTATGTCCAGGACCTTTGCCCCGTTAAGTCCATCACTGTCGACACGCAGAACCTCAGGGTTCATATCAAACGCCGGTGTCTGGGCCGGCAGCTTTTCCATCAGCTTGGTAAGTATCTCGATACCCGGCTCGCGAAGGGGACGCGGCGCATCGATCAAGGATGCAAAGAAAACTCCGTTTGAGGTCGAAAGGCCTGTCTTTGCATTCGGCGGATATCCGCCGGTCGGGACGACAACAACGATGTCCGCCCATACCCTCATCCCCTCGAACCGTTCCATCTGGTCAAGTTTGCCTTTTGGGTCGAGCTCGGCGGATGTCAAAACGATCGGTGCCGGCAGCGGATTGTCTTTTGATATGACCTTGACGGTCGGCCTTGTTAATTCGGTAATGCTAAAGTACGCCGCTTCGTTCTTTGGAACATATTCACTTACAGTGCCGTCAACCTGAACAAGATATCCGATCGAGACCGCGTCGACGCTCTCAGATCCAAAAACATAAATACCCTCGGACGTTTTAGGGTCCTTGTCGGCGTCGGCATCCGGCGTCTGAAGATAAAAACCACGCTTGCTTATCGCCGTGACAATACCCTTTGTACGGACACTCTGATTAGCGTAGCTTGATTTAACGGAATTACCTTGTATCTCAGCGATCGACAGCTCTTTTTGCGCATAGACAGAAACCGAGGTTCCGCCTATAACAAAAGCAACAACTGCGAATGACAGCCTTAACCAGGCAAGTATGGTAGATCGTGATCTCATTACAATTTATCCCGTTTTAATCCGAATGGTTCTCGCGTGGTCTTTTTGTTATAGGATGCCTCCGTTGGACAAAAGTTCTGAATTACTGTTTATCCACGCGCTTCTTTAGTCGGACGCGAATCTTGCGGCCGGACGTTGGTCAGGAAATTATATCCGGTAAGCTGCTCGATCCTCGCAATGTTAGTGCGGTATTGAGTCCAGGGCCTGGTGACGCTTTGGGTGTTCGGCATTAGCACCGTGATAACGCGGGTAAAACTATTGACGCGTTGAGCATCATTTGATCCGACCGGCAAAACGACGATCACTTTCCACGTCATAGCGGGAACCGTAACGTGTCCGTTGGCGATCGTATTTATAACATTGCTGCTCATCGAACCTACCCCGCCCATGCCTATGCCGCCGTCATAGATGTAAAGCTCATAGCCGCTCTGCACCAGCGACCGGCAATAATCCTCGAGATCGGCCCAAACAAGCTGGTTGTTATTTGGCGCCTGCGGCATCATGTTGGTCATTAAGAACGTCGCCGAATTGCTAGGCACCGTATCCGTCCGGTCGCCCGAAGGGCAATGATGGCCCCGGTCAAAGCCATATGTAGCGAAGTCATAGTCTGACGCCTGGACCTGATACCACCCCGCGGGAAGCGACGTATCGGGCCTGAAATCGTCCTGCCTGCTCGTCGTGCCGAGCCATGACGTATCCAGATGCCATGCGACCCAGTTAGGAATGCCCCGGTCGCGGTGATAGGACATTACATACTGGCTTTTTGCCAAAAGGTAATTCGTCGGGCTATTGACGTTCGTTACTGCTCCGGACGGATTGCCCAATACCAAATGCTCTGCCGCGCTGTGCGGTGTGGTTACGGTTACCGTGAGGCTTATCGATGTTGTTGCTGTCCGTAATTCGGCGTCGGCAATATTTACCGGTAAAGAAAAATTGCCTTCGACTGAATTTCCCGGAACGGCTTCCGAATACGAAAATACATTGTCGCCCGCCGTCACATCGCCGTGAGTTCCGTCGTCGAAAAACGATTGAGTCGCAGAACCGCCGACTTGTGTAAGATCAGTGCGAACTGTAATGCCTGTGCTCGGCGGCGAAGCGGCGGGCACGACCGTTACCGTAAGCAATGTTGTTCCGCCCGGAGCAACCGAATTTGGACTTGCGTTGCCAAAGCCCTGAAGTTCGCCGCTGCCGCCGCCGCACGGAGCAAACTGGCTTGCAGTGTTGCGTGGTGGCGGTATCGGTGCCACTGGAGGATTTGTGTATACGTCGAAGTCCGCGTTGTTATTATCAGTATCCGTGCAGCCGCCGGATTTCCTTGCGGCACCCTGGACAGAAGTGATCGCGACCCCATTATTAACAGGTGGATTACCTCCTTCGCCGTTGCCGGCCGTTCCGTTGCCAGCTGCTCCGTAAGCGACCCAATCTACAAACGCCGCCAGTTGAGTGGCATTACATGGCGTCGCCGACGCTCCACAAATGTTAGCGCCCAATGCCGCGGTGTTCACGAGGCCGATCTTGCCGCTCGAGCCCGACATATTGATGTTTGTGGTCGAAGCATCAGGCGATACGGGCAAAGGCGTACTTCCAGGTGCGGCGCTGCCCAATTGGACGAGGTAATATTGTCCCGGCGCCACTGATGTGTTCGGCAGAGCAAAAGCACCAGCACCGAAATTGCCGGTGGCCGAACCATAATACAGGGAAAGGCCGTTGAGCGATTGCGCGGCAGCAGAAACATTCTTGATCTCAACCCAGTCGTTCGAGTAATAGCCGTTGCCGCCCGAAACCTGGCTAAGGACCAGGGAAGTAGATACGACCGGTGCGTTATCGTTTGCTAATCCCTCAGATCGTGCCGATGCGGAGATCCCGGACCAAAACCAGACAGATGCCAAGAGCGTCAGAATAGAGAGGCTCAGGTAAAACTTCTTCATTAAAAATTCCTTTATAGCGAAAAAACAAGAATCGGATACTAAAGCGCAAACAATCTTTGTAACATAAGTTCGCGCGGAAATGAATTCAAAAGTTCAGTCAGTTAACCGCAGGTCAAAGTGGACGCCCCCCTTCGCATTCACCTCTTTATATCAAACGCCCTTAAATGACTGCCGTCGGCCGAATAAAGCAAAGCAGCTGCTTCGTCGGTTACAAAATATCTGTCCGGATTCGAAATGAGAACATACCTGGCGTCCTCGCCCGTATGGACGTTCACTCCCACCAGGCCTTTCGTATTAAAGGGTTTCGGCAGATCGGTATAGAAATACATATGGTTTGACCTTAGTTCGGCTAGGCGCTTTCGTCTTAAGAGATAATTTGACAACTTTTCCATCTGCCTTACCGGATCAACTCTATCAAAGATGCTTTCCTGCACTTCGCTCCGGCTGGGTGTCGCCTGGTCAACGGCTCGCCCGATAACTTTCCCCCGCAGATCGGTGGCATTGGGTATCCCTATATCAAGGCCGCCAAAACGATCTAATAGGCCCGACGAGCGCCCAACCGAACCGTATACATAAATTCGCCTGGAAAAATAGTCTTTTGCCGAGTTGCTTGCAAGAGTTGAAAGGTCAAATGAATCGAATCTCGTCCTTAACCCCGACCATCGAAACGAATTAACCGCGGCGGCAGCGCTTAGTCCGGTCCAGCGCCAGATTGATAGCAGAGGTGGCCAGACCGCCATATCGGAAATATATTGCGGCGGCCCGCAATGCTATTCCCGCCACTACACGAAAAACACCTCTTCCAGGCGGCCCGTGTTTGACGCGCCATAGTGCCGGTGCTTTAGGGTCGCCGATCTCAAACGCCGCAATTTCGTCCCGGCCTCCTACAACGGCTTTCAGACTCTCATTGATCAAAACAAATTGCGCCTTTTCGACCTTATGATCGCGTTTCGAGATGCGTTTACCGGTTAGGGCATCAAGGGCAATAAGGTCGTCACTATCAGCGATCAGGATGGTGTTCACGTCGGAGAAGGCAAAATTCGTTAATCCTTTATCGGCACCCTTATATCGCCAAACGGTCTTGCCTGTGGCAGTATCGATGGCCGATACGCCAAAGGGCCCTTTCTCTTTCAATTCTCCATCCTTGAGCCGCGTAAACTGACCGCCGGTGCGAACATAAAGCCGATTGCCAACCACGGCCATTTCAGCACAGATCCCGAGGTCATTCGCTTTCCAGTCTTCTTTACCAGTTCGGCGGTCGATCGCGCGGACCTTGCCCCGTCCCGATACGTAAAGATGAGCGTCGTCAAAAACAGGGTCGGCCTCGGTTAGAGCAAGGCCATCTTCGTTGATCTTAAATTTCTCGCGCTCTTTTTCCTTTCCGCTGCGGGCTTCGTATGAGGTTGAACCCTCGTAAAAAAGAAAGAGCCGGCCATCGAGAAGCAGCGGCGGCCTGTAATTATCTAGAGTGAAATCTATTTCGCCGAGGCCTTCGCCGAATCGCGAAGGCATCATCTCAATATTGCTGTCCAGATCACGTTTCCACAGTTCGTCTCCCGTCGAAAGCTTTAAGACATGGACGACAGGTTTTCGTTTTAGATCATCTCCCGCTTTGCCTCTCGGATCTTTAACGAGAACGATCGCCATCAGATCGTTTGCCGGATCAACGGCCAACTGCATTACATCGCCTTTTACCTTGTCGCTTTGCCAGATCCTCGATCCGGTCAACAGGTCGATCGCTTCGAGACGGGATTTGCTGCCGAGGTCACGGGTGAACAAGATCAGGTCGGTGTTCGGGACAGGCGTGACGGCGGTTTCGTCGATCTTACCCGTCGAACGCCGCCAGATCCGCTCGCCGGTAGTACCGTCTATTGCATAAAGGCTCTTTTCGGTGCCGGCTAAAAGAATGCCGAAATCCGTAGTCTGATAAAAGCGAATTTTCGCGTCGAGATCGGATTGCCAGTTGGTTTGGGCGTGGAAAGTGGCCGATAATATAAACAGGACGCACAACAGTACTGCAAGTGCCTTCATACCGTTATATTATCTCTAATAACGCAGCAATGGAAGATTTACTGAATGCGGTAAGCCTTTGACTTCCAAACCACCACGACGGTTCCACCCAACGTATTGGCGATGTTTCGAAGCCCGCTGTCGAGTTTATTATACTCAGGTGTACTTCGGCGGACATTTGTGGTCGCCTGGCCATGATACGCCGAGTCATACCAGACGCCGTCCCGGTTATTAAAAGATTTGCGGCCCACGCGAACGGGAAACCGACATATCATATGCCCGGTTATTCACCTGATTTGACTGATTTTGCAGCGGGCCGGAGCGTACCGGTCCTGATTTGGACGCCGGCGGCGGCAGATCGCGACGGTAACCTTCACGATCTTCGGCTACTTTGCGTTTCGCGGGTTCCATATCTTTGTCGCGTCCCGGGGCCATTGCAGAGTCAAGTTTTTTCTCATCCTGTTCTGCCATGACACCATCAATGACTGGTGGGGGCGGGGCAACAGGGGCCGGTTTTGCGAGGCCGCTCGACGCTCCACCGGTCGTCGCGTCGCTCGAAGCAGCCCGATCATCCAAGACCTCGGTCTTGGCCTCTCCGGTATTCATCCGTCCCCCGGTGGCAGGGGCCGATTCTGAGACCATGCCCGATTTTGAAGCGTCAGAGTTTGCCTTGGTGTTTGACGCAGGAGAAAGCAAGCTTGGCGAACTCGCCGGTTGTGCAATATTAGCCACTGCTCCTTCCGTCTCATTATTAAAATAAGGGCCGCCATGAGATGCCTCTGGTTCATTTACCTGAGAAATCTGGGCACTTCTGATATCGCCCTTATTTTGCAACACCAGATAGCCCAAAACTCCTGAAAAGACAAGCACCAAACCACCCATCGCAAACGCCAGATTCGACGTTTTGAACAATTTTTGATACCAGGGTGCGACGGCTTCGGCAACCGGCGTCGAAACGACCGAAGAAGCGGCCGTCGCATCCGCTTCTGAATTTAACAGGATAGATTGCGAGAGCATTTTTCGGCATCGGTCGCAATCAGCGAAGTGCTCGAGGAGCGGGCGTTTTGCCTTATCAGGCAGAGCGTTTTCGGCAAATGCTGCGATCGTGTCAGCATCCAGGTGCGGTGCGGCCGCTGTCGCGTTCCGCACATTCCCCGAGCCACCCGCCTTTCGCAGGATCGCATTTATCTCTTTGTCGAATTCCAGTTCCATCTAAATCTTTATGCCGCAGAGGCCACAAGGTTTATAGCGACAAATAACGCTATGTTAATGGTCATGATATCCATCTGATAGACGACATCTGCCCTATTCGAAACCCCGATACCTCTGCGGCAAGGTTTCGTAACCCAACTAGAGAACGCCACTCATCGCCAAATCTTGCACAAGCAATATCACAATTAATGCGGCGAACATAGTTTCAAAACTGATGCCTAGCCCGGTCGCCGTGTCGCTCAAATGGCGTTTGACCTCGTTGTCGGTCCAGCCGTGCCGTTCACGAAGGGCTTTTTCGACACATTTACGGATCTCGGTCTGCACCCTCACCAGCTTACGGCTGGCCGTCGCCTCGTGATAGCCAAAAGTCGCGGCAATGTCCTTCAGCTTTAGGTCGTCGAAATAATATAGCTTTAAGATCAGCCGGTCCTCGGCGTCAAGCTCTTCGATCGATCGCTGAAGAGCCTCGGTCACATCGTCTGCGGTGCGTTTTTCGGTAAGCAGCATCTCAGGGTCGTCGTGATGCGAGACAATACCGCCCTGCGAATTCTCCGACGCAGCGTTAGCGAGATTTTCAAACTCGCGGTCCTCTTCGATCTGAACGAACTTTGACTGCTTTCGATATTGATCGACGGCCAATTGCGAAACTACGGCCCGAAGCCAACCGCCAAGCGAACCCCGGCCAGAGTAATACGCCAGCTTACTTTTTTTGTTGCCGTCGGCATCCTGGCGAAGGCCATAAAGCTCAGCCCATATCGAGCTTGCAAGGTCCTCGGCATCCTCATTGTTAGACGAGATCTTGCGGGCGGCTGACTTTACGGTCGAATCGAAGTTCGCGACCAGGTCCTCCCATGCTCGTTCGTCGCCGCGTTCGCATGCGATTATGAGGCACAGGTCGTCCGCCCTGATCTCATCGATAAATTCCTTGATCTCAGTATTTGCGGCACCGGGGTCGTCGCGAAGCAGGTATTTATCAATCGCCGCGGAAACCCGCGAAGAAATGTCCGAACCGGCCAGCCCACGCGGGTTCTCGGCGCGCGAGATCAAGTGCTCTATCGCTTCTTCGACCGTGTGTTTATGCTTTTCGGCGATCGGGCTCATTCAAAGGATGCAACGATTTTAACATCGTTTTGATGAAAGCCTGAGCGATAAGCGTTGTTGGCAATTCCGAAACTAAATTCGGGGTCCACCACCTCACTTCAAATGTTTCCGCAAAAACGACACGATCTTATACCCGTCATAATAAACCCAGGGTTTTTCACCTAAGGTGTAGTGCCCACAGGGGAGAGTTACCTCGCTGTGTTTTATCTTGTGTTTGCGAAGGGCTTTCATCGTGTCGCGTGAGAGATCGACCGGGAAGCTTAGGTCGTAAAGTGTGTAAATGTAACGCTGCGGCCGGGGCGGGAAGTTTGGCGAGACGCTCCATATACGCCATTGGCGAAATCGGAAGCCAATATTCGCGGAGTTCGTCAAGGGTCAGGTTGCCGCCGATGCTTTCCTTTACGTGATAGGTCGAAAGGCCGTGCCAGACGACGTCGGCCGGATAACCGGAAACGTGATTAAACACCGCGGTGTCGATCTGCAGATCATGCGTAAAAGCAAAAAACCCGACGCACGAACCGATACTCGTGCCGACGATGCCGATCTTTTCGTAGCCTTGCTGTTTTAACCAGCGAACAGCCGAGCGCGTGTCGACAACAGCCTGCCGCAGGCTTTGCAGCGTCCGGCCGACATTGGGGGCAACCAGGTAATCTGCCCTGTTAAGCTCAGGCGGCATACGCTGCTCGTGATACGGCAGCGTCATGCGTAATGCCGACAACCCTACACGGTTAAATACTTTGCACAGATCGAAGTAGGTGCCAGCCTTGGCGTTCCAATGTGGTAACACCAGAACAGCGGCCTTTTTGTTCGTCTCGTGCGGGAAATATTTGGCGTAAACGGTATTGTTTTCTGACGAAGTGCGTTTCAATGCCGCTGGTCCAAGTCAGATCGTCGCCATCCAAGATCGAAGTCCGAGGTTTGCGGCGAAAAGAAAAACTCCTCACTGTTTGCCAGGGTTTCCCTGGAATATTCACGAAACAGCTTGCCCGGATCGTCTCCATTGGGGTGATCGGTTATATACTCAGTGCCCCAATCGAACGGGTGGACGACGCGATCGTCGTCACGCATCGCGAAATGCCTTTCCCGGTTGTGCATGTAGCGTTTGAGCACGATTAATCTATGCGGCGGCGGACTTGGCCTTTTGAACGATCTTTTCGTAAAAAGCGATGTATTGAGGAATGATCTTTGAGGTCGAGTATCGCTGTACGGCAAGCTCACGGCCCTTTTCTCCGAATGAGCGTCGGAGGTCCTCGTCAGCCAGCAGCGTAAGTGTGTCTTTCGTCATCTTGTCGACATCGCCGACATCGCTGAGAAAACCGGATTCACCGTCGTTGATCACCTCAGGGATGCCGCCTATCCGGGTCGCGATCACCGGGACCTCGCAAGCCTGGGCCTCTAACGCTGCAAGGCCGAACGATTCTAATTCCGACGGCAGCAGAAAGATATCGGCCACGCCCAGGTAATCAGAAATATTAGCCTGCTTTCCAACAAAGATCGCGTTGCCATTGACGCCGAGCTGCTCGGCACGATACCTAACTGCAGAAAGTTCCGGCCCGTCGCCGACCATTACAAGCAGCGCGTTTTCACCCGCAGCGCGAACCTTTGCAAGTATCTCAACACAATCGGCCGGGCGTTTGACGGCTCGAAAATTTGAGACGTGAACGAGCAGCCGTTCACCATTTGGGGCAAGTTCCGTCCGCAGCGGAGAATCAACGAGGCGTTTGTAATGATTCTGGCAGATAAAATTAGGTATCACCTCGATCTCGTCAAAATCGAATGTCTCGATGGTTGCCTGTTTCAGGAATTTCGAAACCGCCGTCACTCCGTCCGATTGCTGCAGGCCGTATCGGGTGATCGGCAAATAACTGCGGTCAGCACCGACCAGCGTAATATCGGTTCCGTGAAGCGTCGTGATAACAGGCACATAACGCTTTTGTTTTATCGATTCCCGCGCCAGGATCGCACTGATCGAATGAGGGATAGCGTAATGAACATGAAGCAGGTCGAGCTTTTCGGCTCTTGCGACGGTTGCCATTTTTGTCGCCAGAGCGAGGTCGTACGGCTGATGTTCAAACAGCGGATACGACATCATCTCGACCTCGTGAAAATGGATCCGCTCACCAAGCTCTGTAACCCTGGTCGGCAAAAACGAAGAAATAAAATGGACATTATGCCCGCGTTCCGCAAGGTCCCGTCCAAGTTCGGAGCCGACGATCCCGCTGCCGCCGTATGTTGGATAAACCGTAATTCCGATATTCATAATTCCATTAAAGCCAAACGAATATCGTATCACGCGCTTTGCATCAAAACGAGGTTAGCTGAGGCCGCGCAAGAGTACGCCGGCAAACAACAAGACTAGAGAGAAGCACGTTTTTGAAGATTCAACTGATGGATGGCGTATTTGCCGGAACGTCGGATATTGGATCGGTTTTCGGTTCAGGTGAGCTCTATCGGCGTTGCCGCGCCTTTAGGCCGTACAAGATAAACGATCCCTGAGTAGTCATCTGTAAACAGAAACGAGCCCGCGTCGAGCTTCATAATGTCGCACGGCCGGCCGATGACCTTTCCGCCCTTCAGAAAGCCGCTGATCAGGTCCTGCACCTTTTCGCCCTTTCGCATAATGACTATTTTGTAACCGTGGCCGACGGCCTTGTTCGTTGACCCGTGCAGCGAAACCAGGAACGCGTTTTTTATCGCATCGGGCGAATCGGCTTCGTCCCAGTAATCAAAGCCGAGTGCCGACGCGTGTGCCGGAAAATAGGCGTACGGTGCCGGTACATTTTTGCAGCCGGCGGGCCGTTTGAATTTCGGATCAGAAATGATCCTGCCCGAGGCCGAGTAACAATACGGCCAACCGTAATCAGTGCCGTCCTTTAATGCGTAAAAGGTCTCGTCCGGCTTTTGCAGCCCAAGATGGTCAGAGCCCTGGCCCGATGCCCAGAGAAAATTGCCTACCCATTTCAACCCGACGGCATTGCGAAGGCCGCGGGCAAATTGGTGTTGGCCAGATCCGTCAGGGTTCATCTCGATCACGCTTGCACGGACGGATTCTTTTTCGACGCAGGCATTGCAGCTCGACCCTACAGAGATGTAAAGCTTGCCGTTCGGCCCAAAGGCGATCGTTCGTGTCAGGTGCCAGCCCCCGTATTTATAACTCAAGCCGTAGTCCGGAAACGTGGCAAGCGTTTGCGGATGATCATCAGTAGGTTTTGTCTCGCCTGCCGTAAATTTGCGCCGAGTTAGTTTGTCAGTCTCAGCCAGATAGAACCAGTCCTGACCGTTTTCGTCACGATAAAACTGCACACTGTTAGGGTTTCGCAGACCGGTCATATAGGGAATAACCTTGCTGAATTTCCCTGCCTTCGGGTCCCAACCGTCGAGGATATATACCGCGCCTTTCTTGTTGTCGGTCAGGTTATACATATCGGTGACAAAGATGCGGCCGTCCGGCGCCTTGGCAAAAAAGCGAACACGTTTCAGACCCTCGGCGGCCGGGATGATCTCAAACTCCGATGGCAGATTCGAGGTTTATCGACTTTCCGGTCTTAAGCGTGATCTTGTGCGGTACAAGTTTCGGCTGCGAGAATATGCTCAACACAGGTACAACAATTAAGAAAAGCGTTAGTAATTTCATTTGATTCGTGATATTCGTGTAACTCGCAGGCAAACCATTATGAAGATAGATAAATTCCGCATAGCTGAGGGTTCGATGGTAAACCTTAAAGACCATGCGACCGACTTTACCGACGGCTTTAATGACAAAAAAGAGGCGGTAAAGGACCTCGCAGAAAACATTGAACGCCTTACCGAGTTGCAGGACACACTATATGCAGAGAATGTTCACTCACTTCTGCTCATTTTTCAAGCGATGGACGCTGCCGGCAAAGACGGTACCATTAAGCATGTAATGAGCGGGATCAATCCGCAAGGCTGCCAGGTCACTTCGTTCAAGGCCCCATCGTCAGAAGAATTAGAACACGATTATCTGTGGCGCTCGCAAAAGGCGCTTCCCGAACGCGGACGGATCGGCATCTTTAACCGCTCGCACTACGAAGAGGTCCTCGTCGTCCGTGTGCACCCGGGAATATTGCAGGGCCAGCTGTTGCCCGATGCGATAAAAAATGACAAGAACATCTGGAAAAAGCGATTTCAGCATATTCGCGATTGGGAAGATCATCTGGCAGAGAATGGCACCCACGTGCTGAAATTTTTCCTGAATGTGTCGCGTGATGAACAGAAAAAACGCTTTCTTGAGCGGATCAATTTGCCGGACAAGAACTGGAAATTTTCTGCCAGCGATGCAAAGGAACGAGGCTTTTGGGACGAATATATGAAAGCCTATAAAGAGGCGATCGAGGCAACATCCACCGACCTTTCGCCGTGGTATATAATCCCGGCGGACAAGAAATGGTTTACCCGCCTCGCCGTTTCCGAGATCATTGTCAATAAACTGGAATCGCTCAATATGAAATATCCGGTCGTCACCGAAGCTCACAAAGCCGACCTGTTAGAAGCGAAAAAACTGTTAGAGAGCGAAGCTTGAAACTACAAAGTTCCTTAATTCGTTAACTCGCTCCATAGGAGTCAATTTTCAAAATGTTTTGTCCTGAATGCGGTAAAGAAGAAAATCAGTCGGTCCCGTTTTGCCGTGCATGTGGAACCGATCTTAAAAGGGTCCGCGTCGCGGTCGGATCGTCGGAAAGCATTTCACAGTCAGCAGCATCGGCGCGTAGCGAGATCGGACGCGCCGTGGCGGAGAAGATCAGGGAAACGCGCGGCACCAGTGAGCTGAAAAAGGTAGCAGAGAATGTACTGCCGGAAATCGAAAAGTTTCTCGAGTCGCCCGAGGAAAAACGTCTTAGGCGAATGCGGACCGGGATGACCTTGTCGTCTGTCGGAATTGGTGTGGCGATATCGCTTTCGATCGTGGCTCTGATCACCGCTAAAGAAGAGTTCCTTTTTATGGCGGGACTTGGATCCGTTGCGTTCTTTATCGGTCTCGGCTTTATTCTAAACGGCGTCTTTCTGTCAGTGCCTCGAGGCCGGCAGACCGGCGGCTCAGTCGGTGTCGATATTCAACGAGAACTTAATGCTATGCGAGGCGATACAAATGAACTTGATCTGCCTGAGCCTGTAAATTTATTTTCTTCGGTAACAGAACCTACTACGCGGCACCTGAAAAAAGAGCCGCGGCAGGGGCGCGATTAGGTTTTGTCGAACAAACACCCGGCTCGCCTGCTAAAGCACTCCCCGATCAACGTTTACCCTCAACAGGTACCATTCGCATTATTCTGTCATCGTCCTTTGCCGGCGAGCCCCGCCCGTCGCGGTTCGAGGTAGAGAAATAGATATAACCGTCCGGGCCCTCTTCCATCTCGCGGATCCGGCCATAAGCGCCGTCTAACAGGTTTTCCTGACTAATAACCTTTCGGCCGTCGAGGACCACGCGAACGATACGCGCGGACCTAAGGCACCCGAAAAAGAAATTTCCTTTGAACGCCGGAAATGCTGAGCCATCGTAGAACATTGCACTGCCGGGAGCACAGGCCGGTGTATATTCGAGGATGGGCGAGACCATACCCTCGCGGGAATCGGTGTGATGGATGACCGGCCAACCGTAATTCTTCCCCGCCTCGAGGATGTTCACCTCATCCCCGCCAAAACCTCGGCCCTCAAAACCGCTGGGCCCATGTTCGGTCTCAAACAACAAGCCCGATCCCGGCTGCCAGGCGATCCCCTGTGGGTTCCGATTGCCGAGTGTCCAGATCTCAGGCCGGTAGCCGGCCTTGCCAACAAACGGATTGTCGGTCGGAACCGTGCCGTCGTCGTTTAACCGCAAGGTCTTGCCGGCGAGTGAATTAGTATCCTGCGCCAGATTCCAGTCTGTCGAGTCTCCGGTCGTGACATACAATTTGCCGTCAGGGCCAAACCGGCAACGCATACCTGCGTGCAAAGCCGTCCCGGGAATGTTATCGACTATCGATTTGGGCTCCGTGAATTTGCCGTTTGCGTACTTATACCGAACGACCTTTACATGCTTTCCGTCCTGATTGTAAGAATAGGCGAGGTAGACAAGGCCGTTCGAGGCAAAGTTCGGGTGAAGCGTGATATCCATCAAACCGCTCTCAGCCGACGGCTCGACATCCGGGACGGTAAAGACGGGCTCGGCCCGCAGTTTACCGCTTTCGACAATTCGCACACGTCCGGGCCTTTCTGTCACAAGCAGATCTTTGTTAGGCAGCCACGCAAATCCCCAGGGAACCTCAAGTCCGGCGGCAACGGTCTCGATGCGGAATTTTACCTCGGCATTTTGCGTTGAGAAAACTGCATTGTCCCCAAAACTTGCAGCCGTTCCGGCACACACTGCTTGGGTGACGCAGAGAAAGACGACGCAGAGATGCAAGATCAAGTACTTCATATAATACATATTATTCCCCAGATGGCAGGCGAAAAGCCAGCTTTTGCCTGACTGTGATCGTCGAGCGGCTAAACTGGCTTTCCGGAAGTTGGTCTTACGCAAATGATACGGCAAACCGCAATTATTTCTTCATAATCTTGTCGCGGACCGCTTTCATCGCGTCTAGATGCTTTTGAATGATCGGCATATTTTTCGCCGCAAAAGCCTTGACGTCCGGGTCGCTGCTTCCGTCAGCCTGTGCCTTGAACGCCGTTAACTGGTTTTCGCTGGTTGATAGCACTATGTCTACATACAACTTATCAAATCCCCCACCTTCAGCTTTTGAGATCCTGTCAACCGTCGCCTTATAGTCGCCTGTGCCGGCCGGTATCGTGACATTCTTCTTGGCCGCGAGAGCCTTTAGTTCGCCGTTCATTTTTGTATAATCGGCGGCGGTCGATGGGCCCATTTTCTTTATCTCCGCGTTATCAGCGTTTTTGCCTGCCGCCGTACCGAGCTCGGCCAATGCAAGTTCGGCCGGCCCCGCCTCTGCCAGAAACCCATTAGGATTCGACGACGGAATGCTTGCGATAGCATTGGGCGGAGTGCTGATCGGGTTTACCGCTGTGCTCATTACGCTGTTAGTGTTTTGGACCGGTTTATTCACAGCGTCCGGTTTTGACGCCGAGGCGGAATTTTCATTGCCGGTACTGCTGCCGCCGCATGCCGACAGGCCAAAAATACCAAAACATCCCAAAGCTGCTAAAAATAATAACTTTTTCATAATTTTCTCCTTCTCCAGATAACGAGTAGATCTCTCTTCTATATTTGTTCGCATAGCGGTGACAACTCTATGTCCAAACGCTAATACACGAGGCTCAATAGTAAAAAGCACTACAACAAAATCTACGCAATTATTGGGAATGCGGTCAAGTGCGTTCAAATGAAATGGCCGGGAGATACCCGCGGTTTCCCGGCCTCAGATCTTTAATGGTTCATAGATTAATTAGGGGACATAGAACGACATTGTTAACTTTGGAATTTCAAACGAACGAGGCCAACGTTTTTGGGAAAGTAAATAATTACTTTTAGCCATCAAATAGTTTTTAAAACTCTTAGAAAAACTAATTAGAGGTTGAAAGAGCTTATGAAAGCCTTAAAAGACGTGGAAATTCCGAAAATAGCTTCGCAGACCGTAAAAAAACACTTTCGGCAGCAAAAAGCTGTTTCCGGGGTTAAAAGAGCGAGATTTTCTATTAGCTTTCGTGTGAACTATAATTTGAAGTCTGAGCAAGAGTTTTCAGGGGAGCCTTCTGGCTGAGAGTCGTTCTGATTTTGGATCTGCGATTTTGGATTTTGGATTGAAAGTTGTTAGACATAGAGATCTTATTTGGATCGAGACCCTAAAAACCTGATGCGGATAATACCGACGAAGGGAGAAAAACAATGAGTGAAATACAAGAAAAAACCAGTGACGAGATCAAATTGCCCGCCTCGCGCAAGATCTATATCGAGACAAACGGCAATACCGTTAATCAAGACAAACATAATTTAAGGGTCCCGTTCCGCGAGATCGCACTCTCACCCTCCAAAGATTTTGACGGCAAACTGGAAGAGAATCCGCCAGTGCGTGTTTACGACACAAGCGGTGTTTGGACGGACCCCGCGGCGAAATGCAATGTTCGCGACGGCCTTCCGGCATTGCGACGCGACTGGATCGTCGGCCGCGGCGACGTTGAGGAATATGAGGGCCGCGAAATTCTGCCGCAGGATAATGGATATCTGACCGTCGGAGCCGAAGATATCGCTCGTGTTAAGGACCGCGGTGCGTTAGAGGAGTTTCCCGGCCTCAGGCGTGCGCCGCTCAGGGCAAAGAGCGGGCAATGCGTTACGCAAATGCATTACGCACGTAACGGCATTATCACGCCTGAGATGGAGTACGTGGCGATACGCGAGAACCTCGGCCGCGAGGCGGAACGCCGACATCTCGCCGGCATTGAACGTGACGACCGGAGTTCGCTGAACCATCAGCATAAGGGCGAATCGTTCGGAGCGGCTATTCCGGCCTTTGTCACGCCCGAGTTCGTCCGCGACGAGGTCGCCCGCGGGCGGGCGATCATCCCGAACAACATCAATCACCCGGAAAGCGAACCGATGGCCATCGGCCGCAACTTTCTTGTAAAGATCAACGCTAACATAGGCAATTCCGCAATTGCTTCGTCCATCGAGGAAGAGGTCGAAAAGATGCGCTGGTCGACGCTGTGGGGCGCCGATACGGTGATGGACCTGTCGACTGGTAAGAACATTCACGCGACACGAGAGTGGATACTCCGCAACTCGCCGGTGCCGATCGGTACGGTGCCCATTTACCAGGCCCTCGAGAAAGTGAACGGCAAGGCCGAGGACCTCACGTGGGAAATTTACCGCGATACGCTCATCGAGCAGGCCGAGCAGGGCGTTGATTATTTCACCATTCATGCCGGCGTTCGACTGCCTTACATACCGATGACCGCCAAACGCACCACGGGCATTGTCAGCCGCGGCGGTTCGATCATGGCGAAATGGTGCCTGGCTCACCACGAGGAAAGCTTTCTCTACACCCGCTTTCGCGAGATCTGCGAGATCATGCGGACCTATGACGTGGCGTTCAGTCTCGGCGACGGCCTGCGGCCGGGTTCGATCGCGGACGCCAATGATGAGGCACAGTTTGCAGAACTCGACACGCTCGGCGAACTGACAAAGATCGCGTGGGAGATGGATTGCCAGACCATGATCGAAGGGCCAGGCCATGTCCCGATGCACCTGATCAAAGAGAACATGGACAAACAGCTCGAGATCTGCGGCGAGGCCCCGTTCTATACACTCGGGCCGCTGACGACCGACATTGCACCAGGTTACGACCACATAACCTCGGGCATCGGAGCGGCCATGATCGGCTGGTTCGGGACCGCGATGCTCTGCTACGTTACGCCAAAGGAACACCTCGGCCTGCCAAACAAGCAGGACGTAAAAGAGGGCGTAATTACATATAAGCTCGCCGCCCACGCCGCCGACCTGGCAAAGGGCCATCCGGGTGCGCAGTACCGCGATAACGCGCTGAGCAAGGCCCGCTTTGAGTTTCGCTGGGAGGACCAGTTCAATCTCGGCCTCGACCCCGAAAAGGCGAAAGAGTTTCACGACGAAACGCTGCCCGCCGAGGGCGCCAAGCTCGCCCATTTCTGCTCAATGTGCGGCCCGCATTTCTGCTCAATGAAGATCACGCAGGACGTTCGCGATTACGCCAACGCCCAAAACATCGAAGCCGAAAAAGCCCTCGCCGTCGGTATGAGCGAAAAGGCAAAAGAGTTCGTCGCTACCGGCAGCGAGATCTATCACGGCAATTTACCCGAAGGGTCAAAAGAGCACCATTGAACAAAGCAACCGAACTCATGGTTCGAACACCCAACAGGTAAAAAGATATCCTGTTGGGTGTATTTCTTTATGCTCTATTTCAAATACCTGGTTTCAGGCTTCTTATCCTTAACGATCTGTCTTGCGACGAGCTTGGCGGCGGATGCACAAGGCGAATGCCTCCCTGCCCACTTTCTCACTGGCGGGCCTTCTGATCACCCATATTGGGTGTCCGATATTGTATTTACAGGCACGGCGGAAAAGGTCATTTTCGACCAGGACCGCAAATTAGTACGGTTTAAGATCGATCGGCTTTACCGGGGTACAGCGGGTGAGTCCGTCGAGGTTTACAGTTTATTGTCCGTTACTGAGAAGGAGCAATATTTTGTTTACGCCAAAAACGGCAGTGATGGACGGCTGAATATATTGAACGACGGTCCCTGTGGAACACCTCCGATTGTGCTAGCCAAGGCCGGGGATGAACTTGATTATGCCGAAGAGGTGGCTTCAGGAAAAAGCGGTACGCGGATATCTGGCGTAATTTACGAGGACCATTGGGAACTTGGCAGCCGGCGACGTAATGTCCCAATACCGGATGTGGAAGTCACTGTCCGAAGTAAACGTAATAAATTTACCACCAGGACAGATGCCAATGGTAAGTACATCTTTAAGGATATTCCTGTAGGTCAGTATCATGTCACCGCGCATTTTCCGACAGGGCTGCGAGAGAGGTCTCGTCCGGTATCATGGAAGGCCACGCCTTACAAAATGAGCGAGGGCGTTATCGTGATCGGGGAATATTTTGCTTCTGACATGTTCGCCATACAACCCCCTGCTAAGCCGAAGAGATTTTACAGACATACTGCATCTTTAGATCTCGTCGGCACCTCCTTAAGTTCGATCAGTGGAAAATTCATTGGCAGCGACGGAAACACTCCTCCGCAACAGGCCGTGCTGCTCATTCGGGTCGGTGATACCGGAAATGCTTTGTCAGATGGTGAAGTGGCTAGAGTTTGGGCGGGCGGTGGGTCGGGGGAACTGCATTTCGAGGACGTCCCCGAAGGCAAATATCTTCTGGTCATCAATCCGAATAATTGTCACGATCAGCGTGCTCCCCAATATGGCAGGACTTTCTATCCAGGTGTGCCGGATGAGGGAACGGCAACGATAATTGCAGTTGGAAAAGATCAGCGGTTGAATATAGGGACCTTCACCCTTCTTCCGCCATTGAAAGAGAGATGGTTCTCGGGGGTTGCAATGTCCGCTGATGGATCGCCAATTGACGATGCCACGGTGGTTCTCTTTAACAAAACACGGAGTAAGTCTCCCGACAATTGCTCCGGCATGGTGGACGAGGTCAAAACAGGCAGCGACGGCCATTTCAGGTTAAAGGGTTATGAAAGTTACGGATATAGCATTAGAGCATTTGGCCCCGGAGAGCCGAGTACCAGACGGTATTCAAAAATATTCGAGATCTCTCCGATGGGAAAAACTGAAAATACTGAGTTAACAGTTATGGTAATCGAGTAATCGGGCAACGTGGATAGTCCCTTTGCAACCATAATGCGATTGAGTACCTGATCTCCGGTTTGACACAACGTCTACACGATAAATACACTTCCAACGTGAATCCAGACCCAACCGACATACACGCCGGGGCCGTACCATTGCCGCTGACGGATCGTCAGACTGCCGGTTGGGATGTTAAGAACGCTGTTCGCAATTACACCACGCTCGTTGCCGCGCAGATCGCGGTTGCGATGTTTTCATTTGCGTCGGTCTGGCTTATAACGCATTATCTCGGGACCGAGGGCTATGGCGGCGTGGTTGCGATAATTGCCGCATCGCAGGTTGCTCAGATCTTTGTAAATTGGACGTGCATTTCGCTTGCGCGATATGGCGTCGAGGAATTTGTCGGATCGGGGCGGATCACAGATTCGTTTTGGGCGCGGACAGCGATCTTTCTTCCTAATACTCTGCTTCTGCTTGTGTTTGGATCACTCTGGCTGCCGATCCTCTCAGGCTGGTTAAAACTTCCGCCCGAGGCAATTTGGTTTGTTGCTGCCCATTTTGTCGCGAGCGCAGTCTGGCTACATATCCAATATACAATGCAGGCCGCTAAACTGCCGCGACTGCAGGGAGTCATGCTGGCCGTAGAAAGGATGTTGATCTTTGCAGGCTTAGGCGGGCTTATTCTGGCTGGACGGTTGGATGGCTTGACGGCGATCAGCGCTTATATTGCCGCCCCTGTAATAATGACCGTTACGGGCTTGTTTGTGATACGAGGGCTATTTTCATGGCGGATACGGATCAATTCGGACTCCGTTAAAAGCTTGCTAAAATTTTCGCTGCCACTGATTCCATATTCATTGATTGGTTATTTCTCAACAAATTATCTGGACGCGATATTTATTTCGCAATATCTGACAAAATCTGATCTGGGCATTTACTCGGTCGCTTATCAGATGAACGGTATATTAATGCAGTTTCCGCTGCTCGCCGGTTCTTTGCTGCTGCCTCTGTTTGTTACTCTACAAACAGGCGGAAACAACGAGCGCGTTACTATATACATGGAGAGAGTTTTGCCGTTGCTGACGTTTATCGGCGGACTTGGCGGCATCTGCGCGGCTCTAGCGATGAAATTTTTCATCCCGCTTGTATTCGGTCAGCAGGTTGATCAGGCGGTGATCATTTTTTGGATATTGATATCCAGTGCGGTTCTCGCGATACCTACGGTGATCGGATTTGCTCCATATACAAATGCGATCTCAGCGACATACATCGCGTCGATCGTTGCGCTGGTCGCGGCGTCGGTCAATCTGCTGGCCAATTATGTGCTCATACCGCGATACGGCCTAAAGGGATGTGCTTGGGCGACGGTCTTGGCATATGGTGCGGGCGTACTCGTGGTCATCGCTATTGGACGGTTTCGCTTTTCGCTAAGGCATATCTGGACGATACCTGCGTTCATTCCGGCCTTGACCGCGTCTGTTTACGCCTCCTGGACCGGCGACCTGATAACGGCATTTCTGCTTGCGATCGCCGCGGTGTTTGTTATCGTTTTGATCTGGCGAAAGCCTGTGTTGGACGGTGTTAGGATCTTGAGGGACTACCGGTCATTTGCTGCAGGCTGAGTATTGGTTGGAGACGAAATTGAGTTTAGTTAAAGATACGGCTTACAAAGCTTTGGACGCGGTCACATTTGGCCGCGGGGTTAGCCGTGTGATCGGCGGCGAAAAGATCAGGTTTCCGGCGCGATGGAGTCGGTATTACGAGAGCGGAGTACGAACCCGAAACATTCGATTTCTTTAGAGCGAACGTCAAACAGGGCGATACCGTGTTCGATATCGGCGGTCATATC
Source organism: Blastocatellia bacterium (assembly GCA_963834975.1). GTDB lineage: Bacteria > Acidobacteriota > Blastocatellia > Pyrinomonadales > Pyrinomonadaceae > OLB17. The sequence goes on from CAWIDZ010000004.1 coordinate 181,937, forward strand.
GGGCTGTTCGCCGTGCTGACAGCCCGGCTTGTCGGGCCTGAGGGCAAGGTCTATACATTTGAACCAACGCCATTTACCCGGAGCGTTTTGCAGGAGGTTGTGGATCTCAATAACTGCTCTGAAACGGTCGAGGTACGCGGAGAAGCAGTTTCCTCAAAAAGCGGTGAGACTGTTTTTTTCGACACCGGAAATGAGATCTCCAACGCAAATTCGCTTGTTAGGACCGAGCTAAGCAGGCAGGAAATCCCGATCACAATGATCAGTGTTGACGAATTTGTTAAGGAACGTGGGATCAAGGTTAACTGCCTAAAGATCGATGTTGAGGGCGCGGAACTCGACGTGTTACTGGGTGCCCGCGAAACATTTCTGACCCAGCGGCCGACGGCTCGCCTGGGGCTTCATCCGCCATTTATCAAGCAAAATAGCCAAACCCTGGATGAGATATGGCAGATCCTATCGGATCTCAATATGAATGTCATTTTTGAGGGCAGCACGGTCGAAAAAGATTGGTTTTGTTCGCAGCCAGAGCTCTTTGACGTTAATTTGTTACCCTCGTGAGTATGCACGTTTGTCATTTTTGCGACTCATCGGTCGGGGGCGATTATTTTCGGAACATCGCCGCCGGATTATCGCGAAAAGGTGTGCGTGTAACCTTGGTCGAACTCGGGCCCGGATCACCGCCAAAATGGCTGAACGAAATTCCGGGCGTCGCATATTTAGCCTGGACGCGGCTGGTAAATTTTCGTATCCGCCAGCCGTCCGGCGGCTTGCAAGGTATTTTGAGAGACGAGCAGGTCGACATTCTTCATACTCATCTGTTCTTTTGCAGGGCTGATCGGCGTTTTGGCAAAGCGGTTCAGCACCCAAGACCACTGTTGCGTTGATGCGTCATCACACAAGTGTGGTGCGGATGCTCGGGTCGAGGCTGCATATCGCAGCTGACAAATGGATGGCCGGGAAGGGCCGATCATGTGTTGACGGTCTCCGAGGCTGCAAAGCGGTTTATGGTCGAAACAGACGGGATAAAGCGGGATGACATTGAGGTCGTTTATCTGGGTTTCGATTTTGACAGGTTAAAGCCCGATGCCGACGCCCGAAAATGCTGTTAAGGCAGGAACTGGGCTTTGCCGACGATGATGTCGTCATCGGTTATGTCGCTAATTTTGCCCGCGGCAAAGGGCCACGTCCAGTTGATCAGTGCATTTGAAAAGATCGCTGCAGAATTTCCAAACGCGAGACTATTTTTCGCCGGCCGCGGAATGCTGGCCGAGGTCAAGGAGGCTGCGGCGAAGCTGCCCGAGGCAAGGATGTTTTTGCCGGATGGCGTGACGACATTACGGCGTGCCTGAACGCGATGGACCTGTTTGTTCAGCCTTCACTTTCAGAGGCTTTCAGCCAGGTCTTGATCGAGGCGATGGGTATCGGGCTGCCGTGATCGCGACCGATGTGGGCGGGGCGAACGAGGTGATCGAAAGCGGCGTGAATGGAATATTGGTCCCTCCAGATGATCCGGATGCGATATATCGCGAGGTTTGCAAGGTGTTTCGACGACGATGATCTGAAAACATCTATGGCAGAAGCGGGTATGCTTAACGGTCCGCGAAAAATTTACGGCTGATCGAATGGTAGATCGGCATATGGAATTGTACGAACGCTGGTTGAGCCAGCGATAAGATGGCAGAATCAGAGAGATTTCAGGGTGCAAATGTGGTAGATGCCGGACGTCTGTCGCCTTATTGGGGCGAGCATGCGGCCGCGTTATGTTTTTGCCCTGCCTTTCGTTAAAAACCAGAGAGTCCTGGACATCGCTTGCGGAACGGGCTATGGGATAGGTCTGCTGAGATCGAACGCGCGAGTTTGTCACAGGAGTTGATATCGATGCCGAAGCGGCTAAAGATGCCAGACGATGAGTGCGGCGACAATGCGGCGGTTATTGCTCGGAAACGGTTTGGGACTTGCCGTTTCCTGACGGCAGCTTTGATGTGATCACTTCGTTTGAGACTCTTGAGCATCTTCATGAGAGAGCCCAATTCCTGTCCGAACTCAACCGGGTGCTGCGAACTGGCGGCATCTGATACTGTCAACACCAAATGCCGCATACACGATGCCGGTCAACGGCAAGCCCTCAAACCCGTTCCATATCCACGAATACACACCGGACGAGCTACAGGCTGAATTGTCGGCGTACTTTACGATCGACAAATTCCTTGGCCAGTCGCTGGATGAGAGGATCCGGATACCGCCGTTTTACGAGGCCCAGCGGCGTCTGCCAAAGGATGCTGTCACACAGATCAGGCTGTTTGGGTGGAAGGCATTTAACAAAATACCGCTCGCCATTCGCGAGTGGCTGAGCGGGGCGATCTGGGGCAAACCGTTCTATCCGACTGAAATGGATTACAATTTTGATGAGGACACTGTCAGGCACCGCACCGTACTTTGCTCGCGGTGTGCAGAAAGATCTAATCAGCGATGAAATTGGTCAGCGTCATAATTCCAAACTATAACTACGCCCATTTTTTGCGCGAGACCATCGAGAGCGTCTTGTTTCAGACCTATCCGAACATCGAGATCATAGTCGTCGATGACGGTTCTAAGGACGGTTCGCGTGAGATCCTGGAAAGTTACGGTGGAAAGGTGCAGACCATCTTTCAACAAAACCAGGGTGTGTCCGCGGCCCGGAATAACGGTGTCGCCCGGAGCAGCGGCGAATATATCGCTTTCCTCGATGCTGACGACGCCTGGCTGCCGCCAAAGGTCGGTAAACAGATCGCAAGCTTTGAGGACGATCCGGGCCTGGGCCTCGTCCATGTCGGGGTTCATGAGTTCGACGCAGCGGGTGATCCACTGCGGGACCGGCTAGAGGGGCTCGAGGGGCAGGTCGCCGACGAGCTTTTGATGCTGAAGCGAGAGGGCATCCTCGGCGGCGGCAGCGGGCTGATGGTCCCCCGAAGTATTTTTGACGAGGTCGGAGGGTTTGATACCCGGCTGTCGACGTCGGCCGACTGGGACCTGTTTTACCGGATCGCCAGCCTATATCCGGTTGGTTTTGTGCCCGAGATCCTGGTCAGGTATCGTGTCCATACGACCAATATGCACGGCAACGTTGCGGCGATGGAGCATGACATGACCATCGCCTTTGAAAAAGCTTTCGAGGGTCAGGATTCAGCGCTGGGCCGGGAAGCGTACGGTAATTTGTATAAGACGCTTGCCGGTTCTTACTTCAGGGCCGGCAGGTATTCGGCGTTCATTCGTACGGCGATAAAGAGCCTCGGTTACCAGCCGGGCAATGTCATGCATTTCATCAAATTTCCGCTGCGCAGGCTTAATGCCCGAAGCAAGGCATCGGCCGATCATCAATGATTGATAGAGTAAAAAAGACCCTGTTGGGCCTGCGAAGATTCTTTACCCACCGCCGCTTGAGAACGTGCTGTTGTTCTTTCTCCGCGGCAGCGCCTACGGGGGCACTGCGATGAAGCTCATCCCGCCGCCGGAATATTATGAACCCGGTTTGTTCAAAAGGGTGGAACGCGACGGATCGGTCTTTGAGCTTGACCGCAGCTGCCTGATGCAGTGGTTCATTTACTGGGGCCTCAGGGACATCACGCGGCCGAGGTTGTATTCGCTTGTTGAGCAAGGCGATGTTGTCCTCGACGTCGGCACCAATGTCGGGGAAACTCTGCTCCACTTTGCCAATATGGTGGGGCCAGGCGGTTATGTTTACGGATTTGAGCCTGACGAAACCAATTACAAGAACGCTCAGCGGAACATCACACTCAATGATCTTGAAGATCTGCACGTTTTCAATATCGGGGTTTCGGACCGAAAGGCATCTGAAAAACTTTACAGGGTGAATGCCCATAACCTGGGGATGAACCGGATCCTTAGCGAGGATGAGGCCGCGGAGTTTAATGACTTTACAACGATCGAAACTGATACTCTTGATAACATCGTTTCTGAGAACGGCATCACCAGGGTTGACCTGATCAAGATCGACATCGAGGGCTATGAAATGCACGCCCTTCGAGGTGCCGGACAGATGCTGGAGAAATTCAAGCCAAAGCTGTTTGTCGAGGTCGGTTATACCCGGTTGATTAAAAACGGCACCAGCCCGGCTGAGCTCGTCTCGTTTTTGCATGGCCTCGGCTATACCGTTTACCACGCCGAGACCGATGAGATGATCGGCGACAAATACGATTTCTCTCCGCTTGGCGACGGCGGGATCGATGTATACGCGGTTGTTGCGGCGGGCTAGTTTTATTTATGCAGGGCAGCTCACTTCACAGAATGCTGTACAAATGGGCATGGGACACACGATGCCGCAATATTGACGTGTCCCGGGTCTTACGGCCGATGATCGGCGGCGAGTCTACGATCCTGGACGCCGGTTGCGGCGAGTATGGGCTGTCGGCGTTTGTTTCGGCAAAGAGGGTTGTGGGTGTCGACGTCATCGCGTCGGAGGAGGATGCCGACGGCTTTACGTTCGTCCACGGCAGCATCGCGGCATTGCCGTTTGCCGAACGTTCATTCTCAATCGCGGCGTCGGTCGATGTTCTCGAACATCTCCCGCAAGCGATACGGCCCGGGGCTATTAGACAGTTGGTCAGGGTCGCAGACGACGCCATCGTGGTGACTTTTCCCTGCGGCGAGCTGGCCCGGCGGGCAGACGAAGTATTTAACAGGGAATTGGTCGATTCGCATCAGCAAATTCCCGACTGGCTCGCGGAACATCTCGAGAATGAGTACCCCGATACTGATTCGGTTGTGGCTGAGATCGAACAGGAGGCAGAAAGCCGGGGCCGAAAGGTCAAAACATCAGTGTATTACTCGGAAAATCTATCGGTGGCGAGGTTTTTGAGATGGTCGGCGGTCCGGTCAAAATACCTGTATCTGATCTCAAATCTGCTGAGCGGCATATTACTTCCTTTGTTGCCGGGCGCGAACGAGGCCAACGCATACCGGTCTATCGTTGTTGCTCAATTTGAAAATGACTGAATCCGGACCCGCTAAACACACCCTCTATATTTGCTACTTCGGGCTGCGGCAGCCGCTGGTCCGGACGCAGGTGATACCGTACCTGCACGAGATCGCAAAAGCGGGCACCTCGGTCAGCCTGCTTACCTTCGAGCCGGATCTTGATGCAAATTGGAGCGACGGGCAGATTGCCGAAGCACAGCAGGAACTAGAGGAACTGAACATCGAATGGAGCTGCCTTGCCTATCACAAGCGGCCGTCGGCGATCGCGACCGCTTATGACATCCTTCGCGGGGCGCTGTTCATAAGGCGAAAGATCAGGGATGAGAATATCGACATCCTGCACGGCCGGGTCCACGTTGCGACGCTGATGGGCGCTCTTGCCCGAAAATTCTCAAAACGAAAGCTCAAGCTGCTCTTTGATATTCGCGGCTTTTTCCCTGAGGAGTATACCGATGCAGGTGTATGGCCCGAAAATGGCTGGTTATTCCGGTCAGCCAAGCGAGTCGAGAAGTGGCTGATGGGCGAGTCGGACGGGTTTGTTGTCCTGACTGAAAAAGCGAAAACGATATTGTTTCCCGATGCGAACGGGGCCGATAAACAAGGCCGGCCGGTCGAGGTCATTCCGTGCTGTGTCGATCTTAGGGGCAGGTTTGCGGCCGGGAACGAGGATTCACGTGACGCGGTCCGGACGAGGCTGGGCATAGGCAGCCGTTTTGTTCTTATCCATCTCGGGGCCCTCGGCGGCTTGTACCTGACCGAACAGTTGGCGGACCTGCTGGCTGCCGCCCGTTCTGTCGATACCGGGACGTTTGCAATGTTCCTGACCCAGACGGACCCGTCTGAGATAGTTTCGCTCCTGCAAGAGAGGGGCTTTACCGAGGCTGATTATTTTGTCGCGATGGTAGCGCCTGATGAGGTCCCCAAGTATTTGAATGCCGCGGATGCGGGCCTGTCATTTGTAAAGGCGACCTATGCAACACAGTCGCGCTCACCCACAAAGATCCCTGAATATCTCGCTGCTGGCTTGCCGATCATCGCAAATCCCGGTGTCGGCGACGTTGATGAGCTGATCAGCGAAGAAGGCGTTGGCGTCCTGGTAGATGGTTTTGACAATGAGAGCTACTTAAAGGCCATCAAACAGATCAGGGAGCTTGGTGATATCGGGGACAAATGCCGCAAGACGGCACTAAAACGCTTTGACCTTGAAACGGTCGGGGCCCCTCGTTACCGCCGGTTATACGAGAATCTTTTTTGCAATGACAGCGATTAGTTGCTAACATCTCATCCTTTGTTTATGCGAGTTTTAGCGGTAGTACCCTCCCTTTACGATACCTCACCAGGCCAGCGTTTCAGGATCGAACAGTGGGAACCAATATTAAGTGAGAATGGGATCGAGATAACGTACGCCCCGTTTGAGACCGAGGAACTGAAAAACGTACTTCACGGCCGAGGCAGGGTTCTTGCCAAGGTCAATGCCGTGACCCGCAACATGCGGCGGCGTAGCCGGGAACTCTCAGATCTGGGTGAATTTGACCTTGTTTATCTTTTTCGTGAAGCCGCCTTGCTGGGCCCCCCGTGGTTTGAGCGTAAGATCGGACGATCAAAGGTGCCGGTCATCTTTGACTTTGACGACGCCATATTTCACTCATATAAAAGCCCGTCAAACGGTTATCTCAGCTACTTAAAGTTCCCCGGCAAGGCCGCCGAGATCTGCAGATTGTCCACGCACATAATGGCCGGCAATGAATATCTTGCAGATTACTCAAGGCAATATAATCAAAATGTAACGATCGTCCCGACGACTATCGATGCAGACAAATATAAGGTTGCCGATAAGGGCGCCGGCCCCGCAACCTTGACGATCGGCTGGAGCGGCAGCTTTAGCACGATCCAGCATCTCGATACGATCCGCGATGTGTTGCAGGAGTTGGCACAGACAGAGAGCTTTCGTCTGCGGGTCATAGGTTCACCGGATTACGAGATCGAAGGCGTCGATGTTGACTCTGTTCAGTGGAGGTCAGAGACGGAAATTGCCGATCTCGAAAAGATGGATATCGGCCTAATGCCGCTGCCCGATGACAATTGGAGCAAAGGTAAATGCGGACTCAAAGCCCTGCAATATATGGCTCTTGAAATACCGACGATTTGCTCGCCGGTCGGTGTAAATTCTACAATCATTCAAGAGGGAAAGAACGGTTTTTTGGCCGGCGACAAGGCTGAATGGATCGAAAAGCTAAAGCTCCTGATACATGACACTGATTTGCGGCGTCAGATCGGGCGGGCAGGACGCCTAACGGTCGAGCAGGAATACTCGGCAAAGGTCATCGCCCCCAGGGTTGCAGAGATCTTTCGCACTGCGGCGAAGCGCCCTCAACAGGCTTAGAATGGAACAAATGAACATATTGGTCACCGGCGGTGCCGGATTTATCGGCTCGCACCTTGTGGATGCTTTGATAGACAGGGGGCACCGGGTGCGGATACTCGATTCGATAGTCGAACAGGTTCACGGCAAGGATCTGCCCGCGCACCTTAACAAAAACGCCGAATTTATCCGCGCCGACGTTTGCGACGCGGACGCCGTCTCAAAAGCCCTCGACGGTATCGACGTTGTTTATCACCAGGCAGCCGAGGTCGGCGTCGGGCAATCGATGTACGAGATCGTCCGCTACGTTAAGGCGAATGATCTCGGCACGGCTGTGTTGTTGGAGGAGATGATCAAGCGGCCTGAGCAATTTCGCAAGCTTGTCGTCGCGTCATCGATGTCCATCTATGGTGAGGGAGCCTATCGGTGCGAGGCGTGCGGCAAAAACATCTATCCGAATCTGAGGCCGAACGAGCAGCTTGCGGCACACGACTGGGAGTTCAAATGCGAGAGGTGCAGCGGTGTTCTCGAGACCATCGGCACCGCCGAAGACAAACCGCTGTACCCGACCTCCGTTTATGCAGTCACAAAACAGGATCAGGAGCAGTATTGTCTCGCTGTTGGCCGTGCGTACAAGATCCCGGCTGTTGCGTTTCGCTACTTCAACGTTTACGGCACGCGGCAGGCCCTGTCTAACCCGTACACGGGTGTGTGTGCGATATTCTCGTCGCGGCTGCTGAACGATCAGGCCCCGACGATATTTGAGGACGGCGAACAATCGCGCGATTTTGTCCACGTCAGCGATATCGTACAGGCAAATCTGCTTGCGATCGAGACGGACAAGGCTGATTATGAGGCGATGAATATCGGCACCGGTAGGGCGACCACGGTAAAGCAGATCGCCCGGGAACTGGCAAAAGGACTGGGCAAAGACATTGAGCCTATCATTGTCGGCAAATATCGCGAGGGCGACATCCGCCATTGTGTAGCGGATATTTCAAAGGCCGAAAGGCTGCTGGGCTATAGCCCAAAAGTCACACTCGAGGCCGGCCTTGCCGAGCTTCTGGATTGGCTTGGCGAACAGGACGCCGAGGACAAGGTCGAGAGTGCGACCGCCGAACTCGCCCAGCGAAGTCTTGTAAGATAGAGCTTTGTCAAAATGGTGAAAAACAAGTTTCGGATCGAGCCGTTGAGATAAAAAATGTACTTTTCAGTAAAACGTGTGGAACCTAAAGAAGGCTTTTTGCTGGCACTGACGTTTGAAAACGGCGAAAAGAAGGTGTTCGATATGAAACCGTTTCTCGACACCGGTGATTTTCGAGAGCTTAAGAACGTCGAGCTTTTCAATACCGTTCATATTAGCTTCAACACCGTGGCATGGGCTAACGAGTTAGATTTTGACCCGGAGGCCCTATACGAAGGCGGACTCCCTATATCGGAATAAACTATTAATGTATGTACTTGGCCTTACAACTCTCGGCGACTCCGCCGCCTCGCTTATCAAAGATGGCGAGATCGTAGCTGCTGTCGAGGAAGAGCGTTTTTCCCGGACCAAGCATCACAGCGGATTCCCTTACCACGCGATCCAGTTCTGTTTGGATCAAGCCGGCATCACCCTAAAGGACGTTGAGCATATCGGGCACTACTGGAAGCCTTGGATCCTGCGTCACAAAGCTGTCCAGGCCGCCAAATCAGCATTCATCTCGCGCGATATGTTCAAGGCCCGGGCCGACCGCGGCGTTGCCCAGGTGAGTAACAGTTATCTGGGGATGTTCAAACATCCGCAGCGGCTTCGCGAGCATTTTGGCCCGAGCGATTTCAAATTTCACTACCTCGAGCACCACCAGACCCACGCCGCATCGGCGTTTTTTATTTCGCCTTTTGAGAGCGCGGCGATCATGACTTGGGACGGCACGGGCGAGGATACTACAACCCTTTTTTGCCGCGGAACACATAACAATATCGAGGTGCTCAAACGGATCAAACTGCCGCATTCGCTCGGACAGTTCTATTCGGCGGTCACGAACTATATCGGTTTTGACATGTTCAAGGGCGACGAGTGGAAGGTGATGGGCCTCGCCGCTTATGGCTCGCCCAAATATTACGATTTCTTTCGCGAAAAGGTGCTTACCGTCAACGGCACCGGCGATTTCCGGTTTCATATCAACGTCCTCGACCACCATCTCGCCAAGCATTATCAATTTCCGGACGCGATCATAAAAGAGCTGGGACCGAGCCGCCCGCCGGGTGAGGAAATGTCCGAGCACCATTGGGACATAGCCTGCTCGGCGCAAAAGGCGCTCGAGGACACTGCCATCTATCTGGTCAAACGTCTAAAGGAAATGACCGGCGAAGAAAATCTCTGCATGGCCGGCGGTGTCGCATTTAACTCGGTCATGAATGGCCGCATTTTTCACGAGACCCCGTTCAAGCGATTTTTTGTCCAGCCGGCGGCGGGTGACGCGGGTTGCAGCCTCGGCGCTGCATTGATGGTCTGGCATCAAAAACTGGGCAAGCCGCGAAACGTTGTGATGAACCACGCCTATTACGGCCCGGGGTTTACAAACGATGAATGCAGAGCCGCGCTCGACGACGCCGATCTGAAATACGAAACCCTTGAGGACGATGTGCTGATGCCGCGTCTGGCCAAAATGATCTCAGACGGAGCGATCGTCGGTTGGTTTAACGGCCGGATGGAATTTGGCCCGCGAGCACTGGGTGCCCGCAGCTTTCCTCGCTGATCCACGCCGGGCGGATATGCGCGAAGTGTTGAATCACAAAGTGAAGCTTCGCGAATGGTTTCGCCCGCTGGCTCCGTCGATGCTCGAGGAATATGGCACCGAGGTGTTCGGCGTTGAGCATCACGATCCGTTCATGATAACGGTCATCGAGGTGGCCGAGGCATACAAATCAAAGATCCCGGCCGTCGTTCACGTTGACGGGACCGCCCGGCCGCAGATGGTCAGCCGTGAGACAAACCCGAGATACTGGCGGCTTATAGACGAGTTTCGAAAGCTCACCGGTATTCCGATGCTGCTTAATACGTCGTTTAATGTGCAGGAGCCGATCGTCTGCACACCTCAGGACGCTATAAATACATTTGGCAACGCCAATTTTGACGCCCTCGTGCTCGAAAACAACCTTGTGCTCCGTGAGGAAAATAGCTGATGCTTAACCGTTTTCTATTTCTTGCATTTGGTTTGATAATCGCTCTCGGGCTTTTCGCGGTGCCCTTCCCTGACGGCCCCGTTGCCCTGATGGCGGTACTCATTTTGTCGGTGGTCGCATTGATCATCCTGCGGCGGTTTACCGGGGAGAAAGAGTTTGTCACAAGTGTTTTTCTGGCAGCCCTCACGCTGAGACTAGGGTTTGGGATACTCGTCCATATTTATGATCTTCGTCCGTTCTTTGGCGGTGATGCAATTTCGTATGACGCTAACGGCGCGAGCCTCGTCGACATATGGCTCGGCCACACGCTCAGGAACGATGTTCTGCGCTATCAGAACGACCCATCAAGCGGTGCCGGCTGGTTAATGAATTATTTCACCGGGGCCATCTACATGGTCCTGGGGCGAAATATATTTGCCGCCCAGTCCGTCTGTGCCGTTATCGGTGCCGCCACGGCGCCGATGGTGTTTTTCTGTTCGAAAAAAGTCTTTAACAATCTGAAAGTGGCAAAGATCTCGGCGGTGGCGATCGCGGTCTTTCCGTCATTTATTATCTGGTCGAGCCAGTTACTGAAAGACGGCCTGATAATTTTCCTGCTGGTCACCGCGATGACGATGGTGCTGCAGCTGCAGACCAAATTTAGCTATTCGGCACTCGCCATTTTGGTTGCGTCGCTGTTCGGGATCTTATCGCTTAGGTTCTATGTTTTTTATATGGTCGTCCTGGCTGTCGCCGGCAGTTTTTTGATCGGCACGACGGCGTCGACAAAATCGATCTTTCGGCGAACTGTCATATTGCTGTTGGTGGGCGTTTCACTCACATATTTGGGCGTGGGTAGAAATGCGACCATTGAATTTAATACATTTGGAAACCTCAACCGGGTTCAGAGCAGCCGATCGGACCTTGCAGGCGCTGCCGAATCAGGTTTTAACGAGGACGCGGACGTTTCGACTGCCGAGGGTGCTCTGTCTGCGATACCGGTCGGATTTGCCTACCTTATGCTGGCTCCGTTTCCCTGGCAGGCGGCAAATCTGAGGCAGGCGATCACGATCCCCGAGGTACTGGTTTGGTGGGCGTCGTTCCCATTCTTGTTCATGGGTCTGATATACGCGGTAAAAAACCGGCTGCGTAACGCATTTCCGATCCTTATTTTCAGCCTGCTGCTGACGGTGGCCTATTCGATCTTTCAGGGAAATGTCGGTACCGCTTATCGCCAACGGACACAGATCCAGGTGTTTTTATTCATCTTTATTGCCGTCGGCTGGACGGTTTATAAGGAGGAGCGCGAGAACAAACGGATCAGGCGATTAGCCACGCAAAAAGCGATCGATGAACGAATTAGGGCGATCGGGCGCCAGCCGGAAAAGATCTAATGTGTGGAATTACAGGTTTTGTAAATGCCGGCGGCGGTGCGGTTGACCGCCAGGTCCTCGAGCGGATGAATCAGGCCATCATCCACCGCGGGCCTGATGAGGACGGTTTTTACGTCAATAAAAATGTCGGCCTCGCAATGCGCCGGCTTTCGATCATCGATCTCGCCAGCGGCCAGCAGCCGATACACAACCACGACAAAACCAAATGGATCGTCTTTAACGGCGAGATCTATAATTACCAGACGCTTCGCGACGACCTCGAAAAACGCGGGCATAAGCTCTATACAAAGTCTGACACCGAGGTTGTGCTACATCTGTACGATGAATACGGCCCCGATTGCCTCGACCACCTGCGGGGGATGTATGCCCTCGCGATCTGGGACGAGACTGACAGGTCGCTGTTTCTCGCCCGCGACCGCGTCGGCAAAAAGCCGCTGCTCTATTCACATCAAACGAACGGCGATCTGATATTCGGTTCAGAGTTTCAGGCCGTGTTAAAGCACCCGGCCATTTCACGCGAGGTCGACCATGAAGCGATCGACAGCTATATGTCGTATCTCTGCGTGCCCGCGCCGCAGACCGCGTTCAAAGCGATCAGAAAGCTCGAGCCCGGCCACTGGCTGCGTTGGAAAGGCGGCGAGATCGAGACCCGCCGATACTGGCAGCCCGATTTTTCAAAAAAGATAAAGATCACCGAGGCCGAGGCGATCGAGGAAACGACCCGCATCCTGCGCGAATCAACGCCGCCTCAGAATGATCTCAGAGGTGCCATTGGGTGCGTTTCTCTCAGGCGGGGTCGACTCGTCCACGGTCGTCGCCCTGATGGCACAGGAGAGCGATAAGCCCGTCGAGACATTCTCTATCGGGTTTGAAGAGGAAGATTTTAGCGAGCTGAAATACGCAAAGCGGGTCGCCGAACACGTCGGGGCCAACTATCACGAATTCATCGTCCGCCCGAACGCCCTCGACGTCCTGCCGACGCTTGTCGAGCATTACGGCGAGCCGTATGCCGATTCGTCCGCGATACCGACCTATTATGTCGCCAAGGAGACGCGCAAATTTGTCACAGTGGCCCTCAATGGCGACGGCGGCGACGAGAGCTTTGCGGGTTATGAGCGGTATGTCGCGATGCGTGTTGCCGATGCCTACAAACGCGTTCCGGGCGCCTTGAGAAAAGCGTTTATCGAGGCTCCGGTCAGCCTGCTGCCGACGTCCGAGCTAAAACGCAGCCGCTTTCGCGACGCCAAGCGTTTTTTGCGTGCCGCCAACCTGCCGCGGACCGAGCGATATTTTCGCTGGGTCTCGACATTTAACGGCGACACAAAACGCGAGCTTTACACCGCTGATTTTGCCGCGTCGGTTGCCGGTCAAAATGCCTCTGACCTGCTCGACCGGTGGTTTACCGCCGCCAACGGCTCGGGCACGCTCGACACGACTCTGCTGACCGACCAGATGACCTATCTGCCAAACGATCTGCTCGTCAAGGTCGATATCGCCACCATGGCAAACTCGCTCGAGGCACGCTCGCCGTTCCTCGATCACAACCTGATCGAGTTTGCCGCCACCCTGCCCGAAAACCTCAAGATGCGCGGCCTCGAGACCAAGTCGCTGCTAAAGAAGGTCGCCGAGCGGCTTGTCCCGCGTGATGTTATCTATCGGCGAAAGATGGGCTTTGGCGTGCCGGTCGGCAAATGGTTTCGCGGCGAGATGAAAGATTTTGTCCGCGGCGTTCTGCTGTCGGAACGCTCGCTCAAACGCGGCATCGTCCGGCCCGAGATCCTCGAGCGGTACGTACAGGAGCACACCAACGGCGAGCGTGACCATTCATTCCAGATCTGGACCCTGCTGATGCTCGAGCTATGGTTCCAGCGGTTCATCGACCCCCAATGACCTCAAATATCGACAATCAGGTTGTTGCCGGCTTTGGCGACGAATGGTCCCGCTTTGACCAGACGGCCCTCTCTGACGAAGAGCTCGGCCGGATGTTCGACAACTATTTCAGCATCTTTCCCTGGGACAATCTGCCGGCCGGTGCTGTCGGCTTTGACCTCGGCTGCGGCAGCGGCCGCTGGGCCCGCCTCGTCGCCCCGCGTGTCGGCAAGCTGTACCTGTTCGACCCGAGTGCCGACGCGCTAGAGGTCGCAAAACGTAATCTGGCCGGCTGCCGATAATTGCGAATTTGAGATCGCCGGTGCCGACAATATACCGCTTGAGGACGCAAGCTGTGATTTTGGCTACTCGCTCGGCGTGCTCCACCACATCCCCGACACCGAGGCCGGCCTGCTCGCCTGCGTGGCAAAGCTCAAACCCGGCGCCCCGTTCCTGCTCTATCTCTATTACAGCTTTGACAACCGCCCGGCGTGGTTCCGGCTTATCTGGAAACTAAGCAACGCCATCCGCGGCATCATCTGCCGGCTGCCAAACAGCCTGCGATACACGATCAGCCAGGTATTCGCCGCGCTCGTCTATTTCCCCCTGGCCCGCACCGCCCTCATCCTCGAAAAGCTCGGCCTCGCCGTCGACAATTTCCCCCTCTCGCAATACCGCCACAACAGCTTTTACGTAATGCGAAACGACGCCCTCGACCGCTTTGGCACCCGCCTCGAAAAACGATTCTCAAAAAAAGAAATTCAGCAAATGATGGAGCGTGCGGGGCTGACAGACATCACCTTTAGCACAACCTCATTCTGGACGGCGGTGGGTACTAAGATCAAAACCGATTAGGAGCGACGAAATGAAGGGCAAGATGACTGAAGCGATACCGGACAAAATCGTCAAGTCACCCGTCCGATACTCCCTAGCTCATCTAATTCTTAGAAACGTTATCCGAGAAATACCTGACGAGTTTCTCAATGAACACCCCGATTGAATACAAAATAACTGCATTAAAGATCCATCCAAAACCAACCCAAAGCCAAAGCAACTTATCTCCTTCCCGGGACTGCAGGTTCAAAATATCCAAGAGAAAGGAAGTCGCGAAACTTCCAGGCAGGGTGAGAATCATTAAAGCGAAATTCTTCATTGCCTCCGGAGGCGTTCTGACATACTCGAAGGTAGCGAATAGAACGACTAGAGAATAGATGCCTACCAGTACAACGCCGAATTTTGACCTGAAGAGATTGGTCATTTACTGTACACCTTGCTTGTAAAACATTCGAAGAAACTAATTCCAATATTCGCGGGTCACTCGAGTTTCACTCACATTGCCGAACTCCGAATCTGCCTCACCAATATGGTTTGGCACCCGGTTTATGTAACTATTTAATTGCAGATAAGACATCCCGATTCTGCCTGTGCTTCTTTGAACGCCTCTGCCCCGCCCTTTTCAACGCCATACTGATAAATCCTTCCATAAATAGTGCATTCCTGAACCCCGCCTCCATTTGCGATGCACTCTGCAAACACTCCGGCTCCTAGCTGTTGATCACAAAACGGTTTTGACGTTCCACAAGTTCCTTAACAATCATCGTGAATTGTGCAGGCGGGAATTAGATTGTACTTAGATCCGAAAGGACCGAATGCTCCACCTACGCTATCTGGAACAAGCCATTGAAGAAATGGGGAATATGCTGGACCACACTCGGGAAGCCCTTTATTATGCCTGGCAAGAAGGTCCTCCCATACGGAAGTTCGGCGTCGACTTTCGGCACTATCCAATGCATTTTTTTTCCTCCAGTAATCTCTGTCGTTATCACGATGTCCGATACCTTGTAACCCCGAAGGGTCGATCAGATTATTCGGCGTGTTCCAAACATAGGAATACAAATTGTAATCCCCTCCCCAAACCCGATCGGATCCTCAGAAAAATTTTGCAGTGCCTGACCCCATTCTTTCCTTAAAGCTTTCGCGGCCGATCAGGATCGATCGCTGCAAGAATACTCAGCTCGATAACAAGAAAGAACCCGAGACCTAATACGTAATACGGCAAAGTCGTAAACGAAAAGGCTAAAGCTTGGAACCTCCAATCATTATCGTATCCGTCAAACGCATTAGCCAAGTTGGTCTTGACATACCAGAACAGGTGAAATAACACGAGTAGGATCCAAAGCAACAATGAAGCGGATAAATAAAAGACCTTTAATTTCATAATTCACCTAATAGGCTCAAATGGTGAGAGATCAGGATCATAGGGCAAAAATAGAACATGAACGGGGTCAGGCCTTCGATTCTGCGATTTTCTAACATTTACAAATAGAATGAGCGGTCTTCATTTTACCCCTACGACCAGAGCGGCGTACCGGATCAGATAATTCCGTCGGTCGCCGGTGTGACGCGGCCAGACAAAAAGTAAGAAACGACTCCAAGGATGGCTGTGCCAAAGAACAGGTCGACTGCCGAAATCACGATAATTTCTCAGAATCGAAGGCCTGACCCCATATTCCTTTTCTGTTCTTTTTATGACTTGGGTCGTTTGTCTGCGACTTCTAAGGTCTCCAGGCTCAACAAGTGGATCTTCAACCGCACTTTGCGACCGAGATTATCTCGAACTCCACAAGCTGTATCTATATCACTGTCGAAGTCCTCCAGATTAAGCTCTAGGTCCTCAACATCCTCGTATACTTCAGTCTCTCCGTTTTCGAAGAACACGGTCAAAGGAAATGCAACTTCGTCTTGTATCATAGGTTAATATGGCTTTCCAAAAATATTTCGATGCTTCCTCATTTGATTTTTAGTTCTACCCCAATGGAAATGAAGTTTCTCTACCATTTGACCTTCGCTTTTGAACTTATGATAGTCAATCGCGAATTTTCTCACACCGTTCCTCAAAAAATTGATTCCGCCACCGCCGTGAGCATAACGTCCAATCTTGATACTTATGCCTGTTGCTTTACCAATTGCCCCAGCCGGAATTAGCATCGAAGCTATTTCGCCGACATAGTCAGCTACGATGTACGACGGATAGCAATCCCAATTTACCGTATCATTTCCTTGCCTAGTGGTGATTATGCGGGGAACTCCGAAGCCAGCACCATTCCCGAAGCCGACTGCGGCGGCAATCGGTTGCTCAAGTGCTTCGAGAACATCCTGCTGGGCCCGCCAGACCTGCTGATCCCAAACAGCATCTAGGCCAAAAGGGTCAGAAAAATTGAGAGGATTATTCGAGGCATAGCCATATAGATTTATATCTCCACCCCCAAACCCGATCGGATCCTCAGAAATAAACCTGCCGATATTCGGGTCGTACCAGCGTGCGCGTGAGTATTGCAAACCGGCGGCCCCATCAAACTCCCGCCCGGTAAACTGGTACCGCGATGAAAAGTCTGGGTTCGCCGGATTCCCAAACGAATCATAACTATTAGACTCACTCACCGCACCCCCTGCATTACTCAAACCAACCGTCGACCCCAGATGATCCTGCAAAAAATAACTCGACGTACTGCCGTTATTCTGTCCAAGCTTATTATCGATGCCGGGACCGATTTGACAGATCCTTGTTCCAGCATGATGTTGTCATCCGCCAAGACATTCATAGGAGTGGCCGAACCCACGTCGGGTTCGTCTGATTTTCGAGGGAATCGGTTGGGATGTCAAGAAAATTCTTCTGTCGCAGGCCAGGGTTGTCATCGCAAAGTTAGAGTTAAACGCGTTGCGGCACACGGCTCGAGAAACGATTTTCAAAAAAAGAAATTCAGGAAATGATGGAACGTGTGGGACTGACAGACATTACTTTTAGCACAACCTCATTTTGGACAGCGGTGGGTACGAAGATCATTAACAGCACAGAGCGAACCAAATAAGGCAGGAACTATTTCATAAATTAGGATGACTGATATAGGTCAGTCCCGGTTGGTAACTCAAGAGCGATCATTGCCGCCTATATCCCCATGCTGATGCCTGGAGACGACGCCGGCATTTTTGCATACGGGGCAGTCTTCGTTGTTAAAAAGCCAAAAAATCCAGCCCTCATGGGATTGCTCGCTTATCGCCTTCCAGCCAAGACGGGTCTTGCACTTCTTACATCGGACTGACAAGGACAACCACAATAGCGCAATTGCACCTATAAATGTCCCTCCCAATACGAACGGCACAAAACGAGACGGTTGATCACGGGCCGTGGTGAACCCAACCAGGAGAGATACGCCGCTCGCCAACAACAATATCAAAAAGAGATAAACCTTCCAAGATTGTCCAGATCGTCTGAGGTAAGAATTAGCAGAAATCATATATACCCTCTTCGAATTCTTCAGTCATCGGCCGGTTAGAATTTACTGGGCGCAGGGACAGTAATCACTAAACCCAAAGGTCGCGTTTGTAGCATGAACGGGTCAACCTCCAATTCTGCGATTCCCTAACATATGCTACAATGACCAACAGTTACATTACGCCAGAGCGTTGACGCTGCAACGGATTATTCCAGTTGGTCGCCGGTATACGCGGCAGACAAACGGTAAGAAACGGCACCAAGGATGGCTGTGCCCCGAGAACAGGTCGACTGCCGAAATCACGATAGTGCCGCAAAATCGAAGAATGACGTCATATTCCTCATTTTCTCGAGGTTCCGTTCGCTCGAATCTGTCACCCATGCACAATCCGAAGCTTCCCAACTCCTGGAAAGAATTGATCGGTAACACCAAGACCTGGTAGGGCTGAATTTAAGTCTCCATGATACGAACGTTATATGTAACACGGCGATCTGTACAGCCCCAAGGTAGACAGCCGATGGCAGGCCGATTTATACCGAATGAACGCCGCTATCCCAAGGAAAATGGCAATGAGAGAACATATCTTTCTGCTAGTCGCCATGACAGTCTTCGCATAAGATACCGCTCCATCTCCAAAATACAAGTGCCATTCGTATACAGTATATCTGATTAGTCCTAGGTCGATGATTTAATCGGACCGCTTTTGAAAATCCGGGGCCGAAACGGAATAAGGCCGGTCTGGATGTCGGCGTTTCTAACGGGGCATTATTAAATACATAACTATACAAATTTATATCCCCGCCCCGAAACCCGATCGGATCCTCAGAAATAAACCTGCCGATATTCGGGTCGTACCAGCGTGCGCGTGAGTACTGCAAACCGGTCCCCCCATCAAACTCCCGCCCGGTAAACTGGTACCGCGATGTAAAATCAGGGTTCGCCGGATTCCCAAACGAATCATAAACTATTAGACTCACTCACCGCACCCCCTGCGTCACTCAAACCAACCGTCGACCCCAGATGATCCTGCAAAAAATAACTCGACGTACTACCGCTATTCTGTCCAAGTTTATTATCGATGCCGGGACCGTTTTGATAGGTCCTGGTTCCAGTGCTGATTGTTGTGGCCCGACAAGACATTCATAGGAGTGGCCGAACCCCGTCGGGTTCGTCTGATTTTCGAGGGAATCGGTTGGGATGTCAAGAAAATTCTTCTGTCGCAGGCCCGATTTGCCATCACAAAAGTAGAGTTAAGACCGGTTGGGCACCCGGCTCGAAAAACGATTCTCAAAAAAAGAAATTCAGGGAATGATGGAACGTGTTTGGCAGCAAAATGCGGCACAAGGGTGGCGAGGAAGGGCGGCTAAGAAGTTAGGGCCGAGGTGCGGGGGGAACAGGCATGCCGATGTTCTTTACCCAAGTTGTGCCAGTGTGATTCATCATTACCTTTGCCGCCGGACCGTTCTCAAATAGGATGGTCATAACGTGGTATGCATTAAGAACTGCCTCTTGAAGGTCCTGTGAAACTTCGAGATCCTCGACGACTACCCCATTTTCCCGAGCCTCGTCACGATCTATTCGACGCCCATGGCTTTTATGCTTGGATGCATCATTGAAATGTGCAGCCGTTTTAGCCGCCGCTTCGCCTGCATTCGTCGTTCCTTTGAACATGCGAGCCTCGAGCCACTTCGCTACCATTGATTCACCATAATCCAATGCATTCTGAGCTTCGTTCAAAAGAGCCGGTCCTAGCGATTGTAGGATCGGAGCCCAAACATGTGCAGCGTTCAAATTGTTCAAAATCTCACCCTTGGCTTGGTTAAACTGGTCCACCACTGCCCTGGCGGAAACGTATCGACCTATAACAGGCATTTGTGGATCGATCGGTCCTAGTTGGCTTTGTCTGCCCATTACAATTCGGTCAGACGCCAAGCTGATCATCGTGCCGGCCGACATTGCAAAGACGGGAACTATGACCTCAATGTCACTAAACTTGCTTTTAAGGTAGGCAACGACTGTCTCCGCGGCGTTGGTAACGCCACCGGGAGTATGAAGTATCAGGGTTAGGTTCTTTGTCCAGTCCATTCCATACATGACGGACATAAAGCCGTTTATCTCTTCATGAGTGATCTGCAACAAGGCCGGATCAGCGTTAGGTTTTTGAAGAAACGCCGATGAGTAAAAAATGACATTCCTATCAGCCCTCATACGGCCAACGTCGGCTAAGGCCGCCTTCAACTGCGTGGGAAGCCAGTCGTGCTGCCCAGCCGCCCTCGCATCATGAAATTGTTGAATTAGGTCTGGCCAGGCCGGCATTAGCTATTTGGCAGTCGGCCATATAACAAGGCCGAGCGGGGGAACAGTATTGGGATCCGACACAATCAGGTTCTGTTGAAAAGCAGCGATATTTGCGACATCGACGATTTCGACGTACCGATCGTAAAGTAACGAGGCTTCCGCTAACGCATCGAATACTTTTTCGTCGTCCTTGTTAACGATCTTGCGATCATTCTGTTGTTCTTTATCGGAAGTCATAATTAAGACTCAACCTTGTTTCACAAAGGTCATTTTAACTGAGAATCACGTAATATTGCCAGTGGCTATTGATTTTGTCAATCAAAAGAAAGCTCAATTAACACCCCCCACCGTTACTTTGTTAATTCAACCTGAGGACCGTTTCAGTGCTCGTTCCAGGACAGGCCCTCAACAAGCTCGGACGAACTGAGCACCGCATCGATGGCATTTACAGCTTCCTGTGTGATCCCGCGGTTACGTCCGCCTAAGATCGATGACAGGAAATTAGCATCACGCTCGATCCAGCCCAGCCACTGATCTCCGATGCTTGCATCGTTTGGCTGAAACCCAATGATGACAACATGTTTGATATTGTTGGGATAAAATATAAAGAACCAGCCAAAGTCTTCCTGTTCCGGCTCAGCCGAGGTTTTGACACCCTGTTTTTTCAACTCAGATATCAACCACAGTGCGACATCGTCTCCATAACAACCCTCATTAATGAAATAGTCCCGGGGTTCCGTACAGTTAAACTTTGTGCTTCTAAAATTGAATTCTGTTTCCATTCTCAATTGCCTCACATTGGGACTGATATTGAACCAAGCAGATCTTTTGCAGCCTTATAGTCCGGGTTCAAAGCGATTGCCTGGTTGAGTTTTTCGCGAGCTGCCTCGACGTCATTCAATTGTAAAAGTGCTTTGGCCAACAGATAGTATGGCCGGAATTGCTTATTACCCAACCCGGCGGACGCGGAAAGATAAAGCGTCGGCTTCCGCGTAGTTGCCTAGCTCTAACAGACATTCGCCAACACTCTCGAAGGTTTTGAAGTGCGGCAAAAGCTCAGCCGATCTTTTCAGCATTTCCACCGCACGGGCAAATTCACCTTTCTCCATCGCAGTGCGTCCGCCGTTGTAAAGTATTTGATGTTCAGATCCCATGAATATGATAATGCCTCCTTTCAGCTGCATGACCGTTCATTCCGGTCATATTGCGTTAAGCACATCGGCCCTTTGAGAGAAGGTCATTTGATGGGGCTATGATCGCGGATTGTTATCTGCCACTCGCCGTTTGGCTGTTTTTCAATGTTTTCGAGCACCATTCCAAAACCGTCAGGGTAGCTAAAAATAGTATGCCCCGATTCCGAATCGACCACACGGATATTTTCGGTAAGTAAATTTTTCATCAACTTGACTCCGGGGTTCGTCTCCAGCTTATTTAACTCATATTCCCGGAATATGATCGAATGGACGACGACTGCCGTAATCACAAAGACAAGAACTACGGCGCCAATACTAAGAATTCGTCGCAATTTACTACTTGTTTTTTGTTGATCGGGCATGGGGGTTGTCGTCCAAAAGGACAATTACGGGAGCTGCCGAACCAGCGTCGGCTTCGTCTGATTTTCGAGGGATTTGGTTTGCATGTCAAGAAAATTCTTCTGGGGCGACCCCTACCAGCGAACACGTTGGCGGGAGCACGAAAGTTGCGAAACTATCGTGCTCCCGTACTTTTCGGTTTTATCTCAATCGTGTTTCAAGTCATCTAGTTCCGGATGCTGCCGATAAATTAATTCAAGAATATCAACCTGAATATCTCCGATCGCCGTTCCGACACCTTTTCGGATTAGTTCAAATTCATCAACTGAGCAATGATCAATGGATGAAGTTAGTGCATCGTGCAAACTCTCTATCGCGCTAAGAGCATGCTGTTGAATAGCAAGTGCTGCATTTTTCTCTAACATAGAAGTTTCAACTGGTCATGAAAAATTTTTACTTCGACGACTTCAGGCTGTGCCTCTCGCAGCTTGATTCCCGCGAAGTACCGTTTTGGCGCTTCGTTAAGTTCCAAAGAGAAAATGCGTCCTCCTGCCAGCCACACGTCAGCCTTTAGCGTGGCCTCTATATTAGCCAGTTTGAGGCTTACGGACGCCAACAGCACCTCATCGGCTGCATCCGGAAAACGCAAGCTATCATCAAAGGCCGCTTTGCCAAAACGCATTTGATATAGATCGACCTCCTTGCCATCGTATAAACGTTGAATATGGTTGATGACCTCAATTTGCCGCCGCAATCGTATGCCGGTCCCAGCGTCCATGCGAGAGATCACCTGTTCGAGGATGAGCTTTTCAAACGGGTAAAAAGCGCTCCTACGACGCAATACTAAATTCAGTAAATTCGAGCATTAGTTACACTCTCACTAAGCTTATCCAAGCTGGGTCAGACACGAGGGTCGGCCGCCAATTCACTCACTTTAGTAACCCGTTGGCCTTGGATACCGAAATCGTTCAGATTTCAAGGACATTTGTAAGCCGTCCCTTTAAGAATGATAATTCGATAAAAGCCTTTCGATATATTGCTTCGGAATCTGGGACGAAGCCCAGGCTGGTGTCAGAACGGCATCGACCGCCGCCTCTGCGTCAAAACACTTAGCATAGACCGAATGCCAGTTGTCGATGAGACTCTTGGCCTTGGCGCCGAGGACTGCTATCTCAAAATCACGATTGCCGTACATACACCAATCCGACGATCGTGAGTGAAGTATCAACTCCACCGAATTATAAGCAAATGCGTCTGCCGGACTATCGCCCGGATCGGCAAAAACCGACGCCAGGTATTTTTCCGCCGTCCACAATATACAACCTTCAAGAATCGGGTAACAGTCGAAATTCTTGTAAAAGTATTCCTCGGGATCGGGTCTACGTGTAAACAGTCTAAATGTCTCATCCGGCCCATTTAGACCCACAAAACGCGTCAAGCTTTCGAAAAAGCTGTTCGTGAAAAAATCGTCAAAGTTGAAAAATGTGAAATTCTGCAGCTCGGGACTGAATATCTGATCCGGAAATGATGCCCCCGCACGAAGGAGTTTCTCGGCAAAAGAGCATTCTTGTAAATAGACTGACCTATCCGTTGTTAGTTCATTTTCTGCCGACACGGTCCGAACCTCCTATTTGGCCTGAATCTAATTTTCCGATTGTTCAGACATAAGTACGGCCGTCTCCGCGCGCACTCTAATAAACTCGTCATCAGCGAAATAAAAAACCAAATGGCTATCGACGCCCTTTTGCTCTTCTGATTGAAGCCATGAAAGATCGAGATCATCGGCTGATTTGTAACCAATAGCATCGACAGTTTTTGAAAAGCCGCTTTCCAACTCGGCCGAATTTTCCGTTTTCGAAATAACAAGATACTTCACGCCAGAAAACCCTAATACCAGATCCCGGCGTCCCGTCCTCGCTTCGGATCGGGAAACCCAGACAAGCTCCAGCGTATCGGCGGGGCCAAGCCTCAGGCTCGATAATTTGTAGTTGTTGTGTAGGTCAAAGTATCCACCGTTGAACTCCAGGGAGACCTCATCGTTCGAGACTGAAAAATTGCATTTCATGTGTATGGCTGGCACAAACGCTCCTAATACTTATTTTGAGCGTTCAAATTCGACGAACTGATGGTTGTCAGGATAACGGGGTCGAACTTGCTCTGATTATCGAACTGATAAAGTCTTTCATGAAGATCGACGAATTCGGTAAGGGGCAATGGATTTTAGGGTTCACGACACTGCATAACGCAGCAACGCGGTTACGACGGCTCCAACGAATAAGCCGCTGAAAACCCAAACAAAAGCTCTGATCATTCCACTCATCGGCCAGCCAAACCCCGGGAAAAATTCGTCGATTATTGCACTGATGGCCAAACGGAGTACCGACTTTCTAAGATCAGTAAGGTCGTCAAATAAAACCTTATAGGCGAGAACGTATGTTGAAATGGCAAAGACAATCGCCGTTGAGCTGATCAGGACATTCATAGGAGCTGGCGACACCGGTCCCTAATATGATTTTCGAGGTCGCCGATCAGGATGTCAAGAAAATTCTTTTGCGGCGGGGGCCTGATATAATGATCGGAACGGATACCTTCGCCAACGGCGAAGAACATTAAAGCCTGGGGTGTGGTTCGCCTCGCGAACGGAACCCCAGGTATGATGTGCCAGTCGATTGACCGACGCTGAAGGCGTCCAACAAAATTGACGCCTTCGAGGGCGGATGTTACTCGCTTTCAGCGAGCATATCGTTTTACCGGAAAACCCGGGGATTCGCTTCGCTGCTCCTCAGGCTTTAATGTTTGTCGCCTTTGGCGACCAGATGTTTAACACGTTTCCGGGCCTGCAATATGGCCGTTTGCAAAATGCGAATTGCGGTGTTTACTGGCTTTCACCGC
The DNA here is from genome assembly GCA_963834975.1 of Blastocatellia bacterium. Lineage (GTDB taxonomy): Bacteria > Acidobacteriota > Blastocatellia > Pyrinomonadales > Pyrinomonadaceae > OLB17. The sequence continues at coordinate 206,679 of CAWIDZ010000004.1, forward strand.
TTGGGGAACGATTTTATTACCGGTAGAGCTGTTAAAACACCGGTAGAGCCGTTATAACAGTTGTTTAGAGACCTTCTTTAGCAGTAAGCCGCTATATTATTTATAAAATCGTTTTATTATTTTCAGAAAGGCTGCGCTAAAAATATAGAGGCTTGCCACTCTCGGAAGTCTTTCTAACAGTGTTTTAGCCGCTAAACAAGTGTTATAAGCCTTCTACCAGCGGTAAAACGGGGCCGGTGTTTAACACTCGGAAAGTGAAAAAGGGGAAAAGTGAAAAAGTTGAAAAGTTAAAATCTCGTGAGACCTATTTATTGCTTTTCCGTCCGGCTCTGCGTCCTTTGCGATCTCCGCGTTGAAAATTCTTCTATTCGCGTCCTTTCACGTTTTTCGCGGGCAAATTCTTCTATTCGCGTCCTTTCGCGATTTTCGCGGGCAATTGATCGAAGAACCCGGTCGGTTCTGGCGTAATAATACCGCCAGTGCTGCGGTGGGCCTGCATCCGTCGCTCGCGGTACTGACATGGTCCGCACACCGAACTTGCTCATTCTTCTTCGACGGTGCAGAGCAGGGGATACTCGCGCGATTTGGCGAGGTTCATGGCTTTTTCGCTTTTCATGTTGGCGATCTCATAGGGGTAGATGCCGGCGATGCCGAGGCCCTCGTTGTGGACCTTTAGCATTATGGTGAACGACTCGGGCTCTGAGCGGTTAAAAACGTATTGCAGGACAAAGACTACAAATTCCATCGTAGTGAAATCGTCGTTATGCAGCAGGACCTTGAACAGCTTTGGCTTTTCGAGTTTGGTCTTTTTCTCTGTCAGGACATCGCCGTCTTGTTCGATGTCTATGGGATCTGGCATAGAACCGATTTAATCACAATTAGCGGCAAATGGGGAATTAGCTGAGCTGAGCGGCGCTAAACATTTGCCGGGACGGTCGCCTTGCGTTCGAGCTTGCCCCAGCCGACCAGCGCTCCGCGTATTGCCGAGATGATCGATTTGACCATTACCCAGTACATCACCTGGCGATAGCCGAACCGCTGGATAAACAGCCAGCCGAGCAGGCTTTTCTTCTCGCGCTTTTCCATGAGAAAGGCGGCGAACGCACCGAACCAGTCGACGGCCAGGAACAAGGCGTAATAGAACAGAACCTCGTTCAGGTTTGTCGGCGTATGGGCATATTCCTGCTGATGTTCGAGTGAGGTTATCAACGCACCGGCCATCGTCCAGATGAACATCAGATCCATGACGGGCGAGATCAGCGGGAAAAACACCTGAAATATCCATACGTTGGGCATGGCGATAAAACCGAGGGCTCCGTATTTGGGATTAAAGAGGGCGTCTTTGTGCTTCCACATACATTGCAGCGTGCCGAACGACCAGCGGTACCGCTGTTTGGCGAGGTTCCTCAGGCTGTCAGGCGCCTCGGTCAGGCCGATGGCACCTTCTTCGTAGCCGATCTTGTAGCCGAGCTTTCGCACCAGGATCGTCAGGTCCTGATCCTCAGCCAATGTGTCGGACGAGAATCCGCCGGTTTCCTCGAGCACAGAGCGGCGCCAGGCTCCTACGGAACCGGGAACGACCGTAATGCAATTTAGCGAGGCAAACGCCCGCCGGTCAAAATTTTGCGAGGTAACGTACTCGAGCGCCTGCCATTTGGTGACGATATTGACGCGGTTGCCGACCTTTGCGTTGCCGGCGATAGCCCCGATCGTTGGATCGGCAAAACGGTGGGCGAGCGCGCCGATCGTTTCGGCCGTAAACAGCGTATCGGCGTCGAGTGCAATGACGACGTCGCCCGTGGATTTTCGCCAGCCAAAATTTAGCGCCTCGGCCTTGCCGCCGTTCGTCTTTGTAAAGATCGAGACGCGCTTCTCGCCGCCAAATTTGTCCTCGACCGCCGCAACCGTCCCGTCAGTCGAACCATCGTCGACGACGATGATCTCAAATTTGGGATAGTCCGACGCCAGCAGGCTATCGAGGGTGCGCTTTATTACCTTTTCTTCGTTAAAGGAGGGCACAATTACCGATACCATCGGCTGATATCGTTCGCCGAAATGTTCGATCTCTCGCCGCCGCGAACGAACGTATTGGGCAAATGCAAGTACACCGATAAATGCCATCCGTCCCAGCCCGAGGATGATGCCGATAAGGAACAGCCACCGCATCAGCCAGCCGCCGACCGAGATGCCATAAAATACATACGCGTCAGCCCGGGCGTAGAACGATTGATCCTGAGGAACGATCGGCATCACATCCGCCGGCGTCATATTCGCGAGATCCCCGACAGTTGTGAACTCGTACCCGCCGGCACGCAGGGCATCTATTATCTTTGGCAGGGCCTCAACCGTCGCCGAGCGGTCGCCGCCGCTGTCATGCATCAGGACGATCTCGCCGCGTTCCTCGGGCGTCTTGATGGCGGCCTGCTTTAACAGGTCGGCAACCATCTCATCGGCCGTGTGCGGGGTGCCGTCGTCATTTTTCAGTTTCCAATCGTCCGGGTCGAGATGCAGCCCCACCGAGATATAACCGAGGTTCTGTGCCTGGATCGTCGGGTCGATCTCATCCGGGGTACGCGGCTCAGCGTCGCCAAAGTATGGTGCACGGAAAAGCCGGGTCGAGTGTCCGGTCAGGGATTCGATCAGACGCTGGGTCGTGTTTAGTTCGAGGTCCGTGATCTGCCGCGGAACCTCGCCCAGATTTGGATGCGTGAACGAATGGTTGCCGATCTCATGCCCCTCGGCAAAGATACGTTTTACCAGGGCATGGGTTCGCCTGCCCGTTTTGGCCGACAATAAAAAATGTGGCCTTAACACCCTTAGCCGCGAGGATATCTAGTATCTTGGGTGTCCAATTCGGGTCCGGCCCGTCGTCAAAGGTAAGGGCGATCTTTCCGGGTTTATCTCCGGTCCGCTGGATCACATAGGACGATGGTATCTCGGCGTAAACCTCGCCGGTGATCGCGCCTTTATCATCTATCGTTAGCTGTCGCTGGCCTATCTTTGGTTCGGCTTTTACCTGCAGGATCTCGCCGGTGCCCTCAAAGTCCACATCGTAGCCGTAACTGATCGTCTTAACATCCGTCGGGTCAAAGTTGTCGTGGTCCGAGCCAAAGATCTTCCACAGCGACGGGTCCTCGCTGCCCAGCCGCCACAGGGCGAGCCCGCCGACCTTATAACGCTCAGCCGCCTGTATCTGGTCAAACGCGGTCACGGCGTCCAGAAACCAGATGTTGTGATCCTTGCCGTCATCCTCGGTATAACTAAAATGCGGATTGCGTTCATCCGGGTCAAACTTTATGTCGGCCGGCGAATCGAGCGACTCTTTAGCGGCAAGCACCGCCTCCTGGAACGAAACGTCCTCGGCTTCATCTTGTCCCTCGACCCAGTCATATCCATAGTTGCCGAAACAAACGATGGTCTTTGCCGGCGAGAGTTCAGCCATCCGCTTTTTCAGTACGGACTCATACCAGTCCTGCCCGGCTATGGCTCCGGGTTCGCTCGTCGACCAATGCTGGTCGTAAGCCATTAACATCAGGTAATCGTTAACCGTCGAAAACGCTTTGTAGTTCCAGTCAGGATTATCAAACGGGACCGCCTGGGCGACGATCAAGCCCCGTTGTTGAAATTGCGTGTGAAGCTCTTTGATAAATTCAAAGAGCTTCAGTTGGTCTGCGGCCGATACCTCTTCAATGTCGATCGTAATGCCGCCAAATTTGTGGTCATCTATAACCTGCAGCAGCGACGATATGAGCTTTTGGCGGGACGCTGGGGTTCCGATCGCTGCCGCGATCCCAGCCGTATCCCACTTTTCATTCTTATAGTTCTGAAGCAGCGGTAGGATCCGCATGTCCGGCTTTTCGCTCTGGATAAGCTCGACTGCCTTTTGATCAATGTCCAGTGTCAGCGGGTCGGCCTCATTCCCGGACAATCTGATCCATTCCGGCACGACCCAGTCGAGGGCGTTAATGTTCTGCTGCAGTGACGCAAAACTCGTATCATCCCAATTGACGAAAAATCCGACCGAGATCGGGCGTTCGGGACCCGTTTGTTCAACCCTAGCCGTGCGGGCTGCCCGCCCTAGTATCCGGTCATCTATCCGCTGCTGCTTTTGCTCATCGCGCTTCGTTTTTTCAAGTTTTACTTTTTCGCTTTCCTGCTTAACCTGAAGTTCGCGACGAGACAGAACGGGGGCGTCAGGAATAGGTAATCGGATATCAGGTTCCTGTGAGGAGGCTGTGACCGAGCGCAGGCGGATCTGTGGCAGGAACGGGTTGATGAGCACGCTGATGATAAAGAATATCACCAGGATCGTTATGATCGTCGCGCCGCCCAGGCCGAGATATGATGCGAGCTGGCCGCGTCGCCCCTTGTTGTCAAAAAATACTTGCTTTTGACCGATCTCAGAACGATTTAGACTCATTGGAGAATTTGCGCTGTAAAAACAATTATTAAGGCCATTCGGTCCCGAAACACATTTAGATGCAGCGTTTTATACATTCGTTTCCACGCCCAAAGGTCGACGCCAATTTATTGTGATCCGAAAAAAACATGGACGAAGACGTTTTTTTTTGTTAGATTTCAACTGCGCTGTTTACTAAGTATGCAATTATGCGGTTTTGTGGTCGGCCGATATTGAAATCGGTGATCGATTGAACGTTTGTTTCAGCATCGAAAATGATAAAGGGCTCAAGTTCAAACAAAGTTTTGGCGATGCCGAAGAGTGCATTGGGAATGACAACCGCCGCTGACGGCGCGTCATATCCGACGCGGAGCGTTTCAGCGCAAAAGCTGGATACTATTTTTTCCAGCGTCGGGCAGAAGCTCAGAGAGGGGCAGTCGAGTGAGGCTGAGCTTATTCTGCGAAAAACGATCGAGGGCTATACACATACACCCGATAACTTTGCCAACTTAAAACGCCTTTTGTCATTCACGCTGGAAACGGCCGGCCGCTACAAAGAGTCGCTCGAGGCCGTCAAACCGTTTGAGGACAATAAGAACCTCGCAAACCTGTCGGTCGAGACACAGATCCGTGTAACCACGCATCTTGCCATCGCATACAACAACCTCACCGAACAGCCTAAGGCAGTAACCCTGCTCAAAAAGAACCTGAAAAAAGCCGAGGAAACCAGCTTGCGGCATCTCTTCGGCAGTATCAATATCGCTTTAGCAAGGGTCTACCGCAAATTGAGCGAGTATCCGATCTGCCGCGATTATGCTCAGCGAGCGTTGGAACATTTTCGCGAGCATGGTGATTGGCTGGGGATGGCTGAGGCCTATCGTGAGATCGCAAACAGCTACCACCAGGAAGGTAATAGTGAGAGATCTATAGAGAATTTTGCCCTGGGGATCAAGATCATCGGCAGCAACTCCGCACCGTTCATGCTCGGCAAGCTGTACACCGATATGTCCGGGGCTTATTGGTTCCTGCGGCGGCCTCAGGATGGGATCGCCTGTCTTGAAAAGTCGATCAAGTTTTTTGATCAGACCGAACATGCCCTCAACTCGATCATCGCCTATAACAATCTCGGACTGCACCTTACGCTGATCGGCGAATGGGACAAGGCCGAGGAAATGATAAATATGGCTCTGGATCTGGGCCTGAAGGAAAATCATGTTCACGTCGCCGGCATCTATGACTCGTTAGGCGAGCTGAAGATACTTAAGAATGAGCTTTATGACGCCGAGGTGTTCCTAGATAAGGCGGTAGATTTTGCCCAGGAGCGAAAACATCAGTGGTACACCGTGCAATCGATGCGTAACCTGGCACGTTGCTATCTCGCCCAGGGCAATCTGGTAAAAGCAACCGAAAAGGCAAATGAAACGATCCGGTTTGCCGGTGAGATCGGCGATAAGCATTACGCAAACATGGCTGGGCTCGTACTTGCGGAAAGCTATCTGCAGCAAGGACAAACTGACGATTGCGAGGCATCGCTCGCTGTCATAGAAGAGAGCGATCCGTCGGCTGACTTTTTTGTCTTGGGCAATATTCAGAGGATCAGGGGTTTGGCCGCCCTCGACGACGCAGATGACGAACTCGCGGTGCATCACTTCAGCAGGGCACTATCTATTTTTGAGGCCGCCGAGGATATATATCACACCGGAATATTGAATTATCTCATTGGGGCATATCTCGATGAACGAAGCGCCATTCGCGCCAAGCAGCACCTTGGTAAAGCAGCCGAGATCTTTAAACGCCTGGGCGTGCAGTTTTACATCGATGCCGTAGATCGAGAACTAAAACGGCTGAAACACATCTCAACCGAAACAAAGCCCGAGCGAAACGTACGGCGGGCCAATTCGGTAGTCTCTCAGCTTTTGACCGTCCGGTTAGCTGAGGCGACAGCGTCGCGTGAACTAATGTTTCGCGAACTTGTCTCGGTCCTGCAGCAGGACAGTAATGCAAACAAGATAGTCATCGCCCAATATAACGATCAGAAACGGCTTTATCCGTTTATTACCCACGGTTATTCGCCGCAGGAAAGCAATGAACTGGTGGCAAAGCTTAACGAGGCTCAGGCCACGCACGGCGAAAAGGCCTTTTCACGGGCAAAGGATATCGCCATCCTTCCGCTGCGCGGCACTGCGGCGGCAGCTCCGGCATTCCTGCTTATCAACCCTCAAGCGGGGGCGGTTTTGAATGACGATAGCTCGCTTCAGCCGCTGCTTCGCGTCGTTGAATTGGGTATGGATGTCATTGCCCTCCGCAAAAAGGACAAATCTACACCGGCGGAACATGATGTAAGCCCATATACCTCTAACAGCCTGATGCCGGGCTTTATCCATTCTTCGCCGGCGATGTCCGCCCTGGTCGAAGAAGTCTATAAGATACGTTCGTCCGATGTGACCGTTCTCGTAACCGGGGAATCCGGAACCGGTAAAGAACTGGTTTCGCGTGCGATCCATACCATTTCAAACCGGAAAGACAAGATCTTTGTGCCGTTCAACTGCACCGCCGTTCCAAAAGAGCTCGCCGAGGGGCATCTGTTCGGGTACAAGAAGGGTGCATTTACGGGTGCGGTAGAGGATTCGCCGGGCATGATCCGCACGGCAGACGGCGGAACGCTATTCCTTGATGAGGTTGGCGACCTGCCGCTCGACGTACAACCCAAGCTGCTCAGGTTTTTGCAGGAGGGCGAGATACAGCCTCTAGGTGAAAAGAAGCCGATGAAAGTCGATGTCCGCATAATTGCCGCGACCAATATGCCGCTCGAGGACAAGGTCGCTGACGGCTCATTTCGTGAAGATCTGTATTACAGGCTCAACGTGATCCGCCTTCGCGTGGCGCCGCTTCGCGAACGCCGGTCCGAGATACCGCCGATCATTAATTATTACGTTAATCATTATTCGTCGCGTTTCGGCAAACACGACATTTTATTCACACCGCAGACCATCGATCTGCTTATGGTTTGTAATTGGCAGGGAAATGTACGGCAGCTGTGTAATGAGATCCAGCGGATAGTTGCCCGCGCAGTCGATAACGAGGTTATAACACCTGATCATCTATCACCGGAACTAAAGCGAAGCGCACAGCCCCTGACGCCGTTCGACGTTAATTCCAATAACAAGCCGATCGCATCTTATGAAGGGTTGGTCTCGCCATTTTCAAATATTTCAGATGGCGGAACCCTGGAGGAAGCCGTAACAGAACTGGAAATGCAGCTGATCCGCAATTCGCTCGCTCGCCACAATTGGAATATCTCCCGTGTCGCAAGTGAGCTCGGGCTCACGCGTCGCGGCCTTTATCTAAAGCTCTCCCGATACGGTATTGAACGCGCTGCTTGAGCTAAATCTAACCAAGTGACCTTATACCGGCGATCACATCGGGCAGTTTTTCTAATACCAGATCGACCTCATCCTCCGAATTAAAACGGCCCAGCGAAAACCGTATTGAGCCCATTGCACGCGAGTAAGGCACATTCATTGCCTCAAGCACGGGCGATGCCTTGTGATCTTGGGCGTTACATGCCGAACCGGTTGAAACGAAAATATCAAACGCGTCGAGTCTCGCGAGTATCATTTCTCCGTTAGTATTCTCAAAAGATAAGTTTGACGTATTAGGCAATCGCATAGCCGGGTCGGCGGTACCGTTTAGATACGTATTTGGAATAGTTCGCAAGATCTCGCACTCGAGGCGATCACGCATTTTCCCGATCCGGGCCATCTGGGTCACATCATTTACCAAATTCGCTGCTGCTCCCATACCGGCGATTTGATGGACAGCTTCTGTGCCCGCCCTACGCAAGCCTTCCTGACCACCGCCGGTCAACAATGGCGGGATCTCGACCCCATCGCGGATATACAGTGCGCCTATACCCTTGGGGCCATGAAATTTATGCGCCGATATCGAAAAGAGATCTATCTCTGTATCTTCAAGATCTATGGCGATCTTTCCCGCCGCATTCACTCCATCAACGTGAAACAGAGCGTCTGAATGCTCTTTGACGATCCGGCCGATCTCTTTTACCGGAAACAATATACCGGTCTCATTGTTCGCCAGCATCACCGACACGATCGCCGTCTTTTCATTCAGCTCGCTTCGGAGTGCCTCCAGGTCCAAACGACCCTCCTCGTCAACGTCGAGCCAGCTCACACGATAGTTTTGCTGCTCAAGGTTTTCGCAAAGCTTTCGGATGGCCTCATGTTCGACTCGGGTGGTAATGATGTGGTCCTTGCCGGAATTCGATCTTAGAGCACCGAGTATCGCCCAATTATCGCTTTCTGTTCCGCCCGAAGTGAAGACGATCTCTTCCGGCCGGCTCGCTCCTAGCAGGTCGGCAACGCTAGCCCTGGCTTGCCTCAAAACCTCAGCGGATCCTACACCCAATGAGTACGCCGATGACGGATTTCCGAACGACGAACCAAGGTGCGGCAGCATTGCATCTAACACTTCGTCTGCCGGACGGGTCGTTGCGTTATTATCAAAATAGATCATATGAGTTGAAAAACGGGACGCCGCCAATTTACCATTTGCTTATTACCATTTACAATTACCATTACCTTGGACGCAATACTAAAGATCATAGAGCCAACCGGACGAACGTGGGAAACAAGGATCTCCCCGGGCGCTACCTACTCTATCGGCCGGGCCAGAGAGAACGCCATTGTTCTGGATGACCGGCGGGTATCGCGAAAGCATGCCTTCATTTACGGCGACGGCAAAAATTATAAGATCATAGACGGACATCTTGAGAACGGCCGGCTGATCCGCAGCGTTAATCACGTTTTCATAAACGGAACCGTTCAGTTAGAAGGTCAGCTTGCCAATGACGATATCATTACGATCGGCGAAAGCCGGCTAATGTTCAGCTTAGCTCCCGAGCCGGTGAAAGCTCTGCCATTTAATGATCCGGTACCTGAATTGACGATGGTCGCGGAAAGAGATTCGAGTGTTGAAACTCCGCTTAGCATTAATTACGACGACGCTCCGATGGGGCATACACAGGTACAGATCTCTGTTACAGAGATCCTGGGCCGCCAGTCAAATTTCACATTAGAGACAGCGGTCGCGTCACCAGAAGAGGTTCGTGATCTGCGTCGAAAGGCCAAGATCCTCGAGCTATTGTTTGAGATGAGCAAAACGCTTGGGACCGTTTTTGAGCTGAACGAGATCTTTGAAAAGGCGACCGACCTGATCTTTCGCGGAACACCGGCCGACCGTGTGGTTGCTCTGCTTACCGTCGAAAATGATACCAGCGACAATTTTGAACATAGCCTTTATCAGATCGGTGCAAGAACCCGCGAAAAGAGTATCGAGGAGTTGACCGACAAGTTGACCGTTAGCCGGACGATTACCCAAAAAGTTATGCGCGACCGGGTGGCCATTTTGTCGCAGGATGCTAAGACGGATGAGCAGTTTCACGGTGCGGAATCGATTGTCTCTCAAGGAGTGCGTTCCACCATCTGTGCACCACTAATAACGCAGTCAAGAGTTCACGGTGTAATATATGCCGACCGCCTCGATCCGTTTGCCGCGTTCTCGCCCGATCATCTGGAATTGATAAGCGCCGTAGCCGCCCAGACGGCTGTGACTGTCGAAACTGTAAATGCACATAAACGTCTTGCAAGAGAAGAAGTTGCACGGGCAAATTACAGCCGCTTCATGCCCGAGTATGTTGTAAAACAGCTGCTCGAAAATCCTGATTCGTTCCGGCTTGGCGGTGCCAATCAGACGATCACAGTGCTGTTCGCGGACATTCGCGGATTTACTGCGTTTTCCGAAGATAAAAATCCTGAGAGGGTGGTTGGTTTATTGAATCATTACTTTTCAGCGATGACTGAGATCATTTTTGAGCATGGCGGTACGCTTGATAAGTATATCGGCGACGAGCTAATGGCTCTTTTCGGCGCCCCGACCGCTACGCCTGAGGATGCCCGAAATGCTGTGAACGTTGCGGTGGCTATGCAAAAGAGACTGCTAACGCTCAACCCTGAGTTGGAATCTCTTGGCTTTCCAAAGATCGAGGTCGGTATCGGTCTGCATACCGGTGAAGCCACCATCGGTTATATCGGTTCCGAACAGCGTTCAGAATACACTGCAATAGGTGACACCGTGAATCTGGCTTCCCGCCTGCAGTCTAATGCAAGCGGGGGGCAGATCTTGTTAAGTGATGCGACCGCCCGTGCAGCAGGCGATATTTTTCCGATGATCCAACGCGAACCACTTGTTGTTAAGAATCGGTTGCAGCCAGTCGACCTTTTTGAGGTAAAATGGAAGTAACTCGGTTTCGAGGATTTACCACATTAGGCAATTGATTGCATTGCTTGTGATCTTTTTGAAAGAATTATTATGCTAAAGATCTCATCCTTAAAAAAGCTAGTGACCGATCTGATGGCGATCGACCTGGGTACTGCCAGCACGATCATTGCCGTCAAAGGTCGTGGCGTCGTTCTGGATGAGCCGTCGCTCGTAGCGATCAACGAGATGACCGAGGAGATCGTTGCATTTGGGCTCGAAGCAGCAGAGATGACCGGCCGTGAGGGACGCGATGTTATTGTAAAGGCCCCTTTGAGAGGCGGAGTGGTCGGCGATTTTGAACGGACCAAAAAGATGCTCGCCCATTTCGTGAAGAAGGCGAAAACGGGCGGCTCAAACATATCGCTTCAAGCCGTAATGAGCATCGTTTCGGACGTAACGCATGTCGAACAGCGTGCTCTCATAAACGCTGCAGATGATGCCGGGATCGGAAAAGTGTTTATGGTGGAAGAGGGACTCGCGGCGGCGTTTGGTGCCGGTGTACTGCCAACAGACAAACGGGCTTCGGCAATAGTTGACATAGGTGCCGGGACTACCAACATCGCGATCGTAGCCAAGGGTTCTATAGTACATTCAACATCTGAGCGTTTTGGCAGCCATGATATCAACGAAAGTCTTGCGACCCACATACGCCGCCATCGCGGCCTGCAGGTCGGGGAAGAAACGACCGAACTGCTAAAAACAAAGTTTGCGTCCGCCTTTTTGCCGGATGATATCTCCAAATCGATGGAGATACGCGGGCGTGATGTCCAAACCGGCAGTCCGGCCGCTGTTGAGATAACAGCGGGTGAAGTTTATCCGATCGTTGAGAGCATTGTTCGCCGTATTGCGATCCGCGTAAAAGACACGCTGACGGAACTACGCCCTGAGGTTGCTGCGGATATTTATGACCGCGGCGTTATCCTGACGGGCGGGGGTGCTCTGCTGGAGGGCATTGATCAATACATGCGGGCCTTTATCAATCTCGCGGTGACAATTTCCGACGAGCCGCGTTATGCAACGGTTAACGGCCTTGTAAAGATGTTTGAAGACGAAGAGTTGCTTGAACGCGTCTCGCGAAACGAACTCAGCGTCCTGCAAAATGCCGAGATCCCTTTCGAAGCTTAACCTCCCAAAGCCCTTTCATTGGTCATAAGCTAATTGGCTATTATGCTATTCTTAGGACGAAGGTTCGTTCCTTGGATGGCACGTTTTTTGGTGCCTTCTGTTAGCTGAAGATGCAATTTAACAATTACATCCCGACTGTGAACACGCTGCGAAATGTACTCGACATCGCGCTTGTGTTCATTATCGTCTATGTCGTGTTAAAGCTGCTGCGGGGAACGAGGGCTGTACCGACCGTGGTCGGGATGGTGATCCTGGCGTTGTTGTATTGGATCGCGGCTTCTCAGGAACTTTCGACGTTAGAATTTGTGTTAAGGTATGCGGTCGGATTTATCGGGATCGCGATCATCGTTTTATTTCAATCTGAGATCAGACAGGCCCTGATCTTTTTTGCGAGCAGGTTTCGTTTCCCGATCTTGAGTCGCCAGAGGGGACAATTTGGCGGCAGTGTCTATGATGAGATCGTGCTCGCGCTAACTACACTGGCTTCTGAGAAAACAGGGGCCCTTATCGTGATCCAGCGAAACATCGGACTTAGAAATTTTGTCGATGCCGGGGTCCAACTCGACGCAACCCTAAGCTATGATCTGCTTGTAACAATATTCAATCCGACAACTCCGCTTCACGACGGTGCCGTGGTTATTCAAAATGAGAGGCTTGCGGCCGCATCTGTATTCCTGCCGCTAACAAAGAACCCTGAGATATCGCGGGATCTGGGAACCCGCCACCGGGCGGCCATTGGTATTACCGAGGGTTCTGACGCCATATCATTGGTCGTTTCAGAGGAAACGGGCTTGATCACCTACGTCGAGGCCGGACAGGTCCGGCGAAACCTCGACACGACTCAGCTTCGCAAACTGCTGCTGGAGGCAATGGAGATCCCCATCGTGGATGCGCGTCGGGAAACGCCAAAAGCTATGAAAGAGGCGGAAACGGACGTAACTGTAAGCTGATCTAAACGTATCAAATATTTTGACCAATTTTACTTTTCAAATTACCTGCAATGCCTTCGGAACGTGATAGTTCAAAACCAAGAGCAACCAAAAAGCTCTTTTTCAAACACATATTACGCAAGGTCTTTCTCGAAGACTGGGCGACAAAGTTGTTTGCTTTTGTCATAACACTTGGACTGTGGTTCGGAGTTACCGGTCTGAGCACGCCGACGACAAAACGCTTTACGGTTCCTCTTAATCCCAATATTTCCAGCAGCTCTGAGATAACAAATACCCTTATTACTGAAGTGGATATCGTTGTCAGCGGCGACAAAAGAAAGATCGATCAAATAAATAGAAGCGATCTGGCTGCGGCGCTTGATCTTACCGACGTTCAGCCCGGTAATCGGGTCGTCTCATTAACACCGGACAATGTATCGGTGACATTGCCGCTCGGCATTAAACTCGTCGAGATCCAGCCCAGCCGCATTCCGGTTAATCTTGAAGCGGTGCAGGAAAAAGACGTGGAGGTAAAGGTAGTTACGACCGGAACTCCGGCAGATGGATACGAAATTTATGGCAAAACCATTGCCCCTGCCAAGATCCGCGTGCGGGGTCCGGTAAGTTTTATATCGACCCTGGATCATGTAGAAACCGACAAAATTGATGTTTCAGATCAATCGACCGATTTCACCGCAAGGCAAATTCCGGTACGAGTTTCTAATCCAAACTCATCGGTTCTGAACACGGTCGTAGATGTTTATTTCAGGATAGGTGAAAAAAGGGTTGAGCGGAGCTATTCGCTCGCGGTACCCGGGTCTCCGCGAAAAACGGCCAGATTTACGATATTTGGCCCCCGCACCCTTTTATCGCGATTTCGCGCGGACGCTTTTAAGATCGAATTGGTCAAAGACGACGGTAATGGAGAAACACCGCAATTGATCATGCCGGCCGAACTGCAGGATCTCGTAGAGATCAAAAGCCTGACCGTCAGATAAACCGTTTCAGCCAGCTGCTTATATCAGAGCGCATTTCGTCCGTGATCTCGTGTTTTGCTGAGTAATGTTTTGACTGGAAATTTGGCAGCAGCCCGGCCAGTTTCTCATCAAAAGAGCGAAATTGGTCCTGAGTGTAAAACTCGTCATCATCGCCATAAAGATAAAATGTATCCGCCGAAAAAGGCTTGTATATTGGATTTGCATCGAGATCCCCGGGGATGCCTCCGCAGACACCGACAATTCCCCGGAGCAAGTCGGGATAAGTAAAGGCAAACCGAAAATCCAGAGCGCATGCTTGCGAAAAACCGTACAGAAAGATCTTTGAGCGGTCGATCTTGCATTGACTAGCCAGTTTATCAATTACGCCCAGTACAAAATTATGATGGAGACGGACATATTCCTCCGGTTTATGATCTGACAGCCATCCAAAACCAACACGATATCCATCATCGGTCCGGCGATAATGCGGGTGCGGAGCCTGGATCGAAGCTACGACGAACTGTTCCGGAGCGACGCGTCGGGCCTCGCGCATCATGTACCGCTTATGTGCCCCATATCCATGGACGGCTATGAGAAGAGGCGCCGGCCCATCAGGAATTTCGGGTAAAAACAGGTCAAAATAGAGACTGATCTCGGCGGTAAGAGTGAGGTCGGTTTGCACGTCATCGGCCATATCAGAGTATCAGTCTATTGGTTTAACACTCGGTACGAAACATAGATGCAGCCATTCTTCATAGGTTTACATTCGAGTAATTCGAGATCCAGCTGATGCGGAATTTCGTGAAAAAGCGGAATACCGGAACCGAGCAAAACGGGATGTATGTTCAACCCAACCTCGTCAATAACGCCGGCTTCAAATAGGTCCCTTGCCAACTCACCTCCGCCCATGACGCAAATATCCTTTCCTTCCTGTTCATTCTTCAGATCGCGGACGAACTCACCCGCATCGCCACTGATGATCTCTACGCCGTCGCGTGTTCCGGGTTCGAGTTTTCGGGAAAACACTATGGTTCTTAGATCTCCGTAGGGATCGGCCGAGCGACCGTCTTGGGTATTCGGGCTTTGCTCAACGGCTACGTCATAGGTCTTTCGCCCCATTACGATAGTGTCGAACCTGGCCCAATAGTCTTTCATTAGTTCGGTCACTTCATCGCTCCACAATAGCCAATCAAGTCCGCCATCGGGACGGGCAATAAAATTGTCGAGACTGTTTGCGCCTCCAAATATCACTTTACGCACGGCTCGCGTACCTCCTATATCGGATCTCTGAATATGAAAACGGTCGGTTGAGCGACACGATCTGCTCAACCCGCAACTCACCTAATAATACTACTATTGAATTGATTCGAGACCGGCAGCAGCCATTAGGCTGGGGGTAAAATTGAGTTCGCTGTGGTCAAATACGTCGTCGAGTTCTTTTTCGACACTGCCGTGGCCAGCTGGTATCTTTTTGATCATCGGCTCAAAATTACGAAAATCATAAAGCTCGTTATCAAGCAGATGCGAGCCTGTAACGTTCGTCATCGCAGTCATCATCGAGCTGCGGATAAAAGGCGTCTCTTTTTCAAGCTCGTTGATCAGGCGTTTGACGCGGGCGCGCTTGAGGTTTGGCTGCGAACCGCACAAGTTGCAGGGAATTATCGGGAATTTTTGCTCGCGGGTGTAATCGATTATCTCTTTCTCCTGACAATAAGCGAGCGGCCGGATGATCGTGTTGCGTCCGTCATCACTTCGCAGGATCGGCGGCATCGCCTTAAGCTGCCCGACATAAAAAAGATTCATCAGAAAGGTCGCGATAATGTCGTCGGCGTGATGGCCGAGTGCGATCTTGGTACAGCCTTCCTCAACAGCAACCGAGTACAAGATACCCCGCCTTAGCCGCGAACACAGCGAGCAATAGGTATTTCCCTCGGGAATATGGGCAGTGACGATCGAGAATGTATCTTCCTCGACTATGCGATATTTGACACCGATGCCCTCTAGATAATTCGGCAATACTTCCTCAGGGAAGTCGGGTTGTTTTTGATCCAGATTGACGGCCAAAATCTCAAAATTCACCGGTGCCCGCCGCTGAACATCCAGCAGCAGATCGAGCATCGTATAGCTGTCTTTGCCGCCCGACAGGCAAACCATGACCTTATCGCCCTCTTCGATCATCGAAAAATCAGCGATGGCTTTGCCCATTTTTTTGAGCAGCTTGGTCTTTGTTTTGGTCTCAGTCTTCAATTTACTAGTAAGCCTCCCCGAACTTACGAATTCTGACATGCCGGGCATCGATTGACAACCCCAAAATTTCATTCAAGCCGTTACGCACACCTAAATCGACGGTATGATCGCTAAAGTATTTAGTCGTCATGGCGAAATCGCAGACGTGATAGAGAAAATCCAATTTAGGGAATATCTTAAAGGGTTTTGTTGAAATTTTTCTATTTTTGAAGAGGCTCCAAAAAAAATATTGGGCCGGCATTTTTCTGATGGTCATTGAAAAAATGGTTGAATTTCTAGATTTTGTCTGTGGTGGTGTAGAGATCGTTATGGCGGTCTCGACGATATCTCAAGGCTTAAACTTTTTTTGCAGCTCTTTCAAAAAAGCCTTGGCGGCCTCGAGAGCGTTGTGATGGGAAAGATACAATACTAGACATATATTGGAAAAGTCCTTTATTATTAAGGGGACGGGAAATTTTGATCTGAATTAGTTTGTGATCCGGTAAAATATCCGCATGATCGCAAGGGATGTTTGTTCCGATATTTTCCTATTCAACAAGGGGCTCTCCCTGGAAGAAACTTTAGCGAGGTAATAAGAATATGATCAGAATGGGACGTGGAAACAGAACGGATCTGCCCGAGACAAGTGACAATGCTGAACAGCGGCCGGCCGAACCCGCATATCGATATGCCAGTGAAGTGCAACCGGCATCGTCGCGGGCGATATCAGAGAGCGATTCGATGGCACGCGATATAAAAGAGGGTCGCCTGAGCGGCTTTGTCGGCCATGGTACGACGCTGACCGGCGAAACCGAGTTTCATGCGATGCTGCGCGTCGATGGCCACCTTATAGGTACCGTCACTTCTGAATCAGGTACTTTGATCATAGGAACCAATGGCCAGGTCGACGCCAACATTACCGTGGCCGCTGCGATGATCAACGGCTCTGTCAACGGTGACATATTCGCATCAGAGAAACTGCAGCTTGGCCGGACCGCCCGTGTCATGGGTAATATTCACTCGCCTAAACTGATCGTTGAAGAAGGGGCCATTCTAGAGGGTAGCTGCAATATGCTGAAGGCACGCGAAATCCAGGAAGAAGAGGCAGTTGCCGCAGCAACGCAATATGAAGAAGAACCAGAAGAGATCCTGGAAACCGCCGAGGTGGGAACAGCTGACGAAATAAACGCCGATCCTTACATGTTAACCGGAAGTGACGATGACGATCTCGACGACGAGACGGCGGACGCGGCGTCTGTTTAATGAAAAAAGTCATGCGATCTTTAAGTAAGGCGGTACGATCCGCCTTTTCTTTTTGCCCACAAATCGCCTTGACTTCGAAACGCTGAATTTTATTAACGACTGGAGGAATTATTTTATGTTGAATGATTTCAAAGCATTCATTGCCCGGGGTAACGTCCTGGACCTCGCGATAGGTGTGATCCTCGGGGCTGCGTTCGGCAAGATCGTAACGACTTTTACCGAAGGTATGATCATGCCCGTTGTCGGATTGGTCACGGGCGGCGTCGATTTCAAGGCCAAATTTATAGACCTAAGCGGTAAACTGGGCCCGGGTGCGACGCCCGAACAGATCGACGCCGCCGTTAAGAGCGGAGCGCCTCTGCTCAGGTATGGTCAGCTGATAAGCGACATTATCACTTTCCTGATCGTGGGATTTGTTATGTTTCTGATCGCGAAAATGGCAATGTCGTTCTTTGAAAAATTGGCCGCTAAGACACCGCCGCCGCCTGAGGAAATACTGCTGACCGAAATACGGGACATTTTGAAGGCAAACTAGCAGTCGTGCCCCAAACCAGATCTAGATTGATCGGTAATCAGCCGCGCTTTTTGTGCGGCCTCGGTTTATTTGCCGTGCTCGTTCGTGGGGTGACCACGGACGAACGAAATTCGTCACTGCCGATAGCATCTTGCGCGGCTTTGGTGCCGGCTAGCAGTTTCGAATCTGCAAGCAGCTTCTGGGCAGCTTTGGCGGTTTTACTTAATCTCTTTTTTGGTTTGGGCATAATTGGTCCTGGTTAATTTTTGATGATCCAACCGCCGCCGACAACTTCGTCGCCGTCGTAGAAGATAGTTGCCTGGCCTGGCGTTATGGCTCGCTGCGGTTCGTCGAAAACAATACGTGCCCGGTTTTCCGGCAGAGGAAAAATAGTCGCTGGTGCCGGTTCGTGCCGGTATCTGATCTTGACATTTGTCCTTACCGGTTCCGCCGGCGTGTCGAAAGCGACCCAGTTCACACCCTTTGCGGTAAATTCAGTTGCATCGAGGTCTGCTTCGTCACCAACAATTATCTGATTTCGCGCACGTTCGATCTGAACAACATAAAGCGGTTTTTCGTGAGCAATGCCCAGGCCGCGGCGTTGGCCGATCGTATAGCGGTGAATTCCGGTGTGTTTGCCCACGGTCTCACCGGCCATATTCACAATTTCTCCGCCCGCCGGCATATCAGCGGAACGGCCCTCGTGATCGAGATACCTGTCGATAAATTCTGAATATTTACCATCAGGGACAAAACATATCTCTTGCGACTCTTTCTTTTCGGCCGTGTACAGATCGGCATTGCGGGCAATGTCGCGTACCTCTTCTTTCTGCATTTCGCCAAGGGGAAAATAGGCGTGCGAGAGTTGTTCCTGACTAAGCTCCCACAGGAAATAGCTTTGGTCTTTCCAGTAGTTCCGCCCCCGGAACAGGCGATAGCGGTCTGCCGCTTCATCGTACTCGACACGGGCAAAGTGGCCGGTCGCGACCTTCTCACAACCCAGCGACATCGCCATTTTGTCGAGCGAGGCGAATTTCAGCCGAGAATTACAAGCGACGCAAGGTATCGGCGTTTCGCCCGACAAATAACTTTCAACAAACGGTTCAACGACAGAGGCCTCGAACTCTTTCTCGAGATTCAACACGTAAAACGGGAATCCGAGCCCCTCGGCCACACGTCTCGCATCGTAAACGTCATCAAGCGAACAGCATCGTGACGGAAGCGGGTCGCCATTCTCATCAACACTGATCCCGCGGCGCTGGTTCCAGAGCTGCATCGTAAAGCCGACGAGTTCATGCCCCTGCTCCTTAAGAAGCGCAGCTGCCGCCGAACTATCGACACCGCCGCTCATTGCTACTGCTATTTTCATCTGAATCTTTATGTGCCTTTAGCCGGCTTGGGATTTATGATCTCAGAAATGCTTTTGATAATTTTGTCCCCCATCTTTGGCGCCCCGGATGCTCCGTCCGCTATGACGGCTTTGCCGGCTGAGATCAATATTGAGCTTTTTCTGTGGCGAACGGTAAAGGTAAAATCAAATGAAAGTATCTGATGGTCCAATTCAATGATCAGGTCAGCCTTATTCCGGGCGTCCCAGGAACCCGTTGTAAAGACCCACCCCCATTCTTTAACTTCTTTGCGTTTGTTGAGCTCGTTGATCAACTGCTGCTCTTTGAAGTAAGTGGTGTTTGAGTATACATATATCGTCTTTGCCGCCAACAGAAGGTCTCTGGGGTCCATACTTGGATTCTGCGCCGCCTTTAACGATGCTTCGCTCGGGATATTCAATGCTTTCCCGCTGCCAAACGATCTGGAGTTGTGGTCATCCGCCAAACCTCTAACATTTTTGATCGGCACAGCAAATCCACTATTTGTCGGGGCTGCCAGATCGCTGGTAATGAGTCCGACCAGGCTGCCATCAGATCGAAATACAACGCCACCCTGCATACCGGCGCTTAGCTCAGCCTTGAATTGAAAAATATGAAATCCTTGTCCGGCCCCGGGAACCTCGTCCGCCATTTTCGACGCCGAGAAACTACCAGGCGTCTGTGTCCAAAGACTTCCGGGATTCTGACTGACTACAACGAGCCCCTCACCTTCCTTTAAGTCTTCGTCGCTAACAATTGGGCTAACCGCCAAATCGCTGGTTTGTATTCGAATGGCTGCTACGTCACGCCGTTCGTCGGATCCAAGTAAGAAAACGTTGTCAAATATTTCACCACCTTTCAGTCTTACCTGGAGCTCTTTTGCGTCCTTGATAATATGATAGGGAACGAGCATAACACCTTCAGCCTTGATCATGACTGCGGGAGCTATTTTCGTTACTACACCTTCACCGTCACCAACCAGCACCAGGGCAACTGTCGCTGCGGCATCAGTAGGTTTTGAACCCTCTTTCGATGACTGAGCGTTTGTAAAGACAAATAGAGAGCTAGCTAACAAGAAGGACAAACATCCTTGGACCCAGACTCTCGATATTACGCTATCTGCTCTTTTCATATCGATAATCTCCAAAATACCCAAATTAGCGGGTACGTACCTATTGAGTATAACGGTTGGCCAACCTAAGGAAAAAGGGCCGGGTGGCTGACCTCTGGGAACTTCACCAAGTCTATATGGAATCCGGCTAGACAAAACCTACGATTAACTAAACTTAAGTGCGGGTCAATGCTGACCATTCCGACGAAAGCATCGCGTATATTGCGAGGTCAATGAACCGGTCGTGGAGCCACTCAGATTGGCGCGCCACGCCTTCGAATGAAAAACCGAGTTTTTCCGGTATCTTGCGGCTCTTGAGATTTTCTGTTCCACAGCGTATCTCTATGCGGTTGATATCTAACTCGGCAAAAGCATGGTCGATCAGAGCTGTGCACGCTCGAGTGATAAGGCCGTTACCCTGCGAGGACTCACCGAGCCAATAACCGATCTCTGTACTTCGATTTTCCTTATTAAAGTAGTTATAGCCGATCTGGCCAGCCATCGCGCCCCGGTGCCAGATACCGATCTCATAACCATCCCCCGTGGCGTAACGTAGCTGGTTTTTCACGATCCATTCCGCCGTTTGTTCAATGGGACGATCTTTACTCTTTAGCCAGTTCGACCACTCGCGAATATGTTCGTAGCTGCCCGCGACAAGAGCGTTAAGTTCCCCGGCATGCCTTGGTTCGATCATGCCCAGATACATGTCACCATCCAATATCAGTTTGAACATAGTCAGCGATTATACATTATCGACCGAGTTTTAATTTCTCTGTCGACTAGCACCATTTTGTGAAAATTGAGATCTCTATGCTATATTCAAAAAACTATGAAGCCGGCCACCCTCTAATACTCCACCGACAAGTCACACTGAAGCGTGCGCGAATTTTTGCGCTAGACCTCAGTACACCCCATAAATTTTCACCGTAAACTGGAAGGCTGGCATCACATGTCTCTTAATATTGAAACTTCCTCTGTGGAAGCTTTCGACAATTCATTCCTGGCGGTTCTCGCGAGGCCATCCGCGGTTCGAGCCGTGACTTTACGCAGGGGCCGATCGGCCTCGCGATATTTCTCCTGGCTGTTCCGATGATCCTCGAAATGAGCATGGAGAGCTTATTCGCAGTCGTCGATATATTTTTCGTAGCCAAGCTCGGAGCCGGGGCGGTTGCTATCGTAGGCCTTACTGAGTCGGTAATGGCGTTGATCTACGCGGTGGCCTTCGGACTCGCGGTCGGCGCCACGGCGACTGTTGCCAGGCGCACCGGCGAAAAGGACGAGGCCGGCGCTGGCGCGTTCGGCTGCGCATGTCATATATGTCGGGATCATCATCTCATTATTCATAAGCACGATCGGGATTATTTTCGCGCCTTGGATACTGACGCTATTGGGCGGGCAGCCTGAGATCATTGCGGAAGGTTCGCGTTTTATGCGTATCATGCTCGGCGGAAATGCCGCTGTGGTGTTCATATTTCTGCTCAACGCTGTGTTTCGTGGTGCGGGTGACGCTGCGATCGCGATGCGTGTCCTGATCTTCGCCAACGGCCTCAATATAGTCCTTTCGCCTTGTTTTATCTTTGGAGTCGGATTTTTTCCTGAACTAGGAGTAACCGGTGCAGCCGTCGGGACGACCATTGGACGGAGCTGCGGCGTACTATTTGCCGCCTGGTACCTTTTCCGCCCGGGCGGCCGCATTCACATCAGTCGTGATAGTTGGCGTTTTGATCCCAGTCTTTTATGGAAATTGATCAAACTATCGTCAACGGCCGTCTTTCAGCTTTTGGTTGCAACCGCCAGTTGGACTGCCCTCATGCCGATCATCGCCGGGTTCGGGGAAGTGGCGATCGCGGGT
>CAWIDZ010000005.1:0-620069 GCA_963834975.1 Blastocatellia bacterium
GAAACGCAGTCATTGTCGGTTTGTCACCGCCGGCACCGAACTGGTAGGCAAAGAACGATCCGTCGGAGCTGTTTTGCCGGTACCAGGTACCGTCCGACGGGCGGAAGACCGAGATGTCGGCTTTTCTATCGCCGTCGAAATCACCGGGCGAAGGGATATCGTCAGCGAGGCCGAAAATGTTGTAAGAGACCTCCCCGGTTGAACTGTTCGTGATATACCAAATACCGGTCGCGGGGCGAAAGACAGCAAGGTCGGTCTTGCCGTCGCCGTCGTAATCAGCCGGGACGATGACATCGGTGTCAAACCCGAACCGCACACCAGACACCGAGCCGTCAGAGCTGTTCAGCTGGTACCAGTCTCCAAGCGAGGGACGGAAGATAGCAATATCGGCTTTACCGTCACCGTCAAAATCACCGACGGTCGGTTTGTCCTCAGGTAGCCCGAATTGTCTTCCAAAGAACGATCCGTCACTGCTGTTCTGCCGGTACCATGTCGCTGTCGATGGACGGAACACAGAGATGTCAGCCTTGCCGTCACCGTCGTAATCGGACGGGGTGGGAAGGTCCTCATCGAGCCCGAAGACATAATAAGTGACCGTCCCGTCCGAACTGTTAAGTACGTACCAGATGCCCGTTTCAGGCCGATAGACAGCAATATCTGTCTGGCCATCGCCGTCATAGTCGGCAGGCGCGATCTTGTCGGTATCGAAACCAAACAATGTTCCATAAAGCCCCGCCGTCGACTGCTGCAGATACCACGCACCGTCCACAGGCCTGAAGATCGAGATGTCGCTTTTGTGGTCGCCATCATAGTCAAATGCAGTTTGGCCGGACGGCGTTGCTGTGGGCGTGCTTGTCGGGGTATTAGTGGGCGTCGCCGTCGGGGTGTCCGTCGGCGTTGAAGTGGGGGTCGAGGTCGGTGTATTTGTTGGTGTCGCTGTCGGGGTAGGAGTAGGCCCTTTTGTCCGATACCAATCGGTTGCCAGATCGGAGACCGAGTTCGTTGTCAGTCGAGCAATCGGGGCTCCTGTATTTGAGTTCATCGTATAGACCTCAACAAAAGCTGCCTCACGTTCGCTGCTCGTTGCAATTGTCTGGCCGTCCGGCGACCAAACAGGGCCGAAATCAGCAAAGCTGTCGTTAGTGAGGCGCAGCAAGCCACTTCCGTCGGCGGCGTTCACGGTAAAGATGTCGCTTGTTAAAACACTCGGCGACGTCCGTCGCTCAAAAGCTATTTTTCTGCCGTCGGGCGAGTATGAAGGCACATTATTAATGGCAGGGCTCACGGTATTGGTTAGCTGTTGCCGATTGCTTCCGTCTGCATTTGCCGTACAAATATTCGGATTTAAGAATGATGTTCCTGAGGTCGAACAAGCAAATGCTATTTTTGTTCCATCCGGTGAATACGCCGCAGCGTCTTCGTCATTAGCCGTATTTAACGGAGCTGGCAACGCGGTTTGGCCTGTCCCGTCGGGATTCATCGTGTAAAGATCGCAAACCCCACTCGAATTACAGCGAGAAAACAATATCTTTGTACCGTCAGGCTTCCAAGCAGGATTCCAATCTGTTGTTGTTGTATTCGTTAGGCGCGTTTGACCGCTCCCATCTGCGTTCATGATCCAGACCTGATACGGTACTGCGCCGCTCTCTCGCCTCACATAGACGATCTTCTGTCTGTCCGGCGACCATTTAGCACTAGCGTCCGTAACCTCATTATTGGTGAGACGTCGTTGATTGCTCCCGTCAGCATTCATCGTGTAAATTTCGGAAATTCCGTCGCGCGACGACTGAAACAAAATAGGCTGATCGCCGCCGCCGGTTGCGTTCGCTACTCTCTCAAGCGCACGGACCTGTGTAGTGGTCAACGCACCATCGTATAAGCGAATGCGTGCCACATTGCCGGCAGATGCTTCGGTCGGGGATAGCACGTCATCCTGAAAAAAGCGTAAAAGGCCGCCTAGCAGAAATGCACCGCCGTCATTGGGAACATCAACCCGAAGGCTGCCGTCGCGATATCCGCGAACGCGGCCCGAAGCTTCGCGAACGACCACGACCTGAATATAGTGATCGGGTCGGAACTGCGCATTTGCCGTACTTTCAAATTCGAGGCGTCCATCCAAAATATAGGCGCCACCATCGTCATTCGGGTCGCCGCCTGCAAGCCTACGGTATCCTGTCACGTCGTCAAACCTGAAAAGTGCGGCTATCGTATACGCATCGTTCGGAATGAGACCATCTGTGTTGACTGAAACTCCGCAGTCGAATGGAAATCGAAGGGTTTGACGGGAATATCCATCTATTGTGTCGGAAATGAAAGCATTCGCCCCGGCGCCGCAGGCAAGATCTGTCATCGCCGGAGCACCGGCGACCGAACTGTTCAAATTCCCCTGAAATTGGTAGTCTGCCTTCAGATTTTGGCCTGAAATAGCTAAGGCAGCAATAAGCAGGGTTATTAAAGCCGCAAATTTATGCGTCATTTTTATCATGATCCCTCCCAATACGGATAATCTCTCAGCGCAAAACTACTCATCACAAGATCCCTCGTCAGCGATCGACTCCATTTAGTGTGTCTTCATTTTTACGATCATATCCGCAGAAAGAATGTCGATAAATACGCTAAATTACGTATTTTTGGTCGGCGGTTGACTCGATTTATCGATTTGGGGTTTAATTAGGACTGTTCAAACCAACCTTCGTTCGGGTAGAAACTAGGTCCTGTATGCGGTTACGGCATTCGGATTGGAACAAGCTTTTAGGCGCGATCGCCCAATTAAATTCGGATCTTGATCCGGAGACTCTGGGCGACCGGGTTATAGCCGCGGCGAATCGACTGATATCGGGCGAAATGACCGCCTTCGATTTTTTCGATGATAAGGGAGCCCATACCGGGGTTTCATGGAACGACCCGCCAAACTCTATCTCCGCGTCTGAATACGAGATCTTTGCCAACGTCGCACACGAGCATCCGTTCTTTCCGTCAGTATTTGGCGGCGGTCGGCGTGATCCGATGACGATCACAGATCACCTGACCAAGTCTGAATTTCATAAAACTGGCATTTACAATGAGTTTTACCGTATTTACGGTATCGATCAGCAGTTACTCGTGGCTTTGCCGGTCTCGCCTGACCTTATCGTTACGTATACCCACAATCGCGTCCAGAGAAAATTCTCTGACGAGGATCGCCAGATGATCGGCCTGATCGCCCCGCATTTAAGAAATGCGATCAGGATAGGGCGTGAGGTCGAAAGGTTGATCTCGACAAGCAATCATCTGGATTCTGCTTTGGCTCGAAAGAGGACGGGCGTTGCCATCTTTGATCGAGCGGGCTCACTCCGGTACGTAAGCGGGTTCTCTCAAACACTGATCGACAAATACTACAGTCGCGGTGATCTGCGAAATGACGGAGTGCCGGCACGACTGGCCAATTGGATCGAAAACTGCCAGTCTCAGCGAAATGCCGACCCGATGATCTCGGAATTTACGCTTAAACTCGAATTGGCTGAGTCCACACTTACGGTTTGCATTAGCTTTAATAACCTGGAAACAGTGGTTCTGCTCGAAGAAACTGTAAAACCGTCTGCCGCGAGTTTGTATCCGCTTGGCCTCACCCGCCGTCAGTCTGAAATATTATTCTGGGTATCACAAGGCAAAACCGATCAGGATATTGCCTGTCTGCTAGGGATCAGCCCACGAACGGTTCACAAACATCTCGAGAATATTTACATAAGGCTGGGTGTCGAGACGCGGACGTCTGCGATGTCGATCGCGGTCGAACACTATTAATCACATGCGGGAACATCGGATACTATTTGTATCCGGCATATTACTGTCTTTATAACTTGCACCTTTTGGGTGCTATTGCGATGCGGTTACGGCATTCCGATTGGACTAAGCTCTTCAACGCCATAGCGGAGATAAATTCCGACAGTGATCCTGCGACGTTGGCCGGTCGTGCGATCAAAACCGCAAACAGCCTGATATCAGGTGAGATAACGGCCTTTGACTTTTTTACTCAAGAGGGCGCACACACCGGTAAATATTGGTATGACCCGCCGGATGCGATCTCAGAAGCTGAAAACGAGATACTTGTGAATGTAGTACATGAGCATCCTATCTCGCCGGAGATCTTTCAGAAAAAAAAGCGTAAGGCCGTCACCATAAGTGATCTGCTGACCACGCCCCAGTTTCACCGCACGGCCATCTACAATGAGTTTTACCGCATTTACCGGATCGACCACCAATTGATGGCGCCGCTGCGGATAGCAGAGGACAAAATCGTTACGTACACATATAACCGCATCCGACGGGATTTTTCGGCCGAAGAACGGCTGATGATCGACCTGTTTGCCCCGCATATGACGAACGCAATTAGGAACGGACTTGTGGTCGAAAGGCTACTATCGGCGACGACTCATTTGAATGCGGCTCTTGCTGAAAGATCGATGGGAATGGTGGCGTTTGGTCTCAATTCGGAACTTAAATATATGAGTGATTGTGGCCGGGTTCTGTTAGATCGTTATTATGGCCAAAGTGATCTGGGCCATGACGGCGTGCCCACCCGGCTCCGTCGGTGGGTCGTTAATTGCGACACTCTCCGAAGCACAGACCCCATGATCTCCGAATTCAAGCTCACGCTGGAAAAAGATGATTCAACATTGGGCCTTACAATAGTTTTCAGTGATTCCAACGAAGAGAGAATTGTACTGCTTGAGGAACATAAACGGCCCTCGCCAATAGCACTGTGCTCGCTTGGGCTAACAAAACGCCAATCGGAGATCCTTTTCTGGGTTTCGCAGGGGAAAACCGATCAGGATATTGCCTGTCTGCTCGGGATCAGCCCGCGAACGGTTCACAAACATCTTGAGAATATCTACGTCAGGCTGGGTGTCGAAACGCGCACGGCGGCAATGTCGACAGCCTATGACAGCCTATCACCGTCTTCGGTTTAGCGTGTCTGTTTGAAGCGTTCGTCATCGACTATGGCCCACGGCCAATGCCAATAATATGGCATCTGAATGCGTTCCCCCCTACTTATCGGGTTTAATTCCTGTCGGCGTTAATTTGAAAGTGTGTTTAACACTGTCGTCGGCCAGTACGGGCGGATCTTCCGCGATCGTGAAAAATCCCTAAGCGACTGCCTTTATTGGGTTTCGGCAAATCGCTGAAGTCATGCTGATCTTTTGGAAATGATCATAATAGTGTTTTTAGGTCCAAAACATCTGCAGAGGCTCTGAGACAATGTTTTAAGGGCTCAGCTTTTTTTGAAGAGGCTGCAAAAAAGTTTTGGCGGCTCCGCCAGTGTTTTTGAGGCTGCAAAAACTGCGAAGAGGCTAAAACTTTTGCGCAGACTCTCTGCAGATGTTTTTGACGTTCTAAAAGTTGAAAAATGAGGAGAGGGGAAGCTGAAAAGGCGAAGTGTTTAACAGAATACGCGGTCAAGCTGCCGGCTTTTCTTGTTTTGGCTTTAGAACTTTGACCATCGTGACCCGGGTGCCGTCGTCCGTCTGTTCGATCTTGACGTCATCCATCAGGCCTTTCATTAGTTTCAGGCCCCAGCCGCGGCGGCCGGTGTCGGGAGCAACTTCGCGGGTTGCTTTATCCCCGAGACGCAGGCCGCGGTTAGCGACCGTTACTGTGATCTTGTCTTTATCCACTATAAATTTCTGATAGATCTTGCGGTCGGGGCTCAGCGAATGCTCAGCGGCGTTGATGCATGCCTCGACAAGCGCCGTTTTTATCTGGTTTATCGCTTTTGCCGGGAAGTTGTAACGTTTGGCGATCTCCTCGACCGTGTGGGCGGCGATCATCTCGGTGTCCTCACCCATCGGGACGATTATCTCGTACTCATCCGCCGTTTTTTCTTCCGTGGCGACGGCGACGGGTTTGAGAATGCCGGCCAGCAGATCGATCTGTTTGCGGCTTGACCCGTAAGCATTCCTGTCGGTCAAAACGCTCATGGCCTCAGGGGCAAATCCCTCAGGGGCAACGAGCCACAATTTGAATTCACGAAAGTTGCAGTTCAGCGCCACCATCTCCAGACGATCGCACCAGAATTCGGCAAGTTCGGGCGACGCTTCGAGCTTTGAATCGATCTCAGCGGCGATCCAGACGGCATCGTCCTTTTCATTAGCGTCCGCAAATCCGATAGCAACGGCAGAGCGTTCGGCGTCGCACAGATCATTAAGCCGCGGGTAAAATGCAGCAGTGTGGGCCGAATATACTATTTGAGGCAGATCGATCAATTCCGGGTCGGCAATCAAATGCCTTTAGGATATCGTCGTCAGTCGCCCCTTTAAATTCGCGGGAAAATCGCCCGTAATCGATCATCGCCGACGAGACCAAGCGCCCGTCAAACGAACGCATCATCGTGCGAAGCCCGATCGCAGATCGCCGCCGGTAATATCTGGCCATCAGACCCGGAGCCCGCTTTACATTTTTGGCCAGGGACTCGCCAACGACAAGTGCCCTCGCTTCGCTGTCCAGTTCCAGTCGTATGCGTCCGCGCAGATAATCGCAAAGCACAAGATTTGCCTTGTCGATCTCAACCGAGCCCGAACCGACGGCTACTATCTCGTGGTAATTTAACGCGTCAAGCACAAGGTCCGAGTCTTTATCGTTAAGCCCGGCGTGCTTGTGCCAGTACTGGACCGGTATCTTGCCATCGGCCGACTCTAAGATCTCAGCCAGCAGGGCCAGGACATTTGCCTGTATGCCGGTGTCCGGCACGATCCGGTCAAGGACGCCATCAAATTGCCTGCTGATCCGTCCGCCAAAGATCTCATCCGTGTAAGCCTGTTCGAGATGATCAAAACTGTTCAGGCCGTGATCACCTGCTGCACCGGACGCTAATAATGATGAAATATGCCCGGCGGTGCCGCCAAGCTGGACCGCCACCAGATCGCGCGTTTGATCATTTATCAAAACACCCTGTCGGGCCGCAAGCCCCTCGGCAAACCGCCCGGCCTCAGCGAATGAGAACGGCTCGACCGACATCGTCTCAAACGGCGTCCTGGCAAACAAAAACCGTCTCAGTCCCGACAAAACGAACGGGATCGACGAGCGTGAGAGTATATCGATCACCTCTTCGAGAAACTGGCCGCCGCCCTCGATGCCGGGCAGCAAATGCATATCGTCGATCATTACGAACGGACGGGCACCATTTACCGACGCCCTCAGCGGGGCGCTCAGACAATTGCGTACAAACAGCCGCTCGCTGTCCAGCTTGCCTTCGCCCTTATATGCGTCAACCAGAGTGTCGATCCAGTGACCATCAGACGGTGCGGCCAGCTGGGTGATCTCACTTATCGCCGGCGACGCGGCAATGATACCAGGGTCATTCCGCCGAAAAGCAACGGTCTGTAAAAGGAATTCGCAAAGGAATCTTAAAGCGGCATTCTGTGCCGTATGGTCGCTGAGCCTGACCTCGAAATAGAATGGGATAACGTCTTCCTGTTGAACAAATAGCCGGTCATACGCCTGGCGGAGCAATTCGGACGCTCCGGCCGATGGTGCGGCGAGCAGAGCAATGCCGCCGCCGCTCTCATTCCGGCCTACCTGCAAAAGCCTGATAAGCTGCGCGGATCGGCCGACAAAATTGTCGGCGTCTGATCGGGCAAATATTCTGGTCAGCGGTGATCGTTCCATCTCTTGCGTGTTTATTCCGGGTGCTCGCTGCTTAATTCTTCGAACGCAACTACACGGTTTCGGCCCTTCCGTTTGGCTGCGTAAAGGGCCTTGTCAGCGGCGTCTATCAGCGTCGAAGATACACACAGTTCAGCAGAGCAGCTCGCAACGCCTATGCTGGTTGTGACCTGCCTCGATGGAAAGTCTGCATGTTCGATATTGGCCCGTATTCGTTCTGCGATCGCCTGTGCCTCCTCGCTGGTAGTTTGAGGCAATAGTATCGCAAATTCTTCGCCCCCGTAACGGGCCGCTACGTCTGCTCCGCGAAGCGTATCGCGTATGACATATGCAACGATCTTAAGTGCGACATCGCCGGCCGGATGTCCATACTCATCATTGTACGACTTAAAATGATCGACATCGAGCATCATAAAGCTCATCGGAAAGCCGTGCCGGTTTGACCGTTTGATCTCTTCTAAAAGCCGCTCTTCGATATACCGCCGATTGAGCAGCCCGGTCAATGCATCGGTTACTGAAAGCTGTTCGAACTCGCCCGCTTTTTCTTTCAGAGAGGCCCGGTCGATGGCAACCGCGAGCTGCGGGGCGATTGCCTGAAACAACTCAAGTGACTTTTTATCAAATGCCGATCCGCTTGCACGGTCTGTGAAACTCATTACTCCTATCTTCTTGTCACCAATAGATATTGGAAAACAAACAAATGAACTTGTCCGGTAATTGCGGTCTGCCGGCGATGGTGACAGTCCGGTCAACGATACATCAGCGACAAAGGCGGGCTGATTCCTCTCAAATACTTTCCTGGCGACCCGTCCTCCGATCTCATCGCCCGCGGATGGCCCAGACACTGCACCGATCATTGCTTTGACCTCAAGCTCACCGGTCTTTTCATCGACTATCAAAAGGGATGCCCTTTCAGCTCTCAACATCTGCGCAGTATTTTGCGTGAGGTTTTGCCAAAAATCGTCATCGTCGATGCTCTTTAAACTGCCGCTGAAATTTCTAACTGCATTTGCCAGTGCATCGCGGCCGTGCACCTCTTTCCTAAGGTGCAAGATCTCAAGCTGGGGAGCGATGGACTGACACATACGGGCTATTTGTCTCTTCTTTTCGTCCGTATCTATTTGATCCAGGACTGCTATCGCTGCCGAAATTTCCCCTCCAACACCCAAAGGAAATAGATTCATCGTTCGACGACTGCCATCTGCCGGCCCTTCGGAACGTTCGCCTAACTCAAGCGACTTCTCGGCCCTGAGAGCATCGAGCAATCGTTGATCACCGGGCGAAATGCCGAGACGGATCCTCCGGCCCTTCATTTCGCCGAACCCCGCGCCGCTCTCGAAACGGTCTGCCCGCTTTTCAAGCCAAATAAGAGCCGAAAAGCCGTACTGATGGGCGAGGAATTCGAGGATCGAGGCAGATGCCCTCGCATAGTCCATTTTAAGTATCGAGCCAAAGAACGATCGCCACGCCCGAGTTTCGGCCGTAAACTTCTCCCTCTTTATAAGTTTTGGGTCGGGCTCTGCCGGTTCAGGCCTCGCCGGTTCGGGCACTGCGGGATCGGGCCTGGCTGGTTCGGGCTTGACGGCCTCAAGCCCCATTTCGCGATTAAAGCGGGCGACGACTGATGAGGCTGCCTCTGCCGGCTTTTTGGCAGGCGCCTTGCGGGGTCCTGTACCGCCGGCGGCCTTTGGTTCGGGCAGAGGCGCCGGTTCCGGCGGAACATGAATTGGCTCCGGTTCAGAAACACTCGTCGCGCCGGCCAACAGCTCCTTTGCATGCTCGGTTGCTTTATCCAGAATGTTGGACGAACTGGCAAGTAAAATATTTTCGAATAGTTCGGACGGAGAAAATGACCGCCAATCGCCACTAACGGCCCGCTCGGTAGCCTTGCGATAGTTTTCAGCTTTCATGAATGTTCGCCCGACAATGACGACATGATCATCACTTTTGCTTTTTGATAAAAAGGCCCGGCAATCGAGGCCGGCATGGCAAACAAATCCGATCGTCTTGCCCGCCTCCTTTGCTTTATCGAGGGCTATTCCGCAGAACCTGGAGCAGGCCGGCGAGAATATGCCGGCAGGATTCAAGGTCCTGCAGATCGAATTATTGTTTATAGATGTTATTTCGACCGCGTTGCTATCGACAATGGCTATCGCCAACCCGCTCTCGTCAGCAAGCTTATCCAAAGCGGGCACATCAAATAATTCTGGTATCACACTCATCTGCAATGAAAATAATAGCTCTCACTTACCCGCCGTTCGAGGCCGAGAAGCAAAATTGAATTTCGTTCAAATCGAGAAACGTCTAATCGGCTTCGGATTTCATTAAAAACCGTCTTTTCCGGCAATGCAATTTAATTGCCCAAAAAATCGGAACGCTGCATGAAACAGGAATTGCACTGTAATGTATCAGACTTACCGGAAAGCAGGAACGCTGTATCTTGAAAATGTGATTTGCGGTGCTTTCTCTCACTAAAAACAATAATTTATCCGCAAACTTCAGGAGGTTAAAAATATGAA
Organism: Blastocatellia bacterium; assembly: GCA_963834975.1. Classification (GTDB taxonomy): domain Bacteria; phylum Acidobacteriota; class Blastocatellia; order Pyrinomonadales; family Pyrinomonadaceae; genus OLB17. The sequence continues at coordinate 10,161 of CAWIDZ010000005.1, forward strand.
TATTGATTATGATGCAAACCAGCCGACGACTGATGTACCTGGTACGACGCAGTCGACCGATGAATCAGTCGATGATGTCATTTCGACTCTTAACGGTCTGATCACGACCTGCAAAGATGGGCAGGAAGGATTTAAGGAGGCGGCCGAAGGCGTCGAACGGTCGGATCTAAAAACGGAATTTTACCAATTGTCACAGCAGCGCTCAGAATTTGCTGGAGTGCTGCAGGGGCTTGTTCGTTCCTTAGGCGGCGATCCGGAAAAGAGCGGCAGCTTTTCCGGAGCTCTGCACCGGGGATGGATGGATATTAAGGCCGCAGTTATGGGTAAGGATGAAGAGGCGATCCTGAACGAATGCGAGCGTGGCGAAGACAGCGCCAAGAACGCATATGCCGAGGCTCTAAAACTCACCCTGCCTGCGAATGTCAACACCGTCGTTTCTCAACAGTCACAGGCCATACGCGCGGCCCACGACAAGATCAAAACGCTTCGCGATGCAGAAAGCAGTAGATCCGCGGCCTCCGGGTCGTAAAAAACGGCTGAGGCATTATCGACCATACAACAAAAGAGGCTCGGAAGCGGGCCTCTTTTTTAGCGCTCTAACTGCCAATGGCTCCCAGGCCGGCGGCAGAATTTTCTTCAATATTGGGGTGTTCGGCGTTAATGCGGATGCAAGCCGAGAAATGACGAGGTTTTATCTCAACCAATTGGGGGACAACACTCTTGCAGTCATTTATTGCAAACGGGCACCGCGTGTGGAAATGGCAGCCGGAGGGAGGATTGATCGGCGACGGCACATCGCCCTGCAGGATAATGCGTTCACGTTTCGCCTCGATCTCAGGATCGGGAACGGGCACCGCAGAGATAAGGGCCTGTGTGTAAGGCATCAGCGGGTCACGATAAATTTCTTTCCCGTCCGCCAGCTCGACAATGCGTCCCAGATACATGACCGCAACCCGGTCTGAAAGATGCCGCACCGCTCGCAGATCATGCGAAATGAACAGATACGTGAGATTTTTCTCGGCCTGCAGGCTCTCCATCAGGTTCATGATCTGAGCCTGGATCGAAACATCAAGCGCCGAGATCGGCTCGTCAGCGACTATGAATTTTGGGTCGACCGCGAGAGCCCTTGCGATACCGATGCGCTGACGTTGGCCGCCTGAAAATTCATGCGGATAGCGCTTTACAAAACGACGGCTGAGGCCGACGGTCTCCATCAGTTCCTGCACATTTGCCTCGACCGATCTTCCCCTTGCAAGCCCGAACGTGCGTATCGGCTCACCGATAATATTTCCGACGGTCATTCGCGGATTTAACGAAGCGTACGGATCCTGAAAGATCATCTGCAGATCTCGTCTCTGATCGCGCATAGCTGACTGAGGCAGATGGGCGAGGTCGTTGCCATTGTAGAAAACCTTGCCGCCGGTTGGTTCTGTCAGCCTAAGTATCGCCTTGCCAAGCGACGATTTTCCGCAGCCCGATTCGCCGACGAGTCCCAGCGTCTCGCCTTTCATAATATCCAGTGAAACTCCGTCGACAGCCCGTACGGTTCTCGCACTGCTAAACAATCCACCGCCGAGCTTATAATGCACTTGCAGATCATCGATCGAAATTATTGAGTCGCTGTTATTGGTGGTCATCGTTTTCTGAAAAATCCGTTTGAGCCTGGATCAATCCATTGCCGGGGCCTCGATCTTAATATTTGGATCGTATGCATATGTCGTTGTCATTTGTTTGAGCCCGCCATCAGAATAATTAATAGCGATCTTAAGCGGCAGTCCGTCATCTTTGCCGATCCAAAGCTTGGACGTATAGGTGGTCGAATCTTTTTCGAGATTGCCCTTATAGCTGTAAACAAAAGCATTTTTCCCATCCGTCATATCCTCACCGACGAATTCCACGTCCTTGAGCAGTTTCATTCCCTCCTCATTAAAAGAGTCGCGCATCTTGGATACCGTTTGACCCAGATTTGCGGGGGATTTTTTCCATTTGCCGGCAATTTTCATGTATGTTTCTTTACCGATGGCTATCATTTCCATCGAGTCTGAATACTTCATGTGATACCTGTCCGGCGAAAGATATTCGATCTCAACATGCATTGGAGTGTCGCCCGTCAGATCCATTTTCGCCTGCATACTGTCCTGCTTTAAAAAGCGGCCGGAAGAATTGAGAACATCTTCACGGGGGGTTGAGCCCGGCTTGAACGTCGACCCCTGCGATGGGACCGAGTCGCTCGATGTTGTGTTAGCTCCCCCCTTTTCATCTGTCGTCGTCTTCGACAGAAAATCCGGCATCTTGCAGCCAACCGCAACGAATACCAGAAGAAAAATGGTGGTGATTAGGCTCTTGCAGGACATAAGCTCAAATTTCCAGGACAACTTCATCATCAGCCGGCGCTCCGCCAACCGATTCCGCGTAAACCTCATTCGCAAAATGACACAGCGAATGGTGATCTTTGTTGATCTCGACGAACGGCGGAAACTCTTTGCGGCAAATATCCTCCGCCCGGTCGCAGCGTTCGGCAAAAGGACATCCCGGCGGCAGATGGGCTACATCCGGCGGCAGGCCAGGGATCTGGTAAAGCTCTTTGCCCTGTTCGTGGGCCGGATCAGGTACGCTTTTAAGTAACCCCTTCGTGTATGGGTTTGCAGAGGTCGCAAACAGCTCACGGGTCGGGGCCTGCTCAAAGACCTTACCGGCATACATAACAATGATCTTATCCGTCATGCCGGCGACCACGCCGAGATCGTGCGTAATAAGTATCACGCTTGTGCCCATCCTCGCCTTCAGGTCTTTGATAAGCTCAAGGATCTGGGCCTGAATGGTGACATCAAGGGCTGTAGTCGGTTCGTCAGCGATCAAGAGTTCAGGATCGCAGCTCAATGCCATCGCGATCATAACCCGCTGCCGCATGCCGCCTGATAATTCATGCGGGTATCCGTCCACCCGCTCTTCGGCGTCAGAAATGCCGACAAGCTTGAGCATCTTTACAGCGTGATCGTAGGCCTGCTGTTTTGTGTGGCCGAGATGGAGCCGGGTGACCTCGGTCAATTGCGTAGAGATCTTAAGGAACGGATTGAGCGATGTCATCGGATCCTGAAAGATCATTGCTATACGACGCCCGCGTATCTTTCGCACCTCATCGATCGAGAGCCCCAGAACGTCTATGCCGTCAAAAATGATCTTTCCGCCGGCGATCTTTCCCGGTGGTTCCTGGATCAGCCGCATCACCGAAAGGTTTGTTACCGACTTGCCGCTGCCCGATTCCCCGACGATCCCGAGCGTCTCGCCCTTTTTCAGTTCGAAGCTGATGCCGTCAACAGCCTTGACCACACCGTCCTCTGTTGAAAAGTACGTCTTGAGCCCGGTGACCGATAGAATTGTGCCGTTTTGTTCACTCATCGATTAGAATTTGCGTGTCTGCGGATCGAGAGCATCCCTCAAACCGTCGCCCAGGAAGTTCAACGAAAATAGAGTCAACGCCATCGTTACTCCGGGAAAGATCAACTGCCACGGAAAGATAGCGATATTTTTAATGCCATCCGAAGCGAGGCTGCCCCAAGAGGCGAACGGGGCTTGAACGCCGAGGCCGAGATAAGACAAAAATGCTTCTGTGAGCATCACGCTGGGCACTGTAAGCGTGGCATATACGATCACCGGGCCGAGAGTATTCGGCACCAGGTGCCGAAAGATTATGCCGAATGACGAAACACCGGTCGCCTTTGCCGCAAGAATAAATTCCTGATTCTTGAGCGACAACACCTGGCCGCGAACCACGCGGGCCATTGTCAGCCACGAAACCAACCCCAATGCAAAGAACAGCATGAAGATCTGGCTAAGCCCTTGATTCCCTGCACCGCCGACCGTCTCAGACAGGAACTTCACCCAGCCCGGCGTGTTTTGCCCACCAAACACAGAAAGCAAAACGATAACGATCAGGATGTATGGTATCGCGTAGATCATATCGACGATCCTCATCATAAGATTGTCGATCTTGCCGCCCAGATAACCGGCGATCGCGCCGTAACTAACCCCGACTATCAGCGAGACGAATGTTGAAATGATGCCAACCATCAGCGAAATGCGGCCGCCCTGCAGGACACGGGCCAGCAGGTCCCGGCCGGCTTCGTCGGTTCCCATCAGATGATAGAGTGACGGCGGAAATGATTTGATCAGGTTGCCGTCGTCCGGAATATAGTCGGCCGTCAAACCGGTCGTCCAATACAGGACCAAGGGCCCGAATATCACCAGCAATGCCATGATCGCCAGGACAACAAGGCCAAATACCGCCAGTTTATTTTTGAGCAAACGTTTCCAGGCATCGCGCCACAACGATGTACCTTTAACGATTTTTACACCTTCTGCCATAAGAATCTGCGAAAAACGAAATTGCTTACTCGTATCGGATCCGCGGATCTAGAAATCCGTACGAAACATCAACAGCCAGATTAAAGATCATGATCAATATCGAAAGAAACGCGACGATCCCCAGCGTCAACGGCTCATCACGGTTCAAGACGGATTGGATAAAGATGTTGCCCAGGCCGGGTATCGCAAACACTCGCTCGACAACAACGGTTCCTGCCAGCAATCCTGCCAGCGCCGGGCCGGTAAACGAGACCACCGGGATAATGCCTCCGCGAAGTGCATGCTTGATAAGGACCGTCTTTTCGTCGAGGCCCTTTGCTCTGGCCGTGCGGATATAATCAGACCGCATGACCTCGAGCATACCGGCCCTGGTCAGTCTCGCGATATATGCGGCATAGATCGCCGACAGCGTTATCACAGGCAGCACAACCCCACCTACACCACCCCACCTCGCGGGTGGAAAAATATACAGGCCAAGAGCGAAGAAAAGGACAAGTATCGGGCCAAAGACGAAGTTAGGCACCGACAGCCCGAGCATAGCGAGGGCCATCGAGCCATAATCCCAAAATGAATTTTGCTTTAAAGCCGCGATAATACCGGCGGTCAAACCGACAACAAGAGCGAGCAAATATGCGAGCACGCCGATCGTCGCGGAATACGGCAAATGCCGCCAGATGATCTCATTGACCGATTGCCCCTCGTATTTAAGCGAATCACCAAAATCGAGCTTGACCACATTAAATATCATCAAGCCATACTGCTGATACCACGGCTTGTCGAGGCCATACTTCTTTTTGATATTTTCCTCGATCGCCGGCGGCAGCTTCTTTTCTGACGAATAAAATGTTCCCGGAGCGATGCGGATCAAACCCCAGGTCAGCGTGACGACAAGCAACGCCATGGGGATAATGATCAAAAGTCTTCGAAGAATGAAACTCAGCATTTTTTAGTTGCGCTCTATTTGGCCTCGGCCGTTTTTTGATCCGGCATCTGAGCCGCCTTAGACTTTTCCATTTCGACCTGAGTCGCCATCAACTGATCAAGCTGGGCGGTCACCGCCGGATCTTCATCTTTCATAATGGTGCTCATATTGGTCGTCCATTTGTTTGGATCGCGTTCGATATACACGAACTTCCATGGTTCCAGAGTTCCCGGGTTAGGATAAAATCCCTTGACATAGGGTTTCTTCATCCAGCTCGTTGCCTGCGTCGCCAGAGGAATGATGACCTGCTGCTGCATTACAAAAAATTCTGCCTCCGCGAGTTTCTCAAACCGTTTTTCAGGGTCTACCGAATTATTCGCCGCATCCAGCATCCTGTCGAATTTAGGGTCCCACCAGCCGGTCGCGCTCTCATTGCCCTCGGTGTAATACAAACTAAGGAACGTGTACGGGTCCATATAATCACCGACCCAGCCCCGCCTTGCAAAGCCTTCATAGTCTACCTTGTTCAGTAGAGGTAAAAAGGTGCGAAACTCCATATTCTTGAGCGGTATCGTAACGCCCAGATTCTGTTTCCACTGGGCCTGTATAAACTCGGCGACTGCCTTGTTACTTTCTGCGGTGTTGTACGTAATGTTCGTCTTATCCACGGGGAACGACGGACACGAAAACCCGTCGCCGGCGGCTGACACATTAAATCCGGCCTCGGTCAATAACTTTCGGGCCTTTTCGGGATCAAAGATGCGTGCCTTCCATTCCTCCATCGAGCTGCCGATCTTCTTTAGCTCCTCTGCAAATACACGATCGCGGACGGCCTCATATTTTGGGAATACCCCTTCGGGCGTCATATCGACCGACGGTTTAATGGTTTTTCTAAATTTGGCGAGAGCTTCGCGATCGACCGCTAGTGAAAATGCCTGACGAACTTTTATCTTGTCCATCGGGGCCTTTTTGACGTTCATCACATAAAATTCGGTAGCGACTTCGGGATGAAGCGAATACTCAGCCTTGTATTGGCTGATCTGCTCGAACCATGCCGCCGGGACCGTGTGATTGTAAAGAGCATCGACAGAACCCGCTTTATACAGGTTCATCATTGTCGTCGCCTCGTCGAGGGGATAAAACTCTATTCCGTCGAGCTTTACGTTCGCGGCATCCCAATTATTCGGGTCGCGGACCACCTTAAGCACGTCATAGGGCCGGTGAATAGCTAGCTTAAAGGCTCCGGCGGTCACAATATTCTCGGTACGCGTCCAATTATTACCGTATTTCTCAATTATCTTTCGCGGCACTACGCGGAAAAACTGGTGTGCAAGCAGCCCCACGAAATAAGGTGCCGGCTGAAACAGCTTGATCCGAAGGGTATAGTCGTCGACGGCCTCGAGGCCAATGTCCTCAGCCTTGACCGGAACAAGCTCCTTACCCTGGACCGCAGCCTTTAACTTAGGGTTCTTTTCGAGAAGTGCGTTGCGTTCCTTTTCGTCAGATGGCACAGCCAACCGCTCAGGGCCATCCAAAAACCTGTGAAATTCGGTATCGGCACCGAAGTTATCAGCCTTGGGCTCTTCCGCAGGCGCTTCCGTAACGCCTTCTTTCTTTGGTTCAAAGTCCTTTTTTAGCAGGAACGTTCCTGACGGGTCTTTAACAAAGGACCGAACCCCGTTATAGGCCTCAGAGTATTTTACGCTATAGCCAAGATAGGCATTTCGTGATGCAAGCTCCGGCGAAAATCCCCTGCGAAGCGAGTAAACAAAATCACTGGCCGTAATAGGATCGCCATTGGAGAACTTTGCGTTATTTCTGAGGTGAAAAAGGTACTCGGTACCGTCAGGGCTTACCTCCCAGCTTTCCGCGATCCCAGGGATCGGCTCCATCGTGATCGGATGGTACTCAACGAGGCCGTCAAAAAGAGCGATCAAAATGCGGGCGTCCGGCTGGCTGTTCGTGATCGGAGGGTCGAGCGACTCGATCTCGCCGCCCGATACATAGCGCATGACGTTTTCTTTTGGCGGCGAGATCTGTCCAAAGTAACGGCCTGTCGCCAATGTCGAACAACCGGAAATAAAAGAACTCAAAACTAACAAAGCAAGGGATAGTTGGATCCGCCCAAATTGTGTTCCTTTCATATTCTGAACTCCAAAATTCAACCGCGGCCGGCAAGCCTTAAGATCAGGCTGCTAAGAGAGTGTGTGTGAAGAACTTAATTCGAATTGGCCGTGAATGCAAATCAGGTTTACGATTCGCCCTTGGCTGCCTTGGGTTGCCAATTGTTATCAATGCTGATGTTTTGCAGCATCGCGGCGTCCAGGCCATTCATTTCAAACCCCTCAACATAGGGCTTTACCAGCGAATAAGAGACCGGAAAATACAAAGGGATCGCATTTAGTTCAAAAACTGCAGTATCCTCTGCCGACAATGTCCGGGCCGGCTTAACGTCGCCGCTATCCTCTAATAACGACAGTTTGTCAGATGGCCCGCTCTCATTCGCTTTGTTTTCCGTTGACGGCAATATCGGTGCATCCGCTTTGTCGTGTTCCTTTGCCGCAGGAACGGTTGCAGCTTCTTTCGGCTTCTGAGCTCCGAGGATCGCTGTCATACTTACCGATTCGTCAACGGTCGGCAAAACAACGCCGCGGCGAAGCAGATCGTACTGGCCCGAGGACCTTAAACTTTCAAGTTCCGACACCTCTTTTACGTTTATCTCAGTGTCAAGGTTTAAGTTTTGCTTCCACATTTTGGCGACGACCCGGGCGACACGCTGCTGGGTGTCGTTGCGGTTTATCGCCAAACGGATCTTTGGGAACCCCTCTCCATTTGGATAGCCGGCATTTTCCATTAGCTTTTTGGCCTTGTCGACATCGAGCAGGAGCTTACCGGTTTTCTTTTCGCCTAAAGGCAGAAATGACGTCGCGGGCTGGGCCGAACTCTCAAGTTCGCCTGCGGTCAGTCGTTCGCGATCTATAGAGATCGCTAACGCCTCACGGATACGGCGGTCGCTGAACGGAATTGCCCTGGTGTTGAATTCGTAAAAATTCAAAGCGCTGTGCGTTGTTTGCCGAAAATCGTCATACGGGGCCAGGAGCTTAAGGACGAGCGGTTCGAATTCGGCATTTGTTACCGCATCGAGCTCACCTTTTTTGTACGCATCCAGTGCAGCCTCGGCATTGTCCTTAGGGACAAACCGTACACTATCGAGGCTCACGGCCGATCTGTTCCAATAATTTTGCGACCGGGTAAGCTCGATACCGTCGGCGCCGATAGATGCTAATTCAAAGGGCCCGTTTGTTATAACATCAGTGTCGAGAGGGTCGGTTTCAAATTTCGAGCCATCCCCATAGATAGGCCTGAATATCTGATTGGCAACCAACTTGGGAAAATCTTTGTCGGCAGGCCTCCAGCGTCACTTTCAATGTCGAATCGTCGATCGCCTCGACGCCATAATTCTCAGCTTTGGCCTTTGCCGCCAGTTTGTCTTTATCCTCGCTTTTCGGCGCGGCCGGCCCCTCGATCGGAGCCGACGGTGAGGCGGTTTGTCCTTTTGGCGCCGGGGCCGAATTAGACTGTTCCTGTCTCAATTGCCGCCTCAGGGCACCGGCCGGCGAAGTCATAAGATCTATCGTTTCTTCGGTAGTTGTCGCCAGCGGTGCTTTTGGCGAGCGGAGGCCAACGATATTTTGAAACAACTCAGGATGTGCTGTTTTGTCGCCGAGCGTGGCCAAGCCGCTTCCAGGACCTCACGAAATCACCTGCGGTCACGGGTTTTCCGTTCGACCAACGGGCGTTTTTGCGGAGATGAAATGTCCACACGCGGCCGCCATCGTCGCTGCTCCACTTTTCGGCGACGGCCGGTGTTTCCTGCAGAGTTTTGGTATCTATATCCGTCAGGCCCTCAAACATCGCACGGACAATATCGGTTTCGGGGGCGGCAGCGGCGCGGGCCGGATCAAAGCTCTTTGGAGCCTTGCCGTTGCTCCACCGAAAGACCTGTTTGGCAGGCGGCGTGGACTCGGCAAAAAAAGGTTCGGGGACAGGTTTTTGTATCTGGGCACAGGACGCAAGAAACGTCAGGAATAATGCTGCCGAAAGAATAAAAAAAGGACGCGAGCCCCTGAATATAAAGCTAAAATTTTGCGGCCGTGTTCTCATTTGGTTACGACATCTTGGAACGCCAACGGTTGTGGATCGCAACAACCTGGCTGCACGTGTCCTCGATCCCTCTGGATGTGTCGATGAGCCGATTTGCGTAATTCTTTTTTTCTTCCTGTGACATCTGGGCGTTTATCCGGTTCTGAGCATCTGCCTCACCCAATTTATCGCGAAACATCAAGCGCTTTAATTGTATCTCAGGTTCGCACCAGACAATAACGATCTCGTCGAAACGCTTGTACCCGCCGGATTCGATCATCAGGGCGGCATCTACAATGACGATCCCTTTCGGGTCCTCTTTTTCACGTTTGTTGACGTAGCCCTCCTGAGCATCGATAACTAATGGATGCACGATCGCGTTTAGAAGTTTTCGTTTTTCTTTATCGGCAAAAATGATCGATGCGAGTTTTTTGCGGTCAAGCGAGCCGTCAGGTGCAAGTATGCCGTGACCAAAAGCATTTACCACACGCCTCAGGCCCTCGGTCCCCGGTGCAACAACTTCGCGTGACGTCTGGTCGGCATCAAGCACATGACAGCCGAGCGCCCGAAAACAGGCGTCAACGAAAGATTTGCCGACCGCGATCGACCCTGTAAGTCCAACTTTTAACATCAGGCAGCCCGATTATGGCGTTTCGCCAGTTTCTGAACATTAAACTCTGCGATCTCTGTTAGCGTTAGCCCAAGTTCATCGGCGCAGGCCGAAATGTACCACAGCACATCACCCAGCTCGTCCTTTAACTTGCCCCGCACCTCATCTGTAATTACACCGCCGTCATCACGCTGTATCTTCTTAACAATATTCGCAACCTCGCCGGCTTCGCCGGTTAGGCCAAGGGTCGGATATTCGAGATTATTCATCCGCTTTGGATAAAGTGCCGTCTGGCTCGCCTCTGATTGGTATTCTTCAAATTTCATAAGCTTCTCTAAGTCTATTACGTTCGAATGTAGGTAATAGATCAACTTTTGTCTAGTTTTGGCGGCAATGCGCTGAATGAATGTCAGATGAGAGTATGCGGAATGAACGTTAAAGGAGAGTCTGCAGGGGGAGCAATAGCTTAGCCCCACGTGCAGCGATAGCGGAACGTGGGGAATATCGCCCCAAACGAACCAATAGCCTGTGAAAGTGGCGGCATATCTCACGACATACAGACGATTTTCCGGACGTTTAGGGCATTACCACACAAAACGTTTTGAATGTGCGAGGACCGCAAGCTGGTGTCAAAAACTTTCCCATCTAAAGATCAAACCAAGAACCAGAAAGACAATTGTTATTAAGAACCATATGAGGCTGCCAGCCCACAAGCTCAATATCTTATCTTCGCGACACAATGGCGGACTATCATGCGAACAGCGGAGAGGTATCAATGCCCCGATTGCGTATACAGGGGATTCGTCTGAAACATCCGCCTTTATCGTTGTTCCCTCACCGAATTCATTTACCTTAACGATCGGGACGTAGGCCATGGCGGAACCGCGCCCCCTCGGCACGGCTTCATACGAAACCGCCACCACCGTTCCCGAAAATTGCCTAGAATCCGAGTAAAAAGAAGCTTGGCAAAAAAATGACCAACAGAACATACAGAATGCGAGGATTCCGGCGACAAAAGATCCACTCGCGGTTCGTCGATTTACCTGATACCACCACATTTTCGTCTCACCTAATATGGGCATCTGCCAGGACCAAACCGATGTCCCCCACGGCCAGTACGGTGGGGGTTATTCCTACTATCTTCTGCTGTTGAGCCCAATAATGGGATAGCCGGACCTGTATACTGACAGAGCCGGCTCCTCGTCCATCATATTATACGTGCCTCTGACCATTCGGCCATTGAAACAATTTTACACCACAGCGGAAGCGAAGATTCATGCCAGGCTGCGGCCTGAACATTACCTCCAGCGACGGCGATCGTTTATCGAAGTTCTCTATCGATATCTTGACCGACAACCGCCGCTGCGAACCGGCAAAGCTGAAAACAGCCACAAACACGAAGCTAGTCTACGCAGAAGATCTCGCGACCAAAAAATATGGTGAGCAGATTGCACTATTGCACGTTAGACCCCATCCCGCCCCTAATAACGGAATGCAGTTTGCGTAGGCCTGTCGCCGTTGGTACCGAACTGAAATGCGAAGAACGAGCCGTTTGAGCTATTCTGTCTGTACCAGTTGCCGTCGGACGGGCGGAACACGTTGATATCAGCTTTGCCATCGCCGTCAAAATCGCCCGGTGCAGGGATGTCCGTTTCGAGGCCGAAAAGATTGTACGAGACCATGCCGGTCGAACTGTTGGTGATATACCAGATACCGGTCGACGGACGATAGACAGCAAGGTCCGGTCCTGCCGTCACCGTCGTAATCAGCCGGAACAATAATGTCCGTGCCAAACCCGAACCTCGTGCCGTAGATACCACCCGTCCGAAGCTGTTGAATCTGGTGACCTTATTTGAGCGAGGCGGCCGGAAGATGGCAATATCAGGACTTTCCGTCCCCGTCAAAAAGTCGCCGACTGTGAAGGTTTGTCCTCGCTCAGCCCGAACTGCATACCAATAAAACGATCCGTCCGAACTATTCTGCCGGTACCATGTGGCAGTGGATGGCCTGAAAACGGAAATATCCGCCTGTGCCGTCGCCATCGTAATCACCCGGTGTTGGCAGGTCCTCTGCCAAGCCAAATATGTTGTAGCTGACGGTTCCGTTCGAACTGTTAAAAACATACCAGATACCGGTATCAGGCCGGTAGACTGCGATATCTGTTTTACCGTCGCCATCAAAATCAGGGCAGGCGTTATTTTGTCCGTGCCATATCCAAAGAGTGATCCAAGAGCCCCACCGTCGACTGCTGCAGATACCATGCACGTAGATCGGCCTGAAAACTGAAATGTCGCTCTTATGATCGCCATCGTAATCGAATGCTATTTTGCCAGCCGGGTTTGGCGTCGGTGTGTTCGTCGGTGTAGCCGTTGGTGTATTGGTCGGCGTTGAGGTCGGTGTATTCGTCGGTGTCGACGTTGGTGTTTTAGTCGGCGTTGACGTCGGTGTATTCGTCGGCGTTGACGTTGGTGTATTCGTCGGTGTCGACGTTGGTGTTTTAGTTGGTGTTGGCGTTGGTGTTATTTTCCTGGACTGTCGGTGTTGACGTTGGTGTATTCGTCGGCATGTGTTGACGTTGATTTGGTACTGCGTCGGTGTCGACGTTGGTGTATTCGTCGGCGTTGATGTTGGTGTATTCGTCGGTGTCGACGTTGGTGTATTCGTCGGTGTCGACGTTGGTGTATTCGTCGGTGTCAACGTTGGTGTATTCGTCGGCGTTGACGTCGGTGTCGACGTTGGTGTCGACGTTGGAGTGAGCGTAGGTGTTGGCGTAGGTGTCGGTGGGGTCCCCCGGTTAGGATCGCCAGCTCGCTCGGCAACCCGCTCGGCGGCGCCGATACCAGCGTGGCGAGATCGCGGACGCCGTCGCCGTCGAAGTCGGCGTAGAAAGGGTCGAAGGGGCTCCAGTAGATCCCGAGGCGGTGGGCGAAGTCGAAGCCGCGGCGCGCCGTCGTTGTAATACATCGCGACGCCGCCCGCGACGGTCGTCACCATCAGGTCGAGGTCCCCGTCGCCGTCGACGTCACCGGCCTCGATACCGGTCGTGCCCAGGAGGTCGGGGGAGTAGGGGGCGTAATAGAGCGTCGCCGGGGAGAGGGAGCCGTTGCCCGCCCCCCACAGCACGGCCATCGTCTCGCGGCCGACGGCTTCCTGGCCCGAACTCGCCGTGGCAACGTCGAGGTGACCGTCACGGTCGAGGTCTGCGATGACGAGGTCATTCGGCCCCTGCCCCACCTGATACACGGTCACCGGCTGGAAGGTCCCGTTGCCGTTGCCGAGGTGGACGTTGAGCTCGCGGTAGAACCCGTTTGGTGGCCAGTGCGCCGTCACGAGGTCGACGAAGCCGTCCTCGTTGAGGTCGCCGGCCGCTAGGGCGTGGGGTCCCTGCGTACCGAGGAACGGGGGGAGGTGCGTGAACGTGCCGTTGCCGTTGTTCAAGCTTAGATAGATGTGCCGGCCGGACTCCGGGACGCCCTGGCACGCGAGCTCCTCGAGATTAACAACATCCAGGTCGCCGTCATTGTCGAGGTCGAGGTCGTCCACGTCCCCCATCCCACAGGTGGGGTTGGACCATCGGACGAGCGGGCCGAACGTGCCGGTCCCGTCGTTCATCCCGGTGTAGAAATTGTAACCATCCTGGAAGTCGGTGTGTGCGGTGTTGTAGAGGAGATCGAGGTCGCCGTCGCCGTCGAGGTCGCGGAGCTTGGCGCGGCTGACGCCCCGGCCGTAGTCGCCGCTGTGTGTGTAGAGTACGGGGGCGGCAAGGTGCCGTCACCGTTGTTCCGGAGAAGTGCGCCTGGCACGCCGAAGGACTCGCCGGACGTGAAAACGTCGAGGTCGCCGTCGCCGTCCACGTCACCCGCATCGAGACGGATGTTGGTCGTGGTGCCGGTGGGGAAGCGGGTCTGGAGGACGGGAAGCCGTCCGTCGCCAGGGTTGAGGTGAACGGTGACCGCCATCGACATCCGGTCCGACGTCATGACGTCCGGCCGGCCATCGGCGTCGACGTCGGCCACGGTGATGTCGGCCGTTCCCTGCCCGGCCGGAACGCGGTAGGCGCCGCCGAGGATGCCCGTGCCGTCATTGAAGAGGAGGGCGATCCCGTCCCCCGTGCGGCCGCTCCAATCGCACGTGACGACATCGAGGTCGCCATCGCCGTCGAGGTCGACGAGCTCCACGGCCTCGGGCGTGGTACCGAACGAAAACGCCTGGAAGTATAAGGGCGCGGCGAAGCTGCCGGTTCCGTTGCCCAGGCGGACGACGACGTCCTTGCCCGCATACGTTCCACTGGCCTGATACGCTCCGTGCACCAGATCGACGTGTCCGTCGCCATTGACGTCGCCGGCGGTTATTACGCCGACGATCGGCTGACTTCCAGTCTCCGACACGAGCACTGGCGTGGCAAACGTTCGGTTGCCATTGCTGCGAATGATGTAGAGGTCACCCAGCACGCTAGCAGCGATGTCGTCGTCACCGTCGCCGTCCACATCGACCGCCTTCAGGCCTAGGTTGGGAACGTTGACGACCGTTATCAGCACGCGCGGGCAAAACCGCCGTGCCGGTCCCGAACAGGACCGCGATATTGCGGCTATCGAACCGATAGCTGTCGGCGGCAATGTCAAGATGCCCGTCGCCGTCGAAGTCGCCGACTGCGAGTGTCAACGGACGCTCCGCCACCGGATACTCGCCCGCCAGGGTAAAGGCCCCGTTTCCGTCGTTTTGGAACAGGACAACGGTGTTCCCGTCCTCACCGGTGATCCGGCCGGAGTTGGGAAGAGCCAGATCCGGGTGTCCGTCCTCGTTGAAGTCGCCGACGACCACGTCAAAGGATCCCTTGGTCGTAAAGGTGTAGTGCACGGGATCGGAGAAGACGCCGCCGCCCTCGTTAAAGAGCACGGCAAAGCCCGAGTGGCCGCTCGTGCCGCCCGGGGAGGCGTAGTCATAGTTTGCGACGACGACGTCCACGTCGCCGTCGCTGTCGAAGTCGGCCGAGGCGATGGCGTACGGGTCCCGCTCGAGGGAGCGGGGTTTCCAGGGAAGGCGCTTAGAGCCGACGTTGTAGCCGATCCACGGAACGCTGAAAGGCAGTGTGTGCCCTGAGCCGGCGGCCCGAGTTGCGATGGCAGTTAAGCTGAATGACATGACTCCAGCAACCAACATCAGTATCATTATCCGCGTCTTGAACTTCCAGCGATTTGTCCTTATTTCCATGTTCCTTTCCCGATTCGATGAAAAGGCACGACCACTTTGCTATGTATTTCATATTGTATTCCCCGCCGGATTGACGTCTGCGAAATATCTTCAGAACGATACGGCAAATTAACCGCGCTCTCGCAAATGTCACCCAACCTTACAGTGTTATTGACCTAAGGAAAAAGACACTGCAGATGTCGCTCAAGCTTTGTAAACGCAGATATAGGGCCGTCAAAGGCTCTTCGCTTAAGTGGCTGGAACAGAACGAAATCAGCGTACGATCGGGCGGAGTTCAATAATTTTTGTATGCGAGTTATTGCAGGTTATGCGGATGACAGGTGCGTATTTTCCGGCGTGTGGTCGGGATCATCGAGGGTCGGAAGAAAAGGAATTTGGTGATTACATGTCTGAACAGCCTTAACTCGTGCGAGGCCTGCGTTCCTGCGATTTTCCAACATTTGGATGTAATTTTAACATAAAAATAGTGCTCAAAAATGGAATTTGGCAGCCGGTCCGGGGGCACTTGCGTTGGGCTTTTAGTAATTGCGGGCTGACAGCCGTAACCTGCCTATACAGTTCATTTACGAGACATATTTGGTTTTGGGAAAATCATTTTCCCAAAGGGAAAACGGTTTTCCTGGCGGTTAAGGCTTTGTCCCGTCAGTACAAGTTCTTTCCCGTCGGGAACGCGGCTTTACTGTCGCGAGAGTGGGACATTTGTCGGAAAATCGTTTGACTGACAGGAAAATGGTTTTCCTGACACAGAAAATGACTTACCCGGCAGGAATGCTCTTTACTGACAGGAAAGCGGCTTTACCGACGGTCTAAGCGTTGAATCTTCGGTCTGGTGGATGTACCGGAATTACAGCGGAATTACGGGCAGTTTTCGCGTTGGATCATGAGAAAAACGGAAACGCCGCCACATGTGGTACGGACACAAGATTTCTACTCGCAACCAACGCCCTTACTGCGTGCAGGCTTCGGCATTCCCCACTCCGCATTCTGCACTCAGTAAATTGGTATCCTCTGCGTCCTCTGCGATCTCCGCGTTAAAAAATTCTTCTTTTCGCGTCTTTTCGCGTTATTCGCGGGCAAAAAACCCAATCTCTACCGCTCCCGGTGCTGACCTCGGCGGAGGCGGGCGGCTTCGAGGGTGTTTTTCATTAGCATTGCGACGGTAAGCAGGCCGACGCCGCCGGGGACGGGGGTGAAATTTGCGGCTTTGGCAATGGCCTCTTTGGGATTGACGTCGCCGACGAGGGTAAAGCCGCGGGTTTCGATCGCCTTTAGCCGTTTGTCGAGATCCTCGGGCGAAAAGAGTTCGCGGGCAAACTCCCCGGTCTCGGCTTTATTTATGCCGACGTCGATCACGGTCGAGCCGGCTTTGATGTGCTCGCTTCGGACAAATCCGGGACGGCCGATAGCAGCGACGAGGATATCCGCCTGGCTGGTGATGGCGGGCAGGTCAACGGTTCGCGAATGACAGACCGTCACGGTCGCGTTCTCACGCAAGAAAAGCATGGCGAGCGGTTTGCCGACAATGTTGCTGCGGCCGACGATGACGGCGTGCTTACCGCTGATCGGGATATCAGACCGCTTAAGGATCTCGATCACGCCGGCCGGTGTGCAGGGCACAAGCGACGGGTGGCCGAGCGACAGTTTGCCGACATTCACCGGATGAAACCCGTCGACATCTTTTGCCGGATCGATCGACTCAAGTATCGATCTTTCATCGATGTGAGGCGGCAGCGGCAGTTGGACCAATATTCCGTCGACATCGTCACGGTCGTTTAGGTCCCGGACGAGGTTGAACAATTCATCCTGGGGCGTTTCTTCGTGCAGATGATGGTGCTCTGAGGTAATGCCAAGCTCGGCGGCGGCTTTGACCTTATTGCCGACGTAGATCTCGGACGCCGGGTCCGAGCCAACCCGGACAGCCGCGAGGCACGGTTTGATCCCGCATGCCGCGTGCAGAGCCTCGACTCCATCAGCTATTTCGGCCTTAATTGCGTCCGCGATCAGCTTTCCACTCAATATTCGTGCTGTCATAATCGTTTAAGCGGTGATTTTACAGTAAACCCGAAAACTTTGCTAAAATTCACTTAATGAATCGCCTGCTCCTTGCTGTTTTGCTGGCCTGTTTGGTTTCCCCCGACGCATTCCCGCAAGATCTGACAGAAAAACAACAAAACATACTAAAAGCAGTCGATAGCCGCGATCATGCGGCAGCCGTTACGGCCCTCCTGGATCTGGAAAAACGCGACAACAAAGCCTTTACCGCAAATAATTACGATTACCTGCTGGCGAGGATGGCAGAAGCCAAAGGCGATCTGGGTGTTGCGATGACAAATTACCAGCGGGTGGCCGGCCGCAACTCGGTTTTACGGCCTTATGCCATAGCTCACATGTCGCGGGCGGCTCGCTCGACAGGGAATCTTCTGCTTGAAAGACTCTGTTTGCTGCAATTGCTGGGTTCGTCGCCAAACGCCCTGATCAGCGGCGGAGCGAAAGGCAGATTGGCACAAAATAGCTATGAGGCGGCCAATTACGCCGAAACGATCAGGATACTAAGCAGCGGCGAAAACAAGGCCGGCCCGACAGACAGCTCTCAGAAAGATCAGTCCGCCAGACGCGAGGCCCTTGTCCTGCTCGGAAATGCAAAACTTAGGGCAGGCAAACCGGATCAGGCACGCGATGTCTTCAATTCACTGATCACGACCATCCAGAACCCTGACCAACCGGACGATGCCGCAGAAAGCGCCTGCCTCGGCCTCGATCAGTTGGATGGCGGTAATGAGAATTTTGGCAAAAAGGCACCTGCCATCGCGGAAGATCAACATCTTCTGCGGGCAAATATTTATCGATTTAACCGCGATTTTGCAAATGCAAAACTTCACCTCGATGCTGTAATTGAAAATGACATCACAGGGCCAAAGTCCGCCGACTCGATCTACCTGATCGGCCGGGGATTTGCTCAGCAAAGTGAATATGGCGAGGCCCTTAAATGGTTCGAAAGGGTGCTTGAGCAATTTCCGGAACACCCGGCCGCAAAGGACGCCCTGCTGCAGGCCGCTTCGGCATATTCACGTGTCGGAAAACCCAAAGAAGCGATAAATCGCTACCATAAATACATCGACCGATATCCGTCGGACGAAAAGCTTGACCGTGCTTATTTGAATATTGTCGACATTTACCGCGACCAGGGTTCCGACAGCGACGCGTTGAAATGGTGTACAAAAACCGAAGAGGCGTTTGTCGGCAAATTGCCGGCAACGCTTGCTTTGTTTACCAAGGCGCGGATACGGATAGCACGCGACGAGTGGGAGTTAGCCCTGGCCGATCTCGAAAGGCTCGCTAAGATCAGCGACCTGGGAGGCATTGCGTCCCCGGGGTCGACGAACACGGCCGAAATCACTTTCCTCAAGGCCTATGTTTTAGAACAACTGAAAAGGTACGCAGCCTCTATCGACGAATACCTTTCGATCCCGGACGGACGCGATTCCTATTACGGCGGCCTTGCAACCGAGCGGTTAAAAAAGCTGTCCGACAGATGAGACCGCTCGGTCATTCGTTTCGCAAAAGCTTGGCTCGATGATGAATGGGTTAGGCTCAAAGGACGCGAATATGCGTCGAAAGAATGCCGACGCCGTCCTGCGTCTGACCGACGCTGAAGATCTGAAAGAAAAGGCGATAGCCGCCCTCAAGGCAGCCACAAAAGAGCTGCCAAATTATCGTGAGATCCCGGAGTTTGCAGATAAGGATCTAAGAAATGACGGGCCTGCGGCCGATGGTTCTCATCAGGATATTGCCAACAAGCTCGCCTCATTAGGGCTGTTTGACGAAGCCGCACCCGAAATGGATGCGGCGGAGCCAACCTCTGCAAACAGCGAAAACGCCGATGCCTATTCACTGGCAAGATCTTTTGTTCGCGGGGACCGCGGTGACCGGGGTATCGGATTCATGGAACCGCTGTGGCGAAAGGTGCCCGCGCGATTATCCCGATCGAGCTCATCCCTCGTGATCAATTAGAGCTGCTGTATCCGGCGCCTTATGCTGATCTGCTAAGGAAATTTGCCGTTGAGCGTGGTGTTGACCCGCAGATTTTTGCTTTCGATAATGCGGCAGGAATCTCGTTTCAGGCCTGATGCAAAATCAAATGCGGCGGCTCGTGGCCTGATGCAGTTCATTCCGGCGACCTCAAATAAGATCGCCGGTGAACTGGGACGCGATAACTATAGCCGCGACGAGCTTTACGATCCGGAAACCGCGATCCTGTTCGGCTCGCAATATCTGGCCGATCTTTTCAAATTATTTCCTTCACGTTCCGAGGCCGTCGCCGCGAGCTACAATGCCGGCGAGGACAATATGGCCCGCTGGCTGGCCCGTTCAAGGTCGGGTTCACCCGAACGCTATGTCGCTGAGATCATGTATCCTCAGTCAAAAGACTATGTTTATAAGGTGATGTCTAATTACCGGATGTATAAGCTGCTGTACGACGAGGGCCTGCGGTTGAGGTGACATTCGGCCGCCGATGATACATTATTTTTTTATGCGTTTATATCTAATAATATTGCTATTGTTCATTGGGCTCAGTTCCTGTAAATCAGGCGAAAACTCAGCTCAGTCATCGGATGCTGTAAAGCGATACCCGTTAAAAGGCAAAGTCGTGTCGGTCGATCGAACGGCGAAAAAAGCTACAATTGACCACGAGGACATAGAGGGCTACATGAAAGGGATGACGATGGAGTTTCCCGTACACGCGGATTGGGTATGGGACGACCTGCTGCCGGGGGCCGAGATCAGAGCGGAACTAGTTGTAGATAACAAGGCGAAAGATCCATACTGGCTTGAAAACATAGGAATTATCTCAGCACCAGATCCAAATCAACCGGTAAACGAAAATTTTGCCCAGATCGGTAAGGAAGCTCCGGATTTTGCCCTGACAGATCAGGACAGCAAAAAAATTTCGCTAAAAGATTTTCGGGGAAAAGCACTCGCCATCACCTTTATTTACGCGAAGTGTCCGCTTCCGGATTATTGCATCAGGATGTCGACAAATTTTAGCGACCTGGCAAATCAACTGGCTGAAAATGAAGCCCTGAAAGATAAGATCAGGCTCCTGAGCATCTCTTTTGACCCGGAAAATGATACGCCTGCTAAATTGCGTTCGTATGGCCTCGGTTATTTGGGCAAAGATTCTAAGGCGGGCTTTACCAACTGGCAGCTGGCTGTCGGATCGGACAAGGAAGTCCGAAAGATCGCTGACTTTTTTGGCCTGCGATACGAGATCGATCCGACCAACAAAACGCAGATCAATCATTCGCTCAGAACAGTGGTCATCGGGCCTGAGGGCAAGGTGACAAAGATATTTGCAGGAAATGAATGGACGCCGGCTGAACTGTTGAAAGAGCTCGAAGCCGCGTTACCCGCCGCCAACTGATCAGATTGTTGACGCGGCTCGTTGGCCCCGGCGATAGATCTCATTCCCGGCGACCATCGTCAGCATTACGTCTCTCGCGTTTGATGCAAAGACGAGAGCGGTGTGGACATCATAGACCGGTTTTTGTGCGGCATGGTCAAGCGAAATGATCGCGAGGTCAGCTTGTTTCCCGGCTTCCAGTGTGCCTATCTGAGTTTCAAGCCCGAGTGCCATTGCACCGCCGAGAGTTGCTGTCTCGATCATTTCCCGTGCTGGAATAAATCGCCGGCTGCCCGCCCGGTTCCTGGCGGCCAACGCCGCAAAGCGAGACTCTTCCAACATATCGCATGTATTGTTGCTCGCAACCGAATCGCTGCCCAGGCCGACAGAAATACCTGCGTCGAGGAATGCCTCAAAAGGTGCGTACCCGTGGCCAAATTTGGCGTTCGACTTCGGGCAATGCGCGATCTTCGATCCGCTCTCTGAAATGAGCGAAATATCTAGTTCAGAGACCGTTATGCAATGGGCTAACAATGGATGTGCCTGCAGAACACCCAGCCGGTCAAGGTATTCAATTGCCGAGCAGTTTGGGCTCGACCATTCAACATTATATTTCTCGTAAATTCCTGTAAAAAACCCTGTCCCGTGTTTGAGCAGTTCATCTTCGTCAGCCGACTCGCCGGCATGGATAGTGAGCTTAACGTTATTTTTGATCGCGAATTTTGCGATGAGTTCAAACAAACGCGGGCTGACCGTATATGGCGAATGCGGCGAGATGCCGACCTTAACCAGATCAGTCTCGCCGCTCTTAAGCGTCTCAAATTTGTCGAGCAGTTTTCCCAGATCGGCGTCCGCCGTACGATCTTCCGGTGAAAATTCCGTCTCCTGAAACAGTACCCCGCGGAGGCCCACTTTCTTCAAAGCCTCGAATCCGGCAGTTCCAAACCGTCCAATATCGCCGAAGCATGTAACGCCGGCCTCAGCACCTTCTTTGGCACCGGCAAGAGCTGATGAGCGGATGTCGTCTTCCGAAAAGCCTTCCCGCAATCCGTTGAGTTTTAATAACCAGGAGGAAAATTCATGTTCGACATCGTCGAGAGCTCCCCGCATCGATGTTATCTCAAGGTGAGAGTGGCAATTGACAAAGCCAGGCAATATAGCGGCTTCACCAAAATCCTCAAATTCTGCGTCAGGGAATTGTTCCCGCAGTTCATCACATGTCCCGACGGCCCTGATCTCGCTGCCCTCCACCGCGACAGCACCGCGATCTATCGGTGAACCTGCGATCGGCAAAACGTAGTTAGCGGCGAGGATCTT
The DNA here is from genome assembly GCA_963834975.1 of Blastocatellia bacterium. Taxonomy (GTDB): domain Bacteria; phylum Acidobacteriota; class Blastocatellia; order Pyrinomonadales; family Pyrinomonadaceae; genus OLB17. The sequence goes on from CAWIDZ010000005.1 coordinate 32,130, forward strand.
CATTCTATTTAGCAACCGGCTGCTGAGAGCGGTAGCGGGAAAGAATTGAGGTCACGTAACTCCGTGTGGAGGGGATTGAGATCCTATCGATGAATTCCGGCTCGGTGATCGTTGCGGCATCGATATCTTTTGTCCATTCTTCGACGCGGCTGGGTCCGGCATTATATGCCGAGAGCATCATAGCCGTTTCGGCCGGAAAGCCGCGGTATTTCTCGCGAAGCTTTTCCAGATACCAACATCCAACCTGTATGTTGCGTTCCGGGTCCTTAAGAAATTCGACCACGTTTTCTGATGTTTGTTTTTCGAATTCGCGAAAGCCGGTCGCTTTGGCCCAATCACGCGCAACGGTTGGGGTCAGCTGCATCAATCCTATCTCGTCAGCCGATCCTATTTTCCACGCTCTGAAATACGTCTCCTCGTAGATCAGGCTCCAGACCAGCTTTTCATCGAGGTGGTAAACCCGCGCGTGCCGCGAGATCAGATCATCGTAGCGGTGAAACCAATACGACGGGAAAAAGATCGCCGCCGAAAGGCTGATCACGATCAGAATGATCAGGCATGAAATGAGGTAACGGAGCATTATAAAAAACGATCAGGTGATCGGGCCTAAGTCTTTCGTAATAATTGGCCGCGCTTTCGGATCTCGGATCTAGCCTTGTCGGCTTCTCCGGTCGCCGGAACCTCCGGCCCGGTGAGGTCCTTAAGGTCGCCAGGCGATTCTCCGTTACGAGCGCTCTGAACAAATTGAACCACATCATAATCAGCCTCAAGAGCCATCTCCTGGCGGATCTCAAGCAATATTTCTAAAAACTTTGGCCTTCGATACATAATACCCTACGGCTTAATTGTTAACCGCGGCACTGCGTTCGTCAACTTGAAGGCTTTAGGTGGGGTTGGGCTCTGAGTATCACTGAATTGTCGAAATTGTTGAGAGTTCGTCAAAATCGGAATTCAGGACGTCGTAATTGCATTTTTCAAAAAAGAATTTCCTTAGAAGTTCCAATGGCATCGGTTCGGCAAAAAAATATCCCTGACCGCCCTCGCATCCGAGCTGTTTTAGCGTTGTGAGCTGGGTCTCTGTTTCGACGCCCTCAGCGATCACTTTTAACCCCAGGTTCCGCGCAAGAGTGACAATGGCGCGTACGATCTCGTCTCCTCCGCCGTCGGCATCGATCATAGACACAAACGACTGGTCGATCTTCAGGTTCGAGATCGGCAGCTTCATCAAACAACCAAGATTTGAATAACCAGTCCCAAAATCGTCAATGTCGATCTCAGTTCCAAGTTTTCGAAGATTGTGAAGCATTTCGATAGCGACATCCGGGTGTTCCATAAAAACAGACTCGGTTATCTCCAATTTCAGATCGCGCGGAGAATATGATGTCTCTTCCAGGATCTTCTCTATACTTTTAACGAGAGCCGACTGAGAAAATTGCCGGCATGAAAGGTTTACGCTCATCGTAAGTGAATGACCGATATTCACTTCCTTCTTCAAAGATCCGATCTCATGGCAAGCTCGGCGCAGCACCTGCTCTCCAACTTTGTCTATAAGTCCAATTTCTTCTGCTAGCGGTATGAATTTTGCGGGTGATACGGAGCCAAGTGTCGGATGATGCCATCGCGCGAGAGCCTCCAATCCTTCGACCTCACCGGACGCGATATCATAGATCGGTTGATAATAAACCACGATCTCTTCCCGGTCGACCGCGCGGCGCAGGTCTGTTTCTAACCGAAGGATCTCTTTAGCCGCACTATGCATCTCGTCATCAAAAATCTCGTGTCGGGCCTTTCCTGCCCTCTTTGCCTGGTACATCGCCGTATCCGCATCGCGCATCATATCCTCTGATGTCAGATGCTTGTCCGATGCATGCAAAATTCCGATGCTTGCCGAGCTGTATACCTCATGTCCATCGAGATCAAACGGGATGATGAGCTTACTTTGGATGCGTTCAGCGATTCGGACCACCTCATTTAAGTCATATGTGCCCTCTACAAGGATGGTGAATTCGTCGCCGCCCAGACGCGCCACGATATCAGAGGGACGCATACATTCGCGGAGCCGCTCGGATATCCCCCGAAGCAACTGGTCCCCGATCAGATGTCCCAAACTATCATTGACGTACTTGAAACGATCCAGGTCGATAAATAATACACTTACTTTGTAGCCCTCGATCTGGTGGGTTTTGTCCAAAGCCGCAGTGAGCCGACTCATGAAAAATGGGCGATTCGGCAATCCGGTCAAGGCGTCGTGTGTCGCGTCATGCTTTAGCTGCTCGTCTGCAAGCTTACGATGGGTTATGTCTTGTATCTGAAAAATCAAATTCGGCTTGGATGACCTGAAATCACTGGTTGCCGAAACGCTAAATGATGTCCAGACGGTGCGGCCCGTTTTATGTTCATACCGCTGCTCCAATTGGCAGTTGGCTATCTTCCCTGTAAGTATTCCGAGCAGTTTCCCCTTGGCAAGATCGAGATCCTCAGGAAATGTCATTGATTGAAAATCCCGTTCAAGAAACTCCTTCTCAGAATAACCGAGAATGTCGGTTAGAGCCTGGTTCACTTTTAACCAGGAACCGGATGCCGAAACCAATGCTATTCCGATCGGCGCATAATCGAAGGCACTACGAAAACGCTCTTCGGATTCACGCAAGGCTTCCGACTTGGTCTCAAGGATCTTTGCATACTGTTCTGCCTGTTCAGCATGCTGCATAGAGATCTCTATGTTTTTGAGATACATGCGGTACGACAGATAAACAAAAAATATCACTGGAAATGTCGCGACCACGATCCCAAATCCGATAACGTGGAACAGCTGTACAAGAACCGCGCTTCCGCCGATACCGACAAAGTAAGTGAAAAATGTCCAGATGTACTTACTTTTCCATGTTTCCCAGACCGCAACATGGTTCCTTAACGAGTCGTACACAGAGGCAACTGACGTATTGACTAAAAATTGGGTAAGTGCGATCAAAGAAAGGGCCATTACAAATCGTTGGCCATTGCCGTCGTAACCGTGAAGTTGGCTGTCGGAATAGAGACCAAACACTTTAAGGGCCACGACTACCACGGTGGTTGAGAGTGCCATCGTGGCGGCGTTGAAAAACACCGTCACCTTCTTATTGCAAAATCGCCAGGAGGATGCAAAGGCTTCGAGTGAAGCGAGGATTATGGCAACCTCGCCGCCATATAAAAGTAACGCGAGAAAAATGAAAGTATCGGAAACAGCGATATGTGATTTATATCGCGGGATCTGTATCGTCACCCGGGAACCGAAACCGATGGTGAAGCAGACGAGAACTAGCAGTTTGAGATCGAGCAGATCTAATTGGAGGTTGAGAACCGCCACGACAAAACAGATCAGACCCACCGTTAAAATGGTGATCGTGAACGGTTGTAATAGTCTCTGATCCTTCATTAGTGGTCTTCGGTCCAACTTTTTGACGGGGGGAAGAACTAAATTTACAAAGTGTTAGAAAAAGTGAAATGCACGGAAAGCTATGGTGTGCAGACAAAACAGAAGACGGGCAGGACGCCCGTCTTTCTATTATCTAGCACACTTGGCACAATGTCTAGTGTTTTTTATTATTAAACAAACAGGGTTGTGCATTCATCAGTCTTCTGAAACCCTGCTTTCAGGAAGCTACGGTGTGCGCCTTCAAATTCGACGTTGCTTAGCATGCATATATGTTCTGCTTGCTTTAGCAGTTCGAGGGACAACATCGCGAGGCATTTCGAGCCGATTCCGCTGTCCCGGTATTCGGGAGCGACCCATACGCCTTCAAGGTAAATCACATCGTTGGTTTCGGCGATAATGTCTGCCTTAAAGACAAGCTTGTCACCGTCCATCGCAACGAATACGCGATTTTGCTCAATTCGCCTTGCAACCCGCCTGAGAAAACCTTCGCGGTCGCGAGCCATCGGGTCGACTCCGCATTCGATAAAGGCAACCTCAGCCTGAGCTTCGGCGACAGGTATGAGTTGACTCATATCGGCATTTTCGATCTGCCATTCAGATGCTTGAACAGCAAACGGAAATGATATTTCGAACAGAGCCTCGACACATGTCAGCCTCGGCTGCGTTGCGCCGCCCATCAGGTACTGCCAAAATTTTCCCGCTTCATCACCACTTGACATGATCAAGTGGATCGGGGTTTCGGCAGTTCGAGCCATAACGGCAAGAGCTTTGAGCGATTCATCAGACCTGGCCTCAACGAGCGTGGAGTGTCCGATAAGTGCAACACCATCAAGAGCCCCTTTTGAGTTTCGATATCCGTAAAATCGGCCTCTGTTCAAGTCACTTTCGATACCGTTGTCGACAATAAAGCTCGACATCACAACGGTGTGCACCGGCCTCACAGAAAGGAAAGCTTGAACCTCGGTCGTGTCTTGGTCGGTCAAAGCGATGACATTCGACAGATCCGGTGAGAGCATCAAAATAGGTGCGATCTCGTGTTGCGGTCTTTCGGTTATGTTAGTAGTAGTTTGGTTAAGCATTTTTTTATCCTCCTATTCGCTTTTATTGCTTACTACTACATATTTGGACTTGGATCGCCAAGCAGGACACTATCACCAACGAGGACTCCGTCGCCGACTAGTACCCCGTCACCGACAAGCACTCCATCGCCGACGAGCACCCCGTCACCGACAAGCACGCCGTCGCCGACTAGTACGCCGGACGCGACGACCACAGTCCCGCCGCCGCCAGATTGACCGTTACTTCTCATAACGTTGCCGGTCACCGTTAGCCCGCTCGTAAAGTATGACGAGGTATCCAGAGCGAAAATATTGTTCGAATTTGAAACACCATTTCCGAACATATACTCAACTTTGTATGGCAATTGAAACTGGGAAACGAGATTCGAACCAGTGATAAAGGAATGGTTTGAAACTATCAATTGAGACCAGGGAAACGCGTTGCCGCCAATTGTTGTCGAAGTCGTCGGCATCGTCCACCCGGTCGGAACATTGGTTGTCCCCTTAGCTACGTCGTTAAACGTGACATCCGTTCGGAGCGATCTTGCCAGACGAACAGCACCGTCCATATTCAACTGACCGGCACCTTGTTCGAACATATCGGCGTTGGCCAATGGTTGAGCCGTGTACTCAAGGATCATCTTGACCATACCCGGGGTCAGTTTCGGATTTACCTGCAATAGCAGGGCGGCTGCACCAGCTACCACCGGGGCTGACATCGATGTGCCGCTCATACTCATCATCGAGTCCTGGCCAGGAACCGTAGGGGCGGTTGCCGCAAGCTGCGGATTCGCCGTCAACATTGTATTAAGCGGCGACTCGTAAGAAACGAGTCTGTTGCCGGGTGCAACGATGTCAGGTTTGATAAGGTTGTCAAAAATGCGAACGCCGGCAGAATTCACATACGAACTGCGGGTCGGTCCTCGGGAACTGTATGTTGTAACGACATCATCACCCCGACCTACAGTACCAAGGCCATTAGTAGCTCCGACCGTTATTGCGTACGGGCTGTTGCCAGGTGAATGGATGCGTCCATAAGTTTTCTGGCCGGTTGCACTGTGCCCGAGATTGCCGGCTGCCGCAATGACGACAATTCCTGCATTTACAAGTGCTTTAACCTTTAAACACACAGGGTCGTTTGTGTAAGTATCGGCAACTGTCGATCCGAGACTTAGATTTACCACCCGAATATTGTGTGTCACTCGATTTGCAAGGATCCAGTCCAGACCATTTAGAAGCCATGAAGTTTGTCCTTCTCCCAAATCGTTCAGTACTTTAACGCTTATGATATTCGCATTTGGAGCGACTCCGCGATAGGCACCGTTGCTAAACGAGGAGTTACCAACCGCTAAACCGGCGACGTGTGTACCGTGACCGAAACCGTCATTCGTCGCTGATTGCGTTGCGGTTGTAAAATTGACATTTGCAACGATTCGCGACGTTGAGCCGTTTTTGAAACCGTTGTGGGCGGCATAGATCCCCGAATCGACGATCGCCACGCCAATACCCGTTCCGTCCAGATTATAGGCCGGTCTCGACCCCTGTGCAGGTTGTGACCTCATGCCGCTTGTCCCGGTAGTATCTTCTACCCAGCCAGTAGTGCCTGTGGGGCGATCAGGCGACACGTAATGGATGAGGCCACTTGTAGAAAGTGCGTTCAATGCTGAAACCGGCAGGTTTACGACGAGCGTATCGGTGTTACCGATCCGGTTCGTGACACGGGCATGGCCGCTTGCCAGGAGGGCACGAAGCGCTGCATTGTCTGCGTCTTTGGCCTGGAGAATAACGTCCACACGGGTTTTACCGCTCGGGTCATTGGCCATCATTTCGCGAAGATCCGACGAGACGTTGTCACCGCGGTAGCCATCAGAGTCTTCGGAACCACCAGCACCTGGTTCCGTTATCGATGTTGTGTTGTTTTTGTCAGATACGAATATACCGGCAAAAAATGCCGCGATCTCAGGAGTGGACTCGATCCTATCGTTAAACTCGACGGCGGGACTGCTGCCTATGATAACGAGTTTACCATCAGCAATAGATTGGAAGAGCTTACTGTCAACACTGTTTGAACCAACCATACTTGTCAGTTGGTCCACGAATAAGATCGTTTGCCCGTGAGATGCGATCGCATCGTTCACGATCGCGTCAATAGATTGAGCGGCCTCAGTTTCTGTTTTCGCATTTGAAAACAATGCCGCTGTTTCGATCTTGAGAATGGTCTTTCCGGCGAGATTTGCAGGGACCGAATTATTTGCGATCCGAATCGCAACTTGTTCAACGACGGCATACTGTACCGCTTTGTCTTCATTTACAACAACTGGCTGACGAACACCACCTTCGGCTAACACATTGATAAGACGGATCGTCTCATTCTCAAAGCTTAGGTTTTCACGCAATCTACCTTCACGGCCTAGCTGCGTTAAATCAGTGGTATATTTCGCGGTTGCAGATGAGTTCGAAACCACAGTTGTTTTTTCACTGTAATGTACATCAACCGCAAGTACATTCGAAAAGATGAACGACGCGAGTATCGCAATTGATGCGAATCTACGTGTCGTTGCAAAACCGAATATTGATATTTTCATAAGAGTCGCTCCTTTTAATGGTGGAGAACGCGGGCGCTATGCCGCCGACTTTTCCTAATACAAGGAACGTGCCAAAGAGTTAAATGCAGTATTATAAGGGGTTAGCAGAAACACCGGGCAGGCGTAGAGGATAATTTCGGTCAGAATGAACGACCTAATCGGTCAGACTGACGGGAGATGACATACGCAAAAGCCGGACAAAAAAGTCCGGCTTTCTAGTAGTTTGGGCGAACGGCTTGGAATCCGGCTGCAAGATCTTGGTCAAATCAAGTAGCCGAGCCGTCAGCCGACCAAATCCGAAGACATATGGAGATAGGTCTAACGCCTACCCCGATCGAATCGATGGTTAACCTTTATTTGATATTCTTCTCTAAATATTGAGAATGTCGACCAGTTCCTGGACGGCGGCCGCGCTCTTGTGCAATGCCGTTCGCTCGTCATTGGTCAGACTGATCTCGATGATCTGTTCGACACCATTCTTACCCAGTTTGACCGGAACGCCGACAAAGAGGTTGCTAATGCCATATTCTCCTTCGAGAAAGACAGCGCATGGCAGTATCTTTTTCTTGTCTTTGAGAATTGCTTCGGCCATCTCGACCGCGCCGAGGCTCGGTGCATAAAAAGCAGAACCTGTTTTGAGCAGTCCAACTATCTCGGCGCCGCCGTTTGCGGTTCGTGCGAGGATCGCGTCAATGACATCTTTAGACAGGAGTTCAGTGATCGGGATACCGGCACAGGTAGAATAGCGCGGAAGCGGAACCATTGTGTCGCCGTGTCCGCCGAGAACAAATGCTGTTACGTTTTCGACCGATACGTTAAGAGCCTCAGCCAAAAAGCAACGCATCCGCGCCGAATCCAGAACGCCCGCCATGCCGATCACACGATTTTTAGGAAATCCCGAACGACGGAATGCAACCTGGGTCATAGCGTCGAGAGGGTTGGAGACAACAATAATAAATGAGTTCGGCGAATATTTTGCGACCTGTTCAGTAACCGCTCCGACGATATCAGAGTTTGTTTTCAAAAGGTCGTCGCGGCTCATCCCCGGTTTGCGGGCAAACCCGCCGTAATGATCACAATATCTGAGTCAGCCGTTTCTTCGTAAGAGTTTGTGCCGACAAGCTTCACATCAAAGCCGTCTATCGGGGCTGCCTGTGCAAGATCCAGCGACTTTCCTTGCGGTGTCCCTTCAACAATATCGACCAAAACCACATCCGCGAGTTCTTTGCTCGCGATCCAATGAGCCGCCGTGGCACCCACATTTCCGGCACCGACAACGGTTACTTTATTTCTTCCAGCCATTATTTCCCTCTCTTTTGATAGTTAACTAAATGCTTGAGTAATTAAAGAATCCATTTTATGACGGGAGAAAATTTCCCGCAAACTTCGGCATGGGAAATGTGTAGAGAAATAGAAAAAGCCCGATGCGCTCTCCCCTTCGCATCAGGCTTTTTCTTGGTTGGCCGATCGATTTTCACGAATGGCCAAACTTTTCAAATATTGTTAATGAACCAATGCCGGCATTCTTATGACCAGGCTACGAAACTTTGATGCGCGAAAATTGAAAAATGCTGTAGGTTCCGACAAATTAAATTTGACCGTAGACTCAAATGCCTTGTGGGAACCGTATCGGATACACTCTGCACGAAATAGGGCATTGGTTAAGCTGCTTACTTTGAATCAGCGGTGTATAGCTGCCCTGGCAATTAACCGTTACGGTTACCGGAAACTGTTCACTGCAATATCGGGTGGCTTCCCCCTTTACTGTGGTCGGCGGTCGCGTTATATCGCCTTCGGTCATTGTGATATAGCACGAGATGCTCCCCCTCGTAGCGGACCACATTGGAAACGCGTTCAAAATCCTTTGTGTGTTCGGCTATTACGAACGAACACGGATCATTAGAGATCACCATTCCGGCGGCGTACATATATCCCCCTTTATCAAAGATCGTCCCGGCGTATTGAGCGACACCGATGGCAATATCCGGTGAATACTGGCCCTGATAGTCCTTGGTACGGTCGGCTTTAGCGATATAGATCGAATAATCACTGTAATTCAGCCGCCTGCTGTATCCATTTTTACGGGCCACCGCAAACAGATCGGTCAACCCTTTGTCGATCGATCTCAAGACGATCGCTGACGGACGATTAACCGCGTAGACGTTCGCACCCTTTGGGGTCTTTACCGACACTGTAAAACGGTCGCCGGTTATACGCTGTGCTTCAGACAAAACTCTCACGTCCTGGGCTTTTACGGACAAGTTGAAAGCACAGAAACAAATGGCAGACAATAAAGTTAATTTACCAAAGCGATTAATGTTCATTTTCTTCACCACTGGTCTATATGTGCAAAAAACGTACCAATCACTCGCTCCACAACAGTTGATACCGATTTGCGAGATAAGAGTTGCCATTTTAACCCCAACTTTGATCAGGATAGAAAGTAAGCGACATCAGATCAGTATCCGCATTAATGATGCCTTAGTAGGTTACTGGAACCGTAGCCCCTCAAAACGAGGAATTAAAACCTCTAAAATACCGGTAGAGAGTTTCTGGAAATAAATATAGCGCTCTTACTTCTCTTGGCAGCCTCTATAACGTTTGCGCAGCCTCTTTATTTTTTTTGAAGCCGCTCCAAAAAAAATATAGGCTCTAGAACATTGGCAGAGACTCTCTACCGGAATTATAGACTCTAAAATACTGGTAGAATTATTTTAAAAGCAGTCATGATCGCGTACCGTAACGGCTGGAACTCTAATGTAGTCTTTGTAGTTTACGTATTTTTGACCGAAATACGCTTACTGGCAGTTGCTCGCTGCCAAGGTGTTAAACATTTGATCCGAAACGGGGGTCTTTAGCTGCTGAAAGAAAAGAAAAAGCGGACAGGCATCTGGTGATACCTGTCCGCCTTGTTTCATGCCCGTATCTGTTTGATCACGGGGCTTAATTGCTTTGCCCGTTATTCCTGCGGATCGGCTGTGAAGTCGGCATCGACGACATTGTCGACGAGGCTGATGACACGGCTCGGTGCGGTGAATGTGTATCGCTGCGAGTTGACCGTGACCACATACGTTTCGCCGGCTGTCAGGCCGTCGAATGTAAAGTAGCCAAAGCTGCCCGTTGTTGCGATACGCGGCTCGCTGAGTGAATTACCCGAGATGGTGATCCTCGCGTTCCTGATGCCGCGGCCGTCTGAGGTCGTGACATGTCCGGAGATCGAGGCACCCGCCGCCGTTGAGGTAATGAACTGCAGTCCCCATCCGCCTGCGAATGAACCGGTAATGGCTGTCGGGCTCGACAACCCGCCGTCATCGCGGACATAGAGGCTCCAGACACCGTTCGAGTTCATCAATCCGAAGTTGCCCATAAAGGTCTGCACTCCGCTGCCGCCGACCGCACTGCCAGGCTCGTTATACGGTCCTGCAGGTGCCGGCAGCGGGAAGTCAGTTACAGGCGTTTCCCAGTTGGTCGGTTCGAACATGCCGGTTGTCAGCGGAGCCGAATCCGGAAGTACCGCTCCGGCTGCATCTGAGAATGTCAGCGTCACAGGTGCATTCGGATCGATCGCCAATGAACCGCCTGAGTCACCCATGAGGACAAACTTCTGTCCGCCCGGGCCGACCAGCAAGGCATCGATGTTATCCGGGAATACGTGCGAGACGTCATAGAACGTTACTCTCACTCCGCCGATCTGCGGCGGGCCGTTCGAGACCGTGATGGTTGACGGATACGGATTAGCTGCCGCTCCGAGCGTCATATCGATGCTCGCCGTGTTGAGGTAATCGTTCGCCGTATCGTTGGCGAGCAGAACACCCGTTCCCGGAGGCATGACATCAGCACCGGTCAGTGTCAGGTTGATGGTTTCAAAGGTCGCTTCAACCAGTGAGTCAGGACAGATCGGTACAAGTACCGTCTTCTGAGTGTCACCCGGGTTGAAGGTCAGCATCTGATTGACCGACACATAATCAACACCGCCGCCGCAGGCTGCACCGCCGATAGCGGTGCCGTCCGAGGTTGCAAAGTTGATGACCGAAGTTCCGGTCGTGATACCGCCGCGGTCGACGATGATCGATGCCGTCTGCGATTCATCCTGAACAAACTCACCATTCGGGCCTGTTCCCGTCCGGAACGTAACAAACGTCGTCATCGGTGTCGGCGAACCTGTTGGCGTTGAAGTTGCTGTGGCTGTGGCCGTTGCAGTTGCTGTCGCAGTCGGCGTACTCGTAGGCGTCGATGTTGGAGTATTGGTCGGCGTAGACGTCGCTGTACTTGTCGGTGTCGCCGTGGCAGTGCTGGTCGGCGTTGCTGTAGGAGTATTAGTTGGTGTTGATGTAGCCGTACTGGTCGGCGTCGCTGTTGGTGAATTCGTCGGTGTCGACGTCGGAGTATTTGTTGGTGTTGCGGTGCTCGTAGGCGTCGCTGTAGGAGTATTCGTCGGTGTGGACGTAGCGGTGCTGGTAGCCGTCGCAGTCGGTGAATTCGTCGGTGTCGAGGTCGGAGTATTGGTCGGTGTAGCCGTCGCTGTTGCGGTGCCGGTCGGCGTTGATGTCGCGGTAGGCGTGGCTGTTGCGGTTGCGGTGGGTGTCGCGGTATTTGTGGGTGTTAGCGTTGCCGTGCTTGTGGGCGTCGGGGTGTCGTTATTTTGGATCGTCAAGACCGCACCTGTAGGGGAACCAAGAGTCGCCCCTATGGGGCTAGTTAAGTTTAGATTAACGGTTTCGTCACTCTTGAAAAGCGAATCCTCGCAGATCGTGACAGGAAATGTTTGGCTCACCACCCCGGGATTAAAGGTCAAGGTTCCCGACGGCGCTCTGATAATCGACCCCGCCGCCGCAGCTTGCGCCGCCCGTCGCCGTGCCGTCGCTCGTCGCGTACATAACCGTATCGATGCCTTCGCTGCCGTTGATGCGATTGACAGTAATGGTAGCGACCCCTCCGCCTTCACTGATCGAATAGGTCGCCGTGCTGAATTGCAGCACTGGTTGGATCTCAAACGCCCCTATATCTGCACCGTCACCCCCCGCAGCATTCGTAATGTTCGGATTGTCCACCGGACGTGTCTGTATTCGCTGATCAGTTGTCGAACCAGAACTCTCACCCTTATCGATCGCCGGACTGCCAACGAGCAACGCGTGCGTAAATGTCATGCCGCCGTTATCCTGCAAAGGTCCCAGGAGGGGGTCCTGACCGATTATATTGGTCGCGGTCGCGCCGTTGATGGTCGCGCCCGTGGTGTCCTTGATCAGGTTGAAACCGTTTGAATTCACCGTACCTAAAATATCGGGCGAGGTGCCGCCGTTCGCAGTGTTGTTAGCAAATATCGAATTGCGGATGTTGACCGGGTTGGACGAGGTTGCGCTAATACCGCCCCCGTTTATGGTTGCTGTATTATTAACGATAGTTGAATTAGTCAGGTTAACAATTCTTGTCGATGTTCCTTCTGTGTAAATACCGCCGCCGGAGCGCTGGGCGGTATTGCCGCTAACCGTCGAATTGGTCATCGTCATCGGAACTCCGACATAAATACCGCCGCCGAGGCCCGTAGCGGCGCTTCCCGTGTTTGATATATTGCCGTTAATAGTCGAACTCATGATCGTAACCGACCCTTGATCGGCAAGATAAAGTCCCCCGCCGCCGCCGCCGAAAGTATCGCTGTCAGAATTGGAGATGTTGTTTGAAATGGTCGAATTGTTGATAGCCAAAACCGGTGTGCCGCCGTTCGGCTGATAATAAATAGCACCGCCGCTTCGTGTCGAAGAATTTCCGGTTAGTACCGAATTGTTTATCGTTACCTGCGTTACCTGACCGCCTTGAATGGCGATGGCACCACCATCTCCGGTGTTGTTCGTCCCGTTTCCGGTAAAGGTCGAACCGGTAATGGTCATCATGCCGTTATTAATGAAGATCGCACCCGCTACGGCACCGCCGATTGCCGAGTTGTTCGTGAATGTAGTGTTAGTGATTGTCGCGGTAGGATTAGTATTGAATGAATTGAAATTAATCGCCGCTCCGCCAGCCTGAGCGGTACCTGTGTTGTTCGTAAAAGCGCAACCTGTAACCGTTAATGATAAAGCCTGCCGGTTGCCGATAGCACCGCCATCGCCGCCGCCGCCATTATTCGTGTTGGCATTAAAAGTCATATTGGTAACCGTCAGATTGCCGGCGTTTCCGATAGCTCCGGTGACGGCCTGCGTCAGCGTCATACCGCTGATCATGGCCGTATCGCCCGCACTAAGGGCAAATATCCGAACGGCATTGTTGCCGCTGACGGTCAGCATATTTGCGCCAGGTCCCGTTATGGTCAAAGAATCGCCGGTCGCCGGATTGATCGTGATGACCGATGCCAGTGTGATCGTCTGCGGCGAACTGAAAACAGCCGGATCGAATGTAATAGTGTCTGACCCAGCGGCGGTATTAGAATCCAGCACCGCCTGACGTAGACTACCTGCGCCGCTATCGTTCGTGTTAGTCACCACAAAACTCAATTCGATGTCGTCGGAGCTTGGGCCTGTATTAACGGCCAGATCTTCCCGGCCCGCTGCCTCGGAATTGGAAATGAAAGGCAAAGCCCACATCACCACAGCCAAGCCTGACAAGAGAAGAGAAATTAAAAGAATTTGTCGGGCAGATGTTCTTATTGTGTTTCCCGTCTTTTTTCGGGAATCATCGTCTGTCCGACGAGATGTAAACAAAGATCCTATCGATTTTTTCATGGTGTTTTTCAATTCTTATTCAAAATAAAGGTCTGGTTAATGTCTGGCTGGAAGATCCAATATCCGGCAGCTGATCGCTATCGGACTGTGGCCCCTCAGTTATATATGCGTAGAAACGATCGAATCTAAATCAAAATATTTAGAAAAGTTTCATTTCGAAATAATAAAAGGTAGAATTAACGTGCTAAACCCTTTCAAACACAGACTTTTATGATCGACAATCAATCGCCGGAGATCACGCAGATATTGCAAGATTGGAACAACGGCGATGATAACGCTCAAGACCGGCTTTTGAAGTTTGTTTACGAGGACCTCAAGCGACAGGCGCGATCTTTGATGGCACAGGAACGGTCAGATCACACTCTGCAGCCGACGGCTTTGGTGCACGAGGCATTTCTGAAACTGGGCGACGGGGCAAAGGTGATCTGGAAAAACCGTTCTCATTTTTACGGATTTGCGTCCCATCTGATGCGGCAAATTCTGGTCGATCATGCCCGGCTCCACGCGGCGGCGAAACGCGGCAGCAATCCAATCCACTTTTCTATCGACGATATCGATATTCCCCTCGAGGAACGTGCTGATTCGTTCTTGGCCATCGATGAAATGCTCGACCGGCTCGCCGAACTTGACGGGCGTCAAGCGAGGATCGTCGAGATGAGATTTTTCGGCGGGATGACAAACGGCGAGGTCGCAGAAGCTCTCGAGATAAGTGAAAGCACGGTAGGCCGCGAATGGCAGTCGGCCAGGCTCTGGCTCTCTCGAAAACTCAGCGAAGGGTAGCAAAACTTATTTTGACTTGAAACCTGCTTTTTCTACGCCTTTTATATATAAGGGAGACAGATTCTTATCGGTTCAAAACAAAGTGATAATTGGAAAGAGGTAAAAGAGATTCTGTCGGACGCTCTCGCCCTTGAACCGCGTGAGCGTCAAGATTTTTTGAATACATTGCCTGCCGAATCTGAGATCCGAACCGAGATAGAATCCTTTCTTGCCTATGAGGACCATGCCAAAAAGATATTAGGCACGACGGCGATAACATTTTCTAAGGATTTCTTTGACGGTGACCCAGCCGATGCCTATTCTGAGGTCGGACAGGAGATCGGTGCCTACCGGATAGTTTCTGAGCTCGGTATCGGCGGCATGGGAGCAGTCTATCTTGCTAAACGCAGCGACGGTAAGTTTGATCAAAAAGTTGCGATAAAGCTGCTCAAACGCGAATACAACGCGGGCAAGACGCGCGACGCCTTCCGTCGCGAGATCGAGATCCAATCAAAGCTTGTTCATCCAAATGTTGCGACGATGCTGGACACAGGCACGACCGCCGATGGGATCCCGTATATCGTTATGGAATACGTCGAGGGCCTCGAGATCGACAAGTATTGCTGCGAAAATAACCTTGGCCTGACGCAACGGCTCAAAATTTTCAATAAGGCATGCGAGGCCGTAGCCTTTGCCCATCAGAATCTCATCGTCCACCGCGACATAAAACCGTCAAACATCATCGTCACCCCCGAAGGGAATCCAAAACTCCTGGATTTCGGCATCTCCAAATTGACCGGCACCGTCGATGATGCCAAAGGCCTGACAATCCTCGGAGCCATGACGCCCGAATACGCGAGCCCCGAACAAATAAAGGGCGAACCAGTAAGCACGGCTACAGATATCTATAGCCTTGGCGTCATTCTCTTCAAACTCCTCACGGGCAGCTATCCTTACGATCTTAAAAATAAAGTCAACGGCGAAGTTCAGAAGAAGATCACCGATTCCGAACCAATGCCGCCAAGTGTGGCCGCATCCGTCACCTCGTCTCCTCATCGCCTTATTTCTTCTTCTCACTTAGAGGGCGACCTAGACAACATTATTCTGAAAGCGCTTCGAAAAGAGCCGGAGGAGCGTTACCACACTGTCGAGCAGTTTGAGGAGGACATTTGGCGGTTCATCGATGGGCTGCCTGTCCTTGCTCGTGGCCAATCGTTAGGATATCGGGCAAGTAAATTCTTCAAACGTAACCGCGTTTCCGTCATCGCCGCTACTTTTGTTTTCGTCAGCCTGATAGCCGGCCTTACCGCCGCTATTCGCCAGACAAATATCGCCCGCGCTCAGGCGAGTCTCGCCCGAATCGAGTCAGACAATGCCAAGGCCGAACAGGAAAAGTCCGAAAAGATCAGCAAGTTCATGGGGAAAATGATCTCCTACGCTAATGCAGGTTGGTATGCCGAAGGAGCGAAATTCCACGGTGATGCTCGCGTCATTGATGCCCTGCTCGATATGAGCGACAAGATCGACGTTGAATTTGCCGACGAACCTGATGTTGCGGCAGAGCTGCATCACAAATTTGCCGAGGCTTTTTCATTGGCGCATCCGAGCCGCATGGATAAGGATCTAGTTGACCTCTTGCAAAAGAAACGAGATCTTCACGCCTTGCGGGCTCTTGAGCTGCGTGTTCAGTATTACGGCGAATGGCACGAACTCGTCGCAAAGGACCTTTTTTATGCATGGCCACTGATCGCCCATACTGACATTGAACAGGCGGCTCTGCTTGACCGTGCGATCAACATGATGCCGCTCGACAAACCCCAATAATCTAAATTTCCCCTATATGATCGAGGCCTACACAAATAGATTGATGATGCCCGGCGGCCTTACCCACGAAATCTATCTCAAGGCAGTCACGCCGCCGACTAATGAAAATAAATATCAGATCGCTGAACGACTTCTACGCGAGGCTCTGCCTGTCTTTCGGCTTCACTACAAAGAGGACAACCGCGCGATCTTCTCCAATGAATGTCGTCTCTCTTACACACTCGTAATGCAGCAAAAATGGAAAGATCTGGGCGATCACTTGAACATCTGCAAACAAGGCACAGCCACCCTTCCGGATGGGGCGACTCGACATCAGCTAGGGGTACTCATAACACAAATAGATTCCCTGGCAGCGGAAAAAAGCCAGTAACAAAAGAAAAACAGGTGGTGAGCATACCGATTGGCCATACAGTCGAACCAGGACGTTTCCGTGTTTCACACACCCGCAAGCTAACAATAGAAAAGGGCGTCCGCGTTGACACCCTTAACTTACTGATTTATCTAAATGGTACTGGGGACGGGAATCGAACCCGTACGCCCCTAAGGGCACAGGATTTTAAGTCCTGGGCGTCTACCAATTCCGCCACCCCAGCACGATTAGAAAGATTAGCACGAGAAAAGTCAGTTGTCAGTTGCCGACGGAATGTACGCCAAATAATGGTGCGAAATATCTTTTACGGCAGGCCGCCAAACAAACGCCACTCACCAATTGCTGTGAGATAGGTGTATATTGAAATCGGCGGATAAGGATTTTGTAAACGATGGAACAGTTGATCTGGATATTATGGCTTGTAATGGCGATCGCTCTGATCGTAGCTGAAATATTTACGCTTGGCTTTGTCCTTTTTTGGTTTGGCATCGGAGCATTGGCGGCCGGTATTGTCGGATATTTTGGCCTGGGGTTTGGTTGGCAATTTATGACGTTCGCCGTGGTCTCGATCGTATTGACAGCAATGTCCCGAACTATCTTTGCCCGCTATTTGCCGCACTCGGACGGTCCCGGGATGAAAAGCGGTGTCGATTCGTTTCCGGGCAAGATCGGCACAGTAACGACTGGAAGCGACGGAGCCCTCAAAGAAGGTGCCGTAAAGGTACTCGGGTCGGTCTGGACCGCTTACCCTGTTGAGGGCGAATCGGGATTGGTCGAAGGTGAAAAGGTCGAGGTTGTTGAGGTAAGAGGCTCTTCGATCTATGTAAAGCGCGTCAGGGACGGACTACCGGAATGGCGACAAAACTGAGAGAGACAGGAGGGTCATATCGACCCACGTAAACCTGAGTACGAACTCCCAACAAAATATAGAAGTTCAATTTCCTATTCTTCTTCGTCGTCCGTAAGATCCATATCTTTTGCAGTGTCAAGATCAAAGATCGTATCCGGATTGGCGGTGTCGTGTATTCCGCCGAAGTCGATCAATTCCATCTTCACTTCATCGTCAACCGGCTCGGTCAAGCCGTCGCCGCCAAATTTTGCAATGATCACGGTAATGTTGTCTTCGCCGCCATTTGCATTCGCGTCACCTACCAGTTCGACACAGGCATTTTGAAGTTTGTCGATATTCTCAAGTATTATCCGCTGTATTTCCGCCGCCGATACTTTGTTGGACAGTCCGTCGCTGCATAACATGAAAACGTCGTTCTTGTGCGGGGTGACCCGGGCTGAAACCGGATAGATCTCATTCTGCGCTGCCGAGGGCTTGTAAGATCACATTCTTCAGCGTATGGGTTTCTGCATCCTCTGCAGTTATCTGCTGCGCATCGATCAACTGCTGGACGAGCGACTGGTCCTTAGTGACCTGATAGATCCTACCGTTTCGCACCAGATAGGCTCGGCTATCACCGACCTGAATAATATCGGCACCAGCCGGAGTAACTCCTATGCCAGTGAATGTAGCGCCCATTCCCTGAAATTGAGGATCGGACCTGCCTTGTTGATGGATGAGGTAATTTGCGAAGACGGTCGCATCATGAAGCCGATTGATAAGATGATGATCTGACGCCTCGGTCGTGATAGTTTCATCCAGATCTTCATCAAGAAGCTTTTCGCTGACCGTTTCAACGGCCATCGTACTGGCGACTTCCCCGGCAAGAGCGCCGCCCATGCCGTCCGACACGGCCATTACAACGCCATTATCGTCGATCTCAAATTTCTGAGATTCGATGACGAACTCGCCATCCTCCTGCGAACTCGTCCATGTCTTTGCCTTCGAAATATTTAGCACCAGGTAATTGTCTTCATTACCTTTTCGGACGCGCCCTATATGCGAGGTGGCATGTATCTCAACAGTGATCATAATTTGATGTGGTTTTCAAAGTTTAGCGTTTTGTGCCATTTTTTCAACTCTAAACCATAGAATCAGTATTACATTAAGGCCCGGTCAAGGTCCTGAATAATATCTTCGACATCCTCGATCCCTACGGATATTCGCACGAGGCCGTCCGTGATACCCAGTTTATCACGTGTTTCCTTCGGAACCGACGCATGAGTCATCGATGCCGGATGCGAGATCAAACTTTCAACACCGCCGAGGCTCTCGCCGAGCGTGCACAGCGTAACACTCTCCAATACTTTGCGTGCGTTTTCAAGTGATCCGGTCTCGAATGCAACCATTCCGCCGAACCCGCTTTGCTGACGTTTTGCCAGTTCATGCTGCGGGTGGGAAACAAGCCCCGGATAATAGACCTTTGAAACTCTTGGATGTTCGGTCAGAAAATTCGCAACGATGCGGCCGTTCTTGTCATGTGCTTCCATTCTGATCGCGAGTGTTTTAGTTCCGCGCAGGACTAGAAACGAATCGAACGGCGACAGGATCGCACCGATCCCGTTTTGCACAAAACCGATCCACTCGGCATCTTTTTCGTCATTTAACGCCACAAATCCGCCGACGCTGTCCGAATGCCCATTTAAATATTTTGTCGTCGAGTGGACGACAATATCGACTCCAAACTCGATCGGACGCTGAAAATACGGCGACATGAACGTATTGTCACAAATGACTTTGGCCCCGTTTGCATGCGGCAAGAGAGGAAACTGCCTGAAGATCAGTGACCGTCATGATCGGATTCGTCGGTGTTTCCACAAATACCATCTTCGTATTTGGTTTGAATGCTCTCTCAAGATCGGCGACGTTCGACGTATCCGCAAGGTCAAACTCAACACCGTAATTGGCCAGGATCTTACTAAACAGCCGGTATGTACCGCCATAGGTATTGTCACCCAAAATGACATGATCTCCCGCCTTAACGAGTTTTAGTGAGGCGTCGATAGCTGACATCCCGGACGCAAACGCAAACCCGAATTTAGCGTTCTCAAGCGCGGCTATGTTCTTTTCCAATGCAGACCGCGTCGGATTTTGAGTCCGCGGCATATTCATAGCCTTTGTGCCGTCCGAGCCCATCTTGTGCGTATGTCGAAGTTTGGTAGATAGGGACGCTGACCGCCCCTGTGGCAATGTCAGGCTCGTTGCCGGCATGAATAGCGGTGGTTGAAAAACCCATAATGAGACAATAATCAAATCGAAAAGACCACCTTTCATATTATATCTTTTGGGGCAAATACACTAACAAAATCCACCTTTTTAGAACCCGCTGATTCGTCGGAATCAGCCGGGAAAATGATCAATATACTTCTGCATGATATTCGACTCTGGCCGGTGAATATTGAAAGGAGATCAGAATTCTTAATTGCCACCTCTTCTATGCACGCATCGAGGCTGGAACCAGACCATATACGAGCCGCGGCAACTCGATCTGATTTATACTTAAGTGGCAATTTGGGATAGAATGTGAAACAGACTCTAGTTCACAAACCTAATTTTGATATTACGGACAGAAAACTATGGCCGAGAATGATTTGAAAGATCCGCTCTCTCCATCGGAGCGGCGCAATTCGGACCGAAAGAAACTGATAATCGATGTAAGATTTGAAGGCGGCGACGGTACCGGGATCGCAAATACCCGGGATATAGGAGTTGGCGGTCTTTATATGACCACTACCGCAATGCTCGATACCGGTACGCCGATCGTCATGACCTTAAACGTCGGTCCGCGGACGATGAATCTTAACGGCGTTGTGGTTTATTCAGATCCGGGGCACGGCGTTGGCGTGCGATTTCGAAATCTCGAGTCGAACGACGAAGAATTCCTGCGGAGTGAACTGGAATTAACATAATATATGTTCGATCAATTTACCCTCGGTATTGAAGAAGAATTTCAGATCGTTGATCCCACATACCCGCGAATTAAAATCGCATGTGTCTGAGATCCTCGAGGAAGGCAAGCTGCTCCTCGGCGAGAAGATCAAACCTGAAATGATCCAATCTATGATCGAGGTCGGAACGGGCGTCTGTGCCAATATACAGGAGGCCCGCGAGGACATCACAAAGCTCCGCTGCATCATTTCTGATCTTTCAAAGAAGAAAGGCATGGCGATCGTCGCCGCATCGACACATCCATTCTCAAAATGGTCCGACCAGGAAATCTATGACGGCGACAGGTACAAACTGCTCGTCGACGAGCTGCAGATGGTCGCCCGCAGCCTGCTGATCTTTGGCGTCCACGTCCATGTGGGCGTTCCTGACGTTGAGCGCCGTATACAGATAATGAACGCCGCCCGTTATTTCTTGCCGCATATTTTGGCGATGACCACATCGTCGCCATTCTGGCTCGGTTTCAATACAGGGCTTAAGTCATACAGATCTGAGGTGTTCAAGAAATTTCCACGAACGGAAATACCCGATCATTTTGAGTCATTTCAGCAATTTCAGACATACAGCGATCTTCTGGTCAAGATGAACTGTATTCAGGACGGCTCGAAGATCTGGTGGGACGTTCGGCCGCATCATTTATTCCCTACACTCGAATTCCGTATTTGCGACATACCGACCCGTGTCGACGACACTATCGCTGTAGCCGCACTTTTTCAGGCGATAGTCGCCAAACTCCACCGGCTTGATCGATAACAATCTCGGCTTTAGAATTTACCACCGCCGGTTGATCCTTGAAAACAAATGGCGGGCGATACGTTATGGCCTCGACGGCAAACTGCTCGATCTTGGTAAGCAAAAGGAGGTCCCGGTAAAAGACCTTATTCGGGAATTGCTTGAGTTTGTCGATGACGTCGTTGACCCCCTCGATTCGCGTAAAGAGATCGAGCATATCCACACCATCCTCGATCGTGGAACATCTGCTGACGAGCAGCTCAAGGTGTATAACGAATCCAATGGCGATTTTAACGCCGTTGTAGATATGCTAATGAAAAACACCTTGGAAAATGTGCCCGAGAACTGTTTTAGCTGACCTTTTGATCGGCACCGCTCCCACACAAATAACGGCTGCTCCCAATAATTGAAAAGCACACTACTTGGGTCTTAAAGTCCCGACATAACGAGCTGAGGCCTTGTTTGCTCCAGGATGACCTTTCAAGCACTACCCCTCACCCCAAGCTACGCATCCGGGCAATAGTGCACAACATTGTTAAACTTTTAATAGTAATATTTAACCGAATATGGTATAAATGTATTTGCAGGCCGTTATGAGATAGGCCTAACTAATTGAAAAATAAACAAATAGTTTCCCACAAACGATGCCTAAAATAACTAAAATTTCACAACAAGGAGCGTCAATGGTAGAAATGTTGACGGTCCTGGTAATAAGCACGGTCATTGTTACGTTCGCCGTCGCCCAGTATTCCGGCGCAAAGACAAATTTACAACGGCAAAATATTGCTCGTGATTTCAAAACATCACTGGAACGGGCTCGTTTCGATTCGGTCAAGAGGCATGCGACGGAAGATACAAGCATGGCATTGGTCACCGTAATGAATGAGACTTCTTATTCGGTCAGTACGGATCTTAATCAAAACGGGAGAATTGATAACGCCGAATCACAAACGGTAAATTTCTCAGGGTCATCAGCCGTCCGATTACTATTGCCCCCTGGATCTGAAGCCCCGGTTTCAATATCGTTCGATCATCGCGGGCATGCAACTATTGAAGATTACAATGGAGCGTCCGTTGATTATTTTCTTTTCTGCGGGTCGGGATGTACCGCCTCAAATGCCAGTTCGGCCAATTCCACCGTTGTTTACATTTCCCCAACTGGCACTGTGTCCGCTGTAGGGGCCAGTGAACCCGTACCCTCGATCGCTGAGCCTGCTTTATCGAACGTTCCAAGCAATTTCGGGATCAATTCAGACCTAACCATTTGGGTTGGTATTCCGCCGACTGCCGAACCGACCCCATCACCAAGTTCGTCTCCGACGCCGGCTGCAACCGCGACTCCGAGTCCATCTGCCTACCCTTCGCCGACGCCTTCTGGCTACCCTTCGCCGACACCTTCTGGCCTCCCGTCAGCCAGTCCGACGCCAACGGCCGTACCCAGTCCCGCACCGCTGCCGTCTTGTTCGCTGAATCAACGTCCGGGCAACCCGGCCACATGTCAGTGCATGGCACCGTGGTTTATAGGAAAGAACGGAAAATGTGCACCATAGAAATTAACCAAATGTCGGCTTGGCGCCGAAACCTAATTACCAGATGACTTATACTCCCAAAACAAAAACGCTAATTTCCGGAAAAGAAGAAATCGCATTCTCTAGTGACAGCGAATCGTTGCAAAAAAGAGGTCTAACAAATAGATCTGAATCGGGATTCTCCTTGATCGAGACCAGTATCGCTATGGTTGTGGTTTTGGTCGGTATGTTGGCCGTGGCTGAGGCGTTTACATTTGCGATCGTTTATAACGCCGGTAACGCTTCGCGCACGCAAGCTATCGCTATATTACAGCAAGAGACAGAGCTAATGCGCAGTAAGAAATTTTCGCCATCGACCACCGATACCGAACTCACCGGCGGAATAAAACCAGTCAGGAACGTCGCGGCTCCGAATGGTGGCTTTTTCAGTATTTCAAACGTCATCGATGACGATCCATTTACAAGTGGGGTACAGGTCAACAGCAATTCTCCGATCAAAGAAATAACAGTGACCGTCAGATTGACTAGCCCTAGTCCCGGATGGCAAACAGCTTTGCCGGCGACGGTCGTTTTGCGGCGGTCCCGAGGTAATTAAGAGCAATGAGAAACTTCCCAAAAAACAAAGAACGCGGCTTTTCACTTCTGGAACTGATCATATCGATGACCATCATGCTTGTCGTTATGGGTGTCATATCGATGGTCTTTTCAAGGGCTGTGAGTGTCAGAAATCGCGAGAGCCGCAAGACAAACGCTCTGACTTCAACCCAAGCGGTATTGAATATTATGTCGCGCGAGATCGCGAATTCCGGCTTTGGATTGTTTGGCGATTCGATCAATCGGGTGCCGAATAACGGGATCGTGCTCGCGGATTCGGGCGCCCATCGGATCCGGATCCGGGCAAATGTCACAAATCACAGAGACTACAGCGATCCAAATACCGGCGGTACCAGCGACCCGGGCGAAGATATCACCTATTTCCTGGACGGGCCGACTTCGTCGATCGTAAGATACGATCCGAATGCTGTTGCTCCAACGCCAAAAACCTCAATTGTTGTCAACCGGATCTCAAGTGTGACATTTGATTACGTAAACTATACGGCCGGCAGTTCGGCAACAACCACGACTTCGACGCCCACTTCGACGACCGGGCGGGTTGTGATAACGATCGTAGTTCTGCTTGAGCCCGTAGTGGGTCAGCAAAACCCGGGCACGGTGTCGTTTACGTCAGACGTGATCCTAAGAAATGCAAACTATATGCTTCAGCAATATTAAGAAGCAACAATTCGATACGGAGCTTAAAATGAAGTTGAAATTCCCAAAATTCCCTAAAAAAGCCGACAGCGAAAAAGGGGCGGCGTTAGTGATGGCGATCATGGTCACCTCACTCATGGCAATCGGCGCAGCGGGCCTATTGATGGAAGCATCGAGAAATTCCCAAAACGTAACCGATGCAACGGCTGAACAACAGGCATACAACGCAGCCGAGAGCGGCATACAATCGGCAATAAATGTACTACGCTACAAATGCACGGCGGCGGCCTCACCCTGTCAGGTTCGCCCGTCAACGCTGCTGAATTCATCGGTTCCGGACTATAACAAAGCAAATACGATCAATTACGCACGAGCATTGGGCCTTGGAACATCAAATGCCCCGGGCGATACAAGCTCTGCCCCCAGATTGTCGCGATGGATCGCTTACGATACGTCGTGGCCCGACCGCGTAAAATTAGGCCAGCCGGGTGTGGCTTACAACCCGATGACGGGTTATGCATTCTCGCTGGAATTGTCCGATCCTGATAATACCGGTACCGCGATGGCTCTCAGTGCCGTTGGCAGGCTTTACGATCATGATGCAGACGATGTTACAAAACGAACGTACGGGATCAGCCCTAACCAGGTAGTGATCAAATATACGCCGCCCGCGGCGACTGGCCTTACCATACCCGGGGGCTCGGCCGCCACTACCACTTTTGGCACCTTTACCTATACACGGACGGGCACCGGAGCCGCCATACCGGCACTAAATCGATTTGAGATCGATATAAACATGACTGTCCCCGTTCCGGCTACGCGGGTAATTAGGGGTTTTATCGAAATGAACGCCACCCCGTTCATTACTCCGCCGAAAATAATTTTCGATTCACAAACATATGATATACGTGGCAGTGACGTCACCTTAAGCGTCAGCGGAGCTGCAATGCGGCAGACGGGGACCCAACCCTACGGCTATGAAGCTACGATGCCCTCGAGCGGAAACCCGCTAACGATCAATGCGACAATTTCATCGTCAGCCCCGGCACGCATTTTGATCAAATCGACTGGTTATGGGCCCAGAGGATCTAAAAAGGTACTCGAAGGTGTGATCGAAAATAACTATTTTAATGGACTCGGTGCTCCTGCGACTATCACTATGGTAGGGCCGCCAAGCACCACAAATCCTAGTACGTCATTTGTGTTTGATCCGGGCAATTCAAACGCTATGCTCTACTCGGGTCAGGATGCGGACGCAGGGTCGACCGACATTATTCCTCCTATCGGTGTCACTGATGGCATAAACTCGTCCGGCGACGATCCAAATCTGGATGCAGTCGTCAGTGCAGTTGGTGGAAAGCTGTCTGACAATGTTGTCGGTGTCCCGTCAAACGTTTCGTCTGAGATACCACCTTGGCTTTCGAGCCCGGCAGCTACCGATGCCGCCGTCAAAGCACTTTACAATATCGCACTGAATTCCGCCGACCCGAGCAATCCAACCGGCAGATATTTCCCGAGCGGCGTCAGTCCGAGCAATTGGGGTGACAACGCAACAGCGACCGGGATCACGTTTTGCGACGGCAATTGTCAGCTGGGTCCGGCAGATGGCGGAGGGATACTGATAGTGACGGGGACGCTGACACTTCACGGCAATTTCAGTTTTAACGGTTTGATAATCGTCACCGGCCAGGGCGGCGTGATCAGAAACGGCGGTGGAAATGGCCTCATTCAGGGGAACCTCGTCATTGTGCCCTACGTTAACAGCTCGATCGCCGGCAATCTGGACCCGGCGGCCGGTGCAGGTTTCCTTGCACCGCAGTACCATACGACTGGAGGCGGTAATTCTACGATCACGTACAATTCCAACAACCAGCTGAGCGGACTAACCGCTGTAAGTAATATAATGCTTGGCCTCGTCGAGAAATAAAGATCGGCTGGGAACCACTCCCGTTATTTATCAGGAAAAGGCACCGCGGCTGATCGTGGTGCCTTTTCGCGCTGGTCGCCGCCCTATCCATATTCCCGGTGGACAAATTATCGATATCTTTCATCGCATTTGTTTATAACCGATCCTCAACCAGCCACGGGGCAATGTTTCACATGCATTACCTATCTTCCCATTTTTACTGGCTTTACAACGTTTCCACCGCCTTTAGATCTTTTTTGAAAGAGCTGCAAAAAAACTTCAGGCTCTAAAACAAGGTTTCAATGTCCGAAAAAACGTTGGTATCATCCAGAATTTATTGCAGTCTCCGAAACAAATTTCAGCCTTATTAATTTTCTTCCAGGCCCCCAGACTTTTTTTGTAGAGGCTTCAAAAAAAGCTTAGACGCCGTTTCATTCCGGAAACTCGTGAAAAAATAGGGATGTGATGCCGCCGGCATTTTGATACTCGGGAAAGTGCGGTCTATGATTAGGCGTTGCTTTTGATTTCGATCTTCAGGATGCATCTGAGACCCGCGGCCTGACGCTGACACCACTAATATGCCTTGCAATCCTGCCGACCTGGCTGAGGTACAACTATTCGAATTGCTCGATGAGGACGAACTCCGCGTACTCGCGAATGTGATCGATTCCAAGTCAGTACCCGCGGATGAGATAGTCTTTCGTACGGGTGACCTAGGCGATGCTCTATATATAGTCAGATCCGGCGAGATCGAGCTATCCGTAAAAGATACGGCAGGACAGAAGATCGTCCTGACGGTTGTTGAAAAGAACGAACTTTTCGGCGAGTTGTCGATGCTTGATTCCCGGCCTCGTTCGGCAACGGGGACGGCTTTGGTTGATAGTGAGCTTTTACTTTTAGACCGCGATGATCTGCTGCTGCTTTTTAACAAGCACCCTGACGCAGCACTCAATATGATGGCAGCGATGAGCGGCATGCTGCGAAAGGTGGACCGACTGCTGCAGACTCGCGTGTCGCGAAACGTAAATGAGGAAATGGAGGAAAAGCTGCCGGCTCTTCAGCGTATAGCTGATTGGATAGCCTGGTTCAGCGGCAGCATGCATTTCCTGATCTTGAACGGTTTGTGGTTTATCGTTTGGATCGCAATTAATATGCTGCCGACCGGACTGCCGCAGTTCGACCCGTTCCCGTTCGGGCTGTTGACGATGATAGTGTCGCTCGAGGCGATCTTTCTCTCGTGCTTTGTTTTGATCTCACAAAACCGGCAGGCGGCAAAAGACAAGATAAGGGCGGATATCGAGTATGACGTTAATATCAAGGCCGAGCTCGAGGTCTCACATCTGCACGAAAAGGTAGACCACATCCACGAACAGATGACATCAAAATTCAATGACCTCGAAACACTGCTAAAGAAAGGTTCAGGCCCAAAAGCTTGATATTATTTACGGTCGTGAGCGAGGGCGAGACGAAGGAAATTCTCAAACAGAATGCGGCCGTCGCGCGATTCGTTGGGATGTTCCCATCGGGTCGGGTTTTTTGACCAATCCTCAAAAGATTTTTCGAGATGGAACTGTACGCAGTAAATGAGCTGTCCGCCAGAACGTCTTACCATCATCTGATTTTTGCAGAGATAAGATGAGGCGAGTAGTTTGAAACCGGCCGGGACGCCAACGACCTGAACTCCGTGGTTTTGCCAAACGCGCAGAATGTCGTCCTCTTTTGTGTAATCCTGCCAAATGCCCGATCTCTTATCGTCATTTCCCTCAAATATCGGATCATCCTTATCGACGATCTTTACAAAGCGATATTGATATTCGACAATGCGGTCGGTGCGTTTTTTATCAAGTTCAAGATCGTCAAGAGTCTTTAACGGCGCATCGAATGCAATCCCGACGAGCTGGTGGGCACCGCAGATGGCGAGCACAGGTATTTTTGTCTCACGAATGAACTCTCTGAAATCTGCTATCTGTTTAGGATTGTAGTAATCAAAGTCAGAGAACGTGCCGCTCATCACGATAGCGTCCGGTTCAAATTGTTTGACGGCACCACTGATCTCAGACAAATGCACAGTCAGCGTCCTCGGATTTTTTACAAGCCTGATGACGTTTTGAGCAATGTTATTGCATGCCATCCCCGAAACCTTTCGCTCAAATTCGAGCTTGCCCTTTAACGTTCCGTTCCAGTCCTTTACGGCAAGTTCGGACACATCGGTCTCGTACCTGAGCAGATCATTGACTATCAGTACCTTGGCATGTTCGATCGTTTTCTCGATCGGTTCGTACCGGCAATACGTACTCTTGTTATAGGGGAATGGAAGCGTCTTTGTTTCGGCAACCCTTGTCACAGCATCATACATAGGTGAAAAAAGTGAATGAGGCGCCTAATGACGCATCATTTGATTATATCATCAATTAGAGCGTCGTAAAGACTGGCAGGCGCCCGGCACCTGTATTCCTGAGCATTTCCCTTCAAGTCCCGCGTTGTTTTGTTTGTTGGTCAAATTTCGGCATCGCGTCGCCGGCCCCGATCGCGGCAAGACTTTCACGGATGACGCGTATCAATTTCGAACGAAACTGCGAGACGCTTCTCGACGGGCGCCCCTTGGTCAATTCTGCAAGGACCAGCAGCGTCCGCTGCCATGACGTTTCGAGTTCGTCGGCCGCGGCGGAGATCCTGGTAATGTCATAAGGGATAGCAAAGTCGCTGCAGCCGATACGGGCAAAAACCCGCATATACCGTGCAGTCGCCAGGTCGGGACAGGCAAATCGTCGCCTGCCTACCTTGAGTTCGATGCCAAGTAGTGTGTATTGGATCTCGGGGTTATTTTCGCGGCTGCTTATCTCGAGCCGTATCGAACGCGTCCGCTGGGAGCGGATCTTTCTTTCATAGATCACCGGGAGCCATTCGTCCGCAAGGGATGAACGAATTTCGGCAGCAATATCCATTTTGAGGGTTAAGTTTACTTCTCGGCCCGTACAACGGCACCCGCAGGCGGCTGAGAGAATTGGGCGATAATTCGATCGCTAAATAGCCCGAAATAAACGACACCGACCGCGGTAATTATCAGAGTGGCCGCAAGACTCGCCGGTATCCTGGGTGTGACCCATTCTGTGGTGCGTTCCTTAAAGAACATCACCACGATAAGCCGCAGGTAATAGTAGGCCGAGATGGCAGTGTTGATCACCGCGACGACAACCAGGATCGTGAGCAGGCTGCTGCCGGCCTCAAGAGCTGGGCGAAATACAAGTATCTTACCCGTAAATCCGGCGGTCAGCGGCAATCCGAACAGCGAGAGCATAAACAGCGAGAGCGTAAACGACAGTACGGGCGAACTAAAGCCGATGCCGTTATAGTCGTCAAAATCGTTCCGGCGGTCGTTCTTTTGACCAAGCAAAGTGACTATGGCAAACGCACCGAGATTTGTGACCGCATATGTGAGCAGATAAAAGGCTACAGCCGCAACGGCTTCGTCCCTTGCTTGTAACGTCTTCGCCATTCCTGCGCCTACAAATCCGACAAGGGCATAGCCAGCGTGGGCTATAGACGAATAAGCGAGCATGCGTTTCACGCTCGACTGCATGATCGCCGAAACGTTACCGACAACCATCGTCAGCATCGCAAGCACAGCAACAGCCGTAACCCATGTCTCATGCAAATAACCGGAAGCCCCCATACCCGCTATCAGAGGGAAACCCAGAACGAATACCCTGATGAATGACGCAAACGCCGCGGCCTTGGGGCCGGTGGCCATAAAGGCTGTTACCGGCGTCGGAGCCCCCTCATAAACATCGGGTGTCCACACATGGAACGGAGCCATGGCGATCTTGAATCCAAACCCGATGATCATCATCGCGGCACCGATAAGCAGCAGCGCCGGGAAGTTTGGGTCAGCGATCTTTAGCGCGATCTGCGTCAGATTTGTCGAGCCTGTCGCTCCATAGATCAAGGCCATCCCATAAAGCAAAAATGCCGAGGCGAACGATCCCAGAATGAAATACTTCATTGAGGATTCGTTAGAGCGAAGGTCACCCTTGCGAAGCCCCGCCATTACATAAGTTGCGATCGACAGTGTCTCAAGGCCCAGGAATATTATGACCAGATCATTGCCGGCTGCCATCAGCATCATTCCGACTGTCGCAAACATAAGCAGGGCGTGATATTCGCCGGCAGGCACATTTTCCCGATCCACCCAGATGGATGAGATCAGGATGGTCATTGCGCTTACGAACAGGAATACGTACGAGAAACTTAACCGCAGGCTGTCCATCGCGACCATCCCATTCCAGCCTGATGCCGGCGTAGGTGCCGATGACCACGCGACCGCCAGCAATATAGCCGCGATAGCAAGCCCCACAAGTGAAATAGTGCCGGTCACCGACCGCTGTTTCGGAAAAAAGCTGTCGTAAACCATGACGACGATCCCGGCAATTGCCACCACCAACTCCGGCAAGATCGCCTGGATGCTGACATTGGGATCGATCAGGTCTGTTAAAAACATTGTATTCATCGTATCAACCGGAGCAGGGCCTAATGGCCTTTGCCTGCGCCCGTATAAGCAAATCTCTTTTCACCCGCCGTTATTGCAATATCCAGCGAGTTTTCCTTTGGCGGTATCGGGCAATTCCATTTATCGCCGCCATATGCACAATTCGGATTGTATGCGAGGTTAAAGTCCAGGATCGCCGTTTTACCCTGTGGCATCTTAATGTCAATATAACGTCCGCCGCCATACGTCTCGGTCCGACTGGTCAGATCCTTGAACGGAACGAACAAGAGATCGCCGTATTCAGGAAATTTTGCGGCGATCGCAGGATCGATCTGGTAGACATTCAATTTCAAACTTCTTTTCCCCAGCTTAAATTTCAACACGCCAAACTTGATAAACTTCTTCATTCGGCCAGACGATGTCGGCATCTGGAACCACTCTTCACCCGCTGACCTTGTAAAATCGGCGTTTACACGAAAGGCTTCGTCGACAGCGAAATAATTCAATCCCGCAAAACCCGCGAAGTCCTCTTCCTTGAGCGGCGACTCTTCCTTATTGCGAAATTCCTTGTCCCGTCCTTCTCTAAACACCGTGATATCGGTCGAGCCATAATATGTCTGTGCCGACAGACCGCCGGCCAACGCCGTAACGATCAGCCCAAATAAAAGAGCTCTTTTTATTACGATCCCGATCATGGAGCCTCGCTGCTGTGGTCCAGGCTTTGGTTCTCGGCGACCGAACCGCCGGCCTGTTTCATTACCCGTTCGTGGATCGCCTTTATACTGGCCTCCGAACGCGAAAGAATAGGTTTCGGATAAACGCCCATGTAAACCATCAAAAACAAAAGGGGTATCATTAACCCGATCTCGCGCCAACTAAGATCTGCAAGTGTCTTGTTCTTGCTGTTCGTGACCTTGCCAAAGAAAACTCTCTGAACCATCCACAACAGATAAACGGCCGCAAAAATAACCCCGGTCCCAGCCAGCATCGTCGCAATGTAATTCCAATTCGTTCCGGCCGTAATGCTCAGGGCTTGCGACTGGAACATCCCGACCATGATCAGAAATTCACCCACAAATCCATTTAGGAATGGCAAGCCTACAGACGCCATCGTCGTGATAACAAAAATGGTCGCGTAAATTGGCATCACGTTCGAAAGGCCCCCGAACTGTGATATCTCGCGGGTATGCCGCCGCTCGTAGATAAAGCCGACAAGCAAAAACAGTGCCCCCGTCGTAACCCCGTGGCTAAGCATTGTGTACAGGGCACCTTGCATCCCCTGCTCGGTAAACGAGAACATGCCGAGTATCACAAAGCCCATATGGGCAACTGAGGAATACGCGACGAGCCTCTTCACGTCGGGCTGGACCATCGCCACAAGCGCTCCATAAATAATTCCGATGATCGCCAGGGTGATAAAGATCCACGCAAACTCGCGGCTCTGGTCAGGGAACAACACGAAGTTGAATCTCATCAGGCCGTACGTACCCATCTTTAGCAATACCGCCGCGAGGATGACGGACCCGGCCGTCGGAGCCTCAGTATGAGCGTCAGGCAGCCACGTGTGAAAAGGAAACAATGGCACCTTGATGGCAAATGCCAGGGCGAAGGCCATGAATAACAGGACCCCTGTCTGAGGCGCAAACGAGAGCGTATGCATTTTTATTGCATTCGCAAGCACCACGAAGTCGAACGTACCGATATGATCTGCAGCATCGCCACCGACACTTGCATTTGCGTACAAGTAATATAGGCTGATGATCGCAACCAGCATCAGCAAGCTGCCGAAGGCGGTAAAGATAAAGAACTTGACCGCCGCGTAAATGCGATTCTCGCCGCCCCAGATACCAATAAGGAAAAACATCGGTACCAGTGACGCTTCAAAGAAAAGATAAAAGACCAGCAGATCGAGCGAGACAAAGACGCCTATCATCGCGCTCTCGAGCAGCAGCATGAAGACATAAAACGCCGTCCGCCGCTTCTCAACCGCATGCCAGGTTGAAATGACAGCGATCGGCATAATGAAGGTTGTCAGGATCACCAGCCAAAGGCTCAGGCCGTCTATGCCGACGTGATAATTGGTGTTTATGGCTTTTATCCACGGAACATTCTTTTCGAAATAAAAACCCGACGCAGACACGGCTTTAGAGCCAAACAAGCCAAGCGAAACCACAAAATTCAAAAGAGTAAAGCCCAGCGTCACCCATTTGAGCTGATCCTCCTGCTTCCAAAACATCTGGTGGGCAAGCGTTAACACCGCCCCGACCACCGGCAGCAGGATAAGGATCGTAATAAGATTTTCGTTGAAGAAGTCCATTTAGCTGATCAACTTAAAACCGAAATAAATAAAGTATCCGATAACCGCGAGTGCGCCGAACAAAATGATCGCCGCATAGCTGCGGACAAACCCGACCTGGATCTGCCGTATAAGCGAACCCGCCTCGATAACAAAATATCCGATGCCATTCACTATCCCGTCGATAAAGCCCAGGTCAAACCCTTTCCAAAGGCCGTTTCTGGATAGGTTCGTTATCGGGTCAACGATGTAGCCATTGTAGATCTCGTCGATCCGCCACTTGTCCTGAAGGATCTTTGGCATTGCCCTCAGTGGCGTCTTTATGAACATGGCCCATCCGATCGCGATGCCGCTCAAAGCTAATAAGACAGACAATCCGGCAAGCAACCGTTCGGTCGATATTTCTTCCGGGTCGTGATGCTGTACAGCTGCGTGCTCGGCAGTAGCTGCCCCGGTTGTGCCTTCTTCGACATTTTCACCCGGCGCACTTTCGTTATGAACTTTGATCCCGACCTTTGCGATGATCGGCTCTAACGTGCGTTCGAAAACATTTATGTCTCCCTGACCCAGGGCGGAACTGACCGCGTAAGGGATACCGACAAGCCCGCCGACGGTCGAAAGTACCGCAAGTACAATTAGCGGAACTGTCATCGTCCATGGCGATTCGTGCGGTTTGAAGTCGTGCGGGATATGATGATGCTCTTCCTCATCGTCATCGTCGTGAACCATATCGGCATGTAATCCAGCGGCAGGCTATCCACTTCCGCAGGTGCTTCTGACATAGCTTCGTGAAATCGTTCACTGCCGAAAAACGTCATCACCATCAGCCGCGTCATATAAACGGCAGTCAGCACCGCCGTAATAAGCCCAACGCCCCAAAGTACGTAATTCCAGTTACCGGGCAGATTTGGTGCCGCGAAAACACGGTACAGGATCTCGTCCTTAGAGAAAAAACCAGCCCAGATCGGTATGCCGCATATTGCCAGCCAGCCCATCATCATAGTGATGAACGTAATGGGCATGTATTTGCGAAGATTACCCATCCGCCGCATATCCTGTTCGTGATGCATCCCATGGATAACCGAGCCCGAACCCAGGAAAAGCAACGCTTTGAAAAAGGCGTGCGTCATCACATGAAAGATCGCGGCGATAAATGCCCCCGCGCCGCAGGCAAGGAACATATACCCTAGCTGCGAAACGGTCGAGTAAGCCAAAACCTTTTTAATGTCATTTTGCGCTAAGCCGATCGTTGCCGCAAAGATCGCGGTCGCACATCCGATCATCGCGACAATGAACATTGCCGTCGGCGCATTTTGATAAATACCGTTGCAGCGAACCACCATATAAACACCGGCGGTGACCATTGTCGCCGCGTGGATCAGGGCCGAAACAGGTGTCGGGCCGGCCATTGCGTCCGGGAGCCAGGTAAAGAGCGGAATTTGTGCGGATTTACCGGTTGCCCCGATAAACAGAAGTACGGCTACTGATGTTATGCCCCCGGCAAAGATCGTCCCCCAGCCAAATGGGTCCTTTGCCATCTCGGCGAAGATATTCAAAGCACTTGCTACATGCGCTCCGTCTACCGTCTTGTCATAAAATGAGATCGATCCTGTCAGCGTAAAGATCAAAAATATTCCGATCAGCACGCCCCAGTCGCCGATACGGTTCATTACAAACGCTTTCTTGGCGGCTTTGCGGGCCTCGTCTTTCTTAAGGTAATAACCGATGAGCAGATATGAACAGAGCCCAACGCCTTCCCACCCGACGAACATCAGCAGAAAGTTATCTGCCAACACCAGCGTCAGCATCGAGAACATGAACAGGTTAAGGTAAGCGAAAAAGCGGTAAAAGCCTTTATCGCCGTGCATGTACCCGGTCGCAAAGATGTGGATCAGCAAGCCGACAAAAGTAATAAAACAGGCATAGATCCCTGAGAGCCTGTCCATACCCAACCCAAAATCCGCGCGAAACCCGCCCACCTGTATCCACGTCCAAAGATGATCGAGAATGGGCTGATGGTTCGTGGTGAACAGTGCACCTTCGTGCGGCGTTCCTATTCCAAAGGCGATCATGAAGGCAACGATCGTGGATATCGCAATGGTCCCGCAAGCGACAATGCCGCTAAATGTCTCATTGCGCAGCCTGCCGCCGATCAGCCAATTGATCACAGCACCGGCGAGAGGTGCGAAAATTATCAGACTTAAAAGGTTGTTTTCCATTAACTATTTAATGATTAGTTTTCCACATAACCCGGATATTCCCTTTTCATAAAGAGTTTCAGCGCATCATCAATCTTCTTGTTTTCCAACGGTGGCATTTTACCAACATTCTTCAGTACACTTGGCAGCATTCCATCAAAGGTAGCGACCCTCATCCCAGTCCTATTCTGATTGAAGTCAATAAGCAACTCTGCATTAGGTGCATTAACGTATGTCGGAAACAAAAATATTGAATCTGTTCGGAAAATACCAAAAGTTTTCGCGACTCTACTCTCAAGAGACTGTTCTTTAATGTTGATTACTTTTAATGCTTTCAGTTCCACCACTTTTCCATCCCTTGAAACGTAGACTTTTTTTAACGGTAGTTCGCTTTCGTCTTGCGAAAGCAGCTGATGAGTAAAACTGCATAACCATTCAATGCTTCAAATTCAACTTTGTCCTTTGGATACCCAATATCGAAGAAGGCGATCCGCGGGATTGGGCATATTGCCTATATTCCTCAGCCGCTTCTTCAATTCGCCTATTCATTGCGGCATTATCAACTTTGTTTGTATGCCAAATAATCGGACTTTGAAGCGTAATCGTTTGAGCCTCCGCAAATTTCGGCACGAGGCTAATTAAAAAAATAAATAAAGCGAACTTTACCGTCGACATCTCTAAACTGTTCAATTCCTCAAAATACTCGCGTCATCAACATCCACCGACTGGCTGTTGCGAAAGAACGTAATAATAATTCCAAGGCCGACGGCGGCTTCGGCGGCGGCGACCGACATCACCATAAAGACAAAAAGCTGTCCGACCACATCGCCGTAATATCTTGAAAAAGCAACAAACGTCAGATTTACGGCATTGAGCATCAGCTCGATGCACATGAACATCCCGATCGCGTTGCGTTTAAAAATTACGCCGACACAGCCGATCGTGAACAATATTCCTGATAACGCCAGATAACTGGCTAAGCTCGGTTCCATTTTCTTAATTCAGCAGGCCTTTTTCTTCGTGCCTTTCTTCCAGCTCGTGTTCGACCACCAATTCCAGCTGGGGCTGGCTCAAGCGGCGAGCCAGGATCACCGATCCTATGATCGCCATAAGAAGCAATATTCCAACGATCTCAACCGGCAGCAGGTACTGCGTGTACATAGCCTGGCCGAGGTTCAGGGTCTTACCGGCACTTACTGATTGATCAGCGGCGACGTTCGGTGCACGCATAACAGCATAAAAAATAAAGAACGTCTGTGTGAGCAAGATCAAACCCAACCCGCCGCCGAGTACATATAAATACCGCAGCCTGTTCAGCGGCCTATCGTCATCCAGATTGAGCAGCATGATCACAAAAACCACAAGCACCATGATCGCTCCGGCGTATATCAAAATTTGCACCGCGGCGATGAATGGTGCCGCCAGAGTCACATAAATACAAGACAGCGAAATAAATACTCCTACAAGCGAGATCGCGCTGTAGAGCGGATTTTTGTGATAGACCATTGAGATCGCACTGGCGATCGCAAGGCCTGCAAACAGAAAGAATAACGCAGTCGAAACCATAACAACTCTAACGCGGAAAAACTCCATCGTAGATCTCTGCTTAGAGACCTACCTATTCAAAAAGAACACAACAATTATCGTCAGGATCACATTTCCTAACGCGACGGGCAGCAAAAATTTCCAGCCGAAATTCATCAACTGGTCAAATCTGAATCGCGGAAGCGTCCCGCGTATCCAAATATACAAAAACAAAAACGCACAGATCTTGCCAATAAATGCGACGTGACTCACTACTGCATATGGGATCGAACCCGGCTCAAATATGTGGCTAAGGCCCGGAACATACCATCCGCCCAGAAACAACACCGTACACATAACCGAGACAGTGAACATGTTCACATACTCGGCCATAAAAAATAGAGCGAATTTTAGAGCCGAATATTCAGTATGAAAACCGGCCACAAGCTCCGTCTCTGCCTCGGGCAGATCGAACGGAACGCGGTTGGTCTCGGCAAACGCCGCGATCAGGAAAACAAAAAACCCGACGATCTGCGGAATAATGAACCAACGAAACGGCGAATTTATCTGGGCGAAAATAATGCCGTTCAGATCCAGCGTCCCGGCCAGCATAACGACCCCGATCACCGATGCCCCCATCGCGAGTTCGTACGAGATCATCTGCGCCGATGACCGCAGGCCGCCCATCAGAGAATATTTACTATTAGAGGACCAACCGGCCAGAGCGATCCCATAAACGCCGACCGACGTTATACCCAGCACGAAAAGAACTCCCACATCGATACGGGCGATCGTGAGCGGCAATGAAGTGACCCCGTCTCCGAGCCCATACGGCAGAAACGACCAATCAACCGTCGTTATTGCCGGCCCAAACGGGTAAACCACCATCGGCAGCAATGCACAGGTCAGTGCAACTATTGGAGCCAGGAAATATATGAATTTTGTTGATTTGTCCGGTACCAGGTCTTCCTTAAAAATGAATTTCAGAAGATCGGCGAAAGGCTGCAGAACACCCCACGGCCCGACGCGATTGGGGCCGATACGCCCCTGTATCCACCCGAGGATCTTTCGCTCGGCGAGCACCGTATAGGCGACGATCATCAGCACCATCTGAAAGGCGATCAGAACGCCGACAGTGATCACGACAAAGGGAAATGCAGTTTTTACAACAGATTCCATATCAAACTATTTTGGCCGGAGCCAACCGGTCCGAAGCATGCACGCCGGCAGCCTCGGCAATTCCCTCTTCACGCGGTGCCCCGTCCGGGCCGAACTGTACCAACGGAGAAACCAACAAATTGTCCGGTTTCGGATTACCGTGTGCGAGCAGATGAAACTGATCTGTCTTGCTCGTCATCGTCGTCAAACGGTGGAGTTTGTGTCCAACCTTTGGCACTTCCAAATTCTTTTCTGACGGACCGCTCATGCCGTCGACGAGTTGTTTCAGCGATGTCATTTCTTTAGAAATATCGCGTTTTGCAGAAATGTCGTATTTTGCCTGAACAGGAGCTGACTCATCCTTAAGCATCGGATATCGAAGCCCCTCGTAGGCCGCAACGTTGTCAGCAATTGCCTTGAACACCATTGACGCCGAAAAATCATAGCCAAATTCCGTCCCCATTTCGCGGGCGATGAGGCTTGTGATCATCCAATCAGGCTTTGACTGATGAACAGGCTCGATTGCCTTGCGGACACGCTGTACGTTACCGGCGTTGTTTGTGAACGTACCATCAACCTCGGCAAAACTCGCGGCCGGAAAAATGACGTCTGCATACGCGGTCGTTTCTGTTTGGAACAGTTCCTGAACGACGACAAAGTCAACTCCCTGCAAAATGTCCGGGTCTTGCAAGGCTCCCGCCGATCAGCAACGCCTTCGAATTTTTGACGACATCAGAAACCGGCTTTCTGCCGGGCGTCATATCATGGGCTCCAACCGAGTTGTTATATTTGGGCAGCGGATGCAGCAAAACCCTGCGGTCGTCCGCACCTAACCCGGCAGCCGTTGCTGCGATCACAGCCTGGGCTCCGGCCGAAAGCTCGGCACCAAACATAATGATCAGATCGCCCTTGGTCCCTGTGATCGTGGTGCGAGCCGCCCGGATCTCGTTTGCGTCGACTCCCATCTTATCGGCAGCCAGGGCATCGTTGTCCGCATTCGCTAAAGACAAAACAAACGCGTCGACCGAGCCCGGATCAGCATGAATAAATTGAGTAGCCCTACGCGACAGATTGATCGGAGTGTCATTTACACAGATAAATTTCGCCCCGCCATTTCGCACTGCCTGGCGGATCTGCTTAGCGGTATAGCTCTGTTCCTCTTCGGGTTCACCGCCGATCAGTATGATGGTCGAGGCATAGCGTATGTCAGCGTGGGTGCAGAGCGGAACGCTCAGATTATCAAAAATGGGGGCCAGGTCTTGTGTATCGGAAACGGCGATGTTGTCGGACCCGGCTGCCTCGGCAGCAAATCGTTTTAGCGTAAATACTGCCTCGTTCGTGAGCCTCGGACTGGCAATGACGCCGACCGATTTGCCGTGCTCAAGAAATTTATCCGCTGCAAATTTGATTGCCGCATCCCATGTCGCCGGGATCAGCTTACCGCCTTTCGAATAGCGGATCATCGGTGTCTTAATGCGATCAGGGTGATTGATAAACCCGTGTGCGAATCGGGCCTTGATGTCGAGAAATTCACCGTTGAGGCCGTTCACATATCGATCGCGGGCAACGATACGGTGGACCTCACCGCCGCGTGAACCGATGCTAAGTTGCATTCCATCGGATCCGTAAACATCAGTCGATACTGTCTGCTCGAGTTCCCAGGGTCGCGTCTCGTGGCGGTAAACACCATCGAGGAGCGTCCCAGTTGGGCAAACCTCGATGCAGTTGCCGCATTGCGAACAGTTGAGCCAGCCGCCATAGGTCCCGATAACGGTGTTTGCACCCCGATTACCTGCCTCGATCGCGTCCTCGCCCATCCATTCGTCACAAACGCGGGTGCAGCGTTTGCATAGAATGCATCGCTGCGGATCGTTGGCCACAATCGGGGAGAGATATTTCTCCGGTTGGGCATTTTTCTTTTCAGAGAACCGCTCCTCGACATCGCCCCAGTCAAATATAACTTCCTGCAGCTCGCACTCGCCGCCCCGATCACAGACAGGGCAATCCAGCGGGTGATTAGCCAGCAGGAATTCGCCCATGGCCCGCTGCGCCTTTTCGACCTCTTCGCTCTGCGTCGTAACATTCATCCCGTCCGTGCAAATTATTGTGCACGAGGTCTGAAGTTTGGGCATTTTGTCGATCCGGACCAGGCACATGCGGCAAGACGCCTGGATCTCAAGGTCCTGGTAATAGCAAAACGACGGAATTCCGAAGCCCTTTTCGCGGCAAACATCTATAAGACGTGCCCCTTTATCGACGTCGAATTCCTGCTCGTTTATCGTTACTTTTATTGTTTCCGTTACCATCAGATCTTTTCTCGAATACCGCGTTTCTGTTGCGTTCGCCGAAACCTGCCATTCTACCGCAAAGTTGGCTAACGCTGCCTGAAAAGCCGCTATCCTTTAAGTCGCCAACATTAAACTCCCCGCTCTCGTGTTATTTGCTTTTTTTCTTTGTCGGTTTCGCCTCAACCGGTTTTACCGTTGCCTTCTTTCTCTTTGGCCGGGTTTTGCCAAAACTGCCTACAAAGATCTTGCCGCGTCGTGTTCTTTTATCACCTTTTCCCATAACTGCTTGTACTCCTTGTCTGTTAAATTCCGATCGGCTATTTACCGATATTTGCGTCGTCATTCGACGTGTTTCCTTTTACGTTAAGAATGCCGATTATGTAGTCCTGAATGTTTACGTTCGCCGCAAGTTTATTGTGATCCTCGCAAATAAATTTGTCCGGTGACTTATCAAATACCGACGGCTGACCCACTTTCGCAGCCTGCGTGCTGCCCTCAAGAGAGCGCCTCGTCACTATTCCATCTCCCGGCCCATACATTATTTTTTTCAATTCACCTTTTGTTACTTTTTGGCCATCGGAACGGGTAAAACCCTTTGCACTCAATAGTGTTTTCCACTTCTTTGACACGCGGTCCTGGTAGAGCACGATCGAGTCCAGAGCGGACTTGCAATCAGCGCCGACGACAAAGAACGAGACCCCATCCGTACCGCGCGATCTTGCAGCAAGTGCTTCATGCAGCCGCTTCGCCCGACTGAGCATTGCCGCAAAATAGACCGGCGCCGCCTTTCGTTCTGCGGCAGTAAACTCAGAATCAAAGTGTTTATCGTCAATAGCGTTCCAACCATATTTTGACCACACCTTAGGGTCGTAAATATCTATGGCCATCGGCGCCAGGTTTTCATCAAAAGCACTGAGCGTCCCCGGGGCGGGTAACAATTCATACCCGGACGGGATCGTAAACGCCGTGAATTTCGACGTATCCTGCACAAAAGGAAGGTCAATGCGAATGCCGCCCAGAGTGAATCCTTGCAAAAGTGTACTCAGCGACATAGCCGAACCCTCATTTGGGGTTCCCATCAGAATGACCTTTTCAAAATCCTTAGCTCCGGCCCATGTTGGTTGCGGCTTCCTATCTTGAGTGGGTAGGTCTGCATCACCGTACATTACCGCGTAACGCGAAATAATTCCGCCCATAGAATGGGCAACAATATCGAATTTCAGATCCGGCCTATTGAGCTTCAGTTTTAGTCCCTCGACCTCTTTTATCAACCGCCTCGCATTTTCCACATTGTCGAGCCGCCAGTCATAAGGGAAGACATACAAGGAATCCTGAAAGCCGTTTTCCGATGGCCGGTCCCAGTTTTCCTCATGATAACCACCGCGCTCTTCCATTGCCTTGATAAAGCCGCCATATACATCTGTTATCGGAAAGGGGCCGATCTTGAGTTCGCGCAATATATCGCCGGGGATCGCCTCGTCGTGCATTTTGGTCGGATCGGCGTTGACGGGAAGCCTAAGGTCCTCAGATTTTGATTTGGTGATCTTAAACCAGATCCGTGCGAGCGTACCCTCGTGCAAAAGCTCAGAACCGGCCAGCCCCGGGAT
This sequence comes from Blastocatellia bacterium, assembly GCA_963834975.1. GTDB lineage: Bacteria > Acidobacteriota > Blastocatellia > Pyrinomonadales > Pyrinomonadaceae > OLB17. The sequence continues at coordinate 73,664 of CAWIDZ010000005.1, forward strand.
CAGGATCACAGGATTCTTACCATTAGCAAACAGCGATAGATTCAACGCGACGAGCAAAACGCTCATCTGTACGCAAAATAATACTGAATCTCTGATCTTTCGCCTGGTCATCAAACTTCTAAACGTTCGGAGTGACGGAACCTACGCCGGTTTTATCCGTCAACCATTTCTTAAAATCATCCGGAAACTGCCTGATCGCACTTTGTATCGGCCATGCCGCCGCGTCGCCGAGTGCGCAAAAGCTTTTGCCCTCAATGTTATCGCAAATATCAAGCAACAACTGAGCATCCTGCGGTTTACCGCCGCCGGCGGCAATACGGTCAAAGATCTTTAACGAGCCAGTCTGTTCCCTCGCGGCACGGTGTACACCAACCGCATGATTCATGCTTGTAAAACTCGGTCAGGTTTTTGGTCGTTTCCATCACATCGACGGTCTCGTCCATTACCATCATGCCGCCGGTTCCAAGCATGGAGCCGGCCGCAACCAATCCTTCGTAATCCAAGAGTTACATTTTGCCCGATGATCTGGCCGGCGTTCATTATGTAAACACTTGAGCCGCCCGGTATTACTGCCTTTAGCTTTTTGTCGTCGCGAAGCATCCCGCCGCAATCTTCAAAAATGAACTTTTCCATGTCGGCATAACCCATAGGGAGCTCATAGACGCCGGGCTTTTTTACATGGCCGCTTATCGACCAGAGCTTTGTACCGCCTGATTTTTCAGTTCCCAAGTCGCGCCATGCAATGCCGCCCATCTCGATGATCTGCGGCACTGAGGTAAATGTCTCTACGTTATTTACAACTGTGGGAGAGGCATAGAGCCCTTCGACAGCCGGAAACGGCGGCTTTAACCGCGGATGGCCGCGAAAGCCCTCGAGCGAAGTGAGAAGAGCGGTCTCTTCGCCGCAAATGTATGCTCCGGCACCCGTGTGAGTATGAATATCATGATCAAATCCGGAGCCAAAAATATTCTTTCCCAGTATTCCTGCCTCGCGGGCTTCGGCAAGAGCGACATCCATAATGTCGATCAGGTACTTGTATTCGCCGCGGAAATATATATATCCCGTCGAGGAACCGAGCGCATGAGCCGCGATGACCATTCCCTCGATCACCGCATGCGGGTCAAACTCGAGCAAATATCTGTCCTTAAAACTCCCCGGTTCAGATTCGTCGGCGTTGCAGACCACATATTTGGTCTTTGGCGAATCCTTTGGCACAAAGGACCATTTTAGGCCCGTGGGGAAACCGGCACCGCCGCGGCCGCGAAGTGCACTGGCTTTAACCTCATCAATGATTTCGGCAGGCGACATCTTGAGCGCCTTTTCAAGCGACTTATATCCGCCCATGTCCCGATACACTTTTAGAGTGTGCCCGTCTTTAACGTGCACGCGCTTTAGTGACAACGGCTCACAGCCTATTGCTTTGATCTCCATCTTTACAACCCTAGTTCTCGGGCAACGACTAATGTGTCGGTATACTGAACAAACCGTATCACTTTTCCGTCCCGCAGCGTCCATGCATGGGCGAACGGAACTCTCACGCTTTTTCCGGTCTCCAGGTATTTACCGCTGTAGGTGCCCAGTCCGACGACCATATCGCCGCCGTCCACAATATTTTCAACCGAGACCGAAAAGGCCTCCCACTCGGTCGCGATCTTCATAAAAACATTCTCAAGAACGCCATTTGGGCCTGTGTAGGTGCCGCCATACATGAACCCCTCAGCCTCGGTCCACGAGATGTTCTCGTCCATTACACCTAAAACCTTTGGAACGTCGCCCATCGCAAATGCGTCGTATAGGCCTTTAATAATCTCACCATTCGTCATAGCTTTTTTGCACAGGTCAGCTTTACTTCGCCGCCGCCAGGTCATATTGCATCCGCAGATAAAGCGTGAACTGCACCATCGGCTCTATCCCCATTTGATTGACTACGAGATCAAAATTGCTATCGTCCACAGGGTCGTAATAAAACGTCTTTGTTTTTCGCTGCTGCACGACCCGGTTGTTGTAGTCGCCATAGGTAGTACCGGCTTCGTATGCCTGGTAATTGGCATACAGTTCGCTCGGATAAAAAGAGTCGTATTTCTCGTTTGCCATGTTCGTTGGGGTAAGTTTAATGCCGAACGAACGGGCGTAGTTCGATTCTTTTTGTTTAATGACCTTAACGGCCTCATCATAAAGCCTGGTATGGACCTCATTTAGGCCTGTTACCACATATTTAACCTCGATCAGGTCAAAGATCGAGGCTTTTGTTGCCGCCGACACGATCTTTTCCAACATATCGCGGTCTTTGTAACGAACCGCGACATTTTTCTTGGTCTCGAAACCCGTAAGTTTTTCGATTACAGTGCCGCCGCTCACCGGATAGTCGTAAACTTTGTTTTGAGTAATGAAATCGACGAACGTGTCACTCCGTTTGACCCCCAACTTTTCAAGATCCTGAGTGAAAGCAGCGATCTGCGTATCGACCTTTGAATTGCTGTCGGCCGCTGTTGGAGCTTCCTCTACAACCCCAAAAACTGCAACATAGGCATCGGCCTTCATATTCACTAAGACATTAGCCTCGATGAAATAGATCCGCGAAGCGGCATCGGTATTACCCGTGAGGACTCCGGTGATCACAGCTGGCTTTCGCCGTTGAGTACCATATGCCCGGTTGCCCGCTTCTTCCGCAAAAATAGAGGTTGAGATAAAAAGCAGACAAATTAGAATGGCTTGAATTCTATTCATTTCCCTTTTCTTCCATTCAAATATCACGATAACGAATCCAACAAGCTATCGACCTTCTTAACCGTCAGATCTTCATGGTAATCAAACCCTATCTGCATCATCGGTGCCGTACCGCAGCTGCCCAGACACTCAACCATTGTCAAAGTGAATTTGCCGTCTTCGGTCGTCTCGCCGGGATGAATGCCCAATTTCGAGCAGACATGCTCGGTAATATCGGGTTCACCCATGATCCGGCAGGACAGCGTTTTGCAGATCTGCAAATGATGCCGGCCGACGGGACGCATATTGAACATCGAATAAAATGTCGCGGTTTCCCATACGTCGGTAACCTCTATGTTCAAAAACTTCGCCAGAAAATTAACACCCGGATTATCTATCCATCCGCGTTCACGCTGAACGAGCATCAGCAGCGGTATCAACGCCGAACGCGTCCGGTCCGCCGGATATTTCGCCACATGAGCTTTCATCTCATCGATGATCGCAGCCGGAAACTCGGCCACTTCGTCGGTGACGAGAACCTTATCTGTATAACTTGTTGGGGTGGCTGCTGCCATAACTCAATGGTCGGTGGCCAGTGACCACCTACGGTATTAACGGTCGATCTCTCCAAGAACAATATCCAAACTGCCGATAATGGCGACAACATCAGCGATCATCTCGCCCACACACATTACGGGTAAGGCTGCGAGGTTTACAAAACTCGGGCCGCGGAAATGAACACGTTCGGGTTTTGGGCCGCCGTTGGATTTCATATAGACGCCGAGCTCACCTTTTGACGCCTCGATCGGCATATAGACCTCGCCGGGCGGAATGTTAAATCCCTCGGCGACGATCAGGAAATGGTGGATCAGCGAATCCATATGCTTTCGCATATCGTCGCGATCCGGCAAAACGATCTTTGGGGCATCGGCTTTTATCGGGCCTGGTTTTAATCTCTCAAGTGCCTGGCGAACGATCTTGTGCGACTCATACAACTCACGCATTCGCACACGGAACCTGGCCCAAACATCACCATCCGGCTCGGTCGGGATGTCAAAGTCGTATGTTTCGTAACCTGTATAAGGGTTGTGTTTGCGAAGGTCGAGTTCGACGCCGCTGCCTCGCAGGCTCGGGCCGGTCAGGCCCCAATTGATCGCTTCTTCGCGATTGATAATACCGATGTCTTTTGTACGGCTTTGCCAAATGGTGTTTCCCGTGGCGAGCGTCTCAAATGTGTTGAGAGCCTCAGGGAAATCCTCCATAAACTGCTTAACGCGGCGATCGAATCCGGCCGGAAGGTCCATCATCAGGCCGCCGATACGGAAATAGCTCGGCGTCATCCGCCCGCCCGATGCGGCCTCGATCAGATTCAGGATCTTTTCACGCTGACGAAAGCAAAAGAAGAAAATGCTCATCGCCCCGAGATCGAGAGCACTGCGTGCCAAGCCAGACCATATGCGACGCGATCCGCTGCAGTTCGCACATCAAAACCCTGACAACCTGCGCCCGTTCAGGTATCTCGAGATCAAGCAGCTTTTCAGCGGCCATCACATAAGCGAGATTGTTGCCCAGCGGATTCAGGTAATCCATCCGGTCGGTGATGACGATGCCTTGCTGGTATTTCTTGTATTCAAAGAGCTTCTCCATTCCCGTATGGAGATAGCCGATGTCAGGGATCACGTTTATGATCAATTCGCCGTCGAGTTTAAGGTCGAGCCGCAGAACACCATGCGTCGACGGGTGCTGCGGCCCCATCGACAAGGTCATCTCGGACTCGAGCGGTTGATCGAGAACCTCGAACTGGCTCGGAATATTTTCAGTCGCAACTGACATAAGTGGCGGAGACAGGACAGCATCGGCCCTTGCCTATCGAATCCTAGTTCAAACTATATGGCTCATAGCCTCGCAACGGATAATCTTTCCTAAGCGCATGGCCGTCAAAATCTGACGGCAGCAAGATACGGCGCAGATCCGGATGGCCGTCGAATATCACGCCGACCAGATCGTATGTTTCGCGTTCGTGCCAATCCGCCGTTTTCCAGAGGTTTGTTACGGTCTTAACATTCGGCTCGTCTTCGCTTAACAGCACCTTTAAGCGTAGCCGGTTATGGTGCGTCGTTGAGAATAAATGATAATTGACCTCAAAACGCGGATCTTCCTCAGGCCCGCGGTCTGCTCCGCACAGATCGGCAAGCATATCAAAGCCGTTCTTTTCCTTTAAGAATTTACAAACGTCGACGATCGATTCGCGCGGAACGAACACCGTTACTTCGCCGTGGCCCTCTGTGACTTCGGCGACCCAAGCCTCGTTTTTCTTTTTTAGCTTTTCCACGTAACCGTGGAGCTTTTCAGTCATAGACTTTTCAAAGCCCGCACGAAAGCAGGGCGTTCTGTTACGATCCCGCCCTTACATCATGCGGGCTTTTGTACACGATCCTAAACTGCCATTACGACGATCGACGCTTTTCGTGCCGCGACGGTACGGAATATGGCCGTGCGGTCTCACCTGCCGCGACCTCGACCTCGGTCTCGCGTTCGAGAGCCGTACCCTCGGTGACCGGCAGCGTTCCGGGAACCTGCGATTCGCTTGATTCCGTATCAAAGGTCGCACGGCGGTCCTTAACCGACTCTTTCATGACCTTGTCCTGAAGCATCATGATCGCGTGCACCAGCATCTCGGGCCGGGGCGGACAGCCGGGAACATAAATATCAACCGGAACGATCTTGTCGACACCCTGAACGATCGCGTAATTATCAAAAACACCGCCCGATGTTGCACACGCACCCATCGAAATGACCCATTTCGGTTCGGGCATTTGATCGTAAATACGCCTGAGAACCGGGGCCATTTTTCGTGAAACGCGTCCCGAAACGATCATCACGTCGGCCTGCCGCGGGCTGGCACGAAATGTCTCCGCACCAAATCTTGAAAGGTCGTTACGAGCCGAAACCGTATTCATCATCTCGATCGCACAACAGGCAAGTCCAAACGTCGCGGGCCAAAGGCTCGATTTGCGAGCCCAATTGACTATCGCGTCGAGCTTGACCGTCACAACGTCCGGCAATGATTCGAATAATGTATTTTCTAAACCCATTTTATGCTGCGAGTTTCATCTCGCGTTTCTTTCTCGCCATTTCCCTGGCCTCGGCCTTTGCTTCTGCTCGTGCCTGCAGTCCCCAGTCAAACACGCCTTTTTTCCAGACGTATATGTATCCGACGACGAGGGTCGCGATAAATGTCAGTATTTCAACAAATGCGATGGTGCCGAATGCGATGCCGCTGATCTTTTCGTCGGCCATCAGGCTTTTGAAAGCGACCGCGAACGGAATGATAAAGAGTACTTCGATATCGAACAGCAGGAAGATCACAGCGACCGTATAAAATTTGATCGAATACTTGTCGCGAGCCGAGCCGACCGGGTCTTTTCCGCATTCATACGGCATCAGCTTGACCGCGGTTCGCTTTCGAGGGCCGATCAGTTGAGCGACCAGAAGCTGGCTCAGGCCGAACCCGGTGGCGACCAAAAACATGATCGCGATCGGAACATAATCGAATGCGTTGTATTCAGACATTTCGGGCTCTCATCCTGCGAAATCGTGCCTGAAAAAGCGTCTTTTCGCACGAAAACTTTGCGCATTTTGGCACAAACTCAATCGTAAGTTAAGCGTCTATTAGTGTCAAGGCACTCAACGGTCCGGCAAAGGCCTATTTTGCCGTCTATAAGAAGCCGGGTCTGCGATTTATTCGTTGACCCTCAGCAAGGCCATATGGTAACTTCAATATGGCAGAGTGTGCCGCCAATCCGCCATTTTTCCCGCTTCTTTTAAGGTAAAATACCACTGTGATCTCAGGATTTAACACAGACGTAGAATTCGACAACGTCGTCTATCACGTTCAGACCGAGGACAAGGGAGTCAGATCCCGCCTGATAGTCTCGCTCGTCTACGATCGCGGGACGATCCTGGCGAGCAAACGTGCGTCTTACGAGGACCTTTTGACGGGTGAATTGGACGAAAATGTTCTGGCTGAGCGGCTCCAGCGGCAGCACAACCTGATATGCGCGGCGGTAAAAGCCGGCCGGATGAACGATCTGAAGACTATGGCGGCAAAGGATCGAAAAGAGGCCGCCGAACATAAGGCTTCGACGCCGGCACCAACAACGGCCAAGGTCGAAACCGACATTCCCGTTGTTGAGGCACCGCCGGTAACGGTTCCCGAATATGTCGAGGCCCCGGTCGCACCTGTCGGTGTTCCTGTTGCGGCTGAGCATTTACAGCCGATCCCCCAGCCGGCCCATCCCGAAGTTATCTTCCCGATCGAAGAAGTCGAGACAATCCCGGTCTATGAGATCTTTGACGATTCACCCCTGATCGAGGGAGTCAGCATTATTGAGGACATCGAAGACGAAGCAATATTGCCACCCGAGGCAGTGGCCGTAGTCAGCGAGCTGTCAGGCAGGGAACGCCCGGCCAATACAAAATTAAGCCTGGAGCTGCTCGGTGATACTAAATTCAAAGGCGGCGACCGGCGGACCGTTAATATAATGGTCTGCCGCGGGACCGAGCGAAAGGTTATCAGCGATGCCGAGATAATGATAAAGGTGCTAGGGTCAAGTTTCCGCCCCGTGATCTTTCATGCCAAATCAGACGCAAACGGCCTGGCTAAAGTGCATATGCAGCTGCCGCATTTCGAAGCCGGCCGTGCCGCCCTTCTAATTCGGGCTATCAATGACGGCGACGAAACCGAATTGCGCCGGATCGTAACCCCCGGTTGATTAGACCCGCCCATTGAAACACATTAAAATAAGGCCGTGATATCCATTTTGATAAACGGCGAGCCTCGCGAAGTTCCGGCAGAGATCGATCTCGATCATCTGTTGGAGCTTTTTTCGCTGCCAAAGCAGCGTGTCGCCATCGAAATCAACAAGATCGGTGGTAACGGCGTTCGCTATGGCAAACGACACTGTCATACAAGATGGCGACCGGCTCGAGGTCGTCCATTTCGTAGGCGGCGGATGAGATTGCGTTCTTCAGCGGCTTTGCGTGAAAATCGGTATTATATCATGCAAGATAATTTTTTATTAGCCGGCACTACATTCACCTCTCGACTCATTATTGGAACAGGCAAATACCGCTCCTTCGACGAAATGAAGGCCGCCCACACCGCCTCCGGGGCCGAAATGGTGACTGTTGCCGTTAACCGCGTACCGCTCGACGGCAAGACCGAATCATTCCTCGACCATCTCGATCCAAAAATGCGCATCCTGCCAAACACGGCCGGATGCTACGACGCCGATCACGCGATCAGGACAGCTCGGCTCGCCCGTGAGGCCCTCGATACCGAATGGATAAAGCTCGAGGTCATCGGCGACCCCGTGACCCTGCTGCCCGACAACGAGCAAACCCTCGAAGCGGCCCGGGTCTTGGTCAAAGAGGGCTTTATCGTCCTGCCCTATTTCACCGATGATCTGATAATGGCGAAAAAGCTGCTCGACGCCGGCTGCCCGGCCGTCATGCCGCTCGCCGCCCCGATCGGTTCCGGAATGGGCGTACAAAATCCGTCGAACCTGCGGATCATGCGTGAACAATTGCCTGACGCCACGATCATCGTCGACGCCGGCGTAGGCGTCCCGTCAGACGCCGCGATCGCGATGGAACTCGGTGCCGACGCCATCCTGATGAACACCGCCATCGCCGAAGCAACCGACGCCGCCCAAATGGCAACCGCCATGAACCTCGCCGTCCAGGCCGGCCGCCTCGCATATCTTTCCGGCCGCATGCCAAAAAGGCTCTACGCCTCGGCATCAAGCCCGATCGCGGGCGCGATAAAATAACACTAAATGGGCAAACAATACCCATACCAGGAAGAATGGACTGACTATAGGATTCGGGCAGTATTGCCGTGGTTACTATTCCCTTTATGGTTAGTTTTTATATTAATTTTTTCGCTATTAGGAAAATATTTCACGGGACTTGGGGACTTACTGGGATTCCATCCCTTCTTTGTTTTATTTGCTATTGTTGGGTTATATGGTCTCGGTACAACTGTGTATGCCACAGTTTGGAAGTGTCCGGCTTGTAAGAATTACTTTGGAATTCGCGACGGATTTGATCTGATAATGAAGAAGCCATATCGAGCTAAACGCTGCAAACATTGCGGTTTGCCAAAATACTTCGGTTCAACGTCCTGGAAAATACTTTTGGGCCTCGGAAAGCTGCCGAGATTACCGCCAAATGGGAGAGTGAAAGATCTGATGGCTGACATTACTGTTCTATTCTTTGGTCAAACAGCCGAGATAGTTGGCTGTCGTAATTTGGCGATCTCGTCATCCGATAGGGCCACGGTACGTAGTGTATACGATGAGTTAGCTGGCAAGCACAAAGAACTGGGCGGAAAGCGCCTGCTATTTTCGTTAAACGAACAGTATGCCACCGGAGATGAAATATCCGGGACGGCGATGAACTTGCCATATTCACAGCGGTTTCCGGAGGATAGCTCCTTTTCTGAAGGATAGGTCCATTTCCGAAGGACAGGTCCATTTCTGAATGATAGATCCATTTCGGTCGGAGCCGATCCGATCCCCGCGGCTTGCCGCAACCCAGTGCGGCGAGGCTTGCCTCGCCGTCCGGTTCCCATATATATTGAGGCTACGCCTCAACTCATAATATGTTCTCCGTCTCAAAGGACACTCCTGCGTACTACCTGACCTCGGTCACAAAAGACCGCCTGCCGGTATTCAGAACCGCCACGATCGCAGAAATCACCTGCAAAGCCATAGACGAAGCCCGCCTATCGGGCGGATTTCTCATTTTTGCATACGTGGTAATGCCCGACCATCTGCATCTGGTGACCGACAACCATCGGACAACGAAAGAAACTCATCGCTTTGTAAATGGCATAATTAGCCGCCGGGTGATCGATCATCTTAAGAAGAATGAGCATTTTGAATCCCTGGCCAAATTAAAGATCGTCGAGCAGTCAAAAGGCTATAAATACTCGCTCTGGCAGCACCACCCAAACACAAGGCTTTTGTGGAGCGAGGAGATGCTGATGCAGCGAATAAACTATACTCATCTTAATCCGGTGAGATGCGGACTGGTTGATCATCCGGATGACTGGAAATGGTCAAGTTCGCGTATCTGGCATAAGAGGGCAAAAGATCCGGAGCCATTGGATGTGGATATGGACATGATCAAATGGCGTTCATGAGGAGGCGTAGCCTCGAGAGGAGGAGACGCGACGCGCGCACTGCAATGCGGCAAGCCGCGGGAGAAACGCGACGCAAGCTTCGTCGCACGGCGATGCGGCAAGCCGCGGCCAGGACAAATCAGTGCTTTCCTTTCCGGCGGCTTTGCCGCATCGCAGTGCGGTGAAGCTCGGCTTCACCGACAGGTTCTCTTTGATCCCGAGGCTATGCCTCCGATCGGCGGCGGGGTGGCGTAGCCACAAGAAAGGGGGGCGGGAGCAGTTCGCGGCGAGGCAAAGCCACGCCGCACTGCAATGCGGCAAGCCGCGGAAAGATAAAGCAACGACGGCCCAGCCACGCCGCACTGCGATGCGACGAGCCGCCAAACAAAGATGTGAAGGAAAAGAGTGAGAGATGAAATTTTGACTGATTTTTTTGAACTAACAACAGATCGTCTCGACATCGGTGAGATCGCTCGCCGGGTGGTGCCGGTTGAGTGTGGGGCGACGGTGACGTTGGACGGGTATGTGCGGAAGTTTACAAAGGGGCGCGAGACGCTGTATTTGGTTTACGAGGCATATGAACCTATGGCGCTCAAGGAGATGGACAAACTCATCGGGCAGGCCAAAACCGAATTTGCCATTTCGCACGTTGGTATAGTGCACCGACTCGGAAAACTTGAGATCGGCGAAACCAGCGTTGTCATCAGTGTCGCATCACCACACCGCAAAGCCGCGTTTGCGGCTTGCGAATGGCTCATCCGCGAGCTAAAACGCACCGTTCCGATCTGGAAAAAAGAGGTCTACGCCGACGGTGAAGAGTGGGTCGAGGGCGACTCGCAAAATAACCAAATTCCCCCGCCGAGCGCTTAAGGTGTTTAACACTTTTCCGGGCCGTGATCGTGCCGTTGGCAGAATGCGAATTGCGGTGTTTACTGGGTTTCGCCGTTTGGGGAACGATTTTATTACTGGTAGAGCCGTTTTATTGCCGGTAGAGAGGTTTTATTTCTTATATAGAGACCTTTTTCTGTTAGAAGCCGCTATATTTCTAATAAGATCATTTTATTTTTGTTTCAGAGGCTTTGGTAAAAATATAGAGGCTTTATTCTGTTGGAAGTCTTTCTACCGGTATTTTAGAGCTTCTACCACTGTTATAGGCCTTCTACCGGCGGCAGATGTGGGCGCGTGTTAAACACTTCTGTCAATACCAGCCTGCTCTAGCGGATGGAGGCTTGAAGGTTGTGAATAGATGTTCCCGCGCAAGGAACATTGAGATCTATGCCGATCGGTCAGCTGATCCAAGTACTAACGGACAACATCGACCGATAATGTCTGTTGGCCCGAGATCATATACTCGCCGGCCGGAACCTCGACAGTTCCGATGATCGTCTGAATGGCCGGTTTTGAGCCGCCGGCGGTTCGATCGTTGTTGAGGGTAGCGAGCATGGACGGTGGCAAATTGGGCATCTCGCTCGAACCGATTATGGCGCCGCTGCTGGTTCGCGATATCACCGCGTAAAGGCGGTCGGGGCGTTTCAGATGATTATAGGTGCTGATCAGTTCACCGGCGTTTCCGGCGACAAATTGCGTGATCGAGGTATTTTGCTGAACGGCGTTACCATCCCCGATCGTGATGGATAGCGGCCCTGCTGGCGTATCTTTCGGGATGGTGACAGGGATCTTTTGGATCATTATCTGACCGGATTCGGTCCTCGCAAATGCCGACAATTCGATAGTGTCACCGGCCCGGGCTTCATCCCGATCGATCGATATTTTATCTAGCGTTGCCGTCTTACTGCCGTCTAGCGCCGAAATGTTCAGCGTTACGCCGGTCACATCCGCCCCTGCAAAATTTGCCCTGAGCAGAGCACTAAGCGGCACCGCTGCGGCCGCCGCTGCAAATAATGTAGCCTGCGGGCCGGTAAAGCGGCGATCGAGCTTAATAGGGCTCTGGCCTCTTACGGTTATCTCGCCCGAGAGTTCAATGGTTGAATCTCCAAATCCGCGTTCATTTGCCGACAAAGCGTTGGTGACACCGGCGTTTACGATCAGCGGCGTCAGCACCTCATCTATTACGGACTCAAAATTGATCTCCTCAGACCGTCCGCGGCTCGTTGTCAGCTTGATCTTGACCGGCAGCATCTGCGGAGCTTCGCCAAGCAGGCCATAAATGCCGGTAGCACGGTCTTGCGTCATCGATCCTACGGTCGAATCGGGGACCGCGATCTTAAACGAATTGTTTGCGTTTGGCACGACCGTGACAACATGAGATTCCGACATAGGCAGATTCGTCGAGCCAAGACTAAAGAACGGATGGCCGAATGCATAGATCTTGTTGCCGTCGCGAAGCGTAACCGTGCCCGCGGCAGCTATCAAAATGTCCCCGCGGGCCAGATGAACGACGACCGAATCGCCACCCAACAAGGTATCCGCGGTAGCTTTTTTCATCTCAGAACCCGCTGCCCCACCGCCTGATGCAGCAACCGGAAGCATGCCGGCCGCCATAAACTCAGGTGCAAATAGATCAAGGGTCTTTTGCGATAGGCCTGAGACCGTAATTGGCGTCGATATCGGCGTGAACGTCTGCCCCGCGACGGCCATCAATCTGGAATCGGACGAAAAGCCGGATGCCAGGGGTGAACGCGGTATAGCGCTTGCCGAGAGGTCTGGACGCCATGTATTGGAAAGAAGCTCGGCGTAAGAAAAAGTTTTGGCGCTGGCTGCTGCAAAAACGGGCGGCGGCGTTTTTTCGACCGCCGAGACCATTTGTTCAAACGGCGTGATGCCGCAGATCGGTTCTTTTGCAAATGGAAAACTGTACGAGATCGCCCCGACAAGCTTTCCATCGATGTAAACCGGTGAACCCGACATACCTGCGAACACAAACGTGCGTTCGGCAAGCGCCCCGCTCAATTTGCCGACGATCAGGTCCTGTTTTGGCCCGATCCAGTTTGGGACCACGCCAAGTATCTCGACATTGAACTCCTCAGCCTTATTTCCGCGAAAAACCGTTCTCGCCGTGCCGTGCATGCCTTCGCGAAGCTCTGAGACCGGAAAGATCTGAGTTTGGGCGGAAGGGGCGGAAACTGACTGAAATTGGCTGTAAACGTTGGCCGGTGAAAGGAAACTGGAAAGAAAAATTACAAATAAAACGGTTTTAATCATGTCCAAAAACTTCTTCCTTTAATGCTGGCGCATATGTTAACATTTTAAATGCATATACGAAAGCCTTTATTTTATGGGCTTTCGCCCTCATTTTCACTGTTCGGCACTCCGCCGGTTCTTATCCTTTACGTTTTGCTATGTCTAAATCTACACGTCTTTTGAAGAGTTTTTCGAGGCTTCTGTTGCCTATCATCCTGCTAGTAGTAGTTGCTGTAGCTGCCGGAGCCATTTGGCTGGTTTACACAACCGCCCGGCCGCTGAATACTCGCTATCTGGTCACGCCGGACAAATACGGCCAATTGAGCGCACGCGCCTCTCAGGTTACAAACGAAACGTGGGTCAACCGTGACGGCAGCGGCGCACGCGGGTGGCTGCTCCGCGGTGCGGATGGAGCACCCGCAGTCATCCTGCTTCACAAATTTGGTGCCGACCGCTCATATGTTCTGAATCTGGGCGTGAAGCTCAACGAATCTACTAATTTTACAGTGCTGATGCCCGATCAGCGGGCACACGGCGAGGATCCGCCCGTAAAGAACGCGTCTTTCAGCGGTTGTGAGACCGAAGATGCGCAATCCGCCGTCGAATTCCTCAGAGGCCTGAAAAATGAGAATCAGATCAGCTTCGTTGGAAAGGATCTCGGCATATTTGGTGTGGAAATGGGCGGTATGGTCGCTATTGCGACCGCCGTAAAAGTACCGGAAATAAAGGCCATAGCCGTTGACTCAGTCCCGCAGGATTCCGACAGCCTTTTGAGAGGAACTGTCCAAAAGCGTTTTCCTTTTGCAAGCTTCGCGACGTCGAGACTCGCCCAATTAGGCACACGTTTGTACTATTTCGACGGATGCTATCAGCGGGAACCTGTTTGCGACATTGCCCGGCATATCGAGGGCCGAAGCATTTTACTACTCGCAGGTGTTGACGCACCCGACTTTCAGGAATCAACCGCAAAACTCAGCAAATGCTTTGCAGCCAATGACAAGATCGAAACCCGAACCGACCTCAGCCCAAGCGGGTATAGCATAATTAACGCCTCGATGGAGCAATCCGAAGCGTATGACCAGCGGGTAATTGATTTTTTCCGAAACTCGTTGAGCAATTGAGAAGAGGAGAAGAGGAGAAGGGGAGAGTTAAAGATCGATCTTCTTCTTAGAATGGCCGTTTGTGTGTGAAACGGCATGTATATCTGCACCGGCTTCCATTTGGCCAACGGTCTTTTGCAGTATCGCTTTAAGCTCCTGCAAGCGATCAACGGTCGAGGTCATTTCCAACAATTCGTACTTTTTGTCGTTCTCAAAATTAAATGCGGCCGTTATTAAGAATGACAGTGGTTCGGGATCTGCACGCTGCACCTCAGGCATCTCGCCGCGGTTGCCGCTGATCCTAAACGCCGCTTTCGCCATTCGCTCGAACAAAGTGAAAACCTCGTCAGCCAGCGGATCGATCGTGCCGGGGTCACTTCCTTCATCCTCGAAAAACTCCAGATCACCGACAAGATACGGTTCGCCTGCCTCGACATAATTTTTGATGCGGTAGCGAATTATGCCAAGCGTGAGTATATTTGAGCGCCCGTCCGGCATCGTCTGCGTTTCGCGGATCTCAGCGACACAGCCGACGGTCCCGGTGGCCGGTTTTTCGACAAACGGTTCCTGTGACTCGAATAAAGAAATGCCAAACATCCGTCGGTCATTTTCCGACATCCGTGAGCATCTGCCTGTAGCGGTCCTCAAAAATATGCAGCGGCAGCATCTCGTTCGGCAGCATTACTAGCGGAAGCGGAAAGATCGGCAGGTGGCTGATACCGGCTACTTTTTGTTTGGCTTCTGACATAAATAAATTTACGAAGATCGGGAAATCGGACGGTCGGACATCTGTCACATTATCCAGGCATCTACTTTTCCTGATGCACTTCCCTCAACTGTCAACGCTATGAATTCGGCGATCTTCTCTGCCGGTTCATCGCCCAGTGCCATACGTTTGGCTCCGATAACCGCATCAGAGATATTTGCCGCCCGGTCCTTATAGCGAACGTCGCGTACGATGAGATCCTCGATAACCCGGCGTTCGAGACGTTCGCGTCCGAGATCATCGACTTCATCCGGCGTATCAATAAATTCCGCCGGAACGGTGTGATTCTTGATCCGGACGTGTAGCGCACCTGTAATAGCTTTTACCTCGTCACGGATCTTTTGCATTTGGATCAGTGAGTTGGGGAAACCAAGCCGGCCGCGAAGAGCTATTTCAATTATCGGCTGAGGCATGTCGGGTTCGGCAACGCGGCCCTCGGTCCGTATCAGATCCAAAACCCCCTCCGTCACCTGAGCAGATTCTTCCGACAGCGTTACGTCAAAGGCAAGCTGCTGAAACGGACGGAAATGATAATCCTCAATGTGCCGGGCCGAAACTTCGTTCCGGTCATCTACCTCGACAACAAAAACGCCCCGCGTCTCGCGAAATTCACTGATATTGGTGATCTCGATCGAGCCCGGATTGAATGCCCAATTGTCTATCTCGTAATGCTTGTGCGTGTGTCCGAGGCCGACATATTCAACCGCCCGCTTTAATTCTTTGAGAGCCGGAAGCGATAAGGCCGGTATCGGATGCATCTGATGCCCTTCGACATCGGTATGAAGCATCAGGATGTGAAACGCATCGTCTCGACGATTCTCTATGATCGCCTCGGTAAGCATCGGGATCGCCCAGTTACCCGAGGCTCCGTACCATTCCGAGCCAAAGATCCTGGCCCGTCCGATATCTAAATACCCGCCTTTCCTCGTCGCCGGGTCCCACGGCCGCAGGATCATCCGGCCATCTACGTTTTCGGGTTCGAGCAGTTTTACAAGGTCCCAGCGGGCAAGCGAGCGCAACCAGCTGTATTCGTTGTCGGTGTGCTTTTGATCGTGATTACCCTCGATCGTTATCACGGGAATGCCCGCCTCACGCATCATCTCAAGGCCCTCGACGGCATAATTCATCGTTTCCGGGGGTACCGAGCGTTTATGAAAAAAATCACCGCACATTATGACGAAATCTACCTTTTCGCCAATTCCGTATCGCCGCAGAACATCTACCCACGCGTCAAAAAAATCGCGTGGGCTTTCGGCAAGCTGATATCGCGTACATCCAAGATGTACATCCGCGATATGAAGAAATTTCATATGTGGATTTTATCACACTGCTGGATGCGGGACGTCCTATGAATTAATATGCGTCGAAATGAATGGTTCATAGATAAAGCGCCCTCGTATGGTAGATTATTTCCATGGATAAAGTCGTACTAATAACCGGCGCTTCGAGCGGAATAGGCCTACATACCGCTAAGCTTTTTCAAGCCAAGAATTGGAAAGTGGCCGCGACTATGCGAACGCCCGAAAAGGCTGCGGACCTGCAAAGCATCGTCGATATCGAATGCCTTCGCATGGATGTTACCGACATTGAGTCGATCAAGTCCGCGGTCGCCGCCACGTTGGACAAGTTTGGCCGGATCGATGCTGTTGTTAACAATGCAGGCTTTGCGGTTGTCGGCCCGTTTGAAGCCGCTACCCAGGAACAGATCGAACTGCAGATGCAGACAAATGTTTATGGAGTGATGAATGTCTGCCGCGAGATACTGCCGTACTTTAGAGAACAGAAACGCGGCACCATCGTCAACGTCGCATCGATGGGCGGCCGGATGACGTTTCCGCTGTACAGTCTTTACCACGCGTCAAAATGGGCGCTCGAAGGCTTTAGCGAGGGGCTGCAGTACGAGGTAAAACAATTTGGAATTAAGATCAAGATCATTGAACCCGGGCCTATAAAGACGGACTTTTACGATCGGTCCCAGAGCATCACAAAAAAGGAAGGACTGACCGCATATGATAATTTCATCGCCCGTGCTTTGCCTAATCTGCAAAAGGCCGGCGAGAGCGGGCCCGACGGTTCGGTCGTGGCTGAGGTTATTTACACCTCTGTCGAAGATGATTCGTGGCGGATGCGGTACCCTGTTAATTCACGTTTGCTGCTCACTGCTCGCAGACTGCTGCCGGACAGTTTGTTTTTGCCGATCATCAGAAAGGCGGTTTTGAAATAGCGAAATTGATCGAAAAGTGCGATGATACGTGCTGCAGTTGGTCAAATTTGTTGGTGGGTCGGTTTAAGGTCAAGGGATAATTTGCTGTTGGAAGGAAGGCTCGCTCATCACACCAATTTTTTTGAACTTTTTGGGGTCGAACGCAACGATGTGTGTGCTAACGCACATACTGGTGATACAATTTTAGTCTAAACTAGTCTCTATTTAGTTTTCAGTTTGTAAATTAACTTCTTTAATCTTTCTTCGGTTCTCGCTTAGGACTGTACTTACACTGATCTATTTTTCTGAAACTAAGTGAATTGAACAAAAGTTGTGCTATCTAGATTGATATAAGTAACTGATTTTGCGGCACACCGGAAGCCGAAGCGGTCCTCGGCACTTTTGACCTGACAAATGGGTCAGGGATAAGAACCGGAAGGTTAAATATGAAAATTCTTCTCTATAATCCTGATAATGGCATAACCCGAAATTTTATGCCCCACCTCTGGATGTTCCTCCTCCAGTCACTTACGCCCAAGGAACACGAAGTAGTGTTGATCGACGGAAACGCCAAAGCGATGACCCGTCCTGAGCTCGTCCAGTTTTGTAAGGATGAGAATATAGGGCTTGTCGGCATAGGATCGATGACTCGTATGGTCGCTCGAGCATATCTTGTGGCGGACGCTCTTAGAGAAGCCGGTTTTAAGGTCGTCATGGGCGGCCCGCACGTTACGGAATGTCCGGACGAGGCTCTTGGGAAAGATGGCGGACCCCGCCATGCAGATGCCGTTGCCCTGGGTGAGGCCGATGAGTATTGGGCCCAAATGGTCGAGGACGCTGCGAACGGGACACTAAAAGAAACTTACCAGCCAAAGGTGGATGATAAGGGTAATGATTTCAAACCCAGCCTTCAGCCATATCCGCATATTCCCTGGGAGACGTTGGATCTTGAGCAATTTTCACTGGTGCCAAATTTTCTTAGACCGGTGATGTCCCGGTTTGGCGAGGGATGGGGCAAGTTTTTTGTCGTTCCTATCGAAACCGGCCGGGGATGTCCTTATGGATGCGAGTTTTGTACCGTTACCGGCTTTTTTGGTGATTCGATCCGCTTTCGAACGAACGAGAGCGTTATTGAGGAACTGCTCCGGTTAAAGGCCCGGGCAAAGAAAGAAAAGGGCCAGATGGCGGTTTTCTTTATCGACGATAATCTTGCGATCAATAAAAAGCGGCTAAAATCCCTGCTTCGTGACATGATCGCCGCCGGGGCTACATTGCCCTGGGTTGCGCAGATCAGCGCAAATTTACTTGCCGATGTTGAGTTGGTCGATCTGATCGCCGAAGCTGGCGGCCGCTGGATCTTTATCGGTATGGAATCGATCGACCCGGCCAATATGGCAGACGTCAACAAGAATTTTTCAAAGCCCGAAAATTATCAGGCTGTGCTGGACGGCCTCAGAAAGCGAAACATCTACGCCATAACCTCTTTCATTTTCGGGATGGATAATGATACCAAGGGAGTGGCCAACCGAACCGTTGATGAAATAGAAAGCTGGTCCCCGGGTTTGCCTGTTTTCGGACAGCTGACACCTTTCCCCTCGACACCGCTGTATGATCGCCTTGCAAAAGCGGGCCGTCTCCAACGACCGAAACACTGGCTGGATTTTGCTCCGTTCGTTATGGCTCACGATCCGCTGAAAATGACCATCGAAGATGCTAAGAAAGAAACATTCGAAGCCTGGTCACGGTCGTACAGTCCGGAACGAAATTACGAAGCGATCGAGTCGATCCGCGAAGCGCCGATCGATACCCGCATTAGCCATTTGGCAGCTCGTCTTTTCTTTCGCGGCATCTATTTTCCGCAGATGGGCAAGACGGCTTGGATAAAGCTGCTCTTTCAAAATCGCAAACCCATCCTGAGCCTGACCCGCGAGGGACTGCATACATGGCGGCTTGCCCGCAAACGTCGGCGTCTTGAGGCCCGTGCGGTTCAGACCGCCCAGTAGCTAAACGTTTGAGGTGGCACCTATAACGGGTCGAATCAAGCGGCCCTTATTGGTTCGTAACAATCCTTTTTCGACACAGCAGATAGTCCGATCTTAAAGCTGCCATGGTCTCGGCGGCTTCGCTTCTATGGCGATTTCCCCTGATATCCCCTACCCTAAATACGAAGTGTACATACTTGAATCCAATGTGGGCTGTGCCCCGAATTCTGTTTCCAATGGGATTGCTGAAAATATTTAGGTTTGGAGGATTCAACTGCCTGAGAGCTCAAAGTTAGGAGCCCAAATCCGATCGTTAGTACGCCAATGGTTTCTTCAACGCGTGGCTTTTGGGTTCGCTGATGCTCTGATATAGTTCTATCGAGTACTAAAATACTTTTCACACATAAATTATTTGCTTCAAATTCCTGAGTTTCTCAGGGTCTTTGAAAACACACCTTTTGCACGTCATAGGTGTACTGCGGCAAGTTCAATACTGATTTTGCAGATTCAATTACTGATTTTCGATTACGGAGGAATAAATGGACCGAAATAAATTTGGCAGGGGTTTTATACGAAACCATCTTTTCACGATCGGCTTATGCCTAGCACTAGGTTTAATGGCAATAGCTGTTTTGGCGTTTAAGGCCGGGGTTTTTGTTCCTTTTGGCCCGGTTACGGCTGAGGCAAGGTCAAGTTCGTTGTCTTCCGAGTCCTTAAACGATCCTGATGAAAAACAGCGTGAAGAACGCGAAGAAAAAGAAAGACGTGAAGCAAACAAGCAAAACGCCAAAGAGTTTACCCCGGAAGCGATCCGCAAGGCCCAAAAGGGACCGACAGTTAAGCCGGCTATGACATTTTACGGCGAGTCGGCGACGTTGATGGATCTGGCTGCCATGGATCTGCCGCCTGTCAGTAAAGATAGAGGACCCGTTCAGGAAGATGAACTGGAACAACTGTTCGAGGTGCCGGAAAAGCCCGCAAAAAGACCAGTTCCAGTGGCTGACGCCTTTTTGCAGACCGAAACCCCGTCATTGTTCACTCCGATAGCAGGAGTAAGCTTTGAGGGCCCCGGGGTGGGAATGCCGGGATTTGTCGTCGAAGGTGTTCCGCCTGACCCGACCATGGCCGTAGGCCCAAACCACGTAATTGCCTGGGTCAATTCGCAACTCGCAATATTTGACAAAAGCGGCAACAAACTTTTGGCGGGAAACGGTTTTGTAAATGGAAACGTCTTGTTTACCGGTTTGGGAAATGTCTGTGAAACGACAAATCGCGGTGACCCGATACTGCAGTATGACCGGATGGCAGATCGATGGATACTCAGTCAGTTCGCGTTCGAGACATCCGGCTCACAAACAATTGCTCCTTACATGCAGTGTTACGCAATATCAACGACGAATAACCCATTAGGATCGTATTTTCTTTATTCCGTCATGTTCAGTCCGACGAGTCCCAGCGGCTTTAACGACTATGGCAAACTCGGAGTATGGCCGGACGCATATTACACCGCCTTTAATATGTTTGGCGGTTCGCCCGCCGGTAACAACACCGGAGTCGCTTTGTGCGCGTCTGACCGGACCAAAATGCTGGCCGGTGATGGAAGTGCTTCTACACTGTGTGCACCGATCACCTTTTACGCCAACGGAGGAAGTTTTCTTCCGGCTGACCTGGATGGCCCAACATTGCCGACCAATACTTCGCAGGGAGGTATATTCGCGCGCACTGCCGGCAATTCTCTTCGCTTATTAAAACTCAAGCCGAATTTTGCCGCAGGTACTGTTACGATCACCGACGGGTTGGGTGGAGCGGCAGGCAGCTTTATAGACATTCCGGTCGGTTCGACTACATTTCCCTGCAACGGTACGGGGAGTAACTGTATTTCTCAACCTGGAACCGGGGTCCAGTTGGATACGGTGGGAACCCGCCTTATGTATCGACTTGCGTACCGCAACCGTAACGGCGTCGACAGTTTGGTCGTGGCTCATGCTGTAGATCCTGATGGTGGCGGATCCAGAGGTGCCGCCATGCGTTGGTATGAGATACGATCGCCCTTTGCCGCCACACCCACATTGTTTCAAAACTCTACCTTCGATCAGGGCGGTACAGGTGACCGATGGATGGGTTCCGTCGCGATGGATAAAGACGGCAATATGATGCTCGGATATAGCATTGCAAATGCCCCCGCCGGCCTAAAACCATCGATCGGCATTACGGGCCGTTTGGCAGGTGACCCAATAAACACAATGCAGGCCGAAACCCTAGCAATTACAGGAGGAGGGTCTCAAGGGCAGACAAGGTGGGGCGACTACACCACGATACAGGTTGACCCGGCGGATGATTCTACTTTTTGGTATATCAACCAATATCTGGATTCTGATGGCAGTTTTAACTGGCACACAAGAGTAGCTAGTTACAAGTTTACGGGCGGAGGCACTCCGACGCCAACAGCGACATCAACGCCGAGTTCTGGTTGCAATCAAAACTTTGACGGAGTAACGGCACCTGCTCTGCCGTCCGGATGGACGAGTGCCGCCACGGGAGTCGAAGTTCCGTGGGTTACATCGACAACCAATCCGCAATCAGCGCCAAATGCCGCTTTTGCTCCGGACCCGGATAATATCGGCAACACCGAACTGATCTCGCAATCTTTTGCCATTTCGGGTGGAGGGGGACAGTTCAATTTCAGGAATAACTACGATATCGAGAGTACGTTTGACGGAATGGTCCTTGAGATCAGCATCAACGGCGGCGCTTATCAGGACATCCTGGCGGCCGGCGGCAGTTTTACGGCTGGTGGCTATAACGGGACTATTAGCTCTAGTTTTATGAGCCCGATCGCTGGCCGTCAGGCATGGACCGGAAGTTCCGGCGGATACATCACGTCAACCGTGAATTTACCCGCATCTGCCAATGGGCAGAGCATTCGACTCAAATGGCGAATGGCAACCGATAACAGCACGTTAGGCAACGGCGTCCGCGTGGATACCATTTCAGGCATCCCATGTGCGACAGCAACGCCGACGAATACGCCAACGGCAACACAGACGGTTACACCCACAAACACTGCGACCGCGACACCGACGGCAACATTGACGGCAACACCCACAAATACCCCGACGGCAACCGCCACCGCGACACCTTCATCATGTCCGGCAACCATTACGCAGTCAACCAGTCAGACTATAGCCGGGGGTTCCGTCGCTTGTTCAGTCGCGGGGGTTGGTACTTCGCAAAATAGCTATTGGCGTGCCTTTACGCTGTCAAGCTTTGGCATAGCGCCCACGGCCACCTATAGCGTCACATCGGTTTCCTTCGGGGTGGAATCGGTGACTACGAGCCTGCCGATAACGGTCAAACTCTATACGACCACGAATTTCCCAACAGGGTTCCCAGGGTCTCTCGCTCAGATCGGGACCGCTATGACTACCGTCACCAACGCTCAGAACGCGACAGTGGTCACAGTACCGCTGTCGGCAAGTGTCCCGCCCGGCACGTCTCAGCTGGTTATGGAGGTCAATGCTCCGGACGGAACGCCTACGAGCAATTTCTTTTTCCTCGGCGCAAATTCGGCGGCGGAAACAGGCCCCAGCTATGTAAGTGCGGCAGGCTGCGGATTGACTGTGCCGACGGCCACAGGTGCGATCGGATTTCCGAATACACACTTCATTATGAACGTAAACGGCAGCTGCGGCGCGCCCACGGCCCGAACTGCCTTTGACTACGACGGAGACCATAAGAGCGACATATCGATCTATCGGCCAATGGATGGAGCATGGTATGTACAGCAGTCGCAATCGGGCTTATTCGGAGTATCGTTCGGTAATTCGACAGACAAGATAGCTCCGGCAGACTACGATGGCGACGGCAAAACGGACGTGGCGGTCTATCGGCCATCGACGGGGGTTTGGTACATACTTAACAGTTCGAATTCGACGAATACATATTACATATTCGGCCTTCCGGAGGATCTGCCAGTACCGGGAGACTATGACGGCGACGGAAAAGCAGATATTGCCGTGTTCCGGCCTTCGACGGCGACCTGGTTCGGGCGGAACAGCTCGGATGGCACATTCTTTGGACGGCAGTTTGGGCTGCCTGAGGACAAGCCGACCGTCGGTGACTTTGACGGCGACGGTAAATCTGATATCGCCATATTCCGGCCTTCGGTCGGAGACTGGTATCAGGTGAATAGTTCGAACGGTTCGATCTCGGGGGCCAGGTTCGGGTTTAGCAGCGATGTCATCGTCCCGGCCGATTATGACGGGGACCACAAAACGGATCTCGCTGTCTACCGCCCCTCGACCGGAATATGGTATATCGTCAACAGTTCGACAGGATTGGTTTCGTATAACATATTTGGGCTTGCCGCCGACATACCGGCACCGGGTGACTTTGACGGTGACGGCAAAGCTGACGTTTCGGTCTTTAGGCCTTCAAACGGAACGTGGTATCGGCAAAACAGCTCAAACGGAACATTCTTTGGCTACCAGTTCGGAATGAACGGTGACAAGCCGACACACACGGCGTTTCGATATTAATAGCTGTGCAGCGTAAATTCCTGCCGTTCCGGCCGGGAACGGCAGGCTCGCTGCGCCCAAAAGCATTGACTTCGATACTGTGAAGTTTCACAATTTGATATCTGTGAAACGAATCAGGGAACCCATAACAATTGACAGCATCATAATGGCGCACGGCGGACGAAAGGCAGAGATCCGGCGGCGCCTTTCTGAATTTGAGGCGATCGGCGAAAAAGGCACAGACGAGATCCTCTGGCAAGAGATGGTCTTTTGCTTTTTTACCGGCGGATGTTCCGCCCGGATGGGCCTTAATGCCCTCGAGGCCGTTAAACCAATTCTGATGACCGGTGATCAGGATGACCTTGCCTCGGCTTTGAATGGTGTTCATCGATATCCCAATGCCCGTGCCCGCTATATTATTGCCTCGCGAACCTTCCTTCTTAAACATTGTGACCTGGGGCTGCGTAAGAAACTATGGAGCTTTGAGTGCCATTTGGAACGCCGCG
The DNA here is from genome assembly GCA_963834975.1 of Blastocatellia bacterium. Classification (GTDB taxonomy): domain Bacteria; phylum Acidobacteriota; class Blastocatellia; order Pyrinomonadales; family Pyrinomonadaceae; genus OLB17. Next base: position 97,774 of record CAWIDZ010000005.1, read on the forward strand.
ACTGGCTTGTTAATGAAAAGGGTATAAAGGGGCTCGGGTACAAAGAAGCCAGCCATTATTTGCGGAACATTGGTTTCAAAGGTTATGCCATTCTCGATAAGCATGTTTTGAACTGCCTTGCCGAATTGAAAATTATTGATGAGCCTAAGCCACCAAACACACGTTCAAGGTATCTAATGGTTGAAGACAAGCTGAAAAACCTGACCGAAGCCACCGGTATTGATTTTGACGAGTTAGATCTCGTTTTATGGTCAATAAAAACCGGCATCATCTTAAAGTAGTCAGGCGAAAGCGACCGGAGAAGTGCACTATGAAGTATAGAGATTTGAAAACAGATCTCGGTCACCCTAACAAAGGGATGAAATACGCTCTCGTGCTTATCTTTGCCGCCCTGCTCTTTTCATCCGTCCCTTCCCTTGCACAGTCATCTAAGAACGAACACTCGGACGAGATAAACAAATTACTTAAGAAAGCGGCCAAACTTTCACGAAACGAATTGCTGGTCGACGCAGAATCGCTCTTGCGGCGGGCAGTTTCGCTCGATGAAGGGCGCTCCGATACAAAGGTCGAGCTGGCGTACGTATTGGTAAAGCAGCGCCGCCTGCTTGAGGCATACGACCTTTGCTTTCCCGTTGCAGAGGCGGACCCGAAAAATTCGCGTGCATACGCAGTTGTCGGGGCCATGCTGCTGAGTGCCGGACGATTTCGCGAAGCCCGCCTGGTCTTTATAAAAGCGATCCGGACAAATCGGAAAGAGGACCTGGCGTGGGCCGGCCTCGGCATGCTCGATTTTTATGAAAACAATATTTCCCAGAGCCTGATCAATCTCGAGGAGGCCGTTTATTACAAGCCCACCGAACCCGACTATTTGTTTGCGTATGCTCAGGTCTCAGGGAGATCCGAAAAATACGACCAGTCGGCTGACTTTTACGAACGCTTTCTAAGAGTGTCTACCAAAGCAGATACAGATCGGCGGCTGCGTCTGAAGGGTCTTATCAGCTTTCTGCATTACCTGGGCAAATCCGGGACCCTGTATCTGCCGCACGGCAGCGATCAAACGTCAATTCCGTTTAAGCTCGAGGGCGACCGGCCGATAATCGAGCTAAAGATAAATAATAACCCTCAGCCGCTTAGATTTGTCCTGGATACCGGTTCGGGGATCTCTGTGATCTCAGAGGACACCGCGAAACGTCTGAATATCAAGGCGATAACCAAGGGCGGGTTTGCACGCGGGATCGGCGGCAACGGTAAATTTGAGATAGTTTACGGACTGCTTAACGATGTCGGTATCGGCGATGTAAAGGTGCGAAATGTGCCGGTATTCCTGAGAAAATTTCACGACGCCGCTCAACAGGTTGATGGTTACATCGGCCTCGCATTGATCTCAAAATTTCTCACCACTATCGACTATGGAAACAGCACGTTTTCGCTGACCAAAAAAGACGCCGATTCAGCTGAATTTGAAAGGAACGAACCTTTCTCGCTTCCGCTCAGGTTGACGGGGAGCGGATTTTTGAGCGGAGAAGTTCAACTGGAGGGGGTAGCGGATCCGCTGAACTTTATTGTCGATACCGGTGCCAGCGTTTCGGTGATATCGCAGCGTGTCGCCAAGACCGACGGGATAAATCCATTTATCAATGACGAAACTTTCACGGTCGTCGGTTCCGCCGGGATAACCGAGGATGTACCGACTTTCCTGCTGCCCCGGATAACATTTGGCAAGCATTCGCAGACTAGCATCATGGCAGTGGCCCTCGACCTGGATATCATCAACGAGGCATCGGGCTTTGAACAGGCCGGTATCCTGGGCGGAAACTTCCTAAAAAACTATCGCCTTACCTTCGATTTTAAAAATTCCAAAGTAGTTTTCGAATCCCTCACGCCCGAAAACTGATAGCATTAAAGAATGAAACTTAGTCTGTACCTTGAGACTTCGGTTGTCGGCGCCTATCTGGACAACGGCGACCCGTTTCGCCGTGACATCACGATACGTTGGTGGGAGCACGAGCTTTCGGAATACCGCGTATATAGCTCGATGCTTGTCCGCCGTGAACTTGAACGGATCGCTGAACCGCATCGTACGGGATATCTGAATCTTATCCGTTCGATCGAATGCGTCGAACTTGCCGAGGAAGTGGCGATCCTCGCCGAGGGATATGTCGAGCGTGGCATTTTTCACCGAAAGTACATTGCCGACGCAATACACGTGGCGCTTGCCTCGTTTCACAAGATCGACTATCTGGTCACGTGGAATTTCGGCCATATCGCAAATGTCCGCAAACAGGCGCGTCTGAGGATGTTCAATACGGCGGCCGGTTTTTTCTCACCTATGATCGTAACGCCTGAGTTCCTGGTCCATACGATCTGACCAAACTTCGGTCCACTTGCAGCCGCTAATACAATGAAAAAAGGCCGGAACGAATCCCAGCCTTTCTTTGATCCATCGAGATCGGAACCGGTTATGGGATCCTTAGCTCCTGCCCGACAGCGACGCTGCTCGGGCTCGACAAGATATCCCTGTTCGCTTCGTAGATATCCATATACCGCTGCGACGTGCCATAAAACTGGAGGCTGATCTTCCCCAGCGTATCGCCCGGCCGAACGATATAGGTCTGGCCGCCTGACGGAGGCGGATTCTCGGTATAGGGCGTGCCGGTCGATGCCTCGGCAAATCTCGGCAACGAGATCGCCTGGTTCAGATAAACTCCAAATTCCGTACCGGATTTAACTTCAGCCTCTGAGCCCTTGGTGAACTTATCGCCCAGAAAACCGCCGCCCGCCCCGAGCAGGCCGCCGATCAGGGCACCCTTGCCGCCGCCTATAGCCGCACCGAGCACTGCTCCGCCGGCACCGCCGCCGCCAATGAAGATCAGCTTACGGTTTTTCATTGACTTACCGGTCGCGGTCCCTTCGTTGTCGCTGTTCGTTCCATTTTCGGAGAGCTCGGTAAGCGATCCGTTAATTGAGCGGCTTAACCCGTTAGGCAGATTGACCTTGGTAAAGCTGACGTCGATCTCGCCGGGCTTGCCGCCTTTGGCCGCCGCCTTTACCGAGTCGACCCGTCCGACGATCGTGCTGCCGACCGGGATGACGACCGTTCCATTTGCCGAATATACGGGCTCGGTCACCGTCGTGCTGAATGTGTCGCTTACACGCGCGGTCTTTGAACTGAGGGTTCTATTCATTCGAGCACGAATGACCGTTCCCGAGTTTACCGAATAAAGGGCCGCCTTAGGGACAGCCTTACTTCTTGTGGTCCTGTGTTTTATTGCAGGCTTTGATTTCTGAGCAATGGCCGCTGTCGAGCCGATCGCCATAGCGATCGCCAATATCAAAGTAAATTTTGCTAGATCTCTTATTTGTTTCATTTGAACATTCCTCCTGGTAAGGGCCGCATCGGCCCAATGTCAATGCCCGGCCGCGATTTTGAATCCCATCCGGTCAAAATCGTTGCAAAGTAAATTGTCCACACATCGAGCCTTTAACCACATTATACCACCGGCAGAGCCCGAAAAGGACGCTGAAGCCAGTACCGGGCGCGGCAGCGACTAGGCCCTTTAGTGTCCCTCATGCGGAAGCCTGCACGCAGTAAGGGCGTTGATGGCATTAGGGGAACGCGGTTGCTATCACAGATCTCGGCCCCCAACGGACACTTTACCGGCCTGGATCTGTAATGAGCGAAACAGGCCTCTTATCAACATAGGCCATCATTTAATTCCCTAGAACGCAATATGATCCCTCTAAAACCCCAATGCCGTCGAAGAAATGTTCATAATTTCAAATAACCATCTATCTGTCAGAAAAATCTTTAAACTGTCAGAAAAATGATTTTTCTGACAGATAAACAATTTTTCTGTCAGGTAAGAGCCTGATCTGTCAGATATATATTTGATCTGTCAGGGCAAGCGTCATTCTGTCAGAATAAAGATCTATCTGACAGAATAGCTGAATTACTGACGTTATAAGGATCGAAACAAGACAGCCTTGTGTCCGCCAAGGTTAATGGTATCAGCTATTTAGGCGTTTTTGCTCGAAGACCCTGGACCGATAGAGGCAAACGAAGTCCATTCCCCTCTCCGGATAAGGACTTGCCCGCGAATTACGCGAATAGGACTCGAATGAAAGAATTTTATTTAACGCGGAGATCGCAAAGGGCGCGGGACCGTTGCCGGCCGCGACTGCCCAAACCTGGATGAAATATTTTATAGCTTTTCTGTTTGAACTGTAATAAAGTGACGTATCCCTGCAGTTTAGGTCATAAAAAGGTGACGACACGCTACCCCACGCTCTTACTACTATTGCTAACCGTTTTTGCGGCAGGTAATTCGTATGCCGCGACACTTACGGTAACAAAAACAGAAGATACAAACGACAATCTCTGCGATGCCGATTGCAGTTTGCGTGAGGCTGTGTTTGCGGCTGTCGCGGGTGATACCGTTGCTTTTTCCCCGCTCTTCAGCACGGCTCCGCAACTTATCACTCTCGCTCATGGGCAGATCTTTATAGACAGAGATCTTTCGATACAGGGGCCTGGTGCCGCTTTATTGGACATTAGCGGCGCAAATCTAAATCGGATATTCAATATTTCCGGCGGGGCGAAGGTCGCGATCAGTGGGCTGGCCATAAGCAATGGCCGGCAGGTGGACCTAGACGGCTTTTACGGAGGTGGAATACTGCTTGAGTCGAGCACGCTCGATCTTACTAACGTGGTGCTGCGGAACAATTTTGTTCGTACTACGAAGCCTCCTACCGATTACGGCGAAGGCGGAGCGATCTATAGCCACCAGAGTGATTTAAAGCTGACTAACTGTGAGGTTTACAATAATACCGCGGATCTCGGAGGGATCGTAAGGACATCGCTGGGCGGCACGCTTCGGGTAACCGGGAGTTCCCTACACAACAATAACGGACGAGCTGTATCGGGCGTGGATGGTGCCAATATCACAGTAGTTTCGTCCACATTCACCGCAAACAGCCATGGAGGGGTGGGTGCAGGTGGAACCATATTCGTTAGTGACAGCGTGATAGAGGGGAGTGCAGACGCTGGCATTTCAAGCACGAGTGCGCTTACGGTGGATCGTTGCATTATCCGAAACAATATTAACACCGGGGGAGTCTTTCGGTTGGGTGGCGGTATATATGCAGGTGGCCTGTCCGTCGTTCGTTCATCTGCCATATACGGTAATCGGGCGAGTTACTCTGGCGGAGGTATTTCAAACGGCGGCACGATGTACATTGAAAATACCTCGATCACGAACAACTCTTCGGTTCAATTTGGGGGAGGCGTTGACCACGTAGCGAATTATCTCTATCTGACAAATAGCACTGTCAGCGGGAACCGATCCTCCAAAGGTGGAGGGATTTACAACCAATTCTTTAAAAACACGGCACCTAATGAGGTAATCCTGACAAATACGACGGTTGGGTTCAACGTCGCGACGATGGGAAAAGGCGGGGGGTTATTAAATGATCCGCTGGCAACCGCATCAATCGCAAACTCCATATTTAGCAATAATACCTCGTCACAAAATGAACCGGATGTTTCCGGAACTGTAGTCTCGGCAGGCTTTAATCTTGTCGTCAATCCAACCGGCAGCCTTGGTTGGATTTCTACAGATCTGCTCAGCCAGGATGCCCAACTCGGCCCGTTAGGCAGCAACGGCGGTGCCACATTTACTCACGCGCTGCTGCCGGGCAGTCCTGCCATCAACGCAGGCAGCAACGCACTAGCCGTTGATCCTCAAACGGGCCTGCCGCTTGCGACTGATCAGCGCGGAACACCGCGGATATTGGGTGGTCCAAAGGCAACTGTTGATATAGGCTCATACGAGGCAAATTACGGGGTCGCTCCTGTGGATCTCGTAGGACGAATTCTGACGGCCTCGGGCAGACCCTTGCGAAATACGCGAGTGACGCTCAGCGACGGCTTGGGCGAACCCCGGTATGCCGTAACGAACCATTCCGGATATTACAGGTTCTTGAATTTGACTGTCGCCCAAACCTACACAATAACGGCGACAGATAAGTTATACATCTTTGCAGCTCCACTGGTAGTCACGGCCGACCAGGACCGCGACGACCTGCTGCTTTTCGGCAGCTTTTGAAGAGTCCAGATAAAACAACCGGCTTTTCGGTCGCAGCAATGTCCGTAGCCCGCACGTGAGTAAGGGCAACGTTACCGTTCAAATGGTTTGACGCGAGGTTCGGCTTGCGGAATGGTTGAGTGGCCCTTACTTACGTGCGGGCTACCGACACGTGGGCGACTGGCTCCAACCTCCAATTGAGGGAATTTGTTTGATAAAGTTAACTAAACAAAATGACCCCGAGGCGAAAAAATTTTTTAACGGTCCTTTTTCTGTACGGTATTCTGCCGGCCTTTGCGTTTATCCTGGTTAGAATCATCTTTGCTTATTATTCCGATACTTGGAACGCCGAGTTCATAGGTAGCTCCTTGGCGATTGCATTTGTTTTTCTGCTGATCGGATATATTTTGGCAATTAGGACAGACAAAAAAATACAAAATGGAGAGGCCGAATAAAAGCCAGCAGGTTTAGGTAAGAACGAGGGAGTAGTTATGGAAAGACAGCCTTTGAGTAATAGCCATCTTGGTAAAACAGATAAGATCTGCCGAATGGGTGGCGTGATTTTCACGGAAGCGATCTTTGCCCGAAACTCGAGGTTCCCGAAACATTCACATCAAAATGCCTGTTTCACCCTGGTCAAAAGGGGTGGTTACGTAGAGTCATTCGGGGGTAAAGTCATTAATGCGAAGCCAAAGACTGTAATTTACCGCCCGCCTGAAGCGTCGCATTTTAATAAATTTGGTTCATCAGACGTAGCCTGTGCGCTTGTTGAGATCGAGCGGGACCGGTTTGAACAAATTAGAGGTTATGGCTCGCTGATCGACGCTCCGTTTGGCTTTGCAAATGGCCAGATCGTTTGGCACATGATGAGATTGTGCCGGGAATTCCGCGAAACCGATGATGTTTCTGAACTTGTCGTCGAAGGCCTGATGTTGGAAATGATCGCTAAGGCAACACGGATCGCCAAAAAAAGTCCGATCAACAAGCCGCCGCGTTGGCTCATCCAGGTAAAGGAACTCTTGAACGATCGATTTTCCGAAAAGTTATCGCTTGATCAAATTGCTCAAACGGTCTCTGTTCACCCCACGTATCTGGCGAACGCATTCCGAGAGTTTTTTAATACGAGCATCGGTGAATATCTGCGGCAATTACGGATCGACTTTTCCTGTCGGAAATTAACTGAGACAAATGGATCTATCGTCGAGATCGCCCTGGCCGCTGGGTTTGCTCATCAGTCGCACTTCACAAATACTTTCAAACGCTTGACCGGGATGTCCCCCGCTAAATACCGAGCGGTCTTTCGCAAATCTTAATTTCACGCAATCACCTTTCGTTTGTGTAAGACAGCTCATGGTCAATATTGATATTCATTGAGAATATGAAAACCATGAGTTCTTATTATCGGGCGGTTTTGATCATAGGCGCGATCCTGCTGTGCAGCACAAATCTTTTCGCCCAACTAACTCTCAAAAATACGAATTGGATCTCAACCGGTTCGGACGAAAAGTTAAGTCTGCAATTTGGCGACGAAACTCTCACGATCAGATCTTCCGCTAACGCGGCCGAAAGCGTTTTTTCGTTCAAACAGCAAGGTTATAACCTCACCGTTTTTGATCTGGCAGGCAAAAGCAATTGCGGGCCGGGCACAGGTGTCTACGGCATTGGATACGAAAGCAACGGACAGCAATTTTCATTTAACTTGATCCAGGATGATTGCCTATCGAGAACACGTTTGCTTGGCACAAAGGCTACGTTTACCTATCTTCCCGAGGAAAGCGGAGCCGCAAGAAACTGGTTTCAGCTTGACCCGGATACGGATATGGTCGCGGGCATTAGCCTGGAAAGCGCATATGGATTATTGAAAGGACGCAGCTCAAGATCGATCGTTGTCGCGGTAATTGATAACGGCGTTGATATTGAACACGAGGATCTAAAAAATGTTATTTGGACGAATAACAGAGAGATACCAAACAACGGAATTGACGATGACCATAACGGGTATGTTGACGATATTCACGGCTGGAACTTCAGAGGTGCAAAGGATGGTACAACTGTCGAAAATGAGCAGTTTGAATTTACACATATTTATTCGATGTGGAGATCAAAATACGACAAAGCAGACGTCCGTCATCTGACCCGAAAAGAAAAGAAGGAGCTTGGCATCTACCTCAAGGCAAAGAAAGAATATCTTGAGAAAATAAAGGATATAACCGAGCCGGCCGAATTGGCTTATGCTTATGATCTCAACTATAACTCAAGCAAATTTATTGGTGACAACCCGCTTGACCCGCGAGAACAGTCATACGGAAGCCCTTTGATGAAACTCTCTCCAAATCTAAGTCACGGCACGCACGTCGCCGGAATTATTGCGGCTCAGAGAAATAATCAAAAAGGAATTGATGGCATTGCCGATAACGTCAAAATTATGCCAATTTTGGCCACTACGGCGACTGGCGATGAACGGGATAAAGATGTCGCAAATGCCATACGATACGCGGTTAATAACGGTGCACGGGTTATTAATATGAGTTTTTCTAAATCATTTTCGCCCTATAAAAACGTTGTCGACGACGCAATAAGGTACGCAGACAAAAGCAATGTCTTAATTGTTCACGCTGCGGGAAATGACGGAAAAGACATTGACCTTGCCGAGAACTATCACTATCCGATCGCGATCTATGAAAACGGCAAACGGGCGTCGAATTTCATTACGGTCGGTTGGAGCAGGCCAAAATTTGATCATCGGCTCGCCCATCCGTTTTCGGATTACGGGCTCAAAAATGTTGATATATTTGCTCCTGGCAGTGATATTTTTTCGACCGTGTTGGATAACTGCGTACGATTTTAAGTCCGCCTCGAGCATGTCAACGCCCATTGTTTCTGGGGTTGCGGCGTTATTGTTTTCCTATTTCCCTACGCTGTCGGCCGCACAAGTTAAGGACATCATTTTGAGATCAAGTTTTAGGCCCGACACGAAAGTTAACAGGCCCGGCACCAAAACTGAGGTGCCGTTCCAGAGTCTGTCTGCCTCGGGCGGTATCGTAAATGCTTACAACGCAGTCAAAATGGCGATCGCGATAACAGACGGTGCCAAACCTGCAAAGCGGTAATATTCCCCAGGATATTTCTTCGCGGCAGTTGCGGCTTGAGGAATTGAGAGGCCGATAAATAAATTTTCTCTGATTTCTTGAAATCGGCATCGATTAGTCATATTCTTCCATCGACAATTAAAGTTCGCGGTTCACCTAAGTTATCTTAGCCCCCGGTTTCAAAGCCGGGGGTTAAGTCGTTTAAGGGACAAGTTAAACAAGTTTTTATAGGAGTAAACCCAGTAATGCAGCTGCTAGCCCCGACGGTCCTTCTCTTCGCTCTTAATGTTCTTGACGCCCTGCTGACGATAATATGGGTACGGTCAGGGGTTGCGACGGAGGGGAACCAGTTGATGGCGAACCTGCTGGATATCGGGAACGGGCCCTTTCTGGGCGTAAAGATCGCGATCGGTGCAGTGGCGGCGATAGTCTTGTTCCGATGGGGCAACAGGCCGGTCGCAAAATACGGCCTCGCCGTGGCGTTAGCAGTTTACATCGGCCTGATGGGGATACATCTGTTCACGGGGCTTACGGCCTTCGGGTATGTATCGAACACGGCGATGCATGACGCCGTCGAATGGTCGGGCCAATTTTTCGCACTAATATTCTAAACACAATTTGTTGACGTGAGTTTCGCCCGGTGTTTTCTATGGAAACATCGGGTTTTATTTTTTCGTATCTCAATACACAACGCGTGCGGGATTTTTTCGCATCTGAATATTCGGATCATTATTATTTGATAGAGGAAGTTTTAATACTATGAACAGAAAGTCGGTTTACCAGTTATCGGCGCGGCAGGTATTGCTGCTGGCATTTGCGTCGGCCTTAATAGCGGTGGGTGCGACGGCTCTTTTATATAACCTCGGCCGCTTTTGGCAGGCGAGGGACAATTCGACGGTCACGTTTGCAGAGGCGACGCCGGCGAACATCTCTGAGCCGTCCACAGTTACGGACGAGCAGAACAATATTGAGATCTACAAGGCCATCAGTCCGGGTGTCGCGTTTATCAATACAACGTCATACACGCAGGATTGGTGGGGCGATGTGCAGGAAGGCAAGGGCAACGGTTCAGGTTCGGTGATAGACACGAACGGCAACATCCTGACCAATTACCACGTTATCGAGGGTGCTCAAAAACTGACAGTCAGCTTTGGCGGTGACAAGGTCTATCCGGCAACGGTTGTCGGCGGCGACCCCGACACGGACCTCGCGGTCATCAAGATCGATCCGCCGGCAAACGGTCTGACGGTCGTGCCGCTGGGCGATTCTGACAGGCTGATCGTGGGGCAAAAAGTTTTAGCGATCGGAAATCCGTTCGGCCTCGATCGTACACTGACGACGGGTGTTATCTCGGGGCTTCAGCGTCCGATCCGTTCGCGTCCGATGGCAGGAGCACCTACCGGCAGGCCGATAGACGCAGCCATTCAGACTGATGCTTCGATCAACCCAGGTAACTCAGGCGGCCCGCTTCTCGACAAATATGGCAAGATGATCGGCATCAACTCGCAGATCCTGTCGCCGGCGGGTGGCTCGGTCGGCGTGGGTTTTGCCATACCGGTGAATATCGCTAAACGCGTCATACCTCAGCTGATACAGTTCGGCGAGGTAAACCGGCCAAAACTGGGCGTCAATCTGCTCAGCGTTTCGGGCCTGACCGATCAGGGCGTGAGGCTGCCGGTTGCAACGGGCCTGATAGTCAGAAATGTTATTCAGGGAACAACGGCGTCAAATGCGGGGCTTCGCGGCCTGTCGCAGGATCCGTCGGGTAAGGTCATATTGGGTGACATTATCATCTCGATCGATGGCGAAAAGATGAATGACCTCGACGACCTCTATCGTTATTTGGATAAGAAAAAGATCGGGGACACCGTACAGATACAGGTTTTCCGCAACGGAGCGAATACAACCGTCCCCGTGAGGCTGCTTGCTAATCAAACCACGACACGCCCGACACGGCGGGCCCAGTAAGAGGCAAAATAGACTAAACTAAGCAGCAGGCCGCGCGGGTTTGCTGCTTTTTTCTTATGCCCGAACTAAACGATTTCTACAACCACGGCTTTGGCTGGATCTGCCGGCAATGCGAGCGAGAATTGACGCCGGCTGAACGACATCGCCGAGCCAAAACACGCCCGCGTTTTCCGCGAGGGCGAGGCCGAGAGCAAAACCCCGAAACTCGCTAACCTTGCCCTCGCAAAATGGATGGACAAGACCCGGCAGACCCTGATCTGTCCCCGATGCGGGCTAACCGAAGCTGTCGACAAATTCTGACCACATTCTAATTTACGCGTTCCTGATCCCGCGTGTTAGATTATCATCAATGCTGCACAAAGAGCTTGAGACCGCGTTGACGCTCGCCCGTCTGGCCGGAAAAACAATACTTCGACATTACGCCGCCGGATTTGAGACCGAAGAAAAGTTTGGTGCCGACAATCTCAGCGAACCGGTGACGATTGCCGATCGCGAAGCCAGCACTATCATTGTCGACGGCCTGGCCGCGGCTTTTCCCACGGATGGCATACTCTCGGAAGAAGAAGTTGACGACCTCGACCGCAGAATGTCGAAAAGCCGCGTCTGGATCATTGACCCGATCGACGGCACCGCCGGGTTTGTAAAACACGATGACGATTTCGGCGTACAGATCGGGCTTGCAGTCGAAGGCGTGCCAGTTGTCGGCGTAGTCTATCTACCCGCGTATGATTTGCTGAGTTACGCAGTGAAGGGCGGTGGTTCTTTTTTGGCTGCGGCCGGCGGCGAGCCTGTCCGGCTGACTACGTCTCGCAAAAAGAATTTTGAGGACATGACCCTGGCCGTGTCGCGAAATCACCTCAGCCCTCGCATGCACCGGATCATCGAGCATTTTGGTTTCGGCAAGATCGTCCGGCGCGGTTCGGTCGGCCTCAAGGCCGGCCTGATCGTGGACCGGACCTGCGACATTTATATTCATCCCAGCCCGCGCACAAAATTGTGGGACACATGTGCCCCGCAGATCATCCTCGAGGAAGCCGGCGGCCGGTTCACCGATCTTTTTGGCTGCGACATCCGGTATGATATCGCCGACCTGCAAAACCGCAACGGAATACTCGCGACAAACGGTGCGGCCCACGCCTCAGCCGTCGAGCATCTAAAGCCGCTGCTCGAAGAATTTGGCCGCGTCCCGTACAAAGCTAAGAGAGCCTGAACCCAACGGCGAATTTTGTATTCTGTACCGCCGTGCCGCGTTGACACCTCAAAATACGCAGAATTTTGTGGGATTTTCGGCAAAATCATCGCGATTGCCGTTAATTTTGTTGTTTTCCGGTGCTCTTTATGGTAGAAATATTCCTCAAGTCGTTTCTTCAGGCGCACAAGCTAACTTATACAAGGACAATAACTAAGTGATCTCAGCAAACGGAGCCATCGGGTCTATCGATACGGCCGGAGAAAGATCAGTGATCTTTGCCGGCGACTATCTGAACAAACTAAGCGGCGAAAAGATCGAGTACGAATGCAAACGCCGGCTCGAGGCGGGCTGCAAAGAACTGGTCGTAAATTTTTCAAAGACCGAGATCGTCAACAGCATCGGCATCTCGATCCTGCTCGGCGTTATAGACATTGCAAAAAATAACGGTGCGTCTGTAGTGTTTTCTGAAGTAAACGAAGATACTGTGGAGCTTTTTGACATGCTCGGTGTTTCTAAACACGTTGTCATCGGTTAGATTCATCATTAAGAAACCAATGGAACACGATCATAAATTAATCCACGCTTTTGGCGCACTGGCCGACCTGGGCCAGGAGATCACGAACAAGAACAATTTTCAGGAGACGATACGCACGTCGCTGCATTTGATATCCGGCGCGTTGGGGATCATGCGTGGTGCGGTTGCGAGATATTCGCGATTTGGCCATGAGCTGAACATGCTCGCCGTTCGCGGCCTCGGTGACGATTTCCCTCTTAGCCTCTCGCTGTGTACTGAGGACGAACGCCAATTCCTGACAAACGGCCTCAATCCGATCGAGATCTCACAGGCACACGTGCTGCCGTTCTTTCAGGTCTATGACACTAGTTTTGAGCGGCGGCGGCTCGAACTGTTTGTGCCGCTCGTTGTCCGCGACGAGATCGTCGGAGCGATCTTTCTAGGTGAAAAGGCGACGGGCGAGATCTATACGAGTTATGAGAAAGAGATCATCTGCGCGATGGGCCAGCATATCGGTGTCGCCATCGCCCAGCGAAATCTCATGGCTGAGATCGAACGCCATGCAAACGAAAACCGTCGGATGTTCGACGAGATGCGTTCGACCTATCACGATACGGTAAAGGCATTTGCCGCGGCCATTGATTGCAAGGACAAATATACCGAAGGCCATTCGGTGCGTGTCGGAAAATTCTCTGAGATCATCGCGTCCGAACTCGGCTGGGGCAAAGAGGAGGTCGAGGGCGCCGCCGTCGCCGGCTATCTGCACGATGTCGGCAAACTCACCGTCGAGCGTAAGATCATAAACGCTCCGTATCGGATTAACGCAAAAGAATCGGCCGAGCTTAAATAAACATCCGGGCGTCGGGTTTGAGATACTTCAGCCGATCCATCATCCGTATACTGACGTTCCGCTTGCTGCCAAGTATCATCATGAAAGGCTCGACGGACACGGATATCCCGACGGGCTCTCAGGCAACGAAATACCTATGATCGCCAAAATAGTCAGCCTCGCAGATTCCTACGACGCGATGACGACCGACCGGCCATATAAAGCCCGCCGCCCCGCAAAGGACGTCGTCGAGGACCTGCACGGAAACGCCGGGAAACAGTTTGCACCTGAATTGGTGACCGCATTCCTCGGCGGAATGTTAAAGGAACTGACGGGCGAGGACCGCGGCAAGCGTTTTCGCCGGCTGCTCGGCCGCGACTATATGGAGGCCGAGGGCATCGTCGACAAACTAAAATTCACGCTCAACGAGATGGCCGCAACAACGCCGATGACCTATGTCGCTGCGGCGGCGGCGATAGGTGACCAGCCGGTTCACTAAGCTTCGCAATACACTCTGTCGATGGGCGGGTGCGCTGTGTGGCACCCGCTTTTCAAATTGCATCAACGGTCATTGGCCCCCGAAAAAAAACTTCCCAAATCCCGTCGGCGAAAATATAATGTAGAAAACCGGTCTCTTGTTCGCTTAATATCATTTGTACCAAAACCATATACCAGGGGGGGAATCATCATGTCTAAAATTAAGATTTATGCCGCGTCGCTGTTGGTTGCAGCTGTTTGTTTTTTTCTTGCCTCAAAAGCATTTGCACAACTTGATCCTGATTTTGGCACAAACGGGATATCGACAACCGTGACTTCGGGGGACGATCACCCGGTAGGCAGTTTTATTGTAGACGGAGGAAAGATACTGGTCGTAAACGGCACCACGAACCCGGTGACTTTTCAGTTTCTCAGATTCGATCCCGACGGCAGTCCTGATACCAGCTATGGGGTTAATGGCCGGGTATCGCTTCCCTTCTCCCAAAACGCTACTTTATACAAGGCTATCCGGCAACCTGACGGAAAGATCGTAGTTGTCGGCAACGAGACTGGGGATGGAGTGATAGCTCGATTCTTCGAGGACGGTTCATTGGACACGTCATTTTCAGACGACGGCATCCATCGGCCAAACATAAATCAGCTGGGCAATGACGGCCTGTCCGATGTCGTGATTCAGCCGGACGGCAGCCTTGTTGCATCCGGTTTTGTTTCAGACGGTCACGGCAGCTATTCGGCCATCCGTTACGACAGCAACGGTGAGGTTGACCAGAGTTTTGGCGATCAACAGGGATTTATCGTTCTGCCGGGCGGCGTAGATTTTATTTATCCTAAGATCGGACTGCAATCGAGCGGAAAATTCCTGGTGTTTTCCGGGGGCGGCAATTCCGGCACTGTCTACAGGCTAAATTCCGATGGACTCCTGGACTTTACGTTTTCAGCAATTCACCCGCCGGGTAAGAGTAAATTGCTGCGTGTAGTAAGTGGCGACCGATTCATCATCGCCGGTTCAGAAATTAAGACTGACAGCCTGCTTCGTACAAATTCTGACATCTCGGTCCGGCGTTACGAGGCCGACGGCCAACCCGACATGACGTTTGGAAATAACGGCGTGGCGTCGATCGACGTTACATCTGAGTTTTCTGACAGCCCATTTGATGCCGTAGAGCGATCTGACGGCAAGATCGTTGTTGGCTGTGCGACCCGGGTGCCCGTAAACCGCAGCAGCATCGACGGAGATCAGTTATCGCTCGTTCGACTTGATCTGAATGGTATTGTCGACGGCAAATATCTGGCAACCGAAGTCGGCTATTACGTCTATGGCAATGTGCTTTTGCAGCCCGATGGTAAGGTGGTTACGGCTTCGTCCTGGTTAAATGCAGGGTTTGCGATCGATCTAATGCTAACGCGTAGTGTCGATATTCCTCTGCAGACCTATCATTTTCACGGCATTCCTTTCCAGCTTGACTACAGTGCCAACCATTCGGCGGCGACAATTTTCCGTCCGGGTACCGGGCGGTGGTATCCGACGCCAGGGACAATTAACTCGATATTTTTCGGCCTGGCCGATGACATTCTTGTTCCGTCGGACTATCTTGGGTCCGGTTTTTCTGATCTTTCTCTCCTTTCAGAGGTTGCCGTCTTCAGGCCCAGCAACGGAACCTGGTATATCGGTAAGGACTTGAACGATCCGGCACATAATTTTGTCGCAGTACCATGGGGAGCGAGCGGCGACATCCCCGCGCCGGCCGACTATGACGGTGACGGCAAATCAGACATCGCGGTTTTTCGCCCGTCGACCGGCATCTGGTATATCCGAAATATCGGCGATAATTCGTCCTGGGCCCTGCCGTGGGGCGTCAGCGGTGATAAGCCGGTCCCCGGTGATTATGACGGGGATGGCATTTATGACGTCGCCGTTTGGCGGCCGAGTGACGGGTTTTGGTACATTCTCAGATCGTCTGACGGACAGGCATCGTACATTCCTTTCGGGTTGGACGGGGATATTCCTGTTCAGGAAGATTATGACGGTGACGGCATATTTGATGTTGCACTCTGGCGGCCGTCAACCGGGCTATGGTATGTTCTGCGCAGTTCCGACGGCGGCGTTACTTACCTCAACTGGGGAGTTTCAACGGACATTCCGGCACCTGCCGATTACGATGGAGACCATATTACGGATTTTGCTGTTTGGCGACCTTCAACAAGGATCTGGTATATCAAGTACAGTGGCGGCGGGCCGACGAATCCGTTTATATTCGGTGCGACGAGTGATATTCCGGTGCCGGGGCGAAACTGAGTAGGCAGGCTAAATCTCGTCGCTATCAAGCAGCCATGTCTCGGCCTCTTGTTTGTCGATAAAGACCTTTATGTTGACGCCGCGATTGACCGCTACTAATTCGCCGAACTGATTTAGGTCGTTCTGGGTGAGGTCCCGGTCGATAAATGCTATTCGGGTGCCGCCAAAGCCCATGTTGGGTATTTCTGTCGCAAATTGAAACATCTCTGTCATTGACGCCCCGGCTGGAAGGTTTTCTTCGATCATTACGCGTTTCATACCCGTCCGGGTAGTTTCCCGGGCGACCTCTTGCCAATACGAACGCGAAATTTCAACGCTGTCCTGATCGCCTTCGATAAAGGCGTAGAGATAGCGCTCACGCTCATCAAAGGTAAGTTGGTATTTCGTACTGAGATCAGAGTCTGGCATAACACTTCCTGGGTTAAGTGTAACCTGTGGCCCGCGGGCCAATCAAAATCAGGCCTGATCCCGGCTGAGAAGCTCGATAAATTTTTTGGCAGCAAGCGATAAGCTGTGATCGCTGCGGTGGATCACACCGACAGACCTGACCCAATACTTTTCTGCAAGCTGGATCACGGTCAGGGTTCCGGCCACACGGGCCTCGTTCACTGCATGTTCCGGTACGATAGCCAAACCAAATCCGACCTCGACGGCACGTTTGATCGTTTCGATATTGTCGAATTCAGCCACTTTGTTCACCTCGACGCCATTCGCCCTAAAGATCTTGTCCAATGCCTTTCTGGTAGGCGCGTCCCGTTCGAAATGGACAAAGTCCTGGCCGTGGAGGTCGGTGACCTTCAACTTTTTGCGATCGGCAAATTTGTGGCCGGGTGGTGCAATAAGCACCAGGCGGTTGTCAGGCATTGGGGTTATCGTGAGGCCGCGGCGGGGCTCGGGCAATGCAAGGACGCCGAGCTCAGCTCCGCCGCTGAGCACATCGCGGATGATCCTGGAGGTTCGTGAATATTCGAGATCGATCTTAGCTGACGGAAATTTGGTCATGAATTCACGAACTTTTGGCGGCAGTTCGTGCAGCCCGATGCTATAGACTGTCGCTACCTTGACCGTACC
Source organism: Blastocatellia bacterium (assembly GCA_963834975.1). Classification (GTDB taxonomy): domain Bacteria; phylum Acidobacteriota; class Blastocatellia; order Pyrinomonadales; family Pyrinomonadaceae; genus OLB17. The sequence goes on from CAWIDZ010000005.1 coordinate 115,314, forward strand.
ACCGATCTTGCCAACGACGCCGCGAAGGCTCTCATTCAGATGTTCATATGCAGCCAGCACATTTTCTGATTCCCTGTAGAAGACTTCGCCGGCGGGTGTCAGTTTAACCTCGCGGCGTCCGCGGATCCTCTCGAGCAGCTTGCGTTTGAATCGCTCCTCTAGAGTCTTGATCTGCTGACTGACAGCTGATTGGGTAATGAAGTTACGCTCGGCGGCCAGTGAAAAGCTCTCCAGGTCGACGAGATCGCAAAATATCTTTAACGTTTCGATATGCATTGTGAAACTTTCCCGATGATTATAAGCAAATCTATTTTATCCGACTCTCAATTTTCATTTTATCTTATCTGAAAATAGTCTTATCATAAAAACCACGGGTGACGGATTGCTGAAAAGGGCGTTTGCGATTAAAATTTCAGCACATTACCGATTCAACAAATGTGCCGGATCAACCCCGTACAGGATGGCTATCAAATTCTCTAACACCTTTCTTTTGAGAAAGCTGCATCAGCTAACGGGTATAGTTCCGTTGGGTATGTTCTTCTTTGTGCATATCTACACGAATTCGACGGCAATGAATGGTGCCAAAGTTTTTAACGACCACGTTCAGGGTATCCATGATATGCCGTATCTCCTTTTTATTGAGATATTCGGTATATTCCTGCCGCTTGTTTTTCACTCGGTCTATGGCATTCTGATCTCGGCTGAGGCAAAGCCGAACGTGCTGACATACAGCTATGGCCGGAATTGGTTTTACATCTTTCAGCGGGCCACCGGCATTTACCTTTTCTTCTTTCTGCTCTTTCACATCTTGAATTTCCGGTTCGGCTTGATCCCCGGGCTCAACACGACAGCAGTTGCGGGCCACGCCGACCAGGCATACGCGATCGTCGCAGGCGAATTTCAGATCGTATGGGTGATGGCGATCTATATCTTAGGTGTGCTCGCGACTGCCTGGCACCTCGGATATGGTTTATTCCTCTTCTCGGTCGATTGGGGGATCGTGATCGGGGAAAAGGCCCAGAAGGTCACGCTGTATGCGTGTCTCGGCCTGGCGATCTTTCTCGGAGCGGTGGGTGTGAATGCAGCATTTGCATTTGTCAGTCAGTGTGGATTAATGCCGAAAGCGTTATGCGAAGAGCCGCATAAGCCTCTTCCGGCCGCGGATGGGCCGGTGCGGTTCTGACCGTGGATCAAGGCAATAAATTATGGCAAAAAGCGGATTAAAGATCGCGATAGTCGGTGGCGGCCTGGCCGGCCTTGCGGCGGCGATGAAGATCGCCGAGGCCGGGCACGAGGTCGATCTGATCTCGGTCGTTCCCGTAAAGCGTTCTCACTCGGTATGTGCTCAGGGCGGTATTAACGGAGCGGTCAATACCAAGGGCGAGGGCGATTCGCCCGCCAAGCATCTCGACGATACGGTTTATGGCGGCGATTTTCTCGCCAACCAGCCGCCTGTCAAACGCATGACGGATATGGCACCCGAGATCATCTATCTATTTGATCGAATGGGCGTGCCATTCTCGCGTACAAAAGAAGGCTTGATGGATTTTCGCCGGTTTGGCGGAACGCTGCACCACCGGACCGCGTTTTCCGGTGCATCGACGGGTCAGCAGCTTCTCTATGCATTGGACGAGCAGGTCCGGCGTTGGGAAACCGAGGGCAAGGTCACTAAATACGAGGGCTGGGAGATGCTCTCGCTCGTACTCGATGATCATCAGGTCTGCCGCGGTGTGATCGCGATGAACTTGCAGACACTGGAGCTAAAGTCATTTGCGGCCGATGCCGTCATCATGGCGACCGGCGGCCCGGGCCTGATATTTGGCAAATCGACCAACTCCATGACCTGTACCGGCAGTGCGAATTCGGCCTGCTATCAGCAGGGAGCCCGCTATGCTAATGGTGAATTTATACAGGTCCACCCGACTTCGATCCCCGGCGAAGACAAGCTTCGCCTGATGAGCGAATCGGCCCGCGGCGAGGGCGGCCGTGTCTGGGTGCCGCGTGATCCGATGGATGCCCGCGCTCCGCGAGACATTCCGGACGCCGAGCGATGGTACTTTTTGGAAGAAAAGTATCCGGCATACGGCAATCTTGTCCCCCGCGACATCGCGACCCGTGAGATCTTTCAGGTATGCCTGGAGGGCCATGGTGTCGGCGGCGAGAATCAGGTTTACCTCGATCTGACTCATATCCCGGCTGACGTCCTTACCGAACGTTTGGGCGCGATCCTCGAGATCTATGAGATGTTTGTCGGCGACGACCCGCGATATGTGCCGATGCGCATTTTTCCGGGAGTCCACTATTCGATGGGCGGGCTGTGGGTAGATTTTGAACAGCGGACAAATATTCCTGGGCTGTTCGCTGCCGGCGAATGTGATTATTCGATCCACGGAGCAAATCGATTGGGGGCGAATTCGCTTGTTTCGTGCGTTTACGGAGGCTTTACGGCTGCGCCGTCGGCAATAGATTACGCAAAAAATGTCGAACGGGGCAATACTGAAACCAACGGTATCTACGACGCTGAACTCAAACGCCAGCAAGAGATCAACGATGGTATCGTCCACAACGAAGGCGGTGAGAACCAGTACAAGCTGCACGAAGAACTAGGCAAGGTTATGACCGATAACGTCACAGTCGTCCGTTACAACGACCGGCTAAAAGCGACCGACGAAAAACTGGTTGAGCTGTTGGATCGCTACAAGAATATCTCGATCAACGATTCTAATCTGTGGGCGACGCAGGCGGTGCCGCACGCCCGCCAGCTAAAGAATATGCTCGAACTCGCCCGCGTCATCACCCTCGGGGCACTAAACCGCAACGAATCGCGCGGTGCACATTACAAGCCGGAATTCCCGGACCGCGATGATGATAACTTCCTGAAGACGACAGTCGCGGAGTACTCTGCCGAGGCTCCCGTATTCAGCTATGAGCCTGTGGATATTTCGCTGATCGAACCTCGGAAGAGGGATTATTCGTCGGGGAAAGGGAAAAGCAAGTCATGACCACACACGCACATCAAGAGAAAAAGCGGCTTGAGAATCCGCCGTCGGCAGTCAAGATCAGGATACAGCGGCGCGAAAAGGAAGGTGCGGCAGCGCATTGGGAGACCTTTGAGATCTCATATCGCCGTAATCTGAACGTGATCTCCGCCCTGATGGACATCCGCAAAAATCCGGTAACGATCGAGGGCAAGACAGACAACGCCGCCGGTTTGGGATATGAGTTGTTTCGAACAGGTATGCGGTATCTGCACAATGGTCATTGATGGGAAGGTCCGGCAATCTTGTTCGGCATTGATAGACGATCTGTTGATCGCATCCGGTTCCGACATTGTTACGCTGCAGCCGATGACGAAATTTCCGAACGTTCGCGACCTCAAGGTCGACCGCTCAAAGATGTTCGATCATCTCAAGCAGGTCAATGCGTGGATCGAACTCGACGGCACATACAACCTCGGCCCGGGGCCGCATATTCCAAATGAGATCGCCCAGGAGAGATACGCGTTCTCACGCTGTATGACTTGTGGATGCTGTCTCGAGGCCTGTCCCCAATACGGCGATGACGATTACATCGGCCCGCAGGCGATAGCCCAGGCACGCCTCTTTAATATGCACCCCACCGGCAAGATCACGGCCGAGGAACGCCTGAATGGCCTAATGGGCGACGACGGCATCACAAACTGCGGCAATGCCCAAAACTGCATCGAGGTCTGCCCGATGTCGATCCCGCTCACAAAAGCCATCTACGAGACAAACCGCGATATAACGATCGATGCGTTGTTTGGGTGGTTAAAAAAGTAAGTTGATCCTTTAATAAGATTCACCTCGCAAAAATGTAAATTTATACGCTAGACCGAGATATGGTAACGATTTATGTCTTAGAGATAACCCCGCATAAATATTGAGGTAAATATGATCAAGATCGACAAACGTGAATTCCGTCCGGCGAGGCGGCAGATCCAGAACACGACTGGCGAGGTAATTCAGATGCTTCGCGAACTCAAAGGATGGACACAGGTAGAACTCGCCGAGAGGTCAGGTATCAGTTCAACCAATATCAGTCTTTTGGAAAACAATCGGGTGGACATCGGAAAGAAACGTGCGGAAAGCCTGGCAAAAGCGTTCGGCATTCATCCGGCGATAATAATGTTTCCGGGATACGAGTCAGCTGACGTCAAGAATGCGGCATGACGAAGCCGATCATCTCGTCAACTTAATATGCCCGTTCCATTTGCCGCCGTTTCGAGCATTGCCGGTCAGCGTGTCGCCGTCAGACGATATATTTAACTTATATACATCGATCATTACAAGCATGTTGTTTGGGTCGTTCTTGCTGTAGCCCTTAAGGTTGACGAGTCCGGTCGCGGGTTCGTACGAACCTTTTACGTATTCTGTCGCAGAGAGCCCAACCTTGTCCATCTTGTCGGCACGCACCGATTTTCGCATGGTCCAGAGGATTGATCCCTGAAGCCCATTGTTTCCGGTGTCACGGAGATCCAGTTCAAAATCGAACAATGTTCCCGAATCAGTACTCCACTTCCCTTTCCACTTGCCGGTCGGATCATAGGTCACCACAGGTGTCGCGGAGTCAGGTGAATTGGCTGATATCGTGATCGCGGGAGTTTTTAGAGGCGTAGCAGACGGTGCAACTCCGGGCGAAGAAACTACCTTATCAACCACTGGCCCTTTCGTGTCGCGGGTCGGCAGGATGCGATCGAGGTTAGTAGCAACTACTGCCGCGGCCAGAGCAACACACGCGACCGTCAAAGCCCCGATAAGAAAGTACGGCAATTTCGAAGCCGCACGTTTCTCGATTGGCTCATTTCTATGCAATACCTGGGTCGGGTCTGATACACCAGGCCCATACGAAGCCTCGGTCGGGGCGTAACGATCAATACCGACTCCGATCTCTGTGAGCGGCGTCCCGTCCTGAAGGCAGTAAGACAAGTCGTCTGCGAATACCTGTTTACAATTGGGGCACTCTTTCATCTAAGGTGTGATCGATGTCGGCTATTGTAGCACGGACACTCTCAAAGGAGCGCGCTGCCATGAGGCATGGCATGCCCCTTTATCGCAGAGCGCCTATATTGTTAAGGCCTTAGGGCGGGAGAATTGTCGGGCGAGATGTTTTCGAGGTGTTTGACGATCTTCTCAATGAGCCAGTTTGGGGTCGATGCCCCGGCGGTAACGCCAACCTTTTGAGCTCCAGAGAGATCATTATCGTCGATCTCATCTTCGGTCTCGATGAGAAAGCTCCGTTCACATTGCTCCTTACAAACTGCCAGCAGCTTTACGCTGTTCGACGAGTGCCGGCCGCCGATGATGTAAAAGGCGTCGACCATTCCGGCGAGTGCTCGTGCGGCCTCTTGCCGGTCGCGGGTCGCGGAACAAATAGTATTGACGATCTGGACCTCGTCATCCGTTCGGGTCTTGATCGCCTCGGCGGTGTCGAAGAAAGTTTTTGCTTTAATAGTAGTTTGCGAAACCACGAGCGGTTTACGCAGCCAAGGCAGGCCGGCTACCTCAGTCTCGTCGCGGATAACAAATGCGTGGTCAGGGGCATAGCCTTTGACGCCGATCATTTCAGGATGGTCGGGGCTGCCAACGACGATGACGTGGCGATTCTGCTGAGCCGCGCGGGCGGCTAGTTTCTGCACGCGTGTAACGAAGGGACAGGTCGCGTCAACCACCTTTGTAGCTTTTTCTTCGAGTTCTTTTTGGACCTGAGGCGTTACCCCATGGGCGCGAATTACAGCAGTTTCACCCCGTCCGATCTGGATCGGCTCGCTGATAGCAGTGACACCTTCATGGGCAAGGCGCTGCATTTCCTGCTTGTTATGGATCAGCGGCCCGAGGCTGCGAACGGTCTCACCAGCCGAAACTGCATCCTCTACCATCTCGACCGCTCGTTCGACACCGAAACAAAATCCGTATTCATCCGCCAGCAGTACTTGCATTTTTGTTAAACCTTAATTAAATTTGCTACTTACACTACTAATTACTCTCTCATACTATCAAATGGACAATCGAAACGAAACCGCTTTGAGGCAGTGCCGGTTTTTGAACGACGGCTATTTCCAACAGCTGTACAATGCCTTTATCGAGGCGTTTTCAGATTACGTGGTGCCATTTGCACTTACAGAAACTCAATTTCGTAATCACATAATTTTGAATGGCGTGGAACTCGACCGAACAGCCGGTTGTCTGGAGGGAGACCGGCTCGTAGGTTTTTCGATGAATGGATTTGGCCAATGGGATGGCCTCTCGACGGTATATGATGCCGGCACCGGCGTAGTTCCGGACTGTCGGCGGCAGGGCGTAAGCGAAGCGATGTTCGAGATGATGATGCCTGTTTTTGTTGCCGGTGGCATCCGGCAATGCCTTTTGGAGGTCGTGACCAATAATATCGCCGCCATCAGGCTGTATGAGAAGCTCGGATTCCACACCGTCCGGGAATTGGCTCTTCTGCAATGTGATACCGGGCTCAGAACGGATACCGAAACGCCTCCTGAGATCGATGTTCGAAATATCAACGATCCGGATTGGGACCTCATGACAACGTTTTGGGACGGCCAACCATCGTGGCAAAATTCGGTTGATGCGGTTACAAGAAGCCGTAAAGTGAAACAGATCCTCGGTGCGTTCATTAACGACCGACTGGTCGGATATATAATTTTCTCTTCAATCTTTGGCCGGGTTGCTCAGCTTGCCGTTGAAAAAGGAGCCAGGCGACGAGGGGTCGCCTCAGCTCTGGTGCAAGGGATGAGATCAAAAACTGCCGACGGATTTTCACTGCAGGTTATCAACATCGACAAATCACTGGCGTCAGCAATGGAGTTCTTTAAGAAGATCGGCTTTTATGAAAGGCTGAGTCAATTTGAAATGACAAAGCCGCTGGCAGCTATCTGACCGGTTCGCGAAGAATGGCCTCAGCCGCTGAATTGGCAATGGCAGCCGCTGCCGGGTTTGAATCCCGGAGATTTGCGAGCTGCCGCAAAGCCTCGCCGGTCCTTGAAAGCAGGCGGACAAGATCGCCTTCTTCGGCCCGCGTGCGATCGACCAATTCATCCCATACCATACCGGCAGTCCATCTCTCGGCGGCAGCAGCTGCTGAGTAATTTATCTCCTCGGCCGGTTCGACGCCATTCTTCCATTCAATATTCGAGACCTTGACCACTAGCTCTTCGAAATTTGCTAGGATGTCCGTCACACGCCGGCTCGAATGCATTTCGCCATAGCTGCGGTCCGCATCTGACGCGACCGACGCCATCAGGCCGGCGGCTTCCGAAACCTTGAGCTGGTCAAACATTCCCGCTCTCAGGGCCTCGCCGACGAGCAGAGGACGATCGATACGCAGGTCCGCTAACCACTTGCCCGGTTCGGTGACTTTCTCAGTATCAAGATCGAGGTAGCCGAAATGCGACAAGACACGTGCCCGTTTTTCAAATGGCAGCCAGATACTGTCGCTTAATATTTCGGCTCCGCCGTCGGTTTTGTTATCGGCGCTGGAACGCCTGCTAGCGCGAAAAGCGAAACTCTTTTCAGCGATCTCACGGACCTGTTCAAAGTTGCCGAAGGCATCGAGCAAATTAAGGAGACTGGTGTAGGTAGCCCGAAAGCGGCTCTCGAGAGCGTCCGGCGGTGCCTTGAGAAGTTCGGCTATTTTTCGCGGATTTTGAAATTGTCCCGGGGCGAGAACGCAAAAGCCGACATTATCACGCCCCCTTCGTCCGGCCCGTCCGGTCATCTGCTGCAGCTCGCTCGCCGTCAATGCCCGCCATCCGTCATTCCCGCGAGTGTCAGCGTTCGTTATCACCACGCTGCGCGCGGGGAAATCAACACCGGCTGCAACTGTCGATGTCGCAAATAGAGCATTCAGCAAACCGCCCGACATCATTTTTTCGATCAATAATTTCCACGACGGAATATGGCCCGCGTGGTGCGCGGCAACGCCTGCACGTACAATGACCTTGCTGTGTTTATGATCGAGGACCTCGGGGAATTCAGCCGCAAATTCGTCAAAGATCTTTTGACGCTGCTCTTGTCGTTTTGGATCGGTTTGCTGCGACTTATCAAAAGCGACCTCTGAAGCAGCTTCGTCACAACGCCGTCGGGTCGGCAGAAACACGATCGCAGGCAGCAGGTTAAACCCTCGCAGCGCAGTAATAAGTTTTGGCGGCGGCAGCTCTGCTCTTTGGGCATCCATTGGCAATAAGTATAGCCACAAATTATCGCTGAGTCTCTCGGGACAATGAACAATTGGGGCCTTCTGTTATAATCCGAAAAAAAGCGAGGTAAAGAAAGATATGATCGATCGTCGTGAATTTTTGCAGAAGTCGGCGTTAGCCGGAACAACAGTTATCATAGGAACATCAATGGTTTCTGGACACGCAGCAGATCTGAATCTAGAGGAAGCGACGGTTGCCGGACTGCAGGCGTCGATGGAATCAGGGCAAACAACGGCCAGAAAAATAACCGAGGGCTATCTGGCTCGCATCGCCGATATTGATAAGAAGCTCAACTCGATCATCGAACTCAATCCTGAGGCACTCGCGATCGCCGATCGATGCGACTCAGAGCGAAAAGCCGGCAGGCCTCGCGGACCGCTGCACGGCATCCCGATCTTGATTAAAGACAATATTGATACCGCAGACAAAATGCACACGACCGCGGGCAGTCTTGCCCTAATGAACGCCCCGGTACCAAAGAAAGATGCCTTCATTGTGACCCAGCTCAGGAATGCCGGTGCCGTGATACTTGGCAAAACCAATCTCAGCGAATGGGCGAATTTTCGGTCTGCCAAATCATCAAGCGGTTGGTCAGGCCGCGGTGGGCAGACGCACAATCCTTACATTCTTGACCGCAACCCTTGCGGGTCATCGTCGGGTTCCGGAGCCGCGATGGCGGCGAGTCTCGCTGCGATCGCCATCGGTACCGAAACCGATGGTTCGATCATTTGCCCGTCCGCAACATGCGGCATCGTCGGCATCAAGCCAACGCTCGGGCTTGTCTCGCGATCGGGCATTATTCCCATCGCACATAGTCAGGATACGGCGGGGCCGATGACGCGAACCGTTGCGGATGCCGCCGCATTGCTGACGGCTATTGTCGGGAGCGATACCAGCGACTCGATCACTGCTCAAGCAGAACGTAACCAGAAAGATTACACCAGGTATTTGCTGAAAGATGGCCTTAAGGGATTGCGGATAGGCGTAGGCCGCCAATATTTCGGACGCAATGACAAGGTTGACCAGGTGATCGAGCCTCATCTGCAGGTGCTGAAAGACGGTGGGGCGACCCTGATAGACATCACTTTTCCAAAGCTGACTGATTTCGGCGAGTCAGAATACGGGGTGCTGCTGTATGAATTCAAAGAGGACCTCAACAAGTATCTCGCCGCCAGAGGCGGGCCGAACAAGACCCTTGCCGACCTGATCGCCTTTAACGAAAAGAACGCCGACAAAGAGATGCCGTTTTTCGGCCAGGAGATCTTTATAGAGGCTCAGGCCAAAGGCGATCTGAACGAGCGTGCCTATCGCATCGCGTTGCTGCAGAGCAAACTGATGACGCAGGAGCAGGGCATAGACGGGGTGATGGATAAAAACAAACTCGACGCCATCGTCGCTCCGTCGGGCGGGCCTGCGTGGATGACTGACCACATAGGCGGCGATTGCGGTGTGTTTGAGAGTTCGAGCATTGCTGCCGTTTCGGGCTATCCGAATATTACGGTGCCCGCAGGCTTTGTTCAGGGACTGCCGGTGGGCATCTCGTTCTTTGGGCGGGCTTTTTCAGAACCGGTGCTGATCAAGGCTGCCTTTGCTTTTGAGCAGATGACAAATGCCCGGCGCTCGCCGAAATATTTAGCGACCTACTCAGCCTGACGTCGTTCATGAAGCAGCCGAAGCCCATCCAGCAGCAGATTTTCGTCAACGACCGAGATACAACCTAAATTTTCGGCCATAAGCGGAGCAGATCCACCCGTTGCGATGATTTTCGGGTCATCGCCGATCTCGTTTTTGATCCTTGTGATCAGGCCTTTAACCAATCCCAAATAACCATAAAAAACTCCGGAACGCATGGACCCGACGGTTGTGTTCTGGATCACTTTCCGAGGTTTTTCGAGCGAGACATCCGGCAGCTGCGAGGTATTAAGGTGCAGGGCTTTCGTCAGGGTATTTATTCCGGGAGCAATGATCCCGCCAATGAGTACCCGATCATCATTCACTACATCGATTGTTAACGCAGTTCCAAAACTGCAGACAATGCAGGGAACACCGTATTTGGCAGCGGCGGCGAAAGAGTTGACGATCCTGTCCGTGCCGGCGGCCATTAACGGTTCATAAGTTGACCCGAAAACCAAAGTCCCAATCGTTTCTGACAAAGACAGGTTCAACGGCGAGATGATGCCCAAGATATTTCATGATCGGACCTTCAATTTCAGGAACGACCGAACAAACGACCGCATTGTCGATCGGCTGATCGAGGTGACTGCCAACGGCCAGTTTCAGATCTTCCTGGGTTAAGGATGAAGTTGTGGGAATTGAGAATTTGGAAACAAGCCGTTCGTTGTCGAAGATACCGAACTTGATATTTGAGTTTCCAATGTCGACCGCAAGTAACATGGGGCGTTAGCCTTGCAGCGGCAGGCCGTCGTAGATGACATTCCAGCCATTACGTTTGCTCGTGCGAAGGCTCTTAGTAAACCACTCGACTGCGGCATCGGCATCGTCATAGATCTGAACGGCGGGGCGGTCTTCGCGTGGGTCGACGCGGCAGATGGCGGCGCCCACCGAAGCGGTCTTGATGCAGAGCAATGCGATCATGTTGTTTTTCTGCATCACCGCGGTACGCATCTCCACGTTGCCGAGCTCGTCCTCAAATTCATCGAACTCTGCGAGGTCCTCGTCAAAGTCGTCATCAAAGCCAAATTCGAGTTCATTCTCAAAATCGTCGTTCATATGATCCCCGCAAAGCGTACCTACAAACTACACTCTCCGACCGCAAAGTTCAATTCGTATTTTACCTCGGCGAAATTTTTCACAACCATTGTTTCTGAAACGCGGTTACCCGTGCGCCGGTCGATGGCCTCGCGCCAGATCTCGTTCTCACGAAAGTTCTTATCATCTTTTCGCAAAAATCGGTGATTCTTTTCGAGAATATGGTACGAATGCGGCGTCTCGCGATCCGAATAAATGGCACCCTTCAGATGGTTGTCGGTCAGCTTGAGCCTAAGCTGAAAGGTAATGTCCGTCGGGTTGTAAAAACGCAGATCTATGTAATTAAAAAAGACACCGGCCCCGCTGCCGAATGGAAGCACACGGTTATCATCCGGAAAGGGGTCAAAGCTGTGATGGTGCCGTTCGACGATCTCGAGCGGAGTGTGCAGGGCCATCCAATAAAGCAGATTTGAAAGCTGGCACAAACCGCCGCCCACGCCCCGGACCACCTCGCCGCGCGAAAGCTGCATCCCCTCGATATACCCTTTTTCCTCGGTAGCCTCGCCAAGTTGCCGCCAAAATGAGAACGTCTGGCCCGGCCTGATCAAAATGCCGTCGATGGTCGGACACGCGATGCCGAGGTTCTTAACCTTGTTTTCCTGCAGCTGCGGGTCGGAGTTTCCCATTCGCCGGCGGAGCAGGGATTGGTGTTTTTTGCACGTGAACGCGAGATCGTCTGCCTGCATTTCGGATGCAAAACGACCGGCCAGCGGCAGGTCCGCGATCTGGCGGAACATCCGTTTTTGCAGAATGCGGGAATGGTAAAAAATCGGGTGGATCTCAGAAAGGCGCTGCCTCATATTTCATTTGAACGGATGCGCTCGACATCGCCCGCCTGAAAGATTCTAACTGAGCCGTCAGGGATTTTCACTCTTAGAGAACCGTTTTCTTCGAGGCCATCTGTAATGCCCTCAACCACGTCGTTTCCGGTCAAAATACGAACCGGTTTGCCGCTGAAATATGACGACCGCTGCCGCCAATTTTCACGAATATGTGCCGGCCCGTCCGTCTTGTTCAGGATGGAATAAAAATACGCCAGATATTTGGTCAGAGCCTCAGCCAGATCATGCGGTCCGGGATCTTCTTCTGCGTTTCAGCCTCGATCGATGTCGCAGCCGCGGCGATCTCGTCCGGGAAATTACGTGATGTGAGATTAATGCCGATGCCGACAATGACGGCGAGGCCCGTTGGCGTTTCGAGAGATTCGGCAAGGATGCCGCTTATTTTCTTGTCGCCGACCAGGATGTCATTGACCCATTTGATATCAGGCTTCAGTGCCGAATTCCAAAAGAGTGTCGTGGACCGCGACGCCTGCCATAAGGGTGATCAACGGCAGATAAGACATTTCGATCTGTGGCCGGAGAACGATACTGAAATAGAGGCCGGCGTCTAGTCTCTGAGATCCACTGCCTGCCATGCCGCCCGCGGCCGTCGGTTTGTTCGCGGGCAATGACGCACAGACCTTCGCCGGCGCCGAGCTTTGCCTGATTTGCAGCCTCAGTGTTGGTTGAGCCGATCGAGTCGAAGTGCAGGATATTAAGGTTCATTAAGCGGCAGCGCGCCAGAGCGAATCGCAGTAATAATTCCGGCTGTCAAAGAAATTTTGCTTGATCTCAAAACCGCTCTCGTGTGCCAGGTTTGCGATCATGCCGAGGCTGTATTTCTGTGAGATCTCCATAAACACCGCTTCCCACTGTTCAAACTCGAACGTGCGCCCCAACGCATCGATATGCACGCTTTGCTTTTCGCGGCTGATAAGAAACGAGTTGGCCGAGCCGGCAATGGGCCGGTAATTAGCGTAGTGAGAAAACTTTTCAACATCAAAATTGCCGCCGAGTTCACGGTTAATACGAGTCAAAAGATTTAGGTTGAATGCGGCCGTCACCCCGGCAGCATCGTCATAGGCGGGTACGATCACATGCGGATCTTTTTGCAGGTCAAACCCTATAAAAAGCAGGTCGTCGCTGTTCATTACCTCACGCAAATGCCGGAAAAACACAAGTGCCTGGTCACCGGTTGAAATTGCCGATATTAGAGCCGAGGAACAACAGTATCTTTCGCCGCCCATTACCATCCTTCAGAGACTGGAGTATCTGAAAGTAATCGCCGTTGCGGGTCTCGATCTTAAGCGACGGGAATTCGACTGTAAATTTTGCCGAGAGAGCATCCAAGGCCTCTTGCGAAATATCAATGGGCGAATAATTGATATCGGCACCCCGCTTGAGAAAGTGATCGACCAGTATCGCGGTCTTGGTTCCGTCGCCGGCCCCGAGCTCGATCAGGTCAAAAGCGTCACTGCCATTTGCGAACGCACGGTATATTTCTTCGGTCTGCGACGAAAATACATCCTCTTCGCATCCTGTAAGGTAATACTCGGGCAGTTTCATGATCTCGCGAAACAGACGTGAGCCCTCGTCGTCATAAAAATATTTTGACGACAGAGCCTTTGGCGTCGACGAGAGCCCGGCAAGGACATCCTCAGCGAATTGGGTCAGTTCCGGTGTCGGAGTACTTTGCATAGCAAAAATTTCAAACAGGACGAATAGGATGCACGGGCCTGGCCGGTCTCAACTGTCTGCTATCTTACAACCCGCCTATTCTTGTCTATTGCTTACCTCGCCAGTCTTATTCCCGTAAACTGCCAGCGCAGATGCGGGTTGAAAAAATTTCGGTACGTCGCACGGCTGTGTCCCGGCGGCGTAACGTCAGACGCCCCTCGCAGGACCATCTGGTTGATCATAAATTTGCCGTTATACTCGCCGACGGCACCGGCCGCCTTTGTAAAGCCGGGATAGGGCAAATACGCACTATTGGTCCATTCCCACCGGCGTCCCCAATCAAATTTCGCGCTTGCGGCCTCCCATTCGAACTCGGTCGGCAGACGGCAGCCTTTCCACGCGGCAAATGCAGCCGCCTCATAAAACGAAACATGACAAACCGGTGCAGCATAGATCAGCCGCCCAAACCCGCCAAGCGTAAACGTATGCCAATCCTCGCCGCGTCGATGCCAGTACATCGGCGAATCGACACTGTTTTGATTTACCCAGTCCCAGCCGTCGGAATGCCAGAGGCGAAAATCCTTGTACCCGCCCGCCTCGATAAATTCGGCAAAATCTGCGTTAGTCACGAGTCCCGACGCGATCTCAAAATCATTCAGATAAACCTTGTGCCGTGCCAGCTCGTTGTCAAAGCAAAATCCGTCGCCGGCGTATCCGATCTCATGAACGCCGCCTTCTACGCCGATGAAATCAACGGGCGCTTCGTCATATCTATTTTCCGGTGCGTCGCCCTCGCGGTATGCGGGAAAAAGCGGATTCTCGCCGAAGATATATTTGAGATCGGTCAGGAACAGTTCCTGATGCTGCTGTTCGTGGTTTAGGCCGAGTATGACGAGGTCGCGAACATCGTTGTCAACGTCACCGCTCAGCAGCTCCGCCATTTTTTCGTCAACATGCCGGCGAAATGCAAAGACATCTTTCACCGTCGGCCGGCTCAACGCACCGCGGTTATCGCGAGGCGTGCGTTCGCCGATGGTGTTGTAGTAGCTATTGAAAAGAAAGCCGTAACTCGCGTCGAAAACCTGGTAACCCGGCATATAATTCTTGAGGATCATTTCCTCAAAGAACCAGGTCGTATGGGCAATGTTCCACTTTGGCGGCGAAACATCGATGACCGGCTGAGGTATGTAATCCTCGGTCTCGAGCGGCTCGCAAAGCTTTTCGGTATAGGCGCGGACCGCCGCGAAACGGGCGCGCAGATCGTTAGGATCAGTAATTTGCTGACTTGCCTGCATTTATATAATTAGAACAAATCCAGACGAAAAGGTGAAGATTTTAATGTGAGGTTTCTATCCGATCGAGAGCGTCCTTGCAGATACCGGCGAGATAATAATCAGCCGAGCCAAGGTTTGAGCGAAGTGCTGCGACCGCCGAGCTATCGCCGATGGCACCCAAAGCAAAGGCAGCCTCGCGGCGCGTGTCATCGGTCTCTTTCTTATTCTGCAGCACGCTGATCAAAACGCGGTTAGTTTCCTGAAACGCGGCTGGCCGGCAAGTTACCGTCGGTGTTTGCCGATCTGACGGCATTTGCGATCTCGCCAATAGAACGGGCCGCCGAGCGGCGAAGTAGTTCGTTATCGCCTGAAGGTTTGCCTGTGAGTACCGCCGTCAACGCCGCAACCGCGTTCGGGTCGCCGATCTTACCCATAGCAATTGCCACAGCCGACCTCACCTCTCTCGCTTTATCCTTGCGAAGCGAATCGATCAGAGCCTGCGTTGCAGACGCATCACCAACCTTTCCAAGCGCAAACGCCGCCTCGCCCCGAACAAATGCGGCCTTATCATTCAACAACGGCGTCAAAACGCTCACCGCCTCAGGGCCAGGAAGATAAATAACAGCCGTTGCCGCCGCAGCCCGGACCGCTACTTTACGGTCAGTCAGTGCGGGGATCGCCGCCCTCGATGCCGCCTCGCTATGCAGGTTCCTGATCTCAAGCAGCGCCGTACGCTTTGCCTCGACATTCTCAGAGCCAAAGATGTCGCGATACCGATCTTCGTCCTGCCCATAAGAAACCACCGCAAGGCCGGCCGCAAGCAAAAGGATGGCTGCAAATCGTTTCATTTCGGACATTATACCCGAATTGGGCGGCCGCAGAAATTTTGTTCCGTCTACCGTGATCATCGCCGCGGTCCCCCGATATAGCCAAACAAAAGTCAGAAACCTACATCAAGCTGACGTAATTAGACAGAGTCAACCGGATTTACGACCCTATATCCCAGAATTGACGGCCTGGCACCGAATTATTAATGCGGACAAGGGAAGCATCAAACTCGGCGCTCTTTTCAATACCCCAAGCGACCCTGAGTAGGGAGATAACCAGATCGGCCGATGCCAAACGCTGATCTGTCATTTAAGAGAGGGGTCAAAACCCCAAAGGCTTCTGCACCGGGAAGATTTATGACCGCGATCACGGCCTCAGCCCGGACTATCTCTTTGCTTCATGACCTGCCGACCCCATTCATTTACGGTTTATTTCACGGCGATAATTTCGCCTGTTCATTCGCCGAACATGGGCGTGATAACAACAACGTCACGTATCTCAATGGCAGGAGTATAGGCAAAATTCCTGCCGTCGCGTGACCATGCATAGGTGTAAACCTTTCCTTTCGGCAGCCCGATCAACCTTATCGGTTCGCCGCCCCCAATTTCCTGCTGCCAAATACCGTCACCCCAGTCACGATAGGTTACAGACTTTCCGTCAGGTGTCCAGCGAAGACCATTTCGAAAATTAGCTGTTGGCGGCACTTCGAAAGTCTTTATAGGGGCGCTCGCCGTCGGCACCCATAATGCCCAGCTGCGATTTACCGGGCTCGTTTTCGAATTCAAACGCTATCATGGTTCCATCCGGAGAATATCGCGGCACGGACGCAGTAAAATCTGTAAGTGTAACCGGATCACCGCCATCCGACGACACCCTTCGGATCCCTTTCGAAGCGTAAACGGTCAGACGGCCGTCCGGCGACACATCGGGGTCAAAATTTTCACCGCCCGATGTTAAGGGGCGAACCTCCCCGCTATCCAGTTCTATCCTCCAGATATCGGTTTCACCATCGCGCCGTGATTGAAAAACAGCAAATCGTCCATCAGCCGAAACCGTCGGCTGGCTGTCGATATGTCCCCCTGGTGTCAACTGACGGGGGTCGTTACCCTCGCTGTCCATCAGCCAGATAGACTGGCCGTCGCCGCTTTTCGCGGTATAGAGCAAATGTCCGTCCGGTGTCCAATCGAGGCCGTATAAGCCGTCAAACCGCCCTGAGGAACCGTTGGTTATCTGGCGCCGGGTGTCCGCATTACCGTCCTTTTCAACCCAGACATTACTAACCTGCTCGGCAGGCAGGGCAAGTATCTCGCTTCCATCTGCCGAGACATCGAGGCTGTATCTTGCGTAAGAATTAATATTGTTGGTTATTTGCCGGGCCGAGCCGCCGGGATAAGAAATAAGCCAGATGCCGAGCGTGCTGAGTCATCAGTTTTATTCCCGATCGCCAACATTCCGCTGCCGTCGCTTACCCATACGACCCGGTTAATAGTCGCCCAACGTTCAGTTGTAAGCGGTATGATCTTGCCCGACTCGGGATCAATTCCAAGTACCGCCCCATAACGCGGCGTATCATTGCTAGCCCCGCCGACCGCTATGAGACGTCCATCCGGCGACCATGAGGGGCCGCATAAGCTAAAACCACGCTGCGGCTGTGCGGCTACCACACGCTCGCTGCCGGTCTCAATGTCAGCCACTATCACACGGGTTGTCCTGCCGTCGGCGTCCAGGCGGACAAACGCAAACCGAGTACCGTCGGGTGCGATCGTGATCGGATTCATGACGTCATCGTGGACCCTTTCCGCGACCCCTCCAAAGGGGGACATCCTGTATAAAATAAAGCGGCCTGTGCTCCTTTCCGACATACTAAAATAGAGCTTTTTGCCGTCCTGCGAGAATGTCGGCGTGCTGTAATTAACATCGGCCGGTGGCCTGAGTTGGATCTTGTCGCCGCCGCCTGTATAGCCGAGCCATAGGCTTTGCCGGCCCGCATCGCGAAGTACAAAAGCGTAAAGTTTGCCGTCCCTCGACAATCCGGCTTGAGCAACATTTCCGGTCGTTGTAAATTTTCGAGATTCAAGGCAGATTCAGCGTCAAATGCGGTTGGGCTGCGGGAATCTCCGCTGGCGTGGTAAAGCCAGTACCCGCCGCCTGCCATAGATAAAAGAAGCAAAATACCTATAACGGCCCCTAAGATCTTTCCCGAGGATAGGGTTCCCGGCAATAGGTGAGTGAGACCGTTGTTTCCCGCAATGGCCGCAAGTTGTGGCCCTAAGGATTCGAGATCATCCTCGACAAGGATCCGTTAAATTTTTGATTAGTAACAACGTATCCGTTTCCGGTTGGCGGGGTGACGTCAGCGACAAACGAATAACCCTGTCCCGGTACCGTGGCGATGAACCGATTTTCGTTTTTTGTCTCGCCGAGCGCTTTCTCGAGCGCGGCAATTTGAACGGATAGATTTTTTTCTTCGACAAAGCTGTCTTTCCAGACTCGATCGAGAAGATCGTTTTTTATAGGATCTCACCAGCATTTTCCGCTAGGGCCAGAAGAACATCAAAGGTTTTTTGTTTGAGTGGAACGACCTCGCCGTTTCTGAGCAGCACGCGCCTAACCGCGTCGATCTCAAAATCGCCAAACTCTAAAGTTTTATCCACGCCCGCCTCCACTCGTTTGAAACAATTAGGAACAATTTGCCCAAAATTAGAGACTTTTTGCCCGTGCTCGATCAACAATGAATCCCGTCGGACAGCTATGAAGGAATTATATCACGTGGCCAGTTCTCAAATTAGAACCGAAAAAGGAGCAGCATTGTGAAAGCGAGAAGTGGAAAAAAGACCATTACGATCGAGAGATCGTGAGGTGGTCTCGTACAGACAGGAGCCCGAATCACCCTTTCACACGACGGCGGCTGAGTGGCCTCATCAACAAAAGGCCCCGCAATGGCTGCTCGAGCAATTGCGGCTCAAACATCGCGATATACCCACAACCGCCCACCATGTCTCGGAGGATGAAATGCAGAAGGATGAGAGCTGAGTGAAATGAGGCTGAGTTTTGTATTCGATCCCAAGCCAAAGGACATTAGGTCTCGATCTGTTCAGTTCAAATATTAAATTTAGAGGAAACAAATTATGAAAATAAAAGAAGTAATCGGCAAAACCACAATATTCTTGTACATTATCGTCACCACGCTCCTCGCTCATTCTGCGGTCAAAGCCGCCTCCGGCGATCTTGATCTCACATTTGGAACCGGCGGTGGCTATTATGATTCGGCTCCCAGCCAACCGTGCTTTGGCTTGTTCCCCAGAGCAACGGCAGTCCAGTCGGACGGAAAGATCATTGTGGTTGGAAAGATCTTCGACAAATGCAATTACACCTACCTAAACGACCCGGCGTCGAGCCGCAAACTCTACGTGTGCCGTTATCGAAGCAACGGAAGCCCCGACACCGGGCCATGGTGGGCATCGCCGTTTGGAGTCGACGGGTTTGGCGTCGAAGATATCGGAGCTGGAATATCCCTCACCGGTGATGCCTTTTCGGTACTCATCCAGTCCGATGGAAAGATCGTCGTCGGCGGCTGGCGGTTCAGTCGGGCAACAGGTTACACGGCTTATGTTTGGCGTTTTAATACCAACGGTGAGCTCGATACCACGTTTGGCAACAACGGTACCGTCGCGTGGTCAACGACGTACCTGAATCCCGCGAATGTGACGGCAATGGCAATCTCGCAAAACAAGCTGCTCCTCGGTGTTTCTACAAACAACAGCACAAACATCAGACTCGGGCGCTTGAATAGCAATGGTTCGCCCGACATCAATTTTGGTAACTGGGCTCAGATAATTACGAACATAACGCCCTACGGCGAGCAAATTGGCCTCGACGCGAGCAACGACCTCGGCGGTGTGATATATGTCGGGGGTAGAATGGCAAACTGGCCCGATGGGAGCGAACCTGTGTTGGCCAGATATTATCCCAGTGGTGTTATCGATTTGACGTTTGGCAGTTCGGGGCGAGTCTGGTATCCGACATGCAACCCGCCCGGCACCAACAATTTCGTTGAACTTGAGTCGTTTACTAACTTGGCCGTACAGTCGGACGGCAAGATACTGGCGTACGGTTTTGGACAGCTTCTCGGCGAGAGTAGCATCACTGTTACTAATCGTTATACTATGAGCGGTCAGCATGACCCTACCTTTGGCCCTTCGAACAACCCGTGCGGTACGTCCTCGCCACCCGCTGGCCCCTTTGCGAGGGGAATGAACGACACATTTCATGTCTTTTACTCTCGTTATAGCGCCGATGGCATTCTGGACACGACCTTTAACGTACAGTGGCCGGAACTGAACGGATGGCCGGCATCGACGTCATATGACCCTGTGAACGGAAAGATAGTTTTTACCAATCGCGACAACAACTCATCCACCGTGTGGCTTTACAGAGTGTTACCTTAATCAGGTTGCCGCCCCGAACACTCAAAACCGAAGTCGTCGCAAAAACAAGACTGACCTACGCGAAAAATAGTCCCATAAGTTAGGTACTCGGGGTGGAGTCTGGTGAATTAATGCCTGATGAGCCTTAACTCGTATTACACTTCATTTACGAGACATATTTGGTTTTGGGAAAATCATTTTCCTAAACGGAAAGCGGTTCTCCCGTCAGTTAAGAGCTTGTCCTGTCGAGGCACACTTTTTTCCCGTTGGGAACTCCGCTTTACTGTCGCGAGAGTGGGACATCCGTCGGAAAATAGTTTAACCGACAGGAAAGCGGTTTTCCGGACGAAGAAGATAGCTGTCCCGGCAGGAACCGGTTTTACCGACAGGAAAGAGGCTTTACCGATGGTTTATGCGTTGAAATGACGGAGGAGCGAGCGTACCGGTATACCAGCCGTGTTACGGGCAGTTTTCGATGTGGATAGGGAGAAAAACGCATGTGCTGCCGCACGCGGCTACTGAAAGGAACTATTGCACCGCGTTCGGTCCGCCCCCTTACGGGAGGCGGTTCTGACTTAGCTCTCTGCGTTCTATGCGATCTCCGCGTTAAAAAACTCTTCTATTCGCGTCTTTTCGCGTAATTCGCGGGCAGATCTTTGAGGCCGCGTTCAGGGCCGCCCCTGACGGGAGGCGGTTCTGACTCCGAGATCCGCACTCCGCTGTCTTACGCTCAATGCATCCGCTGCGGGTGCATGCGTTCCCATTCGGTGACCTGGCGGGCACGACGGTTTTCGTGGGCATTTGCCAGATAAGGCTATGACTTCGTCGATGACGGGGTTTGTGCCTTTAGCGGACTTATTTTTGTTTGAATAACGCTGGGCGGCGGAGGCTTTGGTTTCGGTTGACTGGTTATTTTCGCGAGGGGTATTTGTATTGATTCGGTTGACCATCTTAGTGCCTCCTGTTTTCCGGGGCAGACGGTCGAACCGCAAACTCATGATCTCAAGTTTCGACTGTCTGCAAATCGTTGGTTTTTATCATCAAGTCTATTTTTTGGATAAAGCTCCTTTAACTCGAAATATGTTACAAGAATATCACGAATTTCTGCGGCCAATCAACATAAAATCGGTTATAATCACAGCGTTATGGATATTAAACGACAGTATATCGTTGATGAACTTGATCATCGGATCGCAGTTCAACTCGACATCAAGACATTTGAGAAGATCGAGGAAACTCTTGAGAATTTCGCTCTATTTTCGTTAATGCGTGAGACAAATGAAGATATGGATCTGAGCTTGAGTGACGCTAAAAAAGTGTATCTTGAATTAGAAAAGGCCTAATGCAAACAACGTTCAAGAAGGAATTCTTAAAGCAATTGGCAAAATTGCCCAAAGATGTTCGTGAACGTATTGAAAACTTCGTATTTGATACTTTGCCCAGCCTGAATTCGATCGGTGAAAGTGGGAAGATCGAAAAGATGCAAGGGTATACATCTTGTTACAAGGTCAGATTTGGTGATTACCGCGTCGGATTAATTTGCCGGGATGACGTCGTTAGTGTAAAAATAGTTATGCATCGAAGGGAGATTTACAGGTTTTTTCCGTAAGACAATCTTCGTGATAAGTGATGAACCGATTTAGCCACAACCTCGCCCTTAGGTAGCCGCTCGCTTGACCACATCACGCGACGCGGCGAAAGCTCATTCAACCACAATAAAGAATCGAAAATTGGATAGACCCGGTTTATTCGTTAACATAACTCTTTTGTCCATTTAGTGTTGGACAGGTGAACTCATAATTTCTATGGACGAGAAATATTTCGCAAAAAAGATAGAGCAGAAATGGCAGGCCAAATGGGCCGAGAGCGGAGCGTTCGAGGCCGAGGCTGGCGATGAGAGGCCGAAATTTTACCAGTTGGAGATGCTTCCCTATCCGTCGGGCAATCTGCACATGGGCCACGTCAGGAATTACTCCGCCGGCGACGCGATGGCCTGGTACAAACGGCTGAAGGGGTTTAACGTTTTGCATCCGATCGGCTGGGACTCGTTTGGCCAGCCGGCCGAGGACGCCGCCGTCAAACGCGGCGTCAATCCGCGTGACTGGACCGAGGCGAATATAACAAGCATGCAGGGGCAGCTGCAGCGGCTCGGCGGCAGCTATGACTGGCGGCGGCAGATGTTTGCTCACCGGCCGGAGTATTACAAATTTGACCAGTGGTTCTTCCTGAAGATGTACGAGATGGGCCTCGCGTATAAGCGGATGACCCAGGTCAACTGGTGTTCGCATGACCAGGCCACGCTCTCGAACGAACAGGCGAGCGGCGGCATCTGCTGGCGGTGCGGCAACCCGGTCACTAAAAAAGACCTCGAGCAGTGGTTCCTAAAGACGACCGCTTATGTCGATCAATTGCTGGACGATATGTCCGAGATCGAATCGGGCTGGCCCGCAAATGTCCTAAAACGGCAGCGGGATTGGATCGGTCGTTCAGAGGGGGCGTTTGTTGATTTTGACATCAGAGCATCCGGCGATTCTCTGTTTTCCTGTCCGATAGTCGACGGCATGACAAGTCTGTCGAATCAGGGTGCGAGCCGCGTTCGTGTTTTCACCACCCGAATCGACACGATATATGGTGCAAATGCTATTGTGCTGGCAGCGGAACACCCGGTCATTCAGGCCAACATCAAGAATTTTTCAGAAGAAGTTGCGAAAAAAGTCGCATATATTCGCGTCGAAAACGCCAAACCCGCCGATCATGAAGTTGAGATCGAAAAAGACGGCATCGACACCGGCCTCAAAGCCATTAACCCGTTCAGCGGCGAGGAACTACCGGTCTGGGTCGGCAACTACGTAATGATGGAATACGGCACAGGCGCCGTAATGAGCGTCCCTGCCCATGACGAGCGCGATAACGAGTTTGCTAAGAAATTCGGCTTGCCTATCAGAAAAGTGATCAGATCCGCGCGACTCCCCAGACTCTCTAGATTCCCCGGACTCTCCCGACTGTTTGACCGATTACGGCATTATGACCAATTCGGGCGAGTGGTCCGGTAAAACGTCCGCCGAGGCGAAAAGCGAAATGTCCGCCTATGCCGCGGCAAACCATTTCGGTGAGGCTGCGATCACATACCGGCTGCGCGACTGGGGAGTTTCCCGGCAGACGGTTTTGGGGTTCGCCGATACCGATCGTCTATTGCGGCGATTGCGGGACCGTGCCTGAAAAGTTCGAGAATCTGCCGATCGAATTGCCCGAGACCGCTCCGTTTTCCGGCACCGGCGAATCGCCGCTTGCTAAGGTCCCCGAGTTTTACGAAACGACCTGCCCCCAATGCGGCGGCCCGGCAAAACGTGAGACCGACACGATGGACACGTTCGTCGACTCGTCCTGGTACTTTTTCCGGTACATTGACCCGACGAATGCCATCCTGCCGTTCGACCCCGCGATGGCGGCATATTGGGCACCCGTCGACCAATATATCGGCGGCGACGATCACGCCGTGATGCATCTGATCTACGCCAGGTTCTGGACAAAGGTGATGCGTGATCTGGGCCTGGTAAAATTTAATGAGCCATTCAAACGGCTGCTGACACAGGGCATGGTCGTCGGCGAGACGTTCTTTGACGACGAGAGCGGCAAGCGGGTCTATTATCCGCCGACCGACGTTACGGTCACCCGCGATGCGAAAGGCAAGATAACCGGAGCCGTCTCGGCAGATGGCAAGACCCTGAAGTACGGCATCGAACGGATGTCAAAATCAAAAGGCAACGGCGTCGACCCGGACGAGATGATCGACATCTACGGTGCCGACGCTGCCCGCCTGTTCATCCTGTTCGCCGCACCGATCGAGAACGAACTTGTCTGGAATGAAGCCGGTATCGAGGGCTCGGTCAGATTCCTTCAGCGCGTCTGGCGTTTGGTACGCAAATGGGGCGAGACAGTTAGAGTGGCGTCTTTAGACGCTAAAGAAATGGCTGAAGCCGTTTCGCCTTACGCAAAAGCTCTCCGCCGCAAGACGCACCAAACCATCAAACGGGTCGAGGACAATTTCGAAGACCTGCAATTTAACACGCCGGTCGCGGCATTGATGGAACTCTCAAACGCTATCGGCGACCTCGCAGTCGAACCCGCGTCTGCCGACGCCGGCGAAATATTTGCCGTCCGCGAGGCACTGACCAGCCTGATCCTGATGCTGACGCCTTACGCCCCGCATTCTGCAGAGGAGCTCTTTGCAGAGATCATCGGCAATGAGAACGGCATTTTAGCAAACAGCGCACGATTCCCTGTTTATAAAGAAGAATTGGCAAAGGCCGACGAGATCGAGATCCCCGTCCAGGTCAACGGCAAACTGCGTTCACGCGTCATGGCATCGCCCGATACGCCGAACGACGAACTCGAAAGCATGGCATTGGCAGACGCCAAAGTCCGCGAATACACCGACGGCAAGGAGATAGTAAAAGTCGTGGTCGTACCGCAGCGCCTCGTCAGCATCGTCGTCCGGCAATGATAGGGCCAGCGACTCGAATCTGAACGTGAGTTCCGGTTACGGCAAGGCCGGAACCGGAACATCTCCATTCACCCCGAACGGAGTGTTCGAAACAGTGCCCGTAAAACTCTGAAGGACATACCAGACCCCGTTCGTGGGCCGCCATACCCCAATATCGGTTTGGCCGTCACCGTCATAATCCGCGGCGACAGGAACATCTCCGTTCACGCCGAACTGTAACGCTGTAAACTGTCCGGTTTCGCTGGATTGTACATACCACACGCCATTTGAGGGACGAAAAACTGCGAGATCTGACCGGCCAAATTTATCAAAATCACCCCTTACCGGAATATCGCCATTCAAACCGAAGTTGAATGCGACAAACTGGCCGTCACTGCTGTTCAATCGATACCAGAACCCGTTTGATGGCCGAAATACACAAATATCGCTACGGCCATCGCCGTCATAATCACCGACCACAGGCTTATCACCGCTTGCCCCAAACTGGACGGCATAAAATCCGGCCCTGCTCTGAGAAAGGTACCAGGTTCCGTCAGATGGACGGAAGACGGCAATATCGCTTTTGCCGTCGCCGTCATAATCACCGACTGCGGGAATATCACCATTTAACCCAAACGGAAATGCAGCGAAATTTCCTGTCAAGCTTTCTGTCCGATACCATAGTCCATTCGACGGCCGATAGACCGAAACGTCAATTAAGCCGTCTCCGTCAAAATCACCGGGCGTCGGGATATCGCCGGCGGTGCCAAACTGAAAACCGCTAAAATGCTGATTTGAAAAGCTGTTCGATCGGTACCAAACGCCGTTTGACGGTCGAAACACGGAAATATCGGACTTGTAATCACCATCGAAATCGAACGGACGAATGCCGTTAAAAGTCCGGACAAGATAAGGCCGCACACCGACACATCCATGCGCGTCCGTCACCCTGATCGCTGACCGCCGAACATCACCCCCGACACCGCCAATAGGGCCGCTGATCAACCCCGAATTTGAGAGAGTCGTTCCCTCGGGAAGCTGATTTTGGTTCACATTAGGAAACATTGAAAAGGAGTAGGGTGCAGTCCCACCGGATGCGGTCAATTGCTGACTATAATTTTGCCCTCTGACAGCAACCAGCAGCGGCTGCGGGTTTATAGTGAGCGCCGGGCAATCGGTACCGGTCAAGCCGATCCGTGAAATGAAAGCGTCGCCCGCATCATCCTGCGAGCTGCCGCCGCCCAGATTACCTGATTGAGGGGCCCCGGTTGTGGTCGGAAAATCTGAAACACTTGTATTGCCTGTGAGAAACGCATTGCCGCCGCCATCAAGCGTAATTGAGCGAATATAGGTCCCACCCGGATTCACGCCATCAAGGTAGCTGCCAAAATAAAGACCGGTTCCGGCTGCATTGAATTTCGACACAAATGCAAGTCCGGCCGGAACAACCGAATTGACAGGATGGATCGCACCGGTTCCGCCACCGCCCGTGATGTAGGCATCCCCTCCAGCATCGACCGCAACGTCAAAGAGGCCCAGGTCTGAGTTTCCAGTCCCTACGAAAGTCGAATACACCAGGCCGCCATTCGGATCTAGTTTTGCAAGTGCCGCAAAGAATGCATTCCCATCCTTGAACGGCCGAAACGCAGTCGGCGTTACCGGAAAATTAGACGATGACGTGCTTAAGGAAATATAGGCATTGCCCTGCGGATCAAGAGCAACACTCGCCGGTTCGCCGTCGCGGTCGCTGCCGCCCAAATAGGTTGAATAGATCAAAGCTGTCCCGGTTGAATTTAGCTTTGTAACAAAAGCATCCCGAAACCCGGCATAAAACGGCTGAGTTGCCGTGCCCGCAACAGGAAAGTTAGCCGCTGTTGTGTGTCCGGCGACAACAACGTTGTTCGATGCATCAAGAGCGATGGAATTCGCAAAAGAGCTTTGCAAACCGAATGCGTCGGCCTGGTTGGTGTTACCGCCGCCCAGAAATGTCGAATAGATCAGTCCGGAACCATTAGCATTGAGTCTGACGACGAACGAATCGTTTCCCGAGCCTGCAACAGGCGGCGAATGAAATGCTCCTGTGGTCGTGGGGAATGTAGTGGTATCTGAGAATCCGGCAAGATATGCGTTATTTGTATTATCAAGCGCGATCGCCATTATTTCGCCGTTAAAATTATAGTTTTGATCAGCAATGTATGTTCCGTAACTGAGGCCATTTCCCGCTGGGTTCAGCTTTGCAACAAAACCCTTGAAATTTCCACCACAGGCCGGTCCGCCTGCCGCCAAGAATGCGCCCGCCGTTGTCGGAAAATTACAGCTTTGCGTTATTCCAGTCAGATAAGCGCTTCCGGTTGAATCAACAGCGATCGCGCGGCCGATCGTGTTGCCCAAACTCGAGCCGGTCAAATAGGTAGAATAAAGAAACGCGGTCCCGGATGAGTTGATCTTTGTCACGAAAGCCGCATTTCCACCAGGGTTTTGGTTTTGAAACGCTCCAACAAGTGGAAATTGGCTCGTTGAATTTGTATAGCCGCCGATATATGCATTTCCGCCTGAGTCAATAGCGATGCCGCGTCCGGTGTCACCGCCTACGCCGCCGAGGAAAGTCGAATATGACAACACCGGGTCGATGACAAGCGGTACAGTATTATCGTAATCGCCAACTTCGAAACCGATCTTCCAGTCCGTTCCGTTCATACTCGTCCGCTCGACATTGTAGTTGACCGCGACCTCGACCCGCTCACCATTGATCTCTTGAAAGGCGACCGGGGTGTGCTGAGTTAATACACCGTCGCTGAATTTGAATACGAGATCTCCCGAATCATTGATGTTGATACTGTCGGCACCGTAAAATTGGAGTCCTATTTCGCCCGGTTCGGCGTTCGGCATGACTACAAAGTCATATTCCAGTTCTCTCTGGCTGCCGTAGAAAACAGCGTCAACACCGTTGTAGATATTTCTATAACGAACACGCTGAAAATTCGGAATGTCGATTCTCCAATTTTTCGGATCGCTCCCGATCAAATAATTTGTTTTACCCTCTAGCTGGTGTTCGGCCGTGATCTCCGGCGACAAATTGGCATCGAGAAAACGCATTCCAACTTCGGCCTTCTTGCTAACATTTTTCAGAGAAATGTCGACCCCGGCGGCGGACAAAAGTACCGAATACGAGTCGCCTCGGGAAAGAAATTTTACGCCGTCACCCATCTGCCCGAGGTTTTGTTCAAAATGAAGCGGGATATTTCCATATTTTGTTGCGGCTCTGAGATCACCGCTGGCCGAACCGGTATTCTCTAAGACCGAAGGATCCCCTGCGATCGGCTGCTTCAAAAACGTTTGAACCCCAAAGGTAAGAGCTAATAAACCACCGATCAAAAAGACCAAACCAATTGCTTTCATATAGAACCTCCATATCAGAGAGCTGCGGTACCGAAGTTTGTTTAACCGCGAAACTCGCATATAATTTGCCAAAGGATTTACAAGAAGCAGATTACTTGGGAAGCGACGAAAACATCTGGAAGGAAACCGGAAAAGAAACGGAATTTCCAGCTTTTCGAACTAAATAGGTAGCCAGGCAATGAAGTCCCTATCGCCGTCAAGCTTTTCTTTCGGAAGATTCCGACTCGACACGGAGTCCCAGATCTTGTTTTGCGACGACAGTGCGGTCCATCTTCCAAAACGCCCATTTTCCATTCTGACTTACCTGATAGAGAATCGCCTTCGGGTCGTTAGCCGAGCCGAATTGCTCGATAACTTCTGGGACGGACACGACGTTTACGATGATGCTCTTCGTAAGTGCGTCGGTTCGATCCGCAAAGCCCTTCGGGATGACAAGAAGCCACCACAATTTATTGAAACTCGCTATGGAGGGGGATTCCGCTTTGTTGCCGACGTAACAGCCTTAACCAAAAATGGGAATGGTGGATCAAATGGCTTCTCAGAACATCCCGTAGAGTTGAACGGCCATGCCCTGAAGAATGGCCACCATTCGTTGGGCGCGGCGCCAATATCTGTTACCAGGCGAAAGGTAGCTTTGTCATTGACTGTTGGGTTTGTACTGCTTCTCGGGATCGGTTTGTTTATTTTTGTTCCGCGAAGCACCATTTCAACCGGTATCTCGAACGATCCGGATGCGGCTGTATTAATACGTTCGGTCGCAGTAATGCCCATAAAAAATCTGACCGGCGAGCAAAATAACGACTATTTCAGCGACGGTATGACTGAGAGCATTATTACGGAATTATCTCGCGTCGCTGAACTGAGGGTGATCTCAAGAACTTCGACGTTCACATTTAAGGACAAAGACCTCGACCCGCGAGAGGTCGGAAAGATGCTTAATGTCGACTCTTTATTGGAAGGCAGTGTTCAGGGAAACGGTGACACTGTCCATGTTAACGTACGGCTGGTAAGCACAAGAGACGGTACTGTAGTTTGGACAAGCAACGATTTTGAACGTCCTTTGACTGGAGCCTTCGATCTGCAAAGCGAAATAGCGTGTAAAGTTGCGTCCGAACTCAAGACCGAACTCTGCGGGCGAGACATAACCCGCAAAACGGAAGACGGCTTGGCATATCAGGAATATCTCAAAGGCCGATTCGAATGGAATAAGCGTACGGGTGATGGGATCCGGAAAAGTATCGAGCATTATGAAAAGGCGGTTGAGATAGATCCGGCTTATGCCCTTGCCTATTCCGGTTTGTCCGAAAGTTATTTGCAGGGTATCTGGCATGTCCCCTTTGATGCGAAGTTCGCTCTGCCAAAAGCCAAATCGGCCGCCCTGCAGGCGCTGAACTTGGACAAAGGGCTTGCCGAAGCTCACACGGCATTGGCAGGCGTCTATTCACTCGAGTGGAATTGGCCCGAGACTGATCGCGAACTAAGACAGGCTATTGAATTAAATCCCCGCCTGGCCCGCACTTTTCATGTTCAGGCTTTTTATTTCATGCTGATGGGGCGTTATGACGAATCGATCGCGGCGATCGAAAAGGCCGAGGATCTGGATCCTTTGAATTTGGTGATCAGCGCCGACAAAGGGAACCTTCTGCTTTCGGCAAACCGCTTCGATGAAGCGTTCGCCCAATGGGATAAGACGTTAACCCTTGATCCGAACTTTGTTATGGCTCATGAACACCGGGCGGCGGCTTATGAATGGTTAGGGAACGATGCCGCAGCAGTGGTCGAGAAAGTTCGAATAATGCAATTGAACGGTGAATCACCGGAAAAGATAGCTGAGTTTCACCAAATTGCGGAAAAATTTGGAATGAAAGGAATTCGTCGCCGCGAACTGAACGAGCTTTTGGCAAAGGAATCGCGAGGTGAGCACGTTTCACCGATCGCTAAGGCATATTGTTATGCCTATCTCGGACAGAGTGACCTGGTACTTAGCTCACTGGAAAGGGCATTTGATGAACATGACCCTCAGATGGTTTTGGTGTCGAGCCCTCCGTTTTCGAACCTCAGGTCCGACGAACGGTTTGTCAACTTGATCAATCGGGTTGGATTTGCAGGGTAATATTGACTCCAGGACCAAAAGAAGATTTCTTTTCTGTTCAACGTGAATATTTGTTCGGAATACGGGTAAATTATCTGCAAGCGAATCGTTCCCTATGTCGGCGCGCAGATTTACTGTCTCCGCTACGCCGCCAAGACGCACTTGCTTTATCCTTGCTTGCAATCCGGAAAGAAATTAGAATTACATTGTGTTAGCCTAGAGTTTTCGGGAGGTCAATGGGTATCATCAACATTGTTCGAACGGATTCGACTATTTCATCATCTAACTTTCGAACATGAAAGAATGCCAGCTTTGTAAGAATTGCTTTTCCGACGATGTCGGAACCTGTCCTAATGACGGGATGCCCACGGTGCATACAATTGCCGGCGAGCCGGTATTAGAAGGCAAATATCAGATCGAATGCCGCCTTGGCCAGGGCGGAATGGGAATCGTTTATAAGGCTCGGCATGCATACCTAAAAACCCAACTTGCAATAAAAGTGATCTTACCGGATCTGGTCGGCAATGACCCTCAACTGGTTACCAGATTTCGCCAGGAGGCGTTGGCGGCAGCGGCGATCCGCCATCAAAATGTCGTAAGTGTCACCGACTATGGTGTCATTGATGGCACTGTGCCGTTTCTCGTCATGGAATTTGTCGAAGGTGAAGCACTACATGATCTGCTCGCACGCGAGAAAAAGCTTCCGCCGGACAGAGCATTTGAGATGATGGCAGCGGTGTGCGCTGGCGTCGGAGCGGCGCATCACCAGGGTATCGTTCATCGAGATCTTAAACCGCTGAATATCATGATTTGCAGCGACAAGCAGAATATTTCGCAAGCTGTAAAGATTCTTGATTTTGGTTTGGCAAAAATAAAATCCGGCGAACTCCTCGGGTCGTTCATACAGGCGCAGACCACGGGCCTGATGGGTTCGCCATATTATATGGCGCCGGAACAATGGGCTGACGAAGAACCCGATTCGCGGTCAGATGTCTATTCATTAGGCGTAATGTTGTTTCAGATGCTGGCCGGTGATGTGCCGTTCAAGGCATCTTCGATCCCGGCCATAATGAAGAAGCACATCAGTGACCGCCCGCCCACTTTCGCCGAGGTCGGGCTGGATGCTTCACCCGAATTAGAGCGGGCGATCTTGCATACTCTAGAAAAGAATCCCGACAAGAGAACCAGTTCCGTTGAGATCTTCGTCGAGGAACTCCGTGAGGCTATCCATGGCCAGAGTTTCCTTATTAACTCTTCGGCCGGCCGGACGCTGCCTGTTTCATCGTTAAAGATCCAGTCGAAGCCCCCGAAGTCAGCCGTCTTTGTCGACAATGTCGCCGTCGGGGAAACCGAAGATTCGGGTACGCTGCTGCTTGAGGGCATTCAGAGTGGAAATCACCACCTTAGGGTCAGCCACGATGGGTTTTATGACTGGCTGGGGGACGTTGTTTGTGACGGGCGTCCTCAGGAAGTCGTTGCAGAACTCACTGCCGGTGTTTTGAATAGTAATACTGCTATCCCTAAGCCGGTATTGGATTCGATACCGCCCGTAGCCGGAAGCGTTACAATGCCGAACCGGCGAACCTTAGACAGCCAGGACGTAATGGCACAGACCGTTCAGCAGAATTGGCCGATGGATTCGACCGGCATCGCGGTTGGAACCGGTGAGGTCAAGAGATCTGCATTCTCGCCCGTGGTTTTAGGAATAATTGGATTATTGGCGCTCTTAGTGATTGGAGGAGCAGGCGGCGGTTTGGCATATAAGCTCGGGTATATTGGAGCAGGCGATCCTGGTAATTCCGCAACACCGACGCCGAATCAAACTCCTGAGATCCCATTAAAGGCCGAAATGGTTTCCATTCCAGGCGGTACTTTTAAGATGGGGCGTGACGAGGGACGTGAGAACGAGCGACCGGAGAATTCTGTGGACGTAAAGGCCTTTCGTATGGACAAGACCGAGGTGACAAATGCTGAGTATTTTGCGTTTATTAACGAAACCAGCTATCGGCCGGTACCTGCGCATTGGGTAAACAACAAACCGATCGGTGGAACTGAGAGGATGCCCGTTAGATTTGTAAACCAGGATGATATAAAGGAATTTATTGCCTGGAGGTCAAAACGCGACAGTGCCTCATATAGATTGCCGACGGAAGCAGAATGGGAGTATGCAGCTCGTAACGGAGCAAAGGACAATCTTTATCCCTGGGGTGACACATTTGATCCAAAATGCGCGGTTACAGATAAAGAGAACACAGAACCCGAACCAGTGGGCTCAATGGCATGTGCAGATGATTGGGGTGTAGTCGACCTGATCGGAAATGTGTATGAATGGACAGGCACAAAAGCAAATCTTTACCCAGGCAGTCCGGGAATAATGAAGGAACCGAAAGAACCCCGATTCATGATCCGGGGTGGAGGGGCCTTTAGTAAATCAAATGGTGAATTCGGTATCACTTCAACTTTTCGTGCTGACGTCGAGGCCACCAAACGTGACAAGGAATTAGGATTTCGGCTGGTTGTCGGAAGCTAATTCGAACGAGGTTGGGTAATTATGAGCAGTGCGATACGGTTTTTGAGTATTTGCGGGTTGAGCGCGCTGTTGTCGGTTTTTGCTTTAGGACAGGATCTCGGCAGCAGCAATACGTTGTTTGGCGGGAAAAAGCCGTCGAAGAGCAGCTCATCTAAAAGCGCACCTGCAAAGACAAAATCTCGTTCAACGAAGGCCAGCTCAAGTCGAAAATCGAAAAGCACCGCGTCCAAGTCAAAAAGTTCTTCGGCTCGCTCGTCCCAAAAGACCGCCGCGACAAATACGGAAAAAAACTCGGATCAGGTAACAAAGGTCGAGATATCCCCTTCAAATTCAAAAAATACAAGTGCTGCATCCAGTGAGGCTGCCGATGAGCTTTACGAAAAGCTGATCGGCGAAGGAAATGACGCGAGAGACGACCGCAACTATGCTGCAGCGGCCAACGCATATCAGAAGGCAATGACGGTTAAGCCACGCGATTCGCGGGCGAGTTACGGCCTGGGCAATCTCTATAGCGATCAGCAGCGCTGGGACGAGGCCGAGGAAGCATATCGAAAGTCGCTGCAGTTGGATCCAAATAACGCTGTCGTCTACATAGCCTTAAGCTATGTCCTGTCGCAGCCTGTAATGGTCCCGAACCTCTCAAAACGTTATGAGGAAGCTGAACGCCTTGCACGACGATCGATCGAGCTTGCTCCGCACAATGCGCTTGCATTCGATCAGCTGGGGGTTGCACTTGAGTTGCGTGGATTGATATCCAGTGAAACAGAAAACGCATATCGGACCTCGATCAGGCTGGCTCCAACATTTGCTCCGCCTTACGCACATCTCGGCCGGCTGCTGCGACGCCGGGGCATGATCACCGAATCGGCCGAAGCATACAAAAATGCCATTCGGTATTCGACAGATGTGGCGACGATGATCCTGGTTGCAGAGGTCATGCAGTCAGAGCAGCGTTTTGCCGACTCTGTTCCATTGCTAAGGACAGCCGTTGAAAACGACCCGAAAAATCCCTCCGGACTCCTATTGCTGGGCCGGGCTCTTACGACTATCGGAAGTTATGCCGACGCTGAAAGGTTCCTGCGAAAAAGCCTGGAGGTAAGCCCAAATGGTTTTATGTCCAATTCGCTTCTGGGAACACTGTACGAGCGGCAAGGCAAGTATGAAATGGCTGAGAATGCATTGAGGCAAGCATTACGCTTTGTCCCGGAAAACGAAAAACGCCGCCTTGCTTTACAGTTCGAATCTGTTGGCGACGGTTATTTGAAAGCCGGAAAGGCACGAAATGCCGAACGTGCTTATAAAGAAGCTATTGTGCTGGATTCTGAAAAAGAAGATCTTGCCAGTAAGCTCGCAAAAGCACATCGCAGCTAAATACAGTCAGGTAAATTGCCAACCCGGTCACAAAATATAGTTTCAATTCAAATGTCTGAAATTCAGCTCTTAATATTCATTTGTTATCAAGAGTTTGTCCTGTCTGACCAGGAAAGGGAGAACTAATTTGGCTTTCGGCACGGTGACTCGAGATATGTATTGCCCCAAATGTAAAGAAAATTTTGAAGAGGGTTCACGACGGTTCTGTCCGACCGATGGAGCCCGTCTCATATCCGACTCAACCGCGGCGGCCGGTAATCAATTGGAGGGTGGTATTTTCGCGAACCTTATTCCGAAGAAGGAGTCCGGACCGGACCTCGACGAATCGCTTTCAGACATACCGCGTTTTGTGATCACCGAGCCGAAGGCAGAAAAAATAATGGAAACGCCATCTGATATCGGCGGCGATTTTTTCGTTCTCGAGCCGATCGATACCGAACCAATACGCGAACCGATCTTTCAAAAGCCGGTCGATATTCAGCCTGTCGTGAACAAGCCGGCTGCCCGAAAAGTAGATCCTAAAGAGATACCCGCAGGCCATGTCGAACTCGGCCAGGGTAACAGGCTGGCCGCCAGCTCGGCCGATTTTCGCGAGGATAACCCGGAGGCGTTCGTAGGCAGGACCGTCAAAGGCCGGTATTTTGTAACCGAGCTTTTCGGCGGTGAAGAAGGCAGCTATGCATTTCTCGCTGACGACAAGATCGTGCCGGACAAAAAAGTTCTGGTAAGGATCCTGCTTGATTACGAAACAGACGAGATGCTTGGCTCTATTCTCGACGAAGAGCGCGTGTCGCTCTCGCATTTCAGCCATCCAAATATAGCGAGACTTATTGATTCCGGCCAATTTACAGACGGTACGCGTTTTTTGATCACCGAATTTGTTGACGCTCTAACGGTCAGGGACATCCTGAGCATTCACGGTATGTTTGGCCGTATGAGAGCCGCCCGCATAATAAGGCAGGCAGCAAATGCATTGAATGAGGCACACCAGGAAGGCGTTCTGCACCGCGACCTTCGCCCGTCGAATATTATTGTTTCGCCGACGGACAATGATAGCGAAAATGTGACGCTGGTGAATTTTGGAGCGTCCAATGGCGAACCCAACAAGCAAAATGTGATGTACAAAGCGCCCGAGGTACTCGACGGGCGCATATCCACGGTTGCCAGTGATATCTATTCGCTTGCCGTGCTTTCGTATGAAATGCTTACGGGCCAATTGCCGTTCAAGGGCAATAAACAGAGAGAATTGATGAGATCGCAATATGCCGGCCTGGACCAGCGGGCAACGGGACTCAATCCGGATCTGCCGCCATCGATCGACGATGTATTTGATAAGGCCCTGTCGTTTAGTGTTGCCGGCCGTTATGTAAAAGCGAGGGAATTTGGAGATGCAGTTTTTGCAGCCCTCACAGATGCGGCATTACCGCCTCCGGCCTTGGCCGCACCGATTGCAGAACTACCGAAAGCAGAGGAACCTGTTCTGGATCTGCCTGTAGTTCCTGCTGAGGCAGAAGTCCGGCATGAATCTACGCCTGTGCCAGCAAAACCGGATACTACCGCTGAAGAAGAGTCGACGGATGAGCCGGCGTGGACGCGGCGTTCTCCTGAACCGCCCGAAACTGGAAGTTCACGAATGAAGATTTTCCTGGGCGGCGGTATTTTGATCCTTTTAGCGCTATTGGCATTTGGCTGGTACTACCTTGTGAATCACCCGGTCGAGCCCGAAATACCTGCGAATGTCAGCGGCGGTACTAACACCAATGGTGTGACGCAGCCTTCGACGATCATCTCAGATACTGAGATGCCGCCGCTGCCGCGCAATCTGCCGCAGCCGCCTAACACGAATTTTTATCAGAACAGCAAACAGAATCTGCGCGGTGACCTGCTCCGCAATTTCGTAGCTTTCACGCTCTATTATCCAAAAGATTGGAAAGTGAATGGCCCTCAGGAAAGTTCGTCGTCAGATGCCCGCGGTAAATTCCTCGATATTTCGCGTGTCGGCCCCGAAGGGCGTCTCAGAGAGCAGATGCTTATCAGCTATTACGCAAGCAAGGGTACATTTCGTGAAGATTCAGCGAAGTTTCCCGAATTGGTCAAAGAGACCAATGACACGCTCAAAAAGATACTGCCGGAATATCAGATGGTTTCAGAGGGCGAGATCACTCTCAACGGGGATTGGAAAGCCTATGAGGTCAAATTCCAGGGCGGCGGCACGTCCGCGGCGGGTGAGAAGCTTGTTGTATGGGGACGCCGGCTATTTATTCCCGCCGCACGCCCCGGCGTACGTGACGGGTTTGAGATCACAATGCTCGCCACGTCCGAGTCCGCCGAAGTCCGCAGCGTCGATGACGTCGGAGTCAAAGGCGAACTCGCCGGCATCCTTTATAGTTTCGAACCCAGCCAGAACTTCTAGGCATCAAATACTGTTTTTTGGCCCTATCAGCTTTCGAGTCGAACTCGATCGGTTGATAGGGCCATTCCCGCTTCTTACTTGCGCCTTACTTCCCTGTTACGGCTTTGCCTAATCTCAAAAGTGAAACTCAGCTAATAGAGCCTCGCCATTATCTTTAAGCGAATGCCAAACCTGTTAGGTGACGCATGATATCTTTCAGATGTCTCCCACGATTTTCAATGCTTCTAACTTTTTTTGAAGTCACTGCAAAAAAAGTTTAAGGCGATGGAAAGCTTTGAAGACGCTGCAAAGAAAGCCAATGAACCGAAACAAGTTTGCAGAGGCCTTACAGACTTTGCGATCACGGCAAAGTCCTTAATGCGTCCAAAAGACCGTTAAAACCGCGCCGGAGATGCTGTCCAAAATGCAGAGGCACGCCCTGAGTAAGGGCGTTCGCTATTGTTTATCACTATCAACATCCGCCTTCAACCACCCGCGGCACCGAGCCCTTTCTTCCGCGGCTTGCCGCATCGCAGTGCGGCGTGGCTTTGCCTCGCCGGAATCGTGCCCATCAAATTCTTGTGGCTATGCCACCTTTCTCCGATCGGAGGCATAGCCTCGGGATCAATGGGAACCGGTCGGTGAAGCCGAGCTTCACCGCACTGCGATGCGGCAGAGCCGCGAAAACAGGACGCCCCTCACAAAAACGAAAAAAGTTACGGCTAATGAAAATTGTATTGACAACTATGTTTGTTGTGTACTATGCTGTCTCCATTGCAAACGATATTTATAAACAAAGGATGGTATAGAACAATGATTCCCAACAATATGACACGAGCACAACTGGCTGATTTTGGCCGGAATGTTGCAACACAGGTTGCGAATGGTAAGGTTAAGGGCATGCTGGCACAGCAGATCGCGAGCATCTCGGCGGCTATCGCTGATGCCTCGGAAGAACTTGCGGCAGCAGACAATGCACAGGTCGCGGCACGGGCGGCAGCTATCGAGACAACACGTATAGCACAGGAAAAGCAGGCCAGGTTGCTAAAGCTGCTCCAACAGCTCAAATACTTAATGAGATCGCTCGAGAGCAACGCTTCAGAGTTTGACGCAGTCGGATTCAAAGCGCCGGTAAAGGTTCGGCAGATGGTAAAGCCAAAGATACCCTTCGACCTTTCGGCAGCGGGGTACTCTAACGGGGTAAACGTGTTGAAATACAACAGCCATAACTCACCGAACACGGTCGGATACTTAATCGAAGCAAAGATCGGCGAATCTGACGACTACGAGATCGTCGGCACATCGAGAAACCGGTCATTCAAACACACGGGCGTAAGACCCGGCGTCCAGATCCAATACCGGGTCCGGTCACAAGCGAGACGCGGTGGCATTTCAGAATGGTCAAACGAAACGGTTGTATATGGAAATGCCGGCAGATTTCAAGCTTAGGGTGCCTGGCGTCAGGGAACGTGATACTAAGGGAAGATCAGGCAAATAAAAGCGCCGGGTGTTCGTAGTCCCGGACGTTCGGTACCATGCGGCAATCGGGCGGGGGAGGCTTTGATTCCGTTCTTTTTGACACAATTTAAAATATTCCTATAATTGAATACATCCAAGTGAAAAACGGAAAATGGTTACGAGCGGGGAAAGCCGCGCGTTAGGGCCAAAGGTAATTTCCGGTTTCCAGGAGAGTGATATAAATCTACGCAATATCGCCCGGGAGC
Source organism: Blastocatellia bacterium (assembly GCA_963834975.1). Classification (GTDB taxonomy): domain Bacteria; phylum Acidobacteriota; class Blastocatellia; order Pyrinomonadales; family Pyrinomonadaceae; genus OLB17. The sequence continues at coordinate 153,328 of CAWIDZ010000005.1, forward strand.
CGGTAATAAAGGTCGAAGTGCGTTTTGCCGGTTATCAGGTATTCAAACGGACTACGGTTGCGGCCGTAGGAAAAAGTAAAAATATCGCGTCAGGTCATTTAATTTATGTTCAGACCAAAACTATTGTCCCGAACCCTCTTTGTCCGCCTGGCATTAGTGTCCATTTTGATCGGCGCGGGTTTTGCCTTTGCTGCAAGCGCCTCGGCGGAATCGGGGTACGCTCTTATTGATCCGGTCAAAGCGTTTCTGGGGTTCGAGCCGATGCGACCTGCGCCGCAGATCAGCTCCGTCGCGAACCAACCAATGAGTGCCCCGACCGATCTGTTTATTTCCGAATATATTGAGGGCTCTGGTAGTAACAAGGCGATCGAGATCTATAACGGCACCGGCTCGCCGGTCGATATGGGGGCCGGCTCATACGCGCTGGAACTTTATTCGAACGGATCTGCAACAGTTTCTCAGTCGGTCAGCCTGACTGCGACGATTGCCAACGGCGATGTCTATGTGGTCTATAACGGGTCCGCAAACGCAGCAATTATCGCGGAGGGGGACCTTGTCAGTAATACAGTTATTAATTTTAACGGTGATGATGCGGTTGCCCTGCGAAAGGCGGGCTCAATAATTGACGTTCTCGGACAGATCGGTTTCGATCCAGGCACTGAGTGGGGAACAGGTTCGGTTACCACGCTAAATCACACACTTGTCAGGAAGAGCACCGTTTGCGCCGGTGATACAAATGGTGCAAATGCGTTCGATCCGGTAGGAGAATGGGATGGGTTTCCCCAGGACACATTTACATTCATCGGAGCGCATACTGCCTCGTGTTTAGAGTCGCCGACGCCGACAGCGACAGCGACAGCGACGGCGACAGCGACACCGGTGCCGACATTTACAGTGACGTACCTCGGTGGAGGGAATACGCACGGGATCCCGCCGACTGACTTTAGCAGCCCGTATGCTTCGGGTTCGACGGTGACTCTGCTCGGGCCGGGATCGCTTTCGAAAACCGGATTCCGTTTTGACGGCTGGCTGATCAATGAGTTAACCCAAGAGCAGCCGGGCTTTACCTTTTCTATCACGGGCAATGTAGTCGTCGAGGCACTGTGGGTGCCGTTTACCGGATACGCGACGGTCGATACCTTTGTCGATGGCAACTTTACTGCCGATCCGGTGTGGAGCGGGTCGACATCCAATTGGGTAGTGGTGCCGGACAGCACGGTCGCGGCCGGAGCGGTCGGCTCTAATTCACTTAACCTCAATAGCTCTGCGGGATTGACGCGTTTTCTCTCGACGCCGCTTGCCCAGTGGGGCAACTCGCAGGAGTGGGGCATTTTTGTTGGACGCCAATCAGTGGCTTTTACAGCCAATACACAGCAATTTTTCTGGCTATACGCCAACGAAACCACGCTGACGAACGGGACGGTCGACGGCTACCGCATCGCCATCGGTGACGATATCGGTAATGACGAGATCCGGCTCGAGCATGTGGTAAACGGGGCTGTCAGCTCGACCGTCATTACGTCGTCCGGAGCGATACCGAATGGTTCGACCGACATCGGCTTTCTCGTTCGCGTGAAAAGAAGCGCGGGTGGTGTCTGGGAGGTCTACACCTCGCCGCTGCCGACATTAAGCGGCACCGGAGCTATTGCGACTGATCTGCCGTTCGAAACCAATGCAAATGTGTTTCAGGGCTTCGGCTTCAACAGCTCGATCACTCCGGTGAGCGGCGGATTTATCGGGGTCGCAGCCCAAAGCGGTTCAGAGGCCCAATTCGACCAGATATTTATGACACCTTCGAGCTTTGGCACTCCCGCGACCCGGCTGGTTGCAATCGGTGGTACAGATACCGGCAACTGTGTGTCAGCAGCCTGTGCCACGATCAAATACGCTATTTTGCAGGCTTTCCCGGGCGATACCGTCAGTATCGCAGCGGGTACCTATGGTGAATCGAACATCATTGTTGATAAGGCTATCAATTTTGTCGGAGCAGGAGCTGCAACGACCATCGTGTCCCGTCCGTCGGGTGCGTTCTTCCGGATGTTCGACATCGGTCCCAATAACCCATCGGTAAATGTCAGCATCTCCGGCCTGACGATCAATAGGGGGCACCTGACTGGAAGTTTTCCGTCGAATCCGGTCTTCGGCGCCGGCATTCGTAATTTTGCGGAGTTGACCATCACGAACAGCAGTATCACGAATAACGAACTTGACAACCTCGGAAGTGGAGCGGGCATTCATTCCACGGGCAACCTGACGGTCAACGGTAGTACGCTGTCGGGCAATCTGAGCGACGGCGAGGCCGGTGCCATTAAGGTAGGTGGCCTCGGCCAACTTTCGATGAATAATTCGACCGTGTCGGGAAATACAGCTGATTTCGGTGCCGGTTTACATGCTTCAACAAGTGGCGTTTTGACGATAACTAACTCGACGATCACAAACAATACAGCCCCCGCTTTTTCATGCGGAGGAATTGATGTAAGTGCATTAGCCGTTATTGTGGGGAATACGATCATCGCGGGTAACCCGGGTGACGATGTCTGCGATGCCGCATCCGTCGATTCAAATGGATATAACCTTGTCGGATCAGGTGATACGGGAGGTTTTTCCGCTATCGGCGACCAAGTCGGGGTTGCAAACCCGCTCTTGGGACCGCTTGCCAATAACGGCGGCCCGACATTTACACACGCTTTGCTCACCGGCTCGCCCGCGATAGATAAGGGCAGCTCCTTCGGCTCGACGACAGACCAACGCGGCCTGATGCGTCCGTTCGACGACCCAAACATCCCCAACGCCGACGACGGCAGCGACATTGGGGCGTACGAGGAACAAACAGCCCTTTCCTCGCCGACCCCGACAGCCACAGCGACTTCGACACCGACGAATACTCCAACAGCAACGAGTACTCCGACGGCAACACCGACCGCCAATATAACGGGCAATGTCGATTACGCGATTGTCTCGAAACCGGTTCCCGACACCCAGCTCGACGCTGCCGGGGGGATACCGCTGATGGCATTTACTGACAGTATGGGCAATTATGCACTTTCGGGATTTGGCGGGGGAGCCTATACGGTCACGCCGTCGCGGACGGCTCAGCCTTGCCTGCCGGCGGGGCCGAACGGCATTTTCTCAAACGATGCCGCGCTCATCTCTCAGCACGTGGTAGGACTGATCACTCTGACGTCTGACCAGCTTATTGCGGCGGATGTCAGCAATTTTCACGCGATCTCGTCGTTTGACGCTGCACTTATCGCTCAAAAGGTGGTCGGGATATGCGGCGGTTTGAACCACTCGGGCGAGTGGGTCTTTTCACCGGCAAGCGTCCCGCACCCGGGTGGTGTGGTGGGCAGCCTGACCGAAAACTATCGTGCCGTAATGATAGGCGACGTCAGCGGCGATTGGGACCCGATGGGGCCGCAGCGTCCGCAGATCATCAGGCGATTCGGTGTACCGGATGTGAAAGCGTCGGTGCCGGTAATGACAGCTGCCGCAGGCTCTGAGGCTGTGATCCCATTCAGGATCGACGACCTCGGCGGCATCGGTGTCGGTTCGTATCAGTTTGACCTGATATACGACCCATCCGTCATTACACCCGCCGAGGCAGCCGCGAGTATTACCGGAGCGATGGATGAGAGCCTGACCGTAGTCTCAAACTCACCTGAACCGGGCCTGCTCAAGGTCGCCGTTTACGGCTCCGTACCAGTCTATGGCGACGGCGTCTATGTCAATCTCACGTTCAAAGTGACCGGTAAACCCGGCTCTGCCACACCGCTCCAACTAACGGCTTCAGACTAAACGACGGCTCTGATGCGACAGTACTAAAAGAAGGCCGGCTGATCGTGGATTAGCCTAAAAAAAGCAGCGATCCTGAATGACAAAGTGACGCAGCAGACAATCCCTAAAGCCAGGGTTGGTCAGCTGCGTCGCTTTTCTCGTTGTGACATCGGAAAGGCACGGATATCCGACTGACTTACGGATCCAATGATTGACAAGCGGCCTGATTTACCTATAATGGCACTAAAACAGGCCGGGAATTGACGGTAGACCGCTCATATTGCGGTTTAGAGAACAAGGCGGCGAACCATTCCATTTAATTCAGATCAGCTAATAAACGAAAGGAGGCATTTTCGGTATGTTTTTCCGTAAGAGCTCACGTAATTTTGGAGTGTTCCGTGCCGTCCTTCTTATTTTTGCCATCGGGATCGCCGTTACTTTTATCGTTACCGCAGGGGCCAAGGCTGCGGGTTTTTTATTTGTTGGCCCGGTAAATGAGCTGTTTGGCCAAACGGCCGATCTTGCCGAAGCAGATCCATCGACTGCAACCGCGATCACGATCGCGATGCCGACTCCATCCGACTACTTCTTTAATGGCGCCCTAACAGCCGCGGATCCGATATTTGTTAATCCTGGTGGGAGCACTGGCGGAACCGGGATGCATTATTATGATGTGTTCCAGTTCACGGTTGGGACCACAGGGCTGCATACGATCGAAACGTCGAGCCTTAATACAAACGGGGCGGGAAACACATCAAATGCGTTGGACACCTATCTCAGGTTATACGCTGACAGTTTCGACCCAATGGCACCATCCGGGTCCATCCTGTTTAACGACAATCTGACCGGTGTAATGAACGTGCTGCCTGGCCCCTATACCGTTGACGGTCTGACAAGTGTCACTACGGGGTTCAGAAACGCTCAGCCGAGCTCAACGCTCTCGGACATTAATTTGACGGCGGGTACACAATATTTCCTCGTAACGACAAGCTTCCGTGACACGAGTTACATTCCCAGTTCGACAACTCAACCGGAAGGCGGCCAGACAGGCCCGTATTGGACCGGCATCAGCCCCGGCGACATAATACCGACCGGACCTTCAGCGTCACCTACGCCGACCGCGACCACGGCGCCGAGCTGTACTCCTGTGTCGTGGCAGACGGTAACATCATTCCCTAATCCTGGCGTACAAGGTGCACAGGCTACAGCCAGCGGTACGCTTGTTTACCTGGCAGGCGGCTATAGTTTCTTAACCGGCCTCGATGTAAACAACTTCAGGAGTTATGATCCGGCGACCGATACATGGACAAACCTTGTACCGGTTCCCGATTCAAAGGTAACTGTGGCTTCGGCTGTATACTCGCCTGTCAATAACAAGGTTTACATCTTTGGCGGTGAATCAGTAGCAACGTCTACCGTGACCAATACGACCTGGATCTATGACGTCGCGACGAACACCTGGAGTCAGGGTGCAAATATGCCGGACGTCCGGGCCTTTATGGCGTCGGGCTACTACAACGGCAAGATATACCTGGTAGGCGGTTACAACACGAGCAACGTCTCGCCGGCCTTTGGACAGGTATGGGAATACGATCCCATAGCGGACACCTTTAACACGACACGCCTTGATATGCCGGCCGCGCTGGGTGGAGCAGGTTCCGGTGTAATAAACGGACACCTCTATGTGGCAGGTGGGCGCGATGCAACTAATACTGTGGTCGGTTCACTGTATGACTACGACATCGCGGCGAACACCTGGACGGTGCGGGCCGGCTTGACCCCTATCAACGTACCGGGCAGCGGCGTCTTGAACGGCAAACTATGGCTCTTTGGAGGAGGCACGCCGTTCGCACAATCGGAAACCTCGGGTGCATCACAAATCTATGATCCTGTGACGGACACCTGGACCAGTGGGCCGGCCCTAAATTCGGCGCGTTCTATTGTCGCCGGTACTAATGTAGGCAACAAACTGATAGCCGCCGGAGGATTTAACGGAGCAACAACAGTAACGACTACTGAGCTGCTCGACGGCAGCTGCGCCGCCGGAACACCGACAGCAACTGCTACGGCTACGCCTACCGCGGCGCCGAGTTGTACGCCTGGCGTATGGTCCGCCGCCGCCGCTTACCCGACGAGCATCGCCCACTATGCCTTTGCTAAGAATGGTGAGGATCTTTATGTCCTCGGCGGGGTCGCTAATGGCGCGATCGTCTCCACGGTCAAGCGATACAATGCGGTGACCAATGTCTGGACACCGCTCACAAACATACCTGTCGCTTCTGAAGCACCGGCGGCGGCTTACTTTAACGGCAAGATCTACCTGGCAGAGGGCGATACGGGCAATTCGTTCCAGATCTATGATATCGCTGCTAATTCGTGGTCGGCCGGCCCGGCCCGGCCAGGTGTGGCAAACGATTACGGAGCGGCTGCCGCTGCGTTTAACGGCAACGTCTATATTGTGGGCGGCGGAACTTTGGCGGCAAATACCGTGTCGATCTATAATATCGCGACCAACACCTGGAGCACCGGTCCGACCGCACCTACAGCCTTCTTTCTCAGCGGCTATACGCAGGTCGGGCAGTACCTCTACGTGGTTGGCGGCTGGTCGGTCGCTTCACCCGGTGCTAACCTGACAACAACTATGCGTCTCGATATGTCGGCAAACACTTGGTCCACGGGCCCTGTTTTTACCTCCGCACGCGCAGATCTCGCCCTTGCTTCGGTTGGGACCAGGCTCGTTGCCATGGGCGGCGATACTGACGGCGGCACCTTCATGGACCCGACGGTGCAGGTGGAACAACTTGATACAAGCTCGTGGCCCAGTGGGTCGTGGGTGGCGTCGCCTGCAAATCTGCCATCCCCGCGTCAAGCGAATCAGGCTGGTTTCTACAGCACAGGTCGCTCCGGCGGCGAAATTTGGAGTACCGGAGGGGTTGGCCCGGGGAACAATTTCCTGGCTGCCCACCTCTACAGATCGGACGCCTGCTCGACACTGACCCCGACCCCGACGGCAACTGCCACGGCAACTGCAACACCAACGTCAACGCCAAACATCACGGGCAGCGTCAATTATGCGATCGTCTCGAAACCGGTTCCTGGAACCCAGATCCAAGCAGCCGGGTCGCCCCCTCTGACGGTCTTTACGGACAGTATCGGTAATTATTTGTTGTTGGGATTTGGCGGGGGAGCCTATACGGTTACGCCGTCGAGGACGGCTCAGCCGTGCTTGCCGGCAGGGCCGAACGGCATTTTCTCTAACGATGCCGCCCTCATATCTCAGCACGTGGTCGGCCTGATCACATTGAACGCTGACCAGCTTCTTGCGGCTGATGTCAGCAACTTTCACGCGATCTCGTCGTTTGATGCGGCACTGATCGCTCAAAAGGTGGTCGGGATATGCAGCGGTTTGAACCACTCGGGCGAGTGGGTTTTTACACCGGCCAGTGTTCCGCACCCGGGCGGTGTTGCGGGCAGCCTGACCGAAAATTATCGTGCCGTAATGATCGGCGACGTCAGCGGCGATTGGAACCCGATAGGCCCGCGGCCTGCGGAACCCATCAGGCGTTTTGGCGTACCTGATGTGAAGGCGTCGGTACCGGTAATGAAAGCTGCCCGCAGGTGCTGAGGTTGTGATCCCATTCCGGATCGACGACCTCGGCGGCATCGGTGTCGGTTCGTATCAATTTGACCTGATATACGATCCGTCCGTCATAACACCAGCCGATGCTGCTGCAAGTATCGCCGGCACGATGGATGAGAGCCTGACCGGAGTCTCTAATTCACCAACACCGGGCCTGCTCAAGGTTGTCGTTTACGGCGCCGTACCAGTATACGGCGACGGCGTGTACGTCTATCTCAGGTTCAAAGTGACCGGTAATGCCGGTTCCGCAACACCGTTGCAAACTAAACGGCTTCAGACTAAACGACGGCACCGACGCCACCGCCCTAAAAGAAGGCCGCCTGATCATAGAACGGTAAGACGAGTGCGGAGTGCGATGCGAGTCGGAACCACCTGCGGTAGTGGGTGGTTGAAGACTACATTTGATGACCTCAACCCAAGCGGGGGAACCTATAACGCAGAGCCCGCAAATCACACAGAGTGTTCTAAAGTACAAGGATCTGTACCCACAGATAGACACAGATCAACACGCACTTAAATGGATATTCCTATCTGAGTTCTTCCGTGTACATCTGTGGTTGAAATCCCCTCAGATCTCTTAAAACGGGGCTTAGAGAGAACCAATCCCGTCACCCGAAACGGGTGCTATCCCCAGTTCTGGCCTGGCAAAACTCGGCCAGTGTGCGATGGGCCTGCAACCGCGTAAGGAAGGGGTTTTAGAATGCGGAACCACAAGTAAGTACAGATAAACATTGAGCCTGTGACACTTTATCAAGAAGCGATCGGTTTGACAGAGGCCCTGAAACCACTGATAATCTCTATTAACATATACAAAAACAATAATTGGGTGCGGTGCCAAATGCCCTGTCAGGGCGTTAGCAACCGTTGGCAAAACGCCCACAATCTCCCCGCTCCGCAGCTCCCTGTTAGGATCGAAAAAGCTTAAGACCATCGGCCACAGGCCCTAATACTATGAACAAGATCAAACTGTCGCCCCGCAGCATCGTTACCCGTGTCATTTTGTTAACCGTCGTGGTTGGGGCGGCATTAGCCTTTACCTCGAGCGTGTCGGCAGGCCCGGCATTTGGTTTTGTTAATTCGATTCAGGAATTTTTTGGTATGGCATCGCCGGGCACTGCTCCGCTTGCAGTTACCGCGGCGGGCAATGCCCCGACGGCATCTATCGCTGTATCATCCGACTACTTCTTTAACGACAATCTGACCGGTGTAATGAACGTGATGCCTGGCCCCTATACCGTTGACGGTCTGACAAGTGTCGCTACCGGGTTTAGAAACGCTCAGCCGAGCTCAACGATCTCGAACATTAATTTGACGGCGGGTACACAATATTTCCCCGTAACGACAAGCTACCGTGACACGAGTTACATTCCCAGTTCGACAACTCAACCGGAAGGCGGCCCGACAGGTCCGTATTGGACCGGCATCAGCCCCGGCGACATCACACAGAGCGGCACTTCTCCGGTGCTTGGGAATTACCCGGCGACGGTGGTCGATCTGAGCGGCAATGCAACGATAACGCCTGATGCGGCACCGACCGATACGACGAGTATCAGTGTTTCGGCACCGACGGGTTTTGTCGGCGAACTGACAGCCGACCCGGCGACAGGCGTTGTCAGGGTGACAAATGCCCACCACGCTAGGATACCTGCCGGAGCATATACGGTGACGGTCAAGGCATTCGGGCCGGGCGGTATGGCGACGACGACATTTACGCTGACCGTCACCGCCACGCCGTGTGCGGGAACTTCCGGTTTTACTTCGCCCGCTACACCTGAAGTTGCTATTGGCACTAGTCCGTACTCAGTGGCGATCGGAGATCTTAATGGCGACGGCATTCAGGACTTCGCGGCGGCTAACTACGGTACAAACAACGTCTCGATCCGTCTGGGAGATGGCAGTGGCGGATTCACATCGCCGGCGATACCTGAAGTTGCTGTTGGCACTAATCCCGTCTCAGTGGCGATCGGAGATCTTAATGGCGACGGCATTCAGGACTTCGCGGCGGCTAACTACGGTACAAACAACGTCTCGATCCGTCTGGGAAATGGCAGCGGGGGATTCACCTCGCCGGCGACACCGGAAGTTACCGTTGGCACCGGTCCTGCCTCAGTCGCGATCGGAGATTTTAATGGTGACGGCATGCAAGACTTCGCGACAGCTAACTTCAATTCAAACAATGTCTCGATCCGTTTGGGAGATGGGAGCGGGGGATTCACCTCGCCGGGAACACCAGAGGTTACGGTTGGCAATAATCCGGGCTTGGTCGCGATCGGAGATTTTAATGGTGACGGCATTCAAGACTTCGCGGCAGCTAACTACGGTTCAGACAACGTCTCGATCCGTCTGGGCAATGGCAGCGGGGGATTCGCACCGCCGGCCTTGCCGGCGACACCTGAAGTTGCCGTTGGCGTTACCCCGCCTTCAGTGGCGATCGGAGATTTTAATGGCGACGGTAAGCAAGATTTCGCGACAGCTAACCAGGGTTCACACAACGTCTCGATCCGTCTGGGCAATGGCAGCGGGGGATTCGCACCGCCAGTCGTGCCGGAGGTTACCGTTGGCGATTTCCCGACCTCAGTGGCGATCGGAGATTTTAATGGCGACGGTAAGCAAGATTTCGCAACGGCTAACCAGGGTTCACACAACGTCTCGATCCGTCCGGGAGATGGGAGCGGGGGATTCGCACCGCCGGCCTTGCCGGCGACACCTGAAGTTGCCGTTGGCGTTACCCCGATATCAGTGGCGATCGGAGATTTTAATGGCGACGGCATTCAAGACTTCGCGGCGGCTAACTTCGATTCAAACAACGTCTCGATCCGTCTGGGAAGTTGTACAGCGGCGACACCGTCGATAGTTATAAATGAGGTTGACTATGACCAGCCAGGTGTAGACACGGCCGATTTTGTTGAGCTGTACAATCTCAGCCCCGATCCGGTGGACCTCACCGGTTACACGCTTGAGCTTGTAAACGGTAGTGGCGGCGGCGCAGCGATCTATAACACGATCGATCTGCCCTCGGTCATGCTCGCGTCAGGCGATTATTTTGTCGTCTGCGCCAACGCGGCAACGGTACCTAATTGTGACCTTGACGACGGCCCGGACTCGAACTTTATTCAGAACGGTGCCCCGGACGCGATCGGGCTGCGGCTGTCCGGCGCCCTGCAGGACGCAGTTTCCTACGAAGGGAATACCGGTGCGCCTTATACCGAGGGAACTGGTTCGGCGCTTGCTGACGGCGCTGATGCATTTGCCGGCCTGTCCCGTTTGCCTGACGGAACGGATACTAACGACAACAACACTGACTTTAGTCTGCGGTGCATCACACCTGGAACCATGAATGTTGCGTCCAGCACAGGCTGCCCGGATCCGGCCGCGACTCCGACCCCCAATATCACGGGCAACGTCGATTATGCGATCGTCTCGAAACCGGTTCCAAGCACCCAGCTCGACGCTGCCGGGTCGGTCCCGCTGATGGTCCTTACGGACAGTATGGGCAATTATGATCTCTCAGGTTTTGATGCCGGTGCTTATACGGTCACGCCGTCGAGGACCGCTCAGCCTTGCCTGCCGGCGGGGCCGAACGGCATTTTCTCAAACGATGCCGCCCTCATATCTCAGCACGTGGTCGGCCTGATCACATTGAACGCTGACCAGCTTCTTGCGGCGGATGTCAGCAATTTTCACGCGATCTCGTCGTTTGATGCGGCACTGATCGCTCAAAAGGTGGTCGGGATATGCAGCGGTTTGAACCACTCCGGCGAGTGGGTCTTTACACCGGCCAGTGTTCCGCACCCGGGTGGAGTTACCGGCAGCCTGACCGAAAACTATACGGCCGTAATGATCGGCGACGTCAGCGGCGACTGGAGCCCGATGGGCCCGCGGCCTGCGGAACCCATCAGGCGGTTCGGGGTACCTGATGTGAAGGCGTCGGTACCGGTTATGAAAGCTGCCCGCGGTGCAGAAGTTGTGATCCCGTTCCGGATCGACGACCTCGGCGGTATCGGTGTCGGTTCGTATCAATTTGATCTGATGTACGACCCGTCAGTCATAACACCAGCCGATGCTGCCGCGAGCATTACCGGACGATGGATGAGAGCCTGACCATAGTCTCTAATTCACCGTTACCGGGCCTGCTCAAGGTCGCCGTCTACGGCGCCGGTACCGGTCTACGGCGACGGCATCTATGTCTATCTGAGGTTCAAGGTGATCGGCAAAGCCGGATCCCCAACACCGCTCAAACTAGACGGCTTCAGACTAAACGACGGCACCGACGCCACCGCCCTAAAAGATGGCCGGCTGATCGTCGAACGGTAGCACCGAGTGCGGAATGCGGAGTGCGGAGTCAGAACCACCTGCGGCGGATGCGGGCCTATCGCAGCACTGACGGTTCTGTGACGCCAGAACCGGGTGGTTGAAGACTGCGTTTGATGACCCCAACTGGAGAGGGGGACCTTTAACGCAGAGCACGCAAAGGACGCAGAGCGTTGTGAATGCTGAGTCAGAACTACCTGTGTTATCGGGCGGTCTGATCCGGTATCAGAGACCTCTTACCAAATAGCTCGAAGATCAATTGAACAAAAATTCTTGCCTCGTGCGTTGCGTATATGATACTCTGTTGCACACTCGCAGCCGCAGGTCTCGGGCTCTCACTTATGCAATTCATTTTGGACAAGGTGCATCGGCTAAAGATCGGCTGGAACGAACGCCGTTTAGATGAGGCCGTTTTTTACCAGTTGTGTGAAAGGTTTGCGATCGAGGTGGTCGAAATGCCGCTTCGCACTGCCGGGTTCTACTATCGCGTGCTCGGTCGCGATTTTATTGCTCTTGACAGCAAGCTGACGGGACCGAAGCGGCATATAGTGATGTTTCACGAGTTGGGTCACTTTCTGTTCCACACGGCTGCGGCGGGGCCATCGGCAAATTTTCACGGCGTAGGCCGCGAAACCCAAATGGAACACGAAGCCGATATTTTTGCCTTGTGTGCGGTCATCCCATTGTCGGTGCTTGAAAAAAGCTCGATCCAGGAACTTGTGGATGAAGGCCTGCCGGCTGAGATGGCTTCACAGCGATTTGAGGTATTTCGGCGGCATGGCGTCTAGCCATGACAAATATACCCTGCACCGTTTCCGTTAAACGCTAGGTTCATCACCGGGGCCGGTTTCGATTACAATCGAAACCGGAAGAGATCTTTAGACGATGGCCGAAACTATAACCTTGCGGAGGGCGGAAACGGATCATGATGAATTTCTCTATGCGCTTTACGCGGAGTCCAGGCGGGCAGAGGTCGAGGGATTTGGCTGGGACAGAGAGCAGCAGGATGCTTTTCTTCGAATGCAGTTCACTGCCCGTCAACAGGCTTACCGGATGCAGTTCCCGGGGGCGGAACATAGCATAATATTGGCCGGCGCAGAGGCCGCCGGCCGGTTAATAGTCAACCGGACCGCGGGCCAGATCGTTTTGACAGATATCGCTGTCATGCCGCAGTTTCAAAACCGGGGGATCGGCGGCTTTGTTGTCAAACAGCTAATGGATGAGGCTGCCGTCTCCGGCATTCCGCTTGTCCTGAGGGTAGATATTGTCAATACCGCCGCTATCAGGTTCTATCGACGGCTCGGATTTGTCGTCAGCTCCGAGACAGATCTTTTACAGGAAATGAGGTGGGCCGCCGAATGAAAACCGATACGCAGATAAGCCTACGTCCGGTGGACGATAACGACGGGGAATTTTTGCTGCGCATTTATGCCGCGTCACGCGAGACCGAGTTGTCGTTGATGGGGCCCGATCCAGCCATAAAGCATATCTTTGTCGAACACCAGCTTGGGGCTCAAACCCGTCATTACCAGGCCAAGTATCCCGAAGCAAAACATGATCTGATATTTTGCGATGGAGAGGCCGCAGGACGCCTATACGTTGACCGCTCTCCACAGCAGATCGCGATACTTGATCTCACGGTGCTCCCTCAATATCGAAAACGAGGCATTGCAACGAAGCTGGTTACCGGCCTGCAGGATGAAGCCAGAACCACGGCGAGGTCATTGAGGATCTATCTCGAATATTTCAATCCGGCCCAAAAGCTGTTCAGGGAACTCGGATTTGCGCCGGTGAGTGAAGAAAACGGGAATTTCCGGTTTGAATGGCGGCCGTGAATAGTTTGCAGAAATGTTAGGTGGACAACATATTTACTATTGTAATCCGCTGGAATTTGGTATCATCAAATCACCGTTCAAAAGTATCAAGCACTAATTTTGTACCGGGGTCTTTTTCACATAAATGCTCGAACACAAGGGGAGTTTTCCATCGGGGCGAGATTTCTCAGCCCAGTTGAATACCAGCTTTCTCACTGAATTAGGTGACGGTCGGGATGTTGAATTGCATTTGGATAAGTTCGAGGAGCTTGTGTCGACGGAATCCCACGAAAATTTTTCTTTATTGTTCCGTGCTCCGGTGGACGCTCCGTCGGAACAAAATACTTACACCCTCAAACATGAATCGCTGGGCACTTTAGACATTTTCCTGGTACCGGTGAAAAAAGATGCTCATGGCCTATATTACGAGGCGGTGTTCAACCTATTTTCGGAACCTGCAGCAGCAGCAAATTAAAAGGGGATAAAATGAAATTATCACGTCGACAATTTGTCAGCACCGTGCCCTTCGCACTGGCAGCTATCCTCGGGTTTGACAAGGCGGGTTTTGCCCAGAGCGCCGCACGGATGCTTTTGCCTCAGCGTGCAGTACCGGATGCCCTTTCACAGCTTTCGTGGAGCTCATTCTTGCCTTACATCAATACTGATTTTACATTTGGCATGGGCGGCAATGCGGTCACGCTCCGTTTGCTAAGCATGGACGATCTGCGGCCTGTCGGCACCAAACCGCGTGCGGGACAAGAGTGTTTTATGATGAAATTCCAGGGCCCCTACGCTCAGCCATTGAACCAGGGAACCTATAGCGTTAACCATTTTTTGCTCGGTGATTTTGACCTGTTCATCACCAACGGCGGCCGCGTGAGAAAGAACCAGTATTATGTGGCTATAATTAATCGCATGGCTAGTTAAATATCGTATCGGAGGTAAATTGTGGCAGAACCATTTCTATCTGAGATCCGCCTGATGTCATTTGTTTTTCCGCCTCACGGTTGGGCCCTGTGCAATGGACAACTGTTGCCGATAAACCAAAACCAGGCTCTTTTTTCGCTGCTTGGAACCACGTACGGCGGCGACGGTCGCGTCAATTTTGCATTGCCGGACCTTCGCGCACGAGTACCGATCCATATGAGTGCTGGTCATACACTAGGCGAGCGCGGCGGGGAGCAGTCTCATACTCTAACGGCTGCAGAGTTACCAATACATACACACACGCTCAATGGAACATCTGGTGACGGCACGTCGCCGATCCCGGCGGGCAATCTGTTAGCCAAGGCTGCACCCGCCAATCCGTATAGTGCAGGAGCGAACCTGGCCGTTATGAATGCTGCAACAGTGGCGAACGCCGGAGGCAGTCAGGCGCATTTAAATATGCAGCCTTTTTTGACCCTAAGTTTTTGCATTGCATTGCAGGGAATATTCCCGTCACCCAATTAAGGAGTATTAATGGCACAACCATATGTAGGCGAAATTCGTATATTTGCGGGCAATTTTGCACCGGCGGGCTGGATGTTTTGCGAGGGGCAGTTGCTGCCGATCTCTGAAAATGAGACGTTATTTCAATTGATCGGCACGACCTATGGCGGTGATGGTCAATCAACATTTGCTCTGCCGGACCTTCGTGGCCGATTGCCGGTCCATCAGGGAAATGGATTTATTCTGGCCGAAACTGGTGGGGCAGAGGAGATCACCTTGACGGCGAATCAGATGCCAACTCACTCACACCCACTATTGGCAGCGAATGCTGTGGCAAATGACCCAAATCCGGCGGGCAATTATCTGGGCGAATCTTCGGCAATTAGTATGTTTCAAAGCAGCGCCGCTACGGTTGCGATGGCTCCGCAGTCAATAAGTTCGGTGGGAGGCAATCAGCCGCATACCAATTTCCAGCCTTATCTATGCCTTGATTTTATTATTTCGCTGTTCGGCATTTTTCCTTCGCCGACATAAATAGATCGGTAAGTATCGTTTTTTGTTTTATCGAGTTTGGAGAGTATCAAGGAGTTAAAAAATGGCAGACCCATTTGTAGCTGAGATAAGAATTTTCCCTTTTAATTTTGCTCCTCACGGCTGGGCATTTTGCGATGGCCAGATATTGCCGTTATCGCAAAATACTGCCCTCTTCTCGTTATTGGGAACGACATACGGCGGTAACGGCAAATCGAATTTTGCGTTGCCGAATTTACAGGGAAGCGCTCCGATGCACCCCGGCCAGGGACCGGGCCTTTCACTACATGATCTGGGTGAGACGGGCGGTTCCGAAACTGTGACTCTTTTGGAATCTGAAATCCCTTCGCACAGTCATAACCTGATGTCACTGCCGGCACCGGCGAACCGGACTTCGCCGGTAGACAACAGTATTGCCCGCGCGACGGGTGCGACACCGTATTTGGCTCCCGCAGGTGCTCCTTTGGTTTCAATGGCCGACACTGCGTTGAGTCCAAATGGTAATGATCAGCCGCATAATAACATGATGCCGTATCTGACGTTGAACTTTTGTATAGCGCTGCAGGGAGTATTTCCGCCGCGAACATAGTTGCCGGCCAACTTGTCATTAGTTGCAGAGTCGCGGCGATCAATTAGGGTTATTTGAGGCAAGGTGATGTTTTGTTGCATCGCCCACATTTGTCGTTGACCGAAGATTCATAATAGGATCGAGTTAATTCAATTCTGATAACTTAAGTTTTTTTACAATTCAATTTCTCTTTTTTCAGGAGTTAAGAATATGTCGCTGAGGATCACCCGCAAGTCCCTTCGTTATGCGTCTTTTGCTGTTTTCTCGTTGACGCTGATCTCTGCTTTGTTATGGGCAAATGGCTCCAGAGCCGGCTGGGCCGGGCCTTCGGCACCTGAGCCTCTCGTTCCGATGCTGTCGGCTACAAAAACCGGCGTGCAGCTGAACGACCCGCAAGGTGCCAACGGCGTGATCAACCCGGGCGATTCGATCCGTTACACAGTTACGATCAACAACACGGGCCCTGACCCCGCGACTAATGTAAACATGAGCGATACGATCGACGCTCACACTACATTTATTGGAGGCTCTCTCATAGCCTCGCCGATCGCAGTCAATGACTCTTACGATTGCATCGGCAACGTCGGGATCAGCGTGCCCGGAGCGAGCGGTGTGTTCTCGAACGACTTGAACCCAAATGGCAGCGGTGCCTTTTCGATCACTGCCTCTAACTTAGCTGGTCTGCAGGGAACGTTATCTCTCAATACTTCAACTGGTGGGTTTGATTTTAACCCTAACCCCGGTTTTGAAGGTATGACGAGCTTTTCGTACACGCTCAGCAATGGTACCGGATTCACGGATACTGCAACGGTTACGATAAATGTAACCGGAATGATCTGGTTTGTGGACAATAACGCGGGATCGAATGGAGACGGCCGATTAGCAACACCGTTTAGCACCCTCGCAAATTTCAACGCGGGCGCAGCCGATGATCCGGGCGACAATATCTTTTTATATCGTCAAGCAGCAACAAATTACACGGGCGGCATTACACTTTTAGCAAATCAGAAACTTATCGGGCAGGGAGCGACCGCGACACTTGCCACGATTGCGGGGATCACCGTCCCTCCGTTCAGTAACACATTGCCCGCAACCAACGGAACGCGCCCGACGCTGACCCACACGGCGAACAATGTCATTCTTAGCACAGGAAACACCCTTCGCGGATTAAACATACAAAGCACAAGCGGTTCTGCACTCTTCGGAACAAGTTTCAATAACCTGACCGCGTCGGAAAACACCGCATCGGCAACGGGCGGAACAGCTGCCGTTAATCTCAGTCAATCAAGTGGAACCGCGGCGATAAATGTAACTTTTATCAGCATTTCAGCTAACGGCTCGACAAACGGTTTGATCCTCGCCAACACGACCGGCAGTTTAACCGTTGCGGGTGACGGCGGCGGATCTAATAACGGTTCAGGTGGAACCATTCAGAACACAACCGGTTTCGGCGTGACTTTGAACGTGGCAAGTAACGTCACCCTCGGATATATGAATATCCAGAGTTCGGGGGATTCCGGCATAAAGGGGCTAAGCGTTACAAACTTTACGCTTAATCGAAGCAATGTCACTGGCAACGGCAACAGCACGAGCGATGAGGGCATTCAGTTTGGTGAGTTTTCAGGCACCACCGTTGGAGCGACAGGAAATGTCACGATTACCAACTGCAACGTCAGCAGCAATGCACATAACAATTTTCACCTTCGGAATACATCGGGCACGATAAGTCTATTTACCGTCACAAACAGTAGTTTCAACACGCTGAACGACACATTTGGTGCAAATTCTTTTCTTTATGAAATGTCCGGAACGTCGGTAACGACTGCGGCAAGCATCACCGCCTGCAACTTTAACGACAATTCACCACAGAGGGGTATGGAAGTGCAAACCCACGACACGGGACGGATCGGTGCACTTGACGGTTCGACAACTTTCTCCGTCTCGGGAAGCACGTTCATGCACAATGGTATCCACGCCAGTTTCACGCAAGATACCGCATCAAATCTGGCTTTCAAGCTGCTTTCCTCCAATTTTCAATTTACCGAAACCCCCTCGAATAGCGGACTGCAGGCGATCAATGTTTTTGCATCGTCAACGACGACCGGCGGCTCGATCACGGGCACGATCTCAGGAAACACCATCGGAACTGCAGGCGTATGCGACTCAGGTTCACAGGCAGGATCGGGCATTCGCCTGTTGAATCAGGCTAAGACCGCTGGAAAATTCTTGATCGATAACAATGTGATCCGCGAAGCGTCTCAAGCTCGCGGCATTGACGCGCAGTTCTTAGGCACCATTGCAACAGGGCAGTCTGTTCCTACCAGCGACATTACAATTACAAACAACAATGTGAACCATGTTCATCTGACATGCCATCCGGGTTCATCAGATTTCCCGCTGGCGGCGATCTTCCTGGCGGCCGACAATCAGGGAAGCGCGGGAACGGTTAGGGCAAACATTCAGAATAATATCGTTCCGACCGCGGCTTCTGTTGGAACAGGTTCCTTCGATTATCCGACCTTTAGCGGCACCGACAAATATCTTATTTATGAAGAGTTGACTGGCGGAGATGGTCAGCTAGTGGATGCACCTCCAGTGAGTCCTAATGCAAATGCAGAGATCATCAGCCACAATACGGGAGATGCTTACGCAAACAATGCTATTAGCCTAATTCCGGGGCCGATCGGCGTACCGCCGATCGCACCGACATCTACCGATAACCCGGATCAGGAGCCGGTTGCGAGCACAATGCCCGGTGCTGCTGGCTTGGGCGATATTGGTAATTTACAATATTCCGTTTCAAGAACGCTGACTGAACTGGTCTCTCAGACTTTCCTGGCATTTCACTACGGGATCACCTCATTACCGATACCTGAATTTGTACGAACCGCCAACGCTCAAGGGGCGGAAAGTCAAAATACAACCAAGTCAGATTCGCCTACATCAGGAGAGACAGTTGCGAAGTCATTGGGAACACTGCCTCCGGGCAAGAACATTCGTGTTCAGTTCGACGTGACCGTTGACAATCCGACCAGTGTTACGTCGGTTTCTAATTCTGCAAACATAACCGCTGACGGCGGGATAAATATCAATAGCACCACGGCGACGAACACCGTCGTTCAGCCGACGACGATCAGCAAGGCGTTTGCACCTGCACTGATCGCGGTCAATGGGACATCGACGCTGACGTTCACGGTCACGAATCCCAATCCATCGCAGTCGATATCGCAGATCACTTTTACTGACAATTTCCCGGCGGGACTGGTTGTCGCAAATCCGACAAATGCCTCGACCACATGCGGAGGAACTCTGCAAGATGGGGGCGGCGGTGCGTTAGGGTCAGGGGACACCGGGATCAAACTGATCAATGGCTCAAGGGCCGCGGGAGCAAGCTGCACGGTCACGGTCGACGTGACGAGCGCAGCCGACGGGGTCTATAACAACGTATCGGGCAATGTGAGTTCATTCGAGGGGTTGACCGGCGGCACGGCTTCGGCAACCTTGACGGTCATCAGCCCGCCGACATTTACTAAGGCATTCGGCGCTTCGAGTGTCGTCCTTAACGGATCGACAAGCCTGACGTTCACAATTACGAATACAAGCGCAGCAACGGGGCTTTCCGGCGTTGGATTTACAGACACTCTGGTCGCCGGATTAGTGGTCGCGACGCCTAATGGCTTTAGCACGACCTGCACCGGAACACCGTCGGCGGTTGCGGGCAGCAGTTCTGTAAGCCTGTCTGGTGGAACACTGGCAGCGAGCGGTTCGTGTACCCTTACCGTCAACGTGACCGGCACTACCGCCGGTGCAAAGCCTAACAGCGCGACCCTGACTACGACCGAACTCGGAGCAAGCAGTGCCACAACCGGTACTGTGACGCTTAACGTGTTCGCACCTCCAACGGTGAGCAAGTTCTTTATTAATCCGGCTCAGGGGAATACTAACAACACTAACCTTAATGGCACGGCAAGGCTCTCGATCGCCATTACCAATCCTCCGGGCAATGCGGGAAGCTTGTCCGGCCTGGCGATAACCGACACGTTCCCGGCAGGTATGGAGGTAGATGCATCTCCAAGCCCCACAAACACTTGCGGCGGGACGTTCGCTCCCGTGGCGGCGGCTACGAGCATTAGCCTAACCGGCGGCGGCCCGCTGACAGTTGGGAACCAGTGCGTTATATCGGTAGTGATCAAAGCCACCATGGCGGGTGCACTCGTTAATACGACAGGCAATGTTTCCTCGACCGAGGGCGGCTCGGGCGGCACTGCTTCGGGAACACTCAACGTGTTCGCACCGCCGGTCGTCACAAAATCGTTCAGCCCGACGAGCGTCCCGCTGAACGGCACTTCGATGATGACCTTGTCGATCCAGAGTCCCAACAGCGGAACCAATTTAACGGGCGTGAATCTGACGGACAACTTCCCGGCGGGAATGGTTGCAGGAACCCCGCCTGTCGTCAGTTCGACGAATTGCGGCGGCCTGGCCATCACAGACAGCGGCGGCGGTTCGTTCCAGGCCGGCGATACGGGTATCAGGCTCAACAACTTCCTGGCACCCAACAGCGTTCCCTGCGTTGTGGTGATCAACGTGGTCGGGACGACCGTTGGGGACAAGGTCAATATGACAGACGCACCAACATCCCCAATGGGAGGAACAGGCCTGCCGGCTAGTGCGACGCTTGCCGTTTTAGCGGCACCTTCGTTCACAAAGGCATTCGGTGCAGCGTCCCGGCCTGTAAACAGCGCTACTTCGCTGACCTTTAACATTACTAACAACGATACGTCGCACTCGATCACGGGTGTCGGCTTTACCGATACGCTGCCGGCAGGTATGGTCGTTGCGACACCGGCCAACATAACAGGCACGTGCGGCGGGGGAACCATAACCGCGACTGCAGGAGCGGGCTCGATCAGCCTTTCGGGCGCGACGCTTGCGGCGAGCGGGACCTGCTCCTTTAGTGCTGACGTAGTCGGAACAACGCCGGGAATGAAGATGAACTCGGTTGATCTGACGACAAACGAAACGGGAACCGGGCCAACCGCGACGGCAAGCATTGACATCCTGCCGTGCACGCCCGATCCGATTGTTACGACCAATGCCGACAGCGGGGCGGGCAGCCTGCGGCAAGCGGTCATCGACGCGTGCCCGGACAGCACGATCACGTTTGATATGAACACCGTGGTGAGCCCGATCACGCTCTTAACCGGTCAGATCAACATCGATAAGAATCTGATCATCCAGGGACCGGGGGCGAATTTGTTGACGGTCAGCGGCAACATGGCGTCACGGGTGTTTTATGTAAGCCCGGGCGTCACCGCACAGATCAACGCTTTGACCGTTGCTGACGGATCCGCCAGCGGAAGTTTTCCGACAGGTTTTGGAGCCGGTATTTACAACGATCAGGCAACGCTGACGATCAGCGATTCGATCATTAGAAACAATATCGGAACGGGCGACGGTGGGGGAATTTTTAATGACAGCGGAAACCTGACAGTGAATTCCTCGAGCATACGAGACAATTCCGGCTCAAGCTCCTCAGGCGGCGGCATCGCAAACAGAACAGTATCGAGTGGCGCCTCCGTCGTGACAGTCAACAACAGCACGGTCTCAGGGAACTCAGCCTCAGACGGCGGCGGACTCTATAATCAATGCGGTATTAGCGCGAACGCCACACTGAACATCGTTAACAGCACCATCAGCGGCAATAACGCAACATCTGGTGGCGGTATTAAAAATGACGCTGTTGGAGCTGTAGCAACGACGAACGTCTCCAACAGTACGATCGCCTATAACACAGCCACTAGCAACAGCGGCGGTATTAGAAGCTCTGCCTCTCCCGGAACTGCCGTTTTGACCCTCAACAGCACGATCGTTTCGAATAACACAATTTCGGGAAATCCGAATGATTTTCAAGCGGGATTTATTGACTCTGTCACGGGGAGCTATAACCTCGTTAAGGCCAACAATGGCGTTACCTTCTCTTCCGGGACAAACAACCTCCTCGGCGTTGATCCGCTGCTCGCCTTGCTCGCCAATAACGGCGGCGCGACAATGACGCATGCATTGCTTGCGGGCAGTCCGGCGATCGACAAAGGAAACGCATTCGGCACGACCACAGATCAGCGCGGCATTACGCGGCCGCTCGACTTCCTGACGATCCCGCCGGCATCAGGCGGCGACAACTCAGACATCGGTGCCTTTGAGCTGCAGCCTCCGCCGCAATCGGATCTCTCGATCACAAAGACGGACGGAGTTGCATCAGCAGTTCCGGGCGGGTCTGTGACATATACGATAACTGCTTCTAATGCCGGGCCTGGATCCGGCAACCGGTGCGAATGTGGCCGACACATTCCCAGCTATCCTGACCGGCACATGGACATGTGTCGGCGCAGGCGGCGGGACATGTACTGCGTCAGGTGCGGGCAATATCAACGATACTGTCAATTTGCCGGTTGGCGGATCTGTGACCTACACGGTGACCGCCTCGGTCTCAGCCTCAGCGACCGGTATGCTTTCGAATACGGCTACAGTTACGGTTCCCGGTGGTGCGATCGATCCGAACGCGGCTAATAACTCGGCAACTGACACTGACACGCTGACAGCGATGGCGGACCTGTCTATCACAAAGACGGACGGTGTTACGACGGCTGTTCCGGGCGGCTCTGTGACATACACGATCACAGCCTCGAACTCAGGCCCAAGCAATGCACCAGGTGCGACGGTAGCGGATACATTCCCGGCAAGCCTCACAGGCACATGGACCTGCGTTGGAGCAGGCGGCGGAACCTGTACGGCATCAGGGTCAGGTAACATCAACGATACGGTCAACCTGCCTGCAGGCGGTTCTGTGACCTATACCGTAAGTGCGACCATCTCGGCGTCGGCGACGGGCTCACTCTCTAATACCGCAATGGTCACAGCTCAGGGAGGAGTTGCAGACCCGAACTCTGCCAATAACTCAGCGACAGATACGGATACTCTTTCACCACAGGCGGACCTCGCCATCACCAAGACGGACGGGGTGACAACGGTCAACGCGGGCGGATCCGTAACCTACACGATCACGGCATCAAATGCCGGCCCGAGCAATGCACCGGGATCGACCGTTGCGGATACATTCCCGGCAAGCCTCACAGGCACATGGACCTGCGTTGGGGCAGGCGGCGGAACATGTACCGCCTCAGGGTCAGGTAACATCAACGATACGGTCAACCTGCCGTCGGGCGGTTCTGTAACCTATACTGTGAATGCAACGCTCTCTGCCGCTGCGACCGGTTCTCTCGTCAATACGGCAACCGTCTCAACGGGCGGCGGCGTTACCGATCCGACAGCGGGCAACAACAGTGCAACGGACACTGATACCATTACATCCCAGGCCGACCTTTCAATCACAAAGACGGATGGCGTCACGACCGCAGTCCCCGGCGGCTCGGTAACCTACACAATAGTTGCATCCAACTCAGGTCCGAGCAACGCCGTCGGTGCGACAGTCGCGGATACGTTCCCGGCGATCCTCACGGCAACATGGACATGCGTGGGAGCAGGCGGTGGAACCTGTACGGCATCAGGAGCGGGCAATATCAATGACACAGTCAACCTGCCGGTTGGCGGTTCTGTGACTTATACGGCCACCGCTGCGATATCCGCAGCAGCGACAGGATCGCTGTCTAACACGGCAACGGTCACGGCACCTGCGGGCACGACAGACCCGTCAGCGGGCAACAACTCAGCGACAGACACAGACACACTCTCGCCGCAGGCGGACCTGGCGATCACAAAGACAGACGGTGTTACGACCGCTGTACCGGGCGGCTCTGTGACATACACAATAACGGCCTCGAATGCCGGCCCGAGTAATGCACCGGGCTCGACCGTCGCCGATACGTTCCCTGCGAGCCTGACGGGAACATGGACATGCGTCGGAGCAGGCGGCGGAACATGCACCGCAGCAGGAGCAGGCAATATCAATGACACAGTCAATCTACCTGCCGGCGGCTCAGTGACCTACACGGTAACGGCTGCTATTTCACCGGCGGCTACCGGTATGCTTTCGAACACCGCAACGGTGGCAACAGGCGGAGGCGTAACAGACCCGACACCTGGCAACAACTCGGCCACCGATACCGATACGCTTACCCCGCAGGCCGATCTGTCGATCACAAAGACCGACGGTGCGGCGAGTGCAATACCGGGCACAAGCGTTACCTATACGATCACGGCATCGAACTCAGGTCCGAGCAGTGCACCTGGTTCGACCGTTGCGGACACCTTCCCGGCAACCATCACCGGTGTGACATGGACCTGCGTCGGCGCAGGCGGCGGAACCTGTACCGCTTCTGGTTCGGGCAATATCAACGATACGGTCAACCTGCCGGTGGGCGGTTCGGTGACTTACACAGCTACAGGAACCATATCGGCAAGTGCGAGCGGGACAGTGTCCAATACAGCAACCGTCACCGCCGCGGGTGGTGTGACCGATCCAACGCCGGGCAACAACTCGGCTACCGATACCGATACACTGACACCGCAGGCCGACCTGGCGCTTACCAAGACTGCGTCACCTGATCCTGTGGTGGTAACGAACAACATCACCTACACGATCGGCTTTACAAACAATGGCCCGAGCGATGCCCAAACTGTGACGGTCACGGATGCCGTTCCGGCAAATACGACATTTGTCTCAGCAGCGGTAACGACCGGTACGGGCTGGATGACAACAACTCCGTCGGTAGGCGGAACCGGTGATGTGGTCTTCTCGAAGGCAACAGTTGCAGCCGGCCAGACGGCAACGTTCACCGTAGTTGTAAATGTAAACGCTGGAACGCTTCACAACACGATCGTCACGAACACCGCGACGGCAGCAAGCGCCACCACAGACCCGACACCGGGTAATAACTCTGCCACGGCGACGGTCACCGTTCTGGCGCAGGCAGACCTGACTATCACAAAGACGGACGGTTCGGCAACGGCCGTACCGGGCACAAGCGTGACCTATACGATCACGGCCTCTAACGCCGGTCCGAGTACTGCTGTGGGTTCGACGGTTGCCGATACCTTCCCGGCATCGATAACGGGGGTTACATGGACATGTACCGGTGCGGGCGGCGGAGCATGTACGGCTTCAGGGTCAGGCAATATCAATGACACGGTCGATATACCGGTCGGCGGCTCTGTCACTTACACCGCGACAGGAACACTCTCGGCCGGTGCTACCGGAACCCTATCGAACACCGCGACCGTCGCTCCTCCGACGGGCATCACTGACCCGAATCTGGCCGATAACACTGCGACTGATACCGACACCATTACCCCGCAGGCCGATCTGTCGGTTACAAAGACCGACGGTGCCGCGACGGCCATACCTGGAACTTCGATCACATACACGATCACGGCCTCGAATGCCGGGCCAAGTAATGCTCCGGGCACAACTGTGGCGGATACATTCCCGGCGACGATCACCGGTGCTACATGGACCTGCGTCGGTGCAGGCGGCGGAACATGTACGGCTTCAGGCTCAGGCAATATCAACGATACTGCCAACCTGCCTGCGGGCGGCTCGGTCACATACACGGCAACGGGGACGATCTCGGCAAGTGCGAGCGGCACGCTTTCAAATACGGCAACCGTAACGGCTGCGGCCGGAGTCACAGACCCGACACCGGGCAACAACTCGGCGACCGATACCGACACGCTTACACCACAGGCTGACCTGTCCGTGACAAAGGCAGCATCACCCGATCCTGTAGTTGTTGAGAACAACATCACTTACACGATCGACTTCACCAACAACGGCCAGAGCGATGCTCAAACCGTAACGGTTACAGACGCCGTACCTGCCAACACGACATTTGTCTCGGCCGCAGTGACGACAGGAACCGGCTGGACCACAACGGCACCGGCAATCGGAGCAACAGGCAATGTCGTCTTCTCGAAGGCAACCGTTGCAGCCGGCCAGACAGCGACGTTCTCGATAGTCGTCAACGTCAACGCCGGCACATTGCACGGAACGATCATCTCGAACACGGCAACGGCTGCAAGTGCTACGAACGATCCGTTCCCGGCAAACAACTCTTCGACGGCAACAGTGTCCGTGTATGTATTCCCGACCATACAGTTCGCTTCTGTTGCTTATATGGAGGATGAATCACAGACTGCCGTCATCACCATCGAACGAACAGGCGATCCGACGGGAACCGATACGGCGATGTTCTCTACCTCGAACGGAACCGCGATGGGCGGAGCGGCCTGTACGACTGATATCGATTACATAAGCGTGGTTAACCAGCTTGTCACCTTTAATCCGGGTGATATGCAAAAGACCGTCAATGTACCGATCTGCGGCGACGCTATCACGGAACCCGACCAGACGGTCAATCTGTCGCTGACAAGTGCGATCATAGGCGTACCTGACAATGCCCTTCTGACTATCAACGATACGGCGTCAAGGTTCCGCAACAATACGAACATCGACATAATTCCCGGCGGCACCGCCAACCCTTATCCGTCACAGATAGTTGTCACCGGCGGACCGGCGATCATAGGTTCGATACGGGTTTCGGTCTACGATTACCAGGCCGATACTCCGGACAATGTCGCATTCCTCCTTGTTGGCCCGACAGGCCAGAGCTTTGTGCTGATGGCAAATGCCGGCGGCACGACACCGGGCGGACCTGTAACGCTCAACTTTACGGACACTGCCGGAGTTGTCATTCCAAATGACGGGCCGCTGCTGACGGTTGACTACGAGCCGACGACATGGGGAGCCGTTGGAGCATTTGCACCGCCAGCACCGCCGCCGCCTTACAGTCTGCCTGGCAGTACCGTCGGAGGAGTGGGTATGCAGACCTTCTACGGCAACTATGGCGGGACGAACTCGAACGGCACGTGGAGCTTGTATGTAAGAGAGCAGGCACCGACAGCTAATACACCGACCGGACTAGCCGGTAACATCGCCGGCGGATGGGGGATCGAGTTCCTGACAACGACGGCTGCAAACGCGACCATCTCAGGCCGTGTGCTAACAGCCGACGGACGGCCTATACGCAATGCACGGGTCATCATCTCAGGTAATTCACTTGAGCAGCCGATCACGGTGACGACCGGTTCGCTCGGCTGGTACTCATTCGACGGCCTGGCCACGGGTGAGACCTACGTTTTGACAGTAAATTCAAAGCGGTTCACCTTCACAACGCCGAGCCAGGTCATCAACCTTGTCAATAATGTTGTTGATGCCGATTTTGTCGCGGAGCCTCTTGAATAAAAAGATCGATCGTTAGCCCCGGCAGATCCATGACGGGCATATGAAAGCACGGGCAGCATTGCTGCCCGTGTTTTTTTGCAGTCGGCCTACCGGGTACGGCATCTACTTAATTCAAACTCCCACATTTATCTATCGCCGCTTTCCATTTAACATATAGGAAATGCGGATACTTATCGTAAAACTGGGCAGCATCGGCGACATTGTTCACACATTGCCGTCGCTGGCCGCGATCCGCAGATCGCTCCCCGATGCTGAGGTCTCGTGGGCAGTAGAGGAACGCTCGGCAGAGATCCTGCGTGCAAATCCTTTGATCGACAACCTGATCGAGGTGGATACCCATACTTTGCGAAGCGGAATGGCGGTCGATGAAATTCTCGTCGAGGCCGGAAAACAGATAAAGAATCTCCGAAAGTACAAGTTTGATATCGCGATCGATTTTCAGGGGCTGTTGAAATCTGCCGCTATCGCCAAACTTTCCGGAGCACGCAAACGATGGGGTTTCACTCGCGCTGCAATGCGGGAACCGATGAGCCGCATTCTACTTACAAATAGTGTGCAGCCCCCTGCCGGGGTGAATGTGATCGAAAAAAATCTGGCACTCGCCGGCAAAGTGCTGAACATTACGGTCCCCGGTGAGCAATTTGAATTTCCGATCGCGACGTCGGAAAATGACGTGGTCGAAGCTAGTGAGATAATCGAAAAGGCCGGCGGCCGGGAATTTGCAATACTTAATCCCGGCGGCGGTTGGGTGACAAAGCTCTGGCATGCCGAAAAATTTGGCGGTCTTGCGGATCGTCTCTGGGACGAGCTTGGCATGGTATCGATCATTACGACCGGGCCGAACGAGACCGTCCTGGCTGACGAAGCCGCTGCAAATAGCCGTTCAGGCAAACTGGTCAAAACCCAACCGAGCCTAAAGGGATTTTTTGAGCTGGCAAAACGCGCAAGATTATACGTCGGCGGCGACACTGGCCCGACACACATCGCTGTCGCAGCCCGGGCGCCGGTCGTCGGACTGTTCGGTCCGACCGCGTGGGGGATCAACGGAAGCCCGAACCCGGATGATATTTGCGTCGAGAGAAACGATATCGATTGCCGCGTAGACTGCAATCGCCGAACATGTTCAAAATGGATATGTATGGATTCAGACGTCGAAAGTGTTTTCGAGGCTTCCGTCAGGAGATTGAGAATCGCGAGAACCGATATTGAGATACCGCAAACACTATTGGCGACCCCAAATTAATGCCGAAATTTGATAAACGATTTCTTCAGCGCATCCGCATACCACTTGGTTTTGTTTTCGCGATCATTTTTCTTGTTTTTGCGAAACCGTCGGCCGTTAGCATTATGATCGGCAGCGTAATTGCCATGATCGGTGTCGCTATTCGGGCATGGTCATCAGGGCACATTCGAAAGGCTAAGGTGCTGGCGGTAACCGGGCCATATGCTTATACTCGAAATCCGCTCTATGTCGGCAGTTTTATTTTGGGTGTTGGTTTTACGGTTGCTGCAGGGGTGTGGTGGCTCGCTTTGCTGTTTGTATTGCTGTTTCTCGGCATCTATTTGCCTGTAATGCGCGTCGAAACTGAAGATATTCGCCGCATATTCGGTGATGAATTTGAGGAATATGAGCAAAACGTGCCTGTTTTTTTCCCGCGGATCACGGCGTGGAAAGGTGTAGACGGTAATTTTGATTTTCAGTTATACTTGCAATACAGGGAATATCGAGCATTGATCGGAGCAGTTTTAGCTATTGGTGTCTTAGCCGTTAAGGCATATTTTTTATCTTAGATCTTATGAAAGCAGTGTTTTACAGGGCGATCTTACTCTCAGCCGTATTACTTTTCGCGGCACTCATAGGTGTTGCACAACCCGGGGCGGCGTCTAACTCAGGAAGCATGTTCGCCGGCGAGGTCCTGAGTTTTGAAGGAAAGGTAAATAAGATACTACGTGGAATGACGGTCGCCGATCTGACTTTCACCGCCGAAAAAATAGCTGATCGAGACGAACTTTTGATAAAATCTGAAGCCGATTCTAAGGGGACGCTGCTCAAGCTTTTCCGTTTCAGCTTTCTGCAGCAGTATGAATCGACGGTTGACTTAGATTCATTCAGGATCTTGAGGACCACCAAACATGACGTTCAGAAGGAAAGGGTTCGCGATAGTGAAGCTGTTTTCGATTATGAGAAGAAAATCGTGACCTACGTTGAAACCGACCCCAAGGACCTGATGCGGCCGCCGCGAAGGATCGCATCTGAGATAGGCGGAAAAGTTTATGACATGATCTCCGCCATATATGCTCTTCGTTTGCTTCCCTTGTCAGTGGGCCAACGCCTGGAATTTACGGTTAGCGATTCGGGCCTTGTTTACAAGATCCCGTTCACGGTCACCCGTCGCCAAAAACAAAAAACGATATTCGGAAAAGTCTCGTGCTTTAGAGTCGAGCCTGAGATATTTGGCAATGGCCGGCTGATCGAACAAAAAGGAAAGATGGTGATATGGCTCGTTGATGACGCCCGCCACACGCCCGTACGCTCTGAGATCAAAACCAAATACGGCAAATTCGACATTAAGCTCAAATCCGCAACTGTAGGCGGCCGTGACCTCGCGCATTAGCATATTTGTCCGTCCGCTTGTATGTTTAAGCCAAAGACCGCATACTTTTGTATTGCGGTTTTGGTTTTTATATGGAAGAGAAAGTAGTTAAGAAAGTCAGTGGAAAGAAAAAGTCTGCTGCTTCAAAAGCAGTATCTGCAAAGCCGGGCCTCGCCGCAGCTGGTGTATCGCCCGTGAAAAAAGGCGGCGCTAAGGCCGAAACCAAAACCAAAAAGACAACTAAAAAGCCGAGTTCGTCGCGTCAGGCCTCGCTCGATGTAACATCCAAGATCGCTGCCGTTAAGCCTGAGGTCGAACTCTCACCTACCTTCAAGGTTTTGGCGGAACCGGCATTGCCACAGCTCAAGCGAGAAAACCGTGCCCGCCTGATGCTGCAAACTCCGACCGAACTATATTTTTACTGGACGGTTCGTGAAAACCCATATCAATTGCTCAGGACGGCTTTTGGTGAGAACACCGGAAGTTATACCCTGGTTTTGAAACTTAATGATCTGACCACCGGCGCCGAAGAGATCTATCCGGCTGAAGCCGAAGGCAATTGGTGGTTCAATGTCGAACCAAACAGGAAATATGAGGCCGAGATCGGCTTTTATGCCCCCAACCGGCCATACTTCAGGATAGTTTATTCAAATACTATCGAGACGCCCCGGCGTGCACCCAGTCCGCGCCCTGCGAGCGATGCCGATTGGCATGTTTCGGCAAACCAATTTGCCGAGGTCCTCGACGTAGCGGGCTACTCTCAGGATGCTTTTGATGTTGCGCTGGCAGGGGACGATCACGAAGTCGCAACGGCCGTTACCCACGTGGCTTTTTCGCAATTTGTCGGCGATGAAGGCCACCCATTGGACGGATTGGCGTCAGAGGATATCAGATATGTACTGACGGCCCTCGCAGCCGGAATAAAGCTTGAAGAAATACGATCGAGAATAAGCCGCCGGCTTTATTCGATCCTGCAGGCAAATTCTGAAAAATTGTCTGCGGAAAAGGCAATGAGTACCCTGCAGGAATTTTTCGGCGTCGACGAAGAGGAATTTACTGAGGACCAGGTTGTTTCGGCAGTTTATGGCGCAAGTGTCGTGAATTTTCCGCGGACTTTGAAAACGGGGCGGACGATGCCCAAATTTGCACCCTTTAGTTCGCACAGCTATCGTTAGTGAGCAGTGAGCCGTAAGCAGTTTTTATGACCTCTGCTAACTGTTTGCCGCGAAATGCCCGCTTCTAACGTTTATGGCCGTCGGATATTTCAGCCTCATCCTTCACGCTCACCTGCCGTTTGTACGGCATCCCGAATACCCTGAATTTCTCGAGGAAGATTGGCTCTATGAGGCGATCACCGAAGTATATCTCCCCTTAATTTTCATATTTCAATCCTTGTATGAGGCCGGCGTTCGGCCGCGGCTGGCGATCAATGTTTCGCCGCCGTTATGCGAAATGCTCAACGATCCGCTGCTGCAGGAGCGGTATACCGGGCACCTCGAAAACCTTCTCGAGCTCGCCAAAAAAGAGTTGAAGCGAACTGAGAGCGAGTCCGCTGACTTTCACGATGTCGCAAAGATGTATGTCGACAACTTGTCGGCGTCTCTCGACCTGTGGAATGTCCGGTACGGACGCAACCTGGTCAACGCGTTTCGCGAATTGCAGGACGAGGGCGTGATCGAGATCATCACCTGCGGAGCGACCCACGGTTTTTTGCCTCTTATCTCAACGCCTGAGTCGCGCCGGGCACAGGTTGAGATCGCGGTCGCAAATTACAAAAAGCACTTTGGCAGGCAGCCCCGCGGTATATGGCTGCCCGAGTGTGCATATGAACCAGGCCTCGAGGATCTGCTTAAATCAGCCGGCATAGAATATTTCATAAGTGATACCCACGCAATACTTTATGGTGACCCGCGGCCTCGTTTTGGTGTCCATGCCCCTGTCGAATGCCCAAACGGCACTGCGGTTTTTGCACGTGATGTCGAGACCAGCCAGCAGGTATGGAGTGCTGAGATCGGCTATCCCGGCAACGTACTTTATCGCGAATTTTACCGTGATATAGGTTGGGACGCCCCGCTCGAATACCTAAAGCCTCACCTTCACGAGGATGGGACCCGTCGGCATCTGGGCTTGAAATATCACCGGATTACCGGACGTGACACCCCGCAGCAACTCAAGGAAGCCTATATGCCAGCCATGGCACGGGATCGAGCCGCGGCCGATGCTGCCAATTTTATCGGTGAACGGATAAAGCAGGCTTATCAGCTTCGCGAAACATTTGAGGGTCATCCGCCGCTTGTAGTGTCACCGTATGACGCCGAACTCTTTGGCCACTGGTGGTTCGAGGGGCCCCAATTTATCGATTTTTTCTTCAGAAAGCTGCACTTTGATCAGTCCGAGATAGAGGCGGTCACGCCTGGTGATTTTCTCGACTCGGGCCTTCCGATCCAAATACAGCGCCCGACGGCTTCGAGTTGGGGCGAGAATGGATACTACAAGGTATGGCTCAACCAGGACAACTCATGGATGTACCCATATCAGCATGACGCGGAACGGCGAATGACCGAGTTGGCGAATCAGTTCTCGAGTATCGAGACTACCCGTGACGCTCTGCCTGTCACGCTTAGGATATTAAATCAATGTGCTCGTGAACTTCTTCTTGCACAGTCGAGCGATTGGGCATTTCAGATATATCAGGGGACTACGGTCCAATATTCTACCCGTCGATTTGAGTCACACATTTACCGCTTTGACCTGCTGGCAAAGATGTTGGAAGAACAGGAACACGAAATCGGCTCCGCCGATATCAAGCTCAGCAGCGAACAAACCGATCTACTCGCCGAGATCGAAAACCGTGACAATATCTTCAGCGAGATCGACTTTCAAGTATACGCAGGAAAAGCTCCTTTCTAACGAATAATCTAATAATTAATAGCTCCAGGCGGTTTTAGAAACTCTGCCCCGGTTTTTGAACGTTTTTTCTAATGTTTGAGCGTCTAAAGTTTTTTTGAAGAGGCTGCAAAAAAATTATTGAGGCTGAAATTTCGTTAAAGAGACTGAAACTTTAGTCTAACGATTTTGAATCTGGGAAATGTTTATAACAAAAATATAACGCCTGGATTTTTTTTGAAGCTCTTTCAAAAAAAGTAAAAAGCTCACATGGGCCTTACAATTGCTCAAATATTAGAATCGAACATACCAAAACAAATTTAATGTTAAAATGCCGTTCAAAGGTAAATTCAGTTGGGAAGCAAAGACAGCCAGGACCTAGTAAAATTCCTCGAACCATATCCGGCCGAGTCGCGTGAGATCGCACTCGCGCTAAGGGATTGGGTATGGGGCATCTTTCCCGAGTGCAACGAACTTATCTATGACAACTACAATTTTCTTGCGTTCGGTTGGGCACCGACCGAAAAGATGAGCGATATATTTTGCAATATCGCAGTGGGTACCCGCGGTGTCATATTTGGGTTTATGTGGGGTGTAAAGCTTGACGATCCGAAGGGATTGCTTGCCGGCGGAGGGAAACAATTCCGGAGTTTGCGTGTCCCTGATATAAGGAAATTTCCAAAAGCTGACGTCAAACGAATGATAAAGCAGGCCTATGAGATCTCGCTCGAACGGCTAAAAGGCCGGGAGCAAACACCGGATGGTTTAACCGTCGTGAAATCGATCTCGCCGACAAAGCGTCGGCCAGGCATGGCACCAAAAGCTGCCGCAGCAAGACGTCCCAAACACGCGATGCCGGACGATGTTTTGCAGGCCCTCAAAAACGCTAATTTATTCGACGCCTACAACGCCCGTCCGCCATATCAGCGGAATGACTATGTCGGGTGGATCACATCGGCAAAGCGGCACGAGACGCAAGCCGCACGACTACATCAGATGCTCGACGAACTTCGCCGCGGCGATGTTTATATGAAAATGGCCTACAAGCCAAAATCGCCTCCGAAATGAGATAATAAATACCGAGCCCTTTTTTAGCCCTGATGCCGAAAAAACGAACCTTCAGCCTGGTTTTGATAAAGCCGTCGCATTATGACGACGATGGTTACGTCATCCAATGGTTCCGCTCAGCGATCCCCTCAAATTCCCTTGCCTGCCTCTACGGCCTGGCTCTCGATTGCGTCAAGGATAATATTCTAGGCGAGGACACCGCGATCGAGATACATGCCTTTGACGAGACGAATACCGTGATCCATGCGCGAAAGATCGCCGGCCTTATAGAGAAGGCGGACGATGGAATGGTCATGCTTGTGGGCGTCCAGTCAAATCAATTTCCGCGGGCTCTGGATATAGCACGGCCTCTGCGCGGCCGTGGTATCAAGGTCGCGATTGGCGGATTTCATATCTCCGGAACGATGTCTATGCTCAAGGACCGCGACCCCGCTGTGCAGGAGGCCCTCAATATTGGGGTAACGCTTTTTGCGGGCGAAGCCGAAGGCCGCCTCGCCCAGGTGATCGTTGACGCTCATAACGGAGACTTGAAACCGATCTATAATTTCATGGATGACCTTCCGGATATGGAAGGCACAGCGCTGCCGATGCTCCCGGCAGAGCGGGTGTACCTGACCGCCGGATCGACGACCAGCTTTGATGCCGGCCGCGGCTGCCCTTTCGCTTGTTCGTTCTGCACCATAATTAATGTACAAGGCCGCAAATCTCGCCGGCGATCGCCTGAGGACATCGAACGTATAATCAGGTCGAACGTCACCCAGGGCCTGCATTCGTTCTTTATAACTGACGACAATTTTGCCCGCAACAAGGACTGGGAGGCGATCCTCGATAGGTTGATCGAGCTTCGCGAGGGTGAGGGGCTCAACATCAGTTTTATCATCCAGGTCGATACTCTCTGCCACAAGCTGCCCAATTTTATCGAGAAATCGAAACGTGCCGGCGTAAAGCGCGTATTCATCGGTCTCGAAAATATCAACCCTGACAGCTTGCTCGGTGCTAAGAAGCGGCAAAACAAGATCACGGATTACCGGCAGATGCTGCTTGCGTGGAAGTACCAGGGCATCGTCACATACTGCGGTTATATTCTCGGTTTTCCGGGTGACACTCAGGAATCGATCATCCACGATATTGAGGTGATCAAAAAGGAGCTGCCCGTCGACCTGCTCGAATTTTTTTACCTGACGCCGCTGCCTGGTTCCGAGGACCACAAGAAGCTTCACGAATCAGGCGTTGCGATGGACGCTGACCTCAATAAATATGACCTCAATCACGATGTCACCGGTCACTCAAAGATGTCCAGGGCGGAGTGGCGCGACACATATCGGCAGGCATGGGAAACTTATTACACGGACGAGCATGTCGAGACCGTTTTGCGTCGGGCGATCGCGACCGGCACGAGTCCGGGCAAGACCATGTTCTTCATCGTATGGTTCAAAGGCTGTTACGGGATCGAGGGCATCCATCCGCTCGAAGGCGGTTTCCTAAGAATGAGGTCCCGGCGAAACAGACGCTCTGGCCTTGAGCTGGAAAATCCGTTCATATTTTATCCCCGGACTTATTTTCAAACTCTGGTCAAACAACTTCGATGGATCTCGCTTTACGCAAGGATGCGCCTTATATATAGAAAAGTGAAAAAAGACCCGAGCAGATTTGAGTACACTGACCTCGCTCTCGAACCTGTGACCGATCATGAAGAGGACCGCGAGATGTTTCAATCCGCTGCAGCACAGGAATATTTGGATAAGGTGCATTTGAACGAAAAGATCAGCCGTGGAGAATTTGCTTAGGAGTTGAGTTAGAGGGAGCCATTCCCAAATACGGATCCCCGTCAATATGTCCGCACAAAAAGTTATTGTCATAATCCACACGACCAAATACAGGCTCGGGGGAGATCAGTTCCCTGTTGTTGGGCAGACGCTTGCGGATGAAAAGCGAAACGGCGGATCGGATACGGATCTGATTTTGCGTGCCGTCGAGAGCAAACGTGATGTGCTGCAAACACTAGACGAAATAAGACAGAGTGGTAAGCAGATAGCCGAGTTTCATTTCGTTGGCCACTCGGGAATGTACGGGCCGATGTTCGGGACCGTTGCATTTCCCGAACAGTTCTCGCCTTATGAGTGGGAACAGATGGACATCCCATTTGCCGATGACGGCTCAGCCTACTTTCATTGCTGCCGTTCAGCCCGGTGGTTTGCTCCCTTTTTCGCACGGACCTTCAATGTCACATCCCACGGCTTTTTCTGGTACACGACGTTTTCGCGCAGTAAAGAAAAGTACAAATATGCCGGCGACAGCACGTCTGGGCCGCTGTATACAATAGGCTGCAAGGGGCGCAAATCGCACGGGTTTGCCGCGTCCGCTCAAAAATTCCTGGGCGCAATGCCTGCGGAGGAAATGAAGTCATTCGAGCCGCGCGCCCCTGAGGGTGACACATCATATGATCATGTCGCCGAACTTTACGACAAGGCTTTCGAAGATATTCGCGTCAGAAAGGACGAGTGGCGATGGCTGAACGAGCATCTGCCCGAGGGAAATTTCCGTGTGCTCGACATCGGCTGCGGCAACGGAGCTCTGCTGAATGCGCTTTGTGATCGGCTCGAATCGGGTTCAGGAGTCGATGAATCGGCTCAGATCATCGAACGAGCCAAAATAAAGAATGCGGGCAAAGAAAATCTGAATTTTCAAAAGATCAGCGGCCCGGTTTTGCCCTTCGCGGACGCATCATTTGATATCGTGATCTCGCTCATGTCCTTTCGCTATCTCGATTGGGACCCGCTGCTGCATGAGATCAAGCGCGTTACTCGACCAGGCGGAAAGTTTTTGATCATCGACATGGTGACCGTGCCGGTCGCGTTCGGTGAATATCCGCGGCTGCTCGGTGACAAGCTGCGGACAATGCGGCAACAAAAGTCTAATGCCAAATTTAATGCCGCACTCCAGAAGCTGGTTTCGCATCCTGATTGGAAAAAGATGCTCGAGTACAACCCTATACGGTCAGAACATGAAATGAAATGGTATCTCGAAAGCCGATTCCCCGGTCAAAAGGTTGAGATCCTGAACATGGCGTGGAACTCACGCATTGTTGCTTTTGACAGCGGCCCGGTCGAAAAAGGGATCGAGGTGAAGCTGTCGTACCCGTGATGAATTCGAGACTTGCGATCGTTGACTGGGGCATCGGCGGTATAAGCATATACAAACTGATAAAAGAGAACCTGGGTAATGTACCGATCGTCTATTTCTCTGACACCGGCGTGACTCCATATGGAAGAATGAAACGTGCGGAACTTGGCGCGCGCCTGGATTCGGTCATCGAATTCCTTAAAGCAAATGGCGCGAGCCATATCCTTTTCGGCTGTAATGCTGCCAGCACGGCATTGCCCTATTTGCATGATCACAGCTTAAAGATCGAGGGCATGATCGAAAGCGCGGTAGACGCCGTGAGATCCCAAAAACCCGCACGACTGGGATTGATCGGCGGACGGCAAACAGTTGTCTCTCGTGTTTATAGGAGAAAATTTGCGGAGAATGGGATAGTGGTCCGTCAGCGTATCGCGCAGCCATTATCTGCACTTATCGAGGCCGGTGACGTGTCTTCTTCTAAACTGCGTGCCGAATGCGAGCGTATATTACGCCCTTTGAGAAACTGTTCGCATATCCTCCTTGCGTGCACCCATTATCCGGCGATACTTCCCGTGTTGAGCGAGTTTGTGTCGGGCGAAACTGAGTTTGTGGACCCGGCTAAAACACTCGTGCGGCGGCTTAAAGCATGGGGACTGAAGCCGGGTGGAAGTGACGTCTTTTTGACAACCGGCGATATTGAAAAAATGAAAAAGGCTGCATTTGCCGCATTTGGCCAACAAATTTCAAATGTCAGTAAGGTCAGTGTCTGATCGCCCGGCCAGAAAAAGATAAGAGTACATAGCGATCCCGGTTCCGACACCGGTTGCGATCTTTACCGCGGCGGGCATATCGGACGGTGACAGAAACCCCTCGATGGTTCCGGCGATCACGAGGAAAAAGGCGCAGCCGATGACGATCCGGGCTGCCTCCATTCCTTTCTTTTTTAGTGCTTGCGCCCGCGTCAGATCACCCGGGTTTATGATCGAATAGCCGATCATCATCCCGGCACCGCCGCAGAAAAATATTGTCGACAGTTCAATAACCCCGTGCCCCACGACAAAACTGGCCAGAGAGTTACCGAAAGGCGGGTTCAACTTGTAACAGGCTGCAAAAACACTCCCCAAACGGGCGCCCTCAAACGCCAGATCGTAACACGCCCCAACACCTAAAAAAGCACCAAGAGCGAAGACCCTGAGTGTGACCAGAATGTTGTTTGACAGAATACTGGTTGCCCCTATCTGGTTAGCCTGATTAAGATCTGTCCACCAGTGATTGTTAGAGTTTATCTCCTGAGTGATCCCGGACAGCTGCACAAAGTTGGTAAAATCCGTATTGATCCATGTCGCGATAAATCCAAATACCGCAAACCCGGCAAAGACCCCGAACGCGACAGCCATATAGCGCCAATTGCGGCGAAATGTTTCGGGCAGGTCCCGGGCAAAGAATTTGCCGATCAATCCAACACCCTGGCTCTCAGCCTGATAGATCTTGCCGTGTGCGCGAATGACGAGGCTGTTAAGATAATTGATAACCTTTGGGTCCCGGGTTTCGGCCCGGGCAATTGCAAGATCTGCAGCAGCCCGCCGGTAAAGCTCACCGAATTCGCGAACCTCCGGTTTCGACAAACCGCGGAGCGATGTGCCGGGGAGCATAACGAGCAGGTCCTCGAGCCGCTGCCAGTTATCTTTCCTTTCGTCAAGAAATCGATTCATTTCAAATTTGGATTTTAGGTTTTGGATTTTCTAATTGCAATGTGGGCCGTCGACGACGGCTAATTGCTAAACCAAAATTCAAAACCTAAAATCTAACTTCAAACATGTCAGAAGCCGTCAGCAAATATCACGAAGAGGAAGCGATCGGGAAAACGTATGATCTCAGGATCGCGCGGCGGCTTGTCCGATATATTAAGCCCTATTGGAAACTCGCCGCCGCGGCGCTGACCCTCACACTTCTGACAAATATACTCATCAGCACTCAGCCATACTTCACAAAAATGGCGGTTGATGACTTTATCACGCCCAAACGTGTCGACGGCATTTGGCTGTTCGCTTTGGCATTTTTTGGGGTGTTTCTCTTCAGGTTTATTTTCTCATACATACAGGAGATCCTCCTGAATAATGTCGGCCAGCGAGTCATGTTTGACCTGCGGACCGAACTGTTTACAAAACTGCAGCGGCAAGAGATCGCCTATTACGACCATTATCCCGTAGGCCGCACAATGACCCGGTTGACATCGGATGTCGATGCTCTGAACGAACTATTTACTTCAGGCGTGATCGACGTACTCGGTGATCTCGTCGTTATATTCGCGATCATCGGCATTATGTTCTGGCTCGATTGGAAGCTCGCGGTCGTTTCGCTGGTTACCGTGCCATTGTTATTTACTGCAACCAATTGGTTTCGAAAACATGCCCGAAACGGTTTTGACAGGGTTCGCACCCGAAATGCAAAACTTAACGCATTTTTGCAGGAATACATTTCCGGGGCGCAAACGGTTCAGCTCTTTAATGCCGAGGCGAGGGCAAAACGCCGATTTAGTAGTATTAACGACGATTATCGAAACGCAAACATCGAGACTATCTTTTATTATTCCATATTCTATCCCCTTGTCGATTTCATCGGGGCTGTCGGTATCGCCGTAGTTATTTTCGCTTTCGGTTACCAATCGCTCGGGGGCTTATCCGCGGCAGGCGCTGCGTTGACGGTCGGCGTGCTGGCATCCTTTATTCAGTATTCGCTCCAGCTCTTTCAACCGATCCGGGACCTCTCTGATAAATTTAATGTCCTGCAGGCCGCGATCGTTGCATCGCACCGTATCTTTATCCTTCTCGACAGAGAGATCGATGTTACGACCCCGAAAGAGCCCAAGAAGACTGGCAAATCCAAGGGCCGTATAGAATTCCAGAACGTCTGGTTCGCCTACAAAGATGAAGATTGGGTTCTGAAGGACGTCTCGTTCGAGGTCAATATAGGTGAGAGTATCGCGCTCGTTGGACATACCGGTTCCGGTAAGACGACCGTCACAAACCTGCTAATGCGATTTTACGACGTGCAAAAGGGTAAGATACTTCTTGACGGTATTGATGTGCGCGAATGGGATCTACACGATCTGCGTGCCAATTTTGCAGTCGTGCTGCAGGACGTATTTCTTTTCAGCGGATCGATCGAGAACAATATTCGTCTGGGTAACGATGAGATCAACGGGGAAAGAGTTGAGTGGGCTGCCCGCGAAGTTCATGCTGACGAATTTATTCAAAAAATAGACGGCGGTTACGAGGCAAAGGTACAGGAACGAGGTGCCGGACTCTCGGTCGGCCAAAAGCAGCTGATCTCGTTCGCTCGTGCATTAGCTTTTGATCCGACTATTTTGATCCTCGATGAGGCGACCAGCTCGATCGACACGGAAACCGAACAACTGATACAGCAAGCGGTCGAACGGGTCATGAACGGCCGCACATCACTGGTCGTTGCTCATCGCCTGTCCACAATACAAAAGTGCGATCGTATCGTCGTGCTGCATCACGGCGAACTTCGCGAGATCGGCACTCACCATGAATTACTAGGCAAACGGGGACTTTACTGGCGGCTCTATCAACTTCAGTATTCTGACGAAAAGCTTCACATATCCGCAAATGTGCCTTTAAGTGATCAAAGTTTGGAATCCGGATTCGGACATTGAAATTGTTTCCGCCAATCTTTTCAGGTTGGAGTATAATCAGTCTATAGGTGTTTAGATGTTAGATAATGTTGATCCGGCCAAAAGCGCTGAAGACTGTCCCTGGTCTAAGCTCTCGACAACTGTCGAGAGAATTGCCTCTGCAAAATTGCCGACCAGGTTTGGCGAATTTATGATCGCCGGCTATCGGTCGACCACAAGTGATGAAGAGTTTGTTGCCATATACAAAGGTGAGATGGATGGCGGCGTTCCCACGTTGGTTCGGATCCATTCACAATGTCTTACCGGCGACGTTTTCGGGTCGATCAAATGTGATTGCGGGCCACAGCTTCATAAGTCAATGGAGATGATCGAGGCCGAGGGTCGCGGAGCCATCGTCTATCAGCAACAGGAAGGGCGGGGCATCGGCATTATCAACAAAATTCGCGCATATGCGCTCCAGGATGAGGGAGCCGACACCGTCGACGCGAATGCCCGTTTGGGCTTTGCCATCGATGCCCGCGATTACCAGCAGTGTGCTGAGGTCCTTTTTGATCTCGGGCTGTGCAAGGTCAGAGTCATTTCAAATAATCCGGACAAATTGGCCGCCCTTGAGCGTGCCGGATTACAGATCGTCGAGCGGATTCCGATCGAGGTCGAGGCCGAAGAACCGGCCGCCCACTACCTCCGCACGAAAAAAGAGAAAATGGGACATCTCCTCAATTCCTGATGCCGATTCAACTTTTCAGGTTTTGTATTCATAAATATGGACATGTGACCATTTTTCCATTTGGTTGGCCGCTCTAAATCTCTTTATTTACAACAGTTAAACTGATGTTTATGTAAGGCACAGCATTTGCCTCATATATTACGAATGTATGACGTTTCTTTGGCTGCTTGTAGAAAAACGATTACATACCCTTAGCAAACCCTTAGACGAGGAAAAATCTGAAATATGAAAAAAAATCTTAAATTATTTACGCTGGCCGTATTTGCAGTGGTTTCGTTGCTATTCGTAACCGCAGGTATGGCCCAAACCAGTTCGACTGGTACGGTTGAGGGCACGGTGGTCGACGCTAACAACGCTGTCGTCCCGAATGCCTCACTTACCTTAACCGGGCCGAATCTTATTCGCCCGATCACTACAAATTCTGAGTCCGATGGACGGTTTCGCTTCCAGCAGGTGCCACCAGGACGTTATACGTTAACGTCGGACCCTATCAGCGGTTTTCAGGCTTTTAAGCGAGACAATGTTGAAGTAAATTTGTCCAAGTCGACAACGGTTAACGTTATTTTGTCGACAGCGGCAGTGTCGGGCACGGTTGATATCGTTGCTACTCCTGAGATCGATCAGACCGGCAACACGACCGGATCGAATATCTCGACCGATTTCTTCTCAAACATTCCAACGTCACGAACCGTTCAGGGCCTCTATACGATCGCTCCTACGGTGACCCGTTCCGGTCTGCGGGATGCGTCAGGACGTGACCGTGACCCGTCGGTTGGCGGTTCATCGGGGCCAGAAAACAGTTACATTCTTGATGGCGTTACGACGACTGACCCGGCATTCGGCGGCGGCGGTGCCAACCTCCCGTTCGAATTCGTTCAGGAAGTTGAGATCAAAACCGGTTCGTACGGTGCCGACCAGGGCCTTTCGACCGGTGGTGTTTTTAACGTCATTACAAAATCAGGCGGCAATGAATATCACGGAGATCTGTTTGCTTACTTTGGTGCAAAAGGCCTTGTTGCAACGACACAGAATTTCCCGCTGACCGGCCTTGCCCCGAATGGCTTTTCGGAAGTGGACGCTGGCGGCGACATCGGCGGCCCTATCATTAAGAACAAATTAACGTTTTTTGCTGCTTTCAATCCGCAATATCGAAAGAACGATTATTTGACCCAGAGCTTCCGTGCTCCGGTGCAGGGCAAAATTGAGACCCCTTTCTACTCGGGCAAAGTAACCTGGTTGGTAAATAACAGCAACACGCTGAATATTTCGACTTTTGGTGACTTTACCAAAGAAACGGGCCACTTGTTTGCAGGCTCGGGATTTGGTGCCAATTTGAACAGCTTCGCGGGCGAACGCCAAACAGGCGGCACAAACTATGCAGTTCGCTGGAATTCGGTCATCAATTCCAATATGACTGGTGAATTCTCATTTGGTCTTCACCGCCAACGCAATAACGTGATCCCTGACGCATCGGTTCTTCCGACTGCCCTGGTTCTCAATACGTTTGCGATCCAGGATGCATCAGGTGCAGTTGTTCCGGTAACCAGTACTGGCCAGATGGGAGCCTCTACAAATACCGGTTTTGTTGACTATGTCTTTGCTCCGACCGGCGGCACCCTGCAGAGAAATTACACTCTTGATGGATTTGGTCTCTATTCAGACCAGGATCGTAACCGATGGGAAATGTCAGCACGGTTCCAGAACATCTGGGGACGTAATACATTTAAGTGGGGCTTCGAGTTCTACGACAATAAGTATGACATTAATACCGTCTCGACTGGTCCGAGCGGCGTGTTTGCCAACCCGTATATGGTCCCGGCCAGTAATGGTTCCGATCTTGATAATCGTACAGTCAGTGGATTTCGCGTGACCAACAACTGGATCGTCTGCACGACGCGTTCTATCGCCGGTGTTGGCACGGTTGTCTGCCCAAGCGGTTCGGCAACGGCTAACTATAATGCACTGCCGATCGCAAACCGTGCTCCAGGCTTCACAGCTCCGGCCATCACCGACACGTTGACAGCTGATGAGGCATTGAACAATCCATTCCTTATCCGCAGCACGACGCGTGTTCGCGACTTTAAGTTGGTTGCGGGAACAGATACAAAAGTTGAGAGCTTCTATTTCCAAGATGATTTTCGCATCAACAAAAATGTCCAGATGAATGTTGGCGGCCGCTGGGATTATCAGCAGGCATACGGCAACGGTGGAGTCAGTTATCTAAAACTCAACGACTTTTGGGATAACTTCCAACCGCGGCTTGGTGTGATCTGGGATCCAACCGGTGAGGGTAAAGGCAAGATCTTTGCAAACTATGCCCGATACGTTGAGACCCCGCTTCCGCTTGACATAAACGTTCGTGCCGGCAGCGGAGATACGCAGACGGACAGGAACTTTAATGTCGATACAATCAATGCCCCTTTGACGGCTAATGTCGCCACTGGGTTTAATACCCGCAATTTGGGTGCGTCATCTACACCGATCGACCAGGGGATCAAACCGCAGTCGGTTAATGAATTTACGGCTGGCTTTCAATGGGAATTACCGAGAAGCATCTATTTCGGTGCTCGCGGTATCTATCGTTCCCAGGGATCGGTCATCGAGGATGGTTCGTTTGACGACGGTGATAATTACTTCCTGTTCAACCCCGGCGAACCACTTCCCCCGGGACCGGGCGGCGTGAATGGCAACACTGAATATCAGGCATGTAATAATCCTGCCATAGGATGTTTCGGACGAGCGCGTCGTTACTATCGAGCCCTCGAACTTACGATGAGCCGAAAGTTTGGGAATAATTTCTCATTCAATATGTCGTATGTATATTCGAGCCTTATCGGTAACTACGAAGGTCTTTTCCGTAATGATAACGGTCAGTCTGACCCGAACATTACTTCGTTGTTCGATCTGGTCAGCCTCCTGAGTGGTGCGTACGGACGTCTTCCGAATGACCGTCCGAACCAGTTCAAGTTTAACGGTAGCTATCAGACACCGTGGAAACTTATGATCTCGGGCAACTTCTACGCTCAGTCAGGTATTCCTT
Source organism: Blastocatellia bacterium (assembly GCA_963834975.1). Taxonomy (GTDB): domain Bacteria; phylum Acidobacteriota; class Blastocatellia; order Pyrinomonadales; family Pyrinomonadaceae; genus OLB17. The sequence goes on from CAWIDZ010000005.1 coordinate 197,753, forward strand.
TTAACGCATTGGTGCCTCACCCGGTTTACGGAAACAATGAAGGCTTCTGTGTTTCAAGTCCCACCTTGACGACATGTACTCCGCGTGGAACCGCGATCATCCCCGATCTGGGTGCTAACTCAGCCGGTGTGACGAGTGCGATCGGTAGTAATCGAACACCGACCACATATAATCTTGATCTTGGTTTCTATTACCCGATCAAGTTCTCAGAGACTATGCAGCTCAAGATCACAGGTGACTGGTTCAATGTATTTGATAACCAGCGTGCAGTTACGACAGATAACACTGCCTTCATCAATAGTGGTGTAGCTGGTGTGGCTCCTGTGGCAAATCCTTTCTGGGGCAGCGGCGCGATCTTCCAGTATCCGTCGGCGTTCCGTTTCGGATTTAAATTCTCTTTCTAAGTACCCCGGTACTTAGGAACATTTGAAAGATCAGGGAGATTTATTCTCCCTGATCTTTTTTGTTTATCTAGGGACACAATCGTGTATAATTGAAAATACAAGCTCATGCGCATCGAAAGATCTTTCGCGGCTCTCACGCTTTGGCTGGTCATTCTATTGATCTGCTCTTCTTCCTATGCCCAGACTCGTGTTAACTCGTCGGGTACTGGCGGCATAAATACAATTCAGGGTCAGGTGTTTACTTCAACCGGCCGAATTATAGATACACCTATGACTGTACGGCTACGAAGTATTTCATATGGTGAACTTTCCGTTTTGACCGATCACAGCGGCACATTTGCTTTTAGGAATTTGTCGGCCGGCAGCTATGAGGTGATCGTCGATGCGGGGGATAACTTTGAGGCTTCAAGCGAATACGTTACTATCGACCCGGATATTTTGGGGCCTAATCAACGCCCTGCCCCCAAGTACTTCTCAGTTCCTGTATATCTGCGGGTGAAAACTGCGGAACGGCAGAAAAATGGGGTCGTTAACGCAAAACTCGCTGGTCTTCCAAAGAAAGCCGTCGAACATTACGAAAAGGGTATTGCTAAGGCCAATGACGACAAGGTTGCCGGCGCTATCAGTGAATTTAGTAAAGCTATAAACATATTTCCGGCGTTTGTTTCTGCCCACATCGCGCTTGGAACGGTCTATCTGAAAGCTGGAAAGTTAGATCAAGCGATCGAGTCGTTAAGCACCGCCCTTGGTTACGAACCGAAGAATTTTGAAGCTGAGGTTAATTATGGGATCGCTCTTCTTGCTAAAGCCGACTATCGCGGTGCTGAAAAGGCACTGATCGAAGCAGCCCAATTAGATCAGTCGACCGTCACGCCGCATTATTATCTGGGATTGTTGTACATACAGGAAAAGAAATTCGATCTTGCCCAAAACGCGATGGAGACCGCTGAACAATTAAAGGGCAGTACTAGTTTCCCCCTGCTCCACCGTTGCCTCGGCGGTATATATCTGGCAAAAAATATGAATGCCCTCGCCGTGAAAGAATTAGAGACATATCTGGACCTCGCTCCTGCCGCAAAAGACGCTGACCGGATCCGGCAAACGATCGCCGATCTCCGTGCACAGACGAATTGACTGGCCATCGCCGAATCGACAGTAATCCGAAATTATGAATTATCTTCAAGAAATCATAATGAGTTTATTTAGATGACCCGATAGTTCCGCCTTTCTCCACCGATTATAAACCACTGATATACCCCGACTTAGTAGAATTCCCTCCGTTCCGGATTTCTATGGCTTCAGATTTGCAATTAATTCAGATATCGGCAACGCATCTTAGTTGAAATTAATTACAGTTGATCGCTAGGTTGCGTGTTCGACAATATTCTTAAATGAATTAAGGATTTTTGATAATTTTGAGCTTATTCGAGTTGGAGTTTGGAGAATAGTTTCTCCGGATTTTCATTCAATTACTTGAGTAAGTCTATTTGGCTCACGCTAACCCAGAAAATAAGGAGTTAAACAATGAAAAGATTTATTCTAATGATCCTCACTGTTTGCCTTCTAAGCTTTACGGCTTTGACGGCATCGGCTCAGGATCTTCAGACCAAGGGTAGCATTAAGGGATCGGTAACCGACCCTAATGGTGCTGTCGTTGCGGGAGCGACCGTGACCGTTAAAGGTGCAGCTGGCGAACGCACGACCACATCGAATTCCGACGGGAGCTTTGAGGTAGCCAATCTCAACCCCGGCGTATATACAGTCAAAATTTCACAATCAGGTTTCAAATCAGCGTCAGTTGCAAACGCAACCGTTAACGTTGGTAAATCAACGATCGTCGATGCAAAGCTCGAGATCGGAGACACTAACGTGGTTGTTGATGTCACTGCGGGTAATAGTATCGATCAGGCCAGCACCGCTGCAGGCAGCAACTTGAACGATCAGCTATTCCAGAATATTCCGGTCGCCCGCGGCGTTGCCGGTTTGTTCTATCTCGCACCCGGCACAACCGACGGCCTCGCCGGCGGTAATAATAATCCCTCGATTTCCGGCGGTTCGGCACTCGACAACTTGTACGTTGCTGACGGTGTAAACATTACTAATTCTGCTTTTGGCGGTATCGGTACCTTCTCGCGATCGTACGGTGCTCTCGGAACTGGTATCAACACCTCGTTCGTTAAGGAAGTGCAGGTCAAAACCGGCGGTTTTGAACCGCAGTATGGCCAGACGACCGGCGGTATCGTGAACATCATCACCCAGTCAGGCGGCAATGATTTTCATGGAGCCATCTATGGATATGCTCGCCCTGATGCTTTTGAAGCAACATATAAACAGCGTGACGATTTTAACGTTAACAAGGTCGGTAAGACCCTTGCGAACGAGAGCTATGACGCCGGTGTCGATATTGGCGGCCCGATCGTCAAGGATAAATTATTCTTCTTCGGCTCATTCAACCCCACCATTAACCGTGCTCTCGTTCTTGGCTCATCCAATTCGGGACTATACACTCTTTTAGGGGAGCATGTTCAACGAACACGCACTTACAACTATGCACTCAAGGCTGATTGGAATATCGCTCAGAACCACACTTTTGCGTTTTCGATCTTTGGCGACCCGACGAAATCAAATAAATCGTCGTTCTCAAGTCTGAACATCGACAATACGACCGCATTCAGTGTTTTGGATTATGGTTCGAGAAATATGTCATTCCGCTACAATGGAGCTTTATCCTCTACCTGGACGCTTTCATCGTCGTTTGCCGTCAACAAGAATCACTTTGACGAATCCGGCTATGATGATTTCAACCTCATTACCGACTCGACCGGTCCTCAATCTGGTTGCCCCGATACTTGTCGCGGAACGTATACGGCTATCGGACGTGGATTTATCGAGCCTACAAATGGCTCGACCTATAGCTTTAATATCGACACGGTCAAGACGTTTGAATTTTGGGGACAGCACAGTATTGGTATTGGCTATCAGTTCCAACAGGGGATCTATAATGGTTTTCGTGACCGCAGCGGTCCGCACTACACGATCCCGTCCATGAATGCTGATGGCGACCTTCTGGCAGAGCGATTCCCGGCAACCGCTCCTGCGATCGGGCAGAATGAGAATGCTCAGTTCTCACTGAGAGTTGCGTCCAATAGCAACCCGAACATCTGCCTGTATTGCCCGGTCTTTAATGTTCCGGGTGCCTCTGATATCGGCCTCGGAGTCGGTAACAGGCGTGTATATCTACTTCAGCTTCGCGGCGAATATGGTGTACCTGAATTCACAACAAAATCGAACTACAATGCTGCGTACATTCAGGATACGTGGCACATCAACCGCTATATCACGGCACTTATCGGCCTTCGCAACGAGCAGGAGCGAGTCTTCGGTAACCCCGATGGCGGCGGTAATCGAGTTGGCTATTCATTCACCGGCCAGTGGGCTCCGCGTCTCGGTGTTACTGTAGACCCGACCGGCAGTGGAAAGATGAAAGCCTTTTTCAACTATGGCCGTTTCTTCGAGTATCTCCCGCTTGATCTTGCAGAGCGTTCGCTATCGGCAGAACAGGACTTCTATAATGTGCGGCTCGCACCGCAATATTCAGCCTGTGCGACGGCTGTCAGTCCTAATGACAGGTGTGCGGTGATCAATAGCTACGGAACGGTGAATCCGCTTTACGATAGTGCACATATTTTGAATGGCATGTCGTCGACGGTAATTATTCCTGGGTCAAATTGTCGTCCAGATGAAACAGACCCGGTAGCTCGAGATACCTGTCCAAACGGATTTACAAATGGAATATCCGTTTCGCAGAATTCCCCGTCAAACCCGATCCTTTCGGGCACGAAGCTCGGATTCCTGGATGAATATACATTCGGATTTGAGGCTCAACTGCCTAAGAACTTCTTATTCTCAGCACGCTACACCGACCGCAACCTGAAAAGGGTTGTTGAGGATGCAGCAGTTGTGACACCGGAAGATGGTTATCAGCTTTTCGGCCAAACCTATTTCCTGGCAAACGTAAGCAAGACACTCGACGGTGCTATTAACCCGATCCCGCACTTGTTTACCCGCCGGGGCGTCCCGATATCCGGCCGCATGTGGCGGAGTTGATGCCATCTATGTGATCGATACCGTTGCGGATCCGCGAACGGGTGCACCGCTTGGTGCAGTTTGTTACGAGCCGGATCCAAATGCTGGTAACCCTGGCTCGGATGGTATTCCTGATGGATTCCCTGACGTGCTTCACCGTTACAAAGCTGTTGAACTGGAACTTAACAAACGGTTCTCCAACAATTGGCAGCTGCTCACAAACTGGCGTATTGCCACTCTGAAGGGCAACTATGAGGGTCATCTCCGTAATGACAACGGCCAGACCGACCCTGGTATCAGCTCGCTGTTTGACTTTACCGAAGGTAACTTCAATCTGCTTGGTGATCAGTTTGCATCCGGCCCGCTGAACTCGGATCGCCGCCATGTTATTAACATATTTGGCAGCTATTCGTTCGACAGTTCGAAGTATGATAATGCTCTCAAAGGCTTAAACCTCGGACTCGGGTTCCACGCGGAATCAGGACTTCCGATCAGCGAGCTGCTTGCACACCCTGTTTATGGGAATGCAGGTGAAATTCCGGTTGGCGGACGCGGCAAGCTTGGACGTACTCCCTGGGAGTCCAAATTTGACTTGCACGCCGACTATCCGTGGAATTTCAACGAACGCATGCGTTTGAAGTTTGTTGCGGATTTCTTCAATATTTTCAACACCCAAACGGTTCGTCAATATATTGAATTCCGTGAAACCTCGATCGGAGTTGATAACGTAGATTTCTTGAATCCACGCAACTTCTATGCTCCGTTCAACATGAGACTTGGCATTCGATTTGAATTTTGATCAATTCGGCCAAAGTCAGACTCAAAGAGGGAGCGCTCGTGCGTTCCCTCTTTTCTTTTTATTTGGGTATTTTTCTTTAACGTCGCATTGCTTGAATAGTGCGTCTAATTAACGTATTTTTAGTTAAATCACTTGAGGTAAGTGTAATGTATAAGATCACAGGCGTTTTCGGAGCTTTCGTTGCGTTTTTTGCCTTCGGCACCGGGGCATCCATGGCTCAGGTAGACTCGCGGCTACCGACAAATTTTTCTCTCCAGATCAATGGGCAAATAAGATTCGCCGAAAACAGGATTCCCGTAAATAACGCCCTTGTTCGGCTCGAGAGCTTCAGTGGTGGATTGGTAGGGCAGATCACAACCGACCGAACCGGCAAATTTTCGTTTAACAGACTGAACCCCATACAGTATATGGTAACTGTTCACGTTCCCGGCTATGTTGATGTACGCGAAGACGTCAACCTCTCGACGGCAAATACCGGCTATCTGAATATACAGCTTCAACGTGATAGATCTTCGCCATTGAACAGGAATGACAACAATTCGTCATTGTTAAGCCCCGGTTCGATCGACGCAAGCATACCTCAGGAAGCTCAGGCCGAATATGATAAGGGAAAAGCAATTCTCGACGCGGCAAATAAGGACAAGTTAGGCGAGGCAATAACACATTTCGAAAAGGCAGCGTCCTTGTTCCCTAAATATCTCGATGCTCATCTGATGTTGGGCCTTACCGAGATGGATCTTCAAAAGTGGGATAAAGCGGCAAAGGCCCTTCTTGAGGTAGTCAAGATCAATCCGGAAGCTTCGACAGCGTATTTCGCCCTCGGTGAAGTATATCGTCGGCAAAAAAAGTATCCGGCAGGTGAAAAAATATTGCTCGAAGGCTTAAAGCTGAATGCAGATTCAGCTGAGGGACATCTGACCCTTGCCAAACTTTATTGGGATATGGCTCCAATATCATCGGATGAAAAAGCATTTCGTGACCATTTGCAGAGCTCATGGATCGAAGTGGCTAAAGCCATCGAATTAAAGCCGTCTTTGGCTGATGCCCAATTGCTGGCAGGAAACTTGCTTTTGAAAGCTCGACGGCCGCAGGATGCATTGACTCACTTTGAGAAATATTTAGAGTTAGACCCCAGTGGGGCCTTTGCTTCGGAAACAAGAGGCGTTGTGCAAAAGATCAAAAAAGCATTGGCCGAAAGCAGTAAACAATAATAGGGCATAAGCCGTCGGTTCCAAGGTGATTATTTGTCAGAGCGAATTTACCGCGATTCGGTTCACAATATTATTCGTGTCAATACCGATACGTACGAAGGCAGACTCGTCGTTTCGCTGATCGACACGCCTGAATTTCAGCGCCTGCGCAGAATACGCCAGCTCGGTCTCGCGTATTTCGCATATCAGGCGGCTGAACATTCCCGTTTCACACATTCTTTAGGCGCATTTCACCTCGCGGCCCGGATGGTCGCGAAGCTGCGGCAGGATTACGAGATCGCTCCGGCGACGCAGACGGCCGTTCGGATAGCTGCCCTGCTTCACGATATCGGCCACGGTCCGTTCTCTCACGTTATAGAATCGATACTTGGCTTTCATCACGAGCAATTTACTATCGACGCTGTCGTAAGCCCCGAGACCGGGGTGGGACAGCAGCTGCAGGCTTATTCGCCGGAATTGAGTCAGAACGTTGCGGCTATAATTCGGGGTGATTTTAAGCCCAGGGCACTGGGCCAGCTGGTATCGTCGCAGCTCGATGTTGACCGGATGGATTATCTGCTGCGCGACTCGCTGATGACGGGGGCAAAATACGGGATCTACGACCTCGAGTGGATCGTGAAATCGATCGAGATCAATGAGGCGGATGACCATCTCTACGTTTCGGCTCCCGGGCTCTACGCGGTCGAGGATTATCTGCAGGCACGTTATTATATGTACCGGCAGGTCTATTTCCATCGGACGCTGCGGTCTGCCGAGGCGGTTCTCAAGGTCCTGCTTCGCCGGGCTCTGGATCTTTTTAAGACGGGCGGCGATGTTTGGTGTACCCCCGGGACGCCGATGGAAAAGGTGCTGGTGGGGGAAAAGCTGTCGCTCAGCGAGCATTTCGAATTTGATGACAGCGATCTGATGTTTAGCATAAAACGCTGGCAGCATTCGGCCGACCCGATTCTCGCTGACCTTGCCAACAGGTTTTTGAACCGGCGGCTGTTCAAGGCCTATGACCTCGACATGCCCGAGGCCGATCAGGTCGCATTTATTGAAAAGGCCCGTGATATCGTTGCCGGCTCAGGGTTTGATCCGGACTATTATTTCGTTGAGGACAAGGCGGGTAACGTCCCGTATTCGTTCTACGCAAAAACAGAGGCCGACATTAAGAATCTGATCTTTGTCGAGAGCGGGTTTGCCCGGCCAAAGATCCGAGAGATCTCCGAAGTCAGTTCGGCGATACGCGGGCTGCAGGAAGGATACCGTATCCACCGTCTTTGTTTCCCGGCCGAGTTAAAGGATGAGATCGCTGAGCTTTACCACAAGATCTAACACGCATCGCACGATTTTGCATGCCGCTTTGTGTTCCCTCGCTCTGGTTTTGGTCTTGAGTGCACGAGCCCCGGCACAAACCGTGTCGGTCCTTGTGCCTGACAAGACTGATGAAGGCCGTACGTTTGCTTCAAACCTCGAAGATTTGCTGGACGACAAGTTCCGGATCCTCGATGATGCGCTCGGCGAGGCGGCATTTAACTCGGCGAAGGCCATGTCGCCCTATAATCTAACGGCATCAGAGTCAAAGCGGATCGGGGCGGCCATTGGCTGTAATTTCTTTATCCTTATCAGGTCATCGACGCTTCGCCGCAGCTCGTCCAAGCGGCCTGAATACTATGAGGCGAATGCTGCGGTATATGCCGTCAGTTCCCGGACTGGAAGGTTGGTAGCGTTTAGGCTTTTGCGGTTCGACGCTCCAGAGCCTAAGGATGCAAGGGAAAAGTTAGACCAGTCGGTTGGCACTCTGGCGACGGAACTTTCCCGGTTGTTAAAGGCAACATCCAAAGCTGAGTTGGATGAGCCGCCGCTGCCCAAAATGGAAGAGGTACCCGAGCCAAACTCGCCGGCCGCAAAGAACTTTCGTGCCCCCATTCCCTATCGCCGCTTCAAACCCGAATACACCGACGACGCCTCGCTTTACAATATCGAGGCGACCGTCGAGATCGAGGTTGATCTCGATGCCGCCGGCTCGATACTCAGGACAGAGATCGTCCGCTGGGCAGGCTATGGCCTCGACGAGTCAGTCGACAAAACCGTACGAGAAATGAATTGGCTCCCGGCCGAACGCGATCATAAGAACCTGCCAATGCGGTTCCTGCTGCGGTACAATTTCAAAAAGATAGAAAAAGAATAAGGGCAAAGCGAACCATGAGAACCATTAGAGCCGCCTACAGGCTGCTGTTATTTATAACGTCCACGCTGGGGCTTTACGCTATATGGTTCATATTTGATATTTTCATCACAGACAAAATACGCTGGCGCCAGACGATCTTTTATTCCTGGACCAATAGTTTTGTAAAGATCTCACGAATGAAGATCGAGGTAACCGGCACACCGCCGGAGCCGCCATTTTTCCTGGTCTGCAATCATCTCGGCTACGCCGACATCGGAGCGATAAGAGCGACGGCAAAAGGGATATTTGTCGCAAAATCGGAGGTTGGTGTGTGGCCCGTCGCGGGCAGGATCATCCGCGACCTGGGCACGATCTTTATCGACCGCGGCAACCGCCGCGATATCCCGCGCGCCGGCGAAAAGATCATGGAGCGTCTGGCCCTCGGCGAGGGCGTAATTGTTTTTCCGGAAGGCACGAGCACAAAGGGTGCCGAAGTTCTGCCGTTCAATTCCTCATTTTTGGAGTTTGCCGCAAAGAGCAATGTGCCGGTGTCATACGTTTCGCTAAGTTATAGCGTTCCGCCCGGTGAACTCGCCGCGAGCCGATCGGTCTGCTGGTGGGAGGACATTGGTTTCTTTGCCCATATATGGCGGCTTTTCAAGGTCCGCGAATACACCGCGACCCTCACCTTTGGCCCAGAACCCATACTCGGCACCGACCGAAAGGCTCTCGCCGCCGAACTTCACCGACGCGTAACCGAAAATTTCTTTCCCGTTGTATAGGGATCGTTAGCGGCAACCGTTAAACATGCCCCACAATTGCCGAAATTTCAAAGCCTATGACGGTGATAGAATCTTTAAAACACCGGTAGAACGATTTCGAAGAGTAGAAAGCCTCTATATTTTTTTCGAAGCCTCTGAAATATTAATAAATTGGTTTTATTAATAATATGAAGACTTTCATCAGAAAAAAGTTCTTATATAAACAATAAAGTCTCTCTACCACCGTTATAACGGCTCTACCGGTATTAAAATCATTCCCCAAACGGCGAAACCCAGTAACCATCGGGATTCGTATTTTGCATACCGTCCGATCAGCGCCCTGAAAAGGTGTTAAACACCCTTTACATTCTGCCTGAAAGCAAAGTGTCCCGCCCTGTGCGCAACAATCAGTCAACAAAATACCAGGACCTGGTGATCTTACCGTTCCGGATCTCATATATGCCTAGGGCAGATGAGGAAACCGTCTCGCCTTTCTGGTTCTTATGACTTACAACCTCTCTAAAGCTTATCCGGTTTTTTTCAATTAGATAACATTCGATCTTTGAGACCACCTTACGCCCGCGGCTGAAATAAGACTCCATGCTCTTCCTGAATTTATCCTTTCCCTGAACCTCTAGGGTCAATTCGTCGGAACTAATATAGAAATACTTAAAATCGTCCGATACATTGCTTACCAGACGGTCAACATCGGCCTTATTGAAAGCATCTACCTGATCGGAAAATACGCTGAGCACATCCCTTTCCTGAGAAAAGGAATCGTGAGGCATAAAGGCCAGCAGCAGGAGTGTTAAGGACTTAAATATCGCGAATCGTGTTTTTACAAATTTCATTTGGTTCCTTTGTTGGTATTAGCCCGCCGCGTGCAGGACCGGTTGCTGATCGTTAGGAATAACTGCGTAACCTGGCATGCCCGTCGTTTGCGGTTTGCAGGCGTCATCGCACTTATTTACAATTTCATTTTATCGGCAAGCGTACCGACAATTCAAAAGCACGTCAATACCGGGACGAATTGGAGGGCAGCAATTTGCTACGATTATTCACGATCAGAAAAAAAGACCGGGTCGAAACCCGGCCTTAAGTAAAGTGAATTGCAACTGCGTTTAGATCTCGTCGTCGACGTCGTCGTCGGCACCGATCTTCATTGCTGCGTCGATGTCGAATTCTTCTTCGACCTCATCGATATCTGCGTCGACGTCCTCAACGAATTCAGGGTCCTCGACATCGGTTACGATCGGTATCAGCGGGGATTCGAGGCCGCCGCGGATATAATCACCCATCTCGTCGAATTCGTCCTCCTGCTTACGGTTCTCGGTCGCGTCAGGGGCAACTTTTACGTTGCGGTAATATTTCATACCGGTTCCGGCGGGGATGAGCCGGCCCATGATGACGTTCTCCTTCAGCCCGCGTAGATAATCGATACGGCCTGAGATGGCAGCTTCGGTTAGCACGCGGGTCGTTTCCTGGAAGCTCGCAGCCGAGATGAACGAGTCAGTCGAGAGCGAAGCTTTTGTGATACCCAGCAGCAGCGGTTCGCCGACCGAGGTCTGGCCACCTTCGTCTGAGACACGGCGGTTCTCGTCCTCGTAACGGAACCGGTCGACCTGTTCTTCCATCAGGAATTCGGTATCGCCGACATCCTTGATCTTGACCCATCGCAGCATCTGTCGAACGATGACCTCAATGTGTTTGTCATTGATGTTAACGCCCTGCAGACGGTAAACTTCCTGGATCTCATTCACAAGATAATTCTGAAGGGCACTCGTTCCCAAGACTCTCAAAATATCGTGCGGGTTGAGCGGTCCGTCCATAAGCGGTTCGCCTGAGCGGACGCGGTCATCTTCCTGCACGTTGATGTGCGTACCACGGGGGATGTCGTATTCGCGTTCGCTGCCGTCGTCGCCGATGACGATGATCTTACGTTTACCCTTTGAGATCGGGCCGAATTTGACGACGCCGTTGATCTCGGACATCATCGCGGTCTCACCCGGGCGGCGGGCTTCGAACAGCTCAACGACACGCGGCAGACCGCCAACGATATCTTTGGTCTTGGTCGTTTCACGCGGGATCTTAACAATAACGTCGCCCGGTTCGACCTCCTGGCCGTCAGCAACGATGAGGTTGGCACGGATCGGCACCTGATACGTCTTCTGAACCTTATTACCCGTCCGGATCTCGAGCCGCGGCTGGTTCTTTTCATCCGAATCCTTAACCACGAGGCGTTTCTGGCCGGTGACCTTATCGATCTCTTCCTCGACCGTCTTGCCTTCCTTGAGGTCCTGATACTTGACGGTACCCTTGACCTCGGTAAGGATCGCGAAAGTGAACGGATCCCAGGTAACCAGAATGTCGTCCTCTTTGACCTTTTGACCGTCCTTGACGTGGACCTCAGCACCGTAAACGACCTTGTAATGAGCCACCTCACGGCCGCGCTCGTCAACAAGGGCGATCTCAGACTGACGCCGCATCGATACCATTTCGCCGTTACGATTTTTGATCACCTTGAGGTCGCCAAGATATTTAACGGTCCCGTCCATCGCAGCGACGTGCTTGGTCTCCTGTTCGAGCCTTGCGGTACCGCCGACGTGAAATGTTCTCATCGTCAGCTGCGTTCCCGGCTCACCGATCGACTGAGCGGCGATAACGCCGACAGCCTCGCCGATCTCGACCGTGTTGCCTGTCGCCAGGTTGCGGCCATAACATTTGACACAGATACCGCGTCGCGATTCGCACGTCAGTGCTGAACGGATACGCACCTTTTGCAGTCCTGACAGCTGAACGCTTGCACCGAGGTCCTCATTGATCTCGGTATTCGCCGTCACCAGTACGTTGCCGTCAACCGGATCGATGATATCGTCGAGCGATGTACAGCCGACGATGCGATCTCGGAGCGATTCGACCTCTTCGCCGTTTCGGATGATGGCCTCGGCCCAGACACCGCGGAGCGTTCCGCAATCCTGTTCCGAAACGATCACGTCCTGCGCAACGTCAACAAGCCGCCGTGTCAGGTAACCCGAATCGGCCGTCTTGAGTGCCGTATCCGCCAAACCCTTTCGAGCACCGTGCGTTGAGATAAAGTACTGCAACACGTCGAGGCCTTCGCGGAAGTTGGCAAGGATCGGATTTTCGATGATCTCGCCCGATGGTTTTGCCATCAGGCCGCGCATACCGGCAAGCTGTCGGATCTGAGCGTCAGAACCACGAGCACCGGAATCAGCCATGACCAGGATCGGGTTTAATTCCTTACGTTCCTTTTCACGGGTGTGCATGGCCGCAAACATCTCTTTGGCAACCAGATCGGTAACATCCGACCAAATAGCCGTCACCTTGTTCTCGCGTTCAAGGTTAGTCATTGTAGCGTCTTCGTATTGCTTGCGAAGTTTTTCGACGTCCTTGAGGGCGTTTTCAATAATGCCCTTCTTGCTCGCCGGTGTGACCATGTCGTCAATACCGATCGAAACACCGGCTTTGGTCGCGTATAGGAAGCCCATCGTCTTAAGGTCGTCAAGCAAGGCGACTGTAGAGTCATGGCCTAGCTTGAGGTGGCAAAATGTCACGAGGGACTGAAGGCCCTTTTTCTTTAAGACACCATTTACATACGGCAAACCATCACGCGTAAGGCGTTCGTTAAATATGACCCGGCCGGCCGTCGTATCCAGAATGAGATCAACATTCTCTCTGGCAGTTGCACGCATTACATCCTGCATGTTGTGTTCGAGCGTCAGATCGATCAGATCACCACGCCACCGCAGTTTGATCTTGGTCTGAGTTTCGACGACACCTGCATCCAGAGCGAGCAAAACCTCGTCGATCGAACCGAACACTTTGTTATCGCCCTTCATCTCATCGCGGGCCAGCGTCAGATAGTAGCAGCCGAGAACGATGTCCTGCGACGGAACTGCAATAGGCTGGCCGCTTGCCGGCGACAGCAGGTTGTTCGACGCAAGCATCAGAACACTCGCCTCGATCTGGGCCTCGGCCGAAAGCGGAATATGTACAGCCATCTGGTCTCCATCAAAGTCGGCGTTGAATGCCGTGCAAACGAGCGGATGGATCTTGATCGCCTTACCCTCGACCAGTACGGGCTCAAATGCCTGAATGCCGAGACGGTGAAGTGTCGGTGCACGGTTCAGCAGCACAGGGTGCTCGCGAATGACTTCCTCGAGAATGTCCCAAACGATCGGTTCCTGGCGTTCGACCATTTCGCGCGCTTGTTTGATGGTTGCGGCATGGGCGTCCTTTTCGAGCTTGTTATAGATGAACGGCTTAAATAGCTCCAAAGCCATTTTCTTCGGCAAACCGCACTGATGCAGCTTGAGTTCAGGCCCGACGACGATCACCGAACGTCCCGAGTAATCGACACGTTTGCCCAGCAAGTTCTGGCGAAAACGGCCCTGTTTACCTTTGAGCGTACCGCTCAACGACTTCAGCGGGCGATTGTTTGCCCCACGAAGCACACGGCCGCGGCGTCCGTTGTCGAACAATGCGTCAACAGCCTCCTGCAGCATTCGTTTTTCGTTACGGACGATCACTTCCGGAGCATGCAGCTCCATAAGCTTTTTCAACCGATTGTTACGGTTAATAACTCGGCGATAAAGGTCATTAAGATCAGACGTCGCAAAACGTCCGCCGTCCAAAGGCACCAACGGCCGAAGCTCAGGCGGGATGACCGGGATCACATCCAGGATCATCCATTGCGGATTGTTGCCCGAACGCAAAAATGAGTTAGAAACTTTTAGCCGCTTAGAGAACTTGAGCTTTTTCTGCTGCGAAGTTTCTTCACGCATCCTAAGCCGCAGGTCCTCGACCAGCTCAGGAATATTGATCTGCGCCAGCAGGTCCTTGATCGCCTCGGCACCCATCTTGGCGACAAACTGATTAGGATAGTCACGCGTCAGTTCGCGAAACCGCTCATCCGTCAACAGATCTTTTTGTTTGAGATCGGGCACATCGCCCTCGTCAACAACGATATACGTCTCAAAATAGAGTATCTTTTCGAGATCGCGAAGCGTGATATCGAGCAGATGGCCGATACGTGACGGCAACCCCTTAAAGAACCAAACGTGGGAACACGGGCTCGCAAGCTCGATATGGCCCAACCGCTCACGACGGACCTTTGACTGCGTAACCTCAACACCGCATTTATCGCAAATTACGCCGCGGTGCTTCATCCGCTTGTATTTTCCGCAGAGACATTCCCAATCTGAAACCGGGCCGAAAATGCGTGCGCAAAACAGGCCGTCCCGCTCGGGCTTGAACGTGCGGTAATTGATCGTTTCGGGTTTGGTCACCTCACCATGTGACCAGGAGCGGATCTTTTCCGGCGACGCCAGGCTGATACGGATCGCTTCGTAATTTGTAGTCAGCTGTGTTTTATTATCGTTATTAAATCGAAACATATATCTCCAATAAAGGGTCGAAGAGAAACCGGCAGGCCCTGAGGTCCTCGCATCGAGAACCTCAGGATGCACCGGACAATTAACTGTTAATCAACGCCTACCAATGCATCAACACCTGCTATCACCGAATCGGGGTCGATCTCATCCTCCTGGATGAGTTCGACATCGAGACAGAGTGATTGCAGCTCACGAACGAGCACGTTGAACGATTCGGGAATGCCAGGCTCAAAGTTTGAAACGCCCTTGACGATCGTTTCATAGATCTTCGAACGGCCGGCGACGTCATCTGACTTGCAGGTAAGCAGTTCCTGCAGGATATGAGCGGCACCATATGCCTCGAGAGCCCAAACCTCCATTTCTCCAAATCGCTGTCCGCCGAATTGTGCCTTACCACCAAGCGGCTGTTGAGTGATCAGCGAATACGGGCCGATCGAGCGGGCGTGGATCTTGTCGTCAACAAGGTGCGAGAGCTTGAGCATATAGATATAGCCGACACACACCTTTTGTTCGAACTGTTCGCCGGTCAAACCGTCATAGAGACGGGTCTTTCCTGACGGGCCGACCGATGGCGGCAGGCCGAGCCTGTCGTATTCGTCATTAGCCATGCCGATATATCCCTTGATCTCCTCCTCGCTTGCCCCGTCAAAGACCGGTGTTGCAAAGTGCAGGCCCAGCACGCGGGCCGCCCAACCGAGATGTGTCTCGAGGATCTGTCCCACGTTCATACGCGACGGCACGCCGAGTGGATTAAGAACGATCTCAACCGGAGTTCCGTCCGGCAGATACGGCATATCCTCCTCTGGCAGGATGCGGGCGATAACACCCTTGTTACCATGACGTCCGGCCATTTTGTCACCGACAGAAAGCTTACGCTTCATGGCGACAAACACCTTGACCATTTTGATCACACCCGGGGGCAATTCGTCACCCTGTTTGAGCTTGGTGATCTTTTCGTCGTAAATATCACGAAGAATGTTGATCTGGCGTTCGGTACGCTGTTCGTACTCTTTCACCTCGTTGCCGATATCGATCGAACCGGCAGAAACCTCGGCCTTACGAAGAATCTTAGTATCGACGTCTCTGAGAAGTTCACGGTTCAGCGTCGTGCCTTTCTTTACAACGACATCCTTGCCGTCGAGCAGGTCCTTGGTCAACTTGCGGCCGTCAAAGAGTTCGAATATACGCTCGTCACGCTGTTCCTGCAGGATCCTGATCTCATCCTCGAGGTCGCGATGAAAATCCTCTTCCTCCATACCCTCGATATCGAGGCTTCGCTCATCTTTGTCCTGGCCCTTACGGGTGAATATCTGAACGTCAACAACGGTACCGTCAATTCCCGGCGGGCAGTTGAGCGAGGCGTCCTTAACGTCACCGGCCTTTTCTCCAAAGATCGCCCGAAGCA
The DNA here is from genome assembly GCA_963834975.1 of Blastocatellia bacterium. GTDB lineage: Bacteria > Acidobacteriota > Blastocatellia > Pyrinomonadales > Pyrinomonadaceae > OLB17. Next base: position 213,985 of record CAWIDZ010000005.1, read on the forward strand.
ATTTTTCCTCAGCGGTCAGTTGGGTCTCGCCCTTCGGCGTAACCTTACCAACCAATACCGAGCCCGGCTTTACCTGAGCACCGATGCGGATAATACCCGACTCGTCCAGGTCGCGAAGCATGTTCTCGCCAATGTTGGGGATATCGCGGGTGATCTCCTCAGGGCCGAGCTTTGTATCGCGGGCTTCGATCTCGAGCTCCTCGATGTGGATCGACGTATAATAGTCGTCCTTGACCAGACGCTCGGAAACGAGGATCGCATCCTCAAAGTTATAACCACGCCAGGGCATAAAGGCCACCAGAACGTTTCGTCCCAACGCCAGCTCACCGCGGTCGGTACACGGGCCGTCAGCAATTACCTGGCCCTTCTTGACCCGCTCGCCAACTTCGACGATCGGCCGCTGGTTGATACAGGTGTTCTGATTGGAACGCTTGAACTTGACCAACGAATAGATGTCGGCGGTAACCTCACGCGATATCGTCCCGTCGACCTGATGATCGGCTTTGACGATAATTCGTTCGCTATCGACAAAATCGACGACACCGTCTCGTTTTGCGATAACTACGGCACCAGAGTCGCGGGCCGCGATCTTTTCCATACCGGTCCCGACATATGGGGATTCGGCACGAAGCAGCGGAACTGACTGGCGTTGCATGTTGGAACCCATCAACGCACGGTTGGCATCGTCGTTCTCAAGGAACGGGATCAGCGATGCGGCCACAGATACCAGCTGTTTAGGACTAACGTCCATATACTGGATCTCCATCCTGTCAGCCGTAATGAATTCACCCTTTTGCCGTGCGGCATTTCTTTCGTTGACCAAATTATGCTTTTCGTCAAGCACGATGTTGGCCTGGCCGATGATGTAACGGTCCTCTTCCCACGCCGTGAGATAAAACGGGAACGGTTCGAAATCGGCCTCCTTGCCGCCCTTTAACTTTTTGTTCGCAGCCAGCACATCCTCTAACGGGGCATGCTCGCCCGGCTTGAACTTGGTGTCACCGCCGTTATTGACCTGAACGTATTCGATCACACGGCCGTCAATTACCTTTCGATAAGGCGACTCGATAAAACCAAATTCATTGATCCGTGCAAAACACGAGAGCGACGAGATCAGGCCGATGTTCGGGCCCTCAGGCGTCTCGATCGGACAGATGCGGCCATAGTGCGTCGGGTGGACGTCGCGGACCTCAAATCCGGCACGTTCACGCGACAGCCCGCCTGGCCCGAGGGCCGACAGGCGGCGTTTATGCGTGATCTCAGACAACGGATTTGTCTGATCCATGAACTGAGACAGCTGTGATGAACCAAAAAACTCTCTAACTGCCGCCGTCACCGGCTTGGCATTTACAAGGTCGCGGGGCATCGTCGTGAACATGTCCTGCTGGATCGACATCTTCTCTTTGATCGCCCGTTCCATTCGCTCGAGGCCGATACGAAACTGATTTTCGAGCAGCTCTCCGACCGCGCGGACACGGCGGTTACCCAGATGATCAATATCATCCTGGCTGTAATTCTCACTGTCCTTTTTCATACGAAGCAGATAATTAACTACCTCGATAAAATCGTCCGCCTTAAGAAGCGGATCCGTAATGCGGTCGCGTTCCGGCCGGCCCATTTTAATATTGAACTTGAGGCGGCCGACCCGTGAAAGGTCAAACCGACGCGTGTCAAAGAACATTCCTTCGAGCAAGCGATACGCGGTCGGTACCGTCGGCGGGTCGCCCGGACGCATCTTACGATAAATTTCTAACAGGGCATCTACCGGTTTTGAGATCGGGTCTTTCTTCAACGTAGCCGAAATGACCTCGCCGATGATGTCGCGTTTCGGAAAGAATACGTGGAAACTGGTAACGCCCTCTTCTATGATCTGCTGGAGTTTGCCGGCAAGGATCTCGGTATTTGCTTCGACGATCACTTCACCGGTTTCGGTGTTAACAACGTCCTCAAGTGCGAATGCAGCTTCAAAATCAGCAGCGAGCACCTCGACCTTGTCCTTTTCCATCCGCCGAAGTTCGGCGATTGCAGACTTGGTTACCTTTTTGCCCTTTCTGGTGACATCTTCCTTTTTGTCCTTAATGTCCTCCGCAGCCCGCATACCGACGAGGTGCGTGTCGCCTTCGCCTTTGACCTTGACGAAGATCTGGCCTTTTTCAATATTCACTTCGTCAGTGACATAAAACAGACTGAGGATGCTCGCATCAGAATATTCGGCATTCTTTACCACCTCTTCGAGAATGCTGTCCGAGACGGTCTTCATGTCGATCTGCGGATTGAGCCACAGGCCCAACGCTCGCAAAAATACGGTGGCAACGATCTTACGTTTGCCTAACCGGGCATGAAGGATCCCCTTCTGATCGTATTCAAACTCAACCCACGACCCTCTGTAAGGAATGATCTTTGCGAGATAATCATCACGGTCACCCTTGAAAAACACACCCGGCGATCGGTGAAGCTGAGAAACGATGACCCTCTCGGTACCATTAATAATAAAGGTACCGTTATCCGTCATCAGCGGGATCTCGCCAAAGAAAACATCTTCTTCTTTAATATCGCGGATGGTTGAGACATTCGTCTCAGGATCTTTGTCATAGACCGTCAGACGGATCTTCACCTTAAGAGGAACGCTGTACGACATTCCCCGTTCCTGGCATTCCTGCTGATCGTGTTTATGTTTGAGGCCGACCGGTTCACCGCAATTGTCACAGAGATTCGGGCGTACGGCGTTGAACGTGCCGCAATTTTTGCAAAGCACCTCGGCAGGGTTAAAAGGATCTACCTTGATCTTTGCACTACAATTTTTACAATTAGCCCGCAGGTGCTGCAGGCCCTCGAGATTTCCACATTTACACTGCCAGTTGCCGATCTGATATTCGACATATTCGAGCATCGCAGTTTCGCGAAAATCCGAAACCGGAAAGATCGACGCAAATACCGATTGCAGCCCGACGTAATCACGTTCTTCAGGGATCAGGTCCATTTGCAGGAACCGGTTGTACGATTCGCGCTGAACCTCGATCAGATTAGGTATCTGGGCTGAAGTATAGATCTTTGAAAAGTCGACACGTTCCGGTGAACGACTAGTCCGACGCCCCAGGCCGTTTGAACTGCTTTGAAGAGGATTGTTGATCATATAATTAATGAGGGCTAAAAAATCTTGTTGATTTTTACAGCTATTGCTGATACGATTCGCCGTAAGCTAAAAGCCGGGAACACTTCGCGGCAAAGACGGCAAATGCGGCCGAGGGTAAAGAACACCCAGACCGCTTTTCAGCAGCAATTGCTAGAAATCAGGTTGTACGAGCGTGCCGATAAGAGACACCCACTCTCCACTTGCTTGCGACAAATATCGCTCCAACGCCACCGGAAACCCACACCAAATGAATTTCCACACCGAACAAACCACAAATCGCATCCAAAAATAAGAAGGGTGCGAACCTAGTAGTTTACCAGTAACTTTTTAAAAATACAAACGCTGAGACGCCCGCCACAAACGCAGGCGTCTCAACATTTTGATTGTTATTTGAGCTCGACCGACGCACCAGCCTCGGTAAGCTTGGCGGCGATCTCATCGGCTTCTGCCTTAGAAACGCCTTCCTTCAATGCCTTAGGTGCTCCGTCGACGAGGTCCTTGGCTTCTTTCAAACCAAGTCCTGCAACGACTTCACGAACGACCTTAATGACGGCGATCTTATTACCGCCCGCGGCTGTCAATACGACATCGAATGCGTCTTTCTCTTCAGCGGCTGGGGCGTCACCGCCACCGGCGGCAGCGACCATAACAGGAGCTGCAGCTGCAGCTGCCGAAACGCCAAACACTTCTTCGAGTTCCTTTACCAATTCAGACGCTTCGAGAAGCGACATTCCTTTAAATATTCGACCACCTGGTCTTTTGTAACTGCCATAACTTTATTTATTCCTCCAAAATAGGGTTCCTTGTTTTTATACCGATAATTGCCGGTCGGCGGACCGATTCCTGACAATTAACTAATAACGACCAGGCGTTTCACCTTGTCGCTGTCAGCCGCTAGAACCCACGGGACACATTGGATCGGGTTGCATCACCTCTCTTCTGTGTCCGAGCTGCGAATACGACCTGACAAATCGTTCCGCCCGTTTTCCTTGAGTACGGCTTTTTTATCTTGCCGCCACGTAATATCGAGGCAGCAAAACGAAAACTTTTCTATTCCGCCTTGTCCCCGGCGTCCTCATCGGACGGGACTTCCAAAATATCGTCGCTGGCCTCGTCGGCCGACTCTGGCGCAGCAGGTTCGGCTTCAGCAACCGGAGCAGCTTCGGCAGCTGCATCACTCGCATCCGACGGAGCTTCCGCGGCAACTTCCGCTGCTTCGGGGGCTTCACCGGCCGATGCGGTTTCAACCGCAGGCTCACCACTTGTGTCTGCCTGAGCTTCAACTGCCGGAGCTTCCGCCGCATTATCTTCCGCGGCTGCGGCCTCTTCCGGTGCAGCAGGAGCGGCTACTTCGGCATTAACTTCGGCAACCGGTTCGGCTTTTGCAGGTGCCTCGCCTTCTTTCTGATCACCGATCTGCTTAATAACAACAGCCAGGTCACGCGGGACAGCATTAATGACCGAAACCAATCGCTCTGCTGAACTGTTGAGGACCCAAAGGAGTTTTGAAATAAGCTCCTCTTTCGACGGCAGATTGGCGATCGACTGCAGCTGTGCAAAATCGATAACTTTTCCTTCCAGAACTCCGGTCTTAAAATTGTAGACGTCAGAGTTGTCCTTAAGGAATTTTGAGATCGTCTTTGTTAATACGACAGGATCATTGTCCGTCCAGGCGATGGCGGTCACGCCTTTGAAATACTCGCTGACGTCTTCAAATTCCGTGCCCTTTACCGCGATCCTCGCCAGCGTGTTCTTAACGACCTGATACTTTGCACCAGCCTCACGTAGATTGTGGCGTAACTCCTGGTCCTTGGTAACGGTCAATTTGCTAAAGCTCACGACCATTGCGGACTTCGAATTCTGCAGCGATTCCGTAAGGGCGACCAGATCTTTTTGTTTTGTTTCTCTTGATTTCATTTTTTACTTTCGCACCTCACTTTTTATGCGTATGCAAGCTCATCGAGCAAGACGCCGGGACTCATGGTCGCCGCCAGATTGATCTTCTTTAAGTAACGGCCTTTCGCAGTCGTCGGCTTTGCCTTCATAACAGCGCTGATCAGAACCTTGGTATTCTCAGCCAGCTTAGCCTCGTCAAACGAGATCTTGCCGACAGGCGAATGGATAACGCCGGTCTTATCAACGCGATACTCGACCTTACCGGCCTTAGTTTCCTCAATGGCCGTTTTCACGTCCATTGTCACCGTTCCTGTTTTTGGATTTGGCATTAACCCCCGAGGACCGAGGATCTTACCTAACTGACCGACCTTGCCCATCATATCGGGCGTCGCAATAAGTGCGTCAAATTCGAGCCAGCCGCCTTTGATCTTTTCTACCAGATCGTCACCGCCGGCGAGGTCTGCACCTGCATCTTCTGCCTCTTTGATCTTGTCGCCCTGAGCTATAACAACGATCTTTTTAGCAGCTCCGCCCAGACCGTGCGGCAGAACGATCGTTCCACGGACCAGCTGATCCGCCTTTCGCGGGTCAACGCCCAGCCACATCGTCAACTCGACCGTTTCGTCAAACTTAGCGAAAGCGATCTCTTTCAATTTCAAAACCGCTTCTTCAAGCGTGTGCTTCTTATGCAGCTCTACTTTTTCAAGAGCCGCAAGGTATTTTTTACCTCGTTTCATTTTACCTCCAGGTGTTAGCGATATCTGTAAAAGATATCTCCCTTTTCTGATTATCAATCGTAACCGATCCGTCCTTTTACAGACCGATCCTATTCAACCGTCAATCCCATACTTTTCGCCGTTCCCTCGATCGTCTTCATGGCCGATGCAAGATTCGACGTGTTCAGATCAACCATTTTCAGCTTGGCGATCTCTTCGATCTTTGCTTTTGATATCTTACCGATCTTCTCACGATTGGGTTTACCTGAACCCTTTGCAATTCCTGATGCCTTTCGCAAAAGATCTGCTGCCGGCGGAGTTTTCGTCTCAAACGAAAACGACCGGTCGGCGTAAACCGTGATCACAACCGGAATCTTCATATCCGGGTCGTCGTTTTGCGTCTTGGCGTTGAACGCCTTGCAAAACTCCATGATATTTACGCCATGCTGGCCCAATGCGGGACCGATCGGCGGTGCCGGATTGGCCTTACCCGCCGGTATCTGTAACTTAATGTAGCCTGTAATTTTCTTTGCCATAACTCTTTCGATTAACGATCCCGTTAGTTAAGCGGGAATGTCCTCATTTATTCTTCTTCTGCAAACGTAACCTTTTCTACCTCGAGAAAGCTCAATTCATAAGGCGTCGAGCGTCCAAAGATAGTGATAGATACTTTTAGCGTGGCTTTGTCCTCGTTCACTTCCTCGACTTTGCCGGTAAAGCTCGCGAATGGCCCCGACTTGATGCGTACGACCTCGCCAACCTCGTAGGTGAACTTCGGCTTTGGCTTTTCGGTAGCAACCTCAATATTGTGGACGATCTGATCGACCTCCTCCTGCGTCAGAGGTGTTGGGGTCTTTCCACCCAAAAAGCCGGTGACCTTTGGCGTGGACTTGATCGCGTGAAAGACATTATCAGGGATCTTGCCTTTGTCATCACACTCGACCTCAACCAGAACGTAACCCGGATAGAACATGCGCTCGGAAACGTATTCTTTGTTGCCGCGCATTTCGACTACCTTTTCTTTCGGCAGCAAGACCTCGGTGATCTGCTCAGCAAGTTCCATATCACGGATCCTTGCGTGCAGGCTCTCGACGACCTTGTTCTCATGCCCCGAATAAGTGTGGATAAAATACCACTGCTTCATCTCAAATATCCTTAAGCTCCGGCGATCTTGTTGATCAACCACGTGAGAGCCTCTAAAATGTAAACCCAAGACCGATCTATCAGAAACAGATATGCAGCGAAAAACATAACGCTGACAATAACGATGATCGTCGTACTCTTGACGTCGTCAGACGACGGAAAAGTTGTCTTGTCGAGCTCGGCGCGTGTTTTACTGATAAACTCGCCGACACCTTCTTTTCGCTTTCCGCCTTCCGTACTGCTAACTGCTTCTGACACTTCTTTTTCTCCCAACTATTGTTCTGGCAGGGGTACCAGGACTCGAACCCGGACCTAAGGTTTTGGAGACCTCCATGCTAACCATTGACACCATACCCCTTTATATTAGTGCAAATCTAGTGTGCAAAGTGATGAGCGAATGATAATACATTAACCTCGCTCATCACTTTTCACTCTTGCCTAGTCCCTATTTATTTTCCCTGTGCGGTGTATGGCAACGGCAGCGACGGCAGAATTTCTTAAGCTCAAGCCGGTTCGGCGTGTTCTTTTTATTCTTCGTCGTTACGTAGTTGCGCTCCTTACACTCGGTGCACTGCAAAATTATGTTATCTCTCGGCATAAATCCTCTAAATCGTATCGCGTATCGATCGGCTTGCAAGACCTGCAAGCCACCAATTGCGAAGTAAATATTATTCCACCACTTCCGAAACGGTACCGGCACCGACTGTGCGGCCGCCTTCGCGGATAGCAAAGCGTAATCCCTTTTCCATGGCGATCGGAGCGATAAGCTCGATCTCCATCTGGATGTTGTCGCCCGGCATCACCATCTCGACTCCTGCCGGCAGGTGTGCAACACCGGTCACGTCCGTTGTTCTGAAGTAGAACTGCGGGCGATAGCCTGTAAAGAAAGGTGTGTGGCGTCCGCCTTCTTCCTTTGTCAGCACATAGGCCTCTGCTTTGAACTTCGTGTGCGGTGTGATCGAGCCCGGTTTGGCGATAACCTGTCCGCGTTCGATCTCTTTTCGCTCAACGCCTCTCAGCAGCAGTCCGACGTTGTCGCCGGCCATGCCTGAATCGAGAAGCTTTTTGAACATCTCAACGCCGGTCACGACCGAGTTCCTGGTCGGTTTGATACCGACGATCTCGACAGGTTCGTTGACGTTGATCTGTCCGCGTTCAATTCTGCCTGTTGCAACTGTTCCGCGGCCCTGGATAGTAAAGATATCCTCAACCGGCATCAGGAACGGTTTGTCGGTCTCGCGGGCAGGTGTCGGGATGAAATCATCTACCGCCTGCATCAGTTCGTCGATCTTTGGCTCCCATGCGGCATCGCCTTCGAGTGCTTTTAGTGCCGAACCCTGAATGATCGGTGTATCGTCACCGGGGAACTCATAAGACGAAAGCAGCTCGCGGATCTCCATATCGACCAGCTCGAGCAGTTCTGCATCGTCAACCGAATCAACCTTGTTCATAAAGACGACCATCGATGGTACACCCACCTGGCGTGCAAGCAGGATGTGCTCACGGGTCTGAGGCATCGGGCCGTCAGTCGCTGCAACTACAAGGATCGCTCCGTCCATCTGGGCGGCACCAGTGATCATGTTCTTGACATAATCAGCGTGGCCCGGGCAGTCGACGTGTGCGTAGTGACGGTTCGCCGTCTCATACTCAACGTGTGAGGTCGCAATTGTGATACCGCGTGCTTTTTCTTCAGGTGCATTGTCGATCGAATCGAACGACCGAAACGTCATCTTAGCGTTATGCTTTGACATCACCTTTGTAATTGCCGCCGTCAATGTCGTTTTGCCGTGATCAACGTGACCAATCGTCCCAATGTTCACATGCGGCTTACTGCGATCGAATTTTTCCTTGCTCATCTATTTTTTCCTCTAAATTATTTCAGTCCTAAATACTTTCTTATGTGTTTTACGAGTTGTTCGTCAATCTCGTTGTGCCTGGGAACCGGCTGTTTCATGCCGTTCTTCGGATTTATATAAATATCATGTCGCGAACCGTGTCGAAGCAACACGCAGCCCTCAGCTGCCAATTGCCTCACCAGGTCTTTCCGCTTCATATTCGGATCTCTTTAACCTGATACCCCTGTGGAACCTCGTCCATAGCCAGCATTAGGTAAGCATCCTTAATGTTAGCCTCAAGTTCCTCCAAAGATTCCCCCTGGGTCATGATCTCCGGGTGTTCCAGCAATTTGCCTAACCAAAACTGATCCGATCGCCAATAGACCATCGTCATTTTCGTTTCCGTTTCACCCATCATCTCATAAAAACTGGAGCCCAAGGCGGGATTTGAACCCGCGACCTCATCCTTACCAAGGATGCGCTCTACCCCTGAGCTACTTGGGCCGGTTCTCTGATCCTACACTTGGCAAACAACCACTGGAGCGGGAGACGAGACTCGAACTCGCGACATTCAGCTTGGAAGGCTGACGCTCTACCAACTGAGCTACTCCCGCAAAAAACTGGTGCATGGGGTAGGATTTGAACCTACGTAGGGAATTAACCCGACGGGTTTACAGCCCGTTGCCTTTGACCGCTCGACCACCCATGCGTGATCAAAATATATTGCGATAATCGACTTTTCGAGCCAATTAGCAAATTCTTAATAGTAACTAAGAGTTTTTCAAGTTGCAAGCGCCGAATTGAGGGTTTTTATTACTTGGAATTTGAGCGGGGATGAAACCTGTCATAGTTCGTCTTAAGCTGTTTGCTGGTTATGTGGGTATAGATCTGTGTTGTCGAAATATCAGCATGTCCCAGCATCTGTTGTACGCTGCGGATATCGGCATTGTTCTGGACAAGATGGGTGGCAAATGAGTGCCGAAGTGTGTGCGGCGAAACATCGTCGATCCCGCATTTTGCCGCATAGTCTCTGATCGTCACGAAAATGGCCTGACGAGTCAGGCGCTTGCCGGCAGGGCTGACAAACATATTTTGTATTTCAATGTTTTCTTTCTTTCGTCGCTGAGCGAGATAGCTTCGGATCCATTCTATTGCGCTTGCCCCGACCGGAACGCGTCGCATCTTATTGCCCTTGCCAATACACGTCACGATCGCCGACTCAAGATCGATGTTGTTCAATTGCAGATCCACTACCTCTGAAACACGCAGCCCTGACGAATACATTAATTCAAGAATGGCCCTGTCGCGAAGGCCGGCCTCTGTCGACACGTCCGGTGCAGCAAGCAGCATCTCGATCTCGGCGCCGTTCAGAAACTTCGGCAAGTAGACACCCTTTTGCGGGGCCACAAGGTCCTCGGCCGGATTGTTCGCGATGTGCCCGTCGAACATCAAAAACTTGTAAAACCCACGCACCGCACTTATTAGCCGTCGCCTCGAATTCTCAGATAATTTTTCCGCACCAAGATCTATCAGCCACTCGCGAAGGTCTTGCCTGGTCAACTTCAACAGATCAAGCCCGTTTTTGTCCCCCCAATCACCAAGCCTTTCAAGGTCCGTGCGGTAACTCTCGATCGAATTTGCCGCCAGGCCTTTTTCAACACGGCAATAGGTTAGATATTCGCGTACAAGATCACGCTTTGGACTTAATTCGTGAGACATCTATCTTTTGCTATTTCCAGGCAGTTATGAGGTTACGAGGCAAATCGACTGGCGCCCCTTAATCCTACGAGATTGATCAGCCTTATAGCAAGGAAAATCTCAGCTATCTGTATTCCGTATTATAAGGGTCGGCAAAACTCGGAGAATTGCAATCATAGGACGGTCCGGCAATAACACTGTCCCTTCCAACATACCGTGAAGCCATCCATCGCCCATAATTCCAGCTACGCAGATCCGTTTCTTCTCTATTTTGACAATATCGCCTGAGCATAGACCCTATTACCGTCTGTTGATCGGCGTCGTTGAGATCAGTAAAGGAATTAGCGAGGGCCGGAATCGCATCATCACTAAGATTTGAATTATAGTACGCGTCAAAATCGCGGCCTTGCTGCATCAGGGCTATGTTGGTTTTTACAATAAACTCATCCGGATTCAGTACGTGGGTTGCTCCCAGGATCAGGATCGCTGTCCAAAGGGCACCCCAGGCGAAGTATTTCCGGCTTCCGCGTAACACAGTAAAGCCAAACCAGACGAAAACTATCGCGAGCCATGTCATGAAGATCATGGGATACAGCCGAATCGTTGTCAGGCCATAACCCAAATTCCCGGTAAGCAGCACGAGGCGTTGGACGGCAGACGCCATAATTACGAAAAGCAAAGCAATTTGGACAACGGCTAGTGCACGAAACAATTTCGCGGTAAACGGATCATCCTTTCGCACCAGCCAATGTGACGCGAGAAGCAATGGTAGAACCAGGGCCGAAACAGTTACAAGTTCTCCGAAACCACGGCGGGCATACTCTGCAAGCTTAAAATCAGGGGTGGCCTGAACCAGGTCCATACCGCCAAAGAGATAAGGGACCTGAACTATCACGAAGCTCAAAAAAAGCAGATTGACGAGGCCAAAAATGACGCCGACCTCTACAGTCCCGAGAGTGAATACGGGTGGAAGGACCGTATTGTCATAGCTGCCCCAATCAAACTTCTCTTCCTTGTCTACGGGGTCTACCGGCTTTTCGTCGTCGACAGGCTTCTCGTCAGCCGCCATGTCTCGCGGCGGGTCTGGCGGGTCCGAAATGTTTATATGCTCTAGGATCGAGATATTACCAAATATGGATCCGTGATCGAGGCCCACTTCGCTGTTCGTTTGTTCGGTGTGACCCGGGTCAGGCTGTGGTTGCGCTGCGTCGTCCTGCGTCATAACCGGCCCCGTTATTGATTCTTTGATCAAAACTCCGCGAAGGTATCCGGCGGACATCCAGGCGAACACAGTGGTCAGCAAAACATGGGTGAAAATGATCTCAGGCTGAATGTTAAATATCCGTTGCGCCCAACCCTGATATGCGGCATCGGCGGCGATAAATAAGCCGCCAAAGATCAGGAGTATAGGCGTGACGATGGCTATACCCCGTATCGCAGCGATCATATTCTTCGACCAGCCCGAGCGGTCGCTGCTTTTCCATTCAATATCGACCAACAATAAAGCAAATGGAGCGAAGACCGCGTTGAATGCCGACCACAGGAACGCAACGCCGTACTGAAAAATACCCGCCAATTGAGGCGGCACTTTCATCGTTGACACGAATATGACCGACAGGATCGCAATGATCGCAAAGGCATCGGCAGTTCGCAGCTCGATCGAATCACGAAAAACAAACATCGAGGCAAAAAACATCAACGCCGCGAATAATGAAACCGTATGCCGGGTCAGATATTGAGGTGCCCGGCGATCGAGGATAATTATCGTTCCGGCTGTGAATGCCAGATTGAATAAAAGGACATTTAGGCCCCAGGGCGTAGTGCGCAGTAATATGTCACCCGCAACGCCAACGATCACCGCAACCAGCAGAATCTCAAAACCAGCTTTTGTTTTTTCGTTCATCATTTCGACCTACCAGAGATTGATCAAATATGGGATCACTGCGGCGGCAGAGGGCCCCCAACGCAAACGAGTTGACGACGGTCTCGCGTTCGACAACCGTTTTCGCCGCCCTAAACGCCCTCGTTGAATTTCTCAAATATACAAATGACGTAAATAAAGGAGTAAAGCCAAGCAAGCCGATCAAAAAGACCAACCCTATCAGACTGAAAGGAAAGAGAACGACCCCTATCGCAAATGCAGCCGCCGAGCTAACCGCCAGGAGCCCGGCGAGGAAAGAATTGATCCAAATGAGCTTTTCGCCCCATAGCAGCCACGCCATTGTCGACATGATCGCGGAAAAGCTTAAGGTAACAGCAAACATCCTGAAACCGGTGAGTAATCCGTCGTTCGGTCCAAAGCTGCTTTTGAAAACTATAGGGTCGAATGCAAAGCAGACGACCGGCAGTACAACCCCAAATAACCAATCAAACTTTTTCTGCCCCTTTGTTATTTGTTCATTAAATTGCCGTTTCCAAAATCCAGTTTTCGGCTCAGGGCGTTCGGCCGGTTCGTCGAGTAAACCCAGACTGTTTGTCAACGGGAGTGGAACGGGTGCCGTCAGTTCCGGGCTCGGGTTCGTCGAATCTATACGGCTTCCAACCGTTTACATTTAGTTCGTTCGGGTACATATATTCTGTCCGCTCCGTTCAACTCGGTCCGCTTAACTATTGGACGCCCTCTGTCTCGTTTTGTTCCGTTAGTTTGAAGTAATTTCGGCCGTGCAACGGGCTGTCCTCGTCGTCTATAAGGACCGCTTCTATCACATGGTCAATTCCATAGCCGTCGCGAATATCAAGCCGCGGATCGGCCGTGTCGGCCGGCAGATCAAAAACGATCTGCTTCTCAAAACTTTCGCCAGGACCGATCTTCTGGTCGAATGAGGGCTGTGACGGCAACTCGGTTTCAGCCGCATGATCCCGAGCATAAACAGCTCCGCGATCGTCAACAACGTGGGCACCCACAGTGAGCAGACCGAGCCTGGCACGTCGTGCATCGCTAAAGACCTTTACTGTAACCAGATAAAACTCACCGTTCGCGGTGCGTTCGCCGATCTGTTTGGCTTTGCTGACGCCGGTGACCGCCGCATGCATATGGCAATCGAAATAGAACCCGCAAAACGCCTTTGCCTCGCCGCGTCCCAATATCGTTTCGCTGCTCGCAAGCGATGTTCCAATCAGCATCACTGCGTAAAACAAAAACCACACAGCCACACCGCCAAGCGTAAATTTGCGGAGCCAGGGGAGCTTCCTTAAGAACGCGAGAGCCACCAAGCCAACCGCTGCGACCAGTCCACATATCGTCATTAGCAGCAAGAGCACTCCCATCGCGACCTCCCTATTTCAAATTTCCCTTTCTGTTGGACATTAAAATTCTGGCGATGAACACTACAAAAATAGTTCCGATAGGAATGATCATGAGTACCGCAAACCACAGAATCATAAAACCGGCGAACGGGATCCCGATCGAGTCGGCATTTACCGGAAATGCCCCAGAAGATAATTCGTGGTCGAGCAAAAGCCAAAATAGAAATGGCAAGCTAAGAATAAATAAGGAGTCCGATCATTATTAATGACCGTTGGGTTTCTCGCTCCCTCAAATTCATAGTCAACTCCTTTCAAACCGCGGCCTTAACCTTTCATCGCCTTGATCAACGCTTCCATATGATCGAGATATCGCACGAGTGCGACTTTTCCTTCTTTGGTGATCGCGTATTCCGTCAGAGGAACGCGGCCCTGAAACGATTTTTGCTGCGTGACGTAGCCGGCGTCCTCGAGCTTGCGGGCGTGGACACTGATATTACCGTCTGAAGTGCTTAGCAGATTTTTAAGCTCGGTAAAGCTAAGCTTTTCATTTGCCGCAAGTGCGCTGATAATGCCGAGCCGCATCCGTTCGTGAATGACTTTATCCAGTTCATTCGAGACGTTACCCGCAGCTTTCTCCAGTGGCGAAGCCTGGAGATCGTCGCCACTGTCGCCTATTGTTGCTAAATTTTTTCTTGACATTTTTTCTAACCGAACCTTATGAATTTTCAAAACGACCTTTAACCCGACCTTTGTCTCTCATGATTTTGCCTTCTAACTTCCGGCGAACGGGGTCCCAAAGATACCGACCGCAAGTTCGATCCAAACGAGGAGAAACGCCGCGAGAATTGCCAGACAGATGCCGACCCGGTATTTGATCTCAGTTACCTTTCTCATTACCAATTCACACATGAGACCAGTGCCTAGCAAAAGCACACCCATTGCCGCAAAATCCATCAGGGTCCAGTTCACTTCATCTGTAAACTGCATCGCTACCAGCGGTATGAGCAATAACAGAGCTACTGTAATAACAACGCCAATAATTCTCTTGTTCTTCATAATTTATCCTCCGTATCGCCGTGCGATGATCAAACCAAAAACGATGTGCAGCAGGCCAAACTCAAAGCCATCATTGAGTTGCCGTATCCCGCCGGCAACGCGAAAGCTATCGCACCCAGGACGATAAAACTCCACCCCATTACCGGCACGATCTTGACCGAAAACGCTCCACCGCAAACAACGGCGGCTCCGTACATCAACATCCAGACCGGCATCATTACTTCAAAATGGCCGTAACGCCACAATCCGATAGTGACCGCGACGCCGGCAACCAGCGGAGGGACAAAGCTCAAGGCAAATTTTTTCGCGGGCACAGAAACGAGGGGCGTACCGGTGAGCTTTGATTTTTGCCACATTGCGAGCAGGCCGATCGCAAAGGCGAGAAACGCCTCGATCAGCCACGTCGAAAGCCAATCGCGTATGAAAGGCTGGCCGTTAGCGATATAAGCTGCGCCGACAGCGGTCACGCCCATCAGCATGCCGCCATAGCCGGGAACCGCCGTAAAGTGGGTCGAGCGTTCCATCGTCTCGCGAATGAACCTGAGGTTGTCGATCGCTCGGTCACCGATATTTGCCGGAGCCGTTTGCCGCTCATCTTCCTTACGGATCGCTTGTTGGTTTGCCATATTAACATCCAACATAGACCAAGTAATTTCATCTGTCAAGTACTTTATTATATAAAGTGGAATTTATTTTTGAGACTTTTGTTTTGTGCGGGGCGTCTTATTCACCGTACTCAGCGAATATATGTGTCAAAAGCTTTCTGCTTTCGTTTGCCTGGTTCTGGTGGCCGGTGTTATTTGCGCCCGGGCGCAGGAGACCACAGCCGATGACACCATCAAGGTTGTTACCACTTTGGTCAGTGTTCCGGTGATCGTCAGCGACCGTGACGGGCGGTATGTTCCAAATCTGACGGCGGCAGATTTCACGATCCTTCAGGACGGAGTTCAGCAGAACATCGACTTTTTTGCCGCGACCGAGGAACCGCTCAACATAGCACTGCTGATCGATACCAGCAAGAGCACGGAGCCCGTACTGGGTGATATCAAAGATTCGGCTCGCTCATTCATCAAACTTCTCTTGCCGCAGGACCGGGCAATGATCGTTTCCTTTGACTATGACACCCATATCCTCAGCCCGTTGACCTCCGATCATGAGCAGCTCAATAAAGCGGTCAAGTCTGCCGAGATCCCAAAACTATTTGGCACAACTTTGCGCGACGCGATATTTCAAACTGTCTCCAGGTCCTTTGCCGGCATCAAGGGCCGCAAGGCCATTATCCTGCTAACCGATGGCAAGGATTTCGGCAGCCGCATCTCTACCAGTGATCTGCTTTACTCGATGCAAGAGACTGATACGCTTGATCTACACGATCTTTTTTCAAACAAATGACCGGCCATTTGCGGGCCGGCAGCGTCCGTTTCCTGATCGCGGCCGCGGGAACCGGGGAATATTTGGGAGAGACTTTCCGGGGGATCGCATTCCCGGCGGCGGCGGACGCGGCCAGGGCGGCGGATTTCCACCACGCCGCGAATATCCGCGACGAAACGATCCGCGCCGGGAGGAACGAGTTGAACGCCAAAACACTGCCGCTCAAGAGTTTTTGCAGGACCTCTCGAACCGAACCGCCGGTCGCTCGTACGCAAGCAAGGATGGCAAGCTTAAAAAAACATTTGCACTAATTGTCGACGAACTGCGTTATCAGTACCGGCTCGGCTTTTACCCTGCTGAGGAGGAACGATCGAAAGCGGTACACGATTTAAAGGTCAAAGTTGCTCGTCCCGACACGGTGGTCCGCGCCCGCTCATACTATCGGGCCAGTTCAAATTAGGATACGGCGGGCACGATCAAGTGAATGGAGCCTGTGTATGACTGAACCGAGCCGGGATCGATCACGATCCCGGCTCTACTTGCATAACAGGGCAAAAGCTGTAAATTCGTATTCATGCAAATAAGGGCCGCGGTTTTGGTGTTTGTGATTTTGGCGATCGGGGGCATAAACCTGATCGCTCAAGACACCGAACCGGACGAGACCATCAAGGTCAATACAGAATTTGTAAGCGTCCCGGTCATCGTCACTGATCGTGAAGGCCATTACATTCCCGGCCTGAAAGAATCTGATTTTGGCATACTGCAGGACGGCATCGAACAACCGATCGAGTTTTTTGGCTCGACCGACGAGCCGTTGACCATAGCTCTGCTTATAGACACGAGCCACAGCACGCGGCCGGTCCTGGATGACATTAAGGACGCGGCCAGATCATTGATCAAACTCCTCAGCCCGCAGGACCAGGCAATGATCGTTTGCTTTGACCGCGGAACCCATATCCTCAGCCCCCTGACACATGACCAGGAAAAACTGCGAAAAGCGATAAAGGATGCCGAGATCCCCGATGCTATCGGCACCACGCTCCGGGATGCAGTATTCGAGACAGTATTTACGTCGTTTGCGGGATTGACTGGCCGAAAGGCGATCATTTTATTAACGGACGGCCGTGACGGCGGCAGCCACATCTCGGGCCGCAACTTGCTTATCCGCCTTCAGGAAACAGACACGCTTATCTACTCTGTACAATTTCTGACCGATGAAAAGCTCAGGATAGAGCGAATGCTCAAAACCGGCACTATTCCCCGGCCGAGACGGGTCTTTAAGGGTGACCCCAATGACCGCAGCACGAAAAATGCCGAGCTTGAGGCCAGGGCCAAAGGTTTTTTGCAAGATCTCGCAATGGTCTCTGCCGGCAGATCGTACGTAACGCAATCGGGAAAACTGAAAAATACGTTTGAGTTGATAGTCGACGAGCTGCGTCGCCAATATCGGCTGGGTTTTTATGCGCCGGAATCAAATGACAACAACGCCATTCACGAGGTGAGGGTGCGGATCGCACGGCCAAACCTGATCGTCCGGGCACGCGGAAGTTATCGTCAGCAGAGCCCGGAAAACTGAGCTGCCTATTTCTTACCGGCAGGTTTTTCGTTAACTTTCTCGCCCAGGTTCTCGACGGGCGGGGCCGACGGGTCAGCCAGTAAATAGGTAAGCCGCTTGCCCTGCATGAGAAAGTTTTTACCATTCCATTTATAGGCTGACCGGGTAAAGTATGTCGGGCAGCACAGCTGTTCGAGATCGTCGGTGATCTTGCCGGTCTCGGTCTGGCCGAGAATGAAACGATCCTGGCCATAAAGCTCGGCCACGAGCAAACCATCTTCAGCGCGAATGTCCTTGAGCCCGCCGTCGGCACGGTCGCCGGTGCGGAACGGCCAGATCAGTTCGGGTTTGCCGTCCTTCCAGGTAAAAACATATACGATCTGCGGTATGGCTGATCCGGCGGTTTCTATCTTTAGGATCACGACCGCTTCGTCCTGGCCGTCGGCTGTGACGTCCAGATATTTGGTTGTCACATAAGACAGTCCGATCCGTCGATGGGCTTTTTCCACCGCCTTTTGCTCGTCGCTCATTTCGTCGTGTACCTGGCCCTCGACAGGAGCGATCTTGCCATTCGTTAGGGTTATCTCGGTGGTGCCGTCCGGATTCTGCCAACCCCGGGGAAGTTCGTAAGTGTAGTTTTTGAAATCGAACGCTCCGATGGGTGAGGTGGTCGTTTTGTTCCGGTCATCCAGCAACTCGGCCTGAAGATTCGGTGGTGATGGTGACGGTTGAGGGGTCTGCGCAGGCGGGATCACAGCCGCGGGTGGTTCAATGTTTTGGTTGCTTTCGATCTTGGACTGACACGATAGTCCGGCTGCTGCTGCGACAAAAAAGGTCGCGAAAATAATTAGTTTGATAACTTTCATCAAAACTCTACCCAATAAAAATCATCTTCGGTCTTGCGGAGGTGACAACAGAGCCGCCTGTTGTCGGCTACACCCTCGTCAGACTCCGGTATTTGATCCGATGCGGCTGATCGGCGTCGTGGCCGAGGCGGCGTTTGCGGTCCTCTTCGTATTCGCTGTAGTTGCCGTCAAAATATTCGGCATGCGAGTCGCCCTCGAACGCCAGGATGTGCGTTGCGATGCGATCCAAAAACCAGCGGTCATGGCTAATTACGACAGCGCAGCCCGCAAAGTTTTCGAGGGCCTCCTCGAGCGCCCGCATTGTGTTGACGTCGATATCATTTGTCGGCTCGTCGAGCAGCAGAACGTTGGCGCCGGTTTTGAGCATCTTGGCGAGGTGAACGCGGTTACGTTCGCCGCCTGAAAGTTGGCCGACACGCTTTTGCTGGTCGGCACCTGAAAAGTTGAATTTCGAGACATAGGTCCGCGCGTTCATCTCGCGTGTTCCCAGAGTCACAAAATCAAGCCCGTCCGCGATCTCGTCAAACACAGTCTTTTCCGCATTTAGCGAGTCACGCGACTGATCGACATAGCCGAGCTTAACGGTCTCGCCGACCTTGAACGTGCCTGCGTCGGCCGTGTCCTGTCCGGTAATCAGGCGAAACAGCGTGGTCTTACCGGCACCGTTTGGCCCGATGACGCCGACGATGCCGCCCTTGGGCAGCGAAAACTCGAGCTTTTCGAAAAGGAGCTTATCGCCGTAACCCTTTGAAACGCCATGAGCCTCGATCACGACATCGCCGAGCCGCGGGCCGGGCGGAATGTAGATCTCGAGATCGTCGGCGTGCTTTTCTGATTCGGTCGCGACCATTTCTTCATAGTCGTTTATGCGGGCCTTTGACTTGGCGTGGCGGCCCTTTCGGCGACATTCGTATCCATTCGAGCTCACGTTCGAGCGTCTTTTGCCGCTTGTCTTCGCTGCGTTGTTCCTGGGCGAGCCGGGCACTCTTTTGTTCGAGCCAGCTCGAGTAGTTGCCCTTGTACGGTATCCCCTCGCCGCGGTCGAGTTCGAGTATCCAGCCGGCGATGTTGTCGAGGAAATAACGGTCGTGCGTCACCGCGATGATCGTGCCCTCGTATTTTTGCAGATGCTGCTCCAGCCAGCCGACGGTCTCGGCGTCCAGGTGATTCGTCGGCTCATCGAGAAGCAGGATGTCAGGCTTTTGCAGCAGCAGGCGGCACAGAGCAACGCGGCGCTTTTCGCCGCCGGACAAGCGTGCTGACCTTGACCTCAGGCGGCGGGCATCGCAGCGCGTCCATTGCCATCTCTAAACGGCTGTCGAGGTCCCAGGCGTCCGCATGATCAAGCTTTTCCTGGACCGCGCCCTGCCGCTCGATCAGCGCGTTCATGGTGTTATCATCCATCGGCTCGGCAAATTGGGCGTTGATCTCCTCATATTCCTTTAGCAGATCGACAGTCGACTGGACCGCTTCCTCGACGATCTGCTTTACGGTTTTTGATTCATCGAGCTTTGGTTCCTGCTCGAGATAGCCGACGCTGTACCCCTGCGAAAAAACGACCTCGCCGTTAAAGTCCTTGTCCGTGCCCGCGATGATCCGCAGCAAAGACGATTTACCGGCGCCGTTCAGGCCCAGCACACCGATCTTGGCACCATAAAAGAAGGAAAGGTAAATGTCCTTAAGGACAGGCTTTTTGTCGTAAAACTTACTGACTTTGACCATCGAAAAGATGATCTTATTTGGTTCACTCATATGAAACGCCTGCATGGCGGAAACTAATACATTATCATTTCGAATGCCTGACAAAAAATCGATCGGATTTTGAGGTCCCGTAAGAGACGTTGATGTATGCCTCCTGACAAGCGCTCAAGTCGCGGGTGCGTTACACTTTAACTTTGCGTCATGGACAATCACCTGATCATTACCTTTGTCATTCTGATCGCCTCGCTGGTTCTGTTTCTGACGGATCGGTTGCCGGCGGATCTGGTGGCATTGCTTGTTGTTGTTGCTCTTGGCGTGACAGGGGTTTTGACGCCGGTTGAGGCGTTTTCGGGGTTTAGCCGATCGGCTGTCATTACGATCATCTCGATCTTTATACTTGCCGAGGCGCTGCAGCGGACGGGTGTGACCGAGCAGGTCGGCAATATTTTGCTGAGGGTCGGCGGCCGCAGCGAGCTTTCGCTGATCGTCATCGTGATGGTTGCCGGGGCGCTGCTGTCGCTCTTCATGAATAACATTGCGGCGGCGGCCGTTCTGCTGCCGGCGGTTTCCGGCGCGTCGAAAAAAGCAGGCGTCAGCAATTCAAAGATATTGATCCCGCTAGCATTCGGCACCATCCTCGGCGGAACTGCAACGCTGCTCACCACGTCGAATATCATCCTCAACTCGCTGCTTATCGACAACAATGTGCAGGGATTTAGCCTTACCGATTTTTTGCCTGTGGGCCTGGTCCTCGTCGTCGCAGGTATTGCGTATGTGGCGTTTATCGGCCGTAAATTCTTGCCCGGCGGTTCACCGATCGAACGGACGCAGGCGCCAAATCGGTCCGAAGTAAGCGACCTCATCGAAACCTACGGTCTCGGCAAAGGGTTGTTTCGGGCCCGTGTGCCTATCGGGTCATTTTTGATAAACAAAACGCTTGCCGAATCGACCCTTCGCGAAGATTTTGGCGTCAGCGTTGTCGCGATGGAACGCGACGGTCGCAAGCACTTTGCTCTCTCGCCCGATACAAAAATGAAGCTCGGCGATGTGCTGATACTCGAGGGCGACGAAAAAGATTTTCGCGAGCGCGACATCGAGCCCTACATGGAGTTTCTGCCAGTGTCTGAGTGGAAAGAAAGCGATCTCGAATCACGCGTTGTCGAGGTTGTCGAGGCGATGCTCGCACCGCGGTCGCGTCTGCTCGGCAAATCTCTGAAAGAATCGCATTTTCGCGAAAAGTACGGCGTTTCGGTGCTCGCGATCTGGCGCGGCGATCAGGAGATCTTTAAGGACCTTGCCGATCTGGAACTCGCGTTCGGAGACGCCTTGCTGCTGCAGGGGACACGCAAAAAACTGGCGGTCTTGTCCGATGATCCCGACCTGATCCTGCTGATGTCCCGCGAAGAGGCCGCAATAACGGTCCCGAACAAAGGACTGGCTGCATTAATGATCTTTGCGGCAACGCTTGTCTTTGCCGTGGTCTTCCCGGCCATGACCGGCCCGATCATGCTCGGCGGTGCACTCTCGATGATGCTGACGGGCATCCTCACGACCGAGCAGGCATATTCGTCAATTGGCTGGAAGAGCGTTTTCTCGTTGCCGGAATGCTGCCGATGGGCATCGCACTCTCAAAGACAAATGCCGCCGATCTGATCGGTTCGGAAATATACAGTGTCGTTGGCGGATTCGGAACTCTCGCCGTACTGGCAGGTATGTTTATTGCCACGGCGATACTGACGCAGGCCGTAAACGGGGCCGTTGCCGCCGCCATCCTCGGCCCGGTCGCTATCAGCATAGCCCAGCAAGCCGGCATCGCACCGCGATCTCTTGTAATGGGCGTAGCAATGGCGACATCGATGGCGTTCATCACACCGCTAAGCCACCCCGTAAATGTCCTCGTAATGAGCCCCGGCGGTTACAGTTTCCGAGATTTCTTCAAGATCGGCCTGCCGCTGACCCTGCTGTTGTTTGTAGTCGTGATGGTGTTCCTGCCCATATTTTGGCCGTTATAGTTCCGAATGTTTTGAGGGAATTTTTAACGCAGAGATCACAGAGAACGCAGAGGATGGTAAGATATGTAAGTCGCAGGCAGGTCATCCGCGGTATGATGTCATGCCACGGTTCCGTATCAAAAATTCTCTGCGTACTTTGCGATCTCTGCGTTTAAACTAACCCGTAACCCTCAAAGACCGTTTCGCCAACGAATCTATTCGTTCTCGCCGAACTTCAAACCCGATCCCGGGTTTTTCAGGCGGAATTATCGTTCCCTGCGGCGATACCTCGACGGCCGGTTCAATGATGTCCTCGTGCCAATAGCGTTTGCTGGCGGACACGTCGCCGGGGAAGGTGAAACCTGCAAGGGTCGACATCGCGATGTTGTGGGCGCGGCCGATGCCTGATTCGAGCATGCCGCCGCACCAGACGGGGATGCCGGCGTGGCGGCAAATTTCCTCGATCTGTTTTGCCTGAGTTGTAGCCGCCGACGCGGCCGAGTTTTACGTTTATGATCCGGCCGGCGTCTAGTTCGATCGCTTTGCGGGCATCGTCGGGTGATTTGATCGATTCATCTAGGCAGATAGGCGTCTGCAGCTCGCGCTGTAGTTTGACGTGATCGAGCATGTCATCGTGGGCGAGAGGCTGTTCGAACATCATCAGGCCGAACGCATCCATCCGTTTGAACAGATCGACGTCGGCCAGCGTGTAAGCCGAGTTTGCATCGCCCATAAGCGGGATATCCCCAAACCGTTCGCGAACTCGCCGCACGATATCATAATCCCAACCTGGGCCGATCTTTATCTTGATGCGGCGGTAACCGGCATCGAGTTCGGTCTGGATCTTGTCGAAAAGCTGCTCGACCGAGTCCTGTATGCCGATCGATACACCGCATTCGATCTCAGTGCGTGTGCCGCCGATATGCCGCCACAGCGGAACGCCGAGCTTTTTGGCCTCGAGGTCCCAGCAGGCGGTTTCGATCGCGGCTTTTGACATCCGGTGCCCGCGGACCTTTGCAAATGCTCCCCAAACATCCGCGGCCGCGGCAAATTCCCTGCCGACGATCATCGGGGCCAAAATTTTCTCGACCGTCACCCACGCCGCGTCGGTCCATTCGTCTGAATAAGACGGTGTCTCGCCGCACGTCACCTCGCCCCAGCCTTCGGCCCCGTCCGCGTCCTCGACCCGCACCAGGACGATCCGGCGTTCGTACGTCCGGCCAAAACTTGTCTCAAAAAAATGGACGAGCGGCAGGTTAATTTCGGTAAGTTGAACAGTGTTTATCTTAAACATCGGCCTGATCACCTTAACTTTACTGCTTGCAGCAATTGCGACACAAATTGGGATTCAGGAAAATCATTTTCCTGACAATTCAAGCGTTTTCCGGAATGGAAAACCGCTGTCCCATCGGGACAAAGCCTGAACTGTGAAGAAAGCCGCTTTCCCGACTGCCAAGCCGTTTTCCCGTCATGCAAACCGTCTATTTTCACGGAAAACGATTTTCCTGACAAAAGAATCGGTTTTCCCGACAGTCAACCCATTTTTTCGGCACTTTCCCGTTTTACTGACAGGTAAGGCTCTTTACCGACAGTTTCACTGCTTAAATGACAGTAATATCTTTGCCACAATGGCGAAAGAGCTAAAAAACCATTCGAATCGGATAACAAGCGAAAATTCAATAAAACAGACGGTTCGTACTCTGCGGCTAAAAGTTGGCAGGCCATACGGTTAACTCAACCCACAACCTCGAACTGCACAAATTGGGTAGCGATCTGCTGGTTTGTCTTGGCGAGCGGGTCGGTGACTATGATCTGCAGGATATAATCGCCCGGCGTCAGCTTTTCGCCGATGGCGACAGCACCGGCCGCCTTGAGATGCTGCATATCGGTTTGGCCGGTCAGGTTAAGCGGTGTTTGCTTGCCGTCGAGAATAAGCTTTCCGTCGCGAAAAACCCGGATGCGGGTCTCGACCGCGGGCTGTTTAGAGGCGTTTAGCTTTGCGTTATAGATCTCATAGCCGTATCGCAGCACCGAGCCGATCTTTACCCTTCGCAGGGCGGTGTCGGTCATCGGATTGGTGGGTATGCCGCCCGGCGGCCGGGTCTGAATTCTTACGCCATTCGGCGGCCGAAATATTTTCAAGCACCAGACTCGATGCCGCAAGACGCTTTTTACCAAGATTCGGGACCTCAATAAACTGGCTTGCCGAGCCGACCTTGCCGCCCTGTGCGTCGCGGATCGCTACACGATATTGATAGGCTCCCGGCTTTTTGACCGGAAAGGCAAAATGATAAACAAACCCGTCGGCCTGTATCCGTCGAAGTGCGTCAGGCTTGACGCTCAGCGAATAACTCTTTGCAAGCTGATCGATGATCTGGCCATTGTCGCCAAAGCTCATCGCCAGGATCTCGAACACCGCTTTTTTTGCACCATCCTTATCGTCAACAAATTTTAGGTCATTCGCGTTAATGTGCAGCAGTGATCTCACAAACGATCCGTTCTTGGCATCGCTGGCGAAAAGGGCGTTGAGGCGAAGGTCGATGCCGCTCACCGCAAACGGCGAAACAAGGGCCATTTCAAGCTGCGCCTGCGGGGTCATTACAATAGGTTTGCTGTCTGACTTTTTGTCGGCGACGTTAAAGAAACCACTGCGGTACCTGACCGTCGCGCCCTTTCTGAGCACCTTTACGGTCAGCGAGTTGTACTTGCGTTTCGCTGGATCAAAGGTGTCCACGTCGGGCTCATAGCCAACAAGGTAATAGCTTTGATCGTCGAGAACGCGGCGGACACCTTTGCTGAGGTCATTGTTATTAAGCAAGGCAAAACCACCGGTTCCCTCAGCTAAAAATGACAAGCCATCCTGTGTGTCGTGCAATTGGTCGCGGCGGGCAGAGGAGGCAGATTCCACAGCATCGGGGCTTGTATCCGAGACATTGTCCTCGCCGGTAAACCCCGTATACACGAGGCCGCGGGCGTCGACCGCGTAAAACACAACTGACGAGCGGTTGGCAAGATCGACAAGCTGCTGCACAAAATCAAAGACCGGGCCGTCGATCGGCAGGCCATTCTCATCAGTCTCAAATAGCTTGAACCCGTCAGAGAACATAATGACCGACTTACGCCCGGGCAATTCGCTCATACCGGTAACGATATATTTGAGGGCCCCAAGCGTGCCGGTTGCGAAAACCGAATTTCGAAAATCGTCGAGCGTCTGCCCGGTGCCGGTTGTCGACAACAGGTCATCCGTGTTGCTGGTGTCGTCGGGTGACGCTTGAAGCGATGTGTCCGGTGCCGCCTCGATCGGTGCAAAAACACCGACACCGCCGGCCCCCTGCGGGTTCCATTTCACCTTTTCGATCGCGGCGTACAGCAGGCGTTTGTCAGATGTAAACTGCTGCAGGGCCCCGATACCGGCACCGGTGCGAATGATCGCGACCAGGTCGCCATCCTGCATTTGCTCATCGACAAATTTCTTTAACGCCCGCCGCGTCTGATAGGCGCTCTCAAATGACAGCGACAGATCGTCGACCACGAGGGCAATGGTACGGCGGATCTGTTCAGGACGCAGGCTCTGCTGGGGAATTGGCACGCCTTTGTTGTCGGTAACCGCAGGCTTTCCGGTTATGTCCCTAACCGACGAAATGAACGAAAAATTTGTGATGTTCTGCTTTTCACCATTCTCGTATATCTCGACCTCCTCAGGCCGCAGATCGGTAATGACCTTGCCTTTTGAGTCGGTCACCGAGACATCGATCTGTATCAGATCTGTAGATATCTTTACAACGTCGTTATCTTCCAGCGGGGTTGCGGTCGGTGCGGGTGCGACCGCCTGGCCAAAAGCGCTTGCCGCAAACAGCAATGCTCCGAATACAGCCAAAAAAAACTTCTTCATCTTACATAGCTCCAGAGGCGGCCGGTCGACTTTGTTATGATATAACGGTTCGGAATTGAGACGAAGCTGCGCGAGCCGGACAAATTGTCTTTTTCAAAACGCATCATAAGTATCCAGGAGTTTCCGCAATTTATGTTTCCAAGGGTTTTAGATCTAATTACTTCCTTTTTTCTACTAACTGTCTTGTTCACTGTCGGCTGTTCAGCGCAGCAGACGGAGGAGCAGGCCCTGCAATCGCTTCGTGAGATGACACGCGGCGGTAAGCTGCCGCCCGAGGATTTTGTGGCCGGCATCGAATCTCGCTTTGCCGGGAAGCAGACGGGAGCTCTTGCGAAATTACTCCATGCCCGCATTCGGTTTGAGAACAATGACTTTGTTGGTGCGGCCGCGATCTTGAATACGGACCTCATTGAGAAGAAAACCAAAGTTGGCGACCACGCGTTATGGCTACGCGGCCAGGCATTGCAGCGATCGGGCGATCATACCCAGGCCGCCGCTGTGCTTGCTAAATTGATCCACGATTACCCTGATTCGGTCCGCGCCCGTGATGCCAAACTGGCGTGGGCCGTATCAGCGATCCAGACAGGACATGCGGTCGAGGTCCCGGGCTTCCTGGTCGAGTTGAGTGAAAAGAACGACGCTGACGCATTGCTTGCAACCGCCAAGGCCTATGACGCTCAGCCATCGCAGCCGGAGGCGATCAAATATTATCGGCGAACATATTTCTTTGCCGCGGGTTCCGCAGCAGCCAAAGAGGCCGAGGCAAAACTGACGCTGCTGGGCCAACCCCTTACGCCGCAATCGGGCGAGGAGCAGCTCGGCCTGGCTGATAGGCGTTTTAATACAAAAAACTTTAACGATGCTGCGACAGCATATGCTGACCTGGCGGCAAATTACCCGGCCCTGGTCAACCCCGGAAATAAAGCTTCGGTGGATAACCGCTCTGGCGGCCACCGGTAAAATGTCCGACGCTCTCGCCGCATTTAACGGATTGCCCGAGTCTGCGAAGGAACGCGAAGAAGGCTATCGCCAGCTCGTCCTCGGCTACGCAAAAGCAAAAATGTGGCCGCAGGTCCGCTCGACCGCGGATGAGATGAGGCAAAAGTTCCCCGCCGGCGATCTGGTCGCCAAGACTTTCATCGACGCCGGCCTTGCCGCACGTGACGCTAAGAACCGAACCGACGAAGGTTATTTTCTAAACACTGCTGTCGCCGCTTATCCTAACTCGGTTGATGTTGCCCAGGCTCAATTCGAATCTGCCTGGTTCCAGCACGAGAACAATAATTTCACGATCTCGTCACAGATGCTTACCGACCACCTTGCCCGATATGTGGATAAGGACACGACAAATCGCGGCAAGGCTGGATATTGGGCCGCCCGCGACTCGGAACGCGCCGGCAAGATCCCCGAAGCATGTGCCCTTTACGACGGCGTAATTTACCGGTACGGATCGAACTGGTACGGACATATTGCATTCGAGAGATTGGCAGTATTGAAAGGCCGGGGAAGCTGCCGCACGACGCAGGCACCAAACGAGACGATCGCAAAAGCGGTAGCAAACCTCAGGATAGTCACAGTTGCCGCGGAAACCGCTACGGACAAAGAGTTAAAGAGGGTTGAGAAAAGCGAGGAGTTAAGCACGGTCGGGCTTTTCGATTGGGCGATCGACGAGCTGAAAGAAGCAAAAGTGACGGCCAATAATAGCCCAAAGATCAATCTCGCACTCGCACAGCATTACACTTTGAAAGGTGACAGGGTTAACGCTCTGCTTTCGCTCGCCAAGAGCTATCCGGATTATCCGCAAATGTTTCCCGAGGAAATGGGCCGCGAGGAATGGGAGATATTTTATCCGCTGACAAATTGGAAAGATATACAGTACTGGGCAAAAGATCGCGGCCTAGACCAATATCAGGTCGCGGGCATCATCAGGCAGGAAACCATCTTTGACGCCAACGCCCGGTCCGGTGCTGCGGCTTATGGCCTGATGCAGCTTCTGTTCCCGACCGCTAGATCGATGGCCCGAAAGTATGGTTCAAAGTCCGCATTGGTTTCCGCCGATTCGCTCTATCAGGCTCCGCTGAATATCGAACTCGGGACCGCCTATATGAAAGACCAGTTCGCCAAATTCGGCCGTATCGAATATGTCGCCGTGGCGTACAATGCCGGTCCGGGCCGTGTTCCGCAATGGCGCTGCTACCTTGCCGGCCGAAATGGACGAATTTGTCGAGGAGATCCCGTTCAAGGAAACAAAAGGTTATGTCCAGGGCGTCATCCGCAATTCCGCACAGTATCGCCGGCTATACGATGACACCGGCAATTTTAAGCCAAACGTCGGCTCACGCCCTCTGCGAGGCGAGATCGATACCAAACCGCGCGACCAGTTTACGGCAGAGTTCCCGGATGTAACTGTCGCTGACAATGCCTCTGAATAACAATGGCGGGCTTGTACGGCCCGCTGACATTTAATATCAAACCCGCGGGGGCCGCATTTTTCATTTCTAGATCAAAGGGAATGCAATTCTCTGACGCGCCGGGCGTTCCTCATTTATTACAATTACCCGCCTTGCGGGACTGTGATATATTTTTAGGTACAGATTTCATTACCGAAGTGAGGAACATGACTATGTTGAGGTCACTCTGTTTGAATTCGATCCTGTTAGCAGGGTTTGTTTGTTTGATGCTGGCGCCCGCGCTGGGCCAAACATGTTCGCCTGAGATCACTAAGTCGTCGCTGCTTAGTAATCTAAACGTCAACGGCACGCTATACATAAGTAAATTGTATGGCCGCTGTTTCCCTATGCCGGCAAAAAAGAGCAAGACGTCATTTGAATATAATCCATATGACGGCGGGAAAATCTCGACGACGCTCAAGGACGCGAGCGGGCAGACGCTGAATACATTTGTCTGGTACGGTGAGAGCATCTTTTCGCTTTGGGAACTGTCGAGGTACGAGGTGGTCGGCGGGCCCGAAGCGTTAAAGAAGCTTACCCCGGGCAAATATTCGCTTGAGTTTGCTCTTGAAGACAAGGTGTTTCAGACTTTTCCATTCACCCTCACGACCAAGCAAAGCGGTGATCAGTTTCACCCGCAAACGCTCTACATTCTTGACGGCGAATGGCGAGACTATGCACAGATCTATGCCCCAAAGAGTGACCGGTTTTTTAAGCTCTTGGTTTATCTGCGCAATCTAAAAGCGGCCGAGGGGCCAAATGCAGAGCCTTTGTCTGTGAACGGCCGGCTTATACGCGTTAAGGATAAACAGCTGCTCGCCGAGACCGACGACCCTTATAAACTCAACCTCAGTCACAAATGGGAATCGGTCGACCTGCCGTTCCGAAAAGCAGGTGCGGCGGCCAAAAAAGATTATTCGGAATATAAGCTCAGCGAGATCCTCGCCGTCGACGGCCAATATCGCTTTGAACTAAGCGTCGACGGCAAACCATACTCAGATTTCAACTTCATGGTCAAAGACGGAAAGATCAACGATATCGATCTTGTAAAAATGCAAAAGGAGGAATACAAGATCCTGATCCCGTTGACAGCGGTTCGGAGGTGAGAATTATGTCAAGATTTATGAATACCATCAGCGGATATCGGGATCTGGCCCGCCGCAGATCATTGAAGCTGCTGACGATCGGAGCGGCGTGCCTTTTCGCAGCGGGCAATGCCTGGATGTTCGGCAGCAATGGCATTCAGCAGGTCAATGCATCAGGCGGCCTGCCTGGGGCCCCGGCACTTGCCGATAACAAAAAAAAGGCCAAAGCTGCGTTTACCGAGGCGGCCAAGGTTTTCTTTTCCCCACGCTGTGCTAATTGCCATCCGGTCGGTGATACTCCGCTGCAGGGCGACGAGAGCAGGGTCCATGACCTGGACGTAATGCGCGGCCCCGAAGGCAGGGGCACCGAAGAGCTGCAATGTGCCATGTGCCATATGGAAGAAAATACCGAAGGCGAAAATATGCCGCCCGGCGTACCCGATTGGCACATGCCCCCGGCGAACCAGAAGATGGTATTTCAGGGTATAACAGCCGCCCAGCTATGCCAGAACCTTAAGGACCCTCTGAAGAACGGCGGCCGAAAATCGGCAAAAGAAGCTGTCGAACACCTCGTTACCGATCCAAAGGTCCTATGGGCATGGTCGCCCGGCACCGGACGCACATCCCCATCAATGACTCACGCAGATTTCATCAAAAAAATGAACGAATGGGTCGCCAACGGGGCCGCTTGTCCTAATTGATCAGACGGCCTTTTATTTGGAAAGTGTTAAACACTGGCCGGTTTGTGCGATCATGGCGGGCGTGATCCGTTCCTTTTAAAACCTCTAAAACATCTGCGCGGAGTCTGCGCAAAAAGTATAGACCCGGCGGCAATTTGCGCAGCCTCTGAAACTTTTGCGCAGCCTCTGAAACTTTTTTGAAGCCGCTGCAAAAATTGCGCAGCCTCTAAGACAATGTTTCAGAAGCTCTGCAGATGTTTTAGACTCAAAAACACTGTAATGATCGCTTCCACAACGGCCGGATTCAAAAAACTTCAATAAAAATGGGCTATCCGCGAATAGGATGCGGGCTGGATAAGTGCCTCAGTAGGGCGTTGGAAGTGTTAAACACCAGGTGCACTTTTCCAGAAAAAAAATCAGGCTGGCGGGTTTGCTAGCTGGAAATTTTGTTTTTCTAGAACCTACTATATGTTATTCTGGGTTGACCCCGATTGCACACAATGAGGCTCATATTCGCAGTTTTGTTTGCTCTTTTTCTGACCGGCCAAATCCGCGCCCAACTCCCGTCGGAAGTCTTCACAAAATCTCAACAGATCAGATTCCTTGATTCAAGCCGATCTGATGTTCGCAAGTTGTTCGCTAAATATGAGTCTGATCTGGATGACGAGGATAATTCGGACACCTTCCAGGCTCCGGGCTTAGAGGTAGAAGTTTGGTACGCGAGCGGAGAATGTTCCGAAAGTGCTGGCAGCAATACCTTCCCCGACGTTTGGAACGTCAAAAATGGCAAAGTAATAAAGGTGGCGATCAGGTTCGAGCATCCCGTCGCAATTGCAGAGTTTACTCTATACACCTCCTTATTGATCAGGGAACAGTCGGATGAAGAATCACCCGATAATTATGTCGAGTTCAGCAAGGCGAGAGGCATTATGTTCGACATAGTGGAAAGCGGCGTCGAGCGGATAGTACTCTTTCCGCCCTCCTCAAAGTCGAGATTTTTGTGTCACGACAATACCTGGGGTAAGGGATTTTATTCGAGCAAGGCGTGGGCTGATGAGTTCAATCTCGATATAGTTTGTGTTCTTAAAAACTTGCCCGCACATGTTGACGATCTTAAGCTCAGTGCCACCCAAGTTGAAGCCACGCTAGACAGGACGATTTCGATAGAGACAACGGCTAGTGACCCCGAGAACGATGTATTAATCTATATTTACTCTGTTTCGGCCGGGCAAATTCGTGGCGCTGGGAGTAAGGTCATTTGGGACTTGAATGGGGTTTCATCCGGAACTTACACCATTACAGCAGGCGTCGATGATGGTAGCGGTATAATGGGCCGCACCATCACTAAGACAATTACCGTGAGATGATGGGTGCTGGGGGCTATTTTCACGGGCATCGCGACTGTCCTGCCGTCGTTACGCGATGGTATTTTTGATCAAACCTATCCACGGCTAAATTCATTAGACCGATATGCGATCAAATCCCCGTCTCCGATCTCTATAAATTCCTCAAAATAAAATCCGTCATCATCGTGTACCAGTGCTTTACCTGGGCGGGGTTTGTGACGCCGTGGCGGGCGGTTGGGTAGAGCATCAGGTCAAATTGTTTGTCGGCCTTCTGTAGTTCGTAGACGAGCTGCGTTGTGTTTTGAACGTGGACGTTATTATCGTTACCGCCATGGATCAGCAGCAGCTTGCCTGACAGGTTTTTGGCCGCTTTGAGCACCGAACTCTTGTCATAACCCTCGCGGTTGTTGAGGGGCGTGAGCATATAGCGTTCCGTGTAGATCGAGTCGTAATTGCGCCAGTCTGAGACGGTTCCGCCGGCGATACCGATCTTGAATAAATTGCTGTGCGTGAGGGCATAGCTGGTCATAAATCCGCCATAGCTCCATCCCCAGATACCGATCCGGTCTTTGTCGACATACGGGAGCGTTTTGAGGTAATTTACCCCATCCTCGAGGTCGCGAAGTTCGAGTTGGCCAAAATTCTTATAGACCGGCCACGTGGATTGGACCCCTTTTCCGCTCGCGGTTCGGTTATCGCAGATCCAGACAATGTACCCCTTCTGTGCGAGCATCTGATGCCACATATAACGGTTGCCGCCCCAGCGGTTGACGACAGACTGGGCGTGCGGGCCGGAATAGGTGTAGCTCATTACCGGATACGTCTTATTGGGGTCGAAATCCGGCGGGCGGATCATCATTGCTTCCATTTCAAAACCGTCACGCGTTTTTACCTGCAAAAACTCAGGCTGGCTCAGTTTGTATTGCGACAGCGCATCGACCTTGTTCTCATTTATGAAACGCACAAACTTTCCGTCGGCTGCAAATAACCTGGTCTGGGTGGGCGTATTGACGTCGCTCCAGTTCTCGACATAATGCGTGAACTGTTTATTGAACGACGCGGCGTGCCAGCCGGCACCCTGCGATAGCCGCTCAGGCTCGCCGCCGGTCAGCCGAACGCGATAGACATTCTCGGCAATATCGCTGTCTTTCGTCGCCGAAAAATATATCCAGCCGCCTGCCTCGTCAACGCCATAGACGTTGCGGACCTCCCATTTGCCCTCAGTAATGCGCCTGATCAGGCTGCCGTTGTTATCGTAATGATAAAGATGGTTCCACCCGTCGCGTTCCGACTCCCAAATGGCGGTGCCATCCTTTAGAAAGAACGGGTTATCATTAACGCTGACCCAGGCGGGCGAGATCTCAGTAAAGAGCTTTTTGACCTTTCCATCTGTCGTGGCGGCATTTAGATCCAAAAACGTCTGTACGCGGTTCTGCGCCTGAAAAACGACAGTTTTGCTGTCCGGCGACCATGTGACGCGGACTATCAGCAGGTCCTCGGGCTTGTAAGCGGAAGTATCGACAAAATTTACTGCGTCACCAACCCGCAGGATCGATGTCGGGATCTTGTCGCCGATCTTTGGAATGCGTCCGGCATTCGGCACGATCGACATTTTGCCCACATCGGCAATGCCGAGGCGGACAATGGGATTAGGGTCGCCGGCCTGCGGGTAAAAGGTGGTCTCGACATCCTGATCGGTCGGAATGTCGTTCGGGATAATAAACTTCGGCACAGGCGACTCGTCCAGGCGAAGGAAAGCGATAGATCTGGAATCGGGCGACCACCAATATCCGCGTTTATCGCCTCGGCCGTATAGCTCTTCCTCGTAAACCCAGTCGAGATAACCATTATAGATAGCCTTGTCGCCCTCGCGGCCATCACGTGTGAGCTGCTTTTCATTGGCCTTTGCCGTATCGACAACAAAAAGGTTGTTGCCTCTGACAAAACTCACCAACCGCCCGTCGGGGCTAAAGTCGGCCTCGAGTTCCTCTTCGCGGTTGTTTGTCAGCCGCTTTATGCTGCGGCCGGTCACATCATACAGCCATAGGTCGTTATCATGGTTGATAAGTACTGCCGACTCGTTCGCGTTAAAATCCAAATTGGGCGAAGATGCGATCGCCTTAGCGTCGTCTGAACTGATGCCAACACGCATCAGCGCCGCCACCAGCGAACCGTCGTCAAAATACGGCTCAGCCTTGCCGGTCATAGCGTCGACCCGCATCAGCCGGCCGTTGACCATCTGCCTGAACGACCGCCCGTCTCGAGCCCAAAACGTCACCACCGGCGTCCCGCCAAACCGAACCCGGGTATTGGCGTTCGGGCTGAAAATATCGTCAAGCGTAAGCAGCTTGTCCTGGGCGAACAAAGCGGACGCTCCAATGGTGAGAATGGCGACTAGTATCAGATTAAATTTTTTCATGATCTTTATTTTTTGATGGATCTATGCAAGGTCATTTCTGCCTCAGCATCGTTTCAAGTTCTGCTGATTCGATACAATTACCTTCTTTAGGCAATCCGCCAATCTTTAACGTCACTTTCACGCTGGCCGGGGATGGCCTATCGACGAGCACCCGGATTGCAGATGTCCCATGTCCCGAGGTTATCTTGCCGCCAATGACCGACCACATATACGTTATTTCATCACCACCATGCACAACTGCAACATAGGTCAGAGTTGCATCGGCAAGACTTTCGACACTCGGGCCGCTGATCCGGAAAGTAGGACAGAAAACATCATAAGTAAAAGGGGTATAGGTGAGCATCAGCCCCATCCGGTATGATCCAAAATTCGGATGCAGACCACATACTGCTTGGTAACTCGTTCCCAGACGCGGCAATTCTATACGGTCCACTAATTTGCGGTCCTCGGCAAATTTGGCCATAACGAGCGCGTATCGTTTCCGTATGGTTTCCTCATCCTCGCCCGAGATCGCAATAAATCCGTGAGTCGATTTCGGCCAGTCCAGAAATTCTTTTAAATACGAATCGAGCGTCTTAGCAAATTCGTCAGTCTTTTCGCTCTCGTTACCGACGCTAGCGAACATCGATGCAGCCGGCTTGTTTTGAGCTGAAGCAAAGATCGACAAAATCAATATAGCAATGACAAGAAACGGTGTCTTTCGCATTTTATTCACCGAACCCGGAAAGAAATTTCTCAACAAGCTTTGGATCGTAATAAATTCCCAAAGTCTGAGCCCTTTTAACCATAGGCCGCAACTCCAAAATCATATCCTAGAGTTTTTGCTCTCCCGATCAGGCCAAGAGAGCCGACAACGTTCAAGCCAGCCGCAATGGCAGCCCGCCTCCCTTTTAATTCATCCAGACAAACAAGCGGTATCTGATTTTCGAGCGCGAGTTCAATAACCGCTGCCTCCCCCTCGTCCAAATTTGCTAATGAGAGCGGGGAAATATCTTTATTAAGTGAATTTACGCTTTATCCAGGACGGAAATGAGACCGGGTAACCCTGCTCCTCACCTGTCAGTATTTCGGTCTCTACCTGCGTAGGGCAAACAAAGTCATATGGAAGCTGAGAGATGATATCGAGAACTTTCATCTTTCCCCAGGCGATCAGCGGACTTGTGTTTACCACAATTCGTTCACTCATCGAGCGCAAAGGATTGCTCGGAACTGAGATCATCCAGTCCGAGATTGCTCATCGGCATCCCCAGACTCTCTAATAAAAAGAGAAACTCCACCCTGCCCTTGCCGGCAAAATGCGCCGCCTCGCCGGATGATAACCTTCCGAGTTCGTATAATTTGGCCGCAAGCAGGAAACGCGCTTCATCCGTAAACTTTTCGGAGGACACCCCCAGTCGAAAAAGCAGATCGTCGCTATATTCTATGGTCAGAGTATTTTGTGCCATTGTCGTTTGCCTCGATCGAACACATTCTATCACGCCTTTGGATGCGCTTTGTCATAGACCTCGATCATCTTTTCCATCGAAACCTGAGTATATATCTGCGTTGTAGAGAGCCGGGCGTGGCCGAGCAGTTCCTGGATATCGCGAAGGTCTGCTCCGTTGTCGAGAAGGTGTGTCGCGAATGTGTGCCGCAGGCTGTGCGGCGAGATGTCGTGGATCGAGACGCAAAGTTTGATGTATTTATCGATCATGCGGCCGACCGAACGGGTCGTGATACGCGTGCCTTGATAGTTGAGGAACAGTGCCTGCAGATCGCGCTCGGCCTCGGGGCAATTGTTAAGGAACGTGCCCCGCGTTTCCTGCATGTAAAGCAGCAATGACTGGGCGGCAGGGTCGCCAAACGGAACGATCCTCTGCTTTTTGCGTTTGCCGGTGACGCGGACCATCCGCTCGCGAAAATCTACGTCATTGATGTTGATGTTCGTTAACTCACCAACCCGGATGCCCGTGGCGTACAAGAATTCGAGAATGGCCCGGTCGCGGCGGCCGAGGTCTGTGTTGATGTCGGGCGTCTCGATAAACCGCACGGCGTCCTCCATCGACAAATGGTTTGGCAATTTGCGCTCGATCTTTGGCGTCGCGACTTGTTTGGCCGGGTTTGATTCTAGTTTGCCCTCGCGGATCAGGAACTGAAAAAAGGTGCGCAGGCTTGCGAGCTTTCGGGCGACGGACGTTTTCTTATGATCGCCGTGCAACTCTGCCATCCATTCGCGGATGGTAAGCCGGTCGATGTCCTTTATCGGGTAATCGGCCCGCTTTTCGATTGAAAGTAAATGGTCCCTGAACTGCTCAAGGTCGCTGGCGTAATTACGCAGCGTATGCGGGCTCAGATTCCGCTCGTATTTGAGGTGCTGGAGGAATTCAGAAAGGCTTTGGTTTAACACGAGTTCTTCAATAAAAGGTACCGGCCAAAGATTCCTTACTTCGCCCGGAAAGTGCCAAAAGATAGCTGCCGAGTTCGAAGTACTTCCCGGACTCCGGACTCCAACGTTTGACAGCGTGGTACCGGCCATTCCTTATGCCTTCAAGTATCCATTCAGAACCGTCGAGTCCCCCGAGTTTTTCGTCTACAACCGACATGTTCCAGAAATCCGATGTTGCGAGCGCATCTCTCAATAGGCACCACTCGCCTGATGACAACGGTCGCATATGCGTTTCGATAATTTTCCCGGGCTCATACCCGCCGGCGCCGTCCGACTCCTTTGACGAAAGGGTATAATTTGCGCCGGTTCGCTCGATCGTTACTACGACCGGGTGGTGAAACGTTCTTAGCCATAAGAATCGATAGATCTCATCCTTTCCATTTGCCGCCGTGGGTAAATAAGGCTCGTCCATCGCTTGCAAATATTTGATGTACGCATTCGAGATCTCATTAGCACCAACGCCTCGAGCATTTATCGGGAAACCACCGCCCTTTGTCCTTTTAAGAAGTGAGACCGGAACCGAGACCCCCGGAAATCCAACCGCTCTCTGGCAGTCGTCTTCAGCGATTGGCAGCATTTCGGGCAGTTCCGCCACCGTCGTATTAAAGGAACCGATGCCGAAATAGTAAATAGCAACACAACCCACGCCTGCGGCGAAGGTAAAGATTAGAACGCCAAGAAATATTGGAAATTTCTTCATGGAATACTTCTACTTCTTCGGCACATAATAACCTTTCCGCGTACGGATTGTCAGGTTCGGGCTGTTCCTGACGGAAAGGGTTATTGAGCGAAACTCGCCAGGCGCGGCCGTCTCATCATCGGGGTAATAACTGAGGATATACTGCTGTGACAGTTCGGCTGAGATGCGTGTGAAAGCGGCGTTCATCTCGGTTTCGTCGATCGGGGAATAGACGGCACCGCCGGTCTGCTGGGCGATCTCGATCATACGGCGCTCAGCCGTGAGAGCCCTTATATTGGCATTGCCTCCGCGAACGCCGGTCCGCTTAAAATTTTCAAAATCTTTGGTCTTTACCACGTAAACCTGGCAATCATTTACCTGAAGGCTCTTCACGACATCTTCCAGTGTTGAATCGCTATATGTGTCCTCGCCATCAGAGACGATCAGCACGATACGCCTGCCGTTTGAAGAGCGCATATATTTGGCCACCTCAATGAGACCGTCGAGCAGAGCGGTCGCCCCTTTAGGCTCAGGGAACAATTCGATCGCCCGCGTCAGCGATGAAATGTCTTTGGTAAATGGCTGCTCTAGCCGCGTAGTATCAGCCACAGAAAACAACGCCGCCAGATCTCTGTCAGTCCGGATAACCCTACGAAAGAATCTGACTGCGGCTTCTCTCTCAAAGTCGCGTGCGACCAAAACGCTCGACGAATTGTCAAAGAGCATTGCCAGGCGGATCGGCGCCTCATTACGGGCCGACTCGTCGATCTCGACAACCTTGCCATCAACCCTAAGCTCAAAATCGGTGATCTTCAGATCTGTAACAGCGCGGCCGGTAGCGTCGGTTACCGAGACAGGTATCGGGACCAACGAGGAATTGACCTTGATCACGTCGTCGTTGTCTTTATTATCTGTCGGGGCTGAAGCAGGTGTCGGCTTAGGGGACGCAGCCGGCGGCAGGTTGTTTACCGACGGCCCGATTATGGGGTTGGGAGTTGGCGTCGGGCTCGGTTTTAGCCTTCCCGACTGGGCAAAAGCCGCCGGGGCAAGCAAACCGGCAAAGATTATAGAGAATAGTAATTTCATCTGACCGACTGTTTGATTGCCAAATCGCTGGAAAATATGCCTAGACAAAAATTAACTTTACGCTCGCAAACACCAGCATTACCGCCAGCATGCGGCGAAGCGTCATCGAGTTGAACTTTTTACTGCCCAGCGTCGAACCAATTATCCCGCCGATCACCGCCGCGGCGATCCAGACCCAGACATTCGGCGGCAGCTCGGCAACCTGCTTATAGTTGCCCATCAGTCCTGCCGCAGAATTTACAAAGATAAACAACGCCGAGACGCCGGCCGCCATCCTCGCCTCAGACCAATGCATCAGCAACAGAACCGGGGTAAGAAAGATACCGCCGCCGACACCGACCAGGCCGGACAACAAACCAACAATGGCCCCGATCAATAAACACAATGCTATCGGCGGCTCTCTGACCTGATCGTCGCCTTTCAGATTTATTGCAAGCCTGGCCGCGGCGATGATCAGTACAACCCCTAGCACGATCTTGTAAACATCGGTCGGCAGTTGGATCATCCCGCCGACAAACGCCATCGGGATCGATGCTGCCGCAAATGGCAAAAATATCCGCCACGAAAAAAAACCCGCTCTGTAAAACTGGACGGTTCCGATCGAGGCGACAAATAAATTTAATGTGAGTGCCGTAGGCCTCGTGATCTCGGGTGCGACCGCAAACAGGGCCATCACCGCCAAATATCCCGACGCCCCGCCGTGACCGACCGAAGAATACAGGACAGCGACCACGAAAATGGCAGCGATAATTATGACAGGTGCCAATTCCATTAAGCTTTCTGCTGCTGGGCGTCGCCTAAATAGAGATCCGTAATAAACTCATCCCAGTCCACTAACGCGCGTTCAACCTGAACGGAATGCCTTTCCCTCTTATTGCGATACTTCTTACGCAATTCGACCGGTAGCTGTTCCAACAGTCCAAATGTGATATTTACCGGCTGAAAGTTTTTGGTCTCTACATTCGAAACGTATCTGCAGAGAGCTCCGATCGCAGAGGTCGCAGGTGCCGTCAGCATGCCCTGACCGCGTGATAATCGGACCGCGTTTATACCGGCCAGCCAGCCGGTGGCTACTGATTCGACATAACCCTCGACGCCCGGTGATCTGGCCGGCGAAAAACAGGTTTGGTTTGGTACGCGTCTCAAGCGACTCATTAATTATCTTGGGTGAATTTATGAACGTATTACGGTGTATCTGGCCAAACTGCAGGAACTCGGCATTCTCAAGCCCCGGTATCAGCCGCAAAACCCGCTCCTGTTCGCCGTACCTCAGATGGTTCTGAAATCCGACCAGGCCATAAGCGTCGGCCATCAGATTTTCCTGCCGCAATTGTACACACGCCCACGGTTCGCGGCCCGTTTTTGGGTCGGGCAGCCCGCGCGGTTTCATCGGGCCGTAACGCAGTGTATCAACACCGCGGCGGGCCGCTTCCTCGATAGGCAGGCAGCTTTCAAACCAGTGCGTGTCCTCGAACCGTTTTAACGGCACCGACTTTGCCGCAGTTAGCTCGTTGTAAAAAACCTCGTATTGCTCGGGCGACATTGGACAATTTATATAGTCATCACCGCCCTTGCCATATCGTGCCGCTTTGAACGCGATCGACATATCGATAGAGTCAGCCGCGACGATCGGAGCAATAGCATCGTAAAAATACAACTGGTCGTCGCCCGTCAGCTTCATTATTTCTCGCGTGAGTGCGTCCGATGTCAGCGGCCCGGTGGCGATGATCGAGATCTGATCGGCCGGTATCTCAGTCACCTCTTCTCGCATGATCTCGATATTAGGATGGGCCTCGATGCGTTCGGTGATCAGCTCGGCAAACTTGATGCGATCAACAGATAAAGCTGCTCCCGCCGGAACCTTTGTCTGTGCTGCGCACTCTAAGACAAGAGAGCGGCCGCGGCGCAATTCCTCTTTTAAGAGGTATGGTGCCGAACCAGGTTCATCCGTTTTGAGCGAATTGGAACATACGATCTCAGCCAGCTTATCTGTCCTATGCGCAGGCGTCTGTTGAACCGGGCGCATCTCAAACAACTTAACCTTCGCCCCCAGTTCGGCAGCCTGCCACGCGGCCTCGACGCCCGCCAGGCCGCCGCCGATCACATTGATAATACTATGGTCGTTCATTTAGATCGATTATATCCGAATCGTGGTCAGCATTCAGGACCGACGGTATAAAACGGCCAATTGCCACGCAACGCGACTACCTAATGAGAGCATCCCAATTTTTTAGGCAATAGAATATTGCGGTTCTGTCCGCGTGCATTTTGGTGAAAAGGTTTAGCCGATCCGTCGCGGCCCGCACCGCAGAACTATCAAGGAGGAAATTATATGAATGATATGAAAGAAGTAAGAGTAGCAATTTTAGTAGCTGACGGGTTTGAGCAGCAAGAATTAACGGGTCCAAGAAAGGCTCTGGATGAGGCGGGAGCCACAACAAAAATAATCTCACCGGCCAGCGGCGAGGTCGAGGGTTGGAACCACTTTGATAAGGGTGATAAGTTTACCGTCGATGTTCCGCTCGAACAGGCAAATGCGGCGGACTTCACCGCATTACTGCTGCCCGGCGGCGTTGCCAATCCTGACCAGTTGCGGATGGATCCTAAGGCGGTGAGCTTTGTAAAAGCCTTTTTTACTGTGGGCAAACCGGTCGCGGTAATATGCCACGGGCCGTGGACACTGATCGAGGCGGACGTTGTCCGTGACCGGCAAATTACTTCGTGGCCATCAGTCAAAACAGATCTTATTAATGCAGGTGCCAAATGGGTCGACGAAGAGGTTGTCGTCGATAACGGCCTTGTCTCAAGCCGTAAGCCTGCCGACATACCCGCATTTAATAAAAAAATGCTCGAAGAATTTGCCGAGGGCAAGCATCGCGGACAGCGTGCGGCGACAAACTGACACCGAACATTTCCCATTTCCTGCAACGTCAAGACGAAAGTTGCGACGGCAAAAAACCGGGGCCCCGATGGCCCCGGTTTTACTTTTTGTCCGCAAGTCTAGCGTAAAAGGTCCGATAAAAGGCCTCTTACGGCAATGATCCTCTTTATGCGATAGAAAACAATAGAATTTCTCGGCAAAGATAGGTTATCCTATTATTTGCCACCTCCTCCCTCCAATTCCGTGGTCTATGGATGATTCAATAATAATTCGACGCGATCTTAAACCGGCACTCGTCTTTCTGAGTGGCGAATTGATCGCTGTCCCGATCCCGCTTGATCGCGAGGAGGTTATTCTGGGCCGGGCGCTTGAGGCTGATGTGCGTGTAAACGACACTCAGGTCTCGCGTCAGCATGCCCGCATTACGACCATGCGGGATGAGAAAAACAATACGACGGGGTGTGTTTTGACCGACCTCGATTCCCGCAACGGCACGTTCCTAAACGGCCGCCGCATCCGACGCGAAACGTTAGAGAATGGCGATAAGATCACGGTCGGCTATACGATCCTTCGGTTTGACCTGCTTGATGAGATCGACCGCGAATATCAGCGGCAGATACACCGTCTGATCTCACATGACGATCTTACGGGCCTGCTCTCAAGCCGGTCGTTTTTTTCTGAACTCAGACGCGAGGCGGGTCGGGCAAAAGCCGAAAACCGGCCGTTTTGCGTGATGATGATGGACGGAGACAATTTTAAGAGTGTCAATGATAAGTATGGCCATCTGACCGGCAGCAAAACTATCGAGGAGATAGGGATCTCGATAACGTCAAACCTGCGAAGCGGCGATGCCGCGGCAAGATTTGGCGGCGACGAATTTGCCGCTTTTCTGCTCGACGCCGATATTAAGCAGGCGCTTGTTGCGGCCGAAAGGATCCGTGAGAGCGTGGAAGCATATAATTTCAGCGTGATTAGACAGGGAAAGCCAAAATCGGAGCATCACATTACTGTAAGCATCGGCGTCTCATCATTCCCTAATGATTCTTCCGACCCGATCGAGTTGGTCGAAATGGCCGACTCGGCCCTTTACCGGGCCAAACGAGAGGGCCGCAACCGCGTCGCCGCTTATCGCGACCTCACAAAAGAAGATCTGATCGGCGAACTGCCGCACAGGCGAGACTAAAATGGTCGGCCGGTGTTTCTATAGACTTCCCGATACACCCTTAAAGCCGCGCCTCGACTGTTTGGCGATCCACGTCAACACCCGCCTCGTGTCGTAACAATATCCGAGAATATAGTTGCACGTCGATAAGCAGTGCGTCGAACATTCCTTTTTCATCTCGTTCAGCTGATGGACATCAAATTTGTGATCACCGACTACTCCCCAATCGTGCGTTGCCGAATACATAGGAAAGCAAGGGGCCAGCGTGCCGTCTGTGCGGATGATCATTGAGTTCTGGCCGGCACGGCAATTCCATGCGGGCACCTTGCCGCGCATCAGTTGTTTCATGTCCTCGAGATGCTGGATCGGATTGGCCATCTTATATCCCTCATTGGTCCGCTTTTCGTTCACCCAATCGAGCAGGGCGTCAACCTTTGGCCAATCTTCCGGGGTCAGGTAGGTCTGATTCTCATTAAGATGTTTGAAATGGTCCTGCTCGGTCATCGGCGTCTCGTTGATGTGATAATCGGTCGCGATATTGTATGAGCGGGCGATCTCGGTCAGTTCCTTTACATCGTCCATGTTGTTGTGGCAGATGTTTATATTGAACATCACCGTGTAGCCGTAAAATCTCTGCCGCTTGACCAGATATTCAAATTGCTCCTTGATGGGCTCAAAGGATTTAGGCAGAGATTTTCTCTCCTTGACCGAGTCGACCGCGATATTAAAGGTCGCGATCCCCGCATCGCCGAGTTGGTCGATCACTTCTTTCTTCAACAGCCGGGCATTGGTCGGAAGGTAAACGAAAATGTCTTTCTTGGCACTGTAATAGACGATCTTGTGTATGAATTTTGGGCGAAGGAGTGGTTCACCGCCCATCAGGGCAAGGACGCGGGACCCGATCGAGTGGAGCCAATCGATCGATCGCTTTGCCACATCCTCGGTCATCCCTTTCACTCTATTGTTGTATGACCAGCAATAATGACAATCGAGATTGCACTTCCACTCTGTGAATAAATAAGGGATGATCGGCCTCAGTTCTTTGCTATGCCAGCGGGATTTAAAGTACGGGGAACCCCAGGTCTTCCACGTTCGCAATGCATTCAGTTTCTGATACTCATTCTCGGTCATCTCAACCGGGTCCGGCATCATCGGATAGACTGGCTCGGGCAAAACTTCTTCGGGTGCCGGAGCAAGTGTTG
Source organism: Blastocatellia bacterium (assembly GCA_963834975.1). Lineage (GTDB taxonomy): Bacteria > Acidobacteriota > Blastocatellia > Pyrinomonadales > Pyrinomonadaceae > OLB17. The sequence continues at coordinate 257,499 of CAWIDZ010000005.1, forward strand.
ACCGCGGGGCCTCTTTGTAAAGTATCTGATGAAGCTTTTTCTCAATGCGAAAGGCGGGAGCATCGCTGCCAGTGGTGAGATCTTCTTGAGTTCCGATCATGGTGTTCCTCCTCAAACAAAATCGATGTGGTTTTTTACGCTCAAAATACCACAGTATAGGTATGATTTCAATAGAAATTTTTGGTGGCGGCGTGCTCAGGGGCAATAATGGATTTTTACGTTAACCATTTCCAGATATTGCAACAATTCAACACCTGCAAACGTGAGAGACATTGGTTTTCTTTCGTGCTAAAATCTTGTTTCGTTATTTTTCAGGTTTTGCCGTCATAAAGGTAGTATTTCAAAGTGATAACAAAGCTCAATCTTGCCACATACCCGTTTCGAAATAGGACACTGCCATATGTGGCATCCGTCCTTTTTCTCATAGTCAGCCTGGCAGTGTGCGTATTTTGTCTCGCCAGGCTCAACAGTAATAAAAAAGCGAACGAGGCCGTCCTATCGGAAAACAATGCTCGCCAAGCTGAAATAAAGAGACTCACCGGCGAAGGCGAAAAGGTCAGACAGTTATTGACGCCTGAACAAAAGGCTGTCCTAACGGCGGCCCACAAACTGGTGGCAAACAAGACCTTTGGCTGGTCGAGACTTTTCGCCGATCTCGAGTCGGTCTTGCCGGGCGGCGTTAGTGCCTCGCGTATCACCGTACAAGACATTTATCAGGATGGCGACCGCATTAAGGCCGATCTTGAGTTCAGTGTGCTGAGCCGGGATTACCCGGCCGTTAATGCAATGATCGAGAATATGAACAACTCGGGTCTGTTCATAGCCGAGCTCCGCGGACAGGATCTGCAAAAGAACGAGCGGATGACCTTCACTGAATATACTTTTCGCCTTATTTATACACCCGGTTACGGATACTCGGCCTCTCAGCCAAATGACCTCGCGAAAAACGATATGGGAGGTGCACAATAATGGCCGAATTAGATCCTGAGGTTCCGCAGCCAGTGGAATCCGCCGAAATAGTAGAACCCATTCTTGTTGAGGAAGCTGCACCGCAGTGGAATGTTCCTCCCAGCCGCCCGCGAAATGTTTACGCAGGAATGTGGGGGCCGCCGGAAATAGCCGTGGTATCTATCGGCGCTCTGGCCATTCTTATTTCAGCTCTCTTGTATTTCTTTTTTGTCTTACCGTCCGATCGGGAGCTTGCCAAGAATAAAGCGGACGCCGACCGGCTCGATGCCGAAGTTATATCAGCAACGGCGAAATATGGTGAGATCACGGATAGCGAGACTCAGGTAGCAAAACTGATCGGGAGTGCTGACGATTTTGAAACGCGATTTTTGCCTACCTTAACGACCGGCCAATCGGCACTTTACCAGAGATTGAACGGCCTCATCCGCGCCTATGGCCTCGAGAACACGACCGGCCCTGATTATGCGCCGTTGGAATTGGCCAATATTTCGGTGGGCCAGCAAACAGAAGAGGATAAGGGAAGGTCTCGATTCAGAAGCTTGTATCCAGGTGTTTATGTGACGACCACGGTTGAGGGTTCGTATCAGAACCTACGCAGATTTATCCGCGAGATCGAGACCGGGCGCGAGTTTATAGTGATAAGCGCCGTTGAACTGGCTCCGTCGGAATCCGAAACGCCAAAAGATGAAAACGTAGAGACCAAGGCCAATAAGGTGGATGCCGACCCAAACACGCTCACCGCTAGCGGTAAAAAGCTAATGCAGCCCGGCAACCCTGGTTTCGCCCAGGTCCAGCCGCAGGAACCATCTGCGAATTCAAAGGGCAAGACACATGGTCAAACTGTGAGCCTCCATTTGGAGATGGCGGCATATTTTCGCCGGCCGGGGTTTGTGCCGATGTCGGCCGCACCACCGGAAGAGTAGGCAGCAAAGAAATTCATGGCATTCCTAGAGGGCAAAACCCCAACAGAAAAGAAAAAGTTGATCGCCGCGGCCGGGCTCGGCCTGGTTGCGCTCGTCGCTCTTTATCTTGCGTTTGGCCGCACATTTTTTGGCGGGACTACGTCGGCGACAACAACCAAAAGTTCAGCAACGCCGACACCGGGCTCAAGGCCTTCAAATCGTCCTGACGCTTCCCTGCCGACTGTAGACGAACAGAATCAGGTTTACGAAACTACACCCGTGGTCTATCCGGCCGCCAATGCATATGCGCCTGATGCCGGCAGAAATATTTTTGCCTTTTACGAGCCGGGGCTGCCCTGCACCCGGAATTGTCCGACGCCGATAGTCACGCCGCCGCCGTTCATACCTCCTTCACCGACGCCGACTCCGCCGATATATATAACGTCGTTCAATCCGGCAAGTCTTTACGCAGGTTCTAAAGGGTTTCGGCTGGAGGTCATCGGCGAGCGCTTTTCGCCCGACGCTCATATTTATTTTAGCCAGACACAAATGCCGACGACCTTCATTAATCCGCAAAAACTAGTCGCTGATATTCCGGCTAATCTGATCGCGCAAGAAGGTCCGCGGGGAATAATTATTCAGACGCCTGACGGCAAGCTTTATTCTAATCAGATAATGATGACGATACAGGCGCCGCCAAAACCCACTGTCCAGTACATCGGCATGATCGGACGCAAGCGTTATAACAATGACACGGCGTATTTTACGGAAAACGAAAAGTCGGCACCGTTCGGGCTTCGCTTGAATGACGTTCAGGGCGGCCGTTTTCGTCTCGTTGCTATCGACCCGGCCGAGGTAACCTTTCAGGATGTCGACCTTGGCTTCAAACACAGGATCCCGCTCTCTAAACCAGTATCAATAGCGGGAACTCAGCCTGCCCGGGGTGGCGTACCAAATGATTCCGGTTTTGTCCCGTTCAATCCTAATGCTGTTCCGCAAGGCAATATTCCCGGCATCCCGAATAATATACAGCGATTTAAGCCGGGTCAGCCTGCGATGGAGGCCGCTCCTCAACAAAAGGAAGAAAAAAAGGACGTAGACGACAACGCTATAGATGACGGCTAACAATAAATTTAGCGAGAGTGGAATGACGCTGTTCGCCGTAATGGCGGTCATGGCGATCTTTGCGATCGGACTGTTGGCTGTTGCGCCGGAGGTATACCAGGAGGTCCAGCGAGAAAAAGAGCTGGAAGCCATTAGCCGCGGCGAAGAAGTTGCAGAGGCGATCAAACAGTATGTCGAATTTTATCGGGGTGCAAAGCTTCCTAATTCGATGGATGACCTGTTGGAGGGCCTGCCGCAAGGTACAAAGAAACGCCAGATCCTGCGCGCTTCAGCTGCGGTCGACCCCCTATCCGAGGACGGCAAATGGCGGCTGATAAAAGCTGATATCCAAACCCTGGGCGGCTTTGCCCGGCGGGTTCAGGAGTATAACGGCGGCGTATTGCCCTCAAACCCCAGCCAGTTATTTGATCGCTATGCTCTGGTGATAGTCAATTCGTTAAATACCGGCGGTGAAGATGATAAGGAAGAAGCCGATGATAGCGATTTCGAGGTTGTCACCGACAATACCCCATTTATAGGTGTCGCCAGCCAGGACAGAAGCAAGTCGTTTATCGCCTACTACGGTATCGAAAACCATTCGAAATGGATCTTTACTCCGCTCTTTCGCGGAACCGGTAAAAATATTGTCGGGAACAATGTTCGTCCTCCTACTCCTCCGGGTGGAGCGGGTACCGGTACGGGAGTCGGCGGCGGCGGCGGCGATCCTAAAAAATAACCTACCATAAATAAAGACAGGTTTGTTTTGTGATGCGGTGGAACAGAATATTAGCCTGGCCGCCAATTTTAGTTCATGCCTACGATCGTCGTATTTGAGAGGGCTCATTGCCGCCCCGAGTTCAAAACATTACTGCGACTTCAATTTCTGCAGAGCCTCTACTGACGAAGCAAATGAAGGGTCGATCTTTAGGGCCTTTTCGTAGGAACTGATCGCCCCGGTCCGGTTTCCGGCGTTAGCATAGGCTTCGCCAAGGCTGTCGAAGGCATTAGCCGACCCGGGATACAATTCAGTATTTATCTTAAATATCTCGATCGCCTCATCCATTTTCTTTAACGCAACCAGTCCGTACCCTATCGTGTTTATTTCCGCCTCGGCACTTTGATACGCGTTCACAGGATCGTTAATGAACTCGATCGCTTTTGCCTTAAAAGCCCCCAGGTTATTTGCCTGAAAGAGTTCCAATGCGATCTCGCGGAGCGTTTTGTGGGGCTTATAGTCCAGGATCGCTTGCAGCGCGGTATCTACGTTTTTTGAATAATCGGTAAATGTAAGCGGCGCAGCGATCTCAGGTGCGGTCCAAGTCCTCTTATCAAGTTCGATATTATCCTGATGCCATAAGGTCGAAGCTCGAACCGTCATTTTGCTGTTTGGCAAAGTAAATCGCCTGGCATCGCCATACATATTGACGTGTGATCCGGTTGGCTCGCCGACAAAAGTCGCGTTGGTATATTTTTCAATGGCGTTTACGAGATTTTGCGCCGCTGAAAATGTTCTTCGTCCAATGATGACAAAGAGCTTGCCCTTCTGATCGATCTTTTCGAGCTGAATTATCGGCCTGATGATCAGCGGCACAAGGCCGTTATTGCCGCCGCCGTTTTGCCTTAGATCTAACACCAACTTAGAAACGTCATTCGACCGGGCAGCCGCAGCTACCTCATTCATGAAATCGGCGAGTTTTTCTTCAGGGGTGTCCAGCACCTGATTTAGTTGAACATATAAGATCTTTTCTGACTTAATATATTCAAACCGAAAACCGCCTGATTCACCCCAGTAACCGTTGTGCTGGCTCTTTAGCCACAACGGTGTCGGATTCGCCGCGTCACGGCGTGCATCGACCCAGTCCATTCCGACCGGCTTGGTTGCCATATCGCTGATCAAGCCCATAGGAGCTAGCTCGACGACTGATGTTTTTCCATTTTTTTCGATCAGGAATAGGACCTTGTCGGGATCACTGATGATACCTAATGCCTGCAGCACGTCCGGCGAACTGAGATAGAGCGGAACGGCGTTGATCAGGCCCATCTCATTTTCGTAAGGCATGTAATCACTTAGTTTTGAAATGACCTGTTCGACCGGAACTCCGCCGATCTTGACGATCCGGCCACCCACGGCGCCTGCATACATTTTGTCTGCCGCCTGGATGAACACACCTTCCTTAAAGACATACATCTTTACCGGAAACGCCCGAAAATTGAGCGTCGGCTCAAACATCGGAATGAGCCGGGTGTGACCGTCCCTGACCATCGAGACGATCCTGGCAAACTCGAGGGCGATCTGGTTTTGGGTCAGCGACGGGATCCTGGCGTCCAGGTCCCTGACCGCCTTTTCAAACTGCTCACGCGTCATTGTGTGAAACAGGTTCTTGTGCCGCTTTGGCAGCTCGGCAGCTAAATATCTCAGATCCTCGCGCCATTGTTCTGGAGTCAGTTCTGCGGGCGGTGCCACAACTCCGCTTATAAAGTCAGGCCTAAGGCTACTCGACGCTCGAAAACCGAAGACGGATGCTGTTGATGCAAAAAGCACCACGATCAAAAATGTTCGTAAATGCAGAAAATGAAACATGGCAATATCCTTAAAGAGAAGGTATTCGGACCTGATTCACCGTTAACAGGTAAACACCGCAGGAGCCCCAAATGTGACAGTTATTCCCGCCTCGAAAGATCTCGTCCGGGTAATTCTCACCAAACAGGTAGGTTACGACTTTGCCGGCATCGGTAAATTCACGGCGGGGGTGATCTGGCCGCGATGACAAGTTGTGCAATTGACGGTGGGTGATGCGCTTTTGAGATTCTTTATGTTGTTGAGAAGGTCGCCGTTGATCTTTGCTGCCATCGCCCACATATCACGGGCGATCTGCTTCTGCGGTTTTTCGTCTGATTCCCATTTATCAGCTATATGGCAATGAGTGCAGGTTACGCCGAGCGAGCGGGAAAATCCCATTTCCATTATGGCCAGTAAGGCACCGGCCGGTTTGTCTTTTAATATCCTAATGTCCTTGAAAACCGACGCCGAAGGTTCCTTTTCTTTCCCTTTGATCCGCTCGCGCAATGTAGCAAGCGCGGCGTTTTGATCGAACTCAACTATAGCCGGGGTCGGGGTCGGAACTGTTTGGGCCGAGACGGGCAGGCCAAGTCGTGAATTGCCCATAAACAAAAAGAGAGCAAGCACCACAAAAACGGCGGTGATCACAAACGAAACGATTCTGTGTATTCCGGGCTTCATATTACTGGTCAGCGCCTATTTCTTTCGCGAATAGGTCAGGTCAAATGCTGTCGTCCATGTCTTGCCGTCGTCAGTCGAATTTTCACCGAACTGCCGGACGTCACCGTTGGGTAATTTAGAAAAAGTCATTTTGGCAAGGGTCTTTTTGCCGGCAACGATCGTGTCGGCAACAACGATCATCTTTCCATCCTCGAGGCCGCCGATGTAATGCGTAAACGTTCCTTTATCGTCAACCCAGGTCTGGTGCCATTTCTTATCGTTCGTGTCGTAAATGTTAAAGCTCTTTCCGCTCGAACCGCTTGCACTTGTCCAATTCTCAAAAATAATACACTGGCCGAGGATAAGCTGAACGCTGCTTGACCCGGCCGGTGTGCCCTGCGGCGATTTGACATCCCAATCTCCGATCCAGAAATCGAACTGACGAAACTCCGGACTCGCTTTACACGGGTTAACAGCCAGATCTGACATTCTAAGTATCTCCTTGAACCGCGCGTCGTCCTTTAGGGAGGCAAAATCTTTCTCGGCAGACAACGTCTCCGGCGCGATCCCACCCAAAGTAGTGCTTTTTTGGAGAGTCTCGAGGGCCTTTTCCTTTTGGCCGGCCCGGATATAAGCCCGGGCAAGGGTCATTGCATAAACCGAATTTGGCGCGGCGGCAAAAGCCCGCTCAAGATGCGGAAGGGCCTCGTTAGCTTTGTTCAAATTTAATAGTGAATTTCCCAGACGGTAGCGGGCGTTCGAATTTGCGTCCTCGAGGTCAACGATCTTTTGATACGCAGCGGCGGCCTTTGCCCACTCACCCGCTTGATAATGAACATTCGCCTCTGTTCTCATCTCGGACGTAACACCCGAGCCTGATCCGCCCTGACAAAGGACGGTGGAAGCAACCAACAGGATAATAAAGCAAGCGGACCAAACATCGGTTCTCATAGATCACCTCGATTATTTATTGAACTACCTGCTCAGATGCGGCTTACAACGGTTTTCGTTGTAGCGGCCGCAAATGAACGATAATTCACAAATATATGCCCCGCCTATTTTTGCCCCCTGGGTAATAACTCCTTTGGGATAGGGTTCCCCGGCCGTTCTTCATCCCAGCTCGCAGCCGAGATCCACCACCGGGTCCCGTCCCAGAACAGCTCGATACTGTTCACACCCCTGCCCTTGTCGGTCTTCGCGTCGTTTGAGTATTCGTAGGTAGAAAAGACATGAGCAATGTTACCGAACCGTCTGACGACCCGGTTGATCTCACGCTCGGTAAAACCCTCACTAACAAACGACCCATTCGTGGCATCAACGTAGTGTTGATGGTCTGCGATCCAGCTGCTTATCTTTCCGTCCTTTTCACCCATCCCGACAAAGTGAATGTCGGGGATATAGAGTGTTCGGTCCCGACCCCATTGCCGGGGAGTGCCCTTTAGGCCCGTAATAGTCTCGTAAAATGCCTTGATGATCCCGTCAAGCGTCGACACGTCCTTTGGGTCGGCTGCAATAACAGGAACATCAACCGCTTTCAGATCTTGTTCGCATTGAAACTCGAGGGTTGACGCACCGTTGGCTATCTTCCAGCCCGATTCGGTACGGACCAGATTGAATGTGTTAGTCCCGCAGTGTGAGAATTTGTCGCCAACGTGGAACGTATAGCGTCCGGTGACGATCGCGAGGTCGCCTGAGACCCAGGCCGTCGTCGAGTGCATCTTCTCTAAAAAATCGCCGCCCTTTGCCCCGGCGATCAGATCGGCGAACGCATCTCCGGTGAATATGCGGGTTTTCGACGCGCCTTTGCCGTCCCGCGGTTTGTCGATCGCGACCAGTTGGCCATCCGCCGAAAAGACGGACTTTATTTGTTCCGCATTTTTCGCCTTCATGCCGTCAAATAGCCTGTCGACAACGGCAAGGGCGGATCGTTTGTCATCCTGGGCGAACCCGGCTATTGAGATGCAACAAATGAGCAACTGCAGCTAACATTAGTTTTTTCATCATTATTCTGTTTCCTTTAGTACCGCATTGTGAAAGCGGGGTGCGATATCGTCCATCCATCCGTTCATCTCACTCTGGCTATACCATTTGCCCTTTAGCATAACACCGCTTCGCTTTTCGGTATTTGAGATGTCGTCGAGCGGGTTGGCGTCGAGAAGGATCAGGTCAGCCTGCTTGCCCTTTTCGACGGTGCCGGACCTTTTCAAGGTGCCCAGATACTCGTGGGCATTCCTGGTGCCAGCCGCCAGGACCGCGTAGTTTGGCAGGCCCGCTTCGCTTAACGCCTTGAGTTCGCGGTGTATCGTGAAACCGTAAAGCCACAGGAACTCGGGCGTGTCGGAGCCGGCCATGATCTTGCCGCCGGCATCGTATATCGCTTTGATCATCTTGTCCCGGATCTCGACCCAGCGGGCACGTTTTTCATACGAAACCTTGTTCAGCGGCGTCCGCTTTAGGTAATTGATATAAAAATCCTGCGTCTTGGTAGGATAAAACCGGAAGTCGGGCTGGGCCCTGATCGATTCCTCGGTACGGGGCAGCCCGAAGGTGTTTTTCATAAAGTGCTGGGTGGGGTCAACAAAAGGGTTTGACTCGACCGTTCGCCTGGCCAGCGGTGCGATCTTGGCTTCATCGACATAATCGATGCTGTCCCAGTTTTTCGGATTGTAAATGTACAGGTCCGAGACCGAACCTTTCATCGGCGCGTCATCGCGGAGCAGCATCTCTAAATATCCGTCAAGATGCTCGATCTGCTGCCCGGCCTTTAATGCACGACCCACTCCGACAAACCGGCTGTCCGCGTGGCCGATGATGCGGATCTTTTGCTTTTTTGCTTCGTCGACGGCAGATTCATAAACGAGGGATTTAACGAAGGTCGTGAATTTGATGAAATCGTATCCTGCCGCCTTTGCCTTTCTGACCGCTGCCCGGGCCTCGTCAGGCGTATTTACAAGATAATCGTTACCCTGCTCGCGCCCGGTCAATTGGGGCGATGCGGCATAGATCGTCGGTGCAATGATCTCGCCAGCGGCTGAACGCGACCGCAGGATGAGCTGTTCGGGCGTGCCGCACATAAAGCGGCATGTCGTTACGCCGTTCGCTATCATTATCCGCAGTTCGTCGGGTGCGAGTTCATCCGGAAAATTGTCATCCGACATCAGGTGGGCATGCATATCGACAAATCCGGGTATGAGATATTTGCCGGTGCCGTCGATGCGGATCGCATCTTTGGGTACCTTAACGCGTTTGGCGTCGCCGATCTCGGCAATTATGCCGTTGCGGACAATGACGGTCTGGTTGGCCAGGACCCGCTCGCGGTCCATAGGTATCACATTAACGCCTGTAAAAGCCGTAACCTGTGCGGTCAGCGTGAGGGTGCTGAATAAGAAGACTGCGGTCAGAGATAACAACTTAAGCATTTTTACAACCCTATTTTCGTGTTTGGCCTTCTGGCGTCCCATCCCTAGTTTCCGGTCGCCGAGGCCGGCAGCGGTTTATCAACCTTTGGCCGCGCCGGGACGTTTGCCAGCGTCCAACCGGTCGCCATGATCGTTCGTGCGACCTTTTCCATCTGCTCGAAATTGATCTTTTCGATCGAGTCGGACGGCTGGTGATAGTCGGCATGGCTGCCATCCATATAGAAAATGATCGGAATGCCCTTTTTCGCGTAGTTAAAATGATCTGAGCGATAAAAGAACTGCTCGGGGTCATTAGGGTCGTCATATTTCGTATTGAAACTGAGATTGAGGTACGCCTTGTTTACCGCATCGCTTATGTCTCCAAGGTCGGTACTCATCATTCTGGAGCCGATGGTAAAAACCTCGCCCGGCTTTGGCAGGTTTTTGTTCTGCGGATGATTTTCGTCGCCGGGGTTTTGATAGCGGCCGATCATGTCGATATTTAATTCGGTAATGATCGAGCCGATCGGGACAGTCGGGTTATCGGCAAAATACTCGCTGCCCCATAGGCCTTTTTCTTCGCCGGCGTGCCAGATGAACAGCATCGATCGCTTGGGACGCACCGCCCCTTTGGCAAACGCCTCGGCGATCGACAGCACCGATACCGTGCCGCTGCCGTCGTCATCAGCACCGTTCCATATCTTGTCCTCACCGGGGGCGAACGGGTTCATCCCTACGTGGTCATAATGGGCACCGATCGCCACATATTCGTTCTTAAGCACCGGATCAGAGCCCTCCAAAATAGCAACGACGTTTTGCGTGAAGATATTCCTGGTAATGACGCCGACCGATGCGGTCATCTTTTTGGTCGGCTTAAGGTCAAATGATTCGAGGGGTTCGCCGGAAACCGCTTTTGTATAGAGACTAGATCCGCTGAATTTTTCGCCCGCAAAGATCGTGGCAATTACACGCGGTGACACCATCAGGCTCGGGATCGATATATGGCTCGGCTGAGCACCGAATTCGACAAAACCCTTTTCGGACTGATTCCATTTTGTTCCTTCCCAATTTGCAAGGTTGTTAAAATTCGAAAATGAGATCAGTGCTTTCGCCCCGTTCGTCTGAGCATAATATTGCGGTGACATCCAATCACCGCCGATCGGCCCTTTCAGGTCCTGAAACGAAACGCCTTTTGGCAGGGTGTTGGTTACAACAACAACTTTGTCTTTTACGTCGATGCCCTCATACGCATTTACATTCTTAGATTTTATGACCCATCCGCTGCCGGCAAATACAAAATTGCTGCCGGCGACGTTACCCGGAAACTGGCCGGCCAAAAAGTCGCTGCCGTAAACAAACGACTGGCCATTTATCTCGAGCCTGGTGTTGTCGACATCGATCTTGCTCCACCTGAGCGGGACCTTTTGAAAATAGCTGCCGTTGTTGCCCGCTGGTTTGAGGCCCCAGCTCGCGAGGTGCTGCGCGATAAACATAGCCGCAATGTCGAGGCCGCGCGACGGTGTGTCACGCCCCTCAAGTTCGTCAGAGGCGATAAAGGTCAGATATTCGCGCAGCTGTTTGGCGGTCACGCCGTCGACATTGCCGAATGCAGGCGCCGCCTGTTTGGTGCCTTTTGCGGCCTTTTGGGCATATACTGCGGGTGTTCCCGCGAGAACGGTGAATGCCAGGATAATGGCGGTAAATCGTCTTATCATCTTCATTTTGTTATGGCGTCCTTACTTTTAACGGAGGGATGCTGAAAAGGAAGTTCATCCAGCTCGACCGTATGCTGTGTTTTGTCGATGATTAATACGGAGCTGACCAAAAAAGGTTTCCGGTCAATTCTCTTATTCCCCGGGGCGGTCAATGCGGGTGTTGTGTGATAATATTGGCCGCATCCTATCGCCCTGAACGAGTCTGGAATCTGTGAATTATTACGTACTTATCGTTTTTGCTCCGCTGCTGATCCTTACGGGCATTGCGGGGTTCATCATCCCTGATAAAAAGAGCCTGACCAGCGGCAGCTCCGGCCTATAACATATTTCACATTGTCTTTGGACTGATCGGGGTGATGGTCGCCACCCATCACGACAATTACATCAGGACATTCAATGTCGCGTTTGGCGTGATCGACCTTTACCAGGCGGCGGCAAGCTATCTGCACCTGTTTCCGGAAAAGCAATTTAAATGGAAACGCGCCGATGACATCCTGCATATCGTCATCGGCGCGTTTTTGGTTTTGACCGGCATCATTGCCGGGTGATCACGGCGTATTCGGAGCGGTCAATATATCACTCATTGGCTTGGCATCCGGATCCGCGATATCGTTGCGGACCAGCAGGACCAGATCGACCCCCGGCCGCAGCGGATACCAACCCGCGAACTTATAATGCTCAGAGTATTTTTGGATCGCCGCCTGGTCCTGGTCTTTTTTCTTAGTGACGATCAGCTCTGCCTGGGTATCAACCAAATGCCCGTGATATCCAACGTGGTTATAGTTGACCGTATACCACGTCATCGGCCAATAGTCCGGCGAAACGACATCGATCACGGCATCCTTACCCTTACCGCTCTTTTCGGCATAATGGTCGATCTTTGCCATCATGTCCTCAAACCCGCGTCTGGTATGAGCGTAAACATACGGCATCTGATCATCATCCCACCGGACAAAATTCAGCTCGTAGGTCTGATACGACAGTACAACAGTGCCCACGATGAGCAGGACGAATCCTGCCATATTCAAACGAAAATCTTTTGACTGAATGAATTCACCTACACCATATCCGGCGATCATACACATCGGCAGGATATAGCTCAGGGCCAGCCACGGCGTTTTGTATGGGATGATCATATAGGCGGCAAAAACACCGATCGCCCACAAGGCTGTGAACATCGCAAAGCGGTGCTTGGCCTTAAGCAAGGCGACAAGTGAACCCAGCAGGGATCCGAGCAAAATGGTCGATTCGCCCTTCATCCCCCACTTAATATAGGCAAACAAACCATTTTGCGAGTGCTCTTTGGTACCCGTCTTGGTCCATATCGCGTATGCCTCAAATGCCTTGCTGATACCCTCTTTGTAATAAAAGAACGATGAGAATAAGAGGACACCGAGATAGGCAAATATGACGACACTGAGCCCTATCATCAGCAGCATATTATTGCCGCTGCTTAATCCCTCTCGAAAGTTTTTCCATGTCAACTCTTTGGGATCTTCAAAATATGTATCGCTGGTCTTATTCAGTTCTAATAAATAAAGGGCCCAGGTCACAATTACAATACCGGCAAGCACCGCGATCGAGTAAAACAAGAAAGGCTCAGGGCCAGTTCGATTGGTCACAAGCAGCTCATTATGGAACGACATTATGCTGTCCTTAATGAATTCGTAATAATATAGTCCGGTTGCGACGACCAGCGCATTGCCTATCAGGACATAACGCATCAAGGTCTGTCTGGTCGTACTGCTCGGCCCGATCTTTTCCCAGATCCAAATACTGACGCACGCGATCGCCATTGTCCCCAGGGTGATGAACGCAGTCTCCTTTGTTGCAAAGAACAACGAAGTACACGCGGCCGCCAGGATCAAATAGACAGGACGTCCCTCGTCCCAATTCTTCAGCCACTGGATAACGTAATAGACCAGCGCGGCATCGATCGCAAAGAACGCCACGCGCGACATCCAGAGCGGCAGTTACATTTTCACCGCTAAGGAACAAGGCCAGGTACAGTCCCGGACCCGCGAAACAATAGAACAGTATCAATGCCATCCAGGCAAGGGCATAAACACCGACCTTTCGCTTTTCCATAAAGAACAAGATGGAAACAACGATGGCCAGACTCAGGAAGACAAAAAAGATCTCATGAATAAAATACCGGGAGATAAAGACCAAGCCGGGCGCGATAGCCGTGAAAAACCCTGCTAACAGGGTGCCGGACTTTCCGAGGTACTTTTTAAGGCAAAGTACCAGCACGACCATCGCTATGCCGAAGACAGCGACGCTGTAGCGGACCGGGGCCGTCTCGAGTCCAAATAGCTTTACCCAGGGGTATGCCCAAAAATATAACGACGGGCCATGATAATTAGCCGGGTCATACTTGTAAGAGTTATCGCGGATCAGGTTTGTCAGGAACCAGCCGTTAACGCCTTCGTCGTGATGCACCACCCTGTTCGTGATGTCGTAAAGCCGCAAAAAGGCCGCAAGTGCAGTTATTCCGGCCGCCCAGCGAAACCATATCACGTCAGACATGTTCAGCATTCGCTCACGCAGGCTGGCGAAATATTCCGGCATACCGGATCCACCGTTCGCAGCCGACGCTCTTTTGGGCGATGCCTTAGGGCTATCCGCCTCTGCTTTTGGTGCCGGGCTGGCTTTTGCCTGGCTGGCCCGGGATTTCTTTCCTTTTTTACTCATAACAAAACTCTCAAAGGGATCAGGGGCCGGAAGCCCGGCACGATCACGACGACATTCATCCTAACTTTACTAGTTCTTTACTTTATATACTTTATACTGACCGGATTCCGCGATAATCGGAAACTTTTTGAAAAACTCTTCATTAGGCTTTAATACATATCGCTCTTCCGGTGACATCACTACATACTCGATGTCATATTTCTTAAGCAGGGCATCGGCATTAGGACCGCCCTGATAGATCTGCTTGACGTCTGCCTCACGTGGGCCATAATCGATGCCGTAAGATCCAAGGTGCCCGGGGTATCGCATTAGCGATTGCCGGCCAGACAGCACCACAGTTGAATTAAATGTCGGAGCATTAAGAAACATCGCACCAGGTGCTGTCTTTTGCTTGATCTGCTCAGCCAGCTTCATCGAATCTGCATTGAAAACTCCGTTCTTCATCTGGCTCGACGCGACACGCCACACATCGAGAGCCCCGGACAACGTCAGCACTACAAAACAGATACCGGCCGCCGTTTTCCACGCCCGGTTTCGCTCCCAGGCCCAGGCGAGTGCATAGGCGATGAACGGTATCGAGCCGACAAACCAATAGATCAGGATCTTGATATTGTCCCACTCCCAGGGAGCGAGTTTTACCACGTTCGAGAGCAGGAACAAGAAAGCGAACGGGATGTAAAAGAGAAGCAGCGTTTTGGCGTCGATCGGAGATTCTTCTGGCCGAACCTCGGCCTTGTGCTTTTTCGTTTTCTTTGGGGGAGGGCTTGTTTCGGCCGATTCAGCAGGTTCAGAGCTCTTCAAGCGGCTCCAGAACAGGTATAGACCTGCAAATATTGCCGGGATCATAATGCCCGTGTTCTTGAACCAAAACCAGAGAAAGCCATTTTCTCGTTTATCCCAGCCAAAATGCCAGCCAAAGAATTTGGTGGTCTCAGTCGCGGAACCCGTGATCGACCATACAAGTTCCGGTATAGCAATTATTACGACACCGATGCCGAATGCTATCCATTGACGCCATCTGTCAGGGCGCATCGCGAATAAAAAGACCGTGACAATAAATAACATCGCGAGGCTGTGAAGGTGCACGAGCGGAAGTGTGCCGGCCAGCAAGCCCACCAAAAAGGCCTTAACCGTATAAGGGTCAGAGGCCAGCTGTTTCAGATCAAGTTTGCCCTCGCCTGCCTTTTTACCTTCGATCTCGACAGCTTTGTCATCCGAAAATATATTCCAGAAATAAGAAAGGACAAGGATCGCGAGCGGCATGCCAAAGAGAATGCCGCGCTGGGTAATAAAGAGCACGATCATCGAATTGCCCCAGCGAAAACTGTCACCGATCGTATAATCCGTCGGCAGTTTTGCCAGAAAATCGAAAAATGCCTTGCCTGACTCGCCAAAATCCTTAAAGAACCAAATAAATCCCAGGCCGCCCGTGAAGAACAAGATCGCGGGTGCGATGCGGCCGGCAAGTTTGCTGTTCGTCAGTTTCACCGCGAACCGTTCCAGGATGACCAGAAGGGCAAACGCCCAGCTTACGTTTTGTACAAAAATTACATCCTTAAAATCTATGCCGAGCTTTACAAAGCAGGCGGCGAGCAGGTCAGCAACAAACGGATATGAAAATTTTGCACCCGCCCATGATGGGTTCTGCGGCGGGAACGTGATGCCCTCGGAAAAGCCAAATATAGCACCGAGGTGAAAAGACAGATCGCCAAGATTTTGCGAGGCTCCGGTATGCAGCCCTTCAGGTAATGCGTAAACAGCCTGTGCGAAAAAGTACCAGAAAACTATAAAAAAGAACCCGTAATAAATGAAACGACGCGATTTCTTAAGACTCCCACCGGTGAGCGTCCCCTTTGCTTTTGCCCAATCGTGAAAAAACCGCTTATGAATATCCGGACGCCGCAGCAGCAAAAGCGGCAGCAGGGTTATCCCTATCGAGACTATTATTGTTCCGGAACTAAACCCGAACATTGATGCGGCCACAAAAACGATAACGGCGAAAAAGGATGACGATGCAATACTGCCCGCCATCAGCCGCCACATAAAGGGCTCGTCATCCGCGATCAGGTAGGTCAACGCCATTCCGCTAAACGCAATAAGCGCCAAAATAAATACTGTGATCAACATAGATTATGGGTGGTGTTCAAAACGCCCGGACAAGTTTCCTCAATTTTACCGTAAAATACAACGAACATCACAACGGACGCGCGGTTTTAGGTCAGTCCTCGCAATATTTAGGGTGCCGTTTGAGGCCATCATCAAGTTGCCGGGGGCAATATGCACCTTTCGGCTTCTAACCGTTTCGCCGTATGAGCGATACCTCGTATTAGGGTTTTTCCCTAGTAATATTTCCCTTTTTCCCGATTTCCCTATGTTTTGCGATAAGTCACAATATTAATGTCGAATGGGCAAAATATCTTCGCTATTTGGTGGCGACGGAATTATTAAAGGGGGGCTCGATTCGACAGAACAAGGGGTTAAAGCAGGGGATCTCAGGCGGGTCCCCTGCTTTTTTGTTTCTTACCGCCTGTGGTTATCACGCTGCTGTCTTTCCAAAACTGATACGCAACTGTAAAATAAGGGTTTTTGAATCGGGACGCGTTTTTCACCCTTATGTTACAAGCAGGAATAGTAGGCCTTCCAAATGTCGGTAAATCGACCCTCTTTAACGCCCTGACCGCTCAGGAATCCGCTCTGGCGGCAAATTATCCATTTGCGACGATCGAACCAAACGTTGGAGTTGTCGCGGTCCCGGACGAACGGCTCGAACCGCTCGCTAAGATCGTTAAGACAGATATCATCGTGCCGGCGACGATGGAATTTGTAGATATTGCCGGCCTGGTTCGCGGGGCGTCAAAAGGCGAGGGTTTGGGCAATCAGTTTCTGGCTAACATTCGTGAAACTGACGCTGTCATCCAGGTCGTCCGGTGTTTTGATGATGAGAACATCATCCACGTCGAAGGTTCCGTCAACCCGGTCCGCGATATCGAAACGATCCAGATCGAGCTTGCCCTGGCCGACCTTGCCTCGGCTGAAAAGCGGCGTGACAAGGCCGCCCGCGGCGGCAAAGGCATCGGGTGACAAAGACGCAAAAATTGAACTCGCAATTCTGGACAAGATCCAACCCGTTTTGGAAGAGGGCCGCCCGGCTCGGGCAGCCGATCTGACGGACGACGAGAGGGCGATCGTAAAAGGCTGGTTCTTTCTCTCGAGCAAGCCGACCATTTACGCTGCCAATGTCGACGAGGAATCGCTCGCCGACCCCGATGCCAACCCCTATGTTGCCGAGGTCAAAAAACACGCCGATCTCGAAAAAGCCGAGATGGTCGTCATCTGTGCCAAGCTCGAAGCCGAACTCGTCGCCCTCGACCCGGCCGAACGCGGCGAATACCTTCGCGATCTCGGCCTCGCATCGAGCGGTGTAGACCGGCTGATCAAATCAGCCTTTAAGATGTTGGGGCTGATGTCGTATCTCACCGCGGGTGAAAAGGAGGTCCGGGCATGGACCATCCCGCTCGAGACCAAAGCCCCGAGGGCTGCCGGCGTCATCCACACCGATATCGAACGCGGATTCATCCGTGCCGAGATCATCTCATTTGACGACATGATCGCCTGCGGCAGCCGCAAAGCAGCCAGCGAAAAAGGCCTCGCCCGCCTCGAGGGCAAAGAATACGTCATGAAGGATGGCGACATAGTCGATTTCCGGTTTAACGTGTAGGCATCCCGGTGCCGCGGGCGTAGACTCGAAACATGCCCATCTATGATGTATATGTTTCATGCGATCAGTGCGGCCAGCCGCATTCGGTGCATGTAAAGCTCGACCTTGCTGACGAGACCCTAGACAAAACCCGTCTGACCGACCATTATGCCGGCGGGACCCTGCCGCCCGAGATCGTATTTATGCAGACGAACAAATACCGCTGTCCGCACACAAAACAGCTTTTTCCAGCTACGGACCTCGATAAGGCCGTTCTGTTTGCCGCTCACTAAGGATCAATAATGCCAAGGATCTGCGGTATCGACCTCGACAAATACGAAGCCCGCTTTGTGGTACTCGATGGCCATGCGACGAGTTTTGAATTAGTCCCGACCGAGATAACCCGTCTGGCCCTCACCGATCCAAAGGACCAAAATGAGGTCCGCAGTTTTCATACGGAGATTCAAAAAATTTTCGACAATTACAAGATCGATGTTGTCGCCATCAGAGAGCGGCTGTCAAAAGGCCGTATGAAAGGCGGGACGATCACATTCAAGCTCGAGGGGCTTATCCAGATGTGCCGTCAGAGTGTCACCCTTATCCCGCCCGCGACCATTAGAAAGGCCATCACTCACGCCAATATCGACTTTGCCGAATTACCCATCGCCAAATACCAACACGAAGCCTACGGTGCGGCATATTGCCTGATGACGATGGACCGGTTCTAGTTCGCCGCTGCCGCGAGCATGACCGACCGCTTATCGCCCTTACCTCTAAGAAAGGCTGTTACCAATTTTCCATTTACCCCAACGGCAGCGGTCGGCAATGAGGCCTGTGTGATCGTGTCCTTATTAACCAATCGGGATGTGACCGTATCCCAGGCACCCGCCACGATCTCGTCGCCCGGAAGCGGGAATACCATAAACAATTGATCACCGTTCCCGGAGTCAACTTTTGGTGTCCCGCTCATCGCATCGGCAGAAATAAGGGAACGCGGGCCGAACGTTTTGCCGCCGTCCCGGGAACTGCATAGATACATACCTGCCTGTCCCGCTTCGCCGGCGGTATACCACATTACAGAGAGGGCATTGTTGTCGCCGCCGACAGCGAGCGAAGCACCTGACACGGGGCACGCGTTGATCACCCAATTGTCATCGCTGACGATCACGCCGTCAGAAAATGTCGCCCCCTGGTCGGTCGAATGTGCGACCGCAACATGGCGATGATCACCCGCGAGCACCTGCCGCCAACTGACATAGATAGTGCCGTCCGGCGCGGCGGCCATCGAAGTTTTGCAGCATGGGCAAACCTCGTTAGCAATTTTCTTGTTAGCCGAAAATGTTTTGCCGCCATCGCCGGATATAGCGTAAAAGAGCTCACTATTCGGTTCGGCCTTGCCATGATGCATCCTCGCTGCTGACGCGTCCATATGATGCGGCTCGGCCGGAGCATTGCGGCCGTCAAGCCATGTGATATAGACGCGGCCGTCGCCACCGACAGCGAGCGAATGCATGCCATGCGACGCCGGTTTTTCGTCGTCATTTACCTTTACCGGTTCATCAAATGAATGTCCGCTGTTACGAGACACCGATACCATCAGGTCATTTCCAGTCACGTCCGGATCAGCGTATCGCCGTGTCCAGCCGATATAGATCGTACCGTTTCCGTCGATCCCGATCGTCGGCGGGTCGCCCCGCCAAGCTTTGGCGGAACCCTCTAACGGGTTTATCCGCACTTTGCCGCCCACGGGCTTTAGTTCAGTGTCAAACTTTTGCAGGTAGAGATCAGCGGCGCTATCACCCGCGTGTGCAATGTAGAGTACATACAGGTTGCCCTCCTTGTCAGAGCCGATAGCCGGTTCAGCGGCGTCG
Source organism: Blastocatellia bacterium (assembly GCA_963834975.1). Taxonomy (GTDB): domain Bacteria; phylum Acidobacteriota; class Blastocatellia; order Pyrinomonadales; family Pyrinomonadaceae; genus OLB17. The sequence goes on from CAWIDZ010000005.1 coordinate 277,069, forward strand.
GCGTCCCCTGAGACGAGAACGGCTTTTGTTTGAGCAGTCTCAACTCGCGGTGCGCTGCTGCCAACACTTGCAGCCTCACGGCATGCGCTCAGCAGAATTGAAATTACGATGATCGTTAAAAGCGAAGCTATGCGTCCCAGTCTCATCTTAAACCTCAAAAAGTAAATCGCGATCCGATCTGGATCTGCCTCGGATCAAACGAGCTTGTCGGCCGTCCAAATGCCGGAAGCGGTGCCGTCCCTGGCCCATACACATTATTCGGCACAATAAAATTGGACCGGTTGAAAATATTGAACCCTTCGACCAGAAATTCAAGGCCCATTTTCTCATTAAACCTAAAACGGCGGCTGAGCCTCAGGTCAAACGAACTATAGTCAAATCCCTTTCCGGTATTGCGACCGACGCCGGGCGGGCGGTCATTGCCATTTGTGTCCCCGTTGCGGTCCGACCCGTACAGGATATTGAACGGCAATTGGGACGCATAGGTATATATCCAGCTTAGCTGGAACCCGCCGTAAACCTGAGACAGCGGCCGGCCGCTCACCGGCGCAGGCGTATCAAATGTTCCGTTGACGGTCAGCCGGTGCCGCTGGTCGTTATCGGACCGGCCCCGCTCGTCCCTCAGATCGAAATTATCCTGCGGCGACGAGAAAAAGTAATTCCCCGAATTATCGATCGATTTTGACAACGTATACGACACACGCGTCTGTCATCCATTTGCCCTGCCGTTTGTTAAGCGACACGATCATGCCGTTGTAAGAGGAATCGCCCGACCCCTCGTAGCGCGAGATGTTGCCAAAGTTAGGATCGGGGCGGCAGAGGTTCATCGAGGCTATAGCACAGGTCGGGACATTGGCGTTTCGCGAGAGTATCAGGTGTCTCGCCCGGAGGTATAGATATCCGATAGATGCGGTCATCTGATAGGAGATCTCCCTTTCGACCTGCAAGCTCGCCTGCTGGCTGCCGCTGTTCTCTATATCCGGGTCTATACGTGAGATCGATGGTTTTGTGATGAACGTAGATGGTTGAGCCGCAAGCACATTTGGAAACACCGGTGCCCCCGGCGCGGTTGGGCCGAGAATAGCGACAACGTACTTTGTTCCGTCCCTCTGCAGGGCGTTCGAGGTCGCCCGTGTCGGGATACGATCGTAATAAAGGCCATAGCTCGCCCGAATGACCGTTTTTTCGTCCGGGGAATATGCAATGCCGATCCGCGGGGAAATGTTATCGGTGTCGGTATTTATAGGGTCTGGCAAAAACTGAAGATCGTAGCGAAGTCCGAGATCAATTGTCAGGTTTCGCAGCGGCCTCCATTCGTCCTGCGCAAAAACGCCGAAGTTCGGATTGTTCTGGTGCTGCGACGGAGCGCCGAAAGCCTGTTGAAACTGGCTATAGTTACCGGCGAGAAAATTAGTTAGGTTCGTAAATGAATAGACACCCTGCAGTGCCCCTGGAAACTCGATATTCAGATCGTTGTAAATAAACTCAGCTCCACCTTTCAACGAGTGTTTGCTTAGAACAGCAGTAAAGGTGTTGGCAAGTTGGAACAGATCTATGTCCCGCCGGGTCGGTGAAAAAGTTGCCGTACCAAAACTGGCAACACCGCTGATGTTCACGGCCGGGCCGATCGTATCAATAGGCGGGGCAGCGAGCCGGCTTCGCCGAAATTGGAACCGAAATTCGTTCAGATAACGCGAGCCGATGCGGGTAACATTTTGCGTATTCAGCGTATGGTCGCGGTTCACGAGGTTCGTCCCGCGGCTGACCGCGTTTAGCCCGCCGACGGAGCGGGCGTTCGTGGCGTCGATGTCATAAAAGTTATAGGTGACGGCCAGGTCGTTGTTCGGGTTGACCTTATGATCCACTCGTGCAAAGAGATTTGTCGTATCATATCCGCCGGGCACGAGTCCCGTTTCGATCCGCGGCCCGCCAAAATTGACAGCATCCAGCCGCGCGTTTATTGCCGAAACATTTGACGGCGAAATGGTAATAATGTTCGAGTCGTGTCGCCGGGTCTGTTCAAAATTGGTAAAAAAGAAGGTCCGGTTGCGTTTTATTGGGCCGCCGAGTGATCCGCCGTATTGAGCCTGTGTGAGCGGATCACGGCTCGAGGCAAGCGGGTTTCTGGCATCGAGCCTCTGGTTTCGCAAGAAACCGTACAATTTTCCGCTAAAGTCGTTTGTCCCCGAGTGCGTGATGATATTTATGAACCCGCTCGAAGCACGGCCAAACTCCGCCACCGCACCATTCGTGATCACCTGAAATTCGCGAATTACTTCCTGGCCGTAATACGTGCCGGCAAGCTCGACCGAATCGTCATTTGCGCTCGATCCGTCGACAATAAAGCTATTATTCAGATTTCGCTGTCCGGCAATAGAAATGCCCGTTCCGGGCACTGCCGATGTCTCGGCAAATTTCTGCACGCTGCCCGTGTTCGTCCGCGAAACTCCCGGCAGCAGCAGCGCCAGGTCAAGGAAGTTTCGCCCGTTCAATGGCAGATCCTCGACGTCTCTGGGAATTATAGTTTCAGCGACCTGGGTGCGTGCAGTTTCGATGACCGGAACATCAGATCTCACCACAACATTTGCCGAAACAGCGTCAACATGCAAGATCACCTTAACGTCCAAAGTCTGGCCGACCGTCAGGGTCAAGTTCCGGATGAGATCAGCAAATCCAGACCCCGTTGCCCTCAACTCATAGGTTCCCACCGGAACATAGCTAAACCTAAAATGGCCATTCAGGTCTGTGACCTTAGTAAGGCTTTGATTCGTGGCTTTGTCCAAAATGAGAACCCCCGCCCCGCTTACCACCGCATTATTCTCATCCACGACGGTGCCGCTCAGCGTCGCGGCGGAAACATTTTGCTGTGCTGACGCATTAGACACACCCGATACGAACACACATAAGATCAAAAGGCCCAAAAAGGCCGATAAACTATTCATTCTTAACACCTGGCTTCTCCTATAACACGATCCAAAAAAACTTCCGGGGCAAAAAACACCCCCATTACAACGGAATTAGGGTTTAGTTATAGAGAAACCGGAGGGGCGCGGGGGGACAGCGAGCGTGAAACACCGGCGAATTTCGGGGGATCCGCTAAATTGAAGACAGAATATGCCGGAGGCGGCATTTGCCATGACAGGAATTCCGGCGCGGTTGCCATAACGGCATGCAGATAAGAACCAACGCGGCCAATGCTGTCGGAGTTCTGAACTCTCTCTAATGATTTAGGGGGCAGGTTGGGCAGTCCCGGCACAAGCGTGACGTCATTGAAAGCACGATCACCCTTGCCCAGAAACTTAAAGAAAAGGTCAGCATTTTCGACAGAGCCAACGCCCGGCCTTAAGTTTAGGACCAGACTGCGTGCGAAAAGTGTTTTGCTGTTTCCGCTCGCACAGATCTCAGCAAGTGGAGTGGTACTTCGAACCGGCCTCGGCGGCGTTTTCTTCACCCATTGTTTCTGCAAAGGGCAAAAAACAAGGTCGGGTGAATCAGGCGAATTAAACGCGAGGACCGTAAGCGATGTAAACAAAAAGCTGACAAGCCAAATGCAGCTCACCGCCCGCCTAAACATATCTCTCACAGTCACAGAACTGGTCATAAATGCCGCCGCATTGAATGGGTACGCCTATTCTATAACCTCGGCACGAGAAAGCAAAAAACGATATGCTCACCAGTCCTTACGAATATCCGTACAGCAGCCACAAACCGTATGTCGGCAATGAGTCGCCTGGCGTGATGAATTTCAGACAAGAGCCCGCGGAGCGGACGCAATAGCTTAGCCCCACGTGCAGCGTTAGCGGAACGTGGAATGAATAAAGAGCGATCATCCTCAACGGCCTCGACGCCTCAACCGCCAGCCGCCGCTGCGAAATAGCCAAACAAAAGCCAGAAACCAACAGAAGCACGCCTACCCAAAAGGGCAGGTCAACCGGAGCTATGACCATAATATCGCAGGATCTGGAGGCCTGAACCCTCGATCTACTGCAGAAAATTATCGCCATTACACGGGGGTAAACACAGTCTTTCACAAGACTACCCAAGTGGGTGGCGTGGTTAGGATTTGATTAGGTTAATTTTGCTTCGTGGCCGGATAACGGCCCGAGCTATTAAAAAATTAAACTAGGAGAATTAACAATGAGAACTATATTTTTGAAATTTGTCATGGCGAGCGTTGCGTTGCTGGCGATGCAGGCTTTTGCTGGCGCCCAGACGACGTCACCTGTAAACGTTTACTTAATGTCGAAGCTGCTCAATTTTACGAGGGGCCAGGCTGTGAGCCTCAACTTTACCAACGTCGATAGAGTGGCACGAGAGGCAACTTTGTACATCGTCGACGCGAACGGGGTCACGCTAAGATCGGAAAGGAGCCGCGTTTCTCCAGGGCAGAGCGTCAGCCTGAACTTTACGTTCGGCGAAGCAACCCGGCCAAATTCGACCCGCGTCGGCATACGCGGTGTGGTCGTGCTGGCAACACCGCCGGATCCTGACACCGATCCGCCCGAGCCCGATCTTTCGCTTGCAGATCTCGAGATCTACGACGTACCGACCGGCAAAACCAGCTTTGGCTTACTTTTGCCTGCCGTAAGGAATCTGAATGTCTATTTCCCGCAGGGACAATTGGGAAACGATTAGGGATCGCTATCGATCGTAAAAGAAAAGGCCGTCCGGGATCCAATTCGGGGCGGCCTTGTTTTATGTAAGGAATGGGTAATGCAAAAACTGAGGCCCGGCCAGCGTTTGTGCGATCCTGTTCCGGAACGACTATCTGTAAGAACGTCAGTTTCAGCTGATTCTCGAGGGAATTGGTTGGGATGTCAAGAAAGTTCTTCTGCCGCGAACCAGATCAGGGGCCTCGATAGAAACGCTATTATTGTTGCCTCCCTTTCGCCAACGGCGAAGAACATTAAAGCCTGGCGGTGTAGTTCGCCTCGCGAACGGGACCCCAGGTAAGTTGTGCCAATGGATAGGCCGACGCTGAAAGCGTCGAACAAAAATACCCTTTCCCGCACCTCTTACTCTCTTTCACTGACCATTTTTTTTTAAAAAGGGACCTTAGAATTCCCCTTCCCTCCCCCCAAACAATAAAAATTATCACCTTTGAAAAAAAAAAAAAAATCAAAAAATAAATTTATATATATAAAAAAAAATAGCTAAAAAAAAAAAAATATATAAAAAATGCACAATTGGACGCCTGACCCCGCCTCGTTTTTCGCTTTCATCTTGGCCCTCATACTTACTGCCGCATATTCAATTGATACAGTCCGGGTTTGCAAAGCCTTTATTTAAGGAGTCCGGCACATATGCTTGAAGAAAGATCTTCCAGCCATCTCCTTTTCTTATTAGGAAGAAATACTGCTCGTTCGAGATCTCGACCTTGGGGAATTCCCTAAACGTTTTTGAGGATTTTACAAAAACGATTGCCTGATTCGATGCCTGCCGGAGAACCCGAGTTTCAATAATATTAAGTTGTTCCTTTCTAATGATGTCAGCGGTATTTTTCAATCCTTTCATTCCCCAATCTGGGGCTAAATGCATTGATAGCTCATTATTTGCAGAAGGCTCGCTGGGGCCTTCACAATCCATACTTTCTTCAAATTCTGCAGGAACTCCTGTAAGGTATCGTCCGTAGTCACCCCCAACCAAGGCATCGGCCCAGAATCCCTCGACGGTTTCAATGCTATCTTTGGTAGCCAGGCGACCCGGGTCTAACGATTCAGGAGAACGAACTTGCGCCAAACAAAATCCGGATGCAACAGCAATGCAAAGAACGATCAGCAAATGTTTCATAAACTCCTCCCATATATCCTCATAATATTTACTTTCGGGCAATTCCAGAAATGCCGAAAGAGCTCGACACGGGAGCGGAGTCAATTCAAAAAGCAAAATGGGGCCGGGCCGGAGGTACAATTTTGCCCCTGCCAAAGGCAAAATTGGGGGCTGGCCAAAGGCAAAAGGCAAAATTAGAAAGGCAAAATTCGGATCAGGGTCGGGCAGCTGCGATTGCGGCAATTATTCGGCGAATGTATTGCGCCGCACATTAAATACATTCTCCATTCGATAAAATCTTAAACTTAAAGGAATTTTTGGGAGGACCAGATCATGAAACGACTGATTTTATTCACGATATTTGCTATTGGGACGTCGATGCTGCTGCTGGCGTGCGGCGATACCGGTGTGACTGTTAACACTAACCAGCTCGCCAATACGGCTGGCAGGGCGATGAACACAACAGTAAATACTGTCGAGCGGGCGGCGAATACTGTTGGAAATGCGATCAACACTGCAACCGCTGACAGCCCTGCGGACTTTATGAAAGAGGCTGCTCAGGGGGGCGAGGCTGAGGTCGAATTGGGGCGCATTGCGGTGAAAAATGCCAAGAGCCCCGAGGTCAAGAAATTTGGCCAGATGATGGTCGATGATCATTCCAAGGCAAATGCGGAACTGAAAAAGATCGCCGAAACCAAGAAGGTGACTCTGCCGGCGGATATCGGCCCGCATCAAAAGACGGTAGACAAATTGAAAGGAATGACCGGTGCTGATTTTGACAAGGAATATGTCAACGACATGGTCGAGGACCATGAGTCGGACGTCGCCGCATTTCAGAAACAGGCTGATAACAGCAGCGACCCTGAGGTCAAGGCTTTTGCCGCCAAGACGCTGCCTGTGCTCAAAAAGCACCTGGATGCGATCAAAGAGATCCAGGCGAAAATGAAATAGGAGACTGTTATGGCAAAATGCGAGGTCTGCGGGAATGATTATTATCTCTCGTTCGAGGTCGTCACGGCGGGCAACACCCACGTGTTCGACTGCTTCGAGTGCGCGATACACAAACTTGCCCCCGTCTGCACTCATTGCGGGTGTAAGATCATCGGCCACGGAATTGAGGCAGAGCAAAAATACTTCTGCTGCGCGAGCTGCGCACGCCAGCGCCGGGATCCAGGGGCTCACCGACCACCTGCCGGAAAATGCCAATGCTCCAAAACTTGGGGCTGAACCCGGGTCGAAGGGCGGCCACTTTAACTGATCGGTTCGAGGCCGCTATTAATTAGCGTGAGTTCGGCATCTCGGCTAGACGACACACTTAGAAACGAGAAAGGAGAATAAGACATGCAGATCAAAGACATAATGACAAAAGACCCGGCGTGCTGTACGCCCGGGTCTACACTCGAGGACGCCGCCCGCTTAATGATCGATTTTGATTGCGGTGAGATACCCGTCGTTGATGAGATGGAAACGGCCGTGCCCGTCGGCGTTATTACCGACCGCGATATCGTATGCCGGGCCGTCGGCAAAGGGTTAGATCCATTGACCATGACGGTTGGTGAATGTATGAGCTCACCCGTTATCTCGGTCAAACCGGGCGATGCCCTTAACGAGGTTTATGAGCTGATCGAAAAAAAGCAGATCAGGCGTGTGCCGGTGGTCGATGATGCAGGCAAATGTATCGGCATCGTTGCATTAGCTGACATAGCGAGAGTTGCGTCAAAAGATAACTCAGGCGAGATATTGAGAGAGGTTTCAGAGGAAACCCGCGCCGCGTCAAGCGTTGGGAGGTAGTGTCCCTCCATCTTAAGAGTCTGCGGAGCGGACGGAATAATGTAGCCCCACGTGCAGCGATAGCGGAACGTGGGGACCACCGCCCGAAACGACCAAGAGCCTGTGAAACAGGCGGCATATCTCACGAGATAAACGCTTGTTGCACCGCTCGAAAAACCCGGCGATCCGAAAAGACCCAACAGCGCCCATTTGAAGCCGAGCTGATAATCGCCGCCGTGGAAGCTGTTCTCGGAATGTCTCGAAATGATCTCTACGGCTCCGGCAAGAACGCTCAGGCCGTAATGGCAAAAGAGGTCCTGATCCTAACCGGCCGCCAAACCGGTGCAAGCTTCCCGCAACTAGCCAACCTCACCGGCCTCGACCCCTCAACCGTCAGCCGCCGCTACGAAGCCGCAAAACGAAAGGCAGGAGCACGGACACCAAATTGGCTTATGCAAAAGAGCTTGTAACCAAAAAATATGGCGAGAATATTGCAATATTGCAAGTATGACACCGTCTCTTCTGACCCCCAATATTGCAAGTTTACCTGTCCCTCTTTTGAACTAGGGAGTTTTTTCCACGAGCCATCGCGGCAGAACAGGTACATCTAGGCCTTCTCGCTGACAGACGAGGTCAAGCGTACCATCCCCATCCGTATCTGTATATACGAACTCGACAATTACCGGAGCTCTCGTTCGGCTCATATCGACGAGATACTGGAATGGGGTTTGGCCGACCTTAAATTCCGTAATATTTTTTACAGTCCAGCCGACGGTAGGCAGATGAGCATCAAACAGTCGGTTTGGAATATCAAAATCTATTAATTCATGGCCATCTGGATCATAGTTAGAAATCAATACTAACTTCTCGCGAACAAGTCTTGATAAAACATGATCTTTGAGCTTTAGTTTTGAGCCTTCAAATCCAGGCACAACAAACCCCGCAGCATTTGAGATCTTAGAGCGTTCGCCGCAAACGTCTCCTTCCACAGCCGGAGCGGACGGCGTGTTCACCACAACATCAGTACTGTTACCTTCAAAACATGCAAGTAAGAGAGTCGGCATCAAAACGGCCAAGAAAAAGCCAAGCTGTGTTCGGGATCGAAATTCGGGTGTCATTTATGAACGTCTCCTTAATGTCTGCTTCTACGGGTCAGGATTCTCATCGGGAACTATGACCTTGGAAGATTGGGGTCTCGCCTACTGCTTAGGTTTCAAAATGAATCTTACAGAGGGAACGTTACATTAACGCCGGTTCGCCGCAGACTAAGTAGGGCTATGAGGAACGCCCCAATTGCAGCGATCGTGGCAACTACAACGACAATTTCTAGTCTTTGAAACCAGTCCCAATAAGCAAAATAAACGACGATCATATTCGGGTCTAAAGAATCGCGAACGGATTTCATTTCGTGTGCGCGCAAAAGGAGAATCAGATTCGATAGCATGCCAAAACATATCAGAATTAAGAGGGCAATGCGAATAAAAACACGATTCCAAAGACTAAACATTAGAGAAACAAGAAAACTCACATTTGCGATTGCAAACAAGAAACAAAGTACGCAATCGACCGAAAATTCGGCATTCGCTCTACGTTGCATCTCATCAACAAAAAATGGGACGGCCGCTAATAACTCTAGAACTAAAGCTATGAAAAGCACAGCTTTCAATGTCCGTTCCCGTTTAGATTTTCGACTGGTCAGAGTCCTCATGAACAACATCCGGTTTATCTCCATTGAGTACAGGCCTGAATTATCTGATTGTGAGTAGGATTGAAATATCGGAGGTCATGGCCCCACCAACCGGCCGTTACGAAGCCGCAAAACGCAATGGAGCCACGGAAACAAAGCTGGCCTACGCAAAAGATCTTATAGCTAAGAAATATCGCGAGAATATTGCAATATTACACGTCTGACCCTATTTCTTCCTTATTTCTTCCTTCGTTGATTTGTGGGAATTGGATCACTTGCCAGAAGCCGTGAGCAATATGGTCATGTTCGAATTACCGATTCTCCCGCTTATAGCCGGAGAAGGTTTTGCGAATAATAAGTACGTTGTCGTAGAACGGGGTGCCAGTATTTCCTCCGTGTTCGCCTACATCGAGAATCAGGCTGATCTTAATTCCATCTGCGCTAATTGATCCGTCCGGATTTAGCGGCGAGTACATCGACTCGGCCTTTCCATCAAACATAAGCAAGGCACCTTTTGGTAATTCCCGATCCAGAGCGATCTGCGTCAAAGTTTCCTGTCTTTTTTTCATTAAGCTCTCATCGAAGCGATAGTCTGCGTTCGTTACGATCGCAGCAATGACCTCATCTTCAGTTAACGCAGGGTATGAACTATATAACGGAGAACAGCTCATCTCTTCATTCACAATGCGAACAGCCTCGGCTAGAGGAATTGCTTTCTCATATCCGATGAACTGCCGACTTCGACTCTTCATCGACTCTTCTGAGCCTGCGTCCATAAACAAACATGGATCTGAAGCAGCGTTAGGGTGCAGCGGGGTTATGGCAGTTTCGTCCACAGCTCGCACTCCGAAAGTTCCGGACCTCCAACCCCACAACACCAGCAATAATAACACCGATAGAATTATCAATAACTTGGGTTTCATATATCCTCCCCTGCATTCTATCAAAAACCAAGATACGGGGTCTGACATGCACTATAAGAAGATACGGGGTCTGACATGCAAAATTGCGATTCTTGAACACTTCCCGACCTCCGAATTAATTTTACACCACCGCGCAAGTCTAGATTAACGACAGGCTGCCGCTTGATCATGATCTCCCGCGACGGCGAACATTTTCAGGAGGTCTTTCCTGATGTTCTTGACCGACAACTGCTGCCGCGAACCTGCAAAACCGAAAAGTAGCAGCAAAGAAAATCAGGAATACGGAGTGCGGAATTTATAGAAGGAGAACACTTTCGCTTCCGTCCCTGAAGATACAAGGGACTGAGCAGGACTTTTAGCTGCCCCTCTTTAGAAATGCGGCGTAAGTTAAGTAATTGTTGAGTTTATGCGTTTCCGGGCATGAACTTTGACTGCTGTTAAAATCCCTAAACAACCGGTAGAACGTTTAAAATGGCAGAACTTGGAAAATATTGCGAGTATATGACAAATACTGCGAGTATTTGGCATATATTGACAGTATTCAATAAATACTGTCAGTATTTTAAATATTTTGCGAGTATTTTATAAATACTGTCAATATTTTTAAAATACTGACAGTATATTTCATATTCTGGCATTTGCGTCTTTTAAATGCCCTTCTAGAGAGCCCGGCGGTTGGCAATCGCGATCAGCGGCGGCGGAGATAATAGGCAAAAAGAAATTGAGGTTTGAGACGGGTCGTGAGAAAAGCGCAAACGGCTGCCGTATGCGGGTACAGACCCGAGCTATTGGGCCGCGTTCGGGCCGCCCCCTTACGGGAGGCGGTTCTGACAGGTGTCCTCTGCGTCCCTTGCGGGCTCTGCGTTGAAAAGATCTTTTCGATCGGTGTTTTAAAGGAGTATGCCCTCGGTAGGATTCGAACCTACAACCAACGGATTATGCTTACCAGCTACGCCTTTCGACGCCCCTTTCAGGTTTGTGGTCTGGACTTTCTCTTCTCTTTACGAGTCTGCTGTCAAGTCTCTACACCTTCCGGCATCTTGCCGGCTTGGCTCGGGATCACCATGCGCCGTAGGACGTTTAGGCTTCCCCGAATTTAACAGATTCTACTAAATCGCTATCATTAACGACCTAGCAACCCATTGTGCAAATCCCTTATGAATTGTTTCACTTAGGAGAATTGCGTCCCAAGTCCGCTGCTCTAACCGTTGAGCTACAAGGGCATATTTGATTAGTTTAGTTGAATCTATTTTTTCCCGCAAACCTGACAGCTAAGGTCACGGTAAAAGGAGCGGACGGAAAATCACGGCGTTGCGTATTTTGGAAACTGCTTCATCCGGAACGGAGCTCGCGGCGTCAGGATTCTCGGCCTGAAACATGTCTGCTATCTCTGTATCCGTCTTACCGTGCATCATATTTTCTAAAACAAACATCTCGGTTTCGCCAAAACCGGGGATGCCAAGAGCGTTTGTATTATCAGGGCCAACAACGCGGGTTTGGGCCAGGTCAAAGGTCCAATCCAAAACCTTTTCAAGCGGATCGGCATCAGGGAACCGGTGTTTGATAAGCGAAAATATTCGTTTCCGACCGTCGACATTTAAGAGCAGTGCCATAAAGAACCTATGTTCGGCATTGGTTACATAGCTCCGGCGGTTGACGATCTCGTCGTGCATATCAAAGCGTGCAAAAACCGGCTTTAATGTCTCACCCGATTTGCCATGCCGGTCGTGCGGCGATGTCGACAAATTTATCAAACCGCGACCCCGCAGCCTCTGGCCTGAACATCCGGTCGAGCTGATTTGATCTGAGCTGGGCACGCAGCTGCGACAGAATGAGAAATGACGTATGCAGATCGCTCGCATCAAGCCATTCGCCGATCTGGCGGTCGGCGTCCTCGCGGTTTGCCTTTATCAGCGCCGACATCGCCTGCAGCTTTTTGGTCGTCGTGTCATGCTCAAAAAACGGATCTACCGCCAGGCTCGGCTTGTGATATGAGAATTGCGGCAGATCGAGCGGCGAGCGGTCTGTTCTGACAACGATGGTCGCCGACGGCTGATCGAGATGAAACAGCGAATGAATGTAGCGCCGGCCCGACTGTATCTCCTGCACGGCGCCTATATCGAGCAGCTCGCACAGCTTTAACTTGATCTCGCCGATCTCGCAAAATGTATTGATCACCTCGCTGCGCTCAAACTCATACCAGCTGTGAATGCTCGAGCCGAGCAATACCTGGAAAGCACCACAAAACCCATGCTGGTGCGTCGCGGTCGTCCCATCGAACCAAAAATAAACATCGATGTGAAAACGCGGGCCGGAATAAATGGTGATCGGCGGATCGCCAAAGTTTGCACGGACGTCACGCTGCGGCGGCAGCTCTGTCTGCGTGAGCGACCATTCGACAACGTCCCAGGCAGATAGTTTTGACGGCAGATCGGCCCGCCGCAATGCATCGGCGGCAATTGCCGGCAAAAGCTCTTCGTTGTAATTCTTTTCCCGCCAGAGGCTTTCGATCTCGGCGCCGAGTGTTTGAAACAATTCCATAAGGGGTTAGGCGTTTGGGTCAAAAGATGGCGGCGGCGGGGGCGGGGGCTCAAATCGCGATGGTTCATCGGGAACCCGGTCCAAAAATCGAAACACCATCATTAACGCGAGAAAACTCAGAATAATGGCGGGTATGTTCGCAAAGATCTGATACGTTTCAAACGCCTCTTCGCTCCAACCCCACACCGCCTGCCCAATAACTATCAAGAATGCGAAAGCAATGCCCACCAAGAATTTGAACTCCAAGAAAAACGCCGCCGGCGATCGCCGCCCATAAAAACTTGTTGCGTCCGGTATCCCGGGCCTTTTTATATCCGAACCATATGGCGAGTATTATTAAGACCATTTTTTGTTACCTACTGATACGGGTTTTCAAAAGTTGGTTTTTTACTGCTGATCTTGAGGTATGTACCGCTTGCAAACACATTGTGGCCAAAACCGCAGTCGGCATCAGATCCGTCCTGTGTGACCTTGATCGTGCCGGGCTTTACGAACTTTATCGTGATCGTGCATGGCCCAAACTCGTCTGATTCGTAAACAGCAGTGTCACCCTCGATCGCCGCCTCGCCGCTGAGATATCCCATATTTACCGAGATCTCGTTGCCGGGGATCGTAAAAGGATAGACGAGATCCATGGCGATCCGAAGTTTGCCGCCGCCGAGGGCGAGGATGTCGATGTCATTGGAAATTTTTTTATATTTCCCCGAAAAGTTCATTCGAAATGAGCCTGTCACCTCGGCACCCGACACAGATTTGCGGCTTGCCTGCCCATTCGCACAAAGAGCGCCAGCCGCAATAAAAGCAACCACCCACAGCCTTGTTAACATCGATTTGTACATAGTGTTTCTTTTCGTTATCGATTATATCTGCTATATTTTGCCTAACTCTTCCGTAAATTTAAACAACCAAAAGGGGAATATTGATGAGCGCAAGCGAAGCTGACAATAGAGCGAGAACCGACCGGGGATTTTTTGGGCATCCGTTGGGACTGTCGACCCTGTTCATGACCGAGATGTGGGAGAGATTCTCTTACTATGGCCTAAGGCCGTTACTCTCGCTGTTTATGGCTGCAACTCTCTTAAACGGCGGGTTTGGCTTGGAACGGCCCCAGGCCACAGCCATAGTCGGTATCTATTCAGGCAGTCTTTACCTCGCTTCGCTTCCAGGTGGTTGGATCGCCGACCGCTGGCTAGGTCTTCGCCGTTCGATCCAATACGGTGCCTTTCTGATAACCGCGGGGCATCTCTGTATTGGATTGTCGGGTTTTGCAACGAGCCGGACGCCCTTTTTTGTGGGTCTTGTGCTGATCGTTTTGGGTACCGGCCTTCTAAAGCCGAATATCTCGGCCATCGTCGGCGACCTCTATCCCGAAGGCGGAGCGAGACGCGACGCGGGATTTTCGATCTTTTACATGGGTATTAACCTGGGTTCATTCCTGGGCCAGCTTGTAACGGGCTTTTTGGGTGAGAAATACGGATATCACTGGGGTTTCGGTGCGGCCGGCGTCGGTATGTTGTTCGCATTGCTTTGGTTTAGTTTCAGGGCTAAGCCTACATTAGGCGACCTCGGCAGCGAACCGACAAGGGATGCGGACCCTGTGAAACAGGCGAATGTCGAGAAAAATGTCAAAATGGCGACTTTCGGCGGGCTGGGCCTGATAGCGTTGCTTATCATTCTGGCTGCATCAGGGGCCGTCGTAATCAACCCCCAAGAAGTCGGCAAGTATATGGCCTATGTCCTTCTCGGATTGGCGGTGCTATTCTTTGCTTACATCTTCCTGTTCGGGAAATTAACGGGTGATGAGAAGCGGCGTATCGCCGTCATAGCCGTCCTTTTCCTTGCAGCTACCGTATTTTGGGCGGCTTTCGAACAAGCTCCTACGTCCCTGCAGTTCTTTGCGTTCAACTTTACTGATCGAACTCTCGGTGGGCTCTTGTCTGAGGCTAATTCGATACCGGCAACATGGTTTCAGTCGATCAATTCGCTCTTTATCATTATCTTTGCTCCCATTTTTGCCTGGCTGTGGACGTATTTAGCTAAGCGTAAAATTAATATCTCAAGCCCTGCAAAATTCACCTTTGGCCTCGCTATAGCCGGTGTTGGATTCCTGATCATGATCATTCCCGCGAATGAACTAGTGTCAGCAGAAGGCGCGATCAAGGTGTCTGCGTGGTGGTTGGTATTTAGTTATTTGCTGCAGACATTCGGCGAGCTGTCGCTCAGTCCGGTTGGGTTATCCTCGATGACCAAACTTTCGCCCCGCCGCTATGTCGGGCAGATGATGGGTATCTGGTTTTTGGCTTCCTCGATAGGGAATCTGGTCGCAGGTCTTGTAGGCGGCAGCGTCGACCCCGAAAAGCTTGAGCAAACCCCGAAACTTTTTACCGGCACGACGATAGCCCTTTTTGCGGCCGCCATTTTGCTGGCCCTGCTCATCTATCCGATAAATCGTATGATGAAAAGTGTTTCTGACGTGAACCACGAGCTCGTTGAGCCATCCGGAGCTTCGCTTTAGCAGTCATTTCACTTTTCCCGTTGTTTGTACGCCGCCATAGCCTCAGCAGCTCCGGCGTGCATGATCTCTGGCTTGTGGTAGCGCCAGTATTTCTCAAACTCTTCGTCCGACATCGCCGTATTATCAGAGCGTGTCTTTTCTTTTAAGTAATCTTCCGCCCAGGCACGAATATCCTGATCTGTATTCAACGCTGTGCGTGCGCCGTGCATCAAATTGTCGCGTTCCATTTAGTGTTTCTCCATTTATGTTACATTTTTAATAGACCAAGCTATTTTATGGGAGTCAATTTGTGAAAAATTTCCTGATCTCTTTGATATTGATATTAACATTTCTGCCGGGCGTGAGTCCTGCGCAGTTACGCAGCGGCAGCGCGCCAAAAACCGATTCGACATCAGCAAAACCGCAATCCGGTTATGAGATACCGATCACCACCAAGACGCTCGCCAACGGTATGGAGATCATTGTCTTACCTGATGCGTCGGTGCCCCTGGTGACCATAGAGTTTGCCGTCCGGAACGGATCGTTTACTGAATCGCCGGAGCTAAACGGCCTCTCGCATCTCTATGAACATATGTTCTTCAACTCGAACCACGCAATAGCCCTGTACCGGTGCGAGTATTTCCAATTCAGAAACCCCCAGGCCTTTCGCCAACTTAATTGTGACGATGAACTAAAACTCAAATCTGAGATCAAGGACGTTGGCTACATCGATGATATGGAACAGATCGGGACCGTAAAGAACGGTACGACCAAGGAAGAGGTGGTCGAGTATTTCTTTACAACTACGTCGCCTAACCTCTCGCCGACGATGAAGCGCATCCGTGATGCCGCCCGCTTTCCGCTGTTCGACGAAGAAGAGTTTGCCCGCGAGAAAGTGGTTGTGATCGGCGAACTCGACCGCCATATGTCGGAACCCGGGTACTATCTCAATCACGCCATGCTCGAAAGGCTGTTCTACAAATATCCGACCCGAAAAACCCCCGAGGGCACCCGCGAAACAGTTGCGGCCGCGACAACAGATCAGATGCGGCTTATCCAGTCGCGATATTATGTCCCCAACAATTCGGCGCTGGTCGTGACAGGCGACGTAAAACCTGAGGTAATTTTTTCGCTCGCCGAGCAGTTATTTGGTGATTGGAAACGCTCAGACGACCCCTTTGTTAAGTTTCCGCTAGTCGACCATCCGCCGCTTACTAAAAGTGAAGGAGCGATCGTAGACCAGCCAGTTCAGAGCGTGGTCATAATGGCGGGTTGGCAGGGCCCCTCGATCGGCAAGGATAACGCCGCTACTTATGCCGCCGATGTTTTCTCTTTTATCATTCAACAGCCTGATTCCCGGTTTCAGCGGGCGCTGGTAGATTCCGGGTTGGCTGACAGCGTCGGCTTTGGCTATTACACCCAGCGAAATGTTGGGCCTATCCAGGTATTTATGTCGACGACGCCGGAAAAGGCAAAGGCCGCGGTGAAAGCTCTATATTCCGAGATAGCTCAATTTGATAAACCCGGCTATTACACCGACGAGGAACTCGAAAACGCCAAGACCCTGCTCGAGGCCGATGATCTGTTTAGCCGCGAAAAATTGAGCGATTACACACACACGCTTGCGTTTTGGTGGTCAACGACCGGGATCGATTATTTTCGCGGATATCACAAAAATCTTCGTGCGACCACCAGGGCTGACATCTCCCGGTATATCAATACCTATATTCACGACAAACCACATATAGGCCTCGCAATGATCTCGCAGGAACAGCAAAAGATCGCAGATCTAACGCCCACAGATCTGATCGGAGGCAAGCAATAATGACAAGAATGAACCTAGTAAAATTAACCCGGATATTCCTCTTACTTAGCATCTGCCTGTTGCCGCTGCAGACCGCGATGTCGCAGACGGGCACAGCTCCGGCGAATCAGATAACAGAATTTGATGTGAACGGAATGAAGGTCCTGATAAAGCGCCGGCCCGGAACGCCGACGGTTGCTGCGGGGCTCTTCTTTCGCGGAGGCGTTCGTAACGTTACAGCTGAAAACGCGGGTATCGAGAATTTTATGCTGAGCGTGGCCACCGAGGGCAGCAAGAATTTTCCCCAACAGACGCTTCGCAAAGAGACGTCGAAGATAGGCACGGTCATAGGTTCAGGATCTACTTACGATTACAGTGTGCTTTCGCTTGCCTGCACAAAACAGAATTTTGAGAGGTCGTGGCAGATATTTGTCGACCTAGCTATTAATCCCAGCTTTGCGCCAGAGGCCGTCGGACGCATCCGTGACACGATGATCACAGGACTAAGAGCCGAATCGGATACGCCTGAAGGATCGCTCGAAGCCGCCAGTGAAAAGATAGTTTACGCCGGCCACCCCTATGCCAATAGCCCGGACGGCACGATCAAAAACCTTACGGGCTTTAAGGCCGCAGACTTGATCGCATATCATCGAAAACTGCTGCAGACATCACGGCTTTTACTGGTGATCGTTGGGGACGTTGAGCCAGCGAATTTGCAAAAGGCGATCAGCGCGTCGTTTGCGAATGTGCCCCGGGGCGAGTACAAAGAATCCGCCTTACCGCCATTAAAATTTGAAAAGGCCTCGGTTAATATTACGCCAAAGCCCGTTCAGACAGATTATGTGAAAGGAACATTTGCCGCCCCGTCGATAGGTGATCCCGATTACTACGCTATGCGGACGGCAATAACCATTCTGCAGTCAAAGGTCTATCAGGAAGTACGTGTCAGGCGAAATCTATCCTACGCCCCTGACGCGGAATTATACGGTTACGCGGCAAATACAGCTTCCATGTCGGTTTCGTCTGTAAATCCGAACGAATCAGTGAGGATAATGCTTGATCAAGTAGAGTCAATTAAGAATGGCGAGGCCGATCAGGACATGATCGGGGCGATGTCGGGATTTTTCCTGACTACCTATTATCTAAAGCAGGAAACGAATGCGGCACAGGCTATGGAACTCGCTCAATACGAATTGATCGGAGGCGGATGGAAAAAGTCACTCGAATTTCTCGACCGGCTCCGCAACGTTAAACCCGCCGAGGTAAAAGCTGCTGCGAACAAATATATGAAGAATATTAAGTTCGTAGTTGTCGGAAACCCCGCTGATATTGACCGTGAGGTTTTTGAAAAATAAAAACAGGCTGCGCTTCCACGCAGCCTGTCCCCCTTTTCTTTCCTGACCTTGCTAATCCCCGTCCGCGCTTTTCTTGCCGCTGTTTACCGGCGGCTTAGTTTCCGGCTTAGGCTCATTTTTCGTAGGTGGCCGCTGCTTTACCGGCGCCGGGTCACTTCGTGGCGGCTGTCTGGTCGGCGGATCAGTTCGCGGCGGCTGTCTAACTGGCGGGGCCGTTACTGGCGGCTGCCTTACAGGAGCCGGATCGGACTGTGGGGTCACCGTTCGAACCGACGGAACGATGCGTGTAGGTTTCACCTCAGACCCCGTTTTCACCGGGTCTCTTGTCGGCGGCGAGGTCACCGGCGGCTGCCTGACGGGCGGGCGTCCGACGGCTCCGGTACTTCTCGGTTCCGGTGCTGTGTCGCTGTCAGTCTTTACTCCACCCGTGCTTGTTGTGGTCAGCGGCGGCCGGCCGCCTAAGATCCGCTTCGTGCGAAGTTCGTTATCCAAAGGCGTATCGGTTGTCCGAGGCGCCGCCCCAACCGTCACCCTCTCAGCAGAAGTCGCGGTCCGAGGCGTCCGAACAGCAATTTCACCGCTGATCCTTTTGTTGACTGCCGAATATTCCGGAAGAACAGGCGAGTTGCCTTCATCAGCGCTTGTCGATAATGCCAACTTGGCTATGCTTAGCGGTGGCACTTTTCGTCCCTTGACACCTGTTCCGAATTTGTCAGTCGCCTCGGCAACTACTGCAGACGGCGGCACGTCATCGATCGCCGATGTACTAGTCACTCTCGGCACCCTGACAGGAGGCCCTAGCGGGGTCGGGATCGGTTTGATGCCCCCGGTCGGATTGATCGTCGGCGGTTGGCCGTTATGGTGCCCGCCGTGATGCCCATTGTAATGGGCGTTATAGTTGCGATATCTGTGATGATAGGGCAGCGGGTACCAGCACACATTATTATTAAATATGCTAAATACCACTAATCCCGGAAACCACCAGCTACGCGCGTATCGGTAATACCCATAAGGGGTCCAATACCAAGAACCGGCGTCATAGATCCACCTGCCATGGTGATAAGTTGCCCATCCCCACGGTTCGTCGTTTACCCAGGTCCATCCGAACGGCGGTATCCAGCGCCAAGTGCCATAGCGATAAGGCGACCAATCGGCGTACGAACTGATCGAATTGCGATAAGGCCGCCAGACATAGCCGTATGAAGCAGTATGCACCCAATCGCCGTAGCCATTTAGGTCATCGGCCCCGTAAATATCATTGTCATAATACGTATTATAGTGAGCGTTGCTTAACCGCAGGGCGATAGCCGCGTCGCGATCGAGCGACCAGCTATCAAATTCATCTCTGAACTGGGCCGAGTCCGCCGATTCCCACTCGCCTGCGTTGGTGCCTTCGATAAGGACCCGGGCGCTCCGCCCGTTCTTTAGCGTAAACCCCGCCGTGGCCGAGTAAACCCTTGCTTCACCCTTCTCAGTTACGCTAACGCGAATTTCCTGATCTCCTGCCTGACCTGGCGTCGATCCGGTATTCACCTGCCTTTTGAACGGCCACAGTGGTTTTCGGGACATCGATCTCAAAATATGCCTTGTCTTTGTCAAACTGCGTGATACGTAGACTCAGGGTCCCGAGCGAAAGGCTCACAGCGATCCCATCGTCCTTAAGATTGATGATCTTCAGAAACGAATTCCCGGCGAGTCGCAGATGCTGATAATTATCAAACTGTATCTCAATGCGGGAATTTGAACCGGTCGTGATCTCATCACCCTCGACAACCGGCAAATTCAGATTCGCCGTCTCCCAATCCTCATTCCCGGAGCGTTTGATCTGTGCATCACCGCTGATAAAACTTATTCGCGCGACCCGCGCCGTCACATCCGGTACATCTTCATCCTCAGCAGAGGCATAACTTCCTTCATCGGGCAAATTGAGAGTTTGCGCAGGCGAACCGGCACCATACGTTAATATCCCACTACCCGCGAACATCGCTAAGGCAAGCAAAACCGACCAAATTTTTTTTATCTCGATACCCATAAACTTACTTCCTAACCAACAAAATTTTCCCTACGGAAGAGAAGTTGAAACCCAAGATCTCAACTTTTACCTATTATTATTCGCAAAAACCGTGCCGCGACGGTTTTTGACACTTTTAACTGTAAATCAGCCCGCGGGAACCATTGGCCTTACGAAATAGTGCAATGTCACCGGCCGCGCGATACGAAATAGTGCATATTCCAGAGTGAAAGTTGCCACAGCAGCTTTTCGGGTTATACACTCAAAACTGCATCTGTCCTTATTGGAGGGAGTATTTTTGAGGGGAATTATTTGTATGAAAAACCTTTGGTTCGCAACAGCATTGGTATTGATATTTTCGCTTTCGGCATTCGGCCAAAAGGCGTCTGCACACAAGATCGATCCGGCAAAAGGGGTCCAAGAAGCATTTGACCGGTTGACCGATGGCATCAGGCAGGTCGATGTCGATAAGGTCATGAGCACTTACCAAAAAAGTGACCGGCTGCTGATCTTTAATCACAACGGCACGGCTACGATCGGTTGGGAGAACGTAAAGAATAATGTTGACGCAACCTACGCAAAGGTCTCAAATGTGACGCTCGACATCACCGGCCTCAGGATCGAGATGCTTGGAAAATCGGCCGCCTATGTTTCCTGCAAATGGAAACAGACGCAGGAATATGACGGAAATCTCGAAGATGCTTCCGGACGAATGACGCTTGTCTTCAAACTTATCGGCAAAGAATGGAAGATAGTTCACCGCCACACGTCACCCGATAAACCCGGCCCAGCCAGCCCGGTCTTTCCGTCAGAAAGAGAGAATTGATCAAAGCCAAACGCAAAAAAAGGCCGTCCGATATCGGACGGCCTCGCTATTCATTTTTGTACCGGTTATATCCGGGAACCGGAATATCCTGCACCGAGGCGATCAGCATCACCTTCAGCCAGAGCATTAACGAGTTCATAGTGGAAATAATCAAATTTCTCAGCTACGGGCGGTTGGACACGTTTGTCGTACATTTCACGCGATCGATCGATCGCCTCGCGGAGCCGCTCATAGAGGTCTCGCGACTGACGCCCCTCCTCAACTTTTTTCTCATTGTAAAGTTTGATCTCAGAGACCAGTAGACGGGCAAAGCGGCGGGCGTCGTTATGCAGCCTGCGTTCGTCCTCGGCAACCTCGATCGGTAGATCAACATTCCGGTCGCTTAGCCGCGGCCTGCCAACACTGGCACTTGAAACATCGACCGCCGATTCAGCAACCTGATGAGTACCGGATCCAACCCCTGCGTTAGCCGGCTCGAACTCGGCTGCCTGATCAAACGGTGAATTTTGGTGCGTTGCCGGTTCAATAGAACCGCCGGTCGAGAAAATTTCCGCTCCGCCCGTTCCATATTCAGGGAGGTCATCACTAACAAATTCCGGTGCGGGCGTGATATCCGCTACGACATCCTCGTTGTCTTGTTCAGCTGAGAATGATTCGGTGTCTACAGGCTGCGTCGATTCATAGTCGCTGAACGACGCGGGTTCCGGATGATCGTGAAGGGTCGCATTGGGATCAAAATCCATCTCCTGCGGCTCAGTTTCGCGACTTGCGAGATCTACTGTCTCAGTCTCACCTTCTTCCTCCGGCATCGCTTCGCTAAAGGCGAAGTCGGCTGTTGCCTCCCCACTGTCAAAATGCGGTACCGGCTCGCTAAAAGCGAAATCGGCCGTTTCTACTTCGTTGTCGTCAGCCGGTGCTTCTTCGCTGAATGCGAAATCAGAAACTGCATCTTCGGCCGGTGCGTCTGCATCTTCGAAATGATCTTCGGGCTCGCTGGTATAAGCCTCGTCCTCTGGTTCTGAGACCGCGTCAACCGGTTGATATTGTGTGTCCTCAACGGCCTCGGTATCCTGATGGCCGGCAGTTTCATGTTGGGCATGCTCAAAGTCTGCCGCCCCCATTTCACGATTTTCAGTCCTGGCGGTATGTGACGATGCCAACAACTCTACCGTCAGGCCGGCGATCCGCACAAGCGTTTCCAGTGCTTCGATATTTACGTGTAAGCCGTCGTTGCCGTAATCGACATACATGACTGCAACCCCTCGACCACGCGCAATGAGTGGGATCGCATACATACGGTCCGGCTGGCCAAAGTGCAGGTCATTCAAAAACGCAGAATCAACGTCGTGGGCGCCATAGGCTGCTTCGTGCGTCGCAAGGGTCCTGACAGCGTGTCCTAAAATGGTGTCGGACGCGACCGGGAAATGTATATCGCGGACCACTGTTTCGATGTCCTCGACGTCGCTGCCAAAAACTTTCCAACCAGCAAAATGCTCACTCTTGATAATGAAAAACGCGCCCCGGGGAGCAAAGTGTGCTGCCTGCTCAACAAGGGACCTAAGGATCGATGACTGCGAATCCTGCTTGCTTATGTCATTTATCGCGTCGCGAATGCCGCTGAAATCAGCCGGGCCTTCGGTTTCTCGCGTCAATTCCTCAGCCTCAACCATTGCGTTGGCGGCGAGCTTTGAGCCTTCGTCACGGGCGAGCCTTAGATGTTCGACTACAGAACTGGTAAATGCTTCATCAAATCCCTGATCAGATTCAAAACGAGACGTATATGTCTGGAAAGCTTCGTCCAATTGGAGACGTTGTTTATCGAATTCAGCTTCGATCTTTGTACGCAGATCGGCGGCCTCTTGCCGCATCTCGCTGCGCAAAGACTTTAGATAATTCTCGAATTCCGTTCGTAAACTACGTTCGAGTTCTTCACTATTCACTACGTTTCTCCTCCATCGTCAAAAAATACAGTGGTTAAAGGAATGGTGCTACCGGCGGATTTGGGCAGAAATTAATTATCGCGGATGTGACGACACAAATCGCCCTCCACTTGATTATGAACAATCTGGCAAGAAAATGTCAAGAAATACTTCAAAATCAACGGAATAAAATATGTTGAACAAATGGGCAGTGAGAGATCAAACGGCAAGGACGGTGATATCGGGATCGATCTCTTCCTTGATCATATTCTCGATCGCCATAAGGGTCCCGGTCAACGAACTCGGGCAGCTGCCGCAGGCACCCTCGTACCGGATCGTTAAGGTATCGTCCTCGAGCTCCAGCACTTCGAGCCATCCGCCGTCGCCCGCAAGGTATGGGCGGATCCGCTCGTCCAGAAGCTCGTTTATCTGAACCAGTTTCGGGTCACCGCTCGCCGCTGCAGCGATAGAACCACCGATCGCGGCTGCTGCGCCTTTTCCCTTTCCATTGCTGGACTGGACAGCTTCGGCGGCTCTGATAGGCACTGCCAGATCGGGCAGCAGGTCGTCCCATTCAGCGTCATCCGTTTTTTCGACGGTCAGCATTTTGTCCATATAAAAAACGGACACAACGCTGCCGACATCGAACAGAGACTTTGCCACCTTGTCATCGGCACCATCCTCGGCCGACTTAAACGAATGAGAGGTGCCGTAAGAGATAGGCTCCTTTAAAATAAATTTCACCGCGTTTGGGTTCGGTGTTTCTTGTATATCAGCGATCTTGGGCATTCTGTAATTTCTCTTGTCGTTCAGCAAAAAATGCAACGATTTGTAATCATTACATTTTAGTCAACATTATACTATCTAAACCTCAAATATACAAAAAATTACTTTCCGGCAAATCGGAAACCCAAACAGAAATAGGCGGCCGGGAGTTCGTGTATCCCGCGCCGCCTATAATAGCTGGCAATGGTCATGATCAACCTGCGATCACGCAGTCAATCGTTCTGCAACAATGATCTCCAGGCCCGAAAACCTACTCCGTAATATGAATGTCCTCGTTCTTATTGACCCGTCCGGACAAGAAAAGGCTGCCGAGAACAACCGTCAGGACCAAAAATAAGATCGCTAAGACAAAATAGATCGTATTTCCTCCGCCTTTAATGTACGCATAAAATGAACCGGCCGAGACCAGCACGGAAATCAGAGCCAAAACGGCATAAAGCATATCTTTCACAAAAATCACCTCCGATCGCGTAAAAGGGTTAAATCCTATGAAACCTACAAAACCGGCCGCATATAACAAGTATTTGCCGACCCGCCTGTTCGTCCATAACTGATATATCGAACCGCCAATTGCTTAATGTTAAGTTCATACTAACTCCACTCATACCGGAAACGCAAGCGTTTTAAGTCCTCTCAACCCATGAAGTCGAAAAACACGTTATATCCGGGCCAAACATCACTTTGTAAGTGGGAGAGCCGGCCGGAGCGGTTTTGGATAAGTTCGATCCCGGTCGATCGAATTGGTATCTATACCTTCATCAATATTGTCAGCTCACCGGAATTTCGTTCTTATCAAATAAATTGTCCAAAACTTGAAAAAATGCCAACTCGATAATAGTCTTTAACAAAACCTATTATGGAGAGTCTTGATCAATGAACACCCTTTACCGACTTATACTTATTGCTGGATTCGTGACAATTGTTAGCTTGCCGGCTGTTGCCCAGGTTTCTAAATGCGGTGATCAGGACTATTCCTGCAAGATCGCCGAATATACGAGGCAGATAGCGGCAAACCCAAATAGCATCGAGACTTACTATAACCGAGGGGTAGCGTTTGAATCGAGCGCAAAATATGACCAGGCTATCGCCGATCTAACGCGATATATTTCACTAGATCCGTCGAATAAAGACTATCTGGCCGACGGATATAATCATCGCGGTATCTGTTATAAGCACAACAATAATTATGACGCCGCACTCTCCGACTACAATAAGGCGATCAAGTTGCTCCCGAGCGAACCCTCCTTTTTTCACAATAGAGGGAACCTCTATTCGTCAAGAAAATTATGGGATCTCGCAATAACCGATTTCACCTCAGCGCTCGAGATCAACCCGGAATATTCATTGGCCTTGGTCGGACGCGGCCACGCATATATGGGCAAGGTCGACTATGACAGCGCGTTTGTCGATTTCAGCAAGGCGATCCGGCTGAATTCGAACGAATCCGAAGCCTATTACAATCGCGCGATTATCTACAATTCTCGAAAAGAATATTCCAAGGCAATAGCGGATTACGACAAATATATATCGCTCAATACTGACAACCTCAAGTATCTGTCCGACGGATACCAAAATCGGGGCATTGCTTACTCGAACATCGGCAATCTTCCTATGGCAATTAAGGACATGACCTCTGCGATCGACCTCGACCCGACAGATCCATCACCGTATAAGTCGCGGGCCCTGATCTATCGCAAACAGGGCAAAACGGCCCTGGCCCTGGCTGACGAACGAAAGGCAGCCTCGCTTTCTAAGTAAGAGCTGCACGAGACTGCCAGCCGAGAATTTTGTCTTGAACACATTTCGAATAACCGAAAAAACGCCGGCGTGATATTAATCCTAATGTAACGCCGGTATGTCCGTCTGCCCGTAATTTCAACCTCTAAAACGTCGGTAAAGCCGCTATCCTGTCGGTAAAGCCGGTTCCTGCCGGGATAGCGATCTTCTTCATCAGGAAAACCGTTTTCCTGTCAGTTAAACGATTTTCCGACGAATGCCCCGCTCTCGCGACAGTAAAGCCAGGTTCTAAACGGGAAAGAAAATGTACTGACGGGACAAAGCCTTTACCGCCAGGAAAATCATTTTCCGTTTGGGAAAATGATTTTCCCAAAAGCAAATTTGTCTCGTAAATGAGGTCTACCATGAGTTAGGACTTAGACCAGATTTTCCGAAACACCGGTCGGTTCTGCTTGTGGTTTGGTATTGTTTTGTTTTCGGTTTGGTTGGGTGTGGTTAGAGTTGTCATGGGATACCAGTTTTCCGGGCGAAACACCAGGTCTAAATAGGGGTATATTGTGAATTGAAGGGAAGTGAATAGAAGAGTTGAGTGTTTTTGATATAAGAAATTTGAGGGGGATAAGAGAGATCTACGGGCTGTCGCCATGTATGGCTGGCATTAGATGTGAAAAATGATAGCATTGATTGTTGATAGGGTGTGTTAAGAGTGTCTGGTGGATAGTGGTGGTTGCGTTGCTATGGGGCAGAGAGCGTTTGAGCTGTTCTGCTGTAAGTGAGTTGATGGACGGATGACCGAAATCGGGCTTGCCTGTGACGTATCAGCCGAGTCGGCAGATCTCGCAGTAGAACTGGTAATATGAAACGGCACGTTACAGCTGTTAAATACATACCAGATATTACCGCGATAAACACCGGTCTTCTGCTGTAAACAGATCTAGAAGGCGCGCGAGATCGCCGGTGGCGAACGAACGCGCGCCGGCACCGTGGGGGCGACGCTGACGGTGCCGAGCGCTCGAGAGGTTAAACGCTCCGCCTGCTGAGTTTTACCGCGGCGACGGCCGATCGTCCGTTGAGGTAGAAGCACCTCCGGACGCTTCCGTTGCCGCCGCGACGGTTCTTTTAAGGGGCGAGGCACAGAGGGCGGCGGCGAGGGCGCGCCGGAAGAGGCGGGCCGGCGGCCGAGGCGGGACGCCAGCCCGCGATGATATCGCGTCCTTTTTTATCGGAGGGAGGGGAGGGTAAACAGATCTGGATTTGCCGAAATCAGGCTTTCCTCAAACGCTACCTCACTACTGAACGGTGGACGTTTTTACGTTCTGCTATGCCGCTATCCGGCAGGCCTCCATTGTCTACCTGGCATGCTGTTTCCGGTAGAAGATATCTGGACGTTACCTTCCGTTGCCTCCGGGTTTTTTGTAAACGCCCGTGTATCGGTCCTTTTTGTTATTCGGTTGAGGGCGGGGGGGAGAGGAAGGGGAAGATGGTAACCGGCCCACGCCGGTGGTGATCTGCAAAAAGCCGTCAAAAAAAAAAAAAAAAAAAAAAAAAAAAAAAAAAAAAAAAAAAAAAAAAAAAAAAAAAAAAAAAAAAAAAAAAACTTGACATGACGGCCGGCCAGCAAAAAAAAAAAAAAAAAAAAAAAAAAAAAAAAAAAAAAAAAAAAAAAAACCGGACGAACATCGTGCCGCCGAGGCAAGAAAAAAAAAAGACGAGAAGAAAAAGAACCGGACAGAGAAAGGAGGGAGAGAAAAAGAAAAAGAGACGCGGCGAAATGCCCTGTATCGTCGTGTAGCGGTCAGGTAACCAAGAAACGGGCGACTGAAAAAAGAGGGCAAAAAAAGAAAAGGAGAAAAAGAAAGAAAAGAAAAGAGAAAAAAAGAGAAAAAAAGATACATAAAGAAAAAAAAAAAAGAACCGCTTGACATGACCTCGCCAGCACCGTCCGCCAGCCTGAATCCGGTGATAGTTAATGGTGTGCCCATAGCCTGCTTTACCTGTCGTCGTGAAGCGAAGGTAAACGTACACCCCGTCGTTCGATTGCAGGTATCGCTCCGTAAACAACCACCTTGAGCAGTCCCGGATGCCGGCGAATTGGAAACAATGCTCATACCTTCGCTCAGGGTGCCGGCCAAGGCTCGGCTGCGATCTCAGCAGGTGCTATAACCACCGGATCGTATTCCACGTCGAATTGATACGAACCAACCTCACGGCCTCTCAGGTTATTCAGGCTCAGCGGAACGGTCACAGTCGAACCCTGCGGTGCCTTGATGTTCGGGACCGATACCCGGACCGCGTTTTAGCATCGGGTATGATCGGGGCCTCTAAGGGGCGGTGCAAACGGCGGCATCCAGTCGCCGCTGACGTCGCCGAGCAGCAGGGCCTTGTAATTCTGGACACTGTCGATGGTCGTGTCAGGGTTGGTCGATACGGGCGTGAACACCCACTGCCCTGTATGGTTAAGGGCGTTTGGAATGCCGACGATCCATTGAGCGATCAATGCCGCGTCAAACGACGAGAGTGCGTGAAATCCGCTGACGTCTGCAGCCCTCTGCTGGGTGGCATTTAAGGTGATGAGACCGACCACGTGCCGCGAGATCAGCGCGGCATCGTTGCTGAAGATACCGTTAGGTATCAGATTACTCTCATCCGCTCTGGACGGCGTAACGGTATACGCACCCGGCCCAAAGCCCGACAGCGAATAGTTGCCGCTCGCATCTGCCAGAGCTGAAGAAGCTGGTTCCGCCCACCGCATTGAGTTTCGTATTCGGGACCGGACGCGGTGTCGGTGTCGGCGAAACGGTCGGTATCGGGAATGGCTCGTTCTCAAAGGCGACCCTGCCCGTAACCGCACCCGAAACGACAGTCAGCATTCCGCTCATCGCGTTCGAACAGACGCCGTTGCCGTTGTAGCGGAAATTAGTCAGCGTCAGCGGCGTTACAGAATTATCGGGCCGATCACCTTCATATGCAGGTCAACGACCGTTCCTGCACCGGCAAAGGCGCCGGCACTGAATACGGAAACAACGACCGAACCGCTTACCGATGTGTTGGCGTTTACATTGGCTCCCGGGCTGACTGTTCCAGCGGTGACCGAGATGTCCGCCGGCAACGGGCTCAAGACTGCCGGATCATAGTTAAACGTAAAATCAGCCGCAATAACCCCAAGGCCTGTAAGGTCTGACGTATTGACCGGTATCGTCACCGGCACGCCGCGGCGCTCGCTTCGAAGTTTGGGCTTTGACGTCAAAACCGGTGGGTGTGTTACATCCAGGGCGACGACACCGGTGTAGGCGACGCGGTCGGTGTCGTGGGCGTCGTGTAGGTGTATTCGTGGGTGTCGACGTCGGTGTCGTGGGCGTCGTTGGTGTACTTGGCGCGTCGGTGTAGTGGGTGCGACGTCGGTGTATTCGTGGGCGTCGACGTCGGCGATTGGTGGGCGTCGTGCGGCGTTCGTGGGCAGCGGAGCCGTGGGCAGCCGCGGTGTATCTGAGGGGCGTGAGGAATTTGCCGTTCCGGGCGTAATACAGCGTAAGGTCACGTCAACGTCGTTGAGGTCCGTGTCCGCTCCGTTCGGGAAATCGCGACAGGCCTACAAAAGCGACCGTGTTTGAATCTGCCGCCGATGTCCCTATTGCTTCTGTGTAAGGGGTACCGGTATTGCCCTCGTACGATATGGCATCCTCGAGTACACCTGAAAGCCGCAGCCCGATAGCATCGGGTGCCCCATTCTGGATCCAATCGGTGAGCGGCGTGTCCACGAGGTTACAATTTGGCACAGTTGCCGCATTTGTGCAGATCACATAATAGCCCCCGGCCGCAAGGTCGACGTTTGGCAGGTCGATGGTGTCATAGACTATCGCACCGCCGCCCGCGCCATTGACGAGCTCGAGCGTATAGTTGTCCAGGTTAACGGGGCCTGCACTAAGGTTTATCAGTTCAACAAATTCTGCGTTGTCGGTGCCAACCTGATCATAGTCGATCTCGTTGATCACGATGTTATGAGAGGCGGAAAGGTGTCGGTGTCGGTGACGGTGTGCCTTCGCCGACACCCCAGAAACCACCTGCCAGATCGAACGCCCCTCCTGTTGACGCAACTCCGGCGACAGATTCGCCGATCGTTCCATCGACCGTAAAGTTTCCGGACGTTGAACGACCGCCGCCGCCTGCGATCACAGATCTGGTGACTGCGAAATTACCACCTGATTGTGCAACGACAGCTATCGGGAGTGTCGTGGCGGAGGCGATGGCAGTCAATAAAATTGCAACGCAAAATTGTTTAATCATAATTACACCTTTCATAGTCGCGGCCCGCTAGATCGTGCCGATGGGTTTTTCGAAAAAATATGGTTCGATATCACGTTGGTATCGACCTAATAGTGATAAATGATCAAGGAAAAGCAGGCGACAGCCGCCGCACATTGCTGGTGCCGGTTACCCACATATTCGTCCCGTCAAATGCGATACCCTGTGGACCGTTCGCCACAAATGTTCCAAGGTTTGAACCGTCACTTGCCCGCAGTTTTGTAACGCTGTTGCCGTTGGTGTTCGTAACCCAGATGTTGGTACCGTCGAACGCGATCCCGCTTGGACTGCTGCCGACGGTAAATGTTCCTTGATTTGACCCATCGCTTGCACGAAATTTGGTAACGTTGTTGGGGGAACTGTTTACGACCCAGATATTTGCACCGTCAAACGCGATCGCTAAGGGGCTTGCGCCGATTGGCAACGTACCTATGACTAGTACACCATCACTTGCGCGCAGCGCTCTAAGAAGGCTGCTGCCCGCCACCCAAATATTGACCCCGTCAAAGACTATTGCCCTGGGAAAATTACCAACAGGAAAGTAACCCAGATTTGCACCATCGCTCACCCGAAATTTACCTAGTACTCCGCCGTTGTAGGACGCGGCCCAGATGTTTACACCGTCGAAAACGACGTCAAAGCCAGATGAGGTAGGGAAAGTGCCGAGGATCGCTCCATCGCTCGCCCTAAGTTTGGTCAGGTTACTCGAACCGCTATTCATGACCCACATATTCGCACCGTCAAATGCGATCCCGGTCGGGCCAGTGCCTACAGCAAACGTTCCGAGATTGGCACCATCACTTGCCCTGAGTTTGGTAACGTTGTTGCCGGATTGGTTCGTTACCCAGATATTCGCTCCGTCGAACGCGAGTCCGCGGGGACCGGTTCCGGCTGTAAAATCGGCCTGGCCTTTGAGCAGGTCCCACCGGAGCGACCCGAGCAGGGCGAGATTGCGCTGTGGCGAATTTATCAGATCCGGCGCGAGTTTCTCTTCGGTCACCGCGCCGTCAGCAAGCTTGGATGTAGTGATCGAACCATCACCGATCGCCGCGGAGACATTGGTCAGACCCGAGCCATTGCCGCTCAGGACGCCGGTAAATGTTTTGTTGCCGGCGATGTTTGTTTGATTTGTTGTAAGATCGACAAAATTCTTTGTCGGGCTGCCGGTACCGCCATTTGCTATCTGTACGACGCCTGTCACGGTCGTGGCAGTAGTTGCGCTGGCTACAGAACCGGTTACCTTGCTGCCGGCGATAGCATTTATCTGAGCATCGGTTACACACAGGTTGCATGTGGCAGATAACGAATCAGCCGACGTAGAAGCCACGGACTTTATCGAGTACGGTGCACTGCCGACCTTTTGCCGTGGATCAAGTGTCGTGTAGCCGCCGCCGCCCGCGTTTTGCACTCTGATCTCAAGAAACCTGTCTGCCCCGCTGAACACGGCCCCGAAATCGAGCTTTACTGAAAACAGGCCCGCCGCAACCGGGACGCTTGTTCGCGTTAAAGTCACGCCGACCTGAGACCCGTTGGCCGCAGCGTCAAAGACACGGAACTGGAGATCATAATTGCCATTCGCCGGAACCGCTCCGTCGGTAAGGCTGCCCTGGTAACTGAATTCCGTGGTTTGTGAGAACACCGATGCCGCGAAGGCAGCAATAATAACAACAACGATAGATAGTTTATGTCGCATTTTTTTTCTCCTATTTACTGCAAAACGCTGATGTCGCGTTGATCTCGCAAATTGCCGCTTTTAACATTTCGATATCGGCTTTCTGAGATTCGATCTGAGCCTGCTGCTCTCTTACGGCGTTGATAAGCACAACGCCGATGCGGTCGTATTTGACGCCCTCGACCTGGCCTTTGTCGTTGTAAGTCACAAGCAGTGGCTCGATCGCCGCTACATCCTCGGCACCGAGGCCCAGGTCAGGCATCCCGCCGACTTTCCAGTCGAAGGTGATGGGTTTGAGTTGGTTGATCAGGCTGAGGCCGTGCCGAAGAGTTGATATTAGTTTTGTAGCGGAGCGAGGATGAACAGTGTAGCGATCTGGTTTAAGGCATTGCGGCAAAGCGTTGTCGAGCCGGCTGAGCCGAGACCGTAAATTACGATCTTGTCAGTGCCATCGGTCCGTCCGAGGGCGATCGTGTTGCTGGCGTTGACGACAGCAAATGCCCCGATCGCCGTTGCATAATCTAGCCCACCGGAAGCGACGTCTGCTCCATAACCGATAATAGTGTTCCTATTCCCTGTCGTATTGGAACTTCCGGCGGTCCGCCCGAAAAACGAGTTGCCAAGGCCGGTCGAATTGGTGGAACCGGCGGCAAGGCCGAAAAACGAGTTCTCACTTCCGGTTGAGTTGAGTCCGGCCCCACGTCCGAAAAACGAGTTCTCACTTCCGGTTGAATTGGTTAAACCGGCGGCGTCCCCAAAGAAGGAGTTCTGATTTCCGGTCGTATTGGGTTGACCGGAGGCGTCCCCGAAGAACGAGTTGGAAAAGCCATTCGTATTGCCGCTTCCTGAACCGCGCCCGAAAAACGAATTGGCATTGCCGTCCGTATTAGCGGCTCCGGCGAAATAGCCGAAAAACGAGTTGCTGCCCGCCGTGGTGGCTTTTCCGGCGGAATTGCCGAAAAACGAGTTGGCACTGGCGGTCGTATTGGCGGAACCGGCGTAACGCCCGAAAAACGAGTTGAAACTGCCGGTCGTATTAGCGAGTCCGGCACTAGTCCCGAAAAACGAATTCTCAATACCGGTTGTGATCGAACCCGCGCTGAGACCGACAAAGATATTGTTCGTTCCCGCCACGCTCAAAACGCGATTGCCGCTCATGTTGTATTGCGTCGTCGCGTTGACAATGCCGCCGGACAAAGTGCCGCTCGCCGTGCCGTTACCGCTGATATTGAAGTTGGTTGTCGCCTGTAGCGATGTGCCGTTTTGGACGTAGTTCGTCGAACCCGCGGTCGGCGGCCTGGTGTCAGTCATCCGCGGATCGGTTGTGACGACATATTGACTTGCCGTGACGCCGCCGAGCTGTGTCGCGTTCGTCGCCGTAGCAGCCGTGGTGGCATTGAGGCTCTGAACAGAGTATGGCGAACTGCCCACTTTTTGTCGGGGATCAAGTGTCGTGTATACGCCGCCGCCCGCGTTTTGTACTCTGATCTCAAGAAATCTGTCTGCCCCGTTGAACACGGCCCCGAAATCGAGCCGAACCGAAAACAGGCCCGCCGCAACCGGGACGCTTGTTCGCGTTAAAGTCACGCCGACCTGCGAGCCGTTGGCCGCAGCGTCAAAGACGCGGAACTGGAGATCGTAATTACCGTTTGCCGGAACCGCTCCGTCTGTGAGGCTTCCCTGGTAGCTGAATTCCGTGGTTTGTGAGAACACCGTTGCCGCGAAGGCAGCAATGATAACAACAGCGATAGATAGTTTGTGTTGCATCTTTTTCTCCTATTTCCCGCAAAAAGTAGACAGTCGGTGCCCTGCGAACATATGTGGGCCTTTAGCAGATCGATCTCGGCCTGCTGTCTGGTAATAACTACTTTCTGAGAGTCGATCTCATTTTGCTGAGCGGTCAACTGGGCCTGCTGTTCCTTGACGGCATTGATAAGCACGACGCCGATGCGGTCGTACTTGACCCCCTCGACCTGGCCGTCCTTGTTGTATGTGACAAGCAACGGCTCTATTGCGGCGACATCTTCGGCACCGAGGCCGAGATCGTGCATTCCGCCGTCTTTCCAGTCGAAAGTGATCGGTTTGAGTCGGTTGATGAGATCAAGGCCGTAGCTAAATTTACCGATATTCGTTTTATATCGCAGACTGGACGAGCATTTTGCGATCCTGTCGGCAGTATTGAGACAGAGCTGGTACGGCAGTGTTGTTCGTGCCGAAAGAATGAACGACTGATGCTTCCATCGATGATAACGGGTCCGGGAATGCGAACAGTATCTTCTCCACCCGGACGGCCGAGGTACACAGAATTGCTTAGGCTGGCTACAGAGCCTGCACCTATGGCTGTTGCGTAATTCAAATTTGCCGCACCAACATTCGAGTTGCCCCCAAAGAGCGAATTGTTGTTGCCGATCGTGTTTGTGGATCCTTGAGTGCCAAAGAACGAGTTTCCAAAGCCGGTTGTATTGTTTTCGCCTGACTTATAACCGAAGAACGCATTGCTGCCTCCACTCGTAGTCAACTTACCGGCGTTCAGCCCAAAGAAAGAATCTCCAATTGTGTCAGGGTACAGATTTTGGCCCGCGCCGGCGCCGGCGAGTGTGCTTCCGCCGCCAAAACCAGCGGAGCCGGCACCAACAATAGTGAACGCCCGAACACCGCGAATGTTAATTTGCGTCTCCGAGTTAACCGCATTGGCTGAAACCGTTCCTCCTATTGTTCCGGAGCCGGAAATATTGAAGCTACTCGCGGCTTGCTGGGTGGAGGTGTTTTGAATGTAACTGCCGCTGCCAGCCGGAATGCTCGCTACTGGAACCTGGCCCGTGATCTTGCTCCCTGCGACCTGACTGATATTTGTATTTGTCACACACCCGACGCAACTGGTTGAAACCTGGTCGGCCGTGACCGCAGTCAAACTGCGGATCGCATACGGCGCCGATGTGACGACATCGCGTGGGGTTATTGTCGTGAACGGGCCGGGTGCGAATTTGTAGCCGGTTTCCAGATAACGTGCCGCGCCTGGAAAAGAACTTCCAAGATCAAGATTAACCTTGTAGTTGCCATTGTTTACTAAAACTCCTAACCGCTGCTGCACCGCGATGGCTGTTCCGCCGGTAGCAACGCTAAACAAGCGGAATTCGAAATCATATGCTCCGTTGGTATAGATATCAGGCAGCGTACCTTGTACGGTGAATTCCGTTGTTTGCGCTCCCGCGAACGCCGGCACGAGTAAAACGATAAAAAGAATTAGGTAAGGGAAAGTTTTGTTATTCATTTTGATATCTCCTTGCAAATTTCGGCTTGTGTGTTTTGTGAGCAGACAAGTTTTCTGAGTCCGTCGATCACCATCTCCTGCATTCTGATCTGTTGTGTTAACCGCTCGATCTGCAGATCCTGGTTTTGATTCTTCAGTTGCTGCGTTTCTATCTTTTCCTGCTGTTCTTTGACAGCGTTGATAAGGACGACGCCGACACGGTCGTACTTGACACCCTCGACCTGGCCTTTGTCGTTATACGTGACCAGCAATGGCTCAATAGCTGCGACATCCTCGGCCCCAAGGCCCAGGTCATGCATCCCGCCGTCTTTCCAGTCGAAGGTGATGGGTTTTAGTTGGTTTACGAGATCCAACCCAAGTCCGAAGCGGTTGATGTTGGTTTTGTATCGAAGCGAAGACGAGCACGTCACGATTTGATTTGAAGCGGTACGGCAAAGTGTGGTTCCGACGCCCGCAGGAAGCTGTGTCATAAAGACATTCGCACTGCTTATAGACGCGATGCCGCCACTCGCAAAAGTCAGATTTCCATTAAGACTTGTGCTTCCCGTCACGTTGACATTGCCAGGAATGCGAACCGTATCTTCGCCGCCCGGACGGCCGATAAAAACCGAGTTGCTCAGGTTAACAACAGAACCCGCTCCGATCGCGGTGGCAAAACTCAGGTCCGTAGAAAGGAAACTGGCAGTGGCGTTGTAGCCAATAAAGGTATTGTAGCTGCCTGTCTGGTTGTTGGCCCCGGAAAGACGCCCGAAAGACGAGTTAAAATGGCCTGTCGTGTTGTCCGATCCGGCACTGCGCCCGAAGAACGAGTTGCCCACGCCTTCCGTGTTGATGAGTCCGGCTTCATACCCGACAAACGAGTTGCCGCTGCCCATCGTGGTGTCGCGTCCAGCCCTCGTCCCGAAAAACGCGTTGTTACTCGCACTCGTGTTGGCGGTTCCGGCTGAATACCCGAAAAACGAGTTTTCAGAACCATTTGTATTGAAGCGTCCCGCAAAATGCCCAAAAAAAGAATTCGAATCGCTAGTGTTTATGGCTCCCGCGCCGACTCCGGCAAAGAGATTGAACGATCCCGCTGTACTGAACACCCGGTTGCCGCCAATGTTGTACTGGGTCGCCGCGTTGACCACGCCGCCCGAAATAGTGCCGCCCGCTGTCCCGTTGCCGCTGATGTTGAAATTGCTCGTTGCTTGAGGCGCAGGCGTTTTGATTTTGAATATAGTTCGAACTTCCGGCGAGCGGATTGCGGGCATCCGATAGACGCGAATCGCCAGTTTGCACGAATTGATTTGCCGCGACACCACCGAGTTGTGTTGCGTTCGTTGCCGTTGTAGCCGTGGTGGCGTTAGCGGCAGTCGCAGCGTTAAGACTCTGAACAGCGTATGGCGAACTGCCCACCTTTTGCCGCGGATCAATTGTTGAAATCCGCCCGGATTTCCATTCATCCGCACGCCGATCTCGAGAAAGCGATTCGCTCCAGGCAAAGGCGCGGCGCCGAAATCAAGTGAGACGGCAAATATTCCGTTCGCAACCGCGACATTCAATTGCTGGAGAGTGCCGCCCTGCGGTGCTCCGCCGCTTGCGAGATTGAACAGCTTAAATTCAAAATCGTAATTTCCGTTCGCCGCACTCGCTCCTTCTTTCAAACTGCCTTGATAGGTAAACGCCGTCGTCTGCGCCGAGATACGAATGACGGCAAACAAACAAAATAGCATCGACAATAATGTTTTTCGCATATTATTTCTCCTTTACATTGCATATCTCGGCATCTGCCTTTATAGAACAGACGACCGCTCTTTAACGCTTCAACCTGTTTTCTAAGGTCATCATTCTGCGTTTGCTGCGTATCGGTCAGTCTTTTTTGATCTTGAAGCTCTTTGCGAAGCGATTCGAGTTCCGGACTATCCGCAAAATTCGAAGTGCAGAGAGACAGCCGGTTGGAGGTGTTTCGGCAAAGGTGGACATTTCCCGTAGTGCCGCCCAGGGTGCCCACAACAAGGCTGCCATCAATGATCGTAGCCCCGGCAATGCGAACCGTATCTTCGCCGCCCGGGCGGCCAAGATAAATTGAATTTGAAAGACTGGCAATCGAACTTGCTCCGATGGCAGTGGCAAAACTCAGATCGCCCGCGGCAACATTTGCATCTTGGCCAACCATCGTATTCTTGCTGCCGATGGTATTAGATTCTCCGGCTCTAAATCCAAAAAAAGTGTTGCCATCGCCTGAGGTGGTGGACAGTCCGGAGAGACCACCGAAAAAGTTGTTTTGATTGCCGGTTTGGCTGTTGGCACCCGCATTTGAACCGAAAAAGGAGTTGCTAGAGCCACTCGTATTGGCTGGACCGGCCAAAACTCCAAAAAAAGAGTTACTACTGCCAGTGTTCAATGCCGCCCGTACCGTTTGAGCCGACAAAGATATTATTAGTCGTTCCCGCAATACCCCTGCTCAAAACGCGGCTGCCGCCGATGTTGAATTGCGTCGTTGCGTTGACCACGCCGCCGGAGAGCGTTCCACCCGCCGTGCCGTTGCCGCTGATGTTGAAGTTGGTTGTCGCCTGCAGTGAGGTGCTGTTTTGGACGTAATTCGTCGAACCCGGCAGTAGGTGGCCGTGCGTCGGTCATTCGCGGGTCGGTCGTTACCACATATTGATTTGCCGCCACGCCGCCAAGGCTTAATGAGTTGTTTGCTGTCGTCGCATTTGTGGCATTTGTGGCATTTGTGGCATTCGTTGCGTTGGTTGCGTTGGTCGCGTTGTCCGCTGATAGGCTTTTAACGGAATACGGCGTGCTGCTTATCACCTGTCTCGGGCCGAGCGTGGTGATGCCCGGCTGTCCCGCCGGCATTTGAACTCCGAATCTCCAGAAAGCGGTCTGCTCCGCGGAAACTGACTCCCAAAATCAAGTGAAACGGAAAACATTCCGTCCGCAACCGGGACCTTGTTGCGGGTAACGTCGGGCTGACCTGGCTGCCGCCGGAAACCGCATCAAAAAGACGAATTCAAAATCGTAGTTGCCATTTGCCGGAACCGCGTCTGTCTTTCAAGCTTCCTTGATAGGTGAATTCGGTTGTCTGTGCGAATGACGTCAGACGGCTGCGAGTAAGGATATTGCGACATCCAGAATATGTTTAGCTTATCATTTTGATTCTCCTGATGTTGTTCCCTTTAGTTGTTTAGGTTCACGGGCAAGGTCTTCGATCCGGGTCGCCAGCGAGTTGCCGCAAAACCCATCGTCACCAAGTCGATGTATATGGCCATTGCCGTACATCTCTTCGATCATTCCCGGCTCGCTCCTTAAGATCGAGCTTGCCTGCGTAGCGTCAAACGGTTGGGAATGTCGGCCGCATTGGCTGCAATATATCTGCTGCAACTTGATGCCCCGCGTTTTGATCGTTGTCACGCTGACCGTCTCTATCGTGATCTCGGTTAGTTTTCGCTTAGGTTCGTCCATATTGGTTTTTCGATTTTTATTGTCCGGCAAAGCCTCATTTGCTATCCTTTGGACATCGATCAATGTCCGGTGCCGGCGCTTTTTTGTTTACAATTGCGAGTTTGCGGCAGGTTTATCCTAATTGTCCTTAACATTCCGGCTAATTTTTCCTAATGTTTGATCAAATTAATGGAAACTCTTGCAGCGGCCAGATTCAGATTCGGTGATTTCGAACTGGACTGCCCGCCGTTCGCTGGAGCTCAACGGGCAAACGGGCACGTTGGTGCGACGCGGCTCTGCGAGCGAGGGAAGACTCCGGTTCTGAGGGTCGGCTGCCAATTGTGATAACGAAACGGGGTGGTATCCGTAACACGAATACCACCCCAGATCATAGTCATTGTCGCTCAGCGTTTAACGCCGAGATCACGTGCCGTGCCTGGCCCATTGTCGGTAAACACCATGAGCCGGGCTTATATCAATTCTGCATAAGCGGCGTGTTGAACAAGTTCAGTAACCTGCTGGTTTGAGAGCCTGCGTTTGACCCTACAATATACACCACGGAGTTTGTGACCAACACATCGTGTTTACCGTCGTTCACTTTGAAACCGTTTATTGTGATCGGTGAACGGGTACCGGCCTTACCCACTGCCTTGAACTGGAGATTCACATACACACCGTCGTTCGATGCAGGTATCGCTCCGTAGACAACAACCTTGAGCAATCCCGGCATAGGCGAGTTGGAAACAACGCTCATACCCTCGCTCATTGTTCCGACCGTGTCAGCCGCTATTCCCGCAGGAGCTATCACCGCCGGATCGTACTCAATATCAAATTGGTATGATCCGACGCCCTTGCCCTGTAGGTTAGAAATACTAACCGGAATGCTTACGTAGGTACTTTGCGCGGCCTTTATGTTCGGGACCGATACTCGGACAGCAGTCTTTGGGTCGGGGTCGATCAATGCGAATGGACGCGGCGGAAACGGCATCCAGTCACCATTGACGTCACCCATCAGCAGCGCCAGGTAGTCCTGGGTGCTGTCAATCGTCGTATCCGGCGTTGTCGAATCGGGTGTGAACACCCACTTGCCTGTCAGGTTGATCGGATTTGTGATGCCGACTATCCATTGGGCAATGAGTGCCGCGTCAAACGATGAAAGATCATGCAACCCGCTTACATCAGCCGCACGCTGCTGGACTGTATTAAGTGTGATCAACCCGACAACATGCTGGGCCACCAGTGCCGGATCTCCGCTAAAGATGCCGTTCGGGGCCATAAAGTCCTCATCCGGCCTGGATGGTGTTACGGTGTAAGAACCCGGCCCAAAGAGGGACAGGGAATAGTTGCCGCTGGCGTCCGTAAGGTCAAAGAAGTTGGTCCCGCCGGCCGCGTTGAGTTTTGTACCTTCAACTGGAAGCGGGGTCGGGGTCGGCGAGACGGTCGATGCAGGATACGGCTCGTTCTCAAACGAGACCCGCCCCGTCAACGTTCCGGAAACGACTGTCAGCGTTCCGCTCATCGGGTTCGAACAGATAAGCCCGCCGTTAAGCGAGACACTGTTTAATGTCAGTGGCGATACAGAGCCGATCGGCCCGATGACCTTCATATGCAGATCGGCGACGGCTCCCGCACCGGTAAATGCCCCTGTATCAAATACTGAAATGATGACAGTGCCCGGTGTATTCGGGTTGTAGTTGACGGTGGCTCCCGGGCTGACCGCCCCTGCGGTGATTGATATATCAGCCGGGCTGGGGCTCAGGACCGTTTGATCATAATTGAACACAATATCGGCGGATATTACACCAAGGCCCGTTAGGTCTGTTGTATTGATGGGTATCGTTACCGGCACGCCGCCGGCACTTGTTTTCGACGTCAGGACTGGCGTATTTACATCAGGACATACAACCGGTGTCGGTGTTGCGGTTGGTGTCGATGTCGGAGTTGATGTCGGAGTATCTGTCGGTGTCGCTGTCGGAGTATCCGTCGGTGTCGCCGTAGGTGTATCCCTCTTCCTGTTTGTGGGGGTCGCCGTCGGCGTATCTGTTGGCGTTGGGCCAGGGCCTTCGCTCGAGGCCAGGGCAAATGGCGAAAGCGATTGCACAATTCCGCACACAGTCCTTTCGCCTTCAGGGTCGGTGAAATGACCCGAAGTTCGATCAACAAAAACACCGTCCTCGCCATGCAGCATCCTTAGGGTGAGAAATGTCGGGTCGTCAACATCCAGAGGCACAACAAAACAGACTGTGATAGGCGGCGTATAAACGGCTGACGTCGTTATGTCGTATGCGGGACACGTCGGACAGAGGGTATAGCCCTCGGGCATGTCGCCCTGATCGGGAATGATCGGAACGAACGAGGTAAAACCTTCGTCCGATATGTCAGAGAAAGTTACTGTTGCATCTCCGGTTTGCACTGTTATGTCCGGGCCCATTGGAGTATATGCGTCGAAAGAAGAATCACAGGCGTCGCCTATACCGTCCATGTCGCTGTCGGTTTGATCCGGGTTTGGTGTGAAATGACAGTTATCAATGTCGTCGATAACGCCATCGTTGTCGTCATCATCATCGCATTCGTCCCCGATCCCGTCGTTGTCAAAGTCTGCCTGATCCGGGTTGTAATAGAGCGGGCAATTGTCGTCAATGTCCGGTACATTGTCATTGTCGTCATCAGGGTCGCAGACATCGCCGATGCCGTCGCTGTCATTATCCGCCTGGTCAGGATTTGATATTAACGGGCAGTTGTCGCATGTGTCGCCGATACCGTCCATATCCGTATCGGCCTGGTTGGGGTTTGCCGAAGCGCAGTTATCACAGGCATCGCCTATGCCGTCGCCGTCGCTGTCAGCCTGTGGGGCGTAAGATGGATACTCGTTATAGGCTTGGTTGATCGTTAATCTGGTTATGTTCGTGCCGTCCACATTCATTTCATAAAGATCCCAAAAAGTGGTGACGTCACTTGATTCAAACGCTATCTTAGTGCCATCCGGGCTGAATACCGGGTTGGTTTCAAACAGTGTTGTATTGGTAAGACGGGTCTGGTTTGTCCCGTCAGAGTTCATAATATAGATCTCGCCATTGTAGTCGTTACCGTCACGCCTGGAGACGAAAACGATCTTGCTGCCGTCGGGGCTGTACGATGGGTCAGTGTCAAAACCCGTTGCGGTGGTCAAGCGGGTCTCATCGGTGCCGTCTGGATTTATTGCAAAAATGTCCTGAATTACGAAGCCGCCGGAAAGGATCCGCTGGGCGTCGAAGGCGATACGCGTTCCGTCGTGGTTAAAGGTAGGGTTATGCCCCCCACCGCTAGACCCTTGATTCGTAGTGAGCTTGGTCTGATTCGTCCCATCCGAATTCATAATATAAACATTCGGGTGTCCGCCATCAAAGACACCCGTATCGCGTAAGGAAACAAATGTGATCTTCGTTCCATCAGGGCTGAACGAAGCATGATTATTTCCGCCCACGACGTTTGTCAGGCGCGTCTGTCCTGAACCATTCGCATTCATTACATAGATCTCGTTGCGGTTGCTGCTGCGGTTTGATGTGAACACGATGCGGGAACCAGAAGCATTGAAAGCTGGCTCGTCGTCTAATGCCGAAGCAATAGTGAGACGGGTCGCCCCAGTCCCATCATTGGCGTTCATTGTGTAGATATCGCGGTTCCCGCTGCGAGTAGAGGAGAACGCGATCCGGTATTGGTTCACTGTAAGCGGGCAGTTGTCATATACGTCCTCGACGCCGTCATTGTCGTCGTCGGGATCACAGGTGTCCCCCATGCCGTCGCCGTCGTTGTCCGCTTGATCGGGATTGACATGGATCGGACAGTTGTCATCCGCATCCTCAACGCCGTCATTATCATCGTCCGGATCACATGCATCGCCAAGCCCGTCGCCATCATTATCGGACTGGTCAGGATTGTCTATGGACGAACAATTGTCGCAGTTGTCTGGAATGCCGTCCTCATCGCTGTGCCCTATAAAGAAAACGTTTGAATGATAACGTACCCAGGCATCGCCAAGTATAGGACCTACTCCGGTGCCGTCTACATTCATCACATGGCGTCCGCCGTTATACGGCTCCGGCTGTCCGATCTCAAGGGAAGTGTATGCGATCCTGGTACC
Organism: Blastocatellia bacterium; assembly: GCA_963834975.1. Lineage (GTDB taxonomy): Bacteria > Acidobacteriota > Blastocatellia > Pyrinomonadales > Pyrinomonadaceae > OLB17. The sequence continues at coordinate 319,485 of CAWIDZ010000005.1, forward strand.
GTCGCTGCTGAATGTCGGGTCAACCTCGCTGGTTCCGGTGCTGTTTGTTATGTTGACCTTGTTCGACCCGTCTGCATTCATCATAAATAGATCATTATGAGTGGGGTCAGCGCCTGAAAGGTTGCAAGAGTAGACGATCTTACTTCCATCGGGGGAAAGGTCGTACGACTCAACGTGCCCCTCGAATGTGATCGGTAATGCATATCCAAGGTTAAAGGATCTAAACAGAATTGGCTTTATCCCTTCCGGCCCAGAATCCGCCAAGTAGAAGACACCGTCACCCGAAGCGGAAAAACGAGGGTAGGTATAGCTCGGATCGCCGCTGGTCGTAGAGTTCGTTAGGCGTGTGTAGAACCCTGGGTTGGGCTCTAGGGCCGGAGTGATCACAACGATATTCGATGGTTGACCGGAGAGATGAAGACCGTTCGCCTGTGCCAGGATCGTTAGGCCGCTGTTCGGGCTAATGCTCAAGTTCGTGTAGTTGCTCGCGTCATTATGTTCAAAGGCCGTAGTTATTCCCACTTTTTCCGTGCCATTGGCTCTCATTTCAAAAATCTCGTTGCGGTCCTGCTCAAACCCAAACGTATACGCGATCTTTTGGCTGTCCGAATTGTACACCGCGTTGTCGAATAATTGATCGTAGTCACCGTTTGGAGCCGCATAGGCCAGGAGGTCCTCATTCGTTCCGTTGGGCCTGGTCCTATAGATGTCGGAATATTCAATATAAATAGGGGGACCAGGCTCACCATTGGGTACAAAGCGCTTCACCGACGTGAGGAACCATCGGCCATCAGGGCTCGCGTCCGAAATTCGGCCATTGCCGCCCGCGACCGCATACTCAGCCGATCCATCCGCAGCTATCAAGTAACTATCGATGTTTTCCCCGAAGATTTTGTCATAACTGACCAAATAACCATCGCACGATGTACCGGCATTTACGGAAGCGAACCGCCATACCAGAAATAGGGCGATAGCAAAGATGGTTATCGAGAGAATGAACAATGCTCGTGTATGTTTTCTTTTCATGACTATTACCTCGTCAGCCGCTAATCAATGAAAAATAACGGCGATCAAATGCTATTTCCTAACTATCGAATTATGATCCGCGACGATCTGCCAGCGAAGGCCTTTCCAAACCCATGTGGTCGTATAGCGGCCGGTCTCGTCAAACGGTTTGCCCTTGTGGGTCCCGATGGCGTGGTAAACACCAGTCTCGACAGCAGACGTATTGCTGATGATGCGGACTTTTTGGTCAGATGTTTCGAGGCTGTCGATCTTGGTACCTCGCTTACAAAATTCTCGATGTCGTCGACACGCGAGACAAGTTTGCCGTCCTCGTTCGTATACAGGTAATCGGAACTGAGCAGGCGTTCGTAGCCGGCTTTGTCACGGCTTTTCATAACGTTGTCATACATTTTGCTGGCAGCAACTACGCCGGCTTCCATCGCCTTACGGTCATGCTGTGCCTCGGTGATTGCCTCTCGAACGAGCATCCATTTGCCCCCGATCTTTTCGTAAATACCGGTGTACTGGCCTTTGTCCGTATGAGGTTCGGAGCCGTCGCCGAGTGCCTGCGAAACCGATGTCCAGCCCGCAGTAACGTATGCTGCGTTTCCCAGCACGCGGATCTTTACGTTGTCGCTGACCCCGGAAATATTCTTATAGTTAGGTTTGGCGAGTTCATCACGCATGTCCTTGAGCACCTCGGCGCGCGTTTGTTCTTTTCCGTCCGGACCGCTGAATGTATAAGATTCAGCCATCGCAGCCTCAAATGGACCCAACTCGCCCTTTATGAATGAGGTTTCCAGGGAGTGATGGATCTTCATGATCTCTTGTTCATCGGTGGTTTGAGCCGCGGTTGATATTGCGATCGCCAATATCGCGAAAATTGTCATCGTCGTGCTTTTCATCTTTATTCTCCTTACGGTTTAATTTGTTTTGCTTCAGCCACTTCAGCGTCAGTACTACACCCGCTTGTTAAGAGCAAAGGCTCCGTTTTGGGTTCGATCAACTCACGTAAGATCTCGCGGTACACAGGCTGTACCGCGCCGTGTTGACGAACAGTGGTGACGCTGATGCGTTCGATCGTGATCCGTGTCTTACCTATTTCGTGTTTATGCATAATGTGTTCGGACCGAAATTTGTTGTTCTTAACGCCATGCCTTTGCTATCCTTTGGACGTCTATTGACGTTTGGTGCCGGTGCTTTTTTGTTTACAATTGCGAGTTTGCGGCAGGTATCTCCTAATTGTCCTTAACATTCCGGCTAATTTTTCCTAATGTTTGATCAAATCAATGGAAACTCTTGCAGCGGCCAGGTTCAGATTCGGTGATTTCGAACTGGACTGCGCCCGCCGTTCGCTAAAGCGAAATGGGCAAAAGGTCACGCTGGCGCCAAAGGCTTTCGATCTGCTGCAGCAGCTGGTCGAGAATCACGGCAGCTTCATGTCAAAGGATGAACTGATGGATCGCGTTTGGCCTGATCAGTTTGTCGAGGAAAACAATCTGACCGTCCAGATCGCAGCGCTGCGGCAAAATATTCGGCGACAAGGCCGGCTTTTACCGGTTCATAACAACAGTTCCGGGAAAGGGTTATTCGTTCATCGAAAAGGTCGAACGTACCGATATTGAGGGGCCCGCATCAGCTCTTGCGGCCCTTGCGATCGCATCGTCCGAAAATATCGGCGACACGGTGTCGATCTTTGGCCGTGCGAGTGAGATCGCCGAGATCACGAGCATGCTGCTCTCTAGCGAAAACGCTGCAAGATCGATCGTTCTTACCGGCGCAGGCGGCAGCGGTAAAACGACGCTCGCCCGTGGTGTCGCTGACAATTTGTCAGCCGACTTTCCGGACGGCATTTTCTTTGTCGAACTCGCCGCCGTCAATTCGGCAGACCGGATGATCTCGGCGATCGCTCAAACCCTCCAATTAAAAGAATCCGGCGGCAGATCTTTGTTTGAAACTGTGGTAGATTTTCTTCGCGGGCGAAGGGCGCTGCTTATTTTGGACAATTTCGAGCAGATAATTGAGGCCGCATCGCAAATCTCAGAGCTTTTGTCAGAGATCCCCTCGCTTAAAATATTAGTTACCAGTCGCTTATCGCTTAAAATAAAAACCCATTGCGAATTTAAGGTTTTGCCTCTCGATGTGCCGCCCTCAGGCCGGATCTCGTTTGACGATTTGAACACAAATCCATCGGTTAGACTTTTCGATGCGCGTGCACGGACTGCAAAATCGACGTTCGTCTTGTCAGAAAAGAATATCGGAGCCGTTGCCGAGATCTGCCGCCGTCTCGACGGGTTGCCACTAGCGATCGAACTCGCAGCGGCACGCGTAATGCTGCTCCCTCCGCAGGAGATTCTCGACCGTCTCGAACAGTCCCTCGAATTGCTAACTGGCGGGTCAAAGAAATTGCCTGTGCACCAGCAGACAATGCTTGGCACGATAATTTGGAGTTATGAACTGTTGGAACCGAACGAGCAGACTCTTTTTCGCCGATTGTCTGTTTTTGCCGGCGGTTTTACGGTCAAGGCTGCAGAATGCGTCGCCGGAACATCGAGATCACGGCTATTAGCTGGCGATACCGATCCGTCAGCTTTGGATCTGCTCACCTCCCTCACTGAAAAGAATCTGCTTTATGTTATTGAACAGCCGGATGGAAATGTCCGGTTGCGGATGCTCGAAGTGGTTCGCGAATTCGCGCTAGAGATGCTGCGGGAAATGGGTGACCTTGACGATCTACAGCGAATTCACGCCCAATATTTTCTTGTAATTGCAGAAGAAGCAGAGCCATTTTTGGAAGGTGAAACTGGTGGCGAATGGCTCGACAGATTGGACAAAGATCATGACAATATCCGCGCCGCTTTGAGCTGGTCTTTGCAAAACGACCGGTTGACAGCTATCCGGATCGCCTCCGGCGTTCGCCACTTTTGGATAAATTACGGACATTTCAGTGAAGGTCTTCGATGGTGCGAATCGGCTCTGCGGGCGACGGAAGATTCCCGTTCAGAGTGGCGGCTGAAGCTACTGGCGACAAGCGGCTTTTTTCAGCGGAATCAGGGAAATCTTGTAGAAGCTCGGAAATTTCACGAAATGGGTTTGGCGGAAAGTCGAGAGTTGAATAATCCGCTGCAAATTGCCAAGAATAATCAAAATTTGGGAGTGATCTCTGTCATGCAGAAAGACTATGCCGCGGCACGGTCTTTTTATAAGAAAGCACTCGATATTTGCCATGAAATTAAAGAAGAAATTGGGATCGCCTACCTTTTGAACGCGCTTGGCGATCTAGAGATGTGCCAGGGAAATCTCGCGGCCGCCCGCCCGCTGCTCGAAGATTGTCGATCGCGTTTGGGACTTTCCGAAGACAAGAGACTAATTATGACCGTTTGTAACAATCTCGGAATGCTTGATTATCATGAAGGTCTTTATGAAGCGGCGACTTCTAACTTCGTAGAAGTTTTACGGATCGCCCGGGAAACGAACAACAAAATATTTATTTCTTATGCCCTCGATGGTTTCGCCGCGATCGCCGGACGGAGTGAAAACGCTGCTCAATCAGCAAAACTTGCAGGCGCGGCAGAATATTTACGCGAATCGATCGGATATCACATAGAGCCTGCCGAAAAGACTTTTCGTGAAACTTATTTATCAAAGGTGCGTTCCGCCCTAAATGGGCATTCTTTTATTGCCGCATATGAAAATGGCAAAATACTTGATCTTAACGAAGCCGTCGTACTTGCAGAAGGTTCCATTGTCGAACTCGACACCGAGATCATTATCGAAACTCGCAAATTTGAACGAATAACGATCGAAGAAAGTTAAAAACATAAAAGCTAGCTGGAAAATGCGATCGTGAACCGGGCCGCTCTGTTCGAAAAGACAATTGCGGCCCGGTGATTGACGAGCCTACCGGATAATATGCAGGCGGCCGCTTGTGACCAGGACGTCTCCGGTTCCGTCGTTTAATCTAAGTCCTGATATTGTCAACGTTGTACCAGAGCCTGCCTTACCTATCGTCAAAAAGCGTAGATATAGAAATACACCATCATTCGAAAAAGGTGCCACCCCAAAGACAGCCACTTTGAGCAGGCCCGGTGACGGCGAATTGTAGACAACGCTCATGCCTTCGCTGAGTGTGCCGGCGAGATCTGCCGCGATCTCGGCAGGGGCTATCACCGATGGGTCGTACTCAATATCGAATTGATATGAGCTGACGCCTCTGCCTTGCAGATTCCCGATCTTTAGCGGCATCGCAACCTGTGAACCAACCGGGGCTTTGACGCTCGGAACTGATACACGAACGGCATATTTCAGGTCAGGCTTGACCGACTCAAGCGGACGGCTGGATGGCGGCATCCAGTCGCCGCTGACGTCGCCGAGGAGCAGGGCTTTGTAATCCTGGACACTGTCGATCGTTGTGTCGGGGTTGGTCGATACCGGCGTGAACACCCACTGGCCCGTGTGGTTAAGGGCGTTTGGAATGCCAACGATCCATTGAGCTATCAATGCCGCGTCAAACGACGAGAGTGCGTGAAATCCGCTGACGTCTGCAGCCTTCTGCTGGGTGGCATTTAAGGTGATGAGACCGACCACGTGCCGCGAGATCAGCGCAGCATCGTTGCTGAAGATACCGGTAGGTATCAAATTACTCTCATCCGCTCTGGACGGCGTAACGGTGTACGCACCCGGCCCAAAGCCCGACAGCGAATAGTTGCCGCTCGCGTCTGCCAGGCTAAAGAAGCTGGTTCCGCCCGCCGCATTAAGTTTTGTATTAGGGACCGGACGCGGTGTCGGTGTCGGCGAAATGGTCGGTATCGGGAATGGCTCGTTCTCAAACGCGACCCTGCCCGTGACCGCACCCGAGACGACTGTCAGCATTCCACTCATCGAGTTCGAACAGACGTTATTGCCGTTGTAACGGAAGTTCGTCAACGTCAGCGGCGTTACAGAATTTATCGGGCCGATCACCTTCATATGCAGATCGACGACCGTTCCTGCACCGGCAAAGGCGCCGGCACTGAATACGGAAACAACGACCGAACCGCTTACCGATGTGTTGGCGTTAACCATGGCACCCGGGTTGACCGTTCCCGCGGTGACTGAGATATCCGCCGGGTTCGGACTCAAAACTGCCGGGTCATAGTTAAATGTAAAATCGGCTGCGATAACCCCAAGGCCTGTAAGGTCTGACGTATTGACCGGTATCGTCACCGGCACACCACTCGACGCTCGTCTTCGATGTCAAAACCGGTGTATTTACATCAGGGCAGACCACCGGTGTAGGCGACGCGGTCGGCGTGGCCGTAGGTGTACTTGTAGCGGTGGCGGTTGGTGTCGCGGTTGCTGTTGGCGTGGCCGTCGGTGTTGCCGTCGGCAGTGGAGCTGTGCAGCCCGAATCAGAGGCCGAATTCGCCGTTCCGGGCGTAATACAGCGTAAGGTCACATCAACGTCGTTGAGGTCCGTGTCCGCTCCGTTCGGGAATCGCGACAGACCTATGAAAGCGATCGTGTTTGAATCGGCCGCCGAGGTCCCTGTTGCTTCTGTATAAGGGAAACCAGTATTGCCCTCGTACGATATGGCATCCTCGAGTACACCTGAAAGCCGCAGGCCGATCAGCATCGGGTGCACCATTCTGGATCCAATCCGTGAGCGGGGTGTCCACGAGGTTACAATTTGGCACAGTTCGCCGCATTAGTGCAGATCACATAATAGCCCCCGGCCGCAAGATCGACGTTTGGCAGGTCGATGGTGTCATAGACGGTCGCACCGCCGCCGGCGCCATTGACGAGCTCGAGCGTATAGTTGTCCAGGTTAACGGGGCCTGCACTAAGGTTTATCAGTTCAACAAATTCTGCGTTGTCGGTGCCGACCTGATCATAGTCGATCTCGTTGATCACGATATTATGAGCAGGCGGCGTTGGTGTCGGTGTCGGTGACGGCGTATCCGTCGGCGTGGCACCTTCGCCAACACCCCAGAAGCCACCTGCCAGATCGAACGCACCTCCGGTTGACGCAACTCCGGCAACAGATTCGCCGATCGTTCCATCGACGGTAAAGTTTCCGGACGCGGAACGCCCGCCGCCGCCGGCGATCACAGACTTGGTAACCGTGAAATTACCACCTGATTGTGCAACGACAGCTATCGGGAGTGTCGTGGCGGAGGCGATAGCGGTCAATAAAATTGCAACGCAAGATCGTTTTAACATAATTACACCTTTCATAGTCGCGGCCCGCTAGATCGTGCCGATTGAGTTTGTGAAAAAATATGGTTCGATATCATCTAAATTTCGATCTGAATAGGAAAAATGATCAGGGAAATGCCGGCGGCAGCCGGCGAACGTTGCTGGTGCCGGTTACCCACATGTTCATGCCGTCAAATGCGATCCCCTTCGGATTTGTGAATGAAAACGTCCCCACGATTGCTACCGTCGCTAGCCCTCAGTTTTGTAATGCTGGTGTCGTTCGTTACCCAGATGTTGGTTCCGTCAAAGGCTATCCCTCGCGGATCGCTCCCGGCAGCAAATGTTCCTTGAAGTGATCCGTCGCTCGCCCGCAATTTGGTCACGTTGTTGCTCGTGTTCGTTTGCGACCCAAATGTTTGAACCGTCAAACGCGATCGCTAGGGGGCCCGTGCCTACGGAGATCGGCCCTGTCACCAATGCACCATCGCTTGCCCGATATGCCCGGACGGTATTGGAAATTAGGTTCGTCACCCAGATATTTGCTCCGTCAAAAGCCAGGCCTTTTGGATTCAGTACCTCCAGGAAAGGAGCCAAGATTTGCATACCATCGCTCGCACGAAATTTGCCGAGGGTATAAGGCCGCCGTGAACTCGCTACCCAGATATTTGCGCCGTCAAAAACGACATCAAAGCCATTGAGGGCGGCAATGGTGCCAAGATTTGCACCATCGCTCGCTCTGAGTTTGGTCAGGGTGCCCGCACCGCTATTCATGACCCACATGTTCGCCCCGTCAAATGCGATCCCGGTCGGGCCGGTGCCTACGCTGAACGTGCCAAGATTTGTACCGTCACTTGCCCGGAGCTTCGTCACGTTACTTCCGGCTTGATTCGTGACCCAGATATTCGCTCCGTCGAATGCGACTCCGCTCGGACCGGACCCGGCTGCGAAATCGGCCTGGACCTTTCAGCAGGTCCCACCGGAGCGATCCGAGCAGAGCGAGATTTCGTTGCGGCGAATTCACGAGGTCCGGAGCAAGCTTCTCTTCCGTAACCGCGCCGTCAGCAAGCTTGGATGTCGTGATCGAACCATCACCGATCGCTGCGGCGACATTGGTTAGACCCGAGCCATTGCCGCTCAGGACACCGGTAAATGTTTTGTTGCCGGCTATATTTGTTTGATCGGTTGTCAGATCGACAAAATTCTTTGTGGCACTGCCGGTACCGCCATTAGCGATCTGTACGACACCGGTCACGGTCGTGGCGGTCGTCGCACTGGCGACTGAACCGGTGACCTTGCTGCCGGAAATCGCATTGATCTGGGCATCGGTCACACACAAGCTGCACGCGGCAGATAACGAATCAGCCGAGGTAGAGGCCACGGACTTTATCGAATAGGGGGCGCTGCCGACCTTTTGCCGCGGATCAAGTGTCGTGTATACGCCGCCGCCTGCGTTGCGAACACTGACCTGGAGAAAACGGTCCGCTCCCGGAAAGGGTGGAAGGACTCCCGTAAAATCGAGCTTCACAGAAAACAGGCCATCGGCCACCGCTACATTTGTTCGTGTTACAAGTGGACCGATCTGCGACCCGCCGGAGACTGCATCGTAAAGCCGAAATTCAAAATCGTAGTTGCCATTTGCCGGAACCGCGCCGTCCTTCAGGCTGCCCTGGTATGTAAATTCGGTTGTTTGTGAGAACGTGGCTGCCGCGAAGGCCGCAATGATAACAACAATGATAGATAGTTTATGTCGCATCTTTTTCTCCTATTTCTTGCAAAACGCTGACGTCGCGTTTATTTCGCAAATTGCCGCCTTTAGCATTTCGATCTCGGTTTGCTGTCCGGCAATTACTGATCTCTGAGATTCGATCTCCTTCTGCTGAGCGGACAACTGCGACTGCTGTTCTTTTACAGCGTTAATGAGGACAACGCCAATCGGTCGTACTTGACACCCTCGACCTGGCCGTCTTTGTTGTAAGTAACGAGCAAAGGCTCGATAGCGGCAACATCCTCGGCACCGAGGCCGAGGTCGTGCATCCCGCCGTCTTTCCAGTCAAAGGTGATGGGTTTGAGTTTGTTGATCAGGCCGAGGCCGCTGCCGAACGAATTGATATTTGTTTTGTACCGAAGAGACGACGAGCAGGTGGAGACTATCAAGCCCCCGAGTGCGCTATTTATGCACAATTGTGTGGTTCCACCCGAGCCGAGCCCGATTATCTGAAGGGTTCCGGGGATCCTGACACGGTCACTGCCGTCAGCACGACCGAGGGCAATAGTATTATTGTTAAAAACAGTTGCCCCGGCGCCGATCGCTGTCGCATACGTTAGGTCGGGGGATGAGGTGTCAGCTAATGCGCCGATGAGTGTATTATTACTTCCGGATACGTTTGACGATCCCGCGTTAATTCCGAAAAACGAGTTGGATATACCAGAGGTATTGGACTGTCCGGCATTAGTACCGAAAAACGAGTTGAAACTGGCATGTGTTGCTGGCCCCTGCAAAATACCCAAAAAAGACATTATCGTTACCTGCGACGTTACTCGAACCGGCGCTGTACCCAAAAAATGAATTGGTTCCGCCCATCGTGTTTGAGTAACCGCCTGCCGCCCAAAAAATGAATTGGATCCGCCTGTCGTGTTGGAGTAACCAGCCTGCCGCCCAAAAAACGAGTTTGAGGCACCTGTCATGTTGATGAATCCGGCGGCCTGCCCGAAAAATGAATTGGATCCGCCTGTCGTGTTGGTCAATCCGGCACCTTGCCCAAAGAACGAGTTGGAGTTGCCTGTCAAATTGGATTGTCCGGCCGTATTCCCGAAAAACGAGTTGGATATACCAGAGGTATTGGACTGTCCGGCTTGACTCCCGAAAAATGAGTTGAAACTGGCTGTGTTGGCGGTCCCCGCAAGATACCCGAAAAAGGCATTATCAGCACCTACAGTGTTACTCGAACCGGCGCTGTGCCCAAAAAATGAATTGGATCCGCCTGTCGTGTTGGAGTATCCGGCCTGCCGTCCAAAAAACGAGTTTGAGGCACCTGTCAGGTTGAAGAATCCGGCCGCCTGGCCGAAAAACGAGTTGGATCCACCTGTCGTGTTGGTTAATCCGGCAGACTGGCCGAAAAACGCGTTTGAGTTGCCAGTCGTGTTGGATTGCCCGGCAGTATTCCCGAAAAATGAGTTGGATATGCCCGAGGTATTTTCCTGTCCGGCTCTACTCCCGAAGAATGAGTTGGAACTGGTTATGTTGTTGTTTCCCGCAAAATACCCGAAAAAGGCATTGTCGTTACCGACGACATTATTCGCACCCGCACTGCGTCCATAAAACGAATTTTGCGATCCGGTTGTATTGCCAGATCCGGCAGAGGAGCCATAGAAAGAGTTGTAATTTCCCATGGTGTTTTGCGTTCCGGCATTGCGTCCCAAAAATGAATTATCGAATCCCGAAGTATTTCCATCGCCCGCGAAAGCTCCGACAAAGACATTGTTCGTCCCCGCAATGCTCAATATCGGCGTTGAGCCGCGGTTAAAAGTGGTCGTCGTACTTACGGCGTTGCCCGATAGCGTTCCGGAAAAGGTCTTATTGCCCGCGATGGTTTGGGCGGTCGTCAGATCAACAAAGTTCTGCGTTGCCGAACCGGTGCCGCCGTTTGCTACCGGCACGACCCCAAGCCTGGCGTTGTCGAGAGTCCCGTTGGTGATACTCGAGGCATTAAGGTTCGTCAGGCCCGAACCGCTGCCCGTCGTCTGCAAATACTGGTTCGCCGCGATGCCGCCGAGCTGCGTAGCGTTCGTCGCACTGTCCGACGACGAGCTTTTGATAGCATATGGCGAACTTGTTACCTTTTGCCTTGGCGTCAGGGCCGTGTACCCACCGCCACCCGATGGCTGAACGCTTATGTCAAGGTAGCGGTCTGCACCCGGAAACTGTGCTACAAGAAAGTTGGTAAAATCGAGCTTTACTGAGAATATGCCATCGGCGACCACCACGTTTGTCCGGGTTACGACTTCTCCGATCTGCGACCCGCCAGTGTCCGCGTCATAGAGCCGAAACTCAAAATCATAGTTACCGTTTGCCGGGACCGCGCCGTCCTTCAGGCTGCCCTGGTAATTGAATTCTGTAGTTTGTGAGAACACCGATGCCGCGAAGGCAACGATCATAACGACAACAGTAGTTAGTCTATGTCGCATCTTTTCCTCCTATTTCTTGCAAAACGCCGATGTCGCGTTGATTTCGCAAATTGCCACTTTTAGCATTTCGATCTCGGCTTTTTGAGATTCGATCTCCTGCTGCTGAGCGGTCAACTGGGTCTGCTGTTCCTTACGGCGTTGATAAGCACAACGCCGATGCGGTCGTACTTGACGCCCTCGACCTGGCCTTTGTCGTTGTAAGTCACCAGCAATGGCTCGATCGCCGCGACATCCTCGGCACCGAGGCCGAGGTCGTGCATACCGCCGTCTTTCCAGTCGAAGGTGATGGGTTTGAGTCTGTTGATCAGATTGAGGCCATAGCGGAACGGTTGATATTGGTTTTATAGCGAAGATGATGATGAGCAGGTCGATATCTGATTCGAAGCATTGCGGCAGAGTGCGGTGCTGCCCGCCGAACCAAGCGACTGAGAACTATGTTCCCGGTGAAGATCGACGCCAAGTTTCCACTGGCAAAAACAAGATTGCCGTTAAGTAGTCGCTCCTGTAATATTAAGTCTCCCGGAATGCGGACCGTGTCCGACCCGTCCGCCCGTCCCAAAACGATCGAATTACTGCTCGAAACCTCAGAGTCTGCGCCGATTGCCGTACCATAGCTCAGGCCATTTGCTGTGACTGAACTGTAAATCGCCTATAAGAGTCATGTTATCTCCGTCGTTGGCACTGAAGGGATCCGCCAGCGAAAGATCCAAAATATGAATTTCCAGTACCTGTCGTGTTGGCGGATCCAGCCTGTGCTCCAAAAAACGAGTTGGAATTTCCGATCGTGTTGTAATCCGGCACTCTCCCCGAAAAACGAGTTTTGACGTTTCCCGTCGTGTTGGAGGATCCGGAATGATTCCCGAAAAACGAATTTCCTTCGCCGGTCACGTTGGCTTGCCCGGCATAATCTCCGAAAAACGAGTTTGAGTAGCCAGTCGTGTTGGATTGCCCGGCAGAACTTCCGAAAAACGAGTTGGATATGGCCGATCGTATTGGCCTGTCCGGCAGCGACTGCCGAAAAATGAGTTGCTGCTGGTCGTGTTGTTGGTTCCAGCAAGATACCCGAAAAAGGCATTGTCATTGCCGTCGACGTTATTCGCTCCTGCACTGCGTCCGTAAAACGAATTTTGCGATCCGGAGGTATTAGCAAACCCCGCGGACGAACCATAAAAGGAGTTAAAACTTCCGATGTTATTTTGCGTTCCGGCAGAGCGTCCCAAAAATGAATTTTCGGCTCCTGTCGTATTTCCATCGCCCGCCAACGCTCCGACAAAGACATTGTTCGTTCCTGCAATGCTCAAAACCGGCGTGGCTCCGCGGTTAAAAGTGGTCGTCGTACTTACGGCGTTGCCCGACAGCGTTCCGGAAAACGTCTTATTGCCGGCAATGGTTTGGGCGGTCGTCAGATCAACAAAGTTCTGCGTTGCCGAACCAGTGCCGCCGTTTGCTACCGGCACGACCCCGAGCCTGGCATTGCTGAGCGTTCCCGATGAAATATTTGAGGCGTTAAGGTTTGTCAGGCCCGAACCGCTGCCAGTCGTCAATAAATATTGGTTTGCCGCAATGCCTCCAAGCTGTGTCGAGTTCGTCGCCGTTGCAGCGTTTGTCGCATTGGTCGCATTGATTGCATTTGTCGCACTGTCGGCCGACGAGCTTTTGATCGCATACGGCGAGCTTGTTACCCGTCTGCCTGGGCGTCAGGGCCGTATACCCGCTGCCGCCCGCCGGCTGAACGCTAATGTCGAGATAGCGGTCGGCCCCGGGAAACGGTGGAAGGACTCCCGTAAAATCGAGCTTTACAGAAAACAGGCCATCGGCAACCGCCACATTTGTCCGGGTTACAACGTGGGCCGATCTGCGACCCGCCGGAGACCGCGTCATAGAGCCGAAACTCAAAATCATAGTTGCCGTTTGCCGATACCGCGCCATCCTTCAGGCTGCCCTGGTATGTGAATTCGGTCGTTTGAGCAGCTCCAACAATGGCGGTTGCTAATATCGCAAATAATATTTTGATCAGTGTCGTTTTCATGATTTTTTTCTCCATCAGCTGTTTGTTTTGAGCCAAGCCACGGTCTGCCAAGTTTCGCGTGCTGGTTACTCCTTAATGTCCCTACTTGATCGCGCAAAGGGAGATATGTGGATCGATCTCACACAACGCCCGCTTTAATTCGCCCAACTCAGCGCTTTGAATTTCGAATTGCTTTTGCTGGGTTTCGAGGCGTGAATTTAGTTTTTGGATCTCGTCCTGTTGAGACCTGATCTGCTCACGCTGTGTTTCAATTGCGGACCGTAAGGCTTCACTGCCTTTGGCACTGAGACTGCCGTTGATCGTACCGTCAACGACCAGGTTGCCGTATATGCGTACCGTATCGGCACCCGTATTCCTGCCGATAGCGATCGTATTGCTGGTGACGACCGACGAGTCTGAGCCGATGGCAGTTGCGAATGACAGATCGAGGGCGGCGATCCGTGTATTGGCACCGATCAGGGTGTTGTTATTACTGACGGAAGGGATAGCGTCCACAAAAGCGTTATATCCGACAAACGTATTGTTGTCGCCGGCATTGACCTGTTGTCCTGCCGCGTTGCCGAAGTAAGAATTGCCGTTGCCGGCCGTGTTCTCTAACCCTGCCCTGCCACCAAAGAAAGTGTTTCCATCGCCGGTGTTGTTGTCCCTCCCGGCTTCCGCTGCCAAAGAATGAGTTTTGGTTGCCGGTTGAATTGCCATTTCCCGCTGCGGAACCAAAGAATGAATTGCTCGCTCCCGAAGTATTGGTATCGCCCGAGGCGTATCCAAAAAACGAGTTGTCGCTGCCGTCAATGTTGAGTGTTCCAGCACCGGTTCCAAAGAATGAATTAAACCCGCCGGAGAGGTTGTCGCGCCCGGCAAAGCTGCCGAAAAAGCTGTTGGAAATCGAAGAATTTGGATCGATACCGAGCGATGTTCCAGCGTTAAATCCAACCGCCAGGTTATCTGTGGTGTCGTCAAACGCGATCAAAGCACGCTGGCCGGCTATATTTACCTGAGTGGCAGCGTTTAGAATATTCGCCGTTCCGGTGCCGTCGATCTTAAAATTGGCGGACTGTCCAGCGGTGGAATTTTGAATAAAGCTGTTTCCGAGATTCGGAATATCGGCGATCTGAATCGGCGAACTAGCCCAATTTGTGCCGTCGCTCCGCAGGAAATTTCCGCTCGCTCCGGGCGAACTCAAATTGGTTCCGCCGTTCGCTGCTCCCAAAACACCCGTAATATTAGCCGCCGGAACTGTGAAATTTCCCGTAAAGTTCCCGGTCAGGTTCAAATTACCGGGAATTTGTACGGTGTCTGCCGCCCTGCCTAAAACAACTGTGTTGCTTGAATTAACTACCGAGCCCGAGCCGAATGCTGAGGCAAAGGTCAGATCGTTAGAACCGACATCGGCATCTGCTCCGACGATCGTATTATTTGCTCCAACTGTATTTGCATCTCCGGCGTGATAGCACCAAAGAACACGAATTGCTCCGGCGTGTTATCCGCCCGGCATTTAACCGAAAAGCGAGTTATTCAAAACCGGTCGTGTTCAGCCCTTCCCGGCATAATAGCCAAAAAAAGAATTCCGTTTGCCGTTGTCAAATTATAGACTGTCCTGCGACATGCACCAAAAAATGCGTTGTAAGTTCCATCAGTATTGTCGAATCGCCGGCCTGCGCCCGAAAAATGAATTATTGTTTGCGGTCGAGTTATTAGCTCCGGCACGGCACCGAAAAAGGCATTGTCGTTACCCGATGATGTTAAATCTTCCGGCAACATATCCAAAAAACGAATTGTCGAAGCCGGTCGGTGGTTCGAAAAACCAGCGGACATCCAAAAAATGAGTTATCGCTGCCGATCGTATTGGCCTTCCGGCGCTATAGCCGAAAAACGAATTATCGTTACCGGTCATGATTAAAACTTCCTGAGTCAAACCCAAAAAAGGAGTTGTTGGTTCCTATCGTATTATCAAACCCGGCGGAACGGCCAAAAAACGAATTGTCCATTTGCCGTGTTATTGCGTCCGGCATCAACACCGAAGAATGAGTTATTGGAACTTAGAGTACCTGCTTGTCCCGCAGAGTGGCCGAAATACGAATTGTCGATGCCTTCGGTGTTTGAATATCCGGCGTACACGCCAAAAAATGAATTACGAAACCCTATCGTGTTCCCTCTTCCGGCAACAGTTCCGAAGAAAGAATTTTGATCACCGGTCGTGGTAAGTCTGCCGGATTCCAAACCATAGAAAGAGTTGTTGTTTCCGGTCGTATTATTTCTGCCGCTGTAATAACCGAAAAAAGCATTGAAACTTCCGGTCGTGTTATAGCGACCGGCATCGTAACCCAAAAATGCGTTATAGCTGCCGCTCGTGTTTTCAAACCCTGCGCTGCGGCCGAAAAACGAATTTCCATCTGCCGTATTATTGCGCCCGGCATCAACACCAAAGAATGAGTTGTTGACGTTGATGGTTCCCGCTTGCCCCGCGCTGCGGCCAAAATATGAATTGTCAGTACCTGTGGTCGTTGCCGTTCCGGCATCAGAACCGAAAAAGGAATTGCCGCCCCCGACCGTATTGACACCGGCATTCAGTCCCACGAAAGTTCCGCCAAAGGGGCCAAGTCTGAAAACCCGCTGTCCGCCGATCTGATATTCGGTCGTGGCGTTGACGATCGATTGCGTCAGGGCCCCGGTAACGCTTAAGTTGCCGCTGACGCTGACATTGCCATTCACATCTGACTGGACGAACTGTGCCGACGGAACACCGCCGAGCTGAGTTGCATTGGCCGCAGTGTCAGCTGTAGCTGCCTCGAGGCTGCGGATCGCGTAAGGGACGGCCGTTATCATTTGATTTGGGCTAAGGACCGAATAAAGCCCCATGCCTGAGGGCCGGACCGAGATCTGCAGGAAACGGGGCTCTCCTGTAAACAGATTCGGACTGGAACCGAAATCGAGCTTCGTCGCAAACGATCCGTTTGTAACCGGGACGGCGAGCTTGTTGAGCGTTCCAAGCGAATTGCTGCCGCTATCTATAAGTTGAAACTCAAAATCGTAATTGCCGTTCGCCGGAATTGCGAGGTCTTTCAAGCTGCCCTGATAAGTGAACTCGGTCGTCTGTGAGAACGAAGCAGCGACGGCGAGCAAGGCTATGGCCGACATGCAGATCAATTTCTTTATCATTTTGTTTCTCCTGATGTTGCTCCCATTAGTTGTTTCGGCTCCCGGGCAAGGTCCTCGATCCGAGTCGCCAGTGAGTTGCCGCACAAACCATCGTCGCCAAGCCGATGTATCTGGCCATCACCGCACATCTCATCGATCGTTCGCCTGTCACTGCTCAAGATCGAGGCTGCCTGCGTTTCGTCAAACGGTTGAGAATTTCGGCCGCATTGGCTGCAATAGATCTGCTGCAGCGTGATGCCCCGCGTTTTGATCGTCGTCACGCTGATCGTTTCGATCGTGATCTCGGTTCGCTTTCGCTTGGGTTCGTCCATATGGGTTTTCCGATTTTCATTGTCCGGCAAAGCCTCATTTGCTATCCTTTGGACATCGATCGATGTCCGGTGCGGCGGCTTTTCGGGTTTACGACAACGAGTTTGCAATGCATGCGTCGCTAATAGTCCTTAATTCACCGATAAACATGCTAAAAATTCCTAAAAAGTATGGAGGCCCTGACGGCGGCAAAATTCAGATTCGGTGAATTCGAGTTGGATTGCGCTCGCCGCACTCTTGTACGCGGCGGTGAACCACTGACGCTAAACTCAAAAACCTTTGACCTTCTCCAACAGCTTGTCGAGAATCACGGCAGCATCATGTCCAAGGATGAGCTGATGGATCGCGTCTGGCCGGACCAGTTTGTTGAGGAAAACAATCTGACCGTCCAGATCTCGGCACTTAGAAAGGTTTTCGGCGACAAGGTTGGCTCGTACCGGTTCATTCAGACAGTTCCGGGCAAAGGTTATTCGTTCATTGAAGCGGTCGAACGTACTGAAATTGAGGGGCCAAAAGCCGTGAGTACTGCCCTCGCGCTTGCGTCGACTGAAAGTTTCTACGGGATCGAATCGATTGTTGGCCGTGCGAGAGAGATCGCCGAGATCAAAGATCTATTGCGCGATAGCAATGACCGGGCAAGGTTGATAGTACTGACAGGCGCAGGCGGCAGCGGTAAAACACGGCTGGCCCGGACGGTCGCCGGCGAAATGGCTGCCGATTTTCCTGATGGAGTCTTTTTTGTCGAGCTCGCCGCCGTTAACAGTGCGGAACATGTTGCATTGACCGTTGCAAAGTCGCTCGGTGTGGACGAATCGGGCGATACGGAGCCCATCGATCTATTAAAGGCCTATTTACTTGAACGGCAGATCTTGCTGGTCCTGGATAACTTCGAGCAATTGACCTCGGCCGCGCCAATGATAAATGATCTTCTGATCTCCGCCCTGTCAATGAAGGTGTTGATAACGAGCCGTGTCGCACTTCGACTGAAAAACGAGCAGGAATACGCCGTACTTCCGCTTACCGTCCCGCCGAGAGATCTCGTATTATCTGCTGAAAAATTGAACGATTATTCAGCGATCAGGCTTTTCGCCGCACGGGCGCAGGCGTCAAAGAGCAGCTTTTCCCTGACCGATGAAAACGCTGCCTCCGTTGCCGAAATATGCCGGCGTTTGGACGGTTTGCCGCTGGCGATCGAGCTTGCCGCTGCACGCATCAGGTTGTTGTCGCCTCAATCAATACTCTCGCGTTTGGAACATTCGCTGGATCTGCTCACCGGCGGCCCGCAAGATCTGCCCGAACATCAGCGTACGATGCGAGGGACCATCAAGTGGAGTTTCGATCTGCTCGATGACGCCGAAAGGTCGTTGTTTCTGCGTCTTGGCGGTCTTTGCCGGTGGGTTTACCGTTGAGGCTGCCGAGGCGATCGCAGAAAGCACGCATCATGGAAAAGGCGACGACTCGAAAGGAGGCAAGGACCAGGTGGTGTCGACATCTACTGAACTCCTCACCGTGCCTTCCGTACTTGACCTTCTGACATCGCTGCTTGATAACAATCTGCTCGTTTCAAAGGAACAGCCTGACGGCGGCACGCGTCTGCAGATGCTGGAAGTGGTGCGTGAATTTGCCGTCGAACATCTGGAAAAAAGCGGCGAGGCCGCGGCATTCCGGTTCAGCCACGCAAGGTTTTTTAGCGACT
Source organism: Blastocatellia bacterium (assembly GCA_963834975.1). Classification (GTDB taxonomy): domain Bacteria; phylum Acidobacteriota; class Blastocatellia; order Pyrinomonadales; family Pyrinomonadaceae; genus OLB17. Next base: position 338,045 of record CAWIDZ010000005.1, read on the forward strand.
TGGCAAACGATGCCGAACCTCATTTGTTTACTGAACGATCGGTCGAATGGCTGGAAAAACTGGATGCTGATAATGACAATTTGCGCATCGCTCTCGGATGGCTGTTGGAAAACGAAGCAGAGGCGGCATCGCGAATGGTTGCGGCTCTCCGCCAGTTCTGGTCGAACCGCACCCATTTAGCGGAAGCCCGCGGATGGCTCAGTGCGGCGTTGGAGAAAAGCAGTAAAGCTCCATCAGAGGCCCGGTATAAGCTCTTAAACGCATATAGCCTGGCTGTTCGCAATCAGGGCGACTTTACCATGGCACGGCAAGCTGCCGAAGAAAGTTTGGCATTGAGCAGATCGACAGACGATCTGCCGCAGATAGTTCTTTCCTGCCAAGCGGTTTCAGCGCTTGAAACCCTGGAAGGTAATTTTTCCGCGGCTCTTGAGCTTATTCAGGAGTCACTGGCGATCAGCCGTCAATTAGACGACGAAAAGCAGATCGCTCATTCTCTTGCCGCATTGGGTGACATTTTGCTCGCCCGCGGCCAACCATCTGACGCTCGGGAGCCGATCGAGGAATCTCTCGAAATTTCCAGCCGTCTTGGTTTTAAGGCTAATGTGAGCGTAAATCTAATAAATCTAGGCACGGTTGCATACTATGAGGGCGAAGCTGACTCGGCCTACCGGCATTTTGACGATTCACTGGCAATATGTCAGGAAATGGTGAAAAGGAGCCTTGTTTCGTGTTGTTTAGACGGTCTTGCAGCGGTTGCCTCGATGAGGGATAACAATGAATTAGCAGCGATTCTCGCCGGAACGGCCGAAGGTTTGAGGGAATCTATCGGTTATGAAATAGAACTTACTGAACGCCTCTTTCGTGATAGTTACGTAACGGGTGTCCGCTCAACGCTGGCCGCGATTTCGTTTGACGCATTCTATTTCCGGGGAAGGGCGATGAATATGGACGAAGCCATCTTACTGGCCAGAGACCCCCGCTTACCCCAGAAAGGACAATGGCGCGATTTTGATCAAAACGTCCCGGGGCTTTATGAAGAACAAACCGAGGTCATTATCGAAAGCCGTTCCTTAAAGCGTATAGTCATCGACGTAGAGATGGATTGCAGTCCGGAAAAACGTTGATCTACCGGCTCCTCTGCTATCGGATCGCCTTTGACGCTGCCGTCGCCCAAGTTCGCTTTCGCCTGGGTTCCTTCAAAATTGATTTTCTAATTTTTATTGTCCGGCCCGGCTTCATTTGCTATCCTTTTGACATCGATTGATGTCTGGTGCCGGCGACTAATTCGTGTTGACGAAATCAAGTTTGTGGCGCGTGGTCGTTTATCGTCCTAAGTTTAGCGGCCAAAAATTCCCAAAAATTATGGAAGCTCTGACGGCGGCAATATTCAGATTCGGTGAATTCGAGTTGGATTGCGGTCGCCGCACTCTGAAGCGCAGCGGCCAACCGCTGACGCTAAACTCAAAAACCTTTGACCTTCTCCAACAGCTTGTCGAGAATCACGGCAGCATCATGTCCAAAGATGATCTGATGGATCGCGTCTGGCCGGACCAGTTTGTCGAGGAAAATAATCTTACCGTCCAGATATCGGCACTTAGAAAGGTTTTTGGCAACAAGGCCGGCTCGTTCCGGTACATAACTACTGTGCCGGGAAAGGGCTATTCGTTCATCGAGGCGGTCGAACGTTTAGATATTGAGACGCCAAAAGCCGTAAATACGGCTCTCGCGATCACGCGGGCTGAGAATTTCTACGATACCGCATCGATCTTCGGCCGTGCGAATGAGATCGCTGAGATCAAAAGCCTGCTTCGTGACGGCGATAACGCTGCCAGACTGATCGTTCTAACGGGGGCAGGCGGCAGTGGTAAAACAAAGCTGGCCCGTACGGTTGCCGCTGAAATAACCGCCGATTTTCCCGATGGCGTATTTTTTGTAGAGCTCGCCGCCGTTCACAACGTTGAGCTCGTAGCGCTGACCGTTGCAAAGGCTCTCGGCTTGTCAGGATCCGGTGACACGGCGCCGATCGACCTTTTAAAAGCATTCTTACGTGAACGGCGGGTCTTGCTGGTTCTGGATAATTTCGAGCAGTTGACGTCGGCCGCGCCTATCGTAAACACGCTTCTGGCGTCCACCCATTCGATCAAGGTTGTAATAACGAGCCGAGTCGCACTTCGGTTAAAAAACGAATGGGAATTCGCCGTACTGCCGCTTTCGGTCCCGCCGAGAGATATCGTCTTGTCTGCTGAACAGCTGAAAGATTACGCCGCTATCAGGCTTTTCGCTGCCCGGGCACAGGCCGTAAAAAGCAGCTTTTCGTTGACCAGCGATAACACCGCGGCCGTTGCCGGGATTTGCCTGCGCCTCGACGGTTTGCCGCTCGCGATCGAGCTTGCCGCTGCCCGCATCAGGTTGTTGACCCCACAATCAATACTTGCCCGCTTGGAACACTCACTTGATCTGCTGACCGGCGGCGCCCATGATCTGCCTGAACATCAGCGGACAATCCGCGGAACCATAGAGTGGAGTTATGATCTGCTCGACGATGCCGAGAGATCATTGTTTCGGCGTCTTGCGGTCTTTGCCGGCGGCTTCACAATAGAAGCGGCAGAGGCGATCGCGAAAGGCGGAAGTAAAGGCAGTGAAGCGGATGCCGGAAAACGCCAGGCCGGCTCGCCATCTACCGGAATTCTCATTGTGCCTTTGGTACTTGACCTTCTGACCTCGCTGCTCGATAACAACCTGCTCGTTTCAAAGGAACAGGCGGACGGCGGGACGCGTCTGCAGATGCTCGAGGTGGTCCGTGAATTTGCATTTGAACAACTTGAAAAGAACGGCGACGCCGGATCTGTTCAGCACAGTCATTCCGACCTCTATCTCGCATTGGCCGAGGAGGCCGAACCGCATCTGTTCAGCGGCCAGTCAATTGACTGGCTGGAGAAATTAGAAACTGAGAATGACAATATACGGGCCGCACTGCAATGGCAACTGGATAACGAGCCAGAATCTGCAGCCCGTACAGCCGCGGCACTTGGCCAGTTCTGGATCAATCGCAGCCATTTGGCTGAGGCCCGCAGATGGCTCGAGGCCGCCTTGAAGAAAGGCAGCAGCGGGCCGGCAACTGTACGCTTTAAGCTGCTCAATACTTTCAGCCTTGTTGCCCGCCATCAGGGTGATTACGAAGCGACCCGGCGGGCGTCCGAAGAAAGTTTGGCAGCGAGCCGTGCAGCTAACGATCTGCCGCAGATCATCCTCTCGTGTCATGCCGTGGCGGCACTCGAGACCAGGGAAGGAAATTTTGGCTCGGCGCGTGATCTTATTCTTGAGGCATTGTCGATCAGCCGTGAATTGGGCGACGAAAAGCAGGTGGCATTTACCCTCTCATTCCTGAGCAATCTATTTCTCGCTGAGGGCAATGCGGCTGCCGCCCGCATGCCGATCGAGGAATCATTGGAAATTTCCAGACGACTCGGTTTTAAGGTAAATGTCAGCATAAATCTGACCAATCTTGGTACGGTTGCCTACTATGAGGGCGAAACGGAAGCGGCTCAGCAGCACTTTGCCGAATCATTTGCGATCAGCTGGGAAATGGGGAACAAGATACTGGTCTCTTGTTGTTTGGATGGCGCGGCGGCCGTGGCCGCTAAACTTGGCGACCCGCGGCGTGCTGCCTGCCTTGCCGGCGCCGCTGACGGCCTGCGGGAAACGATCGGTTATGAGATCGAACTTACCGAACAGCTATTCCGCGATAAATATTTGGCCAAGCTCCGCTCGGAGTTTGCCGGGAAAACGTTCGAGGCCTTTTACCTTCGTGGAAAGAGCATAGATCTGGACGCCGCAGCCGCCCTTGCTTTTGGCATACAACTGCCGGGGAGCGGCCTTTTTCCCAGTTCCGGAACAACGATGGAAGAGGACCTTACCGAGATCATCATCGAAAGCCGCACATTCGAACGCATTGTCATCGATGAAGAGATAGACAACAGTCCGAAAGAGCACTAATAGAACAGCCCGGCCCTCCCGCAGTTCTGTAGCCGCCGATCAAACAATCCCTAGTATGTGAACGCCGTATGCGTTGGTTTGTCGCCATTAGCACCGAACTGGAGCGCAAAAAACGAGCCGTTTGAGCTGTTCTGCCGGTACCAGGTACCGTCTGACGGGCGGAAGACAGAGATGTCGGCCTTGCCGTCACCGTCGAAGTCACCGGGGGCCGGGATGTCGTCCGCGAGACCGAATATGTTGTATGTGACTTCTCCGGTGAAGCTGTTGTTTATATACCAAATGCCGGTCGAAGGGCGATAGACCGCCAGGTCCGTTTTGCCGTCGCCATCGTAATCAGCCGGGACTATCACATCACTGCCAAACCCAAAACGGGCCCCGGACACCGATCCGCTAGAACTGTTAAATTGATACCAATCACCCAGCGAAGGCCTGAATATCGCAATGTCCGCCTTGCCGTCACCGTCGAAATCCCCAACCGTCGGCTTATCCTCGGGCAGGCCGAACTGTTGTCCATAGTATGATCCATCCGAACTGTTCTGCCGGTACCACGTCGCCGTTGACGGACGGAATATCGAGATATCGGCCTTGCCATCTCCGTCGTAATCCGCCGGTGTCGGCAGATCCTCTGCCAGGCCAAAAACATTGTAAGTAACCGTGCCGTTCGAAGTGTTGAAGATAAACCAGATGCCGGTGTCAGGACGATAGACGGCAATATCCGTCTTACCGTCCCCGTCAAAATCGGCAGGTGTTATTTTGTCCGTGCCGTATCCAAACAATGTCCCATACAGACCCGCCGTCGACTGCTGCAGATACCAAGCTCCGTCAGTAGGCCTGAAAATGGAGATATCGCTCTTATGGTCCCCATCATAGTCAAACGCTGTTCGCCCCGATGGCGATCCGGTCGGTGTCGCCGTCGGTGTATTTGTCGCGGCCGCGGTGGGTGTTGATGTCGGTGTATTTGTCCCGGCCGCGGTCGGTGTTGATGTCGGTGTATTTGTCGCGGCCGCGGTCGGTGTTGACGTCGGTGTATTTGTCCCGGCCGCGGTCGGAGTTGATGTCGGTGTATTTGTCGCGGCCGCCGTCGGTGTGGATGTCGGTGTATTTGTCGCGGCCGCGGTCGGTGTTGATGTCGGTGTATTTGTAGCTGTTGGCGTTGGTGTCGCGGTATTTGTAGCGGTCGCCGTCGCCGTGGGTGTTGCGGTTGGTGTATTACTCGGGACTCCCGCGGCGCATGGCAAGCCGGTGATCGTATCGATCCTAACGCCGGTGCCTGCCTGACTCGAGTCGCTGGCCATGCGCCATTTCAATCGAATGTTCTGTCCGCTTGCGGCCGCGGGCAGGGTAACGGTTGTAGTAATGTATTCGCCGGAGTTACCACTCCATGCCTGACGACCGGCGATCGGGCTCATAAATGATGTACTAATAGTCGCAGTATAGCCGCCAGCCGAGAAGCTGCCGCCGGCTGCCAAAATGTCCTGGTATGCACCGCCGCCAATACTTATCTCAAGCACCATGCCATCAAAGGTGGCTTCGGTATCAAAATTATTTTTAAAGCTGAACGAACCGCCGCCGCCTGGCACCGCCAGCAAAGGAGTGACCAATTCGGTATTTCCAATATTATCCGGATCGGGTGCGAAAGCATCATTTGGCGACGTGTGCGGTGTGACCGTCGATGTGACCCAGGCACTTTCGGCACCGGTTGCCGTTGATGTCCATCCTGACGGCAAAGCGGGCGCGGTCACCCCGTCAAAGTTCTGATCGCACGGGGCGGCTGTCGGCGTGGCCGTCGGCGTCGCAGTCGCAGTCGCAGTTGCCGTCGACGTAGGAGTATTTGTCGGCGTACCGGTTGGAGTATTTGTTGGTGTTGAGGTCGCCGTGCTAGTGGGAGTCGGACTCGCGGCAGTAACGTTTATGGGGCCGGATGTGCCGGTTATCGAGTTGTCGACCGTGTCGGTCGCGGTGATGGTTTGGCTGCCGAGCGAGGTGAGCGTCACCTGGAATGTATGTGCACCGGCATCGGCCGCTGTAAATGTATAGTCGGCCGGAAGTGTCCCGGCGCTTATCGATGTGAAATGAACCGTGCCCCGATAGCCGGGTACTTGATTTGACGTCGGGTCGAGAGCAAAAACGGCAAAACTAAACTCGCGCTCCGCTTGCAACATTTGCTGGGGCTGTGATGCCAAATTGCGTCGCCATTTGCACCGGTGCCGTAAAAGCCTCGTAAGCACCGATGTCCGTGCCGTCGCCGGCATTTGTTTCCGGCAGGTCGACCGTTCGGGTGAAGCCGCGTTGATCGGTGGTTTGGCCTGAACCTGTGTTGTCGCCCTGATCGAGTGCCGGGCTGCCGGGCAGCAGGGCATGCGTTCGCGTCGGGCCGCCGTTGTTAACAAGGCCGGCGAGCAGCGGGTTAAGCGGGCTTGTCGCCGACCCAAACTGATCGTGAGCGCCGCCAAACACAACCGTACCGGGATTGCCAATGAGGTTGAAGCCATTGGAGGCGATGCCCGTGTTGCCGGTTGCGACAACATCCGGCTGGGTGGCATTGTTCTGATTCGCCGCAATGATGCTGTTGCGGATGGTGACAGTGGCTCCGTCTCTGAAAAGACCGCTGGCACTGGCTGCTCCAGCCGCCGAATTGTTGGTGATAGTGCTGTTGATAATGATCGCGTTGCCGAGATCGCTTAGGATGCCGCCGCCGCTGTTGTCTCCGTTGAGCACGTGATTGCCGCTGATGGTCGAATTGCTGACGGTCAGGTTGCCAAAGTTTACAATGCCGCCGCCGAGCCCAAAGCCGAACTCGGTTACCGTATTGCCGGAGATGGTCGAATTTGTCAACGTCAGCGTAAAACCGCCGCTGTTCAAAATGCCGCCGCCGCCTGATCCTGCCGTATTGCCGGAGATGATCGAGTTGGTCATCGTCAACACGCCGTTGGTCCTTATGCCGCCGGTATCTGCTGCCACATTGTCTGAGATGGTCGAATTAGTCACCGTCAACGTGCCGTTGTTGTAAATGCCGCCGCCGGACGATATGCCATTGGACGCGGTGGCGGTATTGTTCGAAATTGTGCTGTCGAATAGCGAGATCGCATTGGCGTTGTGAAGGCCACCGCCGAAGGCCGCTGTATTACCCGTGATCACGCACCGCGAAACGGTCAGATCGCCATTGTTGTCAATTCCGCCTCCCTGGCTGAATGAGCCCAGACTGCCGCCCGTGATCGTCATCCCGCCAAGGTAAACTATGGCCGGGGCGATATTAAAGACACGGCTTGCACTGTTTGCCGTAACTGTCAGCAAGTTCGCTCCCGGCCCCTGAATGTACAAACTCTTGTTGATCAACAGCTCGGTCCCGCTGAGGGTGATGGTCTGCGGGGTGTTGAAAAGGGATGAGAAATTGACAAGTTCGCCGTCCGGTGCGGCGGCGATCGCTTCGCGCAAGCTGCAATCGGCGTCGCACACACCGTCATTAGTGTCGGCTGTTTTTGTGACGGTGTATGCCGCTGGCACCGTAAACCTGAGTTGCCAGCCCGTAGAAATAAAGCCGGTATCGTTGGCGGCATCGTCAACGATGTACAATTTCCAGTCGCCGTTCGGATCTGTCCCGTTAAATACGCTGAGATCGGCCGGTTCCATTGTAGAGGCCGGCGGAACGAGCGTCGGAAAATTATCGGCCGGGGTATCGGTGTAATTGGCCGGCCTGAAAAGGCCGCCTGTGAGCTGAGTCTCGTCCGGTATCGCATTTACCGCAGCCTGCTCAAACCCTAGCGTGATAAAGTTAACATCACCGCCCCCGCCTGCATCGGACATCAACATCGACCGCTGCCCCTGCGGCCCTACCAACATAATGTCTATGTCATCCGGAAAAGTATGGGTCAGCCCCATTAACGTCACCCGCAGATTGTACATATACGCGGGATTTACCCCGCTGACCGTGATCGTCGAGGGATACGGCGACGCTGTTGAATTGTCGTTTATCGTGATCAACGCCGGATTGCTAAAGGTAGCGATGGTCGACTCGGGCTCCTGAGCCGGTGTCTCCCGCGGCCCGGCGGAAACCTTGACAGTCTCCGAGGTTCCGAGAGTCATGCCAAATCCTGTTATTGAGGTAATAAACGAGCGCCACTAAGACCAGCCGCTTTTTTTTGCTCAAACCACTTTTTCCGTTTGCGTTAGCTCGTTTTGACATAATTTACTCCTGGAATTAACTCACCAATATTGATTCGATCTCTTGTAGATTGTCCTTGACGACAAAAGCGCTGGCTCCGGCCGCAAGTGCCTCGTCGCGCAGGTCGTCGTCATTAAAGGCCGTGACCATGCAGATATTTGCCTCGGGGTATTCGGCAATGATCTCGCGAATAGCCGTGATACCGTCGGTGCGGGGCATATCCTGATCCATCAACACCCAGTCGGGGCGGTGTTCTCTATATAGAGCAAAGGCAGTATCGCCGTCCTCGCATTCGATTACCTGTCCGACCGAGTCCGGCAGATAGTCGCGCATAAGACTGCGGACCTGTTTGTTATCGTCAACGATCAAAACCGTCATTCGCTCTCTTAAAAACAAGGGAATAAGAACCTGCATCAATAGCGTAGGCGGAAATCGGGCATGCGAGAATAAGCATGTCTACGTATTTGGAGTACGTGAACATACGTATTTGTAAGAGTGACCTTTAAGAGTGACGCTTTTAAGCGTTTATCGGTGCCCTAAAAACACAGGGGCATAAGGTATTCATCGTAATGACGCCTAAAGGCGTCACTCATACATTAGAGCAGCTCCGACCGATGCGAGAGAGCAAACTTCAGTAAGGAATGGCTTCCCTGCAGGCCGAGTTTTTGGCAGATGTTCTCACGATGCTTTTCGATGGTTCGGGGGCTTACAAAAAGCTGCTCGCCGATGGCACGTGTGGTGAGATTTTCTGCTATCAGCCTTAGGACCGTACGTTCGGTCGGCGTCAGATCTTTTATCGTTGGCTGTTTAACAACCAGGCCGGCGGCTCGGCGGCTGCGGTTTATGAGGAACGAGGTCAGGGCATGACTCGCATAGTGCCTGCTGGCTGCGACCGTCTTTATGCATTCGATGATATCGATCAGCGCACTGTCCTTGAGGACAAACCCCTTGGCGCCGATGTCGATGGCCTCGTTAAAAAGGTCCTCGTCACTATGCATCGTGAGAAATATGATCTCGGTCGCAAAACCCTTTTCGCGGATGGCACGTGCAGCGGCAAACCCATTCATCACCGGCATATCGACATCGAGGATCGTGACCTGCGGATCAAGCAAGCGAATGGCGTCGAGAGCCTCCTGGCCGTTATTTGCCTCGGCAACAACGGTCAACTTTTTGTCTTCCTCGATCACCTGACGCAAGCCTTGCCTCACGATCGGATGATCGTCCGCGATAATGATCGTGATCTGGTCGTTCATATAGATCGCCTTAAGGTTTGATGGGGATCGAGAGCTTTATCGAGGTTCCTTTCCCCGGTCGTGACTCGATACTTAACTCGCCCTGTAGCAAGTGGGCACGTTCGCTCAAACCGGTCAGACCGAAACCTAGCCGCTCCGGGGAAATACTCTCCGCAATAAAACCTTTTCCGTTATCGCTGATCGTGATCAAAACTCTCGTATCGCCTCTCTCGATCGTGACCCAAGCATCCGAAGCATTTGAATGCTTGATAATATTATTGACCGATTCCTGCACGATGCGGTAAATGTTGATCTCATCATTCTCCGAGAATACGTGATCGATATTATCGATAAGACTGTCGATCTCCATAACTCCCGCAACCTTTTTGAGCATGGCCCTGATCGCCTTGGTCAGGCCCAAACGGTCGAGCAGCTGCGGGCGAAGGTTGTTGGTGATCTCACGCACCTCGTCAAGCGCCTGCGAGGCCGACTCCGAGATACTGCCCAATTCCTGTGCCACGCGTGCAGGGTCGCCGCCCTTGCTCAAACCCAGCGTGGCGCGGTTCTTAATAATGACCAGATCCTGGCCCAGCCCGTCGTGCAACTCGGCCGCGATACGTTTTCGCTCGGCCTCCTGCGACTCGATCAGTTGACGCGCAAATGCAGATCTCGTTTCGGCAATTGCCTGCAGATGTGAAATGCGGTTGCGATAGATCAGCCAAATTATCAAACACGCGGCCAGGACCCCAAGCGTCACAAACCACCATGTCTGATAAAAATAAGGATAAACGATCACCCTTACCGCCGCTCCCTCATTATTCCAAATGCCGTTGGCATTGGCGGCGATCACGCGAAACGTATAGCTGCCGTGCGGCAGGTATGAGTAATTTACCGTTCGTGAGGTCCCGGCCTCTATCCACTTAGCGTCGAGCCCCTCGAGCTTGTACTTAAATTTTGTCTGCTCTGAGCGGACCATGTTCAGGGCGGTGTAGTCTATGTCGAGATTTGATTGTCCCGCTTGCATTTCTATCGCGGACGCCGCATTCCTGAGAGCGGATCTAAGGAGCGGCTCGTCAAGCGGTCTGTGGTCGACGCCTACTTTTTCGATAACGACGGGCGGCGGGTTAGGGTTAACCTGCTCCGCTGCCGGATCGACGATCGCGACTCCGCCCATCGTGGCGAACCAGAGTTTGCCGTCCTGTGTTTTGATCGCTGCAGGCAGGCGCCCGCCATTGCATTCGGCGTTGAGCATGCCATCCGACTGGTTGTACGAGACACTATTGAGCTTTGGAATGCTGCCGTCGGCATAGTCATTTAACTCCTGTTTGCTCACCCGGTGGATGCCGCGATTGCTGCTCATCCAAAAATTGCCGCGATCATCGTCGAGGATGGCAAACACCCCGTTGTTGAACATGCCGTCCTCGACACGGTAATTGAAAAACCTGCCGTCCCGGTAACGCACAAGGCCGTCGCCATAGGTCCCGAACCACAACGTTCCGTCCGCATCCTCGTAGATGGCCCGGACAAACCCGCGCGGGCTGCCGGGTTCATCGTTGCAGCTGACAAAATGTCCGTCTCTGAACATCGCCAGTCCGTTATATGTCCCGGCCCATATATTGCCGCCGCGATCCTCGCGAACAGTTATTACCCCGTTACTCGGCAAACCGTCCGCATCGGTGTAATGGGCAATCTGCTCATCGTTCTTGTAGACGTAAATGCCCTGGGCAGTCGCTGCCCAGAGGGTCCCGGCATGATCCTGGGTAAGATCGGTTGCACCTTCTGCTATCGTCTCTTTGCTTATTTGGTGGAGTGAACCGTTCTCGAGCCTTCCAAATCCGCCTTGGTACCCGAGCCAAACGCGGCCCTGATCATCCTGCCACAGAGATCTCATATAGAGGGCGAGATCCTGAGTCGGATATTTCAGACCGAGCGAGCTAATGCTGCGATTCGCATATCGATCGACGCCGCTGACGCCGCCGATGAGCACATCGCCATCGCGGGTTTGCAGCAGCGGATACACCTCATTGCTGGTAAGAGCGTCCCTGGTCGAGAGCGATGTAATGAGTTGCCGCCGCAAACGCCTCAGCCCGCCGCTGCCCGCGAGCCAAAGGTTACCTTCGCGGTCCCGTATACCAAACGCGGGTCGTATGACCTCGCCCAGGTCCTGAACAGTTGCGCCGTTCTCGGTAAGCCGGACCAGCTTACTGGGGCGGACCCCTCGGTCGTAATCGCCAAAGATCGCAAAAAAGCTCCCGTCGCTATCCTCAATGACCGGTACATCCGTCAGCCCCGGCAATTGGGAGGTCAGTCTCTCAAACGGGTCCGTTACACGGCCATCGATCAGACGCCGCGTCGAGCGAAGCTGCGACTTTAGCCACAAGCCGCCCTTACTATCCTCAAACAATGCTCCACTGGCACCGGCGAGGTCAGCGGCGCTTTGCTGCGAACGATATACGGTCGCCTTACCGTCTCTGTAACACGTGATCTGTTCTCTCTCGAGCACCCACTTGGCGCCGGAGCGCGCAAAATAGGTTAGACGAACTCCCTTTATTTTTTCATCCGGGGTACGAACAAAGTTTCCATCTTGCAGGTAGTAATAGTTTTGCGACGTTTCGATGATCGCGCGACCCGAGCTATCGCCGGAGATAAATAATACAGGTTCAATCAGGCCATTGAGCGGTGAATAGGTAACAAAAACCCCATCTCTGTAAACGGTCAGCAAGCCGCTCTCGGTAAAGGCCAGAACCGAGTCGTCGGCGTCGACGAACATCCCGCTAAAACGGTTATTGGTGATACCGGGGGTATTGCCGGTATCAAAGATCGTAAAATGAACCCCGTCGAAGCGGGCGAGCCCGTCAAAGGTGCTCAGCCATAGATACCCGTCAGGCGACTGAGCGATAGCCGTGACCGTGTTCTGCGGCAGCCCGTTCTCAGTCGTCCAAACGTCAAACCCATACTGCTGCCCCGCAGCCCATACAGGCGCTTTTGTATTCCCAGTTCGTCCACCCTGCGACGCGACGCTGATCGCCAAAATGATCAGAATAAAGGCCAGGCAAAAAGATCGCTGCATTGGTTTCCGCACAATTGAACAGGCGAATTATTGCACACAAACCACAAAAGTTAGTAGTTCCCCGCTCGCGGACCTGGTCCGGGAAAGTCAAAAAGAGATCCATACTCAGTTCCTGCGGCGTTGCCAAACAGAAAACGTTTCTAGTACCTGAACGCCGTCTGCGTCGGCTTGTCGCCATTGGCACCGAACTGGAATGCGGTGAACGAGCCGTCCGAACTGTTTTGCCTGTACCAGGTACCCGTTGATGGACGGAAAACGGAAACATCGGCCTTGCCGTCACCGTCGAAGTCACCGGGGGCAGGGATGTCGTCCGCGAGGCCGAATATGTTGTATGTGACTTCGCCGGTTGAACTGTTCGTGATGTACCAAATGCCGGTCGTCGGGCGATACACGGCAAGGTCTGTCTTGCCGTCACCGTCGTAGTCAGCCGGGACTATGACATCGCTGCCAAACCCGAACCGAGCACCGGATACCGATCCGTCAGAGCTGTTAAATTGGTACCAGTCACCAAGCGAAGGCCGGAAGATCGCGATGTCAGCCTTGCCGTCGCCGTCAAAATCGCCGACCGTCGGCTTATCCTCAGGCAGCCCGAACTGCTGTCCATAGAACGATCCATCCGAACTGTTCTGCCGGTACCACGTCGCTGTCGATGGCCGGAAAACTGAAATATCAGCTTTGCCGTCCCCGTCGTAATCCGCCGGCGTCGGCAGGTCTTCTTCGAGTCCGAAAATGGCTGTAGGTCACCGCTCCGCTTGAGCTGTTAAATACATACCAAATGCCCGTCGACGGGCGATAGACCGCAATGTCCGTTTTGCCATCTCCGTCATAGTCAGCGGGAGAGATCCGATCGGTTGAAATACCGAAATTTACACCAAAATTTCCAGCTCGTGATTGCTGTAGATACCAATTACCGTCTTGTGGCCTATAGATCGAGATATCTGATTCACCATCTGAGTCGTAGTCAAAATCCGTACGAGCTGCACATTTGCGTAGCAGGACTGTTATGTCAGACGTAACAATGTTCGTAGTTGCGAGATCCTGTTTTCCATCGTTATTAAAATCACCTATCGTAACCGCGGATGGGCGTTGTCCAACGGCGAAATTAGTTGCCAAGCCGAAGTTGCCTGTACCGTCCCCAAGCAACATCGATACATTGTGTGAAAACTGGTTAGATACAACTATGTCCTGAATACCATCACTGTTGAGATCTGCAATCACGAGTGACTTAGGATTTGTTCCGACTGAAAAATATGTGGCCGGTTGAAAATCTCCATTCCCTATTCCTAAAAGTATGGCTGTTTTATCAGTTCCAAAAGCGGCCACAGCGACATCTTGTATACCGTCGCCATTAAAATCGCCGATCGCGATCGCTTCGGGATCGGTCATTACATTGAAATTTATTGGCACTCCAAATGATCCGGTCCCGTCACCAATAAAAAGCGAAATATTATTTGACGCCCCGTTAGCTATCATGAGATCAAATTTATTATCGCTATTGAAATCTCCGACAACGATCGAATTCGGGTTGCCGACAGCACCAACAATTATCGGAGCTTGAAAACTGCCATCGCCACTGCCGTACATTATTGAAAATCTTGCATTAGGGTCGGCAATTAACAGATCTTGGAAATTGTCACCGTTAAGATCCACTACCGCGATGGAAACGGGAAAGAAACTTGCAAAAAAATTGGTGGTGGGGCCAAAGCCCCCAACTCCATCACCTAGCGATATTGCGACATCGGATCCTGATGCGGTGACGAGGTCAAGGTTGCCATCGCTGTTAAAATCACCAACTGTGACGAAGCGAGTTTCAGAATTATTATTCGAGATATATCGGAGTTGCAAATCCACCAAGTCCGTTACCCAGATAGATCCCGACAGGGGTGCCACGACCCGCGACTGCTAAATCTTGATTTCCGTCTTTATTGAAATCCGCGACTACAGGCGAAAGTGGAGTCCCGGCAAACCCTTTGCCATTCGGCTCAAAAAGCATTCGGGCGCAGGGCGAACCGTTTGTCACAGTTAGACTAAAAGTCCTGCTTATACTTGATTTCGTACCATCGGCCCGGATCGTAATTGTGTAAACGCCACCTGGTTCCAACACGGAACCAGGATGTGCGTTGGTTATTCGAACCACACCCGTCACCGGGTTGATCACCAAACTGCCGTAAAAACTCGTATCAGCGACAACGCTCAAGCTTACTGCTCCTGTCGGCCCGGCATCCGGAGCAACCGTCGTATTACCGCTGAGATCAACCGCGGCTGCCGGATAATTCCCGAGTGAAAGAGGTCCGGGTGTAGGTGTGGCTGTCGCTGTAGGAGTATTAGTAGGTGTTGCGGTCGGCGTATTGGTTGCCGTCGCCGTAGGCGTTGGAGACGGGGTTTGGATCCCACCGTCGATCAATCGCAAGAGATTGGTCCGGGGCACTCCATCGTATGCAGAAAATCCTCCCGCTGCATACAGGCTGCCTTCAGGATCAAGCATCAGGGCGTCAACACCTTGATAAAAAAATACAGCATTGTTTGTTATCGGCCCGAACATGATATCAGTCAATGGACCGTCGGGGTTCAGTTGAGCGATCTTGGAGCGAGGAACGCCGCCTATTGCGGAAAAGGCGCCGCCAACCAGGATCTTTCCGTCGGCCTGCTGCACGAGTCCTTTAACTGAATTGTCGGCCGACACTGAGGTGAAACTCATATCGAATCCGCCGGTCGAAGTAAGTCGTCGAGTGAAATTTTGGCCTGCATATACGACCTTACCATCCGGCTGTAAGAACGCATCAATTATCGTACTTGTTCCAGTTACGGCAATAAAAGATGCGTCGGTAGTGCCATCGGCGTTGAGCCTAAAAGCGAATTTGGCGGACGCACCTATTGCTTGAAAAAATCCGACTATCAAGATCTTTCCATCCGGCTGTACCAGGACCCTATAGCCGTCTGTAGATATAAAATTGCCAAGACTTGTCGTTGAAAAAGTTGTATCCAGGCTTCCATCAACGTTTAGCCGGGCAATAGGTTTGTTAAAATTGCTCGGCAGAATTCGCATGGTGTTGCCCGTCACCAACAACTTCCCATCAGCCAAAACAGCCAGGTCTCTCAAACCATAAAACGAAATATCAAAATCCGGACCCGACAGCGTAAACGATTGGTCGACCGATCCATCCTGATTCAACCTGACAAGACTACGCTTGTCGGACCCGTTGAATTTGTTAAATTGCCCACCAACCAAGATCTTTCCGTCGGCCTGCAGCTTGATCGAATTGATCGGTGAGAAATAGGTCCTTCTTAGTGGTCCCAACCCCGCGTCGAATGTATTATCGAACGTCCCATCGTCGTTGAAACGGGCCAAGTTGTTACAAGGGTTTCCGTTAGCACTTGTAAATTCACCGCCGACCAGGATCTTCCCGTCGGGTTGACGCGCAATTGCCGTAACAGCACCGTCGGTTGTCAGTGATGCATTGAACGACGGGTCCACGGCACCGGAAGGATCGTAACGGACAATACTCCTTCTCGCGAAATCCGGTGCTGCCTGGCCGAATTGCCCTGTAAGTAATATCTTGCCATCCTGCTGCAAAGCAACGTGGCTGCCATAATTGTCGGTAAGGCCTGCAAAAGTCACGTCCCGGGCGCCACTAGCGTCCAGTCGCATCAGTGACAGTTGGTAACCCGAAATTAGACCAAATTGCCCGGTGGCCAATATCTGTCCATTGGATTCCAGTTCCACAAAAACCGCACTGTCAGTTGACTGAAACCCTGATGGCACAAACGTTTGATCGAGTGACCCGTCACTATTAATTCGAGCAAATATCGACCTCGACGTTCCGTTAAAGGAGCTAAACGTTCCTCCGATCAGGATCCGGCCGTCGCTCTGCAATGCAACCGATGTGATACCGCCGCTGGCATTAGTTCCGGTGGCCGTATTAAATGCGGTATCAAGAGTGGCGTTAGGATTAATTCGAAGAAGATTTCCGACGGGCACACCTCCATAAGTACTCTGGCCGCCATTCAAAACGACGACGATCCGGCCATCGGGTTGGGTTAAGATCTGATTGACTAGCGGAGTACCCGAAAATCCGGATACGAACGACGTGTCCAAACCGCCGTTGGCGTCCAAACGAAAAAGCCCAACACCGGAAACTCCGTTATATCCTGTCAATCGGTCACCGGCAATGAGGATCCGGCCGTCGATCTGTATGACTATGGATCTCACGATGTAAGAGGCAAACCCCGAAACGCCGCTCCCCCCTTGATTAAAGGTCAGATCCAGGGTTCCATTCTGTTCAAGCCGGGCCACTCTCGCCACGGGAAAGCCGTCGTATGCTGAAAAATCGCCGCCGATCAGGATCTTGCCGTCTGATTGTAAAACGATGTCATAGACCTCTCCGGTGGGTCCTGAACCTGAGATGAATTCCGAATCGACGGTGCCATCAGAATTTAAACGCGTTAACCCATTCGAAGGAGCCCCGTCAACAAAAGTGAAGTCGCCAGCCACCAAGATCTTGCCGTCAGGCTGAACGGCGGACACTCTACCAAATGCAGGAGCATCACTGGCCCGGGCAGTAAATCCAGGGTCCAAGATGTAGTTCTGCGCCAACACCTGAGAACCTAATAAGATGACAAACAACAACACGCTCGAGATCCCCAACAAGTTAATCTTTGAGATCTTAGTGGGTGAAAGATTACGCATAATCATATAATAACTTATGTTGATGAGAATCCCTAATATTTGAAAACCTTCTGGGCGAGCTTATAGCCGTTGATTCCGGCTTGTTACCGGAAGAATGAGCCTTTCTAGCCGATCATCCTAAAGAAGTTTTTATCCGCAGGGCGATCGACACGAATGTCAGATTTGCCGTCGTTTTCAACGATTCGGCCTTTACCTTAGAATGTCTTCGCCTTGATGCCTTAACGCACCACTTCTAATGGGTCTATTCCCGGTAAACAAGCGCTTCCTTCGACCAGGTTGAGGTTTGGCCGCGGGCGGCTTGGGAGCGGCCGCGGTATTGGATCGGAACGCCGGGTTTTACTCCGGTGTGTTTGAACTTTTGTGCCTTTGTTGTGCCGATGATGTCGTATTTGGTGCTGTCGGCGATCTCTATCTCGCTGCTAATATCTGAATGCCGTCTGCGTCGGCTTGTCGCCGCTTGCACCGAACTGGAATGCGGTGAACGAACCGTCGGAACTATTCTGCCGGTACCATGTTCCGTCAGACGGGCGAAAGACCGAGACGTCGGCCTTGGCGTCACCGTCGAAATCGCCGGGGGCAGGGATGTCGTCCGCGAGACCGAATATGTTGTATGTGACTTCTCCAGTGAAGCTGTTGTTTATATACCAAATGCCGGTCGAAGGGCGATAGACCGCCAGGTCCGTTTTGCCGTCGCCATCGTAATCAGCCGGGACTATCACATCACTGCCAAACCCAAAACGGGCCCCGGACACCGATCCGCTAGAACTGTTAAATTGATACCAATCACCCAGCGAAGGCCGGAAGATCGCAATGTCCGCCTTACCGTCGCCGTCAAAATCGCCAACTGTCGGCTTGTCCTCAGGCAGCCCGAACTGCTGTCCATAGAACGATCCATCCGAACTGTTCTGCCGGTACCATGTCGCTGTCGATGGCCGGAATACCGAGATATCAGCCTTGCCGTCGCCATCGTAATCAGCAGGTGTCGGCAGATCCTCGTCAATGCCAAAATTCCTATATTCTACGGTTGCGTCCGAACTGCGAAAGATATACCAAATGCTGGTTGAGGGGCGGTAAACCGAAATATCCGTCTTTCCGTCGCCGTCAAAATCGGCCGGTGTGATCTGATCATCACCAAATCCAAACTCTGTGCCATATAGCCCTTCCCTGGACTGTAGCAAGTACCAAGCCCCGACGGATGGACGAAATATCGATATATCTGTCTTGCCATCGTTATCAAAATCTGACTCTCTGGTTCCAACCAGAATGAATTTAAGAAACACCCCTTCAAATCTCGAAAAACCAGCAGTAGCTAGTTTCCCGTCCGGGCGAAACATCATAATTGAAATTTTTTCCGATCTATTTGGATCGTCAATTGAAAGAATTCCATGGTCTCCAAACCGCTCGTCAAGCAAGCCATCAGGATCATATCTAACCAGGGCAAGTGCGATATTGCCTCCGTATTGAGCTTTTCCACCGACTAGTATCTTGCCGTCAGGCTGTAGAATGGCCGCATAAGCTGCATCGTCTCCCGTACCGATCGATGTGATCAGAGTTCCGCCAATGCCGAAAGAATCGTCCAACGAACCATTATCATTGAGACGTAGGATCGCGAGATCGTTACCTGTCACCAGACCGTTATTCATCTCGCCCAACGCGACTATTTTATCGTCGGGTTGTAAAACAAGAGCATGTGCAGTTTCTTGCCACTGGTTGATATTTCGAAACCCCACAACTACAGTTCCGGCATTTCCAAAAGAGGTGTCAAGCGTACCATCAGGATTACATCGGGCAAGCCCAAATCTCGTCAAAGAAAAATCGCCGCCGCCGGTTGCTCCTGCCGTCACTATCTTCCCGCCAGAATCGATGGCGATGGCTTCCGCGCTGGAGACCCCCTCGGGAAACCGGATGACAGATTTTCCGGTCCCGTTAAAAGTTGTATCGAGAGAACCGTCGGAATCATATCTAACTAATGCAAAATTTTGGCCATTAGTCGCAGCGCTGCCCGCCACCAGGATCTTCATATCGTCCTGGACCGCTACCGCGGACGCAAAGTCATCTCCTGAACTTATCGATGTTATGCTTATCCCGTTGACACCGAATGTCTGATCCAACATCCCATCCGGTTCTAACCGCACCAGGGCAAACTTATATTTACTATTTGCGTCTCGGGAAAGGCCGCAAATTAGGATCTTTCCGTCAGGTTGAACAGCGACATTTGCCGCATAATCAGAACGTGTCGAAACCGCGATGGCAACACTGCCTGATTGGCCAAAAGTTGTATCTAGGGTTCCATCAAGATTAAAGCGAACGGCATAAAAATCTTGGTTTGAGCCGTTTTGAAAAATCTCCCCTACTACGATGGCCTTTCCATCTGCCTGGTAAATGGAGCCGTCGATCTGGCCTGCTGTTGTAAATCCAGTTCTGACAATCCCATTGACGCCAAACGTGCGGTCTATATCTCCGGGCCTCCCGTACACAGGAATGTTAATAAAAGTAGTGCAAATTATGATCGTTGATAAGGAAACAGATGATTTGATGCGATTGCCGAAAACGGTTTCGAATTTACTCAATGCCGCCGTCACACTAACAAATAGCGATGTTTTGAGATCTTTTTTCATTTTCAAAAAGCTCCTTATGATTGGGAAACGTCAGAGCGGCCGGGCCTCTTCTAAACCACGCTAATATCTAAAAGCAGTCTGCGTCGGCTTGTCGCCACTGGCGCCGAATTGTAACGCAAAGAACGAACCGTCCGAACTGTTTTGCCGGTACCACGTGCCGTCCGACGGGCGGAAGACTGAAATATCAGCCTTGCCGTCGCCGTCAAAGTCGCCGGGGGCAGGGATGTCGTCCGCGAGGCCGAATATGTTGTACGTGACCTCGCCGTTTGAACTGTTGGTGATGTACCAGATACCGGTCGACGGGCGATAGACCGCGAGGTCCGTTTTGCCGTCGCCGTCGTAGTCAGCCGGGACTATCACATCACTGCCAAACCCAAACCTGGCGCCGGACACCGATCCGTCAGAGCTGTTGAATTGGTACCAATCACCCGAGCGAAGGCCGGAAGATCGCAATGTCCGCTTTACCGTCGCCGTCAAAATCCCCGACCGTCGGCTTGTCCTCAGGCAGCCCGAACTGCTGTCCATAGAACGATCCATCCGAACTGTTCTGCCGGTACCACGTCGCCGTCGATGGCCGGAACACAGAGATATCAGCTTTGCCGTCACCATCGTAGTCAGCCGGTGTCGGCAGGTCTTCTTCCAGGCCAAAAATGTTGTAGGTCACCGTTCCGCTCGAACTGTTCAAATATGTACCAGATACCGGTATCATGGGCGATAAACCGCAATATCCGTCTTACCGTCGCCGTCATAATCAGCCGGTGTTATTTTGTCCGTGCCATATCCAAACAGGGTTCCATATAACCCCGCCGTCGACCGCTGCAAGTACCAAGCCCCGTCCGTCGGCCTAAACACCGAAATGTCCGACTTGCCGTCCGCGTCATAGTCAAATGCTGCCTGGGCTTTAGTAGTGGGCGTGCTCGTCGGAGTAGCTGTGGGCGTAGCTGTAGGAGTTGCTGTGGGCGTATCCGTCGGCGTCGGGGTTGTCACCGGCTGAGCTTCGAACGAACCTTTGTCGATGCGGCCATTCACAACACGTGGGAATCCGGGACCCCGCTGATCATTGTCAGGCGGCGGCATGAAGTTAGGATCGCCTGTGTCTTTAGCCGGACTGCCCTGCAATAGTGCATGCGTCAGTGTCGAGCCGCCATTATTTTGGAGCGGCCCCAGCAGCGGATCAGTGTTGATCTGGTCGCCCGTACCGGTAAAGAAACCGCCGCTGTCATCACTGCTCAAGTTGTAGCCGAGGGAGGTTGTGTTGTTAAAGTTAGCACCGCCGGCGGAGCTGAATATACTGCCCCCCACCTCGCTATACGCAAAACCATCCGACAGGCTTAAATTGTAAATACCCCCGACGCCGCTCACCGCCGAGTTGCCGCTAAATGTACTTTGTTTTACCGTTACGCGTGATATGACCGAATGAATAGACACTCCCATTGCCTGGTTATAGATAGCCCCCCCTATGGCAGCGGCCCCATTGCCGCTGAACGTACTGTTGACGATGTCAACCTCCGCATCCAAAGTAGAGGAACCAGCGTTGTACAAACCTCCACCACTGCCCGCAGTGTCGTTGCCAGTTACCGCAGAATTGGTCATGTTCAGGATCCGCAGATTGTATATCCCGCCGCCCCCAGTTGCTCCATTTGACTGGTTGCCGGATATCAGTGAGCTGTTGAGATTGAGTGTACCGTAGCGTTTATAGATCCCCCCACCATTCTGGTCTGCAACATTGCCTGATACTGAGGAATTATTTATTGTCGTCGTACCTGCGTTACCAGCAAGGTAGATACCCCCTCCGTGCCCGGCCGTTATATTGCGGGTAATGGCAGAGTTAGTGAGGGTTATCGGCGCAGATGCACCATATAAGCCGCCGCCGCCGAAACCACTAACAACGTTGCTCCTATTGCTATCGATCAAGACGGAACTTAAATTCAGTGTGCCGCTGGCCTTATAGATCCCGCCGCCGTTTTGGTCTGCAATGTTGTTGGTAATTTGTGAGTTATTAATGCCAGCAGAGCCTGTACTGATGGCGAAATAGATAGCGCCTCCGTTCCCTGTTGCATGATTATTGTCAAATGTTGAGTCATTAACTATGGCGTGCCCATACATAGCACCGCCGTCCTGCGCGGTGTTCATTGAAAATGATACCCGCGTTATTGCCCTGTCTTGTTCACTGCCCCCAATAACGAGACCGCCGCCCTGCATACCGGCGGTATTTCCTGAAAATGTGCAATCCGTAATGTTATCAAAATTTGAAACGGATAGGCCTCCTGCGGATGTAGTGGCGTGATTATCGAAAAACGATACATGATCGAGGTTCCCATATCCGCTCGCAAAATATATCAGCATACCTCCCGCACTATTGGCTGAATTCCGGGCGATCACGGTATTCGTTATAGTGGTCGGCGACGCCGAATTTACGCCCCCACCGTTGTTAGGGGTTGTGTTGTCCATGATCAATGAATCGGATATCGTGAGGGAATGCGGCTGTCCGCTGACGCAGTTATCGTTCGACGCTATCGCGCCACCGCCCATATTACCGGCCGAATTGTAACTAAATGTCGAGCCGGTTATCGATATTACGCCTCCACAATTCGCAAGACCGCCGCCTTCTCCAAACGAACCACTGGTGTTATTATTGGTTACGATCAGATTGTTAAGGGTGACATGACCGCCACCGTGAGCAAAAATGCCCCCACCGCTTCCAGGAGCCTCTCCATCGGCGACCTTAAGGCCGTTGATCGTAACATCTGCCCGAGTGTAAACGTTGAAAACTCGACTGAGATGATTCGCACTTACGGTCAGCAGGCCTGCTCCGGGTCCGTTGATTGTTAGAGCTCCGGAGCCCAGAATCTGCAATTCACCTGTGGACAATACAAGTATCTGGGGCGTTGCAAATAAAGAACCGAACTCAATAATGTTTGCAGAAGAAATAGAATCTGCGGCGGCAATCGCCTCTCGCAGACTGCAATCGGAGTCACAAACACCGTCATTGGTGTCTGCCGTTTTTGTTACGGTAAAGGTTGCGGCGTAGCTACTGAACACGCCGAAAAGTAACATAAAGAGGCAAAGAAAAAATGTGGGTAATGACGCTTTCATCTAAAGGGCTTGATTTGTTGAGTCTGATTATAAGCCCCCTTTTGGAGTTCCACAAGGATTTTCTGTCTCATTGTAGCTAACCCATTTTATGTCCGGTTGAATTAGCAAAAGTTATTTCCCCTGATGTGAATGCAGTTAAGAGGCTTGAATAGGTCTGGCCTTCCAAATAGCCGCAGGACACTAAACCACACTTTCACAACATTTACGAGACATATTGGCTTTTAGGAAAATCATTTTCCCAGACGGAAAACGATTTTCCTGTCGGTACAGGGGTTGTCCCGTCGGTATACTTGCTTTCCTGTTGGGGCCCTCGATTTCCTGTCGCGAGAATGCGGCACTCGCCGGAAAATGGTTTTACTGACAGGAAAATGGTTTTACTGGCAGAGTTGTTCATTTTCCCGACAGAAACTGGTTTTCCCGACAGGGAAGAGGCTTTACCGTCAGGGATATGGTTATACCGGCGGAATTAAGGCGTTACCCGCAGAGAAGTGGCTTTACCGTCAGGGATGAGGTTTTATCAGCGAGAGTATCAATCGGTTGTCGGACGAAGCCTGGCGTTAACGATGCGGGGAATGCATTGCAGGTCATCAAGAAATTCGGGCGCCTGCCAGATCAGAGGATCAAAATAGCTGGGGACTTTTTCGGATTGGTCGAAGCCGATCTCTATAAGGAGCGAGCCGCCGGGCTTTAGGAACGACGGAGCATCAGAGATGATCCTTTTCACAATATCGAGGCCATCAGCTCCGCCGTCTAGGGCAGTGTGCGGTTCGAAATCCCGGACTTCGGGCTGGAGAGTGTTGATGTCGCCAGCGGGGACGTAGGGCGGGTTTGAGACTATCAGGTCAAATTTTTCCGTGACGCCGGCGAACAGATCGCCGTTAAGAAGAGTCAGCCGTTCGGCGACGCCATGCCGTTCGGCATTGCGGGTGGCAACCGCGAGGGCGCTCTCAGAAATATCGACGCCGATGGCCGATGCATTGGGACAGGCGTGCAGTATTGAGACGGAAATACATCCTGAGCCGACGCCGATCTCACAGAATCGAGGAGATTGCTGGGCAGACAAGATCTGGATCGCCTTTTCAACCAGTATCTCTGTCTCGGGCCGCGGGATGAGCACATCCGGGGTGACAGCGAAATCGAGGCCGTAAAATTCCTGGCGGCCGGTGATGTATTGGAACGGTTCGTGTGCAGCGCGGCGGCGGACGCAGGACTGGAACAAGAGCTTTCGGTCGGCGGTAAGCTCGTCTTCGGAATGAGCGATGAGGTAGGCGGCGTCGCACTGCAGGACGAAGGAGAGCAAGACCCGCGCCTCGCGGGCTGGCTCGGCAACGGCGGCCTCTCGCAGAGTTTCGGCGGCTGAAGACAATGCGGCTGCGATATTCATTATTTCTGCGTTTGGGGAATTTGGCGGGCAGGGACACCGGCAACTGTCGCGCCGGCTGGGACGTCTTTTGTGACAACGGCACCGGCACCGATCATTGCGTTCTCGCCAATTGTGACACCGGCGAGGATCGTGGCGTTCGAGCCGATGCTGGCTCCGCGTTTTACAACTATCGGGACAACCTCCCAATCCGCTTCTGACTGCGGCGAGCCGTCGGGGTTTGTGGCACGCGGCAATTTGTCGTTGGTGAACATAACGCCGTGGCCGATAAATACGTTGTCTTCGACCGTGACCCCCTCGCAAAGAAAAGAGTGGCTCGACACCTTGCAGCGGCGGCCGATCGTAACGCCTTTTTGTATCTCGACAAACGCCCCGATGCGGCTCTCGTCGCCGATCTCGCAGCCATAGGCGTTAACGAACGAATAGATCTTTACATCACGGCCGAGCTTTACGTCGTTTAGGCGGATGCAGTTTTCGCGAAGGTAGTCGTCGGTGAATGTGGTCTCGCTCATTTGTTTACAACACGATACGGCGGCCGTGGTCGTTCATCGACTCTGACGACGCCTCGAGGATGCGGACGACATTTAGCCCGGCGGCTCCATCCGTCAGCGGCTGTTTGTCGTTTACGATGCAATCGATAAAGTGCCTGATGCCGACGGCGAGGGCTTCTTCCTGATCGAGCTTTGGCGAGAGCATGTCGCCCGTGCGGTACTGGACAAGCGTGTCGTACACACCCTCGCGGGTGGTGACGTCGATGCCCTTGTCATAGATCTTTACCTTTTCGCTGGCCTCGGTGTCGTCGTAGACGATCATCGACTT
The DNA here is from genome assembly GCA_963834975.1 of Blastocatellia bacterium. Taxonomy (GTDB): domain Bacteria; phylum Acidobacteriota; class Blastocatellia; order Pyrinomonadales; family Pyrinomonadaceae; genus OLB17. The sequence continues at coordinate 363,106 of CAWIDZ010000005.1, forward strand.
GGTCCCGCCGATCAGCGTCTTGCGGATCTTCATCGGGGCGAGCCAGTTAATGTGAAAATGGGCGATGAGGTTGTTTTCAAACTCGAGGGTCAGGTACGCGATATCCGCCAGATCGTTTCCCACATGACAGCTGCCGACGGCTGAAACGGCGATGGCCTCTTTCTCAAGCAGGTAATCCATTATCGACAGATCGTGCGGGGCGAGGTCCCAGATGACGTTTACGTCGTGCTGGAACAGCCCGAGGTTTATCCGCACCGAATCGAAATAATAGATCTCACCCAGCCGGCCCGAGGTTATGATCTCTTTCATCTTTCGCACCGCACCGGTGTAGATGAACGTGTGGTCGACAAAGAGCTTGAGGTCTTTTTCGGCGGCAAGTTTGATCAGCTCCCTGGCCTCAGCGACGCTCGCGGTCATCGGCTTTTCGATAAAGCAATGCTTTCCGGCCATTAGCGCCCGTTTGGCGATCTCGTAATGCGTCGAGACAGGTGTTGCGATCGCGACGATGTCTATGTCAGGCCGGTCAACGACCGAGCCATAATCTTCGGCGGTCTCGATGCCGTAAAAGGATTTTCGCATCTTAGCGAGCCGGCCCTCGTCACGGTCACAGGCGATGACGCCCTCGATCTCATCCTGCGCCAAAAAATTTCTAATTAAGTTCGGGCCCCAGTAGCCGGCCCCGATAACAGCAGCTTTCATCTTGTGTTGTTTGATCTCAATGCCCGCCCTTTGCCAGCAGCATTACCGGCAGCGTGCGAAAAATTATTCTTAGGTCGAACAGCGGCGACATATTGTCTATATAAAACAGGTCAAGAATGACCATATCATTAAAATCGACCGCACTCCGACCCGCCACCTGCCATAAACCGGTGCAGCCCGGGATAACGGCCAGCCGGCGGCGGTGCCAATCCTTGTATTGCTCAAGTTCATACGGCATGCATGGCCGAGGGCCGACGAGGCTCATCTCGCCGCGAATGACGTTTATCAGCTGCGGCAGTTCGTCGAGGCTCGTTTTTCGCAAAAATTTGCCGATCCGTGTAACGCGCGGGTCGTTGGTTATCTTACGAACACCGCCTGCGGCACCGCCGTCAGCTTGTATGAACTCATTTACAAAATCACGATGGGCCGCATCGTCGCTGCCCGCGTGCATCGTTCTGAATTTGTAAAACTCAAATGGCTTGCAATCCTTACCGATCCGCGTGTGTTTGAACAGCACAGGGCCCGGGTGAGGTCAGTTTAATTAGTATCGCGATAACGGCGAACGGTATAAAAAGCAGGATCGACCCGATCACAGTCAAAACCACGTCGAAAACCCGCTTGTAAACATTGAAAAGGACATTCTCATTGTTCTGCGGCATCTTGACTATTGGGATGCCGAGATATTTTTCGAGCAGCACCTTTTCAGGAATGATGTTGTAAAGCTCTGAGACGAGGCGGACGTTTGCCTTTGACTGCTGAGCGCGGTCGATGATGTCGAGCAAGGACTCGTGCGTGACGTCGCTCTCGGCGATGATCACTTCGTCGATATCGAGGCGATCGACCAGAGTCTTTCAGCTCGCTAAGCTTGCCGACATTATTGATGTCTTCGAAAACGCGTTCCCCTGCCGGCAGCTCGTCGTTTACAAAACCTACGACTTCAAACCCCTGGCTGTCGTCAAACGCGATCTGGGCCGCAACCATCTTTGCCGTCCTGTCCTTGCCGACGATCAGGACCTTGCGGTGAAGGATCTTTTTTTGCGATGCAAGGGCAAACAGCTTTCGAAAGATCAGTATCCGAAACGTAAAGATCGCAATCGAACTCGTCACCACAAATATCGCGATCACTGCACGCGATTCAACAAAATCCAACCGTCTAAAGACAAAAGTAATAAAGATGAGGCCGATCAGTCCATATAGCAGCGATTTGACGATAGCGATAAGCTGCTCGCCAAACGCCATGAAAAGGTTGAGTTTGTAGAGATTAAAATGCTGAAATATGACGATCCAGACGAGCGAATAAACAATGATCAGGGCCGCCTGTGTCCGGACCAGCGGCCGCGATAATAGCTCGCCCATCGGGACATCGATGAACCTGATATAGATCGCCGCCGCCCATGCGGCCAGCAGCAAAACGTAATCGCAGCCGGCGAGGATAAATTTATATGGAGGGTATTGTTTGAACATCGCCGTCAGGCCACATTAAGAAACGAGTTTATCTGCTCGATAACCGATCTTTCAACCCTGTCGGTCAATTGTGAAGCACGATCTTTATCGGCAATTCTGTCCCGCGATACCAAATTGATCTTAGCGACATCTCCGACGCTGCGAATAAAAGTGATAACGCCGGTTCTCTCCATCTCTGCATCCAGGGCTCCTTGTCTACCTGCAAAAATACTGTAGACAGGAACACCGAGCAGGGCCGCTTCGCGGTTCATGGTCCCGCCGCCCGAGATCAACAGGTCCGACGCATATGCCAGGCTAAGGCCATCAACCGCTGAACTCAGTATCAGGAATTTGGTCATATCCACTCCCATACTGCTTAAAATGTTCCTGATCTCCGAAGCCTGTTCTTTTGTTCGCGGAACAACGATCGTAAAGGTATTGTCAGCTGCAGAAAGATAGGCCAATATTTCTGCCAATACGGCCTCACTTTCGGCCGCATGATAATTAGCTGTCGTCGCGGGCGGGCGAATGACAACAAGTATGTCGGTTTCAGGTACATGCGGAGCGTGTCCTGCAAGAAACATCCGGCGAAAGTTGTCGTCCGGATCAAAGTCACGGGCATATAACTCCTCTTTTATGCCAGAATATTTAACACGCTTGCTAGAAGGCAAGCCGATATTGTCGAGGACGCTGTCCGGGATCGCATCAGGGATCAGAACGCGGTCAGAGAACCGATTGAAGCTGCGGGTTTCTGTGTACTCATAATCGTACATCGTCAGCACTGGTATCTTTAACCACCACGCCGCGAGCACCATCGACCGCGAACCGTGGCTCACGGCCACGCCTACCCCGGTACCATTTCGGCGGATTTTTTTTATATATGACGATAGTTGGAGGGCTCGTTCGATCAGGCCGCGGACCTTTGCGGCTTTGCTCTTGCCGTAATGTTTGCCAATCGTCTCGAATGTGCCGTCAAAACCCTTTAGGTTTAGCAGTTCGATCGTTTGGGAATGGCTGCGGGCGGTAAGAACTACGTCGACCCCGTTTTCACGATAATGTTTGATTATGGGCGCAAAAAGCGGAACGTGCGGAGAGTTGTCGAGGTCGATCCAGATAGCTTTTTTCCCGGCATCCAAATGTCTGTTACTCCTTTGCAGCGATCGAACGGGATATTGCGTTCTTTAGAGTGTCGCAAACGAAATCGATCATCTCGGCTGTCAATTCCGCGTACATTGGCAGCGACAGGATCCGTCCCATCTGGGCGTAAGAAACCGGAAAATCCTCAGGTGTATGGCCGAGATGTGCATAGGCTTCCATAAACGGCAGAGCCGTCGGGTAATGGGTGCCGCACTCTACGCCCGCCTCACCAAGCTTAGCCAATGCGTCATCGCGGTCATCGACCTGAACGACATACAGATGGTAAACATGCCGCGAATGATCCGGCCCGGCGGGCGTTACTGTGCCGCTCCCTTTCAGGATCTCGTCATATGCTTTGGCATGATCCCGGCGGGCCTCGAGCCAACTTTCGAGATGCGGGAGCTTTACCGACAACACCGCGGACTGTATCCCATCCATCCGGCTATTCCTGCCTACTATTGAATGGCGGTTTTTAGCGATCTGACCGTGATTGGCTATGAGGCGTGCCTTATCTGCATATTCTGTGCTGTTTGTGACTATCGTCCCCGCGTCGCCAAAAGCGCCGAGGTTCTTGCTCGGATAAAAGCTGAATGTGGCGGCATCGCCGAACGATCCGACCTTTTGTCCCCGGTACGTCGCACCGTGAGCCTGGGCACAATCTTCGAGAACCTTGAGGTTATGCCTTTTAGCGATCGCCATTATCTTGTCCATTTCAGCCGGTAGGCCGTAGAGATGGACAGGGATGATCGCACGGGTACGCGGGCTTATCTTTTCTTCGATCTTAGCGGGGTCTATATTGTAGGTTTCGGCGTCGATGTCGACGAATATGACTTTCGCACCGATGTTCGTCACTCCCTCGGCCGTCGCCATAAAGGTGTTTGCGGGCACTATAACCTCATCACCCGGACGTACGCCTATCGCCTGCAACGCTATTTCGATAGCGTCGGTCCCATTAGCAACAGCGATGCAATGCCCAACGCCAAGGTATTCCGCGAATGAACCCTCAAAGGCAGTCGCATAACGGCCTCCGATAAAGGCTGTCTCGGACAAGACCTGTAATATTGCAGCGTCCAATTCATTCTTAAGGCTGGCGTACTGAGCTTTTAGGTCAACAAAAGGTATTTTCATAAAAAACCGACAATTAAACCGACAATGTTAAATAAACATTATGCGGCAGACCGCTGTTCTTTCAAAAACTGCCGGGGGATAATCTCGGTGCTCATTACGCCCATCGGACCTTTCGGGACAGTGCTTGTCTGCACCGCCGAACAAACGTAGTATTGATGTTTTACAGTCTCAGATTATGAAACAGATCCTTCAAAACATGCGGTCCGGTGTTGTCGCGGTTCTCGATGTTCCCTCGCCGACGGTTCAAAAAGGCCGGCTGCTCGTCCGCACCGCGGCATCGCTCATAAGTGCCGGAACGGAAAAAACTACCGTAGACATGGGCAAGAAGAGTTTGCTTGGAAAGGCAAAGGAACGCCCGGATCTGGTCAGACAAGTGATCGAAAAAGCCAAGACCGAAGGTTTGATGAATACCTATACCGCCGTCAAAGCAAAGCTCGACGGCACGACTGCCCTCGGTTACAGCGCCGCGGGGATCGTCACTGAGGTTGGCGGTGACGTGACGGCTTTTAAGGTAGGTGACCGTGTCGCCTGTGCCGGTGCGGGATATGCGTCGCACGCCGAAATGATCTCGGTCCCGCAAAATCTGTGTGTTCGGCTTCCGGACGACATAAGTTTTGACGAGGGAGCATTTGGCACGCTCGGTGCCATCGCACTACAGGGCGTGAGATTGTCGGAACCGACCCTCGGCGAGGCATTTGTTGTCATCGGCCTGGGCTTGCTCGGCCAGATCACCGTTCAGCTGTTAAAGGCCAACGGCTGCAGGGTGTTTGGGATCGATATTGACGAAGCCAAATTGAATTTGGCTAAGGAGCTCGGAGCCGAGGTTTGCTCACATCCCAGTGAAGCAAAGCGTCTCGTACAGGCCTGGTCCCGCGGTCGCGGCGCTGACGCAGTCCTCATCACCGCCGCGACACCGTCAAACGACCCTGTCGAACTTGCAGGTGATATTTCCCGGTCAAAGGGGCGGGTGATCGTTGTCGGACTTGTCGGAATGGACGTTCCCAGGAACGTTTACTATCTGAAGGAACTCACCCTGCAGATCTCGATGTCGTACGGCCCCGGCCGATACGACTCTGAATATGAAGAGCGGGGGCACGATTACCCGTTTGCCTATGTCAGATGGACCGAGGGCCGCAACCTTGAGGCGTTTTTCGATCTTGCGACAAACAAAAGCATATCGCTCGAAAAACTGATATCGCATCGCTTCCCCATCGAAAAAGGCGAAGACGCGTACAAATTGATCTCCGGCGAGACAAAAGAGCCCTATCTTGGCATCGTCCTGCAATATGACACCGAAAAAGTGCTGGCGCCGAAGCTAACTTTCGAATCAAAGCAGGGCAAAAAAGATTCGGGCTGTGAGGATCGGGATGATCGGCGCTGGTGGGTACGCTCAGAAATTCCTTTTGCCAAATTTCAAATCGAACGGAGCCGAATTTATCGCGATAGCAACGGCCGCGGGTTTGACAGCTAGAGATGTCGCAAAGCAATACGGCTTTGCGTCTTGTGTTTCACATCCGAAAAGTGTCTTGAACGACGAGAATGTTAACCTTATCGTGATCGCTACCCGTCACGACACACACGCCATATTTGCTCAGGCGGCGCTTGAGCAGGGCAAGCATGTGTTTGTCGAAAAGCCGCTTGCGATGAATGATGCGGAGATGGATGGATTGCTCGCTGCGGCAGCCGGATCGAGCGGGAAATTGATGGTAGGATTCAATCGCCGCTTCTCACCCGCCGCCAAACAGGCGAAAGAGTTTTTCAGTGGCCGCCAAGACCCGCTCTCTATCCTTTATCGCATTAATGCCGGCCGTATTCCGCGTGACAGTTGGATCCAGGATCCCGTTCAGGGCGGAGGACGGATCGTAGGCGAAGTTTGCCATTTTATTGACCTGATGCATTTTCTGACCGGCTCAGTTACGACACGCGTTTTTGCCGAATCTATTACAAGCCGCAATCACGACGCTACTGATGCTGATTCAGTTGTGATCACCTTGAAATTTGCAGACGGTTCAAATGGATCGATCGCTTACATGGCCGAGGGCGACCGCTCGGTCCCGAAGGAACGCATCGAGGTATTTGGAGGCGGAAAAGCATTCATCATCGATGATTTTCGCAGAACGTCGATGTTCTCCGGCGGCAAGGAGATGGTCAAAAAGCTGCTCTCACAGGATAAAGGCCAACCCGAAGAGGTCCGCCGCGTATGTTCGGCCGTATTGAACGGAGAGGAGGCACCGATCGACATTGAAGATCTTGCCGCTACCACCCGGGCGACATTCCGGATCCTTGATTCATTACGTATCGGCCAATCTGTGAGTCTTTAAGTGCTTACCTGTTAACCTGATCAGGCGGACGATCGCAACCGCTGAAATAATAAGCATGAAATGCTGAATCGCCATGACATACCGATATTCAGTGTGCACAAGCGAGTGGATGCAGACATAGTAGAGAGGGATTGTGAGTAATATCAATAGTTTATTCCGGTCCTCGCGTTCCCTAAGCAGAAGGAAAACACCCACAATAAAAACCGGAAGGAATACTGCGGTTATGAATGCCTTTTGAACAAATCTCAACGGGACATTCAAATAGTAAAGCAGCCCGTCGGCCGTTGGTGCATCGTCAGCTAAAGACGAAATGACCGGCACCCGTTCGAACCGAAAATATGAGAGGCCCCGCCTAACCACAACGCCCGCAAACCAGGCCGGATTTGACGATATGACGGTTAACGCCCAACGCACGCGAAACCGCTCCCTTTCAATGCCGTTCGGAGAGTAGTAAGCATTGGCACACTCCGGGCAATTCAAGACGTTGGCTTCCAGTTTCATTATCGCCTCGTCCGTCCAGGGAATCCCAAATTTTCCCTCGTGGTCATAATCCCCGATGCCGGCGATCAAATTAACTCCCGAGCCTAACGAGACCGGGATCAGGGAATGAAAACCAACATAATTACGGATGGTGATCGGCAGGATGACCGCCGCAAACGCTAAAACAAGAAAGGCAGCGGCTCGAAGACGGGGGCCCTTCGGCAACAAGACAAATAAAAGGGCTGCCGCAAATAACGGTATCAAAAGGCTGTTTGCCCTAAACCAGCATGAGACCCCCACGAGCACGCCGGCCGCTATGGCATAGGCGGCCCGCTCTCTCTTGTAGGCAAGAACGATAAAATAGACCGACGCCAACAAAGGAATAACTGCTAATGCATCAGGCAATATAAAGATCGAGTTGTACGATATCTGCGGAGATATAGCGACAAACACCGCCGCGATCCATGCCGTTGTCGTTCCAAACAACTCCAAGGCAATGAGCCAGACAAGGAACGCACCAAGGGCAGCCATAGGTATCTGGGCGGCGCGAAAATCAACAGATTCGCCGAAAATGCCATAGAACGCCGCCATCAGGATCGAGTAACCTGGCGGATGTGATAAAACCTTGGCATCGCTAGGCGGGTTAGGGCCAAACAGAAAAGCCGAAACATCGCCGCGAAGCAGGACCTCGGCATCGTCGCGATAATCTTCCGTTATGCCGCTTAGCGCGGTGCGGGTAACCGCAATGTGATTTTGCCAAACCAACACCTGCACGCCAACCGAAAGCAGAAACAAAACCACAAATGGTATAAGCGTTTTCCTGGGGTCTAGGTCCTTATTCATTCCGCTAAAAATAAAGAGGTTATCACCAACATTGGCAAGTCGGTAAGCAAAGGGTTTGTTTCCCTGGATCAACCAAGGTTTTGGTCAAGAAACGTCTGCATCCACAATTCTAACGTTAGCAGCTGAAATACCTGAAGGTTCAGGTCTTCGCGGCCTGACTGGTTTGTGTCGATGATCTGGCGGACTCGTTTTGGATCAAACAAGCCGCGTTCTTTGACCCTTTTCTCGGACAGAAGTTCCTCGACCATAGACCGCAGCGGCCCGCGAAGCCACGCTCTCACAGGGGCTCCAAAGCCGGCTTTTTTTCGCCAAACCACGTCATGAGGCAGCAGCTTTTCGGCCGCTTTTTTCAGAATGTACTTTCGTTTCAGACCCTTCAGTTTTAGATCGACCGGCATCTTTGCGGCCAGTTCCACAAGCTCGACGTTCAAAAAAGGCACCCTCACCTCTAAGTTTGCTGCCATTGAGGTTTTGTCGGTGTAGGCAAGGTTTAGGCACGGCAGAAATGTCTTGAAATCGACGTAGAGCAGCCGATTCAATGGGTCGGCGTGTTTTACCCGGTCAAAATATCCGCGATGGTATTTGTAAGCGTCAAAATTCCTTGACCGCTCTTTCAGGTCATCGGAGTAAAGCTGCCGTTTTGCGTCAGCCGTGAAGTATGTTCCGAATCCAAGATAGCGGTCCTCAAAATCCATCCCGGCGCTGCGGGCGAACTTTTTGGCATTTCTGAGCGGAGCGGTAAATCGGCCCGGCTTCCCGCCCGGCAATATGCTCTCGATCGTGCTGAAAACAGGCTTGCGAAACATCTTCGGCACGGGATCAAAGGCACTTGCGAGTTTCATTGCCAGTTGCCGCGGGTAGCCGGCGAAAACCTCGTCGCCTCCGACACCCGACAATAAAACCGTCAGCGTCTCGCGTGCGGCTTTTGAGATCAAGTAACTCGTTATCACTGCCGGATCGGCGACAGGCTCGTCGAGATGACGGACAAGCATCGGCAGCAGGTCCGCGACCTCCGGCTTGAGCATAAGTTCGTGATAGTCGGTTTTGAATAGCTCACCGACCTGACGCGCCCAGACGGCATCGTCCGGGATGATGTCATATTTGAGGTCCACGGCCTCGATGCCGACCGTGTATGTGGAGACGCTTTGGCCGTTGCTGTGATCGTTCATCAGCGCAACGATCGATGACGAATCGACTCCACCCGAGAGAAACGCACCAAGCGGAACGTCTGACAGCATTTCCATTTCGACGACGCGGTCGAGCGTTTCCAGTACCTGATCCCGCCATTGCGTCTCGCTTTGCCCGGAATCGATTTCGTCAAATGAAAGGTCCCACCATTGGCAAATGGATATCTCACCGTCTTTCCATTTCAGGTAATGGCCTGGCGGCAGCTTGAAAATATTTTTGAATGTCGTCTGCGGATCGGGCGTCCATAGAAAGGTAAGAAATTGATCGAGCCCTTCGTAATCGAGCTCGGCCTTTATTAGCCCGGTCGCGAGGATCGCCTTGATCTCTGAGGCAAATACAAAGTTGCTGCCGATCTGAGCATAGTAAAGCGGCTTTATCCCGGCCCGGTCGCGGACGAGTGTCAGCTCTTTTTCAACGTCGTCCCAGATGGCAAACGCGAACATGCCGTTGAGTCTTTCGAGACAGCCGACATTCCATTCGCGAAAGGCTTTTAGCAGCACCTCAGTGTCAGAGTAGGTGGTAAATTTCTCGCCCTTTGGCTCGAGTCCCCGGCGGACATCTTTGTAGTTATAGATCTCGCCGTTGAGAATTATCAAGTACCGTTTGTCCTCGGTAAACATCGGCTGATGGCCGGCGGGCGAAGTGTCGATGATCGAAAGGCGGCGATGGCCGAGACATGCTTTTAGCTGATCTTTGCCAAATGCCTCGGACACAAAAACGCCCTCGTCGTCGCGGCCGCGATGCTCTATCGATCTGAGAGCCGCGCCGATCCGCGATCCGGGGTCGTCAGATATTATTCCGGCAATTCCGCACATAATTAGGCCTTTGGCCTCATCTCAACCCACAGGTGCCAACCGAGCCACCCCGCCATCGGCAGCCAGTTTACCGGCAGCGGCGGTGCATGCATAAAATGCTTATCTGCCTTTACGATCTCGAATGCCGGGAAATCCTCGCGAACCTCTTTAGGCCCGTAAACCTTCGAATACGGATTGAACGGCCCGTCGGTGCTGACGTTGATAAAATTGTCCATTGCCAGATACTTCGCTATACCCATCTTGCGTGCGTTATCGAGATGATCTCCATAGATACCGCCGGCTTTGATGCCCAGGCCGTACATCCCTAACAGGCCTAACCGCCGCAAAGTGAATATCGACAAAATGTAATTCAGAGACCATTTGGCATAGAGCATCACGATCAGCCGGCCCTCTGGTCTCAGCACCCTCGCGATCTGCTGTTGGGCGAGGCGTATCTCGGGAATATGATGCAGGACGCCGTGGCTGAAAACAATATCGAATGAATCGTCGTCAAACGGCAGTTCGAGGGCACTTGCCTGTTCGATACGATCGAACGGCAGATCTTTTAGCGAGAACCGCATCCGGGTCCGCTTTACAGCCTCCTCGGTAAGGTCAACACCGGAGAATATGCCTCCCCGCCTGGCGATCTGCTCGGAATCAGCTCCCTGCCCGAGCCCGATCTCTAAAACCCGCTTTTCACGAAAATCGATGCGATCAAGATTTGTGAGTATATGCGGCTCGGTCGAATATCTGTAATCGTCGTACCGGTCAAAAAAATCCGCATACGCCTGCCTCTCATCGTTATCGAGATCGCCAACAAGTTCGGCACCGCATGGGTGCGTCTGCCAAAAATCTTTGATCTCACTCTCCATCTATTTGGTGTCGGCCTCCGCGCTGGTCGATTCCATCAGCCTCGCCAGGGCATAAGCCATCCACGCCTGCCCCCAACGCATAAATGGGGTTTTGATCGTACGGTTTTTGCGGATCTGGTAATAAAAGAACCCTTGCGGGTCACGCATATTTTTGATGGTCCAGTTAGCGGTTTTTACCGCCAGCGGCAGCATCCGTTCATCGATCGCTTTTAATTCCGACAGGGTAGAAATGGCAACCGCTGCTGCATGGATATCAATCGGATAAACAGCAGAGTCAAAATATTTGGGCGTACCGTCCTCCAGAAAAAAATTATCCAGCCAAAAGCTGGCACCTCGTCCTATTGACTCGAACGTTTCCGTCCGCAGATCCACGACCTCGCTTGAGATCCGATACAGCGAAAGCAAATTATACGCCGTGTGAAAATTATCAACCCACCCCTGTTTGGGACTTTCGCCGTACACCCACGCGCCATCCCCGCGTTGCCGCCGGATCACAAATCTGACCGTCTTTGCGGCCATGTCTAAATAATCGCTGTTATTCGTCCGGGCACCAATGCTGGCCAGGGCCTCGCCCGCAAGCAGGCTCGCGTTGTAGATCACGCTCTTGTCGAACGGCGTATAGCTAAAGCAGATCTCGTCATCACTCTCAACCGGCCGGTTCAGGCCATTAAGAATGAACCGGCATATTTCGTCGGCCGCACTTAAATATTTATCATCTCTGAACGCGTCGAACGCCTCGACGAGTGCCTGGCATGCAAATGCCGTGGGAACAATGGCCGGCGAACCCTGAGGTGCAAAAAACCCTCTCGACTGCCAATCAAAATTATATCCAAAGGCCGCCGTCGATCGTCCATCGTTAGTTTGTCCGGCGATCTTTGTTTCCAGCAGCCTGTCAGCCAGCTCGCCCGCGTTTTCTGCGTGTTCAGAATCGCCCGTCGCCCGCAGCCGCGAAAGCTCGGCAAGCGTGAACAATGCCAACCCTTTCGGGTTCACCCCTTTCTCCACTTTCAACAAACTGCGCAGATCGACCGGAAAGCGCTTGACCGCCTGCAGCAAGCCGAGCCGAGCCGCCCGAATACGATTTAGCGGCGTCGACCGAAACACGCGGCTGTTCAAACCGTCAAACGGATCAAAGCCCGCGAAATCTTCGTTTTCGCAATAGGTGTAAAGCCGGCTGTAGACGTTTTCGAGATCGGCGGTCATGTTGGTCAATAGTTATCGAGGTTACCACAAATGTAGGCACCTAAACGCACGTGACCAGTTCCGCACCGAAATTATGGCGATACTACTTAAATCCCTGAGATGTAAATGTTTATGAAGCTCTGAATATGAGTTTACGGTCAATAAATAGTTTTTCTAGACTCTAAAAAAACTAATTGGGGTCAAAAACACCTTTGCAGAACTCATAAAAGCTTTGGTGCTGCTGCAAACTTTTGCAGGGATCTGTGAAAACGTTTTCGAAGTCGAAACAAAATCTTAGAGCCTGAACTTTTTTTGGAACGGTTTCAAAAAAAGAAAATTGCCCCGAATATCGTCGTACGGCTCTTAATGAAAGGTCGCTCGTTTATCCGCCAATTTGGAACTGCTGCCGTTTTGCCCTTTGTGGACAAAAGCTAGATAATAGCCTTTTGCCGGGTGCGAGGTCCTTATGAAGTTTTTGTCGGATATAAGGTTATTATTGCTTGGGATATGGCTCGGCGCGGCGGTGTTTTTTATCGGCGTCGCCCAGGCCGCGTTTGCGGTCGTTCCTCAGCGTGAGCTCGCCGGAAATGTGGTTGGCCGCAGCCTCACGATATTAAATATCGCAGGCCTCTCGATAGCGGTAATTCTGATCTTGTCCTCGCTTGTCGGCAGCGGCAAGGTAAATAAGATCTGGTTGTGGGTCGAGCGATTTCTGCTGCTGGTTGTTGCGGCCGCGTGTGCGGTCGGCCAGTTTGTGATCGGGACGTGGCTCTCGCTGATCCGGGGCCAGCTCGGCAGGCCGATCGATGAAGTTGCAGCCGACGACCCGCTGCGTATACAGTTCAATACGCTTCACGAATATTCGGTGTGGGTTTTGTTCGCGGGCATGGTCGCCGCCCTGATCGCGTTCTTTATCATTGCCAACCGAAGTTTCCGCGAAGTTAAGCCGGACAAACCGGATGTTTACGATTTCTCAAAGGAATTTAAGGTCTGATCTATATGGAATTGATCGAAAAAACGAGCGACTTCAGCAGCCGCTTTTCCCGCTGGAAAGCAAACGACGCCCTCGCCGGGTACCCGTGGATCGAGAATGTGCATTCACCCTTCACACCCGTCCGGCGGGCATTGCCGATGTTAAATCTGGCCCTTATCTCATCAGCCGGTGCCTATATCGACGGTATGGATCCATTCGATCTTGAGGAGCGTGACGGCGATCTCGAGTTTAGGGAAATACCGGTCGAGGTCGAAGCGGGCGATATGCGTTACGCCGCCAAGGGTTACGACCCGGCCGACGTGATGGCCGACAGGAATTCGCAGATACCGATCGACAGGCTGACAGAATATCAGGACAACGCCGTCATCGGTGCGCTAAATAACGTTTGGTGGAGCATAAGCAGCCACATCCCAAATGCCCAACGTGTCGCCGAGGAACTCGCCCCACGAATTGCCGAGCGGCTTCACCGCTATGAAACGCAGACGGCCCTGCTGATACCGGCATCACAGCTTTGCCATCAAACCCTCGGGATCATCGCCCGCGGCATCGAGCAGAGCGGCATCCCAACAATAATGCTCTCAGTCGACACCAAGATCACCGACAAGGTCCGCCCGCCCCGTACCGCTTATTACAAAGGCGAATTCGGCTCAGTCGCCGGCAAGCCAAACTGGCGTGAATATCAGCTAAGAGTTCTGGACGAAACCCTAAGATGGACCGAAACATTTGACCAGCCCGGCTTTAGAAAACTCGCCGTCGCCCTGGAAACCCAGGTCGAAGCCGCTCGAGGGGAGCGATAAAGTTTTCGCAAAGTCAAAAATGAAAAGGATAAAGGCAAAATCAGATCTTGGTGTTGACGATTATTTTGCCAACGATGTTCGCTATCTCAGAGGCTTCGTTAGAAAGATCCGATATTTCTTCTTTCATTTTGAGATCAAATTCAGAAGTAGCTGCAATCAGTCTCAACCAATAGCGAGCCTCGCGGGCTTCTTTTAGTGCTATAGAGTTTTTGTGGACAAAATCACGCTTGCTTTGTCCTGCTTTTGCCTCCTCTAGATTAGCCCCTACTGAGGTGCCAGCGTCTAATAATTGGTTCACAACCAAATGACCAACATCTGAATTTTTGTGCAGCACTTTGCACAGCTTTACGATGCGGACCGAAAACGCAAAACTGCGTTCTCGAATATCGAATACTTTCGCTGGAACATTCTCCCCCATAGACTTTTTTCCTTTTTCCTTTTTAATTTTGCCTTCGCTATTATCCTAATTGCCATCGTTTTATAGCGTCTAAGGGATAGACCAACATGATGATATTTATTATCAGACTGTCATGAATGGTTACTATCAGTATCATTTCCGTTATGACAAACAGGGCAAAAGACTTCCAAAACCGCAGTTTATAAGCGATCAAATACCCGGTCGCACAGCATACAATATCCGACATCGAATTAATGATCGAATCACCAAAATAATCAAGCGAGATCGTTGCCTCACGATAGCGGTTGATCACATAGGATGTATTTTCCGCGATCTCCCAAGAGCCCTCGATCGCAACCGCGATCAACATACGCCAAACGAGCGGCACTCGGCGAAAGACGAGACCGATCAACCAAAATTCCAGAATGCCGTGCAACACATGCGTAAAAGAATAGGGGTCAATTATGTGCTGCGAGTTATGCGTTGACCAGATGTTCCACGCCCAGGGAGCATAGTCACCGGCCTGGCACCACCAGACACGGCCCTGCAAAGCTTCGGTCGCTGCCGCAGCCGCCATGACCCCAAGCATTAATATCCACGGCAGATAATCCCGCGAGGTTTCGAATTTGAAAAGCCCATTTTTCGTCGAGTTGTTTTGAGTCACAGCGGAAATTGTCTTTTGATTTCGCGATTATTACAAGTTATCTGATAAATTCGTCTCAAATGAACCGAGCCGATAACCTTGACCGCGTCCGCAAACGAAATTTTCCGTGGGACGTGATAGTTATCGGCGGCGGTGCTACCGGCGTTGGCTGCGCGGTCGATGCGGCTTCGCGGGGCTATCATGTTCTGCTCCTGGAGCAAAGCGATCTCGGCAAAGGGACATCGAGCCGCAGCACAAAACTTATCCACGGCGGGGTGCGTTACCTCGCACAAGGCAACATCTCGCTGGTCCGCGAATCGCTCAGGGAACGCGGACACTTGTTAAAAAACGCTCCTCATGTCGTTCACTCTCAGGCGTTTGTCGTTCCGTGCTACAGCCTGTGGCAAAAGCTTTATTACGGCATCGGCCTTAAGGTTTATGACCTTTTGTCCGGTAAATACAGCATCGGCGGATCGCAGATAATCTCTAAAAACGAAACGATCGAACGTCTGCCGCCGATCAGCCAAATAGGTCTGGCCGGCGGCGTCCTGTATTACGACGGACAATTTGATGACACGCGCTTGCTGATCGATCTTGCCGGGACCGCTTCGGTAAACGGGGCCGCGATACTGAACTATGCAGAGGTCACCTCGATCAGCAAGGACGCCGACGGCAAGATCTCGGGCGTCACATTTGTTGATGAGGAATCCGGCGAAGAGTTTACTGCCGATGCCAGAGTTGTCATCAATGCCGCCGGCGTATTCTCTGACGCAGTCCGTCTTATGTCAGACGATGCGGCACAACCGGTGCTGACATTTAGCCAGGGCATCCACCTCGTATTTGACCGTAAATTTCTCGCCGGCCGCGATGCCATAATGATCCCCAAAACCGCGGATGGCCGTATTTTGTTTTGCATTCCATGGCGCGACCATTTGCTTGTGGGAACAACAGACACGCCCGTCCCGACGGCAGAACTCGAACCTAAGGCCCTGGACAAAGAGATCGATTTCGTCCTGACGACCGTTAGGAACTATCTTACAGAGCCTCCGGCGAGAAAGGATATCCTCAGCGTTTTTGCGGGCATTCGCCCCCTTGTGCAAAAAGCCGGTGCCGCGAGGACATCATCACTTTCGCGGGGGCACGAACTGTTTGTTGACGGTGCTGGTCTGATCACCATCACAGGCGGAAAGTGGACAACGTACCGCCAGATGGCCGAGGATGCAATAGGTCAGGCGATCAAAGTCGGCGGCCTGGAGCCGCGCGTTTCAGTAACGGAGGGATTGAAAATCAGATCTTCAGTGGGTGAAACCGACGGGACCGGCGAACTGCTTCATCCCGATCTGCGTTATACCAGCGATGATGTTTTACGTGCCGTTCGCGATGAAATGGCCCGCACCGTCGAAGATGTACTTGCACGTCGCACGCGGGCATTGTTCTTAAATGCACGAGCCGCGATCGAGGCCGCCCCGAAGGTCGCTGAGATCATGGCTGTTGAACTCGGTAGGGACACCGATTGGGAACGGAACCAGGTCGAGAAGTTTGTTGAACTCGCCTCAGGCTACCTTACAAATTGAAACCACAGATGGACACAAATGAAACACAGATCTATATCCGTGTTTATCTGTGTCCATCTGTGGCAAAAAACACTTTCTATTCTGTCGAAACCGAATCTTCGCCGCTGAGAGCAGCATTCAGGGTGTGCCAACTGAGCGACGCACATTTTACCCGGGCCGGAAACTCCAGGACCCCGGCAAATATTCTAAGCTTTCCGAGATCGTTCTCATCGGTCTCGATATCCAGATCGCCTGTAACCATTGCGTGAAATTCCTCAAAGATGCCCTCAGCCTCCTCTTTGGTCTTGCCCTTAACGGCCTGGGTCATCATCGACGCCGAGGCTTTTGAGATAGCACAGCCCGAGCCCTTGAACGCGACATCCGCGATCTTATCGCCGTCCATAGCAACATAGACACGCAAAGCGTCACCGCATAGCGGATTCTTACCGTCCGCGGTCTGGTCCGCATCCTCGATTTCTCGAAAATTGCGGGGATTCTTGTTGTGGTCCAGGATCACTTCCTGGTATAGGTCACTGAGTTCTGACATAGCTAGAGTAGATCAATTAGATCATCAATACTTAAGTCGGCTTGGGACAATATTGATTTGAGCGTACCGACCTTGATGGATCTGTGAAAAGGAAGCGTGATCCGCAGGTGTCACTCTCAATTCTCACGCGGACAGGGTAGGCCATTTTATCTTGCGGGATCGGATCACCATGTTTGACGAGGCTTATCAAATAACCTTCTATTGCATCTTTGGCCATGGCAAACGCCTCTTCCAGCGTATCTCCTTCTGTAACAATACCAGGGAGGGCAGGACACGTTACGAGATATCCATCCGGCTCATTTGGCTCGACCAAGACAGTAAAGCTATATTCGCCGATTTGTATTGGAGCTTGTTTTTTCATATCGGTCACACACCTGATTATAAATGATTAACAATTGGACTGAACAATTTGCCCGATGTTTATTAGTTCAAGCTTTTCGTCAGAAACGCGTCAAGCAGATCTTCTAATCCCACTTTGGACTTAAACAAGCCAGTTCCATGCCCGCCTTTGTCATAGATCTTGATCTCGGCTTTGTCATCAGCAGCTTTAAGTTTGTTGACGGCATCCGCAGATTCTTTATCATCATTTGCCGCAACCAACAGCAGCGGCCGGTCGCCGTATTTTTTGATCGCCGGTTCGGTAGGCATATTGCCGAAGTAATTTAGCCCGGGCGAGAGTAGAGCGACGGCCTTTATCTTTGGATTGTCGGCCGCAAATAATCATCGCCAGGCTGCTGGCTGTAAGAGGCCCCGACAATCGCGATCCGGTCCGGATCGACATTTTTCTGTTTTGTAAGAAAATCTAACGCCGCCCGGACATCGCCGAGCATTCCTTTTACGCCAGATCCGTTCTCTCGGCCGCAACTTTTTTCCCGTCTGCGTTTTTACGATTCGCCAAAACCACGGCCATCTATTTCCAGTACATTAAATCCCTTATCACTCAAGGCGTTTGGCAAATACGTCAAACGAATGCCGGTCACTTTGCCATTGATGAAGCAGCAATACGGCCGGCGATTTAGGCTTACTGGCTTCCCAAAAAGTTCCGACCAGCTTAACCCCATCGGGCGAATCGATCGTCACGGTATTTTCATTGTCCTCGATGATGCCGGTTGGGAATTTTTTGCTGGTTCACTTGTAGCTACTTCCAGATTTGGCCGGATCGAATTGTTTTCTGCCTTCTCCCTGGCATGCGGATGCCGCAATAGCAGAAAGGATCAGAATGGCTGAATGATAAGCAATTTTTACCATGTACCTGCCTCCGTTCGGTACTACGCAAAAACCTCAATTACTTTTTGCACCGCATCCGCCAGTTTATCGACTTCTTCCTTCGTATTATAGAACGCGAAACAGGCCCTTGCTGTCGCGGGCACGTCAAAGAACTGCATTACGGGCTGAGCACAATGATGGCCGGCACGAACAGCGATACCTGATTGATCGAGAATGGTACCGATGTCGTGCGGATGGACGTCTTCGATCGTGAATGACAGGACGGACGCTTTTTTTGCGGCCGTGCCGATGATGCGGACGCCTGGGATCGCGGCAAGGCGTTCCGTTGCATATTCCAGAAGCTCGTGCTCGTAGGCAGCGGCGGCTTCAAAATCGATCGAGTTTATGTAATCGATCGCCGCCCCCAACCCGATGCCCGCGGCGATCGCAGGCGTGCCCGCTTCAAACTTGTCTGGGATCGGGGCATAGGTCGTCCCCTCAAAGCTCACGTTGCGGATCATACCGCCGCCAGTTTGATAGGGCGGCATCTGGTCCAGCCATTCACGTTTGCCGTACATAATGCCACTGCCCGTCGGGGCAAACATCTTGTGGCCCGAGAATATGAAAAAGTCGCAATCGAGATCCTGAACATCAACCGGGAAATGCGGAACGCTCTGGGCCGCATCGACGCAGACCGGCACTCCGAATTTGTGGGCCGTGGCGATCATCTCTTTGATCGGGTTGACGGTGCCCAGCGAATTAGAGACATGAGCAACGGCGACCATCTTTGTCCGCTCGTTGAGCATGTTCTCGTATTCGTCAATGATCAGCTCGCCACGATCATTCATCGGGATCACGCGGATCTTTGCCCCCCGTTCCTCGGCGATGACTTGCCATGGAATGATGTTCGAATGATGCTCCATTTGGCTGATCAGTATCTCATCACCTTCGCCGATAAATTTCCGCCCGTAAGAGTACGCGACCAGGTTTACACCCTCTGTTGTTCCGCGTACAAAAATGCACTCCTTAGCCTCTCGTGCGTTGATAAAGCGTTTTACCTTTTCGCGGGCCGCTTCATACGCTGTCGTCGCATGCTGCGACAGATAATGTACGCCGCGGTGAATGTTTGAGTGTTCCTCCTCAAGATATTTGGACCCGCGGTCGATAACAACCTGCGGCACCTGTGACGACGCTCCGTTGTCGAGATAGACAAGCGGCTTGCCGTTCACTGTCTGCCACAACACCGGGAAATCCTTTCTAATTTTTTCTACATCCCAATTGGTCATTTCTTGTACTGCTTTCATTTCTAATTCACCACAAAGCCCGCATCCCTTTCGCTAGATCACGGTACCCAATCGATTTAATACAGCTTCGTCCAGACTCTTCTTGATCGATACGATACCGATCTTGTTGATTATCTCCTCAGCAAATCCGTACGTGAGTAAGTTCCTCGCCAAGTTTTCCGGCAGCCCGCGTGTCAATAGGTAGAACAACTCTTCTTCCTCAAGCTGTCCGACGGTGGCTCCGTGAGCGCATTTTACGTCATCGTTAAATATCTCGAGCTGTGGTTTTGTATCGACCCGGGCATCGTTGGACAGCAGCAGATTCTTATTCGACTGATGGGCGTCAGTTCCGTGAGCGTTCTCACGTACAAAGACCTTGCCGTTGAACACTGCGCGTGACTTGTCGTTCAGAACGCCCTTGTACGTTTGATGCGAAACGCAGTTCGGCACCGTATGATCTATGACAGAATGCGTATCGGCGTGCTGAGCACCGTTCAGCATATAAAGCCCATCAACATAAGCCTCGCCGCCTTCAGCCATAAATTTCAGATCAATATCGTGCCGCGACAACGCTCCGCCAAGGTTGATGTTCGTCGAATCATAGCGGCTGCCCGCACCCAACGTAACCTCTGTCGTCCCGACATGAAACGCCTCACCTGCGTCACGCTGCACACGGTAATGCGTTAGGTTAGCGTTGTCCTCGACGATGATCTGGACTGCTGCATTCGTAAAGCTTTTGGCCGGCGAATCATAAGACTCGACTAGGGTCGCCTTGCTCCCTGCTTCCGCAACTACAATAACATGCGGAAAGATAGCCGTCCCTTCGCCAGCCGCAAACGCTATCTCGATGGGCTCCGCGAGACTTGTATCCTTTCCGATGCGGATCAGCGTCGGCTCGGCAAAGGCCATGTTTAGCGAGGTAAACCCATTCCGATCAAACCTCGATCGCTCTAACAACTCTGCGATATCCGAATTGACGACCGCGGATCGCTGAGCGATGTTCCACGTTTCCTTTGCAAGAGGTGCGACGTTCGTGTATTTCCAGTCTTCGTTCTTTACGGTTGGATAACCTGTTGCCGCAAACTCGGCGAAAGCGCGTTCGCGGAGTTTGCGGAGTTTTTCATTCGTCTCGCCGCCGATCAGATCCCTGAACTGCTCAGTAAATTGTGTATCCATTACGGCTGTTGTTGATGCCATTATTAAAGTACCTTTATCAAACTAAATCTGCTGTCCGTCTTGACCGTGTTCGCCGGGTCAAGGATGAAGTCCCTTGCCAGCTTGAGTTTCGCTTCGTTCTCAGATCGCGGCTTTTTGTCATCCACGATCGCCGACCGGTCATAATCAAATAGGAAATCGTGTCGTGCCAATACATATTTGATGCCCATTGCGGTAGTCTTTGCCCGCAATTCCTGCACACTACGCGAGTCCCACACCATTTTTCTAAGCGTCCAGTCCTCAAATATATAATCGGAAAAGACCGGCCGATCGATGTTGTACGTGTCCCGCCGCATATTGATCAGCCATACTTTTGCATCGGGCGATGTCTCGGTGTTAAGCGTTTCGTAGTATGGATAGTAATCCAGATTGCGTTCTAAATACCGATCACGGCTCTCACCGCCGAGAGCTACACGAACCGGGGCCGTCTGGCAAAACCATGCGGCTGAAACCAAGACACCTGCTACGCCCGGCACCCACGAACGAATATTGCCAAACGGCACGCAACCCTTTGCTCTCCTTCGAAACGACGTCAGACGCTGAGACGATCGCCAAAGCAAGGGCCGGCAGCACCGGGAGCAGATATCTTGCCTGCTGGCTCGAGAATAGCCAAAACAAAAACATCACCGCGGCGATGCCGCTGCCGATCTTCGCTTCGAGAGGTAAATCAAATTTCCAAAGTCCCCAAATAAGGACCGGTAGACCGAGAAGGAATGCAAAGCCGAGGACGCCGTCAAAATGCTCGGCGACCTCGGGCTGTGCGGTCACAGATAGATTCCACGGTGCCAGCAAATAATCGACAGCTGATTTATTTTCGCCGCCATACTGGGTATTCATTGCTTGAAACAGATTTGACCGCTCAACATCCCATCCGTTGGCCTCGCCTTTCCAGATGCTCATGTAGAACGGAAAAACGGGGCTGCCCGTCGCCTTCCACGTTCTCAGATACCAGGGTGATGCGATCGCGCCTGCCAATAACAATGCCGCAAGCCCGCCCCCAATGATCTTTCCTGCAGTTTCCTGATCCGACCTCGCTCTTAACAGGATCATCAGAGCAAATGCAGCAAAAACGAACAGGGCGGTCAACTTCATCGACAAAGCTGCACCGAGAAAGATCGCCATTACGATCAAGTGGCCAGTCGAACCTGACTTCCACCATTGGCATAATGAATAGATCGCCAGGGTCACATAAAGCGTGAGTGCGAGGTCGATATAACCGCTCGCCGCAACATGAAACGCCGTCGGAATACTCGCAACCAGCAATGTCGCGATCAAACCCCAGGTTTTCGATATGCCCGCAGCACGGGACCATCCGTAAACCGCTGCAAGCAACAGTGGGAAGAAAATGAATGACGTCGCTCCGGCCGCCGTCTCAGCCGCCCTGGAGCTAACGAGATCACCGAGAAGCATTGCCCACACACTATGCATCTCGGTCCCTAGCGCGAGAAAGCTCGCGATATTGCCTTCGATAAAGGCATTATTGCCCTGCGCGATAAAAGCCTTTGGAACAGCAAAATGATAAAGCAAAGTGTCCTTGGCTGTCGGTGGAGCGATTGAGGCAACCAATGCGAGCAGGACAGGAACAACAATCAAAGCGACCAGCACCTTATCAAAGACTCTTGCCTGTTTCGTCAATAGTCGGATCTGTGACGGCCTTTCGGCCTCGCCAAATAGCTAGTCCGCCCAGGGCCAAGCCGATACAGGCCGCAGCCAGCGCAACGCCGCCTTTATAAGCTCCTGCAAGGCCGAGAAAAAACCATACCAGCGACCAAACAGCAGCTCCTATAGCGCAATTGACGGCAATGTCGATGGATCGGGAATTGTGCTCGAACTCTGGAATATTTATGAGGCTTGAGGCCAGGCTGCCAAGCCCAAACCATGAGAGCAAAATGACCAGGCCTATAACAACACCGATAAGACTATCCCCGAAGCCGCCAGACCCAAATAACGGGCCGCCGCCGAGGTTCCCTATCAGACTGCCCAACTGGCCGACATCGCTGCCGCGATAGGAAAGAAATGCAACCAGCAGTATCGCCGCAAAGATCGCAAAACCGATCGCGGCAACGCTGCTTGAGGATTTGTTTTCGGTGTTGGTGGCGGCCATCGGCTGGATCTATCTCGTTCCGGCTGCGCCTTTGACCCAGTCGTAGCCCTTTTCTTCGAGTTCGAGGGCGAGTTCCTTGCCGCCTTCTTTTACTATCCTGCCTCCGGCGAGAACGTGGACCATGTCAGGGACGATAAAATTAAGCAGTCGCTGGTAATGGGTTACAAGTATGATCGCATTTTCGGGGCCCCTCAGGGTATTAACGCCCTCAGCGACTATTCGCAGAGCGTCGATATCCAGCCCGGAATCAGTTTCGTCCAGCACGGCCAGCTTTGGTGCGAGCACGGCCATCTGCAGGATCTCATTGCGTTTTTTCTCGCCGCCCGAAAAGCCCTCGTTGACCGAGCGCTTAAAAAACTCGCTGCTCATGTCCACGATCTTGGCTTTCTCTTTTAGGTAATCGTTGAACTCAAGCGGATCCAGTTCTTCCTGGCCGAGATGCTTCATTTTCTCGTTATAGGCGAGCCGCAGGAATTGCGAATTTGACACGCCCGGCACCTCGACCGGATATTGAAACGCCATAAAAACACCCTCGCGGGCACGCTCGTCCGGCTCGAGTTCCAATAGGTTCTTGCCTTCGAACAAAACTTCGCCTGAGGTGACCTCGTAACTCGGGTGCCCTGCCAACACCTTTGACAAGGTTGATTTGCCCGAACCGTTCGGCCCCATTATGGCGTGAACTTCGCCTTTTTTTACCTGAAGATTCAGGCCTTTTAATATCTCTTTGCCGTCGATGCCGGCATGCAGATCTTTAACTTCCAGTAGCATTTGTTTTACTTTTCCTATCCAAACTTTTCATCATCTCAAGGCCCGGCGTGCCAAACCATTCATCCGCGGCCGTGTCCCGCCCTCTGACAAAACCGTGCTTTTCGTAAAGCCGTATGGCGTCAACCGAGAATGGAGTTGTATATAAGAACAACTTTTTGAATCCCTGTGCGACAGCGTAACTCTCAACCGTCTCAAGCAGCATTCCGCCTATCCCGAGCCCCTGCTGGTTCGGCGAAACCGCCATGCTCCGTAAATAAAGCCACTCCGGTTCCGGTACCACTGACACGGTGCCTATCACTACCTTGTTTCGCAATGCGACCCAAACCGGGCCTTCCTTAAATCTGTTCCTGATCTCGTCCGCCGGCGGCGTCACTACTTCAAGAGCCTCAGGCGTATATTTGTCCGCGAACTCTGCAAAAGCCTGTTCTAAGTATCTCCGCAATGCTCTCGGCGTCCTCATTCTAACGCTAATCGTGATCTCGAAGAAATCTATCGCCACAGACTTATGCCGCCAGAGTTTTTGCCCCAGCGGACTCAACAAAGATCTGTCCCTTCAAATACAATCTCGCGTTGCCGCCGATCTTGACCCGATCACCCGCAAATTCGCAGAAGAGTTCGCCGCCGCGGGCCGAAACCTGCCGGGCAAATAACTCATTCTTGCCCAAAACGCCAGCCCAATAGGGTATTAGCGAACAATGGATAGCACCCGTGACAGGATCCTCAGGTATACCGATCTTTGGTGCGAACATTCGCGATGCAAAATCGCAATCGTCCCCTTTTGCCGTAACGATGATCTCGTCATAGGGCAATGAAGATAGAAATTGCATGTCAGGCTCGAGCGACTCGACCTCAGCCTGAGTCCGCACGAGCATCATCAGCATATTGCCCTGTGTTTCCCAGCTCTGGAGCGGTGGAATTTCCATAGCGACAAACTCCGGCAGGTTTTCGATCTCTAGCATCGGATAAGCTGGAAAATCAAGAACGAATTTGTCGCCTTGCTTTGTAACGCCCAATGCCCCGCTTCGCTCTGAATGAAACCTGATCGTCTCATCTTCAAGCTTTAACTGCTCAAAGATAACGAATGCACTTGCAAGTGTCGCGTGGCCGCATAGATTGACCTCAACCTTTGGCGTAAACCAGCGGATGTCATATTGGTCACCATTCTTTACAAAAAAAGCCGTTTCAGCGAGATTGTTCTCGGCGGCGATCGCGAGCATGGTCTCGTCCGGCAGCCATTCAGCCAGCGGAACAACAGCCGCCGGATTGCCGCCAAACTGCTTGCGGGTAAACGCATCTACCTGAAAAATTTCCAACTTCATTTTCCCTCAATTTCCTGCCACGAATTCACGATTGTCTTGAATTAAAAGCGATGTCATTAGTTCTACCGTCTCAACATTTCTCAGTGCAAGCCCGGTCTGCTCCTCAATCGGGCCAGTAAACGGTACGCGATTCTCGAGGACCATCTGGAACTGACCGGTTGAATCGTTCTCATTTCATATTTTCTAAAAGCTTCTCGACCTCTAACTGCAAAACATTGAGATCGCTTTGAGTGAAACTCCCAATGATCGCGAGATCGACTGAGGCATATCCGTGAATGATCCGATGCCGAGTATCGCTGATTTTTCGCCACTCGATCTGCGGATTGGCCAACCGAATTCTTCGGTCAAGTTATTGGCCGCCTCGCCGATCACCTCGACATTTCACAACGGCGTCAATCGTTTCCGTCGCTCTCGAACCTTCATAGTCGTACGCATCGCCACGATACATTCTCGACAAGTATCTGCTAATTGACAACCCTTTGCGGTTTCTTTTTGTCCGACTCGTTTTGAATGGACTTCGTTATCGTAAACCATCCAAAATAAACCCTTGCTGCGAGAAATAATTTGAAAAGCTGAATTAATTTTCCTGCAATATTCCCACTCAAAATTATAGAGGACATCAAGTTGACATATTCCTTCACATGTCGAAGGTCGATCGAAAAATGATCGATTGACCAGGTGCTATGAATAAGTCGCTCGAAATTACCGGTAGGGGTATTTCCACAGTCGTTTCGCTCGAAAACAAGGCTTGCCCTTCGAGCCTCCTTAGAAATGCAACCGTTTCGATTCCGCCTTATATACCACATCCATTTCAGCACCGCTGGTTGCGAGCATCTTTACAGTCTGCTTCGTCATCATCAATAAATTTGTTGAGTCTATTACTACGGGAACCGCATTCCTCAGTTGCCCCTTTCCACTCTCACACCAATTGAACCCATTTCTATTGTTCACAACCCGCAACCACACGGCATCAAATGTTAGCGAGCTTTCCTTTTTCGCTTACGATCTCCAAATTAAGTTGGAAAGGTCTTTTGTACATTTCCCCGTTTTAACAAACTCGTAATACTGGAGACTTCGCGGCATCAAAAAATACCTGTTTTCATGGCCGCAGTTGACTTCCGCCAGTAAACCTTACCCGCAAAAAACAAAAAAAAGAGGATTTTCGCGATTCGCAAAACTTAATACTCTTTTCATTATCCAACGCTCCCTTCCAGCTTCAACCCCAAAAGCTTCGTCGCCTCAACCGCATACTCCATCGGCAGCTCGCGGAAAACCTCTTTACAAAATCCATTAATGATCAGCGAGACGGCGTCTTCTTGTGAGATGCCGCGCTGCTGCAGATAGAAAAGCTGATCTTCGCTGATCTTAGATGTCGTCGCTTCGTGCTCAACGCGTGCGGTGGCGTTCATCACCTCGATATACGGGAAAGTATTTGCCTCAGACTTGCCGCCGATCAGCATTGAGTCACACTGCGTATAGTTTCGCGCGCCCTCGGCCTTGGGCATTATCTTTACAAGGCCGCGATACGAGTTGTTGGACTTACCGGCTGAGATGCCTTTTGAGATGATCGTCGATTTGGTGTTTTTGCCGAGATGGATCATCTTCGTGCCGGTGTCGGCGATCTGTGCGTTGTTGGTCAACGCGACCGAATAGAACTCACCGATCGAGTTATCACCCTGCAGGATCACCGATGGATATTTCCATGTGATCGCCGAACCGGTTTCGACCTGCGTCCATGAGATCTTAGAGTTAACACCCCGGCAGGCCCCTCGCTTTGTAACAAAGTTGTATATTCCACCCTTGCCATTTTCGTCACCGGCGTACCAGTTTTGGACAGTCGAATATTTGATCTCGGCATCGTCAAGAGCAACAAGTTCTACAACTGCGGCGTGAAGCTGATTTGTGTCGAACTGCGGAGCTGTGCATCCCTCGTTATAGGCAACATAACCGCCTTCCTCAGCGACGATCAGCGTTCGCTCAAACTGGCCGGCTTCTTGCGTATTGATGCGGAAATATGTCGAGAGTTCCATCGGGCATCGTACGTCCTTGGGGATAAAAACAAATGAGCCGTCAGAGAATACCGCCGAGTTGAGCGCGGCGTAGTAATTATCATTGACCGGTACGACCGAGCCGAGATACTTCTTGATCAGTTCCGGATATTCCTCGACTGCCTCGGTGAACGAGCAAAAGATCACTCCGGCTTCCTTAAGCTTTTTCTTGTAGGTCGTCGCGACCGAAACTGAATCGAACACAGCATCAACCGCCACGTTTGCCAGCATTTTTTGCTCTGTGATCGGTATCCCGAGTTTCTCGAAGGTCTTGATCAATTCGGGATCGACCTCGTCGAGGCTTTGCTTTTTTGGCTTCTGCTTTGGTGCCGAATAATATGAGATGTTTTGAAAGTCGATATTTGGATAATCAAAATTGGCCCAGTTGTCCGGGGCTGTCATCTTTAGCCAGTTACGGTAAGCCTTTAGCCGAAACTCGAGCAGCCATTCGGGCTCGTTTTTCTTTGCCGAGATCAGCCGAACGGTGTCCTCTGACAGTCCGCGGGCAATGGTCTCGGTCTCGATATCTGTAACGAAGCCGTATTTGTATTCCCTGTTTGTTAGTAACTCTGCTGCTGTCGACATAAATTGTTTTCCTACGGCGAGGAGGCTAGACCCTGGTAGCCTCGATCGTCTTGTTAATTCCTTTTATCTGGTGAAAAATTGCATCAACCGAGCTTTCTGAACCGACAAGCTGCGCCAGGTTTATCTGCGACAATGCGTTTTCGACGATCTCGTGCAGGCCGACTATGACCGGCCTTATACCGCAATCGCCGTTATGAATGCAGGAATCAAGTACACCAGTATAGCTTTCGCAATGTTTTGTCAGAACGTCCTGGTCCAGGACCCTGATTATTTCGCTGAGGTAAATGTCGCCCGCCGGGCGGGCCAGATAATATCCGCCCTTTGTGCCGCGGGTTGAATGGACAAACCCGGCCTTATTCAGAAGCCACATCAGCTTACCGGCGTTGGCCGTCGAGATGCCCTCGCGTTCAGCGATCTCAGGCAGCGTCAGCGTCTCGCCTTCGCCGAGATCCGCAAGCTGTACCAGGCATCTGAGACCGTATTCTTCTTGAGCAGAAATTTTCATAAGACCCGATCCAAACAGGAAGTTCCGTATTCAAATAATCTCAAATCATTACTTTTCTGTCAAGATTAGCCGGTAGGGTATTCCTTCTATATTCCAACCCGCTTTTATTCTCAAATATTTTCTTCATAAATCCTTCAGAACAATTTCAGAAAATCCTAAAGATTAAGAATTAGCTCCGGGATATATTAGCCACATCCTCGAAACAAATAATTTGAGGACAACAAAATATAGAAAGATAAGAAAAGGAGATAAAAATGAAAAAACTAGTATTTACATCGATATTTGGAACGGCTTTAGCTATCGCCATTGGTTTCGGATTCATTCCGTCATTAGATCAGGCCGCGTCCTGCGCCGACTGCAACAATGATGATTCAACGGTAGCGAAGAAGATCTACGACAAATTTACCGAAGAGTGTGCGAAGTTGGTCAAAGACCCGAAAGTTCCGGCGAAAGTTTGTCTTGCGATCAACACTTACAACAAGCTTCTTCCGACGCTTAAGCAGTTAGCTAAAGATAATCGCTTTGGACCGGGCGACCGCATCTTGTTTGTCGGTGAAGCACAAAACGGCAACTTGGTTGCAGGCGTAAACCGCACTTTTCAGGCCGGAGCCCCCTCACCCAAAAATACAATGAAGGTTACGGTAAATAAGACCGACGGCGGCAACGGTGCGATCATCAAGATCTGTACGATCGAAGCAGATGGGCGATTGGCTCGTGTCGGTACTATCAATTTTCCCGAAGATAGTAGTACAGGCCCTAAATCAGTGAACGTGTCTGGCGTCGAGGGCAAGATCGTCCGGGTCGAGGTCGCAAGCTTTGGCGGAGCGGTCAAGAAGTTCAAGTACACCCTGGCCACCTCGCAATAGATCCCATACCCCATTCAGGAAAGAGGCTGTCCCCGCAAAATGACAGTCTCTTTCTCTACCTGCGGGCCAACCATGCTGACGATTGACATAGGTGAATAAAATGAAAGCGATCAGAAACCGGAAAACCCTATGCTTGTTGACGATATCCCTGTTGACATTGTTGATATGGAGATCGGGAACCGAGGTATCGGCCCAATCCGGCAAAGAACTAACGGCGACAGCAAACTTTTCGACCGATCACCCCTTAGCGCCTGATACTTCCATCGAAATTACATTGAGCAGGACGCTGACCTCGGCCGAAAAATTTGCGGCCACCATTGGTACCACCGATGTTTCCGGGCTCTTCGCATTTTCGGAGACTCTCTGCACATATAACGCTGCACTAATGCCCCTGCCGGTAGGACGTTCAGACTTGACCGTTTATGCGATCACACCTGATGGCAATTGGAATGAAGTTGCCCGGCTTCCGATGGTTGTCGAAATTTCACAGATCGAAAAGGAAGTACCTGCGGTTGAAGTTACTGACACTAAGCAAGAAAAAGCGACAGAAACGACGGTAGGATCAACCGAAGCTGAATCCGCGGCAAAATCAACTAATGAATCTAAAACTGAAGAAGCTAAGGCGGAAGAAGCCAAGGCGGAAGAACCAAAAACAGAAACGGCCTCCGAGCCGGTTGCCGCGGCAAAGAAACGAAGCCTAAAGTTCCTCCCTTCATTTACGTTGTCCGTGCCGTCTCAACCATTTCAAGGTAATTTTCCGATCGAAACGCGGCCGTCAAAACGGGCAACATCGATCGACCTGGATCTCACCGGATCGCTAAAAATTGAGGGGAAGGCCGGCATTCTGAGTGGGGATGCGAACTTTGATTTTGCCGGCTCTAGTTTTAAGGAAAAGACATTACAGTTTGGCACGCTCGGCGAAAAAGCTCCGGACGTCGACCTTTCAAGTTATTTGATAAATCTACAGATCGGAAAAGCAAAATTTTCTCTCGGCCACACTTCATTTGGCACCAATCGGCATCTTGTTAGCGGGTTTTCCAGCCGCGGCTTGTCGCTGAGCATACCCATAAACAAACGGTTTGATATTACCGCCGGCATTTTGAACGGGACAAGCGTACTGGGGATCTACAATTTCCTGGGCATGTCGAATGTCCGTCATCAAATGCAAGGTCTAACCGTCGGAATAGAGCTTTTTCCAAAACGGCCGGGTGCGATGAGGCTCGAATTAAGCGGCTTTAATGGCTACCTGCAGGCACTCAATAATGTTTCTGAAGGCCAGATCGTTGATGTCGAGCAGAGCCGGGGCGCAGGCTTGCGGTTCCTGACAACTGACAAATCGGGGCGTTTCAAGCTCGAATTCGGCTACGCCCTTAGCCGCTTTTTCAACCCTGAGGATAAAACGCTAGATCCAGACGGGAATGCCGTACCTGTCGCACCCGCCACACGCGCGGCTCATTACATAGATACTTCATATCAGGCGATCAAGGACCTGAAACTAAGCAAGACGAGAACGCTGAATCTAAGCCTCGGTTTTCGATATGAATTTGTCGAACCGCTCTATCACAGCATCGGGGCGTCAGCCTCCGCCGATAAATTTACCAACGACTTCACCGCCGACGCGTCAATAGGGGAAATTACGTTCCAGTTCGCTCATGCACGCTCGGATGACAATTTACGAAACGTGCCGTCAATATTAAAGTCATTGACACGCTCAAACCGATTTTCGACCGCAATCCCGCTTGCGGCACTATTTGGGATCGGGGAAAGATCAGCGCGGTTCTTTCCCCGTCTCGGTTACAGTATCGACCGGACACATAATTTCGGTGAGGGTATCCCGGTCGGTGGTGGTTTTGAGATCGATCCGGCGACAATTCCTGACCTGCTAAACACAAGCCAAAACTTCAGTTCGGCGTGGCAATTCAAGAAATTTGGTTTTGAATACACATATAGCAGATCGTTTGCCGACAACCGGCAAGCGACGAGCGCGAAAAACGATCAGCTCGGCTGGGTTCACAGCACATCGTTTAACATGACACCGATCGGCGCTTTTTCATTTAACGTGGGATTTTCGTTCGACAGCCAAAATAATTTCGAGCTTGGCACCGTGAACCAGACAACAAGCATGAATTTCGGTTCGACCTGGAAGCCGTTCAAGAACGCATCGCTTGTGATCGAGGCTTCGCAAGCCCTGTCAGGCGACCTGGCCCGAACGAGCCGCAATAGGAATATCAACTACAGCGGTCAATTTTCCTATAGCCTCAGCCATGAGAAAAGCAGGTTCAAAAAATATGGAATGCAGGTTTTTGCGCGGTTTGCCGACGCCTATGTCAGGAACCGCGACTTTACCAGCGACTCAAATCAACTTACACGGACCAAGATCATGACCGCCGGGCTGACAGTAAATTTTTTCTAAAGGATGTACTCAAAATGATCAGATCACTTATCACATTTGCATTTATTATCGGCCTTTCGGTGGCTGCCGTTTCGCAGGTAAGAGTTTCACCGGATAACATCACTGCTTATTCGCAGGGAGCTACAAGCTCATACCTTACGTTCAGCAATGTGAGCGATCTGCAGCCTAACGAGGCCACGTG
The DNA here is from genome assembly GCA_963834975.1 of Blastocatellia bacterium. Taxonomy (GTDB): domain Bacteria; phylum Acidobacteriota; class Blastocatellia; order Pyrinomonadales; family Pyrinomonadaceae; genus OLB17. The sequence goes on from CAWIDZ010000005.1 coordinate 394,617, forward strand.
GTGCGGCGATATTATTCCAGCGGCTCCCGACTTTGGTTTCAAATGTGATCCGGCCAGCATCTTTGGTGTTCTGCCGTCACGCTACGACCAATCGATGCTTATCGGATCACGCTACACCGACATTATGTCGATAACCCCAGCTGTTGCCCGCCGCGCCTATATTGACGCGACACAGGGACGCGATTCACGTTTTTTCTATGTTAGACACTTTGTCTCGACGAGCGGTGGGCCGGACCAATTTATTCCGGTGACTATCCGCTTGAGCGGAAACGGGGCGGGCGTACCTTTTTCGCTTACCGGCGTAAAGCTGCAATGGCGGCAAGGCGAAAAAGTGGTGCCGTTCATACGCCCCGACGAAAAGCTGCCGCAAATAACCGCCGAGATCAGTTATACGGGAACTGGGCGTCTAAAAGGCCGCTGGGAGATCGTAAGGCCGGGCGACGAGCTGCCGAGTGACCATGATCTATTAAGCGAAGCTTCGCTTCCTGTCGAGGAACGCGGCACCCAGCGGCGATATACGCTTCTTAACCGGTTCAATGTAAACTTGCCGCCGGGCGGCAGATATACTCTGCCGGGGCCTGAGAACTGGCGTATCGATAAATCGATCGAGGGGCTGTACCTGCTCTTATTTCGCGTCGAGGCAGTCGATGCTTCGAGTTCAGACTCAAGTATTGGACTAAGAAGAATTGCGACCGGCGGTGTTGCGGGTTTTGCGATGCCGACGCTTCGCTATTACGTCGGTAACTCAAGTAACACAGACATCCAGCAGATAGCCGGCACTTTTGCCGGAACCCGGGATCTGCAGGTCCAACCCCGGCCGGTAATTTTACATTGGGATCAAATTGCCGACGCTAAAATATATCGCCTGGACATCAGTGACGACGACAAAATTATCTTTTCCGCGGTCATCTTGCCTCCTGTCAGGCAATATCAGCTTCCGTCGTTCATCAGAGGGCTGGTGGCCGCAAAACAACTTACATGGACGCTTTCTGCGATCGATAGCAGTGGTAGGACCATAACCGTATCGGAACCATCCGACTTAAAGTAGCAATGTCCTGATTAAACGGAGAGCCCTAACCATCTAAAATAACCGCTTGATCGTTCTTAAAAATGGCCTTGACCACACCCCAGTTTCCACTGCTGTCACGTCCGCGGACATAAACAATATGCTTGCCGCTGGGAATGTTTATATGGCCGATAGCAAACTCGATCGGACTATTGAAATTTCCGTCCTCGGGTGACATCGGTATCGGTGTCCCGCCGCGCCAGGGCGGCGTGTCGATATATGCTTCTGCGGCAGAAACAGTTTGATTACCATTGAACTGGTCGCTTATCTGGGCGCGGATGTTATAAGAGATAATACGGCTTTTTGTTATAGTCAGAGTTTCGGGGGTCGGCCCTTCGCCCGTCATATATGGTGTTCGGGCGATCTTTGCCAGGTAGAGCAGGACCGGCCTGATTTATATTCCAAAAGTTGCCGCCAGTGCCGCCATCCACGCAAGTATAAGCCGGCATAAACCCGCCGCAGCTGCCCGAACCATTGCCCATCTCCATGGTTAGCCCGACGGCGCCTAATTCCCCGTAAGCATATTCACGGGTAGTGCCGCTCGTCGCGTATAAATTAATGCTCTGTATAGGATCGTAGCCGTTATAGCCTGCCATCTTTTGGGCGATGGTACGGAGCTGCAGATTCGGCGGCGGCAGACTGTCCTGGCCCCACGGATAGAGCACCAGGTTGCCGGTCGAGTGCATGTCCAGAAAAACGCCGGTCGCATCGAGCGGTGCAGGCGATGTTCGCGGTGCAGCACGCTGATCGGGAAATAATGAATCCATCAGGGCCTGAACGGCCTGCGTTTCAGGTTCTGAGGCAGCAAAAAGACCCGGAAAGGTTTCTCCGCAAGCCGGTTCACCGGGGCCATTGACAACTCCCCAGGAGAATGAAGAATTGCGATTCAGATCTATACCGGAACCCACCGTCGAACAGCCCCCGGTCGTATTGTTCATGTTCTTACGCTTTGATTGTCCGGTTTCGGCTATTTTTCGACCGTCAGGATTTGTAATAGGTACGACGACGATCTGTGTTTCATTCAGGATCCAGGTTGCATCAGCGTCGGTGCCGTAATTCGCCAGAAGGTATTGGATAAACCGCGTCGCCACTTCAGGCGGCACCAACTCACGGGCATGTAATCCGGCTTGCAGATAAAATACTGGTTTTGAACCTCGCAGGGTCCTGTTGGTCAACGAGATCCCGGTCATATCGTAACCGTTAGCCGCATTTTGCGTTTTCAACCAACTCTGTCCAAACGTAAAGACCTCAGCGAGATTAGGGTAGGTGGCCTGCATTTGGTTCATAAATGCATAGGTCTCCTCGACCGTACGGTAACCGCCCATGAATGTTTCCTGGCCATTTGATCGAGATAGCTCATCGGTACGCTCTTGATCGATCTGCACATTCCAACCCTGATCGCCCAGCTCATCAAGTTGCTTTTGCGTTGTGATAAAGATGAGATCGTTGCCATCACGATACTCCATCAAGTCAAGCCCGAGGCGGACCACACGCTGCATTTCAGCGTCATTGGTGATCGTTATCCGGCCGACGATCGACGGTTCCTCGATCAAACCAGTGTCCTGGGCGTAAAGCGGTACGATCACCCCAAAACACAATGCAAGCACCAATAAAATTCTCATGCGTAGACACCTCATTCCTAAACCTGGATTGACAAACACATTATCAGATCACATCGACCAGCAAATAAAGATCGCCGTTGGATCAGCCATCTGAAACAACCGACTGGTCGTTCTTGAAAACTGCCTTGACCGCGCCCCAGTTTCCGTTTGTGTCACGGCCACGGACATATACTGTATGCCGTCCGCTTGGAATGTTGATATGGCTAATGACAAACTCAGACGGGCTGTTAAAACTGCCGTCCTCAGGCGACATCGGTATTGGCGTACCACCACGCCAGGGCGGCACATCAAGATATAACTCTGCGGCCTCAACATTTTGATTGCCGTTGAACACGTCACTGATCTGAGCGCGAAGGTTATATGAGATGATGCGGCTTTTGGTAATGGTGAGCGTTTCGGCGGTTGGCCCTTCGCCTGTCATGTACGGCGTCCGGGCTATCTTTGCGAGATATAGCAGGACCGGGCGATTCAGATTCCAAAAGCTGCCGCCCGTTCCGCCGTCCATACAGGAATATGGCGGCATAAATCCGCCGCAGGTGCCTGAGCCCGAACCTGATTCCATTCCAAGGCCGGCAATGCCAAATTCGCCATAGGCAAAATCCTGCGATGTGCCGCTCGTCGGGTAAAGCTGTATCGTCTGGATCGGGTTATATCCATTATAACCGGCCATCTTTCGGGCGATGGTGCGAAGCTGGAGGTTTGGCGGCGGCAGATTGTCCTGTCCCCACGGATAAAGCGTTAGATTACCGGTCGAATGCATGTCGAGGGAAACGCCGGTCGCATCGATCGGTGCCGGCGAATTGCGATCAGGTGCCCGCTGATCGGGGAACAGCGACGCCATCAATGCCTGCATTGCCTGCGTCTCCGGTTCAGAGGCCGCGACAAGTCCCGGCCAGGTTTCACCACAGGGCGGGTCTGTGGGCATGTTTACCACACCCCACGAAAACGAATAATTTCGGTTGAGGTCGATGCCCGTACTGACCTGCGAACAGCCGCCGGTCAGCATGTTCATATTTTTTCGCTTAAGCTGACCAGTCTCAGCGATCTTGCGGCCGTCAGGATTGTACAGAGGGACGACCACGATCTGATGATCATCAAGCAGCCAGGTTGCGTCGGCGTCTATTCCATAATTGGCCAATAGATACTGAATAAAGCGCGTTGCCAGCTCGGGTGGCACCAGTTCGCGGGCGTGGATGCCGCCCTGGAGCAGAAATACCGGCTTTACGCCCCTATTCGTCTGATTGGTCAGCGTGATCGCCTTAAGGTCATACCCGGTCGCGGAATTTTGTATTTTTTGCCAGCTCTGCCCGTAAACCGAGACTTTGGCAAGATTTGGATACATCGTCTGCATCTGATCGAGGAATGCATAGGTTTCCTCGACAGTACGATAGCCGCCCTGAAATGTCTCGATCCCGCCGGCCTGCGGCAATTCAGCAGTAAGCTGATAGTCTATCTGCACATTCCAGCCCTGACGACCCAACTCATCAAGCTGCGTTTGCGTTGTGTAAAAGATGAGATCGCTGCCATCGCGATACTCCATCAGGTCAAGCCCGAGACGCATGGCCCGCTGCATCTCGGCGTCATTGCCGATCGTTATCCGTGCAACGATGGTTTTATCCGGAACGGCGGTCACATCCTGAGCATAAAGCGGAAATGCGGCAGCAAAACACAGGGTTAGGATCAACAAAATTTTCATGCGGGTATTACCTCGAAATTGATCTGGAACAGACAAGGACATTATCAGATTCTTATCTGATTGTTAAGCTCCGGGCGGGGACGAACTACCTTGGATATTTGGCGCGGATCTTTACGGCACGTTCGATGATGTCGGCATTTTCGAGGATCTTGAGGCGGAGGTCTTTATCGAGATCCGGGTTATCAGCGAGGAATTTGTTTATCACGCCCAGCGCCGCCTCGGTTCGCTGGCCGCCGATAAATGCCGCGAGCCAGTTGTTAATAAAAAATATCTTGCGGGTGCGTTTAAGGTTTGGAAGCTCCGCCAAAGCCCGTTCCAGATATGGCAGCGTCAGCTCTTCATGCTTTAGCGAGTTGAACGGCCCTATTGCCGCCTCGATCCAACTCTCGCTGATGTCTTTATTGCTGACAAAGTCAGCCCAATATTTTGCGATATTGTCACGGGTGCCTGTCCCTGCTCTCGCAGCGTAAGCATAACGTTTGGCGTCGTCACCGGTTTCACTCTTTTCGAGATCGGCAAGCAGCTTGGGAGCCTCAGGGTCGCCTAGGATGAGCAGGCGTGTGACGATCTCGAATTTATCTTTTATCCGAAGCGAGGCCGGTGAACTCCCTTTTGGCGGAGCTGAGCTTACCGTTGCTTGCTCGAGCATCTGTTTGAGCACCTCGTGGGCCTTTGGCGTTGATGCGATGCTGACGTATGCCCGGTAATAGGTTATCCGCTGGCCCGGCGTCGATGCATGCTGCAGCCTGTCCAGAAGAAGATCCTCAAGACGGGTCCGCAGGTCAGAACCCCCTGCGGTAGCGGGGGGTTGAAGTCGGGTATTCGACTTCGTCACCTTTCTCACAGGCCGCGTTAAACCACCCGCTACCGCAGGTGGTTCTGACATGTAGTAGTTCATCGCTGTCGAGACCCGGGACAACAGTGTCGCTATCGTCGTCTCGTCGGTTTCGGTTAGAGTGACGCCTTTAGGCGTTCTCTTTCCCCCGTTGGAACGCGTAAACGCGTCACTCTTACCCAAATTCCTGATCACCAACTCAACATAATCTTTCGGGTCAAGCTCAGCCTCGCGGACGCTGTCCCAGAGGCTGCCCCACATCATCGAGCGGAGAAAATCGTCTTTTTCATTCTGGATGTTTTTCAGGACGTAATCGCGGCTTTTGTCGTCGAGGAGAAAGATGCCGTAGCCGTAGTCCTGGTAGTTTGGGAAAACAAGAACGGTCCGCGCTCATTTCTGCTTCTCGGCATCCGCAATGGCTGATTAACGTAGTTCAGCCGAGTTACGTCGAACGTCCGACTGACGCTCTGACTAGAATCATCGAAAAGATGCGACTGCCCGGCTGTGCGAACGAGAATGCTTCTGTAAGCCAGTCGGCGTATTCGCTACCAGATGTCATCAGTCAACTGCGTGTACGACTCGCCGGTAATGAGAGTCGACCGATACGTTTACCCTCAGTCGCATTAGCAGGTACCGGACGATTACCCGAGTCGTGCCCATTGCTGGCAATTCCGGCGATTACTTCGGACAAGTTCGCGTGATTCCGCCGCATTCGAAAGACTGTCTACAGCTCTCAGTTCCACGCACCTTCTCAAATTCATTCACCAGATCTTCCCAACCCGCATTCGCAAACTCATGCTTCTTCAAAAACGCGCGGACGGCGGTTTGGAATTTGTCTTCGCCGAGGTAGAACTCGGCTTGCCGCAGGAAACTAAGGGGCTTTGCGATAGACGATGTTGCCGTAGGCGCTTTTTGCGGCGGAGAGGTTGGCGATCGGCTGGTAGATGGGTGTTGTGCCTTTGGTCGAGTCGGTCAGGTAGGCGGCCTGTTTGTTGCGTTCGTAGAAGACCTTCCAGGCGTTGTACTCGGGCATTACTTTTTCGAGCGTCTTGTACGCCATGAACTCGGCAAAGCCCTCTTTGAGCCACAGGTCGTCAAACCATTTCATCGTCACCGTGTCGCCAAACCACTGATGTGCCGCTTCGTGAAAAATGACGTTGGCCCGCGTGATGTAATCGTTTTTGGTCGGCTCCTGCGGGAAAATAACGCGGTCCTCACGAAGAAATGTCGCCCCGGCGTGCTCCATACCGCCAAAGGGAAACTCGGGGATCAGGACGAGGTCGTATTTCGGAAACGGGAATTTGAAGTCGAAGTATTGCTCAAGATATTTAATACCCTCACGCTGCAGACCGAAAAACCTCGGCGGCGTGGGGTTTGAGTTTTTCGGCCTGGGATTTGCGAACGTATACTCTAAAGTTGGGTTGTTCCTTCAAAACCGCTGATGCACAGACCCCTACTCCCTTCGCATCTGCAATCAAATTCCTCTGAATTCCCCGGCCGCAAATGCGAAGACGTAGGTGCTGATGGGCTTGGTTTCGTGCAAAACTACGATAGGTCTCGCACCTCCGAAGGTACAAACATGGATCGTGCTGGTCTCGGTTCAGTTTGCGTTCCTGAAGTCATACGTTATTCCGCAATAGATTATCCGAACTCTGTCCGGGTATCTGCATCATTGCGTTCAAGGTCGCCATCCGACGAGTTGGAAATCGCGTCCAAGATTCTGGAAGCTTAAACGGAGGGTAAACCTCGCCTTCAGATCCGGCTGGTCAAAACACGGGAACGCCGTGCTGGCGTCGGACGGGACAAAGAGCGAGTAGATGTATTCCGAGCCGTCCTCTTTGTCGATGTAGCGGGTTATCGCCGAGCCGCTGGTGAGGATCGGTGAAGTGAAATCAAGCTTGATGATGTTCTCGCCCATGACGACGCCGTCTTCAAAAACAATATGTTGAGAATCGATGAAGAAAACCGGGAATTTGTACGGTTCGATGATAAACGCATTATTGGGTACTTCTGTTAGCGTGACGCCATTGATCGAGACATTTGAGATTGTCGACTCCTTCTCATGACCTGATATCTCGCGCCAATCGAGGATGATCGGTGTTATCTTCGTGCCCCCCGCTGACGCAGGGGGTTCTGACTTGTCCACTCTCAAAGAGATCTCGATCGTGCCTTTCAGCACAGGCGACATCTTTTCTAGGGTCAGGTTCAGTTTGTAGCGAACGTCTGAGTAATGCGCGGCACGCCAGATGGCGAGGTCGTGCGAGACACCCGGCTCGATCCGCGGTTGGGCTTGCGAATAGGCGATCGATGCCAGTAAGAGGATGAAGATAAAATACCGCATTGCAAGAAGTTTACCGCAGAGACGCTGAGACGACGAAGTTTACCGCAGAGACGCGGAGACGCAGAGAACGAATGGCCGGCCCGATTGGAGTTAGATCGATATTCGGTTCTATCCTGCTGATCATCTTCATTCTCTCCAAATTCCTCTCTGCGTCTCCGCGTCTCTGCGGTTAATTCCACGGTACAAATAACTTAGGCGGCGAACCTCGCTAAAAGGTTGCCGCCCGTCAAAATTCTATTGCCTTAGTACACTAATTAAAGTTAAAGCTCACAAACCCGGTTGCCTTGACAGGCTGGCCGTCGCGGATAAATGGTTTGAACTTCCATTTCTTGATCGCATCCGTTGCCGCACCCTGCAGCAGCGGCGGACCGCTTGTCTTTTGGACCTCGGTGACGTGGCCTGATTCGTCGATGGTGACGTCAACCCTGACAATGCCCCGCGTTCCCAGGCTTCTGGCAGCCAAAGGGATAAACCGGCGAAGGCTGTTTGGTGGCATATCCTACGAGTGATCCGACATCGATGATCGCCGAATTATCGGTGGCTGATCCCGCGGGCTCATTATTTTGAGCTTCGGTGGTTGCTTTGGGTTCCTCGCGTACGTTTGGGACCTGAACCTTTGGAGATTGATCTTTTGCGGGGGCGGAGGGAATGTAAACGGGCTTTTCGTTTTTGGCAACCGCTGACTCAGCAGGTTTTGTCTCGGCGGGCTTGACCTCGCGATCGCGTGTAGCGGCAGCCTTGGGCTCTACGACAGGGGCCGGCGACGATGCGGGCGGCTCCTCTTTTTTGACGGCTGCAACCAACTCACCTTTCGCAGCGTCGGCCGGAGGGTTGTTGACGGCGTCTGTGACCACATTTCGGCCATTGACCAGAGCTTCACGCGAATCGGCAACCTCATCACGCCATCGGCGGGCGTCATAATCATCGCGGGCAAGCATGCTTCGCGAATTGCTGGCTTCCTCAAGCAATGCCATTGCGTCAGCGGTTTTGGCGGTATCCGTGCCGATCTCTTTTGATTGAGTAATGACGAGCTCGAGCGTCTCACGCATTTTTTCAAGGTCGTTTGTCGCCTCGAGCGGCAGCATGCGGTCCGAGACCGTCAAACCAAGCGAGCGATAGCGTTCGACCCGGTTACGCGAACTTTTGACGACCTGTCCGGCGACGGCCATATAAAATGCCGAGGCGTTTGGTGTGGTCGTTTTCTGTATCGCGTAAAATTCGTTGAGCAGATCCTGCGCTCGTTTGTAATCGCCTTGCTCGAGATAGCTGTTCATGAGCAGCACATTGATGCCGCCCTTGAGAGCGTCGTCCGTCGACTCGCGCCTAATGCTCTCAAGCTCGACGATCGCCGCGCTGTAATTGCGGACGGCTATAAAGGCTTTTGCCTTATAGATCCGCTCGCGCATGACGTCGCCTGATGTCGGCGTACCCGTCTGCTGTGCCTGTGTTATTAAAACAAAACCAGATAAAACCAGAAAAAGCGTTATGCAAAACCCTCTAAAGTTTAACGGCATTTATAGTCCTCCGTGTCTGACATATATTTTCCGTAAAGGCCTGGCGAACAACCCCTGAGAAGGCTTACTCATACGACCCGTCCAATTAAGAAAAACCGCGTTCCAAAGGCAAACGCTGCGAGCTTTTTGTTAAGCCCGCCAAATCAGTTCTTAAGACTATTGATGATTCTTTTGCGGTACGCGTTTGCGTCTTTCTTTATATCACTTTCATTTAGTGTGAGCAACCGACGATCGAGCATGACGAGGCGGCCATTTATGATGACCGTGCGGACGTCATCTGCCTTGGTCGAATACACGAGAGATGAATAAATATTGTAATACGGCACCTGGTTGAGGCTGTCGAGATCGACTATTGCGATGTCTGCCCGTTTGCCTGCTTCGATCGATCCGGTGATGTCATCAATGTGCAGTGCCCGGGCACCGCGGATGGTCGCCATCTCAAATGCCTGTTCGGCAGGCAGCGTCTTTGGGTCCTTAGAGAACAGCTTGTGAAGCTTGGCGGCAGTGTCGATCTCTTCCCACAGGTCGAGATCATTATTCGACGCCGCACCGTCGGTGCCTAAGCCCACGGCGATATCGCGCTCGAGCATCGCCGGTACCGGGGCAACGCCCGACGCGAGTTTCATATTCGACTGCGGATTGTGAGCCACGCCGACGCCGCGGCGTTTGAGGATATCGAGTTCGGCATTGTTCGCATAGACCATATGGGCCGCAATTGTCCGGTTATTAAGAAAGCCGATACTATCAAGATAATTTACCGGGCTCGCACCGTATTGTTTGGTAATGTCGCTCACCTCTTTTTGCGTTTCAGCGATGTGGGTTACGACCGGCGCCCTGAACCTGTCAGACATTGCCTTTATCGCTTTTAGATGGTCGGTCGAGACCGTGTACGGAGCATGCGGTGCCAGGGCCGGCACGATCAGCGGGTCGTTGGCCCATTTTTTCAGAAACCGCTCGGTGTATGCCATCGCCTCAGCGTTGGTCTTGTTATCGGCAACCGGAAAATCGATGATCGTCTCGCCCAGTACGCCGCGAACGCCCGCTTTGCTCGTCTCATCAGCAACGGCGTCCTCGAAGTAATACATATCGCAATACGTCGTCGTCCCGCCCTTGATCATCTCAGCCAGGCCCAGACGCGTACCGGCACGGACAAATTCCTCGGTAACATTCTTAGCCTCGGCCGGGAAGATGAATTTGGTCAGCCAGTCGTTCAGATCGAGGTCATCAGAAATGCCGCGAAACAGCGACATCGCGGCGTGGGTGTGCGTATTGATCAGGCCCGGAATGACGGCCTTACCGGCGGCGTTTATCGTGCGTTTTGCAGTGAACCGCTTTATAACCTCGGCCGACGGGCCGACACCGACGATCTTGTCGTTTGAGATCGCGACCGCTCCGTCCTCATAGACATGCCGCGTGCCGTCCATCGTGACTATCGTTCCGCCGACGATCAGCAGATCAACGCTTTTTGGCGCCGCATGTCGAATGACCCTCGACTTACGCTGAGCTATTCCGGAATATGAAAGGGAAATGAGGAGGAGAAATGTGAAGAAAACTTTGAGCTTATCCATAGCTGAATTTACCTCGTTTTCTGAGGGTTTGCAAGGTTGTGCTTTTAACCGCGTAACCTAAAAAGACCAAGGTTGGCCCCAAAAACCGACATTTTGACCATGTCCCCGTTTTTACAGGCTTTCAGACATTGTTTGGACCGCGAAAGTTTTTTTGGAGAGGCTTCAAAAAAACTATGGAACGTAAAATATCCTCGCAGACCCCTCAAAGAAAGCGGCAACTCCCAGACAACTTTTCAGAGTTCGAACCAATGTTTAAGGCTCAAAAGTTTTTTTGCAGAGGCTTCAAAAACGTTTTAGACGTCATAATTTCTTCACTAGGCGTTGAGGCGCTTTTGTCTTGACATGAAAAGTTTCTCGCTTATACTGACACCTATGCCATCTTCGAAATTCAGATTACGAGGCTATCAGCGTCTGTCCGATGCGATCGTTGATTCGCTCGGTACGCTCGAACGCCAAACGATGTCGGAGGTCCGCCGCAGGGGTGAGACAAGTGTCCGCCATGTGTGGGAATCAATGGGTGAAACCGCGGCCTATACGACCGTCATGACCACTCTCGACAGACTATATCGAAAAGGCCTGCTGAGCCGGCGAAAATCCGGCCGGGCGTTTCTCTATTCCGTAAAATACTCTGTCGGCGAAATGGAACGCGGCGTTGCCGAGGATGTTATAACCAATTTGCTTGATACAAATACAGGCTCGGTCGAACCGGTTCTGGCCTGCATAGTTGATGCCGTCAGCGACCGCGACCGGCAGTTTTTGGATGAACTCGAAAGGCTCGTTCGTGAAAAACGAGTTGAGCTGGAATCGCGAAAATAACGATCGATGTATTTTTTGCTGGGAATCTGTCTTGCCTTTGCATTTTTGTGGACGCTGAACCTTTTGGCTTCGGTGTCGTCATCAATGCTGTGGCGTTTGACCGCGAAACGGGCGGCACGCCTGTCATCGCGTAAACAGGAACAGATAATTTTTGCACTGCGGGCGTTCCCCGTCGGTGCGGCGTTTGTTTTTGTCTTTGCTTTTATCCTGCCGGCATATCTTTTATTCGAGCCCCATGCGTCGGGCGAGACCGTTAGCTTAAAACTGGCCCTGATCTCATTGGCTTCCCTGTTGGGTATCGGATTTGCGGGCTATCGCATTTTTCGAACGTGGCTGGTTACCCGCCGTCTGACCAGCGATTGGCTGAAACATTCTGAGCGGATCGGCATCGATGACGTAAATATCCCTGTTTACCGCATCCGGCATCCGTTCCCGGTGATCGCTGTCGTAGGTATGTTCCGCCCGCGGATGTTTGTCGCCTCGCAGATCTTTGATTCGTTGTCAGATGATGAGTTTCGGGCCGCGGTCGCACATGAATATGGCCATCTGACCGCTCATGACAATTTTAAGCGTGCGTTTCTCAGAGTGTGCCGCGATATGCTCATTTTCCCGATGGGACGCAAACTCGACCGTGCCTGGGCCGACAACACAGAATCGGCTGCGGATGAATATGCAGCCAATGTCGGCGGCGACTCGATGGCTCTTGATCTGGCCCAAACCCTGATCAAGATCGCCCGCATAGCACCTGAAAATATGACGCCCTCTACGCCGTTGGGATCCTTCCTGATCGGCGGCCGCGCCGGCGATCTGCGGCAACGCGTCAGCCGGCTATTGGAATTGTCGGATAAGAACGTCAAGTCCGGCAAACGGATGAGACTCGGTTATAAACGTTCGCTCTGGCTTTATTCCGGTATTTTAGTTTCCGTCGTGGCGGTCCTCGCCTCAAACGAAACCCTTCTCCGCGCCATCCACGACATGTCCGAGAACGTCGTTTCGATCCTGCAATAGACCTTAACCATCCAAACTTTGCTTTTCCAGGCTCGGAGTACAACGAGCACTGGTAGTAGTTGTTTTCACGTCCTATCCTTATTTCTTTACTAAACCCAATTACAGGAAAACAGATACTCCTTATGAGCAAGATCACCATCTATGACGCCAAAAAGGCGTTTGTCGGACGCTTTTTCAGATCAATGGCCTTTGGCCTGGTCGTTTCACTTATCGCACTGGCTGCAACCGCAGCAGCACAATCGCCAAACACCGGAGCGATAACTGTTACGGTTGTCGACCAAAATGACGCGGTTGTACCGGGCGCGGATATTTCGGTTGCCAATACCGCGAACGGCTCGGTCCGCACCGCTGTCTCCGGCGGTCAGGGTTCGGCAACTTTTGCTGCCCTGTCCCTCACCGGCGAATACAATTTGACCGTCACAAAGCAGGGATTTGCGACAAATGACGCTACGGGCCTGACGCTACGGGCCGGCGAGACCGCTACGGTAAAGGTAAGACTCGTCGTCACCGGCGGCAAGAACGAGGTAACAGTATTTGGTACGACCGAGGGTGTCCGCGACAACCCGCAGATCGGCCTGCCTCTCAAAAGCAGCCAGATCGATGAGACGCCGATCCTTGGCCGTAAGATATCGTCGCTGCCTCTGCTCAACGCGGCATTTCGACAGGGCAAGGGAACCGGTGACTTGTTTGTAAACTCGACCTATTTCATTACCGGTGTTGGTTCACGCCGGGCTACGACCACCACGCTCGACGGTGCAAATAATGACGAGGCATGGGGGCGCCAGATCGCGATAACGACATTGCCGATCGGCGCCGTTCAAGAGATGTCGGTCCTCACCAATGCGTTCTCATCAGAATTTGGATGGACGTCAGGAGCGGCAATTAACATAGTTACAAAATCCGGTACAAATAACTTTCACGGTGAAGGCTTGGTACTAGTTCGCCCGGGTGGATGGCAGGCTGATTCTTTTTCAAGTAGCGGATTCTGTCCTGATTCAACACCGTCGTGTGTTTTGCCGACGAATCTGCGATCCATCAGCCCGATCGATATTCCTGACAAACTACAACAGTACTCGGGGCTTTTCGGCGGGCCGATCATTAAGGACAGGACGTTCTTTTTCTTATCGGCGGACTATACTCGTCAGAACAGGACGACTACCCTTAACGGCAACACTATCCCTTCGTACTTGCTTCCGCCGGACGGCAGCCTGGACTACACCGGCCATTACCGCCAGACGCTGTTTGACGGACGTCTGGACCACAAGGCAACAGACCATCAGAACCTGATGTTCCGATTTAATCTTGACCGGTTCTATGATGATAATCCGCAGGATACCGTCGGCGGCAACAATGCACCAAATGTAGCACGAACATATTCTCGCCGGACCTGGTCAGCCCAGTTTAACCATACCTGGGTAATCGACTCTAACTTGCTCAATGAGGCCCGGTTCTCATTTATGAACGGTGATCCTGTTACGAACTGGGAACCTGCGACCCTTTCAACAACTTATACCCGCAGCGGTGCTAACGGCTTCACGATCGGCCAATCGCGTTCGGCGGACCTGTTTGGCCGGCAATTTCAGTTCTCAGATACTCTCTCGTGGACCAAAGGTAAACATTACCTGCGTATGGGAGGAAGCATCGTTCGACACCACTCGGGCGGTTTCGGTAGTGAATTTGGGACCGCACTTTTGGGGTCATTTACATTCTTCAGCAGTACAACGGCTCCATTTGACCAGTTGACGATCAATGACGTTCAGAGCTATTCGCAGCCGATCGATTTCGGCGTCAGCAGTTACGATCTAAAACAGTGGCTCATCAGCGGCTTTGTCCAGGACAGCTTTCGCGTCCACCCGGATGTGAACTTAGAACTCGGTCTTCGGTATGACAGGCAGACGCTGACCGACGCTAAGAACAATTTTGAGCCCCGCATCGGTTTTGGCTGGCATCCGGGCGGAAGCGCACGGACCGCGATCAGGGGCGGGTATGGCATGTACTACACGCAGATACAAGCGAATTTAGTTGGCGACACCTTGACAGGGGGCCTGAATGGATTAGCCACATATACGGCCACCCCGGGTCAGACGGGTTTCCCGACGTGCCTGACGTGCGTTCCGGTCAATGTCGATCCAAATACTATTCCGGCGAATCAATTGCCGGCACGTAACCTAACACTGCGGGCCGGCCGACGGGAACTGTATGAACAGCAGTTCGCTCAATTCGGCCTGAACTTTGACCTCCTGCAGAATTACCCGGACAAACTCGTTAATCCGCGTAGCCAGGTATTCACGATAGGCTTTGAACGAGAGTTTTTGAAAGGGTTTTTCTTTGATGCCGATTATGTTCGCCAGCGGTTGACCAACATCAATAGGACGATCGACCTTAATGCCCCTTCCGAGTTTGACCGAACGGCACCCGGACAGGTGCGCTCTAGCGCGGCATCTAACGCTACCCGCCCTATCCTGCCGGTTAATGGCGGGATCCGGGCGGTAAATGTCCTGACCAACTTCGGCGAGGCGGACTATAACGCGCTGCAGACACAGTTTAGCTATCGCGGGCATTCCAAGTTTTATTTCTCGGGAAGCTATACCCTATCAAAAGCTACGAATACCACTGAACCGGACGGCAACGGCGTCGGGCCGAACCAGAACATCATAACCCGCCTCGGCGAAGAGGAGCGGGGGCCGAGTCTCGTTGACCAGCGTCACCGGGCCGTCTTTTTCCTCAGCTATCGCTTTCCGTGGAATTTTACGGCCGGAACTCTTGCACAATTTGCATCGGCCCGCCCGTTCAACGCCACCACGGGTGTCGATAACAACGGCGACGGTTCAAATAACGACCGGCCGGTTATCGATGGGGTTGTTGTAAGCCGAGCGGCTTTTCGCGGAACGGCGACTTCGGACGTGGCCTTCTTTGTTGAAAACAAGATCCATACATCGGAACGCACCTCGCTGCTGCTCAGGCTCGAAGGATTTAATATCTTTAACCATGCGAATATGCTGGGCCGCAGTGTTACGGTATACGGCGATGGCCTTACCCCAAACTCCAGCTTTGGTCAGTTCGCCAGTGGAGTAGGTACATCAACGAACGCGATCCCGGCATTCGCAAACATCGATCCGCCGCGGATGTTTCAGGTCCAGGCCCGTTTCATTTTCTAATAGAAACGGTATTGATCAATGGATCATGAAGAGCGCTTATCCGATAGGCGCTCTTCGATTTTTTGTTATATTGTTTGAACAATAATTTATGAAACGACTTTTATTCGCCACCCTGACGGTCTGCTTGTTTTTCTCAGCTTCGGCTGCGATCGATTTTCAAACCCGGTTACAGATGCGACGGCCCAGCGGGTCGTTGTCATCTCGCCGATCTATAACGAGATCATTTGGGCTCTCGGCGCACAGGACCAGGTCGTTGGCGTCGACCTCTCAAGCACTTATCCGGCCGAGATAAAGAATGTGCAGACAGTCGGCTATCACCGGGCACTGAGCGCCGAGGGCATACTCTCGCTTCATCCTACGGTGGTGATCCACGACGGAAACATCGGGCCGCCGCAGGTCGTCGAGCAGATCCAGAGCCTGAACGTCCCGATGAAAAACTTTGAGGCAAAGAATGATTCTGTCGATGGGACAAAGGCACTGATCAGAGAGATGGGAGCCTATTTTCATAAAGAGGCCAGGGCAGAGGAGCTGTGCCGTACACTCGACGAGCAAATGGCAGCCGCAGTCGAACAGGTAAAACAATTCACCGATCATCCGCGTGTGGCCGTGATCCACTTCGGCCGTGCGTCAAATGTATATCTCGTCGTCGGTAAAGGCAGCGGCGGTGACGGCGGCGGGGCAAGCAAAATGGTAGAATTGGCGGGCGGAGAAATGGCAGTCGAATCTAAAGGAATGCAGCGAATGGCATCGCCCGAGATAATCGCCCAGGCGAATCCGGACGTGGTGCTCGTTACTGATTTTGGCTACGACCGTCTCGGTGGTTCGATCGATGAGATCATGAATCTGCCGGGCGTCGCGACATCAAACGCCGCCAAGAACAAACGCATCTTTAGAATCGAAGAAAATCAGCTGATGTACTTTGGCCCGCGTTCCGGCGAGAACGTAGCGTAAAGTTGCCGCGGCCATTCATCAAAAGTGACAAAACACCGCGGAAGCCACGGGGCACTCCTAATAATATTGGCCGTGATCATGCTTGCCGTGCTGGCTGCGTCGATTCGTTTTGGCGCTATCGATTTTTCGATCGCGGATATTGTGCAAGCCTTTGCTTCGCTGATTCCCGGCAACCCTGAACCGACAATGGATCAACGCATTTTCCTGGAACTGCGTTTTCCGCGGGCGATACTTTGCCTGCTGGTCGGTGCCAGCCTCGGTGTCGGCGGAACATTGATGCAGGCACTCTTTCGAAATCCGATCGTCGAACCCGGCCTCGTTGGTACGTCTAGCGGAGCCGCCTTTGGATCGGCATTATTTTTTGTTCTCGGCGGCGTCCTCAATATCGGAACCAGTCTTTGGAGCCTGCCGCTGGCAGCCTGCATCGGCGGTATCATCTCAACCTATCTGGTATTCATGCTTGCCCGGTCGCGCGACGACGGACGGGCATCGGTCGTGATGCTGCTGCTTACGGGGCTGGCGGTAAACGCACTCTTTATGAGCGCCATCGGGTTCTTGTCCTACATTGCACGCGACCCGCAGGCACGATCGATAACGTTTTGGAGCCTGGGCACTCTTTCGGGTGCAAGTTGGCGGGCGGTCGAAATTGTCGCATTCTCAACCATCGGCGGGACCCTCGCTGCACTCGCGTTACGCAAAACAGCTGAATGCCCTGATGATCGGCGAGGAAGAGGCGACTTATCTCGGCGTCAACGTAAACCGGCTTAAATGGATAGTTTTGTCGATCAACGTCGTGATTGTCGCGGTTGCTACTGCATTCACCGGCGTGATCAGTTTTGTCGGCCTCGTGGTCCCGCACATTTTACGGATGATGCGGGGTGCCGATAATCGTTTTCTGATCGTCGGCAGCGCGTTGATGGGAGCAATACTTCTAAGCCTTGCCGACCTGATCGCCCGCCTCGCACTGAGGCCCGCTGAACTGCCGATAGGCATCGTTACATCAGCCGTCGGCGTCCCCGTATTTCTTTATCTTCTGCGCAAACGGCAGTACACCTTTTGAAGCCAATATGCTGGAAGCCAAAAATGTCACATTCAAGGCAGGCAGCAAGTCGCTGATCTCTGACGTGTCGGTACGCTTTCAGCCGGGTCAATTTCACCTTGTGATCGGGCCGAACGGCGCCGGCAAATCGACGCTGATCAAGGTACTCGCCCGTCTAACACGTCCCGCATCGGGAACGGTTGAGTACGAAGGACACGACATTTTTCACCATACAGAATCAGACCTCGCTAAACGCCGCGCCGTGCTCTCTCAGGCGGTCGAGATCGCTTTTCCCCTTACCGTTCGCGAGGTCGTTATGATGGGCCGGTATCCACATTTTGGCGGACGCCCCGGTCCTGTGGATGAGGAAATTGTCGATGAGTTAATGGACTTTTTCGAGATATCGGAATTTAACGATCGCAATTATCAAACCCTCAGCGGTGGTGAACGTCAGCGTGTCAATTTCGCCCGCGTTCTGTCGCAGCTATGGCAGCCTGCCTCCGCTCCGTCTTCGGCCGCTCCGGCCTGCCGCTACCTCTTTCTGGACGAGCCGCTTACATTTCTAGATATTCGGCATCAGATCGAGTTCATGAAAAAGGTCCGTGAGTTTGCCTCGGCTCCGGATGTGGTAACAGTGGGTGTTGTTCACGATCTGAATCTCGCCGCGCGTTTTGCCGATCACATCGTGATGTTAAATAATGGCCGCGCGATCGCAAACGGCTCGCCGGAAGAGGTTTTAACTAAAGAGCTGATCAAGGAAGTGTTCGAGGTCGAGCCAGTGTTCGTGCCCGTCGAGGGCGGCGGCATGCATCTGCTGTTTGACTAATTGCGTTTGTCATTTGCGATCTTCTCAAGGCCCCAGATCTTCATTGCAACGGCCAATCCGCCGATCATGAGACATCTAACGCCGTTCTCGTTGAATAACCTCAATAGTTCTTTGAAGTCTTGCTGTAGCTGCATCTCCAAAAGCCATGTATCTCAAATACGCGAGGTGCTCCAGACGTTCCGCGACCGAAGTATTTCTCCAGTATTCGATATCTTCAGAGTCATCAAAGTCGTGAACGACCTCGATCTTCGATCTGTCCAGCCTCGGCTCCGCCGGTTTTTTATCTTCATTCATTTCAAAAACTTGGTATCAAAGGCCCTTGGCAAGAGGTCTTTCATCTGGACGGTTTCTACCTTGCCGTCGAGGTTTGCAAATATCACTGGAATGTCGCCGCCAAATTCCCAGATTATCTGACGGCAAACGCCGCAGGGCGGTGTGAGGTCCTCGGTATCGGCGACGACGGCGATCCGCTTTATCTTTCGTTTCCCTGTGAGATGGCGTTCCACACCGCGACCCGCTCGGCACAAACCGTCAGGCCATAACTTGCTGATTCGACATTGCTGCCGACAATTATCTGCCCGTCGTCAGTCTCGAGCGCTGCTCCGACCTTAAATTTGGAAAACGGTGCGTATGCATTTTCCCTTACGGCCTTTGCGGCCTCAACTAAATCTCTTTCTGTATGATCCATTAATTAAATTGCTACCTGACTCTCGTCCTTAAGTTTTTCGCGTACGAGCCCGCACAGTAATTTTACGCTGACCCCCATCTGCCCGCCCTCGGGAATAATGATGTCGGCGTGACGCTTTGACGGTTCCACAAACTCGAAATGCATCGGCCGGATGGTCCGCATATATTGTTCAAGTGTACGCTCATACGTTCGCCCGCGTTCGTCGAAATCTCGTCTTAACCGGCGCATCAGGCGAATGTCGTCCGGAGTTTCGACAAATACACGCACGTCCAAAAGATCAAGCACCCGCGATTCGGCAAAGATCAGGATGCCCTCGACAATAACAACAGGCTTTGGCTGGATGATCTCAATACGGTCGCTGCGTGTGTGCGTCTTAAAATCATACAGCGGCATTTCAACCCGCTCGCCCTGTTTTAGCCGTTTTATGTGATTGACGAGCATCTCGCTGTCGATCGAATCCGGATGGTCAAAGTTTGCCTGATGCCGCTCGTCAAGCGGCATGTCAGCGAGGTTTCGGTAATAAGAGTCCTGCTCGACCAGCACCACATTTTCAGGGCCTACCGCGTCAACGATCGCCCTGGCAATAGTCGTCTTTCCCGAACCTGTTCCTCCGCAAATTCCGATTATCATATTCTTTTGATCACTCGCCTTAACAATTCGC
Organism: Blastocatellia bacterium; assembly: GCA_963834975.1. Taxonomy (GTDB): domain Bacteria; phylum Acidobacteriota; class Blastocatellia; order Pyrinomonadales; family Pyrinomonadaceae; genus OLB17. The sequence goes on from CAWIDZ010000005.1 coordinate 414,406, forward strand.
CAAAAACCTCTGCAACCCTCGCTCCCGTCTCCATAACGTGCTCATGTTCGATATTCTCGACCGTCATACCGGCGGCAAGATTTGTAATGCACGAAATGCCCAATATCTTCATTCCCTGATGCCGGGCAGCTATGGCCTCGGGCACAGTCGACATACCGACCGCATCGGCTCCGAGTTGGCGATACATATGTATTTCTGCCGGGGTCTCATAGGTAGGTCCGGAAAGCGCACAGTAAATACCGCGATGCAAGAATTCATTCAGGGCTTTGTCCTTTCCCGACTCGAACCGTTCCTGGGCGATCGCGGCCGCCTCTTCATGTGCGATGGTGCTAAAGTCCCGGTCATAAACGACACTCATGTCCGGAAAACGCGGGCCGAATCGGCTATCGTTCTTGCCGCGAAGCGGATTGACGCCCATGCAATTGAGGTGGTCCGTGATAAGCATCAGGCTGCCCGGGACCATATCCAGATCCAGGCTCCCGGCGGCGTTTGTCAGGATCAGATTCCTGACCCCCATTACCCCAAAGGTCCGTACCGGCAGCGTCACCTGCTCCATGTCATAGCCTTCATAGTAATGAAAACGCCCTTGCTGGACGGCAACAGATCTACCACCGATCTCGCCAAGCACCAACTGCCCGGCGTGCCCCTCAACTGTCGATAGGGCAAACCCCGGGATCTCGTCGTACCCAATAGTGACGGCATTGGTCAACTGTTCCGCAAACGCCCCAAGCCCGCTTCCAAGCACAACTGCCGTGTCTACATCGGCAGGATATCGCGATCTGATAAATTCGGCCGCCGCGGCAGCTTGTTCGTATGACATAAAACCAAAGAAACCACAGATTAGCACAGATAAACGCCGATGTTTTAATCACATCGGCAAGATCCGGCATTCAGCAGTCGCCCGATTAATTCTCTTTTCTATAAGGTATGCCCAATGCTTTTGGCGCACGAGAGAGTCCAATAAATCCGGCAAGGACAATTATGGTTAACACATATGGGATCATTTGGATAAATTGGACGGGAACATCCTCACCCGACGGCATCTTGATCACGCCCTGCATCTGGATCGAAAGTGCTTCAGTAAATCCAAAGAACAGACAGGCAAAAAGCACGGGGATCGGCTTCCATTTGGCAAGGATCAATGCAGCCAATGCAATGTAACCGCGGCCCGCAGTCATCCCTCGTGTGAACAACGACGATTGGCCGATCGAGAGATAGGCACCGCCGCCCGCCGCCAATACGCCTGAAATGATAACCGCAATGTAGCGAAGCCGGATCACATTTACACCGGCAGCGTCGGCCGCCTCAGGATTCTCACCCGCCGCCCGAATTCGCAGGCCAAACGGCGTCTTGTACATTACGTACCAGCAGACCGGCACCAGCAGCAACGCCAGGATCGAGGCGATCGAAACGCGGTTGTAATAGTCAGGAAGCAAATACTGTTGGGCGATCTGTTGGGTTGAACCGGCCGAATCATAAAGCCGGCTGCTGATGACGGCCGGCAAGCCCAGCATAAGTAAACTTATTGCGAAACCAGTAACCACCTGATCAGCTTCAAATTTGATCACCGCCACAGCAAAAATAAATGCCACGATCCCACCGACCACGATCCCGCAGAGAAAACCGACATAGGGGTTCTGAAGCTCATACGTGGCCACCGCTGCGGTAAATGCGCCTGCAAGCATCAAACCTTCTAAAGCAATATTAATAACCCCGGCCCGCTCCGAGAACATCCCGCCAAGGGCTGCAAATATCAACGGTGTCGCGCTGCGTATGGTCGAAAACAGCAGGATGAGAATGAATGTCGGTGTGATGAGTTCGCCCATTTTATTTCCTTGTAAAACGCTGCAGCGAAGCCACAAAAATAATGATTATCGCCTGGAGCACCTCGACCAGGTCCTTTGAAACGTATTTGGTTTCAATGTCGACGAATATCTCTCCGCGTTTGAGTACGGCAAAAAAGATCGCCGCGACAAAGATCCCCAGCGGATGATTACGGCCGAGCAGGGCAACCGCGATACCCAGAAACCCCCAACCGTCTGAGAATCCGTCATAGTAACTGTATCTGTAACCCAAAACCTCGCCGATGGCGACCATACCGGCAAGCCCGCCTGAGATAGTCATTGCGATCACGATCTGCTTCTTAGGCGAAATACCGCCGTACTCCGCTGCAGACGGGTTCTCGCCAACTGCACGCAGTTCATATCCCCATTTCGTTTTCCATAGAAATATGTAAACGAGGAAGCACATTAGGATCGCCAGCAAAAACGCGACACTCAGCGGTACAAAATCCGGCATACCCGGAATGTATTGGCTTATGCGAGGGATATGGGCGGCCGTGCCGATCTGGGCGGTCTGCGAGGATCGGATCGCCGGGAACCTTGTAATAATACTGAGTAAAATAGCTGACAAGCGAGATGCCGATAAAGTTCAGCATGATCGTATTGATAACTTCGTGCGAGCCGAACTTTGCTTTCAGAATTCCCGGGATCGCGCCCCAGATGCCACCCGCGACTACAGCCGTGACCACGCAAAGAGTGACAAGCAGCAACCGCAGGCAGACTGTACCAGGACCAGTCCTCTTGCTTTCCGAAGACATTGACCATCGTGCCGCCAAACTTGATACCGACCCATGCGGTCGCAAATGCGGCGACATATAGCTGGCCCTCAGCACCGATGTTCAACAAACCACAGCGAAACGCAACCGCAACCGCGAGGCCCGTAAATATAAGCGGGGTCGCGATAAACAGCGTATACCCAATGTCGTTGAGCGAACCAAACGAATTGCCGATCAGTTGGTAATAGGTGAGAAAAGGGTTATCGCCGATAAGCAGGACAATGATCCCGCCAACGACAAACGCCGCGAAAACAGCAGCAAGCGGCCATAGCACTTCGCGTAGTATTTTCATTTGTTGCCCGCTCGCATAAATTTCCGTCGAAAAAATATGATGTGCTAATGCTTGTACAGTTTACCGGGGTAAGTTCGTCAATAAATATACCCGACAATTGCGTAGGTGTCACTTCTTCCATAAAGGAAAAGCTCCGCTGAGCGATCAACGGAACTTTTCTTATTGGCCCATACTTTCGGTAAGGACCAACGGGGGATCAAGGCTAAACATCCGGTTCACCCATATCACCGGCACTCAGTCGTTGTGGCACGAGATTCCCATTGGCAATCATTATTTTCGTCTTGCGTCAGGAACCGCTTCCTTCTCAGCAGCCGGTGGCTCAGACTGAGACCCTTTCCTCTGGGTCCTGGCATCCGGCGGCACTCTCGGGAAGGGCAAGCAGCTCGGGGGACTAGTCCCGTTAGGTAAAAGCCAACTAAACAAAATGTGGCAAGGAATATTTCTACTTCTATAAACCTGTCATGAAATTTAGATCGTCGCGGTTCTGGTCTGCTGTGAAGAACTGCGGCGAAGTGAATAAATATAGTTTATGGGTAACGGTTATGGTGTATGTCATTCCGGGTATTAAGTTATTAAGCCTGTAGTATCCAAAAGGATTGGTTTGGGTATAGAAAACATTGCCTTGTCCGTCGTCGATCCTGATCCGTGTGCGTTCGATCCCACGGCCGCTGTAAGTCGTTATTCGTCCACTTACATTTACCGGCGATGACGAATATGAAGCCTCGTAAGCCCCGATATCGACTCGGTCGTTAACAATTCGATCGTGCGCCTCGTTGATCCTGTGAGAGGGGCAGCATTGTGAGCGGATCGATGGCAAGCAAATTGCTACCCGCGTTGATGGCGGGACTGCCCGGCAGAAGAGCATGAGTAAAGGTCGCATCCGCCGTTATTTCCCAATGGACCGAGCATTGCATTTACATTCAACAAATCGCCCTCGATCCAGCCTGAACTTCCTACAGTGTTGCCGATAAGGTTTATCCCATTCGAAGTTATTACCCCTGACACGTCTTCCTGCGAGGTTCCGGCAGAGTTGTTACCCGCAACTATCGAATTGGAAAAATCCCCTTCGCCTTCAGGATCGATTCTTATACCGCCTCCTTCGCCTGCCGCGGTATTGTTTGCGATCGTCGAGTTAACGAGATATACGCGACCAAGATTTTGCGTCGCACCCACCTTGTCATAGATCCCGCCACCTTTTCCAGAGGTGGAGTTGCCACTAATAGTGGAATTGATCAGAAACAAACGCCCGAGTTCGTTGCTGATTCCCCCGCCCCCGTTTATACCGGAAATGTCTCCTTCTGCGATATTGTCTGAGACCGTGCTGTTGATCAGGTAGAAAGTACCTTCGTTGTAAATGCCACCGCCCAGACCAACGGCTCGGTTATTAGTGATCTGAGAGTCTTTGATAATCATCGTCCCCGCAGAAATAACACCCCCACCGCCACGGATCCTGCTATTTCCAGTGATCATGCACCGTTCGATTGTAATAGTGGATAACGAGTCCCCGCTTGAAATCCCTCCGAGAGTGCTGTTATTCATCACGGTGGAGTCGATAATGGTAAGGTGCCCGCTTGATACGCCACCAAAGTTGTGGTCGGAGATCAAACATCTACTGATACTCAGGTTGTAGAACCGATTCCGCCGCCGATATTCTGTTTCAATACAGAGTCCTGTATATTGGTCGACATGCGCTCCCGAAATAGTCCTTCCCTGTGGTGAAGAATTTCCAGTTGCGAGGACATGAGATAAATTGAAGGTACTGTCATTAATGCCAAAGATCGCCCCACCATCACGCGTACCAGAAGTGTTGTTCGTAAAGGTAACGTTAGTAGCAGTAAGCGTGCTGCCGAACACATAGATGGCTCCGCCTCCGAAGTCCGATCCATCGCCGTCGCGAAAAGTGATGCCAGAGACGTTTACTGCGACTCCTGCACCCATGATCAAAAATATCCGACTAGCATTGTTGCCGCTGATGGTCACGAGATTTTGACCCGTACCGGTGATTGTCAGGCTTTTGTCGATTGTGATCTGCCCAGCAGCAAGGATTACCGTTTGGGGCGAGTTGAACAACGCTGAAAATCCAATGGTGTCGTCAGGGCTCGCGGCTAACACGGCCTCTCTGAGACTGCAATCAGCCGCGTCGCACGAACCATCGTTGGTATCGTCTGTCTTTGTTATTGTAAGTGTAGAGGCGTAAGAATTACCTGCCGCAAAAACGGAGAGTAATAGTAGTAAGAGTGCGGGAAGTCGATTTTCCACCTGGAATGCCCAAAATTTCAAGGTTTAGGGAACAATACACCTATCTATTAATAAAAGCAATCAAAAAAATGCGGGGTCACCCACATCCTGCGATCCGTTTCGGCTACCGTCAAATATAAGGCCGCTGGACCGCATGATCCATTGTCCCCGAAAGGGGCCTTTCGGATAACTGACAATTACACCCGGGCAAAATGTCGGCCGCAAATATCAATGATATCAGCCACTTACAGGCATTCTGCAGCTACTCCCAGGCTTTTTATAACGCCAGTTTTCATCCAAAATTCCGAGTTTTGGAAAAAAACTCGGAATTTTTAAACAGGATTCGGAATTTTGGGCACGTATTCCGAGTTCCGGACCAGAATTCGGAATTTCAGACAAATTTTCCGAGTTTTGGAGCAAAACTCGGAATTTTGAGATGAAATTCGCAGAACTGAACTGAAATTGCGAGTTCCCGAGAGAAACTCCGAATTACGGTCCATCACTGTTAGTTTGGGAACATGACCGATAATTTTACCGTTTATTTATCGTGATCTGCGTTCAAGCAACAGTAGCCGTCAAAAACTATCGAAATAAGGCCGAAAAAGGTACTTGACAATGAGGTACTCATATTTTATTATTGTTGAAGACTAAGTAATTAGTCATTAATCTAGAAATTTTGGAGGAAATGATTATGAACATAGTAAGATACGATCCTTTCCGCGAATTGCGCGGCTTGCAGGATGAGATGACTCGGCTATTTACCGGCGTTATGCCGACTGATGCCAATCGTGAAGATATGCTGCATGGAGCCTGGAACCCAAGAGTGGACATCTTTGAAAACAAGGAAAACCTTGTTCTCGAGGCTGAGCTACCGGGAATGTCGCGCGACGATTTTGATCTCTCGATCGAAAACAACGTGATCACGCTAAGCGGTGAGCGAAAGTTTGAGAAGCAGACCGATGGCGATAATTATCATCGGATCGAGCGTGCATATGGTTCGTTCACGCGATCATTCACTCTGCCGCAGACCGTTACGGCAGATGGCGCCAAGGCAGAGTTTAATAACGGCATTTTGAACGTGACGCTGCCAAAGCGCGAGGAGACGAAAGCTCGCAAGATCGAGGTGACGGGCGGCGATAACAAGCCGACGACCATAGAGGCTGAGAACAAGTCAAAAACGGCCCAGGCCTGATCGCCAGGCACAATTAACAAAGCGGTGAATGGTGGGTGAAAACATTCATCATTCACCGCTCGTCGATTATAATAGACATATGAGATTCGATAGATTTACCATCCGCGGCCAGGAAGCCGTGCAAGAAGCAATTACCGTTGCCGAAAAGGCTGAAAATCAGCAGGTAGAACCTGAACACTTGCTTGCAGCGATGTTGGAGCAAAAAGAAGGCGTTGTTAAACCGATCTTTGGAAAGATCGGTGCAAACGTTCCGGCCATAGTCGGTGAGATCCAGGCAGCGATAGAGAAGTTTCCAAAGGTTACCGGTGGGCAGCAATATTTCAGTTCGCGGACAAATACCATTTTTCAGGTTGCGCAAAAAGAAGCTGAAGCGATGCAGGACGAATACCTGTCGACCGAGCACCTTTTGCTTGCAATTGCAGATGAAAAAGAGGGTGATGCGGGCCGGACCTTGCGCTCCAACGGCATCACTAAGGACGATCTCGAAAAGGTGATCACTGATATGCGCGGCGGTTCGCGTATTACCGACCAGAACGCCGAGGAGAACTTTCAAGCCCTGGACAAATACGCCCAGGACCTGACCGAACGTGCCAGACAAGGAAAGCTGGACCCGGTCATTGGCCGCGATGACGAGATCCGGCGGACGATCCAGATATTATCCCGGCGAACAAAGAACAATCCCGTATTGATCGGTGAGCCGGGTGTCGGCAAGACCGCGATCGTCGAGGGGTTGGCCCAGCGTATCGTTTCGGGCGACGTGCCCGAGACGCTCAAAAACAAAAAACTTGTATCGCTTGATCTGGGTGCGATGCTCGCCGGTGCAAAGTATCGCGGCGAATTTGAGGATCGCCTGAAGGCTGTCCTTAAAGAGATCGAAAAGGCCGAGGGCCAGATAATTCTATTTATCGACGAGCTGCATACGGTTGTCGGTGCAGGTGCCTCGGAAGGTGCGATCGATGCGTCTAACATGCTAAAGCCGGCCCTGGCCCGCGGCACGCTGCGGTCAGTCGGGGCAACCACCCTCGCCGAGTATCAGAAATATATTGAAAAGGACAAGGCTCTCGAACGCCGGTTCCAGCAGGTTTATGTCGGCGAGCCGAATGTCGAGGACACGATCGCGATATTGCGTGGGCCTCAAAGAGCGTTATGAGGTCCATCACGGTGTCCGAATTAAAGATGCGGCGATAGTCGCGGCAGCAACGCTTTCTAATAGGTATATCACCGACCGTTTCCTGCCGGATAAAGCGATCGACCTGATCGACGAAGCAGCATCCCGGATCCGTATTGAGATCGACAGCCTTCCGCAGGAGATCGATGTACTGGAACGTGAAATTATGCAGCTTGAGATCGAGCGTCAGGCTCTTTCGCGCGAAACGGATAAGAAATCAGAGGAAAGGTTAACGATATCGAAAAACGCATTGCCGATCTCAATGAAAAGTCATCCGCGATGAAGGCAAAATGGCAATCGGAAAAAGAAGAGATCGAAAAGATGCGCACCGCCAAGGGACAACTCGAGCAGGCACGTCTCGAACTCGAACACGCACGTCAGGCCGGTGATCTAACAAAAGCGGCTGAGATCCAATACGGGCGGATCCCTGAGCTAGAGAAGCTTCTCGAGTCAGAACAATCGAGACTGAGTGAGTTGCAAAAGGACGGCGTCTTTTTGAAAGAAGAGGTCGATGAAGAAGACGTGGCCGAGATCGTCGCAAAATGGACCGGCGTTCCCGTTTCAAAGATGCTCGAGGGCGAGATGCAGAAACTCGTTTCGATGGAGGATGGCCTTCGCAAACGAGTTATCGGGCAGGACGAGGCTCTCGAAGCCGTTTCTAATGCTGTCCGGCGAGCTCGTGCCGGATTGCAGGACCCCAATCGTCCTGTTGGTTCGTTCATTTTCCTTGGCCCAACCGGTGTCGGAAAAACCGAAACTGCCCGGGCTCTGGCAGAATTCTTGTTCGACGATGAACGAGCGATGGTCAGGCTCGATATGTCCGAATATATGGAAAAGCATGCGGTTGCCCGGATGATCGGTGCCCCTCCCGGATATGTCGGCTATGAGGAAGGCGGCCAATTGACTGAGGCTGTCCGGCGGCGGCCATATTCGGTCGTGCTTTTCGACGAGATCGAAAAAGCCCACGGAGATGTTTTCAACGTTCTGCTTCAGATCCTCGATGACGGCCGGCTCACAGACAGCAAAGGCCGCGTTGTGGATTTTAAGAATACGGTTCTTATCATGACCTCAAATCTCGGTTCTCGCGAGATACAGGCAGCGACAGAGAATCCGCTTGCGGACCGCGACATAAACAAAGATGTACTTCAGGTCTTGCGCGATCATTTCAAACCTGAATTCCTAAATCGCATTGACGATATCGTCGTGTTCAAACAACTTACAAAGGACCAGATCGCCAAGATCATAGACGTTCAGCTCGAAAAACTGAGAAAGAATCTGGAAGAGCGGGGAATAACGATCGAACTCGATGATACGGCCAAGGACCTCATCGTTGCAGAAGGGTACGATCCCGTGTACGGGGCCCGCCCGCTGCGGCGTGCGATCCAGACGCTCGTGCAGAATCCGCTTGCAGTGAGTTTGCTTAAAGGCGATCTGGCAAGTGGGCAGACCATTCGGGTATCGGCAGAAAATGGCGAGATGAAATTTAGCCCGGTCGAGGGCAGTCAAAAAGCAGCTCAAAGCTAGGCCGGCCGCCGAAATGCCAACTAGCCGGCCCATAATTTGACTGCCGGCCTTAGCGGTAATTAATTCATAAGCTTTAATTGTCGATGTTTACGTTTTAGTATTGATTTAACGTGTTTAAGAAAAAGAAAATGAATAAGAAAGAGATCGAAATTGATGAATTCGGTGAACCTGCCGAGGATAAAATACCCTTTACGGATAAACGCCGTTTCAATGAGAATGGGGAACGGGTAGCTTCAGGATGAAAAATCGAGCGAACCCGTAAAGTCCGCCCGCGAGATCGACCTTGAAGGGAAATTAGCAGTTGAGACCGAACGCCGTCTCGCGGCCGAAGGAAAACTTGTCGGTGTACAGGCAAAGTTCGAGGAGGCAAAAGCCAACCTGGAAAGGGAAACCGCTGAGATGCGCGCTCGTCTTATGAAGACTTTGGAGGACAGAGGTAAACAAGCCCAGTTCAATTTTCTGACCGCTTGCTTCCGGTACTCGATAATCTGAATCTTGCAGTCGCGGCAAGCGAGACCGATCCTTCTGTTGAACATCTCCGCAATGGCGTGATCGGAACGGCACGCAGTTTTGAGCGGGCTCTGATCGATGTCGGAGTTGAGCCGATCGCCTCAGTTGGCACTAATTTTGATCCGGAACTGCATGAGGCCGTAGACATGTCGCCAACCAACGCAGAGAACGAGGGAAAGATCACCGCGGAATATTCACGCGGTTATAAATTTGGCGACAGGCTGCTTAGGCCGGCAAAGGTCCAGGTTGGTAAGGCGATCGCCGACGCCGCAGGAGAATGAATAAAGTTACGGCTTATACCCGTTAGCGAACGAAAAAGGCTTTTAACGGCCAGAACCAAAATGTTATGATGGAGTATAGGCAAAACCTTCCACGCCGTCCGCATCCAAACTTTGGCATCTTGAGCAAGGAATTATGGCAGATATAGACGCATACAAAGACAAATTCAGCGAAAGCGGGCAGCGTGTTTTGGAAACAGCATTAGGCGAATCTAAAAAGCGCGACCAAAACTACGTATCGATAGAACATATTTTGCACGCTATCGCATTTGAGGAAGACGAACTTTTCTCATCGACGATGCGCGATCTGGCAGTAGACCCGCGTTCGGTCAAATTACTGATCGAAAAACGAATGGAAGCCGGCAGGCAGCATAGCGGCAAGGGATTTCGCATTGCGCCGGAAACAACCGAGTTATTCAAACGTGCGATGGACCGGGCCCGTTCGCAGGGCCGCCGCGTAATCGACGGCAGTGATATTTTCTACGTACTTTCAAATGACGAACGCAGCATCCTTAATGATGTCTTACAAAATCTGGGAGTGCCGTCGGACGAGGTAGCCCAAACAGCCCGTACCCGAATTAGAAAGCGTGAAAAAGAAGAGGAACGCGTAAGGCAAAAGTATGAATTACCCTCGTTCCTGCGTCATTTTGGCGTTTCGATGAATAAGCTTGCCCAACAGGACAAGATACCGCCAACCATCGGCCGCGAAGCAGAGATCCTGCAGATGATCGAGATCCTCTCGCATCGTGAGCGGTCAAATTCACCTATGCTCGTCGGCGAACCCGGTGTCGGCAAAACTGCCGTCGTCGAGGGGTTGGCCCGGCTTATCGAACTCGAACCCGAAAAGGTTCCGGTCCGCCTGCGGGACGCGCATATCGTACAGCTGCAGATGGGTGGCCTTGTCGCAGGCACGATGCTTCGCGGAATGTTCGAGGAGCGGATAAAAGGCATTATCGACGAGGTCAAGGAAAAGAGCCACATTATCCTGTTTATCGACGAAGCCCACACTATCATCGGTGCGGGTGCGGCCATGGGCACAACCTCGGATGCAGCCAATATGTTCAAATCAGCTCTGGCCCGCGGAGAGCTCAGGATAATTGGGGCGACAACCATAAACGAATATAAAGAATACATCAGCGATGACGAAGCACTCTCGCGGCGTTTCCGCCTGGTGCGGGTCGACGAGCCGACCATCGATGAAACGAAAGAAATATTGCTCGGCTTGCGGCCGAGACTCGAAAAGAATTACTCGGTGACGATCTCTGACGAGGCAATAAACACTGCCCTCGAAATGTCGCCAAAGTACATACGCAATCTGCATCTGCCGGATAAGGCGATCGGCTGGCTCGACACGGCGTCAGTCAAAGTTGAGATCAATGAGCCAACTGATCTGATCGTTCGGTCGGAACATATCATCGATGTCATATCTCAGGAATCCCGAATTCCTAAAGATATGATCTATCGCGACACGTCAGATCGTTTCTCGGTAATGGAAGCCGATCTCGCTAAACGTGTCGTCGGGCAGATCGACGCCGTTCGGGCTGTCGCCGAGAGGCTCAGACTTAACAAAGGACCGTTAAAGGAAAACCATTACGCGCCGGATGGCGTGCTGCTGTTCTTGGGCCCGACAGGTGTCGGCAAGACCGAACTCGCAAAAGCCGTTGCTGAGTTCATGTTCGGTGACGAAAGCAAAATGGTCCGTATCGACATGAGTGAGTACGGTGACGGAACCATCGGTATTGAAAAACTTATCGGTATGCCGCGTGGAATCGTTGGATCAGAACGCGGAGGTATATTGACCGAGCAGCTTCGTGACAATCCATACACGGTCCTGCTGCTCGACGAGGTCGAAAAAGCATCGCCGTACCTGATGAATATTTTCCTTCAGGCTTTTGACGAAGGTTGGATAACCGACGGCCGCGGCAAGAAGGTTTATCTTTCTGATGCGATCGTCATCATGACCTCCAATCTGGGTTCTGAAAACTTCAAGCGATATGAAAAGCCGCTTGGATTTGGGCAGAAAACGCTTGGTGACGTGATCCAGATCAAGGGTGACGTGATGAAAGCCGCCGAGACGCGGTTCACTCCGGAATTTCGCAACCGCATTGACGAGATCATCATATTCTCACCACTTACGATGGACGAGGTTAGAGAGATCGCGAAGATCTATCTCGGCAGCCTGCGAAAGAATATGGAGCGTCAGGGGAAGGTGGTAGAAGTCACCGAATCGGCGATCGATCTCTTAACTGAAAAAGGTTTCAGCCCTGCATACGGAGCCCGCTTTCTGAAACGGCACATAGATCAGAAGGTAAAATTACCGATAACCAACGAGTGGAAATTGTCGACTAAGTTTATCGTTGACGCCGTGGATGGTGAGATAACCGTCAAACCCGGTGAGGTCTTTAGCCTTAACTAAACCCATCCCAAGCTTTGTGCATCAAAGACCCTAATGATACGTTTTCATTAGGGTCTTTTTTGTATTCAAGGGGGAAGTAAGTATGAAAAGATGGCGGTTGTTATTCTGTGTCACGCTATTGTTACCCGGTGTGGTCCTGTGTTTTGCAGCTAAAACCGGGGCCGGCGGCAACAGGGAAGGCGTCTATAAACCCACGATATTACGCTTCAGGATCGATCCCGCAAAGAGCAAGTTCATGGTCAAGGCCCATCGCGGCGGCCTGGCGTGGTTCAAAGGGCATGATCACCTGATCGCGGTTCGTGAATTTAGCGGAACTGCGGAATTGGACCCCAATGCCCTTGACCCGGCATCGCTCGAAATGACCATTCAGGCCGCTTCCTTAGAGGAAACGAGCGATGCATTTACATCTCAACAGAAGGCGATCATCAATAATGAGCTAAAAGAGATCGTCCTTGAGACATCCAAATATCCAACGATCGCGTTCAAGAGTACTGTTGTTAAGGGCGAGCTGAAAGACGGTGCCTTTAAGATCAGGATCGGCGGCGACATTACGCTTCACGGTGTAACGAGGCATATTGATATCCCTGCGAAGGTCTCGCTGGAGGGAGGCGAACTTCATGCAAAAGGCGAATTCAGCCTGAACCGCTCCGATTTTAATGTTAAGGCAACGAGCGCCTTTCACGGATTTGTTCGGGTAAGAAATAAACTATCGTTCACTTTTGATATTACAGGCCGTCCTGACTAAGGCGGCAATCCAGTACTTATGAGATCACTTATGAGATCGACTTCGGTAAACGGGCTGTTAGGTGCAGCACTTGTGGTTTTGGCATTTGCATTCGCGGCGTCCGGGCAGGCTCCGGCGACCGATAAAGAAAAAACGGCAGGATCCGTCCTTGCCAGAGCGATACAGACCATGGGGGGCGACCGATATTTGAACGTCAAAACGCAAGTAGGAAAGGGTAAGTACAGTGTGATCAAAGGTGATGCGGTCGTTTCCTTTCAAAGTTTTATCGATATCTTTGTTTTTCCCGACAAGGAGCGGACCGATTTCAAAGGGCAGGGGGCCCATACCGTGCAGGCAAACACTGGTGAAACCGGTTGGGTTTTTGACGGCGCTCAGGAATTGATAAAGACCCAAAACGAGACCCAGGTCGCCAATTTCAGACAAGCACTTAGGACCAGCCTGGATCATCTTTTGCGGGGAAATTGGAAAGGTGAGGCGGAATTGACCTATGTAGGCAAACGCCCGGCGACCCTGGGCAAAAGGAATGATGTTGTGAAACTCACATACAAAGATGACTTTGCCGTTGAGTTCGAATTCGCTGTCGATGATGGCCTGCCGCAAAAGGCAATTTATTCGCGGACCAATCCCGACGGCGAGATCGTCAAAGAAGAAGATCGATACGCCCAATTCATCGAAATCGACGGTGTAATGACGCCGTTTATTATTGATAAGTTTTCAGCGGGAACACGACTGTCGAGAATAAACTACGAGTCAGTCGAATTCAACAGACCCATCTCGGAGTCGATCTTCGCAAAGCCCTCCAGTACGAAAGACGCGAAAAAGGATCCTAAGTATTAGTACCACGCCTGCAATGACCACCCTCCGGCATTCGCATTATTGGGATGACTCGTCACCGATCAAGCCGAAAGCTGATTTTGGCTCCCCAAAACGATTCAATTGCGGTTCAAACTTATGACTCGATCGCTACGCACCCACACAGTGAATCATTAAGCAAAAATCGAGGATTGAAGGTAAAGTGCAAATTTTGATTCCTGGAAAAATAGGTTAAGATTCAATAAACAAAGCATTTTGAACACGTTCGCGATGAAAGAAAGGCAAGATTCTGATATTACAAAGATCCTGCAGGATTGGAATGACGGCAACGAGGCCGCTAAAGAACTGCTTCTGCCGTTCGTCTACGACGAGTTGAAACGCCAGGCTAGGATCCTGATGTCATCTGAGCGCAGAAACCATACGCTGCAACCCACGGCGCTTGTACACGAAGCTTTTCTAAAACTCGACCAGCAGGCTGGTATAGAATGGAAGAACCGCAGCCATTTCTTCGGCATCGCATCGCGTCTGATGCGACAAATATTGGTCGACCATGCCAGGCTGCATGCTACTCAAAAACGGGGCAGTCGTCCGATACATTTTTCACTGGACGACGTCCAGATACCTATAGAGGAACGCGCCGATTCGCTCATTGTCCTTAATGACGTACTCGATCGGCTCGAAAAATTTGACGAGCAGCAGGCCAGGATAGTGGAGATGCGCTTTTTCGGGGGAATGAACAATACAGAGATAGCCGAAAGTTTGAAATTATCAGAAAGGACCATCAGCCGCGATTGGCAGGCCGCGCGGCTGTGGCTCTACCGGGAACTCAACCGGGAATCGTAAAACCTGCTCAAATTTGCGTCCGGCAGCAGATCGGAATAAAAAAATTTTTACTTTATTCTGGCAGACTTTGTCCGTAAGTTACGCATAACCCATAAAGCACATTTTATTGCTATTTATGCAGCCCGAAAATTGGAATAAAATAAAGCAGATACTCGACGATGTATTAAAGATCGATGAGTCTGATCGTAAAGCATTTCTGGACGCCGCCCAGCTTAGCCCCGATATTTATGCCGAGGTCGAATCTCTTATCGGATTTGAAAACGAATCGGCCGATCTGATGCAGCTATCGGCGGTTGAATTTTCAAAAGACTTTATTGATGACGAGCTTGGCGAGCTGAAAGGCCAGACGGTCGGGGCTTACAGAATTGTCCGCGAACTCGGCCACGGCGGTATGGGGGCTGTTTACCTCGCTGAACGGAACGACGGCAAATTTCAGCAAACGGTAGCTCTCAAGCTGTTAAAGAGAGAACTGAACACAAGCGCCCTGCGCCGCCATTTCGAGCAGGAACGTGAGATCCTGGCAACGCTCGACCATCCCAATATCGCACGGCTGCTCGACGCCGGCACCTCCGACGATCGCGTACCGTTCATTGCGATGGAGTATGTTGACGGATTGCCGATCGACGAATATTGCGAATTACGGGGACTGGATCTCAATGAAAGGCTCGAGTTGTTCATGGCGGTATGCGCTGCCGTTGAGTTTGCTCATCAAAACCTGATAGTTCATCGCGACATCAAACCGTCGAATATACTCGTTACCAATGAGGGTGTGCCGAAACTTTTGGATTTTGGTATCTCTAAGATCATATCGGCAAAATTCGATGATGCCGATTCGGCCACCATAACGCGGATGGGCGTTATGACGCCCTCATATGCCTCTCCCGAGCAGCTTAGGAAACAAGGCGTCACCACGCTTTCAGATATTTACAGTCTCGGCGTAGTACTCTTTGAGCTACTGAGCGGCCACCGTCCATTCGAGGACAATGAGCACGACCTGAGAGAAATCTACTCGGCAGTCGTCGACAAACAACCGGCTCCGCCATCAAGTCTGGCGAGCAGCCCCAGAACCGGCCCACGAACAAATGATCTAAACGAAGCTTCGGCAACTAAAGGCGTCGAAACTAATGCCGTCAAGCATCGCCATACACGCCCGAATGCTATTACCCTGCCATCACACCTTATTCGTGGGGATCTCGATAATATAGTTCTCAAGGCGTTGCGGCAAAGAGCCGGAACGTCGATATACCTCTGCCGGCAACCTTTCTGAGGATATTCAACGCCATATGAGCGGGCTCACCGTCACCGCCCGGCCAAACACATTTATGTACCGTGCCAGCAAATTTGTTGGTAGAAATCGTGCGGGTGCAATAGCGGCAACGATCATTGTTATCGCGATCATTGCCGGCGTCGCCGCGACATTGTGGCAGGCGCGCGTCGCTCGTGCCGAACGTGCAAAGGCCGAAAAGCGCTTTTGACGACGTACGCCAACTGGCAAATTCATATCTGTTTGACGTCTATCCCGAGATTGAGAACCTCGAGGGCTCGTTAACGGCACGCGAGAAAATAGTCACCAACGCCCTCAAATATCTGGACAGCCTTTCCGCTGAGGCCGGTGATGACCTCGAACTGCAGAGCGAGCTTGCAACAGCTTACGAAAAGATCGGCGACGTTCAGGGAGCTTTGACCAACTCGAGCCTCGGCGATATACAGTCAGGACTCGACAGCTATGGCAAGGCGGCCCGGCTTCGCGAAGACGTTTATGCGGCAAACCCGGGTGATCTCGACCTAAAAGACAAACTGGCGGCAAATTATTACACGACAGCGAGGACGCTGTGGAACAACAGTCAAACGCTGGAAGCAGAGGCGGAATTTGAGAAGAGCTTGAAACTGAGGCGCGAATTGGTCACTGCCGAACCGGCGTCCGTAGACTATCAAAACCGCCTGGCCGTTCTGCTCATAGATTATGGGGCGATCCCGGTATTCAATTCGCAAACCGAACGGGCAATTGTACTGTTTGATGAGGCTTTAGCCATCGTCAGCAAATTGAGAGCCGAGCAGCCGGACAATTTTGATCTGATGAAGACGAACACGCGGCTGCTGAGGATAATGAGCAAGGCGAAAGGATCGATGGGTGATTATGACGGTGCTTTGAAAGGGTTTTCTGATGCCCTCGAGATCAGCGATGTGCTGGCAAAGCAGTTTCCAAATGATTTTCGGGTCCAACGCAGCGTTTGGCTGACCGAATCAATGCGGTGTGAGCTCTACATTGACAAGGAAGACAGTCAAAACGGCGTCGGTTCCTGCTTACCCACCATTGATTTTCCAAGGAACGCCCTCGAAAAAGAACCCGAGAACGGTGTCGTTGCGTATGACCTGGCAATTTCGCATTTTAATACGGCCCGCGCCTACAGGTTTGCAGCGAACTATCGGCAAACCGTCACTCAGGCGGATAAGGCAATTGCGGTCATGTCTGCGTTGAGCAAAAAGACGCCTGACAACATGGAGTACCAGCGAAACATTGCCGCCTATGAGACGGAAAAAGCGCAGGCCGAAATAAAATTGGGGCAATACGATGATGCCGGAATTATCCTGCAAAGGGTTATAAAAACGCTGATCCCGATCGCTGAAGCTGACAAAGAAACGACGACTTACCTCTACGACCTCGGCATCGCTCATCGCCTCGCCGCAAAGGTCTTTTATGAAAAGGGTGATATTGCCCAGGCAACCGGATCGATCGATAAAACTATCGCGATCATCCAACATTTGACTGAGATAAATTCCCTGCGGGACATTGACAAAAACCTGCTCGCTGAGCTCGAAAAAGAGAAGGCTGAGTACCAGCGGTCGGGTTCGTAACGACGGCTATTTCATAAAAATATCTGCCGCCAAAGATCGTGTTTTTAACGCCGCCGCTTCCAACCGTTTTATCGATGTTGTGGGCAAAAAGCCGCCGTTCGTTATCGATAAGTTTTTAAATGGTACGTAGTTGTCGCGAATAGGCAATGCATCAGTCGACTATAAGGCAATTCCTTAATCGATCGTTGATAAGCCGTCGAGCGTAAAATAAGCAAAAAAGGACCCTAAATTTTGATCGGTCACTATCGTGTTCCTATAAACTCGATATCCCTTAACTCGTCTACCGGACTGATCACCTGGGTTGGAAACTCAAATATGTACCTCTGATTCTCAACTTTGAGTACAATATCTGCCCGACTTCGATATCATCGAATTTGAAGTTTCTAAAAGAAACGGCCGACCATGTGGTTGCTCTGCTGACCGTCGAGTCGTCGGAGACGGAATGCGAACGGCTCAAGATGGCGCTACTGTTACCTGGAGTATCCCGCTTGATGTTGCAACGTGTACCGCTCCGTCGTTTAGACGAAATCCGTTGATCATTAGCGGCGAGACGGCGTTGACGCTGCCGATCGTCTTAAATCTAAGTTTTACGAAAAGACCATCGCCGTATACGGGGGCCGTACCGAAGACCACCACCTTTAGCAGTCCCGCTGCCGGGGAATTTGCCGCCATACTAAAACCTTCGCACGTCGTACCCGACAGATCCGCCGCAGCCTCCGTTGGCGTGAGGACCGCCGGGTCGTACCTGATATCAAATTGGAACGACTCGACGCCGCGGCCCTGCAGGCTATGGATATCGACCGGAACTGTCACGACCGTCCCTTGAGAGGCCTTTGTGTTCGGGACCGAGACTTTGACGGAGCTAGTCAGGTCCGTGATGGCCATTAGTGGGCGGATCATCATCGGCGGCATCCAGTCTCCGTTAATGTCACCCAAAAGAAGCGCCGTATAATTCTGAACACTGTCAACGGTGGTGTCAGGCGTTGTTGCCGCCGGTGTGAACACCCACTTTCCGGTCCCGTTCATGGGGTTATTCATGCCGACTATCCATTGAGCGATCAGAGCTGCATCAAATGACGACAGTGAATGAAGCCCGCTCACATCCGCCGCCCTCTGCTGAACTGTGTTCAAGGTAATAAGGCCGACGACGTGTTTGGCCACCAGAGACGGATCGTCACTGAAGATGCTGTTCGACATCAGATAGTTCTCATCCGGACGCGTGGGCATAACAGAATACGGGCCAGGGCCAAAACCCGACAGCGAGTAATTGCCGGCCGCATCTGTCAGATTGAAGAAGTTTGTGCCGCCTGCGGCATTCACCATCGTGCCGGAAACGGGCAGTGGCGTCGGTGTCGGCGACACGGTTGTCAGCGGAATTGGTTCGTTCTCAAAAGCGACGCGGCCGGTGATGGCCCCAGACACGACCGTCAGCGTTCCGCTCGTCACGTTCGAACATACTAGGCCGCCGTTGTAGGCGAAACCCGTCAATGCCAGCGGCGTTACGGAACCGAACGCCCCGATCACTTTCATATGGATGTCGACAACAGTTCCCGCCCCCGCAAACCCAAACGGATCGAATATTGAGACCACGATGGTCCCGGGTGCAGCCGTATTGTAGTGGACCTCGGCCCCCGAGCTAACGGTGCCGGACGTGACAGAGATATCGGCGGGCAATGAGCTTAGTACCGAGGTATCGTAGCTAAAAGTAATATCGGCAGATAAGACGCCGGAACCCGTAAGGTCGGCCGTGTTGACCGAAATTGTGACAGGAGTGCCGGCTGCACTGGTGTGCGATGTCAAAACCGGCGTATTGACGTCCGGACAGACTGTGGGCGTGGGTGTAGTTGTCGGCGTGGCGGTCGGGGTGGCAGTAGGTGTCGGCGTCGGTGCTCCAAGCACAAAGTCTATCGCGGTTTGGTCACCGTTCAGGGCGTCGAAAGTTACCAGGGCCGGATCGAACGTGTTGATACCGTCGAAACAGCCAACTGTAAATACGCCATCAGCCGGCAGGTCGGTAAAGGTGTAGTCGCCGTTCGCGTCGGTTTCGACAAAGTCGGTAGCTGTTCCGTCGAGGTTTACCAAAATGCCGGACACGCCGTCACCGCCCTCATTCGTTACCCGCCCGCTGATGGAATGATCGATCGGCGTGCCCACAAACACGACCGTATTTTCGCCGGCAGGATCTATCAGATCGTGGCTGTACTCATCAAAAATATAGCCGGTCTGTTTCGGCCTGACGTTATAACTCCCGCCTGTTGTCAGGCCGGCAAAACTGAACGAACCGATAGCATCGGTTTCGGTCACCCGATTGTCGGTTCCGGTGAGCTGCATGGAAACATCGCTCATCGGTTCGCCGTTCGGGCCCACAACCAAGCCCGTGAGCGAGGGCGGACCGACACCCTCCGGAGCGTTCTGGGCCGTCGTTCCGTTACCCTGTACCAGGACAAACGGACTTAGGGTAGCGGACACCCCGCAGATGACCCGGCTATTAAAGTTATGACTGGTCGTTCTGTCTACCAAAACGCCTCCCTCGTTGTGCATAAGTATGAACTGATCAAATTGTGAAGCTGTAACATCGTAAGTAAGAGGCAGTTTGAAGCAGACCGTTGCCGGAGAAATGTAAGACGCCGTTGTCGATATATCGTAGGCTCTGATACCCCCCATTCCCTGCCTCGAAACAAAGCCCGCTGCGCTCAGAGAAATACGGGTAATGGTAGTCAGTCCGGCCGTGGCGACACCGCCGAACGTAACGCTTTCGCCCCCGGCATCAATGGCGACATTGCTCCCGACAGGCGTCACGAATTCGTAGTCCAGCCCCCATGATGACAAAGAGAGCTGTTCCGGATAGATCACTCGCGATCCGCTGCCATCTGCCGCATTGACCGCAACCGTTTGCCGGGTGCCGTCGGCTAGTTCCTGAACGTAACAGATCTTTGCCCCGTCGGGTGACCAGGTAACGTGATGAGCTGTCAGATCACCCCGGATCACGGTCAAGTCAGTGCCGTCCGCGTTCATTACGGCCAGTGCTGATGTGTTTCGCGAGGTCGACCCATTTGAAAAGGCTATCTTAGTACCGTCTCGCGAGGCCGATGGCTGGCCATCATATACGGAATTATTTGTTAACTGAACACGTGCCCCGCCGCTGGTGTTGTACGTGTAGATCTCAGAACCGAGAACGGCGTTGCCAGTATAGGCTGAAAATGCGAGCAGGGTATTGCTTAACCAGGTCGGACTTTGCGGGTTGCTCAGGCCGTCTGTCGGCACCTGGGTCTTCGCGGTTCCATTAGCGTTCATTGTTTGCAGACTGGTTGTTCCGTCGAGGCCGCGTTTTTCATAAACTATCCGTGTCCCGTCCGGAGACCAGTCAAAATCTGATCCAACGTCAAAATTGACCCGCGTTTCATTGCTGCCGTCGGCATTGGCGACGAAAACGCCCGAATTATTAAACTCGTTTTTTTGATAGATCATCCTTTTACCGTCAGGCGAGAGCGCGGGGAAATATTTTGTCCCCCAACGACCGACGGTACATATGCGGTGCCGTCCGCATTTATGCCCCCGATGGTGCCTGCTGATGAGACAAAGACGATCCGGCCCGTGAGCGGCGATGAGGAAACACCCAAAAAGCTTACGGTTTGATCGGAACCCGTGATATTTACATTTGTCGGAGTAAAGTCGTAGCCGTCCTTGCTCGGCATGACCGAGTAAGTACCGGCTGTGAGATCGTTGAAGAAATATACCGCATTGGTGTTTTTTATCTGGGCCGACGAGCCGCTGAGATTGACCCGCACACCGCTCAGGGGAAACACTCCTCCGTGGATCGCTGTTGTGATGAGACCCGAGATGGCGAACCTTGTTTTTGTGCCGGTAAAGTCTTGACCGGACTGATCGGCGGCGAGGATGGGATAACTATGGTTTGGCGGTGCGAAGCTGTAGTTCGACAGTGAGATCGCTACGTCATACGCCACGCCCCCCGGCAAGTGGTCAAAAGCGTAGTTGCCATTACCATCGGTCGTGGCTAAGGTCGATTGTCCACCACTCAACTGGATCAGCGTATTTGGTAAAGGCAAACTGTTATTATCCAGAGCACGTCCCGTTATGGAGAACGCATTAGAAGCCAATACCCGGCAGCGTGAAAACTCAGATGTATTGCCCTGAGCGTCCGTTGCGGTCGCCGTGATGAAATGGCCGATGACGGTGGGTACCGGCATGACCAGGCTGAAAGGCGCAATGCCGCCGGCACCGGTTGAAATGCTCCTTGAGCCGATAGGCGTTTGTCCTTCGCCGTTTCCTGACGCATCGCAGGCCAGACCTGAGAAAAACTCTAGTGTAAAGCTGCGGGTTGGCGTGCTGTTTAGTGTGCCTTGTACAACGGTGGTGCCGGAGCCCGTGACCGCTAGGGTCAACACCGGATAATTTTGCAGGTCGTTCGGCCCGGCATCCGGGTCCTGCGGGTCGTTGATCTCGACCGCACCCGCGGCAGTTGAAGACGTGCCGAGATTAATGCCTAACCGTCCGTTGCTGAAGATCGAATTACCCTGAACACGGTTTCCGCTACGGGCATTGATCCAGATCCCTTCGCCGGTGTTAGCGGTGACAACATTGTCCGTGATCGTGTTGTCTGAGGAGTTTCCCGACACGAGTATCCCCTCATTGTGGTTGCCGAGCGGATCGCCCAGAGCGTTTTGCCCTATCCAGTTCCCGAGGATAGTATTTGACGAGCCGTACGTCGAAATTCCCGTGCTATTCCCCGAGATGATGTTTCGTGACTGAGGCGTCGTTCCGCCAAGCGTGTTGCCGCTGCTCAAAACCATTACCCCCGCTGAATTGCCGATCGCAAATGCACCGCCGGCGTCTGTTCCGATATAGTTTCCTTTGACGGTGTTGCCGGTACTGCTTAGACCGATGCCACGGCCTTTGTTGCCGGAGATAACGTTTCGGCTGGCGGCGGTGATACCCCCGATCTGATTGTTGGGCGAGGTTAGAACGATACCGCTTCCGTTCGGCAAGGCGCTTGTGCCGCTCGCGTTCGTGCCAATGTAATTCCCCTCCACGATGTTGCTTCCACCGCCCTCGAGACGGATCCCCGTGCCTGTATCTGAGGCAGCGGAAGTCAGCCCATTCCAAAAGCGATCGATGACCAGACCTCTGACCGTACTGTTGCCGCCGGTCAGCTTCAAACCGTCAACCGCTCCAGCGATATTTGCTCCGGACAACTCGATGATCGGTGTTCCGGCAAATCCGGACTGGGTCGTTCCATCGATGACCACCGCGTCCGTGACAACAGGCAATTCGGTGTTCGGAGAGATAGTGAACGGAGCCGCGTGGAAAATAGCAAAATCGATGGTCTGTGTCCCCGGGGTCGCGTTCGCATTCAGGATGGCTTGCCGCAAAGAGCCCGGCCCCGCATCGTTCGTGTTAGTAACGGTAAAGCGGCTGAGTATGGTAAATGGATCGCTAAGCACCGGTGTCAGTGATCCCGAAGCCGCGTTCAGGGAATAATCGACGCCGAAGATATCGATGCTCAGATCATCAAAGACCGCCACGCCGCCCACAGCGTTCTTTGTCACGGTCCCGCTTAAGGTGCCGCCGGATGGATCGCCCCCGATGGCTATCGTTACGGGATCGGTGGCGGTCGTGACCAGATTACCCTGCGAATCGAAGATCGAGACCTGTACCGGCGGTGAGATGACGGAGTTCGCAACCGTGTCCGACGGCTGGACCGTGAACCCGAGCCGTGCCGGGTCTCCCACGACAATATTGAAATCGCGGCTGATAGCGGTTATCAGCGTGCCGCTCAGCCCGCGAAACGAATAACCGGTACCTATAAGCGAAATGCTTAGATCGTCAAATGTCGCGATGCCCCCGACCGCATTCCGCGTGCGAGTTCCTGCCAGCGTGCCGCCCCCCGGATTGCTTTGGTATGAAACAGTGATCACATTCACCGCGCCCGTCAGCAAATTTCCGAACGAATCTTCTACGGCAACCTGGACGGCGGGTGTAATAAACTGACCGGCGGCGGTATTTGACGGTTCGCCGCGAAAATGGAGCCGATTTGCCGCTCCGGGGATAATACTAACTGTGGCGTCAGCCGTTCCGCCGCCGGCGTCTGTTTCCCGAACTGTATCGGAGACATTTGCCACCGTTCCCGCCCGGTACAGCCCGGTTATCTGATCGACCGAGCCGCCCGAATTGTTCACAGCAAGACTGAAGCTATACGGTGCCTGCCCATTTGCGCCCGTGAAAGTTTGAGTTCCGTTTACGGCGACCGTGGCGGTCGAAGGAAATATCTGCGGCGGTAAGATGACCGTCGTCACTGCTGCGGCCCGGTTATCGGTCGCGTTAAGATCAGGTTCGGCGGCGGTCACTGTCGCCATATTGGTGATGGGGCCGCTAACGGAGAGTCGGACGGTTACCGATCGTGCAGCTGATGAATTTGCGGGTATGACGCCGATGCTGCACGTCACTGTACCTCCGGACTCGGCGCAATCGGCCGATGCTGCTGCAAACTGTACACCGGCTGGCAGAACGTCCGTGATCGTCACCCCTGTCGCTTGCCGGATAGACGTGTTTTTCGCCCGCAGCGTGTACGTGAGGTCCTGTCCTATGTGGACCGGATCGGGAGAATCGGTTTGCGTAAGCGACAGGTCGATAAATTGAGTAAACGGCTCCGTGCACTCGTTCAACAAAATAGCCACGTCTGCGCCATAGTAATGTACGGCTGCAACATCCGGTTTGCCGTCATTGTTAAAATCAGCGACCGAGTGTGTTGCCATATCATTAAATTCATACCGGGTACGCTGGCCAAAGCTCATATCGCCATTGCCGAGGAGAATGTTGATCCCGGCCTCGGTCAGGGACATATCGGGCAAGCCGTCGCCGTTAAAATCAGCGGCACCTGAAGATGCCCCGCTGCTTGAGCTAAGAAAGACCGATGTTAGATTGCCGTGGCCGTCACCCCGGAACACTTGCGACCCGTAGGTATTAACTTCGTTGCCGTTAATGGTCGAAAAAATATCCAAAAGCCCGTCGGCATCAAAATCTGCCGCGCTCACGGCATTAACCCTCCGATTTCCGTCTGCGAAAAAGTTTCCGGCGAGGGTGAAAGCTCCCTGCCCATCACCTAATAAAACCGATACACTGCCGGAAATTCTGTTATTTGCGACTGCAGTGTCGAGATTACCGTCACCATTAAAGTCGCCCGATATTGCGTATTGTGCCGCCGCAGCACCAGTAGAGAACACACCCGACTGTACGAAATTTACAATATTGTCATTTGTAAGATCTGTAAAAAGAACAATGTTGGTATTTGCCGCCGCAACCAGGTCGGGTGACCCGTCTGCATTGAAATCCCCGACAACGATCCCTGTAAGCTCACGGCCCTGGTCCGTTGTTACCGTCGGTGCAAGTGTAAATCGCGCCGGTCGCATTGCCAAGCATGATCACTATTGTTCCTGTATGGTCCTGGCTGCTCACCGACCGGGATATCAACAGATCGTCAAAGCCGTCATTATTCACATCGCCTGCCGCAAGAGATGTGCCGTTTGCCGCAACACCCGGCAGCACCGGGGAAATAACCGGATCGGAAAATGTTCCGTCCCCGTTGCCATACCGCGTTAGTACCGTGTTCGAATCGGGTTGGCTCTGTTCCAGATATACAGATAGGTCCTGATTACCATCCCCGTTGAAATCGCCGGTCGCCGACGATGTCATACTTGCTCGCATTGACTCCAAAGTCGGAGCCCCAAAGATACTTCCGCCGCACGGGCCACTTGGTTTGCAGGTGCCTATGCTGTCGGCAGCGACGATCGACTGAAACTCGGGTTGCGAGACCACGCGACCGAACAATTGAAATTCGTCAATAATACCGTCAAACACAGCATCCTGTTGGTCAATGTTATTACCAAGCTGAATATCATTAGGGTTATTGCCGGTTGCGACGGGTATATTCACGGAACCTGCAAGCAATGTCGTCGGGACGTCAACACCGTTGACGTAAATCTTCATTTCCTGATTGCCGGGATCAAAAGATGCGGCAACGTGTGTGAAGACGCCCACCTGCAGAAAAGGAGATATAGTAGTTACCCCGCGTGTAATGCGGTTATTTAACATGTCTTGTCCGGTGACGATAAACTGTAGTTGTCCGCCATCTAGCATAGTCAAACGATAACCGCGATCACCGAAAGGCCTGTCGTCTATTTTCCTGGTCACAACACTGCGCTCGACCGCTCCGGTCAAAGTGTTTGGCATGACCCATGCGTCGAACGAGATCTGCCCTAAAACTTCATTGAACCGCGTCCCTGACAGCGAAACATAGGTCGGAATAGCCGGATTTATGCGGAACCCGAGGCCCACCTTGGCGGGTACATAGAACGGAGGAGTAAATGCATTTACGATCCGGGCGTTATCAGTATCTCTTAAATTGAACACGTTTCCGTCGCCCGGGAGCCAGGCGACCATCCCGGGAGGCACCGGGACACAGGCTCCGGTCGCAACCTTTGAGGTAATGGCCTGGGCTCGGGTGGCGTCGCTGCTTTTCACAACTACGAATGCTGCCGCCACTAACGCTAATACTACTAATGTTAAAGTTCTCATTCTCAACATCTCAAATTCTCCTTTCCAGCGATGTAAGACAGATCGTTAATCTACGGTCGTCTGTTTCGTTTGTGTGTATCTCGTCGTTCTCAATAAACCTGATGATCTCGCGGGTTGAAAACTGACTCGCCAGTACGGCCTCGTCTATCGTCAAAGCGATGCTTTTGCACCCGCACATTTTGCAATCGGTCTGATTACTCAGGCGCCCGCGAACAATAAAAATTTCGCTTCGCCTGTGAGTCAGTGTAATTTTCTGCATAAATTTCTTGGTGTTAGGCGAAATGTGCACTACACTTCGACTTGGCCAACGCACAAGATTTTTGCGACCAAATTCTTTTATTCGACAATTAGTATTTGATAGAACAAGCGGCCGGATGTCCTGAAGCGAACCTCCTTTTACTCTCCAATAGTTCTCCTGAGCGGTTATGAACAGAGAAATCAATGACTATTTGGAATTCGGGAAGTTTCGCCTTGACGCCCGAAACAAGGTCCTTTGGTTTGATAACGCCCCGGTTGACTTGCCCTTAAAGGAGATCGACCTGCTGTGCACCCTGACCGAAAAAGGCGGAGACCTCGTCACCAAAAACGAACTTCTTGACCGGGTCTGGAAAGACGAATTTGTGGAAGAAAGCAATCTTTCACGGCACATCTACCTCTTGCGAAAGATGTTCAAAGACTTTGGTGAGGAAGACGAGCTGATCCAGACCGTTCCCCGCCGCGGTTACCGCTTCACGGGCGAGATAAAGCCATTTCGTAATGACCTGATAATCGAGCGTCACATTTTTGAGGAAACGGTTATAGAGGCTCTGGACGATGACGGATCTAAGCCCGAGGTTCAACAGGATCTTTCAACAAATGCTAGCCACCTTGCGTTCCCCGGGCATTCCAGATCATCTCATCGCCTGCTGCGGCCATTGACCGTCGCGGCGATCTGCCTGGCTGTTCTCGTAGGGATTTGGGGTCTGTGGTGGATGGGACGGGCGCGGTCGAATCAGGATGTTGCGGGTATCAGTTCCATCGCCGTTCTGCCGCTCCGCTCGTTTGGCGTAAGCGACGACGAATCGCTAAGATTGCGGATCACGGATGCGCTGATCACCGAATTGGCCAGCCGGTCAACTAATTTTTCGGTACGTCCGACAAGCTCGGTCTTGCCGTTCTCTCAGAGTGAAAAAGGCGCTTTGGATATAGGCCAAAGTCTAGAGGTTGACGCCGTTTTGGACGGTCATCTTCAGCAAGAAGGCGACCGGATCAGGGTCACACTCCAATTGTTGTCGGTAAAAACGGGTGAGCAATTATGGTCACAGCAATTCGACGGCAGAGAGGGTCAGATCTTGGTCCTGCAGGACGCTATCGCTGCGCAGCTGTATCAAAAACTAGGCTTCGGCAAGGCCTATGATGCAGGCAATAGGCCCACATCCAGCTCTGAGGCATATGAAAATTATCTCAAAGGCCGATTCTTCTGGAACAAAAGAACAGATGAAGACCTCAGGAAAAGCATCGGCTATTTTGAAGCGGCAATATCCCTCGACCCATCTTTCGCTCTGGCCCACGCCGGCCTCGCAGATGTGTATTGTGTACTGCCGGAATACAGCGATTTTCCGGAAAAAGAATCATATGACCGGGCACAAAGTTCTGCGGGCCACGCTCTGGCCATCGATAACGATCTCGCCGAAGCGTTAACTTCGCTGGCGTTTGTCGAGTTTTGGAATAATAAGAATTTTGGTGATTCAGAGAAAAACTTTCGCCGGGCGATCGCCGCAGATCCTAATTATCCAACCGCCCATCATTGGTTCGCAAATGTTCTGATAGCGAACAAAGATCTCAGAGAGGCTGAGAAACAAATGAGCGAAGCTCAAAAGCTCGACCCCATGTCACTCGTCATAAATACGGAACTTGGCAATCTATATTATTATTCGCGTCAAAACGAAGCCGCGGCCCGCCAATTTCGCCGCTCACTTGAGATAGACCCAAACTTTTATCGGGCGACCTTTTGCCTCGGGCGGCTGCTTACGACCCAAGGAAAATACGCCGAAGCCATGGCACTTTACAATGGGCTGGATGCCAAGGTGCTGCACCTTGACGGAGCGGTCGCTGAGATCGCCCTTACAAAGGCCCTGTCGGGAGATCGAACTGATGCCGAAAAGCGATTGAACGAATTGAACTCGCGTTCAAAAACCGAGAAGACCGCATTCAGTTCGGCGATCGTTTATCTGGGACTGGGACGTCGCGACGATGCGGTCGCATCACTTGAAAAAGCCGCGATCGAGCGTGAGAGTGACCTAGCATTTATCAACGTGGACCCAATATTTGATCCTCTCAGGGACAATGCCGAGTTCGTGCGGCTCGCCGCCCGATATCCCTGACCAATAGACTTAATGTAAATTGGGAAAGCGTCTCAAACGGGAAAAGCATCCCTGTCATTATTCGACAGCCGTCTCCATTAAGATCTCGTAACCAACGGTCGCCACCTCCCTTTTTCACCCAATTGCCCTTCGTTTTAGAATCCGCAGCGTTCTTCTGTCAGAAAAGCCAAACGGCTAAACTCAGTCGCGGATCGAAGCGGTGCTTGACGCCGTTACTCGCAGCCAACCCATTACTGGAATCGCCCCGATCGCTCCGTCATTAAATCGAAAATAACTGATAATTAAAGGCGTGGAGGTGTTTGGTGGGCCGATCGCAACAAACCTCAGAATTACAAACACTCCGTCGTTTGATACCGGGGCGGTGCCAAACACAACCACCTTTAGCAATCCCTTTTGAGGCGAATTTGCCGCGACGCTAAGGCCTTCGGACATGGTACCCCTTAGGTCGGCCGCCGCATCCGCGGGTCGGATCACTGCAGGATCGTATTCGATATCGAATTGATACGATTCGACGCCGCGGCCTTGCAAATTGCCGAGGCTCAGCGGTATGCAGATCAGG
Source organism: Blastocatellia bacterium (assembly GCA_963834975.1). Taxonomy (GTDB): domain Bacteria; phylum Acidobacteriota; class Blastocatellia; order Pyrinomonadales; family Pyrinomonadaceae; genus OLB17. Next base: position 443,412 of record CAWIDZ010000005.1, read on the forward strand.
GAGTTTTGTCCGGTTTTGACGTTTGGCAGGGAAACACTAACTGCATCTCCTGATCCGGGCAAAATAGATTCCTGTGCGTGCCTCACTAATGTAGGTGTCCAGTCGCCATTCACATCGCCCTTAAGAAGTGCCTTGTAATTTTGGACACTGTCCACAGTCGTATCGGGCGTCGTTGAGTCGGGCGTGAACCTCCACTTCCCGGTCTGGTTAATAGGATTAACAACACCAACGATCCATTGGGCGATAAGGGCGGCGTCGAACGATGAGATCGAATGAAGGCCACTGACATCGGCAGCTCTCTGCTGAACGGTATTCAGCATGATCAGTCCGACGACGTGTTGAGCAACTAGGGAAGCGTCGTTGCTGAAGATCCCGTTTGGCGCCATAGGATTCTCGTCAGACCGTGACGGCGTCACGTTATACGAGCCCGGGCCAAAACCAGAAAGTGAGTAGTTGCCGTCTGCGTCAGCCACGCTGAAAAAGTTTGTGCCGCCTGCCGCATTCAAACTGGTGCCGGGCACCGGCAGCGGCGTTGGAGTTGGCGAGATCGTAGGAGCCGGAAAAGGTTCGTTCTCGAACGAAACCCGGCCTGTGATGGTTCCCGATACGACCGTCAGCGTTCCGCTGGTCGAATTGGAGCAAACCAGTCCTCCGTTGTACCGGAAACTTGTCAGGGCCAACGGAGTTATCGAACCGATGGGCCCGATCACCTTCATATGTAGATCGACAACAGTGCCCGCACCGATAAAGGGATTGGCGCTGAAGACGGAGATCACAACGGACCCCGGGACCGAAGCGTTGTAATTGATCTGAGCAGCGAGACTGACGGTCCCGGCGGTGACGGAAATATCCGCGGGCATGGGACTCAATACCAACGGATCGTAGTTGAAAGTAAGGTCGGCCGAAATAACGCCCAAGCCCGAGAGGTCCGATGTGTTGACCGGTATAGTTACGGGTATGCCCGACGCACTTGTATGAGACGTCAGAACCGGGGCATTGACGTCAGGACAGGCAGGAGTCGGCGTTGCCGTCGGGGTAGATGTTGGTGTAGCTGTCGGCGTAGAAGTCGGTGTATTCGTCGGTGTTGCCGTAGGCGTATCGGTAGGGGTTGGCGTGGGCAGACAGGTACCGTCAAAAGTAAAATTGAGGCCATTATTGCCGCTGTCCGTTCCACTGTGAACAATTATGGGTGCGGTGCCCGCTTGGTCCTGAACATCAACGTTTTCGAGTGTAAATATACCGCTTCCCGACCAGCTTCTTTGGATGCCGGGTGTCGAGGACCGGATGAGTGTGGTGTCCGCACCGGGGCAGATATTCTCGCCTTGAATGGTTATCGTCCCGTTATTGATGACGTCCCCACCGAGAATGAACTGGCTGGAAGGGTTACCAAGTGGCCCGACACCGGCGGATCTAGTAAAGGAATTTGACCCCGGGCCGCCCGGCGCGCGCGTCACATTTACATGGCCGTCGGTAGCGACGCTTATCGATGCGGCAGAGATGCTGGCTGTTGCGAGGCCACTGATATCGAGGGTACCGCCAACCGTCGTGACCGAACCCAGATTGATGATCGTCGCTCCTGCGTCAGTTATGTCTAATTCGCCGCTGGTCACAGCAACAGCGCCGGTTACGAGGTTACCGGATACACCAACGTCCACCGTCCCAGACGACTTCACGACGCCCCAGCCACCCGGAAAGTTTTGGTCGCCGGCCATCGTTATGACCTGATCAGCCCCTCCAGCGAACACCAGCGTTACGTGGTTTGTGATCCCGTCGAATCCAGAGCCAAGATTGACATCGCCGAAGGCAAAGATAGATTCGCCGCCCAGACCGTCGATCACGCCGTCGTTGAACGTCAATTCTCCATTAACGATGATCGACGTTTGGATCAGCTGCATTATGGATCCGTTATCCTTAGCAAATTCAACGTTATTAAATACCAGGTCCGGATGATGGCCCATACCATCATCGGACAAGATCGCGGTAGTGGTTCCACTGTTAAATACAACGGTGCCGCCATTGTTAGAGAACGCACCGGTATTTTGTACTCTAAAAGACCTGGCCACGAACAAAGTGCCGCTTGTCGAAGTAAATGATCCGCCGTTGATCTGGATATCGTGATTCGTGTTAGAGGTATCACCAGTCGTAATTATGTTTCCGCTGCCCCCGTTGAAATCGCCGCCATTCATAAGGACAGTTCTGGACCCATTGCTGTCGAGTGTCAGCAGGTTACTGCTGCCGTTAAAGGTTCCGCCGCTCATTTCCAAACAGGCCCCGCCGCCAATATTGAGCGGTGTAATCGTGAGATCGACGTTTCCCTGGTTGAAGATGCCCTGATCAATGATCAACTGGTGCGGCAATAGCAGCGTTCCGCTTCCGGAAGTATCCACAGTGACATTTGGGTCATTAAGAACGATCTTGGGAAAATTGATGCCGGTATCTAACGTCAATGTACGAGGGGCAGCTCCGGGTCCAAATTCCAACGAGACATTTCCGCCATCGAAATTCGGCGAAAATGAAACGTCTCCGCGGGCTTCCACTGTGCCCCCGTTGGGGCCGAGTGATCCGTCGTTGAGTGCGAGCCGCTCCGACCACTATCATTCTCGGTCCTACCCCTATGTTTACTCCGTTAGCAGGGTTGAAATTTACATTGTTAAATGTGATGGTCGGGTGATCTGCATCGTTTGTGATGAAATTGTTTTGCCCTTCGGTAAAATTGACCGTTCCATTATTATGCTGGAACGATGTTCCAACACCTTGAAATCTGAAGATGCCGGGCACTGTCAATGTTCCGCTTGTCGAAGTGAACGAACCGCCCAGGAGACTAATATCGGGGCTGTCGGCCGGTGTCCCGACCAGATCTATGTTGCCGCTGCCGCCGTTAAACGAGCCGCCGTTCATATCTGATCGCGCCGGACCCATTACTGTTGGCCGTGATCAGGTTGCTGCTGCCGTTAAAGGTCCCTCCGTTCTGCACATAGCAAAAACCGCCGCCCACGCCCGCCGCATTCAGAACGAGATCTACATTTCCCTGGTTAAATATTCCGTTGGTGAGGATCAGTTGATGGGGAAACGTTAGTGTTCCCGAACCCGAAGTACCTATTGTCACATTTGGATCATTGACTACCATTTTTGGCAAATGCAGATCTGTACCGAGCGTAATGGTCCTGGGACCGCTGCCGTTCGCCAGCTCGAGCGAAATATTGCCGTCATCAAAGTTCGGTGAGATAACAACATTGCCCCGTGCTTCGACAGTGCCGCCGTTCGGCCCCAGCGTTCCGTCATTTAACGACAGGAGGCCAAGGACAATAACACGTGGAGAAAAGTCGAAATGAGCCCCGTCCGAATTGTTGAAGACAAGGTTGTTGAACGTGACCGAAGGATGATTGCCGTCGTTAACAAATGAGTGTGTTGAGACATTGGAATTTATGGTCACGGTCCCGCCGTTATGATCAAACACGCTCGTGCCCTGGAAGCGGAATGTTCCGGTACCCGAAAGATTTCCACTGGTCGAAGTAAATGTACCACCCTGCAAGCTAAGATCGCCGTCAACGCCTGTCATCGTGATATCCCCGCTGCCGCCAGTAAATGTCCCTCCGTTTTGGGTCAGGGCTCCGGATCCAATGTTGTTTAGGGTTATCGTATTTGAGCTTCCGATAAAGGCTCCGCCGTCCTGCCTTAAACATGGCCGCCCGCTGCATCCTGAAACTACGATCGAGGCTGCGTCTGATTGGGTCACCGAGCCGCCGTAACCTGCGGCGATGCGTATGGAGCCCACGGTGATATTTGTATCGACGGTTGCATCTTTGCTGCTGGTAGCGTCAAAAATGACGTCATCGCCTGGAGCCGGGGCAATATCGCCGCTCCAGTTTGCCGGTTCGCTCCAATTGTTTGTCGAGCCTCCGCCGTCCCAGGTGACTGTATCGGCAGCTGCATCTGATGCGCCGCCAAGTGCAAAAAAAGCCGAAAGTGCTATTACCAAATACCTCTTAGTCATTTTTATTTCTCCCGTTCGATACGTTATTGAGTGCCCTGATCGATTCGTCACAAACTATTAAATGGCCGGACTGAGTTTCGAGGGCGTGGATGGTCCTATGTCCGACCATATCCACAAGGTCGGCGGTCTTGATCCTGCTTTCGGTCACGGCCTGGTCCAGGGTCAACATTTCGACCTCGTGCCCGCAGCCCTCACAGTAGCCGAATGCCCGCTCTCTTTCCCCCATCCGCAAAATAAACACCTCATGGCTTTCCGTAGTGATAAGAATTTTCTTTGTCATTTGCGTGATCTGGTTTAAAATCGGCCTTGACTGAAACAATCAGTTTGCCGTTTGACGCTCCAGTCAAAGCCGGTCAACCACCGTAGGTTGACCAGATCGATTTAACTCCGAGATGAGAAAGTAGTCTTGATTTCTTTCTCAGTTATTAGTGAGTTTTTTCTGAGAGGCGTTTATGATCAACGGGCACAGCAATTTACGTGAATTCGGACGATATCGGCTGGACATCAAAAAGAAGGTCCTTTGGGCTAGCGGAGAACCGGTTAGCCTTCCCCTAAAAGCCGTCGAACTGCTCTGTGTTCTCGTAGAGAGCCGCGGCGGCGTAGTTTCAAAGGACGAGATATGGCATCACGTTTGGCAAGATTCTTTCGTCGAAGAAACCAACCTGACCCACACCATCTATCTTTTAAGAAAGGCCTTTAAGGACCTTGGTGAAAAGGACCTCATTAAGACCGTTCCCCGCCGCGGGTACCGGTTTACGGGTGAGGTGCGCGAAATACCGCTGGGAGATGTCATCATTGAACGGCATGGCCTGACCCGAACGTCTATAGAAATTGAGGAGAATTCGGGACCAAACGGATCAGACCCGGCGATCGCGGCGGGCAAGTCAATAAGAGCACGATTCTTTGCTCCCGCCCTGGTGTCAGTTCTGTTATTTCCGCTGGGCGGGGGTGCTTATTTCGGTTATCAAAGTTGGGGGCACGCCTCGAGGCCAAAGATCGCGTCGATCGCGGTCCTGCCTCTAATCGCTATTAATGAGGACAAGGATTCAACAGATCATGAGGGCCTGGGGTTAGCAGACACGCTGATCACCAGGCTGGGCAGCTTAAAAGACCTGACGGTCAGGCCGACGAGTTCAATAGCCTCATATGAGGGCCAGACGGTCGATTCCAGGGATGTCGGTACTAAGCTTGGTGTCGATTCGGTCCTGGAGGGGACTATCTATCGAAACTCCGACGAAGTTCGCGTGACAATGCGATTGATAGATGTTGGCGATGGCAAGATCATTTGGTCGGGCCAGTTCGAAAAGGCGGTCCGGGAGGAATTGCGGCTGCAGGATGAGATAGCGTTAAAGGTTGCCGAGGCCCTCGCCATAAATCTCGACCCTCAGGAAAAGCATCTCATCACAAAAAGATACACTGACAACCGCGACGCTTATGAGGCATATCTTCGCGGCAGGTTCTTTTTTGATAAACGCGATCCCTCTATCTATCCCAAGGCGATCGAAGAATACCAAAAAGCCATCGATCTGGACCCAAATTATGCACTTGCTTTTGCGGGGCTTGCCGACACTTATTCCTTGCAGGGTAATGACGCAAATGACGCCGACCGCGACGGGTTCTATGACAAGGCAATAGACGCACTGCAGACTGCACTCGCGATCGATGAGGAGCTAAGCGAAGCACACACGTCACTCGCATGGATCAAGCGAATTCACGAATGGGACTGGTCCGGTTCTGAGCGTGAGTTCAAGCGGGCGATCGAGTTGAATCCGAATTATTACAATGCCCATATGTGGTACTCGTTCCTGCTTATCACACTCGGCCGAAAAAGCGAATCGCTGGCTGAGATCGAAAGGGCACGGGAATTGGCTCCGCTGAACCCGACAGTTCTGGACAATTACGCCGCCATCCGCTATTTTTGCCAGAACAATGATCAGCTCTTGCCAGTGGCCGAACAGATACAAAGTCTCGGCGCACGAGATTATTCGGTCACTCGGCTTTATTCGCAGATCTACCTGCGGCTCGGCCAATTTCAAAAGGTAATCGACCTGATCAACGAATTTGAAACGCGCAATAACAACCGCCAGTACAACACTCTCAGATCAAATCTGGCGGCCGCGTATGCCCTGAACGGGCAAAAAGAAAAGGCCGAGCCCATCATTCGCGTGCTCGCAGGCGAAGCTGAACACAGCGGAGAGGCAGCCTATAGGTTGTCACTGGACTATGCGGATATGCGCCGGAACGATGAGGCCATCACTTGTCTGCAAAAGGCCCTCGATACACGCGACGACCGGTTGATGTGGATAAAGGTCGAGCCGCGCTTTGACCACCTGCGCGGCGATGCCCGATTTCAGGATATCCTGAAACAAATGAACCTGTCCGATCAATGACGGACAGGTTCATTTCCTATGAAAAGACTCGATCTAAACGAAAGCAAAATCAAACTGTGCTTGATGGACTGACTTGTCCGATGCGATGTCGATCGGGCCTAAATAGGCTTCGATCTCGTCCAGGACCTCGCGTTCGGAATTACGTAATGAGTTGGCGACATCGGGATGGACCCTGAGCGTGGTCCGCCTGACATCCTCAACATTTTTTGACAGCCGCCTAGATTCCATCAGTATCTCGTAGCATACGGTCGTAGGCGATTTGACCCAGCCAGCACCCTCACAATAGTCGCACGGTGCACACATGGTCCGCTCGAGCGACTGTTTGACGCGCTTGCGGGTCATGATGATCAGGCCAAAGTCATTGAACGAAAGCACCTTGGTCGGTGACCGGTCAGATGATAGGGCTTCCTGCAATGCCTGCGAAACCTTGTTCCGGTTGCGGCGGTCTTCCATATCGATCAGGTCGAGTACGATGATGCCGCCGAGGTCACGCAGGCGGATCTGGCGGGCGATCTCGTCGACCGCCTCCATATTCGTACGCGTGATCGTGTCCTCAAGCCGGGCATTACCCTTGCCGACAAATTTGCCGGTGTTAACGTCGATCGCAACCAGCGCCTCTGTCTGATTAATGACCAGATAACCGCCTGACCTGAGCCACACACGCGGCTTTAGCGCCTTATCGATCTCTTCCTGAACACCGTAGTAATCCATGATCGGCTCGTCACGGGTATACAATTTGATCCGTTTGACCGACCGCGGCTGGATCAGATTGATAAATTCGACGGTGCGCTGATACTCTTCTTCGCTGTCGACGCGGATCGCGGTGAATTCATCTGACAATTGGTCTCGCAATAGACGCTGGACCAGATCGAGGTCCTCGTGGACCATTGCGGGTGACCGCTTCTTCTCAGAATTTTTCTTGGACTCGGCCCAACGACGTGCCAGATACTTGGCATCGTTACGCAAATCTTCTTCGGAAATGCCTATGCCCGCGGTACGTACAATAAATCCTCCCGACGGAATGTCGGTGTCCTGACGGATACGTTGGATCAGCGTCCTCAGCCGGCTGCGTTCGCTCGAAGATTCGATCTTGCGGGAGACGCCGAGGTGTTCGATCGTCGGCATATAGACGAGGAACCTGCCCGGCAACGCAATGTGCGATGTGATGCGGGCACCTTTCTTGGCAATGGGCTCCTTGGCGATCTGGACCAGGATCTCCTGGCCCTCTTTTAAAAGGTCTGAGATCGTCGGCTGTGCCGGACGGTCGCGGCGATCGTTGCGGTCATAACGTTTATTGTCGCCCGTTGGCCGATCGTTACGGCCGCGGCCTCCGCGACTGCTTTTTGGGCGGTTATCGTTGCGATCACGGTTGTCCCGATTGTCTCGGCCACGCGGCTTGTCGTCACCGCCTGAACTGCCGGCTTCCTCTGATTCGGGTGCTGCTTCGGCTTGCGGTTCGGGTTCCCGTTCATTGGATGACTGTTTCTGTTCGGGATCGACATTGCCATTGACATCTGACGATTCATTATCGGACATCTCTGCATTTTCCGAACCCTCTTCGCCCTCACCTTTTGGCTTTGTGGTCCGACGGCGGCCGCGGCCTCCGCGGCGAACAGCCATTTCGGCAACGTCATCTGATTCCTTATGGCTCGCTTCGGCATCCTCAAGCGAATCTTCTTTCGCGGCCTTTTTGGCCTTAGGTTTTGCAAATTTGCCCTTAGACGCCGCCCTCTTTGCAGGAGCTTTTCGTTTTGCAGATGCCTTTTCTTCGTCCGCATCAGTCTTCTTTTTTCTGCCTCTGCCCTTGGCTGGCTGGGGAGCGTCGTCCTCGTCGGCTATCCGCTCAAATCCCCCGGCCTCGGCCTCGACATCCGCAAGCAAGGATCCGACTTCTGCCTCTTCGATGCTTTCCATGTCAAATTCCTCAGCCCTCACCCGATCAACGATCGCCTCTTGCATATAGGCGTCCTTGAACATATCGCCTGTATCGCTGTCGTCGCTTATGCGTTCAAAGCCCGAATTATCAAATTCGATCTCAATGGCCGGGACCCGTTCGGCCTCTTTCACCGGTTCCTCGTCACGGCGTCTGCTGCCGCGTCCTCGTCCGCGTTTGGGCTTTTCAGGTTTTGCATCTTCCACGAGGGTTTCCTCAACCGGTTCCTCTTCGACGCGTTCGGGCCGGCCCTCGCCCTTGTCTGATTCAGTGAGCGGTTCGGCGATCTCCTGCACAGCCTCCATTTGCTTTTCGCGCTGTATCCGCGAACGATCGATCTTGTCATCGACCTCACGTTTAGCATCTTCCGGAGTAGCTTTCTTGCTCTTTTCCATCACAATGCGTTCTATCTCTTCTTCTTCGTCAAAGAAGTCTGAGACATAGAGGAACGCATCGCGCTCTAATCCGATGTCGACAAACGCCGACTGCATACCGGGGAGGACACGCATCACGCGGCCCTTATAAACGTTACCGACAACGCCGGCATTTTCTTCGCCGCGTTCTATATAGAATTCGGTAACCTTGCCATTTTCGACAATGGCGATCTTTTTTTCGCGTCCGTTGACGCTAACTATCATTTCCTTGGACATACTTGTATTGTTTCTTTCCTAAAATTGGAATCGTATTGCCCCGCGATATGACCGCGATAAAGTTGTGCAGAGGTTCGGATGGTTTACGGACTAAGGCCCTAACTCGAGGATGAGCATCTCACGCGTTCTGGTTTTATAGCTTGGGTTTGGAAATGATTTCCAAATCGGCAAGTAATTAAATTGTTCACGCAGGAATCTCTGTAATTGAGAGGCAGATCGCCACTCACACCCGGGGAGCACCAAATTTCATTTCATGGAAATCGTGCTCAGACCCGAAAAAACATCTCGAAAAAATTTAAGACTCTGGTCTCTTGTAAAAATCCTTACGTCTGCTCTCTCCGCCGCGAGTTATCGCAAACGAGGCAAACCATGGTCAGTATAAACAAATGCAGCGGGATAGTAAACACAAATATGCGATAGTTCCATCACAAGCGCTGGCAGAAGGAGAGAGTTAGAGTGTGATCTTATTCTAATATCTAAAAGCGGCCTGAGTCGGCTTGTCGCCGTTAGTTCCGAACTGGTAGGCAAAGAATGATCCGTCTGAGCTGTTCAACCGGTACCAATTGCCGTCTGATGGGCGGAATACTGAGAGGTCGGCTTTGCCGTCGCCGTCAAAGTCGCCGGGTGCCGGGATGTCGTCCGCGAGGCCGAAGGGATAGGCGGTGTAGACGGCACCGTTGCTGTTTTTGATGTACCAAAATCCGTTCGACGGGCGAAAGACCGCGAGATCGGTTTTGCCGTCTCCATCATAATCAGCCGGAACAGTTACATCGGTTCCAAACCCGAAGAGCTCGCCAAACAGTGACCCATCCGAACTGTTGACCTGATACCAGGCTCCGTTCGATGGGCGGAAAACCGCAATGTCTGCTTTGCCATCGCCGTCAAAGTCACCCAGTGTCGGTTTATCTTCGCTCGCCCCAAACTGCATCCCAAAGAACGACCCGTCACTACTATTCTGCCGGTACCAAGTCCCCGTCGAGGGCCTGAACACCGAAATATCCGCCTTGCCATCACCATCATAATCCGCCGGCGTCGGCAGGTCCTCTGGCAGCCCGAACACATAGTAAGAGGTCGTTCCCTCTTCCATATTAAAGACGTACCAGATACCAGTCTCTGGCCTGTAAACTGCTATGTCCGTCATACCGTCCCCGTCGTAATCTGCCGGCGCGAGACGATCGGAGGCTACCCCGAACTCCGCTCCGCGCGATCCAACCGTTGAAAGCTGCAAATACCACGCAGCTGTGGACGGTCTGAACACTGAGATATCAGTTAGCCCGTCACCATCGAAATCGAACGGGGCCGAGCCGCTCGGGTCGACCAATTGACGCTCAAAAGCTCCGATGTCAGAAGCGTTGCCCCCGATGGCATTGGGTATCGTCGGGAAATCGAACGGGCGCATTATTCCCCGCTGGTCAACACTCGTTAACGGCGTTGTTGAACCACCTTTGTCTATGGCCGGGCTCTGGCGATTAAGTGCATATGTCCTGGTTCGTCCGCCGTTCAGTCTTAAACGCGGATCGAGCAATGGGTCTCGACCAATAATATTGGTATTAGTTACACCAGAGATCGTGGCTCCTGTTGCATCGAATATCAGGTTAAAGCCCTGAGACTGAAGATTCCCGACAAAATCAGACGTGCCGAAGTCCGCGTTGTGAGCAGATAAGAGATCTTTTGCGACAAAGGTTCCTCCATTGTAATTGTGCACGCCTCCTCCGGCGTTGAAGGCAACGGTCAAATGTGTCGCCGTGAACATGCCCCCCCGGTTGGCGACGCCACCCTTTGGTGTATTAAGGCCGATCGTCGAATTTAGCATCGTCATCGTGCCGTTCGTGCCGTAGTTTAATACGCCGCTACCCTCGTCTTGTTCAGTTCGGTTATTATCTATTGTCGAACCTGAGACAGAACAAGTCCCCCGGTTGTCGATAGCTCCGCCCTCCCCCACTGCATAGTTGTAGCTTAACTCTGAGTCAAAGACGGACAGAACTCCACTATTCTCTATTCCGCCCCCGACAAGGCTGGCATTATTGCTAACGTATGTGTCATGCAATTCCATTGTCCCCGCGGCGTTGTTGGAGATGCCGCCTGCAGCAACTTGTGTACTATTGTTCGAAATGGTCGACGCGAATACCTTCAGTATCCCCTGAGTGTTATAGATACCGCCGCCCTCACTAATGCCCGATGTATTATTGGTGATACGGCAAGCTGAGAGCGAGAGCGAACCACTCATATTGACGATCGCCCCGCCTCGTCCCGTGTTCAAGGCCCCCGCTCCATTACCCTCTTTTAGGGTCAGATCAGACAACATCAAGGTTGCACCGCCCTGGTTCGATATGAGCCTGCTTAACCCGCTCGCGGATACATTTGTCTGTTCAGCACCGCGCCCTGAAATAGCTGCTGTGCCGGCCGGGTTGCTGACAACTAGTTCGGACGAAATGCCGAGAGTGCGGGGCACCAGAAAAGAGTCGTCGAAAATTATCTCTTTATCGATCTCACTCGATGCATTTACTGCTCCCACCGCCTCGCGAAGGGAACAATCAGCGTCGCATACCCCGTCATTGGTATCCTCCGTTTTTGTGACGGTAAATGTGACCGGCTGCCTCTCATAAGCGCCTATATCAGGCAATGCTGTACCGTTCAGATCTCCGTCCACAGGTCTCGGTTGCCCACGTTGGTCGATCGAAGGAAAATCATTCGGGTCGCCCGCGTCAAGCGCAGGGCTGGTCGCCTGAAGGGCCACCGTTTCAGAAAACCCGCCGTTATTGAGTAGCGGAGCCAACCGGGCATCTTGGCCAAGGATGTTACCCGTCTCGATACCGGTCAGCGTAGCCCCCCTCGGGTCCTCTATCAGGTTGTAACCCTGGGAGTTTATTGTGCCAAACACATCCGGAGCTGAGCCAGCTGTAGCAACGTTATCTGCAATAATAGAATTATGGACGTTAACGGTTCCGGTGGCAGTTCCATTGCCGTTCCGGACGCCACCGCCACCGCCGGAGCCGGTCATGTTCGCCACTATGGTTGAATTGAATAGGTTAACCTGGGCGGTGCCGAACTGGATACCGCCGCCGCCGGCAAGAAGTGACAAGGTCCGATTGGCGGCCCAGGTGACATTCGTCGAATTTAGCGTACCGCTTCCAATCAGAATGCCACCTCCGCCGGCATTTGCGCTATTTCCATTGACCAAGGAATCAGAGATCGATACAGTGGCATTGTTTTCAATGAATATGCCGCCACCCGCGTTTGAGGTGTTTCCTGTTATGCTGACTTTCTCTAGGATCAAATTTCCGTTATTTCCCCAAGTATTTATTCCCCCGCCAAAACAACCCTGACATGCATGGTTATTAACGATCGCAACGTTTGTAAGAGTTCCAGTGCCCTGGTTAGCATTTATCCCGGCACCTCCGCCGCCATTGGTAAGGATGTTATTGCTAATCACGGTGCTCGTTAAAGTGATACTGCCCGCGTCAATATTTATCCCACCACCACTGCTCCGACCGGAATTGCTGTCAATCACGGAATCAGTGATGCTCAACATGCCGCGGGAATTGAAAACGCCGCCACCCGAACCGCTTGCCGAATTGTTATTGATGGTGCCGTTTAAAATCAGATGTCATTCCAGATACATTGAATATGCCCCCGGCATTTACCCCTGTATTATTAATGACCGACGAGTTTTGTACAGTGAGGACCCCTTGGTAATTGTACAGGCCGCCACCATTGCCAGAATTTGCGCTCACCGTAGAGTTAGTTATGGTGAGTTGCGTTAGCATTACCATCATTAAAGATACCGCCGCCATTGGCGTCAACAGCTACATTATTGGTTACTGTGCAATCGGTTAAGAATAGTGTGCCGCCATTAAGCACACCCGCACCAGATGCATTGGGAACAACCCTGCCATCTGTGATAGTCAAGCCGTTGAGGTTAACGACAGCACCTGCCGCCACCTCCAAGACTCGACTTAGGCTATTGCCGCTTACTGATAAATTGCTGGCCCCAGCACCATTTATTGTAAGAGAACCATTGTTAAGGATCTTCAGCTGGGTTCCACCGAGAACGATGGTCTGCGGCATGCCAAATATCACTGTGTCGAACGAAATTGTGTCTGACGATGCGGCATTATTCGCCGTGGCGATTGCCTCACGAAGACTGCAGTCACTGTCGCAGATACCATCATTTGTATCAGCCACTTTCGTAACAATAAATGTTGCTGCGAAACCCATTCTCGTACTAGCTGACATCGTCAGTAGAAAAAGGACACAGTAAGCGATTGCCAATGCTGGACGGCGAAGGTTTTTGATTCTCATAAGTTCAAACGATGCCTAAGGGCTTAAGAAGACTTGTGATGAACTAAGGCGTCTAGTGTTCAATACCTAAAAGCAGCCTCCGTCGGTATATCACCATTCGTACCGAATTGAAACGCCGAAAATGATCCGTCCGAACTATTCATCCGGTACCAGTTGCCGTCTGATGGGCGGAAGACTGAGAGGTCGGCTTTGCCGTCGCCGTCAAAGTCGCCGGGGGCCGGGATGTCGTCTGCGAGGCCGAATATATTGTACGTGACCTCACCGTTCGAACTGTTCGTGATATACCAGATGCCGGTTGACGGGCGGTACACCGCGATGTCCGTCCTGCCGTCGCCGTCGTAGTCAGCCGGGACAATAACGTCAGTGCCGAACCCGAACCTGGCACCGGACACTGAACCATCAGAGCTGTTAAATTGGTACCAGTCGCCTACTGACGGTCGGAAGATGGCAATGTCCGCTTTTCCGTCGCCGTCAAAATCCCCGACCGTCGGTTTATCCTCAGGCAGCCCGAACTGCATTCCAAAGAACGACCCGTCGCTGCTGTTCTGCCGGTACCACGTCCCGGTCGAGGGCCTGAACACTGAAATATCTGCTTTGCCATCGCCATCATAGTCGCCGGGCGTCGGCAGATCCTCAGCTATGCCAAATACCTCATATCTGACACTCCCGTCGGAGCTGTTAAAGATATACCAAACACCTGTCGACGGCCGGTAAACGGCAATATCCGTCTTACCATCACCATCGTAATCAGCCGGAGCGATCCTGTCGTCCCCGTAACCAAACTCAGCTCCATACAACCCATCCTGCGATCTCTGCAAATACCAAGCTCCGGTCGACGGCCGAAACACCGATATATCGGTCTTACCATCGGCATCATAGTCGAACATGGTCCTTCCAGCCGGTAACGCCGTCGGCGTTGCTGTGGGTGTGTTTGTCGGTGTAGCCGTTGGCGTGTTAGTCGCCGTTGAAGTACTTGTCGGTGTCGGCGTGGGAGTTTCCGTCGGTGAGGCTGAGGCCCGCCACCCGTACAAGTTGTCAGATTGGTTGTTGAAGGTAAGCCTAACCGGGGATGACCCATCAGTGTTCATTATGAACGCCTCAGCAAAGGCCGAATTCTGATCTATCAAACGTGAAAACCCGATCTTTGAACCGTCGGGCGACCAAATCGGACGTACATCGTTAAATAGATGATTCGTCAACCGAGCTTGACCAGAGCCGTCGGCGTTCATCACATAGATCTGGAAAGCGCCACCATCCCGAGCACTCGCGAAGGCTATCCTCGATCCATCTGGTGACCAGGCCGACCAGTTATCGCTTCTGCTGCTGGTTAGAGCTTGGGCATTCGTGCCATCCGTGTTGACGACATAAATATTCTGCCCGTCTGTGGCGGAAAAGCGTGAGAAAGTGATCTTTGTTCCATCCGGAGAAAAATCTGGAATGTCTTCGTCAACTTCAGGTGTATTCGTGATCTGCGTTTGTTGAGAGCCGTTCGAATTCATTGTCCAAAGATCACAGAAAAAGTTATCGTCACACCGCGCAAAGGCGATCTTTGTTCCATCCGGTGAAAAACTCGGAGCGTGGTCATTCGTGCTTGTAAAGGTTAAGCGACTTTGACCGCTGCCGTCGGCGTCCATTATCCAGATCTGATCATGGTCACCCGCTTCGGTTCTTGAAAAAGCCAACTGCTGTCCGTCAGGCGACCAGTGTGGGGCAAAATCCTGAGCAGCGTTGTTAGTCAATCTTCTCTGCAGACTGCCGTCCGCGTTCATCTCGTATATCTGGCTTCGGCCATCACGATTGCTCGCAAAAGCTAGTACCTGACTGTTGCCCATATCCTGGTTCGGCAAACGGTCGAGAGCCTGCACTTGAGACGTTGTCAAAGGCGCATCATAAAGACGAATACGAGCTACGTTACCGGCCGATGCTTGATCCGTTATCTGTTGGTCGTCTTGAAAAAAGCGGATCAAATCATCGCTGATTTGAAAACATCCTTGATCACTCGGCCTGTTGACCTTTAAAACGCCGTCCCGATAGATCCGAACTGCTCCAGTTGAGTCTCGAACTATCGTAGCCTGAACATAAAAAGTGGGCAACAAAAACGATCCGCTGGGAGCTTCATACTCAAAACGCGAATCGGCGATATACCCGCCGCAGCGATCAACCAGCCCGTTTGTTAGATCGATCACACGGCGATAATCTGATAACTCATCGAAGCGAAACAAGACTACGACCGTATAATTGCTGTCCGGAATCAAACCTGACGTATCGACTGCGAGGCCGCTCATAAACGGAAAATGAAGCGACCGTTGGGTGTACCCATCGATCTGATCAGCTTGAAACGAGTTTGTTCCGCCGCTCCCGGTCAGGTTCACCATCGCCGGAGCTCCGTTAACGGAACTGTTCAAGTTGTCCTGAAACTGGTAGTCAGCCTTGAGGTTCTGAGCTTGCAGTATTCCCGCGGCGCCGCTCGTTAGCACCGCAAGAAATATTAGGCGAGAGAAATATAGTAAATACCGCATCGACATATTTTAACGATACTGAAAAGCCACTTGGGTTGGAACGTCTCCAGCGGTTCCAAACTGGTAGGCAAAGAATGATCCGTCTGAGCTGTTCAACCGGTACCAATTGCCGTCTGAGGGGCGGAATACTGAGAGGTCGGTTTTGCCGTCGCCGTCGAAGTCGCCCGGGGCCGGGATGTCGTCTGTGAGACCAAAGGGATATGCGGTGTAGACGGCGCCGTTGCTGTTTTTGATGTACCAAAATCCATTCGACGGGCGAAAGACCGCGAGATCGGTTTTGCCGTCTCCGTCATAATCAGCCGGAACAGTTACATCGGTTCCAAACCCGAAGAGCTCGCCAAACAGCGTCCCATCTGAACTATTGACCTGATACCAAGCCCCGCTCGACGGACGGAAAACCGCAATGTCCGCTTTACCGTCACCATCGAAGTCGCCAAGTGTCGGTTTATCTTCACTAGTACCGAACTGCATTCCAAAGAACGACCCGTCGCTGCTGTTCTGCCGGTACCACGTCCCGGTCGAAGGCCGGAACACAGAAATATCTGCTTTGCCATCGCCATCATAATCGGCCGGCGTCGGCCGGTCTTCAGCTATGCCAAAAACCTCATATCTGACGTTACCGTCAGAGCTGTTAAAGATGTACCAGACACCGGTCGATGGCCTATACACGGCGATATCCGTTTTGCCATCACCGTCGTAATCTGCAGGCGCGATCTTGTCGTCGCCGTAACCAAACTCAGTTCCATACAATCCATCCCTTGACCTCTGCAGATACCACGCCCCGCTTGTCGGGCGGAAGACAGAGATGTCCGACCTGCCGTCGGCATCAAAGTCGAACAGAGCCGTAGATGGGGTTGATGGATAAAATCCTGAAAAGTAACGAGCAACTGCTATATCATCCATTGTCTCGTTACTGAACGAGTTTCCGCCGACCACGATCCTTCCATCTGGTTGCATGGCGACAGCATACGCCCGATCGGCTAGATTACTAACCGGAGTTACCACAATGCCATCACCATCAAAGGAGAAATCAAGTTGTCCTTTATTGGTATACCGCACGATTGTAAAATCGTCGTATCCGAGCTGATTGGCTTTGCTATAGCCCGCCAACAGTATTTTGCCATCCCCCTCTAAGACAATAGAGGTTGCTTTTGATGAGAAACCTACCGCGGTATCCACGAAACCACCACCGTCACCAAACGTCTGGTCCCACGAGCCGTCGGCATTCACCCGGCCCACCGAAAAGGGGCTCACGTCGGGCAGCAACAGTATTTTGCCGTCAGGCTGAATAGCAGACGAGATGAAGCGAATCCCAGTCAGAAGTTTTCCCCCTTGGCCAAAGCTGCTGTCGAGTGTGCCATTATCATTCAAACGCTCCATGGCACCTATCGGGAACCCGCCAGTACCAGGTGTTGAATACCCTGAAACGACGATGCGTCCATCCATTTGGAGGACAACGCTGTAAGCTCCGTCTTTCGTTTGAAATTGTGTGATCACAATACCGCCGGTGCCAAACGTCGAATCCAAAGAGCCATTAGGCATATATCGGACAACAATAAAAGTTGAGCTGGAGCTGCCCGGGCCAACTTCCCCGGCAACAACTATCCTTCCATCCGACTGTATTGCCAGGCCGCGTATTGTTGTCCGAGATTGCGAGGGTCTCGTTGCGACCACTCCATTAATGCCGAAAGACGGGTCAGGCGAACCGTCTGGGAGCAGTCGCATTAGGATGATATCTGCTCTGTTCGCAGATCGATCAATTGCATTCCCAGCGGCGACTATTTTCCCGTCTGGCTGAATAGAGATTGCATTTGCAGAACCGTCATTTTGCACGCCGCTACCGCTTGGCGGAAGCAAAGCGACCTTACCATCTCCGTCAAAGCTCGGATCGATTGATCCGTCGCAGTTAAATCTCACAAACGCGAAAAGGTTGCCAAGCGTTGAGTCGTACGAGACTGCAACCGTCTTACCATCCTGCTGAACGGCAAGTGCATTGACCCGCTCGTTTCTGAATTTAGCCACACCCAAATATGCAGAAATCAAGCCATCGCTGCTAAACATCTGGTCCCTGCTGCCGTCAGCATTCAGAGCCAAAATGCTGAAATCACTGTCCGCTTCGTTCCGATAGCCGCCCACTTTAATCTTATTGTCGGATCCGGTCAATAATGAACGAGCACAATCTTGATTGGCCGAAATTGATTCCCTCAAAATCCCTCCGTTGCCAAAGGCAGGATCTAACATTCCGTTGGAATCATACTGAACCAAAGTATGATGTTTACTGCCAGAGTTTAGGACATCTTCCCTACACCCCGCCGCTATTATATTGCCGTCACCATTGATGGTTAAAGCATTTACCTCTTCTCCACCACTGGAAGTTGATGTAACTACCTTGCCTTGCTCACCAAAGGACGTGTCGAGAGCACCATCGGAACTGAATCGAATAACCGCAAAATCAAATCCACTATTGAAACCCGAACTTGTACCCGCCACGACGATCTTGCCGTCCGCCTGTTCTGACATACCGCCCAAATGAAAAACGGGAGCAGAGAGCTCCACTATAGTACTGCCACCGTCACCAAATCCCATATCCTGTGAACCGTCTTGCTTAAACCGGACGAGCGCTAAAGGGAGGGTGCCTCCCGTGTTAAAGATTGTGCCTCCTACTACGATCTTGCCATCACTTTGCAGCAACCCTGCGAACACATATGATGTGTCATGAATACCTGGTCCGATACTAATTCGCGCTATGCCCGTGCCATTAAACGACGTGTCAAACGAACCGTCTTCGTTCAGTCTTACCACCGCGAAGTCATCAGTGCTGTTGCCCGTGACCCCTACAATGACCAGCTTTCCGTCATCCTGAATCATCACGCTATAAGCGACTCCGACCTGGCTAGTGATGATTTTTGAACCCACTTCGTTAAAATTATTGTCGAAGGATCCATCTGGATTCAGCCTTATGATGGCAAACCGCTTATCAAAGCCGGAACCGGAGACCCCGGCTGCGACTATTTTCCCATCAGCCTGTATAGCCACTGCGTGTAGTATGCCTGACGGTCCTATCGTCGGCATGACCCGTCCGTTGTCGCCAAAGGACTGGTCCAGCGATCCATCCGCATCGAACCGTGCTAACCCCATGTTACCGTTGCCGGTACCAGACTCGGATCGCCCCACAGTGACTAACCTGCCATCAGACTGAGAGGCCATCCCGTAGAGGGAATCCAAAGCTGAAAATGTGCTCACCACCCGACCATTGCCATTGAAGCTTGTGTCCAGGGCTCCTGCAGATTGCCCCAGACAAAGCGGCACGGCGAGGAATGTAAATATCACGATGAATAGAGGAGGGGCCAATATCGCGGATTGCGTTCGTCTGAGTTTCAAAGAGTACATTTTGCTATTGCTTTTACAGTTGGGTTTCATGATTATGGCGAGACGTAAGCCCACCGATTCAGTACCTGAACGCCGTCTGAGTCGGTATATCACCATTCGTACCGAACTGGAACGCCGAAAATGACCCGTCTGAGCTGTTCATTCGGTACCAATTGCCGTCTGATGGGCGGAATACTGAGAGGTCGGCTTTGCCGTCGCCGTCAAAGTCGCCGGGTGCGGGGATGTCGTCCGAGAGGCCGAATATATTGTACGAGACCTCACCGGTAGAACTGTTGGTGATGTACCAGACACCTGTTGAGGGACGAAACACCGCAATGTCCGTTTTGCCGTCACCGTCATAATCAGCTGGGACGATCACATCGGTGCTAAAGCCGAACCTCGCACCGGACACCGAACCGTCAGAGCTGTTAATCTGATACCAGTCACCCAGCGAGGCCGGAAGATGGCGATGTCCGCCTTGCCGTCGCCGTCAAAATCACCGACCGTTGGTTTGTCTTCGCTAGCCCAAATTGCCTTGCGAAGAAAGAGCCGTCCGAGCTGTTCCGCCGGTACCAAGTTGCCGTAGACGGCCTGAATACCGAAATATCCGCCTTACCATCGCCATCATAATCAGCCGGCGTCGGCAAGTCCTCGGCCAGGCCAAAAACCGTATAATCTACTGTCCCCGTCGAGCTCTGGAAAACATACCATATCCCCGTTTCAGGCCGGTACACCGCGATATCGGTTTTGCCATCACCATCATAATCAGCCGGCGCGATCTTGTCGCTGCCAAAGCCAAACTGTGTTCCATAGAGTGCTTCATTTGAACGCTCGACATACCAGGAGCCATCTGTGGGCCTAAATATTGAGATATCCGTTTTGCCGTCGCCATCGTAGTCAAATTCTGTCCTTCGCGGCAGGGTAGTCAAACGCGACAGAGAGTACCGTGCGAGACCATTTACCTTCGAAAAGGACCCGCCTATTACAAATTGCCCGCCTCGCTGTTCCACGATAGCGAAAACGATCTCGAACTGCCCGGACGTAATCAACGCAACATCAAAAGTTTCGTCGACACTGCCGTCAGTATTCAGCCGGGCGATACCTGTTCTAGGAATGCCGTTTACGTGATCAAAGTGACCGCCGATCAATATCTTACCGTTTTTCTGAGCTACAGCTGCTGCTACGAACGGTTCAGGAAATCCGTCGAAAGCTGGCGTAACAAATGACTCGTCAGGTCTTCCATTTGCTTTCAGACGTGCAACGAAACTATGGGGATAGCCGTTCACGCTTCGAAAAGGACCGCAAATTATCGCTTTTCCGTCCTCGGTCAGGACGAGCCTCTCGATGCTATTATCGGCGCCGGTACTCCCCCATGAGGGGTCAGTGTGGCCGGAACTGTCTAATCTAAGGACGTAGCTAAACAAATCGAACGAACCGGCAATAAGTATTTTGCCGTCGGGTTGTAGGGCTACAACTCGTATGTTCGCCGAGTTGAACGGATAGTTGAAATCAAAACTTTCGTCGACACTTCCATCGGAGTTAAGCCGTACTATTGATTTGTGAGGAGTATTATTTATCGTATCGAACGCCCCGACCACAATTATTTTGCCATCCTGCTGGACGGCCATATCGTTCACATTGGTTTGGTATTTGTTGGAGCCGTTTCCCGTAGCGAAAAAGGTCGGATCCAAACTACCGTCGGGATTGACCCTGCGAAACGTGTGAGTACCATCCCATTGTGTCCGGTCACCGCCAAATATAATTTTATTATCAGGCTGAACAGCGATGGCTCTTGGCTGCAATCCGGTATTCATATCCCTGTCGAGGGAACCGTCCCGGTTGATCCGGGCAAGATTAAAAAAACCTAACCCACTAACGGAACTGAACCCGAAAGGGGGAGGGGGACTATCGCCAGGATCCGACCGTCCGGCTGAGACCAGAGACGCCCTACGGTTCCTGCGACATCACCTGTTCCCGTAAAATATGAGAGATCACGGGAACCATCTTGCAAAAGCCGCTTGACGACTGGCTGCCTTGATCCACCGATCCCCTCATTTAGAAAGAAGCCGCCATAAATGATCTTGCCGCTCAGTGTTAATGACAGGGCTCTCACCGGTTGTGACTCATCCGATAAGAAAGAAGGATCCTCAGTTCCGTCAGAAAGTAGTCGTTTAAGTGACCTAGGGGCTCCGTTGAAGGTAAACGATCCGGAAATCACGATCTTGCCGTCTGGCAAAAGCTCAAGCCGCGTAAGATTATTGATATTAGGAGCATTGAACGAAGTGATCGATGGACCCGTTAGCGTTCAAACGAGCAATGCCATTGTGGCCTGCTGTCGAAAATGCACCGGCGACCAAAAGGTTCCCGCCAACCCTCGCGAACGACTGGACCGATCCTGAGGTCAGGGGCGAAGAAAAACCAGGATCGATCGAACCATCAGCCAGCAGCTTAACAATACCGGTCCGTCCGGTCACTGAGACGAGATTCCCAGCCGCAACTATACCCCCGTCAGAAATAGGTTCGATCTGAAAGAAAAAGGCTCCCGGTTGCAAACTGCCTGCCGCTGAAAAGGACTGGTCCAGAGACCCATCAGATCGTAACCTTATCAACCGCGGTACCTGAACGCCGCCATAAGTCGTAAACTCGCCGCCAGCAATAATCGACCCGTCGACTTGTACACCAACAGCATTTACATCACCATTTGCCCCGGCCGAAGTGTCGAAAGATCTATCTAGCGTTCCATTCGGGAAAAGCCTGGCAATATGCTTTGCTGGGATACCATTGAAAGATGTAAATGCACCGCCTATCAGGATCCTCCCGTCGGTCGACACCTTTACAGAATAGATATCGCCGTTTGCACCGGTTCCCGGGCGAAACGTGGGGTCAAGATTTCCGCCCGGCCCCAAACGAACGATCTTTCGAAATGGCGTCCCTATGGGCCCGTTGAACTTGCCCACTATCACAAGTTTGTCATCGGGTTGGGCCGCCATGTCCAGCACCTCGTCATCAAAGGTCTGGCCAGAGACGAACGATGGATCATCTCGAGGTGAGTCCAAATGACTGACGGGGGTCGTATCTACGGTTATAGAGTTGTCATTGCTAATTGATGCCGCATTTAGATTTCCAGCAATGTCCTCGAATGCACCTGCAGGGACACTCAACAACACTGGTCCATTACCCGATATAGCACTCACGCGAACCTGGAATGAAGGTCTTGAACTGTCGACCTCGACTATCGCATTTTCCGTATTTGCGATCGAGCCAAAGAATGAAAAGTCCTGTCCATCTAGACCGATGTCCGGCTCACTCACTGATGCGGAAAAGCGAATTGGCTGGTTCCTAGCCGGATCTACCTGATCATCGGCTTGCTCTATTGAGATCTCAGGGGACATCGTGTCGACGGTCACCATTAGGGAGCTATACGGGCTGGTTGCACCACCACTCCGCTGACGAACGTGATACAAGAACGTTCCATTTTCAGGAGCATCAGGATCGGTCAGCAAAACGGTATTCCCCTCTGCGGTGACGGTCGTGATAATCGTCGAATCCCGAAAGAGATCTACTGACGCACCATCGAGGATGTTCGTCACCATAAATCTAAGAGACCTGATCCTGGTAATGTTATCAGCATCACTTACGCCGCTGTCGTCGGCGGCAACGAGGTCAGGATCGTCGGGTGTCTGTAAATTATTAGGCCCTGTCAATTCGATCGAACCGACATCTACGACGGCAGTATCATTCCCATCTCCGTCCTGAGGACGTGCCACACCGCGCTGGTCCCTGGTCACGGCATTCGTCTCGCAACCGCCGGTTGCGATCGAACTCAAAACGCAATCGGTACCCCGATCGATCGCAGCGTCTGTCGGCCAAAGGCAAGTGCGAAGGGATAACACCTCCATTTAATGCGAGGTTTGGGTCTAAATGAGGATTAACAAACTGATTACCTGCGGGATCGCCAAGAACTGAGACAAAATTCCCAAAAATGTTATATCCGCGCGATTGAACAGGGCCGTAGACGTTTGCCCACGTAGCGGAGGTATTGTTAGCAATAATGCTGTTGCGTGGATAGAAAAGATTATCGTTACCGCCATGTACAATAGAGCTAATGCCTCCTCCGTAGCCGTCGGCGTCCGTCGTGAAGTTGAACGCTAAAGTGCTGTTTGTTAGAAAAAGTCTCCCCGCATCGTTGTAAACTCCACCGCCGCTTCGCCCGGCAGAATTTTCGCTGATCGTGGAATTAGTTATCTGAGCAGTGCTGCTAAAACCTATTAAGACCCCCCCGCCCGAAACCGATGAAGAATTATTGACCACTGCTGAATTCAATATCTCGGCTGTGCCAGCTATCAGAAGTCCACCGCCTTCGCCAGTGTGATTGCCCGTTACAACACATTCCCTCAGGCTCAGGTTGTACGTTCCTTCCGACCCACCACCGAAAACCAAAATGCCGCCTCCCGCATTGTTGTATACTGACGCTCCCGTTCCGTTTCCTCCTGTTATCGTCATTCCCACTAAGGTCGCTATGGATCCACCCAGGATCGCGAATACACGGCTCTGGTTGTTGGCATTAATGGTTATTAGATCGGCCCCGGGACCGTTGATCCTTACCGAGTGCACATCACCTCCTGCATTATCCGGATCGATCTCCAAAAGACCGCTAGTTAGAAAAATGGTCTGCGGTAGTGCAAATGCCATAGGATCGAAATTGATCTCGTCATTCTGACCATTTACATTCGACTCTAAGATCGCCTGACGCAGGCTGCCTTCTCCGCTATCATCCGCGTTACTCACGGTTAAAGTTGCGGCATAGTTGGTAACAGCGAAAAGAATTAGGAAGCAGAGTCCGTTAAGGAGTTTCATAATGCTGATCATAGGCAGGGATCTATCTGTGCAATATGCGGTTTGTCAGCGGTGCACGTGGGCATTGCCTATGGCTATCAAGTGCGTACGACTTCTATCCAAAACACGCAATCGAATACGCCGGATCTAAATACACAACTAAGTAAAATGTCGATCCGGCGTTTTCATTAAGGCAAGTGTCCGCAGGAGCGAAAAACTTTGAGATGTGTTCTAAGAGAGCAATATAATCCTTCCGGCGGATATTTGCAATAGAAAATTCGTTGATCGAAGCGTCGCTTGGGCTCGCTCCTGTCCAGCGAAACCGTGGGTGATAATGACCGAAAATCAGGTTAAATAAAGATATAGAGTTCTCTATCTTACAACCAGGACCTGATGCGATTCGATCAGGTACCAATATCTAAATGCGATATGGACCTGAAGCCGATTCCAGACACCACAAATCTGATCATCTCGGGCAGAATTGGTAATCACAAAGGACCGCCTATACAATTGAACTTGTTACTTATATGGAGATCTATTTTCAGCTGATCAGCGATGCCGAGTCGTTAAAAAAGGCTTGTGATGAATTAAAGACCGAGGCCGTTTTGGGGTTTGATGTTGAGACGACGCATTTGGACCCTTATAAGGGGGAGCTGCGGCTGGTTCAGCTTAGTAATGGGGCGAATACTAAGGTTATTGATCTCAGGGGTTTCGGTAGTGGTCAGTGGTCAGTGGACCAGTGGTCGAGTTGCCGCGAATCGGTCAAGGCACTTTGAGGACAAACCCGGATCTGGCGCCGCTGCGGGAGTTGTTGGCTTCTGATAAGCAGATCAAGGTCGCGCATAATGCGAAGTTTGATACCAAGTGGGTGCGGCATCATTTGGGGACCGAGGTCGGCGGGGTTTATGACACTTATTTGGCGAGCTTGCTGATCGCGGCGGGTGAGGGTGAGCGGCGGCATGGGTTGGCGGATGTGGTGCAGTTCTTTCTGGGGCGGACGCTTGATAAGACCGAGCAGGTCAGCAACTGGGGTGCGGCGGAGCTGTCGACATCGCAGATAGAATATGCCGCCAAGGACGCGGCGATAATGCCTGAGGTCAGGGCAAAGCTCGAGGAGCGGATCGCAGCGGACGGCCTCGCCGAGGTGCTAAAGCTTGAGAACGAATGCGTAATGCCGATCGCCGAGATGGAGCTGAACGGCATTTATCTCGACAGCGAGCGGTGGCGTGAGCAGTTAGCCATAGTTACCAAGGCACAGGCCCGATATGCGGACGAGCTTCAGGACCTGCTCTCTGCCGGTGTCGCCCAGGCGTCGCTGTTTGGCCGCTCTGAGATAAATCTCGATTCGCAGGCACAGGTCACTGACGCTCTGCTCGGCCTCGGCATACCGGTCCCTGATACGACGCGGGCGTGGCAGCTGCAGCCGCTGGCTGAGAAATATCCGGTCGTCGCCAAACTGCTCGAATATCGCGGCGTTGCAAAGGCGAGCCAGAGCTTTGGCGAGAACATTTTGGAATTTATCGAGCCCGCGACGGGCCGCATCCACGCCGATTTTCGCCAGATCGGTGCACCGACCGGGCGGTTCTCATGCTCGAGCCCAAACCTGCAGCAGATACCGCACGAGGACGAATATCGCCGCTGTTTTCGCGCACCCGAGGGCCGCAAGCTGGTCATCGCCGACTATTCGCAGATCGAGCTGCGCATCCTCGCGGACTTTTCTGAGGACAAGAATTTTATCGACGCGTTTGTCTCGGGCAAGGATTTTCACTCAGAGACGGCCGCACAGGTCTTTGGCATCAAGGCCGAGGATGTGACGGCCGATCAGCGTTCGTTTGCAAAGCGGCTTAATTTTGGCGTCGTTTACGGCATCGGGGCGTCGCGGTTCGCGATGATGACCGGCCTCTCGCAGACTGATGCCGAGAACACGCTTCGCCGCTATTTTGCCACTTACCCCAAAATGGACGAGTGGCTGCGGATCCGTGTCAAAAGAGGTCCTGACGACGCGAAGCGCCCAGACCCGCTCGGGCCGCATCGCCCGCATGAGCTTTGTCGCCGGCGACCGCAGCTCAGAGGGTGCCGCCCAGCGTTACGCCAAAAACATGCCCATCCAGGGCACATCCGCCGACATCCTCAAACGCGCCCTGCGTCTGCTCCACGATGACATCCGCGGGACCTCAGCCAAACTGGTCAATATCGTCCACGACGAGATCATCGTCGAATGCGACGCCGCTGACGCCGAACAGATGGCCAAAACACTCGACTCCGCAATGGTCCGCGCCGGCGAGCAGTTCGTCAAAACCGTCCCCATCAAAACCGACGTCCGCATCTCGGACGAGTGGACGAAATAGGCCCCGGCCAACTGCTGAAACAGAGGATGTGTTTAACACTATTTCCGGGCCGATGATCTGGCACGTTTGCAAAATGCAAATTGCTGTGTTTACTGGCTTTCAGCCGCTTTTGAAACGATTATATTAGCGTTTTAGAGCCGTTTAATATCGGCAGAGCCTCTGCGCCAATGTTTTAGTGCCTAAGCTTTTTATTGTAAGAGACTGCAAAAAAGTTTCAGAGGCTCGCAAATATTTCTAAAGGCTACAAGTATTCATAGAGTCTAATAACAATATAGAGACTTTCTCCTCTGGAAGTCTTTTACCGGCAATAAAATGGTAAAGTACCAGAGTGATAAATGTGATAACGGCGGGAGATTAATAGGGTCGTGACTATTAACACATCACACGTAAGAAATGCCATGCACTACTGCCAGATAAGCCATGATAGGATCAAGGCGGCAAAATAGCCTGCGTACGAAAAAACAATGTACGCAAATACGCCGATCAAACCTCTAAAGCCGCGCGTTTTGAATAAGTGAAAAGGGATAATGAAGATCCAGGCGAAAGTAAGAAAGAACCCCAGGTCGAGCGGCCAACTAACGCCATTCTCAATACTGTCTGAGCGCAGCCACCACCAAATAAGCCATAAAAATGCGAGGCTCCCGAGTAAGTCATAGCTAGCGGGCACCTCTATAGCCCGGACTGCGTAGAGCACGCTGATAAATTGCGCAAAAAACACGTATGCAAACAATATTGCAGTCGACAGGGACGGCCTGAGATCCTGAGCAATGCTCATAAATTTTGTTTTGCTGATCGACGGGTATTCGAATTAACTCAATTGCATCTTGCATTACTCTAAAAAGCCTACGGCTCCGGCATATCTTCAAGCTTCACCCAGCCGTCGCCTGCGTCACAGGCGTCGACATCCAGAGTGCAGACCTCGAACGAGGTAACGGGATGTATTTCCCAATTTGAAAGCCGGTTTAGCGGGTGCGAGATATGCTGGGTGTCGATAAGCGCCCAGCCGGTGACGCGGACATAGGTCACGTTGCGAGCGAGATCGCGAAGTTTGGCGATCGTCCATCCGTCATTACGCAGACGCGGGCTGATCTCGGCCGTCATCGAGCGTTTTTCGGCGGCTTTGAACGCGGCCTTTCCAGCCTCCTGCGTCGATTTTTTATCCGACGCCATTTTAACGAGCGCCTTGCGGGCGGCCGACGGAAACTGGACCATCACGAGGTGAAAGTCGTTAAAGTCGCTTGTTTTCAGGCTGCAGTTGGTGGTCTCAGCACCGGATGTGTAGTTTTCGGCTTTGATCAGGTAACCGCGGATCTGCAGGGCCTTGCCTTCGCCCCAGCTTTCGAGCAGGGTGCGCTGAGTACCCGAGACCCAAGACGCCGGGAACAGAAAATTTGCGAACTTCCTGATCGTTGACGCCTCGATATCGGCCTCGGCCGGCAGGCTCGTATTGTTCTTTTTGGTATTGAGTTCAGCATCTCCGCCGCAGCCGATCAGGGGGCATTCGGCAATGGTGGTTGCCCCGCAGCAATTTCGCTGGGAATTAGAGTCGGCACAAACCGTTGCCTGGGCATAGAGATATGCGGGACCCGACAGGCACAGGGCCGCTAGCAAAAAGTATCGGAGCAGCATAGGAGGTCTCCTCTAACGATCAGAATAGGATCAACGCCAATTTTATAGTTCAAAAGGGCGGCGGGTGTCAATCAGAATATTGGGCCCTGATGAATCTATTTGGTCGCAGCCTTACTCTTTGGCCGGGCGACGGCGTACATTTCGTTCGCGATGCGGTCGCCGAGGCCGCCCTGGTAGAGGTCAAAGTGGGTGCGGCCATCGAGATATTCGATCTTTGCATCGCTGCCGAGTTTTTTGAGTTCGGCGTCGAGCAGGCGGACAGATTCGTCCAGGTGAAACGTATCGGCGGTGCCGACGATGATATGCAGCTTGCCGCGAAGCTTTGGCCCGAGCGTTTTCCAATTATCGCGAAGCAAGCGTGAAATATCGTATCTCTCCCAGGCCCGCTGCACCATTGGGTCGACGCGGCCCGTTTCGACATCAAAGATCCGCATCGGCTGGCCGTCATCTCCCTTGGGCGAGAAAACGGCATTGAATGACGCAAATTGCCCGCCGTAATAACCCAGCACCATTTCCTGATTGGCATATTGCCTGACGGTCATCAGGTCTTTTCCGCCCATACGTACTAGGCCATAGTCCTTGCCGGCTGAGTCCATATAGGCATTTTGCGGCGGGTTAAGAGTAAGGTCCGGGCCGGTAAAATTTCTGAAGTCGACCGGGTCGGGCGAGGTTGACCAGGTTCCGCCAAAAAAGTCAGGGTGCGTGACCATGACCCACAACGTCGACCAACCTCCGGACGAATGTCCTGTGAGGAACCGCCCCGAGGGCACGGCGTCCATGCGAAATTGCTTTTCGAGATAGGGTATAAATTCTTTTACAAGTGCGCTGCCCCACGGGCCGTTATTTACCGAGTCGGCAAATGCATGATGGCCGAGCGGACAATGAGCGTTTAGGAAAACGTGGATCATCTCAGGCTGTGTGCCGTTTGTCATTGCCTCTGACAATTTGACCGCACCGCCCAGACTGCTCATATGCGTACCGCCGTAGCCGTGGACGTGGTAAACGGTCGGATATTTTTGGGACTTTTCCGCGTCGTATCCCGGCGGCAAGACAACCAATGCCTGCATCAAAATAGGCTTGCCCCAGAACCCGTTGAGCATCGGGCTCTCAAGATCGATGAGCCGTACATTTTCGGTCAGAGGCGGGTAACGGCGGCCCGGGACCACTTTTGAAAGCGTCAGGGTTGTCTCGGCGGATGGCATTGTCGCCTTTGAGACGACACTGTAAAGATCGCCCGTTCCCGCACCGCTGTATGTATACGAATGGTCGCGGTCGAGCAGCGCCATTATCTGATATTCACCAGCCGGTGCTGACGAAAAGCCCCGCGGAAAGGAATGCATATCAGCGTTTACGTCGATAGGCTGGCCGGGTAGGAAGTTCGAAACCTCTACGCCGGTGATGTAAACAGCCTCGGGGTCGGTAAAGTCCGGCTCGATCATATCCATGGCTTTAGCGTTGCGGGTCATAAAGATCAGCAAGCGCCCCGATAGCGACTCGCCTTTTGGCGCGGCCGAAACATCTACGTCTACCTTAAAATGCACTGCCGGCGCAGCGCTGGCCGCTACAGCGAACGTGAAAAACAACCCGGTGATCGCCAGCGTTCTCAGGAAAGATCCTTTCATCTCAATTGTTCCAATTTTCATAACTTTTTCGGTATCGAGCGGCTTTCGCCTAATCGGGGAGAGTGCTCTTCATAACAGGTCTTCAAGGAAAACAGCGGCTGCCGCCCATTGCAGGTACGACAGCCGCGGTTCTATTAGAAGTATCAGTAATTACGATGCACTGGCTTCTGCGCTTCGCGGAGGCATGTACAAGATCCTTGTACAGCTCTCGCAGGTGATGATCTCATCGCCTTTCTTAACATTCACCTGAACCTGCGGGCGAAGCTGCATAAAGCATGCACTGCAGGCACTATTAACAACCTCCGCCACGGCAATGCCGTCTCGGCTTCTCTGAGCCAATCGGTTGTATATCGACCCCAGACGTTTGGGCAGCGTGGCAAATGCTGTTTCACGGTGCTTAGTTTCGGAATTAAATTCAGCGCGCGTTTTCTTTATTTCCCCATCAAATTCGGCCAAAGCGGCCGCTCGTTTGGTGTCAAGAGACTCTATCTCATCGGCACGTTCCTCTAATTCTTTTTCGATCCCCTCGAGCGATTCCATTGCTTCGACTATCTGTGTTTCAAACGCAGATATCTGTTTTTGCAGGGCGTCCGTCTCGCGCATCGCCGTCTCGTATTCCTTTGAGTTTTGAGCATGTTTGAGGTTGCGGTCCGCACGTTCGAGATATGTCTTGTTTTCGGCGACCTGACGTTCGAGATCAGCCCGCGATGCATTTAGTTCGTCGCGGCGATTTTGTATTTCGCGTATAGAAAAGGCGTGCTGTTCAAACTCTTGTTCGATTTCTGCACGCCTCTCTTCTGCTGTATCTAATGACCGTTTTAACCTTCTGAGATTTGTATCGGTCTTCTGTAAGTCTATCAATTTATCAAGTTCTTCAATCACTAATGTTATCTCCCCGTTTACTAGAGCCAATCAATAATTTTATCGTAAGTTGCCCACAATACAAAGTCGATAAATGAGTCCGTTACGAGCCAACCAGCAGATCAAAATGCCGTCGAAGCTCGCTGCTCTCTACGGCAACACTTCCGTTTGCGAGCCACTTGGGGAATGTGTCCGCATGAACAAGGCGATATTCGTCAGCAGCGTTCGGTATTCCGAAATGCGCGATGCGCGTTACAGCCAGGGCCCCATTGAGCATCACGCCGTCCCGCGGTGTTCGCGTCCAACCTGCTTCGACGGATAAACATCTTACGCCGTAACGAATCGAGAGCAGGGAACCGACCATGTTTGAACTGCCGTACGAAAAATTATGCGGATCTTCTCGTTCTATAGTGATAGCGGCATTGCGGCGGACCGCTTCGCCGGCGATCTCAATAAAGGTGTCAAAGAGCCACCGGACACCGACTATGCGGAGCGCGTCGTTCGTGGCTTTTAGACGCAGGTAATCGGCAACGGCTTGTCGGCCGTCATTATTAGCGTTAGCGGCCGCTTCGCCGATCATCCGGGACCAGACCTGATCGAGTTCGGTCATATGCCGAGGATAGGACGGACACCGCGAAAAGGCAATTTCATGCTATTATTTTGATTCAGGCGACACCAGTTTATCTTGAGTTTTATGAAATGTTTGTTGACCATAATCCTGTCTGGCCTGCTGGTTGCCGCGGCTTTTCCACAATCCAAAAAGGCCCCGGCAAAACCAAAATCCACCGTAACCGATCAAAAGAAAGCGGCGGCTCCGAAAACTTCTAATGAAAAGGCTGAATGGGAGACGGCGATCGCGATAGCTGATCCTGCGGAGCGCCTGGCCGCCCTTAGAAAGTTTGCTGAGCTTTTCCCGCAGTCAAAAAGAGTTGCCGAAGCCTCAGCGTTGATCGCAGCGATCGAGGCAGGATTCGGTAACGATAAACTTGCAGCCGGAGATCTCAGCGGTGCTACGGAGTCCTTTAAAGCAGCGGTGTCTGACGCTCCTAAACCAGTTCCGGACGCTCTGTTTACAGATACGCTGTCCAAAATTCCGACTATTCTTTATTTCAGAGGACTTCGCGAGGCGAGCTACAATATCGCAAAAATACTCGAGGAGAAAGCGGATTCAAATGCCGGCCAATTGTTAAGCATTGCCACCTTTTACATAAGCACTGAGAACGGCCGTGAAGCAAAACGCGTTGCTGAGAATGCGATCCTGTTGGAGCCTGAGTCGTCGGCAGCCTATCAAACACTCGGGCTCGCGAACCGGGTCGATTTTCAACTCGAGGAATCGGCGGCGGCTTATACCAAGGCCCTCGAACTTGAACCAGATTCGCTAAAAGCCCGGGGCGGCCTGGCTGAAATGGATCGTGCTCTCGGAAAGGCGGATGAGGCCATAGCATTATATCGGGAAATGTTGACGAGCGATGAAGCAAACGGACCCGCCCGAACAGGGCTGATACTTGCTCTCTTTGACGCCGGTAAGCGTGAAGAGGCGGAAACCGAAATGGCAGCCTCACTCGAATCAAAACCTGCCAATGTGCTCTTGCTGGCCGGTGCAGCATATTGGTACGCCGCCCATGGCGAAGGCACAAAAGCGGTCGACCTGGCACAAAAAGCTCTGGATGTTGACCCGCGGTTCATTTGGTCGCACATCGCTCTAGCCCGCGGCTACATGGAGGAAAAAAGGCCACTCGATGCCGAGAGAACTTTGCTCCTCGCACGGCGTTACGGTAATTTCCCGACATTGGAATATGAGATCGCCTCGGCGCGTTTTTCCGCGGGCCTTTATCGTGAGGCGGCCGAGGAACTTTCAAAAAGCTTTTCGGTCAAAGACGATGCCGTGCTTTCAAACCTCGGCGGCCGCGTACCGCACCGATCTGCAAGTTTCACTGAACTGGTCAGTTTCGAACGCCGTGCCAGCATCTTTACACCAACGGCCGCGGGTGAGCAGGACAGTGCCTCTCAGCTAAAGGCCCTTCTTCAATTCAGACAGGAGTTGAATTCAACCAAACCGAATTCCGAAGTAGTAACAAAGGCGGTGGATGAATTTGTACGGGGAGACGATGCGATGAAGGTCCACCGCCAGATCTTTGCCGCTTCTTCGTTATTGGATAAAAAGGTCGCCCTGCCAAAGGCTCTTGAGATCGTACAATCGGCGCCCCAAGCTCTAGATGCCGGCCTCGGAACCGCCGAACCCACAATGGCGGTCCTCGCGAGCGAACTTTACGAACCCAGGAGAATTGCGGCGGAACGCGGCGAATATGTAAATGTGCCGAACGTAGCCCGGCAAACGCTATCATCTATATTGCGGGGACGGATCGAGGAAATTACCGGATGGACGCTTTATCAGATGGACGACCCGTCCCAGGCATCAATTCATCTTCGCCGGGCATCGTTGGTTTTACCGGTCAGCAGCTCGTGGTGGCGTTCGAGCACGTGGCAACTCGGCTCGGCCCTTGCTCTGGAGGGCAAAGAGGCTGATGCATTAGAGGCTTATATCAAGAGCTATAAGGGGAGTGAGCCGGATACATTTAAGTACAATACGATCGAGGCTCTATATAAACGGGTCAAGGGGAACACCCTTGGACTCGAAGAAAGGGTCGGCCCGCCCCCCGGAGCCGCCCCGTCCTCAGAAACGGTGGCTCAAACGGTCGAGCCGCAACCCGTCGCCGATATTAAGCCGAGCCTGCCGAGAGCAGTGCCGGTTGCGAAAGGTTCGGTTCCAATTGGATCAGAGTCACCGGCTGCAACACCAGAATCACCGCCCCCGGCTGAGGTTATCTCTGCAACGATAGCTCCAGACGTGAATACGACCGATCAGCCAGCACCTTTGCCGACCGTTGGGTTAACCCCTGAAAATATCGCGACCGGTGTACCTGAACCCACCCCGGCAGATCCGCAGACGGCGGTTGATAGTGATCCATCCGTACCGGGCGCTACGCCCGAAACTGCATTGCCAACACCAATTATCGAAGCGACACCTGAAGCAGCTTCGCCTGCTCCTATTGTAGAAGGAACACCTGAGACTGCATTGCCTACGCCAATAGCCGAAACGACCCCCGAGGCTTCGCCGGATACTACCCCCCTCGAAGTACCCTCAACTGTTGCTGAGGAAACACCAGCCCCGACGCCGCTGACCCAAAGAGACGAGGAAAAGCCCCCGGAGGAAAAACCTGCGGTACCAATGACGGGCGCAAAACAAGTGAGATCAGTAAATGATCTATTCCCTCCGATAATCATAAATATTCCAACCCCGGACCCCACGAATACTAAGGCAAAAAAGACGGAAGAAAAGCCATTGCCGCCATCCGATGAAAGCAAAGCTGTCGACGAAGCCAAGCCGACCCCGTCGCCTGCTACGTCAGAAAGTTTAGTTGCAACTGACGTGACACCGATCCCATCGCCAACGGCTGAGATCATGACCGAGGGGGCCAAGCCTTCGGTCGAAAGTTCTTCGCCTTTGGAGACACCAATTGATAATAACTCGGTCAAAACCTCAAATCCGGAGACGGTGCCTACGTCGGATCCGTCTGCTGGATCGGAAAAATCGAGTGAGGCGTTGATCACAGAAGACAAGGTCGAGGTCGGAGTTCCCAAGAACGAGAGCAGGCCTCGTTTGGTCACAGGCAAGACGGTAACAAAGGTCAAGACTGCCCCGTGTAAGATCACTGTGAGCGAGGAGAACATTTCACTTCGGAGCGGGGGCGGTGACCTGGCCGTGATCGTTGGCCGGACCGATGAGGATGATCTCGACGGCCTAACGGCCATCTCGACTAGTCCGCTAAATGTCAGCGTTCGTCAGGAAGTGATAAAAGGGGTTACGGCCAGGGCGTTGTTTGTCGTTAGATCGATCAGTCCAAACACGGGCGAGTATAAGGTAAGTTTTGTTTTGCCGTGCGGCATAAAAGAGATCGTCGTCAATGTGCGATAGATGAGCGTCTACGACGCGGAGTTTCTTTTTTTGACGAATGTATATTTACGGTCGAGATCGCACAAATTAATAAAAAGAAAAACGCGTTAGAGGGCGTCCGCAGCGGAAAATCGAAAAAGCTGTGAATTAGGATGCCAAAACAGCCCGCCAACCCCCCTATAGCCGCGTCACGTCTAAAACCGCTTGAGCTTCCGACGATCGCCAACCCCCTTCTGAATAGGAAATAGATAAAAGCTGCCACACATAGGAACCCGGCAATGCCTGCGTCGGAAAGCGTCTGCAGATAATCATTATGAGCCTGCTCGACACGAAAGAAGCCAGACCAGGTATCATATTTTGTAAACGCGGTCCCGAATGAATCGAGGCCTGCGCCCAGGAACGGGTGGTCGAGAAAAATTCTGATCGCGATAGGCCAGAAGTGGGCTCGGCCATTGGAAATGCCGTCCTTTATCTCGCTAACCCCGACACCACGAAACAATTGTTCGTTGCCGCCGAGGATCAACACCGTTCCAAATATCAGCAAGAGAATTGCAGCGCCTGCAGCAGCCATCGATACTGTTCGCGAAATTCCTGACGACGGCTGCGATTCTGAGCGCTTATCACTCGACTTACGCCCCGCGAGAAAGTTGAGAATCGTCACGAAAGCCAGCGCCGAGACGAAACCCAGCAGGCCGCCGCGAGAACTGGTAAACACCGTCGCGACACCCATCACAACAACGGCGGTCCCCAGCAAGATCTTCTTGTCGCGTTTAGTTTTTTTCCCAAACAGCAGCCCGAGAGCGACACCAGCGGTCATCTCCATGAACGCGGCAAAGTGGTGCTGATTAATAAATGGTCCAAAAGGTATGTTTTGCGCGGTACCGCGAAGTCCATAGATGGCGTCCGGATTTGCAAGTCGCTGCAATATCCCGAAAAACGCCATCACCGAACCAAAAATGATGACCATCAACACGACCTTTCTCAAACGAGCCTCTTTGTTGATAAAGGTCACGCAAGCGGC
Organism: Blastocatellia bacterium; assembly: GCA_963834975.1. GTDB lineage: Bacteria > Acidobacteriota > Blastocatellia > Pyrinomonadales > Pyrinomonadaceae > OLB17. The sequence goes on from CAWIDZ010000005.1 coordinate 478,841, forward strand.
GAAATACACTAAGTAAACGATCAGGTGCAGGAGAAAGAATCGTGTTGCCGACGGATCAAGTGACAAAGAATGCGAAACCGGTACGCTTAAAGCACTATCCCCGCTGCTGCTGCCGAGCGGCAGCAATTGTACTAAACCGATCAGGAGTAATCCTATCAGCGGTATTTGCAACACGCTCGGATCTAGCAATATCCCTGTGCCACGCCACGAGTCTGCCAGCCAAAGCAAAACGACGATCACCCAAAATACGGAAATAAATACCCAGGTAGTATTATCCACCGCACCAAACAAAATGGTCGCAAAGATCGGAATGATACAGATCAGAACCACGATCGCTGAACTCAGTCGGGACGACCGGTCACCGATCACAACGTTGTCGGCGTGAATAAATGATTGCTGTGAACCAGGTGTATCACTCATAAGGTTACAATCGCCGCAGTGAAAAATCGTCAAGCGACAGTTTGCCGTTGATAGGGCACGCAGGACCGATACATCCCTCGCGGGTGAGACGAATAACTATGCCGTCGCTTGTCGCAGGCGCGGTAAATTGAACGCCCAGCGGAGTCCATTCAGCCGCCGGTGCCATTGGTGGTGTGCTGGCGATAGCGACGTTCGAAAAGGCGTCGACGATCTCCCACTTCAGCGAAGAGTTCGTCTTGAGATCCGACCTGTAAAACACCTCGAATTGATATGCGGCGCCGGGTTGGACAGGAACAGTCTGCGAGACCGAGCGAAACGCGGCAGTTTCGAACGTGTTAAAAATCATCCACAGATTATATTTACCGCTGTGAGATTGCCCCTCGCCAATGCCGATCTGCGGCTGGGCACCTTCGGCGATCTGCCACTCAAAGATACCCGCGTTCCTCAGTTTCACCCCGTTCTCAAAACCGCCGTCATTTATCTGGCCAATTACGGGTTTGTCTGAATCACCTTCACTAAGCTCGGCCGTCACGCGGGCCGCAAGCTGAAATTTTTTCGCGGCGACCAGCTGTGTAACAAACGATTCACCCAACTGCTTTCGTGCAGCAATATCGCCGCCGCCGGATAATTTTGACCATGCCTCAAATGCCTCATCGAAACGCCCCTGGCCGGGCAAGATCACCGCGAGGGAGGAATTTGTGATCTCAGTGTCTCCCAGGTTTTTCCGAACCAGATCGAGGTCGCCGTCAAAGATCTGCAAAGCGATCGTGGCGGCTGGCTTGGCGTACTCGGAATATGATGCGGCGGCTTTTGCGATCAGGACAAATGCCTCCTCCGTCTTTCCCTGCCGTAGAAGGGAGTTGCCGTAGATCCATTGGACCGAAGCGTAATTGGGTGCGAGTTCGAGCGCCCGGGCGAACGCTTTCTCGGCCCCGTCAACATCACCATTCAAACTGCGGGACTTACCCAGGGCAAGCCAGATCATGTAATTATTTGGCCACAGGGCGGCTGCCATCTCATACTCGTGGACCGATCTGGCAATATCTATCGTATCGAATGTCTTTTCATAAACAACCGCAGCTCCGTAATGGGTTTGCGGATCGCTGGGCGACACTTGGGTCAGCCAGTCGGCAACAAGTTTCGATTCGGGACGGGTCGTGTCCAGGCGAGACGCGATCGTGTTGGCGAAATTCCACTTGATGAAGTACCAACCCATGGCGATAGACAATATGCCGATCGCGACAAGTACGAAACGGGCGAGCTTTGGCTGGAATTTGATTATTTTTAATGACACGTTAGGTGTTGATATCTATGCAAAGTCAACCGGCTCGATCTTGATCTGGGCCCGTTTCAGGATGACATTGTTCGCGCGGCAGATCTCGCGGATCTGCTTCAGCCGCTCGGGCAACATATTACGGGCAGAGATCAGTATCTCGGCGATATCCTTTTCACGGCAGATATCGTCGAGTTTTCCGTTGCCGTCAAAAACTGTCAGGCCGTGCATCACCTTGTCTTTTTTCAGGGGATCGTCATCGACAAAACCGACCGCTACAAGATTCCATTCGGGATTATTGTTCAACTCGCGAAGTACCATCTCGCCGCCGTCACCCGCCCCATAAATGAGCACCTTTTGTCCGTCGCCGGAAACCGGCAGCGGCAACAACTGCCGGATCACGCGAAATGCCATTCGACTGCCGACCACGGCCAGCAGCAGCAGGATGCCGTCGAGAAAGAAAACGGTCCGCGAAAACCCCTCGAACCGGTAAAGCAGCAGGACCGCCAAAACACTCAACGCTGATCCTAATATAACGCCCTTCGTGATCGTTATTAGGTCACCGATGCTGGTGTACCGCCACAAACCGCGATAAACGCCGACGACCAGGAACGATCCCAACTTGATGAGGATCAGCAGCGGCAGCGTTTTTAGAAACAGGTCCCAATTCGTTGAGCTTTCAAACGACGCAAATAACAGAGCGAACGCCGAATAATATGCCAGCGTGATCAGAAACGCATCCAGAAAGACCTCAAACAACCGGCGTTTGTGCGAAATGTTGACCAAAAACGCAAACATCGCATTTTCCTGAACGGCCTGTTCCTCGTCGACACCCTCGTAAACTTTAACCTTCGAGAGGTATACGCCGATAATTACGAGAACGATGATGAACAGAATTATCAGGGCAAAGCTTTTAATGGCTCCGATCTGGCCGACCAGCAAGGCGAGCGTACCGGCGACCACCGCAAATCCGTAAAGCATCAGAACCGCCGTCCGTTCGGACAAGCCGAGAGCGACGAGGCGGTGCGACGTATGGTCACGGCCGCCCTGTGATGCCTTCCGGCCCCATAGCTTTCGCAAAACCGTGACGAATGTCGTGTCGAATATCGGCACGAACAGTATCATTACCGGCACGGCGAGGATCGCGACAATGCCGCGGGAGCGGCCGCCCACCTGATTTAGCAAAACGGAACCCGACAGCAAAAACCCGATAAACATCGAGCCGCAATCACCCATAAAGATCGACGCCGGGTTGAAATTAAACACCAGGAACCCAACAAGTGCCCCGATCAACGTGCTCGCGAGCAGCAACTCAGTAGTCAGGCCATTGACGGCAAAATTCAACGCCAGCGAAAGAGCGGCGATCGCCGAAATGCCGGCGGCGAGGCCATCCATATTGTCGAGCAGGTTTATCGCGTTTGTAATGCCGATTACCCAAAAAACCGTCAGCCAGATATCAACGATCTCAAAGCCCGTTAGCGGCAGCTTTAGGCCATAAAGCACCAAAATACCTGCACCGATCAATTGCCCGATCAGCTTCTGATAGGGGCGAATGGTCACGACGTCGTCGATCAACCCGACAAGAAACAAAAAGGCGCTGCCGCCGAACACGACCAGTGATTCGGTCGAGGGCGGAACGAACAGAAAAAATATCAACGCCGCCGAAACAAATATCGCAACGCCGCCGAGCATCGCCGTAGGACGTTTGTGCCAGCGGTCAGATTTTGGTTTGGCGACATAACCGTACCTGACGGCGAACGAGCGCACGGCCAGTGTGCACGCAGCCGAAAGGATCGCGGCGGCGGTTCCAACAAAGATCGGGTTTGTGGTCAAACCTGGCATATCGGCGGACAAAAATCTAAGTGTGCTGTTGCCAGCCTATTATTACAGAAAATGGGCGGTGATGTTTACTCCGACGTTGTCTTGCCGGCGGTTTTTCGGTCAAATGCCGCAATGCGATCGGCGTGCTCCTTAAGCAGCATCTGATAAACTTCCGAGATATCTGCAACCATTTTCTCCGCTCGAAAGTTTGGATCGACATGCCGCCGGCCGTTCTCACCAAAGCGCTCCCGCAACTTATCGTCTTCCAGCAGAGCTGCTATCCGCTTTGCTAAGTTCTCACTGTCAAACGCCTCGACCAGGTAACCTGTCTTGTCGTTGATAACAACCTCGCGAGCACCGTCGATGTCGAACGCGACGCACGGTTTGCCCATCGCCAGCGATTGCGGCAGCACGCGGGCGAGCCCCTCACGCAGCGAAGTATGCACAACGACATCCATCGCCGAGATCATCTCAGGGATACGCGTGCGGTCGATCAAGGCCGGCAAACACAAAATTTTCGAGAATGCCGTATTCCGTCGCCCGTCGCCTGCAATGTTCGAGCAGCATACCGTCGCCTATCAGGAAAAAGCGGACATTGGGCACACGTTTGACGATCTCAGGTGCGGCGTCCATCAGCTGGTCGTGGCCCTTCAGCGGGAATAGACGGGCGATCTTGCCGACGACGGGTGCGTCTAACGGAATGCCAAACTCTTGCCTGACTTTTGCCCGCGTCAAACTTTGCGTTCAGGAACCAGTCAAGCTCCATTCCGCTGTAAACCGTTCGAAATTTCTCGGGCGGTGCGATACCGGCGGCGATGGCTTTCTCAACGATCACCTCTGACACGCTAATATAGAAATCGGTAAAAGGCGCGCAGATCTTTTTGACCAGCCACCACGCTCTGTTTATCAGCCACGGCTGATGATCGTGAAAGACCAGGCTGTGCAGCGTATGAACGATCAACGGCGTCCCCGCCATTTTTGCCGCCAGCCGGCCGAGAACGCCCGCCTTGGACGAATGTGTATGTACGATTTGATAGTGGCCCTTTTTGATCAGCCGGTACAGCTTCCAAAATGCGGCCAGGTCTGAAAAAGGGTTAATATTGCGGCCCATCTCGGGCAGGACGATGAGATGCGAGGTCTCGCGTGCCTGCGAGAGCAGCTCGCCCTCGCGGCCCTTGTCGATGCCGCTGACGAGCGTAACATCATACTCAGGCATCGCGTCGAGCCCGACGACCGAGAGCAGCGTGTTTTCCTGCGCACCGCCGACGATCATCCGCGTGATGATATGCAGAACGCGGATCGGCGGGGCGTTTTTCTCAGAACTATCTGTTTGCAGTGGATCCATCAAGGAAAATGCCGAAAGGGCACGGAGCGGCGAGTATCAAACGTCAGCGACAACCAGATAATCGCGGTCAAGGTGGATAAACTCAAAATCGTTGACACCCGACCGTTTCAAAATGTCGCGGACCTGCGGCTCGCTGTACAGGAACAGCGGCGTTCCCTTTAGCCAAAATCTCACACGCCGGACCGGAACCCGCCACTCGACGGCCTTAGGAAAGCTCATGATCATCTTTCCCTTTCGTCAGCTCCCGCATGGCGGTGATGATCGGCACCGGGTCCTCGATATAGTCAAAAAAGCCATTGCCCGTGCAGGCGTCGAATGGTCCTTCGCTCGCGGCGATCACTTCGGGAAATGCCCCGACGCGAAACTCGCACTGCTCAGCAACCCCGGCGTCGGCGGCAAGATTGTTCGCAATATCGATCATCGCCGCGGCAAAATCGACGCCAACGACTTTTTCCGCACCATTCTGCGCAAAGGCGATACAAAACCGGCCCGAACCGCAGCCAACATCGAGGATCTTCTTACCCGCCAGCGGCAGAAGCTTTTCTACATTTAGCTGCAGGCGTTTTTGCACAACGCCACGCCAAAAATCGTCGACGAACCGCGCGACGGCCCCTTTCCTTTCATCATAGATCGCGTCAAAACGGACCGCGTCGTCATCAAAATGATCGCGGACCTTATCTTCGACAGTGCTCTGTATGTGTTTCCGTCATAACTAACCGATCCCGAGGACCTCTTTCATCGGCGCCATCTTAAAATCGCTAAGCAGCTTTTTCAGCCGCCGCTCGGTCGCGCCGAGATTAAAATAATGTGTCAGAGCGATCCGCCGCGGCACGTCGATCCGCGGATGATCGGGGTCGAGTTCCCACGGGTGCAGGTAAAATGTCACCGGCTCGCCCGACCGGTTTACCGACCTGATCGCCTGTTTCGTGACCTGGTACGGATAAATGCGAAAGTACGCCCCGCCCGAGATCGGCATCGTAAAACCCGGCAGCTTTAGCGTCGAGATCGGAAACTCGACAAACTCAAACTTTTCACGCTTTATCTTATAGGGAAATCGCGGTGCATCCGCGATGCCGTACCGGTAATTGAATACCGGGAAGATGCTCGAATCGTATTTGATGCCCAGCTCGCCAAGTATATCCAGCGCCCACAGCGACTTTTTCGTGATCGAAAAGAACGGCGCCCGGTGGCCCAAAACCTTTTTGCCCGTCAGGTCCTCGAGAAAACCGATCGCCCGCGTCAACTCGGCCTGAAACAGCTCAGGCTCCTGGTTATAGATCAGCGAATGCGAAAACCCGTGCGTACCGATCTCATGCCCCTCGGCCTCGATCCGCTTAACGATCTCAGGGTGCTTTTCGGCAACATACCCGAGCATGAAAAATGTCGCCTTGGTGCCCGCATCATCGAGGATCGTCAACAGTTTCTCACCCGCCGCCTCGATCCGATCCTCAAAACCGTCCCACTCCGCATAGGGTATCTCGAGGCCCTGATACCAGTCCTCAAAATCGATGGTCAGGGCATTTGTGACGGGCGTCGTTCCCATAAAGCTAAAACTAAAAAATTCGGCAACCGGCGGGCAAACCGCGAACCGCGTCTTTCAGCGGTCGGCGGCGGGCCATACGAAAGTGCGGGGAAATCGCTGCCGGCTGCCAAACGTCATATTTTATCACCAAAACTGGATTGAGCGGTTGTTAGCGGGTTAAGATTTATCACTATGGCCATCCGGCAGCCATCGGACGAGTGTTAAACACCCCCCCAATTTTGCCGCCGGTAGAACGCTTATAACGGTGGTAGAACCATTTTATTGCCGGTAGAAAGACTTCCAAGAGGAGAAAGCCTCTATATTGCTATTTTAGCCGCTAAAATAGAAATAAAATGATTTTATTAGAAATATAGCGGTTTCCTACAGTGGGAAGTCTCTATATTAGAAATAAAACCGTTCTACCGGTAATAAAACGCCTCTACCGGTAATAAAATCGTTTCCCAAACGGTGGAAGCCAGTAAATACGGCGATTTTCGTTTTGGAGCCGTCCGGGTCACCGGACCAAAAATGTGTTAAACAACAGTGGCTCTATGCCGTTCATCTCGCGGCAATTTGCCGCCGGTTCTCGTAATTGCTGCGCGAATGCGCACTCCGACGCATAAATGCTAAAATCTAGACTTTTACGGTGCCGGCGTGGCCCATGACCTATAGCCGACTGCCGGCCGCTAATAACTGACGTATGACCGAACCTTTGGAATTGAAAAAGACTGTAAACCTGCCCAGAACGGATTTTGGGCAGAAGGCGAATCTTGGGCAGAGCGAGCCTCTGCGTTTGAAGAAATGGAACGAGATGGGGCTCTATGACCGCATCCTCGAGACGCGGAAAGGGCGAGAGAAGTTTATCCTGCACGACGGTCCGCCGTATGCTAATGCCGACATCCATATCGGCACCGCGCTCAATAAGATCCTCAAGGATTTCGTCGTCAAATCTCGGTCGATGATGGGGTTTGAGGCACCATATGTGCCCGGGTACGATTGCCACGGCCTGCCGATCGAGACGTATGTCGAGAAAAAGCTGTCGGCGAAAGGCAAGAACAAGAACGATCTGCCGGTGGCCACCTTTCGCCGGTTGTGCCGCGAGCATGCCGAGCACGCGATGGACGGGCAGACACGCGATTTTTCGCGGCTCGGGGTGTTGGGCGAGTGGGATAACCCTTACCTGACAATGTCCGCCGAGTACGAGTCCTCGACGGCCCGCTTGTTCGGCAAATTCCTCGAACGCGGCTATGTCTACAAAGGCCTGCGGCCCGTCTATTGGTGCATCCACGACCAGACGGCGCTCGCCGAGGCCGAGGTCGAGTACAAGGAACACAACTCGCCGTCGGTTTACGTCAAATTTCCTCTGAAGTCCGACCCGGCGTTGATAGACGCGGCGCTCGCAGGCAAAAACGTCTCGGTCGTTATCTGGACAACAACACCATGGACGCTGCCGGCGAACCTTGGCATCGCGGTGCATCCTGATTTTGATTACTCGGCGATCGAGATCTCAGACGCTGAGGTGTTTATCGTCGCTTCCGAATTGAGCAAGGCGTTCGCAGAAACGTGCGGGTTTGCCGAGTACGAAGAGCTTGCCCGCTTTAAGGGGTCAAAGCTCGACCGGCTCGAGGCCCGTCACGCGTGGCTCGACCGTACATCGTCTGATAATGAACGGCGAGCATGTCTCATTGGGCGAGGCCGACGCCGAGGTTGAGTTGGATGTTCGGTTCGAGAACAAATCTGCCGGCAAATCCGGCACGGGCTGTGTCCACACGGCGCCGGGGCATGGTGCCGACGACTTTCATATCGGTAAAGCATACGGCCTCGAGATCTATTGCCCGGTCGATAACGCCGGGCGGTTTACGGAGGATGTCGAGCATTGGGCGGGCGAAAATATTTTTGACGCAAACCCCAGGATCGTCGAATTTATGCGTGAGAGCGGGGCTCTGCTATTTTCAGAAAATTACGGCCACCGTTACCCGCATTGCTGGCGATGCAAGAACCCGGTCATTTTTCGGGCGACGCCGCAATGGTTCATCTCGATGGATGCCGAGGCAAAGACCGGCGAAGCGGTCTCGCTCCGTGCAAACGCTCTGAAGCAGATCGAAGAGGTCGGCTGGCATCCCGTCGTGGGGCGTCGACCGGATGCGGAATATGTTCAAGGGCCGCCCCGACTGGTGCGTCTCGCGTCAGCGTTACTGGGGCGTGCCGATACCTGTATTTTACTGCCAGGGCTGTGACGAGGCCGTCGCCGACCCGGCGATCGTCGAACATGTCGCCGACATCTTTGAAAAAGAAACGGCGGACGCCTGGTACAACCGGCCTGAGAGCGAGCTGCTGCCGGACGGATTTAAATGTCCGAAATGCAACAGCGCTGATTTTCGAAAAGAGACCGACATCCTCGACGTGTGGTTCGATTCGGGTTCGAGCTGCATCGCGGTGCTTGAGAAACGCGACAATCTTTATTTCCCTGCGGATGTTTATCTCGAGGGCGGCGACCAGTTTCGCGGTTGGTTCAACTCATCGCCTGATGTGCGGCATGGCGGCACACGACCGTGCGCCATATAAAGAGGTAATAACCTATGGCTGGGTCGTCGACGGCGAAGGCAAACCGATGCATAAATCGGGCGGCAACGCCGTCTCGCCAAACGATTTTATGTCAAAGAGCGGTGCCGATGTGATGCGCCTCTGGGCCGCGGCGGCCGACACGTCAAAGGACGTTCGCTGGTCGGGCGAGATCCTCGAGCGAGTGATGGACGCGTACCGCAAATTCCGCAACACGCTAAGATACGCGCTCGGAAACCTGGCGGATTTTGATCCGGCAGTCAATAGCGTTCCCCGCAACGAGATGTTAGAGATCGACCTGTGGGCGCTGGCGAGCCTCGAGGAAGTGACGGCAAAGGTCCTGGCGGGTTACCAGGCGTATGATTTTCAATCCGCCTATCTTGCCATCTACAACTTTTGCACGGTCGCGCTGTCGGCCCGCTATTTCGATATCATCAAAGATACGCTTTATATACGTGCTCCAAACTCAATAGAACGCCGGTCGTCACAAACCGCCCTGTACGCGATCGCCGAAACGCTCTGCCGGCTACTGTCGCCGATACTCGCATTTACCTCGGACGAAGCCTGGGAGAACCTGCCCGGCCAGACGGTGGCGTCGGTGCATATGGCTGAGTTTCCGGCGGTTGCTGATTCCGATAACTCGGGCCTGATGAGTGATTGGGAACGCATCTTCTCGATCCGCGACGAGGTGCTCAAGGCACTTGAGACCGCCCGGAACGATAAACAGATCGGCTCGTCGCTTGAGGCCAAGGTCGTGCTGACGACCGATGCCGGCACGACGCGATTCCTGATCGATCATTTTGATCAGCTGCGATACATCTTTATCGTCTCGCAGGTCGAGGTGCACGAGGGTGCCGCTTTTGGCGTCGAGATCCAAAAGGCCGACGGCCAAAAATGTGAACGCTGCTGGAATTATTCGACGCATGTCGGGGAATTCAATGAATATCCGACGGTCTGCGAGCGGTGTTTTGATGCGTTGAGTGAGATAATATAAGTGACCGAACATCGGAAGGAGGTATTTGGATGTTCACAAAAATGTTAATTGCGGCGGTCTCGATGCTGCTTCTCACACTGCCGGCCCTGTCTCAGACCGTCTATACACCGGAAAAGGGCTCGGCCGAGCGCAAGGCAATCTTTGACGCCTTAAGAAAGCCCGTTGAAAAGGAATTAAAGCAAAAGATCGTTTTTGCAGCGGACCATTTTAACGTATCCGGAAAGTGGGCGTTCGTCGGTGGTGATCCGCAATCGCCGGGCGGCGGCCCGCCCGATTATAGCCGTACACCTTATCAACGGGACAAAGATGCGGACATGTTCGACAACAATTTCTTTGCCGTCCTCAAAAAAACCGGCAGCAAATGGAAAGTCGTAACCTATGCCATCGGCTGTACAGATGTCTGTTATGCCGACTGGTGGCGCCGCTACAAAGCGCCCAAGGCGATCTTCCCTTATACTGAATAAAGCGTGACTAAGAAAGACTTTCTCTGGAAACTCGCCTATCTGGCCATAACGGGCGGGGTGTTTATGATCGACCAGGCCAGTAAGGCGTGGGCTACGCTTAGCCTGCGCTCCGGCGGCGACATGCCGGTGATCTCAGGATTCCTGAATTTTGCGTACGCTCAAAATACGGGCGTCGCGTTCTCGATGCTTGATGATCACGGCGACGCCGGACGCTGGGGACTGTCGGTCGTGGCTTTTGTCGCGGGCACGCTTGTGCTCTATTTTTTCTGGCGCACACCGCGAACCGATGACCGCATCCTTGGTTCACTCGCGCTGCTGCTCGCCGGCATTGCCGGCAACCTGACCGACCGCATGCGGCTGGGGTTTGTTATCGATTTTATCGACGTCCAGTTCGGCTCATGGCATTACCCGACGTTCAACGTCGCCGACGCCGCGATCTGTGTCGGGGCGGGACTTTTGATAATCGACTTATTTTTGTCTAAAAAGCACCAGAAGGACGAGCTAAGAGATAAGCCGTTGGAAACGGCGAGCAATTAGTTGCAGTTCACGGCAAAGGTTAGTCGCTGATAGGCATCTAACCTGTTTATGCAACTCGGTGCTGACCACCGACCATTAACATGTATCCAGAACTTTTCCGCATCGGCAGCTTTCCGATAACGACCTACGGCATTTTTTTGGCGTTGGGGATGCTGCTCGCGCTTTATGCGGCGTCGAGACTAGCGGCCCGCGACGGGCTGCCAAAAGAGCGTATATACGACCTCGGCCTGTGGACACTGGTCGGCGGACTTGTCGGTTCCAAGCTGCTGATGATAGTGCTCGAACCCGGCGTTGACATTTTCACGCTTGATTTTCTTCGCTCGGGCGGCGTTTATTACGGCGGGCTGATCGGCGGGTTCCTTGCGGTCGTTATATTGGTCCGCTTTTACAAGCTCTCGTTTTGGAAGGTGGCTGACGCTTTTGCCCCGGGCGTAGCACTCGGCCAGGCGTTTGGCCGGCAGGGCTGTTTTTCGGCCGGATGCTGCTGGGGCAAGCCGACTGATCTGCCGTGGGGCGTGCATTTTACTGAGCTCGGACATGAGTACACCGGCGTCCCGATCTACACAAGTGATGGCGGGCCGCTGCATCTGCATCCGACGCAGCTTTACGAGTCGTTCATCATGTTCGGCGTTTTTGCCCTGCTTTACTATCTGCATCGCCATAAGAAATTTGACGGCCAGATCCTGATCGCTTACGGCATCATTTATTCGATCGTGCGTTTCTCGATCGAGTTTATCCGCGACGATCCGCGGGGCGACCTGTGGGGGTTGACGACGATGACCGGCCTCTCGACTTCGCAGATCATCAGCCTGCTTGTCGCCGCCGGTTCGATCATCTTTATGGTAATTCGGCTCCGAAGGGTAACAGATCCCCCGACGGAGATACACAGTGAGTGAAGAAACCCCATCCCTTGTTTTTAATCTTTCATCAGAGGATGCCGGAAAGCGTCTCGACGCCTACCTGGCTGATCAGATCGAAGGCTGGTCGCGCTCGCGTCTGCAGCGTCTGATAGAGAACGAGGACGTTCTCGTCAACGAAAAACCGGCCAAGCCCTCATATAAAGTTCACGAAAATGACGAGATCGAGGTCGATCTCGTAGAGTTGCCGGTCGTGGGGTTTGAACCAGAGAACATCCCGCTTGACATAGTTTTTGAGGACGAATATCTCGCCGTCATCAACAAACCCGCCGGCATGGTCGTCCACCCCGGCGCCGGCGTCCAGAAAGGGACGCTGGCGAATGCGATCGCTTATAGATTTAGTTTGGAGAATTCTGAGGGCAAGACCGAAAACCGTGCCGGCATAGTCCATCGCCTCGACAAAGACACCTCAGGCCTGATCGTCGTTGCCAAAACTAATGAGGTCCACGAGGCATTGTCGGATCAGTTTCGCGACCGCCTTGTCTACAAGCGGTATATTGCCCTCATCCACGGCTCGCCCGACCGTAACTCCCAAACTATCGACGCTCCGATCGGCCGCAACAAGCACAACCGCCTCAGGATGAAGGTTGCCCCCTCGGGCCGCTCCGCGATCACGATATGGAATGTCCGTCAGCGGTATGATAAGTTCACGCTCCTGAACGTCGAGATCAAAACCGGCCGCACCCACCAGATCCGTGTCCACATGGGTTACATCAATCATCCCGTCGTCGGCGACGAGATATATAACGAGGGCCGCGACAACACCATCGCCGACACGAACATTCGCAACACCGTTAACTCGCTGGGCAGATTCTTTTTACATGCCGAGAGTCTTTCATTTACCCACCCCGTCACTAAAGAGCGAATGGAGTTCAAACAGGAGATGCCTGTTGAACTAAGTACCCTTTTGGAACTACTATGAGCGGGGGCAAGCCGCCGTTGCTGACCTGTCAGAAATGTAACTGATCTGGTTCGCCCCGGCGTGAGTGAGTTTCAGCGTTATGAATGAGGAGCGTCAGAAAGATCTAAAACCCAAACAAATGACAGTCCGGAAGGCGGGCTTGCCCCCGCTCTTAGCTCTTGTTACTAATAATTCTCGCCAGCCTAAACGCTCCCGCTCAAACCAAAGACTTCACCAAATGGGTAAACCCCTTTATCGGCACCGGCGGCCACGGCCACACATTCCCGGGTGCCACAATGCCCTTTGGCATGGTCCAGCTGTCACCCGACACCCGCACCGATAACTGGGACGGCTCGAGCGGCTATCACTACTCCGACGACATCATCTACGGATTTTCGCACACGCACTTGAGCGGGACCGGCATTGCGGATTATTGCGATATTTTATTTATGCCATTGGTCGGATATATGGATTTCACCCTCAAAAGGGCGATCTTTGCAACGGCGGGTGATAAATCGGTGAATGGTTACGCCTCGAAATTTTCGCACGCGAACGAAAAGGCCGAGCCAGGCTATTACGCTGTAAAGCTCGACGACGACGGAATACTGGCCGAAATGACCGCCACGAACCGGGTCGGGATGCATCGTTATACATTTCCTACCACGGACAAGGCGAGGATCATCCTGGATCTATCATGGCGTGACACTGTTTTAGGTTCACGGCTTAGGTTCATCGATGACAGGACCATCGAGGGCTACCGACGATCTTCGTCTTGGGCAAAAAGACCAGATCGTTTATTTCGTTGCAGAGTTCTCAGACCCTTTCACTAAGAGTATCGTCGAAGCGGATTTTGAGATTGATCCCCATCCATCAGACGTGTGGCGGCTTCAAGTAACGGATACAGGGGAGGGGCTAAAGGAGACTAAGGCTTCGTTTTCGTTTGCGACGAGTGCGAAAAGGCCACTTTTGCTTAAAGTCGCGATTTCCCCAGTCTCGATCGAAGGTGCCCGAAAGAACATGGAAGCCGAGCTTCCGGGCTGGGATTTTGACAGGGTCCGGGCCGAAGCAAAAGCTGCGTGGAACAATGAGCTAAGAAAGATCGAGGTCTCGGGAGGGACTGATGATCAGACGACCACATTTTACACGGCGCTGTATCACACCATGATCCAACCAAATATCTTTCAGGATGTGGATGGGTCTTACAGGGGCCGTGACGGAAAGGTCCATCGTGTCAGTAGCTTGCCCGTAATTAAGGGCCGTGTTAAACCACCCGCTACCGCAGGTGGTTCTGACCCGGGTGACAATTACACCGTCTTTTCTCTCTGGGACACGTTCCGCGCCGCACACCCTCTCTACACGATCATCGATCAAAAACGTACGGTCGATTTTATCAACACATTTATCCGCCAATACGAACAAGGCGGCCGCCTGCCGGTCTGGGACCTCTGGGGCGAAGAGACCGACTGCATGATCGGCTATCCCGCCGTCCCGGTTATCGCCGACGCGATGGTAAAAGGTATCAAAGGTTTTGACTACAAAAAGCATACAAAGCCGCCAAACATTCCGCCGAACTTGATCGTGAGGGCTTGGCCGCATACAAAAAACGCGGTTACATCTCGATGGAGGACGATACAGGAATCAGTCTCAAAGACACTCGAGTATGCTTATGACGATCAGTGTATTGCGATGATGGCTCATTTACCTGATTCATCGGGAGTGAGAAGGTACAAAGAAAAGGAGTACATCAAAGATGGGTGGAGTTTGTTCGACGCTCAAATTCTTTCGAAAATCTCTTTGATCCGGACACCGGCTTTATGCGCCCTAGACAAAACGGGGGATTTGTAAAACCATTTTCTCCGCAGGAAGTTACATTCGATTTTACCGAGAGCAACAGTTGGGTTTATTCATTCTTTGTCCCCCAGAACACCTCCAGAATGATCGAGTTACAGGGCGGAAAGGAAAAATTCGCTGGGAGGCTTGATGAACTGTTTACTACAAGTGACAAGTTGACCGGCCGCGATCAACCGGATATCACCGGGCTGATAGGCCAATATGCGCACGGAAACGAGCCATCGCACCATATTGCATATTTATATGATTCTGCGGATCAACCATGGAAGACGCAGTATTATGTAAGAAGAATAATGGACGAGTTTTACCGCGCCGACCCCGGACGGTTTGATCGGCAATGAGGACTGCGGACAAATGTCGGCGTGGTACGTCTTGAGTGCAAGCGGTTTCTACCCGGTCCGGCCCGTCGATTATAAATATTCTTTAGGGACTCCAATTTTCAAGGAGATCAGGTACCACCTGGAGAACGGCAAGACTTTTACAATTCGAGCGCCGAAGGTTTCTGACAAAAACATTTATATCAGGTCAGCCAGCCTTAATGGAAAAAGACAGAACCAGGCCTTTATCGAATATATAAGACATGATGAAAGGGGGCGTCCTGGAATTAGACATGGACCCTGTTCCCCAAAAGACAGCGTTCGCGCCGTCCTATTATTTTAACTACAATTTGTTATTCACTGCGGTTCCTGTGATCGAGGCTCCGCAAAGAGTATTTAGTGGGCAACAGTCAATATCGATAAGATCTTTTACCCCAAATGCTAAGATCTATTACACCACGGATGGCAGCGACCCTGACGTAAGTTCGCCCGAATATACTGAGCCTCTAACTATCGACAGATCCACGCAAATCAAGGCTATCGCCGTCAATCCTAAAGGAGTCAAAAGTCAGGCCGTTGAAGCTGAGTTCTTAAAGAAACCCAACGACTGGACCGTCTCGATCGCCTCAAAATACAACCGCCAATACACCGGCGGGGGTGATGAGGGTTTGATAGACGGTATCCGCGGCACATTAAATTTTTCATCGGGGCTGTGGCAGGGTTATCAGGGACAGGACTTTGTCGCGACGATCGATCTGCAGCGTGAGACCGAGATCAAAAAGCTCGGCGGCGGGTTCCTGCAAAATGCCAGGTCGTGGATATGGATGCCGACTCATATTGAGTTTGAGGTGTCCGGCGACAATATCAATTTTACAAAGGTCGCCGATATCAAAACCGATGTCGCATCCGACGATATGAAAGAACAGATACGCGACTTTGTTCAGACGATCTCGCCCGTAAAGGCACGATACGTCCGCGTCCATGCTTACAATTTTGGCAAGATCCCGACATGGCATCCGGGTGCAGGCGGTGACGCGTTTATTTTTGTCGATGAGATTTTTATCGACTGACCTCGACACCTCAGCGTCTAATAAACTAGCCGGTAGGAAGTAGTAACGAGGTTTGCGGTTATGGATAGAAGATATTTTTTGAGATCGAGCGGTATAGGGTTGGCGAGCTTTGGGTTTATGGCGGCCGCCCCTGATTTTTTGCATCAGTTTGCTGGTGCCGCGGCATTGACGGACGGATCGGGAAAGAAAAAGGTACTGGTTACGATATTTCAACGCGGTGCCGTGGATGGCCTTAATATGGTGGTGCCGCACGGCGACAGTGAATATTACAATTTACGGCCGACGATCGCCGTGGCGAAACCGGGCAAAACCGATGGTGCCATTGACCTCGACGGCCATTTCGGGCTGCATCCGAGCCTGCAGCCTTTTGAGGCATTTTGGAAAAATAAGCAGCTTGCGATAGTCGATGCCGTAGGGTCGCCCAACAACACCCGTTCGCATTTTGACGCCCAGGATTATATGGAATCAGGCACGCCCGGTAACAAGGGTACTCGTGACGGCTGGCTCAATCGAGTGCTGCAGGCAAAAGCCACTAAAGGCAACTCGCCGTTTCGCGCCGTTGCTATGACCCAGGGCCTGCCGCGTTCGCTTTATGGACGGGCACCTTCGGTTGCAATGACAAACCTCGCTGACTTTTCTATCAAAGCGGGCATTTACACCCAAAATGTAGCTGGCGGATTTGAGGGCGTCTGGGAACAGAACGCCAAGGACAGCCTGAGCCAGACCGGCAAGGAAACTTTCGAGGCGGTCAATTTTCTCAAGCAGGCCGACCCAGCTAAGTTTACGCCGGAGAATGGCGCCGTTTATCCCAACTCGGCCCTCGGCCGTTCCCTCAAACAGATCGCCCAATTGATCAAGGCCGGCGTAGGCCTCGAGGTGGCGTTTACCGAGGCCGGCGGCTGGGACACCCATTCAAACGAAGGCAGCGGACGAGGACAGCTCGCTAACCTGCTCCGTGACTTTTCGCAGTCGATAGCCGCTTTCGCGACCGATCTGGGTAAACTGATGGATGACGTTGTCCTTTTAACAATGTCCGAGTTCGGCCGCACCGCTCGCGAAAATGGCTCGCGGGGTACTGACCACGGCCATGCAAACACAATGTTCATTCTGGGCAATGCAGTGAAAGGCGGCAAGGTATACGGCGATTGGCGCGGTCTTAAATCCGACAAACTCTACGAAGGCCGCGATCTCGATGTCACAACCGATTTTCGCGACGTTTTTGCCGAGGCGGCTGTTAAGCATATGGGAGCCTCTGACCTTACAAAGATTTTTCCCAATTATCAGACCGGTGCCGGGAATTTTCGAGGATATCTGGGTTGATGAGTATTAATCAGGTCCATCCAAATGCCAAAGTCTACCGCATTTTGGACATGGTGTGAGAAGCTTCTCAAAGTCAACATTTGCGATATGACAAATCGGACAATAGACTCCGTCGCCCGGAACCCGAAAGGTCACTCTGATCTCAGACGCCCCGCTGAGATCTCGCCGGCACTAGCTCCGGCCGCGGCAATCCCGGATAATCTTCCCCTATCATTGAACTTATCGGAATAGTCTCTATCCACTGATCAGGTTCCAATGAAGCGTCTTGATCAAACCATTCAGTGAAATCAACTTGAGAGTACCGAAACTCGCGGGTCATCATCTCAAGCTTCTTCCGTTTGAATTTGTCGAATAACCACATTTTCCTTAATGAGGGGTCTTGGAGTAGTGATGTTTTGCTTATGCTAAATTATGAACGTAGTAAATATACATCAAACTAACTTAAGATTCCCGTCTACGGGCCAAAGTAGGATTGAATGGACAAATCGGAATTGATAAGGGAAACAGGCGAGAACGAATTGCTCAGGTTCCTCGGCGTTAAGATCGAGGTTGCGACGGCCGAACGGGTCGTTCTCACGATGGAGGTCACGCCGAGGGTTCATCAATACGTTGGCATTATGAATGGCGGCGTCTCGCTTTATCTCTGTGAAACAGCTGCCTCGATCGGCGTTGTTGCCGGTGCTGACCTCGAAAAAGTTACACCAGTCGGGATCGAGATAAACGCCAACCACGTCAGGGCGGTGAGCAAGGGCGTTATTACCGTCGAGGCGAAACCATTATATGGCGGGCGTACGCTTAGCGTTTGGAACATCGAGATAACCAATGACCGCGGCAAACTGGTTTGCACCTCGCGATGCTCGATCCTCATGCAAAAACGCTCTGCCTACCAGCCACCGGTGTCATAATGCATAAATTTGTCATAGCACTTATTACCGAATGGCGCCGGATCGATCTTCCATTTGACGGCGAGACGGTGATCATTGCGGTGTCGGGCGGGGCTGACTCGGTCAGTCTGCTGCTTGCGATGCATGACCTCAGAGAGCGGCAAAAACTTAAACTTCGGCTGGTCGCCGCGCATTTCAATCACAAACTTCGGGGAGATGAGAGCGACGAGGATGAGGAGTTCGTTCGCGGACTCACGTCTACGTTGGGCGTCGAACTCGCGGTCGGCCGCGGAAATATTTCAACGGAAGGTAACCTTGAGCAAAACGCACGGCAGGTACGCTACGAGTTTTTGAACAAGACAGCACAGAGTGTAGACGCTTTCGCCGTCATAACCGGACACACTGTAAACGACCAGGCAGAAACTTTCTTGATGAATCTGATCCGCGGAAGTGGGCCGGACGGGTTGTCAGGAATGAAGGCCGTTCGTCCGCTCGGAATATTGGAGTGGAGTGATGAGGCGGACGACCAGGGATCTGACAAATCCGTATCAGCCAATAAAAAAAGTGTCGGCACCATCCTGGTTCGCCCGATGCTAACCTGGGCAAAACGCATTAATACTGAGGCCTTTTGTCATGACCTCGGCGTTGAATATCGTTACGACACTATGAATGAGGATACCGCCTTCAAACGAGTGCGGATCAGAAAGATATTGCTCCCTCTGCTCGAGGATATGAATCCTAACATAATTGAGACCCTTGCCAATACCGCATCTCTGATGCAGGGTCTGACTGCAGAAAATAACTTACCGCGGCCCTCGCCGGACGTCCTCGCGGACCTGAAAATAAGTGGCCTGCGGCCGATGGCCACGGCGGAGCGCTGCAACACCATCCGGGATTGGCTTTGCGAATGCCGTGGAAATAAGCGGCAATTACGACTGAAACATATACAAGCTATCGAGCGTTTGGCATTTAGTACAAAGAGCGGGAGGACCGCCGAACTGCCGGGCGGCAAGGTCACTAAAACGGCCGGCAGGTTGGTATATAAGGAAAATAAGGTTGAAAATTGATGGTGCGCCATCTAAAATCAGAGGTTGGCGTTTGCAGACAGCCGATGTGTATATTGCACAACGAATTGTCGGCACTTTACATCAAAACACCATTGACGATCTCCCCGTGGAGAGTTGATGCGGAGGCTATAAATTGAGTTCTAAGGCAAAACAAGTTCTTCTGTGGTTAATGATAATTTCTAGCGCGCTTGTGTTTGTATGGTATTTACAGACCAAACAAACCACGCCGCCAAAGGAAATATCATTTGACGTTGCTCTGACCCAGATCAGAAATAAAGATATTAAACAGGTTACGATCAAGCAGGACACTCTGGAGCTGGTAAATATGGCGGACGCGAAGTTCGTTGCGAAGCTCGACGCAAGCGAGGCTGCCCGAAATCAGATCTTCGCGGCTAAAGAGGGTACTGATACAGTTGTTAATCTTGAAACTCCATCCAGTGGCTTGGGCTGGCTGATGCTGGTCAATGCTCTTCCGTTTATCCTGCTAATGGGATTCCTGGCATTTACACTTCGGCAGATGCAGGCAGGCGGCAATAAGGCTCTCAGCTTTGGAAAGTCAAAGGCAAAGCTGCTTAATAATCAACAAAAACGTGTGACGTTCAAGGATGTCGCCGGCGTTGACGAAGCCAAAGAAGAGCTGCAGGAGATCATCGAGTTTCTAAAAGATCCCCAAAAGTTTCAAAAGCTCGGCGGTAAGATACCCAAGGGCGTCCTGATGGTTGGCCCTCCCGGAACCGGCAAAACCTTGCTTGCCAAGGCAGTAGCGGGTGAGGCAAACGTTCCGTTCTTTTCGATCTCAGGATCCGATTTTGTTGAGATGTTCGTCGGTGTCGGCGCGAGCCGCGTCCGCGACCTATTCGAGCAGGGCAAAAAGAATGCTCCGTGCATCATCTTTATTGACGAGATCGATGCCGTGGGACGACATCGCGGCGCAGGCCTCGGCGGCGGACATGACGAACGTGAGCAAACGCTAAACCAGCTTCTTGTTGAGATGGACGGTTTTGAGTCGAACGATGGCGTAATACTTGTCGCATCGACCAACCGGCCCGATGTTCTCGACCCGGCTTTGCTGAGGCCGGGACGATTTGACCGCCGAGTGGTTGTCGGACGGCCGGACGTTCGCGGACGCGAAGGCATTTTGAAAGTACATACCCGCAAGATCCCGCTCGACGAGGGCGTCGAGGTCAATGTTATTGCACGAGGAACACCCGGCTTTACGGGTGCGGACCTTGCGAATATAGTCAATGAAGCGGCCCTGAATGCCGCGCGTTATAACCAAAAGGTTGTGACCATGACGGATTTTGAGATCGCCAAGGACAAGGTGATGATGGGTGCCGAACGCAGGAGCATGGTCATCTCCGACGAAGAGAAAAAGATCACGGCCTATCACGAAGCGGGACACACACTCGTCGGCCTTAAGGTCCCAAATTCAGATCCGGTCCATAAGGTAACGATCATCCCCCGCGGAATGGCTCTGGGAGTAACAATGTATCTGCCCGAGAAGGACAGGCTTAGTGCAAACAAGGAATTCTTGCTTGGACAGATCGCGAGCCTGATGGGCGGCCGTATCGCCGAAGATATGTTCATCGGCAGCATCACGACCGGTGCTTCTAACGACATCGAAAGGGCGACGGAAATAGCTCGTGCGATGGTCTGTGAATACGGGATGTCAGAGCTCGGGCCGCTTACATTTGGCAAAAAGGAAGAGCAGATTTTCCTCGGCCGTGAGATCTCGCAGCATCGCGACTATTCAGAGGACACGGCGATCAAGATCGACAAAGAGGTCCAAAAGATCGTCGGCGGTCAATACGAACGTGCAACGACCATTCTCAAGGAAAATAGTGAGAGCCTGATAAGGCTCGCTGAGGCTTTGCTCGAATTTGAGACACTCGATAGCGTTCAGATCCGCCGCGTCATTGCCGGTTTGCCCTTGGATAGTGACAGTTCGCCGAACTCGACCGATGATGACGGCACACCCGAGTCGGAAGGGAAATCAAAGAACCCTTTCAAAAAACCGATCCTGCCGCCGATAACCGGTAATAATCCGGCCACGGCTTAAACCGGCAACGAGGTTCAGATAAATAGGCAAAAGTGAGGCGTCAGCTTTACTTTTGCCTTTTTACTTTTTAGCTTTGCCTTAATGAAATACTGGAAAACATCGCAAAGGGAAATACCGCTCGATCGGCCGCTCGTAATGGCGATCCTGAATGTGACGCCAGACAGCTTTTCGGATGGCGGCAAATTCCATTCGGCGGATGACGCCTTCAGACATGCTGAGCGGCTAATAGCAGAGGGAGCCGATATTTTGGATATTGGCGGCGAATCAACGCGTCCCGGCAGCCAGCAGGTTTCGGCGGAAGAAGAAATTCGGCGTGTCGTGCCGGTGATCGAGGCCATCTCAAAGAATTTTGATATACCGATCTCGATCGATACGTCAAAATCAATAGTTGCGGACGCATCTGTCGGGGCCGGGGCTGAAATAATAAATGATATCTCGGGACTGAGGTTCGACGAAGAGATCGCTCTTGTCGCAGCCCGGACCCATGCCGGCCTCGTATTGATGCATTCTCGAGGCAGCTTTGACACGATGCATGTGCGGCCGCCTGAGAGTGACATCCTGGCAGATGTTGCCGAAGGCTTACGAGGTTCCATAGAAATTGCCAAGGCCAACGGCGTAACAGATGATCACGTGGCTATTGATGTCGGTATCGGTTTTGGCAAGACGTTTGAACAGAACTTAGAATTGCTCGCAAAACTTGATAAGATTGTAAACGAATTCCGAGCGTATCCGGTGCTTGTCGGTGTGTCGCGAAAGTCCTTTATTGGTAAGATCCTCGGCGATGTTCCACCGGATGAAAGGCTCGGCGGTAGTATCGCGGCCGCATTGATCGCCATAAGGAACGGGGCGCAGATCATCCGCGTCCATGACGTTAAAGAAACTGTTGCGGCTATCAAGGTAACAAGCAAGTTGGACGCGATGTGCTCCGTTGCAAACAGTGAAAATAATGGATAATTTACGCCTATTATTGATCGGGACCGCGGTCCTTTTTTTATCGGGTTTTACCGATTGCTATAAACCGGTGACCAATTCGGGCCTGCCGAAGAACATTAAGACCGTCGCAGTTCCGGCGTTTCAGTTTGAGACAAAAGGGTTGCGGTACCGGATCGAATCGATCTTTACCGACGCTGTCAGCCATGAGATCTTACGCCGCGGTAACGGCCTGACGGTTCAGAGTTCGCGTACCGGCGCCGATGCCGTTCTGGAAGGCACGATCCGCGACTTCAGCTTTTCCGGGGTGCTCCTTGATAGTGAAGGCCGGGCCCGGGTTTATGAGGTTACGGTGGTTACAGCGGTAACGATTCGGGACCTGAAACAGAACAAGATACTTTACGACAATCAAAATTTCATTTTCCGCGATTCTTTCGAATTCTCATCAGATCCGCGATCCTTCTTTAACGAGGAAGATCCGGCGGTCGAACGAATTGCCCGTGCATTTGCCGAGGCTGCGGTCTCCGCATTCGTAAACGGGATCGGCGTAAAGGAAGAAAAACACTAGCCGGTCGTTTTCTCAGGTGCGGTAGGTTAAGTTCCTATGGTATTTTCGCGCGAAGATCTAAGAGACCAGTTGAAACGGCGGCAGATAGCGCCGGTTTATCTGCTTTTCGGTCCCGAAACTTATCTCCTCGAACTTGCCGCCAAAACTATTGCAAACCTCGCCCTTGCCGACAGTAAACTTCGGGAATTCAACGAAAACAGCTTTAGCCTTAATTTAGACAGTAATTTGAGAAGTGCTCTCGCCGCCGCCGAACAACTTCCAATGATGAGTCCGCGGCGTGTTGTTCGCATTACTGACGTTCGGATCTCAATGACCGGCGTTAGAGATACGATCGTCGAAGACGACGAGCCGGTTTTGTCCGCATATCTATCGGATCCGGCACCTAATGCCGTCGTTATCTTTATCGCGGACGAGTTGAACGCCGTTCGCAAGATGGGGAAATTGCTGCGGGATAAAACTGCGGCCTTTGAATTCAAGAGGTTGGACGATCGCCAGCTTTATGAATGGGCACGGGTCAGGATAGAGGAAGCGGCGGCAGAGATCGACGAGCCGACGCTGCGGCATCTCATTGCCCGTACCGGTCCGGATGTCAGGCGTCTGACGAATGAGATCAATAAGCTCGCTGCTGCCGCGTTGCCCGGGACAAGGATCTCAAGCGGCCTGATCGACTCGCTTGTACCAAATTCACGCGAGCTTGATAACTTCGAAATTACAAAACATCTGGTTGACGGCAGCCGTTCAAAGGCGATTTCTTCACTTCGCAAGATCCTGGATGACGGCACCGAACCGCTGCAACTTCTCGGCCTTATAGCCTACAATTATCGAACTCTGCTGATCGCAAAGGAACTTATGTCTCGAGGTGCCGACCGTCGCGAGGTAACAGGTGCGATCCGGCTTCCGTACGAAAGACAAGAGCCTTTTCTGGCGGCCGCCCGCCGAGCCGATATCGCCGGGCTTACGCGGGCGATCAAACGCCTCGCAACGGCTGATCTTGATATCAAAACGTCTAAGGGAGGCAGCGGTCAGGCCGGGTCACGCCTGCAATTGGAAATGCTTGTTTGTGAGCTTGCCCTGATGTAGAGGGATATGAAATGGTCAGATCAGACCGGCATCAGCCCTGACGCCTTATTAAAGTGTCCGTAAAGGTCATTGAAATCACTCACCGCCCGACTCAATATCAGCGGTAACTGCGGCAGATCATTCGTGTTGACGATCAAATTCAAGTTTCTAAGGAATGCGTCATGAGCATTCATCGTTGAGCCCTCTTCCTCAAGAGAGATCAGATAAAGTCTGCGCCTTTCGGATGAATACATTGAGTTGGCTTTCTGCTGTAAAACGGCGGCGCCGCCCATCTCTGCGGCAAAGTCAGGAGAAAAGATCATGATCTCTGTCTTGCCGTCCCGCAGTCGTTCATTAGCCTGCGCAGGCGTCTGAGCAACGTAGACCTTGTAACCCGCTTTTGCCAGTATGCGGGCCGTTTCATCCGCTCGCTGTCCGAGGCATAGCAGTACACGTCTGGGTTTTTCGTCGCCTTCATCATCGGCAGCCAAACCGGTCGTTTCTGACTGAAGGGCAGTCAACAACGATCTCAGGGCACTGTTGATCTGAAGATCTGTTTCCTTGGCGGCAAAATCTGCGGCACCTTCGCCGGTTGATTCTGCCGGTTTGCTTGCCGCAAGTTGATCCACCGTTGAGAGGCCTTTGCCGGTAGCATCCTTTTGAACGCGAAGCAAATTTTGACACCTAGGACACCGAACAGAGAAATTTCCGCTCGGAACCTTAGATTCGTCCAACTGTAGGGAAACTGAGCAATTATCGCATCTGATGATCATAATATTTGACGTGTACGCCTATTCCATCATGTTAAGGACAGAGTCCGGATTTTCGGGCGGCGGCGGCGGAACCATCGGCTTTGGCATCGGCCTGTTCGAATGCGGATCTGCGTAATCCTCGGTCGATGATAAGCCTTTTAACTGCAGCAAGAGATTATTCTGATTTGTCGCAAACGACAGGCCATCTTCCATGGTAATCACTTTTTTCTCGATCAAGCCGCGAATGACCGAATCGAAATCCTGCATGCCATCGATCTCGCCGTCGCGAATAGCGTCGAGAAGCGATTTGCCCTCGGCCTCGCCTTTTTCAATATATTCACGAGTTCGCGGATTTGACTTGAGGATCTCAACAGCGGCCACGCGGCCCTTGCCGTCCGCCTTTGGTATCAGTCTCTGCGAGACGATGTACCTGAATGTCTGCGCCAGACGCGTTCGGATGATCCGCTCTTCGTTTTTGGGATATAGCCCGACTATTCGATCGATCGTCTTTGACGCGTCGATGGTATGAAGCGTTGACAGGACAAGGTGGCCCGTCTCTGCGGCTTCGAGCGCGATCTCGGCAGTTTCCAGATCACGCATCTCGCCAACGAGGATGACCTTTGGAGCCTGTCGAAGTGCGGCCCTCAATGCCGAAGCAAAATCCTTAGTATCCGCACCGACCTCACGCTGGTTAATGGTGCTCTTTTTATGGTTGTGCAGAAATTCGATCGGGTCTTCGATCGTAACAATGTGGTAAGCCTTGATCTCATTTATGCGATCGATGATCGCCGCAAGCGTTGAGCTTTTTCCTGATCCGGTAGGGCCGGTCAGCAGTACAACGCCGTTTCTGATCTCCGCGATATCTGCAAGCTGCCGCGGCAGATCAAGAGATTCAAAGGTCGGGACCTCGTGCGGGATCACTCGCATTACTATGGAAAATGAGTTTCGCTGTTGAAAGATATTCACGCGGAAACGGCATTTACCCGGCAAGGCATAGCTCAGATCGGCGGTCCTCATCTTTGCCAAATGAAGCGCTGCATCAGGATTATCACGAAGCAGCGACATGGCGATCATTTCGGTCTGAAATGCCGAAAGCTTGCCCAGGCCAATTGGCGAGGCCGGATAGAGAACACCGTTTATCTCGACCTGTGGTTTTTGACCGCAAGAAAAGTTAAGGTCGCTGACATTCTCGGAAATGAGCAACATCTGCTCAATAATGGGCGCTACATCTAGCAAGCTCATGGTTGGATTTACTCCAGGAAATTGATCTACAAGGGTGGAAAAGTCTTGGGTGTGCCGAGACGGCGGCGAATTCAATAAAGGCCGCCAACTAATATTATTGAACACTACATGGCCATTTAGCAAGAAGTTTTTTAATAATGTTTAACAACAATCAAAGTCTATCAGCAGAATCCGCCGAGAATCTTCTCATCCGATCCGAAATCTTAGGCGGATCCGACAACAATGCACCTATCATGGCTGCCGAATCGGCTCCCGCTTCGAATACAGCGTGCAGGTTCGCTTCTGTTAATCCACCTATTGCCACCAGCGGCAAATCGCCTATTGCATCTCTGACAGCACGCAGCCCTTTTAGGCCCACGATCTCGTCAGGATCATCTTTAGTAAAGGTCGTAAAGATGGGGCCGATCGCGATGTAGTCGATCGGTAGGCCAATTGCGGAGAGTGCCTGTTCAACCGAATGGGTCGAATAGCCAATGACCGCACTATTGCCAAGTAGCGATCTCGCTTCACCGGGCGGGAGATCATCCTGGCCCAGATGGATACCGTCGGCACCGGTCGCCATTGCGATATCTACACGATCATTAACAATGAGAGTAACGCCGCTCGATCTCGCGATCATGACACATTCTCTTGCGTCATCGTAAAAGTTACGACTAGCAGCATATTTCTCACGGATCTGAATGATCCGGGCACCACCGCCGATCAGTTGCTTTACCTGTTCCGTGTGCGAGAGGCCCGATATCCGGGTGTCAGTGATCGGGTAAATTTTAGGAAGGGTAAAGGCCAAGGTGTAATAGTCTAAGAAAGGGCCTTCATCATAAGAAAGCAGTCTTCGCCGTTGTTGTAATACTTAGGGATCCGCTGGACGGTCGAGTAGCCTGATCTGCGATAGAGCTCCTGGGCGTCCGCATTGCTGACGCGAACCTCTAACATGATCGTACCGATCTCGCGTTGTCTTAAGGATCGTTCGACGTGATCGAGCAGCCGCACGGCGATCTTTCGTCTACGGTGTTCTGGCGCGACACCGATGGTTGTCAGATGGGCTGCGTTATTCTCGTTGACCATAACAAAAGCAAATCCGACGATCTCATCCCGGGGCGTTACCATTCGGTAACTAAGCGTCTTTGGCTCGTTCAGCAGATATTCGAAAGTGTGCTTGGTATAATTGTCGCCATTTCGAAAACATCGAATATTCAGCCTTAAGACCTCTGGTAATTGGTCAAGAGTAAGGGGCCGAATTTCGTAATCGCAGGGCGGCGCCGGGATAATAACCTCGGGTTCCGGCGGATAAGGCGGGATGAGAAAATTTCGGATCGTCTCAAGTACGGCCATAGAAAATTAAGATCCAGCCGGATCCTGCGAACTTATCCGGCCGAGCAATTATCAGCGATCGCTAAACTATCAGCATACAGTCGCCATAGCTGTAAAAACGATACTGCATTTCTACTGCGTGGCGGTAAGCACTCATTATAAGTTCATGCCCCCCAAATGTAGAAGTCAAAACCAGCAGGGAGCTCTTTGGCAAATGAAAATTTGTCAGCAAAGCGTCGACCGCTTTGAACCGATGTCCCGGCCTGATCGTCACATCAGCCAACTGTGATCCGGCAGCAAACCTGTCAGATCTCGAAAGGGATGTTTCTAATGCTCTCGTCGTAGTGGTGCCAACCGCGACAATGCGTTTTCGATCCAACATAGCTGCGTTCAGGACCTCGGCCGTTTCCGGATCTATCCGGTACGATTCCGGTGATACAACATGATCTTTCAGGTCTTTGACCCGCACCGGTTCGAACGTGCCGTATCCGACGTGGAGAGTTATTTCTGCGATGGTTACACCAGCATCCCTGATCATCTCCAAGACCTCGGGCGTAAAATGCAGGCCGGCGGTCGGTGCTGCGACGGCACCGCGATCTTTGGCAAAAACGGTTTGATAACGCTCGCGGTCCGCATCGATCCCGGCCGGATCCCTCTTAATATATGGCGGCAGCGGCGTCTTACCGATACCGTCAAGAATTTGATAAAAATCGCCTTTACAGTCAAAACGCACGTTTACCTTGCCATCGGGTCGCTTGTCGACAACTTCACCGGTTAGCTGCGTATCGAAAATAATTCTTTTTCCCAAATGCAATCGCTTTGCCGGCCGCGCCAGGGTCTCCCAAATGCCGGATCCTACCTCCCGGACCAAAAAGATCTCGACACGGGCACCAGTTTCGGCACGGCCAATAAGCCTGGCAGGAAATACGCGTGTGTTGTTTAGAACCAGAAGATCGCCCTTTGTCAGAAACCCGGGAATTTCGGTAAATTTATGATCTGAAAAGCGTTTACCCGCCCGGTCGACGGTGAGCATTCTCGAGTCCTGCCGCCGCTCGAGCGGGTTCTGAGCGATCAGTCCATCGGGCAGTAGATAGTCAAAGTCTATTAAAGACATAATTTAGAGCAAACCCGCCGCGAGCAGAGCGTTGTCCAAGCGGCCCCAATAGAATATAATTGGCAGATAATCGACGCCTTTTTGCATCGAAACTTCGTGATCAAACGCGAGATCACAAAACTTGCGCATCACCGCACATTGTTAGTTAAACAGACGCGCAACTTAAACATAGGAGACCGTATGAAAAACTTAAAGCCAATTAATATTATATTTGCAGCTCTTGCGCTGGCAATAGTCGCGGCAATGGCACCGCAGTCGATCAGTGCTCAGGGCCGCTACTCGACCACTTATTCCAAAAACCAGGTCAAAGGGTACATCGACCGGCTGGAAAACAGCAGCAATACCTTTCGAAAAGATTTTGACAGGTATATGGACCGAAGCGCCCTGAACGGGACTGACACCGAGGATCGATATAACCAGTATGTCAAAGATTATGAAAGTGCTGTAGATCGCCTGCAGCGGGAGTATAACAGCCGGAATAATTGGTGGGATAACCGATCAGACGTTGAGTACATGCTTGATAAAGCTCAACCGGTAAACGCGATGATCATTCAGCTGCCATTTGCCCGCAACATCGAACGGCAATGGCAGGCAATGCGTAACGATATCAATAAGGTAGCTGATACCTTTGACCTGCCGGGCCTGAATGGCGGCGGCTGGAATGGCGGCGGTTGGAATGGCGGCAACAATGGCGGCTGGAACGGCAGCGGCGATATGAGTACACCGCCGAATTGGGCGCAGGGAACATTTACCTGGCAGGGCAGTGACCCGAGGAGCATGACGATCGACCGAAGCGGGCGGGTGACATTGGTTGCCTTAGGCCGAACCACCTACGGAACCTACTACCGCAATGTAGTACGGATAAACGGCGATAACCTCAACGTTTCTCGCATCAGTAATGGTATAAGGCTATACAACCCCGTCGGTCGCGGAACTTCAGACTGGATAGCAGGATACAACGGCGGATGGAACGGCGGCAATAACGGCGGCAATAACGGTGGTTGGAATGGCGGCGGGCAAATGAGTTCGCCCCCAAGCTGGGCCCGTGGATCATTTAGCTGGATCGGGTCTGATCCCAGAACAATGTCGATCGACAAAAATGGCCGGGTCACCCTGACATCATTTGGCCGCACGGTCTATGGAACGTTCTATCGCAATGTAATAAGCATCAATGGCGATAGCCTAACCATTTCCCGTAACGGCAATGGCATCAGGCTTTATAACCCAAACGGAGGCGGAACGTCCGACTGGCGTCGGCTCTAGGAACAACTTAATTGTTGTAAGAAATGCGGTTGTGGCTGATCTTTGTCACAGCCGCATTTTTGCGGCTAAGACAAAAATAAAACGGCACGCTCGTCAAAGAGCGTGCCGTTTGTATTAGTAAACGTCGCATCTGCCGCGGCGGATACGTGTTTATTTAATACTTACCTCGTTTGAATTATTTATCATAATATCACCCCCAGTGCGGACATTATTGCATAGATCAGAGGCGTTTGCCAACAATTTCTTTTGAGTTTATCGGGGCCCGTCTTAATCGCGCGGCGCCCAAAAAAGTGTGGCATTTTACCTCACCGCCTTGCCGCTCACAGCCTGGATGATCTCGTATGGGGTTTGTTTACAGCTACTTATCCGTAAACCACGTTCGGCACACTAATTGCACTTACTGATAGTGTCTGTCGGAACAGCAACTGCTATTCCAGATCAAACAACAGCCTGGCGAGGATCGCCGGCGTCCGATTGTGAAGCTATGCCCCTCAATTTCTGCCATCTACCGTTCAAATTCTGCTATTCCGATAGACAAATTTAGAAAGAACCCACATATTTATGACTTCCACACAAACCCGTGTTTTCGAACTGCAGTGTATCGGTTGCGGCTCCAGCCTGGAGATCTCGATCGGGATGAATCAGTTTGCCTGTAAATTTTGCGGACTGGTACAGGTCGTTGAACATAAGAAAGGTACGATCAATCTCCGTGCTTTCTCGGACATCCTCACCATGGCGGCGCCGGCGAGCGATGCAACCGATATTGAAAGTACCGGCGCCCGCCTCGAAAATGACCTGCAGATCGCTCACAACAAGCTCTTTCAGAAACAGCGTCACTGGAAAGCGATCAGGACAGAACGGCTGGAACAGTGGAAGACAAAGCTCAAGCGGGCCGAAAGGACGGTAAAGCTCTCGGTACGGGGTGCATTGGCCGGCAGCGTAATACCGTCATGGCTCATCGCCGTCACTGTATTCGGCATCTGCAAGAAACTGATAGCAACGGAGATCGCGATGGTTTTGGCCGTTGCAGCGTTTGCTGCCGTCTGTGCAGGTACCGCATGGATCGTTCGCGAGCTGCTTCGGGCCAGCGACAATTACGGAGTCGAAAAGCTGCAAACGAATTGTAAGCACGAGTTCGCGCGAATGGACGCCCGTATAGCCGGTGAGGTGCACAAATTGGAAAACCGCATTGTCGCACTGGACAGCCAATTGAAGGAAGCGAAAGAAGCCGCCAATTATGCCAGGTTAGCCGCCAAGCTGGATAAAACATCTCCGTCACAACACCTGCCGGCAAACAACGTAACTAAACTCAGGGCGGTGGCTTAACAAAGGCCCGCCCCCAACAGAGTGTTAAACACTTCCCGGTTTCGGACCTTTTATTCTTCGATATTTCCACCTTTAAAACCTCTGAAACGTCTGCAGTGAGTCTCTGCAAAAGTTATAGCCTCTCTGCAGTTTGCGCAGCCTCTGAAACATTGGCGGAGCCTCTGAAACTTTTTTGAAGCCTCTCCAAAAAAAGTTTAGGCCCTAAAACATTGCCGCAGAGGGCATGCAGATGTTTTTGAATTGGAAACATCTGAAAGATCGTTCCGAAAACGGTGGGAACCAATAAACACGGGGATCCTATATTTGGAATGAGGCTGGTCGCATGCCAAATGAAGTGTTTAACACCGGACAGAAAATATTACCGTCACGACATCGACCGGCGCCCTTTCGCTCACCTATCGGCGATTGCGCCCATCACCAGGATCGAGGTCGACGTCACAATGCAGATTTGATTAGAAGTGGTACCGGAGGTCGGACTCGAACCGACATGAGCGTTAAGCCCGCTAGATTTTGAGTCTAGTGCGTATACCAATTTCGCCACTCCGGCGTGGAATTAATGATAATAAATCCCTGAGGGCCATTGGTCAAGAACCCCCGCCATTCGCTATGCATTGCATGTCGTTCTGACAAGATCCGATAACTTAGATCATCTGGCGGAAACGCAGCCGCAGACAGAGCCGTCGGTTACCAGCACATCGTCGATATACTGGCCCTCTTTAAAGCCGCCAATGTCCGTGCCGACCCGCCATCGCAGTTGGACACGCTGACCAGCGGCCGAGGGCGGCAGCTTTACAGAGGTTGTTATGAACTCAGCGGTTTGGTTGATCCCGCTGCGGCCCGACCAACCCTGGCGTCCTGCGAGCGGGTTCTGGCAGCAGGCATCGATGAGGCCGTCATATCCGCCTGACTCAAATGAACCACCCGCGGCCAGAATGTCGGCCCACGCTCCGTCGCCGATGCTGATCTCGAGCACTGAGCCGTCGTAGAGGCGGTTGCGGAGGAATGTGGTTTCGAGTTCGTACCAGTTCTGAAATGTAAGCTGTGCATTCGGCGTCGCAACAACAAAAACCGGCGTAGTCATTTCATTCAGGCCGACCTGGATCGGGTCGGGCGAAAATGCGGATTTCGTTCCTGACTGCGATCGCGCTGCCGAAACTGTCCAGCTTTGCGGAACGCCGCTCTGCTGCACGCGTCCAACGCGGCGGCAGCTGAGCAAGATGGCTGCGGTCAAAGTTTTGCTGCAGTGCTATCTTTGGCGTACCGGTCTGCATCGTCGCCGTGATATTTCCGAGATCGACGCCATTATCGTCCAGATGAAAGGTCAGGTATATCTGAGCGCCGCAGGTTATTTCCGGCGAAACAGTAAATTGGAATGACCGTGAGACGGATGCCCCGCCTGCGGCCAATACGCCATAATCCTGCGGCCCGCCGGGGCTTATAACGCCTCCCTGCTCAAGCAGCGTCACTCTTAGATCATGCGTGTCGAGTGCACCGTTATTGCGAAGCGTTACCGCAAGGGTGAGCATCTCGCCGGGGTCTGGGGCACCGTTTGCCGCGCAGCTCTCGGTCGAAACCTGCGTCCCGGTAGTTCACTAGTACCGCTATCGGGTCCAGATCGAGATCCTGCGTAAGTGTCTGGCCGTCGGCCAGGCTTATTTCGAAACTCTTGTCCCGAAAACCCCGGGCAGACGCTGTAATAGTATATGTCCCCGGCAGAACGGCCATATTGCCATATCGTCCATCCGCCGCACTTCGGCGGGAATAGTCAGAGGCGTTTACGACGGCTCCCTCAATGGGTTGTTTCGTTGCCGCATTCCGAACGGTTCCCGTAACAACGGAACGCGGGGCGGCCGTGCACTCGGGAAACTTGAACGAGCCGATCCGCGTCAGCCAGGTAAAGTCGCTGAAATTTTGACTCGCGAGCGTGTAATATTCGCCGGTCATCCAAAAAGTACAATCGTCGACCGGATCGACACTCATCCCGCTATAATCGCCCCAACGCCAGCCAAAAGCCTTTTGCACACCTGTCCCTGCTATAAGGGTGCCCTCACTGCGAAACGATCCGGCTGGTTCCGCAGCCAACCGGCCGGTATACAGTATTGAGGGCTGTTCGATGTCCGTGACATGGCTGTATCCGACCGCCATATTTCCCTGATGGTCCTGGGCCGCACTGCCGATCCAGCGTGAAGAGTCGATATTTCCAATTGTTGACTGCTCGGAAACGTAAAAATTACCACCCGTTCGCTTTAACTCGTAAAGGCGAACACCAGCCCGAAACGGATCGGTCGACAGACGAACCGTCTGGTTGACGACGATGTTCTCACTGGTTCCCAGGTTGCGGTACGCGGCCCGATAATTAAGCCGGTCACTGTTCGCATCAAGTTTGTCACCGGGCGCCGGCTGAGTTATATCCGCACGGCCATCGGGGCTCGTGGGGTCAAATGCCGCGACTGTTATCGGGCTCTCGGGCCTTTCGATAAAGTTTGAATTTGACGGATCGGCAAAATCAACATGAAAATTAAAAAGCCTGATCGCATCCTGCGGCGTCACCATATTCTGTCGCCGTATAACCGACAAAGATATTTGGGCTGCCGACAATAGGCGCTCGCAAACCATCCATGTCTATTGGCAGCAGATTGCCTAAACGGGCAGTGCCTGACGACGGCTGATAAAAATAGATATATGATGCGGTCGGATCGCCCGCCAGCATCTTTGCTCCGGTCAAAAGCAAAGACCCCGGAACCCTGGAAATCAGAGCCGATAAATTCGTCCGTCGACATGTAATATCCATCGGGCCAGACGCCGAACTTCGCCCAATCATTGAGCTTGAAATTTGGCATTACAAACTCGTATAGAAAATAGGCGCCCGTCGGATCGCCGGTTTTCGAAACGGCTATCATTTGCCGGAACGGCGGAAAATTTGTGCAATATTGGCTCAGCAGCCAGCGGTCCGCGAGCGGATCGTAAACAACGGTAGCCTCACCGTCGTTATGGGTAGAGCAGGCGGTCCCAAGCGGGGCGAACAGGCTGCTCATCTTGAACGGCGGCGTGAGCGGCGTTGCCGCTCTTGTCAAAGATGCGTACAAGGGCGTTTACAGCCTGTACATAATGGTCCGGGCCAACATCGCCGGTCATATCCGGCGGGATGATGACCAACCCATATGCATCGATGTTGTCGTAATTTGAAAGCCCGTCAAAGGAAACGATCGGCGGCGGCATCGGTACCCCGGACTGGCGCGCCGGCGATCCGTCCTGATCGTGGACGATCTCAGCAGGATATTTTGCCGGGGGGTTACCGGGAATATCCCTCGCGGTGGCCGATCCTGGCTTGCCTTGTAAGGTTTTAGGAATGTCGGGTTTTAAGGCCGCAACCGGCGCAGATTCCGCAGCAGCTACCGCCTTACGGACTTCCGGGCCGATCGCGCGGCGCTGATCGGCTTTGCCCTCGACCCTGAGTCCAACCGCGTCCTGACCGGCCGCCCAGATAAGGCATCCGGCCAGGACTGCTAGAATTAGTACCAGGAAGTGTCGCATTAAAATGCTGAAACGCGAGCCGTACAGTTATTTTTCCGGCGGCAGCTCCTTGGTATTTCCACGTTCCAATTTTGCAAAGCGTGACGTGGCCAGCCACGCAGGGATCTCGTCGGCTTCAGAAATACGCCATCCCATGATTCCCATTACCTCGGCAACGGTTTCGGCACCTTCCCATGCCCAATCCGACTGGATAACGTCGCCCGGCTGATGATAGTCGCCTTTTTCCCAATCCTTTATCCGTTTTATCCAGATCTCTTTATCACCGGCCGGGGCACCCATCAGCATCAGCGACGGAACGCCTCGTTCCACAAAAGAATAGTGGTCAGAGCGATAAAATATCTTTTCATCGGGAAACGGGTCGGGTATCGTGTTGATCTGCATCGTCTTAGCAACATCATCCATCATCGAACCCAGAGTCGAATATTCGGCGCCATATCCGACTATCGTTTTGACCGGGCCATAAACCTCAGAACCAATGCCATCTAGATTAAGGTCGGCCGCCACCTTTTTGATATTCCAGGTCGGATTCTTTGCCCAATATTTCGAGCCATATAAGCCATATTCTTCGCCGGTGACAGACAGAAAGATCATCGAACGTTTCGGCTTGTCGGTAAGCTTGGTATAACTTTCAGCAACGGCGAGCATTTCTGCATTACCGAGAGCATTATCGGCAGCACCATGATAGATCTTGCCATTTTCCATTCCGTACGCATCATAGTGAGCTGAAAAAAGTACGGCTTCGTCTTTGAGCTTTGGATCAGAGCCTTCGATATAACCTGCAACGTTATAAGCAACCCCTTTAGTGGTCTTATATTTAACGACTATCTTAGCCTTTTGATTGAGTTTGATAGGCGCGAAGTCATTGCGTTCGGCCCGTGTAAGAGCCTCCTTAAATTCGACGCCGGCACTCGAAAACAGCTTTTCCGCAGCTTCGGAACTCACATAAATAAGCGGCGGAATGTAGGATGGATATCCCTTCTCATCGGGCATGGTGATCTGCCGGCGGCTAAAATAGCTTATCGATTCGTCAGGCGTATGTTCTTCGCGCCCGTGGCCGATAAAAACGATCGCGGCGGGTTCCTTCGACATTATCGATCGTGTAAAAACTTTCGATGCATCAGACGCCTTCCATGCTTCTTTTGATATATTCAGCGGCGGGCCCTCCAGCATCACGACAACCTTTCCCTTGAGATCGACGCCTTCGATGTCGTTGCGCTTCGGTGTATCTGCCTGGATACCGAAAGCAATAAAGTACATATCACCGCTAATGTCTTTGTTGCCGTTGTTTTGGGGTAAAAGGGCAAATTCCGTACCGTGGGCCAGAGAAATATCCCCGAATTTGAACGACGCTTCGGGTGCTACTACGGTTTCTTTGAAGTCGATCTTTTGGAGATATGAACCCTTGTCGCCGAGCGGCTTTAGCCCCAGCTGCTTGAAACGGTCCGCGATCCAATTAGCGGCCTTTACACCGCCAGGCTGCATCGTACCCCTGCCCTCCATGTCGTCCGCAGAGAGCTTAGTAGTGGTGTCTTTGATGGCCGCTACCGTGATCCCTTCTGAGATCTGCGTTTCCACGGCCGACAAGGACAATGCCGGTTTGGCGGCCGTTTGGGCAAACGAATGCCCGCCCAGGACAACGGCGAGCAATAATGCGAACACTCTTTGCTTTATTACAGAGTATTTATTTTTCAAAGCGATCTACACTCCTTAATTTATTTTAAGTTCCCGTACGCACCGGTCTTAAACCTCGCTGAGTATCTCGACCGTTGAGCGTCTCTTTGCTTCATCCAGAAATCGGTCGATCCCTGCAGCGATCTTTCCCCGGGTCAGCGTCTCATTGATCTCGGCTCTCGCTTCATCAAGCGTCGGCACTATTCGGCCCGGCGATGTGCGGCGAAAATTTGGCACGTAAATATCCCGATAATAGTTCGCCTCTTCCTCAGGCGAAATTACCACAAAGGACCCGAACCGAAATTTGACATAGTTATCGATCGCCAGCCGGCGGGCCATGATCTGTTGAAACGCCTCATCCCTGATCGAATCAAATCCGACGATCTTGAGCCGGGTCTCAAATGCTGCCGGAGACGGAAAAAATGACAATGTCTCAGTTATTTTTTGGCTGATCTCGGCCTCGGTTGGTGCTAATCGGGGTAACCTCTCGGCCTCAAGGGCAAACAACCTTTGGTTTATCAGCAGCTGCAACGCCTGATTTAGATCGTCGGACCTCGGCGGATCAAGCGGGATGCCGGGCTGCAGCGCCAATTGCCATTTTAGGTCAGAATAAGTGATCAACTCAGATCTGAGGCCGTCGCTTACCACAGCGACTGTCTTATCCACGATCTCCTGAGCAGCGAGAATGCCCGAAAGGAATATGAGCACCGACAAAGCGGCGATCGTTCTTAATGCAGTTTTAATAAAAATATGCAGCACCTGCCAAAATTAACCCTTCAATATCTATTTTTGCGTCAAACAATCTTCATGTCAATGAACTCGAACCCCCGTTAAACTTATTGACAAAGTGTTTAAAATTGTTTTTAATTACAAAGGGACTTTTCGAAACCATTTGTTTTGAAATGCACGCCTAATTTTGAGGACTCCCTGCACCGATTCACCTCCGGCTGCGACAATTCACAATGCAAACTTCACCGCCGCCGACAAAAGCCGCGAGGCCGGTTACTACGACCGGACCATCTAACGACAGTTCGAGCGAACTTCGCTTTATCTCCGAGCTGGGGCGGAGCTTGCTTTTCACAGTCCACCCAAAGAAAGTGGCGACCCGCGTGGTCGAAGCGATCCGCGAGGCTGTCGGCGCCCATTCGTGCGTATTTGTAGCCGAACTCAATAATATCGGGCTCATCAGCAGCGGAGGTGGTCCGGACGGTGAATTGGGTACGGACTTTTTGCATCGATCCAGATTCGAAAAATGGCTGGCCTTTATGCCGCCGCAGATCGCTTATGCGGAAAGGTCTGAAAGTGAGTTTCTGATCGCCGCCGGCGGGCACGAATACGAATATGTTTCGCCGCTATACATAAACGGGACGATCAGGGGTGCGATCGTTACAGGCTTCAAGAACGAATGTGAGCTGACCGATCAAAAGGCACAGCTTATCGACGCTGCTACACAGATGGCCGCGATGAGTGTAAACCTTTCGGCGCATTATGAGACCGCCCTCAACAGTTCGATCAACGAGGCCCGTGAGGAACACCGAAAGTTTACCGAGTCAATTCTCGATGCTCTACCGGTTTCGCTTTATGTCGTTGACAGAGACTATCGGATCGTTACGTGGAACCGGCATCGCGAGGTGGGGGCACTGGGTATTCCCCGGGATATGGCCATCGGCCGCGATGTTTTTGACGTTTTGGAAAAATATCCGCAGGGACGGCTCCGCCAGGAATTTGAACGGGCCTTTCGTACCGGCGAGATCGAACGCATCGAGCAGCAAACGGTTGCCGATGACGGATCTACCCGGCATTGGATGGTTAGCAAGGTTCCGATGAAACGTGCCGATACCGATGAGGTTACCCATGTGATAACGGTCGGCGAGGACGTTACGGCTCGGGTCGAGGCTATCCATGCCGTAAATCGTGCCGAAAAGCTCGCAGCGGTCGGACGTCTCGCGGCCGGCGTTGTGCACGAGATCAACAATCCGCTCGCCACGATCGCCGCCTGTGCCGAGGCCCTCGAACAGAGGATCGATGAAGGCGCGTTCGCCGAGTCGGAGGCGTCAGATGATCTTTCTGAATATCTCGGCTTGATCAAAAGCGAGACTTTTCGGTGCAAAAGCATTACAACCGGCTTGCTTGATTTTAGCCGGATCCGAACAGGCGAACGCGTGCTTGTGGATATAGGCGATGTTGTCAGATCCGCCGCCAACCTGCTTTCGCATCAATCACGCGGTGAAAATATTAATATCGTCACCACCGTTGCCAAGGATCTGCCGCCGGTAAATGCCGATGGCGGGCTGATCCAACAAGCTGTGATCGCCCTGTCGACAAATGCGATCGACGCTATGCCCGGCGGCGGCACCTTAGAACTGCGGGTATTCCAAAGATCTAACCGTCTGATCATCGAGGTCGAAGATAACGGCTCAGGAATACCACCCGAGAATATGTCAAAAATATTCGAGCCGTTCTTCACAACAAAAGAGGTCGGAAAAGGCACCGGCCTTGGCCTCGCGGTTTGTTACGGCATCATTTCTGAACACGGCGGACGGTTAAGCGTCCGCTCAAATGTTGGCAAAGGCACCACCTTTGGCATTTTCCTGCCTGTGGCTGATCAATAGCCTATTTCCCCCACGATCCTACCCCCCCTATTATGGCGAAAATACTAGTAGTAGATGATGAGAAAAACCTGCGTCTTGTCGTGCAGAAAGAAATGTCCCGCCAGGGACACGACGTCGAGACTGCAGGCGATGGCGAGGCAGCCTGGGAGCTGCTCGAGGAACAAGATTACGATGTATTGCTCTGCGACATAAATATGCCGCGGCTGGACGGTATGGGCCTGCTGCGGCGCACGCGCGAACGGTGTCAGAATCCGCCTGAGGTTGTAATGCTGACCGGACAGGCCACTGTCGAGTCTGCCATTGAAGCAATGAAACTCGGTGCTTATGATTACCTGACAAAGCCATATCGCATCGCCGAGCTTTCGGCCCTGGTCGCTCAGGCAGCCGAGAAGCAGCAGTTAAAACTGGACAATCAGCGGCTGCGGGCACAGATCGCCCGGACAAGCCGTTCGCTGCCTGACATAGTTGCCGAATCAAAGCAGATGAAAGAAGCCCTGAGGCTGGTCCAGAGGGTTGCACCATCTGATACGTCGGTATTGATAACCGGTGAATCGGGCGTTGGGAAAGAGCTGATCGCCCAGGCGATACATCAGTTGAGCAGCCGGGCTGAAAAGGCTTTTATTGATCTCAATTGCGCGGCCCTGCAGGAGACATTGCTCGAAAGCGAGCTTTTCGGACATGAGGCCGGTGCATTTTCGGGGGCGAGGGCACGCAAACTCGGGCTTTTTGAGATCGCAGACGGCGGTACATTATTTCTCGATGAGGTAATGGAAATGCCGATGCATCTGCAGTCAAAGCTGCTGCGGGCGCTAGAGACGCGTTCGTTCTTCAGGGTCGGCGGGGTTAAGAAGGTCGAGGTCGACGTTCGTCTGATCGCGGCAACAAATCGTGATACGGATCAGGCCATCGCCGAAGGCGCATTCCGGGCCGACCTGATGTACAGGATCAACAGCTTCGAGATCAATATTCCGCCGCTACGCGAGCGTCGCGACGACATAGTACCGCTCGCAAGGCATCTGCTGTTACAAACTCGCCGGCACGCATGCCCCCGAGTTGTCACCTGCGGCCATCGATTCGCTTTCGGCATTTGATTGGTCCGGCAACGTCCGTCAGCTCAGGAACTGTCTGGAACGCGCGGTGCTGCTCGCCGACAATGATGTGATCACACAGCGTGAATTGCCGCCCGAGATCGCATTTAGAACCGAAAAAACAAGCGTCTCGGTTAGTTACAGTGCCCCGCAGGCAGGTGGAATAACCAGCTTTCAGAATTCGTCTACGAACAATCTTCGCGATGTCGAACGCCAACAGATCATCGGCGCTCTGGAGAAGACAGGCTGGCACCGCGGCAAGACTGCCGAACTGCTCGGCATTTCGCCATCAACCCTCTATCGCCGGCTCAGGGAATATGACCTCGAGATCCGTTGAGCAAACCAATATGTTCAGAAAGCTTCACGTTTCGATACTTGTCGCAGCCGCGGTTTTGATGTTTTGTTCCGCTGCGGTTGCACAATCGACATTCTCAGGCCAGATCGTCGATGTCATCGACGGCAAAACCGTTGTCGTTGCTATCCCTAGCGGCAAGATCACGGTCGAGCTGCAATATATCGATGTGCCGATGGCAGGTCAGGACCTTCATGATACGGTCCGTGATCACCTCCGCAGCCTTGTCTTTGGAGCGCAAGCTGAATACAAGCCGCGAACGATAATGCGTGACCGTACCGTCGGCCGGTTGATGGTTAACAACATAGACGTGAGCCAGCAGATGCTGCGTGATGGCGCCGGCTGGCACATTCCGGCACAGGCATCGGGCCAGGACGCCGGCGAATTTGAAACGTATCGATCGACCGAAGCTATCGCCAAAAGTGAAAAACGCGGGGTTTGGTCGATACCGGGCCTCAAACCGGCGTGGGAGGTACGCGCAGCAGATCGCGAGGCCGAACGCCAGGATCAAAACAAATTTGTTTCAGCCAGGTCAGCGGAAACGTCCGCAAGCCGCAAAACCCGCTTATCGAAAAACGTGAACCCTGCCCTCGGCGACATCGGCGCCTTGGCAAACTACTATGATCCGGTGACAAAACGAGGTTACATTGGCACTTCGTTCCTCGATATACGAGAACTGGCTGACGCGGTGCCCGGGGAATTTAGAACCCTGATCGACGCATCCTATATCTACAAAGAAGATGAGAAAAAGATAAGGAAGGGGTCCTTTGTGATCAGCATACTGTCAATCGCGAAAAAATGGCGATTTCTGGATCATAATGACCTCGTCATGGTAAGCGAAGATAAGAATTTTGTTATCGGAAAGCCAAAACGTACGACTTCGACGAATGGAGATATGCTTCGCGAGAAGCTGTCGTACGAGGTAAGCCGTACGGTCGTCGAAAGATTTGTCAACGGCAACGAAGTATACTTGAAATTAGGCAGCTACATGATCAAACCGACCCCCGGCCTGCAATATTTGCTAAATAATCTGCTTCAGGTTACCCGATAACGCCCGGACCTTTACCTATCGCGGATCAGGCGTAGAAACGAACAAATATCTCTTTTCAGAAAGCGGTAATAAGATCTCATTGAACCGTACTTTTTCTTTTTGCAGAGATATCCTCAACGCAGCTCCCCCGAATAAGAGCAAGCCACGCCGCTTTGACCACCGAACCAGGCGCGGCAAAGTTTCTGCAAATTTGTCGAGAGCCCGGCAGGTGATAAACCCAAGATCGCCCGGATCCACCTCTGAAAATTGCTTATTGAGGATCTTTGCCCGGTCGGCGATCCCCAACTCGTTAACTGCCAATTCCAAAAAGATCGACTTCTTTTCCTTTGACTCGATAAGTACAGCCTTCAGATCATCGCGGGCCAAAAGGCACGGTATCGACGGCAGGCCAGCGCCTGCGCCAACGTCAGCGAACATGGCTCCGGCCGGCAGGTATTTGAGCAGGGCCAATGATTCGAGAATATGGCGAATGGCAAATTCCTCGGGCGAACACGGCCCAACCAAATGGAGCAGTGGATTATGTTCCTGGACCAGATCGTAAAAGTCGCCCAGCCGCTGAATTACAAGTTCCGTAAGATCCAGGCCGAAAGTGGCTTGATCGGATCGTATTGCTTTAACGAGTTGGTCGCGCATTACTTTTAAAAGTAGAACGAAAACGGGCAAACAAAAAAGAGTCTGAAGTCTGGCTAAGTGATCCGAGCGAACGGCTTCACAGATAACCTGCTTCTAAAGTAGACCGCTCGATTCGAGCCCGTATGCTGCAAATTTTCAGCGTCCGTAGACGTCAAGCAGACATTCCGATCGACATGAACTCGCCGGATGCCCGCTCGCGTATCTTTTCCAGAGTCTCATCCGCCGTGTAAATGATCTCGCCATCTTGAAACACAGTTTGCATCGCGGTGCTCATGCCAGTGTCGCCACGCTGAACATCGTCTAGTCTGATGGTCTCATATCCGGCATCTCCGACCTTGTCCAAATGTTTGATTAGATCAAGTCGCCCACGCTTTGAACGCTTGGCTGAGTCGGTCACAGGGTCCTTATAAACGTCCTGCCATTCTCCGCTACGCATTACGGCCGAACACTTGAATGCAAATTTCAAAGTATCCCGGTCGACCTTTTGCAGCAGTGCCCCGCCCATTCCGAACGCGATATTAGTTGCGGAAAATCCCTGGGCTTTGAGGGACTCCAGAATTGCCTTGATAGAGTCGGGATTAATGCCGTCACCCTGGATCATCCGAACGTTTTGCAAAACCTTAAAACCCTTTGAATTTGTCGTCGCGCCAAACTTTTCAGCCAAAAGGTTTATGACTTTGGAAACTACCTGCTCTGGATCGCCGCTGTCCGGCCTGATAACAACCGTGGCTCCGCTGTCGATGATCTCTTTTTTAAGAGATTCACCCCAAATGTGCTCGACGGCATTGTAGATGTCCCATGAATCGGAAACGACAGCGATGAGAGAGCCGGGATGAGCATACTGTTTGAGCATGTTACGGTAGGCGTCGACCTCATTCTCACGGCCCCAGCTTGTCATCGTCGAGTGTTCTGCGGCCGGAATGGAATAGGCAGATATCTCATGATTGTAGTAATTCCGGAGCAGCCGCATCGCGACGATCGTGTCGGTACCGCGAAAATTTACAAGGTGTGCCGCACCGCCGATAGCAGCGCTTTCCGCACTTGAGACGCCCCGTGCACCGAAGTCGTGAAGCTTAAAAAGTATTTCATTTACCGGATCATCCGCGGTGCTTTCGAGATACCCATAGATCAGCTTCTTCAGATAATAGCTTTGCGTCGCAACGGTTATCGGGTACCAGAGCCGCATTAAGATCGTCTCAAAGTAACTCGTCAACCAAAAGAAATCGGGATCGGTGTTCTCGACTGTGATCAATGCATTGTGCAGCGGGACAATTGTACCTTCGGGTACGGCGCGTATCCTGAGCGGAAGTCGGCCGTGGTGTTTCTCTATCAGTTTTAGCCAGCCGTCCTGGTTAAATGGAACCCCATGCTTTGGAACTATCGCCGCCGCCTCATAGAATTCGTCATATGAAATGGGCTCTTGAAAATATTCCTTCAAGATATATTGCAGGCCGAAAAAGAGCGACGCTGTCCAATCGCGCTCCGATCCGCGCGATTCGAGATATGAAAACACCCGCTGCGTGTCCGGTGGATATTGCAAATAATGGCTCGTCTTGTACGAGTCCGTGTCCAGGATCCTGTTCTTTCTCATTGTATTCACTCCTTGTGAAAAATTAGATTCGGGCCTCTCCCTGAGGCCGGTGTTTGCTTACTGCTCGCGATTGTGCGGCGTATCCAGAAAATAACGGATGATGTCGTAATGGTCCTCAAAAAACTCGTCTTCTACGTCGCCCAGAGCCGAGACAGGCAGCCAGAAAGCGTGTGCCGCGTCATCGCCGCCCTTTACCAGCGGCAAACCATCCTCGAGACGAGGGAAAAGTTCCAGGTAAAAAACGTGAGTGATCGTTCGCCCGCGTTGAGATCGGTCAACATCGTCG
Organism: Blastocatellia bacterium; assembly: GCA_963834975.1. Classification (GTDB taxonomy): domain Bacteria; phylum Acidobacteriota; class Blastocatellia; order Pyrinomonadales; family Pyrinomonadaceae; genus OLB17. The sequence continues at coordinate 522,548 of CAWIDZ010000005.1, forward strand.
AATACCTCACTGGCGGTGATGGACCGGCGAAGAAGATTGGTATCGATGCTTATCCGGGTTTCCTCGCGTAGTTCTTTTATGCAGTTATCTTTAAGTCGAGCGCCCTGCGCAAGAAATCCGCCTGGCAGCGCCAGTTGTCCCAAACCGGGTTGGTGGCCGCGACGGACGAGGAGGATGTGCCCGCGGGCCACAACGACCGCATCGGTCGTGACGAACGTGGCCGGAAAATTAAACCCGACAAACTTGGACCTTTCTTTATAATCCGTGACGTAGTCGAATTCTTTTTTCAGATTTACGTAGTCTTCGGTTTTGCGCCATTCGCCAAGAAATTTCTTTACGGGTTCCGGTATCATCTCTAAAAAGCCTTTGTCGCCGGTCAGCAGCCGCGCACGTATATCAGTTCCGCTGATACTCTTGGAAAGCGAGCGGTCCGCAACTATTTCCTCGAAGGTCCACTGGGGGAACACCCGGAGGTAGTAACTGCTGTTGTCCTTATAATGCCCAACCAATGCAGTTCTAACCTGACCCAACAGTACATTGTGCCGTGTTGGTTCAAACTCTGTTCCGGACGCATCAAGTAACGCTTCCTGCTCGTTGCGGACTATGTTCTGGACCTCGCTTATCCAATTGTTCTCGTTGTATGGGTAATCGCGCAACCCTTTGAAGATGAGTCGACCGTTCTCTTCTTTTGAAAAACAAGCGCGGATCATTTCCTCTCTCTGTTGAGGTGTAAAAGGATTCTTGATATTCGGAGCGCGTTTAGCCGAACCCAAGATAACTAGAGTTCTCTCTCCAAGCTCAAGAGCTTTTTTGATCAATTTTAAGTGAATTACGTGAAAAGGCTGGAATCGTCCGATGACGACCGTAAGTCGGTACTTATTCATTTTAACACTCCCTGTGTTTACTAAACTCAAGACGGTCTCCTTGACCATCTACGGTGATGATAGCTCCAAATCTGGTTCGGGTCAACAGTTTTTCATCACACTAAGGAATAAGGCGAATGATGGCGCACGAGTTAGGCCTCGCAAGGTGATTTGTCGGGAAATAATCTATTTGGAGGGACAGATGTCTAAAGCGTTTTCTCAGACTCTTTGTGCCGAGATCGCTTATCTGGCTCTGCTAGAGCCATTTGATATTGGTGCGGACGAATGGAATCGAACCATCACGGCCTCGCGGCCACAGGCTTCTGAGACCTGCGCGTCTACCAGTTCCGCCACGTCCGCACGGGCGAACATCGATAATACGAATTCGGATGGTAAAACTCAAGAATGCCCTTCGGATTTGATATATTTGACGGTGTGCCGGCCGATATCAAAGCAAATCTGGATGAAGTTAAGCAACGCGTAGCGGCGGCATCTGAGCGGGCCGGACGAAACGCCGGTGAAATAAAGCTGGTCGCGGTCAGCAAAACGCATCCGGCGGAAGTTTTGCGCGAGGCGATCGCGGCCGGCGCTGAATGTTCTTGGTGAAAACAAGGTGCAAGAAGCCGAAGACAAGATCGTTGATATCGGACGCGACGCCGCCGAATGGCACCTCATTGGCCATTTGCAGTCGAATAAGGCCCGCCGGGCCGTACAACTGTTTGACGTAATTCACTCGGTCGATTCGATCGAACTGGCCCGGCGGCTGGAACGTATTTGCATAGAAGAAGGCCGCGATGAGCTGTCGATCTTTGCCCAGGTCGATCTGGCACTCGAAGAAACAAAATCGGGCATGGCCGCGGTCGAGTTGCCGGAATTTGCCGGATATTTAAGAACGTGCAAGGCACTGAAATTTGATGGCCTTATGGTTCTGCCGCCGTTTTATGACAACCCTGAGTCTACAAGGCCCTTCTTTAGGCGATTGCGTGAGATCCGTGATCAACTTAGTTCGGCCGGGGCATTTTCAGACGGCCGGGGCGAGCTTTCGATGGGGATGAGCCACGATTTTGAGGTTGCGATCGAAGAGGGCGCAACGGTGATCCGCGTCGGCACCGCTATCTTTGGCCATAGGGAATATCGGCAATAAAGTTTATGGAATTGTATTTATCCGCACACATTCTTCCCATCGTTAGTTTGATCGTATGGTCGATTTTTGGCGTGTTTCTCGGCGTGCTGATCCTGCGAATGATATTTAGCTATACGGACCCTAATCCGTTTGGCAAGATCGGCAGATTTGGGTTTAAGGTGAGAAAGCTGACCGAGCGGTGGGTCTACCCGTCGGCGCGGCTTTTGGCGAATTTCAAGATCGATACGCGTCTCGCACCGCTGCTCACAATGTTTATCGGGTTGGTCTTTACTTACTTTTTTGTGCAGATCGTGGGTAACACGTTCTTTGTTATAGACGGACTGACCGCCGGCGTTGCATCCGGCAGGCCAAAAGTAGTGATCGGGTTTATCCTCTACGGCATGCTTAGCGTGCTTGTCCTTTTTATCTTTATCCGATTTATCTCATCGTGGTTCGTATTTACGCGAAATACTTTTCTCGGATTCGTCCGCCGGGTCACCGACCCGATCCTGGTGCCCGTTCAGCGGCTTATACCACCGATCGGGATGTTTGATATCTCAGCGATGATCGTCTTGCTGCTTATCGGATTTTTGCAGTCGATCGTTCTGAATGTTTTTGTCAAAAACTGACCAGGCGGTTCCGCCAAAATGGAATTTACTGAAAAAGATGGCAGCATAACATTTACCGTTCGCGTAGTGCCGCGGGCGTCGCGGAGCGAGGTCATCGGCGAACACGACGGAGCCTTAAAGGTAAGGATAGCCGCTCCGCCGGTCGATGGGGCAGCTAACGCTGAATTGGTCAAGGTTTTGGCAAAGCATTACAGGGTTTCCAAAAGTGACATCGAGATCGCGGGCGGCTCCACCTCAAAAAGAAAAAGAATAAAGATCAGCAATCTGTCACAATCGAAGATGCAGGAAGTGATCAGATGAAAAAGCAAATTTCGTTTACGACAGATATATTTGAGACAAAAAGAACAAACCCGGACAAGGCAGCTGAATATCATTTTGGCGAAGATCTTGCGAAATGGTTCGCCGAAGCGGCGGCCGGCGGCGAATTTGATTTTGGCACGCCGTATCAGGCCGATTGGGGCTGGGCGGTCGAAGCAACCGCCGGCGATGAGAAATTCCTGATCAAATGCGAGATCATGAACGAATCGATCGACGACGACCAGGCGGACTGGATAATCGCTGTTGAGAAAGTGACTAAATGGAAGCTCTTCGGTTCTAAAGATTCTCAAATGCGCAGCGAACTATGCGATCTGATCCAAAATGTGCTGCGTGAGAAACCGCATATCCGGGAAATACGTTGGACCGATCAGGCTGGACATTTTGCACCGAAAAATCTGGCGTGATATATTCGTCTATTCAAATTTAACTCAGCAAATCATAGATTCTAAACAATGTCAGGACACTCAAAGTGGCACACAATTAAGCATAAGAAAGGCGCGACCGATGCAAAACGCGGCAAGATCTTTACCAAACTGATCAAAGAGATCACGGTCGCGGCCCGCACGGGCGGCGGCGACCCCGACGCAAACGCACGTCTGCGGAAAGGCATTTTGGATGCAAAGGCCGCTAATATGCCAAACGACACGATCGACCGGGCAGTAAAACGTGGAAGCGGCGACCTCGATGGTGTTGCTTATGATGAGATCACGTACGAAGGCTACGGCGTGGGCGGCGTTGCCGTGCTGGTCGAGACAATGACCGATAACCGCAACCGGACGGTGGCCGAGCTTCGCCACATCTTTTCAAAGAATGGCGGTAATCTGGGCGAGGCCGGTTCCGTTGCGTGGATGTTCGATAAAAAGGGTTATATCGTCGTCGATAAGGCTGCTAAGTCCGAGGACGAGCTGTTTGAAATAGTGATCGAGGCCGGTGCGGACGATATGCAGGACGAGGGCGATGTCTACGAGATCTATACCACGCCAGATAATTTCGAGGCCGTTACGGATGCCCTCACGGCTGCCGGTATCGAACCGCAGGCCGCTGAGGTCTCAATGATCCCACAAAACTACATTGCACTCACCGGCGGCGATGCCCAAGCTATGCTGCGGCTTTACGAAGCCATCGACGACAACGACGACGTCCAAAAGGTCTATGCCAATTTTGATATAGACGAAAGCGAGATGGAGTAGAGCAGCCCAGATACACCCAACCTCTTTAATTGCACTAATTAAGGGACAAATTTGCTTTTAGGAAAATCATTTTCCTGTGAGGAAAGTTGTTTTCTTGAGCGGAAAACGCAATTCTCACCATGAAAACGCGTGTCCCGAAATGGAACATGTTTTCCCGTCCGGAAACAAATTCTCGCGTCGGTAAGGAACCTTTACGTTCAGTAAACGATGTTGCCCGACACGACAAGCCCGATCTTGCGGGAAAATCGTTTAACTGTTTAGAGAGCGATCTTTTCTGGCCGGAAAATGGCTTTCGGAGAGGAAAATGCTTTTACCGAAAGTTAAGCGTTCTTCCCAAAATTAAAGATTTGAAACCGCTGGTGCAGACGGTTCCCTTTTGTCGATAAGGCTTTACCGGCCTTTCCGAAACGGCGGCGACGTGCAAAACGCTCCGGGCAATTTTTTACCGAGGCGACGGCGAATTGGAGTCGAAACTAATTCCGCGAGTACCGCTGAGCTGCTCTTTCTTTTGCCCGCGCGGCTTCGATCTCACGGTCACGCGGCGGCGCATTTGTAACGAAGGAGTTCAGCATCTCTTGAGCCGCGGCCGCGACACGTTCCACGGCGAGTTCAAATGCCTCTTCATTTGCTTTCGAAGGTTTACTAAATCCCGACAGCTTACGCACAAACTGCAGTGATGAGGCATGGACCTCATCAGTCGTTGCGGGCGGATCAAAGTTAAAAAGCGTCTTGATATTCCTGCACATATCCCGATTATAAGTGAATCAAGGCCAAACGTGTCTAGCCCATTCGCGGGCGGTACGGGCCATTTCGACAAAAACATCTTCGGTCAGAGATACGCGTTTTCTTGAGGATTTTATAGCTGTGGTTGGCGGTATCAATAAGGTGTAGAGTCGCCCGGTTTCCCAGTCTCTCTACGACTGGTTTAAGCAGATCAAGCGTCGCAAGTTCGTCACGCGTACCCGAGAGGAACAGCATGGGAATAGTTATGTCCGATAGGGGCTCAGCACGTTTTGTGTCGGGCCGGCCCGGCAGATGCAGCGGAAACGAAAAGAATATCAGGCCCGAAACATCCGCGAGCAAACCCTGCGAAGCCGCAAGCGACGTCATTCGCCCGCCGAACGAATGTCCGCCGGCAAGGATAGGCAAGCCCGGCGCCGCTTTTTGCAGCAGCCGCGACCGCCGAAACAACCGTCTGCGACACACGTCTCCGTCGAGTTACGCCCGCCGCCTTTTTCAGAATATGGAAAGTTGTAGCGAAACGTCGCAATATTCTGATCAGCCAGACGCCTCAGCGATCGCCGTCATTGTTGCGTGCCGCATATTCGTACTCGCCCCATGGCCGAGCACAAGAACATGGGTCGCCTTGGTCAGGCCGGATCAGCAGTGCTGACACTTCGCCTTTGTCAGGCGTGGCGAGGAATTTGATTTCTCTTTTCATCATTAGACATTACGATTATGGCCGGACGGTGATGAAGCAGCTTCCTTTTCTCATTCAGATCCGGAATCGACATGTATGGTCACAAGGTTGCTTTAGTTTCGTCGCTGAACGAGGAATTGTCAATAAACTCGATGTGTTGAATAGCATCCAAATAGCTTTTCGCTTTATAGTACTCTGCAGGTTTGTTTACATTTGAAGAATTCGCGAGGCCATTTGACAATAAATTTAAATCGGTGCGGTCGTGTTTGAAAGATGAGCCAAATTCTAACCTCGTTTTGTAAAACAGCCGAGATTCTGAACCAAACAATCTCGCCTCCGAAGGCTTTTTTCTCACCAAGGCCGCTGAGTTGCCATTTTAGATGAACGTGAGTATTTCCTCCAGCGTCTCGATGACCAGGGTCAAAATGACAGGTTTCCACGACGACTGAGGGGTGAAATTGCTTATATCTAAAGCTTTTCCTTTGTTTATCTAATCTGGTTGAACATTTCATAGCACTTGGGATCTCTTAATCGAAATGCTCTCATAAAATCAACTTGTGAAGCCACAAATTTCATATTAAAACGGTTTATCAGGCATGAAAATTCTTCTTCAGGCCCTGCCAGACATCCCCATAATCCCTCTGTAGCTGCGGGCATTCCATCGCGAATCGTGTGGGGCGAATGATGTATCGCGACTCAAACATAAACGCCATCGTGCCCTCTAGCTTTTGCGGCTTCAGTTTGCCCTTTGAGGCCTTTTCAAAGGCGTCAAGATCGGGGCCGTGGGCGGACATACAATTGTGCAAGGAGCCGCCGCCGGGGACAAATCCTTCTTCTTTGGCGTCATAAGCACCATAGATCAGGCCCATGTATTCGGACATAATGTTGCGGTGATACCAGGGCGGACGGAAGGTATCTTCGCCAACTAGCCAGCGGTCAGGGAAGATCACAAAGTCGCAATTTGCCACGCCGGGGTCGCCGGACGCTGATGTCAATACGGTAAAGATGCTCGGATCGGGATGATCAAAAGAGATAGAGCCGATCGTATTAAAGCGTCGCAGATCGTAGCGGTACGGTGCATAATTGCCATGCCAGGCAACGACATCGAGCGGAGAATGATCCATCGTGGCAGACCAAAGACTTCCGCCAAATTTGGCAATGATCTCGCACGGAGCGTCGCGGTCCTCAAACCATGCTTCGGGCGTTTCAAAATCACGCGCATTCGCCAGGCCGTTTGCGCCTATGGGGCCGAGATCGGGCAGGCGAAACGGCTGACCATAATTCTCACAGATATAGCCGCGGCACTCTTTATCGGCCGGAGCCGGTTCGACCCTGAACTTTAACCCCCGCGGCATACACGCGATCGAGCCCGGCCCAATTTGAAGCGCTCCGAGCTCGGTCAGAATGCCGAGACGCCCCTTTTCCGGAACGATCAGCATCTCGCCGTCTGCATTATAAAAATAACGGTCACCCATCCCCTGATTGCAGGTGTAAATATGGACGGCGATGCCCGATTGCGAAAAAAGGTCCCCGTTGCCGGCTATCGTCGTTATGCCGTCAACAAAATCCACCGGCCCCAACGGCACCGGCAGCGGATCCCATCTGAGCTGGTTCGGCGTAGTTGCCGTTTCATTGAATGGAGATGATCTGAACCGGACATTGTCGTACGGTTTGAACGGACTATGCATAACACTCGGCCGTATCCGATATGTCCACGTCCGCTGGTTGCGGTCACGCGGTACCGTAAATGCCGTGCCGGTAAACTGCTCTGCGTATAGCCCGAGAGGAGCCTTTTGCGGTGAATTACGGCCGACCGGCAATGCACCCTCGATCGCCTCAGTAGCAAATTCATTGCCGAAACCAGTTTGATATTTGAGCTTCATAAAAATTAGCCACAGATTAACACAGGGAATGTGCGATCTGATCTCTTTTTGACATCAGCCGTTAATCCAGCCGCATGATATATCGGTCGATGCCTTTTGCAAAAAAGTCCTTATCCGTCTGATCCGTTTTGAAACCGAATTTCTCATAAAATGCCGACGTGTGCTGAGAAGTTTCAATCCTTACAGGCAGATCACCGTGGATCTCACGAGCCGCGTCTATTCGGTGTTTTGTAAGCGAACCGCCAAATCCCTGACCGTGATGATCTGATCTGATCATTCCCCAACACAGACTGATCGATCTATCCTTTCCCGGGTTTAGCGCGTAACCGCCAGCCCCAACCACGACCTCATTATGCTCAATAACAAAATAGGTATCGGCAAAATTCCTAATAAAGTTCCGAAAGTCGGATTCTTCGTCGGCCGAGAAATATTTACCCACATTTGAGCGAAACACCGTCAGTACCTGTTCCAGGTCGCTTGTCTCAAATTTCCGGATGCGGCATTCGGATAAATCTTGCGGTCGATCTTTATCACTTCTCCATTAAAGATTACCGCGGCGGCGCTGCTCTTCCTCGATTGAGACAAACAGAGCTTTGAAAGTTTCCTTTACCAAAACCTTTACAGCCCTTGCGCTGCAAGATCTCGTAGAAAACGGTCGGGCGGTCCTCGACGGGTTTTGTAAATATCTGCAACAGGTAGCCTTCGTCATCACGATCTACCAAAATACCTAGTTCTTTCAGGCTCTCGATGTCTTCATCGATAGGGCCAACGCGATCTAAAAGATCATCGTAATAAGTGTCTGGTATGGTTAGAAATTCGACGCCGTTCTCGGCGAGTTTGGTAACCGTCGAGCGAATATCGCGGCAAAGCAATGCAAGGTGCTGGGCGCCGGCTGAGCGATAAAAATCAATGTATTCCTGTATCTGCGATTTACCGCCTTTGCCTTCGGCAGGTTCGTTGATCGGGAATTTGATATTGTGTTGACCATCGGACATCACGATCGACATAAGGGCCGAGTATTCGGTCGAGATGTCCTTATCATCGAAAGTCAGATAACGGAAAAATCCTAGTACGTCACGGTAAAAATCGCACCAATGGGCCATCTTACCCAGTTCGACGTTGCCGACAATATGATCGACCATCATTATCCCGGTCGGTTCACCCTCTACCGTCTGCTCGACAAAACCGGGCAGAAACACGCCGTTGTAATTGTGGCCGTTATTCGTGTTGTACGAGATGAACGAATGGATCGTGTCGCCGTATGTCGCGATGGCTGCGTGCCGGACCGAGCCATTCTCATCCGCCAAGTCGTGCGGTTCCGTAACCGGCGTTGCACCGCGTTTTACCGCTTCATTGAAAGCGTGATCAGCATCCTCAACATAAAACGCAATATCGCGAACCCCGTCACCATGCTGCTTTATATGCTCGGCCGCCGGATGCTCAGGCGACAGCGGCGTTGTCAGAACAAAATTGATATTCGTCTGCCGCATGAGATAGCTCGTCGTTTCACGGCTGCCGGTCTCAAGCCCCGAATAAGCCGCCCGCGAAAAGCCAAACGCCTTCCGATAATAAAACTCCGCCTGCTTTGCATTGCCGACGTAAAACTCAACGTGATGTATCTTCTTGAGGCCAAGTGGATTCTGGACCAGTGCTTTTGTATCAACTGAAGTGTTTGTTTCTGTAATCATGATCGTAAATTTTTTCGAGCTAGGAAGCTTTCATACGCCCCAAAGTTCAACCTTCTCAATGACAAATCGTCTCTGGGCAGGGTCTAACCCGATGAAGGCGTGACAGCCGCCTTCTAAACTCCACCCGTAAATTAATTTCTTACGTGAAAAAAAGCCGCCCTTCTCGGAATATCTGAACCAGTAATTGTTATAAGCGAAGATCAACTTATCTTCTTTATCGTAAAGCGGAAAGATCTTAATGACCGGAATCCCCTTTTCCCGTTCGCTCTTAGATAGGGCCGTGTATTTTTCGGCAAGCTCGTTATCACTTAAATACTGTACTTTTGTTTCACCAAGCTGAGTTGGCAATTCATGGGTTAAGTCGAAGTCGTACGCGACAATTACGTTGCGCAGATTTCTGTCCGAGAATTTCGCGTAGCTTTCGAATTCTTTGTCCAAACACGCTCGCAGGCCGCTTGAATAAAGTGAGTTCTTGCTTTCTTGAGGGAAAACAGAAAACGAAAATAAAAAAATAAACACCAATTTCTTCACAATGGTATGTCCTATTTTACTTCTCTCACGAAATCTTCCGGTTCAATATCAGCATCCCGTAAGGCGCCTTTCAAGGTGAATCGATCGATCTCATCGTGAAAAGGAAAGACGATCAGTCGACCGTCTTCATGTTTCATCTTTACATGGCTACCTCTGCGATTGACCTCAATAAAGCCAAGCCGCTCCAACGCTCGCGCGACCTGGCGGCCGGATAGAAGCGGCAATTTCATATTGCCAGTTCAACAACCTCGCGGCCATTCGCAGGAACGGACAACTCATCAGGCTCAAGATACAATTCTATCGCTTCGCGAATATTAGCTAACGCCTCTTCTCGTGTCTTCCCTTGCGACCAACAACCCTTCAGGGGTGGAACACGTGCCACAAAATAACCATCCTCACCGGTTTCAATCACCACTTTTAGATTCATATAGATAAAATACTACTTTCCGCCGAAAGTTTCGATATATTTCCTCGTCACCTCTTTCAGCTCAGCATATGACGGAATGATGTACAGCACCGGCTGCATATCGCTGTATGTGTATTCGTGATTGATGACCTGTTTGAGGTCGAATGGCCGCCGTTCAACCTCGTCTCCAAACGCATACTCGAGTTCCCCAAAACTGGAGAGTAATCCGGCACCATATGCCTTAAAACCACCTTCGTGTTCGACCAGGCCAAACTCGACCGTGAACCAATACAGACGGCCGAGTTCCTCTAATTGCTCGTCGGTTGCGATCTTGGCGCCATGGCCAATGAACTGTGAATAATCTGCAAACGCCGGATTAGTAAACATCGGGATGTGGCCGATCGCCTCGTGGACGATATCCGGCTCGGGCGTGTAATCCGGCCGCGAATGATGACGAATGTACTGGGTCGACAACATTGTCCGGTATGAAAGCCATGAAAGAAAGCCGCGTGTTTCGACCAAACCCTCGATCGGTGCGAGCCGAAAGCCCGTCAATTCCTTGAGCCGCCGGTTCATTTCGGACAACTGCGGGATGCGTTCAGTGGTGATCCCCAGGGCACGCTTGGCCCTCAGATAAAAGGGGCTTGCATGCTTTTCATGCATTTCCTCGAGCCGTGTCGCCACGTGCTGCCAGATGCCCTGTTCCTCGTCCGTGTAATCGACATCCGTGATCTCGCCTGTTTCGCGAAATCGTTTTGCAAGACTCGCTATATAATTCCGCCGCGTCCGATATGCTTCGTCATTCGCTCCCGGATGATCGAGATGAAGTTCGTTGATATTCTCGAACTCCATAGTCCTTAAATTCAGGTAATTCTTCGTCCGGGATCTGGAAATTGCTCAATTCAAAGCCAGGCTTTGTGGTTTTTGTCGCGGTATCGGTCAGCATTTTTTTGACGGCTCCTTTCATAATGATCAGCGAGGCTCCAATAACGAGGGTATCTATATATTATAAAGAAAATCGCAGCTCGTTTGAATAAGGATGTTAAGATATTGAAGAAATTTTGCTTTAGATTGTGAAGTCACTTTGCAGATTTTACATACTTCCTAATGTGGTGACCATATGTTGGATGATATCGACCGTAAATTGTTAAAGGAACTGCAGGAAGATGCCCGGACGAGTTATGCCGAACTGGGACGGCGTGTTGGCTTAACAACACCCGCTGTCATTGAACGCGTTCACAAACTCGAGGACGCCGGGATCATCACCGGCTATCGAGCCGAGATCGATACGTCCAGAGTAGGTTTGCCGATCACTGCTTTTGTGCGGATGAGCATTACGGGAGTGGATTACAGCCACATTATTGAGGTAGCCCAGGGATCTCAGGAAGTTTTAGAGTGCCATCGTGGAACCGGCGGTGATTCGTTCATTATGAAAGTGGCAGTCTCATCGGTTGAGCATTTGCAGGAATTGATCGACCGGTTGACGCCGTATGGGATAACGACAACAACCATAGTGCTATCTTCGCCGGTTAGACGACGGATCCTTGAGGTCTAATTCCACGCCAACTGACTTTTTAGCCTGAGGATCGACTTTTCTTTCCCCACGGTTTCAAAAACCGAAAGCATCGACGGGCCGACCGCGACTCCGGTAAGCAGCGTGCGAGCCCCGTTCATGATCACACCAATTTTGTGCCTTTTTCTTCTGTAAACGCCTTAACCACGATTTCGATCTCGGGCTCGGTGAATGAGTCCATAGTTTCGAAACGGTCCGCTAGTTCGGGCAACCAGTTTTGAGATCAGGGTGCTTTGAAAGATTTTTTTCGATCGCCGCAGGGTCAAAGTCATAGTCTTCGCTAAAATATGCCCGGCCTTGATTTACAAAGTCTTTAAGAGTAAAGAATCGCTGGCGGATCAGATCAACCGTCCGAACAAACCAGTCATAGCAACCGATCTCGGGAACATCAAAAGCCAGATTTTCGGGCCTTTCCCCACCCTCTGATTGATAAGCGGCTGCCTCTGTCGAAGGAACCGAGGAGGTCAGGGCACGGCCCTCGGGTTCGTATTCTTCACGCCAGAGCTTAGCGGCTTTCATCTCGTCTTTTACAAAAGGCAGCAGATCGGTGAGGGGCATAGTGCGGATGTACTCGGCATTCATCCAAATGGCTTTGTCATCGGTCCAGTGACGCGGATCGCTCTCGTGAAAGTTAAAGACCGCGTTCGAGCGATGAATGCCGTCGAGCGAAAACTTTTCAACAAGTTCGGCCAGCGAATAGATCTCCTGCTCCTCACCGGCCGACCAGCCGAGCAATGCGAGAAAATTCCGAAACGCGGCCGCCAGAAATCCGGCATCCCGATAGGTCGTCATCGAGACGATCTCTCCATGTTTTCGCTTAGAGAGCTTGCCCTTATTTGGTGCCAGGATAAGCGGCAGATGGGCAAAGGTCGGCGGCGACACGCCGAGGGCTTCGTATATCAAGACCTGTTTATGGGCATTGGTCAGATGATCCTGACCGCGGATGACATGTGTGATCTGCATCTCGATGTCGTCGCAGACGACCGCAAGATTGTACAGCGGGTGGCCGTCCGAGCGCAGCAGCACGAGATCTTCGGTATCGTCGTAGTTTCGCTCCTGCAGGCCATAAACGGCATCATCAAATGTGGTCTTTCCCTCCATCGGCACCTTAAGACGGATAGCAAAAGGTTCACCGGCGTCGGCACGCTTTGCGCTTTCGTCAGCAGAAAGGTCGCGGTACTCATTGTCCCGCATATTCTTGACGCCCTGTGCGGCGCGGGCACGCTCGACAATACCCTCCTTTACATTTTGATCGGTCGGCGCGGCCTTTGGCGTGAAATCTCGATATGCCTTGCCCTCCTCAAGCAATTTCAGAGCGGCGGCACGATGCTTGTCGGCGTTGTTTGACTGAAAAACGACCTCTTCGTCGTGTTCGAGCTCGAGCCATTTCAGCCCGTCCAGGATCGAACGGGTTGATTCCTCCGTAGAACGGGCAAGGTCCGTGTCCTCGATCCTCAAGAGGAATTTGCCGCCAACATGGCGGGCGTAAAGATAATTGAAAAGTGCGGTCCTGGCAGAACCAATATGCAAGTAGCCCGTCGGGCTGGGAGCGAAGCGAACGCGTGTAGTCATAAGGAGAGATTTTCACGCAAAGCCGCAAAGAACGCAATGACCGGGGCAGAGGGGCTGCCCCGGAACATCGTTCCTGACTAAGCGATCACTCGGCGCGAACTTCTTTTCTTCCAAGGATCGCGGCGCTTAACAGTGTAACAATGATCCCTACCGGCAAGATCTCTATAAGAGTCATACCAAATCGTATCAACGGATTCTTTGTACATCTCACCCATCAAGCTCATCTCTTTTGAGATACCGGCAGAGGGCCTGCAACAAAAATGCCAAGCTTAAAGTTTTTTTGAAGCCGCTCCAAAAATACCATAACGGCTAAAACATTGGTTCAGAGCCCTGAAACAGCTTTCAGTCGCTCTGCCCGTGTTTTGACGTCCCTAACATTATTTCAGCGTCAATATTAATGTTTTGAAGGCTGGATCTTTTTTGAAGCCTCTGCAAAAAAATAAATTACGTCAAAAAAATGGCGATCACCGCTTGTTTTCCGTCTTTCAAATACACAAAAGGCTGCCAAAACATTTGACAGCCCGCTAAAATAAAAATGGCGGAGACGACAGGATTCGAACCTGTGGAAGTCTTTTGGACTTCAACGATTTAGCAAACCGCCGCTTTCAGCCGCTCAGCCACGTCTCCGAAATGCCCAAAGGCAATTTTCAATTCTAGCCTAAGGGCAAACTTTGTCAAGTTTATTGCATCCTAATGACCAAGAACAGATGCCGTTCGGCGCCTTGACAGGCTTTGCTTTTGCGAACAAAATACGAGAGTTACTGGTATCGGTCTTTTCGATGGGTTTTAAGATCAATAAGAGACAATTCATTCGGCCTGCATTTTTATCACTGCTGATGCTTTTGGCGGCAGCTGTTTCTGCGCCGTTTGTTAATGCCGGGGTTGTTATCGAGAAGAAAGGGGACCTGGGTATCATCAGGGGTATTGTCAAAGATGACAGCGGCAGCCCTATTTCCGAAGCCACTGTAGCGATCTTTCGGTCCGGCACTTCAAAATTATTAAAACAGGTTACATCATCGGCCGACGGGCGGTTTCTGGCTAAGATCCTTCCCGGCACGTACACCGTATTGGCGGTGGCTCAGGGATTTAACCCCATGACGCTGTTCGGGGTAGAGGTGACTAGGTCGGCAGACCTTACATACGGATTTAAGCTCGAGCGGGCCGGCAGCGGCAACACACTTCCGGAAAGGCGGATGGACCGCAACAGCTCAAAATGGCGTATCAGGGCGGCACAATCGCAACGGTCTATTTATCAGAATCGTGAAGGTAATGATCCGATCGTTCTAGAAAACGGTAATGACCCGGAAACGGCTGAGGCCGAAGTGGCGGACGAGCGAACCGGGGAGCGAAAAGGCCAGACTGTCGTCGAAACATATTTTGCCGCAACGGATAACGGAAATTATTCGGGGGTCAATTTCGCAACCCTGGTTCCGGTCGCCGAAAATGCGGATGTTACGGTCGCCGGACAAGCAAGCCGGGGCAAGAATGCTCCTAAACGGTTTGAGGCCTCGCTTAAATACAGGCCTAACTCAAATCACCAGGTACGCCTAACCTCATCGATCGGCCAATTGGGCAGCATCTCAACACCGGACCGGCAATCAACTCTCGGACAATACTCGATCCAGGCAACCGACGAGTGGAAGGTGCGCGAGGGAATAATATTAGTTTTCGGACTCGATTATTCGCATTTTATTGGTGCCGGTAACGATTGGTCAGCATCGCCCCGCTTGGGTCTGCAATACGACATAAATTCAAAGACGCGAGTGCGTACGGCTTTTACGACTCAGACCGAAGACAAGAGTTGGGCCAACGCGATCGATCTTGAAGGCGAAAGGGTCGCATTTTCAGAACCGGTGGCCGTCGATGACCTGGTAATGGTCGGCACAAAACCCAGGATGAATAAGAGCCGCCGTCTGGAATTCGGTGTCGAACGCATACTCGACAACCGCTCGAGTATCGAAGCAAATGCATTTTTTGACACCACGCTCGGACGCGGTGTCGGCCTCAACAGTCTGCCGTTTGATACTCTTGGCGGCGACGGTTTCAGCGAATTCACCGCTGATCAGCAAGGCAGGGCTGAAGGTATCAGGGTTGTTTATACACGACGCATCAGCGGCCCCTTCTCCGCCTCGGCGGGCTACGCATTCGGCAACGGTCAAAAACTCTCTCCCGCCGCTCTCAGCGACCCGATGCACGTTTTCGACAGTGATTTTTTCCAGTCTTTCTTCGGCCAGTTCGATGCCGATCTGAGTTCGGGTACCAGCGTAAAAACTATCTTCCGCCTTTCACCTCAAGCGACGGTTTTCGCGATCGATCCTTTCAAGGGACGTCTTGCGATCTATGATCCGGGCCTCAGTGTTCTCATCACGCAGAGTTTGCCCAGTCTCGGCCTTCCACTCAGGGCCGAAGCGATCATTGACGCAAGGAATGTCTTTGATTTTCAGTCAGGTATTTGCGGAGACGAAGGCAGCTTGCGGCTGAACGCACAGCGACGAATGCTGCGCGGTGGAATTCAAGTAAGATTCTAATTTTTGCCACAGAGAAAGGGGAACATACGGAGCCGGAACTTTTTCTCTGTATTTCTTCCAAATCCTGTGGCTATTTTTTTCCATATTCTCGGATTATCAAGCAAAAAGCTGAATAAGCTGCGCAGGAAAACTGTAAGCTTATATGGAAGACGCCCACAATTTGACTTGTAAAACTTGCATCTGCGTTGCGGGGCGGTTTTTCGCATTCTTGGAACGTTTGTTGCGTTGGAATTAGTTCGTAGAGGTTTGCCTTGAATTGATGAAGGAAAAGATGCTTACAAGTTGGAGCCTGATATGGCTCTTAGCCTCTGTGCTGTTTGTCGCAGCCGGGGCTTTGAACTTTTCCCAACGGGCAATATCAGAACCTTCCGCCGACCGACGGAGTAAGTTGGGAACAAAAGGCCGATGGCGTTTATGCTTCCAAGGTCAGAACAGGGTTTCGCAGGATCACGGGCAGGCATCTCTGTCGGGGACAAATTGATCGGCATCGGTTTCGAAGGCGAGAAGACGGACGAGATAACGTCGCCGGCAGATGTGCAGATGTATCTCGAGATCGGCCGGTGTCGACGGTAGCCTTACCTATTTTTACCAGAGGCCTTCCTACTCCTTTTCCGACAACTATTATTTTGCCGATCTGCGGCACATCGACTCAGTACCGCAGGTGGACGCCGTCTATAATTTTTCTTTCTATAGTTGGTTGTATTTGGCTGGGTGTCGGTATATTCGTGCTTTTCAAACAGGGCAGCCGTTCGCCGTTCGTCCTGCATTTTGCCGCAGTATGTTTGGCGGCATTTCGTTTTTCATTCGTTCAAATCGATAGGTACCGGTAGAGATTTTGACCTGGCGGTCGACCTTCTTGAAGCATTGCCCTTGCGTTCTTCGTTCCCCTGTTCCTGCATTTTTGTGTGCGTTACCCGGTGCGGAGTCGGTGTTTTAGGTGAAAAGCCATGGAAAGATTACGCCCTATATGTGCCCGCCGCTTTGTTTTCGGTTTTCCTGATATTTTTCTCCCTCGTACCTCAATTCTTTCCGGAATCCGGGATAACCGAGGTTGATCGCTCGTCTTAGCGATAGGTTTAGTATCTTTGGACTGCTTTACAAGGTCAACTTTTACCATTTTGTGATCGGTGTTTCGGTCGGGCGCAGACCTTGTTGGTATGGCGATTTTTCAAAAATCGACAAGCTGTCGTCCGCCAACGTCTGAAGTGGACAATGTGGGGCACGATCGCGGCTATCATCCCTGTCGTGCTAGTTCAGTTGATCGAATGGATGGGCATCCAGATACCGGACGATAATTTTAGTACGGCGATCACAACTCTGCCGCTTGCTCTTATCCCGCTTAGTTTTGGCCACTCTGTTGTTCGGTACCGGCTCATGGATGTCGATGTGGTTGTCCGCCGTGCATTGGTATACACAATGACCACGGTGGCGATCGCGATGATGATCGGTGCGGTCGCCCTTGGGCTGGTATTCCTGGCCGTCGGTAACGATCTGTCGACAACCGAGATCACGCTGAGAGCAATTATTGCCATCGTTGCGATGGGTGCGATCGTATTGCTGAGCGAACCGCTGAAGAAATTTCTACAGGAACGAGCCGACCGATTCTTTTACGGCGAACGTTATGACCTGAGGCAGGGACTTCTCGATTTTGGTAAGACGCTGTCGGCGACAACAGCTTTAGATCCATTATTAGATGGATTGTCTGAAAGGCTAAAGCAAGTGCTCGATGTTGAAAAGATCGCTGTTTTCCTCGAAGACGAATCTACATTGGAGCATTACTTCATAGCAAAATCCGTCGGGTTGAGCGAAGAGTACGTGATACCGGCTGATTTCCGGACGATGATCCGGCAAAAGTCCGCGTTGAAAGGTGTTGTTCGGGCAGATGAACTGGACCTTCAAGACAATGAATTGATACATAACGGCTCGAATGGGAATGGACATGCAAGAGGGGTCATTCGGCAGGAATTGCATTACTTTGTCCCCTGCGTTGTTGGCGGAAAAATGGTTGCCGTGATCGGCCTCGGCAGGGCTCGTGACGGCTCTCTGCTCTCATCAGAGGACCTTGAGATATTAAAGACCGTATCAGGTTACATAGCGGTCGCGATCGAGAACAGCCGGCTCTACGGTCAACAAAAGCAGCATACCGAGGAGATGGCATTATTGAAAGAGTTCAACGAATCGATCGTCGAATCGGTAAATGTTGGGCTTTTGGCCGTCGATGAAGACGGTAGGATCACCCGATGTAACTCTCCGTTCGAGGAAATGATCGGCCTTGGCCGCGATCAGGCTGTCGGTAAATTGGTCGAAGAGATATTTGACGAAAGTTTTGCACTCAATCTTGAGAACATACTCGGAAAATCCCGCTGGCATCTTACTGAGATCCGTAACGCCTATAAGCTTCACACCTATGACATAGGCGGCAGGTCCTTGATACTGAACGTCGCCGTCGCCCCGCTCAGGTCTATTTCTAATCAACAGACCGGTGCGATCATTGTCCTTGAGAACGTTTCTTCGCGGGTCAAATTGGAAGAAACACTGCAGCAGAGCGAAAAGTTGTCAAGCATCGGCTTGCTTGCAGCGGGTGTCGCCCATGAGGTAAATACGCCGCTCACCGGAGTCTCGAGCTACACGCAGATGTTATTGGGAATGATCCCCGAGACCGATCCTAAACACGCCCTGCTTCAAAAAATGCAGCGTCAGACGGATCGGGCGACTAATATTGTCGGCAATCTGCTCAATTTCTCACGTACCGGGAACTCTGAGGATTTCAGCGAGATCGGGATCAACAAGCTGCTAAACGATACCCTGCAGCTTTTAGAGCCGCAGCTTAGAAAATCGAGTATTGAGATCGTTAAGGACTATGCCAAATTATCGCCGATCATACTTGGCAGCGGCGGTAAACTGCAGCAGGTATTTACAAATCTGATCCTCAACGCGAGAGATGCAATGCCGGGCGGCGGCGAGATAACGCTTAGGACATTGATCGACAACGACGGCCAAACAGTCGTCGAAGTTTCGGATACGGGTGAAGGGATCCCTGCTGAAAACCTGAAAAAGGTTTTTGACCCTTTCTTCACCACAAAAGAAGTCGGGACCGGCACCGGATTGGGATTGGCTGTTTCTTACGGGATCGTCCAGGAACACTCCGGCACGATCGAAGCGAAAAGCGAGACTAATGGTGGAGCCATCTTCCGCCTTGTCTTTCCTACCATTCAAACCAACGGCCGCAAACGCGCCATCAGTTAGGCGGTTTCCATACTCCCGGTATTCTTAGTACCCCTTGCAAAGAACAGAGCAACAATAAAGGCAAAGAACATGATCGCCGAAGCGGTCCAGAATGTTCGATAGAGCGTGTGATCATCCAATTGGTTATAAGCGTTGTTCAGCAAAAACCCGCCCAGCATAGGACCGATCGCCCGGGCAAGGCTTGCACCTGACTGCATTATTCCCATAGTTCGGCCCTGATCATGTTCTGCGGCCGTTTTAGAAGCAAGGCTTGTCAATCCCGGCGACGCGAGAGAGTTTCCAAATGATAAGACAGCGGTACCGATCAACAGTCCGAGCAGGCCCCCATATTGCGGGCCCACGATCGGAACCGCAAAAAGACTGGCGACCATCAACAAACATCCGGTTACGATCAGCGAGGGTTCGCCAAATTTTTTGACCAACCTGCCGAACAGTACCCCCTGTGCGAGGATCGAAACAAAACCAACGAATGCAAACAAATATCCGTTCTGTTCCGCGGTGTAATTGAACCGAAATGCCGTATATAACACGAACGCGTACGTCATTATCGAAAACGCGGTCACCAGCAGGAAATAGACCAGATTGATCTCACGAAACTCCTTGTTCTTGAATGATTCCAGGAGTTCGATGATCCGGTTCTTGCGTTCCGGGAGCGATGCCCGGGCGCTCTCTTTCAAAGATTCAGGCAGAACAAAATAGAGCGTGACCGCATTTGCCAACGAAAGGGCGGCCGCAAAATAAAATGGCACATGGATGCCGTATTTGCTCAAAATGCCAGCCAGCGCGGGGCCCAGGATAAAGCCGAGGCCAAATGCCGCCCCAAACAAGCCCATTCCTTTTGCCCGATTCTTTCGTGATGTGACATCCGCAATATATGCCTGTGCGGTCGAGATATTCCCGCCTGTAATGCCCCCGATTATCCTTCCCGCAAAGACGAGGAAAAGAGTACCTGCGTAACCCATCACAAAATAACCTACAGCTGAACCGAGCAGACTTATAAACAAAATCGGCCGGCGCCCGTATCTATCCGATAGGCGCCCGAGGATCGGTGAAAAGAAAAATTGCATCAAAGAGTATGACGCAACCAAAAACCCGATATCTCGCGGCGTCGCGTTGAACGGATCAGTGTTCGCATAAAAGGGAAGTATCGGGATCACCATCCCGAAACCGATCAGATCGATAAAGACCGTGACGAAGATAATAATGAGAGGCGTCGTGAAAAATTTCTCATTGACTTCCGGAGCCTTGTTTTCTTCGGGTTCGTGTTGGTCCATGCGGGGCTTGGTCAAAAGGTGAGCTACTGCTCAGATTACGAAATTATTGTAAAATAACAGGAAAATCAACGATAGCATCTCGTTGTAGATTCGAAAAGTAATGCCGAAAACATATCATTCAAAAACTATTCTTTTACTGCTTATTTCAGTTCTCGTATTTATGACCCAGGAAACATCAGCCCAGAAGCGCGGGACTAAGCGTTCAAAAAAGGCCCCTCCGGTGGTTAAAGCCATTCCGCCCGAGATCTCTTACACCGTGTCGATGTCAAAGCCCTGGACGCATTTGCTTGAAGTGGAGATGCGCGTCAAATGGGAACAAATGCCGGCAAAGACCGAGCTTAAGATGCCAGTCTGGACACCGGGCAGCTATCTGGTCCGGGAATACGCCCGGCATGTGCAAAATTTTGCGGTAAAGGACGCAGCCGGTAGTGCGCTCAGTTGGAATAAGATCAATAAGAACACCTGGGAAGTTGATACCGCGGGGGCAAAGGAACTCGTCGCCAATTATCTCGTGTATTCTAACGAGCTTACCGTTAGGACCAATGAACTAAATGACGAACATGCTTTCTGGAACAATGCCGCCGCATTGCTCTTTATCAAAGGCCAGTTAGCCACGGCTTCGACCGTTAAGGTTGAACCGTATGGTAAATGGAAGGTAGCGACGGGCCTGCCGGCGGTTGATAGCCAGGCAAATACGTTTCGGGCTGAGAATTATGACCAGCTCTACGATTCACCATTCGAGGTCAGTGATTTCAAAGAGATCTCGTTTGATGTCGAGGGCAAACGGCATCGGATCGTCTTCTCAGGCGACGGCAATTATGACCTTAAGCGGCTTGCGGCCGACATTCCTAAGATCATCGAAGAGGCTTATAAGATATTTGGCGAATTTGGATACGATAATTACACGTTTATTGTTAATCTTCGCGGCGGCGGCGGCCTTGAGCATCTGAACTCGACTGCCTTGCAATACGATCGGTTCGGGTTTGGGTCCGAGGCTGGATATAACGGGTTCCTGCGCCTGGTGGCTCACGAATATTTCCATAATTACAATGTAAAACGGATCCGCCCTGATGCTCTCGGGCCCTTTGACTACGAAAATGAGAACTACACGCGCCTGCTGTGGTTCGCCGAGGGTGGAACGGAGTACTATGCCACGTTGCTCTTACTGCGGTCCGGGTTTATATCGCCCGATGAATTTTTGAAGGGCAAGGCTGATTCCATCGGGCAGCTACAGGCACAGCCCGGCCGATTTGAGACAAGCCTCGAGGATGCCAGCTTTGACGCCTGGATCAAATATTATCGACAAGACGAGAACGCCGTTAACAATCAGATCTCATATTACGATAAGGGCGAGATCGTCAGCATGATGCTTGACCTCGTTATCAGGACCGCATCGAAAGGTACGAAATCATTGGATGATGTGATGCGGCATCTATATACCGAATACTTCAAAAACGGCAAGAATATTACGCCTGCTGATGTTCAGCAAGTTTCAGAGCTGATGGCCGGCACTTCGCTCGACGATTTCTTTTCGAAGTATGTTCGCGGTACAGCTGATATAGACTACGGGTCGATTATTAATGGCATCGGGCTTGATCTGACGGAAACTCCAGTCGGCACCGGGGCTGGCTATATCGGCGCGGAATTGGCCGAAAGTAATGGCCGATTGATCATTAGATCGATCCCAGCCGGCACACCGGCATACGAACAGGGCTTGAACACTGGCGACCAGATAGTCGCAATTGACGGATATAGGACAAACCTGTCATTTTTGAGGAATTACGTAGGTGGTAAAAAGCCTAATGACAAGGTAAAGCTCACCATTTTCAGATATGATAAGCTGCGTGAGATCACTTTTACGCTCGGCAGCGACCTCAGGAAAAGCTATGAGTTTTCCGCCGTGGGTGAACCTTCTGAGGAACAGAAGGAACTGTTCAAGCAGTATCTGGGTGCTGAGCTTTAATATTATGCGCTTTTCTAAGGTTTACCTGCTGACAATGCTATGCGGCCTTGTACTTTGTTCAGCATGCCAGAATAATCCGTTTCAGTCTCCGGCCCCGCCACCACCCCCTGGAATTAGCGATGTTCCGGCTGTTAGGCTCAATTTCCGGTATGAGGCTGATCTGCCGGCGCCCGATCAACCCAACCCACTCAATCAGGAAGAAAGAAACGAGGCGGTACAGGCAGACTTTGATGCCGGCCGGATCGAGGAATTCCTGGACCGGACGGTTACATCGCCTGACAAAAAGCACGTACTGGCTGTATATCATCGAATTACGGATGTTCCATATGAATACCGTTTGGATATGTATGCAGCAGATGGCACCGTATTGAGAAAGATGACATCCGACACGATGGCTGTGCATTTTCCTGAGACTATCGTCTGGTCGCCGGACTCGCTTTCACTGGCATTTGTGGCAATGGTCCGTACCGGACGACCCGACCTGAACATTAGCCCGGCGGCCTCACCAAGTCCCGGCAAGGCTATTGCAAACACCGAATCAAACTCGATCGCGAACGCGAACACTTCGGACCCCGCTTCAAATACAGAACCTGAGATCGTAACAACTCCTTCGGCTCCGACGCCGCCTGCTCCGACTGGTATTCTGACGTTTCGAACGAAGCAGATCTATATCAGCTCGGCCGATGGCAGCGGTGTCAGGCCGCTCACCGAGAATGAAGGATTGATATATTTCTACTACGCCTGGTCACCTGACAGTACGATGCTCGCCGCTCTCGCGACAACAGCTCGTGAATGGAAATACCTCGAGATCGTCGCGGACAGTAAAAAAGAGCAGATGGTGCCGGTCGGACGGCCGAGGGTCATCGAAAAAAATGGCCGTGAAAGGCGCCTGGATGATAATTTAACCGCCGTGCATCCTGTCTGGTCACCCGATTCGTTAAAGGTCTCGGCTGCTTTTGACACCCAGATCCGGATCTATGACGCTATCGGCACAAACCCAACGCAGGCGGCCATACCGCTCCGCAACCAGCTATTGATATCGTCACAGGCATACGACCGCAATCAGCAGCGTCAGGCCCAGGATACGATCGCAGAGAGCAATGGTGAAGCGAATACAACTCGGCCTCCTGACCAGCCGCCCTCAATGCTGCCGGACGAAAAGCTGCTCGTCTCATATAATCCCATCGTCGAGTTAGCCTGGACGGCCGAGGACCTTCTCTATTTGAAAACGGCGTATATTAAGAGGATGAGTAATGAGGCTGAAAGCGTTATGAGCTTTTCACGCTGGCACCGGATTGTCTTGTCACCCCAGGTTGTAGCCCCCGTTAGGTAAATTATGGAATACAAAACGATCGCCGACATCTATGCGGTAAATCAGAAGATACGAGAGAGGTTTGCAGAAACGGTCGGAGCCATTTCAGATGCCGACGCTGCTGCGCTTCCGGACGGTGAGAAATGGACGATCCAACAGATCGTCGAACATGTCTCGCTGGTCGACAACGGCGTTTCACGGATCTGCGGCAAACTTCTTCAGGATGCCAAAAGTGATGGCAAGGTATGTGACGGTTCGGTTTCCATCTCCGCGGAATTTGATAAGAGAGCGGCCATTGTTGGCGATGTAAAGATCGAGGCTCCCGAACGCGTCCAACCAACCGGAAAAGTGACGATATCGGAATCTCTTTCACAATTGAAGGCCAATACTGCAGCATATGAAACCCTGCGACCCGGCCTCGAAGAGTCCGACCTTTCAGGCCCGACATTTCCCCACCCGTTTTTCGGCGATATTACCGCACCTGAATGGCTGATAATGCTTGGGGGCCACGAAATGCGGCATCTGAAGCAGATCGAAAAGCTGCTGGGAAAGGTAAGGCAGTAAAAAGCCCCGGCCGAAAGGAGGGGTTTCTCGCCGGGGCAAAAGCTCCGAATATTGTCATCATAGCAATCAAACTATAAGTTCGTTCGAAGCTGGTTTTTGGATGTTCAAATACCGTTGGCACGTTGCTAGCTAAGACGCACCGTAGGTTATGATTTAAGACACCTATTATCGTTTCTTGGCAAGTTTTGACCTGCGGGCGACCGGTCCTGCGTTTTACCTCCTGACCGATCGTCATGAAGCATACCGACTGGCAACGCAAGTGGTAAAATAAGGCAATAGGTAATTTTTGATGCCGAGTTTCCCATTTTGTGGATCTGTTAATGTCGTTAAATAGCAATAGGAATAACGATCACATTGTTGGCACGGGCGACGTAAATCTCGCTAAGGAGCGCGTCCGCCAGAGCTCAGCACTGATCGAGGTTTCATATGAGCCCCTCTTTATTTGGGATCTGGAAGCCGGCATTACCGAGTGGAATGCAGGAGCCGAAATGCTCTATGGCTTTTCAAAAGCAGAGGCACTCGGAAAGACAAGCCATCGCCTGCTCCGTACGAACCATCCGGTACCATTAGAGGAATATCTGGAGGTACTTCGATCTGATGGGTATTGGAGCGGAGAGGTTCATCATGTTGCCAAAGACGGCCGCAAGCTCTTGATCGAGAGCCGTCAGCAACTCATCGACTCAATGGGCCGCCACTTGGTCGTGGAAAGCAATCTGAATATAACCGGGCGCCGCGCTGAGCAGAACAGGTTAACCTTGCTTGCTGAGATAGGCGAGATCATCAGAACCTCTACGATCGCTGAAGCTTTACTTTTCGCCGTTTCAAAAGCTATCGGCGAATATATCGACGTCAATCGTTGTCTGTTCAATGAGATAGATCTTGAAAACGATCGTGAGATCGTGCACCGCGACTATTCAAAAAATGGTGGATCCGTTGCCGGAAGCCATAAACTATCAAGTTATAGTGCGATCACCTCTGCCGATATGGCGTCAGGACGGACCGTTGTAAATTTTGATTCAAAGACAGATCCGCGAACAGCAAAGTTATTTGCAAAGACATATAGGCCTGCCGGCGAACGTTCGTATGTGGCCGTACCGTTGATGCGGGAGGGCAAATGGATCGCCTCGTTATGGGTGAGCTGTATCGAACCGCGATCATGGAGCAATTCCGAAGTCACTTTACTTGAGACCATAGCCGAACGGGCATGGAATGCCGTCGACCGGCTCCGCAACGAAAAGGCATTGCGCGAATCACAAGAGCGTTTTTCCAAAGCATTTAATGCGAGCCCGTTGGCGATCACCATAACTGCTCTGGATACCGGCAAGTTGGTCGATATTAACGACACTTTTGCTGCCCTTACAGGTTATGACCGTGCGGAAGCGGTCGGACACACAACGCTGGAACTTGGCCTATGGGAAGATCAGTCTGCGAGAGAAAAGGAGCTGGCGACTTTTACGGAAAAAGGCAAGATCAGCAATTTAGAATCCCGGTTCCGGCTGAAAGATGGAAAAACGATCCATGTTTTGTTGTCAGCAGAAAAGATCGAACTTGGCGGCCAGGTATGTGCTCTGTCGGTTATTCAAGATATAACGGAAAGAAAGTACTCTGAGGGAATCAGCCAGCGTTACCGGTTACTGTCTGAACAATCGACAGACGTCATTTGGTTTTTGAAGCCAAACGGCGATTTTGTAGACGTAAACCTTGGGGCAGTGGAATCATATGGCTATTCGCGGGACGAATTTCTCAATATGAATATACAGGACGTGAGACCCGCGTCAACTTATTCGGATCTCGCCGAACAGCTGACAAAAGCGAACGCTGGTATCGCTCATTTTGAAACGATCCACGTCCGTAAAGATGGAAGCACTTTCCCCGTAGAGGTAAAAGCCAACGCGGCTGATTTTGGTGGCGAACGGCTTATCCTCGCGATCATCCGGGATAGTACTGATCGTAAGACGGCCGAGGCTGCATTACGGGAATCCGAGGAACGGCGACACCTCGCCCAGGAAGCCGGAAACGTCGGTATTTGGGACTGGAATATTAGATCCGGCAGAACATATTGGTCAGAGACAATGTGGAATTTCTATGGGGAACCACGCAGCGACATCAATCCCGACGAAAAGTATTGGAGCGAACACCTCCATGAGAACGACCGCGAACGGGTAAAACTAAACATCAGGAAATTGGTCGAGTCAGGTGGTGATCGATTTACGGACGAGTTTCAGATAGTACGAAAGGACGGGACTACTCGTTGGATCGAGGCGATCGCGACGGTCTTACGCGACCCGTCGGGCGAAGCCGTGCGTATGCTCGGGGTAAACCTGGATATTACGGACAGGAAAAACGCCGAAGAAAGGATCAGGCTCAGCGAATATCAGCTGCGACTGTTAACAAATGAATTGCCGGCGCTAATATCTTACGTCGACCGAGACGAACGTTATCAATTTGTTAACAGAAGATTTGCGGAATGGTTCGATAAACCTGTTGATGCCCTGATAGGTAAGACTGTACGGACCGTGGTCGGCGTAGGTGCATACCGTATCTTAAAGCCCCACATAGACGAGGCATTATCGGGAAAGGACTCATCGTTTGAAACTCTGCTTCAGTATCGAAAAATCGGGTCTCATTATGTACATGTTTCATATGTCCCCGATTTGGGTGTCGATGGCAGTATTCACGGCTTTTATGGCCTGACGCATGACTTGTCTGATCTAAAACGGTCGCAGGACCTATTAAGATCGAGTGAGGAACGGATCGGCCTGTTGATGGAGAGTCTGACTGATTACGCTATTTTCTCAGTTGATCAGGAAGGAAAGATCGACAGTTGGAATAGAGGAGCCCGAAGTATTTTCGGATATACCCAGGATGAGATCTTGGGGCGACCCTATGAATTCCTCTTTGAGCATGACGACATTAAACGAAAGATACCGGCCAAAGAAATGAGTATCGCCAGGAAGAAGGGGCGCGCCTTTGACGAGCGTTGGCACATAAGGAAGGACGGGACCAGATTCTTCGCAAGTGGGGTAATGATGCCCCTGCAAGTCGGAAAAAAATTGACCGGATATGCCAAGATCCTTAGTGATCTAACACAGAAGAAGCGTCATGCTGAAGAATTACAGCAAGCTCGTGATGAACTTGAGTTACGAGTTAAAGAAAGGACCCGGGAACTGGCCAGATCTAATGTTGCCCTTATCAATGAAATGGAGGAAAGGGAGGCGGCAGAGAGACAAAAAGCCGAATTGCTCAGGCGATTGGTTACTAGCCAGGAACTAGAGCGGCGCAGATTCGCCCGGGACCTTCACGACCAGCTGGGTCAGCGGCTTACGGCCCTTCGGCTAAAGATCGCATCACTCAAGGAGATCTCGGCCGGCGATGATCTGATCCACTCAAGGGTGCAGCGTTTACAAGAGATATCGGAAAAGCTCGATTCGGAAGTAAGTTTTCTTGCCTGGGAGCTTCGTCCCTCAGCTCTTGACGATCTCGGACTGGTTGATGCGATCGGTGCTTTCGTCAATGAATGGTCACGTCACCACGAAATACCTGCTGATTTTCATTCTGCTGGGCTGTCTGGTAAAAGATTAGGCAACGATACAGAAACACATTTATATCGAATCATCCAGGAAGCTTTAAACAACATCGCAAAGCATGCCGATGCGAAATGTGTAAATGTATTACTTGAAAGACGAGAAAACAATGTGATACTGATCGCTGAGGATGACGGGATCGGATTTGATCCATCCAGGGAAAAGACTTTAGGCAAACCTGGAGGACTCGGGTTGATAGGGATGCAGGAACGGGCCGTCTTGATCGGCGGGGGCATTGAAATAGAGTCGGCCCCTGATAACGGTACGACGATCTATGTTCGTGTACCGATGGTTAATAATAAATAGGGTATGACTGACAAATTAAGAATTTTTATTGCCGAAGACCATCAGACTGTTCGAGAGGGCATTAAGCTTCTGGTAAATGCTCAATCGGACATGGAGGTGGTCGGAGAAGCTGGTGACGGTGAGAGTGCTATCAAAGAGGTAGTCAAGCTCCGTCCCGATCTTGTTTTAATGGATATTTCGATGCCGACTGTTAACGGCTTAAAAGCTACTAAGAAATTGCGTTCCGCGTGCCCGGACATCAAGATACTTACATTAACAAGGCATACCGATGACGGATATCTGAGACAACTTATTGGTGCGGGAGCTAATGGTTATGTTCTAAAGCAGAGCGCCCCTACCGAATTGATAAATGCGATACGGACGATACGGGACGGAAATGCCTATATCGATGCAAGCCTGCAGAGAAAGGTGATAGGCGGGTATGTGAACAAGACCGAGTCGCTTCGGGGTGAAGGTGCAGGAGAGTTGACCGAACGGGAATCTGAGGTTCTCCGTCTCATATCATTTGGCTACAGTAATAAAGAAATTGCCGGCAGGCTCGATCTAAGCGTCAAGACTATTGAAGCCCATAAATCTAATGCAATGCGTAAACTTGGCATCTCTAGCCGTATTGACATTGTACGTTACGCAATATTGCGAGATTGGCTTCAAGATAACTAGAAGTTGACCCGGTTTATAAAGTCCCTACCCTCCTAGGGACTTTCCCTACAAAATTTCCCTACATTCCTAATGTCGGAGCACCGGCATAATACAGATAATTAATACATCGGATAGGTAAGTGGAAGGTATCGCTAGTGATGAAGCGAATCGCTCACAAAAAGGTCATCTATCCGGTGATCAAGGGGGAAAACTTCAGGGGGTTCCAAGGAACCCCTTAAGTTGATAGGAAGATCCGAATCGGCTCCAACGTAACCGGCAAGCCGGATTTAAGTTAAAAGGGGGAAATAACATAGTGTTTAGAGAAACATTTACAACAATTTCAACGGTTGAAGACGAATATTTCAACGGAAGCGGCAGTTTTTCTCAACGTCAAACCGATGTGCCGAGGCACGGTTTGCATACTCCTCACAGATCGGTCGGATTAAAAACGGATAGCCTCGAAGAGGCTTCAAATCTTATATTAAAAGCGTTACCTTCAGAGATCTATCGGCAATTGGATCCTCACCTGAAAACAGTGTCCTTGCCCAAGGAGAAATTTCTTTATCAGGAAGATGGCAGATTGGATTTCTTATACTTTCCGACGACTGCGGTGGTCTCGGAATTCAAGATCCTGGAGGACGGCCGCATGGTTGAGATCGCGGTGACCGGAAAGGAGGGTGCAATAGGACTTTCATCGCTTTTATCGGATTCTCATATTGCACGTAATTGTACACAGGTATCACAGGCCGGTTTGGCGAAAAGAGTAGATATTTTTCATTTTGAAAAGGTGCTTCGGTCAAATGACAGGCTGCGGACCGATCTGAGTCATTCCGTAGACCGTTACATTCGACAGATATCCCAGAAGGCGATATGTAATATGTACCACTCGGTAAAAGAGCGGCTGTGCACATGGCTGCTGATGGTTCAGGATCGCTGCGGACGAGATACTTTGAGATTGACCCACGAGCAGATCGCCCGGATCCTGGGTGTTTATCGTCCCAGTATCACATGTATAGCTCAGGAGCTTCGCGAGAGCAATCTCATTGACTATTGTCGGGGGGGGATTTCAATATCTAACCGAAAACGGGTGGAAGAAGCAGCGTGCACCTGTTACCTTGAACTCGGCTGGCCGGCGTCGGCTCTATAATTTAGGGACGCTTTATTTTTGGTCGATAAAACGATTATTTTTTAATGCTTTGTAGTCCATCATACCGATGATGGCAGTGGGTCAAGTTAATCTGGAATTGACCCAAACGGCAGGAGGGACACACTACCTCGAACATCCACACTTATATGTTCACTCGTTCCTCCTGCCAATTTCCTATTGACCATCTTCTAAGTGCCGACCGTTACCCAGTAAAATCAAGCTAAAGACCCCTTATTGTCAGATACCATACAATACCTCCGGATACACTCCATTAACATAAAAGTCCCAGACGACAGAAAATTAATGGCGGTTCCTGGTTGAACAGTAAAAGATCACCCTTGGCCCAAAATGGTTCTCAAGGTCCTGTTGATCGGTGCTTGGCATTTTCTGATAGGGATAGAGTATTCGCTCGATATCCTGACAAGTCGGGTACCGCGTAAGTGCATTGATCGGAGGCATTAGTGACAGTCATTGCAAACTGTAAGAACAACTTATGTAACTGCCCGGTCGTAGACGAAGGCACATATTGTAGCGATCACTGCCGGGAAGCTGTGGACCGCCGAAATGAAGACAGCGATTGCGATTGCGGTCACTCATCATGCGGGATGAACCCGCCAAAAGCGTAACAAACCTCACCCGGCTGACTAATCGACGCTTGTCGATCCGTTACCTATCTGATTTGATCGTCTATAACAGAATGTCAGCAGCCTTGATCGTGCTATACAAGTTAGGCATGTAAAAGACTTATGTAATGCGGGTCGCGAGAAAAATATGTTAGCCAATAAACATCTCGTCTTCGACATACACACGATCGATCTGTTTTGGCGCAGGTGCGAAAAGTACTTCTAATCCCTTTTTTACGCCTGCCATGATGGCGGCGATCTCGCGGGCGGGAACAACGATCTTTTGCTGAACAAATTCGGTGGTATCCAATACTTGATCGTGTGTACGGTCAATAGATCGGCTAACCATAGCAACTTTGTCTTTGGCGGTGACCGCGGTCTCACCCACGAGCTGCTTTAACTCGGCGACCTCGTCTTTAATGAGCTCTGTTGATTCGGCCAAGTATTTGGTCGTTAACGACAGATTTGCCGAGATCTCGTTGAAATGCACCGAGATCTCGCGGCCCTGGGCACTTATCGCATCTACTTTCGTAATAAGCGGATCGACGCGTTGTTCGATGTTATGAACGGTTGCTACTACCCGCCGGATCGTAAGAGCTATCCAGATCAGCGTACCCGCCATAACAAGAAACGAGATGGCTATGACGATCGATGAGACCATCTGCCAAAATTGAGCGTCGTTAGGGTTCATAACCTATTTGCTGTCTTTATCGTTAACCGGATAGCTCGCTCTACCCTCGGTTATTGACTTCGATTCATTTTTGCGTTTTTCGGCCGTGTAAGCGTCCTTTCCTGCCTCAATAGCAGCCGAGAATGGGTTCGCTGTGCTCGCTGCAACGGACTTTGCCTTTTCGCCCAGTTCGCCTGCTTTGTCAGTAGCTGACTGATATAGATCAGTCGCCTTGTCGCGCGAGACTTCGTAGTAGTCACTTGCTTTTTCCTGCAGATGCGTGGCAGCCTCTTTACTCTTCTCAATGCCTTTACGGGTTACGTCTGCAATGTCTTCGCGAAGTTCAATTCCGGATTTCGGCGCAAAAAGCAATGCAAGGACCGCACCGATACCGCCACCGACCAGCAAATAAGTAAGTTTCGTCGCCGCGCTCGTTTCGTCTCGTTGATATTCGTCTCTCATATTTTTCTCCTGCGCACCTAAGCACGCTCTGTCTAAAAAACCTAGCTATAGCCTAATTGTAACAAATATAACGGCAATCGGGCAAAGAATTAATAATTGTGAAAAGAATTTCAACTATCTGAAATTTGGCTATTAATGAACTTTCACTGACTGTATGAGAAAAAAATTCAAAGTCTGCTCACCCCAATAAACCGCCGCTAAATCCTCTTTCGTAAACGATCCATAGCCCTAAACCTATACTAAAAACACCGGCGCATGCCTGCAGCACCTGATGCAAGCGGTTGAATCGAAGTGCTGTGAAATGAAAGGGCAGGCCGACCAGAAAGCTCATTATCATCATTCCACCGATCGATCCGAGTCCAAAAATAGTTATATATAGCAGCCCCACCGCTTTTGACTCGATCGTGGGTATGACGGCCAGCATTAGGGCGGCACTTCCTGCGAGGCCATGTACCATTCCGATCGCAATTGCCCGGGGACTAAACTTCAAGCCGTGATGGGTCACACTTTGGTCTGCACCGGCATGCTCATGAATGTGAGGGTGAGCATGTGCCCGTTCGCCGTGCTCATGCGTATGAAAGTGCAAGTGGCCGCCCTTTAAGATCTTTCTGATCACATTCAATCCAAGCAGCGTGAGCATTATCCCGACACAAAACTCTAACCTTCGTTCCGTGGCACCGCTGATCTGAAAATTCAGCAAGAGAACAAAGATCCCCGCGGCGATAAGCGAGATCGTGTGTCCGAGGCCCCACAGGCCCCCGATCAAAGCAGAACTCCACAAATTTTTGCGCTCTGAAACTATCGTAGAAACGGCAGCAAGATGATCGGCTTCTATCGCGTGTTTTAAGCCGAGCACGAATCCTAAACCCATGATGGCAAGAATTGGTGTCGCGGATAGTAATAGCATGACCATGTTCATAATTTAACCTATAGAGTTATAACAGATCACGGCTCCCAGTGATGCGACGACAAATGCACTGAATACCGGAAGTGCCTTAATGATCCGATTATTAGAGAGCGCCGTTTTACCGAACGCATTTCCAATATACAAGAATATCAGACCGATCGTTGTAAGAGTGGCCGCCAAACCGAAACTAAAGACAACGGTAAGGACAAACCCGTAACCTATACGGCCTGCTGAAATGGCCGCGAGCATCAAAACCAGAGCCGATGGACACGGAAGCAGCCCGCCCGAAATACCGAGAGCCAAGAGGCTTCGCCACGTCAGTTGCTCGGGCGGTTTATGACTATGCACGACGCCGCCATGAGAATGGACCGTACCGTCATGCTCATGTGTAAATTCGGCGTCCAACCCCTCGTGGTCATGATCCTCATGATGATGGGTGGCCGAGGCTCCCCATCCGAGAAGGGTAAACAGACGATCTTTGAAGAGTGAAATGCCTATAAAGAACACAAGCATCCCCGAGACAAAACTCAGAAACGGCATCATTCGTTCAGGCAGAATGTAGCTCGACGCGAAAAGTGTGATCAGGCCGAGGGCAAAGACGCCGAGCGTATGCGTGATCGTAACCGTTAGACCAAGAAATAACGCATGTTTGGGCGTTCCTTTCGAACCGACCAAATATGCCCCGACCACGGTTTTGCCGTGCCCCGGCGACATCGCATGTACCGCCCCCAATCCGAAAGCTGCGAGAATCCCAAACAAGGCGACGAGCGGTGTTATCTCAGGAACCCTGATCAACTCTGCAAAGCTATCTTTTTGAACTGGTGCTGACGGCTGTCCGTCACGATCACGCATCGGTTTTGCGTTCTCGGGTACAGCGCCGAGGCTAACCGAAAATTCAACGGAACGTTCGCCCAGCGGAGCGGTGGTTTCCGGCGGATAATTTTTCAACTCATCAGTAATACCGCTGCCAAATGCGGAACTATCAAAAATATTAACGTCACCTGTCCTCTGGACAACTATCTCATTCCATCCGGCCCTTTCGGCGTAGTTATTATTTTGGAAGCTCAGTCGATTGACCTCTTGTGACGCAGTCAGGTCAGCTATTAGATCCCAGATGATCTTTATTGTTGGAAGATCGCCCGCTCCGGAGCCAAGCATTGCACTGGAGGATAGCGACGTGATCGCCAAGGACTCACCATTTTGTGTCAAATGCAGATTTGCCACGTAATTTGGTGTTAGTCTTGAAGCATAAGCATTGAGTTCATCCTGTGAGAGTTTGCCGTCACCATCTGTGTCTATGGCTCGTGATTCCTGTAAGGTCGGGATCTCGGCCATGTCGAGCACTTCGCGAAGTTTAACCTGCGACTTGCTCACTTCGAGGCGCGAATATTGATTGATAGTAAAATTCCCTATTGGGTGGGCCGCTATTGAGGTTACAAGCCACGACGCTAAAATTACAATGATTAATAAAAACTTGGGTCTCATTGTCTAACTCAGCTTCTCAAGTGCGCTCTGGGCGTTAACTGATTGTAGTGGGTCAAAATCAGGGCTCGTCTTTAACGAAAGTTTTAATAACCGTTTCGCCTCATCTTTATTTCCGGCGGCATTTTCGATCATACCGGCATGATAAAACAGTCTTGCATCTTTGGTACCCAGCTTTAGTGCCTCTTTCATCGCGGTTTGAGCTTCAGATAACTTTCCTGCCTTAAGGGCCGTCCATGCCAGAGCATCGGCACCAAAGATGTCCTTGCGGGTTTGGTATTCATTCACCGCGTTCTGGTAAGCCTCATCCGATTTGAGATCGTGGTCGGCATAAAAGAGGGCGAGTTGCCGGTTATAAAGCACCCCGCTGAGTTCAGATAAGTGGCCTATTGTCCCGACCAGGGCATACTGATCTTCAGCGTTCTGCATTCGCCCCGTTAGTTTGTAGAGGTCACCGAGGGAGGCGACATAATTGGGATCCGGCAGAATTTTGACGACTTTCTCATATAGCTCGATCGCTTCTGTCGTGTCGCCGCGGGCCGCACGCACGCGCCCAAGCGATGCGAGCGACCGATGATAGTCAGGAAATGTCGTAAGCGAATCGCGATAAGACTTTTCTGCAGCCTCATAATCGCCGCCGGCAAATCGCGTTTCGCCGATCTGCCATTGGCACCATGCAACCGTTTCTTTGGGTGGCTCCGGCATAGAATTTGCCATTTTCAAAGCTACCTCAAAATGACGCAAACAGCCCTGAACGTCGCCGCGAAGCAGCGCCAGGCGAGCAAACCGCTGCTCAATGGCAACTCTTGTAAATTTTTGAACCCCGCTAAGAGATTCCATCTGCTTGAAAGCAGCTTCGGCCTCGTCATACTGCCCCAGCTCTAACAGCGAATCTCCGAGAAACTGAAACGGATACCCTTTATTCGGCTCGATCTGGATCAGACGGCGGGCATGTTCGAGGGCCGAGGTGAATTCATGTGATGCGAATTCAACCTGAGTCGTGGCGACAAGGCCGCCTGTGTTTTGCTCAGGCGGCAATGTATTGAGTGAGGCCTTTGCGGCCTTGGCCGCCAAACTAAGATATGTTATGTCCCCGGTCTCGCGTAGACGCTGAAGGTATTCAGATGCCAGTTTGTTATTGGCAATAAAGTCGTCCGGATCGTTTTTGACACGCGCTTCCAGAAAGCGGATGGTCTCGTTTGCCGGAACTACGGTCGTCGGGACAGTTTCAACAATATCTGGCTGCGGTTCTGAGGTTGGCGCGGTTTGCCCCTTATTACATCCACTCAATATCAAACCGGCAAAAACTAAGATCGCGAAATGCGAATATATTGAGCTTTTCATCGTTTAACCATTTGGCCCAGGTCCTGATCCCGCTCGTAATTCCTGCATTGCGAGCGGGATCGTGACCTTTCAAGCCGCAGCTTAGTTCTGAGTATTATCAACCGCTGGATTTTCGAGCGGCTGATTTGGCGGAGCCATGAACGGAAACTCGCTGCCGAGCGGGACCTCGTTGCTGTTCACATTGTCACCCATTACAATGGCCTGATTGGTAATGAAATAGAGCAATGTGTCAACGGTGTCGTCACCGGGCCTGCGTCCATTCGGAAATCCCGTATAATCGGGATCTGTTATCCGCTGTCCAAAACCGACATTTGTGTTGGCCTGGGCAAGGTTCAAACGCAGAAAATCGCCGTTTGCAACAGCAACGCTTGCCAAAATACCAATGTTGGTCGAGTTGGTGCCCAACGCCGTAAGCGTAGCGACAATATCACCCGCAAACACTCCGTTAGCATCGTCCAGTGGAGTGGCCGCATTGTATTCGTTCTTTCGCGGGAACGGAATAAGCGCGGTGCTTACGGCTGGTGTTGCCGCCCGGTCAACCTGTACATAGTCGCCTGTGGCTATCACCTGGCCGCCGTTTTGACGCATCGTGTTACGCTGACGTAATGTAACACCATTAACGCCGATTATGTCCCCGGCGGGACCGCGAAGCATATCAGCCGGGACGCTCACTGCAATCACGTGAATATTGTATCCGGCAAAACTGTCACGGGCGCGGTCCAAACGGGTAGGATCCGGATTGCCACCCAAAACCGATCCGACAAACCGGCTGAACCCGGCTATGTCAAAGTAGAATGGATCATCCGTAAGGCCCGCAAAAAACGAGACCCCATAAGTAGAGTTGGTTGTAACCGTAAACGGATTTGCATTCGCGTTAAGTGTCTGAACTGTCGTGGGAGCTGCAAAACTCTTTTTGCGTACACTGCCGGGTCCTGATGGCAGATTTATCACTGCCGTTTGAGGCTGGCTTCGTGAAGTTTGCTCCGAGAACGTAATGTCGACCGCCGTGTCAGCAACCGCGTCGCCGGTGTTTTCGATCTCGAATCTATATTTCACATCCGGAGCGAAAAAGCTAAAATTCAGCCCCTCTGTTGGGACGATAAATCCGGACACAGTCATAGACAAAATGACTTTCGAATTGTCATTTGGGTCCAGAAAAGCAAAAACATCACCCAGATCTGCTCCGGGATCGCCTGTCACTGAGGTTGAATCAGCGTGGTCTGCGGCTCTTACCAGCGAAACTGGTAACACCATGTTTAATAAGGCGACCGACAACATAACTGCAAGAGCGATACACCTTTTTGATTGAATGTTCGAAATCATATTCCCTCCTTTTTGATCTGTTAAAGAAATATCAGGGCGACCCATTAGAAATGTATTGATGGATCCGCGAGTCCGTGGAAAAATCCTGCTGGAATTTTGTCCACTAATTCCGTAAATTTTTGTACTTCTAAATTGAAGTCTATTGTTAATTTATGCCAATGTCTAGAGTTATTTCGCTTAACCCAGCAATCCGGATTCAAAAAAGAGTCTAAAATGCTATATTTTCATATTTTTCAATTGTAAATAAGGCGACTTGACCATTTGGCTTGCAGATCGACAAGATTGCCCTACACCCTATTCAAACGATATTATCGTAACCAACTTATAGTCAGTTTTTTCAACCGTTTATGAATTCGGACCTTATTAGAAATTTTTCAATAATTGCTCATATCGATCACGGCAAATCGACACTCGCCGACCGTCTCTTGCAAATGACAGGCGCCGTCGCTGATCGCGATATGGAGGCGCAGATGCTCGATGACATGGATCTTGAGCGTGAACGCGGCATCACTATCAAGTCACATGCGGTCAGGCTCGATTACAAAGCAGCGGATGGAAAGGATTACATTCTTAACCTGATCGACACCCCGGGCCATGTAGACTTTTCGTATGAGGTATCGCGTTCGCTGTCCGCATGCGAGGGGGCGTTACTGATCGTAGATGCATCACAGGGCGTTGAAGCACAGACGCTGGCGAATACATATCTTGCGATCGAGAACGACCTTGAACTGATCCCCGTATTGAACAAGATCGATCTGCCGTCGGCCGAGCCCGAACGTATCAAGGAACAGATCGAAAGCATTATCGGCCTCGACGCGAGCGAGGCGGTCCTCACATCCGCCAAGTCCGGCCTCGGCGTTGCCGAAGTCCTGGAGGCTATCGTTGCCAAGGTCCCGCCGCCCAAGGGTGACAGGAACGCCCCGCTCAAGGCTCTGATCTTTGACAGTTGGTAT
The DNA here is from genome assembly GCA_963834975.1 of Blastocatellia bacterium. Lineage (GTDB taxonomy): Bacteria > Acidobacteriota > Blastocatellia > Pyrinomonadales > Pyrinomonadaceae > OLB17. The sequence goes on from CAWIDZ010000005.1 coordinate 560,071, forward strand.
GACAGTTATCGGGGCGTGATCGTTTTGTTTCGGATCATTGACGGGACTATAAAGAAGGGAACCAAAATACGATTTTTTAATACAGGCCGTGATTATCTAACAGAGATGATCGGCGTTAACCGGCCGCGGCCCACGCCCATCAATGAGCTCGGGCCCGGTGAGGTCGGCTTTCTTACGGCGTCTATAAAAACGGTTGCGGACGTTCAGATCGGTGACACCATAACCGACGCTGCCCGTCCCGTCGCTGAGGCCCTGCCGGGCTTTCAGGAAGTAAAGCCGATGGTCTTTGCCGGCCTATACCCTATCGACTCAGCCCAGTACGAGGACCTCAGGGATGCGATGGAAAAGCTGCGGCTGAATGACGCATCGTTTTTCTTTGAACCCGAAAGTTCGACGGCTCTCGGATTTGGTTTCCGCTGCGGATTTCTCGGCTTGCTCCATATGGAGATCATCCAGGAACGGCTTGAACGGGAATTCGACCTTGAACTTATCACAACCGCACCCGGCGTTCGATATCGGGTGACGACAACAGACGGGGTCGTTTCAGAGATCGATTCGCCTTCGAAAATGCCGGACACCGCCCGAATCACTAAGATCGAAGAGCCGTTTATCGAAGCAACGATCCTGACAAACGACGAGTTCCTCGGCGGCATCCTGCCGCTCTTGGACGAAAAACGCGGCGTTCAGAAAAAATTTGAATACATTACGACCGATCGGGTAATGCTGGTTTACGAATTGCCGCTCAATGAGATAGTTCTTGATTTCTACGACCGTCTGAAGAGCGTGTCAAAGGGTTATGCATCGCTTGATTATCATTTGTCAGGTTATCAGGCGAGCAAACTTGTGAAGCTCGACGTCCTTGTCTCCGGCGAACCGGTTGATGCATTGTCTCTGATACTGCACGCGGACACAGCTACCGCAAAGGGCCGTTTGCTGACCTCGAAAATGAAGGAACTGATACCGCGCCAAATGTTCGAGGTAGCGATACAGGCCGCCATCGGCAGCAAAGTCATCGCCCGCGAAACTGTTAAGGCGATGGGCAAAAACGTCATAGCCAAATGCTACGGCGGCGACATTTCCCGAAAACGCAAACTACTCGAAAAGCAAAAAGAAGGCAAAAAGCGAATGAAAAAGGTTGGACGAGTAGAGATCCCGCAAGAGGCATTCTTGGCCGTTTTGAAAGTGAATGAAAGTTGATGTGAAGAAATGTGAAGAAATGTGTCAGGCCTGCGTTTCTGTGATTTTCCAACATGCAGACGTACTTTTAACATTAAGAATAGAGCTCAAAAATGGAATTTGTCAGCCGATCTTGGGGCATTCGCTTTGGGATTTGTAGTAATTACGGGCTGACAGCCATAACCTACCTATATAGTTCATTTACGACACAAATCTGGTTTTAGGAAAATCATTTTCCCAAACGGAAAACCGTTTTCCCGTCGGTTAAGAGCTTGTCCTGTCGAGACACATTCTTTCTTGTTGGTAACGCCGCTTTCCTGTCGCGAGAGCGGGGTATTCGTCGGAAAATGGTTTTACTGACAGAAAAACGGTTTTCCCGGCAAAGAGATTGGCTGTCCCGGCAGTAACCGGCTTTACCGACAGGAAAGCGGCTTTACCGATAGTTTATGCGTTGAAATGACGGGCGGGCGGGTGTACCGGCGTTACAGCCATATCACCAGGGGTTCTAATGTTAGATCGATTTACCGGCTGGCAAAAAATCGGAACCGTCAGCAACGCCCTACTACATACAGGCCACTGTCACGTCCGTTTCGCCTCACCCGCCGAAATTGTCCGGTTACAGATCGCACGTTTTCTGTTGTAATATTCTACGAGAGCAGTTCGATAAGATAAGCACATGGAAAAACGAGACCAAGGCCAGCAATTTCTTGACAGTGTTAGTCATTACTTTGATCGCGCAGCCGCGCTTACCAAATATCCGGAAGGGCTTCTTAACCAAATAAAGGTTTGTAACAGTATTTATTCATTTCAGTTCCCTGTACGGACGGAGTCGGGTTACGAAGTGATAAAGGCGTGGCGGGCTCAGCACAGCCATCATAAACTGCCGGTCAAGGGCGGTATCCGATTTTCTGAACACGCTAATGAGGAAGAAGTTGTCGCTTTGGCGACACTGATGACCTATAAGTGTGCTGTTGTGGATGTCCCGTTTGGCGGGGCAAAGGGTGCTGTCAAGATCGCCGCTCACAATTATAGTGATGAACAGCTGCAGCGTATAACGCGACGATATACCGCCGAACTGATCAAAAAGAACTTTATCGGCCCTGCTCTGGACGTTCCGGCCCCTGATTATGGAACCGGGCCGCGTGAGATGGCATGGATCGCCGACACCTATCTCGCCTTTCATCCGGAGCAAATTGATGCGCTCGGATGTGTCACCGGAAAATCAGTGAGCCAGGGCGGTATTAACGGACGGACCGAGGCGACGGGACTCGGCGTTTTTTATGGAACGCGAGAGGTCTGCGACAATGCTGAAGACATGGCGGCCCTCGGGCTGGAACGCGGCATTGAGGGAAAAACGATCGTCGTTCAGGGCCTTGGCAATGTCGGATATCATTCGGCCAAATTCTTTACCGATGCCGGCGCCCGGCTTATCGGCGTGGCCGAGTACGAAGGTTCGATCCATAAACAAGACGGTATCGATCTGGAAGCGTTGATAACTCATCGACTGGAAACTGGTACGATCCTCGGGTTTCCGGGCTCCGTCGACTTGCCGAGCCGCGAAGCGGGCCTTGAGCTTGACTGTGACATTCTTATCCCGGCAGCACTTGAAAATCAGATCACCGGCGAAAATGCACCGCGGATCAAAGCCAAGATCATCGTTGAGGCTGCGAACGGCCCTGTCACGGCCGACGCCGAGGTCATCCTGCAGCAGACAAACCGGATCATTGTCCCGGACCTATATATTAATGCCGGCGGCGTTACTGTCTCGTACTTCGAATGGCTGAAAAACCTCTCGAGGGTAAGGTTCGGGCGGATAGAGAAACGGTTCGAACAAGCTGCCTTTGATAGGATCCTTAGCCTTGTCGAAAAAGAAACCGGCCGGCCGATCACCGCTGAGGAACGCCTTATGGCATCGCGTGGGGCGGATGAGAAAGATCTGGTCTACTCGGGCCTCGAGGAAACCATGATCGTCGCCTATAACCAGATCCGCGAGATCTCAAAGCGGGAGGGGACCGATAGCCTGCGGACGGCAGCTTTTATTAGTGCCATTGACAAGATAGCTGTCAGCTATCTTGAGCTAGGGATCTTTCCGTAAAAGTTCAGTCGAACGTTTCGCTTTTGAATTTAGATACTGACGTTCTCAACCTCGTCTCTGATCGCTGCCAGATCCTGCTCTGAGTTTGCCTCAAACCTCAGAACCAGGATCGCCTGGGTATTGGACGCTCTTACCAAACCCCAGCCATTCTCAAACAATATACGTGCTCCGTCGATAGTGATCACTTCATGATCGACGGAAAAATAGTCGGCGATCTTTGCTACAACATCGAATTTCGTCTCATCCGGACAATCAACACGAAGCTCAGGCGTGGAAAATGTTTTTGGTATATCCGCGAGCATAGCCGAAAGCGGCAGATCTTTTTTTGATAGTATCTCGAGCACCCTTGCTCCGGCATAGGTTGCGTCATCAAAACCATAAAAGCGGTCGGCAAAGAACATATGGCCGCTCATCTCGCCTGCGAGGGCCGCACCCGTTTCTTTCATTTTCGCTTTGATCAGCGAATGGCCTGCCTTCCACATTACGGGCGTGCCGCCATGCGATCTTATGTCGTCAAACAATGTCTGTGAACATTTCACTTCGGCGATGATCGTTGAACCCGGCCGTTCAGCGAGTATCGAACGGGAAAACAAGATCATTAATTCGTCGCCCCAGATTATCCTGCCATTTTCGTCGACGACACCGATCCGGTCGCCGTCGCCGTCAAAAGCTATGCCAATGTCCGCCTTATTTGCCTTTACCGCCGAGATCAGATCATTGAGATTTTCTGTCACCGTCGGATCAGGGTGGTGATTCGGAAAGGTTGAGTCAGGCTCGGTAAAGAGCTCGATCATCTCGATACCAAGTTCGCGATAGACCGGCACCGCCGTCACGCCGCCCATTCCATTCCCCGCGTCGATGACGGCCTTGAGTTTCCGCGGTCCGAGATCAGTGCGCGATACAATATCGCGGCAATAATCATCGAGGACGTCGATCGTTTCGACCGAGCCGGAGCCCATCGCAAAATCGCATCCTATTGCGATCTCTTTTATTTCCTGGATCTGGGAACCAAAAAGCGTCGCTTTGCCGAGGCATATCTTAAAGCCGTTATGATCGGGCGGGTTATGCGAGCCCGTGATCATAACCCCGCCATCCACGTCTTTTGTAAATACGGTGTGATACAAAACCGGGGTCGGGACCATTCCGATGAGAATGACATCGCAACCCGTTTGATTGAACCCCGCGGTCAGCAGGTCACAAAACAATGGGGAACTTGCCCGGGCATCGTATCCGATAGCTATTCGTTTGGCGCCGTTTATTCGGAAAAACGTACCGATCGCTTTTGCCAGAGTTGTTACCGTTCCTTCGGTCAAATGCTCGCCGACGATCCCGCGAATATCGTATTCTCTAAAAATGTTTGGATTCATAGCCGCTCAGTAAACTTTACGCACCTGTGCTTTGGGCGTAAAGCGTGGATCTGTGAAAAAGTGTGTGAAGGGGCGATATTTGCTATACTTCCGAATTGCATTTGGGCAACAGGCCGCCACAGTTTGGCATCGAAACAATGCGTTTACCCGATAATTCATCATCGCGTTTTATGACTTCACCGCTTAGATATCTGACTTTCCAATTGTTACTTTGTCTGTTCGTTTTCGCAGCCGCTGTGTCGGCGCAAAAGCCGACCATAACGCCTACACCTACGCCTGGTGATGATACGGGTGTGACTAAGGTATTTGAAGTTCGGCTTCCGGTTACCGTAACTCGAAAGAAGGAACTGATCAAAGGCCTGAAACGCGGAGATTTTCTTGTTTTTGAGGATGGCGTTCAACAGGAAGTAACTTTTTTTACTGATGAAAAGACAAATCCGCCTGTCTTCGTCGGTGTTTTGATGGACACCTCGCCATCTACCGCCGGGAAAATGAAATTTTCAAAAGAGGCCGCGGCAAACTTTCTCTATACGGTCATCCAACTGCGTAAAGACAAGGCTGCCTTCATGACGTTCGATCACGAAATATTGCTCCGACAGGATTTTACGGACAAACTTGACCTGCTGCAAAAAGCCGTCGATTCAGTCAAGAAGACAGGGTCGCAAACCGCACTTTACGATGCTGTGTGGCAGTTCTCGGACGAAAAATTGCGAAACGTTCCCGGCCGCCGCGTTATCGTTGTCATAACTGACGGCGACGATACGTTTAGCCGGGCCGATCTGAAAGACGCTATCGACATCGCTCAGCGAACCGAGACGACCATATTCGGCATCTCTACAAAGGCCGGTTTCCTCGGAACCGTTCCGGGTGTGGAAGTTGGCCAGATGAAAGACAAAGGCGATAAGCTTTTGACGCAGCTTTGCGAAGAAACCGGCGGAGAGGCCTTTTTCACCGGCGATATGCTGGAATTGGAGCGGGCGTTCAAAAAGATCTCGGATGAATTGAAGTCGCAATACCTGATCACCTATAAACCAGCCGACCAGGAATATGACGGCCGCACCCGAAAGATCGAAGTCAGGTTTGCTGATAAAGAGAACGCAAAGAAATATAAGATCCGGACAAAATCGAGCTACAGGGCGATCAGGGACAGTTTGAAGTAGGAGTTTATCAAGATGCTTTCGAAAAATCGGATCCTGGCTTTTATCGCAGCTGCATTTTCGTTTGCCTGGCTTATAGGTTTTTCTGCGGCTGATGCGCAGCAGAGTTTTCCGAATCCGGCCACGACAATAACCGCGTCGCCGACCGCGACCCCGGCCGTAACCGAAGACGACGAAGTGATCAAGGTGGACACGGACGTCGTTAATGTCCTGTTTACCGCGCAAGACCGCAACCGTCGACTGCTGACAAGTCTCAAGGAAAATGACGTCAAGATCTTCGAGGACGGACAAGTCCAGGAAATAATGGTGTTTTCGCGCCAGATCGACCTGCCGCTGAGCCTCTCGATCCTGATCGATACCAGTATTTCACAGCAGCGTACCTTACCCGAAGAAAAAGCAGCCGCGATCTCATTTTTGGAAACGGTCGTCCGGCCAACAAAAGATGAAGTTTCGGTTATCTCATTTACCGGTGAATCGACCCTCGAACAGGGAATGACAAATAACCTTACCAGGCTGCGAAGGGCGATCGATCGGGTACAGTTCGTGCCGCCGTCCGGCTATATCGGCGGTGGAGTGGTCACCAATGGCGGCAGTGTTCCGGGTACCCCGCCGATCTCAGGCGACAATCAGATAACCGCCGGTTCCACGGCGATCTGGGACGCCGTTTGGGTGACATCAGATGAGATACTTGGGCCGGCTCCGGAAAGAACACGCCGGGCGATCATCCTGCTAACGGACGGTGTAAATACATCGGGGAAAAAACATTTGGACGAAGCAGTACAGGCCGCTTTGCGATCAGAGGCGATAATATACTCGATCGGTATCGGCGACTATTATGTCCAGGGTGTCGACAAGGGTTCGCTGAACAAGATATCAGAACGCACCGGCGGCCGTGCGTATTTTCCCCGGGACGAACGTGAGCTGCGTGATGCATTTGCACAAATTCAGGAAGAGATGCGTTCGCAATACCTGATCGCGTACGAGCCCTCGAACCAAAACCGCGACGGATCATATCGAAAGATCGAGATCCAGCTCGCCAACCCTCAGTTAGCGAAAGACAGGATCAAAGTAACTCATCGTCAGGGTTACTTCGCAAAAACCGCACCTAAAAAATAAACAGATTTGAACCCTAGATAAACATCTTCCCCGGATTCAAGATCCCGTTTGGATCAAAGACTTTCTTGATGCTTTTCATGATCTCGAGCGTGGGTTTGTCGATGGCGTAGTCGAGGTAAGGGGCTTTGACGTAGCCAATGCCGTGTTCGCCTGAGATGGTGCCGCCGAGGGCGACGGCGAGGGCAAAAGTCTCGGAGACACATTTGCGGGCACGCTCTATTGAGGCTGCGTCTTCGCGGTCGCACATAAAGTTTACGTGGATATTTCCGTCACCGGCGTGGCCAAAATTGGCGACAAATGTATCATGCTTTTTGCCTATCTGCTCGACCATCGTAATGAGTTCCGGCACCTTTGACCGCGGAACGACGACATCCTCGTTGATCTTCAGCGTCCCGTATTTCATCAGGCTTGGGCTTATGGCCCGGCGGACGTCCCAGAGCTTGTCTTCATCAGCTTTGGAAGCGGCCCTTAGAATATCAAAACCCCCATTTTCACTAATGATCTGCTCGATGGTTTGGGCGTTCCTAGCGACCTCGTCAATTGAACCGTCGACCGCGACGAGCAGGATAGCTTTTGCGTCTTTAGACAGCCCAAATGCAAAATTACCCTCAACGGCCTCAATGCAAAACTTGTCGATGACCTCCATCGCCATCGGCAACAGGCCCTCAGGCGTGAATTTTGTCAGGACCTTGCAGGCCGCCTCCATTGTGTAAAAGTTTGCACGCACAGTCGAGGTCGCTTCGGGCTGAGGCAGCAGTTTCAAGGTGGCTTCGGTAATTATGCCGAGCATCCCTTCAGAGCCGCACATCAAGCCCGTCAGGTCGAACCCTGCGACATTCTTGACCGTCTTGCCGCCTGTACGTATTACCTCGCCCGCGGCGGTGACCACCTCAAGGCCAAGAACGTGATGCTTGGTGACGCCGTATTTCGGAGTCCGCATGCCGCCGGCGTTCTCGGCGATGTTGCCGCCGATAAAGCTGTCCTTGTAGCTTGCCGGGTCAGGGGCGAACATCAGGCCGTGCTTTGCGGCGGCTTGTTGGATCTCAATAGTGCGAATGCCGGGCTGGCAGATCGCGTATAGATCATCGACGTTTATCTCAACGATCTTGTTCATCCGGTCGGTGCCGATTACGATGCCGCCGTCCACAGGAACCGCACCGCCCGTATAGCCAACGCCGCCGCCGCGTGCTGTAACGGGGAAAAGAAACTCGTTAGCGAGCTTTAGTATCGCAACCATCTGTGCCGTGCTTTCGGGAAACACAACAGCCTCGGGCGGAAATTTTTCTTTGACCGCATCGGCGCCGTACGGCTCGACCTTCGCCGGGTCGACGATCACGTTTTCGTTCCCGACGATCGCACGCAGTTTATCCAAAACCTCGGGCTTCGAAGCATTCGTCACCGCACGGCTTTTGGAATTAAAATGGATCGATTCGAACATTGTGTCGTTAAGAGTAATCCTAGCAAATTTACCTAAATCGGGACATATCTGCTAAACTCACAAAAAATCAAAGTCCCGACACCATTCGCATCAACACGTTCCACGTTTTGAGCGTAACCAGGATAATTCTCGATTTTTATTTTGACCAAAGCCTGACAGGAAAAACACACCATGGCCGAAGAAAAAGACCTGATACCACCCGACGAATACGAACGCGAACTAACCACCGACCTCGACGACGACACGCCGGACAAGCCAAAAGGCATGCCCCTGCATACCAAGATCTTTATCGGCCTGGCGGTCGGTGTTTTTGGCGGATTAGCTGTTAATTGGATCTGGGGCGGGGACAATCCGTGGGTCGTCTGGACGGTCGAGAATTTTACCAAGCCGATCGGCCAATTGTTTTTGAATCTGCTCCTGATGATAGTCGTCCCGCTGGTTTTTTCGTCGCTTGTCGTGGGTGTGGCGGGCATCGGCGATATCCGTAAATTGGGGCGGATCGGCCTCAAATCTTTCGCCTATACGCTCGTTATCTCGGCCATCTCTGTTGTCATCGGGCTGACGCTTGCAAACACGATCCGTCCGGGCGAGCGCATCAGTCCGGAAACGGCGGCGATGTTAAAAGCTGAATTCAGCAGCGGAGCTTCGGCCGCGACCGAGGCCCAAAAAAAGGCCGCAGAATCAGCAAAGGCCGAAACGCCATTGATGCAGGCTGTTAAGACGGTGGTACCGAGCAACATCTTTAATTCCATTTCGAGCAGCAGCCCAAACATGCTGCACATAATGTTTTTTGCCCTGATAATCGGCATCGCGATCACGTTATTGCCGACGACCGTATCGGCGCCGTTCGTCAGCTTTATGGAGGGGCTTTTTGCGATAACTGCAAAGATCATCGACATTGTGATGAAGTTCGCTCCATATGCCGTGGCGTGTCTTTTGTTCAATAACATCGCACAGTTTGGCCTCGAGCTGCTGCAATCGCTGGGCTGGTTCGTTGTCACGGTCCTGCTCGGCCTCAGCCTGCATTTCTTTGGCGTCTACTCGCTGTCGGTCTGGTTCCTGTCAAAGCTAAATCCGATAGATTTCTTCAGGCGGGTCCAGACTGTAATTCTGACGGCGTTCTCAACCTCCTCGTCCAATGCGACGCTGCCGACCGCTCTGCGTGTCTCGCATGAAAATCTCGGTGTGCCGAAAGAGATAAACAGTTTTGTCCTTACCGTCGGCGCAACGGCCAATCAGAACGGTACGGCGCTTTACGAGGGCGTGACAGTTTATTTCTGGCCCAGCTTGCGGGTGTCGAACTAACGCTCGGCCTGCAGCTGATGGTTGTGTATCTCGCGATCCTCGGCGGCATCGGCACGGCCGGTGTGCCGAGCGGTTCGATACCGTTTATCATCGGCATCTTATTCATGATCGGGATAGACCCGGCGCTGATCGCCATCATCCTTGGCGTAGACCGCCTGCTCGATATGTGCCGCACAACGCTGAATGTCGTCGGCGATATCACAGCCGCCACATACGTCGCCCGCAGCGAAGGCTACGAACTATTATCGACATCGAAAACCTGAACCCACGGCCGCAAGAACATCGACTGCGGATAGTCAGTTCTTGTCAGTACCACCTGCGGTAGCGGGTGGGTTCTCGGCGGTTATGGTTAGATCTTTAACGCGGAGACCGCAAAGGACGCATAGACCATAACCATTTGCGGCATCGGTTGGGTCTTTTGCCTACAGATAAAACGATCTAATGCCAAAACTCCCCTTAATACCGCCGAAATGCCGATACGCCCGCTCGCCCGTAATTTCAACGCATTTACCACCGATAAAGACGCTTTCCTGTCGGTTAAGCCCATTAGCGGCGGAACAGCGACCTTCTTCACCAGGAAAGCCTTTTTTCTGCCGGTTAAACCATTTCCCGACGAATGTCCCACTCTCCCGCCCGTAAAGCTGCGGGCCGGTCGGTAAAGAATGCGTACCGACGGGACAAAGCCTTTACCGCCTGGAAAACCGCTTTCCATTTGGGAAAATGATTTTCCTAAAACCAAATATGTGTTGTAAGTGAAGTGTGCGTGTGAGTTAAGTCTCCTCAGACATGAATTCACGAAACTCCTCTCTGATCGGCTTTCTTAGGGCATTATCTTTTGCGGAAGCTAGTTTTGCGTCTGTGACCGCCTTCGATTTTGCGGGATCCGTGGCTGCGCTTGTCAGTCAAAATATCGGGAGAGAGTTCCGGTAAACTATCGCCTTCGCCGGAGATCATGATCAAGCGGCAACCTACCATCAAGTTCGACTTGCTCCATGGTGTAAAATTGCTTCAAAGGTCGGAAAATGAGAATCGCAATTTTGAATATTTGACCCGTATCCTGAAGGGAGGCGAAATGACGGAATTTTTAACAAAAGTCACAATTTTGATTGCCATTTCGATTTTTACATTTGAGGTGGGAATTTCGCAGGACGTAGGCGATCCGACACCAGGTCGTGAGAAGTTCTCGGATGCGACCGGCCTCATGGTACCGTGGCGGAGTGGCGGATGTATTTTGATGGGTAGAGCTAACAAATTGTCCAGTTGCTATTTGGTAACCTTCAAGCAATACGATCAGCTTTCTAGAGTCTCGCTGTTCAATGAAAATGGTTCTCTATGGCATGTGGTCGATGTGCGACCAGAAAATCCAGGTTATTTTTGGACAGATCCGATCCTCAAGGATGAGTTAGTTCCTTATTCAACCGGTAGGTCTTCAATCGGTGGCAAGGAATTATACCCCCAGCTCATTGTTCTAAGGATTATCGCTGAGTCGCCTCATTGGTATCAAGTTGTAGTAAATGAAAGAACGGGTGCGATCAAGTACGTTAAAAGATCCGATGAGTTGTGGAAGCGAACCACTTGGGACCATTGGCTTGCGGACGGATTTGATCTGTACTTGCCGAATGACCACCCCCCGCTTCTCGACGGGCCAAATGGCAAAGTTGTCCCAGAGTCTGCTGAGTTAAGATTTACAAGAGTGTTTTTTGTAAGGACTGACGGTGATTGGGCTTACGTTTATGGGCGGGAGTTAGTGAGCGGTAAATTGATCGCGCATCAATACGGTTGGATCAGGTGGCGAAAGGGGACACATCTACACGTCGGATGCCTGCTGAACAATTTTATAGTTCCTGAACCAGAGGAAGAATCATCGGAACCTCAGGAGAAGAGGGTCAAAGGATGAGGGCAGTCAAACATGACGCTATCACTTCACCATCGAGGAAAAAGTTCGCCTTTCGCTGTAGTGTAAAACTGCTTCAAAGGCTGGAAAACGCATCCTTCCTGACCTGTTTTACAAACTCCAGACTTATTGCCGTTGAAACTCAGGAGTTCCGAGTACAAGGCTGACGACCTTAAAGACTTCAGGGTTTCCTGACGGGGGCAGGAGGCGGGCCTGGCGATTTTGGCGTCCTTGTTGGCCGCCGCGCATGTTTGGGACGTCCAGTTCGGCGTCGGCCATCGCGTCACCGGCTTTTACTTCGGGCAGCGGTTGGTCGATCTGTTTTTGCAGCGTCGCTCGGGTGCCGGGTGATATCTCGCCGTCGAGGATCGCGGCAATTGCTTTATCGAGGACCTGACTCTTGTCCGCAGATTCAAAGCCCTTCAGGCTGGCGGTCGTGCCCGGGATGCGGTTGCTTGCAACGGCGATGACGAAATTGAGCCGCTCGAGCAGGGCTCCCGTGTTTACCCAATCTTCGGCGGTGTCCGGATAGCCGGTCGGGGCCTGATAGCCGTAGGGCACTTCGCCAAGTTTGTTGAGCATTGCGAGCATCGCCGGCCCGCCGTTGGTTTCGGCACCGAGCGTGCGGATGGAGCTGACGGCAAGCTCGAACGGTGTTTTGATCTTTGCACGGTAATTCTCAGGGGCAAAGAATTCCTTATCGCTAAACAAAGCTCTTAAAGTCGTTTTGATATCGCCGCTTGAGCGGTGAAAGGCGTCCGCGACACGGTTTACGAGATCTTCGCTTGGGTTGTCGCTGACAAATTTGACGGCCAGTTTGCGGGCAATAAACTTTGCCGTCGCCGGGCTGTTTACCAGGATATCCAGAACCTTGAGCCCGTCCTTTATGCCGCCTTCATTCACTTTTTGGCCAAGCACGGTTTTGGTACCGCCCTCGTGCCAGCTCTGGTTGAAATAGAATTCGCCGCTCTCGATATCATCAGGCAGCCCCATTTGCCGCTGCAGACGGCCCATCCGCCGGTCCTCAGTTCCTTTGATCGTGTTCGCGGCGACGCTCCGATATCCGCGGGGGTCGGCGATCGTCCAGCCGGTAAAGCATTTGGCGACCTCGACAATGTCGTTTTGGGTGTAGCCGTTATCAACGCCGAGCGTGTGCAGTTCCATCAATTCGCGGGCATAATTCTCGTTGATGCCGCGTTTACGCTGCTGTCCGGCCTGCGGGTTTTTACGCATTTGGTCGAGGCGTTGGTCGAGTTGAGCGTCGTTTAGGCCTAATCGCTGCTTCATCCGTTCGCGTGCCTGGGGTGGAAGCTGGCCGCCATTTTTCAGCATCTTCTGTAAACGCTGAGCGTTCGCTCCGTTGCCCGGCATTTGGGCATTCGGCGAGACTGATTCGAAATTATCCAGGAAAAAGAGCATCGCGGGATGCTGAGCGGTACCGACGAGCAGGTCTTTGAAATTACCCAGAGCGTTCTTTCTCAAAACGTCGCGTTCATAGCTCGGTATGTACCAGCGGACGGCGGCCTTTCCGGCAAATACATTGAAATGGTTCTGCCAAAAATCAACCATTACCTCCTGCAGCTGACGTTCGGAATAAACTGCACGCATTACCCGGTTTGAGGTTATTTGGGGAATGAGCTGATTGGCCGGCCGCAGATCATATTCCCGGTAAAGCGCCTGGATCTTTTGACGGCGTTCCCGCTGTGCTGCCTGAGTGGCGGCCTCATCGTTTGGGTCGGCCGTATTTTGCTGTGCATTTGCGGCGGCTCTGTTTCCGCCATCCAATTGCCGAAGCAATGCGCCCGGGTTCGGGTATTTTGCAAATAACTCGGCGGTCGACATATTGACCACGTCGAGGCTCTTAACGCGCGCTTCAGCAGCCGAGTCGTCGATGGATGCCGGGTCAAGCTGGCGGTCGATGTATTTTTGCAGCCCCATCGCCTTTACCCGCTCAACGTCGCCGGCCCTTGCTCCAAAGCCGAGGCGGTTCAAGACGTGGATTATCTTTTGATCTTCGGTCAATGTTTTGGCAGCCGTTTTTGTGTCCGCACGAAGTATGATCGCGGGTGCAATAAGAGTAAATATGGCCGCAACGGCTGTCGATCTGCGTATTATAGAAATGCGTTTTTTCATCGTTAAAATACCTCTGAGAAAATTATTGCTCAATATGTCGCTCCCAGATTAGACGCTGCTGCAGCTGAAAAGGGCGAGCAAATTAGGGCGGCCCGTAACGCTCGATAGTCCGGCAGCAGACAACAGATAGTAGACCGTGTTCATCTTAACTATCGAGTTTTGTTCAATTTTACGCTAAAATGAGTTCAATGGTGTTAAGCAGAGGAAAGATGGATCCCCGAAAAATCTCGTTTGTGTTCCTAATGTTCGCAGTGCTGATCTCTGTCACATCAGCGATCGCACAAGAGAGTGTTTTTAGCGATCCCAATGTAGATTACAGATTCACGCTTCCCAATGACACGTGGAAGATGACGACAAAACCGTCAGAGCTGAGCCCCAATGTCGAATACGTTTACGGGCTTCGCCGCGACGGGTTTTTAGAGGTCCGCAGGATGGTCGTTTCGAAAGACACTCTCTTAACCGACCTTATTCGGAATGAGGAGCCAAAGCTTCAGTTTCTTCCCGGTTATGTAGCCGGCTCCGAAGAAAACTTCCGGGGCAAGTTCAGCGGTTCTATCTTTAACTATGAATATGCTCATTCGGGCCATGCCTTTGGCGGCCGGATGTATTTTCTCCGCGCTAACGATACCACGGTTTACGTCTTGAAATTTACGGGAAATAAAGAGTCGCTTCGTTCGATACGCAACCAGACTGACTCGATCGCACGCACCTTCACTACGTCTAAATAGATCATTCCGTGATCGTATATTTCGCCCCGTTCGGAATAATATAACCCTTGCCCGCGGCCGCCCGTATCAAACGCTTTCAAATTGTCAGGATCAATTTTCTCAAGCCGCATTTTGCTTGTTTGAGTTCCCTCAAGCGAAGTCACTATTTTGATGTCAAATCGTTCTGCTTTGGTTAACAGGCTCCAGGCGGTTTGGCCGTTAACCTGATATTTCGCGCATAGCATGTCGGCCATGGCTGAGCTGTCTTTTGCCTCAAACCATTTCAAGAGATCGTCCCGGCCCAATCCATCTGAACATTCGGCTAAGAAAATAATGGTCCCGCCATCACGGCAGGCTTTTGACGCCATCTCGAGAGCCTTGTGGGCCTGGATCAAATTGATGTCATACGGGAAACCGCCGCAGCTAACGACGACCAGATCCCGTTTTTCGGCGATCGTAAGCGTATGCTCCGAAGCGTAGGTTTGACACGCTGCCCGGTGCGACGATATCCAGTTGCCGCAAAAGAGGTCTGTCATTTCACCATTGTCATTGACGATAGTGTTTATCGCGAACGAAGGCTCAATTTTTGACACAGCCTCCATAAAGGCCTCGTGTACCGCGTTGCCGTCCAGATGCTGCGGTATCGACGCCCTCGCGTCTGCTTTTGATCTCGCAGTCAAAGGCGAGTTTATGCGTTTCAGAAACCGTTCTCACGGATGCGAGGCCCGGGCAGATAAGTTTTCGACCGCCCGTGAATCCGGCAAAATAGTGAAACGTGATCCCCCCGATGATCACGACGTGGTCATGTTCGGCCAGGGCACGGTTCAGTTCGATCGGAATGCCGCCCGACGTTTCGCCGAACCGCATGATCTGCATCAGATCTCGCGGGTCGTGGTCAATAGTATTTATCCGCTGCGCGATAAACGGTGTGAGGATAGAGGCTTTTTCCGCTTCGGTGACCTTGCGATGTATCCCTGTGGCGAAAATAATGCGGATCTCGTGCGGGGACGTACCATTTGCGATCAGGCGCCGAATAATGAGATTAATGACCTGTCCGCAGCCGGTCTGCCGCGTGGCATCAGGAACTACGATCAATACGGTCTGACCAGGCCTGACGATGTCCTCAAGCGGAGGCGAATCGATCGCTCTGTCCATCCTGCCGCCCACTTCCGCATCAGACAGCGCCGGGCCGCCGCTCACAGCGGACAAAATTTCAAATCTGCCGCTGTCATACTCCAATGGTAAATTACTGCGGCCGTATTTGAGGTTGATCTGGTGCATTTAGGTTCGCTTAGCGGGTTCGAAGCATTTTGTTCCGGTTTCACATATATAAACTGCCTCTGTCTCATTACCGAGCGTCTCCATCTGGATCGTCAAATGGTTGATCCCAAATTGCTCGTTCAGCCGTTCGCGCACAGCGACAAGAACGTCAGAATGCACAAATGAGTCATCATGGCAGATATGGGCCGATAGTGCCTCGATGCCGGACGAGATGGTCCAGACATGCAGATCATGTACGCCGCTTACACCCTCAGTTGCCAGGATGGCTGCCTCTACCGCCGGCAGGCTGATATGGGCGGGCGTGCCCTCCAGCAATACATTTACCGACTCCATTATCAACCGCCAGGCACCGACGATTATTATCAGACTGATCAGAATACTGCAGAGCGGGTCGGCCCACAGCCATCCTGCCCCTGCAATAAGCACCCCCGCAACGATCGCGGTCAGCGACCCGAGAAGATCGCCCATTATATGCAGCCTTGCCCCGCGAATATTAAGGTCGTGCTCATGATCCGATCGCAGAAATTGGATCGCCACAATATTCACGATCAGGCCGCCGCCGGCGATAACTATCAGTGGGATCCCACTTACCTCCGGCGGGGCCTGCCATCGTCCGACCGCTTCGTAAATAACCCAGATCGAGAGTAATGCGAGCGCAATGCCGTTGATAAACGCAGCCAGTATCTCGATACGGTAAAAGCCGAATGTCTTTTTTTCTGTGGCCGGGCGCGAGGCAAACCAGATGGCGCCCAATGTGAGGCTAAGGGCAGCCACATCGGTGAGCATATGGCCGGCGTCCGCGATCAAGGCAAGCGAATTTGTGTACCATCCACCAACCGCTTCGGCTATCGTATACACGAATGTAACGATCAGCGCCGCGGTCAGACGCCACGTCCGGCTATTAAAATTCGCTTTATGAGTATGTTGATGTGCGATAACTGCCTCCGATATCGCGCGTTTTAATAACGTCGAAGCACGCTGCCGTTACGCAGTGATAGGACAAAGCCGCTCCGATTGCCGCGGCCGTCACTGACCTCGAAGGACGAAGATGTTGAGGGCGAATTGATCTGTATCCTGAACATGCCGTCAGGGCCGGCATAAGTTTCCCGCTTTTGTGAGCGAACTAACATACCTGACTGCGTCCGCCCGCTGATCAGGTAGACATTTCCCCCAACCGGCTCGACCTTCCAGTCGACAACGTCGATAGAGACGTTGTCACTGCTGCGGACGATCAAAAATTTCCATGTGTCATTCCAGGTTGTTGTCTGACCCGACTTTGAGGTGGCCTTTAGGCGCCAGTAGTAAGTTCCGGGCGAAAGGCCCGTCAAGCGGAAATCGCGGCTCTGCAGTGTGTTTCGGTCAACCAGAATAGAGTCTGAAGCGAAGTGCGACGTCTTTGCAACCTGAATGTCAAAACTCGCCGCCGTGCTGCCCTCCGGGTCCTGCCACACAAACGAAACCGTTACCCCATTGCCCGTCGAATCGACTATCTGCTCTGAGTTCCCCGGCGAAACGGGACGCGGCGGTGCAAGCAGTTTTTCGCGGGCGGATAGTTTCGAACCGTTCACGGTGGCAAACTCATTCTCGGAAATGGTCGTTTTCTCGCCGCCCAAAGTGGTTTCCACACCGCCGCGGCTAATGCGGATCTCTCCACCATTTTCGCCGGTCGCGTTAAAACTGGCGTCAGTTTTGGCACCGAGCTGATTCTCACTTTCCCCGAGTTCCACGATATTCCTCGTGTCGGCGGGTTGTTCCTCGGTCCTGACATTGAGTTGGCCGTCGTTGACCCGTACACGAACGTCTTTTCCGCCAAAGAGTGACGTCGTGTCCCGAACAACCACAGTGCTGTTTGGCCTGACTGAATAGACCGAACCGTCTATCATCTGAATAATAGCCCGGCCGTCGGCCAGCGTCTGAATGGTATCGCCGGCGGCAACATAGGTCTCTCTCTTGACGACAATGGTCTCGCGGGTTGATGCCCTGGTGATCCGCACCTCGCCCTCAAATGAGGCTATCCGAGCCGCATCTTTTGGGATCTCGAGCGTTTCATCGGGGATGAACCAATTATGCTTCGACGCCCACCAGCCAGCACCGGTAACGACCGCACCAAGCAGGACCACCGCGATCAGCGTATAGATCGTGCTTTTGCGGATGTGCCACCATTCCACATAAAATTTGCGGTATTTATTATCGTCCATTGCGGCTGGCGACTCTCAATTCAGGCGTCGCCGACTTTACCTTTGTGAGGAAAGACCAGGGATAAAACTACTGCAACCAGTATCGCACCTGCAACGATCCCGAGTGAAAGATTAATAACAGTCTGTTCAAATTCGTGATTCAGAAATCGATGCACAAAGTCTGTAAACGCGGAGTTATTTCCATCTCCGAGGACCATCAATAAGCCTTCAGCCACGAGCGGCAAAAGCATTTTCACACCTATAAAACTTAACACAAACGCAAGGCCGTATTTCAAAAAATGAAATTTTTCGGCCATGTCGACCAGCAAAAAGAAAAATGTGCGGAGGCCGAGTATCGCAAAGATGTTCGATGTATAAACAATAAACCGGTCCGTCGTAATGCCAAATATTGCAGGTATCGAATCAACGGCAAAAACAAGGTCAGCGACGTTGATCACGATCAAAACCAACAAAAGCAGTGTCCCCGTCCGCCTGCCATCAACATTCACAAAAAACTTTTCGCCGTCGTAATGCTTAGAAATGCGTACAAATTTGGTCGTAAGCCGTACGATAGAACTCTCTTCCGGATCAAATGCCTCATCCTCGCCAAACATTTTGATCCCCGTGTAGATCAAAAACGCACCAAAGAAATAAAGGATCGAGTGAAAACTCTCAACCAGCTCGGCTCCGGCAAAGATCATAACGAGGCGCATGACCAGAGCCATTAATATGCCCCAGAAAAGCACGCGATGCTGATATTTTTTCGGCACTTTGAAAAAACCGAATATCAGCAAAAAAACAAACAGATTGTCGATCGAGAGTGAGAGTTCGATCAGGTACCCGGTAAGAAATTCCTTTGCCTTATGTCCGCCGTACTGAGAAAGTACGAATCCATCAAAAGCCAGGGCGAGCGAGACCCAGATAATGCTCCATATGATCGTCTCTTTCCGGCTCGGCGCGTGCGATTTTCTGTTTACTATGCCTATATCAACGAACAGAGCAGTAAGCACTACAGCAAAAAACACTGCCCAAATCCAAAATGGATACTCGATCGGATTCATAAACCCACTGTAAACTCACCGCTCTAAATTATTCGCTCAATAATTCGCACGACCTGTCCGAGACCGTCGGCATCCACTTGCGTAAAATCGTCCAACCTATCACTGTCGACGTCCAGGACGCCTAATACTTTGCCGCCGCGACCGAAGATCGGCAAGACGATCTCAGAACGGGCCGCTGAGCTGCAGGCGATATGCCCTTCAAATTCATCGACATTTGGTACGATCAGGGTTTCCCGCCTCGTGTATGCGGCCCCGCAGACACCCTGGCCGACATCGATCCTTGTGCAGGCGACCGGGCCCTGAAATGGGCCAAGTACCAGTTGGCCTTCCTTTTCCAAATAAAACCCGACCCAGAAAAAGCCGAACGCTTCTTTTAGGACCGCCGTTACGTTTGCGAGATTGGCGATCAGATCCATCTCGCCAAATACGAGCGAGCTGATCTGCGGGATGACCTCAGCGTACAGCACATTACGATCGCTGGTATCGGAAAATGAGACGGACTCGGCCATAAACCTTAAGTTTATCTTGCCGGGTTGAGCGGTGCAAATGATTCTCAAAGGCGAAAAATGTATAATCTCGAACGTGGAAACGGCGTTGAAGATACTATCAGTTGCGGCCGGCGGCTCTCTCGGGGCGGTCGCCCGCTATCTGGTCAATATCTCTCCGCTTGCCGGTGTCTTTGGTAAATTTCCCTTTCCAACATTTCTGGTGAACATAGTTGGTTCATTCCTGATCGGATTCCTGATGGTAGTTTTCGCGGACAAGTTGATAGTAAATGAAAACATCAGAATGGCCGTGATCGTCGGATTCCTGGGAGCGTTTACAACTTTTTCGACATTTGAGGTCGAAATATTTGGATTAATGCGTGAGCGGCAGTTAACAACTGCCTTTATCTATCTGTTCTTAAGTGTCCTGGTCGGTTTTGTCGGTGTCATCGCGGGCGTTGCTCTCGGCCGTCGGGTGTAAGCTTGCCGCGGGCGTCCCTTACAATTTCTGCCGCCGCTGCCGCCGTTTCACCGACTGCGGTCAGGTGTCCCATTTTTCGTCCTTTTCGCGGTTCCAGCTTTCCGTACAGATGCAGCTTTACGTTTGGATGGGCGATCGCGGCACACCAATTAGGTTCGCCTTGGTCCCACAGGTCGCCGAGTAGATTAGCCATAGCTGCCGGCCGGTAAAAATCTGTCGAACCGAGCGGCAGGCCGCAAACTGCACGAAGCTGCTGTTCAAACTGCGAGGTGACACACGCATCAAATGTCAGGTGGCCGGAATTATGAGGCCGCGGAGCAAGCTCATTTACGATCAACGACCCATCACCGGCAAGGAAAAACTCGACGCACAGGGTACCGACATAGTTCAATACATCGGCGATATTGCGCGCGATCTCGATCGCGTTTGAAAAGGTCTCGTTGGTGACCACAGCCGGTGCAAATGAAACATCGAGAATATGATGGCGGTGTTCATTCTCAAAGACACCATAATGGGCAAAGTTCCCCGTTTGATCCCGGGCGCAAACTACCGATAACTCTTTTTCGAAATTGATAAATGCTTCGAGCACAGCCGGGCGCCCGGCAAGCCCTTCAAACGCAGCTTCGATCTCGCCAACAACCTGAATTGTGACCTGCCCTTTGCCGTCGTATCCGAAACCAGCCGTCTTGAGAACCGCCGGCAGCCCGACCTCATCAGCACCTTTGAACAGGTCCTCTACGTTCTTAATGTGTTTGAAAGGTGCGACAGGAAATCCGTTTTTTGCGAGAAACGTCTTTTCCCGCAAACGGTTTTGAGTCGTATGCAGAACGCTGCCGTCTGGAAACACGTCGACAAACGCAGCTGCCGCCTCGACCGTTGCGGAAGGGACATTCTCAAATTCAAACGTCACGACATCTACGGCGCCCGCAAACTTTCGCACCGCGTCAAGATCGTCATAAGACGCCGACGTCTCGATATCGGCAACCTGGCCGGTCGGGGTGTCGCTTTCGGGTGAGAATGTGTGGACGCGATAGCCCATCTTACGGGCCTCGATAGCGAACATACGCCCGAGCTGCCCGCTGCCAAACACACCGATCGTCGCATTTGGAAGTATCGTTTTCGTCACAAAACCGCAAACTGCATCCAGAGTTAAAACAATAGATTAACGCAGTTCGGCCGGTATTTGAATTTGCTGGATCCAGGCCTCGGCGATGGTTGGACTATTTCGGCGTCCCGGCGGGCTCGGGCTGCATCAGTTTTTGGGTCTCGTCGAAGTGCTTTTGAGATGCTGTAAGTCCGGGACTGTTTTGGAGTGCGGTCTTATACTGCCCGGTTTGCTGTTTTTCAAATTCACTCCGCGAACTTAATGCATCCGGATCCGGTTTTGGCTGGGCGGCGACCCTGTTTGCATCGCCGGCATTTACCTCATAGTATGACTTCTCGAAGCCGGTAAAATTATATGCCGCAACCGCTGTCAGCAGGAGTAAAAAAACAATGGTATAGAACCAGGAACTTCGTTTAGCCGCCTCGCGGGGGCCATTGAGAGCAATGTGCGGTGCACGGCGTCGCCCTATTTCGCGACCGCATCTGCGGCAGGTCGGATCATAGGCAAGATCAACGAGACCGCAATATTTGCACTTGTGTTTATTCATGATATGAAAGTCTCCGGTGGGTGAATGAGAGAGGCCTTAAATCAATTCTAGCCTTTTTACCGCTGACTTACAACAAGTTTAAACACAAGGCGTGCGGTCTTGATCTATTTAAGACGTGATTTGAGAACTGCGGTGGTTTGTCTTGAACGAAAGGCTTTCAGCTTTTTCCGCAGGTCCGGGCGTGAGTTGGCGAGGATCGAGACGGCCAGAAGGGCAGCGTTTTTTGCGCCGGCAACTCCGATAGCCAATGTTCCCACCGGGACACCTGCCGGCATCTGTGCGATCGAAAGTAGAGAATCAAGGCCCTTTAGTGCTTTGCTTTCAATAGGAACGCCAAGAACGGGCACAACCGTTTGTGACGCACACATCCCCGGCAGATGTGCGGCACCGCCGGCACCGGCGATAACGACCTCGATCCCGCGTTCCTCAGCCCCTTTTGCAAACTCAAACAGCAGATCCGGCGTGCGGTGGGCGGATACGACCTTGGTCTCGTGCGGCACGCCAAACTCCGTCAGAGTCTGCGATGCGATCTCCATCGTCGGCCAGTCTGATTTACTGCCCATGATAATAGAGACCAGAGGTTTCTCAGTTTTCTTCGCCATCGGTTTGAATTACAATTCCGCCAAAATACGACTCATCGGCCCGGCACTTTATTCCGTCAATATAGCAGGTATGACTATCACGCTCTTCGTGTGTATCACGATAAAGGGCGGCAAAACCACCGGAAAGGGACACATTGGAAAAGGCAAGCGAACGCCCATCCTCGTCCGCGGCCCTATAAAAACACGAATTACAGACGTATCTGGGATAACGCTCAGAAAATACTACGCTTGCATGACAGATAGGGCACTCTTGTTCATTAGCCATTTTGTACACGTTAAAAGAGAAGAGGCTTGAAAGCAAATGCCGCAATGCCACAAATATTTCCCCGGTCCATCTGATAAACTCAGTAAAACGTTTCGATGGGATTTGAGGTCATATTTTTCGCGGCAGCTGGTATAGCTTTATACCATCTCCTAAAGTGGAGTTGGAACGGAGATCGTTTTTTTGTTGGCCGGAAGAAGGGTGACCCGCGATTTCACAACGCAAAACTTGTCGGCATTCTCCTGGGCCTGAACGAAAAAGCTGTTGCAGAGTTGCTTGGGCTCTATAAAAAGGAATTTGGCGCCGGGCCAGCGAGATATGCCCGGCGGACCTATAAAAAATGGAAGACAGGCAAGGTCCAGCCAATCTCGCAAACCTACGAGCGGTTTCTTGTCCATCTGCCCAAGGTAATGTCATACGATCTAAAGTGTGAGGTCCTGCGGCACTTTATGGAAGAATACACGCCGAAGGATAATTACGAGCTGGACGTTTATACTGATGATTGGGAAGCAAAGCTTACGCCGCTTGTGCAGCAGATCATTGACAAGGCCTATACCGCGGAGCTTCCTCTTGAGGTAGAGCGAAAGTTGAAATGGCTCGGAGACGGCGATATGCTTGCTGCACAAAAGATTTTAAAGGCATCACAAACGGAAGAGGGCAAGATCGCGGTGTCAATGCTTCGCGAAGAGTTCCAGGCGGTCGAAGGTATTCTTAACGCTGAACATCTGAAGCCAAAGGTCCGCCACACCCTCAGATTCCCTTATGGAACTATCGAACTCAATGTTAAAAGGAGATGACCCACAATGGATGATAAAGACGGCCTCGAGCTGACTCCAAAAAAGCAATCTCTGTTTCCCCTTTCGGCCGAGGACATCGTTGATAACGCTCTCGAAAATCTTACCGAGGCTCAGGCCCACCGGGTAACAGAAAAGGCTGCCGACGAGATCGTTCGCCTTGCCGTGGAAAAGCGAAAGGCCGAATACCGCAATTCAGCCGCCCAGGAGGAAATGCACAACCTCATCAACAACGCCAACCTTCTGGATCGGCAAGTGAGTGATTACAAGATCAACAGTACTTTTGAAACCGCGTCGGGCACGACGAACGTCGAGATCAAAAGATCCGGACTTTCGGGTTTTCAGATGGCGATGATCGTCGGCCTGTTGGTTTTGATCGCGATCGTCGCGTTCCTTGTATTTGGACGTTAGACCAGAGAATGATCCTGACGCAATAAAGCCGTTAATTCTTTATCACGCGGCCCTCGATTGCGGGGGTGTATTTTGGTGATCGTTTCAAATATTCGATCATCGCGTCGATCATCCCGACACCTGTGTTCTTTCGCCATGTGGCGTTTCCAAATGCATTGAAACCGTCACCCTTGTCGGCCAGAAAATTCGACGTTAGCACCTTATAGGTCTTTTCGTCGTTGAGCGGCTCACCGTTGATGACGCATTTAATGATACGCGAACCCACCGGCCGGCCTTCCTCATAGACGATCTCAACTCCCTTTGAGACCTGGGTAATGCCGTTGGTCAAACCGGCGCCGTGCTCGAATATTGACCGCAGGTCACTGCCTTTCATTTCAAGCTGAACGATGGTGTTTGGAAAAGGGAAAGCCGATATCAGCTCGCCGACCGTTACCGGCCCTGCATCGATGTCCTGCCGCAGGCCGCCGCTATTTGTTATAGCCAGGTCAAAACCCTTATTAACACTCAGCATGGCGTCGGCGACCATATCACCCATCACCGATTCCTCACCATATGAACGGGTCATCGGGGCAGTCGATGTCGTCACGACCTCGTCCGTTATGGCCTCGAGCTTGCGATCCCATTTATTTATGAGCTTTACCATTGCCGGGTCATCTGGAACCTCATCGTCGAACAGCGGCTTGAGAGTGTTCTTATAGCTTACGATCTTGTCTTTGGCTTTATCGTAGGTTATTTCGAGCTTGCCCAATTCGATCGTGTAGGCATCAGTCGAAACGATGATCGTGCCGTTAGAGACCAGCGGCGTCGGGATCCCCGAATGCGGGTGCCCTGTGATCATCAGATCGACGCCGGGAACATCCTTTGCAAGCTGGATGTCATGACTGTGATTTCGCGCGACATCGGCCTCGCCGGTGGTTGACTGAGTTCCCGGTATACCGATATGGGTCAGCAGAACGATCAGGTCGACTTTGGGGTCAAGCTCTTTGATGTATTTCTTTAGATAGACCTTTTCGTCCCTGACGTCGACGCCCTTGACCATCTCGGCGGATGTCGTATCGTAAAAAGCGAACCGCTCGTGAAGGCCGATAACCCCGAGCTTGATACCGCCAACCTTAATGATCACATATGGCTTGTTCCAATGAAGCTGCTCGGTTCCCTTGAGGAAAATGTTGCCGTTTAGTATCGGAAAGTTCGCCTTTTTGAATTGAAGTTCGGCATTCTCCCATCCGTGATCGAACTCATGGTTCCCGACGCACGCCGCATCGAGCCCTAGCAAGTTCATCGCATCGATGATCGCCTCGCCCTTTGTCAATGAGCTGATATAGGGCCCGGTGAAGAAATCACCCGCATCGAAATAGACCGTATTCGGATCTGCCTTTTTCTCTCGTTTTACCAGTGTTGCGATATTTGCAAATCCGCCCACAGGCCGCGTCTTATCAACCCATGGGACAATTTGCGGGACCACGTGGGCATGCATGTCATTGGTGTATAGGACGGTCAGCTTGGTCTGCTGCCCGGCAGCCGCGGCTGCAAGAAATAGTACGGCCGCTGATATCGATAAAAGCAGTTTCTTCATAAGTCAAGATCCCCGGGACGCAAAAACCCTCGGTTTACGCTGAGTAACCTTTTACGCCATCGAAGTTGTACAGGTTTTCGATCTTAATAACGTCAAGGCCGGCAACCGAGAGACGCTGCTGCAACGATATTATCTGCGAATGAGTTACAACATTTCCTTCGCCGGCGTCAGCGACAAAGCGGCATCGCCAATGGTCGACCGTAAAAGTGTCAGGCTGTCCGCCCGGATAAACCTTGACGCCGCGGTTTGCTATCGCCTGCAGTTTGAGCCCGTCACCGTTGACTGCCTCTACCAGGGAACCGAGCTGGTCAGCCACACCGTAATATGAGCCCTTCCACCAATCCAGAAACACATCCACGCCGACCAGGTCTTTCTTTTGAGGGACGGGCGTCGAAAAGATCGGCTTCGGATCAGACTCGGCGACGTTTGCCGCATAGGTAACAGACTTGAGCGTTTCTGGTTTTTGCCCGATTCGCTTCACCACCGCGTCAGCAAACTCTTTGGTGCCGACTTTTTCTTTCGAGATGCCTTCTTTGTACATGTCGTACGTGTGCACACCGTCCTCGACCGTCCGCAGCCACGCATTGTGAGCAAGCTCAGCAATATCAGGTTGGTTGATGTGAACCAGCATCAGAATGGAACCGAGAAACAACCCCGACGGATTAGCCAGATTCTGACCTGCCCGACGCGGAGCCGAGCCGTGAATAGCTTCGAACATGGCTACTTTTTCACCAATATTTGATGAACCAGCCAGGCCCACTGAGCCCGCGATCTGTGCTGCTACATCCGACAGCACATCGCCGTACAGGTTTGGCATAACGATGACGTCAAAGTTCTCAGGCGTATCCGCCATCTTGGCGGCACCGATATCAACGATCCAATGATCTGCCTCTATATCCGGATATTCGGGTGCGATCTCGTCGAACACGCGGTGAAACAGGCCGTCGGTCCGCTTCATAATGTTGTCTTTTACAAAGCAGGTGATCTTTTTTCGACCGAATTTCTTTGCGTACTCAAAAGCGTAGCGGACTATCTTTTCCGAGCCGGGGCGCGAGATGAGTTTCAGGCATTCCTCAACCTGGTCTGTCTGGCGATACTCGATACCCGCGTAGGTATCTTCCTCGTTTTCGCGGACAATAACGATGTCCATCACCGGGTGCTTTGTCTGAACGAATGGATGATACGACACGCACGGCCGCACATTCGCGTAGAGTCCAAGCGTTTTTCGTACCGCGACGTTGAGGGAACTGTATCCGCCGCCCTGGGGGGTGGTAATGGGGGCTTTTAGAAAGACCTTGGTCCGCCGCAGGCTCTCCCATGATTCGGGTGCGATCCCGGCAGAATTACCGGATAGATAAACCTTTTCGCCGATCTCTATCGTCTCGATGTCGAGCCTCGCCCCGGCCTCTTTTAATATATGAAGCGTCGCTGCCATTATCTCAGGCCCGATGCCGTCGCCGTGAGCGACCGTAATTGGTACATTCGACATAATTTTTTCTTAAAATCCTCTGTTAAAAATAAGCTCAAACAACTAAATGACTGATTTTAGCGGAATTAGCGCGCATTCGCAAAAAATGTAGATTTCGCTTGAACAATTGTGTTTTCGCCTTGATCGTGGAGTTTTTTCATACTCGAATTAGTTTTTTTAGAGTCTAGAAAAACTATTTCGACGCTTCATGAACGATTTACGCTCTCCCGTGTTTTTTAAAGATCGATAAAGAAACCTGAACCCACAAACTTTATTTGGAGCTCTTTCAAAAAAAGCTAAGGGCCGCGAACATTATTCTGAAAGCCATATTTTTGTCGCACAGTCTCTAAAATCATTCTGAAGTAAAAAGTGCCTTTACCAGCCGACGCCCAAATGCAGACGTCTAATAGTTCTTCGAAATATTGCCAAAAGCGGAGGGGCAACATAATTTGGCCCGCTTGTTTATCTGCCGGAGTGGCATGATTCGTGCAGAATAAATACACACAATTGCCCGACAAATTTTCCGCCTCTTTCCTAATTCGGCAGCAGGCAATTATAATTGAAGTAATAAAGGCCTGATCACAACGAAATGCCATGGGCAACAAGATGCATATAGTGTCGATATGCAACATTCTTATTTGGCCTTCGTGGGACATAAATAATGAAGCAAGCAGCGATCTATATTCTTTTGGTTATTCTTTCGAACGCCGCCGCAGTTACGGCCCAGACTACTCAGATAGAAAGGTCAAGAAAGAGGATGGAAGCGTCGTCACGAGCGTCGGCAGAAAGCGAACGTGCTGCCCGCGAGGCGGCCCGCCGGCCGACCTACCCTCCGGCAAAAATGAATATCGATGTCCAAATGGCCCTGACAACCGGCGAGGTAAAAGATTTTGCCGAGGCGAAGCCGCTCGCCGTTTCGCAGATCTCTGACGGTGATCCGCTTTGGCTCTATATTAAATTCAATGGGGCGCTCGAAAGGTATGTTCACCGGATCGAAAAAGCAGAAGGGCCGGAAGAATATGTTTTATTTGTTGAGATCGGTCCGCAGGGCGAAATGATGGCTAAGAACCATTACATAATAAATTTTGAAAAAGCCGATCTGAAATTGACTGAGTTGAAGATCAGCCTATCACCCGGCGCCAATGGCCATATCAGGGCGATGCCCATTTTTCTTCGCAATGCAGCGAAACTCAAGCCGGGCCGATGGCATAACGAGATCCGCGTTACAGACCGGCCCGCTCTGCCGCGCGGCCCGAACGAATATCTGGCAAAAGCCGGCATTTTTTGTGATTTTTCCAAGGGCCTGAACAGGTATTCGTCGATGATGCCGCAATATGATTCGATGGTGATCCGTGGCACAACAGAGATCGCCAGGCTTCCAATACCCGGCAAGTTTTATGATTTTGAACTTCGCGGCAAGGTCATTGCTAAACTCAAAGCCGAAGGCATTAAGCCGACGTCCGTTTATTTCGCCGGCGACGGTTGGGCCGAGTATAGTGACAGCTCGATGAACGTGCGGCAATCCAGAAATATCTTTGCCGTTTTCAAGTATACACGCGTAAAAAATTGCTTATACGGAGTCGCTGAGATAGTCCAGGAATTCGATCCAAATACCGGAGGCTACGGCAATTCGTCGATTTCCCTTCAAAAGGATTTTCCAGTTCCGTGTACGGCGATAAAATAAGGGCCTGCGAATTGTGCTATGTCTGCGGCCCTCCCGAACCGCTGACCTTTCACATTCCTCATCCAGCAACACTTAGGTTAGGATAGCTCGACCAGAAACTGGTAAGATTTTGTTACTTTGGATTGCAAGTTGAATCTGATCACCCGTTCATAGGGTGACTATTTTGGGCAATAACTGTCCTACATAAACGTTGAGTCAGGAGACAAATTTATAATGAATATTTGGAATATTTCTATATCGGGTGTTGCGCGGCTCGCGATCTCTTACACCCTTCTTGCCAGTACCATGATGTTTGGGCTTCCCGCTAATATGGCCGCTCAGGGGTCAAAGATTGACGAGGCTCTAAAGCGAACAGGCGGCCCCGTTTCTCTAAAAAAGCAAATTGCCGGAAAGTACGGCAAAATGTCGGCCGCGAACTTTACCGAAGCCAAAGCTAATGCCGCCGCGGATAATTTCAGTGTGGCGACGACAACGGCCGCGAGCGGCGATGAGACTGAATATTCTGTGCTGAATGTTGAGTTCAAAACCATTTTGGGGCGACGATCTGTCTTTACAGATCTAAAGCAGTCCAAGTTGCCCGGGGCCACCGTTCTGACAGTTATTGACCGTTTTGCGGATGTTTTTGTTGACCGCAACTCTGCATGGGATGCCTTGGAAGCAAATCCAAACGTTCTCAAAGTGGAATACAGCACTAGCGTAACAGCTCCGCCTCCGCCAGAGGTGACACCCTCGGCACTCGCATCGCAGGCCCCCCCAGAAAGCATTGTTCGCGGCGGATTTCGGGGACTGACGGGAAAGAATGTCATTATCGCGGTATTGGATACAGGCATCGATTTTCACCATCCGGATTTTATTAATTACGACAATGCCGGAAACCCGACTTCCCGTATCGCCTATCTTTGGGACACTGATACGCAGTATCAAAAAGGACGAGGAACCGCGGCACCATTCAAATTTCCAAATGGCACGTCGATCGGCACTCTTTACACCGGCGACCAACTTACAAAAGAACTGCGTTCTTCGACTGCGACAATTCCGCCGACTGATCTCGACGGACACGGAACAGCATCCGCGAGCGTAGCAGCCGGAAACGGCAATGCTGACAGGCAGGCAGCCGGTTTGAAACGAAACGAGGTTGTCGGCGTGGCACCAGAAGCTGATATTATCGGGGTCCGGCTTGGGCATGAAGGCCTTGAGAACAGCTACCTTCTGAATGCCATCTGCGAATGGCTGGACAAGACGGCAGGCAAAACGCCTCTTGTGGTATCAGGCAGCTTTGGCGGGCATTATTCAGGGCACGACGGCCAGCGCGTACAACAACGTGAACTAAATGTTAGATTTCCTCTATCGAAAGCAGGACGTGCAATAGTCTTTGCCGCCGGCAACGATGGGAATGATGCTATCCATGCGCAGGTTAATTTTTCGACCCCTGAGAAGCTTGTTTCATGGACAGCGAAACAGAAGACCTTTATTAAGATATATTTTGATTCCGCAGATCCTAACATCGTTTTATATGCCACCAAAGCTACCGCTTTCGATGACAAGTTCAAATTGGTCACAAATCCTATAACAAATCAGTTAGAAGCTCAGCTCAGTGTTGGGCCGGGATTAGGGGGTATTTGGTTTGAAAATAAGTCCGGCAAACCCGTCGAGGCCCATTTATACATAATGAATTCGGCATATGGTACCTTTTCACCCGATGTTGCGGTGTCGAGTTACCTTGTTGGTACACCAGGTTCAATGGAAAATGCCATAACCGTCGGGAGCTACGACTGGAATGATAATTGGAGTTCGGCAGGGAAGATCGTCAACCTTACATCGGTTTGCCATGATCCACAAGGGGCGCGGATGCCGTTTGAGATAGGCTGGTTGTCGTGCTATTCGAGTCCGGGGCCGTCACGCAGCGGCGTAATGAAACCCGAAATAGCCGCACCCGGCGAATGGTATCCATCCGCAGACGCCAAGGATAACGGCAAAAGCGCCGGTGATTGGGCAAAACTTGATTCGACCGGGTTCTACAGAGCGATGAACGGCACCAGCGCCGCCACGCCTTATACATCAGGTGTTGTCGCTCTGATGTTTCAAAAGAAGCCGACACTGACTTTGGGTGAAGCTAAGGACCTACTCAAAGGCAAAGCGAGTAAGACGGGCTTCAACCCGTACAGTACCGGAGTTCCTAACAAAAACTGGGGCTATGGCAAGCTCGACGCAGCCGCGATCGAACGTATATTTGGCTCTTTATAGGGAGTGCCGCTCCGAGGCGGGACCGCACCCGGTCCCCGCCTGCATTAAATACTCAAATGCGAAAGGTAATACTCATATTTACCATTTTGGCCGCCGCGGGGCACGGAATGGTCGTCGCCCAAACGCCTACCGCTACCCCGAACGACCCACAGATCCAGGAGATCGAAAAGCTCTACGGCCAAGGCGTGGGATTGTTTTCGAAAGGGGACGCGGCGGCGCTCAGGGAATCCGCCATCTCCTTTGTAAGCGCAGCAACTAAGTCCCATGAAATCGGCGACAGAACATTTGCCGCGAAGTGTCTGATTTGGGCGGGCACGACTTACAACCGGCTCGGTGATCCGGAAAACGCTATAACGCGGTTCACGGCCGCGTATGATGAGGCGCCTGATGAAGAGTTGGCCATTAAGGCTGACGCTATGAGCGGCCTGGGGCTCGTCTATAACAACATCGGCGAACACGGCAAGGCCTACAACATCTTTTACCTGGAATTTAACATCCGCTCAAAGCTCAAAGACGTGACCGGTGAGACCGCGGCTTTGCATAACCTGGCTATGGTCGCAAACGAGTTGGGGGACATGGAGAATGCCAGGACGGTATATAAACAGTTGATCGAGATACAGCGTAAGGGCGAAAACAAATTCGGGCTCGCCGCGTCGATCAACAACCTTGCATATGTTTATTGGAAACTGCTGGATTTTGATCAGGCTGTAAAGTTTTACCAGGAGGCTTACGATATAGCTTTCAAGGCCAAATTTATCGACATCCAGGCAGCCTCACAGATAGGGCTCGGCGACTCGTTCAAAAAGCTGGGCCAACACCAAAAGGCCCTCGACCATTACAACCGGGGCCTGACGCTTGCCCGTCAGGCCGAACAAAAACTGTTCGAAGGCGACGCCCTGTACGGCCTCGGCAATGTATATCAGGCCCTCGGCCAAAAACAAAAGGCCCGTGAGTTTTACGATCAGGCAGTTACCCTGCAAGAAAGTCTAAAAGCCCGCGAGCAGTTGAGCTTGACGCTGGCGGCCGAGATGTCGGTCTGGCTCGAACTCGGGCAGCCGCGGCTTGCCATTCTCTATGGCAAGCGTGCGGTAAATCTCAATCAAGCCATAAGGGGCGGTTTGAAGATCCTCGACAAAAGTCTTCAACTCCTCTACTTGCGGTCAAAAGAGGCGACTTACCGCGACCTGAGCAACATACTGATCTCAGAGGGACGCCTGCCCGAAGCGCAAGGCGTGCTGGACCTGCTCAAAGAGCAGGAATACGAGCAGTTCACAAAACTGAGAAGCGGCGAGTCGACAGGGACAGTTCCATACAGCCAGGCCGAGGGTGACATCGTGACAAAGATCGATTCGCTTGCAGCGATGACCCGGCGCGAGACCGAACTCGAACAAGCCCGCGATGCGAGCGGCAAACTGACCGATGCCGAACAGTCCGAGCTAAAAAACATTCTCGCCGATATCGAAGCGGCAAACCGGGCCTTTCGTGTCTCTCTCGATGCTCTAGGCAGATCTGAAGAAAGCGTCAGCGACAAGATCGGTGAGATAGAGGCCGACAAGAACCTTCAGCGGGCGCTCGGCAGGCTTCGCAAGGAGTTGGACACCGGCGTTGTTGCGATATACACGGTGATCGGAACCGGCGATACAAAACAGGACACGGCCGGCAAACCTACCCAGCGTTCTAAGTTTGGATGGGCGATACTCGTCACACCTGAAGGACGCAAAGCCTATCCTATCGATGTTACGGATCTCGAAGCGAACGTTCAGTTGTTCAGGACCGCACTCAGTTCGCCCGATTATGACCCGCGGCCCATCGCTCAAAAGCTTTACAATGCCGTCTTTCTGCAAACGTCAGCTAAGCAAAAGACCACGCTCGAAAAGGACCTGACTGAGATCTTTGGCAATTACAAGGATAAAACCATCATGTGGTCGCTCGACGGTGTTTTGAGATATGTTCCGATGTCAGCCCTCTATGACGGCAAGAATTATCTGGTCGAAAAGTACCGGAGCTCTGTTTTTACAAAACAAAGCCTGTTGCTGCTGACAGAAAAGGATTCGGCCAAATGGGAAACGCTCGGTCTCGGCGTCTCTGAAAAGAAGACCGTGGACAATCAGAACTTCATCGCTCTCGACGGCACAAAGCGAGAGCTCGAGGACATCGTCCGCCAGCCGAACGAGAAGACCGGTATTTTTGAAGGAACCCGCCGAATGAATAAAGATTTTACAAAGGAAGGGACCATCGAGCTGCTCCGCGAGGGCAAATACCAGGCGGTCCACGTCGCGAGCCACTTCAGCTTTAACCCGATCGACCAATCTGCATCGTTTCTCGTCATCGGCGACGGCAAGCTCACATTCTCTGATATTCAGGACAAGGACAACCTATTCTCCTCGGTCGATCTATTGACGCTTTCGGCTTGTGACACTGCGATGGCGAGTAACGGTAAAGAGTCCGAGGGGTTTCCGTTTCTGGCACAATCATTGGGTGCAAAGACCGTCATTGCCAGCCTCTGGAAAGTTTCGGACATAGGAACGCCGGAGCTGATGATCCGCTTTTACAAACTTCGTGCGGAAGATCCGTTAATTTCAAAGGGCGAGGCCTTTAGGCAGGCACAGTTGTCGTTGTTGAACGGTGCGGCCGGGGATGGCAAGACAGGAGCCAAAGGCCGCCGGTCCGACCCGATCTCGCTGGATGATTTCGACACAAGGCTGCCCGTTTTCAAAAAAGATCCTGCCAGACCCTTTGCCCATCCCCATTACTGGGCTTCATTTGTTCTGATAGGAAATTGGAGGTAGGGCCGACGACCTGACTTGATGAAACGCTTTGCAATAAAAGGTAATAGTTCTCGATGCTTGGCCGGCTTTCAGCCGATAGCCTTGATATTCGTTTTTCTATTGTTCGCTCTCGGCGTTAATGGCCAGGTCGTGGGCCCGGTAAAACCCGACGCCGCAGCAGTTTTTTATTCCCAAGCAACAGAAAAGTTTAACGCGGGAAAATACGCCGAAGCAATAAAACTCTACAACAAGGCTCTGCCTTTGTTTCGAAGGTCCAAACGGGAGGCCGACGCCGGCTATTGCCTATTTAGCATCGCTGCCGCTCAGCAAAATCTTAAGCTCTATAAAGAGTCGATCGCTAGATATTTAGAGGCTCTGCCCTTACTTATTGCTGCGGGTGATGTTACTGATGAGGCTTCTGCTTTGTTGAACATCGGCTTGATCTATAATGAACTTGGCGATGATAAGAGTTCGACCGATTTCTTTCTTCGCTCCATCCCCTTACTTGATCAATTGGGCCGTACGGCCGACGAAGCATCGGCCGCATTTACCGTTGCCGGGCACTATTATGACTCCGCAGACCTGGAAAAGGCCGCCGAGTACTATGGCCGGTCTTTGAGTTTGTACCAAAAGATAGACGACAAACGTAACCAGGCGGCGGCGCTTTCTAATCTGGGATTGATCTATGCCCGCCTCGAAAAATCAGCAAAAGCCACCGGCTATCTTTCGCTCGCCCTGGCGGCACTTGGCGACATCAAGGACCCGGCCTTTGAGGCTCGTACTCTGCTTATACTCGGTCGGGCATATTTCTTGTCGGGTGAGAGCGGAGAGGCATTGACCCGGTTCCAACAAGCTTTGATAAAAAGCCGCGAGGCCGCCGACCGCTCGTTGGAAGCGGAATCATGGGGCGGTATCGGAGTGTGCCAGTCAGAACTCGGAGATTATGAAGCCGCTCTTAGCTCGCACGAGGGGTCATTAAAAATAGCGGTGGAAATAAAGGACGACAGCCGCCAGATGTTAGAGTTGGCCGAGATCGGTCTCGCATATTTGGAATTGGGCAAATATGCCCAGACATTCGAGTTCAACCAAAGGGCTTTGGCTATCGCCGACCGCCTTAACGACCGAAGCGAACAGCAAACAATAATAAACAATAACGGCATTGCCTACTTGAGACTCGGCAGCCTGGAAAAGGCGGCTGAATATATCGGGCGGGCCGCGAAGATGGACTT
Source organism: Blastocatellia bacterium (assembly GCA_963834975.1). Lineage (GTDB taxonomy): Bacteria > Acidobacteriota > Blastocatellia > Pyrinomonadales > Pyrinomonadaceae > OLB17. The sequence continues at coordinate 594,634 of CAWIDZ010000005.1, forward strand.
TGAACGAAAGGACCGGCGAAATGTTGCCTTCATGGAAACAAATCTGGGTGCTGTTTATGCCAGGCTCAAACGATCTGATAAGGCGATAGGTTATTTTGAAAGCGCATTGCCGGTCCTCAGGGAATTGAATGTTTATAGGTTCATAGTTATCGCCAATTACTACTACGGCGCGATAAGGCGAGATCGCGGCGAGATCGACAAAGCGATCGCCCTGCATAACGAATCGATCAACGTCGCCCGTTTTGCCCACACTCCAAAGTTTGAAGCCCGGGCCTTGGTTGAATTGGGGCTCGATCACCTGGCTCAGAAAAACGCAGAGCTGGCGGCGGCCGATTTTCAGGAGGCGCTTATTAAAGCCCGCGAAGTTGGTGCCCGTGAAGAAGAGTCGGCAGCTCTGGACGGGCTGATGCAAGCTTACGATCAGAGCGGGAAACGGAGCCTTGCGATCTTTTATGGCAAGCAGTCCGTAAATCTGCTGCAGGCAATACGTGGCGACATCAAAAAGTTTGATAAGGACATCCAGATAAATTACGTTAAGGACAATGAACAGAACCTACCGGCGTCTGGCCGACGCCCTAATAGCTGAAGGGCGACTTCCGGAAGCGCAGCAGATACTTGCCATGCTTAAGGAGGAAGAGCTCTCGACCTTTGTTCGCCGTGATTCGAAGGAGATCGAGAATCTGTCAAAGCGGTCAGAGCTGCGTGCGAATGAACGGGCGGCACTAGACCGTTACAACCTGATCGCGGGCAGTGTCGCATCTCTCGGCTCCGAACTCGCTAAACTCGAGGACGCGAAACGCCATATGGCGGCAGGCGAGACATTTGCTGAACAGGCCCGGTTAGATCAACTCGCCTCAGAGGTAAAGGATGCCAATACCGCCTTTCGCTTGTTCCTCGAAAAGGAACTTGCAGCCGAGCTAGGGAGCGAGAAAAAGAAAGAGATAGAGGCCGACCGGGCCCTGCAGGGGAAACTGCGTCAGTGGGGTGAGGGTACAGTTGCCCTGTCGACAATCGTCGGCGACGACCGTTTCCGGATCATTTTGACCACACCGACGGTACAAATAGACGGCAAGACCGAGATCAAAGTGGCCGATCTTAACCGAAAGATATTCACCTTTCGCCAGGCTCTTTTGAATCCCTCGATCGATCCGCGGCCGTCGGGCAAGGAACTTTACGACATACTAATTAAGCCCATCGAAAAAGACCTCGATGCAGCCGGGGCCAAAACTCTATTGTGGAGCCTGGACGGCACTCTCAGGTACATACCGATCAACGCTCTCTGGGACGGCGGCCAATATCTTGTCCAAAAATATCGCAACGTAATAGTCACATCAACCACGCGGCAGAGCCTGCAGGCGACGGTAAATAATGATTGGCGGGTGCTAGGCGGGGGCGTAACAAAAGCGAGCCAGGTGACAGAACCCGTTACGTCCCAAAAGTTTACGTTTGACGCATTAAAAGGAGTTGCGGGCGAACTTTCGTCGATCATTACGGGCGATGGCCTTGCAAAATCCGGTGAAGTGGCGGGCGTCAAACTGCTCGATGCTGCGTTCAGCGAGAGTGCCCTTAAGACCCAACTTACCGAGACGACCGGTGATAAACGAAAATTTAACGTCGTCCATTTTGCGACCCATTTCAGGCTCGGCCATGACACATCCGACTCGTTCCTGCTTCTCGGCGACAATAAAATACTTTCGCTGGCAGAGATCGCGGACACGCCTGAGATCGACCTGACCGATGTAGAACTTGTTACATTGTCAGCCTGCAACACTGGATTTGGCGGCCTGGAGTCCACCGGCGACCTGGCGGAAAAAAACGGCAAAGAGATAGACTCGCTGGCGCAATTTATTGAGCTGCGGGGTGCACGATCTGTAATGGCATCGCTCTGGCCGGTGGTGGATGAAAGCACGGCTCGATTGATGGGCGAGTTCTATCGGCTAAAGAAGGACGATCCTGCGCTGTCTAAGGCCGAAGCCCTGCGTCAGGCACAGATCGAACTGCTTACCGGCCAAATAAAAGCGGCCGAGACTGCAGGAAATGGCAAAGGAAAACGTTCAGACCCCATAGCCCTCGACGATGAGGGGGCTAATATGCCAAAGTTCACCGTCGATACGACAAAACCCTTTGCCCATCCGCATTACTGGGCGTCATTCGTGTTAATAGGCAATTGGAGATGACGACAACAAGCCGTGCATTATTCATCCTGGCGATGACCGTTCTCGTGGTCGGCGGGTTTGGCAAATTTACGCCCAAGTCAAAGGCCGATGGCGACCAGCCAAAATACGCTTTGCTCGTCGGCATCAGCAAATATAAGGACAAATCCCTTAACCCCATCGACGGCTGCGAGAACAATGTGCCGCTGCTGGCCCAGACGCTGATCGACAACTACGGATTTAAGAAAGGTGATGTCCACATGTTGCTCAATGCCCAGGCCGGCAAAAACGCGATCCTCAATCAGTTTCGCTCGCACCTGATCGAAAACGCCCGCATGGCTAAGAAGGACGGGAAAGAGGCCGTCATTGTTTACTATTTCTGCGGCCACGGTTCGCAATATCCCGATCAGGACGGCGACGAGAATGACGGCCTGGACGAGACTTTTGTCGCATATGACAGCCGTACAGGTTCGACGCCCGACATTTTGGATGACGAGATCGATGACCTAAAGGCCGAGCTGAGGCCGTTCACCACAAACACCACATTGATCCTCGAAAGCTGCCATTCCGGTACAGGTTCGCGTGGTGACGGCGATAAGGAATATACAAGCGAAGAGGCCGACGACGACACGAAAAAGTACCCGCCGTATAAACGAAAATATCCTCCGTCGACTGACGCTGATGCTGACACTTACACAGAGATCGCCGCATCGGCGAGCACTAATACGGCAAAATCCGAGACCAGCGAATACTGCAATTGCGACAAACCGTATAGCCTGATGACCAAGGCACTTGTTGAGGCACTGAACCGGGCGAATTACAGTACGACCTATCGCTCGCTGGTTCGTGAGATATCTAGTGTGGTTGCGACACGTTCACGGCAGGATCCGCAGGTCGAGGGCAACCGCGATACACTGCTTTTTGGCGGAGCGGCCAAACGCACGAAGCCTTATATCGAGATCGAAAAGATCTTGCCCGACGACCAGATCGTCATTCGGGCAGGGTCTATACATGGACTCAAAGAAGGAAGTCAGGTAGCGATATATTCGTCTTCGTCGATATCTGATTCAGGCGATACAGATTGGTTGGCCAATGGTTTCGTTAAGGATGTGCGGGCATTTCAGTCGGTTGTTCAACTGCCGTCCGCAAAAGAGAACGAACGCTTAGGCAAGGTCACCGTCTCGTCGCATGTCGTGTTGTCGTCGCCGGTCTTTGGCGGCGGGGCCGTGATGGTCTCACTCGACATAGGCGACCAACCAAAGCGCACAAAAGCGGTCGATCCTGTCGCTGCCGCTGTTCGCGAGCAGCTCAAATCGGAAAAGCTCGTTGACGATCAGATGATCTCGATCGTTCCCGCGAGCGGGCTTACGACCACTGCGGCTAGATCGGCAGGTGGTGTCATACGGCTCCGCAAGGATAAATTCGCCACGGCCTTTCCTGCACGCATTCGCCCGCTCGCCTATATGCCAAAGCCGACGGCCTGCACATCTGAGGATGACAAAGTGATCCCCGAATCTGTGCCCTCGATAACCTCCGACACCGAAGTTTATTATCTCGATGACGGCAGCCTTGGCGGAACACCTTTATACGGTAAGTTCTTTTTGCCAGGCGATAAAGCGGCTCCGGCTGAGATCTCTCGATTGATCCGCAACTACGCGTTACGCTCTAATCTCGAGAGCCTTACAAACAGCGCCTCGACGCTGCCGGGCGAGATATCGGTAACCGTTCAGCGAACGGCGAATGTTGAGATCATTGAAGACTGCCACAACGGTATTCTGCAAAAACGCCCGCGCTCGCCATTAAAGTCCGCTGATTTTCAGCTGGTAACTAATGGAAGCGTACCGGTAGGCTCGATATTCAATTTTAAGGTCAAAAACATCTCAGGGGACATCGCCAGGAAAAAAGACAAGTTCGCTGCCGGCGAACCTCTCTACGTCACTGCGATCTACCTTTTGAACAATGGTGATATTGAGGTGATCTATCCACGCCTCGGTGCAAACGACCCGCTCGATGACGGTGTGGAAAAGTCCATCAGCGGCTACATTGCCACAAAGCCCATCGGTGCCGAACACCTTATAGTCATCGTCTCTAAGAAATTTGTCGATTTCGGCTTTTACGAGTCAACCGCCGTTAGCCGTAACTCCCAGTCTGTGCTGGAACGTCTTCTCAAACAGTCCGGCACCCGCACCCGCGATGCCAGCACACTCATCCCCGACGAACCCAACCAATGGGGCGTTGTCAGAGTGGATCTGAATATAATCGATCAGTAATTTTGATCGGGATCGATAAAGTCGTGAAGAGACGCTTGCGGTTCAGGTCTTTATTTCCAAGTATTTATATCCGCTATCTTTTCCGCTGCCAGCTCCTTTTGCTCTTCGTCGCCGAGTTTCTTTAACTTCTCGTAATACGATAAAGCTTCGGACCTGCGTCGAAGATTATAGTAGCACCACGCTAGATTGCCGATTATGACGGGGTCGGAAGGTGCGAGGATTTCAGCTTTGATGAGAGGCGGCAACGCCCTTTGAAAGTCCTTTTCTAACTGATACGTAATGGCAAGGTTGGAGAGGCTCTCCACATGATCAGGATAGTAACGGAGTACCGCCTCGGCAATAGGCCTGATCAGTTTAGCCTCTTCGTCGCCTGCGTCAAATAATTGAACGACGTAGCCCTGCAGAGATTTGAGCATAAACACCCGCGGGTTCTCGAGGGGTTTTCCATCGAGCCAGGCCCAGCCGTTTTTGTTCGCGGCAGAATGATCAACAGCTCGGATGATCTCGTCCTTGAACCGAACAAAATCCCCAACCAGTCCTAGAACGAACACTTTGCCAAATCGCATGTCTAGCCGGTCCGGGTATTTGGCGATCCCGCGATCTATGTAGTCGATGCCTTTATTGACCAACGTTACATCGTACTGCTCGCCCAAGAAGCCAATGACTTTAGGATCATCTTCTTTAGTTAGCTTTAATGAGTCACCTTTGCCAGGCTTTTGCGAAACGCCGAGGTGTCGGCTTTGGCTTACATAATAATTAAGATAGGACACAAACAACTCAGGGTCGTCCGGCCGCCCTGCTTCCCACCGCTTTAGGACCTTAGCTTGTAATGCAGCGTCATTTTTATCAAAAGCTTTGCGAAACTCGACGTGATAATTCTGTTGACCTAAAGCTGTCCCGCAAAGTGCGAGCATGTATAGCACGGCGAATATCTTGATCATTTTCATACTTCCCCATTACTTGCAGACAGCGTAACACGAAAAGACCCGTTCACGACACAATATTGATCATTACGCCAGGGAAAATAAGGCTGGTCAGAACCAGCTGCCGCAAGCGGGTGTCCAGACCTGCCTTACTCCGGGTGTGTTTAACACTAACCCTCGTTCGCCACCGTTTCCCCTAAAAATGAAAATTTAAAACCTCTAAAACACCGGTAGAGACATTTTAAAATTAATATAGCCGCTTTCTTCTGTTGGCAGCCTCTATAACGTTTGCGCAGCCTCTTTATTTTTTTTGCAGCCGCTTCAAAAAAACTTTAGACTCTAAAACATTGGCAGAGACTCTCTACCAGAGTTTTAGACTCTAAAACACTGGTAGGATCATTTTATTAGCAGCCTGAGCGTACCTGTGATGCCCGGAACTCTAATATAGTCTTTGGTTTACGTATTTTTGATTGAAATACGCTCACTTACGGTTCGCGGCCTGTTCGGTGTTAAACATTCGATCCGAAAGAGGAAAAGCGGACAGGCATCTGGTGATACCTGTCCGCCTTGTTTATGCCCGTACGTTTTAGATCACGGGGCTTAATTTGCTTTGCCCGTTATTCCTGCGGATCGGCTGTGAAGTCAGCATCGACGACATTGTCGACGAGGCTGATGACACGGCTCGGTGCGGTGAATGTGTATCGCTGTGAGTTGACCGTGACCACATATGTCTCGCCGGCTGTCAGGCCGTCGAATGTAAAGTAGCCAAAGCTGCCCGTTGTTGCGATACGCGGCTCGCTGAGCGAATTACCCGAGACGGTGATCCTCGCGTTCCTGATGCCTCGGCCGTCTGAGGTCGTGACATGTCCGGAGATCGAGGCACCCGCCGCCGTTGAGGTAATGAACTGCAGTCCCCATCCGCCTGCGAATGAACCGGTAATGGCTGTCGGGCTCGACAACCCGCCGTCATCGCGGACATAGAGGCTCCAGACACCGTTCGAGTTCATCAACCCGAAGTTGCCCATAAAGGTCTGCACTCCGCTGCCGCCGACCGCACTGCCAGGCTCGTTATACGGTCCTGCAGGTGCCGGCAGCGGGAAGTCAGTTACAGGCGTCTCCCAGTTGGTCGGTTCGAACATGCCGGTTGTCAGCGGAGCCGAATCCGGAAGTACCGCTCCGGCTGCATCTGAGAATGTCAGCGTGACAGGTGCATTCGGATCGATCGCCAATGAACCGCCTGAGTCACCCATGAGGACAAACTTCTGTCCGCCGGGGCCGACCAGCAATGCATCGATGTTATCCGGGAATACGTGCGAGACGTCATAGAACGTTACTCTCACTCCGCCGATCTGCGGCGGGCCGTTGGAGACCGTGATGGTTGACGGATACGGATTAGCTGCCGCTCCGAGCGTCATATCGATGCTCGCCGTGTTGAGGTAATCGTTCGCCGTATCGTTGGCAAGCAGAACACCCGTTCCCGGAGGCATGACATCAGCACCGGTCAGTGTCAGATTGATCGTTTCAAAGGTGGCCTCAACCAGTGAGTCAGGACAGATCGGTACAAGTACCGTCTTCTGAGTGTCACCCGGGTTGAAGGTCAGCATCTGATTGACCGACATGTAATCAACACCGCCGCCGCAGGCTGCACCGCCGATAGCCGTGCCGTCCGAGGTTGCAAAGTTGATGACCGAAGTTCCGGTCGTGATACCGCCGCGGTCGACGATGATCGATGCCGTCTGTGATTCATCCTGGACAAACTCACCATTCGGGCCTGTTCCGGTCCGGAAAGTGACAAACGTCGTCATCGGTGTCGGCGAACCTGTTGGTGTCGACGTTGCTGTAGCCGTTGCCGTCGCCGTGTTAGTAGGCGTTGATGTCGCTGTCGCTGTAGGCGTAGGACTCGAACAAGAGCCGGCGATCAGTTCGACGGCACTGGTCGTCGTGCTCGCCGTATTGAAGCCGTCGGCTACGATGATCCGTCCATCCGGTAAGGTGCCCTGTGCGTGTCCTGCACGGCTGCCGATCATCGCCGGGCCGGCACTGAACGTACCTGTGCCGATCGTGAAGATGTGGGTAGCCATGGTTGAGACACCGGCAGAGTTCGCTCCGTCGGTGATCAGCAGTTGACCAGCACCGAACGGCGAGATGCCGCCGTAGTTGCCTCGAGCTCCGGCTGTACCTGCCGAACCGAGGTTGGTCCAGGTATTCGCAACCGGATCGTAACGCAGCAGCGTGTCAGTTGTCGTGAATGCCGGCAGTACCACACCGCCATAGACATAGATCATACCGCCCGAGACCGTACCATAAAGGTTGGTACGCATATCAGGCAGTGTCGCACCCGTCGTCCAGACGTTTGTGGCTATGTCATAGATGAAGGTGGTGTTAAGGCCGTTGTTAAAGTCGTCACCGCCCATCACATAGAACTTGCCGTTGACAACTGCTGATGCAGCCGCTTCGACGGCCGGAGTGGGTATGCTGGCTCCGGTGCTCCAGGTGTTGGTGGCGATATCATAGATCTGCAGTATGTTGGTCACACTGCTGCCGCCGGTAAAGCCGCCGACGACAAAGATCTTGCCGTTCGCAGCTCCGGTAGCAGCCTGGCTAACGGCCGTGGGCAGCGGAGCGACGTTACTCCACGTATTGGTAGCCGGGTCAAAGCGCGAGACCTGGTCGAATACGACCGGCGTCGCGTCAGCGGACTGGCCGCCGGCGATATAGAGCATATTGTCCGTGCCGAGGGCTCCCTGAATAGCATAACGGGCCGGATCCTGGGCAGGTCCCGATTGCCATGGGCCAGGGCTGCAAGTCGGCGAAGGTGACGGTGTCGTCGTAGATGTCGCCGTGGCGGTTGCAGTCGCCGTCGGTGAAGGTGTTCCACCGGTCGGGCAGCTGCCGTTCACATTCATAATGATGTGCATGTTCGGGAATCCGATAGCAGCTGTGGTCGTCGGTGTGGTTATTCCACAATCCGCCGCACTCAGGTAGCTCGGTCCCGTCTCAGCCGCCGTGTTCGATCCGATGAAGAAGAAATTGAGCGAAGGAGTTCCATCAGGTGCATTGACCTCCATCACCAATTGCGACGTTCCCGGTGGAACACTTGCCGCCAGCGGTACATTTACCACGGTACCGCCTTGTACGGTAGTGATCGTGGTCATAGCTGTTCCGATAAGAGTAAGCGAACCAGGGAATCCTGTCGGGAAGCCAGTGGTCGTATAGAGATTGACCGTGATCGGCAAACTCGTTGTGACCGTCTCGACCCCGAAGGAAACCGATGAGACGTTATAGGTACTTGCGGCCGGTACCCCAAAATCGGACAGCGTAAATGCACGCCAATAGCTGTTTTGTGTTGAACCAACCCCTGCGGTCGTACAAGCAACCGAACCTGGTACCACCGTCTGACTGGTGGACTGAGTGATCGTCGCCGGACACGAAGGAGGAGGCGTTGACGTTGGTGTCGCCGTCGGGGTGTTTGTCGGTGTCGATGTAGCAGTACTCGTTGCCGTCCCGGTTGGTGACGGTGTACCGGCCATGCAGCCTCCGGTGATCGAGATGCTATCTACCCACCAACCCGGAGCCGAAACAGCCTCATCTGATCCGATACGGAACCGAAGCCTGATGGTTTGACCCGCAACATTCGGCCCCAGATTGATGACAGTGTCAATGTAGCCGCCGGAATTGCCCGACCAGGCCATCCGGCCTGCAAGCGGGTTATTAGCGGTACTGTCCAGGGTGCCTGTATAACCGCCGGTCACGAAACTGCCGCCGACCGCCGGGGCCGTTACATCCGTAAAGGCTCCGCCGTTTATATTGGGCGACGAGATCTCTAATACGCCGCCATCCCAAAAAGTGGTTGCGTCAAATTCAGTGTTGAAATTGTTCCGGAAGCTGATCTGTGCCGCGGCCGAGTTGATCGGAATACCCGGCGAATCAACAAATTTGTCGCTGATCGTATCGGCATCGTCAATGAACAAGCTATTCGGAGCCGTATCAGGCATGGTCGTCGACGTAGCCCACATCAGCGGTGCCGGTGACGGGCCTGGCACGATATTTGTCGCTACCCAGCCTGCCGGCAGAGCCGGTGCAGTCACACCGTCAAAGTTTTCATTGCAATTACCCGCCGTTGTCGTGAACGAGAAGGCAGCCGAATTGCTGCCGACACCGCAAGTGTTTGTACCGCGGACACGCCAGAAATAATTAGTACCCGCATTAAGCGAGGCACCGGAATAGCTCGTTCCTGTTAGGCCGCTTGCAGTATGTACAATATTCGAGAAACCGGCATCAGTTGCGATCTCTAAGGTGTTGCTAATAGATTGGGTGCCGGCCGTGAATGTAAATGTCGGTGCGACCGATTGGTTGGTGGCTCCGTTTGCCGGGGCGGTGAGTGTCGGGGCACCCGGGGCCGCCGAGTAGACATTAAGAGTAATATTCTGATCGAGCATGATCGCACCCGATGTGCCTTGGACATTGATCGTATAGCTGCCCGCTGCAACTCCCGCCGTATTTCCGATCGTCAGAGTCGAATTGCCGCCCGGCGTGACCGGATTCGGGCTGAATGTAGCTGTTGTGCCGGCAGGATTGCCTGTCGCCGTCAACGTAACGGGATCCGAAAACATCTGGATCGAGGTCGTATTCACCGTATACATTGCATTCGTCCCGGCACAAATGTCCTGAGACGTGGGTGTCGCTTCAAGAGTAAAAGAAGGTGTTTGTGAGCAGGATTGGAATTTGAACGAACCGATGCGCGTCCGCCAGTTGAAAGCACTCGTCGTGGCATAGTATTCCTGCGTATACCAGAATGTACAATCGTCGACCGGGTCAATGCTCAATGCACTGTAATCGCCCCAGCGGTTGCCGGATCCCGTTTGGCTTCCAGTTCCGGCAAAGAGTGTTTCTTCGCCTTGAGCCAGCGTATTCGGCGGGTCGATAGCCAGCCGTCCGGCATAACGAACCTGCGGGTTGATGGTTGCATCGGATGCACTAAAACCGATGGCCAAATTGCCGTTCGTGTCCTGTGCGGCACTACCCATCCATCGCCAGGTCGTGTCCGGCTGGTATGTGCTCTCCTGAAAAACTGTTTCAGTTCCCGAAGTAACATTACGAAGTTCGACCCAGCGTATTCCGGCAACGCCGCCTGAACTGACGGTATAGTTACCCACTATACGTTCGACGCCATCAACTATCCGGTACGGCAAACGGTGCATGAAACGATCACCAACGTCGTCCAGATTGCCTGTCGAGCCCAATTGGGGCACACAATTGCGTGTACTAGAGCAAAGTGAGGTAAAGCCCGCAGCTGCAGGAGGATTTGCACGCAGGGTATAAGTTGAATTTGCCGGCGTTACAAAGTCCGCGTGGAACAAATATGTCTTGTATGTGCCGTTGCTCGGCCATGCTACAAACGGGCAAGGCGTCCCTGCCGGGGGCAATACTGAGCCGTCGAGGTCAGCTGCAAGTGCATAGGGCTCAGCGTTTCCGCCAGGAGTCAGTCCCGGTGTGATGAAAGTTGCCGGAAGTCCCGCTATCATCGCCGCCCGATCAAAAACAAATGCCTGTGTGCCAAGTCGGGCCGTTCCGGCCGAGTTGAACACGTTATCACTCATGTAGTAGCCGTCCGGCCACATACCGATATGCGGATAGTCAAAAAAGTTTGAGCCGAGGTGAAATGCATAGCGATTGTATGCACCCGTAGCATCTGCCGTCTGCGAGATAGCGATACACTCGTCAGTCGGAACCCCAGAACCTGCGAACTGGCTGATCAGCCAGCGGTTTGCGATCTGGTCAAAGAGAACGATCGGATCACCCGAACCTGACTGGCAAACACCACCAAAACCGGCCCAGAGCGAATTGATACTTGATGGCCCTAAAACCGAGGCTCCAGTGGCTTTATCAAACACCTGATAGCCCTCGTTGACCATCTGGACATATTGCGTAGAACCAACCTCACCATCGGTGTCCGGCGGTGCACAGTTGCAAACCACACCCGGAAACGGAATGCCGTCGAAGTTCTGAATAGGAGTAGGCATCGCACTCGGTGCCATTGCCGATTGCACGACCGGGTCGGGCCGGTCTACGTGAGTGTTAAATATTTCAGGATTTTTATTGGCCTCATTCCCTTCTCCCAATGAATGGGGCGTGATCGGCAACTGGACCATATCGCGAAGCGGTGGTGAGGTGTCATTATGATAGGATCGCCCAACGATCATCCCTGATTGCTGTGTCTCTCCTGACGTAGCTGAACTGTTGGCTTTAACCGGTGCTGCATTCGGCCGTTCGCCGTTCGTTTTGGACGGATCGGCTTTCGCCGAGACAACAGGTAAACCTAAAAATTCTTTAACCGAGTTTACAAAAGTAAACCCTGCCGCGTTTGATCCCGCGGCCATGAATAACAAAAGAGAACCCCCGATCACGCTAAATAAGGTGATGCGGCTGACGATCAGACGGGATGATGATTGGCTTTTTGACATTAAGTGACTATCCTCCGTAAATTTTGCAAAACTGCACAACTGCACACTACGCCACCGAGAGGCAGCGCGGTGATAGATCAAAGATTAATTGAAACGTATGGCAATAGTAGTTAGTAACACGGATTATAGACCTAAACCATAGAATGTCAATGTATATGGCCAAATCGTTGCTGTCTTTCAGACGGTTAGCCTATGACACAGGCGGATTTGAAACCGTTATCTTTCTGCCGCATTCCAGCAAATAATCGGCGAAGGCCGGCAATTGCCGGCCTATTAGCTGCTTTCTGTTTGAGTGATCAGGGTGCGCTATATCCTATCGGTATGTCGCCGTTTGCTCCGAAGTGCATCGACGAAACTGACCGTTCGAACTCTTGAGGATTAATGCGGTCATGGGCCAGTCCATCAGAGGTTGTGTAGGATTTGAAAGGGAGTGTCTCAGCCCACGAACAGCGGATAAGAGCTACACACATCGCCAATGCGATGAACGAGGCGTTTTTGAGTTTGGTTGAATTTGTGTTCAAATTCGGGCCGTTTTCCTCAGCTTATCCCGTCGATCTTTGCCGCAAGGGCAATGTCAACATCCGTGATCCCGCCGCGATCATGGGTCGTCAATTCCAATTCAGCATAGCCCCAGCCAAATGTTATATCAGGATGATGGTCGGCTGTCTCTGCAAGGACACCGACACGGTTAACAAATTCGAGGCTCTGGGCAAAGTTTTCAAAAGTGTACCGCTTTTTGAGGATCTTACCGTCGGCCGTCCACTCATTGAGGGTTTTGAGTGCCTCGGCCAATTCACGGGCATCCAGTATTTTGCGTTCCATTCGTTTTTGGCTCCCTGATTTTACGCTATACTTAATGTTTTTGATTATCCGTACAAAGGTATCTGTAAAATGTGTATTTGGTCAAGAATTCTGATAGTTTCCCTCTTGGTTTTTATGGCTTCGTGCGGTGCGAAAAAACCGGCGACGCCGCTCGACACCTTCAAAACCTATACAAAGGCGATCAAGCAAAAAGACTATTCGACGATGAAGTTGCTGCTCTCTGACGGCACTATAAAAATGCATGAGCAGGAAGCTAAAGCCCAGGGCGTAACAGTCGACGACATCGTAAAGCGGGAAACTTTATTTAATGAAGACCAAAGATCAGTGGAATATCGCGACGAAAAGATCGAGGGGGACAAGGCCACACTGCAGGTCAAGAACTCGTACGGCTCGTGGGAAACGCTGCCGTTCGTGCGTGAGGACGGCGTGTGGAAAATAGACAAGCAAGGTTATGCCGAACAGATGATCAAAGATATCCAGGAACAGAATAATCAGATCGACGATGCCATCAATGGCAATGCACAGCCGGCGTTCTAACCATATCAGGAGTATAAATTTTGGCAGTAATTAAGCCTTTTCGAGCTTTGCGCCCAGAGGCGACAAAAGCAAAGCAGGTATCTTGCGTACCCTATGACGTCGTGTACGAATCAGAGGTGCGCTCCTATATCGAGGACAATCCGATAAGCTTTCTGCGGGTCACCCGCGCCGAGGCTGAGTTTCCGCTGGATGCCAAACCGACTCCCGACGAGGTGTTTGCACGGGCAGATCAGAATCTTCACTGGTTCATAGATGAAAAGATCTATTTGACCGACCCTGACGAAGCATTTTATGTTTACCAGCTTGCCACTGAGAGCCACGTTCAAACCGGTGTCGTTGGCTGCTGCTCGATAGACGAGTACGAACAGGGCAAGATCAAAAAGCACGAGAAGGTCAGGCCGGACAAGGTAGTTGACCGTACCGAACATCTCCTCGAGGTCGAGGCTCAGACGGGCCTGATCTTTCTCGCATTTCGTAATACCGAAACTGTACGGGACCTCATCGCCTCCGCCGTACTTGAAACGCCTATCTACAGCTTTGAATGCCCGGGCGGGATAAAGCAACAGGTTTGGCGTTTACCTGATACACAAGCCTGGATCGAAGCATTTGCCGATGTGCCGGCCTTATACATCGCCGACGGCCATCATCGTGCCGAAAGCGCAAAAATTGCCCGTGATACGCTGCGGTCCGATAACCCGCAACACACCGGGACCGAGGCTTACAATTTTGTCGTCTGCGGCATGTTCCCGTCTGAAGACCTCAGGATCTTGCCTTACAACCGGGTCGTTAAGGACCTGAACCGATTGAACGAAGAAGAATTTTTCGACAAGATCCGTGAGAAGTTCACTCTCAGCGAGACAACCGAAAAAGTACCGCGAAATCATGGTGAGATGTGCATGTACATCGCAGGTCGTTGGTTCAAGTTAGTATTCAACGACCTGAGTTTGCTGGGATCGGACCCGATCGAGAGCCTGGATGTTAGTATTCTGCAGAATTATGTGCTTGGCCCTGTCCTTGGCATCAACGACGCCAGGACAGACACACGCATAGGTTTTGTCGGCGGGGCCCGAGGTACCGGGGAACTCGAGCGGCTCATCGACGAGGGAACAGCCAAGGTTGCCTTCTCGCTATTTCCCCCAACAATGGACGACCTTTTCGCGGTTTCTGATATGGGTGAGATCATGCCGCCTAAATCAACCTGGTTCGAACCTAAGCTGCGTGACGGACTGTTGGTACACATGATCTGAAAGAAAATGGAAGAAAAAGACCTGGCAGATCTGAGGCGGGATTATTCATCGAGAGAGCTAACGCGGGCCTCGGTCGCACCGAGATCCGTTTGAGCAATTTCGCTTGTGGATGGACAGACGCTTTGAATTCCAAAGTTATCGATCCCAATGCGATGACGGTGTCCACAGTCGACCAAGCCTGCCGCCCCTCTGGCCGAGTTGTTCTATTAAAGGCCTATGACGAAAATGGTTTCGTTTTTTATACGAACTACGACAGCCATAAGGCCACGGACCTGAGCTCAAACCCGAACATTTGCATGCATTTCTTTTGGCCCGACCTTGAGAGGCAGTTGATCATCGAGGGCACCGCCGCAAAAAATTCCCGAGAAGAATCCGAAGCTTATTTTGCATCCCGTCCGAGGGACAGTCAGCTTGGCGCCTGGGCGTCGAAACAAAGCAGCATAGTCTCAAGCCGTGACGAGCTTGAGGAGCGTTTTGCTGATCTGGCTGATAAGTACAACGGACAAGACATCCCGTGCCCGCCGTTTTGGGGCGGCTTTCTTGTAACCCCGGCAAAATTCGAATTTTGGCAGGGCCGGTTGAGCCGGCTGCATGACCGGATCTGTTACTTACGAGAGGGTGCGTCCTGGAAGATCGTTAGATTGTCGCCGTGAGCACGTTATAATTGGATCATGATCGAAACAGAACGGTTGTTTTTTAGAAAGCTAACTCTTGATGACCTCCCCTGGCTGATCGAGATGCGCTCCCCCGAACCGGTCAAGAGATACATGGGCGGCACAAAAATGCAGAACCCCGACGCCCTCGCTGCCCGCTTAAAAGTTTACATAGATTGTTACGAAAAATTTGGCTTTGGAAATTGTGCCATGGGACTCAAAGAGACCGGTGAGCTGATCGGAACAAGCGGCTTGCAGCCGTTTGAGGACAAAGGTGAAGTTGAGGTCGGTTATAATCTCTCTGAGCAGTATTGGCGCAACGGTTATGGTTTTGAATGTGCTGTCGGATGGCTGAAATTCGGTTTCACAGAATGCGGCCTCGAACGAATTATTGCTCTTTCATATCCAGAGAACACGGCCTCTTGGCGAATAATGGAAAAATGCGGGATGAGTTATGAGACGACAAAGATCGCATCATGGGATCGAATGTCTTGTGTATGCCATCTCACGTAATGAGTTTTTGAAAACTGGTTTGGAGTAAAAACTGATGAAAACGATCAGATATCTGATCTTCGCAATAATGCTTGCTGCCGTTGCCTATTCGACGGTTTCTGCCCAGGACTCGAACGTTCATTGGGCAAAATATGATTCGGGCAAAGTCAGGTATTACGATGTCGGCAAGCGGGGAACAAAAGCCCTTGTGCTGATCCACGGCTGGACCTGCAATGCCGATTTTTGGCGCGAGTCAGAGTGGGCGTTTCCACAATACCGCGTTATCGTACTTGATCTGCCGGGGCACGGCCTCAGCGATAAACCGCACACTGATTACTCAATGGAGTATTTTGCAAGGTCGATCGATGCGGTCCTGAAAGACGCCAAAGTAAAGCATGCCGTCCTCGTCGGCCACAGCATGGGGACGCCTGTGATCAGGCAGTTCTACCGGCTTTTTCCTAAAGAAACGTTGGGTCTTGTGATCGTCGACGGTGCTCTCAGGCCCTACGGGCCTAAGGCTCAAATGGACAAGTTCTTTGAGCCTCTTTACCAAGACTACAGCAAAGAAGCTCCGAAATTTATTGACGGACTGCTTGGCCCGGTCCGCGCTGACCTTAAACCTGGGATCCGTGCCGCAATGCTCGCCACCCGCGATTATGTTGCCATCAGTGCGATGAAGGGAATGATCGACGAGAGCATCTGGACAGAAGATAAGATCAAAGTTCCGGTGCTGGCGATCATGGCCGATTCGCCCGAGTGGGCCAATGACACCGGTTCATTTTACAAGACGATCGCACCGGACATTGATTTTCAGCTGTGGCCGGGAGTGAGCCACTTTCTGATGATGGAAAAACCGAAAGAATTTAACAAAGCGGTCGGCGATTTTGTCGCGAAAAAGAAGCTGCTTTAGTCATCACTTGTAACAAGTGCAGATCAATTATCCAAAACTAATTTTTGCCGTTCTGCTGAGCATTTATTTTCTCTGGATCGCATACGATCCGATGCAGGGCAGTTTTCTCGACAATGTCGATCTGCCGATACACGAGACGGGCCATCTGCTGTTTCGCCCGCTGGGCGAATTTATGATGATCGCCGGCGGTTCGCTGTTTCAGGTGATTTTTCCGGCGGTGTTTGT
Organism: Blastocatellia bacterium; assembly: GCA_963834975.1. Lineage (GTDB taxonomy): Bacteria > Acidobacteriota > Blastocatellia > Pyrinomonadales > Pyrinomonadaceae > OLB17. The sequence continues at coordinate 611,330 of CAWIDZ010000005.1, forward strand.
CGGATATTTTCTGTGGCAACGCAGCTTTTACTCGGCTGCCATTGTCTTGCTCTGGGTCGGCCAGAGCATACTCAATGTTTGGGTCTATGCCTCGGACGCGATCGTTATGCAGCTTGTCTTGACAAGCGGATTCACGGGCAGCGAGGGCAGTTTTCATGATTGGAATTATTTGCTGACCGCGACCGGTTTGCTCGACTCGACCAAAACCGTGGCCGGCATTATCCGTTTTGCCGGAACGCTGACCATCATCGCCGCAGCTGTTTCGGCCATCTATTTCTCGTTCGTTAAAAGCGAAACTGAACTATGAAGGTAACTCTGATCACCGGAGCTTCGAGTGGGATCGGCGAGGCGTTTGCCCGCCGGCTCGCGGCAGAAAAGCATGATCTTGTTCTCGTTGCCCGTTCAGAAAAGGCCCTTCACGAGCTCTGTGACGAGCTGATGCTCGAGCACAAAATAACCGCGCATTATGTTGTGTTGGATCTGACCGAGCCCGATGCGGACCAAAAGCTGTTTGATGAAACCGAACGGCATGCCTTTGAGGTCGACTGGCTTATCAACAACGCCGGCTTTGGATCTTATGGGGATTTTGCGGAACGTGAACTTGAACACGAGACCGGCATGATCGACCTCAATATCCGCTCACTGATCGCGATCACCCACCGGTATCTCAAAGGTATGCGAGAGCGAAAAAGCGGTACCATAATAAATGTCTCGTCGGCCGCCGGGTTTCAACCGATACCATTTATGGCGACCTACGCGGCGACAAAGGCGTTTGTAAATTCATTTTCCGAAGCCATCGCCGAGGAAAACCGGCCTTTCGGGATTCAGGTCATGGCGCTCTGCCCTGGCTCAACGAAAACTAATTTTCATGCCGCCGCAAAGATGGATCGTTCGCTGCAGGTAAAGGGCCAGCAAACTGTCGACGATGTGATAGAGACTGCAATGCGGGGTATTAAAGGCGGACGAACACGTATAGTATCGGGATTTGTAAATGACCTTGTCTCACGGATCGTCACGTTCGTGCCGAACAAGCTGATAACCCGCGTGATGGGAAACGCCCAGCGTAAAATGGCCCGGGGAAATAAATGAAAATTACGGTTCTAGGCAGCGGTTCGACCGGGAACGCAGTTTTGATCTCGACCGAGAGGACAAATGTTCTGGTCGACGCCGGAATGAGCGCCCGCGAGATATTGCGACGCCTGGCTCTGGTCGGTGTGCCTCATGACAAACTGGATGCCGTGCTGATAACCCACGAGCACGGCGATCATGCCGGCGGCCTGCGCGTTCTGATGGGGGCGCTTCGCTGCCGTGTCTATATCTCTCTGGCGACGCAGGACTCGTATTTTGATACGCGAAAGGGTGGCCAAAACGGGGAGAGCGAATCGTCAAAACGGCAGGCCGCTCTAAATGACAGAACCGTCGAGATAGAATCCAGCGGCGATTTCCGGATTGGGGATATCGACTTTGAGCCGTTTAGTGTCCCGCATGATGCGGCGGACAATTTTGGCTTTGTCGCGAAAAAAGACGGCGTGCGGATAGCGACGCTGATGGATTTTGGCCATATCAGCGACCTGATCAAAGAGAAGCTCAGAGGCTGCGATGCGATAGTTGTCGAGTCGAACCACAGCCGCGATATGCTGCGTGCCTGCTCGGTCTATTCATGGGATCTGAAGCAGCGAATTATGTCCTCCCGCGGCCACCTTTCTAACGAGGACCTTTCGGAATGGCTGACGAACGACTTTGACGGTTCCGCCCGCCACATCGTTCTTGCTCACCTCTCACAGCGGGCTAATGAGCCCCACCTCGCGCGAATTATGGCCGAATCGGCACTCCAAATGCGCCCGCCTTTATTCCGTGCCGAGACCCAGATCTCTATCTCACATCCTAAGCAGCCGACCGATTGGATAAGTCTTTAGTTGATCGCCAATGACAAAAAAGCGTGCCCGTTGCGAGGCACGCTTTGTCATTTCAGTCTCTAAAAGTAATGGTCGCGAAGCGAACCGTCAAACCGTCCCGACGACAAACAACAGTTTTTGAAATCTACGGTTTGATCCGCACGGACAAAGGTCGTTTCGGCCCAGTTTTTCCAGAAGTTCCTTGTCGCCGTGCACGATCCTCAAACCTCGTTTGACACTCGTTTCCGACGGATACCCACGTCGCCTCTTACTTGTTCGTTCAAAAGGAGTACTGTTCCTCTAATTTCTTGATCTTAGCCATTGTCGTGTCCTCCTCGGTATATGATCCCAAGTTTATTGGGGAGTCGAGAGTCTATCAAAAAGTCTGTTGCCTTAGCAATTATTAAATGATGACGCCGCGAAAAGTCTTCCGGTGCAGGCTGCAGGCACCGTGGGTCCGGATCGCTTCGAAGTGTGAAGCAGCTCCGTAACCTTTATGACCCGCGAATCCATATTGAGGATATTCCAGATCGTATGCCCGCATCAGGTCGTCGCGATATGTTTTTGCCAGAATTGACGCGGCGGCTATCGTTGCCGATATAGTATCGCCTTTGATTATTGCCTTTTGCGGGAGCGGCGATAGTTTTAATTGCAGGGCGTCGATAAGCAGAAAGTCGGGCGGGGGGTCGAGGTTGGCGATCGCGATCAGCATAGCCTTTTTTGTCGCCTCGAGGATATTGATCCGGTCGATCTCGTCGGCTTCGATCTGGCCGACTGCATAACATGATGCAATCGGCTTTTAACTGAATGGCGATCTCCTCGCGGCGATCGGCTGTAAGTTTTTTTGAATCGTCCAGCCCCTCGGGCAGGTCTTTGTTCGGGTCGAGAATGCATGCACCGGCGACAACCGGCCCGGCCAGGCAGCCGCGGCCAACTTCATCGACACCGGCAATGAGGGTATAGCCATCGCCGCGGGCCTGTTCCTCAAACACAAGGCCGAGCGGCCCTATTTCCATATCTTCAAACAACGAAACGCGGACGGCCGATCCATCTTTTGAAAATGAATCGAACCGCTCCGCGTTTCCCATCTTAATACCTCTAACTTGCTAAGCCTGCTTTTTCTTTGCCCGTGTGTCGCGTTCCTTGATGCGGGCAGCCTTGCCGCGAAGGTCGCGTAAGTAATAAAGTTTCGCTCGTCTTACCTTACCGCGGCGAATGACGTCGATGTGATCGATGACGGTCGCGTGCAGCGGAAAGATACGCTCGACGCCGACGCCAAAGCTTACCTTTCTGACGGTAACGGTCTCGCGTACGCCGCCGTGCTTGCGTGCGATGCAAATGCCCTCAAACGCCTGCAGGCGTTCCTTGTTGCCTTCCTTGATGCGGACGTGCACGCGAAGCGTGTCGCCCGGCTGAAATGCAGGTGTGTTCTCTTTTAGTTGTGTCTGTTCGACAAAATCCAGTCTGTTCATGTTTGTATTCGGCCAGAGGTCAGCGTGGGCTAGGGCCCGGCTCACATTTCACCATTTTCTCCCGTCAATAGATCTTTACGATTCGATCTTGTTTTTTCCAGAGCCTTTTCTGCCCGCCACTTTTCAATTTCGGCATGATTGCCGTTCAATAAAACTTCAGGAACCTGAAACCCGCGAAACTCGGCGGGCCGCGTGTAATGCGGGCAATCGAGCAATCCGTCCGAGAACGAATCATTGTCAGCCGACGTGTCGCTGCCCAGTGCGTTCGGCAGCAGCCTGACTATACTGTCGACAACGACGACAGCTGCCGGTTCACCGCCTGAGAGGACATAATCGCCTATCGAGATCTCGTCCGTAACAAGCGCCTCGTTGACGCGTTCGTCGACTCCCTCGTATCGGCCGCAGATCAAGAGCAAATGCTCGGTCTCGCCCGCCAGCGTCTTTGCCCCTTCCTGTTTGAAAGGGGTGCCCTGCGGCGAAAGCAGCACAACCTTTGTTCCGGCAGGATACGCGTCCCGGTCGGCCGTTCCTACTAAATTTTCAATCGCGGCAAATATCGGTTCCGGCTTTAAGACCATCCCGTCGCCGCCGCCAAATGGCCTGTCATCGACCATCTTATGCTTATCCAGGGCGTATTCGCGGATATCGTGGACGTTGATCTCAACTATATCTGCGAGCTTTGCCCGGCGGATTATCCCAAAATCAAATACCTGCTCAAAAAACTCGGGGAAAATTGTCAGGACATCAATCTTCACCTAAAACTCCAACAATCCCTCAGGCGGATCGATGCGGATCAACTTGCTGCTCGATATCGACCTCAATGCATATTGCATTGGCAAACGGGATCAAATATTCCTTTTCACCCGTTACGACAAGGATCTCGGTACCGCCGGTCCGCATCAATTCTTTTACAAGTCCGATCTCACGGCCCTCGATCGTTTCAACACGACAGCCCTCAAGCTGCCAGTCAAAATATTCACCTTCGTCGAGGTCGACCGCTTCAGTCTTGCGGCACGCAGATCTCAACACCACGCAGCGTTTCGCCGCTCTCGACAGTGTCAAAGCCGGCAAATTTCAAAACCACGCGTCCGCTCTGAAACCAGAACTTTTCAATTTTCAATTCGAACAATTCACCCGACGGGCGAACCGCCCTGACCGTGTCCAGAGCCTCGAACCGCTCGGGAAAATCGGTCAATATCTCGGCAACGACCTCACCCTTGAGCCCACGGGGCCTGACGATCCGGGCAACTGCGACGAGGTCTTCCATTTTGACGGCCGGCTAATCTTCGACCAGATCAAGCTGAAACCGCTTGTTCTGCTTTTGCCCGGCGACAAACAGAATGCTGCGGATGGCCTTGACCGTGCGGCCCTCGCGCCCGATGACGCGGCCCATATCGGTGTCGGCGACGCGGACCTCGACGCGGACATTCTTTCCGTCGGCGCTTTCGGTCACCTCGACCGCATCGGGCTCGCCGACCAGCGCCCGGACGATCTTTTCGACAGCATCTTTCATAAGACCACTCCCAACTTTAGGCCACAGGCCTGGTTACTCGGCGGCGGCTTCTTTCTCTTCGGCGGCAGGCTCTTCGGCCGCCGGCTCTGCTGCAGCCTCTTCGGTTTCGGCCGGTGCTTCAGCGGCAGCTTCTACTTCAGCGGCGGCTTCGGCGGGCTCAGCTTCGGCAGCTTCTGTTTCGGCAGCAGCTGCTGCAGCCGCATCGGCTTCAGCTTTATCGGCAGCGGCTTTATCGGCAGCAAGCTTTGCGGCCTCGGCACGTTCCTCTGCAAGCTTTTCAGCCTCAGCCTGTTTTGCCTCGGCCAGCGCCTGTTCAGCAGCGGCTTTCTTTTCCGCCTTTGCCTGCGCTGCCGCGGCCATTTCTTCCTCGGTCTGAACGGGGTTATTTTTGATCAGGCTTTTGACCGTGTCCGTTGGCTGCGCCCCGACGCCGATCCAATACTGGATACGCTCGTGATTGAGCGTAACCTCAGCCGGATCGACCATAGGGTTATATGTGCCTACGTTCTCTAGATATTTGCCGTCGCGTTTGCTCCGCCGTTCCTTAACCACCAGGCGGTAAAAAGGTTTCCCCTTAGCGCCCATTCTCATCAAGCTTATTCCTAACATAATTTTATTTGCCGCCTGCAGCCTTGTCCGCTGCGAAAACCAACTATCTCCGTTTCTTGTGTCTTTTCTTTTTCTTGATCCGTTTTGACAGCGAACCTTCTGCACTGCTGTCGTTATCGTCATCTACATCGGGGCCGCTGCCGAGCATGCCGCCCAGACCGCCGCCGCCCAACATTCCGCCCAGGCCGCCGGCGAGCCCGCCGGCCATTCTACGCCCGAGCCCGCCGAGCAATCCGCCGCGGTTCATCTGGGCCATCATCTTTTTCATCTGCTCGTATTGCCGCAGCAGCTGATTTACCTCGCTGATCGTCGAACCCGAGCCGCCCGCGATACGCGTCTTTCGGCTTGCGTCGATGATCTTGTGCGAATTGCGTTCCTGCCGCGTCATCGAATCGATGATCGCCTCGGTCCGTTTCATCTGATGATCGACGACCGCCGATTGCTCATCGGTGATCTGCATACCGCCGGTCATCTGTTCGGGCAGCATCTTCATCAATTTGGACATCGAACCGAGCTTTTTGAACTGGCCGAGCTGGTTGCGAAAATCTTCGAGCGTAAACTGATTGCTCGTCATTTTCCGCAGCTGTTCCTGGGCCTCTTCCTCGTTGATCTTGCCCTGGACTTCCTCGATCAGCGTCAGGACATCGCCCATGCCGAGTATTCGCTGGGCAATACGATCAGGGTAAAAAGGCTCGATCGCGTCGTATTTCTCACCGACGCCGACAAACTTGACCGGCTGGCCGATGACCTGCCTGATCGACAGGGCCGCACCGCCGCGGGCGTCGCCGTCCATCTTGGTCAGGACAACACCGGTTATCCCGACACGCTCGTGAAATACCTCAGCCGAGCGGACCGCATCCTGCCCGGTCATCGCATCGGCGACGAACAAAACCTCGATCGGCTTGGTCTCACTCTTGATCTGTTCGAGCTCGACCATCAGCTCATCATCAATATGCAGCCGGCCGGCTGTATCGATGAGCAATGTGTCAAAGCCGGTCTCAGCCGCGTGCTTCATAGCACCGCGAACCAGGGTCAGCGGGTCATTGGACGAACTGTCCTGATAGACCGCCGCATTTACCGCGTCGCCGACAACTTTGAGCTGCTCGCGGGCGGCCGGGCGATAAACGTCAACCGAAACCAGCAGCGGCTTGCGTTCCTGATTGTCAGCCAGCCACCGGGCGATCTTACCCGTCGAAGTGGTCTTACCCGAACCCTGCAGCCCGACCATCATCACGACGTTCGGCGTCTGTTTTGTAAACACCAGCCGCGAGGACGTTCCGCCCATCAGAGCCGTAAGTTCGTCATAGACGATCTTGACGACCTGCTCGTGCGGTTTCAGGCCTTTCCAAACCTCTTCGCCCTCGGCTTTTACGCGAACTGCCTCGACAAAATCCCTCGCGACCTTGTAATTAACATCAGCCTCGAGCAGCGCCATCCTGATCTCACGAAGAGCCGCATCCACATGTTCAGGCGTCAATTTGCCCTGGCCACGCAGATTCTTCAGCGTATTCTTCAGTTTATCGGACAGTGATTCAAACATATAGAGACACTTCGGCCACAATAGTCGAAACCATAAATACTAGTTGTTTAGGGGGTAAGTGTCAAGAAATGAGGCAGTGTGATTCTCCGGCGGCACCCGTGTCCGTAGCCCGCACGTGAGTAAGGGCAACGTTAGCAATCAAAGGGCGTCACATTATGTCTGCGAGGTGAAATCCAACATGTCGAAGCTAATGTCCGCAAGTGTGGGTTTGTCTTGTGGAATGGCTCAGTGGCGCTTACTTACGTGCGGGCTACGGACACGCGGGTTACTAACCGCCGCCGGTCTCACTCGTTCGGCCGATTCAAGACGATGGCCGATCTACTCCGCAACATGTTGCCGCAATAAGATCGACCCCCGACGCATGGATCTCGGCTTGCTCATCGAGAATATTTAAGTGAAAAATTCGGCCAGTGCGGTTGTCGTTACTCGCCTTTGTCGCTACGGCGGCTTGAAATATCCTCTTTGGATCAGTCAACTCTCCATCAATCGAAAGTTTGGTTCGGAAATCAAATCTAAATGTCACTGTCTCGTTCGGACGAAGATGGAGAATAATAAATTTGCTCCCGATCGATTCTATAAGAGCATAACCGACCAAGCTGTTTGAAAGGTTCTTAACCTCTACTAAATCATTTTCCTGTGATGCAGATGTGATCCTTAAAACCGAGTCGGATAACCAACCAATATTCGGATAAATTTTAATGAAATCCTCATCAAAAAGATCGCCGGTGTGCAGAGTCTTGTTTTTTACAACAATAGCACCTTCTTTCTCAATGCTGGCCGCGGTTTCGGAAGCTAGCCCCACCAGATATCTGTTTGTACTAATAACGGCGACATCTTCAGCACTTGGCGCCTTTCCCGTCCAAATTTCAGAGGCCCCAGAACAGCTGGAGAGAAATAAAACAGCTGCTAGTAAAAGAGTATTTAGGCGAATATCCATTCCTTTCCGCATATATGACACTAGATAAAATAGACGTCCGAGAGAAGAAAGAGTTGCCTGGTCGACCCCTGGATGCTTCGGCGGCAGCCGTGTCCGTAGCTCGCACGTGAGTAAGAGCAACCTTACCGATCAGAGGGCGCGAGTTATGCCGCGAGTACGATGCATTCGAGGAAAAACGTGGATCATCGTTTTTCAAGAAAAATGAACCATCCATTCCTGAGTTTCTTGTAGCCGACACCGCCGCCAGACAATTTATCAGGTTCGTCTAAAGATTCGTAAATAGGCTGAAGGTCACTATTAGAATATGCGTACCCTTTCGTGGAACTGCCACCGACATTGCCTAAGCCAGATGCAATAAAGTACATGACATCATTTCCTGTATTAGTATCTTTTCGCCGGAAATACCCGCCACTTAATCCCAGGTCAAAGAACAGTCCCCTATATCGTCCCCATCGTTCTGGCGAAAGATCAGGCTCTCCACTCGGTCTTGGATACCGGATATCGCTCTCGATCCAGTTGAAATCGTCTGCAATTCTGACAAAACCTGAATCTTCCTGGCATAGGTTTAGCAGGACATCAAAACGATCTTCAGACGTTAAGAACCTATCCGTCAGACCCTTGTCCGTGGGATGGGGTAACGGCTCAGATAAAACAAAGACGAAAACGCAGGCCAATGTTGCGGTGAATAAAACGAAAAGGAGAACTCGTATTATAGGTTTCATCTGTACCCCAACCCCGAAAACTAGAGTATACCCTCACCGGCGTGGCAGAGCA
>CAWIDZ010000006.1:0-99953 GCA_963834975.1 Blastocatellia bacterium
ATCGAGGCCGTAACCGTACATAATGCGGCGGTCCTCATAACGGTAAAAGCCATTTACTTGACCCAGGCGGGCACAGAGCAGCTTTGGCCCGCGAGCGTTTCAAAGACACCGTCACCGTCATCGTCCCGATATGAGAGGTAAGTCGTGACGCCTGAATAGACGGGCTGATCGTCCTCGCCGAAAAATTGGTAGCAATACGGCTTCTTGCTCTGGTCGGTAAACTCGATGATCTGGGTGACCTTGTACTGGGCGTCTCCATCTTCCGCAGCACGCGGAAACTTTACCATCAGCTTTTCCTCCGGAAAGAATGGGGAGTTAAGGACCTTGACCAACCCGCGCCCTTCGATAACGACGGTCGTGGCGTGATACTTCTTTTCGCCCGGCAGCGGAACCGGCAGTTGCCAGCCTGATGTTTTGATGATCGTCCCATCTTTTGTTCGAGTGATGATCGATCCGTCCTCCAATGTCCGCGTGTCGTTGATCCACACCGCCGCCTTGTCCAAAGCGGTCTGCGGAGGAACTTCGCCGCTATCTCCCTGCCGGCATCCGACACAGATAGATCCGAGCAATGCGATCAATAAACAAAGCGTGACTTTCATGTGTCATTCATTTTCGCCAAAACAGAATGAAATGTCGAAGGCTCGCCGAAATTTGTTACCGAGCGGCAGCGCCGTAGCTCTACCCCCACCCAGTACAACCCTCAGACGTCTCCGAGATCGTCGAAGAACATATGGAAAAAGGAATTGTCGCCAAAAGACCGGCTTTGATGATAGTAACCAAGCGGAAAAGATGGCCTAATCTTTGGGGGACTCGATGGACTCCACGATCTCGCAGTCCGGCTTGCAGGATTTGAGCCAGTCCCTCCACCAACGTTGTACCTTCTTCCGCGCCCCAGGCACCTCATCGACATAGAAGTAATACGAAAACATGCCTTCGCTCACGAACATATCTTCGTATTTCTTTGTAAGCATTCCCTTCGGCCAATACATAATGTTAATATCCATCAACATTAGAACGGCGGTGTCGCCGACGCGATAAGTAAGTCCGGCCCAGAAAGGTGCGCCTGTCGGGTTTTCTGCGGGGCGGGTATCAGTGATCTTTTCGACAAGGCATTTCATCGAGGAGTAACCGTTTTGTTTCAGTGCATCGTAGACAGCATCGCCAGAGTAATCATGCGGGTCCCACGCCATGTGCTTGAGGTCTGCAAGATGATCGCATAAATACTGCGGGCTTTTATCGAATAATGATTTATTCGCAGGTGTGAGCGAAGGCACAGGAAGACGCCCGATTTTATCCGGTTCAACCTTTACTAAAAAGCAAGTGTTCGTCGTATCAGGAGTTACATGGTGTCGGACGAAGAGGCTGGCGGCAACTATTAACACTAGCACAGCCAGCCTATATTTAGGATTCTTGAAAACGATCCGTTGGTCCATTCACGCGACCTCTTCGACGATTACGGCTTCGATAGCTCCTGTTTCTCTGCGCGTTCGACGCGGCTGGTGCCGCACTCGACGGCAAGTTTGCCAACGTCGTTGATAATACACCAATTTCGGTATCATCAACGACGTTTTTTCGCGAAGCCTGCTCGTGAGCAATGGCAGAGCCGTCAGCGTTGCGTGTTACGCCCTCACCATTGTGTGGGCTTGTGAAATATGTACCGACTATTGCCCGCAACCCCGCGACTGCCCCACCTCGACGTCGCGACGCCTCGCATTAAGCATGTGACGCATTGCACTAAGCCCCCGTCACTTCGCACCAAAGCCGCGTGCATACTAATTATCAAAGTGTGTCCACCGAGCATGGCCTTCATCGTCCTCGATCTGAACAATAATGCGGTTGGCGTCACGTTTTGCTTTGATTCGTCCGTGATCACCCACGATGGCCGAGCCGTCTTCATATTCTGGAAATTGCTTGCAATCGAATCTTCGCCCTATTGAAACGAATTTGTTGAATACGAGACGTTCTTCCTCCTCGTCGAGAGTTCTCCACTTGTCCGTGAGAACGATTCGCTGATTGAATTCGGCGCTTTCCAAAGCTTGTCCGATAGCACTTTCGACAGATAAGACGCAGGATTCGTATCCCATCTCTTTGATACTATTCCAGAGCCAATAACATCCTAGACTCAACGGTAACAGCAGGATGACTGCGACCATAATGATTTTGTTTGTTGTTATTTTTGAATTCACGCCTCTTTCAAACACCCTTACCTTATTCTCGCATCGCGGTCAGTATATCATCAGCGACTTCTTTGCATCTCCGAAGGGCATTGCCAATGCCAGAGTTACCGAAAGCTTACTGTCATTCGTGCCCCGATCAGGCGAGGGTGGCCGAAGTGCGTGCCTTCGAAAGGACTGCCGAAGTTGTAGGCGAACCGTTTGTTGAATATGTTCTCAACATTGGCCTCAAGACGCACCGCGTGCTTTTCGTTCCTGCTGAGATGCCAGCCGGCCTGTAGGTTAAAGATCGTCCACGGGCGGACGCGGCCCCGGTCAAAGTTGACGAGGTCTGCGCCCGGCATTTGCATTAGTTCGATGATGCGGTCATCGTCGGCTTCGATGATGACGCCGCTCTCGTGACGCCCGCCGAAGGTGCCGAACCAACGCCTCTCCTTGCTGTTGTACATTACAGCGAACGAGGCCACATTCCGCTGGTCATGGTCTGGAATGAACCTTGTGCCGGGTCCGATCTCGATAAATTCGTCAGTGAGAAAAAGTCCGCCGTTTATCGGCCCGGTCTGCAGGATGCGGCTGTTCGTCCAGCTCGCATATCCAGAGAAACCGCGGCGTTCGAGAATGTCGAGCCGAACGTCGGTGCCGCGTGCAAAGCCTTTGGCAACGCTGTTCGGAAAAACGATCGTCGTGTTGAAAAAGGTGTTCGGGTCGTCAAAGTTTCTAAAGTCGCGCCGCCAGTATGCTACGTCGAGCCTCGCGACGCCGGCGATGTTCTGCGTCGCACCAACCTCATACGCCGAAACGCGTTCGGCACGAACACGTGCACCGCCTTCACCGCCAGCTGCAAAGGGCGAAAGGACACGAGCTTCTTCGGAATCAGAAAGCAGCAGATTCTCGATCTGCGGCGGTTGGAAAAGACGATTGAACGACGCCCGCAGCGTCGTGCCGGTTCGCGGGATGTAATAAGCAATGCCGGAACGCGGGCTAAGCTGGTTGTCGGTCGCCGGCAGGTTGGAATGCTCAAACCGAACACCGATACTTATCGCCAAACGCTTGAACGCTGTGAATTGGTCCTGAACATACCCCGCCAGATAACGGCCGGTACGCTGGCCCGCAAAAACGAAAGGGTCTGTGGGTGTGAACGCTCGGGCCTCTTCGCTCACGCCGCGTTCCTCTGCAAGCTCGTCATCGGTAACGGAAAAGGAAAAGAATTCTCGCAAAGATAAGTGAGTCGCCTCGAAGCCGCCCTTGAACGCGTGCCCGTGCTTGAAAATGGAAAGACTGCCAAGTGCGCCCTCGCGGGTTTGCCTGCGGTCCTGCGTCGCGGTGATAGGCGTGTCGAATTCGCTCGGGAAGAGCCGCGCCTCGGCACGACGGCGAAAGAGAACAAGATTTGTCACCACGTCGCCGCTGACGATGTGCTGCCACGAAAAGGCCTGGTTGTCGTCATCAAAATGCTGACGCTGCCGCTGGAAAGCGAGCTGCTGTATTTCATCGTTCGGAACGTCGATCCGCGCGCCGCTGATGCCGAGATTAAAAAACACTGCATCCGCTTCGCGCGGCTGCCAATCTGCGCGAAACGCCAGGTTTCGCCTATGGCCATGATCGTTGAAGTTGCGTTCGTCTATCGCATCGAGATACCGGTCCGAACGCGCCGCCGCGCCGCTGGCAAAGATGCCAAACTTTTGGCCCCACGCCGTAGCGATCTGCCCGGCAATGTCGCTTGTAGCTAGGTTGCCGACTCCTGCTGTGAACTCGCCGCTCAGCTTTTCGTCAATAGCGGAATTTGCCTGCACTATAACAACGGCCCCGCTTCGCCCCCCGAATTCGGCCGGAAAATTGCCTGTTATCACCTGAACGGAACGAACGTCCCCGATGTCGCTGCCGCTGGCGGTCATGAGATCGACGCGATCGGTTATCGGCACGCCATCGACAACGTAAAGAATGCCGTCGTCCACCCCACGGACATGCATCAGAGCGTTATTCTGTGTCGTAATGCCAGAGGTCGTCGCGACGACGCCCGACAGAGCGCGAGTGCGACGAGCTGCGGGAAAGTCCTGTATGCGTTCGGCACTTATCTGCGTTTCGGTCTGCGTTTTGTCCTTGTCGGCAAGATAGTCAACGGTCACCTCTGCCGCGGCGGAGCCGACTGCCAGGCCGACGTTGACGTGAATAGGAACATTCGACCGAACGGCAACCGAACTCTTGTAGTCGCTAAAGCCATAAGAGGAAACGCTGAGTTCGTAGTCAGCAAAGGGCACATTGTGAAACGCAAAGCTCCCGTACCTGTCGGCAGCGATCCCGGCACGATAGCCGCTTCGTCTGTTGATAAGTTGTACATTTGCCGCCGGCAACGCCGCTCCATTCTGGTCCGCGACATTGCCAAGCAGCGTTCCCGTCTGATTCTGGCCAAGGCACAGTCCGGGAAAATAGCACGCGAACAAGAGTATCGATTGGACCGCGAGGGAGCAGGCCTTTGCACTCGTCATAATTCCATTTTCGCAAAAACAGGATGGCACGTCGAAAGCCCGCCGAAATGTGTTATCGATCGTCACCGCCGTAATGGTCTATCCCGACGGCACCGTCATGGAGTTTTATTTTCTGATTCTGATTCGATCTTCCTCGACGATCCACAAGCGTCCAACGACCTGTTCGCGTTCGAACATGTCGATGATTTGACTGAAGACATTAAGGACGTGCGGCTTATCTTACCGACGAAGCCGCAGAATGATCAGGCCCGAATGATCTTTTGGCGGGAAAGCTCGAAATTGCTGAAGTCGAGGTCCAGCGTAACGAGAGCTCTACTTTCCCTCGTGCAGACGTCAACAATGCTTTGATCGGTTGCTCCGACGAGGCCTTCGTCAAAAACTGTCTCGGCATTATGTCCCGCCGACGTAAGAAGGTTGGCTACTTCCGACGGAAGGTTTTCGTCGATCTTGAAATTCACGCGGCGGCTTTTTCGGGGATCGGGAATATTCGCTCGCTTGCCAACTCAGCGGCGTACGCGACGGCGGCGTGGATGTCGTCAAGAGTGATATAAGGGTAATCGCTTAACATCTCATCCGCCGACACCCCGGCAGCGAGATTGTCGAGAATCACCGAGACCATCATCCGAGTCCCGTTAATACAAGCCTTCCCGTGACAGATGGAAGGGTCTACGGTAATACGCTCTCGCCAGTCCATAAATTCACCTCGGTGAGATTATACCAAAGACCAAGTGTCATAGCTGCATGCCGTAATGGTCTATCCCGACGGCACGCTCTACGCCCAGGTCCAACCCTAAGACGCCGCCGAGATCGTCGAAGAGCATATCGAAAAAGGAAATGTCTTCAATAAACTGGCGTTGATGGAGCTGGGTCGTCAGTAGCCGCGAAAGGTGGTCTCACGCGATTTTCAGCCGGGCAAGTTTGAAAGCGCAAATTGCGGAGCGGAAGTGTCTTTATTTGCGTTTCCTCCATTCGTATCGTCCCATGTGGTTATTCAACGGTCGACTAAAGATTCCTTCGTCAACGTCCACATCTAACTGATACCGATATTCCTCCGATCCTTTTGTGTCAGGGTCGGCGAATAGAGGCCTCCAGGGAGTGAGTTTTTGAGGAAGTTTAATGCCTTTTACATCTACATAATCACTATATGTCACGCTGCCCTCTTTGTCTGCTGTGCCATTCTTTTCGTATCCATTAACGTCTCTTGTTGATATAGGTAAGTGACTGTTAGCGTCAAGGTAAAAATCCATTACAAGGTCGCTTTTGGTATTTATATCTATAACATTGGGAATTCGGACTCGAACAATATCAACGGAACGAAAGCCAACCCATCCTTTTCGAGCAGAGAGTGGAACCGATTTCAGCCATTTTGACTCCAAAAGAAGTACGTATTGAGCATACTGAAGCGGGCCGTAATAGAAAGAATCGTTCTTGGTATCAAGGGATCTCCTCGACCCCTCCGTCAAAGTCGCATCTAGGTTCCGATAGGCTTTTTGCCAGAGGTGCTCTTGAAAATCCCAGATATTAATATCCCCGCGCGGTTCTCTCGACCCGTAGGGCGTCATTTCAATCTTCCAAATCTTGTCCGGAAAAACAAAAAGATAATCTTCTATACAACCCGTTAAGCATTTTTTCCAAACTCGTTGTTGATATAAATTACGCACGGCCTCGAGCCGCTGTCTTCCGCCTTTAGCTTCAATTACTTTCTCCCATATCTTGACCGCTTTAGGATCTTGCTTGTGTTTAACCGGCGTTTTTTGCGCTAGCGCTGCGAAAGAGAACGCCGTTACTATCACCAAACAAAAAACAAGCCATATTACCTTGGAAAACATATTTATATCCTGACTAGAACATCGTTGATAGTATCCCACATTCAGATACTATCAACGACGTTTTTTTTCAGCGGCTAAGGTTACGGTGTTGGCTTTTTCTTTGTGGGTTTATCGTATTCGAACGTATTCTTGAGGTCGAGGCCGTGAAGTTCGTTTAGATTTAAGCCGAACTACGCTTTGACCTGGTATTCGGTTCCGAGCATGAAGTCGTGAAAGCCCCTTTTCTGCTGTGACCGCGTTGTCGCGGGCGTCCAAGGCGGCATGGATATCGTCAAGCGTGATCGAAGGGTAATCGCTTAACAACTCATCCGGCAGCGAGATTGTCGAGTATCACAGGGACCATCATCAGAGGTCGCTGAGATCATCTATGACCATACGAAAAAGGAAATGCCGTCAAGAGACTGGCGTTGATAGAGCTTGGCAAGAAGCGTGATATAATTTAAACTATGAATTCCGAACTTCTTGATCGAATCACGTCAAATCCGCGACAGGCCGGGGGACGTCCTTGCATTCGCGGATTGCGTATTCGCGTCAAAGACGTGCTGGATATGCTTGCGGGCGGAGCGACCGAGAAAGAAATTCTGGCCGATTACCCATACCTTGAACCTGAAGATATCAAAGCCTGCCTTGAGTACGCATCGGCACAGGTAGATCACGCAGTGGTGATGGTCTCCTGATGAAGTTTCTGATCGACGCCCAACTTGCCGCCGGGATTAGCCCGTTGGCTCAGCGAAAAAGGTCACACCGCAACTGACGTCCACGACATCTTCCTCACAGCAGCCGAAGATCCTGAGATCTGGGATCAGGCGCTATCGGACGGATCGATCATAGTTACAAAGGATGAGGACTTCGCAGCGCGCTCATCACGAACCGGTCATGGCCCGATCATCGTATGGCTTAGAATTGGAAACGCCACCAATCGCAATCTCTTTCAATGGCTGGAGCCGCGTTGGGAATCGGTTATGCAATTGCTTGAAGATCGAAACCGACTGATCGAGGTTCGATAATACGGGCAGCGTACTTACGCGACGCGCCGCTCAGTCTGTTACTTTTCGATCGGCACCGCTGCAATGGCTAGCATCCTCATGCCGATACGCGACAATATCCCCTGGGTTAAATGATCCATCAGAATTTCGTCGAAATGTTTGTTAGGCGTAGCAGATAACACTGCATTCCATACTTGGTGTTGCCGCAAAAATTAGGGAGATCTAATAAATAATACGCAACTTCCGAAATCGGCCCCTAACTCACCTATACACTTAATTTACGTGACATATTTGCTTTTAGGAAAATCATTTTCCCAAACGGAAAACGGTTTTCCCGTCGGTTAAGAGCTTGTCCTGTCGAGGCACCTTCTTTCCCGTTGGGAACCTGGCTTTCCTGTCGCGAGAGTGGGGACTTTGTCGGAAAATCGTTTAACTGACAGGAAAACGGTTTACCCGACAAAAAGGGGCGCTATCCCGGCAGGAACCGGTTTTACCGACAGGAAAGCGGCTTTACCGATGGTTTAGGTGTTGAAATGACGGTGGAGAGGGCGTACCGGCATTCCGGCAGTATTAAGGGCAGATTTCGCGTTGTACCGTTCTGAGACGATGGTTATAAAAGATGTTCTTGATATCACGTTGATCGCTTTGACGGCCACACAGGCATCCGCCTGCGTTTCGACATTTCCCGCATGCTAGAATACGTTGTGATCAAAGTGCGGTTCATATTATTTGTCGTCGTCATGGTTGTCTTTGCGGGTCGCGTAGCGACGGGACAGGAGCCGGTCGCGGGCACGGTCACGGATGCTCACGGCGACGCCATCGCAGGTGCCGTGGTGCGATGCGGCGAGAGCGTGGTGACTACGGACCGTTCCGGCAATTTCACGTTTTCTGCCTGCCGCTGGCGAGATCGTTGTAACGGCCGATGGATTTGAGACAGTGAACGTCCCGGCGGCGACAGGTGAAGTCGATCGTGCTTCATACCTCGGCGATCTTTGCGACAGTGAGCGTCGGTGGTGTCCAAACGACGCTTTCCGATTCACCCGCGAGCGTAACGCTGGTCGACCGGCGTACGCTGAACAGCTCGGGAGCACTAACGCTCGACGACCGGCTGCGGCGGGTGCCGGGATTTACGCTGTTTCGCCGTACAGGCAGCCGTACCGCTAATCCGACGGCCCAAGGCGTCAGCCTGCGGGGTGTCGGAGCTAGCGGAGCTAGCCGCGCGATCGTCTTAAAAGACGGCGTGACATTGAACGACCCGTTCGGCAGTTGGGTCTACTGGGGACGCGTCCCGGCGGAGTCGATCGCCGAGGTTGAGGTCGTTCGCGGGCCGGCAAGCGATCTCTACGGCACCGCCGCGGTCGGCGGCGTAGTTTCTGTAAGAACGCGCGAGATCGCTGACGCTCCGCTCGCGACATTCGATATGGCATACGGTTCTGAATGGACGCCGTACGGGTCGATGTTCGCATCCGCGAAGCGGCACGGCTGGGGCGGCTCGATCGCGGCCCAATACCTTAAGACCGACGGTTACATGCCCGTCGCACCCGAACAGCGCGGAGCGGTCGATACCCTGGCGAATGTTCGCAATACGGCCGTGGCACCTGTCATCGAACGGCGGATCGGCGACAGCCGGTTGTTTGTCTCGGGCGAGTTTTACCGCGAGAAACGCGCAAATGGCACGCCGCTGCAGCGTAACGACACGAGTATTAACAATTTTTCAGCCGGCGCGGACATTTCGCTACGGTCAGCGGGTGAGCTAACGCTGCGGAGCTTTGGCGGGACCGAAGAATATAACCAGTCGTTCTCATCCATCGCCGTCAGACCGTCAGACGGAATCACTCACACGGCTGCAGACGTGTCCCGTCACAGAACTTCGGCGCGGGCGGGCGCTGGATAAAGGTGTTTGGCTCGACAACCGTTTTCGCGGGTGGTGAATACCGGAATATTCGAGGCCGCAGCGATGAGACCGGTTTTGCCAACGGCCGCGCTACTGTCGCCACAAGTGCCGGCGGCCGTGAATCGTCCGGTGGCGTCTACCTTGGCATTCTCGCCCATCCGCTGCGGCGGCTGACACTGAATGCGGGCACAAGGTACGACCGGTGGAACGAGACCCGAGGGTTTTCGGCCTCGCGAAATCTCACGACAAATATTCTGACACTCACGAATTTCGCCGATCGCGTCGCATCGGCCTTTAGTCCGCGAATATCCGCCCTGTTGCGGCTCACCGATCATATTTCGCTGGCCGGCAGCGCGGCACGAGGCTTTCGCCAGCCGACGCTGAACGAGCTATATCGATCGTTCCGCGTCGGGAATGTCTCGACGCTGTCGAATGAGAACCTCCGCCCCGAAAAGGCAACCAGCGGCGAGGCCGCGGTTGTGGTCAATGCCTTCGACGAACGTTTATACTTGCGTGCCGGTCCCTACTGCACGCGGCTGTCCGACACGGTCTCGAACGTGACGCTCACCATCACGCCGACGCTGATAACCAGGCAGCGGCAAAACCTCGGCACCACGCGAAGCTGCGGATTTGAAGTGGACGCGAGTGTCAGAGCAACACCGGAACTTACCTTTAACGGCGGTTACCTTCACGTCGATGCCAAAGTAATAAAAATGGCCGGCGATCCGACCCTCGTCGGGCGGCGTTTGCCGCAAATACCATCGGACCAGGCGACCTTTGAAGCCCGATACAGCCGATCGAGGCTCGGCACCGCTTCGATCCAGATGCGAGCCCTCAGTGGGCAATTTGACGACGATCAGAACCAGTTCCGCCTGCGCGGCTTTTTTGCCGTGGACGCATTCGCTTCGCATGACATTTCGAGCCGTGCCTCGATCTATTTAGCGGCCGAGAACATCTTCGACACGCGCATCGAAGCCGGCCTGACGCCCGTCCTGACCCTCGCACAGCCCCGAACCATCCGCCTCGGCATTCGGTTCCGGTTTGGCCGCGGGGAATAACGGTGGAATATAGCTTTGACCGGCGCTTGCCTGGTGTGTAAAACTCTTTGCTATGAAAAAGGTTCTCGCGAGACATTCGTCCTCGATCATTGTGGTATTGCTCGGTGGTTTTTTTGTGGCTGTGTCAGCTTTCGTGCTGGCTCCGGCCTCATTTTCTGAATCGGCTGAGCCTGACGTTGCGGCAGTCGCTCAAAGCGATCAGCCCGACGGCTCGGTCAACGTTACTCAGCATCACAATAACGTTTCGCGCGACGGGCTGTTTATCGATCCGGCGTTCACTTTGGCAAATGCCGCGGGCCTGACACGCGATCTGAACTTCAGCGGCGTGATCTCGGGCAACGTTTATATGCAGCCGCTCTATGTCGAGAACGGGCCGGGCGGCCAGCCGATGATCATCGTCGGCACCAACTCGAACAACATCTATGCGCTCAACGCGACGGACGGCAGCGTGATCTGGCAGCGCAATGTCGGTACACCGGGGACCGGTTTGCCGTGCGGGAACGTCGTTCCGGAAGGCATCCTGGGAACGCCCGTTGTCGACCTCTCCACGCGGTCGCTCTATTTTAACGCGCTGACCTTGCCCAGCGCCGGCGTGCTCCGCCAGATGATCTACTCGGTGAACGTAGACACCGGCGTGACCAATGCCGGCTGGCCGGTTAGTGTTCAAGGCCTTACTTCAGGGGGGATTAGCTTTGATTCTTCTGTTCAGGGCGAGCGCGGGGCGCTGGCGATCGTCGGCAACCGGGTTTACGTTCCATACGGCGGACGATTTGGCGACTGCGGTAGTTATCATGGCTGGACCGTCGGCGTGAATATGAGCAACCCGGCTGATGTAATGGGCTGGGCCACCGCTGCAACGGGGCGGCGGAGCGTGGTCAGTCGGCGGCATTTCGAGCGACGGCGTCACTCCGTTTATGGCGACCGGCAACACATTCAGCACGGGCGGAGTATGGCAGGGCGGCGAAGCGATCATTCGCCTCCAACCCGGGCCAACATTCAGCGGCTCGACGACAGATTACTGGGCCCCTACCAATTGGTTTTCGCTTGATGGCAGTGACACCGATCTCGGCGGCACGGGTGCGATGCTGGTGGATGTGCCGGGAGCGACGCCGTCTCAGTTGGTGGTTGCATTCGGCAAGGACCGAAACGCGTACGTCCTTGACCGCGGCAATCTCGGCGGCATTGCCGCACCGTTGGCACAGGCGAACTCAGTTTCAGGTTCATCGATCATTCAGGCAGCGGCCACATATCGGACGAGTCATGGGCACATATGTGGCCTTTCGCGGCAGCAGCACGATCGCCGCCCTACGCATCAACGCGTCGAGCCCGCCAACGATCACCAGCGTTTGGAGCGTGAGCCAATCGGGCCGCGGCTCGCCATTCGTTACCACGACCGACGGTGTGAACAATGCTATTGTCTGGTCCGTCGGTGCTGAAGGCACTCAGCGATTGATGGGTTATAACGGCGATACCGGCGCGGTTGTTTTCAACGGCGGCGGTGCCAATGAACTGATGACCTCAACGCGGCGTTTCAACACAGGCATCGCGGCCCGCGGGCGTATCTACTTTGCGGCCGACAACCGGGTATATGCTTTCAAGGTGCCCGAGGGCGGCCCAACTCCGACGCCGACGAACACGCCGACGAATACTCCAACGGTAACCCCGACAAATACACCGACGAGTACTCCAACGGCAGGGCCGACAAACACGCCGACTAACACGCCGACGTTTACGCCGACGCCAACTCATACGCCGACGAGTACACCGACTTTTACACCGACGAACACGCCGACGTTTACGCCGACGCCGACTTTCACACCGACGAACACGCCGACAAATACGCCGACGAACACGCCGACCGCAACACCAACGGCTACGCCGCCGATCCCGTCATATAAGCCGAGGGCTGATTTTGACGGTGATGGCAGGTCAGACCTGTCCGTCTACAGGCCGTCGGACGGAAACTGGTATTACCAGGGTTCGACGGTGGGTTTTACGGCCGTGCACTTTGGCGAGGCGACGGACATTCCGGCCCCGGGCGATTTTGACCACGACGGCAAAACGGATATCTCGGTCTTTCGTCCTTCGAACGGATTCTGGTACCGGATAAATAGTTCGGACAATACGGTGTTCTTTGTCGAGTTCGGCTTGAACGGCGACATTCCCCAGGCCGGCGACTATGACGGCGACGGCAAGGACGAACCGGCCGTGTTCCGTCCGACCAACGGCACCTGGTACTGGCTCAGAAGCATCGATAACCAGTATGCCGGAATGCAATTCGGGCAGAATGGCGATAAGCCGGTGGCCGGCGATTACGACGGCGATGGCAAGATGGATCTGTCTGTCTTCCGTGGCGGCACCTGGTACCGGTTCAACAGTTCGAACTCATCGTTTTTTGCCGAGAGGTTCGGCATCGACACAGATCTGCCGGTGACCGGTGACTATGACGGTGATAATATGGACGACATAGCTGTGTTCAGGCCGTCGGACGGCAATTGGTACGTTCATTACAGCGGCAGCGGCCAGTTCGCCGGGTTCCATTGGGGCCAGACGGGCGACGTACCCGTTCCGGCAGATTACGACGGAGATAATCTTGATGATGTTGCGGTCTATCGTGATGGGACATGGTTCATCAATAACACCATGACCGGCTCGTCGTCTACACCGTTCGGATTGGCATCGGATACTCCGATCCCGAGAAAGTACCTGCCGTAAGATTGAATTCGCCGACTTCGATGGCGAACTTGCAAGCTCCTCTTAGCGGCGGCTAATTGCAGGCGGTCGTGCGCCAGCCGGCGGGGCCATCGATGCACTGATACAGCCGCCCGAGTGCATCCAGGCTAAACGAGCGGTCCTCGACATCACCGAGGCTTAGTTCCACTCGATACAATTCGCCGAGCATCGGGGAATCGTCACTTTCGATGAGATGTGAGACAAAGACAACGGTGACATTCTTTCCGTCGACCTCGCCCAGCGGGTAAACACTAAAATCGGGCTTATCGCCGACGCTGATATTCATATCGCCTAATACTTTCAGCGCGCATTCCTGCGGATCGCCAGTGCACTCGGCAGGAGCCGCGATCGTCACCGGATCCCAACGGGTCGCATCCGTCACGACTTTTGAAAACTTCTGCGCCATTGCCTCCGATGAGAAACAGATCGATACAAACATCAGGGTGATGCCTGCTAATAAGACTTTTTTCATAACTCTCCTTTGGATGGGGTCGCCAGCCATTCCAGACAAATGTCTGCTATCCCGGTTTTTAGCTTTTGAGGGTTCTTATACCAGCCGAACTCTGGTGGGCGGCTACGACTGTTAAACAAGTTTAACCCATTTTCGCATTCAACGCAAAAAATGGCCCGATCTGAGTGGTGCCTGTTGAGAGGTGAATGATGATCAATGGCCGGGATCGGAAACGGGTGCAGGGCCTCCGATCATTGCAGCCAATGTCTATTTTTTGTTGAAAAATAAGAACAGACGCCCCGACATATCGCCGATCGCATCGGCGCCGGCCATCTTGAGCTAAGCACTAAATACCTATATCATCGAATTCAAACACCCCGGTTTAGCTGTTAAGTCTAGCGATGATCTTCCTCGCTGATCTTCCTCGTTACGACGATCGGGGGTAATAATTATGCAGGATCTAAAACCAAATGAAGGAAAAACAAGTCTATCACGATACGCCGCCCCCTTTTGTGCCCTTATGGCTCTCGGCATGGTTCTCGGGTGTCAACAGATCCGTGACCTAACGGCGACCTCCAACACAGGGAACGCGGCCGATGCGGCAAACACATCTGAACCGGGGCGAGACTCAAAGACTTCGAATTCGGACAAAACCACGGCAACTATGGGCAATTGCGCGAATGAGTATTATCCGGTCGCAGCATCCCGTGTTCGGGCATTTAAGACCACAGGCTCCAAAACTTACAGCGGATATATCCTGACCCAATCGCAGGTCACCGATGACGGTTTCGTCGAAACGCGAAAGTTCGACTCCGGGACCGAAGTAACGAATAACTGGGTCTGCACCGACGAAGGGCTCAGGACGGCCGATTTCACAAATGACATTAAGATCGGGAGCCTCAAGAATTCCACGTTTGAAATGAAAACGCTGAAAAGCTCCGGCC
The DNA here is from genome assembly GCA_963834975.1 of Blastocatellia bacterium. Lineage (GTDB taxonomy): Bacteria > Acidobacteriota > Blastocatellia > Pyrinomonadales > Pyrinomonadaceae > OLB17. Next base: position 14,556 of record CAWIDZ010000006.1, read on the forward strand.
TGACCTTTCCAAAAGAGCTCTCGGCCGGTAAAGAATGGGAAGCGAATTATGATGTCGAAGTTAATTTGAAGGTAGCGGGAATCTCGGCCCAGGCCGGCGGAAAGGTAACGGTCAAAAACCGCGTGGCCTCAATGAATGACAAGATAACGGCGGACGGTAAAGAGTATGAGGCGGCAAAGATCGAGTCAAAGATCATCATGGACATCGCGATGAAAGGCCGAAAGATCCCTGAGCCGAACGTAGGCATGACCGTATGGCTCGTTCCGGGCGTCGGGATCGTTCGTAAAGAATCAAAAGGTTCCTACGGACGCGAGGTGGCCGAATTAAAGGCGGACAATTAGCGACGATCCGAAAAACTGTAAAACAAAAAGCAGCCAGTTGGGTAAGGCGTGCAAATGTGCGATTCTGAAGGGCAATGGCCGCGGAGGATATTCGATGGGATTTCTTGGCAGACTGTTCGGGGGAAGAACTGAAGCGTTTGACATGGCTCCTTCGTCAGAAATGATGGACGAGGATCGGTATTGGCAGTTGATCGCCGACTCGCTGCGAAACACGAACGGCGAGCAGGATGAGCAAGCTGCATATCTGACCTCCGCACTCTACCTGGACTTCACGCCAGCTGACATCTTGGGATTTCGCCTGCGTACCGACAAGCTGCTGTTTGATACTTACAACTCAGATATGTGGTGTGCGGGCTACATCATGAACGGGGGCTGCTCAGACGACAGCTTCGAGTATTTTCGGTTATGGATCATTTCGCGTGGCCGCGAGGTCTATGAGAACGCCCGGGCTAACCCTGACTCCCTCGCCGATGTGCACGGCGGGACGGTTGAGGACTTTTACGAGTTCGAAACTATCTGGTATGTAGCCAACAAAGCGTTCGAAAAGAAAACCGGGAAAGATCTGTACGACTACATCGATTACGAGAACTTCAAAACTTCCGAGGCGAACTATCCCCGCGACTTTGAATTTAGCTGGACCGAAGAAGACCCAGAATCTCGGAAAAACATTTGTCCCAAATTGTATGCTCGATTCGAACACGCTTTCGATGCCTAAGCCCTATCCGCGGGTGATGTACTTATGGCTTGCACTCGGTAGGGATGTTTAATTTCGTTTGAATGTCTAACGATCGATCCGACCCGCCTCCTTTTTATTGGTTAGATCTGCTTTCAAGCCGCACTGCCCTTCAAGTTAGTTCCATTAAGCCGATCGAAAGTAAAAGTAGCTGGCGCAATTGTTGCGCCGGCGGCGCGAGGGGAAAGCTGGTTGGGTATGCTAAGGCGCTGGTGGCGCTCGTGGACTGGTGGTCAGGAACCGAGAGGCGCTGGCGGCGATGTACGAAGGCTAGTTAGAAATCTTGCTGCGCCGGTGGCGCGGTTGGGCGGACGGGCAGGAAGTTAAGCTGCGCCGGCGGCGAGCTTTGGGCGCTGCCGGAAAAATTTAGCGGCTGGTTAGAATGGATAGCTTCCCTGCCAATTTATCGGCGTCCTAGCCCGCCTCCTATAACTAGCGCAAGTGTTTTGCCGACGATCTCGCAGTTGGTGGTTGCGGCGAATCCTCCTATCTGCTATAATTTTTGAGGCATTACCTTATTTTAATGGCATAGTGGTGAGGGTGAAGGCCTTTACACGTCACCCCTTAAATAAAAGGAGATAACCATGCAGAGACATCGCATCTTTGTTGTTGCTATCCTAAATCTCTTGTTTTGCCTGGCCGTGATAGGCCAGGTCGAACGACCTGGAGGTCGAGTGAGGATCCCGACGTCGGTGATCGTCGCGCAGCCGGGAAACAATGACGTCGTCATCTTTGCGCAGAGGAATTTCTCTGGCCAAAGTATGGTTTTGGCGGCCGGTGACAATCGCCTTACCAATTTGAAACCTGCCTCGATCCGCGTTCCTGCTGGAATGGTAGCCTACCTCTACGAACACGTCGATTCGGCCGGCGGATACGGCATTCTGGTCGACTTGATGGAAGACCACGCCGATCTCGCTGAATTCGGCCTTAGCGGCAACGTCTCGATGATCACCGTATTCCCCAGTACGCGTCAAGGCTTAGTTTGGGCACGCAACCGCATGACCAACGGCCAGTTTGTCGCCGGTCATTGGGAACGCCTCAGGGTGGGCGGGGCAGGTCCGGTAAATACTGTCGCGATCGCCTCCCCGCCAGTGCCGAGTCGAGCGCCTGCCGCGCCGACCACTATTCAACATCAAGGCACCAGATGGACCATTACCAATCTTGGACCTCAATCTTCCGGCGACGCCGCCCGATGGAATAGTGCCGATCCGACGATGGGCGTTATCGGCAGCGACTTCAGGGGACCGCAGGAGATCGGTTCAGCAGCTATCGAAAGAGCTTCGAATAACACTTTCATTCCCGACTGGTTAAACTTTTGGTATCCGAACAAGCAAAAGAACGACCACCGGTCGATCGTGTACTTCAAGCGCACCTTGACCGGTGTCATCATCGACAAGATAACGAAAAATTGGAGCTTTAAGGTTCCCGAATCCGGTGGCGGCGTTCGTACGATCAGCGGCGACTACGACCTGTCGGACGCGCCGCACGTATCAAACATTACGGGGACATATCAGGATTTTGACCTTAACATCGACGTCGAACCGTTCGCTGACTACATGTACCTGATCAGGGACTCACACCCGCCCGCGCGGAGCTTCGAAAAAAGAATGAAAGACCTTGTCGACTCTGACCATGATCCGTGCATCGATCCGTTCTTCGTGGTCGAGGCGGAAATTGATAGCTCGGACGTCATCAAACAAAAAATTGCCACGCAGTTACGGGACAGGATCGGAAAACAGGTCGCCATGTACGGCCCATGGATCTACGACATTGGCCACTGCGATCATCCGGAGATCCATCCGGCCGAGCAGATCTGGTGGACCGAATATGCACCCAATAAATCGCCGATTTACCACCTCAACGTCTTTGCCGATTCCTCGAAGCGTTTCTTGTGGCGTTCACAGATGGATGACGGTACAAAGCTGCATCCGTGGGCTGCACCGCCGATCACCGGTCTATTCGCGATCGCGTTCGAAGTCCCGATGAGTACAACAATTGCCAACCTGACAGAACAGCGGTTCGAAGTCAAAAATGTGGACTTTTTTAATGTAGTGCCAGTTTCGAATGTCGACAAGATTTATGAGCTTGTCTACCAAGGCAAGCCCCTCGTTTCGTTCGCCCCAAGTGGCGACGTGTTCAAAGTGTCATACGAAAATGTCGGCCTCAAGCCTGGCACGACCAATGTTGTCCGTGGCTTCCTGGTGATCGAGACGACGGTCGGAACTGTCAAGCAGGTCGCCACGAAAGGCGCATATCTGGCCGGTAACCAACTGGTGACTGTCGATGTTCCACAAGGCGCCGATCCCGACAAGGTCGATCAGCGAATCGAGCAGCAGATCTTCCAGAAGACGCCGGGACATTACGCATTCATTGTGACGCGAAAGGATGTCGCCTCGCGTTCGCCTGCGATTGACCAATAGCGAATGGACGAGCTCGCGGTGGCAGAGAGTGTTTAAAGAAAATAAACCGTAACCAATGGAAAAGGTAAGGCCCGCCTATCGATCTTTCGAATGAGCAAACGAGGTATCGAATACTCGACAGCATCCGTGCTTTCGCACAACGGCTTAGCTTCCTATGTCGTGAATACACTCGATTAACCCCACAACGGTTACTGCCTTCACGATGACATTGCAGGCTAGAATTTCCTTTTTCTTACGGCCTCTTTCACCTTTCAGAACATATCGCTGTCAGATGCCTCGAATTCGCCGAGGCCCTTTTTTACATTCCGGTGCTGGCCACAGTGGGTCCTGTTAATACGGTTGATGAAGGCGTGTCTTCCCTCCTGTAGCCTCAAGCGTTGTCAGTGGGCCTCAACCGCTCTGGTCCGCCGCGGGTGCAGCCGCCCGAAAGGCCCTTTTCGGCCCACCGCTGCACAACGGCAAACCCGTCAAGGTTGCCGGCGTGCTCAATTACGAGTTTGCAAAGTAAGCCTCTCATAAGGTTAAACAGCGCCGAATATTGATACACAGGTGATCCTCTGCGGCTCGGCCGCAACGCACTGCGGCGATGGCTATGCCTCGCCGCAGGAGGTCGTCAATATGATCTTCGCCGCTTTCGGCTGTCTTTTAGGAGGCAGCCGAAAGCGGCGAAGAGGAGTTTTGAGGGTGTTCGCACGGTCGGGCACAGCCGCGACCGCAATGCTTCTGGGCGTAGCCCCTGATCGGACTCCGGATCTCGGTAAACGTGCGGCTACATTATGTCACCAGTTCCGCAGGCTTCAAGGAGAACTCACAAAGCCCTGCGTCAAGGCGGCGGATCTGCGTTACATACCGTGTTCGAGAGTTGCAATGTTGTTGGCCTGCCCCCTATTTTCGCTTACTCTAATTTCCAAAGGCGGATGGAACTGGCTGATCACCTGATTGGCCCCACTGGACAGCTGTAAAACCTCCGTTCGAACTATTCTCAACATACCAGACCCCATTCGAGGGGCGAAATACTGCGATGTCGGCTTTGCCGTCGCCGTCATAATCACCGACTACCGGTATATCCGTGGCCAGACCAAATAACGATGGAGTATATGTTGATGTCAGGCTGTTTTTGAAATACCACAGGCCTTCGGACGCCCGATAGATACCGAGGTCTGTCTTTCCGTCGCCGTCATGATCCGCGGGGACGGTGAGATCGGTCTCTATCCCAAATTTCTCGCCATAGAACGAGCCGTCAGAACTGTTGATCTGATACCAAACCCCGCTTGACGGACGAAAGACCGCAATGTCCGCCTTGCCGTCACCGTCAAAGTCACCGAGCGTCGGCCTGTCGCCATCCGTGCCGAACTGGCTTGCTGAAAACGATCCATCGCTGCTGTTTGTCCTGTACCAAGTACCGGAAGATGGCCGGAAAACCGAGATATCAGCCTTGCCGTCACCATCGTAATCGGCCGGTGTAGGAAGGTCCTCACTGATCCCAAATTTGTAATACGTGACCGTGGAGTCGGAACTGTTGATCACATACCAGACACCCGTCGATGGGCGATAAACAGCGATATCTACTTTCCCGTCCCCGTCGAAATCTGCAGGTGCGATCTTGTCGGAGGACAAACCGAAATTAACCCCTGAGAGCCCCCCTGACGAACGCAGGAGGTACCAGTTGCCGTCAGCAGGACGAAATACTGAGACGTCAGTTCTGCCGTCGCCGTCGAAATCAAATGGGCTAGCGGGCAATATATCAGACAACCGCCTTTCGTACGCTCCTATGTCGGACCGCGGAGGGCCGCTGCCGTCGCCATCCTGGGGACGCGCTACCCCTCGTTGATCAAACGGTTGAAACTCTGTAGGATCGCCCGCATCGATCGCCGGACTGCCTTGACGCAGGGCGAGGGTCCGGGTCGGGCCGCCGTTATTACGCAATATACCATCCAGCCAGGGGTCCACGCCGATCAGATTCCCAGTAGTGATCCCGTTAATAACCGATGCGCCGGGGTTTTCGATGATGTTGTAACCCTGGGATTGAAAGACAGTGCCCGGTGCGTCGAGATCGCTGGGCCCGTTTCGATTGAAGTTGTTGGCGATTATAGTATTTCTAGCCAGGATCGTGTCCCCCCCGTTTTGCGATTTGACGCCGCCGGTGCCGTTCGGGTCGTTAGTATAGTTGAACGCGATCGTTACACCATCGAGCTCCATTGTGCTGAATTGGATAGAGATCGTTGAACCTGACCCAGTGGTCCTGTTGCCGAAAAAGGTCGTATTTTTTATCACGCACGTATTGTTCTCGATACCAATAAAGCGAATCGCGCTCTGATTATTCCCAGTAGTGTTGTTGCTAATAGTGGAATTGTTAATGATCACGCCTGAAGCAGCTAAGATCGCTCCGCCGCCTCCACTGCCGCCATCATTCCCATCGAGGGTTGAGTTATTTATGTTCAAAAAGCAATCCGAACCGTTGCCGTCAAGAAAAACCGCCCCGCCGCCGTTACCGTCGTTATTGCTTATCAGTGAATCGTTTATTGTGATCAAGCCATTTCTCTTGCAGTGGAACCCGCCCCCACCTCCGCCAGAATTTGTCTTATTATTGGTAACCACGACATTATTGATCGTCACGTTTGCCGGATTAATGACTGCAAATGATATGGTATCGACATTCACACCGATCCCGCCTGCCGTATTTGCGTTGCCGCCCGTGACCGTCAGGCCGTTGATGATCACATTTGCCGCCGTTGGGGTTTCGACCCCACTGATGTTAAAGACGCGGCTGGCATCATTGCCTGAGATCGTAAGTAAATTGGCTCCAGGCCCGTTAATTGTGAGCGCACCATTCCCTTCGGCGACCAGTTCGCCGGTGGTTAGGACAATTGTTTGTTGAGAACCGAAAACAGCCGGGTCAAAGCTAATGAGATCGTCAGATGCAGCTGCATTTGCATCAAGTATCGCCTGACGCAGACTTCCCGGCCCGCTGTCGTTTGTGTTCGTGACGTTAAAGGTCTCGGCATTGAGCCGCGCTGACAAGAGCTACAATGAGGATCGAAGGCAGAATCGTGTATTCTGCTATACATGTTAGCAGTTTCATAATTTCGTTTTTTTCCAGCGAGTTTGGTCTATTATAACCCCGATAGCTCAAAAATGAAAATTATGAGACTTTCGCACCCTTTGGAAAGTAATTCAATCGATAAAGGACGAAACGGGATCCAAGCATGCTTATTGTTCACGACCGTAAGAAACTGATGTATGATCGTGAGAGCAATGTCAAGAATTTCACTCCTTGTATTTCTACTGGTCCTGGCCGTTTCCGGCTACGGTCAGAGTTCGTCTATAAATTGTCCAAAGATCGTGGTTTTAGGTCCGGCGGGGATCACGGTTCAGGGAGAGTCAATGACCTTCTCGGTTGAACTATCAGGACCACAGATCATCGGCAATCCTGATTATAAATGGAGTGTTTCGAGGGGGTCGATCGCAGGCGGACAGGGCACACGGTCCATCATCGTGGATACGGGCGGAGCAGGTGACGGCGTAAATGTCACAGCGACGGTGACGGTGCAGGGCGTCTTGCCCGGCTGTACTAACACCGCGTATGAAACTGCGCCGATCGAAGCCTCAATTGCATGCGGCTTGCCTGCCGATGATTACGAAAAGGTCCCCTGGAACGTAGAAAAAGCACGCCTCGACAATGTCATGATCCAGCTCAACAACAATCCGGGCACGCGCCTATTCATCTATCTCAGGATAACGGCGGACGAGTCATTCGACGAAACGCATAAACATGCGGGGAAGATGATCAGACATTTATTGTCGCGGAACAAAGAGTTCGATGCCGGCCGTGTAATGTTTGTCATGTCCGTCGATGATAATGGGCACTCGACTATTTTCGATCTCGTCCCGGAAGGCGTTAAATCCAGCCGATGTGAAACAGGCTGCATTCAAATCTCTGGTTCCGAATTGGTCAGGAAATAAACACGCCCCGTTTCTCACGGTCTCTGCCACAAGCATAGCGAATGATCTCAGGAACGTGATTCCGTCGCCCCGTTTTATTCCGCCTCCAAATTTAAGATCATATTTTTCCCTGCTTCGTGTCTGTAACCTTACAGTCGCCGTTCGGGTTAAATGACATCCTTGTATTGGCAGGCAGCGCTCGGAGCCGCCCGCTAAATACATTCTTCGGGAGAATTAATATGAACGAACATGCAGTAAAGACAAAAGAAGAAAGCGGTATTGTAACAGGACTTTTTGACGACAAAGAGAGCGCTGAGGCGGTTTACAACTCGCTGCGCACACGCGGATATACTGACGACGAGATCAATGTCATCATGTCCGACGCAACACGCGATAAATATTTCAAAACTCATCCGCTCGGCACTAACGCAGCAGAAGGAACTGCTGTCGGCGGGCTGGTTGGCGGAACGCTCGGTGCCATAGTCGGCGGCGTCGTTGCGATAGGAACGAATCTGTTCCTGCCGGGCCTGGGCCTGGTCGTATGGGGCCCGATAGCCGGAGCTCTCGCCGGTGCCGGAGCCGGAGGGGCGGTCGGCGGACTTGTCGGTGCACTTGTCGGCTGGGGAATACCGGAGGAACGCGCAAAGATCTACGCCGAAGGCATCAAAGGCGGCGGGACCGTCATCGGCGTCCGGCCGCGAACGCCCGAGGATGCTGAATACTTCCAAAATCAATGGTCTGACAAATACCACGGCCGCGAGGTCTATCGCTAAAATAGTTGGCCTTAGATCCAAGACCCCGATGGCGGCTCCGCACAGCCGCCATCATTTTATTCAAGCCCGCCGGAACAATATCTTCCATATCCCGTTTTGTAACTGACGGCCCGTTTTTTGCTACGACCCGCCATCCGGGCTCCAACGACAGGCAGTGCAATGGGTCTCTCGCCCTTTCTCCTGTCCGTGAATTCGTGTCAAAATCGCGGTATGAAACAACTATTCCTGATTCCATTATTATCCATCCTTCTCGCGCCTTCCCTCTCCGCTCAGATATTGCACCTGGCCGAGATGAACACCCGTCAGATCGCTGCTCTGGATAGAAAGAAAACCGTGATCCTTATGCCCGGGGGGACGATGGAGGAACACGGGCCTTATCTTCCCTCTTTTACTGATGGCTTTATGAACGATTGGTGGGCCCAACGGATCGCCGAAGAGATCGTCAAACGCCCCGGCTGGACAGCGGTCATTTATCCAACTATTCCGATAGGTGACGGCGGGGCTAACGAGATCGGATTCAAATACGTTTTTCCTGGAACATATGGGGCACGCTTAAAGACGCTTCGGGCAATTTACATGGATCTCGGATCGGAGTTGGGCGAGCAGGGCTTTCGGTGGATATTCATTCTGCAAAATCACGGGTCGCCGATGCACAATTTCGTTCTCGACCAGGCGGGCGATTATTTTCACGATACTTATGGCGGGCAGATGGTCAATCTCTTTGGACTGGAACCCGCCGGCTCGGAAAACGAGAATGGTGTCGCGGCCGCGCTAAAGGCTGAGAACGGGATCGACATCCACGCCGGAGCATCCGAAACAAGCAGGATCCTCTTTATAAGGCCTGACCTCGTGGACCCGGGTTTCACGAACGCCAGGCCTTTCACGGTGACAGACTCGGAAAAGTTTTCCGACGTCGCAAAGGGGGCCGACTGGCTCGGATATTTTGGATCTCCCAGAACAGCGACCGCGGCCTATGGGGCCTATGTCATGAATTTCAGAGGCGGATGGGCGGGCAAGGCCGTCTTGAGCATTCTTGACGGAACCGACCCAAAGAGCATTCCGAGATACGCCGACCATGCGATGAAAGAAGAAGCGGATATTGTTAACGGCGCCTTAAAGTACGATGCCGAGGTCGAGAAAAAACAACAGGACTGGATCAAAAAGAAGGGATTAAAATGGTAGGGGCTTTCGACAGACGTTTGGATATCGCGTGTCTCAACAAATGCGGCGTGTCTCCTTTCTGAAACCAAAGGTTTCCGTTTTTTGCCCCCTCGAAATATCCAGAGACGCCAATTGCGGCTGACCCTGGCAGATCAAATCAATGGCCGTCGGGCCCCGAGACGTTTTTGCAACGGGCGGGGTTTATCGGACATCTAACGGCCAAAGAGAGAATTAAGAAAATGAAATATCCAAAACTTCTTTGGGTTCACGGGATCTTAATAGTCATCTTCGGTGGACTATCGGCGTATGGACAAACGCCTTCGCCGACGATCCCGGCGTGGGTCGCTCCTGAGGCGAGGCTTAAGGCGAAGACTCCTTTTGCCCCGAAACCGACCAAGGGAAATAACATTTTCACGGGCGATGCCGAGACATGGCTCTCAGATGCGATCCTTAAGTCCGAGGCCGGTTACCTGGACCCGATATCCGATGCCGAAATAAATGACTACATCAATAAACTCGGCAATTATCTTGTGTTGTATTCGGCGAAACCCGAACGTAAGTATGTGTTTACCGTCATCGACAATGATGACGAGAATGCCTTCTGCGTAGCGGCCGGGCGGATCTACATCGACCTGGGCATGATCAAGGCGGTCGGATCCGAAGACGAGTTGGCAGCAGTTATCGGCCACGAGATCGGCCACGACCAGTTCGGCCATATTCCCAAGACCATTACCCGGCAATTCTTTTGGATGACGGGCGTCAAAAAAGTCAGCTCGGCAGCTGAGACCGAGAAGGACCTGAGGGACCTGTTAGAGGCCTATAATAAAAGTGATTTTGCCGCCATGGGTGAGCGGCTGCTCGGATGGGCACGCAATGACGAGCTGCAAGCTGACAAGGCCGGTTTTTACACGATGTACAAGGCCGGTTACAACCCGGAAGCAATGAAAACCGTCTTTCGGCACTATGTCACCGAAGAAAAGAAGAACCCCGATTATAAAGACGAGTATGTTTTCACCCTGCTCTTTGGCGACCATCCGCCTACATCACAGCGCGTTACCGCTCTCAAGTGGGAATCGCTCTGGATAAAATCACCGCCCAAAACCGATGCATTCAAAAGCGAAGCATTCGACGCCGTCAAGGCCCGCGCTGCCAAAATGTAGCCTACAAACGTTCTCATTTCTTTGTGTTTCCACACCCCAAGATCGCACAATGGACGACATTCTATTGCGTGCTACTCAGGCCTTAGGAACAACTGCGCCAAAGTCCCGGATGGGCAGTCGGGCATCGCAACAACCTTAACGCTTTTGGACTTATCCAGTAGATTAAGAGGGAAATGCGTGTCAGTCTTTTACAGGTTCAAAAGTGTCCAGAGCTTGTTTAACGACTGCGTCCGCATTGTCCACCTTTTGGAGGATCGCCAAGAAAACAAATAACCGGGAGTCGAGGAAAAGACCTCGAGCAATGCACTCCTCATTCCCTTCCTTAAATTTCACCTCTTTCGCCGAAAGACCGTTGAAAGTGACGTCCCGCTCGGAAATCTTGATGTTATTGTTCTTAGTTGCGGTACCGTTGAGTGCGATCGAAAGGATCTGAAGCTTCTTTTCTGGAGTGAGAGGGGCAAAGATCTTCGGATCCGCCTCGCCAAACATGATCACCATCTCTGACTCGGGAAGAGTCCAGCGGACGTAACCATCGGTACCGGGCACCTCGGCCGAGGCGGCCTTCGACGGTACATATTCGGCGAAGTTCCCCGGCATTTGAATGCGAAAGCCTTCCTCCTTGAGATAGAAATAATGCTTGGTTGATAACGCTCCGGATATGGATTCGATCTTCGTAAGACGCATCTCACGTATTTCCGGCGTAGATCTCGGGGAAGGTTTAGCCTGTTGCCCGTAAGACACCCCACCCAGTAGCGGCAATATGAAGATCATTGGAAGTATCAGACGTAGAAGTGGCATTTGTGGATTATACAAATAATCACGAATATAAGCACCCAGCCAAGCCGATGCGGAACCTTTGCTGGTGCGATCATGCTTTTTGATGCTAAATTTAGGTGGCTTAAAAATAATGATCGGAGACAATTAATAATGACCCTAAAATCTGACGCACGCTATTACCGCATTCGCCCGTTTACAGGGCTCATAATAATTACCCTTTTCACGATATTCACCGGCCTGGCTTGCGATCAGGCAAAGGATGCTCCGCCCGCGAATAAAACTGCCCCGGCCAACGTTTCGGCTCAGGTGAAGCCGACCGAGACTGAAGTTAAACAAACTGAATCAAAACCTGAGGGCAAGGAAGTAAAGGCGGCCGATGGTCCGGCCCTGAAGTCGATCACACCACCTGAAGGTGCGATCCTTGGCGGCGTGTTGAACAGCCTGGCGACCAGCCTTCCGGAACCTGATGCGGACGCCGCAAAAAAAGCCAATGCAAGCGGCACGGTCACCGTCGAAGTAGTGGTCAATGAAAAAGGTGAGGTCACAGCCTCAAGCGTTGTCAGCGGGCCTCAGCCCCTTTGGTCGGCCGCCGGTAACGCTGCCCGCCAGGCCCGTTTCGCCCCGCCGCTGCACGACGGCAAAGCCGTCAAAGTCGCCGGGGTGCTTACCTACGAGTTTGCAAAGTAAACCTCTCTTAAAGTTATGCAGCGCTGAATATATTGATACTCGGTTGATTCCCTGCGGCTCGGCCGCATCGCAATGCGGCGATGGCTGTGCCTCGCCGGGTCATGTTGGCATTATAGATCTTCGCCGCTTTCGGCTGACTCATAAAAGTCAGCCGAAAGCGGCGAAGAAGATCTAGGAAGGCAACCAGTCGGTCGGGCATAGCCGCGACCGCAGTGCGTTTGGGCAAAGCCCAGGATCGGTTCAAATTTCGGCCATCAAATTGCCAGATGAAGGCATTCCTAAAATGCCTCTCCTGTTGGCTGCAAATCGGTCTCTTCCTGCCTCAGTGTTTAACACTTTAGCAACCATAGGCTGCCGGAAGCCGGCTCACAGAGCAAGATCCGTAAGCTCAAGATAATATTAGCGTTCCGGACATCCAAGGCGCAGGCCGCAGGTTTATTTAACGATAATAATAGTGTTTTCAGACCTAAAACATCTGCAGAGGCTTTGAAACTTTGTTTTTGAGTCTCAGCTTTTTTTGAAGAGGCTGCAAAAAAGTTTTAGAAGCTCCGCAGATGTTTCAGACCCTGCGCAAATTGCACGGAGTCCATACCTTTTGCAGAGAGGCTTTGCAGATGTTTTAGAGGATTTAAAGGTGTGATATTGACGAAGTGAAAACGTGAAAAGCCGAGATGTTTAACACAGATCGTAAAAGCTGATCACCGCGGCATCGGCCTGACCTGAATTTCAAAAAAAGATATGATAGAGAAGAATATGACCAGACACCATAAGATCAATTACGTCGAGTTCCCTTCTAGGGGACTTGAAGCAACTAAGTCATTTTTTTCGGCGGTATTTGGATGGTCGTTCACGGATTACGGCCCCGATTACGCCTCGTTTTCCAGAGAAGGGCTCGACGGAGGCTTTTTCACATCCGACATGGCAAGCTCGACCGATAACGGAGGTGCCCTCATCATCTTGTATAGCGACCGCCTTGAGGAAACTCTATCAATGGTAGAGGCAGCAGGCGGGGCCATCATTAAACCCATCTTCGCCTTCCCCGGCGGACGCCGTTTTCACTTTACAGAACCGAGCGGAAACGAATTCGCCGTTTGGAGCGAAGTCGACGTTTAGTTCCTGTTTTGCCGTGCGTTCCCCGTCTGATCTCAATAGCAGGCTGAGAGAGCAGAACGCATTTGCATAGCATTTGCTTTCGCCAAATATACCGGCTGATTTTGGGAACCGGGGAGCCGTTAGATTCGGGGCAGTTTGTTTTGCAGCTTTTTGCAGCGAAGTGCCTTTCAGTGTTACCTTGCTCAGCAGATAAAAGTTGATCTTGCTCGTGATATATCTCAATTGGTATAAAGAGGACCGACAATGCCCGAACTGACCCATTCGCTTAGCCTTGGCCGAAAGGCGGCATTCTTCTTTTTATGTATCGCCCCTTTCCTGGCGGGCGCTCTCGGTGCTCCGAGGCCTCTGCGCGAGTTGAGTTTTTATCCCGTTATCGGCGCTGTTTGTTTCATCATGATCCTCGCCGCAGCGTGGACTCTTGGTTTCCGACGCGTATTTTCGACGAGGGCAAAAGGCAGGCGTTTCGCGGTCGCCGGTGGACTGTTGTTAGTGCCTACAGCGTTGATAGCTCTGTTATGGACGGGGCTTGCAACGCCCTGGGATGCGACCCCGGCTGAAAATCTAATGCGGTATGAGGTGCTTGCGGTTAGTTCGGTCGCCGTTACCGCCGGACTTGTGCTGCTTTGCCTGAAGCTTTCGGATCTGGGCGAGCGTTTGATGTCTGGCTTATCGCTTTCGCTCGGCTTGCTCGCCGGTGCAGCGTATCTTACCTGGAACTGTTTTCAGGCCGGCTCAAACCTGGTTCTGCTAAAACGTGGCAGCGTACAGAGCGCGATAGCGGAGTTAAACATCATCCTCGATGTTCAGCTATTTTTCGCAACGGTCCTGACATACATTGCCATCGCTTTCGCCGCCGCGGCTATGGCAAGGGCTGAGCTGCTGTCACGCCGGGCGATGTATTTCTATTTGTTATTTTCGATCTTTGCGGTGGGCATGATCTGCCTGCGGGGCATTGAGTTCCCGAATCCCAATGCGGGTGCAGCCCCATGGTACGAAACGCCGGGTTTCATTGTGGGCATACCGGCGATGCCGTGGCTCATGCCCTTTTTCCTCGGAGTCGTACTTCTGCGACGTGCAGGGGAAAGCAAAACGTAAACTCTTTCCGAGGGGGCGTTGGCGGCAAGCGAGGCCATCGGGTTGGTAACTGCGGCGCGGTTACGTTTGAATTGGCCACACGGCATTACTCAGCCGGTATTCCAAGTATCATGATCAGAAACGAAAATACCGCTAGTACACCGAAAAAGATGGTCTTAACTACTGGCTTTCCTGATCTGTGGCTTAAAAGCATTGCCAACAAGCATTGCAGGGCATAGTATCCGGCAAAAACTCTCGAAGCGTAGCTGATGATCTGAAAGATATCCGCCGTCCACGTCAGCGTGATCGCTATCACCACAAGTATCGCGTAAGCCTGCCGCGCGTTTATCTTACCTTTCGTTATTTCCTCTGCCATTCCGCCGCAGCCATTTGTATCCGCAACGGCGGCGCTGAATTGCGACGCCAGTGCCGCGACCACGAGCATATACGGCAGGATGCCCGCGATCTGCCGCATCATGCCAATTACAGCGGTTTCTCCGGCGCCAACCTCCGATGCTGAAAACTCAACACTCGCGAGACCAATAAAAGCCAAGTAGATAGCGGTGGATATCCACTGAGAATACTTCATCGTTGAGATCAGAGTTTTCGTGTCGTAGGAACTCCTCAAGTAACGCGACGTTTCGAAACCCTGCACCGCGATCAACAGTCCGAATGCGACCCGTACCGAATACCAACTCGTGATCGGTTCGTGATGGACCAGCTCTCCGTTATAGGCGAGCCCGGCGCCGTGATAAGACATGCCGACGAGCAGCGAAGTGATGATAGCGAGTTTGACACCGACGGATATTTGCTCGGCGCTCTCTAGCCCTCTCAACCCTTTCACCCAGCCCAATGTCGCTATCAAAACAAGTACGGCCGTTGTCACGATCTTTGCGTTCGTGGGGGTGTTAAACGGCGTGAGGCTTACAAAAAAAGAACCGAGCAGGTTCAGGTAATAGCAGACAGAAACGACATATGCGAACGTAAGCACCGCGGACGCCGCCCTGCTCGTCAGCCATTCAAATCGCCGAAAGGGCATTGTGTGGCCATCCCCAATTATGTCGATATTACTGCGTATCGCCCAGCCCATAGCGTACGACGTCAAGCAGAGCCCGGCCATGACAATTACCGCATTTCCACCGAACTCCCGCACCAGTATCGGAGCCAGAATGAGGAACCCGCTGCCAATGATGGATGCAAGCGGGGTCACCGTCGCGCGGGCCGCATCCGATCTCAATAAGCGGCTGCGAAACAGAAAGACGAGAGCGAGCAAGCCCGACGCCGCGACCAACATATCGACGGTTGAAATGACGTTCATATTATAGACAGCAGCTTGGGGCGTCCTTGATCGCTGGACAAAGAGTTCGTCAGCTATTATTTACGGTTATCCGACATACGAACGTCAAATACGGGAGTTTGGACTATCTCGAATGTGGCCGAGGCAAAACTGACCTTTCCATCCGACTTCTCAAACTCGTCGAGGATCCTGGTGAACAGGGCGTCCTTTGTGACACGTCGTTTTTTGAAATCGACGACGTAGCGAACTGTAAACTCCATCCAATTGTCGTTGGCAACCAGCGAGAC
The DNA here is from genome assembly GCA_963834975.1 of Blastocatellia bacterium. Lineage (GTDB taxonomy): Bacteria > Acidobacteriota > Blastocatellia > Pyrinomonadales > Pyrinomonadaceae > OLB17. Next base: position 30,321 of record CAWIDZ010000006.1, read on the forward strand.
CATCGGGTCGGTAACGGCGTTTTCAAGCAAGAATTTTCTTGAGAAGTTCTGCCAGACGGATGCGGCGGTTTTTGCGTAATCGCCTACGACGTCGTTGGCGACTTTTTCGAGTATCTTTCTGGCCCGGCGATGATCACTCCCGTATTTTACAGGCACAGTGATCTCGTCCCACAGAAAAGGAAAATCCCCGGAATAATTATAGACCGGGGCCTTGAAAACAAAGCTGTTGGCGACGCGAACGAGCCGGCCAGTGTACAGGTCACCGTGGACCCATTCGCCGACCTCCATCAGCGTCGTTCGCAGAAAACTTACGTCGATAACATCGCCCCGTATACCGCCGACCTCCACACGATCCCCCGGATCGTAAAACCCGGCAAATGATATAGCGAACCAGCCGGCGAAACTAGCTATCACTTCCTGCAGAGCAAATGCAATGCCGGCTCCGGCAACGCCGAGAGCAACGGTCAAACCGCTCAGGCGGTCGCTGAAAATGATCGAGAGGCTCAGTACGACAAAAATATATCCGACGACGGTAATAAACTTTCGCAGACGATACCGCGTGTCTGAAGCCTGAACATATTTGGTGACCGAACTCCACGCCAGACGGACGATGAAAAATAATATGACGAGGGCCACGACGGCGGTAACAAATTTACCGGCGAGCGGGTCGAATAGCCATGCCTTTAACGTTTCTTGCATTAATTCCGAACAACGCAAAGCGGCCGCCACACTCTGGTGCACGCGGACCGCGTTTCTAAACAAAGATACCATCCTCCGGGCACCTTTTCATTTAGAGATATTGATCTTAACGAGAAAGGTTATCCCCCGAGCCGGCGCCCGGTGGCGAGCCGATGGATCGCCAATACCGCAATTGCCCCAATTACCGACGAGACAAAACTTGGCAGGTTGTCGCCGATATTATCAAACGAACTGATCATCGGGTACCCAAAGAAATATTTGCCCATAAATCCGCCGACAACCGCGCCGAGCACGCCGAGGATCGTGGTCAAGATCAGACCGCCGCCATCCCGGCCCGGCATTATCATTTTTGCCAGATACCCGGCTAATAACCCCAAAACCAGCCAAACAAGTAAAGAAACCATTTTATTATTCTCCCTTTCTACATCAAACTTTCGTCGGTCGCGGCGACGGCCAACTATCAGGATCGGATCCGATCGTCTAATTATTCGCTTTCGCGTTTGAAACGCCTGCCGGTGAGGAAATGGCTGCGGGTGCCGGGACAGCCTGCATATACAAAACGTAGAAACCAGTCAAACGATCCAGCGAAGCGGGGTCGCGTTGAGCTAGCATGGTGATCGCAGCGTCGCGATCGGCGAATATCATATTTATTCTGGTCCGCTGTTCAGCGGTCAAAAAGCCGTCATCGCCTTTGTCCTCTTCGGCCCGCAATCGTGTAAAGAACTCGCTTGCTTCCTGCCGGGCGATCTCATATTCACCACGTCTTGCGTCAACGATCGAGGACGAGAGAAGGCCGCTTATCTGGGACATGCGTAATCGCGTCAGGGCAGCATCGCGTTCGATGGCGTTGCTTCGGGCCGTGATCCACATCGGTACAAGTCCGATCAGGAAAGCAACAACAACGGCGCCTACGATCACACCCCAATGATGCAGCCGTGCCTTTATCTTGTCTGCGAAACTCATATTAACCTCACCCACATGTTCACTGCTGGCGCCGGCCTATTTTCCGGCCGACGTTGCGGCTTCGGACCTCAGGTCATCCGGATCGTTGATCAAGGGATCTTTGCTATCCAGACTGTATTTTGAATCGATATCATTTGCCGGGTGTTCGCCTGCTAATTTGTAACGGAGCAAGCCGCCGACACCTTCCATGGCGGCGAATTTTACATTCCCAGCAGCCATTTCCACGTTCGCACCGGTCGTCGCGGCGAGACGGATCAGCTCGTTACGCACATCGTCAGGGAACGCATCGGAATCAGGGTCAAGCAGGAGTGTTTCGACCTGGCCGTTCTTTAACGCCTGGGTCGTAGCATTTAATCCTGCCACGCTGAGGCCGTCACCGCGCATCGCTGCGATCAATCTTTCTAGCTTTGAGAGCGCATTTTCCTTTTCGATCTCGGCAAAGATCCCTGCGACCCGTTCCTTAATGTCCAGACGCGGCGATTTTTCGTCGATCCGCAATATCTCAGGGTATAAAATGTCTGTAGCGGCCGGCGAAAGATTATTTTTAAGAAGTGTTATCGCGATCTCATCGCCCGCGATCACCAGGTTTTTTGCGTCGACCTTCTTTATCAATGCCTCGAGATCGGCGGCCACTTCTTTAGAAAACGCTTCGCGGGTGTTATCAACTATTCGCTGATATCTGGCCTGGCTCATTCCGCCGCCTTTTGTTTTGTTGTAAGCGTCGTTGTCCGGATCGTCAGGGCCACCCGCCGCCGTTAGCTTTTCAAAATTGGTGACAAAGAATCGTCCGGTATTCGAATCGACAACCGCCACTACCGCGGTCTCGTGCTCTCCGAGCAGTTTGGCGAACTGATAAAGTCCCGGTACGGCTCCGACGATGACCTCATTCTCAAATTCAGCACCGACCTCCACCGTTTCCCACAATCCTTTTGCACTGCAGGCAAAAATGACCAGCCCGCTGGTCGCGGGCGACATATCGTTCTCGACAAAATTGTTTATCTTCTCGCAGTCCAAGCGAAATGAGTCAAGATCGTCGCCCCGCGGTAAATAGGTTTTTTCAATTTCGTGCAAGCGGTCCTTTAGGACTATTTCGCCCGACCTGACAGCCGGGTTTCGCCCCGTCGCCTGCGGCCGCATGTCAAGATAAACACTCAACACCGGCATATCCGTCGGCGGAAATTCCGCCAGCTTTCTTAATAGATCTTCGTACATAATTCCTTTTTCCTTGTGTTCTGCTCTAAGCGGCCGTTTATTGTTTGGCGGCGGTGGAGGCCGTATCTACATTTTGCAGATCTTCCGCTTCTTCCTCCATCATTTTTTCAGTGTAGACATCCATCACTTCGACGGCGGTCCGTCCCGTGGGTTCGTTTCCGCCGGATGCTCCACCAACCTCGGCCGTCGCCGGGATGGGCTTGAAACCATATCGTGTTGAATCCGCTTTATTGACTGAGGATTTTTCACCCCGCGTATTTGATTTTTGATCACTCATTTTTGTAGTCCTCACTAGCCGATGCAGGATCTAACTCCCAGCGATCTTCGTCACGTTCCTCAACCTTTTCTGTCACGTCCAGCGGCTCATTTCTCTGATTGGCTACACCGAAGGCCAGGCCCTCCTGATCGGCAGTGATGTTATAAAAGTCCACGTCCGCCTGGCTCTTGTCCGGCGACGGCAGAATATATTTGGGTTCGCTCAGCTCGTTTTCGATCTGTTCCTGCACCGGTTCGCCGCGATCTTCGGCATATTCGAATTCCCTATCGACCTGTTTCGCTACCGACGGCTCCTTTTCCTCTGACTGCTTTTTACCCTGATTGTCTTCTAAGTTATCCATAATTTGCCCCCCTTTGGATCTTCAGCAAAAGCTCCTTCTCCGCACCATACAACACCCAATTGGTATTCACCCCAACATTGGGTCGCAACACACGTCATTTGCTTTATTTGCAACACTTGTGCCGTGGTTCAGTGGAGTTAAGCCTTACTGATAATAATAATCTTTCAAGCTATTCATTTCTGTATGATGGCGCACACACAGGCGGCTGATTTTGAAAGATAAATGGGCCTCATCATCACTGGAGATGGCCTTTTTGTTAGACCTTTCTTCCGAGATCCAAATTAATTGCTCCCACCCAAAAGCTCTGACACGGAATTTCGGGCTTTGCTGTGAAATGAAACTATGATACTTATCTTTCCAAAGAACACTTGAATATTGGTTACCGGGCGTATCATCAGGTTCTGCAATAATTCAGGCGTTACATTGGGCATTCGGAGAACTGTATGAATAACTCACCCCGATCGTCGCCTTGTCCTGAATGCGGAGGGACGGGCCGCAAGGTACTCAGCCCTTCTCAATGGGTCGAATGCGATGCGTGCGACGCCATACCGCCTTTGAATGAAGAACTCTCAACTGCCAATCATTGGCTTCTTGTGTTTCTGCCGATCATCCTGATCGGCACCTTTCTGTGGCGATTTTTAGTAACAGCCCACGAATTCCCGAGCACCGGAATGCGAAACTTTTCCATCGGATTAGATCTGCTGTGCCTCGTCAGTCTTATCGGGCTGTGGGTCATGATCTCTCGAAAGCAGTTGCCGGTAGGGCGGTTTCTGCATTTAATATTTTGGCTCGGCTTGTTTGCGGGACTTGGTTTGTTTGTTATTCGCCTTAGCGGAAGCACCCAGAGTTGGTGGACAGGGCACCTATATTACAAACTCAGTCCACGTACCACGATCGGGCAGGGCGACGATCGCCGGGTTGTCCGGGCCGCGGATACTGCCGCGAATGATACTAAGACCGGATCAAATGCGGCCGAATCTGACTCGCCGACGGCGGTCTATAAGGCTTTTTATGCGGCCTATAACAACAAGGATAACGAGGCAATGAAGACCATGATCTCAAGAGGTGAGTTCCGTTCGCTTGATTTCGCGGACAAGAAAAAAGCAGATGAACGGAATGAGCAGACCTTGAAAAAATTACTTGAACGGCCGATGGGGTCATCTGACGATACCCGCAATGAAAAGATCAATGGCGATACCGCGACCGTAGAATGTCTAAACCCAAAAGGTGTCTGGTATACCAGAAATTTCGTCAAAGAAGACGGCAAATGGAAGCTGATAGACTAGGAAAATACCCCGAAAGCGAGCATCGGCTCCGGCTCAAAAATACACAAAAAATCTGACATCTAAGGTGATGCTACTGACATTGCCTTTTTTATCGATAACTTTAGCGACACGCTGGACCCAATTACCTTCATTATCAAATTTGTAATTGCTGTACCTTACTGTCGTCGTATTATTCTGAATACTATTGTTGGTGTGCATTCTGCATTTAAACACTACCTCAGAAACAATGTCACCGTCGTACTTAAAGGATCGTTTGTTTTCTACGCCGCCACCAAAACCGTACATTGAATCTGAGACCATCTTGCCCGATTCATCATATTTGTATTTCGTATTCGAAGAAACCGAATACTCTGCATCTTGTCCATTGATCTCGACGATACGGCCTTTAGAGTCATATTTGTATTTGTATTTATAATCGTACGGGCCGTCCTTCTTTTTCTTGACAGCTGGCCTGGAGTACTCGGGCCGTTTTATCTCAGGCGGATCGCCATCCAGATTTTCATTCCTTGAAACCCGTTCACCTTTATAGTCAAAGTAGGTTGTGCGAACGCGGCCAAATCCATAATGTGAGGTAGTCTCGATCACATTGCCCGTCTCATCGTAAATGGTTTCCGACTCCGTCTTAGGTTCCTCGACGGGTTTGGCGTCGATTCCAAACTTTTGATTCCATTTCTGAACAACCTTTACCTTCCCCTTTAGCCCGTCGAGATCACGTTCGGACATTCGTTGTGAAAACGCCATGCAGGTGAAAACCGCTAAATATAGAAAAATAGCCAAAATTTTCATGCGGCAATTATATCACCGTGTGAAAGCTAGATTGTTAGGCCATCGGGAACGGTCCGCCCTCCAGTGTCCGTAGCCCGCACGTAAGTAAGGGCAACGCGGCCATCACGCGCCGTTACATATCTAAAAGAACCCAGCCAAAAACAGGGCCTCTTTTTTCATATCCAGTGCTATAGTAATTGCTAAAATCTTTCAAAATTGGAGAACGCATGAAAAGAAAAGCTTCGTTGATACCCTTTATCATTCTCGGCCTAGTTGCGACATTGACGTGTAAGCAATGGATCAAAGGCGATAATACTGAAACAAAACCGCCGGCCGGCGAGTCGAAGTCTTTTACGCTGGAAGGCAAAGAGTGGAGCAGCTATGATCTGGACGGGACGGACATAAAGATCGAGATGCCCAACAAGCCAAAGGATCTGACCCCGCCGCTGCCGCCGAGTTACAAAGCAGTGTTTAGTGCCTGGCATATTTATTCCTGTGACGAAAAGGGCTTTCAGTCGTCGGCTACCGAGCTGATACCGGCAGGAAAGCAGAAATTCAAGATCAAGGACCTGGCTGACACGAGTATGACCGCGGTCAAAAAACAGCTCAGCGATCTGACCTACACGCTCGATATCCGGTCTGAGACAAACGCCAAAATTAACGGCAGCTTTACCCACAACGGAAAACCCTATGACCTGCGAGGCTGCTGCATCTACAAACCTACAAAACCCGCCCGCGTCTGGGCGATAACAACCCTCTACCCCCGCGACAACACCGACGCCCAAACCGCCGGCCAAAGGATCATCGACTCAGTTGTTTTCAAAGATTCGGATGAGGAGTGTAAGTAGAGTTTGAATTGCGGGGAGACTTATAAGGGCTCCTTCGGCTTTGCCGTGATGCACTGTGGCGACGGCTGTGCCTCGCCGTTAACGGCACATTCTAAACCCCTTCGCCGCTTGGCTGCCCCAGCGGGCGGCCAAAGCGGCGAAGGTAATTTGGGTACATCCAACCGGTCGGGCATAGCCGCGACCGCACTGCATTTGGGCTAAGCCCAGCACCTTATTTATGGATCACATAATTGTTAACGTACTGGCGAAGTTTTGGGCGATTGTCTTTTAGGAATGCGGGTTGATCAGCTGCGATGCCGTCGTCAGGGATGGCGATCAAAATATAAGCCTCGAGAACGCCGTCGGTATCCATTTTGGCAAGCAGTTCGAATTGCTTGTTTGGCGACTTTTGTTCCTTTGCGGCTGCGACCGCGGCTCTCAGTGCTGCCAATTCTTCCTGCAGGCTGTGGCGATACTCCGTTTCTTTGGGAAACGATTTGACAAACTTTTCCTTTTTCCAGGTTCCCCGCGTCGCCAGATATGCGAGCCACGGGCTGGCAGAAGCGTCTTTTGCATCTATAGCAACCTTTGGAACAGCTTTACCGCTGGCGTCAAAGCTTATTTCGGGAATATCTACAACCGGGTGACCGAGCTTCGCTCCGGTCACCTCGGCCCACTGGTCCAGGCCACGCGGTGACAATCGTGAGTACGGCTCGGTAATATAGGCCTCGACGTATCGGTCTCGTGCCAGGTCAAACTTTTTCTGTTTCATCAGCGGTGTTCCCGAATATCGATAAGCGGTCTCGCGATCAGGGTCGATGGCTATTCCACGCTGATACCATTTTTCGGCGTTGTCCCAATCGCTTTTAGATGTGTAGCAATCGCCGCCGCCGAGCGCCGCCTGATAGATCTTCGGATCCAGGCCCAACGCTTGTTCATACTTTTTTATAGCATCGTCATATTTTGACTGGGCGTAAAAGTTTTCGGCCTCGACCATAAGCTTGTCGGCATTCTTATTCGACGAAAACACCGGTTCCGCCGCAGGCGCGCTAGTTCCGCTTAGCATTGCGATCAATTGATCGTTCATTGGATCCTTGAACCCGAGCTGCCTGGCTGAAAGAAACTGTTCCAACGCCTTTGCCGAAAGCTGCTTTGCTTCTTCCTGATCGCTTGTTTGCTTGGACTTTGCAACCAGACACCAACCGTACATGAACCGGGCGTTCGCGTTATCTGGTATTGCCTGGATAACGACCTCAAATTGGGGAATGGCTTCAACAAATCGCTCTTGTTGAAAAAGTCTTACTGCCTGGATGGTGGCCTGAGCCAATTCCTGATCGGTTTGAGCACTTATCGAAAAGCAAGCGGCAATGATCAGCGAAGCACATATACAGATGCGGGAAACTGTTTGGTTTTTCATGACAATTATTATCATTATTTGTCGTCCGTTAGGCAATATAATTTTTTAGGACCAAAAATAGAAGTCGTCTGCTTCAAAGCAAAAACAATTCGGCGGCTGAAACTTTCGAAAGTCGCAGCCGCCGAACGGGCTGTTATGCAGAATTAGTTTTGAAAGGTTTTTAACGGGTGTGTCTCGACCAAACTTTGCGAGTCTTATACTTTCTTATGCCACGCCGCAGCCTCGGTTTGCTCCCTGGCAAACTGATGGCGTTTCCATTTGAGGTAGATATAACGGCAAATGCCAAACAGAACAAACGCAATTAGGGCGTACCATTCATTGACAAAGAAAAGTGCGATCAGTCCCACCGATGCGATCAGCGTCACTATCCCTATAATGATGTCGAAAGTTCTCATGGGCTCGATACATCCTGCCGCTCTATCAGTCGCCGAATTTCATTGCGTAATTATCGATGGCCTGTTCCCTGGTTGCACCAAAGGCAAAGCAATCGCTCTCTTCTACACTGACAAACTCCGAGCCAACTACACAATATTGGCCGCCGTCAAGGAACACAAGCGTCCCGCCAGGCCCAGTTTCGGCCTGCAGGTCGGGGTCGTTCATCAGCATTTCAAATTCAATAGTCATCTAATCTCCAGCCTTAAAGGCCTGTATGGCCATAAGTCGGTGTGTAGGTGCCTGAGCCCAACAAAATGCCGCCATCAAGCAATGAAGGCAAATCACAATTAGGATGGTGCGTGCAATTGGCATGGGTTTGAAAGTGGAACGCTTAGGCGATTATATCACCATTTTTGGGTGCCATTGCCCGAGGATTCCCTGATCTCGAAGTTGGGAACAGTCTGCTCCGCCACCCGCAAAGGATCTTTCCTATATGGCAGACGGGCCCAGACACTAAGGTCTGAGCCCGTTTTTGTGGGAGTTTTAGCGGCACTTTGGGAGACGTACCGACAAATTGATCAGTCCACGTCGATTTCCGATTCACGTTTGACTCGGGTTGAACTCGACATCTCTTCATTGAGGCCTTTCGCAAGATCTGTCTTTTGATCGCACTTTTTGGCTTCCGCTAACCTTCCCTGTTCAGATACTCTTTGACGGGCTATTAGAGAAACTGCTCTATATTTTGCGGTGATCCGGCGGACATAATCCTGCGTTTCGGCGTAAGGCGGTATGTCGTATCCGTATTTAATGACCGAGCCTTCGCCGGCATTGTATCCGGCCAGGGCCAGATATATGTCGCCGTCAAACATATCGAGCAGAACTCGCATGTATTTTATTCCGGCATGGATGTTTTGTTTCGGATCGTAAATATTTGTAACGCCAAACCGACGGGCCGTAGCAGGCATTAGCTGCATGTATCCACTGGCACCTTTGTTAGATCTCGCTCGTCGCTTGAAAGAAGATTCCTGCTTCATCTGAGCAAATATGAGTAGAGGGTCGACATCATAAATGTCACTTGCGTCCTCTATGAAAGAATCGACCTTTGTATTCCCAGTCGAAAATCCCTGCAGGCTGGTATTTGCTGCCATTCTCCTGTTAGGAGAACGCCGTCTCACCATTGATGTTTTCTTAACGCGGTTGCCAACTGCAGATTTAGATCTATAAGGATTGGGGTGATCTTTGGAGGTTTTTGAAAGCGATTTTTTGATTATCAGGCTTTTTGAACTTTTTTGTTCGTCAGAGTAGCGTGGGCGAGTTTGAGCGTTATAGGTGATCGAGCAGAGAACTAGAATTAGGATCGAAGCTTGTAATTTTTTCATTTAGATTCAGGTGAAATGAGGAATGCGGATCAACCGGACACACCCCATAATTGCCCTTCATTTAGTGCAATGAGCGTGCCAGCTAGTCATTTCGCCCTCAGTAAACCGTTGAGGTCAATAAATTAGGGGGTTATATGACTCAGTCAAGCTGGCGTCGTAAATATTGATAATGATGGATTTACCGTCGTGAGGGTAGTTTTTCCGGGGTCCGGCATTGCAGACGTGGGGCATTTCTCCCCATTTTTTCCGGGTAGTTATAAGCCGTGACCGCATAAGGGCTTTCATGAAAAAAAACCTGATTGATCCGCTCTCGACCGTGGCTTTATCTGTGGATGATATGTAATTTGAAACGACGATCAGCTGGCTGGCCCGTCCATTTCCTGTATTCCCAAGGCCTTCTTTATACTTATTAGATCATCCTTGATCTGTTCCTGCTCTTCGTGGGTGAATTGATCGCGGTCCTCTATTACAGTCGTCAGTAGCCGGGTAATAATGAGCGGGATTATCACTAACGGGACAATGTGCATCAGGAACAGAGCGACGACCTTCCCCCCAACAGTTACCGGATACATGTCACCATAACCTATCGTTAGTCCTGTTACACAAGCCCACCAAAACGAATCGAAAAGCGGCTTGGCTTCGAAATAGGAGAAGAGAGCCCCGGTAACGGCAAGGATAACGAGATAATAGATAATTATCTCAGTGAAAGTGTCTGTTGCATTCGTGATTGTTTTTTTTAGGTCTCTCATCATTTGGTTGTCACCCAGTGGCTAGGACAGGTTTCTAGCCGCTCAGTGTATTTGGATTTTCGGAAATGGGTTTGATTTCGATAATAATCCAAAACGGACGAGCGGCAAAATCTCGCCGGGCCTGGAAAACAGCAATGCCTACCTCCTAGATCAATTGTTTTTTGGCATACATACAGCAGCCGCTAGACCTTATATCGTGATGGTTGGAGGTATTTATATGAAATTTCAAAAAATAATGATCCCGATCTTATTTGCCATCATCTTGGCAGCAGGTGCAACAATGGCGACCGCGCAAGAATGGAGAAAACTCGGTGAGAAGGATGTTAATTTCAGCGTTGACCATGACACTATCGTAGCCAGTGACAAGGGTGGAATTCGCGAAGTACATATGTCCGTTAAATACGCACCTGTCAAGTTTCAGCGGGTCGTCATAAACTATAAGGACGGAATGAAACAGGAGCTGGAATACTTAGAAGATGTTCAGGTGGGAACGTTCTCGAGCTCGATAAATATTGAGGGCGACGGCCATATCATCAAGTCGATTGACTTTTGGTACGAGACCGATTCTCTTGGGGGCAAGAAGGCTAAGGTGACTGTCTTTGGGCGAAGTTAGTCTTATTTATCAATGACGCAAAGAAAAAAAGGCACTCGCCAGTTCGGCGGTGCCTTTTTCGTGTTGCCCTCGGCAGAACGCAGTTTGATTCCCAATAAGGGCATTATCCTTAAGAATCTCTGCCATGACCAGTTGTGACGACCACAGAACAGCGTGACAACTTGCCTGATGTCTTATTTATGGCGGTACGTAATGCGCCCTTTGGTGAGATCGTATGGCGAGAGTTCGATATCAACACGGTCGCCCATCAGGATACGAATACGGTTTCGGCGCATCCTCCCGGATATCGTAGCCAATACCATGTGGTCGGTATCGTTGATCTGGACTTTAAAATATGCGTTTGGCTGTTTGTCGACGACGACACCGGCCATTTCGATCAATTCTTCTTTCATTTAATAACTGCTTTCCTCTAAAAAACTTAATATCGTTCTCTGGATTATAGCGCAATACGGTGCAAATGAGTAGTTAGGAAGGGCAAATTGGACGTATTTAACAATGTACGATAGCGAACAGTTTACGGCCCCGACATCGTTTACCATCTGTTTCACAAGTGGAGGGTCCAAAGAAATTATGGCGGAACAGGAAGGCACGGCAAGCAACGCGATCTGGGCGGTCGCGATGGTGATTATTGTGGGACTGATAGTAGGCGTGGTTTATTACAGCGGTATGCTGAAAACAAATCAAAAGAAACAGATCGATATAAATGTGACCGCACCGTCTCGTTAGAAACTCAGGGCAAGGGGGAGAATGATATGGCAGAATCTGGAATTTGCGAACACAAAGCATGTAGCTGTGCCGTTCGCGAAGACTTATCTTATTGCAGTGATCATTGCCGCGAGGCGGTTGATCAGGATATTAGTGAAATAGCTTGTGACTGCGGTCATCCAACATGCCAATAGCGGTTGGAAGGCCAAATCCTAGGAAGGTGTGAACGGTTTCGTTGAAGCCCACTATTTGGCAACACGAATAGCCGTAACCTTCCAACGAATGTTGGCACGATCGTCGTCTTTAGCAAACCCTTCAAGGGCCGTGTGGACGTCGATCGTTTCGCCCGGCCCGAGTTTAGGCACCTGCGTGGGAACGACAAGCATCCGCTTTTCCTTAAGCACCTGATCAAACTGGGTAACGACCGACACATTTATCTCAAGGGCATCGATCGTACTGGTACCTTTGTTCCGAACCTTGCCGTTTATAAACATTGAGATAGTACCAGTCGCCATTGGTGACTGTATCGTGTCGTCATTTGAGATAATGATATCTTTCGTCAATTGCGCAAATTCAGGTGCTCCTTCTTGATAGGACCCTTCCAGGATCCGTGCGGTCTGCTCCGCCATTGACGGCTTTAGAGCAAGGATCCATATCACAATACCGAGAGCAGCTATTCCGAAAATAGCTCCCCCGATAAATATCGGATTGATCAACCGCTTCTTTTCGGGAGACTTGAAAATATCGTCCATATAAATATTCTAACCCAAGACCGGCCCGGTCAGATAAGTTTTGATCTTTCGCGGACCATAAGGCTTTAGTTCCCATGTTCCGCAGAACGGATAAATCTGAAACTCCTAAACCATTTAGACACTTATTTTCGGCATTTGGTTCCATTAGGTTATCATTTTGGTTGAGAAGCCGAAAATGTCTACCCCGCCGGCAATACGTTCACCCCTGCCCCAATACATCGAAGCCGTCCTGCCGGTTCCGCTGAGGCGATCGTTTACCTATCGCGTGCCTGAATCGATGCGGGGCGAGATAAAACCCGGAGCACGCCTGATGCTGCCGTTCGGCCGCCGAAATCTCACAGGATATGTGGTCGGCCTGCACGATGAACTACCGCCAGGTGTCGAGATCGATGAATCCAGGATCAAAGAGGTAATAGAGGTTCTCGATGAGGAACCTCTGATCACACCGGAAATACTCAATCTCACACAGTGGACGGCCGAGTACTATGCATCGTTCTGGGGCGAAATGCTCAAGGGGGCGTTGCCCGCCGGGATCAATTCCGACAAGGTCAGGCCGAAACGGCGAAAGTCAGTTCGGACCCTGCCCAGATCGGAAACTTCCGAGGACGAAACGCCATTGAACGAACAGCACCGCAGGATCCTCGATCTGATAGCGGCGAATGGCGGTGAGATGTACTTCACCGACGTCCTGGAAAAGGCAGACACGAGTGCATCGCCCCTGAAAACTCTGGAAAAGCGTGGGTACGTCGAGATCTTTGTGAGCGACCAGATGCGTGATCCGCTCGCCGGGGCATTACTTCCGGTTGCTGATGAATTTACGCTCACCGCCGAGCAGCAAGCGGCCCTGGATAACATACTCGCGGCGCTCGCGGACGAGGGTGAATATAAAGCGTTCCTGCTACACGGTGTAACCGGCAGCGGGAAGACAGAGGTCTATATTCGCGCGATGAAAAACGCCCTCGACCTCGGCCGGTCCGCGATGATGCTGGTCCCTGAGATCGCTTTGACCCCGGTGTTTGCCCGCAGACTGCGGACTGTGTTTGGCGCTGAGGTCGCGATCCTGCACTCAAATCTTTCGCCCGGCGAGCGATACGATGAATGGCGGCGGATCAGACGCGGCGACGCCCGCATCGCGATCGGCACGCGGTCGGCTGTGTTCGCTCCGCTTGAGAATATCGGCCTGGTGATCGTCGATGAAGAGCACGATCCATCGTATCGACAGCACGAATCGCCATTTTACAACGCCCGCGATGTTGCCGTGATGCGATCTCATCTGGCGGGTGCCGTCGTGGTCCTGGGTTCGGCAACGCCCGCAATGGAATCGTTTTATAACGCTCAAACAGGGAAATATACCTACCTTCATTTACCCGAGAGGATCGGCGGACGCGGTCTCGCAAAAGCCGACCTGATCGATATGAGAGTGGTTTTTAAGCGGGCCGGAAAAGATGTTGCATTGTCGTCCGAGCTGCTCAACGCTATAAAGGAAACTCACCGCAAGGGCGAACAGGTGATGATACTGCTCAATCGACGCGGTTTCTCTCAATTTGTACTTTGCCGCTCGTGCGGCGAGACGCTGAAATGTAAAAACTGCGATATCACGCTGACATTTCACCGCGGTGCGGGAAAACTGATTTGCCACTACTGCAATTACCGCGAGAACACACCCAAAGTTTGCCCTGTCTGTCAGAGTGAATATCTTTATTTTGTCGGTCAAGGGACCGAGAATATAGCGGACCAGCTAACTAAAAAGTTTCCCACCATGCGGATCGAACGTGTCGACCGCGACACAATGGCACATAAGGGCGAGATGGAAGATGTCCTGCTCTCATTTGCTGCCGGCGATATCGATATGCTCGTCGGGACGCAGATGATCGCCAAAGGGCATGACTTTCCAAACGTGACTCTGGTCGGCGTGATCTCGGTAGATATCGGCCTCGGATTGCCGGACCTGCGATCAGCCGAACGTACCTTTCAGTTGGTTACTCAGGTTGCGGGCCGTTCAGGCCGGGGAAAAAGTGCCGGTAAGGTGTTGGTGCAGACCTATTATCCGGAACATTATGCGTTGCGGCACGCCCGGGAACAGGATTATGAGGGGTTTTATGCTGAGGAGATCAGATTTCGCGAACGGCTGGCATATCCGCCGTTCTATGTGCTCGCGTCGATTCTAATAAAGCATCGTGATCACGCATACGCCTCGAAGTGTGCCAACATTCTAAGACGGGAGCTGGACGCCGCAAATAAAGCAAAGACCGCCCGCATACTAGGCCCGGCCCCGGCCTCACTTTCCCGACTTAAAAACGAATACAGGCTTCAGATCATCCTCAAGGCCACAAACCGGCGGGCACTGCGTGAGACTCTGGATATTGCCCTTCATAATGCAGAGGAGAGCGGATGTGACCTCCGCACCGTAAATGTTGAGATCGACCCGGTCAACCTGATGTAATTGTCTCGTAAATTGTTGACTTGCGGGCGAGCCTAATCTAATATTCCCGTGACGACACAGTCCAATAAAGATCGACAAAAAATATGAACGCAATACTCGCCTTTTCGCTGATCGCTTTAATGATGCTCTGCGGAGCATTGGACAAAATGAAGCAAGGTTCCGAGGATGCGCCGCCAAACGTATCTCAGGCCCCCGTCAAATCGTCGCCGAAACAAGATAAGGACTCGCTGCGGGCCGAACTTGTACAAATAGAAGAGGAGATGTCGCAGGCGGTAGTGGATGGCGACATCACGATGCTGGCTAAGAATACGACTGACGATTTCAAATTGACGGATGTCAATGGAAAGGTCCAAAACAAGAATGAGGCTTTGGCTGACGTAAAAAAAGAAAAAAATATTAAAGCATTTTCAATAACTGAGGCCGAACTGCTGAGCTTTAGCGAAGATTCGGCGGTGCTTAGTTATACGCAGAACATTACGCTCAAGAACGGCCGGTCAGGCAAATTACGCGTCACCGACTCGTTTGTTAAAAAGGACGGCCGCTGGCTGGTAAAATCAGAACAAGCCACGTTTGTCAGAAAGTAGGCCCGTTTGTAACAGTTAGTTAGATGGAAAAAGGCTTCGTCCCGGCGGACGAAGCCTTTTACTATTCACAAAACCTGGCCGCCCAGTTAATTGACCGCCTTCGAACTAAGCTCTGACTCCCTGAGCTTCACCTGCGCATAAACATCCGCCAGAGAGAGTTTGCACTGTATAGAATCGAGTGAGATGACATCGTCACGCTCATTATAGATCCGATAGATCCATTGTTTTGCGTTCTGGCGGGCGTAATGTTCGACACGCATCTCGTCCTCATTTACAAGCAGGCATTCCTTGATACTCGAATTCGCAAGAAAACCCTCGACCTTTTTCGTACGATCTGACGAAGCAGACGAATTTGAAAATATCTCGACTATCACTGTCGGGTTTTGAAGCAGCTCCTCATTTTCATCAGAAAATTTCGGGACGCCGTTAACAACGACAATGTCCGGAAAACATATGGAACTGCCGCCGAGCAGTACCTGCATGTCGTTAGAGTACAACTCGCATGTGCTTTTGAGAACGCGGCTTCCGACGGCCACAGTAAAATTTGTAGCGATCAGATTATGCCAGCGGCTAGCGGCTGGCTTTGCGACTACTTTGCCCTCAAGAAACTCATTCTTTACGACATTCCGACGTTCCGGCGTTTGGAAATTCTTACTGGATCTGTTGCTCGACTGGTCTAACGTGGTCTGATTCATATGGCGATAATACTCCTGTCAATAATGTCGTTCGGGCTAAAATAGCGGATTACAAAGACTGAAGACTTTGCGTGGGCTGATTTGTTTGCTAAAAATAGTGTGACACACGCAAGGGCGATGTATCAAGGAATTTTTGATGAAACTTGTCCAATTGGCCGAACAGACCGGGGCATCCATCGAGCAAGGTTCACCAGACACTGAGATCGTGTCGACGGCGGGCCTCGATATCGCGTCGGCCGGTGACGTTACCTTCCTCGCAAATCTTAAATATAAGCCCCAAATAAAGGAAACAAATGCAACCGCGATCTTTTTAGGAGATGGCATAGATGCCGGCCGCGAGGACATTGCGATTTTGCGGGTAAAGGACCCTTACCTCGCCTACACCCGGGCAATGCGGCTTTTTTTTCCTGAAAAGGCCGTAGATCCGTTTATCCACGAAACGGCCGTGATCGACGGTACGGCCAATGTTGCCGACGATGTCGAGATCCACGCAAATGCGGTTATCGGCCTCGGCTGCACGATCGCGAGCGGGGTGCGGATAATGCCGAACGTCACCATCTATGACAATGTTAAGGTCGGCGAGAATTCGACGATCCATTCCGGTGTCTCGATCAGGGCCCGCGCTGAGATCGGCCGTAACTGCATTATTCACAACAATACGACGATAGGTTCAGACGGATTCGGGTATGCTAAGGACGAAGTGAATAGCTGGGTCAAAATACCGCAAACCGGCCGTGTCGTGCTCGAGGATGATGTCGAGATCGGGGCTAATACGGCAATTGACTGTGCCTCGGTAGGTGAAACACGGATAAAACGCGGCACTAAGATAGACAACCTCGTTCAGATCGGACATTCATGCACGGTAGGCGAAGATGCTCTGATCTGCGCCCAAACCGGCCTAGCCGGCAGTTCGCATATCGGAAATCGGGTCATCCTTGCCGGTCAGGTGGGCATCGCAGGCCATCTCACGATCGGCGACGATGTGACCATGACAGCCAAATCGGCAATATCGCACAGTGTCGAACCCGGCAAAGTCATGTCGGGCGTACCGGCGTTTGAAAATCGCGACTGGCTGCGGTCAACTGCCGCATTTCGGCGTCTGGGCGAAATGGCCGGACGCTTGCGAGCCCTCGAAAAACGCGTATTTGGTGACGATAAGTAACTAAATGGAAAAAAAGAGAAGATCGTCGTCGTCCTCTGCCTGATCGCTACCGTGGCGGCAGGTGTGCTGCACTATGCTCACGCCAACGCGGTGCTTGCGTTTGCAGTTACTGCGGCCGCACTCGCACTGCTTGCCGTTCTTGTCGGCGATGCGACCGAACAGCTCGGCAGCCGTCTTGGCCCGGGAGCAACGGGCGTCCTGCAGTCTGGCCTCGGCAATCTGCCTGAGCTTTTTGTCTGTATTTTTGCTTTGAGAGCCGGGCTTGACCATGTTGTTCAAGCTGCATTGATCGGGTCGATATTGGGTAATTCGGTCCTTGTGTTGGGACTGGCGATATTTTTTGGCGGATTAAAGAACGGAACACAGCGATTTAACTCAGAACCGCCCAAGATGATCGTGACGCTTTTGCTGCTCGCGGCTGCGGTTCTTGTGGTTCCTACATTGGCAAAAGAACTTCATACCCCCGCCGAGGCTCATATTCTTAGCCTTGATATATTCCTTGCGATAGTTTTGCTGGTCCTGCTCGCGGCAAATATCTATTTCTCGATAAAAGGCGATCCCGCTGTCGCGGTATCGGCAGAATCTATCGGCGAGCCTGATTGGTCGTTGAAATTAACGATCACCGTGCTCGCATTATCAGGCGTCGGAGCGGCTCTGGTTTCGGATTGGTTTGTCGAAGCTCTGCAGCCGGCGATGGCATCGCTTGGAATATCAGAGGCTTTTGCCGGACTTGTTGTTGTTGCCGTGGCCGGTAACGCTATCGAGAATCTCGTCGGCATACAGCTCGCCTGGCGAAACCAGGCAGATTACGCTGTCAGCGTGATCATGAACAGCTCGTTGCAGATCGCGCTGGGCCTGTTCCCTATTCTGGTGCTTTTGTCATACGTCCTTGGCGGGGCGATCCTGACATTTGTACTGTCGCCCCTGCTAGTCGCGGTTATGCTGCTCGCGGTTATCGTGAGTGCGTTTATAATCTATGACGGTGAATCGATCTGGCTGGAGGGGCTGGCCCTCGTGGGTCTATACTGTATTATCGCATCCGCGTTTTGGTGGGGATGATTTCGATTGTGGATTGTGGATTTGGGATTTTGGATCTTTAAGGGGGAATTATGGGTGACAAGGTGGGTGAAGTCTCGGAATCGGGATACGATATCACGCCGTTGAGTGATGAGGCGGTCGAGCGGTTGGCAGAGGACCTAAATGAAGAGGAACGCCGAATCCTGCTGAATCACGGCACGGAGCCGGCGTTTTGCGGGACTCTGCTCGACAATAAAATGGACGGGACCTACGCCTGCCGTCTCTGTGGGCTGCCGCTTTTCAGCTCGAACCATAAGTTTGAGTCGGGCACGGGCTGGCCGTCGTTTTACCGCCCGTTCGACAAAGAGCATCTGAGGAACATCGAAGACAACAGCTTTGGAATGCGACGCGTTGAGATCCGGTGCGCCCGCTGCGGTGGACATCAGGGACATGTTTTCCCCGACGGACCGCCGCCGACGGGGCAGCGATATTGCCTGAATTCCGCTTCGCTTACGTTTTTTGAAGAAGGCGAGGATATTCCGCAGAGATCGTGATCGGAGTTATCTGAGACCGGATTCTATCTCACGCCGAAACCCGGCGTAGTACGCCGCTCCCCACAGCGGTGTTTTCTGAAAATAGCAGAGATCGTTATTCGCAATATCAAAGACTATCGGTATCTCGAACGCCGACCAATGTTTGGTTGGTGCCGTATCGCGGATCGACTGTGCCAGTTGCGGATGCAGCCGCTCGGTGATCGCTACTGCATAACAAAACGTAGCGGCAAAAAACCCGTTCGGCAGCGGAGTGTCTTTATTCGAATTCGCAAAACGAAACGAAGCGTTTGAATAGCTCTGCAGAGTCGCACCCTGAATTTCGGGGATCTCGGCAAACGTAAAAAACGTCTCGGCCATGCCAAACTTTGACACCTCAAACCTCGACCGGTGAGCCGCGTATTTAAATCCCAGCGGTTGGTATTTTTCCGGAGCCATCGGCCGAAAACTATTTGCCGACAGCTTTTGCGAAACGTATTGAAGCCATGGCCCGCTATTCATATCTGGTAATTATTCACCCGGAAGATAGATTTTAGCAAGGCAAATTGTCAATCTTGCATAGTCGGTGAGTAGCCCGAATACCGCGTGAACCATTTCAAGCCTATTTCAGTGAGTAGTATTTTAATTTAGGTGCCTCACAGTTGATATAGCACCTTAAGAGAGTTTTCCGCTTTTGAGATGTTTAGATAGCCCCTAAATAGTTTTTCTAAAGGCTAAAAAAACTATTTGCTTGCTAAAACGATCTAACAGTCGACATAAAAACGCCCGTCTTTTTTTAAGAACGGAACACTCATTCCACCGCCTTTTTGATCGGGCCCGAGGCGTTTTAGAGATCGCAATTTCTGTAATTGAGTGGGGCTGGTTAATAGGCAATGTCAGAGGGAGAAGGAGTGGGAGACACTTAGCTGATGGCCGCGATCGATAGTTATTGTGCGGCCTTTTCTGACGACAAAAGCTTTTTCTTCCGGTCTATCCCCCACCTGTAACCGCTTAGTTTACCGTCACTTGCGATCACGCGGTGGCATGGGATGACGAGGGCGACCTTATTCTTAGCACATGCCCCGGCGACCGCCCGGACCTTTTTCTTGTCGCCCATCTGTTCGGCGATCTCACTATATGAGCGGGTCTCGCCATACGGAATTTTTCTGAGCAGGTCCCAGACCTGCATCTGAAATGATGTGGCCTGCAGGTCCAGGGGCAAGATGAGGCGTTTGTTCTTACCGGCCAGATATTTGATGATCGCATCGACGGCCGGGGCAAGCTGATCAGAATTAGTTGATATATCAATAGTTGATATGTCAACGTTTTTTATGTCCGCATTTGGAAATTCAGCCCGTAGGCCGCTCTCAAGCTCCTCGTTTGAGTCGCCAAACGTGACACTGCAGATGCCGCGCGGAGTTCTCGCCACCAATAATTTACCCAGTTCGCAATCGGTAATAACGTAATTGATATTCATTCCTTTTCCACCTTTTTTATAAATAGCGGGCGTCATGCCCAGGTTTTCGTCCGCGTTCTCATAGAGGGCACGGCTCGATCCGTAACCGGCGTCGTACATCGCTGTTATAACGTCACTTCCCTGTTTTATTTCGTGCTTAAATCGTTCCATACGCTGCATTTCTCCATATTTTTTCGGCGAGATGCCGACAATTTCTTTAAATGTCCGCTGCAGGTGTGCCGGGCTTAGGCCAATTTCCGTGCTCAGGTCATCCAGCGAAAGGTCGCCGTCATACTGCATCAATTCGCACGCCCTTATCACCATCGCGACCTGAGGGTCGGCCTCGCGGTTGAGTTTTGGCCGGCACCTGAGGCATGGCCTAAAACCGCTTGTCTCCGCCATCTCGATCTGGTCAAAGAACTCGACATTTTCGCGTTTAGCTCTGCGCGACGCACATGACGGCCTGCAAAAAACACCGGTGGTTTTTACGGCGAACACAAACGCCCCGTCAAATCTCGCGTCCCTCGCCTGTACCGCCTGCCAATATAGTTCCCTTTCCATGTTTTTGAGTTTATTCGCTTGAGAAACTGAAATCTATCCGATAATTGCGGTAGAATTTTTGTATGAGCTCAACCGTGCTATTCGATGGCGTCTGCAATTTTTGCAACGATTCTGTCAATTTTATTATTCGGCATGATGAGGATGGGCGTTTTAAATTTGCACCGCTGCAGTCTGATGTAGGGATGGAATTGATAGCCAAACACAAGATCCCTGACGATGTAGATTCGATCGTATTGATCGAGGACGGTCAGGCATTCACGCATTCGACGGCGGCGCTGCGGATCGCCCGCGGGCTCGGCGGCATTTGGTCGGCGGCGTACGTTTTTATCATCGTTCCGGCCGTTATTCGCGACGTTTTTTACAAATTATTCGCAAAAAACCGCTATCGGCTATTTGGCAAAAAAGACGTCTGCATGATGCCGACGCCGGCCGTTCGCGAAAGATTTTTGGTCTGAGGCAGACGTTAATTAGATATATTATGAAAGCAACATGGAATGGAACAGTCATCGCCGAGAGCGATGACACAGTTGTCGTTGAGGGAAATCAATATTTCCCGCCGGAGTCGATCAAGTCGGAATATTTTCAGCCGACCGAGACGCACACCGTCTGCGGCTGGAAGGGCACGGCGAGCTATTACGACATAGTCGTGAACGGTGAGACCAACGGCGATGCCGCGTGGTATTACCCCGAAACAAAGCCCGACGCCAAGGAGATCGAGGGCTATGTCGCGTTCTGGAAAGGCGTAGAAGTCTCTTAATGGAACGCCTGCACCCGTGGCAGACGTGTTTTGCCGTATGAGTTTTTCACTAGAAATATTGGAATACGAAAAGCTCCTCGAGCTTGTCAGCCGCAATGCCCAAACACCGATGGGCGTTGATAAATTCGCGCTGCTTAGGCCGATCGCCAACCGCCGCGAACTCGATGACGCTCTCGCCGCGATCACCGAAACGATAGTTCTCAGAGAAGAAAAACAGATCACGTGGTCCTTCAGCGGTCTCGAAGACCCGGGTGACGCCGTCGCGATCCTAAAGATCAGGAACGCCTCGCTCGAACCCACGCTGATGCTCGACGTCGCGCGAGTGTGCAATCAGGCGTTATTTGCCCGCTCGGCGATCCAGCCTGAAAAAGATACGGCCCCGATTCTGTGGCAAACGGTCGCCAACATCCCGCCGGACCTGCTCGCAGTCATAAACCAGATAAATAAAAAGCTGCTGCCCGGCGGTGAGATCGACGATTCTGCATCGCCGGAACTCGCCAAACTTCGACGTGAGATCAACAGCCAGCGTGCGCGTCTGACCAAATCACTCGAAGCCGCGATGCGTGCCGCCGGCACCGCCATTCAGGACGAGATCGTCACGGTCAGGAACGACCGGTTTGTAATTCCCGTTAAGACCGACTTTCGCGGAAAAGTTAGCGGCGTCGCCCACGGTTTCTCGTCAAGCGGATCTACAGTTTTCGTCGAACCTCTCGGAGCCATCGAGGCAAATAATGAACTGCAAAACCTTAAGGGCAAGGAAGAACGCGAGATCGCAAGGATATTATTTGCCCTGACCGAATCGCTTCGTGAACAACTCCCTGCGGTCGAAGCAGCAGTTGACGCCGTCGCTGAACTCGACTTTATCAAGGCAAAGGTCGAGTTTGCCCGAAAATTCAACGCCGTAGTCCCCGAGATCGCAGATGACTCGACGCTAGATCTGGTAGACGCCCGCCATCCGTTGCTTGAAGAGAATTTACGTACGCCGCTTCTATCAGCGATTAAAACCGGTCAGGCAGTTACTGGCACCAGTCAAGGGACCAAAGGCTCCCCTACTTACGAAGGAGGGGTGGCTGCCGCTTCGGCAGACGGGGTGGTTCTCTCGTCAGGGATAGTACCCAGTTCATTTTCCCTCACCGGCAACCACCCGATCATGATCATCTCGGGTGCCAATGCCGGGGGGAAGACCGTCGTCCTGAAAACCGCCGGCTTGCTGAGCCTGATGGCTGTCTCGGGCCTACCGGTCCCAGCAGCGGCAGCAAAGATCCCATTTTACCGATCGGTGTTGGCGGATATCGGTGACCATCAATCGCTCTCGGCAAATCTATCGACGTTTTCGTCCCACATGTCCAACATCGCCGGCATGATCCGCCAATGCGTCCCGCCATCGCTCGTTTTGCTCGACGAGGCCGGTACCGGGACGGACCCCGAGGAAGGCTCGGCGCTCGGCGTCGCGATAGTAGACCATTTTCGCAAACAAGGTGCCCAGGTCATCGCGTCGACCCATTACCGCGGACTAAAAATGTACGCCGCCAACGACGAACGCGTGATCAACGCCTCGGTCGAATTTGATGAAAAGACACTGCAGCCGACGTACAAACTGCTTCTCGGTCTCGCAGGTGCCTCATCCGGGATCGAGATCGCAAGGCGTTTCGGCATCCAGCAAGACGTTATCGACGCCGCCCGCGACAATCTGGACATCTCTGCACAGGACGCCGAAAACTATCTAAAAAAACTCCAAACCGAAACCAAGATCGCTACCGACCTGCGCATCGCCCTCGAAGAGGAACGCGAGGCCGTCGCCTTGAAATACGCCGGTCTCGAAGTTAAGGCACTAAACAAAGAAAAAGCCCGGCAAAAGGAATTTGAAAGCGAGCTGGCACAGGCCATCGACGAATTTGACCGTCAATCAACCGCCTTTATCAAAACGATCGAGGACAAGGCCCTAAAAAACAAACTCGACAAAGAACGCCTGACCCGCAAAGCAGAACTCAACCGCGCCGTCTTGTCTAAAGTCGGCAACAGGTCAGAACCGGGAGCGTCAGCGACGGCGAAGGGACGACGCCATGGCTCCCCTCCTTACGAAGGAGGGGTGGCAGCCGCTTCGGCTGACGGGGTGGTTCTCTCCGTCGGCTCGCAAGTAATCACCTCATTCGGAAACGTCGGCACCATCGAACGAATGGACAAAGAGGTCGCCGAAGTAATGGTCGGCGGCATGCGCCTCCGCGAAAAAATAACCGACCTGCAACTCGCACCGGAACAAAAGAAAGCTGCAGCCAAAACAGTCGGTGGTTCATCCGCCCTCGTCCGTGCAATCGACGGAACTGACGCCGCAGCCGAGCTAAACCTCATCGGCAAAACCACCGCCGACGCCGAATACGAGATCGACCGATTCCTCGACGAAGCCTATATGGCCTCGCTCCCTAGAGTGCGGATAATTCACGGCTTCGGAACCGGTGCCTTAAAGAACTACGTTCACCATTTCCTAAAGGGCCATCCACACATCGAAAAATTTGCCTTCGCCCCATCAGATCAAGGTGGCCATGGTGCGACAATTGCGGAGTTAAAACAGTGAAAACTACGGCATGCATTCTCATAGTTTTCGTAATCTCTCTGTATGGCCAACGGAGTAGTGATCTGGTTCCACTGGATGTAGCGAGCAATATCAATTGTGAAGAATACCTTGCACGGATTGATAACCTCTTTATTTCTTTACATAACTCTCCCAATTCCAGAGGCTATATCGTAATTTCCGGAGACAAAGAAGGAATGCGTCGTAAGTTGGAATACGAGCTCTGGTTTCAGGGAGCGGTGAATTTTCGCAGATTCGACTCCACGCTAGTCCGGGTAATTCGAGGAGAGGAAACAGGGCCTCCAACGGTAAACATATGGGTGATACCGTCTAACAGTGACTTCGTTCCACAGCAACCAATTGAGTGGGATTTTACTTTGCCTATAGGCTCAAAAGCATTCGTTTTCCATGACGATCAGGAACAGATTTGCGGTTCGCCAAGATTTTATGACGTTTTGAATGAATACTTGTCGGCAAATCCAACCGCTCACAGCAACGTTGTAATTTTCGCTCAAAATCGCAAGATGTATCGTCAGGGACTGCACGAAGCCAAACAGAATCTTCAGTTTCTAGCCTCACAAAGGGTACGTTTTTTCTATAAACATGCCGAGACGAGCTACCCTTGGGCCGAATACTGGATCGTACCGAACAAGAAGAAATAGTGCTCTACGACCAATACTTTATCGACGATCTCAAAAACCGTGCAGACATTGTGCGGATAATACAGCCGTATGCTCAGGACCTTAAGAAGAAAGGGGCAAATTGGATGGCGTGCTGCCCTTTTCATCAGGAAAAGACGCCTTCGTTCTCTGTGAGTCCGAGCAAAGGGTTCTATAAATGTTTTGGCTGCGGCAAGGGCGGCAGTGTGTATAACTTTCTGATGGAGATGGAGGGGTTGAACTTCCCCGAGGCTATAAAACGAGTCGCTGAGATCTCCGGCGTAATGCTGCCCGAGCCGATCGACGACAAAACTTACGAGGCCAGTAAAAAGCGAAAGGAAGAAAAGAAGAAAGTCGCCGACGAGATAATTGAGCTTAATCAGATCGCCCTCGAATTCTGGGAAGGCGAACTGCAGAAAAAGAATGCCAAGGCAAAGGCTGCCCGGGAATATCTCGAGACCCGCGGCATTTCTGAAGAGACTCAGAAGGCATTTCATATCGGCTTTTCTCCAGATAAATGGGACGCCCTGCTGAATCTCTTAAAGGAAAACGGCGCCAGCGATAAATTGATCGAGCAGAGCGGCCTGGTTTCGGTAAATGAGGAAAAAGAACGCGTATTCGATCGGTTTCGCGGACGGATAATGTTTCCGGTTTTAGATGTCAACGGCCGTCCGGTCGCATTCGGCGGCACGGGCGATGGGTTCGGACGAACCCAAATACCTGAATTCGCCTGAGACTCCTGCTTACACAAAAGGCGAACATCTTTATGGCCTGTTTCAGGGCAAAGATGAGATACGGAAAAAGAAATTTAGCATCCTGGTCGAGGGTTATCTGGACCTGATCGCACTTAATCAATTCGGCATCACGAACACCGCTGCGAGTCTCGGCACGGCCTTCACACCGGAACAATCCAAACTGTTGAGTCGGTTTACAAAACGCGTTGTCATCAATTACGACGGCGATCAGGCCGGCATTAAGGCGGCAAAACGTGCGGTCGAAAATCTGCTGCCGCAGGAGTTTGATATCAAGGTGCTTGTGCTGCCGGACGGCAAGGACCCGGACGATTTTATCCGCGAGAACGGTGTCGACGTATACAATGAACGCCGCGGCAGGGCCGCTCCATTTATGCGTTTTGCTCTCGAGGCATCCGTCGCGGGACGCAACCTCAATAACGCCAAGCAAAAAGCCGAGGCTATCGAGGAATTCCTGCCTGTCATCGCTGCTATTCGCAACAATATTCAGCGGCGCGAGAGTTTTGACCAGGCGATGACGTTCTTTCATATAGACGACGCCGGATTGCGGCGTGAGCTATGGACAACGCTCAAGACGGCCGAACCGGGCAGCCTCGTGAATATTACGCAAAGGGTTTCACGGGTCGCCCGTGCCAAGACGACCGTCGCCGAGAGAAAACTTCTCGAGTTGCTCGTTTTCGACAACGAGCTTCGCGATATGATCATTCCGCGTATAGAGCCCAGCGATTACGTCAACCTGTCGACGTCTGAGATCTTTAGCGCTCTGATCAACGCCCATGACGCGGGCCAGCCGATCACGCCCGAGACAATGCTCGAATATGTGGGTGACGATGAAAATGCCGTGAATGTAGCCCATGAACTGTTGTCCGGAACGCCGAAAAGGGAACCGGATGAACCGATAGACAAGGTCCTCGGTGAGGCAGAAAATTGCGTAATTTCGCTTAGAAATATGGCGATAGCCAACCGGACGCTTGAGATCAGCCGCGAGGCCGCCATCGCCGAGCAAACAGGTGACAGCGAATTATTGAACCAGTTAACATATGAACAACTGGAACTCGAAAAAATACGCGGAGCACTGCAGCGGGTTTCTGAGGATCTGTGATATACTTTCCTTTTTAAATTCGCCGCGGCGACTGGAACATTTTTAGCAGTTTTAGCGTTTATAAACATATTACGAACAACGATTTACGCGGCAAATTAATCAAACAGCCCTAGCAAATATGCCTGATTACGACGAGAAAGAAGACCTGATGGATCGCTTGCTGGCACTTGGCAAGCGAAAAAAATTTTTAAGCCTCGACCAGCTGCATCGTGAGATCCCTGAGAACATGATGTCGGCGGACGATATCGAGGACGTTTTGGACCGGCTCGAAGGGGCCAATATTTCAGTTGCAGAGACCGACGCCCGGTTATTAGAGCGGGCACAAACCCTCGCTCTGGACGACGCGGAGGAGGAAACGGCTGATGAGGAAGATCTCGATCTAGACCTTTCGGCCGGCGTTCTGGATAAATCTAATGACCCTGTAAGGCTGTACCTGCGGGAGATGGGTATTGTGCCCCTTTTGAATCGCGAGGGCGAGGTTGTTATCGCCAAGCGTATTGAACGTGGCCAGATAAAAACCCATAAAGCCATCTCTCGTTCGCCTATTGCGGTCGAACGACTGTTAAAGATCGGCGATGATCTCGCGGCCGGAAAAGCAAGCATTCGCGAAACCGTTGTCTTTTCCGAGCAAGCTGAGATCTCTATCGAGGAAGACAAGGCTGAGGAATATCTGCGGTGGACCCTCGAAGGTATCGAGAGCATTCGCGGCAATTTTCAGAATGCTCTCAAAACTTGGGTCAATCTGATAAACGAACAGAAAAAAGCTGACGGGAAGAAATCTAAGAAGCTGCTCACCTTGCGAAGAAAAACAGCCCGATTAAGGCTGGAGATCGCTCAGGAAATAAAGAATCTCAATATTACCGAGCGGACACGGCAAGTTTTGATCGCCGCGATCCGACGTGTGGTCGAGGATATCCGCAAAGCCGAGCGCTCGATCAGCCGTGCTAAAGACAGGCTGGAAAAGAAGCCGCCGGCAGCTGAGAAAAAGATACTCAATGCAAGGCTCGCAGAGGCCAAGGAAACTTTGGCCGCGATCGAAGCCAAGTATAATTTGCCGACGGTCGAGATCAAACGATCCTATCAAACGATAAGCATCGGCGAATTTGATACTAATAAGGCGAAACGCGAGTTGGTCGAGGCCAACCTCAGGCTGGTCGTATCTATCGCCAAAAAGTATACAAATCGTGGGCTGCAGTTCCTCGACCTCATTCAGGAAGGTAATATCGGCCTGATGAAAGCCGTTGATAAATTTGAATGGCGCCGCGGTTATAAGTTTTCTACATATGCCACGTGGTGGATCCGCCAGGCGATAACGCGTGCGATCGCCGACCAGGCCCGTACGATCCGCATTCCGGTGCACATGATCGAGACGATCAACAAGTTGATCCGCACATCGCGTCTGCTCGTACAGGAACTCGGCCGCGAACCGACGTCCGAAGAGATCGCAAAGCGAATGGACATCCCTGTCTCAAAGGTCCGAAAGGTTCTAAAGATAGCCCAGGAACCGATCTCGCTCGAGACGCCCATCGGAGAAGAAGAAGATTCGCATCTGGGTGATTTTATCGAAGACAAATCGATACTTAACCCGGCCGAGTCTGTGACGTTCTCAAACTTGCGTGAAATAACTGACGAAGTGCTTGCGACCCTCACCCCTCGTGAGGAAAAGGTCATCAAGATGCGTTTTGGGCTCGGTAACACAGGTTCCGAACATACTCTGGAAGAAGTGGGCCAGCATTTTGCCGTAACCCGCGAGCGTATCCGGCAGATCGAGGCCAAGGCTTTGAGAAAGCTAAGGCATCCCTCGCGTTCCCGCCGTCTCAAGGCGTTTTTAGAAGGTAAGCAATCTTAAAGCTTACGAGATCTATTTTGAGAGAAGCGGGCACGGGCCCGCTTTTTTATGTTTAGATCGGCCAGGCACCTGCGAGGCACGTGACCGTTCCCATTCCGCTATCGATCCCAAGGTCCGACAACAAAGCTGCCCCCCCCCACCCACACGGGTGGTTTTACCGGAGTAAAGCTGACTGTTTGACCTGCTTGCAGCGGTCATTTCCCCTAATTTGTATTAATTAATGACGTTTTTTTGACCATCCAGAAAAGATCTTTTCACCCCCAAACACCCACACAAACAGCACTCCGGGATCATTTTCATCTGATCGCTCCAAATTTCACAGGAAATTCGATCTTCCATGTCAGATCACTGTCAAGACGGGTGGCGAAATGCCGGTTTAGGTCGACTATTCTCTAGACCAAGCAATGATCCAAATCATTGTGAGATCTCAGAAAATTAATCGGAGGAAGTTATGAAAAGCCTTTGTTCACATTTAATAAAGACCTTAATTAATAAAAAAACCGCAGTTGCCTTTGTAATGGTGGGCAGCATGATGTTCGTAAGCCATTTTGGATCGCTACCGGTTCTGGCGGAGCCGACAAATGATCTATTTTCAGCCGCCCAGGTTCTAAGCCCGGCAACTACGGTTGTAACCGGTACGATCGCGGGTGCCACCACAGAAGTCGGAGAGTACTATCACGCATTACAGTGGAGTCATTTTTCGGTTTGGTACAAATACACCGCACCGGGCAATGGCGTTATGACAATGGACACTGTTGGCAGTGATTGCGGTACTCTTTTAGCGGTCTATCAGGGCACAAATATAAACAACATTCACGAGATCGTATCAAATGACGACTATCCGCTGTTGAGTAACAGAAGCCGGGTCATTTTCGGCACGGTCGCCGGGCAGACCTATTATGTCGCCGTTGATTATGATCGCAAAACGAATTACGTCCACGGCGACATTAAGCTCAATTATGTCCTGTCAAGCGTAGTTTCCAACGATAACTTTACAAGTGCGTCAACCCTTCCAGGGAGCAGTGGGCGGCTTTTTACAACAACCAACGTCGGGGCGAGCAAAGAATTTGGCGAGCCTAACCACGCCGGCAATTCGGGCGGAAAATCCGTTTGGTTCAAATGGACGGCACCGGCCGGGTACACGCGGCCGTACCAATTCGTTATTAACAGCGCGAGTGCAAATGCAGGCGGCACAAAGCAGACACTTTTTGCGGTGTACAAAGGAGCCAGTGTCTCTTCGCTGACCGAGGTCGGACGCGGCAAGATCGGGGATTACAGCAAGCTGGTGTTTTCGGCTGTCCCGGGCACCACCTATTATCTGGCATTTGACGGATACGACGCCGGTTCAGGAGCGAGCACCATATCAGCGGTCATCGAATACAGCCCGTTCAGGAGCGAGAAGACAGCCGATTTTGACCATGATGGAAATGCTGACACCGCGGTCTTTCGCCCCGTGACAGGAGCCTTTTACTCAAGAGACTCTATAGAACCCTTTTTCACCTCTTCGGAATCACGGATCAGAAGTTTTCAATGGGGCACCAATGGTGATAAACCAATGATAGGCGACAATGACGCTGACGGAGAGGCGGATTTCACCGTTTTTCGCCCCAACACGGGCAAGTGGTATGCGCATAAGTCCGCCAATAACTCATTTGATGCTTTTAATTGGGGCATCAATACAGACGTTCCAATGCTTCGTGAAAAACACACATTGACGGGCAGGAATGATGTGATCCCAACCGTTTTCAGGGCCTCCACCGGCACCTGGTATTCCTATTTGGGCTCGCAATATGAAAGCGTCCAGTGGGGAACCGCAGGTGATATTCCGGTCCTTGCAGATTTTGACGGTGACGGGATCGATGACTTTACAGTATATAGGCCGTCCACAGGCATCTGGTATATCCTCCTTGATCAGGCGACTGGCGAATATCGCGGGGTGCAGTTTGGAACCAATGGTGACAGGCCCGTTCCTGCCGATTATGATGGTGACGGTAAAATTGACATCGCGGTCTTTAGGCCTTCAACCGGCGTTTGGTACATTCAAAAGAGCTCAAACGGTCAGACCCAGGCCACGCCATGGGGTGTCAGTACCGATAAAGTGCAGCCTGCTGATTATGACGGCGATGGAAAGGCGGATATTGCTATCTTTCGTAACGGCATCTGGTGGGTGATAAATAGCTCGACCAATAACTACCAGATCCTTTACTTCGGGGCCGCCAGCGATATACCCGTAACGACCCCTATATGGTAACCCGAAAGGGAAAGTGATCGATAAGAAAAGCCCGTTCCTCGCAGCGGGCTTTTTTGTATTTGAGCGTCGGCCTCGCATCTCACTTTTCGGCTGATTTTCGGTAAATGATAAAAACACTGGGGTTTACCGACTTCAGCCGATAGAGTTTTAACTCTCCATACATTAAGAAAACGACATATCTGTCAGATATTTCCTCCAACTGTCAGATCTACTGTTTATCTGTCAGATAAAACGTTTATCTGTCAGAAAAATCATTTTTCTGACAGATCAGGCATTTTTCTGACAGTTCAAATATTTTTCTGACAGATCAAGCGTTTTTCTGACAGATATGCGGTTTATTTGACGTTACAGGCATTCTAGCGGCGGCTTTTTGGGATCTGTAATGATCATTGCGGGTAATGGGCGGCTGTTGAACGTAAAGAATGTGAATACGCGCGGATCCGTTGTGTCCCGGAACGAAGGCAGGAGCATATCTCAAATATCCCAAATGTTGTGGAAATCAGCTGCTTTTAAGCGTTTACACAGTCAGCGGAAACACTATTTTGAGAGAATTTCCAAAACATTTGCGTCCACAATTGTGGTTCAGAAACGGATTTGTACTGAGCCCGGCCTTTCTGGGCGAGAAGATCAGCACAAGGTTCCCGGGTTCCCGGCCCGTGATCCATCGGGCGGCGATCTTGATCCGTAAGGTCAAAGATCATGTGCGCCTGTTAAGGCCGCAGCAGTGGGTAAAAAACGTCTTCGTCCTGATACCGACGTTCTTTGCCGGCAGGATAGGTATTCTCTTTACGAGTTGGAACGGAGCATTCGCGTTTCTTGCATTTTGCGCCGCCGCTAGCGCCGTCTACATTTTTAACGATTACATAGACATCGAAAAGGACCGGCTCCATGAGAAAAAGCGGTCACGTCCATTGGCCGCCGGAACGGTGCCGATCCGAAATGCTTTCATAATGCTGGTGGGCCTTTTGATAGTGGCCGGCGTATTTGCGTACGCCCTCGGAACGGTATTCATGTACGTCATTGGCGGCTATTTGTTATTGAATCTGTTCTACACCCTATATTTTAAGCATATCTCGCTGGTCGACGTTTCACTGATCGCCATCGGATTTGTCTTAAGGGTACTGGCGGGCGGCGTTGCAACTGAGATAACTATCTCTAATTGGTTAATACTGATGACCTTCCTGCTGGCAAGCTGCCTGGCCGTCGGGAAACGAAGAGATGACCTGGTGCAGGCCGTCGACAAAGAGGCGTTGCGAACGGCTAATGGCGGTTACACTCTGGGATTTATTGACAACTGCCTGGTCATTTTGGGCTCGATCACGATAGTTTGTTACATCATGTATACGGTATCGGAAGACGTTGTCCGCCGGCTGCATTCCGAAAACGTTTATCTGACCTCGATCTTTGTCATAGTCGGCATCCTGCGTTTTCTTCAGATCGCTATCGTCGAGCAAAAAAGCGGGGCCCCAACAATGATCTTGCTGCGGGACACGATGATCCAGGCAATGGTTGGACTATGGTTCATCGCTTTTATGGTCATACTTTATGTCCGTTGATCATTGATATTTTTCGCTGTAGATCCGCTAGCAGAATTACCCCTCATCAGGAACCGTCATTGATCTCGCTGTCTGAATTGCCTCATCGAGGTCAGTAACTTTTCCATCAAGCTGAAGTTCGTATACCGTGTCCAGAACCTTCTTAAACTGAGGTGACGGTGTCATCCCCAAATCGATGAGATGCCTACCCATTAGTATCGGATCCGGCGCTTTCTTCTCGATCTGCAGTTCCCGTACCTTTTGGATAAACCACTCCTGGGCCTCTGATCCGAACCGTTTCTCTTCGGGCAGCCACTCAGGATTTCGGCCGAGTGAGTCTGCTTTAGCGACGCGGTAAAGCAGATCCGGCTCCACTTTGCGGGCGAGCCGCCGAAACGCTCCGTCACCGACCGGTGATTTTGCTTTATAATACTCGCCCGGTTTCAGATGATACCGAACGAGCTGAATGATCTGTTCCCGAACATCAAAGCCATCTAATGTATGGACCCCTAATCTATCGAGAAACGATATTGTCGGCTCGACCCCTGCTTCGTCGTGGCCGCGGGACCTGGTGCGGCCGTCTATAAACTCAGTAGTCGGCGGTTTGCCAAAATCGTGAGCCAGGGCACCAAGCATAACGGCAACCTGCCGCGGATGATCCAGTTCATCGATAAGCTTGCGGGCCTCGTCAACTACCATTAATGTATGGACGTCAACATTACCCTCAGGATGCCACTCAGGTTCCTGCGGCACGCCGACTAGTGCCTGCATCTCAGGAAAGAGCTGCCTCACTACGCCAAGATCATAAAGCCACTGTAGGCCGACCGCCGGCCTTTCGGCCAGCAGGAGCAACTTCTGCAGTTCGCCCCAGATCCGTTCTTTAGGTAGATCTGTTACTTCGATATTCCGGCAAACTGCAACCGTCGCCGGTTCGATCTCAAATTCAAATCTCGCTGCAAACTGAGCTGCCCTAAGGACCCGCAGAGAATCTTCCGCAAAAGTCTCAGCCGCAACCATCCTCAAAAGTTTGCGGTCAATATCAGAGCGGCCGTCAAAAGGGTCGACTATCTCGCCCGTCAATGGATCCTGCAGGATCGCGTTGATCGTAAAGTCGCGTCGCCGGCAAGCATCTTCGAACGACATATTAGGATCGCCGTCGACGATAAACCCCTTATGGCCGGCGGCTACCTTTCTTTCGCGGCGAGGCAAAGATACATCGAGATGCCGGCCAACCTTATAGACCGTAAATGCTTCACCGACAATATTCACTTCCCCGATCGAGTCGAGGATCGAGCGCAATTCCGAAGGATCAATATGATAAACCTCGACGTCCCAGTCTTTCGACCCGATGCCCATTAGAGCGTCACGAACGCAGCCGCCGGCTAACATCGCCCGGCCGCCATGGGAACTAATTTTTTCGGCTAATTCGAGAACTTTTGGGGGCAGATGTTCCATTGCAAAAGAAAACTAATTTTGCACTATGACCTGCACCTAAATCAAAGGAGGTGAAAATCTCACGCGCCGATGAGCCCGCGCGAATGAATTCTCTGTTAGATATGTCTGATGAACTGCGAGAGTTTTTTATCTATTGCTTTTATTTTTTTCGATCTCGTCCATAAATACCGAGCCGGTAAATATCATCGGTATCGCTGATATCAGTAAGATCGTCCCGACTCGATCAAATGTCCTATCGCCTGCAATTACTGCGTGGACGACCAAACAAGCAAGGCCCGAAAAAAGTGTTGAGACGCCGCCAAAAATACCGAGTGCAGCGAGGAGCGAACAAACAAACGGACTGAAAATTAATTTTCGTATGCGCAATCGCGGGCCGCGGGGGACTGTGGCATTCGCCAACGACTCATTCAGTTCGATCTTAGAATCCATTTTTGTTGAGCAGCTATCGGCCACGCCTCCTACGAGTTAAGAATAGCGGAGCCCGGATAAAGGGTTAGTAAGGTTTATATAAAAATTTCGTAAAGATTTTCACTTAAGGGGGTAAATTCCTGAAACCAATCTTTATGAAATCTTTATGAATTCTTTACAAGGCTTTTACGGTTCTTTTTGTAGAGTACTTAGGTGGTCGACCGTCTATTAGATTGGCGGTGACGACGGGCGCGATCCGTTTAACTGATCGGGCCTAGTTTTGTTTACCGAACGCGGCTACGGCGTTGGCCAAAGAACGCTCGGCAGCGAAATTTATGAATACTTTTAAATTGGCTGCAAATGGTGGTGTTAAGGACTGGTTCATGCACGGGGTCCGGCCATTGGATGCCGAGAATGTAGAAACGGCTAAACATCACAAACACCCCTGGTGGCAGGTAATGTGTCTTACGGGTGTCGATTATTTTTCGACACTAGGTTATCAACCGGGTATAGCGTTTGCCGCGGCCGGGGTTCTTTCACCTATTGCAACTTTGATCCTGGTTTTGCTCACATTGTTTGGCGCATTGCCGATCTACAATCGTGTGGCCGCCGAAAGCCCACACGGCCAGGGTTCCATTTCAATGCTTGAGTCGCTGCTTTCCAGGTGGAAAAGTAAGCTATTCGTACTCGCCCTTCTCGGCTTTGTCGCTACTGACTTTGTCATTACGATCACTTTGTCCGCCGCGGACGCGTCAGAACACCTCATTCACAATCCGATAATTGAGGCCTATGTTCCAGGTGTCGATCATCCGATCGCCGTCACTCTGGCGTTGATATGCGTTCTGTCAGCGATCTTTCTGAAAGGCTTTAAGGAGGCGATCGGTGTTGCCGTTTTTCTCGTCCTGATCTATCTGTTCCTTAACTTTATTGTTGTTGTCATGGGGATCTACGAGATATCCCTCGATCCGTCGCTTTTGACCCGATGGAAAAGTGCCCTGTTCACCGCTACTGACGGCGGCGGTTACAGAAGCATCTTTATGATAATTGGCCTCTCGCTGCTTGTTTTTCCGAAGTTGGCTCTCGGACTCTCCGGATTTGAGACTGGTGTGGCCGTTATGCCTCTTATCGAAAGCCCAAACCGGATCCAGCGGACCCGTAAACTACTGAGATCGGCCGCCCTGATCATGAGCTTTTTTCTGATCTGCAGCAGTTTCATCACCAGTGTGTTGATACCTGCGGCTGAATTTCAAGAAGGCGGCGAGGCGCAAGGCCGGGCACTCGCGTATCTTAGCCATCTCTACCTGGGTGAAACCTTTGGCACAATATACGATCTGAGCACGATACTTATACTTTGGTTTGCCGGTGCTTCGGCCATGGCCGGGTTGCTGAATATCGTTCCGCGGTACCTTCCGCGTTACGGTATGGCTCCAAATTGGGCGCGAGCGTCCCGCCCGCTTGTAGTGATCTTTACGCTTATTTGTTTTGCTATAACATTGGTCTTTAATGCGGACGTCGAAGCACAGGGCGGAGCCTATGCGACGGGTGTCCTGGTCCTGATGACATCAGCCGCGACCGCCGTTACCATCTCAGCCTGGGTTCGGAAGCAGATGACGAAATGGGTATTTTTGGTGATTTCAGTCGTCTTTGCCTACACCACGATCGTTAACATAATTGAGAGGCCGGATGGTATCAAGATAGCGTCTCTCTTTATACTGGCCATCGTTGCGTCATCATTCATCTCGCGGGCGATGCGGACGACTGAGATCCGGATTCAAAAGATCGAACTCGACCACACCGCCCAACGATTTATCGATGAATTAAGTGAGGGTGAAATCCGCATCGTCACAAATCGTCGTGAAACAGGTGATGTTACCGAATATAGATACAAAGAGCTCGAGAAACGATCGGACAATCATATACCCGCAAATGACCCGATACTTTTCTTTGAGATCGACATCGGTGACGCCTCTGAGTTTACGGGCAAGATCGACGTTTACGGTGTTGACGTTTCGGGGTATAAGATCCTACGGACCCATGCTCCCGCGGTGCCAAACGCAATTGCCGCGCTGCTGCTGAACCTAAGAGACCGTACCGGCAAGATCCCGCATGTTTATTTTGGGTGGAGCGAAGGCAATCCGATCAAATACCTGATCCGGTATATCCTGTTTGGTGAAGGCGACACCGCACCTGTTACCCGGGAGATCCTGCGACAGGCGGAACCCGAGCCTGACAGGCGGCCGAATGTCCACGTTGGGGGCTAACTACTGGCAGAGAACCTATATCCTACCCACGGTTCGGTTCGGATGTATCGCGGATGAGATGGATCTGTTTCGATCTTTTTGCGAAGCTGGCCGATAAATACTCTCAGATATTCGGTCTGTTCAGTATAATTACCGCCCCAGATCGCGGCCAGGATCGAGCGGTGGGTTACAACCTTGTCACGGTTTCTAAAAAGGAATACAAGCAATTCGAATTCGGTTGGAGTGAGGTGGATAGATGCACCCGCTACTGCAATATCCCTCGTTGAGAGATCAATGCGAAAATCACCATCTTCCAATGCCGTCTCGTCTCCACCCGGAGTTTCCGGTGATCTGCGAAGGGCGGCACGGACCCTGGCCAACAGTTCGTCGATGCCAAAGGGTTTGGTCACATAATCATCAGCTCCTGCGTCCAGAGCCTCGACCTTTGTGCGTTCCTCACCGCGAACCGAGAGGACAATAATTGGCAGAGATGAGAGTTTTCGGATCTCGCGGCAAAATTCGATCCCGCCCATTTCCGGCATTTGCAGATCGGTAATTATCAGGTCGGGATGCCAGTCCCGAAAAGTGTCCAAAGCGGCAACGCCATCAGCGGCGGTTCGCACGTCATAACGGTGTGCGGTCAGGCTGTGCCGCAATACGCGGGTTATCTGCGGTTCGTCGTCAACCACTAAAACTTTATGCGGTTCGCTCATTCCTCTCCGATGGGCAGCATCAATACAACCCTGGTCCCTATATCATTCTCACCGGCCCGGATCTCGATGTTTCCGTTTTGGGCCTCGACTATTCCCCGGGCGATCGCTAATCCCAGACCGAGGCCTTCAGACCCCGTTGAGTCGATGCGGAGAAATTTCTCAAAGACCCTTTCCCGCATATCGGGCGGGATACCTTTCCCTTCGTCTGCCACTGAGATCATCATCATATTACCGTGTGACGCGGCCGTCAGCGTAATAGTTGTGCCCACACCTGAATATTTTGCTGCATTCTCGATCAGGTTGTAAATGACCTCAGCTATCGCCCTCGCATCCACTCTAATGAGCGGCATATCTCGCTCAAGATTTACGGTCACATGATGCCCATTAAGCAGCTTATCGGCACGCTCAAGGGCGATCGTAATAATCTCCTCAACATTCGAAAGCGATCCGGTCGCGTCGACTGACCCGGCCTCGACCCGGGCAAGGGCGACCATACCCTCAATAAATCCGTTCAACCGGTCCGTCTCTTCATTTATTATGTCCAGGAATTCGGCCCTGCCCTCGCTATCGAGTTCTATGGTGCGGTGACCACCTTCACTATCGAGAAGAGTCGTTACAGAGGCTTTGATCGACGTTAACGGCGTACGTAGGTCGTGGGTGACGGCGTCGAGGAGCGAACTCTTTAGCTTTTCGCTCTGTTTTAATGCTTCGGCCTGGGTTGCTGTTTTGAAAGCAGTCTGAAGTTCCTCGTAAAGACGTTCTGATTCACGTGCCCGACGGCTGGCATACGCTGAAAGCTCACCGGCGATTATTGCTGTAATAGTAAACGCTGCCCATGCAATAAGATTCTGCGGATCGGCGACATGCCAGGTACGAACCGGGGGCAGGAAAAAAAAATTGAAACAAAGCATCGCGAGAAACGATGCAACCAGCGCCGGATTTCGGCCAAAGAATGTCGCCGTGGACAGAACCACCAGCAGCAACGAAAGGGCTACTGTTGTCGAATTAATATGAACTGATAGCGATTCGAGTGATATCGTCGCCAGAAGTACGACCGCAACCGAAATGCCATATCGGGCAAAGCTGGAATGAAAAAGACTTTCGGATCTCATTTCCTAAAGCCGGTCCTGTAAATAACTCTTTAGCCGGCCAAGTTCTATCCGCTCTTGCTCCCAAGTGTCGCGGTCACGCACGGTGACCGCGTTATCTACGAGCGATTCATGATCGACGGTGACGCAAAACGGTGTCCCGATCTCGTCCTGACGTGCATAGAGTTTTCCGATACCGCCAGTGTCGTCGTATACGGCCCGCATCGACGGCTGCAGTTCGTGCTTTAATTTTTTGGCCATCCCAACGATGTCCGGGTTGTTTTTCGCTAGCGGCAGAACAGCTACCTTGATCGGTGCAAGTTCAGGTTTGAGTTTGAGAATTACACGCACCTCGCCTTTGTCGTTCGTCTTTTCGGTGTAAGCATCCATCATTACCGCGAGAAGGGTCCTGTTCACCCCGATCGCAGGTTCGATCACGTAAGGATAAAATCGTTCGTTTGTTTGAGGATCAAAATAAGAAAGATCCTCGGTCGAATCAGGATTCAGGCGTTTGCCATCTGCCCCCTCGGGTTTCTTTGGAGTGTGTCCTGAGATCGTAATCTGTTCGGTTTGCGATCCCCATGAGTTCATCCCATTGTTTGTCCTCATCTTCCCTTTCAGGAAAGAATCTGTACATGATATCGACAGTGCGTTCAGCATAATGGGCCAATTCTTCGGCTGTTTGCTCATATAGACTCATGTTTTCGGCTGAGATGCCCAGCGACCCCAACCACTCTTGAAAACTGTCGATCCATTCCTGATGGATCCGCGGAGCGTCCTCGGCCCGGCAGAAATACTCCATTTCCATCTGCTCGAATTCGCGTGTCCGAAAAATGAAATTCCCCGGCGTTACCTCATTGCGAAATGCCTTCCCGATCTGAGCGATGCCGAATGGAAGCTTTCGCCTTGACGTATTCAAAACGTTGGCAAAATTGATAAAAATGCCCTGAGCCGTCTCAGGCCGCAAATATGCCAGAGCGGTCTCATCTTCCTCCGCAGAAGCGGCTCCAAGAGTAGTCCGAAGCATCAGATTGAATTGTCTCGATTCTGTCAGGTTTTTAGATCCGCAATTTGAGCAGATCTGCTTGCCATCGGCAGGGTCAACATCAAGTTTGTCCAGGCGTAAACGTGCATTACAGTCACGACAGTCGACAAGCGGATCCGAAAATGTTTCTTCATGCCCTGAGTATTTCCAGACCAAACGGTTTTGAATAACGGATGAATCCAAACCCTCAATGTCATCGCGTTCATAAACGAGCCACCGCCACCAGCTTTGCTTGATATTATTTGCAAGTTCGACGCCCAGTTGCCCGTAGTCCCACGAGCTGCCGAGGCCGCCGTAAATATCGGAGGCAGGAAACACAAAGCCGCGGCGTTTTGAAAGGGAAACGATTGTTTCGATATTAGGTGCAGACATAAAATTCCAATTGATCTTCGCTTAAGAGCTTGATTTTACAACGAATAACGAACCAGGAACAAAGCACAAACAAAAAGAGCGAGTCGAAACCCGCTCTTTTATCAAAATTAACTATCCAGATCATTGAACCGCAGGCGGTTGCGCTCCCGGCGGCACGATCCAGATCTCATATGTGGTCTTGAGGCGGGGGCCTCCACGTACTATCGAGATCCTTCGCGGATCAAAACCACGGTTCTTGACCATATAATCGAGTGCCCGTTTCGACAGCCTGTCATATGTGTTACGGGTTGTACTAATTCTGTCAGTTCCAGGATAGATGATCACATAAATTTGAGCATCGGGTGTGTTCTGAGCCTGGATCACACAATTATCAAACCTCGCCTTGTCGTCATCAGCGGACTTCGCCTCAAATTCGTCACACCTGAAAGGCTGAGGCGGCGTGATCGGCGGAATGGGGATCACCTCAGTCGGAACTGAGATCAGCTGCCGGCATTTGTTGTCGTAAACGTCGTCATTGACATCCAACTCTGCATCTATGGTCTTTCCGCCCATACCGGTCGAATCGATGGTGATGGTTGGTGTTCCAAGGCCGCGAAGTACCTGAACTGAATCCGGAGACACCCGCCACGAATAATGCAAAGGGACAGGCGAGGTTCCTGAATTGATCGCCGAAAAGATTATCTGATCGCCTTCGGTAACCCGCTTTGGCCCCTCGAGATGAAACCGGTAAGGGCAAGGTGTCTTTATCGTCTCGGTGATAAGCTTTAAGCAAACACAACTTTTGGCATTACGGACGATCTCGATCTCTTCGGTCCACGTTTTTCCATCGGGAGCTGTAACCTGAACGGTATGAAACCCGGGCGTCAGATAATATTCAGCTCCGACCCCAACACCACTCATTCCCACATACTCACCGTCAACCTTGACCGGCAGAGCCGTCTCGCTAGTTTTTATACTAAGCGTACCCATGTTTTTCGGGGGTTTCGTCTTGTCGTCGCCGCTGTTTGCCAAGACCGTCGAGATCCCGAGAGTTAGGACCATCCCGAGCACGAATAAAAAGTTGTATCTGATAACTCGCATTTTAATTTCCTCATCTAACTAACCGGAGTTCATGCAGATCCGGTATATCTACTTACTACGTGCAGGCAAAGCGCCGGCTGATCTAATTCAGCGACGCTTTACCAGGCAGTATACTATTTTTCGTCTTCTTCATCGTCGTCTTTCTTGCCGAACTTTCTTCGGGCAGCGAGGCCGATGGATGCCAGGCCTGTGCCAAATAACAAGATCGTCATTGGTTCAGGTACGGGTTCCGGCGGCGTCGGCGACGGCGTCATATTAGGCGTCGGCGTCGTTGAGGCTGTCGCTGACGGTGTCGGCGAAGGCGTCACACCCGGTGTCGGCGTCGTTGACGGCGTCGGAGTAACATTCGGAGTTGGAGTCGTCGATGGGGTCGGCGTCGAGGTCCCGGGAATCGAAGGCGTTGGCGTCGGCGAATCGTCATTGTGATGGATCAAAATGAACGCAATGGGAATCGCTGCCAATCCGAGTAGTGCCCATTTCGGAAAACCGCGACGATTCGTGCGCCGGTCTCCTCGCAATCGCAGACGTCGTCCAGGACGATATCGCTTTTGGTCTCTGTGATCACCCGGCCATCTTGCTGTTTAGCGTCCTTTTTGTCCTTATCATCGTCATCATCGTCGCCGATCAGAAACGTATATTGGTCGGCAACCTGAAGACGTGAAAAAGCTATTGTCTCAGCTTTACCCGGCCGAGCATTAACGATCTGGACCACCTGGTCAAATCGGATCGGCCCTGCATCGATCCTTGTAAAAGCCGCAAAGATCGAAGCCATGCAAATGGCAGAGAGTACAACTCTGAAGTTTAATATTTTCATTTCCGTAACCTGACTAAAAAAAGATCTATCGCGAAAACAAAAATGTTCTCACAGTTCGGTTGGCACTCACTGTAGAATTGAATTTGGGGCTGTCCAGAAAATATAACAAATACAAGGGCTAAATGCACGTCATTTTCGTAATTTTCCTTCAAAGTTGCCCAAAATTACAACATTTTTGCTAATTCAACAGGAAAAAATGGTCAATGGAACCTCGTTTCCACAAAATTCGCCCATTTTATATCGATTTATTTTTCAGCGGAAAAAATAAACCGGCTACCACAAAATAGTGGTAACCGGCCTCAAATTCCTAAATTAGGATGATTATTGTTTATTCGTCTGTAGGTCCGTCTTCCGGAGCTTCCTTAGATCTCTCTTCGGCAAGCACCGCCTTTCTGGACAGTTTGACCTTATTGCCCTCGCGTCCGATACATTTGACGAGGATCTGCTGGCCTTCCTTGAGCTCGTCCCTTACATCACGGACACGCCTGTCTGAGATCTCTGAAATATGCAGCAGGCCGTCCAGTCCAGGCATTATTTCAACGAAGGCTCCAAAATCGACAATCCTCGATACGGTGCCCATGTAGGTTTCGCCCACTTCCGCTTCGGCAGTAAGAGCCTTGATCCGGGCAACTGCCTGTTGAGCAGCTTCGCCGTCAGCGGTCGCGATCAAAACCGTTCCGTCGTCAGATATGTCTATCTTCGCTCCGGTCTCCTCGGTTATCGAGCGGATCATCTTGCCGCCCGGGCCTATAACGTCCCGGATCTTATCCGGATGGATCATGAGGGTAATGATGCGGGGCGCAAATTGCGATATGTCCTCACGCGGTTCGCTGATCGCTTTAGTCATGATCTCTAAAATATGCAGCCGTCCCTTACGGGCCTGTTCGAGAGCCTCTTGCAGGATCATCGCATTTATACCGCCTACCTTGATATCCATCTGTAGGGCAGTAATGCCGTCAGCAGTCCCTGTGACCTTAAAGTCCATGTCGCCGTAATGATCTTCAGCACCGGCTATATCCGAAAGGATGGCGTAGCGGTTCTCTTCCATAACCAGGCCCATTGCGACGCCTGCGACCGGCTTCTTGATCGGCACGCCGGCATCCATAAGGCTCAAGATACCGCCACAAACTGACGCCATCGACGATGAACCGTTCGATTCAGTGATGTCTGAAACAATACGGATCGTATAAGGAAAGTCAGCGTCATCGGGCAAAACCGATTGAATAGCCCGCCGGGCGAGATTGCCATGGCCGACCTCGCGCCTAGACG
This sequence comes from Blastocatellia bacterium, assembly GCA_963834975.1. Taxonomy (GTDB): domain Bacteria; phylum Acidobacteriota; class Blastocatellia; order Pyrinomonadales; family Pyrinomonadaceae; genus OLB17. The sequence goes on from CAWIDZ010000006.1 coordinate 73,086, forward strand.
TACTGCCGAACCGTCCTGTCTCGCCAACCGAATAAGGCGGAAAGTTGTAATGGAGCAAAAATCGCCTGCGAACCTCGCCTTTCTCAATATCGTCCATGAACTGTTCGTCCATTTTGGTACCCAATGTGGTGGTGACTATCGCCTGGGTCTCTCCGCGGGTAAACAGGGCTGAACCATGTACCCGTGGAAGCCAGCCAACCTCACAATTGATCGGGCGGATCTCTGAGAACCGACGACCGTCCGGACGTCGTTTATTGCCGAGGATATCCTCGCGAAAGATCTTTTCTTTCAAATGGCCAAACACCTTGCCTGCCATAGAGCGTGTTTCCGGTTCGTCCTCCGGAAAGCTCTCAACAACCTCTTTTTTGAGGGCATCGATCTCAGCGTAGCTGCTGATCTTGTCCTTTCCGGTCGAATCGAGAGCGGCCCGCAATTTATCTGTATAGTCTTTCTCGATCTTGGCGATGAGCTTCTCATCCAGCGCAGCGACCTTAAATTCTCGCTTCTTAATATCCAACGCCTTAAACAAACTCTTCTGCCATAGACACAACCGCTTGATCTCGCGGTGAGCAAGCATGAGGGCCTCGACCATAATGGTTTCCTCGACCTCTTGCGCCTCACATTCGACCATGCAGATCGCTTCTTCGGTGCCGGCAACTATGAGATTTAACTCAGATTCACGGCGTTCGTCAAAGGTCGGATTTATCAGATATTTCCCGTCTATCAAACCGATGCGAACTCCGGCGATCGGATTATGAAAAGGAATGTCCGACAGATATAGGGCACACGATGCACCAGTGATCGCGATCACATCAGGATCGTTCTCGGCATCTGACGAGATCACTGACGCTACGATCTGTGTCTCAAACCGATAACCATCCGCAAAAAGCGGACGGACAGGACGGTCGATCATGCGGCAGGTTAAAACCTCTTTTTCACTCGGCCGGCCCTCCCGGCGAAAATAATTTCCCGGAATTCGTCCCCCTGAAAATGAATTTTCACGGTATTCGACAGTAAGCGGGAAAAAATCAAGCCCTTCACGGGCGGTACGTGCGCTGACGGCTGCCACAAGCAGCATCGTTTCGCCATAACGGATCACGACCGAACCATCGGCCTGTTTGGCAACCTTGCCTGTTTCTACGATCAGATCCTGAGATCCCAGTTTGATCGATTCATTCAAATATTTCTTTGTCATTTCTTATCCTCTAAAACAGCAAAGACGAAGGAGCTGTGCCGTGAAGCCCTTTCGTCTCTGCTAATTTCCTTATGTAACTATTGATCTTATTTTGTCCGGCGGCATTTAGTGCTGTCACGTTCAGCTGCCAACGGCAAATTCTTCGCTAAGATCTGATTTTATTAACCGGCCCGAAGCGGCCGCACATATATCCGAGTCTAAAGTGTCCGGCCGAAGTAACATCACGGCCATAACTCAAAACGCTAAATCTATCTCCGCAATCCTAATTTCTTAATGATTTCGTGGTATTCATTAATATCACGACGCTTGAGGTAATCAAGCAGCTTTCTACGACGTGAGACCATTACAAGCAAACCACGCCGTGAATTGTTATCTTTCTTGTGCACCTTAAAATGTTCAGTCAGCTCGTTAATACGCTGCGTAAGTAACGCGATCTGAACCTGGGACGAACCCGTGTCCATTTTATGAGTTTTGTAATCACCAACTATCTTCTCTTTTAATTCTTTTACCGTCGACATATCTTTGCTTTAACAGCCTCTCCTTTTGCTCACAGTAACTCCGCCAAAAAACCAGCGGTAACCGCGAAAATTTAACTTCTAAACCTTAAACAATCAAGAACAATTGTTTCCATAAATCTAGCACAATCAACCATTAACGGCAATGCAAGATCAGTACTGAAACTCTTCCATAAATTTGGTCGAAAACTCGCCTTTCTGGAATTTCTCATCAGCCATGATCTTTTGATGAAGCGGGATCGTTGTCTTAATACCCTCGACGACCATCATATCCAGAGCCCGCTGCATTCGGGCTATAGCCAGTTCCCTGGTTCGGGCATGTACGATCAGCTTTGCGATCATCGAATCATAAAAAGGTGGAACCACATAACCGGGGTATGCGGCCGTATCGACACGAACGCCCGGCCCGCCCGGGATATTGAACGCAGTGATCTTTCCGGGACTAGGAGTAAACTTGACCGGATCTTCCGCATTGATGCGGCACTCTATCGAATGGCCGACGATCTGGACCTCATCCTGCGTATAACCTATTTCCTCGCCCGTCGCTATCCGTATTTGGTTGCGTACAATATCGGCAAGCGTCACCATCTCAGTAACCGGGTGTTCGACCTGGATGCGGGTATTCATTTCCATGAAGTAGAAACTATCATCCTCATCCAAGTAGAAACTCGAACGTGCCTGCGCTTGAGTAACCGATCTCTTTGCACGCTTTGACCGCTACGGCGCCCATTGCGTCCCTGAGCTCCTTTGATATCACAGGTGACGGTGCTTCCTCGAGCAGCTTTTGATGGCGACGCTGGATGGTACACTCCCTTTCGCCGAGGTGGATAGTATTGCCGTGCTCGTCTGCCAGGATCTGAATTTCGATATGACGCGGCCGCTCTATATACCTCTCAATGTAAACGGCTCCGTTTTTGAATGCCGCAAGAGCCTCAGTCTGTGCCGTCTCAAGGCCGTTCGCCAGTTCCTCTTCTTTTCGAACGATCCGCATTCCGCGGCCGCCGCCGCCTGCAGCGGCTTTGATTATTACCGGAAACCCGATCTCATGAACGAGTTTCATCGCCTCTTCAGGTGACTCGATCGGATCCGGACTTCCCGGCAGTATGGGAACACCCGCCGCAGTCATTGTTCGTCGCGCCTCGACCTTGTCACCCATCATCGCGATAACATCCGGCCGCGGGCCGATAAATTTGATATTGCAATCTTCGCAGATCTTGGCAAAAGTCGCTGATTCCGCCAGAAACCCGTAACCCGGATGGATCGCGTCAACATTCGTGATCTCGGCCGCGCTGATTATCGACGGAATGTTAAGGTAGCTTTGAGCTGACTGTGCCGGTCCTATACATAGAGCCTCGTCAGCGTATCGCACATGCAGAGCCTCACGGTCAGCTTCTGAATGGACGGCGACGGTCTTGATGCCCATTTCCTTGCACGTCCAGATTATCCGGCAGGCGATCTCACCCCGGTTAGCGATCAAAATTTTGCGAATCTCTCTCATTGATATATAAAAAATCGTGAACCGCAACGACTTTCGCCCCTTTACGATTCACGAACAACGATTCACTGACCTCTATTTCCTTATTCCGAACAATGGCTGGCCGAACTCAACCGGCTGGCCGTTCTCGACATATATCTTGACGACCTCGCCCGAAGTCTCGGCCTGGATCTCGTTCATCAATTTCATTGCCTCGACAATGCAAACTGTCGATTCCGGTGACACATTACTTCCTTCGCTGACATAGGGGGCCTTATCGGGCCCGGGCGACCGGTAAAATGTCCCGACGATCGGTGAAGTTATTTTATAAAGCCCGGCATCTGGATCAACCGCTTCTGAGGCCGGTGCCTCCGCAGCCACAACCGGGGCCGCCTGGACAGCAACCGGCATCGCCGGAGCGATCGGGGCGCCGGTCATTTTACTGAGGCGTACCCTAATATTTTCGTTCTCAAACTCAAAGTCCGTAAATCCATTCTCGATAACGAGGTTGGCGAGTTCGCGCAATTCGTCTAAGTTAAAAGACGGATCGACAGTTTGTTTCCGCTTCTTCTCGTCCGAAACGTTCTTTTTCTCTACCACTATACTTTCGTCCTTTGCCTTTGCTGAAGCCGATGTTTCACTCATCCAGGCTCACCTCCGTGCGTCTTAGCCCTCTTTCGCTGCCAATTCACGTGGATTATCTACAAGCTCGATAACGGCCATCTCCGCATTGTCACCTTTTCTGTGACCGAGTTTGATGATGCGAGTATAACCCCCGTTACGGTCTTTATATCGCAAACCGAGCTCATTGAAAAGCCGCTGAACCGCTTTGACGCCGGCTGTTCGCTCGATCGGGTCTTTTTGTTCACCCTTTTTTCCGCGAAATTTACTCTGCTCAGCTTTGAAAGTGCTGTTACCCGCATGGAAGAAACGAGCCGCCTGTCGACGCAAATGAACTCCGCGAAGAACAGCGTCGTCGCCAGTCAGGTTTTCGGCCTTTCGAGCAAGAGTAATGGCCTTTTCAATGAAAGGGCGAAGCTCCTTAGCCTTTGGAACCGTTGTTACGATATGTTCCTTTTCAGCGTTTATGAGCGACGTCGCCAGATTGCGGAGCAGCGAAACGCGATGCTCTGTCGTGCGGCCTAATTTTCGATGTGCTTTTAAGTGTCTCATTTTAGTCTAGATCGCGACCGCCGGAGCCCGGGATCGGATTTCCCTGTTCATCAAAATCCATACCGAAATCGAGGCCCATACCGTGAAGCAGATCCTTGATCTCTGTCAACGATTTCTTGCCAAAATTCTTAGTTCCGAGCATATCCTTTTCGCTGCGGCGAATCAGATCGCGGATCGAACGAATATCGGCGTTCTTCAAGCAATTGTAAGAACGTACTGAAAGCTCGAGTTCGTCGACCGACTTGTCCAGCAGGTCGTTCCGCATAAGCGGCGGCCGGGCAATGTCCTCGTATTTATATTCTTCTTCTTCCTCTTCAAAATTGATAAAGATCGACATATGATCTTTGACCAATTTTGCGGCAAGGCCGATCGAATCTTCTGGCTTTACCGAACCGTCGGTCCAAACCTCGATGGTCAGGCGATCGTATTCTGTATTTGAGCCTTGTCTCGTTTTCTCGACATTATAATTGACCTTCTTGATCGGCGTATGAACCGAATCGATCGGAATGTACCCGACCGACAGGTCTTCGTCATTATTGAACTCGGCCGAAACGTAGCCGCGGCCCGGCTTAAGCCGCATTTCGACATTCAGCGAACCGCCGGCACTGATCGTCGCGATATGCACGTCAGCATCAAGCACCTCGACATCACCATCAGTTTCGATGTCCGCACTGGTCACGATCCCCGCACCCTTTTTACTGATCGAAAGGGTTTTTACTCCGCCGCCATGCAGAGTAAACGGTATCTGTTTTAAGTTGAGGATCACATCGGTCGCATCTTCGACAACGCCTTTGATGGATGAAAATTCGTGTTCGACGCCTTCTATCTTGACGGCTGTTATCGCCGCACCCTCGATCGACGAAAGCAATGCCCGGCGGATCGAATTGCCGATGGTCGTACCAAATCCGCGTTCGAAGGGCTGCGCGTAAAATTTTCCAAATCTCTCAGTCAGAGTTTCAGTATCAACGTTGAGACGATTCGGCATTTGGAAGTCTGTCCAATTGTTACTTTGTGTCATATATTTAAAAGTCCTGCGAGTTCACCGCCAATGCATGTTTTACGAGTTATCAGATAACTCAGCAAACTCAGCAAAGACGGCAAACCCAATCAATTACTTACTATAAAGTTCGACGATGAGCTGCTCGTTGATATTTGCATCGACGTCCTCACGCCTTGGCAATCCCGAAACCGTAACCGCAAATTCTTCGCCGGCCAGGCTCAACCACGCCGGACGTCCGCGGCCGACCGCTGTCTGCCACGCCCCTTCCACATGTGTATTTGTTTGAGTGCGGCCCTTAACGGCGACGACATCACCCGCTTTGACCTGAAACGATGGAATATTTACCTTTCGGCCGTTAACGGCAATGTGTCCGTGATTGACCAGTTGGCGGGCCTGTCGGCGGGAAGTTGAGAACCCCGAGCGATAGACGACATTGTCGAGCCGGCGTTCAAGCATAAAGAGCAGGTTTTCGCCTGTAACGCCCTTTTGCCGACGCGCCTTTTCGAAATAATTTCGAAACTGTTTTTCGAGCACAAAATAAATGCGCTTCACTTTCTGTTTCTCGCGGAGCTGTTCACCATAGCCGGCAAGCATCTTACGACGTGCAGCACCATGCTGCCCCGGTGGGTTTGTACCGCGTTTCTCAATTGCACAAGAGGGCTTAAAACAACGGTCGCCCTTCAAAAATAACTTTCCACCTTCGCGACGGCATAGCCGGCACACTGCATCTCTATATCTAGCCATTAATTATTTTCTGCCTCCGAGTAAGCGATTCCGTATCAGTTACCGGCCTTTAAGCCAATGTCCAGATCGGCGGTATCACTTCTGTATTGTTCGGAAAAGTTTACGAGCCTCGCGGCCCTTCATCCTTTCGATAGTAAAAATCAAATATCCGGAAAACCTCTGCCTTCCTTTTCAAAAACCGCAATTTGCAGATCAAGATCCGCAAATTCTCAAACCCTTCGCCGTTTTGGCGGACGGCAGCCATTATGAGGGATCGGCGTGGTGTCCCTGATAGAGTTCACGCGAATGCCCGCTTGATTAATAGCTCTGATGGCCGACTCGCGGCCGCCGCCCGGGCCCTTGACCCGAACTTCGACCTCGCGCATGCCAGCATCCAGTGCCTTGCGGGCAACTTCAGACGCTGCCTGCTGGGCCGCGAAAGGGGTTCCCTTTCGCGAGCCGCGAAAGCCGCGTGCGCCCGACGACGATTGAGCTATAAGATTACCCTCAGTATCGGTGATCGAGATCAGCGTATTGTTAAACGACGCTGCGATATGAACGATCCCGTAAGGAATATTCTTTTTCTCTTTCTTCTTAAAAGTCTTCTTTTTCGTTGCTGATGCTTTTGCCATTTTATATATTTTCGAATTTCAATTTGCGACTAATGCAAACTTTTGCCCACCTGCGTCTGACCAATGCAAACCCGAGCAATCGCAAATCGAAAATCCCTTACTTCTTACCTGGTGCCTTCTTCTTAGCCACAGCTGCTTTACGCGGCCCTTTCCTTGTCCGGGCGTTTGTATGTGTTCGCTGGCCCCTGACCGGCAAACTTCGCCGATGCCGCAGGCCACGGTAGCAGCCGATGTCCATCAATCGTTTGATATCCATCTGGACGCGCTTTCTGAGGTCACCCTCAATATTGCCCTCAGCATCGAGTATGGTACGCAGCTTATTCAGATCATCTTCGCTAAGATCTTTGATCTTGGCGTCGATGCCGATACCTGCCTGCTCCAGGATAGAGGTCGCACGCGATTTGCCCACACCGTAGATGTAGGTCATTCCAATCTGAGCCCTTTTATTGGGCGGTAAATCAACTCCTGCTACACGAGCCATACTTTCTCCTAAAACTACCCTTGCCGCTGTTTATGCTTTGGATTTTCACAAATGACGCGGACCACACCTTTGCGGTGAATGACCTTGCACTTGTCACACATTTTCTTTACTGACGGTCGAACTTTCATCGTTTTTACCTATACTATTAATAGCTAACGGCACCATATACATCAGGCAAAAAACCCTGATCCGGGGCCAGCTATCGTCTCACTTTAAGACACCCATCCACTACCAACTTGCCGATTAGTTGGACAAACCATTGATGTTAACGGTTTTTGCACGCGTAATCAAGTCTAGCGGGCTCAATTTTTCTAATAGACCGATCGCAACACATCGGTCAACTAACTCGGCACTTTTCGTCTGGCGAAGCCATTCTGCCTTTGCCGCCCGGCAATCGCGGCAGATCAGCACGCGTTCACGCTCCTCATTCAAAACCTTGCCATCCGGGCCCACCTTCACCACGCAGCCGCCAAGAAGGTATTGGAACGCATTTGGAAAAAGGTCTTTCTCTACCGCCCAACTCTCATCGTATCCCGGATACCCGTAGCGGATCGGCACACTTTTCCATTCGAGTTTCGTGCCATGCAATTCACATTTACCGCTTTTGCCCATTGGTCGCCAATATAACCGCAGCCATTTATGCCGGAACAAATATCAAACCGCCCTAAACATACATTACGCAATATCTTCCCCAACCAACTTTAGGTCCATCTGTGTTCCACGAACACCATTATTCTTTTTTTAAAACCTCTCCAAAAAAATTCTGATCCCGAAAACAACGGTTTAGATCTCAAAACTATTGTATGGCTCCTAAAAGGTAATTACCGGACTGCAAAGTAGTTTTTAGAGCCAAATAGATATTTTTCGCCGCTAAATAGTTTTTTTAGAGCCTGGAAAAACTATTTCGCACCTATATCAACGTACTAACGACAAAAATATCCTCCGTACGCGGGAAAATCTATTTCGCACCAGAAACTACCAATAGTGGTTCAGTCGAACTTCGCCGGCCTATATAGAAAGCGCGGCCCGTCGCTTCTGTTCCTTTGTCAGGGTTAAGATCTCAGGGCCATCAGGGGTAACCGCAAGTGTATGTTCCGCGTGGGCCGACGGTTTACCGTCCAGCGTAACAACTGTCCATTTGTCCGAGAGAGTACGGGTCTCGTGGGTGCCAAGGTTTAACATCGGTTCGATAGCAAAACAGTAACCTGCCCTGATACGTTCCTTTGTTCCCTGGCGGCCATAATTAGGGATCTGTGGCGATTCGTGCATGGCACGGCCAATGCCGTGTCCCGTGTAATCGCGAACGATCCCATAGCCGTATGGCTCAGCGTGCTGCTGAATGGCCCAACCGATATCGCCGATGCGGTTATTTGGACGGCACGCCTGAATGCCGATCTCGAGACATTCCTCAGTAACGCGGATCAACTGCTTTAGTTCGTCGGTGATCTCGCCAACCGGCACTGTCATCGCAGTATCGCCCACAAAACCCTGATAAGTTGCTGCCATATCGAGTGAAATGATATCGCCATCATTCAAGGGATCGGTTTTTGAAAAACCATGGACTATCTCGTGATTGACAGAAGCGCAGATCGAATATGGAAAGCCGTGATACCCGATAAAGGTTGGGATCGCCCCGGCGTCACGCATCATTTTCTCGGCAGCATTATTAAGATCCATCGTGGAGATGCCGGGCCGAACCATTGTTCGCAGGGCTTCGCGAACCTCGGCGATGAGTTCGCCGACGGCACGCATTTTATCAAGATCTTTTGCAGATTTTGCGATGATCATCGTTTTGTAGGTTATACAAGTTCTATCAATGCAGCGTAGATACCCTCGATATCGCCGGTTCCGTCAACCTTTTTCAAGCCGGCCGGACTTCTCATAGTAGTCAAGCAGCGGTTTTGTCAGCTCGTCATATGTCGCGAGACGGACACTGACCTTTTCTTCTGAATCGTCTGCCCGGTGATCAAGTGTGACATCAGTATGCTCGTCGCAAAAGCCCTCGCGTTTTGGCGGTTTCGAATAGATATTATAGATCTCACCGCAAACCGGACAACTCCGGCGGCCGGTCAGGCGTTTCAATAACTCGTCACGCGGAACGTCTACCTCGACAGCTTGAATTTCCTTTCCTTGTTCTTTGGCAAGTTCCTCAAGCTGTTCGGCCTGAACGGCAGTCCGGGGATATCCGTCAAGGACATATGTGCCTGCCGTATCAGGCCTCGATGTTCGTTCTCTGACGATCTTATAGGTGATCTCATCAGAAATTAATTTGCCGGACGCCATGATATCCTGCACTTCCCGGGCGAGTGGCGTGTCCGCACTTTTCATTTCACGAAACATATCACCGGTCGAGATCTGAGGTATACCCCGGCGTTCCTGCAGCAGCCGCGCCTGAGTTCCTTTACCGGCCCCGGGTGCTCCTATCAATACAATTATCTTATCCATGTCTAATATTTAGAAGATCAGAAAGGGCGAAGAGGAGAGAAGGAGATTTGCAGCCTGCCGGCATGCCTCCTTTTCTCCTCTACTCCTGATCTGCTTTTCTTATGACCTTCGTCCGCGAAGCTGCGACCCGGCTCCCAGGAATCCCTCATAGTTTTTCATAACGAGTTGGGCCTCGATCTGTGAAACGGTGTCCATCGCAACACCCACAAGGATCAAAAGCGAAGTGCCGCCAAAATAAAACTGATAACCCAACCCTGTCGGTATCCAACTCAACCCGGCGGTCGCCGTAAAGAAGTTATCGATCGAGGGCCCAACAAACGGCAAACGGGCCACCTTAAAACCACTCAATAAGAGCTGCGGGGCAAACGCCACAAATGCCAGGTACAATGCTCCGACAGTGGTAAGCCGCGTCAGGATCGAGTTCAGGTAATCCGCCGTTGGTGCTCCGGGTCGGATGCCCGCAATAAACCCACCATGCTTGCGAAGGTTATCGGCAACCTCATCCGTGTTAAAGATGATCGTGATGTAAAAGAACGTGAATATAACGATCAGCGACAAAAACACCAGTTCGTAATACGGATCACCGCCATGAAACTGTTGAAAGAACGAATAGACCTTTGACCATGCAGAATCGGGATTTGCCGGGTCAGCCGGAAACGCCGAAAACAAAGTCTGGGGCATCGCCAGGACCGACGAAGCAAAGATCACCGGGATCACGCCGCCCATATTGATCTTAAGCGGCAGGCTTGTTTCCTGACCGCGGAAAGTCTGATTCCCCACCCGCCGGCTTGCGTAACTGATAGCTATGTTTCGCCGTGCCGATTCGACATATACGATCAACGCGATCAGAGCGACGAGCACCACGACCAGGAATATAACACCAAGGGTTTGCAGCGGATCTCCTGAACGAACACGTTCTGAGATCTGCACCAGGCCGCGGGGCAGGCCGATAACAATACCGGCAAAGATCAGCAGCGAAATACCATTGCCGACGCCGCGTTCGGTGATCTGTTCACCGAGCCACATAACAAAGATAGTTCCGGTGGTAAGCGTTATAACGATCATCGCCGATGCCCACCACGTTTCAGGAATGATCTGGTTTCGGCTTAGCCATGTCGATACAAAAAACGTCTGGACCGCACAAAGGACCACGGTCGAATACCGCGTCCATTGGTTCATCTTCTGACGCCCAACCTCGCCTTCTTCCTGAATTTTCTTCATTGCAGGCGAAAGGACAGGCAACAGCTGCATGATGATCGACGCAGTAATATACGGCGTTACACCAAGTGCAAAGACAGAAATGGTCCGGAAATTTCCACCCGAGAACAGGTCGAGAACGCCAAGAAGCGTTCCGGCGACCTCACCCCAAACCCTTTCGAGCTGAGCGCTGTTGATACCAGGCGCAGTTACGTGAGCACCCAATCGATAAACCGCCAAAAGTCCAAGCGTAAAGAGTATGCGTCGGCGCAACTCCGGGATCTTGAACATGTTTTGTACAGCGCTAAAAAACTTCTCCATATATCTCCTGAAAGCCTATACGAAATTCCTTTATTCGGCCGCGGCTGCCGCTTTAACTATCACCGTGGCGGTACCGCCTGCTTTTTCTATCTTCTCTTTGGCCGTTTTGGTAAATCGATGAGCTGAGACCTTTAACGATTTTGAGACCTCACCAGTTCCGAGAATTACCAGATCGTGCTTGGCTTTTTTGATCAGGCCGCGATCATGAAGTATTTCAGGAGTGATCTCGTCACCCGCCTTGAAATTTTCTTCGATCTTGGCGAGGCTGATCTCGATCCATTCTTTCTTAAAGATATTTGTAAATCCACGCTTCGGCAAACGACGCTGCAGCGGCATCTGTCCGCCTTCAAACCCCGGGCGGCTGCTATAACCGGACCGTGATTTTTGCCCCTTATGCCCTCTGCCGGCAGTCTTGCCAAGGCCCGAACCGGGACCGCGGCCAACGCGTTTCTTCTTGTGCGTCGAACCTTTTGCAGGATGTAAATTATTTAATGATAAAGCCATCTTTTTTCTCTTAGGGAATAACCTAGTCAACAATACGAAGCAAATGCGGAATTTTTGCGACAACGCCTCGTGCCCCTGGCGAATCCTGACGCGTGATCGTCTGATTCAGTTTTGTAATACCAAGGCTCTTGACGATTTCCTTTTGTTTTTTCGAGTAACCGATCATGCTCCGGTAATACTGGATCTTGATCTGTCCGCTTTCTGATTTTTCTGCTTTCTTTGCCATGATAATATTTCTCAGGGCGACAAACTTAGCGACTTACATCGCCGAGTGAGATCGCCAGAATGTGTACCTTGAACTTAAACCAATTCGTCGACTTGTTTACCACGCAGCCGGGCGACCTCGATCGGGTCTTTCATCCTCAGCAGGCCGTTAAATGTCGCCCGAATTACATTATGAGCGTTATTTGAGCCGAGGATCTTGGTACGTACATTATGGACCCCCAGCGACTGTAAAATAGCTCGAACGGCACCACCGGCAATAACACCCGTTCCTTCTGCCGCCGGCTTTAGCAAAACCCGTCCGGCGCCATACTCGCCTATCATCTCGTGCGGCAGCGTGCCGTCGATCAGAGGGACGCGAATGAGGTTATTTTTCGCCGCCTCAACTGCCTTCTTGATCGCGTTCGGAACTTCCTTGGCCTTACCTGTTCCAAATCCTACATGACCGCCTTCGTCACCTACGACAACCAATGCTGCAAACGACATGTTCTTGCCGCCTTTTACAACCTTGGTGACACGATTGATCGAGATCAGCTGATCCTTGAGCAGCAATCCACCGGGCGAGATCTTCTGTTTATTCTTAATCATTGCTTTCTTGCTTAGTTTCCTTTGCCGCCGTTTCGTTCTTGTTAAGTCCGGCTTCCCTTGTAGCGTCCAAGAGAGCCTTTACACGGCCATGATATAAATATCCGCCGCGATCAAAGACGACAGACGAAATGCCGGCTTTCTGCGCTCTTTCGGCAATAGCCTTGCCGACACTTTTAGCCGCCTCGACATTACCGCCGGTCTTTCCGGCAAGAGCCTTTTCAGTCGTTGACGCAGTCGCCAGCGTCTTTCCGCTTTTATCGTCTATGACCTGTGCATAGATGTGATTGAGGCTGCGAAACACTGCCAGCCGCGGCCTTTCAGCCGATCCACTGACTTTCTTACGAATACGGCTGTGAACGCCCCGCCGAATATCTGCTCTGCTTTTCTGTCCCATATTCTTATTTACCCGTCTTGCCAGGTTTCAACCTGTAGAATTTATCCGCGTAACGCACGCCTTTACCCTTATACGCATCGGGTTTTCTCAGGCGGTTCAACTCCGCGGCGACCTGCCCGAGCAGCTGTTTGTCGATACCCGACAGTGTGATCGTCGTCTGATACTGATTGATCGATGTTTTCGCACCAATACGTTCTGTCTTAGCATCGATGCCATTAGGCAAAGCGTACTCGACGGGATGTGAATAGCCGAGTGCGAACACGATCTTTTTGCCCTGCACATCAGCCTTATATCCGACACCGACGATGTCAAGATCTTTTGAGAATCCCTCGGTAACGCCCACTACAGCGTTATTTGCCAAAGCTCTCGCCAAACCATGAAACGCAGCATGCTCATCACCCGATCGCTCAGCAACCAGGGTGCCGTCTTCCTGCTTGAAAGAAACGCCGGAAGGGATCGGTGTACTAAGCGTGCCTTTTGGCCCTTTAACTTCCATTTCCGAAGCATTGATCGTCACGGTCACACCGGACGGGATAGTGATCGGTTTTTTTCCTACTCGAGACATAACTTTACCTTAATATACTTCCGCGAGGATCTCGCCGCCGACATGTTCCTGCCGGGCACGTTTTCCGCTCATAAGTCCTTTTGACGTGGATACGATATTTACCCCATAGCCGCCAAGCACCTTAGGGATCTCACCCGAACCGACATAAACTCGCCGGCCTGGCCGTGAAACACGTGATAAATGGGTGATCGACGATGTTCCTTTCGCATCGTAGCGAAGAAAAACGCGGATCATGTACTTTATGCCTTCACCTTTGATTGAAAAGTTATTGATATAACCTTCCTCTTTGAGGATTCGTGCCATTTCCATCTTTAGCTTTGAGCCCGGAATATCAACTCGCGTGTGATTCGCCGCTATCGCATTGCGGATCCTCGTAAGCATATCGGCTATTGGATCTGTCATTACTGTTTTACTCCCAACCTCTTACCAACTCGATTTAACAACGCCCGGTATCTGCCCTTCGAGAGCGAGACTACGCAACGCAATACGTGAAACGCCAAACTTCCGCAAAAATCCCCGAGAACGCCCGGATTGTGAACAACGGTTGCGTACCCTTGACGGGCTTGCGTCCCTCGGCATCTTTTGCAGTTTGATCACCGCCGCATCGACTTCTTCAGGAGTCGACTTAGGGTCGTTAATGATCTTTTTCGCTGCTGCACGACGCTCTGCATACAGCTTCACGATGCCTTTTCTTTTCTCGTTCTTTACTACTTTGCTTATCTTTGCCATGTGATTATTGTCTGAACGGCATGCCCAAAGCCTTTAACAGTGAGCGGGCTTCGTCGTCATTTCGAGCCGTTGTAACTATCGAAATATTCATTCCACGGGTCTTATCAACCTTATTAAAATCAATTTCCGGAAAGATCAACTGTTCCCTGATACCGACAGTGTAATTTCCGCGTCCGTCAAACGCTTTACCCGAAATACCGCGAAAATCGCGAACTCGCGGCAGAGCAACAGAGATCAAGCGATCAAGAAACTCATACATTCTGTCTCCGCGAAGCGTGACCATTGTTCCGATCGCCATTCCCTGCCGCAGTTTAAAAGCCGCGATCGATTTTTTCGCCTTTGTAATAACAGGCTTTTGTCCGGTGATCACTTTCAACTCTTCTGTCGCGACATCGAGGATCTTGGCATTCGCACTTGCCTCGCCGAGGCCCATATTCACGACGATCTTTTCGAGCTTAGGGATCGCCATCGGGTTCTTGATCTCAAACTCCTTAGCCAAAGCCGGAGCGATCTCATTCTTGTATTTTTCTCTTAACCTGGCCATTATTCTTGCCTTCCTTTCGCTTGGGTATCGCTATGACACGCGTTTCCAAGCTATTAAATTTACTTTTCTTCTTCTGCCGGCGTTTCTTCGTCCTCAACGTCCTTCTTAGCTTCGCGTTTATACGATGAATTTTCAGCAATAACCTTTCCGCTTTTGGCGACGCGGACCTTTTGGCCGTCGCGTGTTTCGTACTTAACCTTAGTAGGCTTACCCGTTTCCGGATCTATCAGGGCTATATTCGAAATATTGACCCACGCTTCTTTTTCGCGGATGCCGCCTTCACGATTCATCTGCGGAACCGGCTTGGTGTGACGTTTTACGATCATGGCGCCTTCAACCTTGACCTTACCGGCCCGTGCATCTACCGCGATCACTTTGCCGCGATATGGCTGCCGTTTCCCGGCAGTGTCGTAACGGTTAAATTCCTTACCCGCTATGAACACGACCTGGTCGCCTCGTTTGATCCTGCTTCTAACTGTACCTGTCTTTACCGCTTTCATCTTTTATATAACCTCCGGAGCGAGGCTTACGATCTTCATAAAATTCTTTTCACGCAGTTCGCGGGCCACCGGGCCAAAAACGCGGGTTCCTACAGGGGTCCCGTCATCTTTGATCAACACAGCCGCGTTCTCATCAAACCGAATATAGGTTCCGTCCTTTCGACGAACTTCTTTACGGGTTCTGACGATAACGGCGTTATAAACCTTACCCTTTTTTGCCGTCCCATCCGGAGCGGCTTCTTTAACGGTAACCTTAATAGTGTCACCAAGCCGTGCGATCTTTGCGGTGGATCCGCCGACCGGCATGATCATCTCTACACGCTTTGCCCCCGAATTATCGGCGACCGATAGCGAGGTTTGCATCTGAATCATAACTATTTACTCCATCAAAGCCGTTCCCGGCCGTTTTCAACAGCAAGCCGCCGCCAATTTATCTTTCAGCCCTCTGAATAATTTCAGTTACACGCCAACGCTTTCTTGCTGACAATGGACGTGTCTCAACAATTTTCACTTTATCGCCGATCTTTGCACCCATTTCATCATGGGCCATAAATTTCTTTCGCTTCTTGACGTATTTGCGGTAGATAGGATGTTTGACCAACCGGTCAACCCTGACCGTGACGGTTTTCATCATCTTGTCAGACGAAACGATCCCAATTTTCTCAGCCCGTTTGCCACCCGTCTTTTCGGCCGGAACTACGGGTTCCTTTGCTTTCTTTGGCGCTTTCGACGCCTTGGCAGCTGCAGGTTTTGCCGCTTTTTTCTCAACCTTTTCCTCGGAAGCAGGCTCAGCCTGAACGGCTTCAGCCTCATCGCGCAGGAGCAGCCTCAACCTACCTCAGCGATCTCTGTTGATTCTTCAGAATCTACTACCTCGCCTCCGGCAGCCTCGACCAAAGTTTCCTCAGCCGCCTCAGCCGGTGCTGAAGTCTCCGCCGCAACTTCTTCTAATTCGTCTTTTTTCTTTTTTGGCATTCTATTATCTCTTTAGCCTTACGCGTTTGCGGCCTCTGTGTCGGAACCCTTCTTGTTGAGCAAGGTATAAACCCTGGCCAGCGTTTTCTTTTCGCGGCGAATGTCTTTCAACACATCACCGACACCGAGCGTTTTACGAAATTTCAATCTAAATAATGACTCTTTCAAAGCGTCAGCCTGGTCTTTCAATTCATCGACCGTCATGTCTGAGAGCTGATCAAGTTGTTCTTTCCTTTTCATTTATGAAACAATGCCTCCCTCGAGATCCGCACGGGTTACAAACCTGGTTTTGATCGGAAGTTTTTGGGCAGCAAGCCGCATCGCCTCTCTGGCTAGCCCTTCTTCAACACCCTGGATCTCATACAGGACACGCCCTGGCTTTACCACGGCAACCCAGTGATCCGGAGCCCCTTTACCGCTTCCCATTCGGGTTTCAGCCGGCTTTTTCGTGATCGGCTTATCCGGGAAGATACGGATCCAGATCTTACCGCCACGCTTTACGTGACGTGTCATCGCGATACGAGCCGCCTCGATCTGCCGATCCGTGATCCACGCTGCCTCTAATGTTTTGAGACCAAAATCACCAAAGCTAAGCTTTTCACCGCGTGTCGCTTTCCCGCGCATGCGGCCCTTCATAACTCTTCGGTGCTTGACCTTTTTCGGCATCAACATAGCTATTAACCTCTTTCTCTTTCAGCAGTTACGTACTGCAATACAAATCCGATATTACTTCCGATCTATCTGTCGTTACGATCACGTCTCGGCCTGCGATCGCCGCGGCCTGCTCCGCGTTCAACTTTGACCTCATTCATTGGGTCGGTAGTCGTTCCGCGAGCCATCGATGCATTAGGATCAAGGATCTCTCCGCGATATATCCAAACCTTTACACCGATTATTCCGAATGTCGTCAATGCTTCAGCAAATCCAAAATCAATATCAGCCCGCAGCGTGTGCAGCGGCAGACGCCCCTGCAGAGACCATTCTGTTCTGGCGATCTCAGCTCCGTTCAGACGTCCGGCGATCATTACCTTGATGCCCTGAGCTCCGAACCGCTGTGACTCTTCCATCGTTTTTTTCATTGCACGACGAAAGGCAATACGTTTTTCGAGCTGTTGGGCGATCTTTTCAGCCTGCAGCTGAGCATTCAGTTCCGGATGGCGGATCTCCTGGATCGAGATCAAAACCTCGCGGCCAGTCTCTCTCGAGAGGTCCTCACGGAGTTTTTCGATCTCAGCGCCCTTTCGGCCGATGATGATACCCGGCCGCGACGTATAGATAATGATCTTGAGACGTGCAGCAGCACGCGTTCTATATCGATGTGCGAAACACCGCCGCCGCCAAATTTACGCTTCAGCTCTCGTTTGAGCTTGAGGTCCTCAGCGAGAAAAGTCGCAAATTCCTGCTTCGCGAACCAGTGCGAATGCCAATCTTTGTTATATCCGACCCTAAAGCCGTATGGATGAACTTTTTGTCCCATATAAAAACCTATTTACTTTCGCTCGAGTCCTCGTCAGTTGCTGCTTCCGCTTCGTCAACCGGCTCAGCTGCACTTTCTTCCGTCGGTCTCAGCACTTGAAGTATCAGCTTCTGCTGACGCCTCGGCCTCGACTTCTGATGTTTCGGCCTCAGCAGCAGCGGGTTCCGCGACCGCCTCGACATTTTCGTCGGCAGCGGCCTCTGCCACAGGAGTTTCGACAACTTCCTCTGCCGCTGTCTCGATCACCGGCGTTTCGACTACCTCTTCGGCAGCGGCTTCGACCGGCTCATTTACTGTCTCTTCCGCAACTGCTTTCTTTGATTCTTTCTTAGCAGGGGCTTTTCCTTTCTTTGTGGCACCTTCAGCCTTGCGTGCCTCGGCACGTTTTGCTTTTGAAGCTTCAGCCCGGATCTCTTTTTCAGTCTTCGGCTGATCTTCGCTCGTCACCTCGATGGTGATGTGGCAATAATGCCGCTGTTCGCGATAAGCACGTCCCTGAGGGGCCGGCCGCATTCTGCGACGCCCTTTCGTCGGGCCCATATCCACGAAACACGTTCTGATCCACAGATCATCAGGGTCGATGGCGATGTTTTCCTGCTCAGCCTTGTAGGTCGCGTTCGCGATCGCCGAATTCAAACACTGTGCGATCGGGTCAGCGGCACGCTTGTCGGTAAACCTTAGGATCGACAGGGCGCGTGAAACGTTTACTCCACGGATCAGATCTATCACCAGCCTTGCCTTGCGGGGTGAGCCCTTTAGATATTTTGTTTTTGCTATCGCTTCCATATTCTTAATGGTTAGCCGTGAGAAACTTACGGCTGACTACTGACTGACTATTTCCTTTTCGCCATCTTCTCCGCTTTGGTGCCCGGATGGCCTTTGAACATTCTCGTTGGTGAAAACTCTCCCAACTTGTGGCCGACCATATTTTCCGTGACGAACACCGGGATGTGGCGTTTGCCGTTATGAACGCCGAAGGTCAAACCAACCATATCCGGCGAGATCGTCGAACGCCGCGACCAGGTCTTGATCGCAGGGGGCTTTGGCCCACCGTCGGAGAGCCGGCGAAGCACTTTCTGTACGCTAAGATCGATAAACGGGCCTTTCTTTAATGAACGTGGCATAAATCAATTTTGGATTCTCGGATTTTGGATTTTGGATTTTAACCAAAACCAATGATCTAAAACCTACTTCCTCCTCCGGTCTTTGACGATCATGTTCGTCGTGCGCTTATTGCGTCTGGTCTTGTATCCACGTGTCGGCTGTCCCCACGGGGTTACCGGATTACGTCCGCCGGATGTTTTTCCTTCACCACCACCATGCGGGTGATCGACCGGGTTCATCGCTACTCCGCGGACCTTCGGGCGTTTTCCCATCCAGCGTGAGCGGCCGGCCTTGCCAAGCGAGACGTTCTCATGCTCGGTGTTGCCAACCTGGCCTACCGTTGCCATACAAACAACAGGCACCTTTCGAACTTCTCCGGAAGGCATTCTGAGCTGGGCATAAGCACCCTCTTTAGCAACTATCTGTGCAAAACCACCGGCTGAACGAACCATCTGGCCGCCTTTTCCCGGACGAAGCTCAATATTGTGAACCTCTGTGCCGAGCGGGATGTTCTTGATCGGCAATGCATTTCCCGGCAAAATATCAGCTTCCTCCCCACTCAGGATCATCGTGTCAACCTTTAACCCGACCGGTGCGAGGATGTATCGCTTTTCGCCATCAAGGTACGAGATCAGTGCGATGTGGGCCGAGCGATTCGGATCGTACTCGATCTGTGCAACGCGTCCCGGAATACCTGACTTGTCGCGTTTGAAATCGATTATCCGGTAGTGCCGCTTATGGCCACCGCCGCGACGGCGGATCGTGATACGTCCGTCGTTGTTTCGTCCGGAAATTCTCTTTTTTGGCTCGAGCAGTGATTTTTCGGGTACTGCGTTCGGAGTCAATTCATCGCGGGTCAAGTACGTTTGATAACGCCTTGCCGGTGATGTTGGTTTTAATCTCTTGATTCCCATAATCTTATTTCCGATCTACAAATGCTGACCACTGATCAACCATTGCGGATCTAAAATCCTAAATAACTAGATCGCTTCTGCGTAATCGATCATTGGCTCACCCTTTCTCAGGGTCACATAAGCCTTTTTGAAACCCGGGCGGCGTCCTTCGATACGGCCGCGGCGTTTCATTTTACCTTCGTAAAGTACCGTGCGGACCTGAGCGACCTTTACATTAAAGATCTCTTCGACGGCACCCTTGATATCAATCTTGGTCGCTTTTTTATCAACGCGAAAAGTCAGCACCTGGCCGGCTTTGCGATCGCTGTTCTCTTCGGTCGAGTCTTCTTTAAGAATAACGCTCTTCTCGGTAACGACCGGCGACTTTAATATGTCCCAAACTCCCTTTTTACTCATTGTCAGTCGCCTCCTCTGTAGTCTTCTTCAACCGGCTCTTCCACTGCCGCTTCTTCAGCCTCCGGGGCTTCGGCCGCTGGCTG
This sequence comes from Blastocatellia bacterium, assembly GCA_963834975.1. Classification (GTDB taxonomy): domain Bacteria; phylum Acidobacteriota; class Blastocatellia; order Pyrinomonadales; family Pyrinomonadaceae; genus OLB17. Next base: position 93,237 of record CAWIDZ010000006.1, read on the forward strand.
CTGCCGTTTCCTCTTCGACTATTTCTGCCGGAGCTTCTTCAACGACGGGTGCTTCCTCGACTGCGGGCTCTGCCTTGGCCGCTTTCTCTGTCTTTGGCTTTGCTGCTTTTTTAGCCTTGGGCTTTTCCTCAGGCGTTTCTTCGACCGCTTCAGCCAATTTGCCGGACTCACGCTTCGGATCTAAAAGTGCGACCAACTCGTCGAGTGCCGCTTTCGAGATCAAAAGCTTTTCGTGATAAATGATGTCGTAAATGTTCAGCCCAAAACTATTGGTGACCTTGGTCTTCTGAACATTTCGCGACGACAGGATCAGGTTCAAATTATCAAGTGAATCAATGATCAGGGTTTTCGTCGATGCCTTTTTGTCGATCAGCCCCAGGCTGCCCATCGCTACCAGAAATTCGCTGGTCTTGGCATTCTCAAATCCAAATTCATCAATGATGATCAGGTTACCCTCGCGAAGCCTTTCCGAAAGAGCCGACCGCAAAGCTCCGCGTCGCATTTTCTTTGGCATCTGGTATGACCAGTCGCGGGGCTGAGGGCCGTGTACGTTACCTCCACCTTTCCATAAGGGTGAACGAATTGACGCGATCCTCGCCCGGCCTGTACCTTTTTGCTTCCAAAGCTTACGGCCCGATCCGGAAACGTTTCCACGTGTTTTCGTAGCGGACGTACCCTGGCGGCCATTGGCCTGATAATTCATCACAGCCGAATGGATAAGAGCTTCATTTAACTCGACACCAAATACGGCATCAGAAAGCTCTACGTCCCCGACCTCTTTATTCTTCAAATTGCGAACCTTTACGGTAGGCATAATATTCTCCATTGGTAAGAGTGACACCTTCAGGCGTTTCTCTTAACTCTTTTTTACAATTACAAGACCACCGTTCGGCCCCGGTACAGCACCGCGAACCATTAAGATATTATTATCGACATCCACTCTTGCGACGGTCAGATTCTGAACCGTTACGCGGGCATCGCCCATGTGACCCGATGAACGTGTTCCCTTAATAACACGTGACGGATAAGCGGATTGGCCGATCGAACCCGGTGCACGCACGTTCATCGAACCGTGCGACTCAGGGCCGCGTGAAAATTTGTGACGTTTGATGGTGCCGGCGAAACCGCGTCCCTTGGACTTTCCGACGACGTCGATCTTGTCACCGTCCGCAAAAACGTCGACCTTTACCTGATCGCCAACCGCGGCATCCGGCTCGTCTACCTGACGGATCTCTTTCAGAATACGGGTCGGGGGAAGGCCGCCGCCGGTTTTCTCAAAGTGTCCGCGAAGCGGCTTGGTCACATTCTTCAAACGGATCGGTTTGTCTTCGACAAGTCCGAGCTGAACGGCATTGTAACCATCACGCCCTGCAGCGCTTTTTGTTTGGACAACAACACAAGGACCCGCTTTAATGACCGTAACCGGAGTTACCGTGCCATCTTCCGCAAACAGCTGCGTCATTCCCATTTTTCTACCAATGATTCCGCTAATCATAATCTTTTAAGTCTCGCTAGTCTTGCCAGTCTTGGAAGTCTCGGAAGGAACATTTCGCTTCCCCGAGCGACCTCACCGTCTTAGACTAATTCTTGCCAAACGCTTTGATCTCTACATCAACACCAGCCGGGAGATCTAACTTCATCAACGCATCTACCGTTTCAGCGGTCGGGTCGAGAATGTCCATCAGACGTTTGTGCGTTCTGATCTCGAACTGCTCACGCGATTTTTTATCAACGTGGGGCGATCTCAAAACCGTCCATTTATTCTTTATGGTCGGTAGGGGGATCGGCCCTGCTATCCTCGCCCCGGTTCGTTTCGCTGTCTCAACGATCTCGGCTGTGGACTGGTCCAGAACGCGATGATCGTAAGCTTTTAACTTGATGCGGATCTTTTCGTTTAACATATATTCTTCGTATGAGTTACGCCTTCAGGCGTGAATTTTAGTTATCCCTTACAGACGTTGGCTCACGCGTAAACGCGTAACTCTTACCCTTATTCCACCACCTCAGAAACCGTACCGGCACCGACTGTGCGGCCGCCTTCGCGGATAGCAAAGCGTAATCCCTTTTCCATGGCGATCGGAGCGATAAGCTCGATCTCCATCTGGATGTTGTCGCCCGGCATCACCATCTCGACTCCTGCCGGCAGGTGTGCAACACCGGTCACGTCCGTTGTTCTGAAGTAGAACTGCGGGCGATAGCCTGTAAAGAAAGGTGTGTGGCGTCCGCCCTCTTCCTTTGTCAGCACATAGGCCTCTGCCTTGAACTTCGTGTGCGGTGTGATCGAGCCCGGTTTGGCGATAACCTGTCCGCGTTCGATCTCTTTTCGCTCAACGCCTCTCAGCAGCAGTCCGACGTTGTCGCCGGCCATGCCTGAATCGAGAAGCTTTTTGAACATCTCAACGCCGGTCACGACCGAGTTCCTGGTCGGTTTGATACCGACGATCTCGACAGGTTCGTTGACGTTGATCTGTCCGCGTTCAATTCTGCCTGTTGCAACTGTTCCGCGGCCCTGGATAGTAAAGATATCCTCAACCGGCATCAGGAACGGTTTGTCGGTCTCACGGGCAGGTGTCGGGATGAAATCATCTACCGCCTGCATCAGTTCGTCGATCTTTGGCTCCCATGCGGCATCGCCTTCGAGTGCTTTTAGTGCCGAACCCTGAATGATCGGGTGTATCGTCACCGGGGAACTCATAAGACGAAAGCAGCTCGCGGATCTCCATATCGACCAGCTCGAGCAGTTCTGCATCATCAACCGAATCAACCTTGTTCATAAACACGACCATCGATGGTACACCCACCTGGCGTGCAAGCAGGATGTGCTCACGGGTCTGAGGCATCGGGCCGTCAGTCGCTGCAACTACAAGGATCGCTCCGTCCATCTGGGCGGCACCAGTGATCATGTTCTTGACATAATCAGCGTGGCCCGGGCAGTCGACGTGTGCGTAGTGACGGTTCGCCGTCTCATACTCAACGTGTGAGGTCGCAATTGTGATACCGCGTGCCTTTTCTTCAGGTGCATTGTCGATCGAATCGAACGACCGAAACGTCATCTTAGCGTTATGCTTTGACATCACCTTTGTAATTGCCGCCGTCAATGTCGTCTTGCCGTGATCAACGTGACCAATCGTCCCAATGTTCACATGCGGCTTACTGCGATCGAATTTTTCCTTGCTCATAGCTTCTCCTAAAATTAAAAGTTATTTAGCTTCCCGAACTCGTTCCTGTTCCTTTGATCTTTGCGATGACCTCTTCCGCAACGTTTCGCGGAGCTTCGTTATAACGCTCAAAATGCATGCTCGAGGTCGCACGTCCCTGTGTCGAACTACGCAGGTCGGTGGTATAACCAAACATTTCAGACAGCGGCACAAAGGCCGTTATCACCGAAACATTACCCGGACGCGGTTCCATTTTGTCGATCTGGCCGCGGCGGCGGTTAAGATCGCCATTCACAGCTCCCATATATTCCTCGGGCGTAACCACCTCGATCCTCATAATAGGCTCGAGCAGAATAGGCTTGGCCTTTTTAACGGCGTCCTGAAATGCGAATGAACCCGCGAGTTTGAACGAAATTTCGTCAGAGTCAACCTCGTGATAAGAACCGAACAGCAGTCTCACCCTGATATCAACCAGCTCATAGCCTGCCAGGAACCCGCGTCCCATAGCGTCGCGGATGCCTTCCATGGTGGGCTTGATAAACTGTCTCGGGATAGAACCACCGGTAATTTTGTCCTCAAACACAAACCCTTCGCCCGGTGCCGGCTCGATCTCGAGTTCGACGTGGCCAAATTTTCCGCGGCCGCCCGACTGTTTCTTATAGATCTCTTTGCCCGGTGCCGATGTGGTGATGGTCTCACGATAGGCAACCTGCGGTTTGCCGACATTAGCCTCAACGCCAAATTCGCGTTTCATGCGGTCGACAATGATCTCGAGGTGAAGCTCACCCATACCCGCGATGATCGTCTGGCCGGTCTCGTGATCGGTCGAAACCTGAAAACTGGGGTCTTCCTGAGCGAGGCGGTTAAGTGCAACGCCCATTTTATCCTGGTCCTGACGGGTTTTCGGCTCGACAGCGACGCGAACGACCGGTTCCGGGAAATCCATCGACTCAAGGATGATCGGTTTTGATTCATCTGAGATGGTGTCGCCCGTCGTGGTATTTTTCATACCGCCGATGGCGACGATCTCACCCGCACCTGCCGACTCAACATCCTCTCGTTTGTTGGCGTGCATGAGCATCAGGCGGCCGACGCGTTCTTTGGAATCTTTGATCGTGTTGGTCACATACGAACCCGACGTGACCGTTCCCGAATAGATACGCACAAAAGCCAGCTGGCCAAGGTGCTTGTCAGCCATCAGCTTGAACACCAGGCCCGAAAACGGAGCTTTTGCATCCGGCGGGCGGCTTTCAATTTCGTTTGTCTTCGGGTTTTCGCCCTCAATGGCCGGAATATCAAGCGGGCTGGGAAGGAAATCAACAACAGCGTCGAGCAGCGTTTGAACGCCCTTATTCTTAAACGCCGAACCGGTAAACACCGGAACGATCTTCATCGCCAGCGTTCCCTTTCGCATCGCGACGCGGATCTCATCCTCTGAGATGTCCTCGCCCTCGAGGTATTTCAGCATCAGGTCGTCGTCAACCGCCGAGACGGCCTCGACAAGCTTTTCGCGTGCTGCCTTAGCTTCCTCTAAAAGTTCTGCCGGAATATCGAGGATGTCGTACTTCGAGCCCTTTGCCTCGTCATTCCAGACAAAGGCTTTCATCGTGATCAGATCGACGACGCCCTTAAAATGCTCTTCCAGTCCGATCGGGATCTGCATCGCGACCGCATTTGCACCGAGCCTGGTAAGGATCGAGTCAAACGACCTGTCGAACGAAGCACCCGAACGGTCAAGCTTATTAATAAAGCAGATCCTCGGAACACCGTATTTGTCGGCCTGTCGCCAAACGGTCTCAGATTGCGGCTCAACACCGGCGACACCGTCAAAGACGCAAACTGCACCATCCAAAACACGAAGAGACCGCTCAACTTCCATCGTGAAGTCAACGTGTCCCGGTGTGTCGATAATATTAATGCGATGTTCCTGGTTATTGCGTGTCCAAAAACAGGTGGTTGCAGCCGAGGTAATCGTGATACCGCGCTCCTGCTCCTGTTCCATCCAGTCCATCGTCGCGGTTCCCTCGTGGACCTCGCCGATCTTGTGTGAAACACCCGTGTAGAACAAGATCCGCTCGGTCGCCGTGGTCTTACCCGCGTCGATGTGCGCCATGATCCCGATGTTTCTATATTTGTCTAAACTGATCTTCGCCATTTCTATAAAACTTAAAATCTATAATGTGCAAATGCCTTGTTGGCTTCGGCCATACGGTGGACATCGTCCTTTTTCTTCATTGCTCCGCCGCGTCCGTTTGCTGAATCGAGAAGTTCGCCGACGAGGCGGTCTTCCATTGTCTTTTCGCTGCGGCCCCTCGCGTTGATCACGATCCAGCGGATCGCCAGCGTGTTACGCCGATCGCGGCTAACTTCCAGGGGCACCTGATATGTCGCACCACCGATTCGCCGTGATTTGACCTCGAGCGTGGGTGCGACACTGTCAAGAGCGGCCTTAAAAACCTTTAACGGCTCTTCGCCGGTCTTTTCGCCCAATTTGGTCATCGCTCCGTAAAAGATCTGTTCAGCGATCGATTTCTTACCAGCCCACATCAAGCCATTGATGAACTTGGTAACACCGATGCTGTTATAGATCGGATCCGGTAAAACTTCTCTTTTCCCTGCAACTCTTCGTCTTGGCATAATTGTTTGAGTGACGCCTTTAGGCGTTTAAAGCATCACGGCTAAAGCCGTAACTCTTACCCTATTTCGTTCCCTTTGGCCTCTTAGCTCCGTATTTCGAGCGGGACTGATTACGATTGGCAACGCCTGAGGCGTCGAGCGTTCCGCGGATAACGTGGTAACGCACACCCGGCAGATCCTTTACACGGCCGCCGCGAATAAGGACGATCGAGTGTTCCTGCAGGTTATGCCCAATGCCGGGAATATATGTAGTAACTTCGATCTGATTTGTCAGACGCACACGGGCCACTTTACGAAGAGCCGAATTGGGCTTTTTCGGGGTGGATGTGTAAACACGTGTGCAAACGCCGCGTTTCTGCGGATTTGCCTGCAGAGCCGGGCTCGCCGTTTTGTACTTAACACGTTGGCGTCCCTTTCGTACTAATTGGTTGATCGTCGGCATTCTTTCCTCTAAGTCTTACTATCCGCACTCGCTGGTGCCTATCCGTCTATTTAAAAGGCAAAAGTAAACTCTTACCTGACTCTTTCCGGATCATATCCGGCAGTTAGCTCAAGCAGCTATAAGCTTGCTTAGTTACTTAAATTAGTTCTATTCCACGAGAATTGAGACTTTGCTGTAGCGTGGCATAATAGAAATGATCAAATTCGCCAGCGGCCTGAGATGGACGCCTTTACGCAACAATCCCTGTTTCAATTCTCAAACATCTGCTTTACATGTCCCTAAAGGAACCGCTCAGCAAAACAGACCGTAAAAGTCCGAAACTTCAGATTATCTAAATTAGAGGGTTCGTTGTCAAGCCGCTTTTTGCACAAAACGTGATTTATTTGTAAACTCTCTCTTTTCGCATTCCGGGCCTGATTTTCGGCCGGCATGCAAGTGAATAAATATAATGAGCAATCTTGAAACATACCTTTCTAAATT
>CAWIDZ010000007.1:0-57793 GCA_963834975.1 Blastocatellia bacterium
CAGCAACAGCCACACCCACTGCGACTCCAACCGCGGAGATAGCAGGCAATGTTGATTATGCGATCGTTTCCAAGGCGGTTCCTGATGTTAAGGTCGACGCCGCGGGGTCGATACCTTTGACTGTGTTTACTGACAGCATGGGTAATTATTCGTTATCAGGGTTTGGGGCTGGGGCATATACGGTCAGCGTGTCAAAAGCGCCCGAACCATGTACTGCGGCGGTGCCGATCGGTATCATGGCAGATGACGCCTCAATGATCTCGCGCCATATCGTTGGGCTGATAGTGCTCACTTCGGAACAGATCGCCGCAGGCAAAGTAGCCGGTTATGCAACCCTGTCGTCCTATGATGCGGCTCTTGTCGCTCAAAGGGTGGTTGGACTTTGCCAGCCGTTCAATTTAGCAGGTCAATGGGCGTTTTTGCCCCCAAGTGTCGATCACCCCGGCGGCGTGACGGGCAGCCTGACCGAAAATTATCAGGCGATATTGATGGGTGACGTCAGCGGCGATTGGGACCCGATGGGCGCCCGGCCGGAAGTCGTCAGGCGATTCGGCGTAAAGGATGTGATGGCGTCGGTACCCGTGGTCCGTGGGGCACGGTCGTCAGAGGTTGTGGTCCCATTCCGGTTAGACGACCTCGGCGGCATCGGTGTGGGTTCATATCAGTTTGACCTTGTCTACGATCCGACAGTCATCTCGCCGGCTGCGGCCGCAAGCATCGAGGGTACGGTGGATGACAGCCTTAGTGTCGTCTCAAATTCACCCGAGCCGGGCCTGCTCAAGGTGGCAGTTTATGGTGCGGTACCGGTTTACGGCGACGGCGTTTACGTCTTTCTTAAGTTCAAGGTGGTCGGCGGTGTCGGCACAGCATCACCTCTGACGCTAAGCGGTTTCCGCCTGAATAGCGGGACGGACGCCACGGCAGTAAAGAACGGCCGGATAATTGTGACCAGGCGATGATAAGCCGGGTTCGGATCACCGACTCGAACAGTCGGTGATCCACAGCACCTTTCCTAGCCTGACTAGATCGCAGGATCAAAGTCAAATGGCGCTAAAAATTGGAAAGTGATGAGTGAAATACAACATCGTCACTTTCCATTTTTGATCTTGCTCTCCTGCTCCTGCCAGTAGCGTTAGACATTGAGCCCTTCGGTCTTGCTCCGGTGGGCTAAAGCCGTTTTGGGGCCTCGTAACAGCGAATCGCCATATAGAATTAGCCGGATCTCTGAAAAACCTTTTCTCTTCGCTAATTTTGTAGTATAATCAAATCGAATCGCTGCCATAAGCAGCACTAACTGATCATGAGGCCGATATACGGGCAGTTTTCAATTAAGTGAGGTTTATTTGGGCTGGCAGTCAAATTCGAAAGACGGACACTGGCCGTTAAAAATGTGTTATATTGAAGACTACTTGCTTTCCGGTGCCGCGAAAGCTTGCCTCCCCATCAGACCAAAAAAATCAAGATCAATGAAATTTACTTTGCACAATTCTGCTCGATGGCTTTTAGCCGCAGCAATGCTGCTGTCAGCCGCAGGCATTAATTTCGGCCAGGCGACGCCCCTGCTCCAGGATATCAAGGTCGTTAAGGACAGCGAAGTATCGCGTCCGTCCGCAACGCCTCCGCTCATTCAGAAAACTGGTGGCTCCAGCCCCGTATTGGGAGCTGGCAGCGGCGTTAGAACGCTGTTTCCGGCGCTTGCAGAGGTTTCAATTCCCGGTTATTCCGGGATACTTGTCGAATCGATGGACGGCAACGTTGTTATCGAAAGCAACCCTGACATGGTGTTTAACCCCGCCTCGAACGTAAAGATCGCGACGGCCTATGCAGTGTTGAAAATATTTGGCCCCGATTATCGGTTCCAGACAAATGTGTACACCGACGGCGTGATCGACCGGACAACCGGAACGCTAAATGGCAACGTTTATATATCGGGCAAAGACCCGATCTTTGGCAACCAGCATGCAGTAGCGATCGCAAACGAATTAAATAAGCTGGGCATCCGCACTGTCTCAGGTGATCTGATCGTAACCGACAGTTTTATAATGAACTATTCCGGCTCGGCGTTATTGTCGGGTAAAACGCTTGCGGCCGCGATGGATCAGTCAACAAGGTCTGCGGCGGTAGCCGGTTCATGGCTCAACTATCTTTCTTATTCGGGTCAGTTCGGCAAGGTAAACGGCACTCCCGGCGTCAGTTTTACTGGTTCGGTCTATATGCAGCCGATACCCAGTACCCTGCGGCTCTTGTTTACGCACGAGTCCGCACCGCTTCGCGAAATAGTTAAGGCGACACTCTGTTACTCGAACAATTTTCTGGCCGAGCGATTTGGCGATCTGCTCGGCGGCCCCTATGCGGTCGCCCGGATCGTTCATCTCAATGCAGGGGTTCGGCCCGAGGAATTCTCGATCCAGACAGCAAGCGGGCTCGGATACAACCGGGTTACGCCGAACGCAATGATGCAGGTGCTGCGGGCCCTGAGGACCGAGCTTGCACGGAATAAGATGACGTTTGCCGATATTATGCCGGTCGCAGGTGTCGATAAGGGAACACTCGAAAGACGATTTGATACCGATTTTTCTTCAGGCAGCGTTGTCGGCAAAACAGGGACTCTCGGTGTCACGGATGCCGGGGTCAGCACGCTCTCGGGCGAGTTAAGCACCCGGAACGGCAAATACCTGTTCGTGATATTTAATCAACGCGGCAATGTACGTAAATTCCGAACGTTTCAGAATTATTTTGTCTCGCTGGTTCAGGGCCAGTTTGGCGGAGCGGCTCCGATGCCCTACACTGCGGTATCGCTCGAAACGCGTCTAGCCCGCACGCGGGTTAGTTATCCTAACGGGCGTGCCAGAATAAATGAATAACAACAGATCTAACCATTGACCTGTCAGAGGAAGCGTGTCAGAAACGCTTCCTTTTTTCTTTGGTACAGGCGTGAGATAATTCCCGCTTGACCCACGGCTTGAGCAATGAGTGAGATCAAAAGTGAACTACCATCAGCGGAAACGCCTGAGTCCCTGGCAGAACCTGACGCCGCGGAAGAAATGATCGGCGGGAAAGGCTTCAAAACCGGTACACGGCAAACCAGCGTTGCACGCTCGGCCGGCGTCGTTTCGATCGCCGTTATGTTCTCGCGCGTTCTTGGGCTGCTGCGTGAGATGATCTTTGCCCGCTACTTCGGCGCAGGGTTTCTCTATGACGCCTATGTGGTGGCGTTCCGCATCCCAAATGTGCTTCGCGACCTGTTTGCCGAGGGGGCGTTGTCGGTAGCCTTTGTTAAGGTCTTTACCGATTACCAGATAAATAAGGGCGAAAAAGAGGCGTGGCGGTTGGCTAGCCTCGTGCTAAACGCACTCGCCGTCGTGATGAGCGTTATCTGCATAGTCGGCATAATATTTTCGCGCCAGTTCGTCAATCTGGTGGCCGATGGGTTCTCACCGGAAAAGGCCGCGCTAGCGACAACGCTGACACAGATAATGTTCCCGTTCATCCTGCTGGTAGCTCTGGCCGCCGTAGCGATGGGCGTTCTCAATACCAAGGGTGTGTTTGGCATCCCGGCGTCGGCGTCGACGGTCTTTAATATCGTATCGATAATATTTGGCCTGGGCCTGGCATATTGGCTAAGCGGCGGCGGTTGGCTGAGCGCCGGGGACAAGAACGCGATCCCCGATTTTCCGTCGCAGTGGGCGATCATCGGCATGGCGATCGGAACGCTGATCGGCGGAGCTGCGCAGTTTCTGATGCAGATACCGTCATTGTTCAAGGTCGGTTTTCGGTTCTCGCCTATATTGAGCTTTACCGACGAGGGCGTCCGAAAGGTTATCGCCCTGATGACGCCCGCTATCCTCGGCACGTCGGCCGTCCAGGTCAATGTGCTGATCAACACCTTCTTTGTGTCAGGGATCGAGGGTGCACAGGGCTGGCTGAATTACGCTTTTCGTCTGATGCAGTTCCCGATAGGGCTATTCGGCGTGGCTGTCGGCACGGCCGCCATACCGGTACTTTCGCGGCTTGCGAGTGAGGGTAAGACGAAAGAGTTTCGCGATACCATTTCATCGTCGATGAATCTTGTGTTCCTGATGACGCTGCCGTCCGCCTGCGGCCTGATCGTTCTGGGTGAGCCGATAATTCGTCTTATATACGAACGAGGGAAGTTTGATGCGGCGGCGACGAGTATGACGGCGATCGCGCTTGTCGGTTATTCGATCGGCCTGACGGGTTATGCGGCCATCAAGATACTCTCGCCAGCGTTTTATGCATTGAACGACGCAAAAACGCCGATGTATATTGCCATCGGTTCGATCGGTGTGAATTTTATCGGCAGCTACGGCCTTCGTGAACTGCTTTCACATTATGGAGTAACTCCGGAAACGCCGCACGGGTACGGCCATGTAGGCGTCGCCCTGGCTACATCGATCGTCGCTCTGGTGAATTTCTTCGCTTTGGCGCTGATAATGCGAAAGCGGATCAAACGCCTGAACGGCAAGGACATATTACTCTCGTTCACAAAGATCGCCGCTGCATCGGCGGTGCTGTCGGCGGTTTGTTATTTCAGCTACCATTTTCTCTATGCCCGGTACGGGACCGCGACGCTGACTTTTAGATTCGTCGAGGCACTCGTACCCATCGCTCTGGGCGGCATCGCGTTTATCGTCGCGGCGAAGCTTCTGCGGGTTACGGAACTCGAGCAGTTGGTCAGCATGTTGCGGCGGAAATTGAAAGGATAATCTGGGCCTTGTGACTTTGCGGCCTTTGCGGCTTTCGCGTGAAATTCTAAGATGATCGAGCCATTCAATAACATCCATCCAAAGATCGACGGATCAGCCTTCATCGCCGACGGAGCAATAATTATCGGCGATGTCGAGATCGGTGCCGAGTCGAGCGTCTGGTTCGGGTCGATAGTGCGCGGCGATGTGAATTACATCCGCATCGGGGCGCGGACAAACATTCAGGACGGCACGATCATTCATGTCAGTTCAAAGACGCATTCAACGACCCTCGAAGACGAGATAACCGTCGGACACCGTGTGACGCTTCACGGCTGTTATGTCGAAAGCGGCTGCCTGATCGGTATCGGCGCGATCCTGCTCGATGGCGTTCGTGTTGGACGGAATTCACTTGTCGCAGCCGGATCCCTGCTGACGCCGGGAACTCAGATACCCCCAAATTCGCTTGTTATGGGCTCACCCGCGAAGGTCAAACGAGAGCTGACCGACGAGGAACTCGCCTATCTGGACAAATCGTGGCGAAACTACGTCGAACTTAAGAAGCATTACATGTGACCATGCTTATCGTGTAAAATTAGATGTGAAAAGGATGTAAATGCGAGAAAGTGAAAAAGTCAGGTGATTGTTGAGTAACTCTAGCTTTTTCACTTTTTACGTTTTTCACTTTTCCCCTTTTTATGGCAGGTACAAAACCCACACTCGGAACGGTCGATCTTTTAGGCGATGACGTAAGAAAACGCGATCACGTGATCGGCATTATCAGGTCTGTTTACGAAAAACATGGCTTTGAGCCGCTCGAGAGTGCAGCAGCATTTAAGAAAGAGATCGATCGAGCCAACAAGTCTGTCGAAGCAAACGCTATCCTTGTGGCAGACGAAACGCTTGACCGTCTGGGTATAAAAAATTTCGCGATATATCTCAGCCATAGTGAGGTTTTGAACGGCATTCTGGAGGCGGTCGGCGTCCCCGAGGCTTTGCGACAGCAAACTTTTACTGCCATTCGCAGCTTCAGCAAATTCAATATCGAAGGCTTCGTCGGCGAGTTACAGGAGATCGGCGTCAGCGAAAAAGCCTCGACAGTGCTTGCCGATCTCTTTCTTAAGACCGATGAGATCCTTAATGAGGAACGCGACATCAACGAGACGATCGTCAGCAATTTACTTAATATAGTTGACATTGAGACGCTGACCGAGCTTGGCCAGATACTTCGCGTTACCGGCCGTAAGCCTGTATTTGTCGATCCTGCATTGCCCTGCGAATCGCCGTTCGACGCCGGAATAGTGATCGAGGCCCGAACCTCCGGTCTTGATATCCTGGGTGAGGGCGGATGCATCAAAACAGTCGGCGAAAATGCCAGTGTATTTGCGTTCGCATTCGACATCGAAAACATTATCAGGCTAATGGAAAGCAGCAACGCTTTTCCGGCAACGATCCCCGTATCGGCTTAAGTCGTGGTTTTGTAATAAAATATCAAATATGGCTAGTACAAAACCTGCACGCGGTATGCGCGACTTTCTCCCCGCCGATGTTCGAAAGCGCAATTACGTCATCAATATCATCAAAGAGGTGTACGAATCCTACGGCTTCGAACCGCTTGAAACCCCGTCCGTCGAAAACCTCGAAACCCTAATGGGCAAATACGGTGACGAGGGCAATCAGCTTGTCTTCAAGATCCTCAAACGCGGCGAAAAGCTCGATCTCGAAAACGCCACAAAAGAAAGCGACCTCTCAGACCTCGCCCTGCGTTACGACCTGACCGTTCCCCTCGCCCGCGTCGTCGCGAACAACAAGAACGAGCTGCCGAAATTTTTCAAACGCTATCAGATCCAACCCGTATGGCGCGCCGATCGGCCTGCTCGCGGAAGGTTTAGGGAGTTTTATCAGTGCGATGTGGATGCTATTGGCTCGGAATCGATAGTGGTCGAGGCGGAATTGATTTCGGCAGTAAGCGATATACTGCTTCGACTGGGATTCACAGATTTTGACGTCAGAATCAACCATCGCGAAATTCTGTTTAGTTTACTGCGGCACTTTCGGGGTCGCGGATGACAAACATGCTGATACCTTGATCGCTTTAGACAAAATCGACAAAATTGGTCGGGTTGGTGTTGAAAAGGAGTTGCAAGAACGTGGCATCGTGAATGAAGGGGCTGCGAGATTGCTCACCGCTTTTGAATTCTTCATAAAAAATGACGATCGATCGCTTGGGGGCTCGGAAAAGGTTGCCTTACTGAAGATATTGAATCTTGATGAAGCCATTTCGAGCGAATTGAAACAAGCCATTGTCAGAATATTGAAAATCATTGAGGAATGGACGGGTGATAGCGAGAGCTATAAAGAGAAGTTGAAGGAAATTAGTCATTCGAGAATTTGGAATGATATATGTTTTTATTATTTGGAAACTCTTATCCATGAGGACACGCTTGCTTCTGCGGCCCTTAAACAACTCCGGGCATGCGTTGAATATACGGCAGTATTCAGTCCGGAGACCCGTGTTCGCCTCGACCCGAGCCTCGCACGCGGCCTGTCGTATTACACCGGAGCAATCATGGAGATTAATGTCCCTGACCTTGCGGGAAGCTTCGGAGGAGGAGGCCGTTACGACGGCCTGATCGGGATGTTCGGCAAGGAACAGATACCGGCCTGCGGCTTTTCACTCGGCCTTGAACGGATCCTCGTAGTAATGGAAGAACGCGGAATGTTTCCGCCGGAGATCGCCGCATCGGCGCCAGCCGATGTCATGGTCACGATCTGGAATGAAGATTCGATCGCCGGATCGTTAAAATTGGCAAGTGAGCTTCGCTCACAGGGCCTGCGTGTGACGGTTTATCCCGAGGCTGACAAGATGGGCAAGCAATTTAAATATGCCGACTCCATCGGAGTCCCGTTCGTCTGCGTATTAGGTGATGACGAGGTCAGCGAAGGCAAGGTAAAATTAAAGAATATGGCGAGCGGTGACGAATGGAAGCTCACCCCGGCTGAGATCGCAGCCAGGATCAACAAGTGAAGAAAGCTGCTAAATACATTGTCTTACTCGTGATCGCCGGTGTCGCTCTGGCACTCGCGGCACAGTATCAGACATCACAGCCTTCAAAAGACCTTCCGAACCTTCACAAAGTAAACGAGAACCTCTACCGGGGCGGCCAGCCGGGCGCGAACGGTTTCAATGAGCTGAAACAATTGGGGATAAAGACGGTGATCGACCTGCGCGACAATGACGATCGGGCTCGCAAAGAAGAGGGGCTGGCAACGTCCGCCGGGCTTAAATTCATCAATATCCCCCTCGCTAACTGGGCCCGCCCGGATAAGACGGAAATTGACTCGATCCTTAAACAGATCGACGAACCCGCCAATCAGCCGGTGTTCGTCCACTGCAGACGAGGCTCTGACCGCACGGGGACCGTAATGGCGGTCTACCGGATGACGCACGACGGCTGGACAGGCGAACAGGCGAGTAAGGAGGCAAAGGAATTTGGCCTCGGCTGGTGGCAATTTATGATGAAAGATTACATTAGCGACTATTACAGGGACCTTAAGTCTGAAAAGACGTCGTCGCCTGAAAACCCGGGGCAACAATGAGCGAACAGATCATTAAGAACTATCACGCCGACGCCATCCAATCATTCCGCAACTACAAGAAAATGGCCGAGCGGGCGATGGAGCAGGTTTCGGATGAGGAATTTTTCGCCCTCATCGATCCTGAGGCAAATTCGATAGCGATAATTGTCAAACACATCGCCGGCAATCTGCATTCACGCTGGCGCGATTTTCTGACGACAGATGGTGAAAAGCCCGATCGTTTTCGAGATGGTGAGTTTGCTGCGTTTGACGAGGACAGCCGCGAGTCTCTGATGGAGTTTTGGGCGTCGGGCTGGAAGACGCTTTTTGACGCGATCGAACCGTTATCCGTTGAGGACTTTTCACTCACGGTCACGATACGCGGCGAACCGCATACGGTTGTCGAGGCTATAAATCGCCAGATGATGCATTACTCACTGCATATCGGCCAGATCGTTTTGCTGGCAAAACATTTCCGTTCGGCCGACTGGAACACCCTCAGTGTTCCCAAAAATAAGTCAGCTGAATTCAATAAGTTTCTGACAGAGAAACAGGCATCAGGTGAAACGTCAGCAAACCGGTTCGAAGCTCCGCTCGAGTTTACCCAAAAGGGCTCAGAGGAAAAGTCATAGCAGTGCTTGGAGACAAGTAAGATGGGCGGCGAGCTCTGTTTTCGCCCGTCTTATTATGCTTTTGCGTTGGTTTCAACTGTGTTAATCTGTAGGTTGCTCATATGAAAGCCATCTCCATCCTCGGTTCTACCGGCTCGATCGGCTGCAACACCCTGAAAGTTATTGATCATCTCGGCGATTTTAAAGTCGTTGCTATGGCTGCGGGCCGGAATGTCGATAAGTTTGCTGAGCAGATCGCCAAATACGAGCCGGAACTCGTTTCTTGCGAGGATTCGTCGTATGCGGAGAAATTAGAACGCCAACTTTCTGAGTTGGGCGCCAAAATGCCAAAGATCGAGACCGGCGAGAGCGGGCTTGTTGCGGTGGCAACCCACGACCAGGCAGATACAGTTGTCTCTGCAACGGTCGGTGCCGTGGGGTTTGTACCGACGCTTCGAGCGATCGAGGCCGGCAAACGTGTCGCCCTTGCCAACAAGGAAACACTGGTAATGGCCGGCGGCCTGATGACGCGGGCGGCCAAAAGCTCGGGGGCTGAGATATTGCCGGTTGATTCTGAGCACAACGCTATCCATCAATGCCTGCGCGGCGAGAGGCGTCACGAGGTAAAACGTCTGATACTTACCGCGTCCGGCGGCCCATTTCGGGATAAGTCCAAGGCCGAGATCGAGAACGCCACCCGCGAAGAGGCCCTCGATCACCCTAACTGGAAAATGGGCGACAAGATCACGATCGATTCCGCGACGCTGATGAACAAAGGCCTTGAGGTTATCGAGGCAAAATGGCTGTTCGACTTTGAGCCTGATCAGATCTCGGTCGTTGTCCACCCTCAATCGATCGTCCACTCGATGGTCGAGATGGTCGACGGATCGATAATCGCCCAGATGGGGGTAACGGATATGCGGCATGCCATTCAATATGCGTTGACGTACCCTGATCGCAAAGAGAATTGCATGGCGCCGCTCGATCTTAGCCGTCTCGGGCAGCTAAATTTTGAAGAACCGGACCTTGACCGTTTCCCTTGTCTCGGCCTTGCTTATGAGGCCCTTTGCGCCGGCGGCACAAAGGCGGCCGTTTTGAACGCGGCTAATGAGACGGCGGTTCAGGCATTTCTCGATGGACGCATAAAACTGTCTGAGATAGCCCGGATCAATGCGTTCGTTATGCGCTCACAAGCTGACGGCGACGCGTCTGACCTTGATGGTATTTTGCGCGTAGACGGTGCCGCACGCTCTATGGCAAACGAGGTTTTATCGGCAAATGTGAGTTCGGCTGCGATCTCTAACTAGTTTGACTGGGTTTGGGGGCGGTTTTACACTTTATTATTACAACGTGGACACCTGATTTGGATGTCTAATCGAGAGGTCATTGGTCTTTAAGGATTTTTTTTAATGCCAGATATTTTAATCGCAATTTTAGCTATTCTTTTTGTACTCGGCGTAGCAATTAACATTCACGAGTTTGGACATTTTTTGGTGGCCAAGATTTTCGGAATGCGTGTTGAGGCATATTCATTTTTCGGGCTTGGCCCCAGAGTTTTTGGGGTAAAGTTTGGGCACACAGATTACCGGATAAGTGCTATCCCCCTCGGCGCTTACGTCAAACTCTATGGTGATGAGGTCACGGCGTCGCTGGAAGGCGGTTCGTCCGAAGAGGAGCCTGTGCCCGAATCTGAGCTTTATGAGCTGCGTCCGCGTTGGCAAAAGTTTTTGGTGATGCTCGGCGGGCCCTTCATGAACATAATGCTTGCCCTGGCGATCCCGTTCACGATGGCGTTGATGTATGGTGTGCCTTCAAATCCGGCTCCGATCGTCGGGTATGTAAAAGCAGGCGGTGCGGCAGATACAGCGGGCATTAAGGTTGGCGACCGCATCGTGAAGTTTGACGGCACCGAAAACCCCTCGTGGGACCGCGTTGCGGATGACGCATTGCTATTGCCTGAGAAGGAAATTCCGATAACTGTCGAACGCGGCGGCCAGAAAACACAGTTAACGATCGCGCCGACCAAAGTTACCGAAAATGGCCAGTCGGGCGGATTCCTGGATATGGCTCCTGACGCCGGCACTGAACCGGTTGTTGTAGGCACGATCGATCCGGACATGCCGGCCGGTAAATCTACGCTGCAGAAAGGCGATTGGATCACCTCGGTCAACGATAAAGCGATCCGCAACGGCCAGGAAATGAAAAGCCTGGTTGGCGAATCGAAAGATCAGCCGATCAAACTTCTTGTAGACCGTAACGGCGAAAAGATCGAGGTTGTGACGAACGCGGTTGAAAAAGATGGCGATTGGCGGATCGGGATCAGCTTTGACCCTAATTTGATGAATGCACGCGAACCGGTTGGCGTTGTCGGTGCTTTTTCGGCAGCCGTCGATCAAAACCTGCGAATCCTGCGGCTTACCGGCAAAGCATTGGGCCAGGTCGGCACGGGCGAGAGATCGGCACGAGACACTGTTTCTGGCCCCATTGGTATCGGCCAGATCATCGTGACGACTGTTTTTGCGAGTGGATTTATCGGCCTTCTTTCGGTGCTGATGGCGATCAGCCTGAGCCTGGGTGTAATGAACCTGCTGCCGATACCGATGCTCGACGGCGGCCAGATCATGGTGCTCGGGATCGAAAAGGTGCTGTCATGGTTTGGCAAGACCCTATCAATGGTCGCAAAGGAACGCATTCAACTGACAGGCCTCGCCATAGTATTGCTTCTGATGGTAACAGTTATTTTCTTTGACGTTTCGCGGCTGGTCTCAAAATAATTTTTATGGCGAGAGTTACAAAACAGGTGATGGTCCGCGGTGTGCCGATCGGCGGCGGAGCTCCGGTCGTTGTGCAGTCGATGACAAAGACCGATACGACCGACGTCGACGCAACGCTAAAACAAATTGATGAAATGGTCGAAGCGGGGTGTGAGATCGTCCGCATAGCGGTACCTGATGACGATGCCGCCGCGGCGATGTACGAGATACGCAAGCGTACCGACGTTCCGATCGTTGCCGATATACATTTTCACTACAAACTCGCCCTCAAAGCTCTTGATGCCGGTATCGACAAACTCCGCATCAATCCCGGCAACATTGGCCATATCGACAGAGTCCGTGAAGTTGTCCGTGCGGCTGAGGCTCAAAAGGTGCCGATCCGCATTGGCGTCAACGGCGGTTCGCTCGAAAAAGACCTGCTGAAAAAATACGGCACCGCCACGCCTGAGGCGATGGTCGAGTCCGGCATGCGTCACATCCGCATTCTCGAGGACCTCGGGTTTGGCGACATTATCATTTCGCTCAAGGCGTCGGACGTAAACCGAATGGTTGCGGCCTATCGCCTGATGGCTGCAAAGGTAGATTATCCGCTGCATCTCGGCGTAACTGAGGCCGGAACGCCTTTTGGCGGGACCATCAAATCTGCGATCGGATCTGGGTGTCCTGCTGCACGACGGTATAGGTGACACGATCCGCGTCAGTCTCGCCGCCGAACCGCACGAAGAGGTCCGTGTCGCGTGGGAGATCCTGAAATCATTAGAACTTCGCAACCGCGGCGTGACCGTCGTTGCCTGTCCCACCTGCGGACGCCTCGACATCGATAATTTTGTTGAGATCGTCACCGAGGTCGAACGCCGCCTGGCCCACGTCGAGGAACCGCTGCATCTGTCCATTATGGGTTGTGCTGTGAACGGCCCCGGCGAGGCTCACGATTCGCAGCTCGGCATCACTTTTGGCCGAAATGTCGGGATGATATTCAAAGACGGCGTTCCGATGCGCCGCGTTGCGGCGAGGATATCGTCGAGGAATTTGTTAAAGAAGTCGAATTGCTCCGCAAAGAAGGTGCCTCAGCAAAATCACTGCTCGCAGACAAACCTTTGGTGCAGATCACCTGATCTACATTATTTAAGGATATAAGAGAGTAAGTGGGTAGATCGGCAGATTACGCAAGACGCCAAACACCAGCAGCACGATCATAAAGGTCC
Source organism: Blastocatellia bacterium (assembly GCA_963834975.1). GTDB lineage: Bacteria > Acidobacteriota > Blastocatellia > Pyrinomonadales > Pyrinomonadaceae > OLB17. The sequence goes on from CAWIDZ010000007.1 coordinate 12,876, forward strand.
AAAGGAAATTTGGCCGTGTCGGCCACATGGGCAAGCCCTTACCGCGAACAGCCAAGAGAGCTGACGAAACAAAAACCCAGCCAAAGATCAACGCCCAGACCGGTATCAACGCATTAAAGTCTAAAGCGGTCAGGAGATCGCCGTGGAACAACGCGTGAAATCCGCGGGTCAGTCCACAACCGGGACATGCCAATCCTGTCAATTGCAAAAGCGGACACACCGGGAAGAAATGCATCTGGGCAGGGTCAAAATACGCGACAGACGCAGACCCGACCGTCATGACAGCCACTCCCGCCGCAGCCGTTAATCTCTCGACGTGGTGGGCGAGACGTTCGGTCGATTCCTGGATCAATTCCATCTTGACTAAGCCTAGCCTAAAAACAGATAAGTAAACAAGTTGGCTGCTCTACCTTCCCATCGTGGGAAAGTGATATTCAATGTCGGTAAAGAGGTCGTATAATGAATTGCCAAAAATCGGATCTGCAGACCCGGATCCGAAATTCTCAATCTCCAGGATCAGACCTTTTAGTCGTTTAAGCAGGGCCGGCGAAATGTTAGGCGGCGGCATTGCGAGTAAACTCCTAAGATCATTTGTGTTTGACAGCAATTCGTCATCAATTCGACAGCAAGTTCCCCTCATTCTGGCGATAGTCAGTCCAACATCAAAGAGCCACGCAGAACGATCGTCACCTGATAATTTACTACGCGTTATTCCAACAAAGGCGTCGACTGACTGCGTCGAGTTTTCAACTGACAGGACTTTCGGATCAAGCAGTTGCAATTCATTACTAAATCCCGGCGGCATCACATCGACGAGACTTGATATGTTGTAATAATCTAACCCCCTGCCCAGGGTAAACCCTATTTCCAGCCAATTCCATTGCTTCGGAAGAAAATTGTAATATATCGCACCGCTGACATTTACGTCCGTTCGGCCGATGATTCGTGGTTCGAACTGGGATATTGGCTGCTGCGGGCTGCATAGCGTATTATCGGGTGTCCTCTCAGTATCTTTGAGGAAATAACGTTGCCCTCAGGATCAATGGTCACCTGCACTTGCACCTGACCATATATGTTCACCGCCCTAGCGGCCGCGGGATAATCTGGCTTCACCAGATCGAGAGCCCTTCCGTTTAAGACGCCGAGCGAAATTACCAACTTTGGCGGTCGGTTATGCTTAGTTTTTAAGGGCTTTGAATTTTTGATCGGCTTTTTCTTGCGGGACTGCGTGGTCTGACCGAACGCCAATCCGCTTAAAAAGACAAGGATGCACAATAGACTGATGGAGAATTGCTTCACGTATTTACTTTGACACCTTTAGAAACAAATTGTTCCCGACGGCTACCGACCATTGTAACAAATAGAGCATCTGCGGCGATCTTTCGATTGATATTTACGGCCAGGTTGTCGCGGAGTGTATCGATGCTGGTTAGCCATGAAGGCAGATCAGAACGTCCGGCGTTTTTGGCGAGGATCTCTAACCTGTCAACGAGATCGGCATTAACAACACGGCTCGCGTCACCGCTGATGTTCAATGTCCAAACGTCATGGATCAGCGACTGCAAGATATCAAGGTTTTCTTCGAAATTGGTCTTATTTTTGGCGTCATTCATCGATTCGGAAATACGTAGTAAAGCCCCACGATCACCGGTTTCGATAACATTTGTGATAACCGCAAGCATTTTTTCGCGGCGGGTGCGAAACTGCTCAACATTTATCGAGATCGCCCTGCCTACGCTTCCCCTTGCGAGACGGGCGGCGAGACGAGCCTCATCATGGGTAAATGCCCGGTCATCGATAAGGAATTTTTCAATCTCTTGGGAAGCTACCGGGGCAAAACGCAGCATTTGGCAGCGGGACCGGATAGTTGCCAGCAGCGAATCGGGACGCGACGTGATCAGGAAGATGTGTGACGTGGATGCAGGTTCCTCGAGCGTTTTTAGCAGAGCATTTGATGCCTCGTCATTCATCTTATCGGCATCATCGATGATGAAAAACCGGGCTTTGGCTTCGTATGGAAGAAAATTGGCGTGCTTTTCGAGATCACGGATCGCATCTACGAGGATCGTTCGTTTATATGTGACGACCTTGCCAACATCGCTGTGTCCGCCGAAGAATACTTTCCGGAACTCATCTTTGTTCTTATCGGTCGGCTCCGGAATTACAAATGTGTCGACACGGACGCACGCCTTACAAACTTCGCAGGCGCTGCCTTCAACGGGCTCCAGGCAAACGAATGACTTTGCGAGCTCCAATGCGAACTGCTTTTTCCCGACCCCGTCATCGCCGGCAAACAGCAGGGAATTAGGCACCCGGCCTTTTTTTAAGAGGTGCCTGAGCGTCTGTTTTACGTTTTCATTCCCAACCAGCTTGTTGAACATTAATTGAGCAGTTTAGAAACCATTTCGACGACATTTGCGTGTATCTCTTCGACCGGCCCTGAGGCCTCGATCACCCTAAATCGCTGAGGCTCTCGTTCGGCGATCCCCAGGTATGCGGTACGCACCCTATCATAGAACTCAGTCGTTTCCTCATCCATGCGGTTTTTTATTGTGTGATTTTCATCACGCGAGTGCATTCGGCGTAGCGCCGTCTCGACCGATATATCAAAAAAAAGAGTGAGGTCCGGCTTCAGGCCGCCGGTTGCGAGTTCGATCACCTGGTTGACCTTGTCCTCGGGAAAACCGCGGCCTGCACCCTGATAGGCAAATGTTGCATCGGCGTACCGGTCAGAGATAACTATCCGTCCCGCCGCCAATGCCGGTTTGATCAGGTGCTCGACATGCTGGGCCCTGTCCGCAGCAAACGACAGCAGCTCAGCCATGGGTGCGATCTCGTCTTGCGTCTCGAGAAATGCCCGGCGCAGCAACCGTCCGAGCGGCGTACCCCCGGGTTCGCATGTCGTGATCAGATCGACACCAGCGCCGCGCAATTTATCAGCAAGCATGCTCAATTGCGTCGATTTACCGCTGCCGTCGATACCCTCAAATGTTATGAATTTACCGGGCAATATGGCTTATTCCGTATGTTGCTTTCGTTCCTGTGAGATAGACGAAATGGAGTGTTTGAATATAAGGACATCGGGTCCGCCGACGTCGAGCAAAACCGAAAACTTGTCAAAACTCTTAATCCTGCCCGAAAAAGTAGATCCCTGCAGCATATGGATCACGACCGTAACCCGCTCGCGCCGTGCCGAATTCAAAAATGCGTCCTGAATATTCTGAGCAGCTTGTTTTTCCATAACGATTCCTCAAATCCACAAAAAGAGTCAGTTAGTCACGGTGCCGGTAAAAATGCAAGGGGATCGTGTATGACAATTGTATCAAATTCGTCAAGTCAGACAAGAGTGCTAATTTACGGTTCCGATAAGCGTAAGTAATTTGTGTTTGATCTCTGCATCATCACCAAATCCGCGTAGCCACACTGCCCCTGATTCGCGTCGAAACCATGTAAGCTGCCTCTTGGCATAATTGCGAACGTCTTGTTTTGACTGTTCGATAGCCGAACTGAGGTCGCGTTCGCCTTTCAAAAATTCGCGTACCCGGCGGTACCCGTGTGCCCCGAGCGCGTTGGTGTTGTCTTTAACGCCGCTTTTCAAAAGATGTTTCACTTCCTCGACGAGGCCGGCGGCAAAATGACCCTCAGTACGAGCATTTATACGTGCATAAAGCTCGTCACGAGGCGGGTCAAGGACAAATAATCTAAACCGATCCGCAAATTCCGGCGGATCAATTCGCATTGGCTGTTTGCTCGATATTTGCTTCCCGGTTTGAAAATAAACCTCGAGGGCCCTGATAACGCGGACGTAATCAGCCGTCGGCAGCCGCGATGCTGACAAGGGGTCAACGCGTTCGAGCATTGCGTGAAGATGGCCGGCACCACGTTTCGCTTTGATCGACCGCAGACGTTCGCGCAGAGTTTCATCCGTTTTTGGACTGTCGAACAGCGGCTGTCTGAGAGTCCTCAAATAAAAACCCGTCCCGCCCACAAATATCGGTACCCGCCCGCGGGACTCGATATCAGATATCTTTTCGGCCGCATCCCTGGCCCAGTCAACCGCCGTGTAGTTTATATTCGGGTCAACATAATCGATAAGATGATGCGGCACGCCCCGTTTTTCTTCATCCGAGGGCTTGGCGGTCGCGATCTCGATCCCCTTATAGATCTGCACGGAATCGCAGTTTATGATCTCACCGCCTATTTCGAGGGCGAGTTCGACACCGAGAGCTGTTTTCCCGGATGCGGTCGGCCCCAAGATCGCAAATATCGGCCGACTTAGTGGTGGATCAACTTCGGACATAAACAGCCTTTAGTATAGGTAATTTGCTGGCCCTTCGCCTCATCGGAATGTTTCGGTTTTTGATCGGCACTGTATATCCCATGGGATGTTTTTGATCGGCACTGTATATGATTGGATATTAACCAAAATCAGGAGCTCGCTATCACATAAATGAATAGATTGTTTTGCACTTATCATCCTTTTTCTTTTGCTGCAAACATTTTGCCCAACCCAGCGGCCAATGCATGTACAATATCGTCAACCCTCTGATCGGCACTCAAAAGATGGGCCACACATATCCCGGTGCGACGGTGCCGTTCGGGTCGGTGCAGCTTTCGCCTGACACGGACGAGCAGCCGCACAACATCGGCGGCAAATATAACCCTGATGCTTATAAATATTGCGCGGGTTATCAATATGACGACAAGACGATCGTCGGATTTTCGCATACGCATTTTAGCGGGACGGGCCACTCGGACCTTGGTGATTTTCTTGATCATGCCGACGATCGGGGAATTGCAGATGGAACCGGGGGACAAAAACGATCCGCGGAGCGGGTTTCGGTCGGCATTTTCGCATTCGACAGAGGTTGCTGAACCTGACTATTACAAGGTCATGCTCGAGGACGACAATATCCTCGCCGAGATGACGGCGACGACGCGGGTCGGGATGCATCAGTACACGTTTCCCGCATCAGATGATGCACATATCATCCTCGACCTGATGCACGGCATTTATGATTACGCCGACAAGAATGTATGGACATTTGTTCGGGTCGAGAATGACCACACCGTTGTAGGTTACCGGCAAACAAACGGCTGGGCGCGGACCCGGACCGTGTATTTTGCGATGGAGTTTTCAAAACCGTTTACCTCATATGGTTTTAAGAATTTCGGCAAAGAAGATTACAAGGGGTTTTGGCGAAAGTTTGATCAGACCAAGAATTTCCCGAGATGGCGGGCAAACAGATCCGGGCGCATTTTGATTTCGGGACACTCGCCGAGGAAAGAGATAAGGATAAAATTTGCCCTGTCTCCCGTCTCGACCGCGGGAGCGATGAAAAATCTGGAGACCGAAATTCCTGGTTGGGATTTTGAACAGGTAAGGCAGCGAAGGCCAGGCGGCGTGGAACCGTGAACTGGGCAAGGTTGCTGTCACGACGCTGGATAACGGCGAAATGGTCAATTTCTACACTGCGATGTATCACGCGTTCATCTCGCCGACGGTCTATATGGACATCGACGGGCAATACAAGGGTCTCGATCAAAATGTACATCAGCCGCGGGGTTTACAAACTACACGACCTTTTCCCTCTGGGACACCTACCGCGCTCTGCATCCGTTTTTCAATCTCATCCAGCCGGCACGTAACCGCGACATGGTCCGCTCGATGATGGCACATTACGATCAGAGCGTTCATCACATGCTGCCGGTCTGGTCGCATTATGCCAATGAGAATTGGTGCATGATCGGCTATCACAGTGTTTCGGTCGTGGCCGACGCGGTTGTAACCGGAAACATCAGGGGAGCTGAGGCTAACGCGGCCCTCGACGCGGCTGTCCAGACGGCCAAGACCAAATATTATGACGGGCTCGAATATTACATGACGCTCGGCTATGTGCCCGAGGACAAGAGTTCGTCATCCGTTTCAAAGACGCTCGAGTATGCCTATGACGACTGGGCGATCGCTCAAATGGCTAAGAAACTGAACCATCCGGGGATCTATGACGAATTTATCAAGCGGTCTGCAAATTGGAAGAATCTCTACGACAGCTCCACCGGTTTTATGCGGCCAAAGTCGAGCGACGGCAAATTTCTCGAAAAGTTCGATCCGTTAAAGACCGAGGGGCAGGGCTTTATCGAGGGCAACTCGTGGAATTACAGCCTTTACGTCCCGCACGATCCTGACGCGATGATCTCGATGATGGGCGGCAAGGCTAAGTTTGCGGCACACATGGATGAATTGTTCACGATGCACCTGCCGGATACGTTCTTTGCAGAAACGGAAGATGTTACGCGCGAAGGCATTATTGGCGGATATGTCCACGGCAACGAGCCCTCACATCAGGCGGCGTATCTCTACAATTGGACCGATGCGCCGTGGAAGACCCAGGAACGCGTCAGGATGATCCTCAAAAATCAATATCATCCGTCACCCGACGGCCTCGGCGGCAATGACGATTGCGGGCAAATGTCGGCGTGGTATCTGTTTTCTGCCCTGGGGTTTTATCCAGTCGCACCGGGATCTGGGCAATATCAACTCGGCAGCCCTTTGATCAAATCAGCGGCCCTTCATCTCGAAAATGGCAAGACACTGTCGATCGAAGCTAAAGACCAGAGCGATAGGAATGTGTTTGTAAGCAAGGTCGTCCTGAACGGCCGGACGATGTCGCGAAATTATCTGACCTATGAAGAGATCATGGGCGGCGGCAGCCTGGCCTTTTATATGTCTGATAAGCCGAACCGGTGATCATTTGGCTATTTGTACCGGATCGGTCCCGTCCGCATTTGCGACATAAATGGTTGTCGATGGAAACCCGCCGCTGATGTATGCGATCTTTTTTCCGTCAGGCGAAAACCGGGCGAAAAAACTTTTGATATTACCTAACTTTGCCAGGTGCGATCCGTCAGAATCCATGACGTAGAGATGACTTCCATCTACGTATGATCCGGACGCATCTGTATCGCGTTTTGAGCTGGCGAATATTATCCGTTTGCCATCTGATGACCAGCCTGGAAATATGTTGTGACCGGTGTTGGCCGTCAGCAGCATTTGGCGTGTTCCGTCAGATCTCATTGTCCAGATCTGATCTTTGCCGTCGCCTTTTTCAACGTAATAAACGAGATACTTTCCGTTCGGCGACCATTGCGGGTTGAAGAAACCAACGTTGTCGTCATGGCTCAAACGTTTAATATTTGATCCGTCGGCGTCCATAACATACATCTGATATTTTGCCGCCTCCCGGTCCGAGACAAAAGCTATGTGTTTGCCGTCGGGTGAAAAGGCGGGAGCCGTGTTGTGGCTGCTGTCCTTTGTGATCTGACGAATATCCGAACCGTCGAATTTTGCAGTATAGATCTCGGTTATATCCTTTCCTTTTGGCCCGGCACTGTAAGCGACACGGTCTTTGCCCATCGATGTGTAATGGGCGTTTACACCATCGCCGGTGATCTTTGTCAGCTCCGAACCATCATTTTTGACAACGTAAATATCGGTTTTGTGTGAGTCTGCTCCTTTCACAAAGTCGTGCAGGCCGGTAAAACTAATATACCTCCCGTCGGGTGACCATGAGACGTCCTGATGAAACATCTGAACGCTCTGCTGGCCGAGCGACGCAGTTATGCTAAATAAAATTAAAAAGGCGGTCCATATTATTTTCATATTTATTTTTGTCGATCTGATCAGAACGCCATAGTTATCAGCGAAAGATCTATCCACGGGTCAGAAAAAAGCGAATTGCTATGACGATTGCTATCACGCAAAGCAAAATCAACGATCCGATGATCTGTCGTCGGGAAAATCTCATTTCTTACATCAACAATTCAGTTTGCGGGCCGTCCAGATCAAAACCTTTATAAACATGTCTACGTACAAAAGCGTGACATTGTTATTTTGCATCTAAACCGCATAATGCCAAACGATCTCAAAGCCCGCGAATTTTACGGCCAGGTTCCATACAAAAGGAATTCGGCTTGTTCGGTAATGACCGAGGTCCTGCATACGACCAAAGTAAGCGTTCCCAAAACACTCGCATGAACTCGGACATTTCCAGCTTCTGCTTTGCGGAAGCTATATGGAAATCTGCGGCCAAAAGAGTGCTGCTTTGACCCCGATCACTGTCTCGTGGCACCGGCCGGAGATGACGCATAAGGACGAGATCGGCTCACTTCGAAACTGTTAAACACCGTCCCGGATCTGCTGCCGGTAGAACGATCTTAATGGTAATTAAACCTCTATAACACCGGTAGAACGAGTTCCAACAGAGATCGGCCTCAATATTTTTTGCGCAGCCTCTGTAACAAAAATAAAATGATTTTATTAAAAATATAGCGGCTTACTTCTAATGAAGGTCCTTATATTAGAAACAAAACCGTTCTACCGGAAATAAATCGGCTCTACCGGTATTAAGATCGTTCCACAATCGGCGAAACTCAATAAATACGGGAAAAACGTTTTTCACGATAGTAGCCGCGACCCCCGGCAAAATGTTAAACAACCTACCGATTCTTACCCGCGAATAGCCCGAAAAGACGCGAATAAAAGCAAGGCGTGAAGAGTGGCGAAGGGTTGCGAGGACACGACAAATTATTTGCTCGCGCCCTTAGGATCATTGGTGTAAAATCCCTTTCAGGTATCCAAAAACGTTGAAAGATTGCAATATTGCAGGTCTGACCCTCCTCAGCTCATGAAGATTACGAATTTTAAGGCTAAAGTTACGAGGATATTTGCAAAACACGGAGCAGACGGCAGCAGCCTTATGCGATTTGATCACTTGCCTTTAGACATCAAGGAGCAAATGGCCGAAAGATTTCCTCTGCGCAATGGAGAATTCTTTACCTTCGGAGAATTCGACGGTGGTGGTCCATTAGTTGCTGTCACAAATATTCGTATCCTTCAAATGGAGGACGACTTATTACGATCTACGATGCTAGACCAAGTGGTTGACGTAAGAGCTAAACTCGACGCGGTAAAAATCGACGGCAAAGGAAAATGGCAAGAACTCGAAATTGTGACTTGCGCAGATAGTTCAATAATGTTGCGTTTGGAAGGCGGCTTGCCGTTTATTGGGCTGTGGAATGTCCTCCTATTCGTTGCCGCCAACAATCGCCGCAATTTGTCTTTTCCAAAAAAGGTTTGAAGGGTAGATAACGGATGGCCTACGGCGGTTCCTCGATACCACCACCAATACTGGGAAACGGATCGGGGTCAGACTTGCAATATGTGCAATATTCTCGCGATATTTCTTAGCTACAAGATCTTTTGCGTAGGCTAGCTTTGTGTCCGTGGCTACATTGCGTTTTGCGGTTTCGAGCGGCGGCTGACGGTTGAGGGGTCGAGGCCGGTGAGGTTGGCTAGTTGCGGGAAACTTGCACCGATTTGGCGGCCGGTGAGGATGAGGACCTCTTTTGCCATTACGGCTTGAGCATTCTTGCCGGAGCCGTAGAAATCAATTCGAGACATTCCGAGAATAGCTTCCACGGCAGCGATGAGACTCTCTCCGTCAAAGGGCCGCTGCTCCGTTTTCTTTTCGATCCAGCCGCCCTCAAGTTCGACGTCGCCTAAACGGTGGATATGTGCGTCGACAAATTCCTCTGAACCTAAGATATCGTTCTCAGCAGATGCGTACATCGCTTCGTCGTCATTGTTGGCAGCGACGCTCAAAAAAGCACTAAAACGCCGGCAAAAACGTCAGGCTGTCCATAAGGGGCTTTTGCCGCCATCAATAGAGACAGTCCGGCCCGTTTCCGCCGGGCCCGTTTCATCTAGACCGTTGGCGTTGAATTGGCCCGTACAGGATGCAAATGATCCGGGGGGATCAATATTTGTTCAACCGGTTCGATGGTGAGGGTGCCGTGGACATAGATCTGGTTGCGGCCATTTTCTTTTGCCTTATAGAGGGCACCATCGGCGGCTTTTAACAGGGCGATCTCAGACAATCCGCGTGCTGCAAATGTCGTGGCGATTCCGGCGCTTACGGTCAGAAACTCGTTCGTTGTCGAAGTGCTGTGTGGGATCTGCAGCTTTTTAACATTCTCCATAGCCTGAATAGCGATCAATAGTGCCCCTTCGGCATCGGTTCCGCCTAATACGAGGGCAAATTCTTCGCCGCCGAATCGAGCGACAAGGTCCGTCGGACGTTTGATCGTCTCGGCAAATGCTTCGGCGACCTGCTGCAGGCAATCATCGCCGGCCTGATGTCCGTATGTGTCGTTGAACAGCTTAAAATGATCGATGTCTATCATTATCAGCGAGATCTCGGTATTAAATCGGTCGGCGCGATGCCATTCATCGGCTAAAAAGCTCTCAAACCGCCGACGGTTTCCGATCCTCGTCAGCCCGTCGGAATTTGCCAGATTTCGCAGATTTTCATTAGCCTCGGCCAATTCGGCCGTTCGCTCGCTGACCAGGCGCATCAGACGGCGTTCGCGGGCCTCGAGCTGCCGCACGCTTATCTTCCAAACAACGAACAAACCGAGGACCAGAACGAGAATGACGAGCGAATAAAAGTTCCTGGTCTGATAAAAATAAGGCTGCAGAGTTATCGGCAGTTCCGCAGCCTGTTCGGCCCACACACCGTCGCTATTTGCGGCCCGCACTCGAAAAGTGTATTTACCCGGCGGCAAGTATGAGTAAAAAGCACTTCGGCGGGTACCGGCATCTACCCAATCATTGTCTTTGCCCTCGAGCTTGTATTGAAATTTAACCTGTTCTGACCTAAGTAAACTGATGCCCGTATAACGTATCTCCAGGTCATTTTGCCCGGGTTCTATAGATATCCCACCCCGAAAATTGAGAGGCTCGCGATCGGCAAGCACATCCTCGATCACCACCGTTGGCGGCAGGGCGTTTGCCTGTTCGGCCATCGGGTCGACAACAACCACGCCTTCCTGGGTAGGAAACCAGATCTTGCCATCTTTGTCCCTGATACTCGCAGGCTGCCGGCCGCCGTTGCATTCGTTCGAGAGCATTCCGTCCTCTTTGCCGTAGCCGGTGCTGTTGATCTTGTCTATTTTGGCGTCTGCGAAATCGTCCAGATCCTGCTTTTTGACGCGGTAAATGCCGTGATTGGAGCTTATCCAAAAATAGCCGGCCGCATCCTCTTCGATCGCAAAAACACCGCTGTTATACAGGCCATCTTTCTCCTTGTAATTTACAAACTTGCCGTCCTTGAAACGGCTCAACCCCTCGTCATAAGTTCCGATCCATAGGGTACCTTCGCTGTCCTCATGGATCGTCCGGACGTAATTGCCGGTCAAACCTTCGCGCTTTGTGTAGTTCAGGAAATGCCCGTCTTCAAACCTGGTCAAACCGCCAAATCCGCCAAACCAAAGAGTCCCCTTAGAATCTTCAAAAATGAAGGTCATAAACTCGTTCGGCAATCCGTCTTTGGTTGTATATTTGGCCGTTAACTTATAATCGGTAAATCGCAAGAGCCCGTCGTTCGTCGCGGCCCAAACATTCCCAAGACGGTCGCTGCTGATAGCCGAGACATGCGTGCCCATATATAATCGCTCGGCCTTTCCGTTTTCAACGAGGAAAATGCCGCCGCCGACGCCGACCCACATCTTGCCGTTCGGATCTTCCCAAAGGGTCTGTACCGACATAACATCGTCCCGCCATTTCTCATTACCCGGCGCATTTTGGGTCGCGGGCGCGATCACAAGCGGTGCGAATTTTCCATCCCGGAAAATACTGATGCCCTTGGACGAACCTATCCAAATATTGTCCTGCCGGTCACGATAAAGCGGGTATATCTCTGAATGCCGGAGCCCATCGGCGGTACTATAGCCGTGCATGATCTCGGTCCGGCGACGGCTAAGGCCGCGGTCGGTTCCGAGCCAGACGGTCCCTTCCCGGTCGTGAAAAACGGTCTGGATGAGCCTGTTCGCGAACCCATCTTCCTTTCCCCAAATATGAGGCCTGCCATCGATGAACTGGATCAAACCAACACCGGTACTGGAACCACCGCCGCTTGCGTACCAAACACTTCCGTCGGCTTCCTGCCAGGGCGAATGATAGATCGTATTGCCGGGCATGCCGTCAGATTCACCGTAGGACCGAAGATGGCCATTGCGAATACAATGGATCTTATTTTCACCGATCCAGAGATTTCCTTCGTTATCCTCAAAGACGTTGGGCCTGAAATTGACCGCGGTCAGATCAAGGGGGATGAACGTAGACTTTCCGTTTTTTGATTCTGTAACGCCGTCTGACCGTACTGTCCAGTCGGTGCCGAATTTACCGGTGTAGAACACTACGAAAACACCCTTGAGTGACTTATCGATAAACTCGAATTTCCCGTCTCGAAGGTGATATGAACTGGTAGTTTTTTGATCGTCGTCGTCGACCACGAAACGCAATTCGCCATCAGGCCCGCGCTCAACATGATCGACATATCGGCCGGGTACCTGATCAGAGGTTATCGATGTAAACTCGCCATTGCGATAAATAGTGAGGACACCGTCCTCCATCGTGCTGGCATAAATAGTCCCGTCAGTGTCGCTAAAAATACTGGTGAAGCGGTTGTTTATGATGCCTTTGGTATTGCTTTTGTTAAATGTAGTGAACCGGACGCCGTCAAACCGGACAAGTCCGTCGTACGTTGTGAACCACAGATAACCCTCGGGGGTTTGAGTGATCTCGCGGACACCATTTTGTGGCAGGCCGTTATCGGTATTCCAGGTGTCAAAACGGTATTGCCCGGGCACAGCAATGCACGCGGTAACTAAATACAACAGGCAAAAACCTATCAGGGATCTCATCAGGGGGCGCTTATCGAAGAATGAAGGACGTTGGAGCAATAGCGTAAGAACAACGCTAACAATATTAAACAATTTATTTGTACTGTTAGTCAATGATTTTGTTTCGGCTGCAGGACATGGCATCGCCGCCAAGCGCAGCTGCCGACAAAACTCGCGTGCGGCCAACGATCCGCTCATTTGGACGAAAGCCGCGCTACCGTTATCCTAAATTGATAAACTCTCAGCCATTTGATGCCAAACCAAAAACCAAAACCGAGGCGGAACAAGGAAAAGCCTTTCGATCCAGTACTCTCGCCCGACGCTGACAGATCGAGCGAAAGTTCGCCAAATATCGTAGACGCTATATGGTATCTAGCCATTATCCCCTCGTTTTGGGCTTATGGATATACCGTCATGCGGGGTTCCGATCTGTGGTGGCATATAGCCACGGGGCGCTGGATCGCGTTGCATAAGGCGATCCCTATGGTCGACGAATGGTCGTTCACGGCTGCCCGGCAACCATGGCTGCAGCATGAATGGCTCTCAGATCTCAGCTTTCAGGCGTGGGTCTCGGCATTTGGGCTATATTCGCTCGTTTACTGGAAATGGCTGATGATCGTCTTGACATTTGGTTTGCTGTTTCATACCGCCCGCCGGATGACGGGGGATGCGATCGCGAGTTATGCCGCCGTTTTGCTGGCGATAGCGACAGCTGCTCCGTTTATCGATATCAGGCCGCACCTTTATTCATATCTTGGATTCGTTCTTATTCTGCATCTGGTCCTGGGACGTGAAAAAACACCGGTATATCTGCCGGCGATCTTCCTGATATGGGTAAATTTGCACGGCGGTTTCATCCTGGGTTTGATCGCGCTGTTTATCTTGCTGGCACCGAAAGTGATATACGGTGATAGGGCGATCAGGGTCCGATCGATCGTTATCTGGGCTGCATCCGCCGCGGCGTGCCTTATTAATCCCAACGGGTACAATGCGTTTGCATATCCGCTGAAGTATGCTTTTGACAGCAGCTCGCTGTTTGCAAAGGTGATCGACGAGTGGGCCCCGCCATTTGCCCCTGGTGGCATCCAATCGGCTGTTTATCCTTACTGTATAGGCGTGTTTGTGCTGGCGACGCTATTTATTTTGGCAAAGCCGGCGCTCCGCAAACAAAAGCTAAACTGGGCGATGATCGCACTTGGCATTCTGACGCTTGCCATGTCGCTCACGAGCCGGCGATTCATATTGGTCTTCGCCATATCGCAAAGCCTGGTTACGGCAACAGCCATCGCGGTGGCAATTGCTCCGTACGTTAAGAAGGTGCCCGCCTATGTTGCCCCAGCTGCTGTGGCCCTATTGGGTATATTTTGGCTCTATCCCTATCCGATCTCGCCATATGCGTTTCACTACCTGACGGCAGAAGATGAATTTCCGATCGAGACCGCTAATTTTATCGAGGCGAATCACCTGTCGGGAAATGTTTTTGCCTATTACAACTGGGGCGGCTATCTGCACTATCGCACCGCTGGTGCTATGAAGGTCTTTATCGACGGACGGGCAGACACGGTTTACGATAATGCGACGCTGCAGCAGTATTCACAGGTCCAGAATTTTAAGCCCGGTTGGGAAGACGCTTTAGAGAGATCAGGCGCCCAATTTGTTTTGTGGCCGAGGAATGAACAGGGCAGGCCGATGGCCCAGTTGATCACGAGCGGACGCTGGCGGGTCCTGACGGACGATTTCGTATCTGTTTTACTGGTTCGCAGCGACCAGAGCCTGCCGGAGACGATGGAGAATACGCCGGATTCGGCTTACAAGCAGTTGACCTCAGGTATTCAATATCAGGAACAGAAAAAGTATGATCTTGCGGAGGAATATTTCAAACTTGCCCTATCCAAAATGCCGTACCTTAGAACCGCGTGCAATTCGCTGGTGCAGGCCCAGACGGCACAAGGCAAAAAAGATGAGGCAGCTAAAACACTAAGCACCTGCAACCGAAACTTTCCAAATTCAGCATCGGCCGAGAGTTCGGCCAGATAGGGTCAGACGATCAATATGCCTGTGTGAGGTCGACGCCGGTGTAGTAGTGTTTAATGATCTCGTCATATTTGACGCCCATTTTCGCCAGGCCATAGGCACCATACTGGCACATGCCGACACCGTGGCCCCACCCGCGGCCGGTGAAAGTATAGCTGGCCACGGTCGAACCGTTATACCGTTTGTTCATCACAAACAACTGCTCATTTAGCCTCAGTGCCGAGCGGATCTTGCCGCCCTTAAGCGTCTTGATGCCGTTTGACCCGACGATCTCAAGCTCAACGGCTCGCCGCGAATAACCTGTCTTTTTGACATTCAGGTCGTAGAGCGTGCCGATGCCGCGAACGTATCGCGACAGCCGTGACTGGACCGCTCCGGCCGAAAGCGTCTTTGTCCAGTAAACAAATGGCGACATATTCTCAGCCGTGGTCGGGTTATCGGTGGGCTTGATCTCAAGATATTTGACGGCACCCAGGGCATCGAGCTGGTAATTGACCTCTTCGCCGCCCACAAGGGCCGCTTCTGCTACCTGATAAAAAGAATTGCCGAATTGCCGGAACAGAAAAACGTCAGGCCTGACAGTCAATTGCCGTTCCGAACGGCCGCTTTTCAAAACCAATTTGCCGTCAGCAGTCGGCTTTGCCGTGCCGGATTCCATTCCAGGCATCCATTTTTTCTTTTCATAGATCTGTTGGATAAGCCGCAGCATCCTTGCACGTGTGAACGGGACGGACGGCTTTAGCGACATGTCCGGATAGATCGAAAAATACCCGTCTCTGAGCAGTATGGCGATGTCCGCCCGCCGATCCTTGGGTATCTCGGCCGCATCTGAGAACGCAAGCTGGTAATTTACATCAGAATCGCTGAGGAGCGTATCAGCGTAGCCCGGTTCGTACATAAACCCGGCCACGATGTGAGCAAGCTCGCCGGGTTTGGCCGTTTCGCGATTTACGTTGGGATAAGTCTTGCCAAACCGCCCCGCCAATTGGTTGAGCCAGTTGGACATCTCGCTCTCGTTTGGAGCCTCGCTGAACCAATCATCGGTCATTTGGGATGCGGACAGGTAAAAACCGTTAGACGCCAAAATGGACATTAGACGAACGAGTTCGAGATCGCTCTCATCCTTGATCCTGGCCGGCCGGCGAACACTCTTAACGAGAAATGGTTCAAATTGCCGATGCCCCTCGAGCGAGCATTCAACACCGCGAAGGTAAGGCTCGGCAAATTCAAATACGTTCTCAGAATTCTCTGTCCGACCGCCGCAGGTCGACGTATAAAGGGCATTTATCGGTTTTCCTTTGTAGGTGGCGACGATACCGCGTGTCGACTGAACGGCCTGGGTGCCCATTCGGGTCTCGATCGACACGCCCTTGTAAACCTGGGACCAAACGGTAGGGACCATATCAAACCCCTGGTTGCCGTAGTTGCCGATATTAGCAATTGCATATGTCCGCGCCGCTACAGCCTGTGCCCGCTGAGCCTCTAGCTGAGGCAATCCCAACTCGGAAGGTACAACGCCCAGCAAATAGTCCTCGAGCGGCACCACGTTCACAACGGTCAGACTTCCCTTGGAATTTACAAAAACCTCGATCTTGCCCCGGTACGCCTTGCCATTGAGGCGAACCGGCGTCGAACGCTCGTTCATCGAACCGAACGCGACCGATTTTAGCGAAGAATATTTCGCAGTCTCGCTGGTGCCGTTAACTATGACTTCGCGAAGGTTGGGGTCGACCGCACCAGTAACATTTGCCTGTGTCGAGGCTGTCGATCTGATCAGGCTGCGGACCTCGCTTTTCCCTGCTTTTTTAAGCTGTTGCGAGAGGGCGACGGCGTCGGGTGACAGAACTACTTTTTTTTCGGTTACGAGCACCGCGTCATCAAACCCCTTCTCGGCTAATTTCGACTTTAGGTCATCGGCGTCATCTGTGGTTGCTTTGACGCTGCCGACCCACACCCTCCAGGTGTTGCTGGCGGTATCAATGCTTGCCAGGGCCGTCTCGCCGGTTGCGTTGCGGATGTCCTTAGCCAATTCGTTAGCCTCGACTTGTGACGGCAGGCCCTGAAACTCGATGCGGTAATTTTCGATCTCGGGCGGCTGATAGGCCCGGGCCGATACTGTGACCCGGTTTGTAGCCAGAAATTTGCCAGGTTCATCAGGGCTAACCGCCACCAGCGACGAATCACTGGTCGTGATCGACGCCGACCTGGCATTTGTTAAAAGCCCGATGCGGATCAGCGGTTCAGCCGGCAGTCTGAAATATTCGGCAGTGGGAACCGCAAAGATCGGGAATGATAAAAATGAAAAGAGTAACAGCGACAAAAAAGCGGGCCGTAAATTCATAGTTCAATAATAACAAATCGGGCAAGTGGTATAGGCTATTTATCCAGGGCGTTAAATATGAACGGAAATGTTGCCCACGTCTGGCCGCGGTGCTGCGGGCGAAACGCAAACAGGATGATCTTGCCCTTTCCAAAACCAGCCTCGGCAATGGCCGTTTTTCCGTTCAGATATTTTTCGCCCAACATCCAGCCGGACAATAATGCATTCTTAGAGGCATAACGGGCGATCGACCTAACCCGTTTATTGTTAGAGATCTCGAACGCCGAGCTGTTTATAAAGTAAGCTGCAGTTTCCGGTGCGAGGCCGCGGGCGAGTGGTTGTCGTGTGTCTACATCCAACCTGACGATCGAACCAGGATCGTAAAAATCACTTTTCTTTAACCCGGCAAGTACATTTCTTATCGGCAGGTCAAACTGTCTGATGACCATATCGCACGACTCGTCAAAGCAAATCAGTTTGCCGCCGCGTTCGACATACCGCTTCAGGTTTGCGACACCGGCGCTGGTAATGCCGTCGGCAAAGTCCGAGGGATATCTATTACCGCTGAGGCCATTAATTATTTCTTTTTCACTGTCAGAGGGTAGAATCAGGGCGTCAACGTCGAGGTTGCCCAAACGCATGTCCTTGTCAGAGATGGAGCGGAACGGGATCTGGAAAGTGTCAAAAACAAACCGTGTCCAGCCCTCGTCCATTGACCCCGTAAACCCCTTGTAGAGCCCGATCGTGGGCCGGGTCTTCAGCGGAAAAGGCTGTTTGGCGAAAGGCCCGGCGGCAGGGCTGAGGTTCATGACGGATCGGGCCTGATCTATGCTATCAACGCTTTTCAGGGTCGGCCGGTCGCGATCGACATTCTCTATCCGCCACGCGGCCAACGTGTCGACACCCATTTGCAACGGCAGCGTCCACCCGGCGACATCATACGGGGCCTCGGCCTCACCATTCGGAAGCAGCCGGTGAGGGTAATCTTGTTTTTCGAACAGGCTAAGAATGTTGTTTTTTTGCGGCTGGTTCACAAATATCAAAAAGCTGCCGAGCGGCACTTCGTGCGTATCGGTGCCGTCTTTTTCGTGTGCGACATGCAGCTCTTTGGTCATCTGATGGACCTCGATGCCCTGTGCCATCAGGATCTCGAGGAACCGGGAAACACGTTCGGCATTTGGCTGCCCGGCCGTTACGATAAAAGCCTGAGGCTCATCCGCCTTAGGTGACAGGTTCGCCTTGCCGTTGGTGTAGAAATTACGCAGATAGTTCGTGCGAAACTTTGCGGCCATCGTGAGCAGGCTGCGCGACGCAGACATTTCGATCCTGTTTATGTCAGCCGGACGCCATTCCCCGCCTTTCCAGGGGGAAGGGAAGTTGGTCGCGGGTTCGAGCACAGAAGCTAAACCCCGAACTCCCCGATCACGCTTAAGATCGTCAGCAGTAACAGTGACAGGCGACATAATGCGAGCACCCGCTGCCTCAGACAAAATGCCGATCGAATTATGATAATAAGGTGCGGAACGAAAACCGCCGTGCCACCATGTATCGTAGGTCGAATCAGTCGCAACGCCCTCAACCCCGGCGGCCTGCAGATCAGCCGCCATCTTATATCCCAGAAGGCCAACCTCACGAAGAATAGACGGCGAAACCCGAGGGTTTGCCGGATCGTAAAATGGCGGGAGCGTAAAACGCGAACCATACGGCCCCTGCTGGTGAATGTCATAAACGATCTGCGGGAACCACTCTTGCCAAAATAGTTTTGTGATCGCCTGGGTCTCCTTCAGGTTCAGCATGAACCAATCGCGGTTATCGTCATGCCCGGCATATTGATGATAAACCTCCGGCGGGGCCGTCCCCTCGCTTTTTGTACCGAGCGTCTTGCGGTACCAATCTGCCACGATATCGATGCCGTCCGGGTTTGGCGATGGGATGAGCATTAGTATTGTGTTGTCAAGGATCTCTTTGGTGTCCTTGTCATTGGTCGATGCCAGCTCGTATGCGAGATTCATCGACATCTGCGACGCGACGATCTCGGTGGAGTGGATCGAACACGAGATCGAAACGATCGTCTTGCCGTCTTTGATCAGGGATTCAAGTTCGCGGTCGCCGGAAACCTTCCGCGGATCGGCTAGTCTGGCTGAGATGCGGCGATACTTCTCTAGCTTTTTGATATTGCTGTCGGACGAGATAAAGGCAACGATGAGCGGCTTGCCAAGGGTCGAAAAGCCGAGCTGCCTGACAGTTACGCGTTTGCTCGCCTTATCGAGCTTTGCGAAATAGTCTGTGATCTGATGCCAGTCGGCGATGGTTTTGTCGTCGGACGGTGTAAACCCGAGGACCGAACGGGGTGACGGTATCTGAGCGGCAACGGCAAGCGACAACAATATAACAAGCCCGCCGGTACGAAGACACGCGCCGAAAAAGGGGAATATTTTGTGTCGCCCCGTTTTACGAATGCCCCCTGTTCCACACATAATCTCTAATACTGTATCCACTCAAGTCACGAGCATCTCTGCGGTCCAAAATCTATGGCAGACCTGATATCCAATGAGATCGCTCAAAACCAGAAACTAACTTACCCTGTCAAAAAGTCTAACAAATCGCATCTGGCGGGGAAAATTCGTTACTGGTGGAGCTGGTTCGTGGCCGGTTCGCTGTTGCTGCTGATAGCGACACCTGCGTTGATATTCCTGTCGCTGATCCGGCGGCGTTTCTGGTTATATCCGCTCGCCAAATGGGGGGCAAAAACGTGGCTGCGGGCCTGCGGAGCCAAGGTCAAAGTCACCGGTCTCGAAAACATCGACCCCGGCCGCTCGTACGTGTTCGCGTCAAATCATC
The DNA here is from genome assembly GCA_963834975.1 of Blastocatellia bacterium. GTDB lineage: Bacteria > Acidobacteriota > Blastocatellia > Pyrinomonadales > Pyrinomonadaceae > OLB17. Next base: position 32,812 of record CAWIDZ010000007.1, read on the forward strand.
GCTCATATCTCGACACGGCCACTCTGTTCTTTTGTGCCGGTAACAAGATGGGGCTCGTAGCCAAAAAAGAACTTCTCAAGGTGCCCGTTCTCGGCCAGGGAATGAGCTTTGTCAACATTATCGCTATCGACCGCAGCAACCCTGAGCGTGCCGTCGCTTCTATGCAAAAGGCGCGTGAGGTCATGGATAAAGGATTTTCGTTCGGCGTCTTTGTCGAGGGAACCCGAGCGATGCCCGGCGAACTGCTCCCTTTCAAAAAAGGTGCCTTTCATCTCGCCCTGCAGACCGGTGCGCCGATAATACCGGTCGCGATCAAGAATACCGATTGGATGATGGGCAAACGGACCGGTGTCGCCTACGCCGGTGAGATCGAGATGGTTCTGCTGCCGCCCATCGAAACGACCCGCCCGACAGGAAGCGGGGATGTGATGGAATTGCTCCTACAAACCCGACGGGCGATCGCCCGTGAGTTGGGCGAACCTGCATGACCCCAAAAAGTGATGATATAATTGATCAACCCCCAATCTACGAGGAGAGACTGTCTTATGTGGCGATATTTTTTTCTGCTTTCAAGTTTCTGTATCCCGGCCTTTGCTTTTCCATCGCTCTCGCTTGATCCGGACTTCGGCAATGGTGGCAAAGTCGTTTATCAGGCCGGTGCCCACGCGTCGGCTCGACAGATCATCGTGCAGCCGGATGGCAAGATACTTGTCTTTGGCCTGGCCCAGGTCTCGCAAAATGCGGTTCGTATTATAAGGCTCGACCGCGACGGCACCGTTGACAGCGACTTTGGCCTAAACGGTGAGGTTATCACGCCGATCCAAAGTGACTATCTGGAATTTTGGCACTGCGGTGCGCTGCTGCCGGATGGCAGGATCATTGTCGGTGGAAATACGAGCGCCGACGGAAGCGTTGATTTTGCACTTGCCCGATATCATGGCGACGGTTCGATCGACAAGAGCTTTGGCCAAAATGGAATAGCGTCTCTCGATTTTGGCGGCAGTACAGAATCTATTAACGCCATCACTGTGCGATCCGATGGAAGGATCATTGCGGCAGGCAAGACGAACCATAATAACATTGAGGGTGACTTTGCTGTAGCCCAGTTTAGTGCCGATGGCATCCTGGACACCTCCTTTGCGGTGAACGGCAAGCTGATATATGACCGCAACAGCGCTGACGCGGGTTATGCAGCCATCATTCAGCCGGATCAAAAGATACTGATCGGTGGCCGGATCGGGCCGTATTGCGGTGTACTTAGGCTAAACATTAACGGCAGCGTCGATACGGCGTTTGGGACCAATGGCCTGGCCGTGCACAACAGCACGTCGATCGGCAAAAACCTGGCGCTCCAGCCGGACGGCAAGATCCTGTCAGTCGGGGACGGCATCGTACGGTTCGACAGTAATGGAACACTTGACCCGTCGTTTGGCAACGGCGGCCGTGCCACACTTAATGATTCGTTTTTATCGGCAATCAAAGTTCGCCCGGACGGTGTAATTCTGGTTGCGGGGAATTCGACCTTTTTGCCTGCGACGGACGAAAATTTTGTAACGGCGTCATTTGATGAAAAGGGCATTCTGATCTCACGCACCGATACCGACTTTCACGGGCACGAGCGCGCTGAGGCACTTTTTCTCTACCCTGACGGGTCAGTACTTTCCGCCGGATTTGTGGTTGTCACCGGCGGGGTCTCAGACATCGGACTCGCGAAATACACCGGCCCGACACGATTGACGCATAAAATAGCTGACCTTGACGGCGACGGCAAGACTGACATCTCAGTTTTTCGAAACGGACGGTGGTTCTCGATAAACAGTGCAAGCAACAGTTTTAATCAAACGTTTTTCGGAACCGGTACTGACGTGATCGCACCTGCCGATTTTGACGGGGACGCAAAGGCTGACCTGGCGGTCTTTCGTGATGGCGTCTGGTATCAACTGTTAACCTCAGATAACTCGGTGCAAAAGGTTTACTTTGGCCTGAACGGCGACATTCCCGTTGCCGCTGATTATGACGGCGACGGCAGGGACGATGTCGCTGTTTTCAGACAAGGCACCTGGTATGAGCTGCGGAGCGGTGACGATTCATTCTACGCTGAACAGTTCGGGGTCGCAGCCGACCTGCCCGTTAGGGGTGATTTTGACGGTGATGGAAAAACGGACCTTACCGTTTATAGGGACGGCATCTGGTATCAACATCTTAGTGCTGATGGCTTTGCGGGCGTTCAATTTGGACTTGCCGGCGATGTCCCGGTGGCTGCTGACTATGACGGAGACCGGCTAACTGATATCGCTGTTTATCGGGACGGGACGTGGTACTTAAACCAGTCCACAAACGGATTTGCGGCAGCTCAATTTGGTTTGGCATCAGATATTCCTGTCGCTGGCGACTACGACGGGGACGGCAAAACCGACCTTGGCGTTTTCCGCGGCGGCGTCTGGTATCTGTCGCAAACCAGTTCGGGCCTAGCGGGGATCCAATTTGGCCTAAACGGCGACATCCCGCTGCCGTCCAAATAAACGCTCCGAATAAATTCAGGCGCTATCACCCGCTGCTCTTAGTTCCGCTTAAGACAATTATTACGGATTCTTAGGCGAAGGTGACGGCGCAGGTGTCGGCGTCGCTGCCGGTAACACTTCTTCGTCGTCCAGAATGCGGACATCGCTGCGGCCCAGTTTATAGTCGGTGTATTTTACACGCATCCTGATCCGGTGGACATCGCCGCGTTCGAAAACAAGCTGGTCGTCCGAATAAACATAGGTCGGGAACCAATACTTGCCATCGATATTTTCGCGGTATGTCTCGACGACCGGGAACTTGTTCTGTTTGGTCTCAGGGACCGCTTTCCCCTTAGATTTGACGATGAGCATATCGTCCTTGTCCACCCATATACGGCCAGTAAAAAGCCGCACTTTAGATTTTTTGGGGTTTGGCATTACTTTTGGCGTTACGTCAAAAACATACAGGTCGAGTTCGTCGATATGTTCCATGCCGACATAGGAATAGTTGTAGAGAGCTGCATTTTTTGGCTCAAGCGCGAACGGGTTGATGCCGCCGAGGTCCTCGAGGTCCTCAGGCGTCACCGAGATCTCAGTCAGCGTAGAGATCGGGAAAAAAAGTATTTTCTCAAACCGCCCGCCGTCCGAATTGAGGGTCATGTAAGAAACACGATGATATTCGCCGGTGACCTGGCCGCCGAGTCCGATCGTTTGTATTACTGCGTCACGCGTAAATACATAATTAGCAAGTGCAGCGCGAAAATCGCCCTCTTTTGCAGTCATAGTTTGCAGTATCCGGTCGATCTCTGGCTGGCTAAGTGCCTTATTAACAACCTGCGACTCTTGAGCCCGGATGCCGGCGACCGAAACCCACAAAACAACAACCACGAACGCAAGCGTTTCTTTCATCATTTTCATATTATCCATCAAACCTGCCTAAATAGATGCCCGCCCGGCCTAGAAAGTTGACTGAAAGGTCCGCTCAGGTGGAATGTGGGGTGCGGAAATGCGGAATGCATGGTTGAGCATCGCCCGCGAATCACCGTATTAATTTTGCCTTTTTAATTTTGCATTTTGAATTTCTAAAGTTCGTCGCCAGTTCTTTTTCATGTTACATTTATGTTAAATCAATGTTACGGATCGGGCCGGGATCGGCAACTGCGGCCATGAGATCTGCGGCGTCAAAATAAGGTGAAAATTCGAATATTTCTGATCTTTCTGGTAGTAAACGCCTGCTCTGGAGCAGTGTTTGCACAGACATCGTCACCCGGCTCAGTTTGGCAGTCGTGGAACGAGGCGCAGCTGATCGTGCCGCTGGTCCGGTCAAAGGACGCTAAGGGCAAGACGGTCAACCGGCTGACCGCAACATTTTTCGGCATCCTGCGGACAAGCGGAACTAGCCATATCGAAGACCGGCGGACCGGGGATTGCTCTGGATTATCGCATCAATAAATATCTCACCATCAACGCCGGCGCACTTTACCGCAAAGAGGAGAATACAAAATTTTCGCCGCACATTGAGAAACGCCTTGATGTCGGCGCCACACTGTCAAAGACCTGGGGCCAATTTACCTTTAAGGACCGCAACCTGTATGAGCATCGTTTCCGGAACGGGCGTCAGAACACTGATCTCTACCGCCAAAAGATACATATCAGCCATCCGGTCAAACGCGGGGACAAGACCCTGTTTACCCCATTTGTCTCCGACGAAGGTTATTACCAATTTGGCCGCGGTGCCCGCTGGGTCCAAAACGAGTTCTACGCCGGCATTTCGCGAAAGCTGTGCAAAAGCACATCGCTCGACATCGCCTATCTCCGCAACGACGTTAAACCCGTCAACGTCAACGCCCTCAGCCTGACCCTAAAGATCACGCTTAGATGAAAAGTGAAGTGAAAAAGGGGAAAAGTGAAAAAGGGGAAAAGGGGAAAAGGGGAGAAGGGAAAAGGCGAAAGGCAAAAGGCAAAAGCCTGATCGGCTCTGCGTTCTTTGCGGCCGCAGCTGAACTCGACCCCGATTTGTGCGGTCTCCTTCCCGATCCGAGATCCACATTCCAAAATCGAAAAAGACATGCCCTCCCGCTCGAGAGCATGTCCGTCTGTTTCCCCGCTTTAAAGATTCGGAGGGAGTTTGTTTTGGAACGATGATTTCTGAATTCAAGAATGCTGACGTCCGCAGACTATTCACTTTTCACCATTCACTGTTCACTTACGGCTACAGGCCGTAAACGACCGCTTCGTTCGACCAGTCCGATACCAGGCCGCGAGCAGCCTGGGCACGTACACGGTACTGATAAAACTCGCCCGGTGTGACGCCGGTGTGCTTGAACGTTTGTTTCGTTGCCATCCCGACCATCACATATGGAGCCGTATCGCCGATCTTTGCCTCGATGACATAGGTCACCGCGCCGTTCGGGTTGTTCCCGACGAAGTTCAGCGTATTGACGCCATTCGACGTTCCGGTCGCGGCAAGCTCGGTCGGCGTCTGCGGCGTTACGATGCTGCGCGACTCGGCCGGTGGGTCGAAACCGATCGCATCATAGTCGCTCGACGGCGATTCGACGCTCTTCATGCCATATTTCAGGTCCTGAAGCAGCCGTTGAACCTCGTCAGCCGCGTCCTGCGCGATCTGCGTTGCCTCCAATGAGTCGGCACGAGCCTCGACCGCACTTAGGTTGGCAGCAGCGAGCAATGCGTTTGCATCGGTCAGTGCGTCCGAGATGGCGGTATTCTGGGCAGCCAAAAAACCTGACACCTTACCGTCCGCAACACCCGTTGCTGCATTGGTCGTGAAATCGACCAACTGTGACCTATCTAATTTACGTGGATTCATAAGTGTTTTTCCTCCTTATTACATTAGCGTTCAGTAAATATAAGGCTCTATAGCCCGACACCCACTGTGACAAAGTCGAATCTCTTCCGTCTTGTCAAAAACAGAATAACACAATAATTGTGTCTGTCAAGACAATTTGTGTTATTTATGAAACATTTTTTCCAAATCCCTGGATCCCACCCGCTACCGCAGGGCTCCGCCACCCGATGAGCGGTGGTGTCTCTGACTCACCGTCAGCTTCTTCTTGCTCCTTCCGCGGCTACGCCACCGCCGGCACCGATACCGGCACTGATACCGGCAATATCCGCGGCATAAAAATGGTATACATCTGCCTAATAACGTGTTAACCTGTTGTCAGATATAAGGTTCGTCCTCAAGTCCCAGCGGCAGATATACCGGCAATATAAATAGGTTATAATGGCAAAGAAGCAACATCTCTATGGTGACATATCGCAGTTTGAGCCGCTGATGCCCGCCATGACCGGCGAACTCGAGGATATTGCGTTCGAACTAACCCAAAGGTCCGCCAATCTCGCTAATGAATTGGCGGCCCCGACGCTGGATGGGGTTCGTGAGCTGTTAAGGATAATAAACAGCTATTACAGCAATCTGATCGAGGGGCACAACACGCACCCTATAGACGTGGAGCGGGCCATGCGGAAAGACTATTCCGGGGAACCGGCAAAGCGTGACCGGCAAACGGAGAGTATCATCCACATCGATGTCCAGAGAGCGATCGAGGATCGCATCGGGGCAGACCCCGAGATTAACGTCTCGGATCCCGCTTTTTTGTATTGGATACATCGTGAGTTTTATGAGCGGATGCCTGAAAGCCTGAGATGGGTCGAGGACGACGGGAAACGCGAATGGGTTGAAGCCGGTAAATGCAGATCTCGAGAGGTAGCGGTGGGTAAACACGTTCCTCCAGTTCATAGTTCGATCGGGGCGTTCCTCGAACGCTTTGCCGCGGCCTATGACCCGGTAAAACTTCACGGGATGAAAAAATTTGTCGCACTTGCCGCCGCCCATCACCGGCTAATGTGGATACACCCTTTTCTGGATGGCAATGGGCGTGTTGCCCGCCTCTATACCGACGCCTTTTTTGAACGAATAAACCTGTCAGGGTACGGTTTGTGGAATGTCAGCCGCGGGCTCGCACTTAGAAATACCGAATACAAGCGGTACCTGGACGCAGCCGATTTTCCGCGCGAAAGCGACCTCGACGGCCGCGGCAATCTCTCGGACCGAACACTGACCGAATTTTGTAAGTTCTTTCTCGAGACCTGTCTTGATCAGACGGAATATATGAGATCGGTCCTGAGGCTCAACGACCTTCTGCCACGCATCGAGAGCTATGTCGCACGGCGCGCGCGGGGCGAGATCGTTGATGAGCGGGGACACAAGGCCGAACCATTGCATCCGAAAGCCGGGCTTATTCTTAGAGAAGCGGCGATCATGGGGGAATTGCCTCGAAGCAAGATAGTTGAGATCGCCGCGATGAGCGAACGCAGTGTGCGGAACATCGTAAAACCACTGTTGGATGAGAGATTGCTCGTGTCGGCATCTGATTGGCACCGAAGTCCGATCAGGCTCGGCTTTCCCCCGCACGCCGCCGGCTATTGGTTCCCAAACCTTTTCCCGATCCACGCCGAACGATGACAGCCCGCCAGCCAGATCTCGCTTCCCAATTTTGCCTTTTGCCTTTGCCTTTGCCACTTTTCACCTTTTACCTTTGCCTTCACCTTTTACCTTCTGCCTTTTCACTTTTCTGCCTTTTACCTTTTGCCTTTTGACCTTTCCCTTTTGCCCCCCTCCCGTGGCTATGCCACCCGATGAGCGGTGGTGTCTCTGACCCACCGTCAAGCTTCCCCCAACCCGTCCGCGGCTACGCCGCCGCTCTCAAAAAACCAGGCAGCGAGATTTAGCCTCCAAATTTTGCCTTTTCCCTTTTTACTTTTGATTTAAGATCCTCGGTGCCTCTGTGGTGAATATCTTCTGTCCCATTCGCGTTATTCGCGGGCACATCTTAATTCCGCGCTTTGCACTTTTTCCCTTTTCCCCTTTCCCCAACATACAACCTTCCCGAAACCGCGCTGCATCACACCCACAAGCGACACCAAACCAATCTAAAAACAGGAGAGATCGACATGAATAATGTTCGCCGGCTGCTTTCGCTTTTTTTTGTTATCGCCATTTTCACTAGCTCAACCCTTGCTACGACCTGGTTCCCAAAGGAATTCACCTGCCCGATCGACAACGAAAAGAACACATTTCAGGTGATCGGCAGCTACGGGTCCTATATCTATTCCTGGCCCTCAAAGTACCAATGGCTCTTTTGGCCAAATACCGAGAGCAACACATTCTATTCCTGCAAAAAATGCCACCTGACGACATTCATGTGGGATTTTGACAAACTGCCAAAGGACAAGCTGGCCGCGATCAAAAAGGCCCTCGAGGGCGTAAAGGTCTCAAAACCGTTTAAGGAATACAACGAGCTGCCCGTTACCGAGCGCCTCGAGATCGCCGAAAAGGTCTATGCCGTCCTGGATAAGGACGACGAGTGGTGGGAAAACTTTTACCGCATCAAGGGCTACCACTACGGCAAAATGGGCAATGAGGCCGCCGCCGCAGCCGAGCGTCAACGCTCGCTCGCTATCATTACAAAAAACATTGCCGACCCCAAAAATACCGCTCCGAAAAAGCTGCTGCTCTATATCTCAGCATCAATGAAGCATTTCCTCGGTGAAGACGCCGCAGCGATCGCCGACCTCGAAACCGCACTAAAAACAAAATACGCAAGCAAAGACGAAAAACCCGGCGAGGCAGATAACGCCGAAAAAAGCCTCAACGAACGAATAACCGATTACATAACCCGCATCAAAAGCGAAAAAGACAAACCCCGCTTCTTCGACAAATACAGCCGGGATGAGCATTGAAATCGCAGACTTCATCTGACGGTTAAAAAGAGATTGACGGTGAGGGAGACCGCATTCCGCACTAACCAGGCCTCCAAATTCTGCCCTTTGCATTCGATCCACCCCTGTGGCTCCGCCACCCGATGAGCGGTGGTGTCTCTGACCCACCGTAAAGGCTTCCCCCCGCACCTTCCGCGGCTATGCCGCCGCTCTCAGAACAGTCCGGCACCGAGATCTCTCATCCCAATTTTGCCTTTTCCCTATTACCTTTTGAATCCAGTCCACTTTTTGTGGCTCCGCCACCCGATGAGCGGTGGTGTCTCTGACCCACCGTTAGGCTTCCCCCAGCCCGTCCGCGGCTATGCCGCCGCTCTCAGAAAAACCAGGCAGCGAGAGCCCGAGTCCAATTTTGCCCTTTCCCTTTTTACTTTTGATTTAAGATCTTCCCTGCCCTCAGTGCTTTCGTGGTGAATTTTTTCCTCTTAATTCCGCACTCCGCACTCCGCCTTTCCACTTTTCACTTTTTCACTTTTCTTTTCGCCTTCTGCACTTCTTAACTCTCGCTCATTCTCATCACTCATCACTCATCACTATTCACTTCCCCCGTTGCATCCCTGCAACGTTGTGCTATCCTTTAGAACCATACTCATAAAGGAGAAACACCATGGACCCCAAACTCAAACAAATACTCGACATGCCCTTCGAAGAGATGGAAGCCCTCTCACCCGACGAACTAGTCGCCCACATGGAAGAGCTTTACCAACTTGCCTTGAAAAATAATAAAGGGATCCCGCCGCAAATGCTGGCCCAGGTAAGGGAGGCGAAGGACCAATACAAAAAGTCCCTGGCCAACGAAAAAGCCGCCCACCGCCGTGTGAAGATCGGCGAACAAAACCAAGCCATCCTGCGCGCCCGACTCAACCACCTAGCCGACGCCGCCCTAGAAAATATGCCGAACGATCAAAAAGGCAACTGATTTCGGACTTCTAAATTCTGGCTACTGAATTCTGTCTACCGACTTCTGTTTTCTGCTTCTGATTGACATTTTTTCAGGTTCGCTTTATCGTTCCCTTAACAATACCCGCCAAGCCTATGCCGTTAGGTACGCTCAAATAGGTGGGTTTTCTTTTTTCCCCCGACATCGAATTAGCAAACAAAACCCCGGTCCTTTCTACGAGGCTTTTTATTGCAGGCTTAATCTGCTATTGTATTTTTGAAAAAACCTTGTTCATTTCCACGAAGTTCCGATTGCGGACTCTCTATTATTCGTAATCGGTCAGCCCTTTTATATGAATATTTTTCAATCCCACAATAAAATAGTCGGTGACTACGCCAGCTATATCACTAGCTTCATTAATATTTCTGACGAGCAGATCGAGCAAAAGGTAAAAAACGAACTGGAAGCGGGAAAGCTCTGGCCGCAGCCGCTCCTGCTATTTAATCCGGCTTATCAGCAAGTTGGATCTATCTCAGAAATTGTAGATTCCGGACTTCTGACTAAAGAAGCCAAAGATATTTTCCGAGGGTTACTCCCTATACCGTCATCAGGTCGAGGCCATTAAGCTGGGCTTAGCAGAGAAAGACTTTGTTGTCACTTCCGGAACCGGATCGGGTAAGTCGCTGACCTATATGGCGACCATATTTGATCACCTTTTGAAGGCTCCTAAAGCAGAAGGGATTACGGCGATCATCGTTTATCCGATGAATGCTCTGATTAATTCCCAAACAAACGAGCTTCGGAATTATAGTGATAATTACAGAGACAGTCGCGGAAGTGATTTTCCAATAACATTTGGCCAGTATACAGGACAAGGAAAAGCAAGATGTTCGGGAAGGTATGAGGCAACAACCTCCTCAGATTCTCCTCCTAATAAGTTTACACTGCAGATGCTCGAGCTTCTCCTTACAAGAGCTCAAGAGCGAGGCATCAGGGACGCAATCTACGAAAATCTACGGTACCTGGTGTTTGACGAGCTTCATACTTATCGAGGTCGTCAAGGTTCGGACATAGCTATGTTGATAAGGCGAATCTGCGAACGTGCGGCAACAGCCAGTAACATGTATAGGTACATCTCGGCGACTTTGATTTCTGGAAGGCCCCCATCAGATACAAAAAGCTAAGGGTCGCCGAGGTAGCAACTAAGATTTTCGGTAAAGAATTTGGGCCGGAACAAATTATCAGGTGAAACCCTTACACGTTCTCTAGGCGGAGAGCGATTCACTCAGGATCGACTCGACGCTTGTTCACTTAACGAGAGTATTAGAAGAAGGAATAGATCCTCACCTTGAGTGAAGAAGACCTCCGCAGTCATCCATTTGCCGATTGGCTAGAAAATAGGATCGCACTCGAAGAGGTTGATGGCGTGCTTACCCGACGAACACCATTGGCGGTGGGAAAGGTAGTGTCAGAGCTTGCGTTGATTCTGGTTTGGACGAGGATGTTTGCCGGTCGGCCCTGGGCAACACGCTTTTTGGATCAGTAACGTAAATCAAAAGATCCAGGACCGGGGTTCCCGGTATACACATCCTGCCCTATAGAGTCCACCAGTTTTTTGCTCAAACTGGTTCGGTCTATACGACACTCGACCAGGACCCGGAGGAACGCAGAACTACGCTTGAACCCGGCCTATTTCAGGAGGACAAACTAGATAAGCTGATATATCCAAACGTATTCAGCAGAGAGAGCGGACACCCTTCATTTGTGTCTCCATGACTGATGAAAAGTTATATCCGCGTGAATTCCGCGAATATGCCGATAATGATCAGGATGCTCATGATGGTTATCTCATCGTTGGTGAAAATATTTGGAATCGGCTAAGAAGACCTGAATATTTGCCGGACGCGTGGGTAAAGGTTAGAGCCGGCGGTCCGCGTCCCGCAGAAAAAAGACCAGGCATATTTCCCGAAACGAATATTTTTTCATCTATTCGTTTGAAATTGTTCTCGCGACAGAACCTAAAGAGTTCTCTGGCTCGGTTTATGAAGGCCCCCCTGCTGTTTGATCCAACATCCGGGACCTTTTTTGATCTAAAGACCAATGAGGGAACAAAGCTCACAAAACTTGGAAGTGAGGGCCGGGAGAATTTGACCATGATTACTACTTTTTCGATTCTAAATCGATTAAACGAGGCGGCCTCCACCTGAGAGATCAAAAGCTACTCTAGTTTTACATATAACCGGCAGGATGCGGCGCTGCAGGCGGGGCATTTTAATGATTTCCTGGGGGGGTGGTCCAGCTTCGGGCTCAGCGATTTATCGGGCGTTGAGGTCTCGGCTGCGGAAAACAAACTAGACTACTCAAAATCGGGCAAGGCGGTATTCGATGCATTAAACCTTGAGTACAGCGAATTCGCAAACGGCGAAGTGCCGCCGGGATTAGCATATGTAAAGACGGAAGTTCGATGATGCCCTTCAGTCTTATCTGCTTTTTCGATCTGCTGGCCGATCTAGGAGAAGCTGGCGAATTGTCCTCCCGAACCTCGAGCAATGTGGGCTTTTAAATGTGGAATACAGAGATCTTCCGCACGAGCTCGTAGGGCAGATGAATATTGGACGGACATGCCCATAATTGTTCGTGACTTGGGCATGACGGAACGGCGATCATTCCTGACTACAATCCTCGATTTTTTCCGGTTTCGAGCAAGCCATATACAGCGAGAACTTTCTGGAGCGGGATAAGCTCAAGGAATTCAGGAGAAACAGTTCAGAGAGTCGCTTAAGCCGCCTTGGACTTGGGCAGAACGAAAAACTGCAACAGCCATGCGGTGATTAGGGCTGACGCCCTAAATCGGAATTCCGGCCTATATTCAAAGAGCATCGGACTGACGAGCGCGTCGGAAAATGGCTAAAGCATTTTGTTAAGTCCAATTATATGATCAGGACGAGTCTCCGGGGCGAAAATTACAGAGACTATTCATTCTGCGTTAATGCGTAAACCTCAAGGCGGCTGACTTTTTGTTTGAGAAGTCCGCGCCGGAACGAACGCAAAATGAAGAAATCCCAATATTCCAATTGCGAATTGATCGCGTCCTGTGGGCAATCGGCGACAAAGAAACCGTACGGCCGGACGTTATCAAGCGCCGGTCTTACAAGGAAAGAACAATCAAACCTAACGTCTTTTTCAGAGATGTGTACGCCAATTTCAACCCGGTCAAAAGGTTGAGGGCCGAGGATCATACCGGTCAGCTGAATGTGGATGATCGGATCAACAGGGAAGAAAGATTTCGGGCCGAATGGTATAAGGAAGATGACAAAACAGAGCTAGACGTCGATCAAATAAGACGCGATTCAATAAGTGCTCTTTTTTGCTCCCCGACAATGGAACTTGGGGTCGATATCGGCGGGCTAAGTGTTGTACATATGCGAAATGCTCCGCCAAACCCGGCGAATTACGCGAGCGATCAGGACGTGCGGGCCGTAGTGGTCAAGGAGCGTTGGTCTTCACTTATTGCTCTAGCTATTCACCCCACGACCGCCACTACTTTAATAAGCAGGCTGCACTTGTAGCGGGGGCTGTTCAACCTCCACGTATTGACCTTGTCAACAAAGAACTACTTCAAACACACCTTAACGCCCTTGCAATTAGTGAGATCGGAATGCCTGGGCCTTGATCCGCAAACCTGGTCAGACAGCCTCGATTGTTCAGCTGATCGACATCCATGATGCCAAGCTTCCCATAACGGCGGGGGTGAGAGCAGGTCTCGGATTTGAGTGATTCGACCTTTGATAGAATCTCGGCAGCGTTCAAAAGAACGATTCTCGATTTTCGCTCCGATCTAGAAGCCGAAAATGTTATCTGGTACACAGACGAATGGATCAGTCGAAACCTAAGCAAACTGGCTGAAAACCTGGACCGGTCACTCGACCGGTGGCGTGAGATCTACAAGTCCGCCGAATCACTCCTTCGAAACGCGACACGTCAGATCGAAGGTGGGCTGCTGCAAGTACATGGCGACGAGTATCGCAAGCTGAAACGTACTCAGGACCAATCGACGCGGCAGCTCAATCTGCTTGAATGAGTTATTTGGCTCGGGCGAAGCTGTCCGAGTTTTATCCGTACCGATACTTAGCCGCCGAGGGGTTTTTCCCCGGCTATAACTTCACGAGGCTTCCAGTTCGCGTGTTCGTGCCTGATGGCAGCACGTCTGGCGAGTTCATTTCCAGGGCTCGTCCCATTGCACTTCGTGAGTTTGGGCCCCTAAACCTTATCTATCACAAGGGTCAAAAATTTAAGGTCTCTCAAATGGTCGTGCAGGACGCTGAGGGCTCGCTGAGATCGATGAAGATAAGTAAGAAGGCCGGGTATGTATTAACGGAAGAACAAAAATCGATGGAATTTTGCCCTTTCTCTGGTGTGCCGTTAAGTGACAATGCGAATGTCGATGTTTTGAGCGAACTTCTGGAGATTTCAGAATCGCGGGCGGAGGAAGTTGATCGGATTTCGTGTGAAGAAGAAGAGCGGACGTCGCGAGGATTTGAAATCCGGACGTTTTTCAGCATCGATGGAGATGGCTTTGATCGGATGAAAAAGGCTGCGGCATACACTGGGGATACGCCGCTTCTTAACCTGAGATTTATCCCTGCGGCCCGTTTAATTCATATAAATAATAAATGGCGATCACAGCGTATCGAGGGCTTCCCGTTCGGAATGACATCGGGCAATTGGGATTCCTCAATGCCGGAGCCAACTGAGAATGCGCGGAACAAACCAACCTTGTAAAGGTGTGGACATCAGACGTTGCAGATGCACTTTATATTGAGCCTGTCGAGGCCTTGGGACTCGGAGCCGAAGGGGTTATTACCCTGCAATACGCTGTAAAGAGGGCGGTCGAAACGGTATTTCAGGTCGAATCAAATGAGATAGGCGTGATGACAATGGGCGATCTCGAGGCTCCTAATATTCTAATTTACGAAGCCGCCGAAGGAAGCCTCGGCATTCTTTCCCAGTTTGTCGAATCGCCCGATATTTTTAACCAGGTCGTAGAGGCGGCCATTCAGATATGTCGGTACGACGATGCCGAGTACCTTGCCCCAGCCTCATATGATGACCTTTTGAGCTATTACAATCAGAGGGACCACATCAGCATCGACCGATTTCTGATCAAGGATGCTCTGCAAAAGCTGCGAATTGCTTCCATTGAAATCCAAGGTAATAAGGGCTTTGCAAACTATGAGGAGCATTACCAGAACATGCGGGCTAATCTTGATCCAAACTCCTCAACCGAACTGAAGTTTATTGAGTATCTCTACGCCAACGGACTTCGACTTCCAGATTCTGCCCAAAAGCGGGTGGAAGGCATTTACTGTCAACCAGATTTCTTTTATGAGCCAAAGACCTGGATCTTCTGCGACGGCTCTCCGCACGATGAACCTGAGGTCCGGCTACGAGATCACGAACAACGCCAACTAATCTTTTCATTAGGACACGAACCTTGGGTTTGGCATTACAAAGAGGACTTGGCCGAAAAGATAGCCAAGCGGCCTGACATATTCAAGAAGGTAAGATGACTACGCAATGGCAACCCGGAAAACTTGTTTCCTTACGCGGTCGTGAGTGGGTTGTTCCACCGTCCGAGGACAAGGACCTTCTAGTTGTAAAACCTCTCGGCGGATCCGAGGAGGAAACGGTTGGTGTTTACCTGCTGTTCGGCATTGCTGCGGACCGGCCCATTGACGCTCGCTTCGAGCCGCCTACAGCTCGACGACCTTGGCAATATTTCAACCGCACAGGCTTTTATAAATGACTCCGCCCGCCTGGCATTTCGCAATGGTGGGACCTTTTCGGGCGTTAGCCAAATTGTCTTTCCGGCCCGGGCCTACCAAATCGTGCCCCTGATCATGGCTCTTCGCCAGGATAGCGTACGGCTGCTCGTTGCTGACGATGTGGGCGTTGGCAAGACGGTGGAGGCTTTGTTGATCGTTCGGGAATTGATTGAGCGCCGCAAGATCAAACGTTTCGCGGTCGTATGCCTTCCACACCTCTGCGACCAATGGCAGGAGGAGATCCGGTCCAAACTCACATCGAGGCAGTGATCATCAGATCAAACACTCAGGCGAGACTCGACCGGCAAATACAAGGCGATGCAAGCGTTTACGATTACTATCCGTACCAAATAGTCAGTGTGGACTTTATTAAGTCCGATACTCGAAGGGACGTGTTTATTAATGAATGCCCTGAGCTTGTGATCGTCGATGAGGTCCATACATGTGTCTTGCTGCGGCGACATTGACGCCCAGCAGCAGCGATATCACCTGGTCAGTCGCATCGCCGCAAAGGCCGGACAGCATTTGGTCCTGCTGACCGCGACGCCGCACAGCGGGAAGGATGAGGAGTTTCGGTCGCTCCTTGGTTTGTTAAAACCCGAGTTTGAGGCTCTTGATCTGCCCAATTCATCATCGACTGAGAGAAACGATCTTAGCCAAACACTTTGTTCAGCGAAAGCGTGCGGACGTTGAAAAATGGATGGGCGAGGACACCCCATTTCCGGAACGCGAAGCATTTGAATGGCCGTATGATTTGTCGCCGGAATATTCTGCATTCTTTGACGACATCCTCGATTTTGCAAAGAAACTGTTGTCGGAGACTGAGGAAGGGCGTACCAGACGGGTTCATTATTGGACCGCTCTCGCTCTACTGCGGGGAGTAATGTCTAGCCCCGCCGCGGGAATGAAGATGCTCAACACGCGTCTCGACAAAATGGCAGCAGCGAACTCCGAGGATGCACAGGTCGACGAGGACACTTTGATTGCTGCTGGCAACCCGGTAGCCGATATTGATTTCGGTTTCGAATCAGACAGCGAGCCCGTCGCAGTGCTCGAACACAGTGATTGGTCGGAATATCAACGGCGACAGCTCCGGCAGTTCGCCGAACGCCTCGAAAAACTCGCGACGATCGAAAAGGACCAGAAGATCTATGCCGCAGCGATGGCTATCGAAGAATGGATCGGCATGGGTTTTAATCCAGTCATATTCTGCCGGTATATCGAAACGGCCAAATATGTAGGCGACCAGCTTCGCACGGTCCTTGAGCGAAAGTTTCGCGATTTGGATCTTCAGGTCATCACAAGCGAAGACCCTGACGAGGTTCGTAAGCAGCGGATCACGGACATGGGCAGCTCAAAGCACCGTATCCTTGTTGCAACCGACTGCCTTAGCGAGGGAATTAACCTCCAGGATTCGTTCACGGCCGTACTCCATTACGATCTGCCGTGGAACCCGAACAGGCTCGAGCAGCGTGAGGGCCGGGTCGATCGTTTCGGACAGCAGGCACCACTTGTAAAGGCATGCTTGCTCGATGGAGCCCACAACCCGATCGATGCGATCGTGCTGGACGTTTCTGCTTCGAAAGGTTCGCGAGATAAAGCGAGCGACAGGTATTAATGTCCCATTCCCCGAGGACTCACAAGGCATACTCGACACTATTACACAGGCATTGCTGATCAACCCGCACCGCCAGATACACACACGCCCCGATGACCTGCAGCTGGCATTCGATTTTGGCGAACTGCCCGTAGGCCGTGTCCGCCAAGGCAAACATTACCCGTAAGATTGATGAGGCAGCAGAGCGAGAAAAGGCTTCACGCAGTATATTTGCTCAAAACACGATTCATGCCGGGGAAATCGAAGAGGACCTGAAAGCGACGGACGAAGCTATAGGCGATCCGATGGCCGTTCGCGATTTTGTCATAACGACCCTGCAGAATGTATACGGAATCCAGATAACAAACGAACCGGACGGATTCGGAATCGTCACCGCTAATTTACCTCCGCAGCTTAAGGACCTGATCAGTAATCCACGAGCTGACAAGGTTAAGTTCGACCCGCGAACCCCGGAGGGGTATCAGTACATTGGCCGTAACAATCGCTTTGTCGAACAGTTATGCCAGATGTTGATGGCAAATACGCTTGCACGACATGGCAAGCGGGCCGCGAGGGCAGCCGTTGTCAATACGCGACAGGTAGAGGTCAAAACGACCCTCTTACTTTTCCGCTGCCGCAACGTTATCGAGGAGGGTAAAGAAGGCAGGCAGATCGTGGCCGAAGAGATGGTCCGTGGGGCTGGGGGTGGTGCCCCCAACAACAGGAGCTATCTGGAGCACTCTGAGCCAAAGACCTTCTCGCCAACGCACGGGCGTCCAGCGATTTGTCTCCGCAGGCAAGGGGGAGTTTTCTTGATAACGAACTCGAACTGCTAAATACTTTGGAATCCGAATTTTCTTCGGTTGCGGAGACGCAGTCTAAAACTCTAGTTTCGGCTCATGAGCGGTTCAGTTCCCTCATGGACCGTGCAAAGTTTCAGGTCGTCTATCCCGTTCTGCCCATGGACCTGCTTGGTGTCTATGTTCTTTTGCCGGAGGCCGCCGCATGAACTACCCAAGCATACGCATCGAAGGATCGATATTGTCGCCCGACATTGTAGAGCGGTTGGACGAGGCACGCGGCCAGCGGCCAGCGGATTTCGGATTTGCAACGGGCACCAAGGTAAAGGACGAGATCGCCCGGGCCTGGGCCGACGCCCAGGACTATTGGCGAATCTTCCAGCGAAATATTCTGCGATGCAGAATGACGGCCAGTTTGCGCGCCACCGCGACGCGTGCCTTGTTCATGCTTCTGCGTTTCGCGATGCGCATGCCCCACGCTTTGAGAGCGGACCATTTGGCAACCCGGGTCAGCA
Source organism: Blastocatellia bacterium (assembly GCA_963834975.1). GTDB lineage: Bacteria > Acidobacteriota > Blastocatellia > Pyrinomonadales > Pyrinomonadaceae > OLB17. The sequence goes on from CAWIDZ010000007.1 coordinate 50,732, forward strand.
GCACATTGGCAGCTTCATACAAGTAGCTTCTCAGCATCTCGTCGCCACACTTGGAGATGCGACCGGTTCGATCGGTCTCGCCAGACGCATACCGTCTTGTCGTGAGCCCCACGTATGCACCCACGCTGCGCGATTTCTTGAAGCGCGATGGATCGTCGATCGTTGCCAGATAGCAGAGCGCCGTGATCGGCCCGACGCCTGGCACCGTCATGAAGCGGCGCACCTGCGGCTCACTGCGCGCGAGACGAAGGACCTTCCGATCGAGTTCTCCGATTTGGCCTGCCAGTGCGTCTCTTGCCTTGAGCAGGGGTTCAATTGCTGCCGCGAGTTCGGGCCTTCCATCGATCAGCTCGGTGGCACGCACCGTGAAGGTGTTCATCTTGGCGCGCCCAATCACAAGCCCGAAGTTCTTGAGGAGCCCTCGGATCTGATTCTCGAGATCGCGCTTCAGCTCGACGAGCAGAGCGCGACTGGCGAGAAGGGCGCGAACGGCATGGCTATCGAGGTCCTTGACGCGCACCTCCTTGAACCAACCGGTTTGCATGATGCGCGCTATGCCGGCGGCATCGTTGCGATCGCTCTTGTTAATCTGCATCTTGAGGGCTGCTTTGGCATGCCGGGCATCGATGCAGATAACGGGCAGATCTCGCATCTTCAGCTCGGTCCAGAGCCATGTCGACGTAGCACCCGTCTCCAGCCCAATGCGCGCCAAATTCGGAGCGGTGGCGCGAATGAAATCGGCGATCGCGTCGGGATCGGAGTCGACCATTCCTTCCCGCATGGTCTTGCCTGTCTGATCGACGACGCACACGGCAGTTTGCCTCAAGGACACATCTAGACCGACGTAGCTCTGCATCTCGTGTCTCCGTGCATTGAAGGACCCTGATCGAAGGCCCACTGGTTGCTGGAGAGCTGATTCGCCGTACCTTCCTGTGGCACCGACCCGGAATTACGCCATGTGTGAAAACGCGGCGTCCTGCTATGATTCTCCTGCTGAATTTCGGCGGGGGCGGCGATGGAGCGGTTCATCGAAGGGGCGGATCGGGCCAGACGACGCTGTTGCCGGAATGCCTCGATGACTGGGTCGACGAGAGCAATCCTGTTCGCTTCATCGATGCCTTCGTCGACGGCCTCGATCTGGCGGAACTTGGGCTTTCTGGACGTCGAACCCGCCGACACCGGCCGGCCCGCCTACCACCCGTCGGTGCTCCTGAAGCTCTACATCTACGGCTATCTCAACCGCGTGCATTCGAGCCGGTCGGCTCGAGCGCGAAGCCGGCCGCAATCTCGAGGTGATGTGGCTGCTTGCGGCGGCTGGCAGCCCGACTACAAGACGATCGCCGATTTCCGCAAGGACAATGGCCCGGCCATCAAGAAGGTGTGCGCGCGGTTCATCGAGGTGTGCCGCAGAATGGGATTGCTCACGAAGGCGAGCGTTGCCATCGACGGCTCGAAGTTCAAAGCGGTGAACAACCGCGACAAGAATTTCACGAAAGGCAAAGTCGAGCGGCGTCGCAAGCAGCTGGAGGAGAGCGTCGCGCGCTATCTGCCGCAGCTCGACACGGCCGATCTGCAAGAACCGATCCGAGGCGATCGCGCTGAAGACGGCGCCCTCAAGGACAAGCTCGAGAAGCTGCTGCGGAGATGGGCAAGCTCGATGCCCGATGGAGCAGCATGCTGGCCTCGCCCGACGAGCCAGATCTCACTGACCGATCCCGACAGCCGCTCGATGGCGACGAGCGGGCGCGGCTCGGGCGTCGTCGGCTACAACGTGCAGACCGCGGTCGAGACCGAGCATCATCTGATCATCGCGCATGAGGTGACGAATGTCGGCACGATACGGCGCAACTTGCCAACATGGCCGAGCAGGCGAAGGGCGTTCCGCGGTCGACAAAGCTCGAGGCCGTCGCCGATCGCGGCTACTTCGACGGCGAGGAGATCAAGGCGTGCGCCGACGCCGGCATCGAGGTGACGCTGCCGAAACCGCATGACGTCGGCATGCGAAATCCGAAGGGCGCTTTCGGCAAGCAGGATTTCGTCTACATGGCCGAGGAGGATGTGTATCGCTGCCCGGCGGGCGAGAAACTGAAGTACGATTATACGAACGAGGAGAGAGGCCAGAAGTGCGGCGCTACTGGACGAATGTGTGCGGCGAGATGCGCGCTGAAGCGCGATGCACGACCGGCAAGAGCGGCGCATCTGCGCGATGGGAGCACGAGGACGTTCTGGAGGCCGCGCAGAAGCGGCTCGACCACAATCCGGACGCGATGCGCACGCGGCGCGAGACGGTCGAGCATCCGTTCGGCACCATCAAGATGCGCATGGGCGCGACGCACTTCCTGATGCAAACGCTGCCGAAGGTCGCGACCGAGATGGCGCTTGCCGTCCTCGGCTACAATCTCACGCGCGTGATCAACATCGTCGGCGTCAAACCGCTTGTCGCGGCGATGAGGGCGTGAGGGGGCAGACCGCAGCAAATGCGGATTGCGAAAGCCTCACCTAATCGGTCCAGGCGCGAATGCCGCGCCAAAAGACGCCATCCGACGCAAAATCTCTTCCGAACAGCCGATCTCGGCTACTCTGCGCCGGTCATCGCGCGAGCTGGAGGGCACCGTCGCGTTTACACGCACCCAAGACCCAGAGCTGCCCTACGGCAGCTTTTGCCATGGACGAGGGTTGTCGCCAGGAAGCGGCTAGTCCTGAGTACGGGCGGCCTAGCAGATGGCCTGAGACACTGTAGAGAGTTCAGGGAACGGCTCGCTCGGATGGGATGTGCGCATTCTCCTCGACTGGTCATGCGTCCAACGGTGAGGACATGCGCACGATGCCGACTGGCGACAAGCCGACCACTACGAAGAAGGACACCGCCAAGACGTACCGAGATACCATCCCATCTCGATTATTAGACACCGTCTTGAATACGCAGAATCTCCGGGCCGCGATCGGCGCACGCTCCGGAATCGGTCGTGCGCCGGTGCGCGCGTTCCTCATGCAACCGAAATTCTACGCGGCTTGGCCTGCTCGACCTTCGGCAGCGTCAGAGTAAGCACACCGTCCTTCATCTCGGCCGCGATCCAATCCTGATTGATTCGGCTCGATGACAGGTCGAACGTCCGCCGATAGTGTCCGATGTTGTACTCGGTGTAGACGGCCTGCAGCTTCTCGTATTTCGAAAGGTCGATGCGGCCCGACACAATGAGCACGTCATTCTCGACGTTGACATCGAGGTTGGCTTTGTCCACGCCGGGCATCTCCATGACGACCTTCAAAGCATCGTTGGTCTCGAAGATGTCCGTCGTCGGCACGAAGGTGCGAGCCGGGATCGTGGTCTCGTCCTTTTTTTTGAAGTTCGCGCTTCTCCTGCACTTGCGAATCTTGTGCGGGACCCATGACTTAGTCCTCCTGTTTCCCTTGTTGGCTCTCAGTTGATCGGAATGGTCCGCGGCTTGTCACTTTCGGCGCGCGGGATGAAGAGCGCTAGCACGCCATCATGCACTTCCGCCTTGATGCCGTCCGGATTGATCCGAACAGGCAAGGTGATTGTGCGATCGAAAGTGCCTGCAATCCGCTCGCGCCGATGCACGCTGACCTTCTCGCCGTAGTCGATTGCCTTCTTGCCGGAGATGCGGATGGTACTGTCCTTGGCGTGCAACTCGAGATCCGACTTGGCGACGCCCGGCAACTCGATCACGGCTACGAAGTCGTGGCCTTGCCGGAGCGCATTGATCGGTGGATAGGCGCCGGTCCCGGCGGTGCCGTCCTCGAGCCAGCCATTGGCCAGGCGCAAGTCGAGTGTCTTTTGCAGGCGGAACAGGGTGTCGAAGGGGTCGGTGAGTGTCATGAACATGATCGAACCTCCATGCTGAGTGGAACCTTGACCGGTGGTGTCCGGGACGATTCGGCGGACGCCACCGGCAAGCGAGCGCAGGACGGACGACTGACCTTGAGCCGGCCGTTGCACGCGCATCAGTAATCCATGCCGGCGCCGGGCATAGGCGCTGCGCCCTGCTTCTTCGGCTTCTCGGCGATCATCGCCTCCGTGGTGATGAGCAGGGAGGCCACGGACGCGGCATCCTGCAGAGCCGTGCGCACCACCTTTGTCGGATCAATGATGCCCTTGGCGACCAAGTCGCCGTACTGACCGGTCTGGGCGTCGTAGCCCCAGCCGTAGCTGCCATTCTCAAGGATCTTGCCGACGATCACGGAGCCATCGTCGCCGGCGTTCTGCGCGATCTGACGGGCCGGCGTCTGGATCGCCTTGCGCACGATGTTGATCCCGACCTTCTGGTCTTCGTTGGTCCAGTAGAGGCCATCGAGAGACTTGAGCGCGCGCAGAAGTGCCACACCGCCCCCTGGCACGATCCCCTCCTCGACGGCCGCGCGCGTGGCGTGCAGTGCATCGTCGACGCGATCCTTGCGCTCTTTCACCTCGACCTCGGTGGCGCCGCCGACTTTGATCACGGCGACGCCGCCGCGAGCTTCGCCAGCCGCTCCTGCAGCTTCTCGCGGTCGTAGTCCGATGTCGTCTCCTCGATCTGCGCCTTGATCTGCTTTACGCGGGCCTCGATGTCGGCTTTCTTGCCGGACCATTCACGATCGTCGTATTGTCCTTGTCGATGGTCACCTTCTTGGTGCGCCCGAGCATGGCGAGGGTGACGTTTTCGAGCTTGAGGCCGAGATCCTCGCTGATGACGGTACCGCCGGTCAGCGTGGCGATGTCCTCGAGCATGGCCTTGCGGCGATCGCCGAAGCCGGGCGCCTTCACGGCCGCGACCTTGAGGCCGCCGCGCAGCTTGTTGACGACGAGCGTGGCGAGCGCCTCGTTCTCGACCTCCTCGGCGATGATCAGCAGCGGCTTGCCGGTCTGCACGATGGCCTCGAGACCGGGAGCATCGGCTGCAATGTCGACAACTTCTTCTCGTGGATGAGCAGATAGGGGTCTTCCAGCTCGACGGTCATCTTGTCGGGGTTGGTGACGAAGTAGGGCGAGATGTAACCGCGGTCGAACTGCATACCCTCGACGACGTCGAGCTCGGTCTCCAGACTCTTGGCCTCCTCGACCGTGATCACACCTTCCTTGCCGACTTTCTCCATGGCGATCGCGATCATCTTGCCGATCTCGGCGTCGCCGTTGGCTGATATGGTGCCCACCTGGGCGATCTCGCTATTCTGCGTGACGGTGCGCGAGTGCCGCTTGAGATCGGCGACGACGGCATTGACGGCGAGTCGATGCCCCGCTTCAGGTCCATGGGATTGGCGCCGGCGGCAACCGAGCGGGCTCCTTCACGCACGATGGCCTGGGCGAGAACAGTCGCTGTCGTGGTTCCGTCACCGGCCAGGTCGTTGGTCTTCGAGGCCACCTCCGCACCATCTCCGCGCCCATGTTCTCGAACTTGTCCTCAAGCTCGATCTCCTTGGCGACAGTGACGCCGTCCTTGGTCGTACGTGGCGCGCCAAAGGACTTCTCAATCACGACATTGCGCCCTTTTGGGCCCTACGTGACTTTGACAGCATCGGCAAGGATATCGACGCCCTTCAGCATTCTTTCCCGGGCCTCGTGGGCGAATTTCACTTCCTTGGCAGACATGAATTGGTCCTCCGATGGGTTCGGCCCCGGGCGTCAGACAAGCCCATGGGCAGCACTTGTCACGCAGCCAAGCGCCATGGCAGCGCCAGCATTGCTCAACTCGAATAAGCGACTGACGAAACGGCGAGCGCTAGGCCGCGGCCTTCATCCTGCCCGGCGTGTCAAGAACGCCCATGATGTCGCTCTCCTTCATGATCAACAGCTCCTGGCCGTCGATCTTGACTTCGGTTCCGGACCACTTGCCGAACAGCACAGTGTCCCCGTGGTCACATCGAGCGGACGATCCGGCCCTGCTCATCCCGGGCGCCTGGACCGATGGCGATAACCTCGCCTTGTTGCGGCTTTTCCTGAGCCGTATCGGGAATGATGATGCCACCAAGCGTCTTGTGCTCTGCGTCAATGCGACGAACCACGACGCGGTCATGCAGAGGGCGAAACTTCATTGGGTTCAACCTCCTCGTTGCCCTAACCAGCGATGTGAGTGTGAGGTGCGGCCCCGTCGGGCGACCGCCCTCGGCCGGCTATCTGGTTTGAGCGTTGGCGCTTTCAAGAGGGGAGTGCGAAAAATTTTGAGGGGGCACTTGACCCTAGTCCGAGGTCAACTAATTCGTTGTTTGAGCCGCCCAATCGGGGCTCACGGATGACATTTCCTAGTTGTCGCTCAGGTAAAGGAGGATGGCTATGGCGACACTTGATTTCACACCCATTTTTCGCGACTATCGGCTTCGACCGCGTGCCAAGCCTGCTGACGAACGCCATGCAGCGCGTGGAAAGCAGTTTCCCGCCCTACAACATCGAGAAGTGCGGCGAAGACGAATACCGCATCGTGCTGGCAGTTGCCGGCTTCTGCACGGACGAGATCGAGATCGTGGCCGAACAGAACCTGCTGACTGTACGTGGCCGGCTCAAAAGGAGGAACGGCCAGGAGTATCTCTACAGGGGCATCGCTGCGCGCAGCTTCGAACGCGTCTTCAACCTCGCCGACCACGTCGAGGTGACCGGCGCGCTTATGGGCGACGGGCTGCTGGTCATTGATCTGAAGCGTGAGCTACCTGAGGCGCTGAAGCCTCGCTCGATCCCGATCAACGTCGGCACGTTCGTGCCGCTAGGGCGCAAGGTCCCTGGCGAGGTCGAGTATCAGGCTGACGCCAAGCGCGCAGCTTGAAGGCACGAAACCAACATCCGTCAAATTGATGTCTCGCTGGCGTATCGCCAGCGAGGCGGGGAGTTTGATATGCAGCTTCAGAATTGCGCGTTGGCGATGCCGCTGTCCAGTGACCCGTGGGGCTTGGTCGCCAGTGAGGCCTTCGGAGCGGGGCTTTCCCCGCCACACGTCCCCCGTACCGCACGCCGCCTCTGGGGCGGCCGACCTGTCGCATCTACCCACGCGCCGACATCTGGATCCTCGCGCTGGATTCCGTAAGTGGCGGCTGGGTGGATGACCGCAGCAACGTCAGCCGGCGTCTGACTTTTGC
>CAWIDZ010000008.1:5000-41780 GCA_963834975.1 Blastocatellia bacterium
TGTACGTGTTATGGCGCCAGCCGTATCGCACGGTAGCTATGTCGAGCATGGATAAACGCTGAATGCATCTAAGCGTGAAGCCAGACCTAAGATTAATATTGCCAGTGAGACTCGTGGAAGACCACCACGTAATAGGTTGGAGATGTAAGTGCAGTAATGTATTTAGTTGACCAATACTAATTGTCCCAAGGCTTGACCATAAAATTTGTTGACAAGCAAAGTTTAATCAAGCAACGCAAGACTATAAAAAAGTAGTGGACTGCAATGTATTCAGTTATCAGATATCAAGTTTGAAAATTTAGTTTTGAGAAGGCCGCCCAATGGCGGATCTCAGAACACAAAGTTTTCCGGTGATTTTGTCGGTAGGGTCACACCCGTTCCCATCCCGAACACGGAAGTTAAGCCTATTGGAGCCGATGATACTGCAGCTTTCAGTTGTGGGAAAGTAGGAAGTCGCCGGATTTATTTTAAGAAAAGCCTGCTCAAAATTGAGCGGGCTTTTTGCTTTTTCGTCCTTAGGTATTGGTTTGTACGTCCATCGACTGCAGATATTTCTCAAAATCTGATATCTTTAGTTCAAGTGTAATTTGACCATGCGTTTTAATCGCTTTACTTTGCGGGTGCCATCGGAGCTCGCAATTGCTTTTGCACATCAGGTTCATACCGAAAGATAGGTTCCAAAAACAGGAGATGACGAGCTTTAGCATCGTTCTTAGTTGAACCGGCGTTATTTCTTCGTCTAAAATTATTAAGTGCTGGCAATAATATATTTAATCGTAATGATCGTGCTCGGTGATTCCATTTGCCGGCGATTTTTTCCGTTCGTTTCCGCTCCGCACCGGATCGCTACGGCTTTCTTTGCGGGGTTACTGATCAGCAGCTGGTGGACCTACCTTGCAGCATGCATTTTCACGAACACCTCGAGTCCCATGCTCGGGGGTAATATTGTATTTTTCATAACTTCGATCGGCGGCAATATATTTGCTGCGTCGTCGGCCGATAAAGCAGAAGCCTGAAACTGAGATCGATCCTGAAACAACCCGCTTTAAGAAATGGGATTGGATCGTGGCCGGCATATTCTTTGTCGTTGTGAGTGTGATGATGTTCAGCACATTCAGTATGAAAGACGGGAATGTCCAGGTTGCAAACCATCAATCGAGCGATTTTGGCTCAACGGTTTCGATAATGCAGTCTTTTGCTGTTGGCCGCAATTTTCCGACCGAATTCCCTCATTTCTCGGGCGATAGGATCAGATATCATTTCCTGTTCTATTTTCAGGCAGGAAATCTCGAGTATCTAGGTTTCAGCCCGACGTTTAGCAATAATCTTCTCAGCGTTCTTTCGCTTTGGTTCCTCTTGATCCTCATAATGACGCTCGGCAATTTGCTGTTTGCGTCCCGGGTCGTCGGCAGGATCGGAGCTGCATTCTTCTTTTTTCACGGGTCTCTTGCATACATAACATTTTTTCTTGCAAACGGATCTGTTTCATCGATTCTGAGCAAAATATGGGATACGCATGACTTTCTGTCCTCTCGTTTGGGGTACCGCGGTGAAGATTGGGGTGTTTGGTCGCAGGTCGTGTACCTTAATCAGCGGCACCTAGCTAGTGCAATAGGGCTATTCCTGCTTGTTTTAGTATACCTGGTGATCCGATATAAGGATCTGCCGGAACCAGTTCGTATCGCACGGCCGGCCGCAAAAGAAAATGAATTGCCGCCGGTTAGCGATGGGGCCGTGGATGATGAACCTGAACAACCCTCTAACCAGATAGGATCCGATGACCTGCCTTTTGATCAAGAAACTGAGGCGTCCGATGAGGAACTTTTGACGCCCACTGAACAAAACGAGGAGTCCGATCCAGACAGTATTGACGATGATGCAAGTCCTGACAGCATTGAATTGGAAGTGCCGGCCGAGACGTCGGAGGTCCAGAATAACGATCTTTTAGAACTTCCTGCGGTGGGTGAAGCATCAGGCCTGGCGGAATCTACAGAGGCTATCGATGCACAGGAAAAATATGAGATCGATGACTCGGTCAGGCTTGAGGTCGAAGGGTTGCCCGATGAGCCTGAGACTCCTATCGAAGTTTCCGAAACAGATGAAACGATCGGGTCTGAACCTGGTGAAGAGGACGTCGAGGAGATGCCGGTTGAATTGACGGCAGAGGGCATTGTCGAACAGGAGGATCTGGTTCCTGAAAAGAAAGTCGATCTGGCGGATCAGATGCGCGATCTGGCGAGACGTTCGGCTCCTTTTATCTTTTGCGGAGTTTTGTTGGGGCTTATGCCTCTTTGGAACGGGGCTGTATTTACCGGGGCGGCTGCAGTTTTGTTTGCCTTATTGGTATTGTTCCCATTGAGAAAAGAGATGGTGGTTCTGGCGATAGCAAGCGGATTGATCGCCATGCCGCAGATCATTTTTCTCAAGACCGGCCTCTTGAGACCCCCCGATTTTTCGCTGCTGCATTGGGGATATACCATAGATCACCCTACGCTTTATAACGTCTTTTATTACCTGATCTATACTTTCGGCTTCAAATGGCTGCTGATCGTTGTCGCGCTGATATTTGCGACACGATTTCAGCGCTTATTCATGATCGCGGTAACCACCCTTGCGGTCGTTCCATTGTGTTTCCAATTTAGTGACGAGGTGCTCGCCAATCACAAGTTCTTTAACATGTGGCTGGTATTGATCAATATTCCCGTTGCGTTTGGTTTGCTGAAAGTTTGGAATTTGATCCCTGGTAGGGCGGCGATAATTGGCCGAATAGCAGCCATAATTTTGGTCATCCTCATAATTACCGGCGGCGTGATCGATTTCTTCCCTATAAAGAATAGTTTTTGGGTTGTTTACCGATACGAGAACGATCCGCTGGTTGAATGGATCGATAAGAATACTGATCCTAACTCGATCTTTTTATCTCACAGATTTATCAATCACCCCATTTTGCTGTCGGGACGCCGCTTGTTCTATGGCCATCCCTATTACGCTTATACTGCAGGTTATCCGACTTATCAGCGGGATGTGATCTACAAGAAGATGTTTGAATCGATGGATGTCGGGGAAGTCTTCCGTCTGCTGAAAGAGAACAAGATAGATTATGTCGCTATTGATAACGCGGTCCGAAAGGGTGACGTTATTAAGAAATGCAATGAAAAGTTGTATGAAGCATATTTTCCACTCGTTTTCACTGATACCGACAACAAGTATGACAACCTAAAGATCTATGCAGTTCCGGATGTCCTTGGCCCGCCGAATCCGGACGTTGAGGTTTCGCCGGAGATAACGATGTCTACTCCCGGTAGTGAGATGACTTTCTCGGCATTTGAGGGCGGCCAGGGCGACGGCCTTGGACAATTTGCAGGGCCGAGAGGAGTCACGGTTGATGCCAAAGAAAATATTTACGTGGCAGATACCGGCAATGGCCGCGTGGAAAAATTTGACGAGGCGGGAAAATTTGTTGCCTCGTATGGACGTGCCGGTTCGGGCGAAGGGGAATTTAAAGAGCCTAACGGGGTGGTCATTGATGATAGCGGCAACCTGTACATAACCGATGCCGGAAATCAAAAGCTGATAAAGCTGGGCCCGGATGGAAAGTTCCTTAATGAGTGGTCCGGCTCAGATCCGGGGTTTTATGGGCCCAGAGATATTGCGATCGGTCCGAACAAGCAGATATATATCGTCGACCAGGGCCGTACCCGAATCGTAGTGTTGGACCCGTCGACCGAGAAATTTAGGTCGTGGGGTTCCGCCGGAAACGGAGACGGCCAATTTAATGAACCTACCGGTATAGCGATCGGCGGCGGCCAGGTATTTGTAGCCGATTCTGGAAACGGCAGGATACAGGTTTTTGATCTTGAGGGCCAATTTGTGCGCCAATGGGAGATCCCTGTTTGGCAGCGAACTTCGGCTGAATTTCCTGATCTGGTGTTCGACGAGCAGTCCAAGCGTCTCTTTGTCACATGCGGAATGGCGAACGAGATTCTTGCATTTGGCGTTGACGGCACTCCGATCACTGATTTTAAGGCAGAGAGTGACACCGCCCTTAAAAACCCATCGTCTATCGTATTGCAGAAAACAGGCAAGACCGAGAAGCTTATTGTGGTTAATACTGCGGGGAACCGCCTATCGTCTATTCCGTTAAAGTAAAAAAGCAAACTGGTAATATCCCGGATGCCGCATTCCATAACTGATCTCATTAATCGCCACAAGTTGCTGGTGGGCGGGCTCTTGCTAATTCTTCTATACGCGGGGTTCATCTCTAACCTGAGTACCCATCCCCCCGGTTTTTTCGTTGATGAGTCCTGCATGGCCTACAACGGTTACCTGATCGCTAAGACGGGCGTGAGTGAGTCGGGTCAAAGATTTCCGCTATATGTCCAGTGCTACACTCAGGGCTATGCCCAATGGATGAGTCCTGCCCACTTCTACGTCCTAGCACTGATGTATTTAGTTGTACCGCCGAGCATTTTGTCTGCCCGTATTCTCGCTGCAACGATCGTCTTCTTTGCAACGCTTTTGATGGGAGTTATTGCCTTTCGAATTACCAGGCGGCAAATAATAGGCGTAATAGTAGCGGTATCTGCAATGGTGACGCCGTGGTTGTTTGAGATCAGCCGGCTTGTACTCGAAAACTATTTTTTGATCTTCTCCATCGTTCTGTTCCTCTTTTTTCTTCACAATGCGTATCAAAGGGAAAAATGGAAGATCTCAGATAATATCTTGATCGCAATGTCTCTTGCCTTCATTACTTACTCCTATGCGACCGGCCGGGTCCTGGGGCCTCTATTTGGTTTTGGTCTACTGTTCTTTGCCGTAAACCGGCGAATGTTGTTTGATGTCATCAAGACCTGGATCCTATACAGCTTAACGATGATCCCGTTCCTGATCGTGTATTTTACGAATCCGACGGCGATCTCCGGCAGATTTGTGAGTGCGACCAACATGTCGAAGGACAAGTCGATCATCGAAAATGCGTGGACGGTGATCTCAGCATACCTTTCGGACATGGGGCCGAGTTTTTTACTTTTGGATGGGGACAACCTTCTTCGTCATCATATCGGTGGCATCGGAGAGTTCCTGGTTGGCACCTTTGCCCTGGCGATGATCGGAATGGTCGTAATTGTTTTGAAGCGGCGCGGCGACCCATGGTGGCGTTTCATGTTGTTCGGCACTTTTGTTTGCCTGCTTCCGGGATCTGTTACTTATGAGAGAAGTCATTCGCTGCGAGACATGGGGTTACCGGTATTTTTGATTTTGTTAACCGTGCCGGCAATTTCCTGGCTTTTGGAAAAGCCCGAAGAGAATGCATTAACGCCAATAGGTGTCGGTAGCGTCCATGCCGTAACCAAAAGACCATCGGGAGGAATACTTGAACGGGTTTCAAGCTTTCGCTTTTCCCGTCGCGGATTGCTCTACTGTCTGTTGGTGGTGACAGCGATACAAGCGGTGATTTTTCAGATCGATTATTTCAAAAAAGGTGACGAGCGGGGACCCGAATTTGACGCGGGATACCCCGTTGTCCTTAAGGCTGCTTTATCCGACGGCAGCCGGCCCATATATCTTGAAGACGGTGCGATACCGGCATATATTCATGCCCTATGGTATGGAACCATCATGGGAGTCGATCCATCAAACTTTGTACATCTCTCCGATAAACAGTCTCCGCCTTATGGTGCGTTGGTGATCAGTGCGAAGGAGTCGTGCACTGATTGTGAAGTCGTTATTCAAGAGGGAACATTCGAACTATATCGAAGCTTAAAGCAAGGCACATCGAGCGCAGAATTATCGATAGGAGACGGGCCGGGCCAATTTAGTAAACCACAGGGCCTGAGTGTATCTGCAGATGGAAGCAGATTTGTCGCGGATACCGAAAACTCGAGGATCGAGAAGTTTGATGCGGACGGGCAATTTCTTTCTCAATTTGGGACAACTGGCATAGAAACCGGCGAGCTAAATCGGCCCCACGGGATCGCAGCTGATAAGTCCGGTAACATTTTTGTGACTGATTCGTCACGGCATAGACTACTAAAATTCAATCCTGAAGGTCAGTTTGTACAAGAATGGATGGGGCCGGAAGTTGGGTTTTATGGCCCCAGGGATATTGCGTTTGCTCCGGACGGCAGACTCTACATTGTCGACCAGGGCCGGACTCGAATTGTCGTTCTCGACCCGTCAACGGGATCGTTTAACGAATGGGGAACGTCAGGGAGCGAGGAGGGGCAATTTAGCGGGCCTACAGGTATCGCGGTAAGTGACAATTTGGTATTTGTAGCCGATACCGGTAACGAAAGGATACAGGTCTTTGATCTGGACGGTAAATTTATTTTTCAGTGGTCTGTACCGCAATGGGAAAAGCACGATCTGCATTTTCCGGACATTGCCGTTGACAAGTTAGGAAAGCGGGTATTTGTGACTAATGGTCCAAAAAACGAAGTCCTCGTATTTACAACTGAAGGCGAACTTATCGAATCGATCGAGCCTGAACCGCCAAATTCATTGGACAATCCGTCATCCATCGTGTTTCTGCCGGGGAAAAAGGCGGATCGGTTATTGGTCCTTAATACCAGTGGTTCAGACCCGGATTCCAGCAATCCGGGAATTGCAGAGATCGATCTCAATAATCTCATAAAAGAAAAACCTTCGGAGACTGCTCCCGGCAAAAAGTGACCGATCAGCGCTTAAGTTGTGGTTACTTTTTGCGAAATTACCCTGTATGAATTCAAAACACGCTCCCGACACGTCAAAGTTTTGGGTTGTATTGCCGACATACTGCGAAGCGGAAAACCTGCCTAAGGTTCTCGACCGGCTGGCTGGATTGGGCCTCGCACTAAATATTCTGGTCGTAGACGACGATTCGCCGGATGGTACTGGCGATATTGCCGCATCATATGCCGCTGAAAACACCAATATCCGCCTTTTACGCCGGAAAGGGAAGGCAGGTTTAGGATCCGCTTATCTCGAGGGGTTTGCCATTGCAAATGACGAGGGGGCTGAAGCAATTGTTGCAATGGACTCTGATCTTTCCCACCAACCCGAGGAACTTCCGATGATGTTCGATCTGATCGGCGGTGCGGGACTCGTGGTGGGTTCGCGTTACATTCCGGGCGGCCGGATCGTAAACTGGCCCGCTCGCCGCCGGTTTTTGAGTGCCGCAGCCAACTGGTTTGTCCGAATACTCTTTCGCCTGCCAATAAGCGACTGCACTTCCGGTTTTAGGGTATACAGTCGAGAGGTGGTCGAAGATATCGTCAGGCTCAAACCGAGCTCGCCTGGTTATTCCTTTCAGGTAGAGGCCCTCAAAATAGCGTCTGCCGGCACCATGCCGGTAATAGAATTCCCGATCTGCTTTGTCGAAAGAACGTCTGGAAAAAGTAAGATGGGATGGCACGAGATCGTCTATGGTGCCTGGCAGTTGCTTTCGCTGCGGGTTGGAATGATCACGGGCGGGCGAATCAGAACCAAACAAACCTCTGGTATAAAACAATAAACACTCGGCTAGACAACCGTTTGAAAGAATGACTAAGCGGATGGTATTCTACGTCAGCTTACTATTCTTTATCCGTGACTTCTGAGATCGCCGATTAATGCAAATAAAAAACCGCAAGCAGATGATCGTGTGGATCATTGCCGTAGTCATTCTTTTTTTACTCTACATTGTTGGCCTCTCTGTTAATCCACCGGCCTTTTACGTTGATGAATCCGGGTTAGCGTACAACGCATTTTTGGTTTCACGCACCGGGGCCGGCGAATTCGGGAGTTCCTTTCCGCTCTACTTTCAGTTTTTTACCGGCGGATATGTTCAATATGTAAGTCCAACCCAGGTATATCTCCTCGCTATCGTCTACCTTTTTGTTCCGCCGACCATTCTGGCAGCGCGAATTTTCAGCGCATTTTGGGTATTCGCCGGATGTATTTTACTTGGTGTATTGGCAAGGCAACTGTCAAAAAGCACTATTATTGGCGTCGTCGTCGGACTAACCGCCATCGTCACACCGTGGTTATTTGATCTTAGAGGATTGCTGCTTGAACATCACTTCATGCCTTTCGCAATTGTGGTATTCCTGTTGGCGGTCCGTCGAGCGACGCATAAAGCCCTATGGGGATGGTTGGATGCCGGCATGATAACCGGCGGACTTTGCCTGATCACCTATTGCTACACGAGTGGGCGAGGGCTAAGTGTCATTCTTGCCGGAGGCCTCATTATTTTTGTAACTGATCGGTCAAGGTTCGCAGGCGTTTTGAAAACCTGGCTGCTCTACGCTGTCAGTCTCATTCCGATTTTTGTCTATAATTTTCAAAATCCCGGGGTTTTGACCAGTCGCTTTTATCAGGTTTCCTATATACGGCCTGAAATACCCGTAACGAAGTTAGCGTGGATGTTCGCTACTAGATTTTTTGAGTGTATTGATCCGACATCATTACTACTTTATGGCGATCCTAATGCACGCCATCACGTGCCCGGGTCTGGTGGAGCTATCTTGTTTGCCACATTTTGTTTGATGGTCGTTGGGCTGATCATTGTCGTGTTGCAGCGAAGACGTGACAGATGGTGGCTGTACATTGTATTCGGTCTCTTTGCATCTGTAATTCCAGGTGCGATCACAAATGATGCGTTTCACCAGCCTCGGCTACTCGGTTGTCCTATCTTCCTTCTCATACTAACGGTGCCTGCTTTGGAATGGTTGCTGGGGGACGTTACCGGACGCTTCAGTTCGAGCGGTCAGGCGGCTGATCAGCAGAACTTTATTAGCAAGTTGATTCCTGCAAGGATGTACAATTTAGCTGCTGGCAGGCAGTTGCGATACTTATGTTTGGCCGTTTTGCTGGTTATGACACTTGCACAAACAGTATTTTATCAATATCAATTTCGAACAATAGGGGTATTAAGCGAGCGACAACACATTTTTGACGGAACCTTACCTATTGTCCTTGACCGTGCTTTGGAGCAACCTAAGCGTCCCATATATTTGCAGGACGGAGCTCGTGGACCGGTCTATATCCATGTGTATTGGTACGCGACGGTTCGAGGCTTGGATCTGAACAATTTTGTTCATTTGTCCGAAGGCGAAACACCACCGCCTGATTCTATTGTTTTGAGTTCCGACAATGAATGTTCAAACTGCGATGTGATCTTTCGAGACTACGTATTTTTCGTGTACAAGACCCGCGGATCGGAACCGGTTCCGGAAACTCCTTCGGGTTCGAACCTTCCGGAGGACAGCAGCGGCACGATCCCGGATGTGATAGGTTCTGAGGGCTCTGAACCGGGACAATTTTCGAGACCGCGCGACGTTGCTATTGGTAAAAATGGTAATTTTTATGTCGCCGATTCTGGCAATGGCCGGATTCAGCAATTTAACTCCGACGGAGAATTCGTCGCCTCATTTGACGTTGCAGGAGGAGTCGAGGGGCAGACAGGGGCTCCGGACGGTATTGCGGTCGATGCGATCGGCAATATTTTTGTCACTGATGCCGCAAACCACAAGCTGATAAAATTTGGGCCTGACGGTAAACTCCAAAAGGAATGGACAGGAGGGCCCGACTTCGGTTTCTATGGGCCTCGCGGCATCGCTATCGGCCCCGATGATCAACTCTATATCGTTGATCAAGGGCGAACCCGAATTGTGAGGTTTGATATTAAGAAAGAGGAATTTACATCTTGGGGTAAATCCGGAACGGGCGAAGGCGAATTCAATTCATCGGTCGGAATAGCGGTGGGCAATAAAAATGTTTTCGTGACCGATGCCGGAAATAGTCGAATTCAGGTCTTTGATCTCGATGGTAATTTTGTCCGGCAATGGCCCATTGCCGCGTGGAATGATCGTCCCGAGAATTACCCCGGGGTGGTGTTTGACGAGCAGACAAAGCACCTCTATGTGACAAATGGCCCTGAAAGCGGAGTACTTGTTTTTGATCTCGAAGGCAATCCGATAGAAGAAATTGTTGCCGACGGCGAAAACAAATTAGACAATCCTTCGGGCGTGGCCATATTGGAAACCGCTGAAAAAAGATCGTTGGTCGTATCGGATATTAGAGCATCAAAGTTATTTCTTTTCAGCTTCGATAAAGCTAAGAAAAAGAAGTGATCGGCGAATCTGAGAGCTCAAATCTAAAGGCGGTATGCACGTGTGACACTGAGATAGAGTCCGGTTCACGACGCCGGGTTCTCTAGAGATGAGGCGGTCTTTACCGGGCTAACCGCCGTCGTCTCGATTGACTGTGCGATCACATACCGGGGGCGATGTTTTATCTCTTCATAAATGCGAGCCAGGTAGATCCCAATAATACCGAGGCTGATCATCAATAGGCTTCCGATGATCAAAAGCAGGAGGATCACGGTCGCAAAACCGGTGACAGCGTGTCCGCTGAGGTAAACGTAAAGCGTCTGAATGGCGAAAATAAGCGAAAAGAACAAAAAGAAAACGCCCGTGAACGTTACCAATTGAAGCGGCAGCGACGAGAATCCGGAAATACCATTTAAGGCCAGCCTAACGCGGTTCAAAACAGACCAGCTCGAATTTCCGCCGGCCCGCAAGGCGACCTCAAATGGAATGCTTGCCCTATCAAACCCGATCCAGGCGGTCATTCCCCGGAAGAAAACATTTCGCTCGTCCATTTGCAGGTAAGCATCAACGGCCCGCCGATTTAGTAACTTATAGTCAGACGCCCCACGCATCTCAAACCCAGACAGCTTATTCCACAGCCAATAAAACAAACCGGCCGCCGTTTTGCTAAAAAAGGTTTCCTCACCTCGGTCGACCTTTGTTGCCTCGACAATATCGACACCAGTCTCACGCCAGGTTTGGATCATTTGCGGCAGCAGTGACGGAGGATGTTGCCCGTCTGCATCCATTACTATGACCGCTTCACCAAGTGCCATCTCAAGACCGGCACAAAGTGCCAGCTCCTTGCCGAAATTTCTGCTAAGGCGAGCTGCACGCATCATCGGAAACGATCTAGACTCGGCCTGCAGGGCGTTCCATGTGTCATCGGGAGAACCATCGTCGATCAAAACGAATTCGAATGAAACATTTGCTTCATTAAGGGCAGTTTCCACATCTTTCAATACGTCGCCTATATGGGCCGCCTCACGGTACACCGGCATTACGATCGAAATGAATTCCTTTTTAGGACTATCGGGGTTAATCACCTCAAAATAATACCGAAATTGATATGCAAAGTCTAAGCTATTGAAATAAGCGACCGCACTGAGAACCGCCAGGCATTCAGTTTCAAAATATTGCAACCTTCTCTATCGAAAGCGATATAATTACAAGGGCGTTCGAATGGCAATGAACTTCGAGAAATTTTTTCGACTGGTTTCGTATACATCTGTATTCTGCGGCTTTTTTTCGCTTTGGATCTCAGGGACCTTTGGGTTCGTCGCCACCGGTCTATTTATTTGTGTTTTGTTTGCGGGTTGGTTTCTCGAAGGCTCCCGATGGCAGATTTCCGAGAAATTAGGCACCGGTTTGATCGTGCTCGCTTTGCCGGCATACTATTTCGCATGGCGATACCAGGTCCTGGGGTTATCCGGTGGTGAAACGGTCATCGCGGGAATTCTCGCCCGGATGATCTTAAGCCTGACCGCGGTAAAGCTGCTTCAAAAAAAGAGTGACCGGGATTGGATATTCCTCTATCTGATGTCGTTTTTTGAGGTGCTGCTTGCGGCGGGTTTGAGTATCAGCGCGTTGTATCTTGCGTCCTTCCTTGTGTATCTACTTTTGACAGTTTGTGCGGTCATCGCTTTTGAAATAAGAAAAACTTCGCGGGCTATCGAGCGTAAGATCGCCGGTGAATCGGCGGCCAACGTGACCGGGGAAAATATAATGCCAACAGGCTTTCCCGTTAAACGGGTTCCAACTATAGCAGTCGCCTTGATCATATTTACCGTGGCTTTAGCGGCACCGCTATTTTTTATGCTTCCGCGAGTCGGCGGTGCAGGATTTGGCGGCAATCAGGGCGGGTTGTCCACATGGTCAGGGTTTTCGGATACCGTTAAACTTGGACGTATCGGTCGAATCCAGCAAAGTGACGAGGTCGTAATGCGGATAAAATCAGACGGGCCCGGTGACTCAAACGAGGGACAATACTTTCGCGGCATAGCCCTGGACACATTTGATAATCAATCGTGGAGCAAATCCAGAACAGGATCTGCTCCTTTCGATAAAGGCGACCGCGAACTCGTACAGGTCGGTTATGCCGCTAGCCGCGAAAATCTGCTGGTACAGACGATCTATCTGGAACCGCTCGACACACCGGTATTGTTTGCTGTGCCGCGGGTCGTAGCTGTTCAGGGTAATTTTCCTGTTCTATATAAAGACACTTACGATGCACTGAGCTATCAGAGAAGCTTTGAACGGGTCAGCTATAAGGTTCTGTCGGACCGCAGCCGTCCGCCAATAGCTAAACTGCGATCGGATGATCAACCATATCCGATCGAGATCCGAAATTATCGGGCCCTTCCTGCGGAACTTGATCCTCGCATTGCGGAACTTGCCGCTGAGATCACAAATACCGCGAAAAATCGATATGACAAGGCCGCCGCTATCGAGTCTTATCTTCAAACGAACTTCGGCTACACTCTTGAGCCAAAAGCGAGCGGGACGGAACCACTCGCAGATTTCCTTTTCAATGTCCGCGAAGGCCATTGCGAATATTTTGCGACAGCGATGGCGGTGATGCTCAGAACGCAGGGGATAGCAACGCGTATCGTCAACGGCTTTCACGGTGGCGAATATAATGATGCAGCGGATGTGACCATTGTTCGCCAGCGAAATGCTCATGCATGGGTGGAGGTTTATTTCCCGCGTGAAGATACATGGATCAGATTTGACCCAACACCTTATTCCGATCAGACGGCTATGGTTCCCACAGGTATATCAGGTGCGGTCCATAAATATCTCGAAGCCCTCGAAACATTCTGGATCCAATATTTCGTGGCCTACGATGATAATGAACAAAAGTCGTTGGCTCGTTCGGTAAGAAACGGATTTTCGGAGTATCAGGACAACATCTCATCATTCGCTGCCCATGCGAAACAGATATTTAATGAGTGGTGGGCAGATGTACGCGGTGATAAAGGGTTTCAAACAAGCGCCGCGGCTATTGGTTACGGTATCGGCTACGTGGCGGCAGCGGTTTTAGGGATCTTGTTGCTGATATGGCTATTCCGAAAATTATACAGGCTGGAGTTGTGGAGCCGGCTCTGGGGCCGCGTTTCGGCAACAGGGAAGGCACCTATCATTGATTTCTATGACAGGATGCAGCGGTTGTTGGCATCGAGGGGATTGACGCGTGACCCCTTCCAAACGCCACTCGAATTTGCCTATTCAACAAATATACCGGAGGCGGTCGACATAACAGAAAGATATAATAGGGTGCGGTTTGGTGAGAAAAGCCTGTCGGAGAAGGAACGGGACGATATAGAAAAGCTGCTGCAAAAACTGGATGACAGCGGCGGCTAAAAGCTCCCTTCGGCGGACAGTCTGAGATGCGAAGCAATTGTCAGCCTATTTGCGGTCTTTGTCCCTGTCTTTGTCGCGATCACTGTCTTTTTTATCTTTGCGGTCTTTTTCTTTGTCACGATCTTTGCCGTCTTCGACGCCACCTTCATTTTCAACTTCCATGGGTAGCGGCTCACCCGTAACAGTCAGCATCACATTCTTACTGTCTATCGGTTCATCAGCCGCATTAAACAGAGTCGCTTCGACCTTGTATTCGCCCGGGTAGGCCACCAGGAATTGAAGTGAGAGTGGCTTATCTCCCTCGAAATCGATCCGCTTGTTCTGAACTGCATTTCCCTTTGGCCGGCCTTCGACATTTTCCTCGGTAACCGTAAATTTTATCGAATGTTTACCATTGGCATTTGAAACGGATGCGACGGCGTAGACAACGTCCCTGATATCGAATGACGTAACTTCGGGTTCGGCGGTTAGATTTTTGCCCAGGGCGATCTTGCTGATCGCGGGATGCTGGGGGGGGCTGCTGCAGCCCACCAAAAAGATAAGAATGCCAGAGAGAATGATCGCCGTTATTTGTTTTTTCACAATGAGCACAGCAAAAAGTCTACCGATTTTGCTTTAGTTTCGCCAATATCGAGGGTCTGATTTAAAAAGAGAAACCGCAGACTTGCGATGATCATTACTCAAAAACCTCGATGGTAAACGAAATGATCTGTCTCAGACTGCGGCTTCAATTTGCTAAAGCGTTAACTAACTGTCATCTTCGTCCGGATTCTTTTCATCCTTTTTCTTGTCATTCGAATCGTCGGACGGTGACGATGACGATGCTTTGATCGTCACTGTGGCCTTTTTAGAATCGATCTTTTTGCCGGCCTCGTCAGTGAGGGTCGCCTCAACGCCGTATTCGCCCGGAAGGGGTGATGAAAACTGCTGCCAAAGCTGCTTAGAATCTTCGAAGTCTATGCTCTTGGTGCCGATCTCTTCTCCCTTATCGCGTCCCTTGACGTTGTCATATGTCATCCGCCAATTCAACTTAAATTTACCCTTTGCATTGGAAACGACTGCAAGGGCATATATATCTTCGCCAGTATTGAAAGTTGTGACTGCGGGGTCAGCTGTGTCGTTTCTGCCAAATTTCAATTCGCTGATATTAGCAGTCGTAAAACTGCCGTTGCAGGCGAGGCCAGCGAATATAAGAACTCCGATCGCGAAAAGTACAGTGATATTATTCTTCATTTTCTTATTTCCTTATAGGTCAAATTGATTCAGTTGGGTTCCGATGGATGTCGAGAGTTTAATCAATCGGCATCGTGGCTGCAAGTCGCAGGAATCATAAGGCCCGTTTATGGTATCCTAATTGTTTGTCCGCCAGTCGTTTTTATGAAGAAAGTTGGATTTGTCAGTCTCGGATGCCCGAAGAACCTCGTTGACAGCGAGGTTATGATGGGGCAGTTGGCCGAGGCTGGTTATGAGATAACAAACAATGCAGACGAGGCTGATACAGTAGTCGTCAACACGTGCGGCTTTATTGAGTCAGCCAAGCAGGAATCCGTCGACGCCATTCTGGAGGCCACCCGCTGGAAATCAGAAGGGAAGCCGACACGCGTGATCGTTGCCGGCTGCCTGGTCGAGCGGTATCGCGATGACCTGATGAAAGAGCTGCCTGAGGTCGACGCGTTTATCGGCACATCGCAGGTCAGCGAGATCCTCAAGGCGGCGGACGAGGAGTTTGACGCAAAGCAGCTTGCGATCACGCCGATCGGCAATAAATCGGCCACATACCTTTACGACGAATACACTCCCCGCCTGAGAGCGACGGAATCGCATACGGCATTTATCAAGATCGCCGAAGGCTGCGACCGGCCGTGTGCATTTTGTTCGATCCCGGCAATGCGTGGGTTCGTTCAGGTCCCGGCGTTTTGGTTCGATCGTTGAGGAGGCCCGCAATCTGGCAAAGCAGGGCGTTAAGGAACTCGTACTCATTGCACAGGATTCGTCCCGCTATGGCGAGGACCTCGGTGAGGTTGATGCCCTCGCCGCTTTGATCCGGGCCCTTGGCGAGATCGACGACATCGAGTGGGTCCGCGTAATGTACGCTTATCCGACGCATATCTCGGACGCTTTCCTCGCGGCCATCGCTGAAACGCCAAAGGCGGTCAAATATCTCGATATGCCGCTGCAGCACGCCTCGCGAAATGTTCTTAAGTTGATGAAACGCGGGGGAACGCGCGAATCACTTGAAAAACTTATCCGGCGCGTCCGTGAACGGGTGCCGGGCATAGCGATAAGAACAACCTTTATCACTGGCTTTCCCGGTGAAACGGACGAGGATTTTGAGGAACTGATCAAGTTCGTGCGAAATTGCCGGTTCGATAACCTCGGTGTTTTTACCTATTCCGACGAAGAGGGAACTCCGGCCTATGATCTGCCCGACAAGGTCGATCCCGAAGATCGCCAAACAACGCCGTAACCGGCTGATGAAAGAACAGGCAAAGATCAGCAAGCGAAACAACGCCGCAAAGATCGGCAATACCTACAAAGTCCTGTTCGAGGGCCTCTCGCAGGAATCGGACCTCCTCTTCCAGGGCCGACTCGAGGGCCAGACGCAGGAGATCGACGGTTACATCCTTATCAACGACATGCCCGAGGATCTCGAACCTCAGATCGGAGCGGTATATGACGTAAAGATCACCGAAGCCCACGAATACGATCTGGTAGGCTGCATTGTTTAATACACCATTTGAGATCGCGGCTCCTATGCGATGCGGTGCCTTAACTATTTGAGCTGACGGGTTGTGTGTTCAGTTACACTTGAATGTTCGGCCATTACGGCTTCCCGGGTTTCTTTTGGAAAAACTATATTGAGACCATCAGGCTCCCCCGAGGTAAGCTGATCGGCGATCGGGGCGGTAATGAGGCCGCCAGTCGATGCATCTTCGAAATGATCCTCAGGCCGTTGCCGCTTTTTGTATTTTGTCGACGGAAACAGGAACGAGACGCCAATGCTTAACAGTCCGGCCATAACAAAGCTCAGGAAAATAGCTTTTCCATAGATCTCGGGGTAAAGGTCGAGATCACGCAACACCGCATTTGCCAGGCCGAGTACCGTGCCGAGGATAAACAGGCTCATTCCAAGCCTGATAGCGATGTTGTTTGGCCGCGAAGTCCTCTCAGGGGCCGTTGCTGCCTCGCCGGTCACGATCTCATTTACACCGTCGAGCGAAAGCCCGCAGGTGCGGCAATAGCTCGTCTTTCCACTAAACTGTCGTCCGCAGCGGGGACAATACATTGTTTCTGCCATACTAAGTAGATACGACGCGCCAAATGCCTTGGTTCATAATATCGGACACAACGATAATATCAGTAGTTGGTGGACAGGCTGCGTTTTTGCCGCCCGCTCATGCAGGGCGTTTCTGACGTGAATGTTAAACATGACGCAGATATGCCGCCGGTAGAACGGATATACCAATAATAGAACCTCTTAATTTCCGGTAGAACGACTTATAAGAGAAGAAAGTCTCTATATTTTTGTTCCAGCCTCTTCAAATAAAATAAATTGATTTTAATAGAAATATAGCGGCCTTTCTCAACAAGAAGTCTCTATATAAGAAATACAACCGCTCTACCGACAATAAAACCGCTCTACCGGTATCAAAATCGTACCTTGATCGGCGGGACGCAGTAAACATCGCGATTCCCATTTTGCCAACCGTCCGATCACCGTACCGGTAAAGTGTTAAACACCTCAACCGTTTTTCGCGCCCCGGAGATCGGCTTCGGCGGCATCATTGCGAATCAGGGATCTCAAGTTGGCGGTCACGCAGATGAAACCGAGCGATCAACATCTATAGCGCATTTCGGTTTGTAATTGACGCAAATCCGGCTTAGATTTCCGTAACTCAGC
Source organism: Blastocatellia bacterium (assembly GCA_963834975.1). Taxonomy (GTDB): domain Bacteria; phylum Acidobacteriota; class Blastocatellia; order Pyrinomonadales; family Pyrinomonadaceae; genus OLB17. The sequence continues at coordinate 22,371 of CAWIDZ010000008.1, forward strand.
TATAATTAGTCCCTGCAGGGGACAGATGCAATAGCTTCGGGAGCATCCCGACGATCACGATCCAGGCCAAAAATGCGTCCCCGTATGGGACGAATGATAACATGACACAAACTCTATTTAGCAGCCAAATGCGCATCGTTAATGGTTTTCCAAGTCGATATTGAGGACGAACGGAATGTTTGGGATCAGAGTGCTCTCATTCGTCGCTTTCAGGGACGGCACATATGAAAATACCGTGTTCGCCGGGTTTCACCCGACGCTAATACATTTGTCCTTTACAGGGACTTTGAGGGGCGTTTCATTATTTTGGATCTTAGGTTTAATTGCCAGCGTGTTTTCAGCGGGCTACTTTTTTGAACGACTGCTCATGATCGAATATAAGGAATATAGGCAGGGTTGGGAAAAGGACGGCCGGCCGTTTGGGTATTATTGGATGATCCTCTCAATTTCCGAATTTCCGAAGTTCAGCAGCTTTCGGGCGCGGACACGATGTTTTTACCGGTGGATGTTCCTGTCGCCCGAGTGGGCAGCCTATAGTACAGATGCAAAAATGAGCTTATGGGGCTTTCGGTTTTCGTTAATACTGGCTCTTGTTTTTGCCATTATCTGGCTGTGTTTTAATGGCCGGTTTTTATGATGTTAACAGCAGTTAAGATCCTCAAGGTTTCTAATGATCAGAATATTCATATTCACACTCGCAGCGTTTTTTCTTTTGTCTTGCGGTCCCCACTCTCGTTTTTCGGCAGAAGAGGCCTTAGCAGAAACAAAATCGATCCGAGATGCTCAAATTGAGATTAAAAAACAGACTGGTCGTTTCGCGACATTAGATGAGTTATATGAAAAGCGACTGATCTCGTTTCAACCCGGGAGAAACTCCCCATTCCTATTTGAGTGCCAGGCAGGCGAGGATCAGTATAAATTGTCTGTTCGAGAAAAAGACCCGCTTCCTGTCCCTCAAAGTGAAAGTCTTTCGTTGTACAGTGACGAGTCTGGTGTGATCCGTGCGAACTATCGAGCCGACGAGCCGGCGAATCGTGAGAGTTATCCGATAAAGGAATAAATATTCTGGCAGGCCTGGGTAAGTGATTGCTTTTGCCGGACTGCTGCCGCTACTCGACATTCGGCAGCGGGATCGAGACGAGAACGGTGGTGCCGTCCCTGCTGCTTTCGATCTCGAGTTCACCTTTCATTAGAGATGCTCTTTCATTCATGCCGGTCAGCCCAAAACCGCCTTTTACCGATGAACCGTTATTGTTTGTACCTGCGTCTGCATCAAAACCGCGGCCGTCATCCTCGATCACGAGTGCGATCGAGTTTTTACGCTGGTGCAGCAGGACACTCACGTGTTCGGCCTCTGCGTGCTTTAAAATATTGTTCAGTGCCTCCTGAACGATGCGATACAGATTTGTCTCGACGACCCGCGGCAGCCTTACGTTCCTATCCTCCCTCGACGGCAGATCGGCATGAAACTCGGCATCGATCCCAAACTGGTTCGACCATTCGCGGACATAGCTACCGAGGGCATTCTCGAGGCCGAGATGGTCGAGTTCGGTCGGTCGCAGCTCCCACGACAAAAATCCGATATCGCGGTCGATCTTAACCGCCGCTTTCTGAACGTCATTTAACGAATTTCCGAGCGAAGGAAATTGTGTGCACTCGTTCATTAACGACTCTACCCGTAACCGCAGTGCGGTCATCTGTTGGCCCAGGTGATCGTGCAGGTCCCTGGCTATACGGTGCCGTTCTGATTCCTGTGCCTCGACCAGGCGTTTCATCGTTTCGCTCTCGCGCCGGTTCAATTCGGCCAAACGGCGTTCCGACATGTCTGAGAATACGAGAACTATGCCTTTGACATCTTCTCCCTCTATTATGGGTGCGGCACTGTCCGCGATCGGTATCTCGCGGCCGCTCTTTGTCTTTAGCAGAGTGTGATTTGCGAGACCGACGATCGAGCCGGTCCTGGTGACCGTTTCGACGGGGTTTACGATCGGTTCACCGGTATCTTCGCTGTAGATATCAAAAACCTCTGAAAGCTCGCGGCCTACTGCCTCGGACTCTGTCCATTCGGTCAGATGTTCGGCGATGGGATTCATAAACATGATCATCCCGGCCCGGTCGGTTGCGATCACGCCGTCGCCTATGCTCCACAGCGTGGTTTTTAACCAGTTACGCTGCTCGCTGATAGCTTCCTCCGACCGCAGCCTCTCGCGGGCCTCGCCGAGTATGTTGGCTATGGCTTGCAGAAAATTGGTGTCGTCCTTTGAAAAATCCCGCGGTGATTTCTGAAATGCCCCTATCACGCCAAAAGGCCCATCCCGCTGAATTATATTGACGCCGATCATACTGCGTATAGAGTAAGGAGAAAGGACCGGTGAGCCGACAAAAGTGGCCTCCTTTTTTAGGTCGCTGATAGTGACGGGACCGCCCGTTTTAAGAACATACCCGGCCAGAGAGTGGTCGGCGTTATAGTCAAATTTGTAACCGACGACATCATCGTCGAAACCCGCCGCCGAAACGTAACACAGCTTTTTTTCGTCGTGCATGATCTCACACACGGCCGTGTGATCGACATCGAGTGTTGTCCGCACGAGATCGGCAGCCATGGGCAACAGTTCGGCCCAGGGTGTTTTTGAGAGGGCCACCTGTCCCAATCGCGCAACGGCCGCCTGCTGGCGTTCGCGGTTTACCAGCCTGTCCTGCGCCCGGCGCCGGGATGTTGCGAGCAGCGAGATAACCACCAACACCAGCAGCCGAGCAACGTGGCCGGACGGGTTTGAAAAGGCGTAGGGCGTGTCGTCAAAGAAAAAGTCGATCGAGAGGTCTAACAGCAGTGCCGAAAGCAAACCGGGGACCCGACCACCGTACCATGCAGCGGCGACCAGGGCGAGGAGCAAAACGGGCGTCGGATTTAGTGAGAAAATCAGCCGAATAAGCAGCGTAAAACCGATCGATGCCGCTGTGATCAGAACAGCAATAACGTATCGATAAATTATCGGCAGCCGAACGACGGTCATATTCTGGCTAGGTATCGGTCGCAAGAAATGTCTAACCTACTAAATCACCACATGCTCCGGATCATTATTGTATTGCATCATACATTACCGATCTCAAATATATTTTATCATCCTCGGGACTGAATAATTACTTACTATCGCTATGCCATTTTTAATGGCTCGTTTCCCGGCCTTTAAGGGTTTACAGATGTCAGAGCTTAAGATCATGGACCTCTCATTATCGCGGCGGGGATCTGGATATCTGCTTTTGATGGCGCTTTTACTGCTGTCCATATCTGGGTTCGGGCAGGGCTATAAAGGCGAATTGCTGGGCCATATCACTGACCCCGCGGGACTGGCGATCGCCGGGGTCAGGGTGACGGCGGCCTCGGCAACCACAGGCCAGGCATTTAATTCAGTTTCAGACGCAAACGGTGATTTTGTCATCTCGCCGCTTAGTCCGGGGCACTATAGCGTAACGGCCGAGCGAGACGGTTTTAAGCGATCGATCGTCGAAGATACGCTTCTCGAGATCGATCAGCGTGCCCGGGTCGACATACGTCTGGAGGTTGGCGATGTTGCCGCGTCCGTGACCGTTGAGAGCCGAACCACCTCGCTGAACACCGAGACACCGTCGCTAGGTACAGTTATCACAGACCGCGAGATAGTCGACATACCGCTTAACGGCCGCAGCTATCTTTCGCTGGCCCCGCTGACCCCGGGTGTTGTTCCGGCAGCGGCAGGCGCCAATCCTTACAACATCAACGGCTCACGCCCGGACGAGGTCAATTATCTGGTTGACGGAGTTTCAAACGTTAACCGCCGCGGTAACGAACCCGTTATTACCCCGTCTATTGATGCCATTCAGGAATTTAAGATCAGTACGAACAGCTATTCGGCCGAGTATGGCCGGCTCGGTTCCGCCACTATTTCAGTTGCATTGCGGCGGGGCGGAACCGGATTTCACGGCACTGTATTCGAATTTAACCGGGACGATCGCTTTGACGCCCGCAGCTTTTTTGATTCAAAGAAACTTGATCTGGCCCGCAACCAGTTCGGCGGTGTTTTGTCGGGCCCGGTTGACGGGGATAGGACATTTTTCCTTTTCAGTTACGAGGGGCTCAGAAACCGGCAGGGGCAGACCGTCCTAACCCGCGTTCCGACCGAGGGGCAGCGAAACGGAGTTTTCACATCCGCAATACGCAACCCATACACCGGACAGCCGTTTGCCGATAATACGATCACGCCGTCACTGATCAGCCCGATCGCACAGTCGCTGCTCGCTTTTTATCCCCTGCCGAACCGTCCGGGTGTGCTTAACTATACGACTGCCGCCGATGTGGTCGAGGATCAGGACAATTTTATAGTCAAGATCGACCATAAATTTGATGACAGCAACTATCTGACGGGCGAATATCTTTCGAACGGCAGCAGCGGCGAGAACCCTTTTCGCGCAACCGCCCTGCCCGGGTATGGCTCATTGCGGAATATCCGGCATCACCTTTGGTCGGGTGCATATACGCATATCTTTTCTTCATCGATGGTGAATGAGGCGCGTGTAGGGTACGGCCGTGATCGTTTTCGTGAAGATTCGGTAAACAGCGGTCTTAGCACATCGGCAGACGTCGGCATAACGGGCGTCGCCCCGGGATATGGATTGGCTGACCTTCTGGTCGTGGGATATTCCGACCTTGGCGATGCGACTTTCTTGCCGGATCATTGGCACGACAACGAATTTTCGCTGACCGACACATTCAGCCTGACGACCGGGCGCCATCTGCTAAAGTTTGGCGGCGAATTACAGCTTTCTCGCTTTACCAGTCTTTTTGCAGCGTATGCGGGCGGCCAGCTGGCGTTCAACGGCGCATTTTCATTGAATCCGTTTGCTGATCTTCTGCTGGGTCTGCCGGTCCAGACCCAGCGACAGGTTGGAACAAACACGAGCCGGCTGTCCAGCACGTATTCGGGGCTGTTCGTGCAGGACAACTGGCAGATCGGCCAACGGCTGACGCTCGATCTCGGCCTTAGATACGATCTGAACACACCCCCTGTCGAACGCGACGACCGGTGGGCGAACTTTATCCTCGAAGCAGGTCGGCAGATAACCGCCGGAACGGACGGATATCCGCGGGCGCTGGTCCGAACGAGACATTCGAACTTTGCACCGCGGATCGGTTTCGCCTATCGTCCGTTTGCAGATAACAAGACTGTCGTGCGCGCTGGGTACGGGATATTTAATAGCTTTGATCTGCAATTTACGCAATACCAACTTATGGGTGCCAGTGCGTTCCCATTTACGCGGCTCGAACTATTTCAGGCAACAGCCGTCGGCAACCCGAGCCTCGCGAACCCCTTTCCCGACCGGCCCGGCCTGACACCCGGGGCCCTGAGCCCGAACGGCTGGTCCTATGAAAATCCGACCCCGTATGTGCAAACATGGAACGTGACCCTCGGGCACGAGGTCTTGCCGGGACTATCGGTCGAGGCGAGCTATGTCGGCAGCAAGGGAACACACTTGTCTTCAACGGTCAACGTCAATCAAACTCTACGCTCTCCGCAGGGCAACATCGTTCCTTTTACCGGCCTGGGCCGCGTTCTGGTCCAGGAGTTGGGGGCTAATTCGAGCTACAACGCTTTGCAGCTGTCGGTCCAGAGGCGGTTTAGGACGGGCCTCGCGTTTCGTTCCGCGTTTACGTGGTCCAAGTCGATCGACAATGCAAGCTTTGGCTCACCGGCCCGTCTGCCACAGAACCCTAACGACCTGCGTTCGGAACGCGGACTCTCCGATTTTGACCGGCGCCGGGTCTGGAACAGCGACTTTATTTACGAACTGCCCTTTGGCCGCGGGCGCTCCTATGGCGGCGGGGCTAACCACTTTATCGATACATTTCTGGGCGGCTGGCAGCTGAGCGGGATCATTCAGCTAATGGATGGCCGGCCCTTCACGCCAGTCGTGGCAAGTGCGAACGCTCAGGCAGGCTTTGCGACCCGTCCGGACCGTCTTGCCCCCGGAACGCTCACAAATCCGTCGATCGATCGTTGGTTCGACCGCACCGCTTTTGCGGTGGTACCGGCAAACGCGTTTAGATTTGGGAATTCTGGCAGGGATATATTGATCGGGCCGGGAGCGGTAAATATTGACGCAGCTATATTCAAACAATTCCCAATGCCATGGGAAGATCAGCGTTTGCAGATCAGGGCTGAAATTTTCAATGTTCCGAACCATGCAAATTTCGGCCAGCCCGATGCCCGTATTGATCAGCCAAGTGCCGGCATAATCTCGTCTGCCGGGCCTGGCCGGCAAATACAGCTAGGAGCTAAGTATATTTTCTAAGAGAAGGAGCAAACGGGGTCATCTATGAAGCAACTGTGTTAAAAGTCAAGCGCATTTGTACCTTGCACCCGGCATAGATGTTGAAAGCGGTATGAATATTTTGACGATCGAACCAACTCGTCTCCTCGCGTGATCGGGTTCGGTTTGCACAGCACCATGCGGCTCGCAAAAGATAATAGGGGAACATCTCTGCTCCCCCATCGACTGGAACGAAATGCCCGAAAAGCCTTAGTGCTTGCTTCTGCTAGAGAATCGCGAAGGCACGACTTTTGTTGATCTCGCTCAATACCAAGTTTTCAACCGGTAAAAGTGTAAGGCCCCAAACTGCCTTCATGCAATTAACCAGAACCGCTGGCAGTGCCGACGGATAATTCCTCGGTTGTGACGCCTTTATACTCTTCGGTGATCGTTTCGGCATCATGCTTGGTTGCTCTGACAATTCCGTCTTCGTGGTGCGGCGGCGAATAGATGGTATAAAGCTTCAGATCGGCCGTATCTGACAGGTTAATAATGTTGTGTTTAGCACCGGTCGGAACCACGACGGCATCGCCCTCGTTGAGTTCACGCTCGTAGCCGTCAATAACGCATTTTCCGTGGCCCTTCTCGACACGAAAGAACTGATCGTTGCCGCGATGTATTTCGAGACCGATCTCTTCAAGCGGACGAAGGCTCATAAGTACAAGCTGGCTGTATTCTGACGTATATAGGACGCGGCGAAAATCTGTATTGTCGACGGCGTCTTTTTCGATATTCGATTTAAATCCTTTCATATAATCTCCTTTTCGAGGGTTTTCAAGCCGCGACCGATATACTCTCGACCTCGGTGTATCCGACGATGATACCCATCGGCTCAATAAATTGGATCAACGTTTTTGTTCCGTCTTGTTCCTCGATGTTGATGACATCGCCATGACTACCGGCTGCTGCGACAAATTCGACATTCGACGGATCCTTTATCAGGTGCGTGAAGAACGAATCGGTATTTTCGCCAACCGATAGATCGATCGTTATGTTATCTCCCTTTTTTTCGACCGTGATCCCGTTTAGGGGCAAACCTTCGGTCAGTACCTGGTCGCCAATATCAGCTTTCAAAACTTCGACCTTTGTCAGCCATTCGAACCGCCGTTTGCTTAAAGCATCAAAGAATTTTGTCCAGTCCGCTATTTTTATTTCACTTTTCATTTTATTTCCAGCTCCTATTAATCCTATATAAAAGTTCTGTCTCTTCCTTTCATTTCGTATTCAACGCTCAAACCTATACTTCATTTTTACACTCTTAATAGACCGAGGTCGGTGCGCTGCGACACCTTTAAAGAATAAAGATCGAACCCGCAATGCTCTTGCCGGCTTCGCGGCGGATTAAGAGGAGCCACGTCTTTTTCCCTTACAGCTTGAGCAAATTTGCCTGGGACGTGGAATGGATGACTATCGCGTTTCCATGGTTCGTTTTGATCGGTTGACAGCGACTAATGGTAAAAGATGACGCTTTATTTGAGAAAAGAAACTTTTTCCGGTTGACGTTTTGAACTTCGGTTTTTGTGTTGTAGAATCTCATTTTTGAAATCCCTCGATGGCTGCTTTCAAATACAAAACCTTACTCTAATTCAGGAGCAACAATGAACGCCAAAAATGTTTTGACCTTCGCTGCCGACCAGGAAGCGAGATTTGTCTCTGTGCGCTTTACCGATCTCATCGGGGCGTGGCACCACCTTACGTTTCCGATAGATCAATTGTCCACGGACAGCTTTGAGGACGGATTCGGATTTGACGCATCCAGCCTGCGCGGTTGGGCGGCTATTCACGAATCTGACATGCTGCTGGTTCCCGATCCGTCGCGGTTCTGGATCGACCCTTTTACCGAAGAAACAACGCTCTGTCTTATAGCAAATGCCGTTGATCCGATCACTAAAGAGGGCTATTGGCTCGATCCGCGTTCGGTGGCGACACGTGCCGAGAGCTATCTGAGGTTTACGGGCATTGCCGACACGATCAACGTTGGCCCTGAGGCCGAGTTTTTTATTTTTGACGAGGCGAGGTTTCATAACAACCAGAATTCAGCGGGCTATCATGTAAATTCCGAGGAGGGCCATTGGAATTCAGGCCGCGAGGGTTCGTCGCCGATGTCTAACAATGGCTATCATATCCGCCCGAAAGAGGGATATGTGCCGGTCGCACCGCTTGATACGCTCGTGGATATTCGCAACACGATCTCGTCGATCCTGGCGGAGGTCGGGATCATCGTTGAATGCCATCATCATGAGGTAGCGACAGCGGGCCAATGTGAGATCGACTTCAAATACTCAAATCTGCTGCATACCGCTGACAACTTGATGCTTTTTAAGTACATCGTCAAGAACACGGCCCATGCCCACGGTAAGTCGGCGACCTTTATGCCAAAGCCGATATATGGCGATAATGGTTCGGGTATGCACTGTCACCAGTCGTTGTGGAAAGACGGCGAGCCGCTATTTGCCGGTGACCAGTACGCTGGGCTGTCAGAAATGGCAAAGTTTTATATCGGCGGCCTGCTCAAGCACGCCCCGGCTATCGTTGGTTTTGCCGCTCCGACGACCAACAGCTATAAGCGGCTTGTTCCTGGCTTTGAGGCACCGGTCAACCTGGCATATTCGGCCCGTAACCGTTCGGCCGCGGTGCGAATCCCGATGTTTTCGCAGTCGCCAAAAGCCAAACGGCTCGAATTTCGTCCGCCCGATCCTTCATGCAATCCGTATCTGACCTTTGCCGCTCTACTGATGGCCGGCCTTGACGGCGTCCAGAACCGGATCGATCCGGGTGAGCCGCTCGACAAGGACATTTATGATCTGCCGCCTGAGGAACTGGCGAATGTGCCATCGCTGCCAGGCAGCCTTGACGCGGCACTGACGGCATTGGAAAATGATCATGACTTTCTGCTCAAGGGCGATGTTTTTACGACCTCGCTTATTGAGCGATGGATCAGGTACAAACGCGAGAATGAGATAACGCCGCTGCGTTTGCGGCCGCATCCGCTTGAATTCGCGATGTACTATGACATTTAGTTATAGAATTGAAACCGAACCATAGATGATGGTGGGCAGGTCAGATGATCTGCCCGCTTTTGCTGTCAAAACCAAATGAAAGTAGAACCCGTAGTGCTCGAAGGTGAAATTGTCCGGCTCGAACCGTTGAGGGTCGATCATTTGCCGGCGCTCATCAAGATCGGCATGGAGCCGTCGATCTGGGAATGGACGGCTAATATCGTTAAAGACGAAAACGACCTGGAACGCTATGTTCGGGCCGCATTGGCCGATCAGATGCTTGGGAAGTCAGTGCCTTTTGTGACGATCGAACGTGCAAGCGGAAAGATCGTGGGTTCCACCCGGTTCGGAAATATTGACACGGCAAACCGAAAAGTCGAGATCGGTTGGACCTGGCTCAACCCTGAATGGCAGAGGACCGCCATAAATACAGAGGCGAAGCTGCTGATGTTAACTCACGCTTTTGAGGTGTGGAAATGTGTGCGGGTCGAGCTTAAGACAGATTCGAACAACGAAAAGTCTCGAAAAGCGATCGCCCGCATTGGGGCACTCGAAGAGGGAATTCTTCGTAATCACATGATCACCGAGACGGGGCGTTTTCGCGATTCGGTCTATTTCAGTATCATTGAATCTGAATGGGAAACTGTAAAAGCAAATTTGGCGTCAAAAGTTACGGTTGGCGTATGATGGGCAAATATCTGTTGTTTTTACTGGTGATCGCAGGATCTTTCGGTTGTTCTGGTCCGGCGGGGAACGCAGGGAGCGGCAGCCAAAATGCCGCCGGGGTCAATTCGAATTCATCCGTTGGAATGCCTGATGCGATTCATCAAACAGGTTCCGGGGCCAATTCATCAAATGTGACCGTAAGTGCATCGCCGGGCAGTTTTGCCGGGATGGCAAACCGTCGAAGGCCGGTGGACGTTCCGGCAGAAGGCCCGCCGCCGCCGCTCAGCTTTACCGCGGCACCCGAGAATTCAGAGATCGCGACGAGGATGGGCAGCGATGGCCGGATCCAGGAGTTTCGCAGATTTAAGAACAACCCGCAGCTCGATAGGGCCGAGGCGTCGTGGAGCGGGAATAGTCCGAAATCACTGAAGATCTATCTTAAGGATGGGCGTGTTGTAGAGGTGACTTCTAACCGCATCTCCAATCTTAAGACAGCTACGACCAAACAGCTGCTGGAACTGGCCGGCGTTGGACCTGCGCAGCCGTCAGCCCCGGACACTACCAAAAAACAGCAGTAATGCCCTCAATAACAGAATTTGTTGTATAATTTGACCTGTCTATGGAAAAGTATAGCCTCACCTGTCCTTGCTGCGAAGCAACCTTAACGGTCGATGCTAGTACCGGTTCTATCCTCGCTCACGAGGCTAAGAAAAAGGTCCATGGTTCATTTGAAGATCTACAAGGAGAGTTGACCAAGCAAAAAGAACATCGGGAGCAGATCTTCGCGCAGGAAATGTCCTCAATGAAGGACCGCGAACGTCTATTGGAAGAAAAGTTTAATGAGGCGTTTAAGCGCGCCGGAGCAGATTCGGATAAGCCTTTCATTAATCCCCTCGATCTTGACTAGGAATGACGAAGCCTTTCGCCACAGAATATCCACAGCCCAAACCAAAAGACCGGATAATCGCAGCACTTGATGTGCCGGGCGCCGATGAGGCTCGAGAGATCGTTGCCGAATTGGCCGGCGCTGTTGGGGCTTTTAAGATCGGCTCACAGCTATTCACCGCCGCCGGGCCCGATCTGGTTCGAGAATTTACAAGTGCCGGGCTGAAAGTGTTTTTGGATCTGAAGTTTCATGACATTCCTAATACTGTCGCGATGGCATGCGTCGAGGCAGCCAGGCTTGGGGTTTGGATGCTGAATGTTCATACGATGGGCGGCAGCACAATGATGAAGCAAGCTGTCAGTGAAGTACGGCTCGCTTGTGAAAAGGAGGTTCTGGCACGGCCGTTAATTATAGGCGTCACTATTTTGACGAGTTCCGGCGAACCCGAACTCCGTGAGATAGGTATCGGGTCCGATGTCGGATCACAAGTCGAGGATCTGGCCCGTCTGGCCAGGATGAGCGGTCTCGATGGAGTTGTAGCTTCGCCGCATGAAGCCACGCGGATCAGGAAGTCGGTCGCGGCCGGCGGGGATTTTGTGATAGTTACCCCGGGTATTCGGCCAAAATCCGCAACCAATGACGATCAAAAGCGTGTTACAACGTTTATGCAGGCAATTAAGAACGGTTCGGACTATGTCGTCATCGGCCGGCCGATCGTTAAAGCTGAAGACCGGGTGGCCGCGGTCGAGCAGATACTCGGTGAAAGTGAATCAGAGCAAGCATGAGATCAGGAATTTGTAAATTAGTAGATCGCCGCCGCGTGGTGTTTCCGGCATTTCTTTTAGCAGTTTGTTTCGGCATGTTTTTTGCCGGGGCCAGGCCAGGCATTGCCCAGGACAGTGCTGCGCTATCAACCATGGCGACTGTGTCGTCATCGTCGCCATTTCGCGTCGGTGAACGTTTAACTTATAACGTTTCTTTTGGAAAATTTACTAATGCTGCATTCTTCGAGACATCGGTTGTCTCGCGTGGCAAATTAAGCGGCCAGGAGGTGGTCGAACTTCATTCTAAGGTTAAAACCGTTGGATTTGTGAGCGCTGCGTTTTTTCCAATCGACGAGGACAGGACCGTTTATGCATCACCTTTTACCGGATATCCGATCTATGTCAAGAAAACAGACCATGGCGGCCCTCTGCCTAAGGAATTTGTAGCTAATTATCTCGGCGCTCCTACGTCCAATTTTGATCTGCTGACCCTGTTGTACAAAGCTCGTGAGATGAGCGGTTCAGGGTCGTTCCCGCTGTTCGAGAACGATCAGGTGTATACGGTCGTGTTTCAGAATACGGTAGGCGAAAAAGTTGAGACCGAGGCCGGTGATTTTGATACCACATCCGTAACAGTGCAGGGCGATTATTTTACCGCGATCGGGATCAAGGACCTGAAGATCAATTTTACCAACGACGAGTTCCATTATCCGGTTCAGATCCGTTTTAAGACGTCAAAAGCAGTTTTTCGTGCTTCACTATTGGCATTGCAACTGCCGCCGACGCCGGTTGCCCCACTCCCGACGATGGTACCGAACTCGACGCCTGTACCGCCGGCATCGCCCAAGCCGACGGTTACGCCCACACCCTATATTGATAACCAGCCGCTTTTGCCTGAGTTGGGATTCGCTCTCGGCGAGTCTCTCAATTACAAGATCACCGAGGGCGGTAAACCGAGTGCGGTCATAACGCTTCTAGCAAAAGAGCGGAAATTATTTAAGAGCGTTGACAGTCTGCTTTTAACTGCAACAGTTACTGCTGTTGAGCCGGGAAATACCCGATTTGTAGTCGGTGATTCAGTTTCCGTTCAGGTCGATCCTGAAACCCTGGCCCCACGATGGTCGGAAATCAGATTTACCGGTGCATTCAAGGATCTTAGCCAGACAGTCGATTTTGATAAGTTGTCCGGCGGGATCACGGTTAGCGGGGCAAAACCTGTGGAAGCTCCGATAGGGACACATACGATATTGTCACTGCTTTATGCCATGCGTTCGTTCAATCTAAGGCCGAGCAAGGATCTGGGTAACCATGTCAACGATACACGGGTGGCTGTATTTTGGGACACTTTGCCATACGTTTTCACCCTGCGGCCAGCAAATCCTGAAGAGCTTGTAGTTAACGGGCAAAAGGTTCCGGCTCAGTTGGTTTCAATTAATACCGGTAACGAAACTCTCGACAAACTTGGCCTAAAAGTCTGGTTGTCGGTCGACGATCGCATCCCGCTTAGGGCCTCGGTCGGTAATTTTCAGGCCGATCTTATCTCTCCCGCAGCGCAAATTAAATAAGAACCTTTATAGATCGATCAGTCAAAAAAGTATGTCTGTCTATAATTTGAAATTGAAATCGGTTTTCAATTAGCATATACTCATTCTGGGCAGGGATATTTCGATGAAAGAAATTGTTGAAAATGTGATAGTCAGGACGCTTATGGACCTTCCAATTGGTGAGGACGCCCGGGTCACAGCAGTCAACGGAACCGGCAGGGTGACTCGTCGTCTAATGGAGATGGGCGTTATACCCGGCGTTGCGGTTCAGATCGTGAAGATGGCACCGTTCGGTGACCCTATAGAGGTTCGGGTTCGCGGCTATAGCCTGGCAATGCGAAGGAGTGAGGCCAGTGCGATCGAGATCGGTTCCTGATCACCGGCGGCCCTATGAATGAACGAAAACGGCCATAATCCCCCATTGACCATTGCACTTGCCGGCAACCCCAACGCCGGTAAGACCACGCTTTTTAACTCCTTAACAGGCCTTAAACAAAAAGTCGCAAATTACCCTGGCGTTACAGTTGAACGCAAAGAGGGGCCGTGGAAGATCGGCGGCAAATCTGCAAATCTTATTGACCTGCCCGGGCTCTACAGCCTCGACGCGACATCTCTCGATGAACAGATCGCCCGCGATATTATTACCGGCGAGCAAGCGGGCGTAATAAGCCCGACGCTATAGTCGCTGTCGTTGATGCGACCAATCTGGAGCGCAATCTTTATCTGGTAATGCAATTATTCGAATTTGGCGTGCCGGTCGTCATTGCCTTGACAATGATCGATGTGTTTGAAAAGCAGAAACACGAGATCGATATTGAGATGCTTTCGGCACTGTTAAAGACGCCGGTCGTACCGGTAAACGCTAAAACCGGCCGTGGTAAGGCTGAACTGGCTGAAAAGGTAGGCGCGGTTCTGAACACGACGCCGGCGATACCATACGAACTCGACGACAGCGAACGGGAGCCGGGCCGCACGGCAAGATATTTGCCCGGTATAATTTTATTTCAGATGTAGTTCAGGAATCGGTTTGGCACAGCGATCACAAACAGCATCTCCTGACGGACAAGATCGACAGGGTAATGACCCATCGGTTATTTGGGCTTTTGATACTGGTCGTCATTTTGCTGGTTGTTTTTCAAACGATCTTTTCGTGGGCGAGCTTGCCGATGGACTTGCTCGAAAAGGGGTTTGGGGCGTTCGGCGACTTTGTTAAGGCCGAGATGCCGCCGGGCATTTTGGCCGATCTGCTGGCTGACGGCATTATCGCGGGCGTCGGCGGCGTGGTAGTTTTCTTGCCCCAGATACTGTTGCTGTTTCTTTTTATCTCGCTGCTCGAGGACAGCGGTTATATGTCGCGGGCGGCCTTTCTGCTGGACAAGCTAATGAGCCGGGTTGGCCTTCACGGCAAGGCGTTTCTGCCGCTCATCAGCAGCTTTGCATGTGCGATACCGGGCATTATGGCGACGCGCACGATAGAGAGCCGCCGCGACCGTTTTGCGACGATAATGATCGCTCCATTTATGAGCTGCTCGGCGCGGCTGCCCGTTTATACGCTGATGATCGCGACGTTTTTTGCGGGGCAGACGGTGTTTGGGTTTATTTCACTCGGTGCGGTGCTGATGCTGGCAATGTACGCCTCGGTATCTTTGTGGCGATCGCCGTTGCCTTTGTTCTCAAGCGAACAGTACTAAAGGCCCCGCCGCCGCCGTTCATAATGGAACTGCCGCCATACCGGCTGCCGAATCTCCGCACAGTGTTTCAAAATATGCTGACCCGGGCATGGCTGTTTTTGAAGCGGGCGGGCACGGTGATCTTGGCGATATCGATAATCCTGTGGGCACTGATGTATTTTCCGCGGGCGCGTTTGACGACTCAACAGATCACGGACCGAGATGACAGAACAGGCAACTGTACCGGAAAGCGAACAGATCAAGCATAGTTTTGCCGGACGGCTGGGGCATGCCATCGAGCCGGTTATCAGCCCGTTGGGATTTGACTGGAAGATCGGTGTTGCCTTGATCGCGAGTTTTGCGGCCCGCGAGGTACTCGTCTCGACGCTTAGCATTATTTACAACGTCGGCAAGGACGAGGACGCACAGTCGCAAACACTATATCGGCGGTCCGCGATGCCAAAACAGATGACGGCCGGCCGGCGTGGACGCCTTTAACGGCGTTGACACTTATGGTATTCTTTGTGCTTGCGATGCAATGCATGTCGACCATCGCCGTCGTTCGCCGTGAGACGAATTCCTGGTCGTGGCCGCTGTTTATGGTAGGTTATATGACAGGTCTTGCATATATCGCAGCGCTGATCACTTATCAGGTCGGAAGCTTTTGGGATTCGGATAAAATGAATATCCAGTATCTCATTGTCATTACGATAATACTCGTCTCTTGGTTTATGCCGGGACGATATTTATCGGCGTTCGAGGTCTTTCTCCACAAAGACGGGCTGCGGCATGGATTGCGGATGCAGGGGAGATCAAAAGGCAATCGCGATCCAGATTTGAGAGATAAGCCCAAATATTGACCCCCGGCGTGCGTGCGATGTTTTTGTCGACGCTCGCTTTTTT
The DNA here is from genome assembly GCA_963834975.1 of Blastocatellia bacterium. Classification (GTDB taxonomy): domain Bacteria; phylum Acidobacteriota; class Blastocatellia; order Pyrinomonadales; family Pyrinomonadaceae; genus OLB17. The sequence continues at coordinate 38,148 of CAWIDZ010000008.1, forward strand.
TGTGGCCAACGCTTGTGTAAAGCAGGTCGCCCATATTCCGGCGATGGAGACCGTCTTTTTTCGCTGCATTATCGCTTCGTCTCTCTGCATCATCGGCCTTCGCAGGGAAAAGGCGAGCATCGTCGGCTCTAATCATTTGATCCTTTTTCTGCGCGGTATCTTTGGTACTATCGCCTTATTTTGTTTTTTTGTGACACTGCAGCAGATGCCGCTCGCATCGGCGCAGACAATACAATATCTCTCGCCGATATTTACCGCGACAATTGCGATATTTGTTCTGGGCGAAAAAGTAAAGCCGCTCAATGGTTTTTTTACGCTATCGCTTTTAGCGGAGTTCTGCTGATCGAGCGGTTTGACAGCCGGATCTCGCCGTTCTATCTGGCGCTGGGAATTTTATCTGCGGCATGTTCCGGCATGGCGTACAATCTGGTCCGAAGCCTGCGGGGTAAGGAGCATCCGCTGACGGTGGTACTTCATTTCCAACTCGTTGGTGCGGTAGTTGGTTTCTTTTTTCTGTTCTTCCAGTGGGAGACGCCAAAAGGGTGGGAATGGATATATCTGCTTTTGGTCGGAGTTTTCTCTCAGATCGGCCAGATGTTTCTAACAAACGCCCTCCAGCGGGAACAGGTCGCAGGGGTGGCGATCGTCAATTACACGGGCCTCGTCTATGCCATCTCAGTCGGATGGATCGTTTTTGGCGAGTCACAGGGGATCATCTCTCTTGCGGGGATGTTGTTGGTAGTGATTGGGGTCCTGCTAAGCGTGTTTTGGGGCAGACGCCGATCGAGGATCGACCCTATAGAGATCACGGCGGCATAATCGGGGAGTTGTTGTGTTATACCGCCGCTCTTGATTTCTGTCAGATTCTTTGCGATATTTGCGTGAATTTTCTATTTTGCTATATGGAACCTACTCCAATTAAAGCGGCAATAGTCACGGTAAGCGACACTCGCGTTGCCGAAAATGATCTTTCAGGAAAGCGTCTGGTTGAGTTGTTATGGGCGATCGGAGCTGAATCTGTCGAAAAGACGATCATTAGTGACGATCTGGACCATCTTCGCGATATTATTCTGGCGATAAGCGAACGAAGTGATATTAACCTCTTGATCACTACAGGCGGCACCGGGTTTGGCCCCCGCGATAATACTCCTGAGGCGACTCTGGCCGTGATCGAACGCGAGGCTCCGGGCATTGCAGAGGCTATTCGCCGCGAAACCGCCGCCAAAACCCCGACGTCTATGCTAACGCGAGGCGTTTGCGGCATTCGCAATAGCACACTCATCATAAACCTTCCCGGATCGGTAAAAGGCGTCGAGGAGTGTTTCGAAGTAATATGGCCGGTCCTGAAACACGCGATCGCACTGTTAGCAGGTAAAACATCTCACTAGGCGTAAGTATCAACTGATTTTATCGAGTCCGATGTCGCTCCTTTGCCGGGAGCAAAATCGCGATATTAAACAGGCGGCAGGAAAAAACGTCTTTAATGTGTGAAAGCGCACATACAAGCCTAAGCCCCCAAAGCTAATCTGCCAATTGACCCTGCTGTAATAGCGTTTGGGATCATGTGTCCTGATCACAGTGGTCTTATTAAGCGAGGTACACAGGGTTTTTATCGGTTGGGACGGTTTTCGGTATAAAAGCCTTAAAGCGATACCTTCCATTTAGGGTGGTCGGGGAGTGGAAGCTTGACCACCCTTTACTGCGTTTTTGACTGGGAAGTCACTGATCATTCCAGCCTTAAGTCAGATCCTCAATCTAAAGGCGCGAATCGATACTTTTGGCCGGCCGGGTACCGGATGCCAGGAGCCGTGTAAGGCGATCGCTTAATGCGAGGCCTTTAATGAGCGTCTCAGCCAAAAATGGCACAAATGCGGCTCTTCGCACAATAGAACTAACCCGTAGCCGGCGGTCAAAGGACAAACCGTAAAGTTTGTTATATTCCGCAGTCAGATCAGAGAAGACGTAATTGGGGTTTGAGAGCGCCCGCTCAATTACGGTTGCTGCGATCTTTGCGCTTTCCAAAGCGAGCAGCATGCCGCTGCCGGTAAACGGATCGATGAAGGCGGCCGCATCGCCAATCGTCAACAAGCCCTCTGCCGGCGCCAGTTTTACCGGCCGTAATTCTCGATCGGCACCGCCAACCAATTGTCGGCGACCTTTGCATTGGCAAGTGACCGACGCGCCTGTTTATTGGTAAAGAGGAGTTCATGAAGTATTGTTTCAGCATTGCCGCCAAATCTCTTTGCAATGTCAGCCGAAACAATAAAACATAGATTATTTAATCCGTTCTCGACGCGGCTGCAGCCGCCGTATCCTCCTCGATAGGCATAGATCTCACAATCGCCTTGTGGAATAGCGGCATTCGACAGGTGGGTTTTGAATGCAACAAATTCGGCCTTAGATCCGATCCGGCCGGAGGTCGATCTCTCGACCATCCTCGCCAGGATCTTTGAACGTCCGGTTGCATCGATGGTTAAACCCGCAGTTACATTAAGACGGTTTCCAGAGCGGCCCCTGAGCTCAAGGCCGATGACATTGCCGGCATCCCACAATAAATTTGCCGCGGCCGTTTCTTCCATCACCGAAGCTCCGGCCTCGCGGGCACGCGACAGCAGTTGTGCGTCCATTTCGGCGCGGCTAAGGCCTAAGGCGTGAGAACCAGCCGCGAACCATTCGCTCGGGACGGTAACTGATCGGCCGTTTCGGGCAAAAAAAATGGTTCGCTCCAGCGGAACGCCTCCGGCGATCTCCATTTTTTCGAGAACACCCAGGTCGGCGAAATGTTCGAGACATTCTGGCGAGATGAACTCGCCGCATAATTTACTGCGCGGAAATTTCTTTTGTTCTACGATGAGTGCCTTCAGGCCGGCTCGGGCCAACCGAATTGCGGAACTGGACCCGGCCGGGCCCGCCCCGACGATCGCAATATCAAATTTTTGACGATCGTCAGCCATTATTTTAAATCGACAGACTTAGATCCGGACAAGACAAGGCGAAAGGCGGCCCGCCTTTCAACCTTGTGATCAGCTATCCCCGACCTCGCCGCCAGTTGGCTCAACTCGGCAGGCCGAAAGCTTCTCAATATCGAAAGCGAACCGTCCTCATGTGTAAAACGCTGCAGGAAAAGGCGTCCAAATTTGTTGTACAGGTGATACGCCGCTGCGTGGCGATGAAGGTCTATGATAAAAAATCGCCGCCTCGCAACCCGATTCATCTCAGATATCAATGTGATCGCCTGTTCATCGGTTAGGTGATGCAGGAAGAGGGAACTCACGGTGAAATCAAAACTGTCATCTGCAAATGGCAAACTGAGGGCTTCCACTGAACGCCATGTATGCCCGATTCATGCGATGCTTCATTGATCGATCTGGCCGCATCCCCGTTTAACTCGGCACCGACCAAAAAAGATCGACGGTCAACAAACGATTCCTTTGCGGTTCGCAATAATTCTCCCGATCCTGCACCAACGTCCAGAACCGAAACGTTAGTGTTCTCCGCATTCCGCAATTCCTCTCTCAGTGATAACCGTAACGCACGGGCATCGCCGAGCAGGCGGTTTATCTGTTTCATTTCGCCTTGCCACTTGAGATATTCGGCGGGGGTGTAATCGCCCTTATCAAGACGCTCTAATTG
>CAWIDZ010000009.1:0-499052 GCA_963834975.1 Blastocatellia bacterium
GATCCACACTCGTAAACCGCCCATGCTTCGGGTTGTAATAACGGGCCTGGACGTATTCGAGGCCGGACTCTGCGTCTTTTAGATAGCCGGTATAGTCCTGGCGGACCTCGGGAACGTTGTAGCCGAGGGCCGATGTGCGTTGAGAGGTGAGCGTCTCATCGCCAAACGCCGCAAAGTCCTTGCGGCTGACGACGGCGCCGTTGGCGTCCGTTACGATACGCGGGCTGCCGAGATGGTCGTTGGTCATGTACTGTACGCGATGTTCGCCGTCATATATGGGCGGAAATACCTGATACTCAGCCGCTAGCCTCATCGACTTCGGTTATGGCGACCTCATTCACCGTCATATCGCGACATAGTTGTATATATGGGGGTGCTCGAAATAGAAATGAGAATTTTCGTTAATGTCAGGAATCCTCAAATCAAAATGTCGATTATTTCTTCACCCTCAATTTTCTTGTGCTTATTTATTTTTAATATCCAGCCACCCCTTTTTGTTTTCGCAATCCTATTGAGCAGCTGTTTGAATTCCAAATCCGCAAACTTCATGCCTTGAGGAAGGGGGCGCGTGTCAAACCATGGGGCGACTAGCTCGGCATCGTAATTAACCTTATTCTCCTCTAAAAAACTCTTGAATTCAGGCAGATAGAAAATGAGTGTCCGGAGCGTGCCAACTTCGGCACCTTTCCATACAGCAAACTCACTTACCTTTCTATTCAAAAGTTTCATAAAGATCGGGTTCCGGCCACGGACAGGGAAGATATTAACGACATCGTCATTGATCTCCCAGTCATAGTTCCGCATCTGTTTGACTATGCTGTTCATAACATCTTGGAACCGAGCATTCTCGAAGTGCAGAGTAATTAGGTTTCCTTTTGCCGTCGATCGAAGTCCGCTTAGGGTCCTTTTCCGCCCATCAGCCATAGGCATATTGACTTCGTCAAAGGGTATGTTGATTGGAAAGTCGTAATCGTCGTGATTGCTGTCCAAGGATGACTCTTCCAAGCCTATTGCAATGTCATATTTCCAAATCAAGTGAGCAAAAACATCAAACAGAGGCTTATCGGTCATCTGGATAGTTATCCGCTTGTCATTTATGGCAGACTCGCTGCCTTGTGCAAGACCATTATAGGGACCTATCGCCACCACCGCGAAGAAAACGGCCAATATAACCGCTATCTGCTTCCAAACCGCGTGACCCATATCTAAACTAAAATATCTAGGCATCTTTTTTGTCTCCCAAATCTGAAATCACTCAATTATTAGGTCGGTTCCATGTTTTCGGCGGATTTGTGAAAACGACTCGCTTAGTCTCGATTAAGTTTAACTTATAGGTTCCTTTATCGCCGACGACTGTCGCTCTAAATGACGTTTCTGCTGCTTTCACGCCTTTGGAATCGAAAATAATACGATCGGGTGTCAGGCCTTCGATTTTGCGATAATATCACGATATCGGGGCGTCTCCGATTTTTTTTGGGGGGATCAACTCTTGGTTCTTTTTGATCTTCGTCGGGCATGCGTTGTGGGACACCTTTATTGGCGACGGCAAGAGTGCCAGAAATATAATGGCAAAAGGAGAGCTGATCCTTATAGGCCGGGAAGCCGGAGCAACCGTCACGGAACTTGCCGAGATCACAGGATTGGACACCTCAAGAGTCAACCGGCCGCTACGACATAGCCAAACAAAAGGCAGAAACCGACGGCAAACTCGCCTACGCAATAAACCAGGTCAACCGGATCTATGACCAATATCGCAAAATTGAAGGCCTGCCTCCCCCTGTTTTTATTTAGCTATCCGTTGACGATTTCGAATTCCTTAATATAGGTGATAATTGCTTGATCAGTGCCGCCAGGATCTTTGTCAATTCTTATCTGTTCGGGATACCCACACTCACGATTATATATAATATTTACGTCATATCCCTTTTTGTAAGCATCTTCTATAGTTGCAAACATTTTTTCAACAGTTTCAAATTGTTCGTGCCCATCAACATGCATCATGGGGCCGACCTCGCCAATCGCCTCTTTTGAGAAAACGTTTCCATTTCGAACCTGAATCAGATTCGGCTGCCATCCCCAAGTTCCCATCGTAATTCTATAAACCACAAAATTATAATCTGGAATCTTTTTTTGTCGCCATAATTGTCTATTTCTTTCGAGTTCTCCATCTATAGTTTCCACTCTTCTTTGACCGCAGCCCGTCAAGGAAAATATTATAATGAAAAAAATCACTGCTGATATCATGGAAGAATAGTTGTTGCCTTTCACAAACCTTGCCACTTTTGGAACATTCATATTTAGCCTCGAACCTCGACGATTTTTTTGAAAAAAATTACCATTTAACGCCTTTGGCCTGCAGTCTGCTTCTAACTGTGCCCGGCTCATTATTTGCAATGCTTTGAATCAGAGGAATGTTTACCTTTCCTGCATTATTGACTAAACCTTGATTAGGGGTAACCGAATTAGGAAAGTTTTGAGATGCCTTTCCGTGTTTTATGTAGGAGCCCCCCTTATCCACTTCATATTGAGCCGCATTGACTTTAGCTGCGTACTCGTCAGCAACCATCGATTTGTCAAAGCCCCCCCCTATAGAAACGGACACGATCGCGTAAGCCATTGATTCGGCGTGCGTTCCTTCATGAACGAGCGTCGATTCTATTGCGGCTGGGGGAGAAACGTTATTCATAAAATCCGCTTGGGGAATAAGAATTGTCAGATAGCCCAAGGCCTCATTAAAGGACACATTCTGGGCTGCAATCGCTGAATTGAGGTTAGATACAGAATTAACAAAAGTTTGGGCTGTGTCGCTGCTCGTGATATCTATTACGATATTGCTGTTGACTATATTAGCGGCGATGTTTTTCGCTGTCGAATTCCCGCTCTTTAGCATGTTGATAAGGGCGATCCCAACCGCTGCGGCTTGGCCACCAACTTCAGTCATACCGGACCCAGGTTGCCATGCGCCGGAGGTAAGTGTATATAGGGCTCGTTGTCTATTCTGTGATTGCTCGTATTGCCGATTAATAGTATCTTGCTGGTCTCTGAGTGCCTGATGCTCTGCTCTTCGCGCCTCGAAACCATCGGTCGTCTGAAAAACGCCAATATCTTGCAAGGAAAGACCTAGTGGATCAACAAACTTATAGGGACTGTTGGTAACGTAGCTATATCGATTGAATGTTTGCGGATTTCGTACAGTCGCTGATCCGGCCATCGGATCTACCGACGTAAACCGCCCATGCTGAGAATTGTAGTATCTGGCCTGTGCGTATTCGAGGCCGGATTCTGCGTCTTTTAGATAGCCGGTGTAGTCCTGGCGGACCTCAGGGACGTTGTAGCCGAGTGCCGTTGATCGTTGAGAGGTTAGGGTTTCATCCCCAAATGCCGCAAAGTCCTTGCGGCTGACGACGGCACCGTTGGCGTCCGTCACAATACGCGGGCTGCCGAGATGGTCGTTGGTCATGTATGAAACTCTATGTTCCTCTTCCATCGGAGGGGAATTGTCATACTCTGCGACAAGTTCCCCACCCGCGTCATAGACAAAGATCGTCGCTGACTTCCAACAAACGTCTGTAATGACATGGTTCCGACCTCCCTCGATCTCGATCCTCGCCTTTCGTGCCATTGATCAAAATTCTACAGCGGAACTTCAGTTTTTCAAAAAAAATATCGCAATTACGCAAGCGTGACCCCGTCTTTTCTGACCCCGTCTTTTCTTCCCGGCAGAATATTCTACATATCGCATGAATGGCTGAGTTTTTAATTCGGAGCTTGGCCATTTGAACTCGCACACTCTGAGTTTGATATCTCCGCCGCCACAAGGATCATCTGGTGATGCACCCAATGTAACAACCAACTCCTCATGACGATTTTTGCTTTTCGATCCTCCGCTTATTCTTAAAGGAATCGAAAGTCGAAAGAACGCGTCTGCTGTGGCCACGAGTACGTATTTGCCCGGTTTAATGCTTTTAAAACTCAAACCTTCCGGCTATATCTGTCTTCATTTGCGAAACTATGGGCCCCATAAATTCTTTTTCGTGTAATTCAATCAATGCCCCTGGAATTGGCACGCCCACAGGCTCGATTACAACACCCATTGGCACACGTAACGTTTTTTGGTCACTGATACAAATCCCTTGCGATCGAGCGATTTGCGGTAACACGAAGATCCCGAACAGTACTGTGGCGAGCGAAACAATCTCTTTCATCATCTGATTTCCTCTTTTGAAATTGTCATGGTCTATATTTTGTTGTAAGTAATCGTTGATCGTGAGTTGCAGTTTGTCACCTTAATTTTTTGACTATCAGATATTGCTCCAACCCATCAACAACCACAAGAATGGAACAAAAATTGTCGATTTTTTACGGTTTTGAACACACTTGCCTCCCTATCGAATATAATCCGTCGTACGGACCTGCCCCAATATGGACGGGTTCCGATGTCAGGCCTGCGTTTCTGCGGTTCTAACATTTGGATGTAATTTTAACATAAAAATAGAGCTCAAAAATGGAATCTGGGGGCCGATCCGGGGGCATTCGAATCGGGCTCCAGGTAACTACTGGCTGGCATCCGTAACCTGCTTATACAGTTCATTTACGAGACATATTTGCCTTTTGGAAAATCATTTTCCCGAACGGAAAACCGTTTTCCCGGCAGTTAAGAGCTTGTCCCGTCCGGACACAGCTTTTCCCGTCGGTAACTCGGCTTTACTGTCGCGAGAGTGCGGAACTCGTCGGAAAATCGTATTACTGACAGGAAAACGGTTTTCCTGACGCAGAAGATGACTTACCCGGCAGGAATGCTCTTTACTGACAGGAAAGCGGCCTTACCGACGCGTTTGGCGTTGAACTTTCGGGCGAGCGGGCGTACCGGCGTGTCATCGGTTTCACCGTTAGTTTTGGCATGGAATTGTTAGAAAAACCCACCCGCTACCGCAGGTGGTACTGACAAGAAGTTTCCCGCTTGCCGCCAACGCCCTTACTGCGTGCAGGCTTCCGCATTCCGGATTCCACACTCCGATGTCCGTCTCGCAAGAACCCAGTCGGTTCTGGCGTCATAGAACCGCCAGTGCTGCGGTAGGCCCGCATCCGTGGCTCCCGGTACTGACTCTGCACGGCTCATTCCGGACTCCGCACTCCGCATTCCGCACTCAAAAGCCCGGGCCGCCCCCTAACGGGAGGCGGTTCTGACATGGATATCCTTTGCGTCCTTTGCGGTCTCAGCGTTAAGAATTTCTTCTATTCGCGCTTTTTAGCGTTATTCGCGGGCAAAAATTCTGTTTTGGCGATCGGGACCTCGTGAGAATTTGGTCGGATTCGTTTATTTGTTATTGGCGGCCAGGATGAGGTCGATGAGTTCGCGGACGGCGCCGTGGCCGCCGGGTAGGGAGGTGATGTGATGGGCCGCGGCTTTTACGGCGTTGTGGGCGTCGGCGACGGTGGCGGAGAGGCCGACGAGGGGGAAAAGTTCGGCGTCGGGCGTGTCGTCGCCGATAAATGCGGTCTCATCGGCAGTGACGCCGGCAGCGGCGATCATTTCATTAAATGCCGGGACCTTTTCATCGCGGCCCTGCAGGATGAATTCGACACCGAGCTGTTTAGCCCGCAGTTCGACAATAGGCGAATTCCGGCCGGAAATGATCCCCGTCCTGAACCCGGCGGCATGCAACATCACAATTCCCTGCCCGTCGCGGACGTGAAAGACCTTTAGTTCCTCGCCCGTCGGGCCAAAATATAGACGGCCGTCCGTGAGGACACCATCGACATCCATGATCAGCAGCTTTATTTTTCGCAGTCGATCGTCGATGTGCATTCTATGTACCGTTGAACCCGGCCTGCGTCTTTCGGACTCTAACGCCTGGAAATTTGCCGGTGGCCTGAACCGTCTTCAGGAACGCATTCGCTTCTTTCAACGTTTTTCCGGCATAAACCCCTAAAAAAGCAACACCCCACTTTATCCCTTTGTAATAGTTCTCGCCGGCTTCACTGCATCTGACGGCAAAGACTTTGTTATTTGGAAAAAGTTCCTGCACCTCTAACCTTTCGGTTTCGGGAAAAGCTTTTTCACAGTTTGAGAAATTGGTATCTAGTTTCACGCTTTTTAAGACGATCGCGTAAAAAGGGACAGAATCCGCAATTATGAAATCCTTGCCAGTATCGAAAGGCAGTTCCGACGGTCCGAAGTTCTCCTGGCTTTTACAGGGTTGGGTCGGGTCGCCGCAGACCTTTCCGAGCCTTGCCTTTTTCTGTGCCGAAGCGGCGGCGGAAAGACAAAACAACATCGCTGCCGAAATTAATATGATCGAAGATCTTCTCATGATGGGTAATCAACCTCCAATTTTTACAATTCAAACATTTCGACCGCATTCAGCTTCCAGCCGCCGGCGGTTTTCACCAACCGATATACGGCTAATCCTGTTTGAACATCCTTATTAAGCAATTTGACGGTCATAATTGCCTCGACAAGCACTGTGTCGGCGTCAAGGCGGTCAACCTGACGTACCTGCGTCTGCCATTGCTCGGTTGCACCTGAGACCCCGCTCGCAAATTTGGTGACCTCACCGGGCATGACCAGGGCATCAACATCCGCCTTTCGGTTGCTCGACGCGGCTTTATCGAAATCAGCGAAAAAAGCCTTGATCGCCGCATCGGCAGCCGTCGTGATACCGAGCTTATTGCGAAGATTGCGTGCCATCAGGCTTGCCCCATAATCACCATCAGCCAGAATGGCAGCTTCGGCGTATTTTTGCGCGGCATCGGTCTGTCCGGCTTTGCTTGCGATATCAGCCAAACCTACATTGGCCCAGGCGAGGCTGCGGGCCGTCGGAAGTTTCTCGGCCAGTACGGCACGAAATTCCTTCTCGGCTTCACTATTCTTGCCTTGAGCAAGCAGGGACCGGCCAAGCAAAACGCGAAGGTCGTCAAACCGCGGTAGGTCGCGAAGAGTTACCCGTGCTGCATTTTCGGCATTTGCGAATTCCTGTTTATCAAAAAACGCTTTGGCCCCAATAGCGGGTCGCTGTCAGTGCTCGTCCGCGGGGCGACGTCATCAGAATAGTCTGTTTGCGGATACAATTTATCCGAATCGATCTCGACTTTTACGATCTTGGCATTCGATTTAAATGCGACCTCTCCAAAGCTCGTTGCCCTGATCGTGCTTGACGTCGTGACCTTTTCGCCGCTCGCCGTCGTCGCAGTAATGTCTACGGTTACATCGGATTCTCCCGTATTGCGGACGGCGACCTTTACTCCACCGGCACTCTCCTGCGGCAGGCCGACCAGCAGGTTCATATCGGTAACCTTGTCAAAAAGGAAATCAAGCAGGTCTTTTTGCGAAGCAAATGCAGCGCGAAGCTCCGCCATGTTAAGCTCGCGGTCCTGCATGCTCTCGCGGAACACCCTCGAAAACTCGGCCGGTCCGACCCGTTTGGCGATAATTCGCCAAACCATCGCACCTTTATTCGCGACCTCAGGATAATAATAATCATCCAGCGGCGAAACGGTATTCAACGGAGAATCTCGCTGAGAGACCGCCGCATAAGAGTTTCGCTGCCTTAGCCGCTCGATATCGGCAACATCTTTGCCATATTTGCTTTCGATAAATTGTGTCGCGATATAGCGGGCGAGCCCTTCGCTAATGACCCCGTAGCCGTCGCCATTGACTGCAGCCACATTTCCGACCCACAGCTTAGCAGCCGCTTCGGCGATATTCATCGCGGTCTGTGAATCGATCGTCGAACGGTGGAACACGGAATTATTAACGATCACCGTACCCGCACCCGCAAATCCGGCTCCGCGGCGGCCCGCGACTATCCTTAGCTTTACATCCGGAGCCTTGCCAAAAATTCCGGCCGCAAAGGCTTTTGCCTCCGTCAACAGCGATGCGAGTTCCGCCGCACGATTTGGGGCGTCCGCACTTCCGCCTTTCGGCATATAGACCGCGACACCGTTTTGGTCTGACATTTCCCAGCTTCCTGCAATAAAGAAAGGCTGGGCATAGAGCGTCTGGTCAAAACCGCCCGCGGCCTCAATACCGGACGAGATTACGGTCTGACCGCCGGCGCTGTGTACTTTAAGGCGGTAAGGGGCAAAGTCGGCACCCCGCGTGAAATACCAGCTATTTGGCGTAGGATACCAAAACGAAAGGGGCAAAAACTGTGATCCATTCGAGCCTAGCGCCATCAATGCCGAGTTTTCCTTAACATTGATCTGATAATCAACCGTAGCAGTCAATAGGGCGTCGGGCTGCACCGATGCAAAACGGATAGCAGCTCTCTGCAGACTGGCAGATGCGTTTATCTTCTCTTCGGATTTCGAGAAATCAACTGTCACGTCGTTTATCTTTACCGCGGATATCACCGCAGCCGGCGAAATTCTGAGCGTCAGGCTGGTAGCCGGTTTGCCGGAAATATTTTTTATATTCAGGACTGCCTTAACTGTAATGCTTCGGCTTTTATCATCCTGCGGCAGCGTCACGTCCAGGTCGTATTTCTGAACCTGCCAGGTCGCCATGGCGCGGCTGGTGTCCTGGGCCATGCCCAACCCCGTGAAAAGACAAACCGCCAATATAGCCAAGAGTGTATTTCGATAATATGCCATTATTTAGTTCAGCAAACTTTGAACGCAACCGCTGTTAAGGGTTAGTGCCGACCTCGTCCGCAAATTTCTTGGGCAATTTGATCTCGCCGCTTTCAAAATAGTGTTTCGTTCCGTTGTCGTCGGTATGAAAGACATTGATATTGTCTTTATTCAGATCAACAAAGATGAGGTAATTGTTTGCCCCGCAATTATGTTCCTCACAGGCCGATGCCATAAATATTCCGTCCTCGATCTGTATTGGAGTTTCAACATTCCAATGATCTTTTAGATCAGCGAGATCTGCCCCGAGCAACTTTTTCAGGCGGCCATTTAATTCGGCATTTCCTAAAAGCTTTACCTGATAAGGGTATTTTCCCGCCGATCTCTTGAGAAAGGATGAAAGGTCAGCATTGCGCGGGGTCGAGGTTACCGGCAGCGATTCTGTATTTGGGGCCGGCTTAACCTTAGGAGGCTGCTGAGTTACTGCGTTCGCGTTACTATTTGCCCCGCCAAAATATTTTGAAACGTCGCAGCCCTGCACCACGATAGCGAGAAAGACGAAAATAATTAGATGTTTCATCAGGATATTCTTAGCCCGCTCCTGCAGATCAATGGCCTTGGTCCTCGTTCACAAGCTCATGGATCTTCTTGAGTTTTACCAACAGGCTCTCTAATCGCGATAGCGGCAGCTGATTTGGGCCGTCGCTTGGCGCTTTAGCCGGGTTGTCGTGAACTTCCATAAAGACGGCATCAACGCCGCAAGCAACGCCTGCACGAGCAAAGTTTTCGATGTATTCCGATTGCCCGCCGGTTGCCTTTCCCAGGCCGCCGGGCAGCTGCAGCGAATGCGTAACGTCAAAAACGACCGGCACGCCGAATGAACGCATTATTGGAAACGACCGCAGGTCAACTACAAGGTTATTGTATCCAAAACTTGCCCCGCGTTCTGTCAGCAGGATCTTTTCACACCCCGCAGCCTGAAGCTTATCAACGATGTTCTTTGCATCCCACGGTGCAAGGAATTGGCCTTTTTTAACATTTACGGCTTTTCCTGACTCGGCAGCCGCCACCAGCAGATCGGTTTGCCGGCAAAGGAATGCCGGTATCTGCAGGATATCAGCAACCTCGGCCGTTTTCTCGACCTGCCAGGGTTCGTGTATATCGGTGATCACCGGCACACCGATCTCATCTTTGACCTGAGCAAGAACCTCTAGCCCAAATTCCATCCCCCCACCGCGAAAACTCTCGATCGAACTGCGGTTGGCCTTATCGAACGACGATTTGTATACGACGCCTACACCGACATGCTTACAAATATCGCTGATCTCCTCCGCCATATAAAGGGCATGCTGAGCGGACTCAACAACACACGGGCCGAGAATGAATGATAAAGTTCCGCCGCCGAATTGGACATTGCCGACGTCAAAATGACTTGATTCCATAACTTACTCAAGATAATAGCAAAGCAAAGATTAGAAAGCCGCCTATCCCAGCGATGTAAATCACGATGCATGTGCGAAAGATCGTTTGGATCACCTTCATGTGGGGATGGTTCCGGATCCAAACCGGCGTCCGGAACAAGACGTCGTTGGAGAAACGCTTCCTCACAGTAAACCAATGGTATTTACCCCATTCCTCGGGATAATTCCTTCTACAAAACTGAACCAATATCTCAAAACAGATAATGCTAGCAACCAGTGCTGCCAATACTATTCCGAAGTAGAACCACCAAAACACGTGCATTTAGCCCCGGAACGCCTCTTGTTGTTGGTAATAATCAACAACGTCAGGCCGTAAAAAATTCCACCAAATCATTCCCAGCCAAAAGGGCGGCACAATCAGTTCTAAAGCCAGGCTTATTACCGTTGAACCGGGATTATCTGAACCCATGATTACGAATATAACCAAGACGCTCCACCAAAGAAGATCCAAAGTTACGAATATGAGCGTCGAATACTTTCCCTCTTTGTAGCCGACGAACGCCCAGATCGCTGAAGCGGCCGCAAACACACTAAGAAAAAGCGATATAAAAACAAATACGAAAGGAGGGTCAGATCCGGAGCTGAACATAGTCCATATGGAACCATTCAGCGGCAAGAAAGGAATCCCCAACAGCCAAAGACCTCTTCCAAAAGGAAGTGTAGAAACGAGGGGTAATGCTCCGTAAACAAGCACTACGAAGATCGTCAGTACATAGAGCCGTATGGGCTTTTGAGGTTTTCGCATACGCCGGATGGAATCGTTTTAGTCCTCTATGACTTCGGCTCTTTCTGATACGTCTAGTTGCTTATCGCTTGAAACATCGTGTTCCAGGTTCTCGCTGTGAAGCCGATTTTGCCAAGCTGCTTTTACAAAAGAATCGAATAACGGATGAGCATCCAGCGGTTTCGATTTGTATTCCGGATGAAACTGGCAAGCGACAAAATACGGATGTGTTTCGCGAGGCAGTTCGACCATCTCGACGAATTTGCCGTCGGGCGAAACCCCGCTGAATATCAAACCTTCTTTTTCAAGAACGCTGCGATACTCGGGATTGAATTCATACCGGTGGCGATGCCTTTCTTCGATAGTGACGGTTCCTTTATATATCTGGCTGGCGAGCGAATCTGCTTTCAATTGGCATGGCCAGGCACCAAGGCGCATCGTTCCGCCATACTCTTCAACGTCGACCAGGTCCCGTAGTTTGAAAATGATCGGAAATGGCGTTTCCTCATTAAACTCTGTCGAATCGGCATCGCGAAGTCCGGCGACATTTCGTGCAAACTCAATGCAGGCCGTTTGCATTCCGAGGCAGATGCCAAAATAAGGCGTTCCCGAACGACGGGCATATTTGATCGATTTGATCATTCCAGCGATCCCGCGCTTTCCAAATCCGCCGGGCACGAGAATAGCGTCAAAATCCTGCAGCTCGTTCTCATAATCGTCCTTCATCAGATTTTCCGATTCGATCCACGAGACGTTCACTTTCAGGTTATTCGCGACGCCCGCATGAGTCAGTGCCTCTCGCAGAGATTTATAGGAATCTTCCAACTCAACATATTTTCCGACGATCGCAATACGGACCGTGCCGGCTGTCGGTTCTTTTATGGTTGAGACCAGATCGCGCCAACGCTTGAGGTCCGCGGTTGGAAACTGTTCATTTAGGTGAAGATTGTTGACTATCAGATCATCGAGCCCCTGTTCATGAAACGCCAGCGGCACTTCATAGATCGTATCAACGTCGAGGGCCGAGATGACCGCATCTTCCTGAACGTTGCAAAACAGTGCGATCTTTCGCCGTAGATCCACAGGAACCGGACGGTCGGAACGGCAAAGCAGAATATCAGGTGCGATACCGATCTCACGAAGCTCGCGGACGCTGTGCTGGGTCGGCTTAGTTTTCAGTTCCCCCGCGGCAGCAATGAACGGAACGAGCGTAACGTGGATAAATATGGCATTGTTCCGGCCTTCCTCATTTCCCAGCTGCCTGATCGCTTCCATAAACGGCAGCGATTCGATATCACCGACGGTACCGCCGATCTCCACAATGAGGACATCAGGCTCATGCATTTCTGTGACCTTTCGCATCGCGGCCTTTATCTCGTCAGTAATATGAGGGATGACTTGAATGGTCTTGCCGAGATAATCACCTCGACGCTCTTTTTCAATGACTGAAAGATAGATTCGCCCGGTCGTCCAATTATTCGCCTGCGAGAGCTTTGCATGAGTGAAGCGCTCATAATGTCCGAGATCGAGGTCGGTCTCTGCCCCGTCGTCGGTCACAAATACTTCACCGTGCTGAAACGGTGACATCGTCCCGGGGTCGACATTGATATACGGATCGAGCTTCATCATCTGAACACTCAGACCGCGAGCCTCGAGCAAACATCCGATCGAACTTGCCGCTAATCCTTTACCGAGGCTGGAAACAACACCGCCTGTAACAAATATGTACTTAGTCATTCGTCTTCTCCTCTATAAGCTCAGTCTGTTCCGGATGTTCCTCGCCTCCGGCCTTACCCTCGCGCATCTCTTTTTTGCGATCCCCCATTTGCTTCGATCTGCCGCCTTACCCGCTCCAGGTCCTCAGCAGTATCAACACCTATTGAACTGTCTGTTACCTCAACAACTTTTATCCTCATACTGTTTTCGAGAGCTCGCAGTTGCTCGAGCATTTCGACGTGCTCGAGACTGGACGGCGGCAAACGAGACAATTTCAGCAGGGACTCGCGGCGATATACATATAGTCCGGTGTGTTTCCGAAAAACGGAAAGTAAGTCCGGCTCATTTCTGACGGCATCTTTCAGTGTCCCGTTCCTGATCACCGCTTCTCGCGGAAAAGGAATTGCTGAGCGAGAGAAATACACGGCATAACCGTCGGCATTGGTCACTACTTTAACAATATTCGCGTCTTCCAGATCAGCCGCTTCGTCGATACTTTCACAGGTCGTCGCTATTTCCGCATTCGCATCACCGATCAAAGCATCTATCGCACGATCGATAGTTATAGGTGAAATAACTGGCTCGTCACCCTGTATATTTACAATTATCGAGTCGACAGGAAGCGTTTCGGCAACTTCGGCAATGCGATCGCTGCCGGACCGATGGTCCGCTGACGTCATCACCGCTTCACCGCCGCTTTCTTGTACGACACTAAATATACGCGGGTCATCCGTAGCAACCAAAACTCGAGAGATATTTCGAGATTTTGCGGCCTGTTCCAGCGTGTGCAGGATCAGCGGGCGGCCTGCGATGGGCAACAATAATTTGCCCGGTAAACGCGTAGACGCGTAGCGTGCGGGTATGATCGCGATCACATTATTTGGGGTGTTCTTTCCGTGAGGCTCCACGGGATTTTAGGTTAGCCTGAATCACACCAAATCGCAACATCGAAAAGTAGAACTTGGAACTCCTCTGGCGTTTGGCTAAACTCTTTTCGGTGGAGAACATAGACCAAAACAAATTTTACCCGCAACTTCCCTTACCAATTGATCCCCCGCTGACAAGTGATTATCCTTCCCCGAATGACCCGCCGTGGGGGATCGCGGCCGCATTGGGGGCCTGGTTTGGGAGCGTTTTCCTCATATTGGTGATACCCACCATATTTCTTTTGCCTTATCTCGCGTCTTTGGAACCGGCCATTACCGAATCGGCTGAGATAGTTGAATTTGCAAAGACCGATCCGACGTCCATCTTTCTGCAGATCCTTGCGATAATTCCGGCTCATATTCTCACTTTGCTGCTCGCGTGGATGATCGTTACGCGACTGCGTAAATATTCGTTCAAAAAAACCCTGGGCTGGGAGAAGGGCGGATTCGCCTGGTGGCATTACCTCATTATTCTTGGCGGATTTATGATCGTGGCAAGCGTTGTCGGCAATTACTTCCCTGAGCAGGAAAACGACCTGATTCGGATCCTGCGAAGTTCCCGTTCGGCCGTCTATATAGTGGCATTCGTCGCCACTTTTACCGCCCCGATAGTTGAAGAGGTTATTTACCGCGGAGTCGTCTACTCCGCATTTCAAAGGAAATTTGGCGTTCCGGCCGCGTTTGTTTTCGTCACATTTCTATTCGCGGTCGTTCACGTGCCTCAATATTATCCGAGCTATTCGACGATTTTTCTGCTCGCACTTCTCAGCATGACCCTTACGGCGATCCGTGTCAGATCCGGCAATCTACTGCCTTGTATTATCCTCCACACATTATTCAACGGACTGCAATCTCTGGTGCTTATAATTGAGCCATATGCAAATTCGTCAGATATTCAGGAAAAGACTGCAGCGATAGTTCATGTCCTAAGATAGAATTGGCGCGATATTTACGTACGCGCTACACGGTTTCAAAGAATGTCACCGATTTCGCGCGGCGTTAATTATTAGAACAACCTTTGTTCTCAATTCGTTATCTAATCAGTTGCATGGCCGCTAAGGGCATGAGGTTATTAGATGGCAACTTTTAAAGATCCAAACAAATGTTTTGCACCGCTTGAGGTGATCGAGAGACTACTTGAGATCCGTGCTGAACTCGGCTTTACAGAAACTCTTTACCTCGATCGATCTCAGGAGTTAACAGATTTTTTGGATGCCTACGGATTTGATATTTACGCTTTTTCGACTGAGAACGACAAGATCAACTACGACGATTATTCAACCCCGGTAGTGCCGGGCGGCGATAATCTTCATTGTTCTGTCACTGCTCACTAAGTCAGACGATTTCCCAGACCACTGAAGGAACGCGGAAGGTTTTTCATATAGAAATATATGAAAGCCTTCCGCTTTTTTATTTGGCCTGAACGACAAAGAGCGTGCCATCGTCATCAAGGAATTTGCGCCCGGTGAAATCAGCCACGTCTTTTCGGATATGATCAATAAGCTGTTTTGACGGCAAATGGACCTGAAGACCTTCTAAAACCCTGGTTGCCAGCCGTTCCTGCCCATATTCCTCACCCGCGGAATTTGCCGCCTCGGTAATACCGTCCGTGTAAAGGACCATCACCTGGCCCGGGTCAAAGCGAATGAAATGCTGATGATAGTGTGTATCCTCAAACATTCCGAGCGGCACATCACCGTATTCGACATATCTATATTCGCCGGTCGGCTTTATCAAAAGTGGAGGATTGTGGCCGGCATTTGCAAAAACAAAGGTCTTATTGGTGAAATCCAAGATCCCGTAGATCGCGGTAATAAATTGATTGTCCTCGGTCGAGTCCTGAAGCAAACTGTTTACTTTTGAAAAAGCGATATGCGGTGCGTATCCGATCTGGACGCAAGAGCGTAGCGAGGCCCGCAGAAACGACATCAAAAGTGCCGCCGGAATACCCTTGCCCACCGCGTCAGCGACAATTATCCCGATCTGGTCGTCAAAGACCTTTACCCAGTCATAGTAATCACCCGAAACCTCTTCCGCAGGAAAAATGTATGCACTTACATCAAAATTTGTTATCTCCGGATCGCCGGAGGGGAGCAATTCGAGTTGGACCTGGCGAGCGATCTCGAGCTGAGCCTGAATGCGCTTTTTCTCGACGACCTGCTGATGCAGGCGGACCTTTTCAATAATAATCGCGACCTGTGATGTCAGCAGATGCAGTATCGCCAGATCATCGTCTGAATATGCGTCGAGACTGTCACTCTCAAGATCGAAAACACCTATGACCACATCATTTGATACGATCGGTGCGATCATCTCAGACCGGGTTCGCTCGCGAGCGGCAAAATAGCGGGGATCTTTGCTTACATCGTGCGAGATTATTGCTTTACCAGATTGGGCGACGGTTCCGAGAAACCCCTCACCCATTTTCAATCTGGGCTCGATCAACTCAAAACTGATCTTATAACCGCGAATGGCCTTAGACTTAAAAATGTACGGACTGTCATTCTCCGGGCTAAATTCGATCAGATATATGCCGGCCGCATCATAAGGAATAAGAGAGCCGAGCGTATCCATTACGAGGTTCAGGACCTCCTCAAGGTCGAGCGACCGGCTGATCGTTTTCGTAATGTCGAACAGCATCCGCAGCTTATCGACGATGGATAGCTGTACTGCATTTGCCGCAGGTTGTTTCGTTGGATCGGCCATACTTATTCGCCCTGAAAGATTCGCTCTGAGTAAAGATCCCAAAGGTGCGAGATCTTGATCCTATACTCTACCAAAGCTCGACTGACATAGAAATGGCGGGCGATCTCACGCGACGTCTTGCCGGCCATTACCATTCGCCGCAGTGAGCTATATGGTACGAGTGCAGCGGCACCTGTGGCGTATGCTTCCTCCTCGATCGCATGGTTATAATCACGGGCGATGATGTTGCCATCCTTGTCCCGATTTTCGATCGCGAGCCGGCTCGGCTTGTGCCCGAGGAAAACGTGACAGACCTCTTCCATCAAGGTCGCATTCTGGCGATTTTTGCCGTGTGTTGGATTGAGAATTATTAGCTTTCGGCCATCCGGCAATGTATGAGACGCGGCCCCGCCTGACCAGGCATCCTTACCATCGCCGATCAAATGTGCCCTCGTCTCCGCTGTTAGCAGAGGTTCGATCTGATCAAATGTGGCTACGAAAAGATTTGCGTATTGGGCAAGCTTAAATGGATCAAGACGAAGGTCGTCCCTCTTAAGGCCGGCAAACTCACGCAGCCCCGTCGCCCGGATCTCGTGGTGTCGGCCTTTTTGGGTTGGCGGGAGGTCAGTTAGATCCGGCGTTTTAGACTTCATTCCGCAAAATGTGATCTGCGAATAGGTTAGACTTCTTTAAATTCCGAATCGACGTCCTCGCCTGAAAGTGCGACCCGATAGTTTTTGGATTGTTTTTGTTTTGTGATCAAAAGATCATCTTTGGTTTTTAAGAGGTCAGCCCGGTTATAGACCGAAAGCTCGAAATTGTAACCGTGCGTAATTGCATCCTTAGGGCAGGCCTCAACGCAAAAGCCGCAAAATATGCATCGTCCATAATCGATGTTATAAACCTTTGCATATCGTTCGTCGCGGCCGACGCGATCGGCATACGGCCGTGGATCGTCCTGTGCTTCGATATAAATGCAATCTGAGGGACAGGCCGCCGCACACAGATAGCATGCGACGCATTTCTCTTTGCCGTTCTCATCAACGTGCAGCAAATGCTGGCCGCGATAGCGGGGTTGAACGGTAACCGGCACATCCGGATACTGCACCGTCCATTTTGCCCGAGGGATCTCAGAAATAGTCCGCTTCATCCCCTTTAAGACGGCAACGGTTGATTGTATTACGTCAGAAACAACAGACATATTATTCCCTTAAACTTAATTGGCGAGACAACTTATAACTTAACCCTTGCAAATACCACTGAGCCGAAGCTCTAATCTTCCTAGCACGTTGGCCAACAGTCCAAATAATACCGCCCAAATTAAAGTCGCCGTGCCGACCACAAATCCAAGAGCTCCAGCGACCATACCGCCGATCGCCATACCGCGGCCGCCAAAATGTTGGGGATCTTCATCGGCCTTCTTCTTAGCCATAAAGCCCATTATTACTCCGGCGGGGCCAGTAAAGATCGATACACAGCACAAACAACTCAATATGCCGCAGAACCAATGAGCCGATTGCTAGTTTCTTGCTGGGGCCTTCCGCATCGGCAGATGCCTGCAGAGGAGCGCTTGACCCCATCTCTTTGTTTTGCCAACTCGAGTCCGGTGCCGGGGGCGGTGCCCATTCAGCAACCGGAGCCGGCGATTGTTACCGGTGGCGGCGTCCATTCGGCTTCCGGAGCAGGTGTCGATACCGGCGTTGGAGCCCAATCTGCAACCGGCTCAGGCGGCGGCTCAGGTTTTGGTTCGTCAAAAGGACTACTTATAGGCGGCTGCATCATCGTCGCAGCTTCATCAAAAGACGGAGCTTCCGGCTCTGGATCACTTTTAGCATTATCCGAAACGGAAAACGGCGACGGCGGCGGGGCTATATCGCCAAAGCTGGGAGCCGGAATGTCAGGAACACTAAAAGCGGGTGGCTCAGGCTGTATTGGCTCCTCGACTTTTGGCTCAACGGGAATCGCAGCGATCGCTTCCTGCATCTCTGCCTCGGAAACATACATCGTCTGCAGAGGATCGGCCATTTCAGGTAAGTCCAGGATCTCTTCGGGCTCTGCGATAGGCTCGGGAACCGATTCTATCTGAACCTCATCGGCTGCCGCCGGTTCCTCCTGGATCTCGGCAGCAGGCGGTTCAGCAGCTGGTTCCTCGACCTCAGGCGGTGGGGTGAGGTCCATTTTGCCCGCAACTATGGTTGCGTATGGATCAAAGGCCGGCTCATCATCCACGAGCGGGGTACCGTCTGTTTGGCAAAACCGCATTGAATCTTCAAACGTCTTGTCGCAAGTCGGGCATTTTTTCATAGCTTTTCTTCCTTTCGGCTCAAGTTTTGAATTATCACTAAAGAGGTTAAGACGTCAAAATAAACAAAAGGCAAACCGACAATGTCATGACAGCTCCCCAATTATTTACACTCTGAACTTTTATACCTTTAAGGCTAGGTTAATTCAAGTTTGCTAAAGAAATAGGCGATCTCGATCGCCGCGTTCTCATCTGAATCAGAACCGTGAACAGCATTCTCACCGATCGATGAAGCAAAATCCCTTCTCAAAGTCCCCTCAGCCGCCTCAGCCGGATTTGTCGCCCCCATCAGTTCTCGCCAGGCAGGCACGGCATTTTCCTTTTCCAGAGCGAGCACTACACACGGGCCGCTGGACATAAATTCCGTCAACTCGCCATAAAAGCCTTTGCCGGCATGCACCGCATAAAAGCCCTCGGCCTGTTTAAGTGTCTGGTGAATTAATTTCATCCCGCGGATCTTAAAACCGCCCGCCAGAATGCGGTCAACGATCTTTCCCTGGTTCCCTGCCCGAACAGCGTCGGGCTTAATAATTCCAAATGTTAAATTGCTCATTTAATATAGCTATCCTTCTAAACTTCTTTCAGTTTCTTGGTTTCTTCGAACGGTTCACCGCCAATCTCTAATGAAATTCACCATCGTGCACTGCAACATCAATCGGACTGGCGATCATACCGAGAAGTGTGATTCTTCTCTTAGGTATATTTCTTAGATCTTACGAAATCTATGCCGACCGGCTTCAACTACAACGAAAGCCGATCTTAGGTCCTCTTCGCTGTATCGCTCGAGGATTCTCTCCAGTTCCGCATGTACCTCAGGTATTGTTGATGGCAGCACCCTTAAATATAAAACCCCGGACTTTATTTTCTTAATAAAAACGAGGTTTCCATAATCTCGATCTCGGGTAACAAAAATTCGATTCGTTTCACCGGCCTTTGTTAGATTCTCTTCGTCGGTTGCTTTTGCCATTCCAAGGTCAGCAACTCTTATTACATCAAGTCCAAGCGAGATCAAAAAACGTGCCGTGATCTCGTATACATCTTGATCCAGCAAAAGTCTCATGCGGCGACGTTAA
Source organism: Blastocatellia bacterium (assembly GCA_963834975.1). GTDB lineage: Bacteria > Acidobacteriota > Blastocatellia > Pyrinomonadales > Pyrinomonadaceae > OLB17. The sequence goes on from CAWIDZ010000009.1 coordinate 19,482, forward strand.
TATTTTCTGCAGAGATCAAGGAGATCGCGTAGTCCATACACGCTTTTATATCGTCGATCTCAAGGTCGGGATAATAATCACGTTTTATGTCGCTGAAACTCAGGTCTTCATTTATCAGCTCGAGAACATTCTGAACGGTGACCCTTGTCCCTGCAACGTACGGTTTCCCAAAATGAATGTCCGAATCGATTTGAATGCGATCGTTCATAAATCAATGTCCTCAACTTTTCTACAATGATTCCTGCACAGCCTTCCCAATATCTGCCGGCGACTCAACTACCCTAATTCCTGCCTCGGTCAACGCGGCCATCTTTTCTGCTGCTGTTCCTTTGCCGCCCGAGATGATCGCCCCGGCGTGGCCCATGCGTCGTCCGGGCGGTGCGGTTTGGCCGGCGATGAATGCAACGATCGGTTTGGTTACATTATCTTTAGCATATGCGGCGGCATCTTCTTCGGCAGTTCCGCCGATCTCGCCGATCATAACGATGGCATCGGTCTCGTCGTCTTCCTGAAACAAGCCGTAACGCATCGGTGTGATTTGTGCCTATTATCGGATCGCCGCCGATGCCGATAGCGGTCGATTGGCCGAGGCCGAGGGCCGTTAATTGGCCGACCGCTTCATACGTTAGCGTTCCCGAACGCGAAACGACGCCGATCCGGCCTTCCTTATGAATATGTCCGGGCATGATACCTATCTTGCATTTACCCGGTGAGATTATGCCGGGGCAATTTGGGCCGATCATCCGCGTATTGCGGCCGCTCAGGTATTCTCTGGCCTTGATCATATCGGCAACCGGGATGCCCTCGGTAATGCAGACGACGAGCGGCAGGCCGGCGTCGGCCGCTTCCATGATAGCGTCAGCTGCGAACGCAGGCGGCACATAGATGACCGAGGCATTTGCACCCGTCTCGCGGACCGCATCCGCAACCGTATTGAATACCGCCACGCCTTCGTGCACGCTGCCGCCTTTGCCCGGTGTTACGCCGCCAACGACATTGGTGCCGTAATCACGCATCTGCAGCATGTGGAATGTGCCTTCTTTTCCGGTGATGCCCTGGACGATAAGGCGTGTGTTTTTATCTACTAATACGCTCAACTAGGTCCTCCTGAATTTGTCTGTAAACGCGAACTGAAAGTATAACACGCAGGCTAAAGGCTCATGCAATCGGCCAAATTCAAGTTTTTTCTGAACAATTTCCCTGCGAATAACGTTTGCACCACTGTCAGACGAATTGAATTTCAACTTTACTCGCAATGCGGCAGCTTTATTCCTTTTATTTCGATGCTTTCTGGATCGCCGTCAAATCGATCCTGGAGCACAAACTTCGCGCATTTTTGACCCTTATAGGCATTATTATCGGGGTCGCAGCGGTCGTTGTTGTCGGAGCCTCGATCAGCGGCCTTAAGACGTATGTTGTCGATAAGGTTGGCAAGGTGCTCGGGACAAATCATTTTATGATCACCCGGATGGCCTCGACCGGCCGCATGTCGGACGAAGAATTCGAACGGAAAAATCGCCTCAACAAAGACGTCAACTGGACCGAGTATCAGTACGTGCGAGCGAACTGCAAGACATGTATGTATGTAGGTGCCGAGATAGGTGCCAATGCAGACATTACGCAGGACGGCATCGAAATGCCATCTACGCAGATCTTTGGTTCGACCGACAATATGTACGAGATGACCGACAAGATCCTCAGCGAAGGCCGGTTTTTCACTGCCGAGGAGGTTACGCGTTCAGCCACTGTTTGCGTTATCGGCACCGATGTTCAGGAAAAATTCTTCCCAAATGGTTCGCCGATTGGCAAAACTCTGAAGATCCGCGGTATCCCGCTGCAGGTTATCGGCGTCGAGGATAAACGCGGATCATTCCTTGGTAATTCTATGGACCGGATGGTCTACATTCCGATCACTCTGCACAATCAGATGTTCTCGAGGACCGGCGGCATCCAGATTCATGGCAAGGCGGCAAATAAAGAAATGTTCCCCCTCGCGATCGACGAGGCCAAGATGCTGCTCCGCAACCATCGCCAACTGATCGGCAGCGAAGAAGAAAACTTTAGCCTCGTAAACACTGACGAATTTAACACGCAGATGGATCAATTTACCGGGGCTATCGCTGCGGTTGTCGTGCCGATAACGATGATCATTCTCATAGTCGGCGGCATCGTCGTTATGAACATCATGCTTGTCTCGGTTACCGAGCGAACATTTGAGGTCGGGCTCAGAAAAGCGATCGGCGCAACCCGCAAGCAGATCCTGCTGCAATTTCTAATAGAGTCGTCTTTGCTATGCGTCATTGGCGGCATCATCGGCCTCGCCCTTGCAGCCGGGGTTGTGCAGTTAATTACGATCCTGGCCGGAATGACAATGACGATCACCGCCGGTTACATCATTTTGTCGGTAACCGTTTCGACTGTCATTGGCGTCGTCGCTGGCCTGTATCCGGCGTGGAAAGCCGCACGTCTGGACCCGATAGTGGCATTAACTAAAAGCTAAGAGTTGGCACGCTGAAAACAAAATAAAACGGCCTCGCATAAATGAACTGATATGAAATTCGCGACATCATTACCGATCGAAGTTATGAAAATGTCGATGGACTCGATCCGATCGCATAAGTTCCGTTCGTTCCTGACCATTTTGGGAATTGTTGTTGGCGTGATCACGGCCATCGTCGTCGCATCGATCCTTACGGGCATGCGAAACTCGATCGTCTCGATCGTCGAAGAATATGGCACAAACAATATATACGCATTTCACCTTTCAACCGGATTTGGCCCACGCAGCCGCGACGAACGCAACCGCAAGCCGCTGACCGACGAAGATGCCGATGCGATCCTTGCCCAGTCGACAGCGGTGAATGACGTGACGATGGTCGCACCTAGCATCGGATCTTTCAATGGCGGATTTGACGATAATCTGGTTTACGAGGGCAAAAACTATCGGTGGGCATTGACCGACGGTGTCATGCCTAATCAGATGGAGATGACAAATATCGCCCTAAAGGACGGCCGTTTCATAACCGCCGCAGACAATTATCAGCGCCGGAACGTTTTGGTCGTCGGAATAAACTGTGTTGAGGCCCTGTTCCCCGGCCATGAAGACGAAGCTGTCGGCAAGGTCGTCCGGATGAACGGGTCCATGTGGGAGATCGTCGGGGTTATCGAAAAACGCAAAGCCGGCTTCTTCGGTGAGAACGAAGAGGACCGAAAGGTATTTATGCCCTATCGCACTGCCCGCAAAGCAGCCCCGGACCGCGAAGAGGAGCTTATCATCATTCAGGCAAAACAGGGCCAGCTTAACGACGCCGTGGCAGAGGTCGAAGGAATATTGCGGCAGCGGCGAGGCGTAAAATACGGCGAGCCAAACAATTTTGACGTAAAGACGGCCGATAATTTTATTGCCCAGTTTGACGGCATCATGGGCGGCGTTGGCCTCGCTGCTATAGCCATCTCGTGCCTCGGCCTGCTGGTCGGCGGCATCGGTGTGATGAATATTATGCTTGTCTCCGTCACCGAACGGACCAAGGAGATCGGCATCCGCAAGGCGATCGGTGCGACCAAGGGCATGATAGTGCTCCAGTTTTTGCTCGAGGCGATGACCCTTACATTCTTCGGCGGTATCATCGGCGTCGTGGTCGCCATCGGCATCAGCAATCTAATAATGCTGCTCATACCCAGCATACCTGCGCAAGTTCCGCCCTGGGCCGTCATAACCGGCCTCACGGTATCGGTCGGCGTCGGCCTGATCTTCGGCGTCCTCCCGGCCCGCAAAGCCTCACGCCTCGACCCGATCGAATGCCTGAGATATGAATAGCGGTTACCGGGAGAAGACAAAATTAAGAATTAAAAAGGCAAAAATTAAAGCGGCCACCCTCTCCGCGTCCTTTGCTGACTCCGCGCTAAAAATTTCGTCTTTCGCGGATTTTAGCGTTTTTCGCGGGCAAGCCTTAATTCCGCACTCCGCACTCCACGCTCCGCACTCGAAACTCTCTGCGTGCTCTGCGTGCCCTGCGTTGAAAATTTCCCCGCACCCGTAGAGTTCCCAAAAGGCCAGCTTCAACCACCCGCTACCGCAGGTGGTTCTGACACCGCACTCCGCAATAAAAAAAGACATGCCTCCCGTTCAAGGCATGTCCTGTCTGTTCCCCGCTTTAAAGATTCGGAGGGAGATTGTTTGGAATGATGAATTCTGAAATATCTGTGCTGAATTCCGCACACTATTCACTATTCACGATCCCCTGTTCACTTACGGGCCTACTGACCGTAAACGACCGCTTCGTTCGACCAATCCGATACCAGGCCGCGCGAGGCCTGGGCACGTACACGGTATTGGTAAAACTCGCCGGGTGTCACGCCGAGATGCCTGAACGTCTGTTTCGTAGCGGTCCCGACGATCACGTACGGTGCCGTATCGCCGATCTTTGCTTCGATAACATACGTTACCGAGCCCGTCAGATTGTTGCCGACGAACGTCAGCGTATTGACGCCGTTCGAAGTGCCTGCCGCGGCAAGCTCGGTCGGAGCATTCGGCATCACGATGTTTCGCGTTTCGGCCGGTGGGTCGAAACCGATCGCATCGTAGTCGCTGGCCGGGGACTCAACGCTCTTCATGCCATATTTCAGGTCCTGAAGAACACGCTGAACCTCGTCTGCCGCGTCCTGTGCTATCTGCGTCGCCTCCATAGATGCAGCACGCTGTTCGACCGCCGCGAGATTGGCAGCAGCCAGCACCGCGTTAGCATCCGTGAGTGCGTCGGAAAAGGCCGTGTTCTGGGCAGCCAGAAAACCTGACACCTTACCGTCCGCAACACCCGTTGCCGCATTGGTTGTAAAATCAACCAGCCCGGATCGTGTTAAATTACGTGGATTCATAATGTTATTCACCTCCTATTATTTACAAGATGCAGTAACTACAAGGCTCAAAAGCCCCTCACCCACTGCAACAAAACCGGATCTCATCCGCCTTGTCAAAAACAGAATAACACAATATATGTGTCTGTCAAGACAATTTGTGTTATTTGTGAAACATTTTTTCGTTTCACCATAATTAACGCCCGTGGCCCTGCTTTTCGCAGGTGTTCAATTTTTCCTTTTTTCCTTTTTCCTTCTTTACTTTTCCTTTTGCCTTTTGCATCCGATCCGTTCCCGTGGCTCCGCCACCCGATGAGCGGTGGTGTCTCTGACCCACCGTTAACGCTACCCCCCCCACCTCCGTCCGCGGCTATGCCGCCGCGCTCAGAAAGTCCCGCACCTGCATCTCGATCCCATTTCTCACTTCTGAGCTCTAACTTCTCACCCCATTGGATACATTGAGGCCAAAGACATCGGTGTTGACCTTGAAGGCAAAGGTCTTAAAGAGCAGTTTGACCGTCATCACCCCAAGATTGTCGATAAGATCGCCGCTGCCATCGGGCTGACGTTTGTGGCTGAGAAAGTTAAGGAAAACAGGGGCTGCGCCACGGGAATGAGTCCAAGGCAAAATTCAAAAGGCAAAATGGGACCCTATTGAGCGTGGAATGCGGAAGGCGGACTATGGCTCCGGCGGCGGCACGGTCGTCGGAAACTGTCTGCGTAAAAGGCGAGCAGGCGCTGGGATCAATATCTAAACGCGGTCATGGTCGGCTTATCGCCGTTTGTGCCGAAATGGAATGCGACAAATGCGCCATCTGAGCTGTTTTGGCGGTACCAGTTGCCGTCCGATGGGCGAAAGACGCAGATGTCCGCTTTGCCGTCGCCGTCAAAATCGGCGGGTGCAGGAACATCGGCCTCGAGGCCAAAATAATAGTATGGATAGCTCCCGTCAGCGCTGTTGTGCAGATACCAAATGCCACCAGATGGCCGGAATACGGCAATGTCGGTTTTACCGTCACCATCATAATCAGCCGGAGTGATAATATCGCTTCCAAATCCGAACAATTCGCCCTGTATCGAATCGTCGCCGCTGTTTATCCGATACCATGCACCTGTCGAGGGCCGAAAGACGGCGACGTCCGCTTTTCCGTCACCGTCAAAATCACCCACGGTCGGTTTATCTTCGCTAATGCCGAATTGAATGCCGGAAAACGACCCGTCCGAGCTGTTCAGGCGATACCATGTGCCCGTCGACGGGCGATAGACCGACACATCGGCCCTGCCGTCACCGTCATAATCCGCCGGCGTCGGCAGATCTTCTTCGACACCGAATTGCACCGCGTTAAAAGATGCATTCGACGAATTTAGCCAATACCACGTCCCCGTGCCAGGCCGATATACAGATATGTCAGATAGTCCGTCCCCGTCGAAGTCGGCGGGCGTAATGCGATCGCCATTAGTTCCAAATAACAGATAAGATGCGAACGGGCTGCCCGAGCTTGGCAGCCAAAACCAGACGCTGTTCTGAGGCCTAAATACCCCGAAGTCTGTTTTCGCGTCGCCGTTGTAATCGCCGACAGCTCTTGTTACATTGCGGCCGACGGTCAGCGCGGCAGCTGCCCGTCGAGGCATAAGACCCGACGTTATGAAAATACCCTCCGATGTATAACCTGTCGGGTGCAGCCTGACTCACGGTATATACGGTAATCGGGCCTGTCGAATTGTTTGTCGTTAAGCGTCCCGCATCGAATGTATAATCGAGCGCCCCGTTTTCCAGAATTCTAATTACGGCATTACGAGAACCCGACAATGCAAAGGTGTTGAAATCTCCTCCAACCAGTAGCTTTCCGTGATCTGTTGGAAGGACCGAGTAAACATTACCCGCCGCCACCCAAACAAGGTTAAACGAGAGATCGACCACGCCGTCGCCGGACAGCCTCACCAGACCAAACCTGGCCGGATCTCCACCGTCTGCAGTCCAACGCGAGCCTATATACAAGCCGCCATTGATCTCTGTAATACTCTTGACGTCCATAAATACCCCGGCATGGTTCGTCGAGAATTGCGTGTCGACAGCACCGTCCGGCATGAGCCGCAGCAAGGTTCCGGATCCCCGACATGCCGTTTATGGTCGAGAAACTCCCCCCGAGAACTATTTTGCCGTCTGATTGAACGATCAGCGCATTGACCCTCGTCGGGCCGCCGTTCGCAACGACAGGCTGAAGATCGTCAATTGATCCATCGGCATTCAGCCTGGCCAGGTAGCTGCGGGCTTGCCCATTCACCGAGGTGAAGCCGCCTCCGATCACAATTTTTCCGTCGGATTGGATCGCGATCGTATTGACCCACGTTGAGGAATTAAAGGTGGTTTGCTCAAACGAAGTATCCCGGGAACCGTCCTCATTTAACCGCCAAAGAGCTCGCTGCCCAAAAGTGCTGGTGGAACCGCCCACGACATATTTTCCATCCGCCTGGCGGCTAATAGCGAGGATCGGCCCCTCCAGAATGATACCCGGATTAAAGGTTCCGTCGACCGTGCCATCGGCGTTTAGCCGGCAAAGACGTTTACGGGCAACTCCATTAAAATGATCGAATTCGCCGCCGATCAACACCTTTCCATCTGTTTGCAACAAGCTAGCCCACATGATTGGCGGTGCGTCGGGGCTCCCGGTGATTGTGAGGCCATGGGCCGGATCCGGTACTCCGTCGCGAGTAATGCCGGGCGTCGGCGTCTGGCCGACAACCTGAGCAACGGCTGAAATCTCGAACTTGCCGGGGAAAATAGCTGGGATAGGAGCTATTGATAAGAGAAGTGTCATGACGCAGATCGCGGTCCTCATATCAAGCATAGTGATGTTCTCCACAGAAAAATTACATCGTATACGAGGCGCTGACAAACCTCAAGCTTTTTACAAACGAGGCGGACGCACTTATAGACCAGTAGATCAGGGGGAGGCGTGCAATTGTGCGGTTCTGGCGCGTTTCGGCGGCATAGCCGCGCGATCTTTAGGGGGGCTCTCCGGTGGGTCCGAGACCCGCCGCTCATCGGGTGGCGGAGCCACTGAAGACGGAGCGAAACCACCTCCTTACGGCTCGCAAAGCCACAGAAATCGGCTGTTTGTTTAACACTTTTGAGGGGTGGAAAGGTGTGATTTGAAGATCGGTAAATGATAGGCGGAAAATCGGGGAATGTCCGTGTTTGTTGGGGTTTGGGGGTTTTGGTGGAGCGGCGTGGGCGTTGGTGGGACGATTTTTGCGGTGGTGGAGCCGTTTTATTGCTGGTGGAAGGGTTTTATTTCTAATATAAGGACTTTCTTTAACAAAAGGCCGCTATATTTTTTATAAGATCATTTTATTTCTTTTATAGAGGCTGCCGGAAAAATATAGAGGCATTCTTCTCTTGTAAATCATTCTACCGGTATTTTAGAGGTTAGATTACCGCTAAAGGCCCTCTATTGGCGGCAGTTGGGGGGATGTGTTTAACATGGGAAAAGTGAAAAAGTGAAATGGGAAAAGTGAAAAAGTCAGAACGCCCTGCGTGAGCGGCGGGCCAAACAACGACGCTTGAGGATCGGACAACCTGGAAGAATGAAGAAACGGGATTCGCGGCTCTCCTCCTCTCCCTTTCTCCTCCTCTCTTCATCTCCTTCTCTCTTCATCTCCCCTTCCCCTCATCACCTCTTCTCCTCATCTCCCAAACGCTACGCGCCGCATTTGGCTCGGTTCATGGGGAAATCGATGCCTTTAAATTTGCCGTTTTGATTTCCTTCGACCCGGCCGGTCAGGACATTTCCTGTGAGTTTGTAGATGACCCTTTGAGGAAAGTCGTGATCCGGGTTCTCAAAGCTAACCTGGGCCGGTCCTGAGCTGATCAGTTTGAAGGCAGTTTCTTCAGCATTTGCTTTGGGCCTGGCAATAAAAAATATGTCGTCGCCTTTCTGCTCGATCCGCATAAATTCAAAATCAACGGCTTTGCCCATTTTGACCGTACGGCCCATGCCGAGCATCATGCCGCCCTCGGGCAGCATCCATTGCTCAGACAACTGTACCGGCTTTTTGCTGTCGGCTGAGGCCCAACATCCTGAGAGCCAGCTAAGGTCGGTAAGTTTGCGGCCGGCCGTCTGTGCCTGCGCCTGGCAGCCGGCAATAAATATCAGTACGGCAACCAGTACTAGTTTGGACATTGCTGTTACCTCTTTATATTTATCTTCCGCTGGCTATTTCCCTTGCTTTGCGGCGATCGGCATCGGCCAGTTCTTTTCGTCCCATCGCATCAAAAACGATAGCCCGTTCATGAAAGGCTTCGAAAGATTTTGGCTTCAGGGAAATGCACTGATCGAGGTCTTTGACCGCTGCCTCATAATCCCGCTTTTCTGCATAGGCAAGTGCACGGTTGTAATATGCATCAGCGTGCCGCGAGAAATATTCGATCGCCTTCGAGAATTCAGTGATCGCAGCATCGTAATTCTTCTGTTCGGCGTAAATGAGACCCCGTTTGTAATATGGATCGGGCACCTGCGAATTTTGCTGTATCGCCGCCGTATAGTCCGTTATTGCAGATGCGTATTCACCTTTAGCGAGGTAACAGTTTCCCCGGTTGTAATATGCAAAAGCGCTTTCAGGATCGTAGCGGATCGCATCGGTAAAGTCGCGAATAGCCAGATCATATCGAAAATTCTCACGATATAGATTTCCGCGATCGTAATAGCCGGCAAATTCGTCGGGTTTGCTTTCTATAGCCTGGGTAAATTTAGCGATATTCGCATCGTAGGCCGCCTTCGCAGCAAGGGTTTCATCCCGTCCCTTTTGTGCCAGGCGATACTCAGGGTTGATCTCGAGAGCTTTTGCATAGTCCTCGAGAGCCTTATCAAATTCTTTGATCTCGAGATACGTAAGGGCCCGTTTTTCGTAGTATTTGTAATTATTTGGCGCGTTTTCGATCGCCCTTGTAAAATCGGCGATGGCGGCTTTGAAGTCTTCTTTTCCCCGGTAGAGGCTTGCCCGGTTAAAATAGATGGTCGATACAGAGGTAATATTTAGTTCGATCGCCCGCGTGTACGCCTTAATGGCGTCATCGAGTTCGCCTATCTTAGTAAAGACAATGCCGAGACCGCTATGAGCAACCGCCAATGTGGGGTCGATCTCTATCGCTTTCTCATAATCCTCGATCGCAAGATCATATTCCACTTTCTGAAACCGCATACTGCCCCGATAGGCATATGCTTCAGCGAAATCAGGATCGGCGTCGATCGCCTGTGTGAAGTATTGGATCGCCGCATCGGTCTCTCCACGGTCGGCATTTACCTTTCCAAGATCGTTGAGAGTCGAGGCTTTAGATCGTTTGCCGGGTTTGGTACCGGCATTGGGTTCAGATACCGGCGGCGTGGCGGTCCTGGAACTTTTCCGTCGCGGGGTGGGGTTGGACGGTGGAGCTGGTCTCGGTGCAGGCTGAGATCGGACCGGCGGTTTAGTAGTGGTCTTGCAGGGCGGCCGGCCCGGAACGCCGCATTGGCCGTAAGCAGTGCTAACGGTCAAAGCAAGACTCGATGCCGTAACGACAAAAATAACTATGCTGCGAATTTGTCCGGTCATTTAGATCCCGTTGTCATTCAATAATACTCTTTGCACAGCGAAACCCAATGATCCGGTACGTCTCAGCCCCCTTCGCCGACCATCCGAATCTGTAGGTACAAGTTGCGAATTCTCTCGTGACATCATAGCTATTGCCGCGAACGGTTTTTAAGTTTGTCATCCCGTCATAACTGGATGAAAGGCTCCCATTGGGATACGGTTTGAAATCGTCCGCGGTCCACTCTGCCGCATTTCCGACCATATCATACATACCGAAGGGAGATTTGCCGTTGAATTTGCCAACCTCTGTAAAAGTGCTGCTGGCGCCGTCTGCATTTGCGAGTTTTGGTGTCCAGGTATTACCCCACGGGTAAAGGAAGCCCTCTTTACCCCGGGCCGCGTATTCCCATTCCTCTTCTGTCGGAAGGCGTTTACCTTTCCATTTGGCAAATTCGTCGGCGTCGTTCCAGTTTACGCCCACGACCGGGAAACTGCCCTGGCCTGCGGGATAATTGTCGTTTTTCCACCCTTGCGGAGCACGATGATCGGTAGCTTTTACAAATTCCGCGTACTGCTCATTGGTAACCTCGTAAATGTCCATGTAAAAAGGCCGGACCGTTACGGTATGTGGGGGCTTTGCCTCTTGGATCTCACCGGCATCCCGGCCCATGGTAAACTCGCCGCCGGGAACGAGGGCCATGCCGGTGGGAACTGCCGGGGCATTTTGCAGATTGGCATTTGTTGTGGCCAGGTTAGCGTTAGCTGTCGAACCGCCGGTGAGCAACCCCTTGGAAACTAGGAAAAGCACGACTATCGTGACGATCGTAAAGATAAAACCGATGACGATGACACCGCCGATCCCGCCTACAACCATCAGCGGCCGGCTAGTCTGCGTAAACTGGCTGTTCCCAAATTCGCTGCTTGCGCTTGCAGCAACCGGCATCTCCTGAGGTGCAACCGCTGCCGGCGGTTCACCCGGTATCGGATGCGTCTGCTGCGGGGGGGGTGTTGGAATTGCCGCTGGTGGCGGAGGCGTCACGGGTACAGGGGCCGGCTGGGGCGGCTCCTCCTTTGTGTCCGACTGATATTCCATTTCAACCGCAGCGGTAAATCTCTCGATTGCTGACAGTCCTGACTTGGACACTTCTTCCGCGGGCTGATCAGCCGCAGGGGGCGCAGGCGGATCGGGTGCGGGCGGTTCCTGGTAGTATTTGATCGGCGGGATCCCGCCCAAAGACTCCTGAACGTTCAAAACCTCGGTTACGGGCAGGTCTTTTGACGGAGGCGGAATCTCAGGTTTCTTTTCAAAATAGGGCAACGCCGGCTTCACGGATGAATTATCAAAATACTCGTTGACGAGTGTTGCCTGGGGATCGATAGGCACCGGCACATTCGTCAAAGTAGAGCCCTCGCCGGTCTGCCCGTGGACACGGCTTTTCAGATTGAACATCTCCTGCTCGATCGCGGCACGCATAGACTCCGCGGTCTGATATCGCTTTGAGAGGTCTTTTTGAAGAGCGGTCTCGACAACGTTTCGCAGTTCGACAGGGATAAATTGCGGAAGCGGTTTAGGCTGGGCTTGCCGGATAGCCGAGACCAAACCATAGATCGTTTCCGAACGGTACGGGTGTTCGCCCGTGAGCATTTCGTAAAGTATCACGCCGGCTGACCAGATATCAGTTTGTGTTGATTTGCTGCCGTCAAACGATTCGGGCGACATATAAAACGGGCTGCCCATTGCGACGGTCGACATCGATCCGGCCGAGATGATCCTGGATATTCCAAAATCCGTTATCCGCGGGAAATTACCCTGCAGCAGTATATTGTCAGGTTTGAGGTCACGATGGACCACGTTTCTGGAATGGAGATGTTCGATGCCGCTCAGGATGCCGGACATCATCTCGAGGGCTTTTTCATAAGAGGGGGCCCGGCCGTCATATTTGGTAAGCCATCCTTTTAGCGAGCCGCCCTCGGCAAATTCACTGGCAATAATGATGCTCTCGTTGTGGACGAGCATATCCAGGACCGACATCACATTTGGATGGCCGCTCGCCTCTATCCAGGTGTCGATCTCTGCTTCTGCAGATTTAAGATTTATCTCGTCCCCAAGGTTAAACAGGAACTTCAGCGCATGCTGGAATTTGCGGGAGCCAAACTGCAGTTCTTTCTCTGCCAGCCACACTTCTCCGAACTGCCCTCTTCCCAGGAATCTGACAAGCGTGTAATCACCGACTTTGTCTCCTCTCTCTAGCATTTGATGCGAATTGAAAGTGTACTGCCAATATTATTGGATATTTCCCTATCGATGTTAAACGTAAACTCAATTGAGGTCAATCGTTTGCCCGTACTGAGGTACCAGAACGTTCCAGCCAAAACTTTCCCGTATATGGCCCGCCATAGCCTCGGCCGCGTCCGGTTCCCCGTGGGTCGTGAAAACCATCTTCGGCACGTTGTGAAGCCCGCTGAGCCAGCGGATCACCCCTTTCCAATCAGCGTGAGCCGAAAATCCTTCGACCCGCTCGATATGGCATTTTACCGGGACCCAGTGTTTCATTATCTTCACTTCCCGTTCTCCATCCAGGATCCGGCGCCCTGTCGTCCCCGCTGCCTGAAAACCGACAAAGATGATAGTTGCATTTTCGTTTGGAACGATCCTGATGGCGTGATGGAGTACTCGGCCGCCTGTAAGCATTCCTGAGGCCGAGATGATTATCCTCGAACCTTTCAATTCGTTCAGTTTCTTTGATTCGTCACGGCCCGATGCGGTTGTCATGGACGCTGTCCTTAGAGGATGGCGTTTATGTGTCAATATCGACGCGTATTCACGATCGTGTTCTTCGTTCCATCGGTTGTAGACTTGGGTTGCCTGGGAGGCCATGGGAGAGTCGACGACGACCGGCAGGACCGGTATCCGCTTCTGATCCTCAAGCTCGCGGATCATATATAGCACTTCCTGTGTTCTCCCGACAGCGAATGCCGGGATCAGGATCGGGCTGTTGCGCTTTGCCGCCTCGTTAATGATGCCGGCCATCAATGTTTTCGAGTCGATGTCGCCATGCAGGCGATTGCCATAGGTCGACTCGCACATCAGGTAATCACAATCGGGCGGCGGTGCCGGGTCCTTTACGATCGGCTGATCATAATGGCCCAGGTCGCCGGAAAAAAGAAATCTGATCGAACTGCCGTCCGGCCTGGCATTGGTCATCTCGACAAGCACCAGGCTTGCACCCATTATGTGCCCCGCGACTTGAAAGCCAGCCTTAAACCCATCGCAGATGTCGACCGGCGATCCATCATTGGAAACCAGTTTAAGCTTGGCTAGCGCAGACCTCGCGTCATCCTCGTCGTAAAGCGGCAACGCCGGCGTGTGGGTAGTGAGTGAATGCCGGTTACGGTAATCGGCTTCTTCTTCCTGCAGACGGGCAGAATCGGGCAACAGGATCTTTAGCAGGTCACCAGTTGCTCTCGATGTAAATACGTCCCCTATGAAGCCGAGCTTAACCAGCCTGGGAAGCCAGCCCGTGTGGTCAATATGAGCATGCGTGATAATGACAGCGTCGATCTCGCTGGCATTGAACGGAGGGTCTTGCCAATTCCGTTCCCGCAATTCCTTAAGGCCCTGGAACAAGCCGCAATCTACCAATACCTTTTTACCGTTGTGTTCCAGCAGATATTTGGAACCGGTAACTGTGCCGACACCGCCGTAAAATGTGATCTTCGCCATTGACCAAATATACAAGGCACGGACGAAAACACAAAACAATTTTGAAAAAAGGGCGGGACGAACGATTGGTTAAGTCTTGTGGCTAATGACTCAATTGACCATTTCGGCCGGAAACCATAGCACTCGTTTGGGCTCCTCTGATTTTGCCTGTTCTTTTCTGAGTCTGGCCGCCGCCAGAAGGGCCTGTGGAGTATCGCCGTCTGTCCCATACGCGGACCAGCCAAAATTTAGTTCAACCTCTATCGATCCTTCGTCCGACAGCTTTATATTTCTGCCAAAGAAACTTGTTCCGATCCGCACGATGATCTCATGCAAGATCTCTCTCGACGCCGTTGGCAAAACAGCCAGAAATTCGTCATCCACTGACCGAGCCAAAAAATCCATTTGACGCAGATTTTCTTTTATTACTTGCGAGGCAAAATTCAAGACCAGATCACCTGCCTCGTGTCCAAAACGGCGGTTAAGCTCATTAAACCTCTTAATATCCATTGCGAGGACCGTCAGCGGCCGTTCATCCTGCTTTCGTTGAGATTCGGCAACCTGATTTTCGAGGATCAGGTAAAATGCCCGCTCATTCGGCAGATCGGTTATTCCGTCGGTTAAGGCATTGGACAAACTTCGCTCGTAGGCCATCGAACTTAGTATCAAGGGCGCAACCTTGGCACCCAATGTTTCGAAGAATGATCTGTCATTATCCGTCGGCCTTTGAGCCGAACTAAAATAAATCTGAAATAGCCCCAACACGTCTTCGCCGTGGAGCAGCGGGACTGTTGCAGTATAGCGAGCCTCTCCGTGGTGTTCAGAAAACTTACGGTCGAACCCGATGGTTCCGTTTGCAAAACTTCTTCCCTCAATGCCATCGCCCAGCATAACGAGATGGCCTACGCCACTGCCTGACTCTTGCCCCTCCGATTCAGTAACTCTCAGGTAGGACCTCGTCTCATCCAATAGCAGAAGTTCACAACACTGAAAAGGCTTAACATCCTTTATACGGCTGCACACAAATCGAAACATATCTCCAAGTCTGATCGAGCCCGCAAGACTCCGGCCAGCCTCTTCCAATTCCAATAACCCCAAACCTTCGTGATAACTTTGGTCGTTCACACCATTGTCGATCGTCGAAATCGATCGGTTGGACTGTCGTAAATAGATAAAAAAACAGATCGCCAGGAATACAGCAACTATTACTGAAAATCCGATTGCCTTTTGTCCTGTCTTAGCTGAAGAGATCGCCAATACAAACGTTGCAGCGAGAGCGAAGACCGCTGTAAGGGCAATTACCAATGACGAATCGATGCCTGACAAGCGAGAATTGTCTCTCGTGGTGTTCTTTGGAGGATGGATCATCTTAAGGGCCGGGGAGAAGAAAAAAGGTGCAAATTTATGGAAGAAATTTCCAATTTCAAAGATAACTTTTTGGTCGAATTGAAGTCAACAACTTATTAGACATCAATTAATACCGGCCTCCTAAGAAATCGCCCCACGCTGGCCATATTTAGGTCATCAAATATTATTCAAAATAGTTCATATTTGACGATTTTAGGGTTGACTAATGGATTATTGACCTCTATATTGACGTTTGCCTTGAAAAAGAAAGAGTTCAAGGCAAATTGGCTGTGTTTGATCAGCCAGCAGTTAGTAATAATTAAATTAATCTTTGAGAAAGATAGGAGTTTGTAAAAAAATGACAAAAGTAATCGTACTTTCAGCAGTTCTTGGACTTAGCGCTTTGGGTATGGCATGTGGCGAAACACCTGCTAACAATGCCCCGGCAAACAAACCGGCTAATACGTCGACACCGGTATCAGTTACGACACCGGCTCCGGTTTCTAACACCAATACAATGACCTCAGCACCGTCGAACACGGCTTCGAGCAACTCGTCGATGAAAACGGCGAATTCTGCTGATGCCACCAAAAAGGCTGACACAGCACCTCCGGCAAATACTTCGCCTAAGAAATAGTATTTAACGATTCTTGAATTTTTCAAGACGGGCACCTCGTTTTCGGACGGGGTGCTTTTTTGCGTTACGGATAAGGATCCGAGAATAGACAAACATCTGATCGAAAATAGGCGGCGATTCCATGAAAAATATTGCGTGGATCGGAAATGGAAAAACCATTATTTTTGATTTTTGAGGTTGACTTAATCTGACATGCTAACTATATTGTCCTGAGTTCCGAAAGAAAATTAGAAAGAAAGATTTGGGACCACAGCCGTGCGTGCACGGTCTTCAGTAAAATAAGTTAGATCTAATCTTTGAAGAAGACAGGAGAATTTTGTTATGAAAAAAATAATTGCACTTTCAGCAGTTCTTGTTATGGGTGCTTTAGGAATGGCTTGTGGTGAACAGCCCGCTAATAACACTGCCAAGGCAGTAAATGCCGTTAAAACTGCAGCAAATACTATGACATCGGCTGCTAACACGATGACGTCGGCTGCTAATACAATGGCTAACAACATGACGTCAGCTGCTAACACAATGAAATCAGGGGCAAACACAATGTCAACGAATTCGTCTGCAGCGAACACAACAAAGAAATAGTCTCAGTATTAAGACGAATTTTATTAAGCCCGATCGTTCCAGACGGTCGGGCTTTTTTTGATCAACAGTAGTCATTTTCGCTCTGTTGCTAATTTAAAAGTTCGTCGAGTCCATCCTCTGATGTAACCGGCCTGAGACACACAAAATTTTCGCATACAAAGGCCGTTGGTTTACCATCGACCATTTGACGGTCTTCCAAGAGCGGCAAATGAGATGATCCGTGTCCGGGATCATTCGAGGCTGCCAAAACGGTATTCGGCAGATATCGTTGTCGGACCGCAGTCTCGAGTTCATTACCAGTCGGCCCTATCACGACAACTTCTTTAGTTGGGGCCAAATTAAACTCAAGGGCCGAAAGGGCGCGGCCGAACCCTTGCGGGTACCGGCGGATCTGCGATGCGGACAGCCGCAAAACTGCTACAGCAAATCGCTCGTATTTTTCGTTACTGAAAAATTTAGAGAGTTTCAGGAGTACATCGGCTGCGACCGAATTTCCTGATGGAGTTGCATTATCGTAGAAGTCCTTATTCCGTACGATCAACTCTTCGTGGTCGTTCGAAGTGAAGAAAAATCCCCCGTTGTCCTCGTCCCAGAATTCGGTGATCATGAGATCCGCAAGCCCCTTTGCCTCGAGTAAATACTTTATTTCGCCCGTTGCCTGATACAGCTGGATCAGTCCGTCAGCTACGTTCGAATAATCCTCGAGATAACCATTTAGCTTAGCGGCACCTTTTTTCCATGTCCTGAGCAACCGCCCGTCGACACGCAATTCGGTAAGGAGAAATTCAGCGTTCTTCCTGGCGATATCTGTATAACTCTCATCATTTAGAATGGCTCCGGCGTCAGCAAAAGCGGCGAGCATAAGTCCGTTCCATGACGTCAGGACCTTCTCGTCGCGGTGTGGTTTTATGCGGTCTTCACGATGTTCGAATAGGGTACGCCGGCCTTTATTAATAACCTCGGTCAATTTCACCGGGGATATTTTCAACCTTGCAGCGGCTTCGTCGTCTGAATGCCGGACATTCAATATATTGTGTCCCTCAAAATTTCCTGACTCTGTCACATCGTAATAGTAATTAAATATCCGGCCATCCTCTTCGCCAAGCACAGCAAAGATCTCGTCCGGCTTCCATACGAAAAACTTCCCTTCCTCTCCTTCACTGTCCGCGTCCTGCGTCGAATAAAAACCACCGCTATCGTCGAGCATTTCGCGCCTGACATATTCCAGGGTTTCGACCGCGATCAGTTTGTAAAACTCATTCCCGGTTACCTGAAATGCGTGCAGGTAAACACGGATAAGCTGGGCGTTGTCGTACAGCATTTTCTCAAAATGCGGAACGAGCCAGATCGAGTCCACGGCATATCGGTGAAACCCACCGCCGATCTGGTCATAGATCCCGCCGCGTGCCATCTTATCTAAAGTAAATTTGACGATTTCGAGGGCCTGCTCATTTCCCGTTCGATGATGATAACGGAGCAAAAATTCAAGAGACATTGCAGGAGGAAATTTAGGTGCTCCACCAAATCCGCCGTTTGTTGTATCGAAAGTTTTCAAGAAATTTGAAAACGCTGCGTCGAGCAGATCGGTGGAAAGGCCGCCTTGAGCGGTTTCCACAATGCTCATTCGCCGGAGTTCGCCGACGATCTCGTTCGCTGAATTTTCCAGCTCGTCTCGTCGGTCGCGGTACGCTTCCGAAATGCTCGCCAATATCTGCGGCCAACCCGGCATGTTATAACGTGACGTTGGCGGAAAGTACGTGCCGCCGTAAAACGGCCTTTTATCAGGCGTCAAAAACACATTCATCGGCCAGCCGCCGCGTCCCGTCGTCAATTGAACAAAGTTCATATAGATCTGATCAACGTCGGGCCGCTCTTCCATATCTACCTTGATGTTGACGAAATGCTCATTCATGATCGCCGCCGTCGCCTCGTCCTCGAACGATTCGTGTTCCATCACATGACACCAGTGGCATGCCGAATAGCCTATGCTCACCAGAACAGGCTTATCTTCTGCCCTCGCCTTCTCAAAGGCCTCCTCGCCCCAGGGAAACCAATCTACAGGGTTATAGGCGTGCTGAAGCAGATACGGACTGGTCTCATTGATCAGACGATTGGAAACTTTATGCGGATTTTGCATAGTTTCATTGTTTCACGCCGACGGCGATTTTTGAAACGAGCCCCGCGTTCTGATATATTAGCGAGACTATCCATATGACTGCGCGTTGCATTTCAAAACTCTGTCCGATGAAGCAGCGAGCGAATCTTTTCGCCGGCGACTAATTCGTTTCTCTTGCATCGTTAACCGAACGGATCACCCGTTCATTCCTCATTTTCCGCGGTTGTAAAAACCGCTTGCCACACGATATAGGAGAAATATCATGACCCCATCAACCGAATTACAACGCCCGATCATCAAAACAGAATTGCCGGGCCCCAAGGCCCGAGAGATCATCGAGGCCGACGCCCAATACGTTACCCCCAGCTACCCCAGGCCCGATTACAAACTAGTTGCCGATCACGCCAGCGGAGTCTGGATCACCGATCCGGACGGAAACGTCTTTCTTGATTGCAACGCCGGTGTCGCGGTTTGCTCGACCGGACATTGCCATCCTGAGATAGTTGCGGCGATCCAAAAACAGACAGCCGAACTGATCCATCTCTGCGGTACCGATTTTTACTATCGGCATATGCCGCAGCTCGGCAAAAAATTAGATGAGATCTGCCCGATCGAGGGGCCGACCAAAACCCACTTTGCGAACAGTGGTGCCGAGGCCATCGAGACCGCCTTAAAGTTGGCTATGTACCACACGCGCCGGCAGAAGTTCATCTCGTTCTTTGGTTCTTTCCATGGCCGTACCCTGGGAGCGTTAAGCCTTACATCTTCGCGAAAGGCTCAACGTCTTGGCTTCATGCGTCAGGCCCTGGATGTCGTTCACATCCCCTATCCAAATAAATTTAGGCATTTCGTTACCGACCAGCCAACCGACGAGGCAACAGTGACGCGGGACGTGATCAATTGGATCGAAAAACGGCTCTTCCTGACAACAACACCGCCTGAGGAAGTCGCCGGCATAGTGCTTGAGGTCGTTCAGGGTGAGGGCGGTTATATTCCCGCACCGACAGCATTTGTAAAAGAACTCCGACGCATCTGCGACGAGAACGGCATTATGCTGATAATTGACGAAGTGCAGTCCGGCATGGGGCGAACCGGCAAGATGTTTGCGCTCGATCATCATCAGGGTGTCAAAGCTGACATCATGTGTCTCGCAAAAGGGCTCGGCTCCGGCATGCCGATCGGGGCTTGTGTTGCCCGTGCCGACATTATGGATTGGCACAAAGGAGCTCATGCATCGACATTTGGAGGAAATCCGGTCGCGATCGCGGCTGCCCTCAAGACGATCGAATTACTTGAGAGCGGTTTGGTCGACAACGCCCGCGAGGTCGGTGCCTATCTGGAAGCGGGTTTGAACAAGCTGAAAGATAAGCATGATTGCATCGGTGACGTTCGCGGCCTGGGCATGATGCTTGGTGTGGAATTCGTCGAGGATAAATCGTCCCTGAAAGCCGCCCCGGAACTCAGGGACAAAGTTGAAATGGCTTGCTTCAATCGCGGCTTGATCATTCTGGGCTGCGGTACCAATACGATCCGATTCTCGCCGCCGCTTATCCTGGCAAAGGAACACGTCGATGTCGCCCTTGAGATATTTGACGAAGCGATCGCAGCGTCAGTTTAGTTAAATCATACGAAGATCAAAGACGCGAGGTAAGGAATTTTGTTCCCGACCTCGCGTCTTTCAGCGCCCGGATACCGGGATCCAGATATTTCGTATTTGCGTCTTGACTTAATTAAGTTACTGGTTTATTATCTTTTCCATGGACACATTCACAGCGATCGCTGAACCAACCCGCCGTCGCATCCTCGATGCTCTGGTGACGAACGGAAATCTGTCGGCGACCGAGATATACAAAAAATTCAAATCAAGCCCACCCGCTATATCGCAGCACTTGAAGGTGCTGCGTGACGCAAAGCTGGTCCGCGTGGAAAAACGTGCCCAGCAGCGGATCTACTACATAAATCCTGAACCTATGAAGCAAATGGAAAAATGGATACAAAAATTCACGGCAAATATGGAAGATCAATATCAGCGGCTCGACAGAGTGCTTGAGATCGAAAAACAAAAACTATCAGCAAAAAAAGAAAAGGAGAACAAATAATGGCAAATACGACCAAAGTTACAGCCGAACCCGGCAAACAGGAACTCTTTATTGAGCGTGAGTTCGACGCACCACGCGAGTTGGTGTTTAAGGCCCACACCGACCCCGAGCTTTACATACAGTGGGTCGGGCCGCATGAGATGACCATGACCATCGAAAAGTGGGAATGTTACGAGGGCGGATCTTATAAATTTACACATGAAAGAGACGGGCATAAATATGCATTCTTCGGCGTCAACCACGAGGTACTCGCACCTGAGAGAATTATCGGCACTTTCGAATTTGACGGTCTGCCCGAGCGGGGCCACGTTATCTTGGGAACTTCCCGATTCGAAGAATTGCCCGGCGGCCGGTGCCGTTTTATACATCAGTCCGTTTTCCAGTCAGTCGCCGACCGCGACGGCATGATCCAGTCCGGAATGGAACGCGGCGTTAACGACGGTTACGAGAAACTCGACGCTCTGCTTGAAAATCTGGGAGCAAAAGCCCAGGCAAATTAATAAGCCGAAAGAAATTTATGCAAAAAGTTACAACGTTCCTGATGTTCAACGACCAGGCCGAAGAGGCCATGAATTTTTACACCTCGATCTTTAAAGACGCTAAAGTCGTGAGCACCATGCCCGGCCCCGATGGGTCGGTCATGGGCGGCGTATTTGAGATCGCCGGTCAAAAATTCAACTGCTTTAACGGCGGCCCGAAGTTCAAATTTGAGCAAGGCATGTCGCTAATGGTAAGTGCCGATACCCAGGAAGAGATCGACCATCTGTACGACGGCCTCGCCGGAGGCGGCGAGAAACAGCCGTGCTCGTGGGTGGTCGATAAATTTGGGGTCTCGTGGCAGATCGTTCCGCCGGTCCTTTTGCAACTGCTATCTGACCCTGACCATGAAAAAGCCGGACGGGTGGCTCAGGCGATGTTCAAGATGCATAAGATCATCATCGCCGATCTCGAGGCGGCAGCAGGCTAGTAAGCAAGCTCCAGATCGCTATCCTGGTAAATACCCCTCGTCTGCGGAGGCAATAAGGGCTAGTTTGTTTAACACTTTTACGGGTTGCGGATCTTACCGCCCGAAAATGGCAAATGCCGGTTTTTATTGGGTTCCGCCATTTGGGAAACGATTTTATTACCGGTAGAGCCGTTTTATTGTTGGTAGAACGGTTTTATTTCTAATATAAAGACTTTCTATTGAAGAAAGCCTCTTTATTTCTAATAAAATCATTTTATTTCTATTTTAGAGGCTAAAATAACAATATAGAGGCTTTCTCCTCTTGGAAATCTTTCTACCGGTATTTTAGAGGTTCAAATACTATTATAAGCGTTAAAATATCGCGATCCGGTCCAAGAAAGCGGGAAGTGTTTAACACTCCTGTCAGAACGCAAGGGGTTCTGAACGTACCTGCGTCCTTCGCGGGTCTGGGTCTAGAAAAACATACCATAGATGAACACAGGTAATCACCGATAAGCCAACTACCCATTGGCCCCCGGGGCAGCGGTATTGAATCGCACAAAACCTGATCAATCATCTAAAAGATAGTTTCTATCGGAAGAATGACTGTACTAACCGCCAATGCTTTCACCGCACGCCTGACGGCTCTTCGATCAGATGAGGAGCTGAAAAAACATTCGCGATATTTCAAAACTGTCTCCACAGATCAGAGCTCCGACAATTATTTCATCGGCGTTCGCATGGGGAGTATTTTTGAACTTGGCAAAGAGTTTAAGGAAATGCCCGCAAGCGAGATCGAACAACTGATGGAAAGCCCGATCCATGAGGTCAGGGTTGGTGCCATGAGCATAATGGGCCAATGTGCCAAGGGCAAGAAATGCAGCGAAGATAGGCTAAAGGAACTGTATGACCTCTATCTCAGAAGGCATGACCGCATCAACAACTGGGACCTGGTCGACCTCGCCGCTTATTATGTTGTCGGTAAATATCTGGCGGATAAGCCAAGGGACGTGCTTTACCACCTAGCCCGTTCGTAAAATATGTGGGAACGACGGACGGCGATCGTCGCAACCGCTCATTTCATATTGAAGCAGAAAGATGTGACGGATACATTCAAGATCGCTAAGATCCTGGTCAACGATCCCGAAGACCTAGTCAATAAAGGGAACGGGCTGGATGCTGCGTACGGCCGGCGATGTGAATCGTGGGAAGCTTCTAAGCTTTCTCGATGAATACGCTGCGACGATGCCGAGGGTTCTTTTGCGATACTCTATGGAGAAACTGGAGAAAGATGAACGTGAACAATACCTCAGGATGAAGACAAATGGGTGACCCAACATTTTTTGAAACGGCCGATGATTTTCGAAGCTGGCTGGCGCGCAATCATGGCCGTGCAAGCGAACTTCTGGTCGGGTTTCATAAGGTCGGAAGTAAGAAAGTCAGTATGACATGGGATGAATCGGTGACCGAGGCTCTGAGTTTCGGTTGGATCGACGGTGTTCGGCGACGGATCGACGACGATAGCTACTCGATCCGTTTCTCACCTCGTAAAACGAACAGCAACTGGAGCGCGGTCAATATCAGCAAAGCCGAAGAACTCATCAAGACCGGCCGGATGAAGCCTGCCGGCCTGAAAGTTTTTAATGCACGAAAAGATAGCCGCTCGGCGATCTATGCTTACGAGAATGCTCCGGCAGAATTATCTGATGAATTTGAAAAGCGATTTAGATCGAATGGTGAGGCATGGGAGTTTTTTACCGCACAGGCGGCCTGGTACCGACGGACGATGATCTATCACATAATGAGTGCAAAACAAGAAAAGACTAGACTTTCCCGATTAGAAAAAACTATTTCGGCGAGCGAAAAGCAGGAACGTCTCAGATGAAATCGGCTTTTTTCAGAGATCGCCGATCTTTTCGTCGCCCCGGCGAGATCCGAAAAATACGATCAGCCCTTAGCCTTCTTTATCTCCTCAACCATCACCGGAACGGCATCGAAAAGATCACCAACAATCCCGTAATCAGCAATGTCAAATATCGGCGCCTCTGAGTCTTTGTTTATCGCGACGATCGTACCGGCGTTTTTCATTCCGACAATGTGCTGGATCGCACCTGAGATGCCCAGTGCGATATAAACCTTTGGTGCGACGGTTTGACCAGATGAACCTATCTGACGGTCGATCGGCAGCCAATCAGCGTCGCAGATGGGCCTCGAGGCGGCAAGATCGGCACCCAGGACGTCCGCAAGCTGCTGGGCCAGTTCGATATTCTCTTGCGATTTGATACCGCGGCCTATGGCGACAATGATCTCGGATTTGGTCAGATCTACCGTGGCTTTTGCTTCCTGAAACGGAGCTTCAGGCGTCATCCGTATATCGCCTACGCTGACGTCCATCGTCTCAACCGCCGCAGTTCCCTTTTCGGCATTCTCACCGCGAAACGCCCCGGACTGAAAAGTCACGAAATATGGGGCATCACCCCCGATAGTAACATCCGCATCGAGTTTGCCGAGAAAGATCCGCCGGGTAAGAACCAATTTTCCGCCATCTGCTTTATAGCGAATACAATCTCCGACAACTTCGCGTCCCAGGCGTGCAGCGACCTTTGGTGCAAAATCACGCACCTGGTACGTGTGCGACATAACGACATATTGCGGAGTCAGTCGCCTTAATAACCTGTTCCCACGCGTCGGCATAGCCGTCGGGAGTATAGGTGCCGAGCTTTTCATTTTTGGCAACGATGACCTTTTCTATCGCGTAACCGGCAATTTCCTGTGCCAGTGAACAGTCCTTGTCGCAAGGCAGAACGGCCGCAACCTTTAGCCCGAGATCTTTTCCAATGCTCTGGGCGGCAGCGATAGCCTCAAGCGAGGTTTTGTTTAGGACGCAATCTTTATGTTCGATAAATACGAGGATCATATAACGCGAACCTCCGTGCGAAGTTTTTCTACCAGTTCGACCGCACCGGCCTTAGCATCACCGTTGCCGAGCATCTGGGTTTGTTTGGTCTTGAGCGGCATATATACCTTTTCGATCTTAGACGCCGAGGCGAACGGCTCGATAGCCGGCGTAACCTCACGGATCTCTTTCTTCTTGGCAGCCATGATCCCCTTAAGCGAGGCATATCTGATCTGAGAGATGCCCGACTGTATGGTTAATAGCGACGGCAGCTTATAGGTGAACCATTGATACCAGCCGCTTTCGAGCTCGCGTTTGACCCGCAGAGTATCACCCAGGCTGGCCCGATCGACCTCGATCACAATGGTCGCATGCGGTATGCCCAACAGCTCAGCCAGGATCACGCCAGTCTGTCCATAACTGGCATCGTCCGACTGCAGACCGGTGAAAACCAGATCAGCATTTTCGTCCTTTATAGCCTCAGCGATCGCCGAAGCGATCTGATAGGCCGAAAGCGTCTTGCTGTCCTCAACAACAACATGGATCGCCCTATCGGCCCCGCGGGCAAGCGCATCCTTTATCACCGTCTTAGCCGTTTGAGGTCCGAGCGTGCAAACCACAACCTCGCCTTCGCCCTTTGCTTCGACGGTTCGCAAAGCTTCTTCCAGAGCATATCCGTCAGACTCGTTAGTTTGCTGCGAGACATCAGCCTCGTTTATCCATTTCTCATCAGCCGCAATGCGTAGAACCGCATCTTTATTTGCGACTTGTTTCATTAATACGATTATTTTCATTTTAGTAGCTATTTGCCGGCAAGCTTTCTGATAATGGACTTTGCCAAATTTTCGTTTATTTCACGGTGCCGAGGGACCGGCTGGGATTGCTTTGACGATGGGTTCGTATACCAATCATGTTTCGCTCCATGCCTGGTGAGCGTGCAGCCCATCTCTTCGATCCGTTTGATGAGATCTCGCCGCTTCATTGAGCCAAAACGAGCTCTTCTACCTTTCGAACGAAAGGGACTTGATCAGATTCAAGATCTGCGAGCAAGTCGGTCAGGTTTTCTATCAATTCGTCTTTAGAATAACCCTGAGTTTCATAATCCGGATAGTCATTCAGATGACCGATAAAAAACTCGCCGTCTCTCCAAAACGTATATTCCAGCGTCCTCATGCTAATCGTTGTACCTTTTAAATATCAAACAAGCATTCGTCCCGCCAAAACCGAAATTGTTAGATAACACATAGTCAACCGTAGCATCTCGCGGTTCGTTGGGTATGTAATCCAGATCACAATCCGGATCGGGGAATTCGTAATTGATCGTCGGCGGCAGTTTGTTTTCCAACAGGACCTTGACGGAAAAAACAGCTTCAAGGCCGCCGGCGGCACCGAGAGCGTGACCGGTCATCGATTTGGTTGAGCTTACAGGAATATTGTATGCGTGCTCACCAAACACTTTTTTGATGGCCAGGGTCTCAAACTTATCGTTGTACGGCGTGGACGTTCCGTGAGCATTTATATAACCGATCTGCTCCGGGAACAGCTCGGCATCCTTCAACGCTCTCTGCATGACGCGGATCGCTCCCGAACCCGTCTCATCCGGCATGGTTACGTGAAAAGCGTCTCCGCTCATCCCATATCCGACTATTTCAGCAAGGATGTTGGCACCGCGTTTCTTGGCAAATTCAAGTTCTTCTAATATCAGTAGCCCTGATCCTTCACCAATTACAAACCCGTCGCGCTCCAGATCGAATGGCCGCGAGGCATGCTGTGGATCATCATTGCGTGTCGATAGAGCCCGCATTGAGGCAAAGCCTGCAACCGACATCGGGGTAATAGCGCTTTCGGCACCGCCGCAGATCATCGCGTCAGCATCGCCGCGTTCGATTATCCTAAAGCTGTCACCGATAGCATGGGCACCTGCGGAACAGGCAGTCGCCGTCGCAGAATTTGGACCTTTCGCTCCATGTCGGATCGAAACATTGCCCGAGGCGAGATTTACGATCGCCGAAACTATAAAGAACGGCGAAACGCGGTCAGGGCCGGAGTTGAGCAGCTTTTCATGTTCCCGCTCGATAGCCCAAAAATCTCCGATACCGGAACTGATATAAGTTCCGACCATTTCTGCATTGCTATCGTCGATGACTAGGCCGCTATGTTTTACCGCCTCATCAGACGCTGCCAGAGCAAAATGGGTAAATGCACCCATTCGCCGCGCCTCTTTTTTATCGAGAAAGCTCAGCGGATCAAAATCCTTTACCTCACACGCGAACTTTGCGGAATAAGCCGAAGCGTCAAATTTCTTGATATAGTCCGCACCGCTCACGCCATTCATAAGGGCGCTCCAAGTCGTCGGCACGTCGTTTCCGCACGGCGTTACCAAACCGAGACCTGTCACTACTACGCGTCTTCGCATGGGTTTCAATAAACACTGATCGGCCGCCCGAGCAAAAAGACGGGCGGCCGATCCTCTTCAAAAACTAGGCCGCCTTATGCTGCTCTACGTAAGCATAAGCATCCCGCACACCCTGGATCTTCTCAGCGTCTTCGTCAGGAATTTCGATATCAAATTCCTCTTCAAAGCGCATTACGAGTTCCACAAGGTCGAGCGAGTCGGCGCCGAGGTCCTCGATGAACCGGGCGTTTTCTGTAACTTCCGCCTCGTCGACACCCAATTCATCGACGATGATCTGCTTAATTTTATCCTGTACTTCTGACATATTTTCTCCTGTATTTTTATAGCGATTCTAAAGTATTTCTCAAACTTTCGGTATTTTCAATGTTGGCATATGTAACATCAGCAACACTTTGGCGAACCAAGCCGGTTAAAACCTTACCGGGCCCGATCTCAATAAATTTATCAACACCGGCAGAGTTCATATTCTGAAGCGTCTTCAGCCAAAGCAC
Source organism: Blastocatellia bacterium (assembly GCA_963834975.1). Taxonomy (GTDB): domain Bacteria; phylum Acidobacteriota; class Blastocatellia; order Pyrinomonadales; family Pyrinomonadaceae; genus OLB17. Next base: position 47,140 of record CAWIDZ010000009.1, read on the forward strand.
CGGCGATGTTACTTGTCGAATAAGCTTATCGCAAACCGCCGCCGGATCACTGTTGGCGTTGGCATCCACATTATGAACAACCGCGAAATCAGCCGTTTCGTATGTTAGGCCATCAAGGTCAGCGGCAAGCCGCTCTTGCGCCGGCATCATCAAACCGCAGTGAAACGGAGCAGAAACATTTAATTTTATCGCCCGTTTTGCACCCTTCGTTTTCAAGATCTCACACGCCCGATCTACTGCGTCTGCGTCGCCCGCTATCACCACTTGTGACGGCGAATTAATATTTGCAGGGCTGCAGACCTGTCCCCTTTCGGCTTCGGCACAGGCAGCTAAAACCGTTTCGGCATCCAGACCCAGTATTGCGGCCATCGCGCCAACACCCACGGGAACGGCTTCCTGCATATAGGTTCCGCGTTTCCTAACCGTACGCACCGCGTCAGCAAAATCGAGAACACCGGCAGCGACCAGAGCGGAATATTCCCCCAGACTATGCCCCGCAACCAAATCTGGCTCCGGCATTCCCTCGGCACGGGCCGCGTGAAACGCGGCAACCGAGGTTGTCAGTATCGCCGGCTGTGTATTGGCAGTAAGCTGCAGATCAGCTTCATCGCCCGCGAAACACATTTCCGATAGCGAGAATCCGAGAGCTTCGTCCGCTGCCTCAAACACTTCGCGGGCGGCCGAAAAATTGTCAAACAGATCTTTTCCCATGCCAACGGACTGGCTACCCTGGCCCGGAAATATGTAAGCGATCTTACCCATCTAAAATCTAATAACGGTACCGCCCCACGTCACGCCGCCGCCAAAAGCTGTCAGCAGAACAAGGCTTCCTTCATGAATTCGGCCGCTTTCTATGCATTCATCTATCGCGATCGGTATCGAGGCTGAGGATGTATTCCCCATCTCGGCGATGTTTGAATAAACCTTTTCGTCCGGCACACCCAGCCTGGACGCAACAGCGTCGGTTATACGCTGATTTGCCTGGTGCGGAATTACGAGGTCGATATCTTCTACCTTGTAGCCTGCCTTTTCAACCATCTCGGCTGATATATCAGCCATCGACCGCACCGCTACCTTAAAAAGCTCATTGCCTTTCATCTTAAAGAAGTGCTGTCCGTCATCAATGGTTTTATGGGTGGTGCCCATTTTTGTTCCACCGCCGGGGGCATAAAGCTGTTCCTCATAACGCCCGTCCGAACGGATCTTTGTCGCCAGGATCCCCTTCCCTTCGGCAACCGGCCCAACAACCGCAGCTCCGGCTCCGTCGCCGAATATCACGCACGTCCCGCGATCGGTATAATCGACATACTTCGTCAAAACCTCGGCCCCGATGACAAGCGCGTATTTTATCTGCCCGGTGCGGATCATCGACTCAACCATCGTCAACCCATACAGGAACCCGGAACAGGCCGCAAACACATCCATACCGGCTGCGTTTGTCGCGCCGATCTGAGCCTGTATTAATGCTCCCGTCGAGGGCATGATCTGGTCAGGTGTTGTTGTAGCACAAATGATAATGTCAATTTGTGTGGGCTCGATGCCGGCACGTTCCAATGCCTGGAGAGCGGCCTTGGTGCCAAACTGCGAAGTATATTCATCAGTCGCGGCTTTATGGCGCTGCTTGATGCCGGTACGCGTGGTTATCCATTCATCGTTGGTATCCACCATCGTTTCCAGATCCGCATTCGTCAAAATGCCCTCCGGATAAGCGTGGCCCATGCCGATAATTCCCGCGTTTTGTGCTGTCATTTCTTAGAATTAGAACTCAAAATTTGAATTATTTCAAAAATCTATTCGGCTTCTTTGACGTCAATTATCTGCCGGCCCTTGTATTTACCGGTCTTTGGATCAATGCGGTGCGGAAGCTTGGCCTCGCCCGTATCCTTATCAAGATAAAACTGCGGAGTTTTGAGCGAGTCATGAGCACGGCGTGTTCGCGTGCGTGCGTGTGAATGTCTTCGTTTTGGATTTGGCATTATTACCTCAAATTATATTGCCGCAAAAAGGCCGTTGATCAACCTTTTCGCGGCTACTTCAAACTCTTAAGTGCGGCCCAACGAGGGTCTATCTCGTCATCTTTACACTTACAATCTATCAAATTTAGGTTCGCACCGCATTTCAGGCACAAGCCTTTGCAATCTTCGCGGCAAAAAACCTGATCGGGCGTCGCGAGCAATATTTGTTCGCGGACAGCTTCGGCAATGTCGATAAGGCCGTTTTCGACAAGCGATTCGTCTAATTCTTCGACCGCTACTGCTTTCTCTGTGACGCTTGTTTCTTCAGACGCGTCAACAAAGATCGCGTCAAAATCAATGTCGAGTTTTTCCCCGACAGGCTCTAGGCATCTCGTACAATCGAGCGTGATATCAGCCTCGATACGCCCACGCAAATGTGCCTGACCTGCGACGCGAACTGTTTCACCACTAAATTTCACCGGACCGGTCAGCGATACACTTTCGTCTTCCAGATCGATCGCGGCCGCCGGAAACGTTTCAGCGATCGCCTTCGGCGTGTTACCGATGCTGCCAAGTTCAACGATCATTTTCAAATAATACAGCCCCAGTAAGCGGCCATCCACCGCTAGAGGCAAAGGGTTTATTATAGCGTCTGCTGAAAAGGTGTCAAACAGCCATTATCGTTGGATGAACACCCCTTTTGAAAGCTGCCGGCTGCCGTTCGTCAAAAACCGTTCATTTCTCACAATGCCCATTGATCAGGACCAATTCGCCGAGTCCATTGATTCTTGATCCGAATTGGTAAATTCGGCAGCTTTGATCAGATCTTGCAGAACAAATTGCAGCATTAAGAGAAATATAGTTTTTTTGCAGCCTCTTCAAAAAAACTTTTGCGGAAAAAATACTGTTTTGGAGGTAGAACTTTTGTTCAAAATAGAGAATGGTGTCGGTACGCCTCTTACATTTATTTAGCAGCTCAAAACAAAATCTTGATCCTCGATACTTTTTTTGAAGCTCCTGCAAAAAAAGAAAAAGGCCCTCTTTACCTTTTGAAACGCTGCGAAAATGGCAGGAACTAACAGATGATGCCTGAATGTTCTATATGACCCTAATGTGGGTCTGCTGAGCCGACCGCCTCGTCAACGGTGGAAAATCCGCGATCGCTTAGAATTCCCGCCAAGCCATCTAGTGTATCGCCGGGGAATGTTGGCCCGCCGTAAACAAATCCAGTATATGCCTGAATCAGGCAAGCGCCTGCGGCGATCTTTTCGAAAGCATCCGCCGCACTAAAGACACCGCCTACGCCGATGATCGGCAGTTTCCCGTTTGAATATTTATGAATAGTGGAAATGACCTGAGTGGAACGGCGATTTAGCGGCCGTCCGCTTAGGCCGCCCGGTCCGAGTTTACTAACTCCCTCAGATAAAAGATCGTCCCTCGCGATGGTGGTATTGGTAGCGATGATTCCCGAGATCTCAAACCTCTGACAGATATCAACAATGGCCTCTATATCTGACTCACTCAGGTCCGGTGCGATTTTTACCAGCAGGGGCTTAGTGCCGAGCTCACGGTTTCGCTTTTGCAGCGCGTCGAGCAATGCCGTGAGGCTTTCGGATCTCTGCAGTTGCCGCAGATCGGGCGTGTTTGGCGATGAAATGTTTACAGCGACATAATCTGCGACCTCGTGAACGATATCGAAACTTTTTAGATAATTTTCGGTCGCCTCGTCGTTCGGTACGGCTTTGTTGCGACCGATGTTTACGCCGATAACACATCGGCGATCAATATTACTCAAACGTTCAGCGATGGCGACGGCTCCGTCATTGTTGAAACCGAGCCGGTTGATCAGCGCCTGATCTTGGGGCAACCGAAAAAGCCTCGGTTTAGGATTCCCAGGCTGAGGATCGTAAGTTACGGTGCCCACCTCTACAAACCCAAATCCCAGACCGGCAAGTTGATCGACGACGACACCATTCTTATCAAACCCTGCTGCCATCCCAAGAGGGTTTGAGAATTTCAAACCGAACCGCTCGACCCTGCCAAACTCCGCATGATGATCCGGCCGACGGGCCATCAACGACACTATGCCTAAACGCATGGCCTCGATGCCCATTTCATGCGCTCGCTCCGCATCGAGGGCGAATGCGGCCGGTCTGATCAGTTTTTCCCAGAGAGTACCCATCGCTGTCGATTTTAATGGAAACATAATGTTTACCAAACTTCGAACCGCAAACTTTGAACTTTCGAAAAGCGTTCGTTACAATTTGCATCGAATGGCAGACGAAATACATCTGGTTGAAAAGGCGCGAATAATGGATGCGACCGGCATGGAGCGTGCTCTGTCACGCCTCGCGTCCGAGATAGTCGAAAAGAATCATGGTGCCGAGGACCTTTACCTGGTGGGCATCAGGCGACGCGGCGTGCCGCTGGCGGAGCGGATCGTAGAAAAGATCGAGGCCCTCGAGGGTAAACGGCCTTTGTACGGGATACTCGACATCACGCTTTATCGCGACGACCTTTCGACCGTTGGCGCAAATCCGATAGTAAACCGCACGGAGCTTGATCACGATATCGAAGGCAAGATCGTCGTTTTGGTTGACGACGTTCTATATACGGGCCGGACGATACGGGCTGCGATGGACCAGTTAATGGACTTTGGCCGACCGCGCAGGGTGCAGCTTGCCGTCTTGATCGACCGTGGACGCGAACATCGTGAATTGCCGATCCAGGCTGATTTTGTCGGAAAGATCGTTCCGACCAAGCAAACTGAGATCATCAAGGTAATGCTAAAAGAATTTGATGACGTTGAGGCCGTGGGCATTTTTGAACGGCCAAATGAATAATTAATGAAGCAAGGCAAACGCCTTGCTTTTTTTGTCCAAAACACTCGCTTTATGGGTGTTTGAACCAGATCAAAGAAACCTTATATATGGATAAACCATTTCGAAGGAGAGATCTGTTAGGCATCCGCGACCTTTCTGCCGCGGAGATCAAAGGCATTTTAGATACAGCCGAGACCTTTACCGAGGTCTCGACCCGAGAAGTAAAAAAGGTGCCCGCACTTCGCGGCAAGACCGTGATCAACCTCTTTTTTGAGGCCTCTACCCGTACCCGTACGTCGTTCGAGCTTGCCGCAAAGCGCCTCTCGGCAGACGCTGTGAATATCAGCGTGTCGTCGTCAAGTGTGAGTAAAGGCGAAACGCTGTTAGATACGGCAATGAATCTCGACGCGATGGATCCGGATTGTATTGTTGTCAGGCATTCGAGCGCCGGTGTCCCGCATCAACTGGCGAAAGCCAGCCGAGCGGCAATCGTCAATGCCGGTGACGGATCGAACGAACATCCGACGCAGGCGCTGCTCGATGCAATGACGATCCGCGAACACAAAAAGAAGATCGACGGCCTCGAGGTCGCGATCGTCGGCGACATTCTGCACAGCCGGGTCGCCCGCTCAAATATCCACCTACTGACCAAAATGGGAGCAAAGGTCCGCGTCGCCGGGCCGCGAACGCTTGTCCCGGATGATTTTCAGCATCTGGTCGAAACCGGTTTGCAGGTCTGTCCACATATCGAGGACGCGATCGACGGGTCTGACGTCGTCATGATCCTCCGCATCCAGCGCGAACGCCAGGATTCGGCATACTTCCCTACCCTGAGCGAATACGCTATCCACTATGGCCTGACAAACGAACGTCTCGATCTCGCAAAAAAAGATGCGATCGTATTGCACCCCGGCCCGATGAACCGGGGCATCGAGATCTCGTCCGACGTCGCCGACAGCTCGCGTTCATTGATATTGGATCAGGTGAAGTACGGCGTTGCGGTCAGGATGGCGGTTTTGTACCTTGCGACAGGAGGAGTTGCATCGGGTGACTGAGATTTTGACACTATACCGTCCGGTTGGATCCAAAGAGCTGGAGTTGATCCGGCAAAGTGATTTCAGGGCTTTTCCACCCCGTTTGCCGGAACAACCCATTTTTTATCCAGTTCTCAATGAGGAATATGCTGCACAGATCGCCCGTGATTGGAACTCACGACTGTCAGACGATAAGAAAGGGTTTGTCACCAAATTCAGCGTGAATTTAGATTTCATCAGCAAATATGAAAAGCATAACGTCGGCGGCTCGATACACGAAGAGTTGTGGATACCGGCAGAAGAACTTGGTGAGCTAAACAGAAATTTAGTTGGACCGATCGAGGTCATTGCAGAATACAAAGATTAGGAATGAAATTATTTATAAAGAACGGCCATCTGATCGACCCCACCGCACCCGAAAATACGGGAATGAACGTGCTGATCGAGGATGGCTCTGTCTCAGCCTGGATCAATCCCAATGAAAACGGTCCGGAAGACTGCGAAGTTTTCGACGCGAGCGGATTACTTGTCGCCCCCGGCTTTATCGACATGCATGTTCATTTGCGTGAGCCGGGCCAGGAGCACAAGGAAACCATCGCGACCGGATGTGCGGCCGCGGTCGCCGGCGGATGGACAAGTGTATGTCCGATGCCAAACACAAACCCGGTCAACGATAACGCCGCTATCACCAGATACATGATCGAACAGTCCGAGAGGGCCGGGTTGGCTAATGTTTTCCCGATCGGTGCGATCACTAAAACGTCCGAGGGTACAGAACTCGCCGAAATGGGTGAGATGAAAGCCGCCGGTGCCGTGGCGGTTTCGGATGACGGGCGTCCGGTTCCTAATGCCGGCATAATGCGTCGGGCAATGCAGTATGCCCGAGATTTTGACTTGCCGGTCATCGACCACTGCGAAGATAAGAGCACTAAGCAGCGGCGGCGTGATGCACGAAGGAAAGTTCTCACTGCTGCTCGGCCTCAAAGGTATGCCGGCACTTGCCGAAGACATTGATGTCGTTCGCGACATCATTCTCGCCAGGGAAACCGGTGCTCATCTCCACATTGCGCACGTGTCGACCAAAGGAGCGGTCGAGGCCATCCGCCGCGCGAAAAGCGAGGGTGTCAACGTCACGTGTGAGGTCACGCCGCATCATTTTACACTTACCGACCAGGCGGTCGAGGGTTACGACACGAACACAAAGATGGCCCCGCCCCTGCGTTCACAAGTCCATCTTGATGCGATCATCGAGGGCATCAAGGACGGCACGATCGACGCTATTGCTACCGATCATGCCCCTCATCATGCCGATGAAAAAGCTCTCGAATATGATCGGGCCCCCTTTGGTATTATCGGCCTCGAAACCGCCATCGGTTTAGCATTCAACCAGCTTGTCCATCCGGGCATCATAGATCTGGTTCGGTTGGTTGAGCTTTGTTCTGTAAACCCGGCAAGGATCTTCAGACTTGAAAAGCGAGGTACGCTGAGTCCCGGATCAGTTGCGGACATTACAATTCTCGACCCGGACCTGAAATGGACATATAATAATGCCGACTCACGTTCTAAATCCCGAAACTCGCCGTTTGAAAAATGGGAGTTCGCGGGAGCCGCTGTAGCTACTATCGTTGGCGGTAAAATTGCCTATCGGCGCTGACGCCTTGTTAGTATCATTACTCTGGAAAATATATGAAGATCCTGATCTCAACAATTCTTTTCACTCTGTTACTTGTTATCAACGCATCTGCTCAGAACAAAACCGTCTACACGAGCACAGCGACCAAAGATTGCAAAGCGATCAACGTGAACGAGGACGAAGGCGGCTCATATGAGGGCAAATGCCCGGGGGTAGCCGGTTACAAGCTAGTGCTGCTTGAGGGCGATATCAGACAGACATTAAATGTGATAACACCTGCAAAAAAGACTTTTGAATTAAATTTTTGGAGCTTTTACGGGGGCTTTTCTTACATAGGAAAGACTGTCGAATGGCGGACAAAGTCTGGTGTTCCAGTAGCTTTGATCGCGAGATTTAATGTGTCCGACGGCGGTGAAAAACCGAAAGATATTTCTTATTTGATGATCTCAAAGATCGGTAAAGACATGTCGTGCGTGACCGACATCGTCCCGCCCGGGGCGAAGCAGAATGAAAAGGCACGCGTGCTGGCAGACGAGGCGTCGGCAAAACCGTGCAAATCGGCTTGAGGCGGAATAAAAGAAGAAATTGGATTTTCTGATCTTGCCCAACTTTTGCTGTCGCCGATCCAGCATCGATCGTCCCTTTCGATAATTAGAGATTCCCCTGCACCTCGCCCCACTATCGGCGGCGGCTGAATTGTCTATGGCCGCTGAATATGGCACATTAGCACGATATATATGGAATGGCTTTCGGACCCGCAGATATGGATCGCGTTTATCACGCTGACAGTCCTTGAACTCGTTCTCGGCATCGACAACGTCGTCTTCATCGCGATCCTCTCAGGCAAGCTGCCGCCAGATCAGCAGCCAAAGGCACGCTTTATAGGACTTTCACTCGCACTTGGGATGCGGGTGATCTTACTATTTTCGCTAACCTGGGTGATGGGACTAACCGAGCCCCTATTCACTGTTTTGGGGCAGGCTGTTTCGGGACGCGATCTGATCCTGCTGATCGGCGGCCTGTTTCTGATCTTTAAGAGCACTCACGAAATACACGGCTCGCTCGAAGGCGAAGAAGGCGAAAGCTCGGGCAAAGCTTATGGCGGATTCACAGGCGTGATCATTCAGATCATGCTGCTTGATATAGTTTTTTCGCTTGATTCAGTAATTACCGCGATCGGTATGGTCGATAACATCTGGATCATGATCGCGGCGGTTGTCGTCTCGATCATTGCGATGATGCTATTTGCAGGCAAGATAGGGGCGTTTGTCCAGCGGCACCCGACCGTCAAAATGCTCGCGTTGTCTTTTCTGCTGCTTATCGGTACAGCGCTTATTGCTGAAGGCCTCGAATTTCACATACCAAAGGGATATATCTACTTCGCGATGGCATTTGCCGTATTCGTCGAAGCGTTAAATATACGCCTGCGCAAAAAGACGCAGCCGGTGCATCTGCACAATCAGTTTTCAGATAAGGACGAAGAAGCAGCAATGGAAGGATAGCTGAATGACGTGGCTGCCGATCAATTTGTGAAGCCTTTTGATCAGCCGGCGAAACCAGCACGCACCTCGCTCTGAAACTCCATCACCTCACGGTTCACAGGATGCGCGAAAGCAAGCTTGTAAGCGTGAAGACATAGCCGGCCAAATTCCCTGCCGCCGCGCTCAACATCACCGACTATCGGATGGCCGATCGACTGGCAATGAATACGCAGCTGATTTGTTCGGCCGGTCACGGGTTCGAGCTCGAGCAGCGTTGTATCGGGAAACCTTTCGCGGACGTGAAACCTTGATTCTGACAGTTTGCCGTCCTCTTTAACACCCCAATATTTCAAGTCAGCAAATCGGCCGATCGGTGCATGCATCGAACCTTCGTCCGGCACGACGACGCCCTCGACCAGGGCGAGATAGGCTTTTTTTACCTGCTTTTTCATAAACGCGGCCGAGAGCCGCCTATGTGCCCGCGGTGTTACGGCGATCACCATCAAGCCCGAGGTTTGTTTGTCCAGCCGGTGAGGCAGCCCGGGGCGGATGAATGCGGCGAGCGGGATGCCGTCTCCGTCGACTGACGCTTCCCGGCCTCGATTAAGGTAATAGGTCAACGCATTCAACAGCGTCCCGTCACGGTCGCGATGCGTCGGGTGTACCAGCATCTCGGCGGGTTTGATGACGACAACGATATCCGCATCCTCGTAAATGATGTCGAGCGGAATATTCTGCGGCCGCATCGCCGTCCCTCGCGAAAGATCGGCCTCGACCTCGACAAAATCATTTGGGCGAAGCAGGTAGCCCGAATTCACATGCGTCCCGTTGACCTCGCACTTGCCGTCTCGGATCAATTCACGCAGATACATCTTGCTCAGGCCATGCAGATTCTCAAACAGGTATTCGCCGAGTTTTTGCTTATTCGACGCCGCGCCGATCTCAAAATTTAGCTTTGTGATTTGTTCGTTGTCCATCCGCGATGTAATTTTAACTCGTGGAACCCGCCATTCTAAAACTCATTGCCGATTTACCCGACCCTCAAAGTGCCGGTCGGTTTCTCGAGATGCTGGCTGAAAAACACCCACACGAATTTGAGGGGCTAAAAAGAAACCTCGCATTGCTCTCGGATGTGGCGACGCTTGGCCGCCTTTAGCCCCCTGCTCACTACTACGCTGCTGCAAAACCCTGAGTATCTATGGTGGCTCGATCAAAAACGTACGGCTACGGCCGTCCGCGGCAAAGAGCAGCTGATCGAGTCGATCAAAAGGTTTTCAGCGGCAAATCCGGACATTGGAGCCGCAGGTCCTGTTCGCCCGTTTTCGCCGCCGCGAGCTATTGCGGATATATTTGCGTGACATCAGGCGGCTGGCGACGATCGCCGAGATCACCGAGGAAATATCAAATCTCGCCGACGCGATACTTGAGTCTGCGTTGGAGCTGGCGTACCAGCGAGATAGATGCTCGCTTTGGACCGCCGGCCACGAACTGACGGGAACGGAAATTTGTCGAGAGCTACTTTCTGCATCACCGCCCTTGGTAAACTCGGTTCCCGTGAACTCAATTATTCTTCAGACATCGATCTGGTGTTTATTTATTCAGATGAGGGCACAACGTCGGGCGAGGGCAGCGCGGGGCTCGGTCACCAACCGCGAATATTTCGTCAAACTGGCCGAATATACGACCAAGCTTGTCGCCGCCCCGTCCGGCGAGGGTGCTGCATATCGCGTCGACGTCCGTCTGCGGCCCCACGGCAGCCTCGGTGCACTCGCGTTATCCGTGAGCGACATGATCCGCTATTACCGGACCGAGGCCCGCCCGTGGGAGCGGCAGGTCATGATCCGGTCTCGCGGTTGTGCCGGCGATATAGAATTGTTTACTAAGTTTTTTGCGGCGATCGAGGATCTGGTCTTTTCTAAGAGCGAAACCGTCGAATCGGCCCTCGCCAGTGTCCGCCGCTCAAAAGAGCTGATCGATCGCGGGAATATCAATCCGCCGGGCTTGAACGTAAAGCTCGGGCCGGGCGGTATCCGCGAGATCGAGTTTATCGCCCAGGCTCTGCAGCTCGCACACGGCGGCAGCGACCCGTGGATCCGCAGCCCGCATACCCTGATCAGCCTTTCGCGTCTGGCCGACCGTCACCATTTTTCAGAGGCAGAATTGTCCGAACTCGCGTCTGCTTACGAATTCCTCCGCCGAACCGAGCATGTTCTGCAGATGGAGAACGGCGTTCAGACGCATACGGTGCCCGATGAGCCGGAAAAACGAGCTTTGCTTAGACGCCGGATGACATTTGCCGCCGGCGGTGATTTCGAGCTGGATCTCAAAACGCACACTCATGATGTCCGCCAGGTTTATTCCCGGGTTTTTAGCGAACTCAATGCCAGCGCGCCATGACATAGACGGTCATGCCGACGATCCCGGACGCAAAAGAGCGGTCGCGGGCACAATATCATGGCGTCGATCGAGAAATCGGACGTGGCCTTTGGCCCCGGTTCTGCCGGCAACGATGTTCTCGACCGCGTCACGGCCGTCTCGCCGCATTTTTCAGCGATGCTTGCGGCAAATCCCCAACTCGTGGCCAAGCTGGCGGCACCCGATGCAGATCAGGCTGAAGTCGATCATTTGTCGGCGATGCTCGAGGCGGCACGGTCCGGCGAAAGCGAAGCGGCCATCAGCATCAGAGCTCAGAGGCGGAACGGCCGGGCGGCGGCCGCTTTCTTCGCCAGCGTTTCGCGGCACTGCGGCAAACATGGTCCCGGCTGCTGCTTTCGATCGTCGTTCGTGAAATTTTTGAAAAGATCTCGATCGCCGAGGCAAAGCACCTGCAATCCGAACTCGGCGAGGCAAGCATCGCCTCTGCCCTCGAGGTCGTGCGTCTCGAACTTGCCGCCAAGCACAACATTGAGATCGAACGCCTCAACCTCGCCGTCCTCGCCCTCGGCAAGCTCGGCGGCCGCAGCCTCGACTATGGCTCCGACCTCGATCTGCTGATGGTTTACGATGACGGCCTGCCGTGTCCCGTGGCCGGCCTCTCGCATTCCGAATTCTACAGCCGGGCCGTCGAGATATTTGTCACTACGCTTTCGTCGATGACCCGCGACGGCAGTCTTTACCGTGTCGACCTGCGGCTCAGGCCATACGGCTCAAAGGGGCTGACGGCAATGTCGAGCAGCGTATTTTTGGAATATATGCGGAAAACCGCGGCCGTGTGGGAAATGCTTGCTTTCGTAAAGCTCAGAGCGGTCAGCGGTGATATGGAATTGGGAACGGAGGTCGAACACGAGACTCGTTCCATCATCCACGAACGGGCGTTAACCGCAGGTGATAAGGAGCTTACCGATGAGACGCTCCGCGTCCGCCTCGCTCTCGAAAAGCAGCGTGCACATGTGCGAAGCGGAAAAGAGATCGACATAAAATACGGATCCGGCGGCCTGCTAGATGTTTATTTCGCGACCCGTTACCTGCAGCTCCGTGACAATGTTCCCGACGACGAGGCCGACCGCTCTACGCCGTTCATGCTTGAGCGGCTGCGCTCGAACGGCTCGCTCGCTGACAGTGATCATCTGGACCTGTCTGCCGGTTACGAATTCCTCGCCACGCTCGATCACGAACTTCGGTTAACAGTCGGCCGAACCACACGCCTTCCGATCGGCAACGTCCCGGCATTATCCACCGTTGCAGGCCGGATGGGTTTAAAGCTCCCCTCAGACCTGCTCGAGCAGCTCACCCTGCACCGCATCGCAATACGATCCGCCTTTGAAAGGGTCGTCGCCGGCTGACAACAACGCTAAGCTATTGAAAATATTTGTTTTTTCGCGATGCTAGTGTCTTATAGCTTACTGAATGCCCACAACCCAAATGCAACACTGATGTTGGGGGTAAGCCAGGGTAGAGACCGGCTAGTTTGACCCCGCTCGTCAGGAGAAACGTCCCGACTTGCCCTCCTACACTTAACACCGTTTCCTCTTTGATGACACTCCAATTCCAAGGCGGACTACCTTTTAGCCCGCCGGAACCGCAAATAGCGTAATAAAGAGCAGCACAACTGCGACAACGCCAAAGAAAACTTTCTGCATCATTGTCTTGCTCACAGTGATAGAAATAAGGCACTGCAGCATGTAATAAAATGCAAAAGCCCGCGAGGCGAGTGCAAGGATCGTCAGCGTCGGAAAGAACGCCACCACAAGCGCTCCGCCGCAGATGATCATATATGCGTTTTTGGAATCAATTCGCCCCTTCGTCGATTCGACCATATTGCCGCCGCCGCCCATCGTGTCCGCAACCGCGGCGCTGAACTGGCTGAAGACCGCCGCGATCACCAAAGGGATCGGGAGCAGGTATGATGCCTTGCCGGCCAACATGATCAGGTCATTGTCTTTGACCGTGTCACCCAGGAAATGCATTAACGGCGTCGCCAGGGCAATAAACACCAGGTATACCGCGGTCGATATGATCTGCGACAATCTGCAGCTTTTGATCCTGGTTTCCTGGTCGTATTCCGCCTCGAGATACCGCGATGTTTCAAATCCCTGGACAACGATCAGTGTTCCACCAACGATCGTGATTATCTCCCACCACGACTTTGCCGGCGTCACGGGCCACTGAATTCCAGCCGCCGCAGCCTTGAGATCAAACGCCCCGAAACCAACAAACAACGCTGCCACGATGATCAGAGTCACCCAGAGGCCTATCCCCTCCAGTCGCTGAAGTATGTCGAGGCCTTTGAAGTAACCAATTATTCCAATTACTGAAATTACAATGACCGAAACAACGTGTTCGGCGAAAACGGTATCATACTGCTCACCGATCCCGCCTAATAAAAACGACGCAAAGATATTGATATACAGGCAGACGGAAATGACGTAGGCGGCAACCAGGGCAAGATCTGAACTGCGTTCGAGCCGGGTTGACTGTCTCGTGGCATCGTCTTTCTCAAGCAGCGGTTCTGCATTCTTGATATTGAAACGGATCGCAGTGCCCACAGCGTACGCGAGAGCACACACGATAGCCATAGCAATTACAGCGTACTTTCCGACGACGCCGTTGAGCACCGGAACAATTATCAGGAAACCGCTGCCAAAAATAGAGGCGAGCGGCGTTGAGGTGGCTGCAATTAGTTTTTTCATCCGAATGATCTCCCTAATAGTTTAGTTTGTACACCGGCAATTCGAAGTTGAGGCCGTTGCCTCAAACCCGACGTACCGATCGCGTCAAATATCAAACACTATCCGACCCTTCATATTGCATCGCTTTTTGCCCGATCAGGCATCGGCCCCAAAAGACCGGTAACGGCTGTGCGATTTAGGATTTTTTAATTTATTAGATTCGCAGACGCAATTCTACAACGAAACTGCAAAGGGCGCGAATCGCTGGTAAATGTGGATCAAATGGCGCTCCTTCAATATCATGATGAAGTGGATTTTTTCTTAGAATGTAGTTGAAATATAATGGTCGGGTTCCTAGATCGTGATATTTTCATTGCGGATCGGAAATCGTGAAAAAAATCGATTATCTTCGCGGCTGTGCCGCTCTATTTGCGGAAAAGCTGTGCTTTTCCGATAGTCTCCCGCTTAGCTCTTGCGGCTATGCCGCCGCTCAAGTCGAATGTTTCAGGTCTCAAGAGACGATCCCGCATACTACCTAACCTCGGTTGCACATCACCGCCTGCCTGTCTTTCAAAAAGATGCAATTAAACAGATCGTCTGCGATGGTTTCGACGAAGCGAGAAGATCCGCCGGAATAATGATATTTGCCTATGTCATAATGCTCGATCACACGCATGTGCTGACGGACAACGCCCGGGAAATGAAAGAAGTCTTACGTTACCTTAACGGCATTTCCGCAAAACGTCTGATCGATCATCTAAAAGAGAATGGCTACGAAAGCTCACTCGCAAAGCTTCGCATACAAGATCGCGGAAAAAATCATAAACATTCAGTTTACGAACATCATCCGAACGCACTTCGGATAACCGGCGAAGATGCCTTGATGCAAAAGGTAAATTATATTCACCTAAATCCCGTTCGGGCAGGTCTGGTAGAACAGCCCGGTGAATATCTTTATTCGAGTTCACGACAGTGGCATGGCCCATCGTTAGAAAACGAGCCGCTGATAACCGACCACAAACACATCAGGTGGAGATCGGCGGCGTAGCCGCGGGATTCTTATTGGCAGCTGTCGGAAAAGCATAGCTTTTCCGCAAATAGGGCGGCAAAGCCGCGGGCCGGCGTAGCAGAGCGGCAAAGCGGCGGGACGCTGGGTGTTTAACACTTTTCCGGGCCTGTGATCGTGCCGGTTGCAAAATGCGAATTGCGGTGTTTACTGGGTTTCGCCGTTTGGGAAATGATTTTATTACCGGTAGAACCGTTTTATTGCCGGTAGATCCGTTTTATTACCGGTGGAGCCGTTTTATTTCTGATATAAAGACTTCTTACTGTAAGAAACCGCTATATTTCTAATAAAATCATTTTATTTCTATTTTAGAGATTAAAATGACAATATAGAGGCTTTCTCCTCTTGGAAGTCTTTCCACCGGCAATAAAATGGTTCTACCACCGTTATAAGCGTTCTACCGGCGGCAAATCAGGGGCGTGTTTAACACTTTGAAAGTGAAAAAGGGGAAAAGTGAAAAAGGGGAGTGTTTACCCCTTGCGTGGTCTAAATGGTTAAAGCAGTCAGCCCCGGCGAGGTGCGGGGGCTGACAGCAATTTCGCTATTTGTCTTTATCACCGACAGGGGCCGCCTCGGCCTTGTCGACGATCTGATAGGCTGCTATTTCGCCCTTATTCATGTTGAACATTCGGCCCGCGGCGTCATCCACTTCGTAGTCCGGCTCTTTGTCGTGAAACACGATCTGATTGACCGGCTGCCCCGTGTAGAGGCTGACCCCGACGAGGCCTGAGCCTTTATCGTCTTTGTCCTTGACCGTGGTCAGGACATAGTAAACGTTGCCCGCCTGCTTGGCAGCGGAATATTTTTTCGACATTGCCTGCTGGTACGCCGACATTAGCCCGAGATACCGCCCATTCTCACTGTAAGCCGAGTTGTAATCACCACGCCAGGAATATCCGGCCTCGGCACCCTGCGAGATAGCGGCGGCCGTGATCGTGATCGCGGTCAATACGATAGATTGCCACCCCGCAATACCGGGCGCGTCGTATTTCGTTGCCCATGCGATCTGATGCGTTGTCGGGTTAAAAGCCAAAAGGTGCTGCATACCGCGAACGACCACGGTTCCATTTTCTTGCCGAACGAGCGAAACCGGATTGTCGGTGGTGTCAGCATCCTTTTTTCATAAATCCGCCAATACCGCCAAACGCAACTGCCGCGACTTTGCCCGCCGTTGCACCGGCACCCACCTTGAATTTGAATTTAAGCGGCACCTTGTATGCCTCTTTGACTTTGCCCTGGCTGTTGAGGTCGAGCCCGATCAGGTTTTTTTCATCGGCGATAAGCAGCGAATTGTCGGCGGGCTGGATCATCATGTTTGTGATCGATTCCTTTGCTCCGGTATAGATCCAGTTCGTACTTCCATTTGTTTTGTTGAGGGCAACAACACCGATCGGGCCTTTTTTCTGCCACTCACCTTTATTTGCGCTGTAAAATTGCCCCCCCATCCGTCCGTAGATGACCCCGTCGTGAAGCTGCATCTCGGCGATCCCGCCCTTACCAAAATCTTTTGTCGTCCATTTGATCTCGCCCGTGTTCCGGGCGATCGCACGGATAATGCCCTTGGCAGATGTGTAGATCATATCTCCGTCAAAAACAGCCTGGCCATTAGTGTTTTTTAACGACCCGTCAGTGACGTCATAAATCGTTTTCCACTCGAGCTTGCCATCCGTCAGATTATATCGATGAAGTCCTGCGTACGTCAGGTACATCGAGTCGCCATCAATGATCGGCGGATTTTCTCCGCTCAGGTCAAAACGATCGCTTCGTCCGCCGCCACTGCCCATAAACATGGCTGAGGCTCCGCTATTCTTTTTCTTTTCGACCCCATATAGATCGACCTTTTCTGTGTATTCATTGGTCCAAAGCAGATCACCGGTCGACATCCGCAAAGCGAAAATATCGGGTTTGTCTTTGTTTTGGCGATTATCCTGAATGGTAATAAATACGACCATATCCTTGTCGTAAACCGGCGTCACCTGGGCGGTGAAGCCAAGCATTTTCTCGGTCTGCCAAACCGTTTCGCCGGTTAACGTGTCCAGCGCCGTGATCTTGGTCTTGCGCTTTGCCCAGCCGGAGTTATCTGAGATCAGCAGCAACGGTGTGCCGGGCAGCTCAGTAAACTCTTCTTCCTTGATCTCGCCAAGATCGGTTCTCTGCCAGATCGCCTTTCCGGTTGGTCCATCAAGCATCGTCAGGCCATTGCTCATTCCAACCGTCACGTTGCCGGTTTCCATAAGCGCATACCATTTGGCCCCTTTAAAGGTCCAGGACGGCGTCGTAGCGTAGGTTCTGCCTACTGTAAAATTAAGACTGATGGCCAGCACGAGTGCCGTCATTGTCAGAACACGTCGTGTTTTGACCGGTACGAAATACATTATTGATCGCATTAAATATCTCCTGATTTGGAATAAATTATTAGGGCGTTGATTCCCTGCTTTGGAGAACGGCAGCCCGCCGTGAAAATTGCAACGCCTTGTAAAGCTTGATTTTATGAAGGTTTAACACGCTCCGATCGGACACGTGCAGGATGGATTGTAGAAATAAAACTTCAACAGGTCAAGGTCAGACAACTCGAGGTCCGGTTTCGCAGCTTTCAAACCAACACTGCGTACAATAGCGGTGCATTTTGCGTTCGGCCGGGGTATAGTCGGCCGACATTGGCAGTCGTTTGGCGAGAAACTGCTCGTCGTCGGTCAGATCGTCCCAGGTTTTCATTTTTAGAGAACCGCAGCGGGGACAGATTTTTTCGCTTGTGTGAACCATTTGCTATAATTTGCGTAATTAAAAACTGTCTCGATCTTAACAAAATTCTAATTTCCGCTAATGAAAATCAAAACTCTATTGCTCGCCGTGTGTATTTGTCTCGCATTGGTACAATTGTCGGCGGCTCAGATCGAAGAAAAATTTGATTTTTATGCCCGCGGCGACTATCGGACAAATGTGCCTCGGCCGCAGAGTATTCTGCGATACGACGTCGGTGATTTTCACACGACCTATGCTCAGATGGAGAAGGTGATCGATGCGATCGCCGCCGCATCGGCCGACCGGGTCAAGGTCTTTGACATCGGTGAGACCAATGAGCACCGCATGCAGCATCTGATCGCTATCTCGTCGCCCGAGAACATCGCCCGGCTCGATGAGATCAAGGCGAACAACGCAAAGCTGGCAAATCCTTTGTTTCCGGCTGAGGCGGCAGAAGTTATTAAGACCGGGCCGGCCGTTGCCTGGCTGGCCTATACTATTCACGGAAACGAATCGGCCTCGTTCGAGGCAATGATGCAGGTCGTCTATCAACTTGCGGCATCCAACGAACCCGCTACCCTCGATATATTAAAAAATACGGTTGTCCTGATCGTCCCCTGCGAAAACCCTGACGGGCACGAGCGCTTTGTCACCTGGTACAACTCAGTAGGGATCGGCGACCCGAACCCCAGTGCTCTGGAACATCGTGAGCCGTGGAGCATCTACGGACGCCTGAGCCATTACCGGTTCGACCTCAACCGCGATACGCTTGCCGCCACGCAAAAAGAGACGCAGAACCTGATGGCGGCCTTTCAGGATTGGAACCCGCAGGTATCTGCGGACCATCACGGCCAACCGTCACAGTTCTTTTTTCCGCCGGATGCCCTGCCGATAAACCCAAATCTTCCGCAACCCGCGTTCACTAAATGGAACGAGATCTATGGCCGGGCAAATGCAAAGGCGTTTGACGCTAACCATTGGGATTACTACGTGAGGGACATCTTCGACGCGTTCTATCCGGGCTATTGGGACATGTATCCGTCGCTCAACGGTGCTATCGGTATGACTTATGAGACAGACGGCGGCGGCACAAAGGGACTGAAATACCGACGCGACGACGGAACGTTTGCCACGCTCAGATCTGCGATCGCCAAACATTTCACCGCCTCGATGACAACACTTGAGGTCACGGCCCAGCACCGCAGCGAGCGGCTCAAGGACTATTTTGACTTTCGATCCAATGCCCTCGCCGATATATCAAAAGACAAGATAAGACAGATCATAATCTTGCCGGCAAAAGACCCGGTCAAAGCCGCCGAATTGGTCGAGATACTTCTGCGGTCAAAGATAAAGGTCTACCGGACTACGGCCAATTCGTTCTCGGGCGGTGTCCATTCATACATGTCGCCAAATTCCCCTGCAGGTGAAATAGCCGTCCCGGCAGGGTCTTACATCGTGGACCTCAACCAACCGCAGCGGATATTGGCAAAAGCGATCCTCGAACCCGATACGCCGCAGGATAAGGCCTTTGTCGAAGATAACATGGCGAGATTCAGGCGGAACCAGATGAAAGGCTCCGCCCAGTCGAAAGAAGACTATGGCTTTTATGACATAACGGCATGGTCACTGCCGCTGGCATTCGGGCTCGATGCTTACTGGACAAGCGGTGTTAATAATTCGGCTGTAACTTTTATGACGCCTGAGCTTGCCGCCGCTGCCAAGCTAGGCAGCTATCCGGGACGGGCTTCTTCGGCGTATATCATTCCATACGCAACGGATTCGGCGGGAGCAATGGCCGCCAGATTGCTGCAGCAGGGCTTCAGAGTTGCGGTAACGACGAAGACGCTTAATGCCGCGGGACGTAATTGGCCCCGCGGTACATTTGTCGTACGCGTGACACGCAATCCCGAAACAATTCATAGAACCATCGCCGATCTCGCCGTTGAAATGGGCGTCAACATAACAGCCGTAAATACAGGATTCACCGAAGAGGGTGACACCGGTGTCGGCGGTGAAAGTGTCGTTTCGCTCCACGCGCCAAAGATCGCCGTTATCGCCGACGATGCCGTCGATCAAACCTCATTCGGGTCGATCTGGTGGACGCTGGACAGATATGGGGTGAAGTTTACCCCGATGACCGCTAATTCCATTAAGAACGGCGGCCTGAAGGATTACAACGTGCTTATCATGCCCGACGGCTCGCCTAGCCGTTATTTCGCAGCATTTGGTTCCGGCGGCATTTCGAGCCTCAAAGGCTGGATATCTGACGGAGGCACTCTGGTCACCTGCCGCGGGGCGTCCGTCTTTGCCGCATTGAAGGACGTCGGCCTTACCTCATCTAAACTAGTCGGCAGCGAGGCCGACGAAGACAAAGGCAAGACGCCCGAGGAGATCGCCGCCAAGCCAAGCCCGTCACCAACCGCTTCGCCGTCTGTCCGACGCGCCGACAATAAAAAGCAGCCTAAAGAGCAGAACCCAAATCCCTCTTCCGAGGAACTGACGGACGACAGATCGGACGGGGCCGCACCGGGCCTGCCGCCGATCGCATCTCCGTCCAGTGACGCTAACAAGGTCCCGGTCGCCATGCCCGGCGCGATCATGCGTGGAACCGTTGATCGCACGACGTATTTAACATACGGCCTGGAACAAGATGATCTCCCCGTGCTGCTGGCGAGCGGTTATTTTTTCAGATATTCAAAAGAGGGCTCCAACGCCGTGGTCTTTGACGCCGGGCGAAAACGTTCTCTGTGGCTGTCCGGATTTATCTGGCCCGGCAACACGGAACGGCTACTGGCCGGAACTTCCTATATAATTGACGAACCGAACGGCTCAGGCCATGTCATACTTTTTGCCGAAGAGCAGTTCTTCCGAGGGATCTTTCGGACAACTACGCGTCCGTTTTTTAACTCATTACTTTTCAACGGAGTGTTTTAGATCAAGGGAAACATATGTTTACAATTCGAGCAGGTTACACCGACGACATCGAAGTTCGATCAAGTATCGATAAGGTAAGAGAATTTTTCTCGGACATTACAAATTTTGCCGAATTGATGCCGGGAATAACTCAGATCCATACTGATGCCAATGGCGTCGCCCATTGGCGGATACAGGCTGAGATCCCGTTTGTAGGCCAGATGCTGCAGAAATTCGCCGTAGAACTCGCTGAAAGCACCGCTGAACGGATCGAGTGGTCTCCGCTTAAGGTTGAAACCGAAAACTTTTTGAGATATTCAGCTGATTTTTTGGAAAAGGCCAAAGACCTGACCGTAGTTCACTTTTCGCAGATGGTCGAACTCCGCAGGAAATCAGGACGTGAGCTGCATTACCTTGCCGGCCTTGCGGGTGAGAACCTGATCAGCAGCGAAATGACCAAGCGGATCGCCGAAATGATCAAAATATTCATCGCCAGGGCTAAAGAGAGATTGGAGACTTAGTCAGCTGATCAGACGAGAAAGCTATGTAATTGCCCCGCCGTCAACTATCACGACCTCACCGCTCATAAAACTATTGCGGTCACTCACCATAAACGCCGCAAATTCCGCTAGCTCTGAGGGCCTGCCGACCCTGCCTTTTGCTACCCAAAAATCGTGCATCTGCCGCAGACGTTCAGGCAGGGTGTGGCCGAGATCAGTATCAAAAATGCCGGCTGCGATCGCATTTACGGTAATACCGAAATTGGCGGCTTCGCGTGACAGGCATTTTGTAAAGCCGATCATCGCAGCTTTTGATGTGGCATAATGTACCGACGTAGGCAGGCTGCGGATGGCTCCAACTGAAGTAATGTTGAGGATAGAGCCGCTCTTATGCCGGATCATTTGCTTATAGAACGGTTTTGTAACCGCAAACAGGCTTCCGACATTTGTTTCAACGACCCAGTCCCAGCTTTTATCAGTCGTTGTGGCAAAATTATCAGGCTTATTGACCGCTGCATTATTGACCAGAACGTCGACCGGCCCCCATGCCTCCATGATCTCGCGGGCTACATGTTTCATTCCGTACCGGTCTGTAACCGACACCTTGAAACCCAATGCCCGCCGGCCATGAGCCTCGATCTTTTTCTTAACAACTTCCGCCAGATCGTCGCGTGAATTATAGTTGAACGCGACATCGGCCCCCTCCCGGGCAAATATTTCACAAATCGCGGCTCCTATGCCGCACGTTCCACCCGAAATGAAAGCACGTTTTCCTTCTAGTAATAGACTCAAGCTGAACTCCCCGGTATGAAACTACTGGCCTTGAAATAGAACTTTGTAATAGAAAAGGTTAATGAATACACCGAAGTGTGACAAGTCTGATTATTCGAAATTGCGAAAAACGGGGGTCAAACGGCAGGCAGTACAATTGGTTCCTGCGGCGGTAAAAGAGCGTTGATCTCGCGGATGATATACTCCGTCGAATTTGGCATGGCCAACCCTACTGTCGCGGCTTTCATATCGGTATACTGGCGGGAATTGCCAATAAGGCCGCGGATCGTAGGCACTATATCAGTACTTTTCGTAAGCATGATCCCGGCTCCGCGATCACTGATCAACTGAACCGTTCCTGCTTCCTGCGGCATTGGGCGTGTCGTAGCATCTGCAATGATCGGCAGGCCGCAGGCCATGGCTTCAAACGTCGTCAGGCCGCCGAGTTTCGAGATCATCACGTTTGCCGATTGCATTAGCTTCTCTATCTCGTCTGAATATCCGATCACTTTAACCGGAAACTTTGCATGTTTTGCGATCAGTTCCGCCTCAGCCCGCAAGCGGTCATTTTTACCTGCGAGAAAGATAGCCTGGACATCTAGTTCACCACGGACCAATTCCTTGAATATCTGAGGAATATTGCCGCCGCCGATCCAACCAGCGTTCAAAAACACAGTAAATTTATCCGG
The DNA here is from genome assembly GCA_963834975.1 of Blastocatellia bacterium. Taxonomy (GTDB): domain Bacteria; phylum Acidobacteriota; class Blastocatellia; order Pyrinomonadales; family Pyrinomonadaceae; genus OLB17. The sequence continues at coordinate 69,854 of CAWIDZ010000009.1, forward strand.
ATCCAGGCCATATGCACGACGAGCGATCTGCGCGTCGGCCTCGTTGATCTCGTGAAACTTCGGATCGACCGGCATTCCGGACACTTTTATTTTCAGCGGTGAGACCCCGTAATCGATCAGCTGCCTTCGGGCTTCATCATTGGCGACAAGGTAAAGTGAAACGTCGTCACAGGCCCACCCCTTCCAAAATCCATAGCATGGATCAGTAACAACAGTCACCAACGGCACTTGTTCAGTCAAATGCAACTCTTTCAATATTTTAGCAACGATATGTTGAGTAAGAGGGTGAACACTAACAACGACATGTGGACACCATTTATCGAACTGTAAGCGAACGTAGCCAATACATCTATTAAGAAAGAAATCTCTGGTTTCCGGACGTATTTTGTTCACCGCCCAATACAGGTATTTCATCCAGTGCTGGCGATTCTGCAGCGTCCAATTATATAAATTTACGAGCTTTTCCGTGATGTGGTGCGATTCTTCGACCGCCTTGACAATACGAACGACCGACGAATCTCCCTTCCAGAACTTCTGCAGCCCGACCGAGATCGCTTGGGCGGCAGAACGATGGCCACCACCGGTATCGGACGACATGATGAGTATCTTAGGAGTATTCGACATCAGTTAGGTCGGAATCTATGCCTTTACAGCCATGCTTTCCTGTTGGGTTCTATTGAGAGACATTTCCTTTGCAGCCTTTTTCATTTGGCCTTCCAGTTTTTTGATCTTAACAAGGTGCGTCGCATTAAATGGCAGCGATGGATAGAAGCAATTAGATTCGTGGGTACAAAAGCATCCGGCGCCTGCTTCGACGCGGCGTTCATCCATCAGTTTCGTTTTCCATGCGGCTTGAAAATCCCAATCATAATCACGAAGGTTCAGAACATCCGGCTTGGTTTCGCACGAAGACAACGCTCCGTTGTCATAGATAACAGCCCCGGCACTGCCGGCGTAACATTTAAGCTGAGCTTTATTCTCTTCTTTTGTCTTCGAGATCAGGCCGTGCATATACATATCGACAGCCGCTTTGAAATAACCCGATTTTCCGCCGTAATTGTTTTTCAAAACGGCGTTCTTTGTATCATCGAGGATCATCTGCGAAAGCTCGGCATACCGCTGCGGGTCAAATTCCAACTCGATAGGATCGGCTGATGGCGGCCGGATGTAGTTGATATTTACTTTGTCGGGCTTAAGGTCGTGCTTCAAAAAGTCGTACCAGTCAAAGATCGTATCTTCATTGGAATGCATGACACACGTGCAAGTCTGGATATCGAGCTGCGGATATTGCTCTCTTTTCATCTGCTGTAGTGTCCGCGCAGTGTGAATAGCCTTGTCCCAGCTTCCCTCTTTACGCCGGATCTTTTCGTGAGCTTCCTTCATACCGTCAATTCCCGAGCGCGACCGTTACGTTAAGATTTGGGCATTCGTCCATGATCCTTGTCACGTCAGGGAAAATCCGTGGATGGATCTGACCATTGGACATCAGGTAAACAGAATCCAATTTGTTGTTCTCATAAAACGATCGAACGATCTCAGGCAGGTCCTTACGTGTAAATGGTTCTCCCCCGGCAAGGACCAATACGCCTAGATTGCCTCCCAGTGTTTCCGAGATCTTAGCGATCTCGTCAGTTTTCATCTGCAATTTCTTACGCGGCCGGTCATCAAGCTCTTCGGTAAAAAAGCAATGTGTGCAGCGCATATCGCAAACGCTTGTAACCAAAATGTTTAGAAATACGGGCGAGATCGGACGTCCGACCACTATACTCGCATATCGTTTGAAGATCTCTTTTGTAGCAAAATCCATTTTCTTATATCAATCCTATAAACTGCCAAACTGTTTGATGCAGTCACAGCGATCCAAGTTACAATGTATCTTATTGTTGGTGGTTTCAGCAAGATTCGGCCATATGGAAACGCTATTTAGACGGGCATCTTTGGGGATGCGTTGGCTCTTGCGATAGCAGTGATTTTCTATGTTTCAAAGAGTATATCTGGATAACAGTGCGACGACGCCCATAGACCCTCAAGTGGTCGAGGCGATGCTTCCATTTTTAACGGAAAAATTTGGTAACGCGTCCAGCATTCACTTCTTCGGTCAGGAAGCCCGCGGAGCTGTTGATAAAGCCCATCACCAGGCCGCCGGTTTGATCAATGCCCGCCCCAATGAGATCGTATTTACCTCTGGTGGCACCGAGGCGAATAACCTTGCCATTCGCGGGCTTATAGAGGCCAATCGAAAATATGGCAACCATATCGTCACCTCGTCTATCGAACATCCCTCGGTCAAAGGCGTTTGCGAGGATCTTGAGAAAAATGGCTATCTAGTTACATATTTGCCGGTAAGCGAAGGCGGCATCATTGAACCGGACTCAGTAAAAGCAGCGATCACGGAACAGACGATCCTTATCTCGGTGATGACCGCAAATAATGAGATCGGTACGATCCAGCCGGTTGCTGAGATCGGCGATCTGATCAAATCTCTCCGAACCTCTGGCAGGAAGATCTGGTTTCATACCGACGCGGTTCAGGCAGCCGGAAAAATACCCGTTGATGTCGAAGCGATCAATTGTGACCTGTTATCGATCTCGGCGCATAAGCTGTATGCCCCAAAAGGTGTCGGAGCTCTCTACGTCCGGCGTGGCGTTCGGCTCCACTCACAAAACATCGGCGGGCATCAGGAACGGGAAAGGCGTGGCGGAACCGAATCAGTTCCGTTGATAGCAGCGTTCGGAAAAGCGTGTGAATTAGCTGAGGCAAATCTAGAACGAGAGTCCGAGCGGTTAAAAGATCTTCGGGACAGGTTCGAAAACGAGGCCGGCGAGAAGATCTCCGACCTCGTTTTCAACGGCGAACGCACGCGGCGTCTGCCGAATATTGCAAATATCTCATTTCGCTCCGTCGAGGGCGAAGGCCTCCTGATAAACCTGGACATGCAGGGCATCGCCGTCTCGACAGGTTCGGCATGTTCTTCCGGTTCGCTTGAACCATCGCCGGTAATTAGGGCCCTCGGCCGAAATGATGAACTTGCCCGTGGCGCGATCCGCTTTAGTTTCGGCCGGTTCAATACTAATGATGACGTCGATCGCCTTTTGGCGATCTTGCCGGGTGCTGTCCAGAATCTGCGCGAGCTGGCCCCGGCCAGAATTTCGTCGGCAAACTAAAAGCGGCCACCCCGGTTTCCCGATGTGGCCGCTTTATTGTTCCCCCCGGTTAGAAAACGGGTTTCGGCCTTAGTCGCCGATGATAATGCCATCTGTCTGAGAACAAGCCTGGGGAGCGTCGCCGATGATGATGCCGAAGAACTCGAGCAAGTCACCGATGATTATGCCGTCCGTTTCTGTGTTTGCACAGGGCTCAGTGGATTTGTCACCGATGATAATGCCGGCGTTAGCAAACGTGGCACCGAAAGTCATGATCATTGCCAGCGTGATGGTTAATATTGTCTTTTTCATTATTCTTCTCCTAGTGAACTTATCTATTTTCTAATTGCCCCTTGATCCGCAATAACTATTACAAGCGGCGTGCCAAAGTCCTGTGCCGGAAAGTTGAATCTGCTAAATACAGTTTGTGCAATAACTTATAGACAATAGGCGGCTCAAAAAACCTGGATGAGAGCTTCCGCAAATACTGGATACTTTGTTTACAGTTGCGGGGGAACAGTCGGTTAACTTACAGATTTCATTGGATTTACCCTGCTGTATACTCTGTATTCATTTCGAGTGTGTATATTACGTATGCGCCCTCAACCAATGCCCCTTTTTTTTGTAGCTTTTTTGGTGTTAAACCTGTTAAACTCTTAGGTGTGGGTAAAGCGTGTTCGCGTTTTGCCATTTTGCTTTACAGCGTCCTCCAACTCCTTTTTCTTGATGAACAAAGAAGCTCATTCAAATTTCACAAAGGGGATCACCATCTTTGCCGGATCAATTTGCGTTGCTTTGGCTCTCGCCGGATTGTCACGTGATACCTTTAGCTGGGGTTTCTTGCTGATCCTCGCATTCTCTACTGTGGTGGGCCCGCGGATGAGTCTGACACTGCCGCGATCAAAGTTTGCGATCAGCTTTTCGGATGCCGCTATCTTTTTAACGTTCCTGAAGTACGGTGGGCCGGCCGCGATCGTCGTTGCCGCTCTTGAATCGGTTGCCAATTGCCTTTATCTGCGTTCCAAGGGATTCTACTTTGGCAAATTGATGATCCCGACGAACGTCTCGATCAATTCGATATCGATCTCGCTTACATATTTGATCTGGCTCGCCATACCAACCGCATCGTTTATCACAGCACCGTTAGGCAGTACGCAGCATCTAATAACGACACTCGGGGGCCTTGCTTTTGTACAATTTGGCGTTTCGTCGATGCTGGTTGCAGGGTTTGCCTGGCTCAAGAACGGGGCGGATCCGTGGACAACCATGAAAACGGATTGCTTTTCCAGCTCGATGACCCAGATCGTCGGTGCCGGACTCGCAGGCATGGTCTTCAAGATCCTTAATTTTGGGGACCTTATTACGGGCATGATCGCGTTTTTTGCGTTAAGCGTAGCTTTCCTGAGCTATCGCCGATCGATAGATGAGGTAAAGGACGCGATGATGCAGACTGAGGCGGCCGAACGCGAAAAGGCTGAAACCGAAAGGGAGCGCCGACGCGAAGCCGAGAACCACGCCATGCAGCTGGCGGTAACGCTTGAAAAAGAAGAACTGGCAAACGTTGCCTTGCGCAAAAGCGAACAGGATCTGCAGCATGCTGCACTTTATGATTCGCTCACCAATCTGCCCAATCGTAAGCATTTTGGCGATTTCCTACGCCAATTGATCAACGAGTACAAAAAGGACCCGTCGGTGACTTTTCAGGTGTTGTTCCTGGATATTCGCAAATTCAAGAATATCAATGACAGCCTCGGACACACTCTAGGGGACAAGGTCCTCATTGTTGCGGCAAAACGATTTTTGAAAATGCTGAATTCCACCGACATGGTTGCACGGATCGGCGGGGATGAATTTGCGATCATCCTTAAGGGACTCGCAACCTCGGGAAAGGCTCAAAAGGTCGCCCGCCGTATACTGGACAATATTTCACAGCCATTCTCGCTCAGCGGCAACCGCATATCGATCTCGGTGAATATAGGCATTGCCCCGTGTGACACCGAATACAGCAACCCGGAAGAGGTTCTCCGCGATGCCGATATCGCGATGCATTACGCAAAAGAAAAAAATACGGGTGTCGCGGTATTTACCAAAGAATTGCGTGTCCGCTTTCTCGAACGCGTCCGGCTCGAGAACGACCTGCGAAGTGCTATCGACCGTAATGAGCTCTCAATGAGTTACCAGCCCCTGATCGATATTCAGGACGGCAGCCTGTTCGGGTTCGAAGCCCTGCTGCGGTGGCATCACAGCGAGTACGGCAATATACCGCCGAATAAATTTATTCCGATCGCTGAGGAATCAGGCCTCATCATCCCGATCACGGTTTGGATACTTCAGGAGACGGCAAATCAGATCGCAACATGGCAAAAGATAAGCCGGGCTCACAAGGACCTGATAATGAGCGTAAATATCTCGGGCAAGCATCTGTCCAAAGATGAGTTGATAGACGACGTCGAAAACGCGATCGCTATAGCAAAGATCAAGCCGTCGTCACTAAAACTCGAGGTCACAGAGAGTGCCGCCATGGAAAATGCCGAGCAGACGATCAGCATCCTGAATCGCCTAAAGCACCTCGGCGTCCAGTTGAGCATTGACGATTTTGGAACGGGTTATTCGTCACTCAGTTACCTGCACCGGCTACCGTTCGACACGCTGAAGATCGACCGTTCCTTCGTTTACAGCGTAGGCGAGAGCGGCGAGAACTCTGAGATACTGCAGACAATTATCTCGCTGGCAAAGAATCTGAAAAAGAAGGTTATCGCCGAAGGCATCGAGACCGAAGCCCAGCTCTCATTGCTTCAGAACCTGGGATGCGATTACGGGCAAGGTTATTTGCTCGCCAAGCCGCTTACGAAAGAAAACGCCGAAAAAGCCCTATACGAGCGAAAGAACTGGCTGCCCGAAGCGGAAGGCATCAGCGATACATCTGAGACAACGGTCGTAGAAGACAACCTGCCGGTTTTTTAGTTCGATAGTTAAATGCAGCACTCGTACGGGCCGCATAAAATGCTGCTTAGGACGCGTTGCTGTTGTTTATTTGACGATCTTTATCTGGCCCGGGTCGCTCAAAATGATCTCGGGATTTCCCTGATAATCAATAAACGTACCCGAGACGACGATCTCTTTGCCATCCAATTGGGTAATGTCCGGGAACTTGGAAAAATCAGACTTTTTCAAAACGGCGGTCATTGCCGTTTTGTAGTCTTTGTCAAAATTCAGGATAACAATGCCGCCGCCGCGCGGGAAAAAGAGCTTGGCGACCTTGCCCTTGAACGAGCCTTCCTTGTCGGTCATCTTCGCCGCCGCTTCTTTGTCGTGTGCATCAATTGCAGCGGTATAAGCAGCATCGGTTTTGGCAACGCTTTCAAATTTTGCAGTCTTTGACGCCTTAGACTTCTGCGGCGAATCCTGTGCATTTGTGGTCATTACGGCCCCAAACAAGATCACAACCGCGGCCGCGAGGATGAAAGCTGACTTCAATAAATAGGTTTTCATATTATTACTCCGAATTGAATCGATCTTGACTGATTGCGGTCATTATATCAAAGATCATGATTGCGGACCTGCTAGCGGTCGGTCTCGGGGTCGCAGAGTTAGGATTTTGCCCGCGAAAAACGCGAAACGGCGCGAAAAGAAGAATTTTCCAACACGGAGAGAGCAAAGAACGCGGAGGTGAAACCAAGACCGTTAGTTGTTCATGGTCCTACTATCGGTTAAGGGTATGCAGCGGCTACGCTTTTGCCGCCCTTTTGCGCAGACGGTTCTGACCAAAGTGTTAAACACTTTCCGCTTTCTACCCCAAAATGCCGCCGGTAGAAGGATTATACCGGTAATTAAGCCTCTAAACTACCGGTAGAGCCATTTACAACACGGAGAAGGCCTCATATTTTTTCTGAAGAGGCTACAACAAAAATAGGATCATTTTATTAAAAAAATAGCGGCTTTGTGCAACAAAAGGTCTCTATAACAACATTAAAACCGCTCTACCGGTAATAAAACGGCTCTACCGGTATTAAAATCGTGCCCCCAACGGCGGAACCCAGTAAATACCTGGATTCGCTTTTCGACACCCGCCCGATCGCCGGCCCGGCAGAGTGTTAAACAATTTGGCTAATTCTCATTGCCAAGCGATCCGAAAATAAAAGGTAAAGGGTGCCCTAGTTCACAATCGGACGATTAATGTTCGGCCAATTTATGTCCGTCTTCAACCACCCGCTACCGCAGGTAATTTGACATGGCCGCCGGCTTTGCTGCTTTCTTTGACATTGGAGGGCATTTTTATTGTAATAGACCGGTCCGGTGTTTTGGTCTGTTGAGGTTAACGATGCGGGCCGGAGCTGCTGGAATATCCTAATACTTTTGAGAGGACTGTCGGCTTTTGCGTAACGCGGGCCGAGTTATTAAATATATGAAAACACGACTTTTATTCTTTACTGCAATTCTTTCGTTGATGGCTTTGGCATTTGGCTGCGGTGGAACCGCTGAAAATGCAAACACCAACAAGGCCGCTAATACTGTGACGCGTATGCCGGCCAGCACACCGGCCAACACGATGACGACCAATTCGATGTCAAACTCGACGGCGGTTAATTCGAGTTCGGCGGCCAACAGCCAGCCGATCGGCGCGAGAAAGCCATCCACTATTAGCAAGGCAACCGATGCCGATAAGTCGCCAATGGTCGACGATATGGGAAATACCCCGGATCCTAAAAAGGTGCCAGCCAAGAAATAACACCCGGTTCTTTTCGTCTAACGCCATAGGCGAACGACGAACGTGAACAGTCAATAAGCAAAAGAGCCCCCGCCGACCAGGCGAGGGCTTTTTTCATATCACGGAGATCACCCGGGGCGTCACTTATGAAACGTGCAAAATTCCGTTGGTTCCTTACCCTTGCGGTAGGTCCGGGCTTCTTTATCAGGGCAATTTACGGTCGCCCGCATACCCGTCAGCGGACAGATCATAACAGTGACCGTCTCAACGGGTTCGGTGGATGAGGTACGGGGCCGGCCCGCGGCCGGCGGCCCCTCGGGCGGTTCCATTCCCTCTTGCCAGGTTTCAGTTATTGCAGTTGGCGACGGTGTGGGGAGCCCGCCATTTGCCCCGCCATCGATATTGTCTTCGGGTATTGGCAGCAGGGACCGGTTTGGCACAGTCCCGGCCACAAATAGCTCGACACGCCGAAATTCCGCAGGGACATCGGTCTGATAGATCTCGACCGGCGGCGTGACCGGCTCGTCATATTCTGGAATGTTCGGGTCTTTCGATGCTGTCGGCGAAGGCGTAGGGGACGCAGACGGGTCGGTGAGAGCATCCAGTTCGCGGATCAACGCTCCGTTGCGTATGTCGATCTCGGCCTTTCGGACATTGGCGGGCATTGTCCAATCGCCGTTCCAGTCGGGATTTCGGCTGAGTGCCTCTTTCATAAAATCGGCCCATACCGGCATCGCCGAATCTGAGCCTTTCATTCCCAGGTCATCACCGTTATCAAAACCGACATAGACCACGCAGACCAGGTCGGGCGTAAATCCGGCAAACCATCCGTCGCGTGAAGTGCCGGTTTTCCCGGCAAACGCGGTCTTGCCGGGAACGTTGCGAAAACCCCAGCTCTGGGCGTGCGCGGCCGTTCCGCGATTTATTACGTCTTTCATAATGTCGTCCATTATGTATGCCACATCGGGCCGAACGACATTTTTGCGGTCGGGCGCCGGTGCCGAGAGAGTGCGGCCTTCACCGGTGGCGATCCGCGTGATCGGCATCGGCAATACGCGGTCACCGAGATTGGGGAATATTGTATAGGCGGTCGCGACCTGCAGTGGGCTCGCCTCGGCCGTGCCGAGCGCCATTGACGGGTAAGCCTTTTCGACCTTGGGCATTCCGGCTTTGGCGGCGAGAGCCATCACCTTGCCGACGTTGACCTGCATCGCCAGATCGACGGTGATGACATTTTTGCTCTTAACGAGAGCGTCGCGCAGTGTCAATTCCTCATTAGAAAAGTAATCGCCGTAATTGCCCGGTGTATAAGAGTCCTGATTAAAGGTAAACGTTTTTTTCTCGTCTTTAAATATTGTCGCCGCGGTAAACTGCCGTGAGCTGGAATCATATGCCGAGTTTATCGCCGTTGTGTAAACAAAAGGTTTGAAGACCGAGCCGGGCTGCCGCATCGCGTCTGTCGCCCGGTTAAATTGGTTTGCCAGGTAATCGCGTCCGCCGACCATCGCCACGATCTCACCGGTCTTTGGCCTGATCGCCACAAGCGATGCATTCAGCCCCTCTTTTTTCGGAAAATGCTTATCGAGCGCCGCGAGGCGTTTGTTGACTATCTCATAGGCAATACGCTGCAGGTCGGGGTCGATCGAGGTGTAAACCCGCAGATGCTGCAATGCCTCGGGGTCATTGACTAGTTTTGGAAGTTCCTCGACGGCGTATTGCGAGAAATATGGCATTCCCTGCAGGTCCTTTTTGCTCGAAAACTCCTTCAACGTGATCGGCTCATTTCGATATTGGGCCAGTTGTTCCGGGGCGAGGGCACCTGCCTCAGTCATAGATTCGAGGACTTGGTTACGCCTCTCTTTTACACGATCGGGATTCTTATACGGATTATAGCGGTTCGGGCTGCGGATGATGCCCGCGATAAAAGCAGCCTCGGGCAGCGTCAACTGCGACACATCTTTCCCAAAATACGAATTAGCCGCCTCGCCGACGCCGTATATAGCAACACCTGTCTGCTGGCCCAGATAGATCTGGTTGGCATAGAGCGTAAAGATCTCTTGCTTTGACAGCCGGGTCTCGAGGATCAGCGACATATATGCCTCTGTCACCTTTCGCTCGATCGTCTGGTCGCGGTTGAGCAGCAGGTTCTTAACAAGCTGCTGGGTTATCGACGAACCGCCCTGATTTGCAAGGGCCGAATTTTCGTCACCCTCATATCGCCGCCACAATGCGCGGGCGATGCCGCGGAAATTAACCCCGTAATGTTCAAAAAATGCACGGTCCTCGGTGACCGTTATCGCCTTGACCAGGTGCGGCGGCAGATCGTTAAATGTAACAGTCTTTCGCCGACCGTCGCCCTCAGCAGCGATCGAGCTCAATATTTTGGGCTCAAGCTTTGCCTCGTTTACCTGCGTATTTGTGTCGCGGTTACCGATCGCTGCAACCGTTTTTTCGTCCTTTGAGAATTTAACCGTCAGGGATGGAAAGGTCTTTACGCCATCTATAGTTCCCGTCAGTCCCGGCTCGATCGCAACCTCATCTGCGTCAATGGAATAGCGGCTTCGCGACGCGTCCGCCTGATTATTTTTCTCGATATACCCGGCCGACTTCAGATAATCGACCATTGCCGGGACCGACAAGGTTTCGCCCACCTTAAGCGTCTTTGGTGCCGAATATATGCCTGCCGATGCCGTAAAAACCTCGCCGCTCAGCAGCCGCTGGTCGATGCGGTCCGAAAACTCGAACCAAAAATAAGTCAGCGTCAGAAAAACACCGAGAAGTATGAAAAGGCTGGCGGAAATTGTCCAAACATTAAAGATCGCGTGCAAAAATCGGCGAAACCGCGACGGCGGCGGAGCTTTATACGATACCGGACGGCGTGCCCGCACCCATCCCTTTGGCGGCTGTTTTGATCTGTTGCTCTTTACTAGTTTAGGATCGGACATTTTTGGACGGAACCGCGGGAGAGGGCATACCAGTGCAATTACGGGACGCCAATCAAATTCTATAGATTATGCGGGCTTGCTGTCTAGCTAATTATGACCTTTAATTTATTTATGAAGATACTTGTCACCGGCGGCAGCGGTTATCTGGGCACGCATATCATGCGTCTGCTTAACGGCGACGACCTCTCGCGGCGGACGGGCCATGACATATTAAATGTACAGGATGCGGCGATCGTCCGTGACTATGATGTCGTTATCCACCTGGCGGCATATCTTGACAAATCGCCGGCCGGCTCTGGCCAGAGCTTTCTGACAAATGTCGAGGGAACGGTGAATATCCTGCGAACGATGCGTGAGGATGCAGTATTTATCTTTGCCTCGACCAAGGATGTTTATGGCCGCTTCGCCGATAATCACGCCGAGGTCGGCGAAACCTGCCCGACGTCCTATTCAGGCCAGACAGCCCTCGAATGGTCAAAACTCATCGCCGAGCGTTATGTTGAGTATTATGCACATGAGAGAAATTTTCGCTCGTGCATATTTCGGCTCTCGACCGTTTATGCTCCGGCGAGCGAGGGCAACTCACCTGGTTTCGTCGGTCATTACATTGATGCAATTAATAAGGGCGAACGCCTGAGGCTGCCGGCCGATGGCAAGCCGCGCCGGGACCTATTACATGTCGATGACCTTGCAGCAGCGTGCGAAGCCTTTACCGATTCGGTTATCCGGCACGGACTTTACAATCTGGGCGGCGGCCCGGCGAACGCGTTGACGCTGAACGAGCTGATTGCCAAATTAGAAGAGATATCAGGCCTTCAGGCCGTCATTGACCGAGAAAACCCGTTGGACGCCCCCGTTCCGATGAATTACGTGTCGGATCTCAGCCTCGTCGATCAGGAACTCGGCTGGCGGCCGGAGATCGATTTGAAAGCCGGCCTGAGTTCCTTGTTTTAGTTCACGGCCGCCAAACCCAAATGAAAATACTAGTTCGCGGAACAAATTGGATCGGAGATGCCGTTATGTCGATACCGGCATTGCGGGAGCTGCGGCGGATATTTCCAGATTCACAGATCACACTGCACACGCGAACATGGGCGGACGGCCTTTTCGGCGACGCGTCGTTTATCGATGAACTCGTCACGTTCGATAAGAACCGCTGGAAGATAAAGGACGTCTATGACAATTCACAGTTCCTTCGCGATGACCGTTACGACCTGGCCGTCGTCCTGCCAAATTCGTTCGAATCGGCGTTAACATCATTTGTCACCCGCATTCCTCGCCGGATAGGCTACAACAAGGACGTGCGGGGGCTGCTGCTAACAGATCCGATCGCCGTGCCAGAATGGAAGAACCGGCGGCACGAGGTGTTTTATTATTTGAATCTGATTGCAGAAACAGAACGCCGGGTCCTCGGCCGCGATACGGTCGCCCAAATGGTGCCAAATTCGTCGCTCGAGGTTTCAGACGAGAGAAAGATGGCGGCTCGCAAGAAGCTTAGCGAGGCCGGTGTCGATCCGTTCAGAAAGACGGTTGCCCTCGGCGTCGGATCGACCAATTCCCGTGCAAAGCGATGGCCTGCCGACCGTTACGCGCAGCTCAATGACCGGCTGCAATCAGATCTCGACTTAAATGTTATCCTTGTCGGGTCCGAAGCCGAATCGGATGTAGCGGCCGAGGTCGTCAGGCTTAGCAGGATCAAGCCGATCGATCTCGCCGGCAATACCGGCCTCGACGAGGCGGTTTCGATACTAAGTGAGATCGATCTGATGGTCTCAAACGATATGGGGCTCGCACATATCGCTCCTACAGTTGGTACGCAAACCATCGCGATATTCGGCCCGACGGATCCTGAGACGACGCGGCCATTCTCTGATAACGCGGTTGTCATCCGGGAAAAGGTAGAATGTGCTCCGTGTATGCTCCGCGACTGCCCGATAGATCATCGCTGCATGACCCGGATATCGGTCGATGAAGTATTCGAGGCGGCGAAACTTAGATTAACTGCAAATGAAGAAGAGGAATTCGAAGAAACAGCCGGCAGTATTTCTTGACCGCGACGGCACGCTGATCGAGGAAGTTAATTACCTGTCGCGGGTCGATGAAATGCGTCTGTTCGAATACACGGCCGCGGCCCTGAGGATGTTGAAAGAAAATGGCTATCTCTTGATCGTTGTCACAAATCAGTCCGGCATCGGGCGCGGCATATTTGAGGAATCGGCAATGCATGAGGTGCATGATCAGATCCAGAAAGAGCTGGCAGGTGCGATCGATGCATTTTATTTTTGCCCGCACCGCCCTGATCACGGCTGCCGCTGCCGAAAGCCGCTGCCCGGAATGATCGAATCTGCATGTGCTGATTTTGACATCGATCTCGAGGCCTCCTGGATAGTGGGTGACAAAAAAACGGATGCCGAGACCGGCAGGGACGCGGGTATTAGAAATGTTCTTGTCCTGACCGGACACGGACGGGCCCACTCGGGCCTGCTCGAACATACGCCAGACCTGATCTCAGCTGACCTTGCTGACGCGGTTGATAAAATTGTCGGTTTGCTGGCGGTGGAAGTTTAAGTTTTCAGATCCGTCCAAAATCGTCATTCAGACGGACAATGTCGTCCTCGCCGAAATATTCGCCCGTTTGAACCTCGATAAAGATCAGGGCGATAGAGTCGTCCGGGTTCTCGACGCGATGAGCGTCACCGACCGCAACATCAACGACGCCGCCTGCTTCGACTAGAAATTCAACACCGTTTAATGTTACTTTAGCAGTGCCGCGGACCACATACCAATGTTCCGAACGGCGGGAATGACGCTGGTAGCTCAGGCGCTTTCCGGGCAAAACTTCGATCCTCTTAACTTTGTAATCGACACCCTCGTCTAGAATGGTAAAACTACCCCAGGGCCGTTGGTCAAACACGTTCGGATTGTTCAGATCATCAATAGGTCGCATATCATTTTCCGGCTAGTATGTTCAGTTTAGACGAAAAGGCCGCCTCAACAAATGCCAGGCTGATGCAGCGTATCCAGACGCTGATCATAGGACGGCTGTTGGCGATCTTTCTGCTGCTGGTAACCAGTTGGTTTTGGACGAGCGGAGCGTTTCGCCTGTCGTTCGACTATTTTCCTCAGGGCCTTTTCCTTGTTTTTCTGATCTCTGTCGGCCTGACAATAGTTTATTTCTTTCTACTGCGTTTGAACAAGAGTTTTACGTGGCAGGTCAGGGCTCAATTTTGCCTCGATGCATTATTGATAACTTGGCTTGTTTGGCGGTCCGGCGATCTGAGTTCACCATACATTACCTTATATATAGTCCTGATCAGCGTAGCGAGCTTTTTTATGAAGCCGCTGTCGACAATGCTGATGGCTGCATTGTCCGCTGGCTTGTTCATCCTACTTTCGGTCCTGACGGTTAATTCGTTTATTCAGACTTATGGCCCAACACCGCCGACTTCAAAGGTAATGCAAATAGTTAGTTTTAATATTGTTGCCCTGTTGGTAGTGGGTTTGCTGGCATCGCGGTTGTCGGGGCGCCATTCGTCGGGTGAGGAACTCGAAGAAACTACTAAGACTCTTGCGAGCCTTAGGGCACTGCATGAGCGAATTGTTGAATCAATACGCTCAGGCCTGGTGACGACTGACCTCGACGGTAACATCTATACCTTTAACGCCGCGGCGACTGAGATAACGGGTTATCGTATCGATCAACTTTCGGGCAGTTCGATATATGACCTTTTTGGCGACATCCGCGAGCAGATCAACCTGTCGCTCGCCGCCGCCGGCGACGGTCAGGCGATCCCGCGATTTGAGGTCGATCTGCTTAGCCCTGAGGGATTTGTCGTTCGTATCGGCTACAGCGTTTCGCTGCTTTTCTCGGAGACTAACGATGCAACAGGCCTCATCATTACCTTTCAGGACCTGACCGAGATCCGCTCTATGGAAGAGAGCGTCCGACGCAAAGACAGGCTGGCGGCCGTCGGCCGGGTCGCGGCCGGGCTGGCACACGAGATACGAAATCCCCTCGGAGCCATGCGCGGCGCGATACAGGTGCTCGATTCGAGCACGCCCCGTGAAACGACGCAGGCCAGCCTGATGGAGATAATTCTCAAAGAATCGGACAGGTTAAACCGGATAATCACGAATTTCCTCGATTACGCCCGGCCCGTCGCAGGTGAATTCACGCAGACAGATGTGGGAGAAGCAATTAAAGACACGCTATCGCTTTTGAAGCATAGTCCCGATGTAATGCAAAACCATACGTTGAATGCCGAGGTCCCGGCGGGGCCAATAATGATCTCAGCCGATGGGACCCAGCTGAAACAGATCTTCTGGAACCTGGCGCGAAATGCGATCCAGGCAATGCCTGACGGTGGTGAATTCAAGGTCGAGGTCTCAGCTATTCCGAACAATCGTGTTCGGATCGTATTTGCCGATACTGGCGTTGGAATGTCACCTGATCAGGTCGAACAGCTGTTCGAGCCGTTTTCCGGTTCGACGACAGGGGGCACCGGGCTGGGCCTTTCGATCGTTTATCAGATCGTGCGTGACCATAATGGAGCAATAAATGTTCGCAGCATGCTTGGTGAGGGGACAAAGATCACGGTCGAACTTCCCTGCGAAAATCGACGAAGCAGCGTCGACACCCCCGAAACCGTGAAAAAAGAGGTTACGGGATCGAAACTAGGTGAGTTTTTAAAGGTCGGCGGAAAGGACGCCGATATTTAACCTTGAATTATTAAACTTGAATCTGTGATAATGGTGATTGCAGTCCGTTTTGTAAGGCGCCGCACCCATTCCTGCTTTTGAGCAATTTAATTTATTAATGCCTAACATAATAATCGTTGACGACGAGCAAAGTTATCGCCAGTTACTAAGTCTCGTTTTCGAAGCCGAGGGCAACAATATCCGCACCGCTATGAACGGCCGGCAGGCATTGGGCCTGTTGGCCGAGGGACCCGCGGACGTGATCATTTCGGACGTCAAGATGCCAGATATGGACGGCATCGAGATGCTGAGGGCCGTTCGCGAGACCCTGCCGGATATCGGCGTGATCCTTATGACGGCTTTCGCTTCGGTCGAGACCGCCCGCGAGGCATTTAAGCTCGGTGCCGACGATTTTATCCAAAAACCCTTTGATGTTGAAGAGCTAAAACTCATCGTCAGGAAAACCCTCGAAAAGCAGGCCCTGATCGATGAAAATCGGGCATTTAAGCGTGCCCAACGTGAACGCGGCAGCGTCAAGAACATCGTTGGCAAGTCAGCTAAAATGAATGCGATCTTTCAGATGATCGAAACGGTCGCTGAGGTCCAATCGACAGTTTTGGTCACCGGTGAGAGCGGTACTGGAAAAGAGCTAGTCGCAAGGGCGATACACGATCTGAGCGACCGGGCTGAAAAGCCTTTTATCTCGATCAATTGTGGCGCTTTCACAGAAACACTGCTCGAATCTGAACTGTTTGGCTATATTAAGGGCTCATTCACGGGAGCAAATTCGAACAGGAAAGGATTATTTGAGGCGGCCCAGGGCGGCACGATCTTCCTCGACGAGATCGGCGACATGTCCACCGCGATGCAGGTCAAGCTTTTGCGCGTTCTGCAGGAACGCAAGGTGCGCCCCGTCGGTGCCCACGACGAGTTTTCGGTAGACGCCCGGGTCATTGCGGCGACGAACCGTGACCTCAAGCAAATGAGCGACGAGGGAACATTTCGCGAAGATCTCTATTATCGTGTTTCGGTCATCCCGATCCATCTGCCGCCGCTGCGGGAACGTAGTGAGGATATCGCCGAACTGATCGAACATTTTATGAAGAAATTCTGCGATCAATCAGGCAAGGACCTGACCATATCGCCGAAAACGGTCCATATACTCGAAAATTACGCGTGGCATGGCAATGTCCGCGAACTTGAGCATACGATCGAGCGGGCTGTTGCCCTCGAACGCTCCAGCGAGATACAGCCGGAACAGCTGCCCGAACATATCACAAATTACAACCCACAGCGGATAAGTTCAGAATTTGATCTGCCCGAAGACGGCATAAATCTGGTCAGCCATCTCGATAACCTCGAAAAGACCTATGTTGTCGAAGCTTTGAGAAAAACAGGCGGTAACCAAACCCGCGCCGCCGAACTTCTGCAAATGCCCGTCCGCTCGCTGCGTCACCTCCTCGACAAACACAGCATTCGCAGTCTCTCTGCTCAGATGCGAAGCAGCGACTAAATAACCCCCAATAGTCTGTACATAAGTAAAGGCCCCGCAAGTTTGTAGACCCTGCGCCGTAGGAATGCCTGGGGGCCGTGATCTTTGAAACGCCTTTTAAGTCCGGCATCCTTGAAAAAGGGGAAAGAAACGCAAAAAAGGCCATTTATGACAGATTTTGTCATCAATAAGTTGCCAAAAACTGTAAATATGCCTGTCAAAACCATGATTCGACATTAACCATCATGACGCGGCTGCACAACATAACCAGCTTATTTTCAGCACTTAGGGACAATAGGCCTGCCACTTCGGCCCTTTGGCACGGCTATTGATAATAAAGCAGTGGCCTGGGAAAGGTACAAGATTTTTAGAAAAAACTTAGGAGACTGTGAATTTAAAATGAAAAATCAGAAAGGTTTCTCGCTTATCGAACTTTTGATCGTTGTTGTGATCATCGGCATTATTGCCGCGATCGCCATCCCCAACCTGCTTGCTGCACGTCGCTCTGCGAATGAAGGCTCAGCCGTTTCGGCAATGCGTACATTGCATGGTGCTCAGATGACCTATGCTTCGACATATGGCAACGGTGAGTATGCTCCGTTGATTGTTAACCTCGGCGGCACGACCGGCCTTATTGATGCGGTTCTTGCATCGGGTACAAAGAGCGGATACACGTTTGTTGTTCATCCGATCCTAGTGCTGCGACGCGACCAGCTACATTCATGGCGTCGACGATACCCACGTCTTTCACAGGCGTGACCGCGACGGGCACACGTAACTTCTGTATAGAAACCGACGGCGTCTTGAAGACAGGCGCTGCCTCAGCTGTACAATTCACGGGTTACGCCGCCGGTGCGGCGGGAACATGTGCTACAGCAGCGGCACTCGGCAACTAATCAACAATCCTCTAGGATCAAGGCGGGAGTCGAAATATCGACTCCCGCCTTTTTTTTTGCGTCGACGATTACTACCCAGTTTGCGCAAGCCGATAATACAGAACTTCTATGTTATTTACTTGTTAGTGTTGTTCAGAGCATTCGCGGAACGTCGAAGACGAAAGCAGATTGCAATTGGTACGGGTATCTTTTATTATCGCACTAGTATCGCAAAGGGTCCTGGGTGGTCTTCCTTAACTTCATTTCCACGAAACCGATCAATGTCGAAAAACGGAGTACGATCTCTGCCTAGCATTTATATCATCGCCTTCAACACCTTTCGCGAGGCTGTTCGTGATCGGATCTTATACAACCTGATCCTGTTTGTGCTGTTGATCACGGCGAGTGCGATCTTTCTAGGGGAGTTGACCGCCGGACAGGAAGCACGGGTGATCGTCGATCTGGGGCTGAGTGCGGTCCTGATGTTTGGGACCTTCATCTCTATCTTCGTCGGTGTAAGCCTCGTTTGGAAGGAGATCGAAAAGCGTACTGTCTACTCGATCTTTTCTAAGCCGGTCAGACGCAGCGAGTTTATCATTGGCAAGTATCTGGGCCTTTGCCTGACACTTCTTGTCAACATCACGGTAATGGGCGTGGGTATTACACTGGCCTTGCTTTATGTTCATGGTAGCTCTTTGGTTGGACAGGTTTGGGCTGCGGTGCTGCTGATCTACCTTGAGTTAACGATCGTAACCGCCGCGGCGATCATGTTCTCGTCATTTTCAACCCCTGCTTTGTCGGCATTGCTAACCTTTTTTGTATTTGTGATCGGCCATTTCAGTGCTTCGCTGCGGGTGGTGGCACAGGATATTGGTTCGACCTGGGCCAGAAATTTTTTTGACGCTCTTTATTACCTCACCCCTAACCTGTCGCATTTCAGTTTTATCACAGAGGCCGCAAACGGGATCACGCCGCAGCCTGTAACGATGGGTGGTGCCATTTTATATGCCTTCATATACGATGTCATACTTCTTACCGCCACTGTGGTGATTTTCAGCCGGCGAAATTTCAAGTAATGAGCCAATCGGTATTTCAAAGGGCCGTACTACCGGCGATCATAATAGTCGTGGGGTTTGCCGCGATAACTTTTATAACCGGGCCGCTGGAGCAAAGCCGCCCCCACCTATCGGAAGGTTATGGGGACACCGATCTCACACTAAACGGCTCACGGCTGAAAGGGTTCGCCTTTGGTATGGAAGGGTTGCTCGCCGATTGGTATTGGATCCGGTCGCTTCAATATATTGGCGACAAGTTATTGAGCCGGACGGATATAAATATTGAAGACCTTCGGGACCTTAACCCAAGGCTCTTATATCCGTTTCTTGATAATGCAACCGACCTCGATCCGCATTTTATCGCCGCATATTCGTATGGTGCGATAGTTCTGCCGGCAATTGACCCTGAAAAAGCCATTGCTCTCGCCAACAAAGGCATTGCGCGTAATCCCGATCAATGGCGCCTATATCAACATCTGGGTTACGTCTATTGGAAACTTGGCCGCTACGAAGAGGCGGCTCAAACTTATGAGAAGGGATCTCAGATAGCCGGTTCGTCTGACGTTTATGCATTTGATGGCCGCGGCGATGAAAACACAAGGCGGCAACCGGACGACGGCCCGTGCTATATACTCCGAGATGCTCAATGGCTCGTCTGACGAACAAGTGCGAAACACCGCCACTCAGAAGTTGATGCAACTTGATTGGTTTGATCAACAAGACGCAATAGACCAGAGCCTTTCCGATCTTCGATCTGCCAGGGGAAGGTGTCCGGATAGTTTGAAGGAAATATTACCCGTTCTAACGCAGGTGCAATTACCCGAAGGGAGCGAATTTCGGCTAAATAATGCCGGACAATTGGTCGATCCTTCAGGCGCACCCTATTTGATCGATCGGGAGACTTGCCGCGTCGTACTTGATGTCAGCCGGACGAAATTGCAAAAATGGTAAATGCTCAGGATCATGATCTGACCGGATCGTCTGGTCCATCTAATTCTTCAAACCAATACCAGGATAGCCCAAGAATATCCCCTTGGGTCTCGGTCGCGATTATTTTTGCGGTCGTAGCCGCGGTCATTCTTCCGATGGCTCTCATGGGCATTCCCGATGGTTTTGATCTGATGGAGCATATGAGGTTTGCTGCGGTTTACCACGATTCGATCTTGAATGGTTCGCTCACTCCCGTATGGGCTGCGAATGACAACTTTGGTTTTGGCAGTATCGGTCTCAGATATTACCCGCCGCTCGCGTACTATGTCATGGGGCTTACCAAAATGATCACCGGCAGTTGGTACGACAGTTTTTGGCTGACCTCGTTCGGATGGACTTTTTTAGGTGGTATTGGTGTTTATTTTTGGGTCAGGGAATGGACGGAGAACATGCAGGCGACGATCGCTGCTATTTTCTACACTCTGGTGCCGTACCACACGTTTCAGATCTACCAGGCGGTACTTTACGCCGAATTCGCCGCCATGGCATATTGCCCTTCTGCTTCCTCTTCCTCTTTCGACTTTGCCGGCGCTCGAAATGGATCGATGTCTTGC
Source organism: Blastocatellia bacterium (assembly GCA_963834975.1). Taxonomy (GTDB): domain Bacteria; phylum Acidobacteriota; class Blastocatellia; order Pyrinomonadales; family Pyrinomonadaceae; genus OLB17. The sequence goes on from CAWIDZ010000009.1 coordinate 90,314, forward strand.
TGTTTTCGATCTCCTATTCAGCCCTGATCCTAACCCATATTCCCTCAACTATCATCGCCACGCTCTCTTTGGCGGTATATGGCCTGTTGATCATGGAATGGCGGAGAGTTAGAACTGTGATATTTCGGATCGGTTCATCACTGGTGCTGAGTCTTTTGGCGACATCCTTTTACTTGTCCAGGGTATTGACCGAGATCAATTGGGTCATGCATAGCTCCGCGCAATATTTTGCAACCGGATATTACGATTATAAAAGATATCTATTCCCGATCTTTTGGTCATCAACCCCAACCCGGTACGTCGAAAAATTGCTCTGGCATATAGATCTGATCGTTTTTTTGACCATATTGCTTTTCTTGCCGTCAGCCTTGGTTTTTGTCATAAAGATGGTCACCGACCCTGATAAAGAGAGATCGAAAATGGACAGGTCAATTATCTGGACCGGTATGTTTTCGATCTTTATGCTTACGGTGGCAAGTTCTGTTGTATGGTTCTACGTCTCGACTTTGCAGAGGATACAATTCCCCTGGCGCTGGCTTCTTATGGCGTCCTTAATGGGATCGGTTGCCATTTCGGCGGCGGTTCCGAAACTGATCTTCTCAGCGGCGAAAAGCAAAAGGACATTTGGGTACCCGATCTTGTCCTTAGTGCTGATAATACTGATTCTGAGCATCACTCAAAACATCATTCCGTCTGCTCCTTTGTCCCGCGACGTTTTCGCACAAAAGATCGATAATATGTATAACGAAGAGGGATGTGACTGTTGGTGGCCGATCTGGGCTAATCGCGGGGCTTTTAGCAACCAAAACCGGGCTGACGCGGGCGAAAGGGTGGCCGAAGTTGAAAAGTGGGAAGATGAATCCAGGGATTTCGCGATCAGCCCCGGACAAGCAGACAATTTGCGAGTCGCTACATTCTATCACCCTTATTGGACCTCTATAGTTAATGGTGACGTCGTACCAGTTCAGAAGGACGAGAATGGGGTTATTCTGATACCGCTCCCGTCGGGGGCCGCAAACGTTCATCTCTATTTTAAGGAACCCGGGTTTTTAGGAGTGGCTAAGATAGTGTCTTTGTTCACCTGGATAGCGTTAGTGATACTTCTGGCCGGATTTTGCCTTCGATCTGTAAAAAACTTACGGGGTAACTAAAGAAATTATGCTGCATGCTGTCGAAATCGAAAATTTGTCTAAGGATTATGAGACCGGTTTCTGGAAAAAGAAACGGGTCCGGGCATTGGATGGCCTGACGCTGAATGTAAAGCCGGGTCAAATATTTGGCTTTCTGGGGGGCAATGGGGCCGGCAAGACGACGACCATAAAGTTGCTAATGAGGCTGATGTTTCCTACGGAGGGCTCTGCCAAAATTCTCGGCCACGACATCTCGGACGTTCAAATGCATAGGCGTATCGGGTATTGCCCTGAGAACCCGTACTTTTACGATTACCTGACGGCCCTTGAGCTGATGGAGTATTTCGGAGAGTTGTTTGGCCTGTCACGCGCGGAGCGCAGAACCAAGACTGAAGAACTGTTAACTGCTGTCGGCCTCGCCGAAAAGGACTGGAAACGCCAGCTCCGCAAGTTTTCAAAGGGTATGCTGCAACGCGTCGGGTTGGCGCAGTCGCTGATCAATGATCCTGAGATCGTTTTTCTCGATGAACCTATGAGCGGCCTGGATCCGATGGGCCGCCGCGACGTTCGAGAGCTGATCGCGACATTGCGAGAGAAGGGCACGACCGTTTTTATGTCCACACACATCCTGTCTGACATTGAGGCCCTGTGTGATGAGGTGGCAATTCTCCGTTCGGGACGCCTCGCCGCGTCAGGCAACCTAAATGAACTGCTGACGACCAGCGGCGAGACGCGGGCAATGGAGATCAGCATTCAGGGCGTCGACGGCGAAGCCATCCGTGAACGGGTTGAATTCATTGCAGGCGCGACGATCTCGCCGGCCGCCAACGGCGCCGTAATACAGGTTCTAGACGAGACAGACATTGAGGAAGTGCTGAAGATCACCCGCACCGCCGGCGGCCACTTAGCATCGATCCAACACGTAAAACAATCTCTCGAAGAACTTTTTGTAAAAGAAACCGCCGATCAATAAACATTGATCAAACCAAAGATAGATATCCGCATAGGTCTGTGATTCCCGTGTTGCCGCCGCAGAGTATCAAAACAATCTTGCTTTCAGGAGTGAAGTTGCCGCTAAGGTGCTCGGCTGCGGCCAATGTGCAAGATGCGGCAGGCTCGGTAATTACCTTTAACCTTTCAGCGATGAATACAAGAGCCTCTACCGCTTCAGCGTCAGTGACCAGCGTAACGCTCTCAAGATATTTTTGAGCCAGGGCAAGTGACAGATCAGAAACATGAGGCGCCCCGAGTGTTTTGGCGATCGACGTGATCGCCGGCAATTCGACCGGATGTCCGGCCGCAATGGCTTGCGACATCGCATCAGCACCGACGGTTTCCACACCCCAGACTTTTAATTCGGGCCTTATTGACTTCACGGCCGTTGCAACCCCACCGGCCAGGCCGCCGCCGCCGATGCTCAGAATAATATCGGTCGCGTCCGGCAGGTCCTCCAAAATTTCAAGCCCGACGGTCCCCTGCCCCGCCATGATGACAGGATCGTCAAACGGATGTAAAAATTGGCGCCCCTCGGCCTGATATTCTTTGATCTTTTCAAATGCGGCCGCTATCGTCGGCTGCAGATCGACCGTCGCACCGTAACCTCGTGTTGCATCAACATAATTTTGCGGTGTCGTTTCGGGCATCAATATCACAGCGTCAACGCCCAGCTCCTTTGAGGCATATGCGACAGCCTGTGCGTGGTTGCCACCACTCACGGCGACGACACCGTTCCCACGTTCGTGTTCAGTCATACTCAACAGCTTGTTAAAAGCACCGCGGGCCTTGAACGCACCGGTTTTTTGAAACAACTCATATTTAACATAGACACGCGTTCCCAGACGGCGTGAAAGAGATTCACTGAATTCCAACGGGGTTCGCCGCACATAGGGCCGGATCCGTTCCTGAGCCGCTCTGATATCATTTATGTCCATAAGCGTAATATAGCATCGCAGATCACCTACCCGAAAGTTGTACTCGTTTGATGATCGCTGCCCCGGACAAGTAAAATAAACGCAATGACAGAACCCAAGTTAATGTCCGAGCAGGATGTCCACGCATTTGGCGTTGAGATCGTTTATAAAAAGCTGATCGAGGCCGGTTGGACCGTTGACTCAGCCGACGTTATTGCCGACCGTGAACTGCATCCGCAGATCGTCGCCCGCAAAGACGGCGAAACAGGTTATTTTGTTGTAAGAACCGCAATGTACCCGGGACGGGGACGGATAGAAGGCGAGGACGTTTACCGTACTCTTGTTCAACTCGCGAACACGCATGGTGCATCGTGCTACTTCGCCAGCGTCGGCATTGCGAATGCTGACGGTAAGACCGAAGAAGACATGACGGTGCCTGTCAAGGGTGCCCCCTATAATGTTGCGTTCGACAGTCTGGTCAAGATGGAACTTCCGCCTGTTAACTGATCGTCTAGCCGGTTTTAAGAGCAGATCAAAGATGAATAAGACCAGACTCGAAGCTTTTTCAGACGCTGTCATCGCGATCGTGATGACGATAATGGTGCTCGAACTAAAGATCCCTCACAGTTCCGACCTCGATTCGTTGACCCCGCTATTACCGATCTTCCTTGCCTATGTTCTGAGCTTTATCTACCTGGGCATCTATTGGAATAACCACCATCATATGCTCCAGGCCACGAGGGTTGTTAATGGCAAGGTCCTCTGGGCAAATCTACACTTGCTGTTTTGGCTTTCTCTTGTGCCGTTTGCTACAGGCTGGATGGGCGAAAATCATTTCGAGCCCCTGCCAACCGCGGTCTATGGTGCTGTCTTGCTTTTCGCGGGTATCGCTTACACCATTTTACAAACTGCGCTCGTGTCTCATCACGAAGCCGAGAACGAGCTGCTTGCAACGGCGGTTGGCAAAGACCTAAAAGGCAAACTGTCTATTGCGGGTTACGCCATAGCAATTCCAATAGCGTTTCTGAACCAATGGATATCGGATGCTCTGTATGTGACGATCGCGTTGATGTGGCTGGTACCTGACCGGCGGATCGAGCGAAAGATGGATAGCCAAAAAAACACGAACGCCCCATAATAGGAGCGTTCGCGCGTTTTACTGTTACAATGTCTGCGTTAGACCGAGCTGCTGCCTTTGCCAATTATCATCCTTACGATAATGAGCAGCAGCAAAGCCCCGATTATAGACATTATCCAGCCCGTGGCATAACCACTGGACGCCCAAAGTGAGCGAGCAATGAATCCGCCGACAAAAGCTCCGGCAATGCCGAGAACGGCTGTAAGTATCACGCCTATGACGCCGGCAGGAAACGCCTCTTTACCCGGCAGCAAAAATCTGGCGATCACGCCAACTATCAATCCGCCTATCAATTGTCCGATCATATTGTTTTTCTCCTTGCTGACACTTCCGAATTGCTCTGGTTGAACCTACGGTTTAACACATACAATACGAAACGGCAACGTCAAACGTTCCAGTCAAACCTCTGTTTTCCTGTGGACAAACATTCGCAGCAGCCCATTTATTGCAAAGTGAAGCAGTAAATAAACGACCAGAGCGACCACAATAGGCAGCGCTAATGTAAATCCCTCAGGCGTAGTCGGGCTTGCCACTATTCCCCTGAACGGTGCATAAAACGGATCGCTGATCGATCTAATGAACTGAACGAAATCGTTGCTCGATCTCGCAGCCAAAAGTGCCAGCAGAAGCCGGATCGTCAGAAGGCCGTAAACGATGAAAAACAGATAATCGATCACCTGAGAGACTCTGGCGACAACCCGCCCACGCTCGACCTCATGTTCGGTGTCGACGACTTCCCGGACCGCCTTTTCACGCATATTATCTGAGATGTTGTCGATCTGGTCAGCCTGGGCGGCTGTCGGAACCTGGGCTTCAGCGGCTATTTCACCGCCAACTTCACCCTTTACCGACGATTTGATCGCCTCATAGTTTGCTGCCCGCTGGGCCTCTTCAAGTGCTAATTTGTTGTCAATCATTAAGATCCTCCTATATGGACGCTATAGTATATGCAATTACGAGGCACCTTGACTGTACGGTAAGGTACAAAGAGAGTTTTGTATTCTGTGTCTGACCGCAGCTGTCGCATATACTTAATGAGGCCGGCCAAATGCTGACCCGGGCCAACGTGTCTCTACGTCGCCCGCCATTATTGCGTTCAGATCTGATGTAATTGTTTGTATCCTTAGAGAGGTCTCACGCCTGTCTGATCCACTTCAGCACTTCAGCTATCGTGGCCCGTTTGCCATACATAAGCATACCAACGCGATACACGCGCGAAGCGAGCCAAACGAGGCCGGCGATCGCAAGGCAATTTAGCAGAACTGAAAGAGCTATCTCCCAAAAAGGCGGCATTTCAGCCAGGATGCGGACCGGCATCGTCAGCGGGGCAAACAGCGGAGCGATCGAGACCCAAAACGACAAGCTCGAATTAGGATCGCGGATCACTGCAAAACTGAAATAAAACCCGATCAGCATGATCATTATAGGCGGGAACGCGAACTGCCCGCCTTCTTGCACAGTCGTCACCATTGAACCGATGAGCGCGAATATCGACGCATACATAAAATAGCCGACGATAAAAAAGACAAAGAAATAGACGATCATCAGCGGTGTTATATGCGGAAGTGAAAGGGCCACCTCAGACGTATCGGCCTGCGTCGACAAAAAGAATATCAGGGCCGCCAGTGAACCGACCCAGATTGAGAGCTGCGTCAGCCCGGCGAGCCCAACGCCGACCAGTTTGCCGAACATTAGCTCAAAAGGCCGCGCCGACGAAAATAATATCTCAGCGATACGGGTCTCTTTTTCCTCGACAACAGCACCCATGATCACCTGGCCATAGATCGTCAGAGTGATATAGATCATCATCCCGATGACCAGCGACGCAATAAACAGCATATCGCTGTCCTTTTCCTCGCCATGCTCGTTGATCGACTTTGCCTGAAAATCAATGTCCCGGCTGAGGTCCTTTAGCAGGGCCTCATTAATATTCGCGTCCGCGAGACGTTGTGAACGGACAGCCTCGTTAAGGGCCTCCCTGAGAGTATCGTTGGCAACAAAATCGCCTCCTTTGCGGGACCGAAATTCAAACTTCGCATCCGGCGAATCAATATCAGCCGGGATCATCAAATAGGCGTCGATCTCGTCCCCCGTCGCCATCGCGTTAAGTTCCTGTCGGATATACTCGGTCGATTTGCCCTTAGAATTAAAATCGACAAAGGTGAAACCTGCGGCAAGTTGGCTGGCCGCATTTTTCATCTTTTTTTCCTGGTCGATCGTGATCTCTGCCGATTGCGCAGCCGCCTGCTTTCTTTTTGCATCGAGGCGTTCCCGCGATAAATTATCCTTTAGCCGCGAATCGATCTTGCCCGACTGGTCCACGATCACGATCCGCGTCGGCTCGCCCTTGAGTGAAAAGATTATCGCCGGCACAACCGCAAACCCCGCCCCGATCACCGGAAACAACAGCGTCCCGATCAAAAACGTCCACTTCAGAACGATCTTTTTATATTCGTGTTTTACGACGGCAAGGAATTTACGCATACGCTCCAAATATGAGAAGTGAGATATGAGAAATGAGAAGTTCGGAATTACCTTCGGACTTTGGCGGTCTTGATCGCAGCTACAAGCATGCGTTGGATCTCGTCACGATCACCTAACATTGACTCAGCCATTTTCGCTTCAAGGATGTCCCCGTCACGCAGAAGACGAAGCCAATAATGGGTCTCAAATGCCTCTTTGTTCGCTATGCCAAGTTTGTGTATAAAGTCACTTTTGGATTCGCCCTGATAAGCCTCTTCGATGTTTGCACCGATTGACGTGCCCGAACGAAGGACCTGCTTCGAAAGTACATACTCTTTTTTCTGGTGCGAAAGAAATTGAAAAAGCTTAACGATCCGCAATGCAAACTTATATGATTTGTCCTTCAAAATGTTGTTTTTCATTCAGCCTCCTATTTATTGATAAGTGTTTAATCTCCATTTAAAGTCGATCTTTTCTTTTCTTACATCTCATCTCTCACATCTCATTTCTCACATCGCTTTTTATACTTCCGCCTACCAGATCGATAAAGATGTCATTCAAACTCGGTTCCTTGACCTCGAACTTTGTGACCGTTGCTCCGGCTAGGAGCAAGGCGTTCAAAAGCTGCTGCGAATCTACCCCCTCCGCCATCTCAACTTCCGATTCGTCTGCATGTGAAACAACCCGTGCGACCAGCTTCTGATCCGCCAGCACAGCCTCGCCACCAGTTGCCCTCAGGGCGATCAGGTTTCGTCCATAGCTCTCTTTGATCTCACGCAGACTGCCGCCGAGCACTTTCTTTGATTTGTTGATGAGAATAATGTCGTGGCAAAGCCGTTCGGCGGTTTCCATCAGATGGGTCGAGAAATATGACGGTCTTTTCCCGAGTGCGAAACTCGGCAAGGACGTCGATCATAAACTCAACATTAACTGGATCAAGCCCCGAAAAAGGCTCGTCTAATATCAACAGGTCCGGGTCATGCAGAACAGTCGAAATAAACTGTATCTTTTGCTGCATCCCTTTAGACAGGTCTGTCGTTTTTTTCCCTTTCCATTCCGAAAGGTTCATTCGCTCCAACCAAAAGTCGATCCGTTTGTCAGCCTCTTTGCCCGAGATGTCTTTCAACGCGGCAAAATACTTGAGCTGATCCACGATCTTCATCTTTTTATACAGCCCGCGCTCCTCAGGCAGATAGCCAATGCGGTCCTGCAACCCCGGCGACATTGGGCGGAACCGCGCCTGCGAAGGTGCGTGTGACGAATGTTCGACGCCCAGGCTGTAAACGATATCTCCCTCATCAGGCGCCATGATACCGACTATCATCCTTATCGTCGTCGTTTTCCCCGCCCCGTTCGGCCCGATAAACCCGAACACGCGCCCTGCCCCAACATCGAAGCTCAGATCCTCGACCGCCGTAAAATCCCCAAAGCGTTTTGTCACTCCCCGGACCCTCAATGTCGCAAGCTGTTCGTTCATAAGCAGAACTCAAAGATTAACACAGACGGTATCGGGCGCTATAGATCCGGCCATTTGATAAATGCCGGATCTTATCTCAAAAACTTAAACTGTAAACGTCGTTATTTTATTTAACCGGCCCAAGCAAAACCGAAAAATCCTGAAGGCGGCCTGCGTTTTGCATTAAGCCTGCGACCGCCAGCACAATAACAAAAATAATGGCCACTATCAGAATGTTTGTCAGAAGCATGGTTGCGGCAAATGCCAGTTCCGTTTCGTTGTTTCGCCCTTTGATCTCTTTTTTCATTATTTCTCATCTCCGTATCTTATTAGGATAAAATTGGTCTCACTTAATAACGCGACAAAAATTCACGAAAGCGCTAAAGATCAAATGACGGGATAAAACGAGAGGGCAGGAAAAATTAAAGATCAGCCGACGCCGAACAGCCGTCTATTCGCGACCGAGACCTTTAGGCCATAGGCGAGCAGCACAAGAATAAGAGAGATCGTCAGAAGCATGTTGCCCGCGTACCAGGCAGAAAGATCGGTTGTGAAAAGGGTGTGCTGCAACCAGCTGAATACCGCCAGTGATGTCATCGTGGCCACCAGCCCCAATCGTGAGATGAGCCACGTCAATAAAACGCTGACCGTTATCGTGAATGGCAAATAGACGAGTGAGCGGGTGAAAAACAGTACCTGTATCAGCAGCAGCAGTGAAAATATCCCGGCCGCTGCGTATAGCCGCCGCCGAAGCAATGAATAAAAGATGACCATTAGACAGACCACCATAAACCCGAGCAGGATGCCCCCGCTCGATGAATATAGGTCGGCCGCTAACGAATATCTCAACCCCGAGAGCGAAGGGTTAACGTCGAACGCCAGTGGTGAATTGTCGCCATTTAACAGGCGTTCGGCCAGCTTACCCAGAAAGATAAGTGAAAAATGCCCAAGCCCGAACAACGTTCCAAAGAGAATGTCGCGCCCGATCAGCGGATCGTTCCAGTCGCCTGCCATCAGACGGTTCCACGAAACCAGCAGATCAGGCAGGTTTCGCCTGACGATCGGTTCGAGCGCCAGATAAATGACCCATGTGATGACGGCGATGCGCAGCGATTCTCTCAGAGCGTGGGTCGCCCGGGTAAGTTCCGGAAAAAATGCCGGAACATGCGGCATGCTGAGAAAGTAACCGGCAAAGGCTGCGGCTAAAATGACAAGGCTAAGCTTAAATGCCCCTTTGCGGTCGCCGGACCCATACCGTACGTTTCGCCAGGCAAGCAGGACCGCGACGATCAGGATGGCGATCAAAACGCCTGAGAATATAAGCAAGCCCGCCCAATCGCGGGTCGAATATGTTTCATAGTCAGCAGCGTCCGGCCGCGTCCACGGATAAATAAGTTGAAAATAAACTGCCTTGCCCTGAAACGAAGCGGCCTCGACCCGCAACGGGATGTCAGGATGATCAGGCATCACCCCCTGCCATGCAGCGCGAACATCCGCCGCCGCGGGAGGCGTCCATTGCGGTTCCGTCGCCGAGAATCTGGAAATATCAAGTTCAGCGGCCGCAAAGAGCGGCGACCAATCGGGCGTCGCCGGACGATGCGGGCAATGCAAATTGCGGCGGGTGTGGCATTAAATTCCATAAGTCGCCCACGCGTATCGAGAGTGATCTTTCGAACCCCATTCAACGCCTGCGGCTCGAGGACAGGTTCACCGCCGCCGCCCATAAGGACATCGAAGTAGCTCGAGCTCTGTCGCTCAACAAAAACGACCACCGCCGGCTGTCCGGCCGATAACCTCGCCCAGTTTCCCGGAGCCGGGTTTTGTCTCGCGTAATTTAGGTAAGCCTCATCATAGCGAAAACTATAGGCCGATTCTGCCGGCGGATCGGTGTAGCCCAGCTTTGCAAGGATGTCACCGGCCCGGTCTGAGAGGATCTCAGGCGACCTGGCCAGCGGTATGCGGTTTTGCGGGGCCAGTTTCATCGCCGCCGCCATGATAAATGCGATCATCAATAATGAACCGCCTACACACGACAAAGCGATCATCGGCCGCAGCGAGCCTTTTTTCGGAGCAGCGGCCACCATCTCAGGCGAGGGCGTCTCTCCGGCGTCGAGCGCGACCTGGAGCGGGTTGCCACCCGGCAACGCCATCGCTACATGCAGGGCTGACGGCGGCCGCTCATCAGCGTTCTTTTCCAGACATTGGAAAATAATGCTCTCGACGAGCGGGTCAATGCCCTTGACGTGTTCCGACGGGTTCGTCGGCGTCTCTAAGCGATGTTTTTGGATCAGCTCAGAGACCGAGTCGGCCGTAAACGCCTGCTTGCCGGTAAATATCTCGTACAGCACCAGCCCGAGCGAATAAATATCGCTCCGGGCGGTGACGCCCTTGCCGGCGATCTGTTCGGGCGACATATAAGCAGGTGTACCGACACGCATCGAATCGGCGGCAACATCAGCCTCGAGACCGGCAATACCAAAATCGGTAATACGTGCCCGCCCTTTGCTGTCAATAATGACGTTTGCCGGTTTGAGATCGCGATGCAGAACGCCTGCATTGTGGATAGCGGCGAGGCCGATACAGAGTTCGCGAGAGATCTCGACCGCCCGTTCCGACGGCAGCCTCCCAACACGGCGGAGCAGTGACGACAGATCGTCGCCGTCAATGAACTCCATCGACAAAAAATGCCGCCCCTGCGTTTCGCCTATGTCGAACACACGGCAGACATTGGGGTGAGAGACCTGTCGCGCCGTGCGGACCTCGGCGTGAAACCGCGCGAGCAGGCCGGCGTTTTGTTCCATCTGATCGGGCAGGAATTTGAGAGCGACGGTCTGCGTAAGCTTAATATCCTCGGCCTTATAGACCTCGCCCATGCCGCCTTTGCCGATCAGACCAATGATGCGATACCGGCTCGCGAGCACCGTTCCGGCGACAAATTCACCGCCCATCGTTTCGCCTGTCTTGTTGCCGGCTATCGCTGTCTGCTTATCCTCGAACAGGCTTGCCGCATCGGCAACGGCCGGGCTCTCCATAAAGGTTCCGGCCTCGTCAAACGATTCAAGCAACGCCTCGACCTCTCGTCTTAGCTCGTCATCGTTGCCGCATCTCTCGGCCAGGAATGCCGCCCGTTCGTCAGCGGGCAGCGCCAAAGCGGCCTCAAATAGCCGCTTGGCACTCTGCCACCGCTCAGCGGGGCCCTCGTCCTGCAATGTCACATCGTCTATTTTACTCATCCGGGGTCCCTGTCATCATAAACCGAATTTGCCGCCAGAGGCTAAAGCCGCGGTCGGCCTTATTTTCCGCCAACATCGTTCAGCGTGTTTTGAAACATCACTATCCGCCACACATTTTTGTCCTTTTTCAGGACATATGTCGGGAACGCATTATGGATCGGCGGTGCCGCCTCGCCCTTTTTCAGCAAATTGCCCTCGGTCATCACAATTGCCGCATCAGGGCCTAAAAACCGGATCGAAGTGATCTCAAACTCGATCCAGGTCCCTTTATAGAATGTGTCGAAAATATGCTGGTGGCCGCCGGCAATGGCCTCGCGCCCCTTTAAGTGCAGCCGTTCCAGACGATAAAATCGGCATCGTCCGCAAACGCCGAAGCATACCCGGCCCCGTCACCCGCCGCCCACGCATCCGCCAACTCCATAATAATTTTCCTGATCGCGGCCTCGTCAGTTTGCTGTTTTACCGCCTGGGAATATGAAAAACCCGTGAATATGAATAGGAACAGTATGCTCGTACCAATGTAAAATTTCATGTTATCTCCTTGTGTTTTAAATGATTTGAAGGGCCGCGTCTTGCTGCCCTCATCTAATAACGCGACGCCGGGCGGCAAAAACGCTAAATAAATTAACTGTGGTATGATTTTTTTCCGTGGGAGACGCAAATGAGATCACGCTGCTGCTAAAGGAATGGGGCGACGGCAACGAATCGGCCCTCGAAAAGCTGATGCCGCAGGTTTATGACGAACTGCATCGCCAGGCGTCGCGTTACTTGCGAAAAAGAGCGCTCAGGCCACACCCTGCAAACGACCGCCCTCATCCACGAAGCCTATATAAAGCTGGTGGGCCAGGACCAGGTCCAGTGGCAGAACCGCTCGCACTTTTTTGCCATTGCCTCACAGGCGATGCGGCGGATACTCGTTGACCACGCCCGCACCCGCCATCGCGAAAAACGCGGCGGCGCAGCCGAGGACCTCGCCCTCGACGAAGCCCTGCAGATCGGCATCCCGCAAAAAAGCATTGATCTCGTTGCCCTGGACGAGGCCCTGCAGCGTCTCGAACTCCTCGATCCCCGCCAGGCCAAGGTTGTCGAACTCCGCTATTTCAGCGGTCTCACAAACGACGAGACCGCCGACATCCTCGGCGTCTCAAACGCCACCGTCCGCAACGACTGGAACATGGCCAAAGCCTGGCTCCGCCGCCAGCTTACGAGCTAGTTTCGGGTGTGAAGTGAGAATGTTTATCGAAAAGAAGAGCCACCCTGGAAGCCGATTGCTCCACAGGATCTTGCCCTCCGGGATCTTTTAAATTGCCTCCACCTTCAGGTGGAGGTGAGCTCAATAACAGCCCCGGGCTTTAGCCCGATCTTGATAAAAATTGGCTTCGTCCCATAGCTTCAGCTCAATTAGGCTAAAGCCAAATAGAACCCCCAATTTCTAAATTAGGCTAAAGCCTCAAGCGATCCCTATTTTCCTCCAGCTAAAGCCGGAGGCAATTTAAAAAAATGGAACGCCGGCATCCCTGCCGGCGAGTCAAAAAATACATTAAACAAGCCGTTCCGACAATTTCTCACTTCTCACTTCTCATTTCTCACATTTCAAGTCGATCCCGTCAGTAAAAGCCCTTACCTGTCAGATATTTGGCTTATCTGTCAGAAAAAATATTAGTCTGTCAGTTTTTTGTTTATTCTGTCAGAAAAATGATTTTTCTGACAGATAAATGAGTTTTCTGACAGATAAACGGCTGTTCTGACAGATCACGGCTTTTCTTGACAGTCTAGTAATTTTTCTGCCGTTTTAACTGCATAACAGGAAGACAAGAGCATCTTTTCTTAAATTGCGATCCCCGATAACCCTTTTAGAATAAGGCACTTATGATTAACGCAGCGTCTAACAAACGAAACGGACGGCGAACAAAATGAAATGCCCATCGAGTTTACGTCAGGTCTTTCACCTGCACTCGCCGCCTCGATCTCCCGCTGATCGGCATCTGCATTCAAAAAAAGACAGACGGACGAGATCGCTCTCGTCCGCCCGTAATATCCTTACAACACCAAGGTCCCCGGATCAAGGACCGCCGTTATACAAGATCAATTCATTAAAGCCACCGTTATCTCCGTTTCAGTCTTTTTTAGCGTCCTTTCGCGTAATTCGCGGGCGATTCTTTTTCTCACGCGAGCGAGAAATGGCCAATTACACCTCTCACGTCTCACCTCTCACTTTTTCACTTTCCCCTTTTTCACTTTTCCCCTTTTTCACTTTTTCACTCTTTCACTTTTTCACTTTTTCACTCTTTCACTTTTCCACTTTTCCCCTTTTCCCCTTTTTCACTTTTTCACTCTTTCACCTTTTCACTTTACAAAAACGAAGCTCCTCGTATACTCCCCAAACGTATGCGACGTTACGCCGTTTCGTTTCGTGCTGCCATATATCTGCCGGCCCGGGCGAAACTCGATCGTGACAGTTCCACCTTTTTAAAACGTGATCACGCCCGCATGGACCGCCACGGTGCAAACGGACGAGTCGGCCGTGTAAATCTCGCTGCCCAAACCGCCGACTCACTTCCATCCGGAGGGCATTCGAACTTGTACGTCATCCCGACCTCGTTCTTAAACCCTACCGCCGAAGTGTTCCACGCTATCGGCGTGACCTCGTCTGTCTCATCGTCTTGGGTATCTCCGTCCTTTACAGGAGAAGCCTCCTCCTCAGGCGAAGAAGCCGGTGAAGGGGATGGCGAAGGCGATGGTCGCTGCGTGGCCGTATGCTTTGGCGTCGGCAGAGCATTCACCGCCGCCCTGCGGCTGCCCGCTGAATAACCTGTCACGCCCGCCCAAAAAGTACAACAACACCCCCGCCACAATAACGATCGCCGCGATCATCCCAATACCGATCCCAACCCACAGCAACACCCCGCCGCCCCGACGCCTTACCGGCGGGTTTTCGCCAAAGGCCGTCGCAGTTGGCGTCGCCGGAATAGTTGGAGCAGATGATCCGGCGGTATCGACCGCAGGCCTCTCGATCACAACCGTCGGCTCACTATCCCCCGCAACCAGCGCCGCCCCATCCATCAAACAAAAATTCAAACTCTCGTCGTTATAAGTCTGATCACACTGTGGGCATGGTTTCATAAGATTCCATGCAAGTCAGCTTATTGGCCCAATATTACTTAATACAGCGAGCAAAACCACCTGGGGATTTATCGAAAATATATTGACTTGCAGGTTCTTCCGGACTTTAACTCCGCACCTAGGATTGGACGTCTAACCAGGCATTGAGGCTAAGTGTCTTGATACACCCGCGTTTGCCTAGCCTCTTCATCTGGCGCGATCTTGAACCCAATTGAGCTAGATCCTGGAGAACAACTATTTCGAAACTGGGGTTGTGATCCTGCTCCAACAGCAAATGCCTGGTGGGTTGTACCGAAAATTTCGCGAGATGAACCCTCGTCACCAACGAGGAGGCTTTGCATATAAAATCGTTCTTTGTATTTACTCCCAACATGCCAACAAACAACCAAATCTATCTTGCTTCTCAAACTTTAGGTCCTTGTCAAAATCTTCAACTAGACTGTCAAAACTATACTTATATTCGAGGACCTTTGGCTCCGTTGTATAAGGGAGAGTAAACGACCGCGTTTTATACCAAGCCTATTGTCTTCTTTGGCATAAAGTATTCCTTGCTCATTTTCATATTCCATGAAAAACAAAGAATCATAACGATCACTTTGGCTTGTTGCAAAAAAACGATAGCCTTTTAGAACGGTAAGGCCAATCAGCTCATGGAATGAGCGACAACATCCTGTTCCTGCTGTGGTGTTGATACTAACCCTAAACGAACGCCGTTGTACTCTAATGAAAGCGGGTTCCGGTCCCTAAACTTCTTCCTGAGTCTTCTTCCATTCGTGCAACTCCTTATCTGGCGTAATAGTCTTTGCCCCAGTATCCGGACGCATATGCTGAAAGAAACCGTTTTCATCACATTTACCGCCCTCACGGAGAGATCATCGGCAAGATCCTTCAGTTCGGGTTGAAATACTTTCCGCCCGAGATCTGGATTACCGTCAGTAAAATGGACAATTAAGTGCGAATTAGCTTGATAGCCTATTGTGCTGGTCAAAGGGATGATGGATAGATCCCCCTGTGGCATATTGTCTGACGTAAAATTGTAGCCTCACCCTGAATAATACGCTGCCCTTTCCTTAACTTCAGGACATCCTCATCGAATTCGCCCCAAATTTTAGCCGATCTCAGAAATGCTCCATAAACAATTACATCATGTCTTTCAATGAGCAATTTCTGCTCCTCGGTCAATGCCGATGCAAAAGGCGAGTCTTCTTTCAACAACAATTCCTTATCCCAAAATCTCGTAAATACAATCTAGACGCTTAAACTGCGGACCGATTTTCGTGAATTGCGTAGAAGGGTCACCAGCGATCTGTTTAGAGCACCTTGGATATCGCCAAGCGATTCCGTCTTAAGATTTGGGATCTCATGTGGGTAATAATATTCCGCACGCGAAGTTACCGCGGAAGTCTCAGTGCCTTCCGAAGAAGTTACTTTTAATTTTACTTCAGGAAGAAAAGTAGGTGTTGACAAAATAAACCCCACCAAGAGGTGTTTTGATTCGCAAAACGCTTAGCCATTGTTCGGCGGTGGTTGCCCCCATCCAACCAAGATGCTTCGGACGCTCACCTGTAGATTGCCCAATTACAACCTCTACCGCAGTGCCCGAAGTTTCGCCGGCTTAGCTCTTGGAACACTAAATTCAATTTCTTCAAACTTAGGACGTGGAATTGAGCCACTAGAATCTTCAGCCCACGCCCGACCTTGTCGGAGAACAGCTGCAAATGAGACATCTTCCTGTTTGCTTTGGAGCTTCAAAAACGAAAATCCATATGCTAGAAAGGTCGCCCCAACACCCTTATGACCGCGATATTCAGTTTGTAATTTGAAACTTTGATTCGGTCGAAGACAAAACTTAAACTCGTCTTCATTCATCCCGACTCCGTTGTCAACTACTCGAACTTTCGAATTTGGAATATCGATAGTCACCCAAATCTTAGGTTTATAGCCAAGAATTTCCTTTGCAAACTTCCCTTGCACGGCGTCCAATGCGTTTTGAAGCATTTCAGAAAAAACATCATAATAGCCGGTATAAGACTTTAAGATGTTGTTTTATCCCTCGACGACTCGCTTGGTCAAAGAGTTCTCCGAAATCATTGTCAGTTGCGGCAAGGGGATCAAAACCGTCGAGAGTCCATGAATTTGGCATATATGTTGTTAAATTCCTTTCAAAAGAATGTGGG
This sequence comes from Blastocatellia bacterium, assembly GCA_963834975.1. Lineage (GTDB taxonomy): Bacteria > Acidobacteriota > Blastocatellia > Pyrinomonadales > Pyrinomonadaceae > OLB17. Next base: position 106,944 of record CAWIDZ010000009.1, read on the forward strand.
AATCAATTTCGAAAAAAGCCGCCATCGAACTTTAAGCATCAGCTACATTTCTGACACAAGGCCACAACCAAGGAATGCTAGACCCTGCCCGTATCCAAATGATCTCCTTTGCGTTTGCCCTTAACATCTAATCTTCTCTCATTATTGCTCTCTCCAATGCGGCACGAGATTGAAGTCTTATAGAAGTTAGTCATTTCGCCGGTCCCCATCTTCTACTCCTTGCCCCGAAAGCGAACAAGTTATCTACTATTTCAACCGGGCATATGACTAAAGAGCACGGCACGGTTTGATTTGACATCCACATAGTTTTACATTATTATTTTGCAACTCAAAGCTAGATTTAGTGTAGTTTTGTCCTGCTGTAAGTGGTAACATCTACAAGGGCATCTTATTTGCCCATTTTTTAGTAAACGGAGGCGGTGCTGGTTATGTCAACTAAATTTAATGTAGCTTCGGATCCAAATGGCTCTTTGGCTTGGCCCTTGTCGTTGTTAGTATTACTTTTGCAGAGACTTCGCTTTCAGGTGGGATTGGAACAAGGTCAAATTGAAGATTGGCGAACGAGCCAAATAGCCGACGATGAAGAATTGGATGCAGTCAGAGATCTTGCAGACAAATTTCGATTGCTTTCCGAAGCCGATGAGCTCAGTCTTAGTGATATATTCCTCGGCGATAATGTACCTGTCAGGTCGGGGCTAAGAGAAAATTTTCTCAACTTTGATGGCTCTCGAAAATTCTTCATTTCCGTCGTCCGGAAGATTGAACTTCAGTGCAACAGAGAAGGCCTTGACCAAACTTGATTTAGCCTCCGTTCAAACGATCTTAGCGACTTGGATTTAGATTTTCTCACCCAAACGCAAGCGTCGTGTTCATCTTTGTTAGAAAAAATCGAAACGGAAAGACCATCATACAGCCCTTGGTAACCTCGGCCCCCTATGACCTCCCATTGGCAAGTTGAATGTTTACTTAATAGAATGTGTCTGTTACGAGCGGAGATTCTTCGCGTTAAGAACAAGGATCGTCCTTATCCTGAGACAGATATCGTTTACGATGCTCTAATCGGGGTGATTGATTCTCGTTTCAGACGAATTGAGGAGTCGAGCAAATATTTTTTGGCCAGCCATGAGGAGTTCGATTTTAAATTTTTCGCACGGTTTCACGTGAAATGGAAAGCGTTTTTAAGTTTTTTAATTATACAGATCGAGTCGACAGCCCGAGAATTCCCTTTGAGATTATTAGGTCGTTATCATGGGTAGCTGAATACCTTTTCGGAGAGAAATGTTACACCGTCGTCCGACTGGACCCCGAATATAATTATTCTATTGTCTCCTGTCGGAGTGAATTTGCGAGACTGAAATGGGGAAAATTCTCGCGAGATTCTGTATCGAAAAACTGCATGTTGGATGATAACACCCCCGAGATTCCTAATGTGTTACTGCTCGGCTTCCCTTCACCCGACGCGGGCTCGACTTTAGTACATGCATTAGCAGCTCACGAATTCGGGCACGAATTCTTTTACAAGCATAGTGAACAATTTGCTGCTATTCAAGAAGAATTATTTTCTGAAATAATCCAAGACCACAGATTGGTCCTGCAAGAATATCTAGAGGGAGTTTTCCTCCGGCTTCCGACGGATGATCGCGAGCATGCCATGGAGAAAGGACGAAAAAGTGTTTTCTGCTATTCAAGTTATCACGGGGAATTGGCTGAGAGAGATTTTCTCAGACCTGGTTGCTGCAAGATTGGTAGGACCCGCCTTTCTCGCGGCTTTCGATTGAATTATCGTTGGGCATCGTCGTGCTAGCGAAAAATATCCACCTGCTTCATTGCGACGATCGTTGGTTCATGATTATTTGCGAAAATTCTTGCCTGATTTGCTTGACGATGACGTTTGGTTGAGCTTGTTTGATGAGGACGGAAACCAATATAGAAGTACCGATGAAATATATCAGAAGATTGAAAGTAAGTTTGATTCGGTTATTCCAAAGATTGAATCCGCTCTTGAACATATCAATTCACCGATGCAGAGATTGGGAAAGGTCGGATTGAACAAATTCGTTATGGAGGCAGCGGAACAATTTGACAATCTTTCCCCTCCGAGTGTGGCATTATCAATTGGTGACGCCACTCCGGACCAAGAAAAATTTTGGCTTTTGATGTATGCTGCTTGGCATTACCGACTTAGCGAACGATTTCATAAAATCGTTAAAATGCATCAACCAGATGGGACGAGGAAGTTCCACCTACGTCCAATTTGATCGATGGTCGAGCGGAAGAATTGCTAGGTAATATGCTTTTGCATGCCTTTCAGTCTTTGGAACTGCGTGTGCAATGGAAAAGCCGACTAGACGGCAGATTGGGAGTTTCTAATGTTGCTTAATCGAGCCGAATTATTCGACCGAATGAAGGCGGACGTCGAGTGGACTAGACGATTGGTGGTTGAGCCGTTTTTCAAGGAAAATATAGTCCAAAAATCGTCGTCAGTATCTATCGATTTTCATCTCGGAAACAGGTTTACGATTCTTAGAAGCGGTCGTTCAGCGCAACATGACCCTTTAAGCAACGATCCTAAAAGAGATGTAGTGGTTAGAGAGTTTTATCGATGGGGAACGATTTCATCCTGAGTCCGGGGCAAATCGTCCTGGGAACTACTCTCGAATGGTTTAGATTTCCATTTGATTTGGAAGCTGACGTTATAGGCAGGTCTATATGGGGTCGTAGGGGACTCCTGATTGAACCGCATCAAAAGTACATCCAGGGTCCTGCACATTACTCTTGAGATGTGCAATTTGGGAGAGATCGGCCTCCACCTCAGACCTGGAATGGCAATTGGACAACTTTTTTTTAATGAAGTGGCGATAACAGAAAGCACTCAACAACGAAAATCAACTTTTGCAGGAGCTTTACGTCCAATCATAGGTACTTATACAAAGAGTGAAACTGAAGATCTATTGTTGAACCTAAGATAAACAGACAATTTCCCATAGATTGTGATTCGTTGGGTTCTTAACAACTTGAGATATGCAATTTGAATTATTCTGTATTGATCAGAAGGGGCAAGTTGCTTTTGACGAAATCCCAAATTTCATCGATGCCCTGACGTTTAATAAGAGTCTCTGGAACGGTATTCAGAAAAGCAAACGGAACACGCCACAATCATTAATGATGGCCTTTCCTTGAAGATTGATGCCATTGATACCTCTAAAATGGCGGCTGACTTATTTGCTTCAGCTTTTCTAATTCGCGTTGATGGTGCCTTTGAGGCAATAGAGCCTCTTAGATTGAAACTCGTGCAGCACCTAAGGCAATTAGGATTCGCTCACGTTAGGATTCTTGCTGACGAGGTATCGGCCGAGATATCGAGGGAAATCTACCCACTCATTTATCAAATTGAAAACAGGCTTCGTCGGTTCATTGTAAAATTCTTCACTACAAAAATTGGGCTAGGATGGTTTGAAATAAGCGTACCTCGAGAGGTCAAAGATAAAATTAGGATTCGTCGCGATAATGAACCGATTTTGACGAAACCGCGATTGGTTGACTCTGATGTCACTCTCATAGACTTCAATGAATTAGGAGAGATAATTACACGGCAAACATCAGTTTACAGTAAGGTTGAGGATGTCGTTGAAAGAATTAGTTCCGCAAATTCTTTGGAAGAATTGTGCTGGAAGTTACGGGTCATTACCCTAAGTACTTCAAGGACATTTTCGAAAAACAAAACTTCGAAAGTAAATGGCGCACCTTGTTTGATATTCGAAACAAAGTTGCCCACTGCAACTATGTCTTTAGAAAAGATTTAGAACAAGTTCAAGAGCTTACGCTCGAATTGGAACAGATGTTTGCCGATGCTGAAAGCAAGATTGACGAAGCGATTTTGTCCAAAATTGAACTTCAAGCGATTACAAAAGCCATTAGTGAAGTGGTTCAACAAGAAGCGTCCGCCCAAACGGCAGAGGAAAGTGAATCGGAAGACGAAGTTTCTTATGTTGGGCCGAATTCTTCAAGCTTTGAGAATACTTTTCTTAAAGAATTAGAGTACTTCGAATCTGAAATGAAAAAGCCAAATTGGGATTTCATCGCCCTTTCCAAGTTTTTGGACTATCTTGAGATAAGGGGATATAACCGCCACCTTGCCGCGTCAGTCGCGAGAATACTTGACGATAAAAAGCGAATTGCAATCGAATATCAGGATAATCCGCATGGATTTTACAAAGTTGCTTCGGTTCGAATCCTCGAATCTTAAATTTGCACTAAGTACTTCAAGTCAAACGGAATTTCCTTATAAACGACTAGTGACCGCGAACGTGTACCAACAGCGGCGTCGATCGAATATCGATCGGAAACGAGGCAATCAGAATATAGAGAACCGATAAATACCTTCCGCGGCTTTTAACTTGTTCGGTATTAATTCTTTTAGGTACTAACAACAATTATTCTGATGATCATGCCGTGTCGGTTTTGTGGCTAACTCGATTACTCGTGGAACGAATGCGTTTCAGGCACGGCACGGTAATGGATTGACTGAAATCCGGGAAAGAGCAGAAGCGGAGTTCCCATGGCTCATAATACGCTGCGGTCGGCAGAGGTAGAGGTCTTTGTATTAGACAACCAGAACCGGTTAAGGTGGACGCGGTGTTTCCTAATAATTGGGTGTCGTTTCATGCGTATGGGGCGGCAGGCAATTCAAAAGTAAAATTTCAAAATTTAAGAAAAGTCAGAATTCAGAAGCGATTCACCACAGAGGCTCGGAGAGCATTGAGGAGGGCGAGCCGGGTCAATTTCGAAGTCTGCCACTACCTCCTTTGATGTAGTGGCAGGAGAGCTTTATTAAGTATTCTTGGCTACACGCATCAAGGCGAGGAAGTCAAAGACTGCATTTGCGGCGACGAGGGCTGAGCGGGGCCAGTTCATGATTGCCCAGCCGGCCAAGGCGGCTTTTAGGGTTTCGACGTTTGGGTCGAGCGGGGCGACGAACATTATTTCGTTTCTTGGGTAAAAATAGGCGAATGTAAAAACGTCGGTGGCGATCGCGCAGATGAGAGCCAGGGCACAGTTGATCCTCACGCGGGGGCCTGAGCGCCAGCAGATAATTAAGGCGAGCAGCGTCAATACCTGATTTATTGGTGACCCTACCCGATAGAACGTCCCAGGGTTTGCGGCCTGGAAATATTCGCGGGCTGCAATGAGCGACGCCGGGATGTCTCGTCCCCAGTTAGGCACGTCGACGATCGAGTTGTAGACGTTGGCGAACAACAGCCCCGAGGCAAGCATAGCTGAAAGTATCAGGATAGTTTTCCGCATAGTATTTACAATTTATTTTATCGCTGAAATTTAGGATTTGTAACCGGGCAACGGTCTCGATATTTCACCGGCGCCGCCAAACGCCCAGCCGTAAAACTGCCCTCCGAGCGATGCAGCAAGTAACAAAGGCCCAGAGCCTCCGCGAGGCACTTACCCATTTTCTACATATTTTACTTATCCCGTGCTACATTCTTTTACGTGCAAACAACAAATATTCTAATGATCCGGCCGACGGGATTTGGGTATAACCGTGATACTGAGCGGTCAAATGCCTTTCAAAGAGGCATCGCCAGTGATCAACGGGATGTCTCGGCCGAAGGGTTGGAAGAATTCGAAGGGGTTGTTGAAACGCTTAGAGATGCCGGCGTCGGTGTAATGGTTTGTGACGACACGCCGGAGCCCGTTAAGCCGGATGCGGTTTTTCCTAATAACTGGGTTTCGTTTCATGGGGACGGGACGGTTATTTTGTATCCGATGATGGCTGAGAACCGGCGGGCTGAGCGGCGGGGGGATATTATTGAGGAGATCGGGAAGACGTTTTTGATCAGAGAAATTGTTGACCTGTCGGGTTATGAGAGTGAGGGCAGGTTTTTGGAGGGGACGGGGAGTATTGTTTTTGATCATGCGGCAAGGGTTGGGTATGCCTGTTTGTCGCCGCGGACGGATGAGGGGCTGCTGTCGCTGGTTTGCGAGCGGTTGGGTTATCGGCCGCTTCCGTTTCATGCACATGACCGTAAGGGGCGTGAGATCTATCACACAAATGTGATGATGTGCATCGCTGAGCGGTTCGCGGTGGTGTGTCTTGAGAGTATTATCGGATGAGCGTGAGCGGGCGATGGTTGTTGATTCGCTTATCTCAAGCGGGCATGAGATCGTTGAGATCTCGTACGATCAGATGTATGACTTTGCGGGTAATATGCTGGCTTTGCGATCAAATGACGGGCGGGACCTGGTGGTTTTGTCGCAGCGGGCGTATGAGAGTTTGCGGGGCGATCAGGTAGAGGCTATCGGAAAATATTGCGAAATGCTGCCGATAGCGATCCCGACTATCGAGACCGTCGGCGGCGGCAGTGTGCGGTGTATGATTTGTGAGATATTTTTGAAACCGAGGGATGAGTGATGAGTGATGAGTGATGAGTCAGAATTCAGAAGCCAGAAGTCAGAAGCCAGAAGTCAGAAGTCAGAAGCTAGAAGTCAGAAGATCGGAATTCACCACAGAGGCACGGAGGGCACTGAGGCATTTTCCAATGCTAGGTGCGGAAGTCCTATTTATTTGGTGGCCCAGAAGGGGAGTTGGGTGTAGGTGGTTGAGAATGTTTCGCCTTGTTCAAAGTCGCGTTTGATGGTTATGGCGGGGTCAAAGAACCATTGGCCTAGGGGATCGGTTCGGCGGTTCATGTCGAACCAGCCCCAGGGCGGGCGGGCCATGTTTATGCCGCCGGTCGAACCGAGGAATGCTGAGCCGAGGCTGCCAACCTTGACCTTCTTCACCACACGTCGGCCATTTTTCTGTTCGAGCCTGATCGAGATGGTTGCGTAGTTGTGGGGGTTGGCAAAGGTCTGGTTCTTTTTGCCCTTCACAAAACGGGCCTTTGGCCATAACGTGGTAGAGATCGGCAGCAGCTCATAGCCGACCGTACTGCTCTTTGCCTCTTCGGGGTCGTCTGCTTTGCCTGTAAATCGATAAACAATAATTTGCTTTTCCCGCATCTGGGCCCCTTCGCCCGTATAGGCTTCGATGCCGTGGCCCTTTGGTTCGACATAGAGCAGGACGCTGTCACCCTCGGATCTGATCTGGGTAGTGCCCGGCAGCAGCTTTTCGCCCACCGCATATCGCCGGAAAGCATTATGCTGCAGCGTTTCGACAAACTGAACGCGGGCGTTTTCGATTCCCTCTCCATTTTTAGCTACTACGACGAGAGCACCCTCGAGGTCGTTTTCATGAGCAGCTGTCGCCTCGTCAAGCAAACCGGTCGGGTCGCGCTTGCCAACTATCTTTGAACTCTTTAACAAAAGCTCGCTTAATAGCCGTCCGGTATCGGTCCCGCCCTTGTAATCACGCGGATGGAACACAGCGTAGTGAATAAAATAATGGGTCGTTGTCTCGCTGACGGAATAATAAATATTCGCACGCAGCGGAAACCGTTTGTTGTCGGCATTGGCCCAATTGTTGTCGCCTCGCCAGTCGCCGTCAAAATCAAAGTTGGTGATGTAATCGCTTCGGGGCGTGTCGCCAAGAGCCTGATGGAAGACTGGAGCAAAACGAGCTGCGATGTCGCGTTCAGTCGGCGTCTGGGCCGAGTTATTAAGGGATGCACCAATGCCCAGTATCAGTAGAAAAATGGCTAATAGATTTCGCAAACGTGTTGCTGATCTTAGAATTTTCATAATGACGGTCCATTCCCGGGCGCGGTTTTTACAACCGGACTTGCTTAACCAGGATCACGGCGTCGATATTTCGCAGCCTGTCGAGCACGCTGTCATCCAATGGTGAGTCGATCTCGACAACGGCTAGGGCTTCGCCACCTTTTTGCTGGCGGCCGAGATAGAACCGGCTGATGTTAACGCTGTTCTCGCCCAGCATCGTACCAAGTTGGCCTATTACGCCGGGGACGTCACGGTTTTTTGTTAGGAGCATAAAGCCGTGCGGCACCGCCTCTATCGAAAAGCTGCCGATCTCGGTAATACGGCCTTCGCCGTTGGCAAAGACAAGGCCCGAGGCGGTTTGCTCGCCGGCCCCGCTTGTGACGGCGGTCCGAATATCAGCGCTGGCCGTCTTTCCTGATTTTGTATAGCTTGTCGTAACGCCGATGCCGCGTTCCTCGGCAATAAGAAGAGCGTTCACGACATTTACCCGGGCAGAAACATCGCGGAGCAGGCCGGCGAGAAACGCACGCGTGACTGGGGCCGCGTCACGATCGGCGAGTTGACCGGTAAATTCGAGCCTGACTTGAGAGATAGCTCCCTCGTCCAACACCTGTGCCTGGAACCGTCCGAGCTTTTCGGCGAGGTCGATAAACGGCTGCAATGCCTCGACCTCGGCCGCCGCCATTGACGGCGCATTTACAGCACCGCGAAGGGTTCCTGTCGTCAGGTAATCACGCATCTGCTCGGCAACGGTGAGGGCGACGCCCTCCTGAGCCTCGGTGGTCGACGCCCCGAGGTGCGGCGTAGTGATGATCTTTGGGTTGCCGAGTAACGGCGAATCGGCGGGCAGCGGTTCGGTTGAATAAACATCGAGTGCGGCCGAAGCGACCTTGCCTTCGGAAATAGCATCGAGCAGTGCCGCTTCGTCGACCAGCCCACCTCGTGCGGCGTTAACGACGCGGACGCCGTCTTTCATCTTTGCAAACGCTTCCCTGCCGATGATCCCGCGTGTGTCGTCTGTGACTGGCGTATGGATGGTGAGGAAATCGGCCCGTTTTAGCACATCGTCGAGCGTGCCGGTCTCGATGCCGAGTTCCTTTGCCTGATCAGCCGAGGTGAACGGGTCAAACGCCACGATATGCATCCCGAATCCGCGTGCGATCTTGGCGACGTGTTTGCCGATACGCCCGAGGCCGATCACGCCGAGCGTTTTGCCATTTAGCTCAACACCGACAAAGCTCTTTTTATCCCATTCGCCGTTTTGAAGTTTGGCGTGTGCCTGCGGCACGTTTCGCGCCATTGAGACGAGCAGGGCGATCGTGTGTTCGGCAGTTGTGATCGTGTTGCCGTCAGGGGCGTTCATCACGACAATTCCGCGTTTGGTCGCGGCTTTGACGTCAATATTGTCGACGCCGACGCCTGCACGCCCGATCACCCGCAGCTTTGGAGCCTGGTCCATCAACTCAGCGGTTATACGCGTTGCACTGCGAACGATCACGCCGTCGGCATCTTTCATCCGGTCTGCGAGTGCCGTGTCATCGAGCTTTGTTTCTTTTACGACATCAATGCCGGCGGCTGCGAGCGGGGCGAGTTTGTCCTCGTTAACATCATCGGCTACAAAAACTTTCATAATTGGTTGTCTATGGTTAGGACCGCACCAGCTGCATTCTCTCTAATAGCTGATGAAATCGTGCGTCATGTCTTATCGATGCGAGACGCGGTTCGACATTCATCCAGACGAGGCGTTCCTCTCGCTCGTCGTAACAGCGTTCGAGAGCGGCGATGGCTTCGTCAGTCCTTCCCAGTTCAGAATAAATGATCGCCAATGAATAAACGGCTTTGCTATTCGAAACCGATATTTCCTCTAGCTGCTTCATTTGTTCTCCGGCTTTGTCGGGTTGGTTCATCTTAGAATATGCGGCGGCGAGCAGCGAACACCACACATGGTCACGCCCACGCCCCATAGCGATCGTCTCTTCGGCAATTGATACCGCACGTTCATATTGGCCAGCGTGAAACAAAAATGTGGCCAGGGCACGCCTGGCGGTCTGGTTCTGCTTGTCAAAATTGTATCGCTCCTCTGCCAATTTGAGCCCCTCATCGAGTTCACCGGCGGCTTCGAGGATCGGAAATTTCACATCCGCCACGGACGGCGTTACCGGATCGATCTCGATCGCTCGGTTGATCATAATACGGGCCTCACCATGCCGGCCCAAAAAGGCAAGCATTTGTGCGTACCATGACATCGCGACGGCGTTATTCGGGTCGAGGTCAACAGCACGCTTAAATTCCCTTTCGGCGCCCGGCCAATCCCACTCCGATACCCTCTTAAGCCTGCCGAGCGAGGCGTGAGCCTCGGAAAGATCGTTATCGAGTTCGAGCGCACGCTTGATATAAGCTGTCGCATTCTTATAATGCTCGGCGGCTTCGGCACCCGATGCTCCGTTGCCTTGTCGGCTAAACAGGTCCGCGAGGCCCGTGTAAGCAAGAGGGTACGCCGGGTCAAGCGCCAATGCCTTTTGATATTCGTCGAGTGACTGCTGAAACCCGTTTTCTACACGGCGGTTGAATATCGTCCTGCCCCTGAGATAGGCATAATACGCATCGCGGTTACTCGTGTATTTCTTTTCCAGCAGCTCTTCGTCAGACTGAGAAAGGTCATCGAGCAGCGACCCGGCCACCTGAACTGCGATCTGATCCTGAAGCGAAAAAATATCGGTGCTTGCGGCGTCAAACGCCGAAGTCCACAACTGCGAGCCGTCGCGAACATCAATTAACCTGAGGTTCACCCGCATTCGCTCAGTCTCGTTTTGATAGGTGCCGACTAGCACAGCGTCGCATTTTAATTCGATTCCAATTTCGATCGAGTCCTTTTTTCCTTTGGCAAAGCGCTCGACAGCCGAAAAAGGGCGAACAACAAAACGGCGAAGAGCCCCAAGACGCGAGATAAGTGAATCAGTGAGGGCTAGTGACACGGTGACGTCATTATTGTTGGCCGTAAGATCTCTCAGAGGCAACACCGCAAGAGTTCGTATATTTCGGCTCGACGGCGGGACAACGGCTTGGGAATTTCGAACCCAGAAAAATGCAGCGGCAGCCGAACAAACCAGCAATCCCAGGATGGCCGCTGGCCAATATATCCTCCGCCGTGGACGGCGAGTTGCCATCTCTGTCGCATCCGGACGCTCACTAACATCCAGAGTTGCCGATCCATTCCTATCGGTCCCGAGATCTGCCGAAAACCGATAACCGCGCCTCGGGATCGTCTGGATAATATCCTTGTCACCGAGCGTCTTTCTCAGCAGAGAGATCGTGTAATTTATGTTGCCTTCTTCAACAAAAGTGTCCTTCCAGATCGTTTCAAGAATTTCCTGGCGGGCGACTATTTGACCATTTCGCTCGATCAGCAAGGCCAGTATGTCAGAGGCTTTAGGCGGCAAGGGCACGCTCTCGCCATTTCGCCAAAGGGTCCGCTCCAACGCATCGAATCTGAATTCGCCAAACGTTACTGATGTGGATGCTTCACCTGACATAGAGCAAACCTAACAACTTCCTAACGAATTCCAAAGTACATGCGGTTCATTAAAGATAAGACTATTCGCAGCAATCAGCAAATTTTAAGTTTTGAAAATGCAGGAGTATATCTATATGAAAAATTCAGTTCGCTTGGCATCTACGATATTGATGATCGGGATATTTGTATTTGTCGGTAATTCGCAGATAACTATTAAGATCCCGAAAATTCCTAAGATCGGTACGAATCAACCGTCGCAGCCAACAGCCCAAACCGGGAATTCATCGGGAGACGCAGATCTGCGAAATGCCTTTTATGACGAGAATAGAGGTGTCCTCGGTTATGTTGCCGTGCTGATGCGGTTTTACCGCTCGGACATGACCGGAGACGTAAATATGCTGAACCCGGCCAACGAAGCAGAATGGCAAACGCTGATGACGCGTCTTGCCGATCTGGATAGGTCTTGCACAACCAAATATCAACGCATCACGGACGACCCCAGTGAACGGCCTAACAGGATCAACCGTTTGCCGAAAACCTGGTGCGTGATCGCCGCAAATCGTGTTGAGTATGAAAAGCTCGCCCGCGGCGAGGCCAAGGATGACCGGGCTCAGGTATTTATCGGGATCTGGCGAGATGAGATCGAAAGGGTAACGAGATCCACTGATGGTTTTGTAAGCGATCTGGTCCAACGGATGATGTTTGATCCGACTTGGAAAACCGAGAAATTTGCCGAGGTGCAGAAAGTATATGCGTCCGGGGGTTTGGGCACACCGTCAATGTCGATGTTTGACGCGATCAAACCGGACCTGGATAAGGTTCGTGTGATCATTGACCGCGACAGCAAGGCAAATTCGTGGGAAGTCCCACCGCACAAGGAACCAGCGATAGAAAATTTCGCAAAACAAAGGTTCGTTACACATCCCTATTACAAGGGTTCGACCGTTTTGAAGATCGGTTCGAACTATAGGACCTGGAAAGTTTACAAAAACTCGATCGGCATCCCGACCAATCAATATAAGCGCGGAAATATGCTCGTAAAGCGTCCTGAGCAGCCCGGACTCTGTCAGAACCGCGAGTGGATAGTAAAGCAGGAATACATCGGCGGAGGACGCTTTGGCCCGATGAAAATGGAAGGCATGGGCGAAGGCGGCAAATACGTTAAGTGTCAGTAATGTCGCTAACTAAGGAGTGGACCTGGAATGAAAACGGATCGGCCTCAGGGGGCCAACCCCTCTACACAGACAAGGTCGGGCGGTGGGTGGTTGACTGGAGCGACTGGTTCGGCACGATCGGTAGCGGTTGGCCCATCGATGAATTCCGGACCACGGGCACGGCCGGCGGTATACCCGCATCTGGAAAGAGTTACATCAAGAGATATCAAAAATAAAAAAATAAGGAGACCTAAGAATGAAAAATATTATCGGCATGTTAGTCCTTTTGGCGGCGGTTTTGGGCTGCTCATCTTTAACAAAAAAAGAAACGGCTACGAATGAGGCACCTGAGAAGACACCGACAACGTCGGCTCCTAAAGAGGATCCCAAACCGGCGGCCTCTGATGAACTGACGCTCGACAAATTTAACGAGCTTAAGACAGGCATGAAATATGAGGACGCAGTAAAGATACTCGGTTCAAAGGGCGACGAAACCAGCAGTTCATCGTCCGGCAGTTCAAAATACGCCTCGTATAAATGGGAAGGCCAAGGCGGAGCCAGCATTCGTGCTAGTTTCAAAAATGACGCGCTTACGTCCAAGTCCCAATCAAACCTAAAAGCCTCGGACGGAAAAACAGCAAATGCTGACCTCACTATGGCAAAGTATAATCAGCTCGAGAACGGAATGACGTACGAAGAGGCTGTAAAGATAATAGGATCTGAAGGTTCACAAACGAGCAGCTCATCCATCGGCAGCTATAAATCGACGTCCTATAAATGGGAAGGCGAAAAGTATGCGAGGATCTACCTGATCTTTAAGGACGACAAGATAACCTCGAAATCCCAGTCGAATTTGAAATAGCAGTGGTCTGATGAGGACCGAATTCCCATAATCGACGTGATTCGGCCGGTATCGCATTAGATACCGGCCGTTCGTCAAAAAATATATGCCTTAGCTTGTTTGAATCGGGCTCCGATAGGTGTTAAAACCCTTGTGTTAGTAGACATTTTCCGTACACTTCGAGTTTGACGCTTTGGCCGCTTGGCCGAAACAAGCAAATGCAAATTTTCTGCTTTAAGAATGGAGCCGACTGTATAGAGGAGGGGTTCGCCCGCGATCACCTGCCCGAACTGCTCGCTGACAAAACTAATCTAGTCTGGGTCGATCTGCGCGGCGAAACCCCGGAAGATCTGGCCGAAGCCAAAGAGGTGCTCGAAAACGTTTTTCATTTTCACTATTTGACGATCGAGGACTGCGTCGAACTCCGTAATCAGCCAAAGATAGAGGTTTTCCCCGATTATCTCTTTTTCATAGTCCATGGCGTCAAGCCCGAAGAGACCAGACCATCAAATTTTGTGACAAAGGAACTTGACGGCTATTTAGGCCCGAATTACGTTGTCACCTTTCATCGTGAACGGTTTCTCAGCATCAGGGATGTCAAGAATCAGATACGAAACAGCACTTTCGCTGTCAGCCGCGGTGCACCTTATCTGCTCCATCAGATCTTCGACCGGCTAGTCGACCTTTATATGCCGCTGGTGGACGATTTTGATCGCGAGATCAACAAACTCGAAGTCCGCGTTTTGGACATGCGAAAGAGTGATAATATGATGCTCGGTGAAATAATGAATGTCAGGCGTGCCATCGCCCGCCAGAGACGAATAATAGCCAGGCAGCTACAGGTTTTGTATCGGATCTCACACGGCGAATTTCCTCAGGTTCCCGAAAATATGCTGCCATATTACCGGGATGTCCACGACCATCTGCTGCGAATCTCAGACCTTGCCGAAGGCTATCGCGATCTTATCGGCGGCCTTTTCGATATTCATTTCGCCGTAGTCGGGAACAAAACTAACGACGTGATGAAAACACTCGCTGTCGTATCGGCGATCATTCTGCCGCTGAGTTTGATAGCGGGCATTTATGGGATGAATTTTGAGAATATTCCGGAACTAAAGAGTGCTTATGGATACTTTTTAACTCTCGGCCTCATGCTCGCCATCACACTTTTTCTATTGTGGTATTTCTGGCGAAAAGGTTGGATATTGCAGAAAGACCCCGAGATCTTTATCGAAACACGGACCCCCGTTGAAGAAGACTTCACCGATCAATGATCTAGTTGTTCGAGAATACGGGCAACTTGCAGATCACCGTAGCCGTAAGCGCCGGCCCTGAGAGAGAACTCGGAAAATATTTCGGCAAATTCTGTTTTTCCTTCGCATCTTATTTCGGTGAGGATCTTTTTCACCTTCTTGTCCGCTTCATGGGCAGCCTCTCCGACCTCTGACAGATATCGGAAACAGTCCGATTCGGTTTTGGTCAGGGCCTTTAAGCGTTCAAGATCATTCGATCGAAACGCATCCCAGAGATCGGCACCAAGCTTAATCTCATCTTGGCCGAGTTTTTTCCGGGCCGTGAAACATTTCTTAAGGTCATCCGCATCCATCTTGCCAAAGCCGCTCCAGCGTTCATCCGTGGATAATTCACTCGGCTCAACACGATAGACAGCTGCCTTCGTTCCTGACAGTAATGAAAGGCAAAACCACAAATTCACGCTGCAGAAAAGTTCGTATTCGAACCAGAGATTTACCTCGGCGTCCGGTGGCAGCTCTGCCAACTTCTCAAGCTCATCCGCGACCTTTTCGTGATATTCGATCTCGTCCTCGCCATACTCGGTCAGGATAAATCGCGCCCGTTGGTCCCAGAATTCATACCGGGTCCCTGCGTCGACCGGCCCGGCAACCAGACATTCACGGCAAACAATTACCTCTCCGTCGATATCGGCTTTATTGAATTCACCGACGAGCGAATCACCCGGCAGGACATGAACCTTCATAGTGCAAGAGTTGCTGCGTATCCGATAGCAAGGCAGATGCCGGCGTAAACACCGGCCACGATATCATCCGCGCAAATGCCGAGGCCGCCTGAAAGAGACTGCAGATCGTCGATCGGATATGGCTTCCATATATCGAACAGGCGAAAAAGCAGAAAGCCGGCAAGGACAAACGGCCAGCCAAGGCCAAACGGAATGAATAGGAATGTGATAAATTGCCCCATCACCTCATCGACGACGGCCTCTGACGGGTCATCGTTACCAAGCAACGGGACTGACCGGCTCGAAGCAACGATCCCGATCAGGCAAAATCCGGTCAGCAAGACTGCATTTAATGCCCAGTGAAACGCCATGGCTTGTTCCGGCCGGAATCCGGCGGCAAGCCCATGGACAGCGGCTGATGTTTCGAACCAACCGATAAAAAGGTATACCCCAACAGCAACCATCGAACCGTACGTTCCCGGGGCACCGCGAATATACCCGACACCACAGGTCG
The DNA here is from genome assembly GCA_963834975.1 of Blastocatellia bacterium. Classification (GTDB taxonomy): domain Bacteria; phylum Acidobacteriota; class Blastocatellia; order Pyrinomonadales; family Pyrinomonadaceae; genus OLB17. Next base: position 122,613 of record CAWIDZ010000009.1, read on the forward strand.
TCAGGGCAAGCGACAAATAGTCAATCAAGCCGCTCGGTTTTCGTTTTTCGACTTTTTGTTTCATAAGAAACCCAGGCAAAACCACTCTACGGTTTTGTCTAGAACTCTATTCCCTGCTGGGCAAATATTCCCGCGTTGAAAGGATGTTTGATCTCTTTCATTTCGGTCACGAGATCGGCTTCGTCGATAAGCTTGGCGAGAGCGTCGTCTACGTTCCGGCCTGTCAGGATAAGATGCAAATGCGGCTGCTGAACACGCACCTCGCGGATCCCGGAGATAACCTTGTCAATATCAAGAAATCCGTAGCTCAAAACGTACAACAATTCATCGAAAACAAGTAGGTCATATTGGCCGCTTTGCATTTTTTCAAGGCATAGCTCCCATGTTTCCTCAGATGTCTTAATGTCCTGTGATTTGTCCTCTGTATCCCATGTAAATCCGTCACCCATGGTATGGACCTCGATACCCAGCTTTTCAAATGATTCGTGTTCACCGTAACGGTCGGTTTTGGACTTCATGAACTGGATCATACAACAATTCATACCGCGGCCAGCCGCGCGCACCATCACGCCGATAGCGGCGGTCGTTTTGCCCTTACCGTCGCCCGTGTTTAGCATTAGCAGGCCTTTCGTATTCTCACGATAGCCCTCTCGCCGCCATTTATACCGCTTTTCTTTAGTTTCGGCCATTGAAAAAAATTATGGCAGTAGTTGTGATGACCGGCAACCGGGCCGACATCCTTACTACCGCCAGATCCAAAACAAACCGACCTAATCTACAACTGCTTCATCGGCAATTAGGACAGCCTCAGCCAGGGCTGTTACCAGCTCATTTTCTTTCTCGTCCCAGTTTCCGCTTATGCCGAGGCCCGCTGCATTTTTATGACCGCCGCCGCCAAAACGTTCGGCGATCTTTGCAACATCGATGTCCCCTTTTGACCTTAAACTAACCCGATATTCATTTTCTGCCACCTCGCGCATATAAACGACGGCAACCACGTCACGGGCCGCAAGCGGTACGTTCACAAAGCCGTTATTATCGCCATCGACTGCCCCTGAGATATCTTTCATCTCGACGGTTTGACGCATCGAGGCAACCTTGCCCGAACTGTCACGCTTCACCGTTTCGAGCACTCGCCGCATCAATTCAATTCTTGACCAGGGATAATTGTTATAAACCGCTTCTGAGATCTTGGCCGGCAGTGCTCCGGCCTTAACCAGCTCGGATGCGACCTTTAATGTACGATCAGAGGTGTTAGGAAAATGGAAGGAACCTGTATCGGTAACCAACGCCATGTAGACACACTCGGCGATCTCTTTGGTTATGCGGCCACCAATGGCTTTGCAGAGATTGTAGATCATTTCCCCGACGGCAGATGCTGTCGAATCGATCCAGTTTATTGTTCCGAAATGTTCGCTGGTGGCGTGATGATCTATGTTGACGGTGAATTCCCGGTCTAGTCCCGAAATACCCGGACGATCAATATCAGAGCATTCTATGACAAATACAGCGTCATAGTTACCGTCTATAGATCTTTGATCACGGATCTCATCAGCTCCGGGCAAACTGCGATACGCCTGCGGCACGTCACCATGAACGATGACCTCGGCTGATTTGCCCAGAGATCGCAACAGCCACAAAAGGCCAAGCGAAGAACCTACGCCATCACCATCAGGTTTGATATGCGTGGTGATCGCAAAGTTACTCTTATTTTCAATTAACTCAACTACTTGACTTAGCACCGGTAAAAAATGATAAAGATGAATGCAGAATAACGGTCGATACCAAAAATAGTTATTCTTTATTCATCACTCACGACCGTCCTTAATTTAATTCTCGATCTGCCGAGAGACCATCCAGGATCTCACTTATCCGCGAAGCATTCTCCTCGGCTGTGTCCCGCACAAAATGTATATGCGGTGCATGTCTAAGATCCAAATTCAATGAGACCTGCTGTCTTACAAATGTGGAAGCATGTCTCAGCGTTTTTAATGCCTTTTCGATCTCCTCTTCGCTGCCGCTGACGAGGACATAAACTTTTGCGTCTCTTAGATCGCCGGCAACCTCAACCTCTGTCACGGTGACCATCTCGAGCCGCGGATCGTCTAATTCAAACCCAACGACCTCTGAGATCTCTTCTCGTAATACTTCCCCTAACCGCTCTGGCCGACGCATATATTCAAATTACCCGTTCCTTGAATTAAAGCTCGGTCGCCGCGATCTTTTCGATCACAAACGCTTCGATCTCGTCGCCAACTTTAAGGTCGTTGAAATTGACAAGGCTGATACCGCATTCAAATCCGTTCTTGACCTCGTTCGTATCTTCCTTAAAGCGCTTCAGCGAAGCGATATCGCCATCCCAAATGACGACCCCGTCGCGAATAAGCCTTGCTTTGGCCTGGCGGCGAATAAGACCGTCGGTCACACGGCAGCCGGCGATAGTGCCGATCTTTGAGACCTTGAATGTCTCCTGAACGACAGCCTTGCCGAGGATCGTTTCTTTCTCGATGGCGTCGAGCATGCCGATCATGGCGGCCTTGATCTCTTCCTCGACCTTGTAAATGATCGAATGCAGACGAATATCTACGTCCTCGTGCCGTGCAACATCAGCAACACGTGCCTCCGGGCGAACATTGAAACCAATGATCACCACTGCTGTCGAAAGGTTGTCGGCCTGTGTAGCTGACGCCAGCAGAACATCTGATTCGGCGATCGCACCGACACCGGCACGTATAACACGGACCTTGACCTTTTCTGTCGAGAGTTTTTCGAGCGTACCCTTAAGCACCTCGACCGAACCTTGAACGTCGGCCTTGAGAATGACCAGCAACTCTTTGATCTCTGCCTGACCGAGCGATTCGATACCGCGTTTGGTCGTCTTGATCATCGCGGCCTGTCGGGCGTACATTTGACGCTGGCCGGCTATCGTTTGGGCACGTTCCACGTCCGAAACTACCTGGAAGGTATCACCTGCCTGCGGCACACCCTGCAGGCCGAGGATCTCGACCGGTGTTGCCGGTGCGGCCTCAGTTACAGACTCGCCTCGGTCTGAGAACATTGCCCGGACCTTACCGGAAAATTGCCCCACAATAAACGGATCACCAACCCTCAGCGTACCCTGCTGAACGAGAGCGGTTGCAACGGCCCCGCGGCCCTTGTCCAATTTCGCCTCGAGAACAACACCGGACGCCCGGCGGGTCGGACTCGCCTTTAGCTCTAATATGTCAGCCTGCAGCAAGACCGTATCGAGAAGCGTCTTAAGATTTTCTTTTTTCTTGGCTGAGACGGGAACCATCTCAATGTCACCACCCCAGTCGACAGGCTGCAGCCCAAGTCCTGCCAGGCCCTGCTTGACCTTATCCGGATTAGCGTCAGGTTTATCGATCTTATTGATGGCAACAATGATCGGAACGCCGGCTGCCTTAGAGTGCTCAACAGCCTCAATGGTCTGGGGCATCACACCGTCATCGGCCGCGACAACCAGGATGACTATGTCAGTTGCCTTTGCACCTCGGGCACGCATCATTGTAAACGCTTCGTGGCCAGGCGTATCCAGAAATACGACGCGACGATCGTTGTCAGGGTCGTCCGGGTTAGGAACGAGAACGCTATAGGCACCGATATGCTGTGTAATACCGCCGGCTTCGCCTTCGGCTACATTGTCGGAACGTATCGCGTCGAGCAATGATGTTTTACCGTGATCGACGTGGCCCATGACGGTAATGACCGGTGCCCGCGGCAATTCGGCATCATCAGCATCGGCCGCGATCAGCTCTTCAAATTCCTGCTCGATCACCATTTCTTCGAATGGCACAAAACTCACGTTAAATCCGAAATCGACACCCATCTCGGTCGCCATATTTTCGCTGATCGCCTGATTCAGCGTCGCAAAAACACCTCGCTTTATCAGAAGTTGGACGATATCACGCGGGGTGATCCCCAATGCCTCGGCAAACTCGCGAACCGTCGCACCCTCAGTAAGGCGGACTGTTTTGAGATGTTCCTGATCGATCGCACCGACCTGGTCCAGCACCCGCTCTTCGATCGAACGTTTTTGCGGAGCGTCAAGATCGCGCTCGGCGAATCTGCCACCCTTATCATCGCCTCTACCCTTTCGTCCACCCCCGCGGCCCGGACGCCGGCGATTGTCAGCTGGCGGTGTATAGGTCATTTGCGGTGCAGCGGTCTCGCCGGGCGTGCCACGAAATTCTACGCGGCGTCCGCGCTCGTCAACCCGCGGCCTCTCGGTCAGCAGGCTGCCTGTTTTGGTCGGGGCTTCGCTAACGACACGATCGCCGGGCTTGATCCCTTTTTTCAATGCATCCGGGGTCAGTATCAACGTCTTGACCCGCATACCGGATTTGCCAACTTCTTTTTCGACTTTCGGCTCTTCGGCCGGAACCTCGGCCTCGGTTTCTGCCACTGCCTCCGGTTGCTCGGCTACCGGTTCGGCATCAGCTGGAACCTCAGCCTCGACCACTTTTCGCTTAAGAATTTTCTTGACAGTTTTCGGTGCTTCCGTTTCTTCCGGCACTTCGACGGGTTTTTCTTCCTCCGGCCGTTTTGTAAGCTTTTTGACTTGAGGTTTAGCAGCAGGTTCCGGCGCTGCCTCAGCGGCCGGTTCGGCCTTAGCTACCTTGACCTTTTCCGTCTTGACGGTTTTTTCGGGTTCAGCCGGCGTCTCGACCGGCGGCGTTTCGGCAACGGCCTCTACTGCGGCCTCTTTTTCGATCTTTGCGGCCTTGATCACCTTGATCGCCCGTTTCGGAGCAACCTCGGTCTTAGGGAAATATTTGCTTCGGACCTTTTCAGCAATTTCGTGACTTACGGAGTTTGACGCAACGCTAACATCAGCGCCCTCACGGCGCAGATCTTCCATTACGCGCTTAGTATCCTGCTTCACTTCGCGTGCAAGATCGTAAATTCGAATGCTCTTACCAATAGGCATATTTAATCTATTCTGTCGTTTTCAACCAATTCGATCGATCACCGGACCAATCCTCGCCGCGGGGCGGCCGACGCCCCTATCAGGGAACCGTATTAATCTTTCTTCTTCTTTGGTTTCTTTTTCGCCTCGACTACTGTCTCTGCCTCAGCTTCTTCGGGTTCCGGTGTCTCCGCGGCCGGAACATCCCCGCCTTCAGCTTCTGCTTCAACCTCAACTGAGGTTGATCCCTCATCAACTGCAGCAGTTTCATCAGCCGCCACAGTTTCCTCTGCTTCTTCCACAGCGTCCGCCGTTGGTTCAGCTTCAGCCTCGGGGCCAGCCGCATCAGCGTCGGCTATCGTCTCCGGCTCAGTTTCGGCAACCGGCTCGGTTTCTGCAGCCGGTTCTGCATCTGCGGGGACTTCTGTACCCGCATCATCGCCGGCTTCTTCTGCCGGTTCCGGGTTCACCTCAGCATTGCGTGCCTCGACGATTGCTGCGGCTGCGGTCTTGATCCCCTCGGCCTGATCCAGGCTGACGTCGAGGAAATCTACCAGATCATCTACTGATGTCGCGGCAAGGGCCTCAACGTCTTCGATACCCTTCGCAGCCAATGCCTCGGCCTGTGATGTCGTAACTCCCTCGAGAGCTGTGATCGGCACCGCTTCGCCTGATGCCATCATCCGGCCCATCTGCATAGCGATCTCTTTCTTGAGCAGCTCTTCGCTGACGATCTTTATCTCCCAACCGACAAGCCTTGTCGCGAGACGTACATTCTGCCCTTTTTTACCGATAGCAAGGCTCAACTGATCTTCGCCGACGATGACCTCCATCAAGCGGTTGTCGATAGAAGTAATTCGCACCTGCGAAACCTTAGCCGGCGAAAGTGCGTTCGCCGCGAAAACCGACGGCTCATCCGACCATTCGATAATATCGATCTTTTCGCCACGAAGTTCTTTAATGATCGCCTGTACGCGCGAACCTTTCATACCGACGCAGGCTCCGACCGGATCGACGTCCTTTTCATTGGACGTAACAGCGATCTTTGCACGGTCACCGGGCTCGCGAACGGCCGATTTGATCACAACCGTATCGTCATAGATCTCGGGGACTTCCATTTCAAACAACCGTTTGAGCAGCTCGGACGATGCTCTGGAGCATTTGATCTGCTGGCCCTTTTGTTCCTTCGAAACATCAACAATGACGACCCTGATACGCTCGCCCTGGTTCCACATTTCGCCGCGTGACTGCTCGTATTTAGGAACGATCGCCTCGAGATTGTTGCCGAGATCGACGATCATATCGCCACGCTCAAAGCGTTTTACCGTACCGTTGATCAGTTCGCCCTTGCGGTCGATGTATTCCTCATACACTTTTTCGCGAATAGCCTCGCGGACCTTTTGAACCAGGATCTGTTTCGCGGTCTGTGCGGCAATACGGCCCAGTTCCTCGGTCGGCAGCGGCAAGAGCAGCATATCGCCGATCTCGATCTCGTCGCCGGCCAGTTCCTGTGCTTCGGTCAGCGAAAGCTCGCTAAGCGGATTCTCAACTTCTTCGACAACGATCTTTTGGGCCGAGATCTCGACGATCCCTTCCTCGTTGTTCCAATCGACCTGGACGCTATCGCCCGTCTTGTCCTTGAACTGCTTACGCGCGGCTGCACGGACGGCGTCCTTCATTGCCTCGATCACGAGTTCACGGTCGATGCCCTGCTCGTTGCACAAAATCTCTATGCTCTGTCCGATTGATGATGTCATATCTTCACCACGCCTGATCGCTTATACATATATTCTCAACCCTGCCAATTTCTAATTCCGTGACTTATACGGTCAACGGTTAAATTCCTTTGAAAGATCGATCTTCAAATTTGCCTTCTGAACATCCGAATAATCAAAACTCATCTTGCCGCGTCCGCGGTCCTCAAAACTGATCTCGCTGCCGTCGACGCCAATTATGTTCCCGACAAATGTCTTTTGGCCGTCGAATCTCACGCTTCATTTTTACCTTTGCCAACTGGCCGGTAAACTTCTTAAAGTCATCAAGCGAATAAAGTTCGCGTTCGATGCCGGGCGACGAAACCTCAAGCACATACTTCGACGGAATAAAATCCTCAACGTCGAGTACCGCCTCGATCTTTCGCGATATCCCTGAGCAATCATCGAGGGTCACACCGCCCTCTTTATCAATATAGATCCGAACGACCATGTCCCGTTTAATGCCCGCGATCTCTACATGCACAAGCTCGACTTCGCCCTCTTTGGCGGCTTGCCCGGCGATCTTTTCAATATGCTCGGTTATCAAATGATTTTCCATTCGTCACAAACGCAAAATAAAAAGTGGGTGCGAAACCCACTTTGCACGTTCCTGCGCATCTCAGCAAACAAATAGTATAGTCAGGTTGAGGTCAAATTTGCAAGTAAGAATCGCACTCCCACTGTTCAGATCGAAGACTGCCCGCGAATAACGCAGAGGTCAGAACCGGGAGCGATAGCGACTGGGCTCTTCGACTGCAGAGGTAATTGCAGACACCGAAGGCCAAAGGCCAAAGACCTAAGACCATTTCCAAATGTTAAACACCGCCCCGGATCTACCGATGGTAGGACGCCTATAATGGTGGTAGAGCCGTTAAAACACCGGTGGAACCGTTTCCAAGAGAAGAATGCCTCCATATTTTTATTCCAGTCTCTTCGAAAAAAATAAAATGGTTTTACAGAAAATATACCGGCCTCTTTCAGAAAAAGGTCTCTATATAAGAAATAAAACGGCTCTACCGGCGTTATAACGGTTCCACCGGTATTAAAACCTTTCCACCAGCGGCGAAAACCAGCAAATACCGGGATTCGCGTTATAGAACCAGTACCATCGAAGAGCCGCCAAAGTGTTAAACACCTGCCGCTTTTTGCCTGCGAATAACGCGAAAAAGCGCGAATAAAAGAAAGTATCGGCGAGAAGCTACGAAGCATGAGGATACAGACAAATTATTTGCTCGCTCCGGTCGGGCCGTGGGTGTAGAATCGAATTCAGATATCCAGATGTTGAAAAATCGCAGGATCGCACGTTTACCCTTTGGACTTCATTTTCTCAAGGAAACAACCTGTCCATCGATAATGAACATTATGAAAGAGTCGCATAAAAATCCGATCAATCTGGTAATAGCTTTAGTTTTAGGGTTTTTATTTATGACCCCTGGATTTAGCGGATCGTTGATAGCGCAATCCGCCTCTTTAGAATTAGTTCCATATAGGTTGGGGGACAGATGGGGTTACTCTGACCGAAAGGGCCAGATCCTGATAGGGGCTGAGTACGATGCCGCCGAGCGCTTTTCAGAAAACCGGGCCGTAGTCGCAAAGAATGGAAAATATGGTTTCATCGATCCATCAGGGAGAGTGGTAATTCCGATTGAATACGATTCTGCACAAGAATTTTCCAACGGAATGGCATTGGTTAGCAAAAATGAAGCCTTCGGTTACGTCAATAATATCGGCCGTCTGATCGTGCCACTTGGCAAGGCCGGGAAAAAGCGAAACAGGTCATGGATATTACATGGTGCACACCTCAGATTTTTCTGAAGGTATGATGCAGTTTGAAGATGACGGTAAATACGGATTCATTAATAACTCAGGAGCCCCGGTCATTCCCCCTACATTCGAGGACGTTGGCGACTTTTCCGAATCATTGGCCCCAGCTAAGAAGAATGGCAAGTTTGGCTATATCGATAAAACCGGGAGGAGCGTTATAGCGTTTCGATTTGACCTTGCAGAAGAATTTTCCGATGGTCTTGCCCGGGTTGCAAACTTCGGGACTGATCGCAGTGCTAAATATGGTTTCATAAATAGATCAGGAAAGGTTGTTGTCCCTTTGCGATACGACCTTGCGGGCAATTTTGAAGAAGGTTTAGCGGTAATAGAAGTTGGCGGTAAATACGGATTGATCGACACAACCGGTAAAAGCTTTACACCCATAAAATATCAGCGGATCGAGAGCTTCTTTGATGGTTTAGGTAGCTTTCAACTTGATGGCAAGTATGGCTTTCTAAGCCGTGTCGGAATAGAAATTGCCCCCCCGATTTTCGACAAAGCCGGCGATTTTTCCGAAGGACTCGCTGCAGTATCAGAAAACGGGAAGTGGGGATTCATCAGATCGAGAGGGTAAAATGAAGATACCCTGTATTTACGAGGAGGCCAAGCGGTTTTTGAGCGGTCTTGCCTCTGTCCGCATGGACGGAAAATTTGGATTTATCAATAACTCCGGTTCGACCAAACTCCCTTTCATCTATGACCGTGCAGGTGTATTTAGCCATGACGGGCTAGCTTACGTAAGTAGAAACGGAATAACTTTCTATATCGCTACCGATGGCTTCGAGTATTTCTCCAACAGTGATGAGCCGTAGCACAGTGATGAGCCGTAGCAAGGAATGAAGTCAGGCCTTCGATTTTTGCGATTTCCTGATTCATATTCACCGTTCGCACATAAGAAACGCTGAACGGGCGGCGCCGAGGATGCCGGCGTTGTCGCCTAGTTGGGAGCGGACGATCTTTGCACGGTTGGCGGGTTCGTCAAAGGCCCTGAGATGAAGTTCCTTTGTGACGTGGTCAATAAATGCATCCCAGCCGGCGGATGCTCCGCCGCCGATGATGAACATTTCAGGATTTAAGAGGTTTGCGAGTGCGGCAAGCGTGATGCCCAAATAGCGGCCCATTTTCAGAAAGACGCCTTTGGCGGCTTCGTTCCCGTCCATGGCTGCCTTGTAAAGGTCAAAGGAACTCGCGATCTCTAACCCCGCTTCCCTGCCCATTCGAACCAGGGCGGTTGCGGAGGCATATTGCTCGATGCAGCCACGGGCGCCGCAGCCGCACGGGTGGCCATCTGGTTCGACGCACATATGGCCGATCTTACCGGCCGTGCCGTCCACACCCCGGATCGCCTCGTTATTAATAATGACACCGCCGCCGACACCGGTCCCGAGCGTTACCATTATCGAATCGTTGACCTCTCGCGACGCCCCCAGCCAGTTTTCGCCGATCGACGCCGCGGTCGCGTCGTTCTCGAGCGCGGCAGGCAAATGGAACCGTGAATTGATCCCCGATCTGAGATCAAGGCCCACTAATCCCGGTAAGTTAGGCAGGTTGCGAAGCACGCCGTCGGGCGTAATATTTGCGGGGGCCCCGATGCCCATGCCGACCACCTGCTGATCGGGGCCGAGCGATGCCCGGCATTCGTCGGCCAGCTTAGACATGGCGTCTAAAAGCGCCGTGGGGCTGCAGCCCTGCGGAGTGCCCGAGCGGCCCTGGGCCAATATCTCACCGCCGCGTGCCACCGCCGCCATCCGCAGGTTTGTACCGCCGAGATCAACTGCAAGGACTATAGATTCCATTTATTTGCTCAACTAACTATCGTTTTGGCCTATCGGCCTCAGGAACATTTTTATATACATCCTCAAATTTTGCGTAACCGTCCTTAATAACAGTGTCCATCAGGTTAGACTTGTCAACCGTCGTCACCTCGAGCAGGATCGATCCGACTTCCTTTCCGATGACATCGTTCATAAACGGTTTGGTGTCGAGTTTTTCTTTTTTCGCGAGCTTTATTGCTGCCTCGACCGCCTGATTCGCTAACGGGACGATGGGCTTGTAAACGGTCATGGTTTGTTTTCCCTCAGCAATTCGCTGTAGAGCATCGAGAGCAGCGTCCTGTCCGGTAACAACCACTTTTCCTGCCAGCCCTTTCTTTTCGAGGGCAGATATCACGCCGCCGGCCAGTCCGTCATTTGAAACAACAAACGCCTGAATATTATCGTTGTTTCGCGTAAGCGCGTTTTCAGTGAAATTCAGAGCCAGCTCTGGCCTCCAGTCGTCCATAAAATCGTCGGCGACAATGGTGATGTCCTTTTTATCTATGGCCGGTTTGAGAACGGCTAGCTGTTCCTTTTTCATTATCACCGCGTTGTTGTCAGTCGAGGCTCCATAAACCATGACGTAATTTCCTTTTGGTGCCTTTTCAAGTGCATACTCTGCTATCTTACGGCCAATCACCGGAACCTGATGTGAAATGTAAGCGTCGATCTTGTCGGAATTAATAAGCCGGTCATAGCTAATGACGGGAACGCCCTGGGCTTTTGCCTTGTCGACCATAGACGCCGCCTGCGTCGCGTCATGCGGCGCGATGACGAGCACGTCGATCCCCTGGGTCAGAAGGTTATCTACATCGTTCGCCTGCTTGTCGGCCTTGTTGTCAGCAACGGTAATTACGCAGTCAACATTTAGCTTCTTGCATTGGGCCTCAAACGCATCATGATCCCGCTGCCACCTTTCTTCCTTTAAGGTATCCATGGCAAATCCGATCTTTATCTTCTTCTCGGTCGGGCCGTTCGTACACGCTGAGACGGCCATCAACAGGCAACATATAATAAACAAGCTGGCTTTCATCTGATTATCTCTCCAATATATCAATGTAAGTATCACAATCTAAACGAGAACGCGAATAACTTTAGGGCGGAAATGTCTGGGATCTTGCCCGCCCGCAACTTTCGCTGCCCATGCCGCTAATCTTGTCCGCAACACATTAGCTAAAATTAACGACCGTCTATAACGGCCGCAATCCACTCCACTAGAATGATTTAGCTTAAAAACTAAATGATTTCCCGGCTGTCTGAGCTGCCGCAAAATATGTCATAATTCAGTTTACCCGACGCCGGGACGGATAAATTATCATAAAAAGCGGTCTTTTTTTGAAATTTGCCTTTGAAACGCCTGAGAAATATGGTATAAATGTTTATCAAATCTCAGCTTAGAAGTTCTATAAGCGCCGGACTTGTTGTTTTTTCAATTTTGCATTGAATATCTGTGGTTTTGTTGACATCACTTGGTAATTCGTGTAAAAGTTTGAATGGCTGGAAATTTGAAATTATTGATATAAGGCGATATTAGAGGAGAACTATGAACAGCAAATTGTGGATTCGCAAATCACTTACTTCATGCTTGATGGTCGCAATGATCGCGACTTACTCGATGGTGGCTTTGGCCAGTGGCGGAAAAACCGCCGGTGAGATCGTGGTCACCGGGGACAACTCAAACGGAACAGCCTTTGTTACCGTTAACGGTGAATCAGTGAAGAGCGGCCGTTCGGTCTTTTCTTCAAGTACAATTTCCACCCCCGAAGGGTCTGGTGCGATCGTTAATTTGGGCAAAGTCGGCCGTATCGAACTTGCACCCGGCACGACATTCACCCTTTCTTTTGACGATAACGCTATGAGCGGCGATCTCGCCGCGGGACGCATTACGGTTCTCAGTGCTGCCCAAAGCGTAGGCGTCAAAACTATGACGGGCAATGTTGTTCTTAATGCCGGTGAATCGGCAACAGCTGGTTCGGCAACAGCTACGAAGAAAGATGACGATGATAACGACAAGGGCAATGCATGGATAATCTATGCTCTGATCTTTGGCGGTGCGGCGGCGGGTATCATTATTGCTGCAGCTACATCGAATGATGTTAGCCTCGGCACCGGCACTACGACGATCAGCCCTGTCCGTTAATTGTTCAGGTCGCGTTATCGTGCCGCAGATCTGGCCACGCTGAGGTTGGGTCGTAATAAAGTTTTTATTTGATAAGGATCGATTCAGAAGGAGATAAAGTCAAATGTTGGGCAAAAATACAATTCGTAAGTTCGTAACTCTAACCACCGTCGCAGCTGTATGGTGTGTATATTCGATGGTTGCCTTCGCCATGCCAGTTGATACGGCCGGTGAGATAACGGTTACCGGCCAGGTCACAGTGAACGGTCAACCCGCCATTTCAAATTCCACGTTGCTTTCCGGTGCGGTGATCACGACCGGTGCGGGTTCGAACGCGGTTGTCAGCCTCGGAAAACTAGGCCGGGTTGAGATCCTTGCAGATTCTAATTTGACTCTCAGATTTGCCGACAACAGTATTGTTGCCGTCTTATCAACCGGTAAGACGAGAGTTTCAAACTCTGCAGGTGTCGCGACCACTGTTACAACGAAAGATACGACAGTGATCGCTGATTCAGGACAGGCCGACAATTTCCTTGTTGAGGTTGAGTGTTCGCATACCCACGTTGACACCACCACTGGTGTTGTCACCATGAGGATCGGCTCATCTGACAAGCAGGTTGCGGCTGGAACATCGGCTGTTGCCGGTAATCTGGTTCAGCAGGGATGTGCTCCTTGCCTTCGCCCTAATTCAGCACCGAACACAGCAGTCGCCGGCTTGCCTTGGTTGATCCTGGTCGCCGCGGGTGTTGCAGGAGTTGGTATTTGGCTCGGCACCGGACAAGGTGACACGAATCCTGGCGGTGGCACTGTTGTCATAAGTGCGGTTCGCTAATAGTTATTTAGTTTGATAAACGGTGCGGGTCATGTTTCTACACGTGGCCCGCATAATTTTGTTTTGATCTATAGATTGCCGCATTGTGGCAAATAGTTTTCCTAAGTTTTTATGCATATTGCAGTTGTCGGCACCGGATACGTTGGTTTAGTAACGGGAGCCTGTTTTGCGGAATTCGGAGTTGATGTAACCTGCGTCGATGTTGACGCGTCAAAGGTCGACAAGCTTAATCAGGGTGTCATACCGATCTATGAGCCCGGCCTCGATAAGATCGTCGATAAGAATGTGGAGGCCGGACGGCTTCACTTCACAACCGATATTCAACAAGCCGTTCAAGAAGCGCTTGTGGTCTTTCTGGCTGTCGGGACACCTCCCAAAGATGATGGCTCGCCCGACATGAGTTTTTACCAGCAGGCTGCCAAAGACGTCGCTTCTGCGATGAACGGCTATAAAGTTCTTGTTACAAAATCTACCGTGCCGGTGGGTACCGGAAAGTGGCTTCGCGACTTTGTTACTGCGAATCTGAATGAGCCGTGCGAATTCGGTGTCGCCTCAAATCCGGAATTTCTTCGCGAGGGAGCCGCCATTACCGATTTCATGCGGCCAGATCGGGTGGTTATCGGAAGCAATGACCCGCGTGCGATCGATGTGATGAAGGACCTTTACCGGCCGCTTTTTCTGATCGAGACGCCGATCGTAATAACTTCGTTAGAAGCGGCAGAGCTGATCAAGTATGCCGCAAATGCCTTTTTGGCGACTAAGATCTCGTTTATCAACGAGATCGCCAATCTTTGTGACGCCATAGGTTGCGATGTTCACGATGTGGCCAGGGGAATGGGGATGGACAATCGAATCGGACGCAAGTTTTTGCATCCCGGCCCCGGTTACGGCGGCTCTTGTTTCCCCAAAGACACGCGGGCATTGACGACGGTCGCGGACCAATTTGGGGTCGAGACACGGATCGTTGATGCGGTTATCGAAGCTAATGCCCGGCAGCGGGACGCAATGATCCCAAAGATCGAGAAATTAGTTGGCGATCTCAGCGGAAAGAAGATCGCCGTCCTGGGTCTCTCGTTCAAACCTGAGACGGATGATATGCGTGAATCGCCCGCTATCGATATCATTAATGAGATGATCAGGCGAGGGGCGACCATCCGGGCCTTTGATCCGGTAGCGATGCCTGAGGCCCGGCATAGCCTGCCTGATATCGATTATGCGGTTGATGAATATGATGCAATCGCTGATGCCGATCTGCTTGTGATCATAACCGAATGGAATCAGTTCAGGGCGCTGGATATGGCAAAGGTAAAACAGCTGTTGAGGTCCCCAAAGATCGCTGACCTTCGCAACATTTACGAACCCGAGGATATGCGGGAACTCGGCTTTGAATATGTCGGCGTCGGTCGATAGAATTAGAACTGGTTTTCGAGATCGGATCCACGCTCACAAATGTCCATAACTTCAAAAGTTCTAGTTACCGGCGGCACCGGATTCATAGGGTCAAATCTCGCTGAAGAATTGATCCGTCAGGGTGCCCGCGTTTCGATCATCGACGATCTCACGACCGGTTTTCAGGAAAATCTGGACGATATTGAGGGTGATTTTGATTTTATCAAAGGCGATATTAACGATGACGCCGCCCTTTCTAAAGCGATAGAGGGTGCGGAGGTTGTATTTCATCAGGCCGCATTGCCGAGCGTGCCGCGTTCAGTAGAAGACCCGGTGGAAACTCATCGGGTGTGCGTGGATGGGACCTTTAATCTACTTGTTAAATCAAAAGCGACCGGCGTCAGGCGATTTATTTACGCTGCTTCAAGTTCGGCATACGGCGACCAGCCTACCTTGCCAAAAGTTGAGACCATGCGTCCCGATCCGCTTTCACCGTACGCTGTTGCAAAACTGACCGGGGAGTATTATTGCCGGGCGTTTAATAATGTCTATGGCCTCGAGACACTTTCGCTTCGATATTTTAATGTATTCGGTCCGCGTCAAAACCCGGCCTCGATGTATTCGGGTGTGATATCCCGATTCATCGATTCGGTCATGACCGGTAAACCGGCGACCTTTTACGGTGACGGTGAGCAGTCGCGGGATTTCACCTATATTTCGAACGTGGTGAACGCTAATATTCAGGCGGCCCAGACGGACAAGGGGTTTGGCGAGACCATTAACGTGGCGAACGGTGATCGGATAACACTTAATAAACTTTTCGATGTATTAAGATCGATCACTAACGCACCGGACGCCGTTGCAGAATATCAGACACCGCGAGTCGGGGACGTAAAACATTCACAGGCAGACAATCGCCGGGCGATCGAGTACCTGAATTATAAAGAGCTTGTCGGGCTGGAAGAAGGTTTGCGAAACACCGTCGAATGGTGGCGATCAAGCCGGTTTGCCAAATAGTTAGCTTTCCAAAATAACCGCTGGTTCCCTTCCCTACTTCGGGATCGAAAAGGCATCGTCCTCGATCACCGAATTTACTAAAACCTCTTTTGCCTTAAATGAGGCATAGGCCGTCATCTGGCCAAGATCAAACCTTTGCGAGTATTTTTTTGGTATCACAACACCGTCGACCGTCTGAAACTCGTCCACCTCAACCGAAGTCGTGACCGCACGTCCGCCGATCTCATAGCTTGATTCATAGCCTTTGATACGGCCTGTCTTTTCGTCGACCAGGAAGTCTGTATAGTACCCGTCCGGTGTTGTTATACGAAAACCACTTCGTTTTTTCTTCGTTTCCGACAGTGCCGCAACTGGATAGTCCTTGTTACCGATCTTAGACAGGAGCGGGAACCCAAGGCTGGTTATCGGCGGCAGCATGAATCCCTGGATCGACGAATACGTTTGCTTGCCGTCAAAGATCTGCTTAAGCGGCTGAAAAGGGCTGTTTATTTCGAAAAAATATTTCTCGCCGCTGATGGCCATTGAAAATGTTGCCGGCGTTGACTGGTTAAAAACATTCAGATCGAGCGAGCCCTTAGTAATCAGCGATCGTAACTGTTGCAGCTTTTCGCCGCCATGGGCCTCCAACGCTGCTTTCGCCATTACAAGCGATGGATTTTCTGAACTAGCGGCGACTGGTTCTTGCTTGTTTGCCGGTTTTGACCCAATCGGGCTCTGCGAGAACGCCGACGCCGATAAACTCACGGCTATTAGAGAAACACTCAGAATTCCTTTCATATAGTTAAAGACGCGTTCCAACCGCTAAAACCAATTGCTTTGCACCATAGGAATGATGATAGATCGTATCAGACTACTTTACCAGCTAAATCGCATTTGCAATTCTATCCTGCGGTTCGCTGCTGATCCGCTGCCGCCACCACCGCCAAACCCGCCAAATCCGCCGGCCGTCGATGTCGACTGGCCAAACCGGCCTGATGAGAGATTGCCGACCGGAGTTCCGAAATTAACATTATTAAAAAGATTGTTAAAATTAACCCCAAAGTTCAAATTGTACGGTTTTCTCTCTGAACCGCCGCCACCGCGAGAGCCGCCGGCCGCCGCGACTGCCCCTACTTCCGCCACGTCCCCCGATCATACCGATTCCGCCGCCGCCGGATTGACCGCTGCCAGCCGTTGGCCGGGATTCTGATTTGCCAAATCCAAATGTCTTGCCGACCCTTAAATTAACACTGAAATATGTCGGGCCCTGGCCGTAATTCCTCGGTATTATCGCAAGCGGATCATTAGAACCGATGTCGCAATATGATCCTGACAGGTTGAGTTCGACGCAGCGGTCTCGCAGGGCTCCAAAAGTCGGGCGTTCCGTAAACAGCCCATCGCCGTTCAGATCTGTCCCTCTGACAATATTGAACGGCCGGCCTGAACTGGCAATGATAAACGGGTTGAGCGATATGTTCCAGGGGATCGTAATATTGCCGCCGATAATGAAATTATGCCGCACATCAAATGACGACCGGCCATATTCGCCCGCTAGGTCGTAAGTATATGAGGGAAATGTACCCGCTCCGTCTGTGTCGCCGTTTGCAAATCCAAGGCGATAATTACCGAACAATGACAGCTTTTGACTAAAATTAGTACGGAAATTTACGATCATTTGGTTCTGTCTGAGTGAACCGCTGGATTCGTATTCATAAACATCTCCCTGGGCGTTGTCCGGCCTGGGAGCATTCAAACACGCGACTTGCAGCGGGCAGATGGGGGCGTTGATATTTCTGGTCCTGAGCTGATGTAGTGTTCTGGTAGTAATAAAGTATGTTGCAAGCGTAGTCTTTGCCGGCAACTGCCGTTCGACACCGATCGCGGCCTGCATAGTGTACGGAGCTTCCAGCACCGGTGACACCTGTTTAATCGTGTTCGATTGCGGCAATACTGCAAGGATCTGGTCAGCGGTCGGTACGTTGGTAACCCCGTTCAAAGTAAACACCGGCTGAGCAAGCAGCGCCAGGGCAGCGGCCTTTCGTATAGGGTCCGTTTCGTTCGCACTTACCAATAGACTAAGCTGGTTTTGACCGTTAAACCTATCGGCCTGCAGTGTTAAATTTTCGCTGAACCGGTCATAAAAAACTCCGCCCCCGCCGCGGAAAACAGTTTTCGGAGGCTTTGCACCACCGGCCCCGGGCGACCAGGCAAAGCCAACTCTTGGGGCAAAATTGAGGTTGCTGCTAATATTGGTCTGATTTTCGTACCGCAATCCAAAGCTAAGCAGCAATGACGGACTGAACCTCCAGTCGTCAGTAACAAAGAGTCCCACATCGAAACGCGAAACTTCGGCAAGCGGATTGCCGGTCGTGATCATGAATTGTGTCGGATCATACCGAGCCCCCGCAACACCCATCACACGACATCTGTATTGCTCGATAGATGACACTACATTGTCATTATTGATATCGCATGGATCGGCAACAAAAAACCCCGGAAATACAAATGTTCCCCCAAAGTTATTTTCCGAATGATCTGCAACAGCCACGTTCCTGAATCTTCCCCCGAATTTGACCGAATGCTGTGAATTTTTTCCAAATGACGTCGTCGTGTAATTACTCAGCTCCCAGGAATTATTGTGGTTAAAACTCATGCCGATCTGGGAGCCGCCGCCTATGAACGCGGACGCGACATTGATCGTCGGGATCGAGTTATCTCCGTTTTGATCGCGGCTGGTTCGGCTGTATTCAAAACGGGTTTCATTTACCGTTTTTGCATTGAGTATCATGGTTTCCGTTAAACGGATCTCATGCTCTGTGCTCGTCGTGTCGTAAGCCCGTGACGGCAATGACGTGTCGCCTATCCCCTGATCATCCGCTCGTGAACGGGTGAAACTGTAGCGGGCCACCAGAGTATTTTTATCGTTGATCGCGTAATCAAACCGCGGTCCTATAGTAAATCGTTTTGTCGGCACAGTAATGTCCCGCCGAAGGCCGACTATGTTGAATGCCGGGTCAAGTACCTGTGCGTTTATGATCGAATTGGAATCGTTATCCCGATTGCTGATGTCGAGAAAGAATGACGATCGTTTTTTCTGGATCGGGCCGGATATATTGCCGCCGAACGCCCTCATTTGACTTGGCGCCCGATTCACCGCAAAAGGATTACGCGAATTCAGGCTCTCATCATTAAAATTGCCATTTACCTGCCCACGCCATTTATCCGTACCTGGTTTTGTCAGGATCTCGATGCGGCCAAATCCCAGCCTGTCATATTCTGCCGAGAAGGGATTTTGATTGATCCTGATCTCGCGGATAGAATCTTTCGGCGGAAGTTGTCCGCCGGTGAATCCGTCGATATATATCTGGCCCCCATTGGGGCCTGCCGACGCTCCGGCCAGTGCCTGAAGGGCCGCTTGTAGCTCGTCCGGATCGTCCGGCAAGGCGTCCAGGTCCTTACCCTTGATAATGGTCGAATCAGCATTGTTATCAGGTTCGCTGGAAACCTCAGTATTGTTTGAGACATCCACATTCTCTTCAACACCGGCGATAGTCAGCAAGATGGTCAACTCGGTGCTTTCGCCAGAACTAACAACAACGTCGGTGTTGTCGTAAAGGGCAAAATTCGGTGCGATCGCCTTAACGGAGTATGTGCCGGGAGCAAGCGACGTAATTGTATATTCGCCGCGTGCGTTACTGATCACTTGTTTTTCTTTGCCCTCGGCCGAAACGGCCGTAACCGTTGCGCCGACAATTACGGCACTCAGACTATCAACGACCTGGCCCCGAATGCTGCCAGTGGCCTGCGCTAGAGCAGACCCCGCCGATCCGATCAATACGACGGTAGTAAAAAGGAATGTTATTACGAATTTCATGATAAAAAGACGAAAGATCAATGATTAAGAAATGCTTTAGATATAGGTAGGGCGATCAGAGATCAAGGAAAACCGGCACCGTCCAGGCCCGGAATACTTAAGCCGCCTTGAACGCCTTGTCCACGCTGCCCGCCTTTCGGGGCCTGAGCCAAACGAAGAAAAGGCTCTACACCGGCTAATAGCTTTATGGCCTTAATGCGGTCGCTATTGCCGTTTTTAGTACTTGAGATGGCGATCATGTCTCCGGGTTTGAGATCGGCAGCAGTTATGTTAGGAAATCGGTCGAGCATATCATCTATGCCGCCACCTCTTTGGCCGCCAAATCCCCCACGGCCATTTTCCTGGCCCTGGCCCGCCGGAGGCGTATTTTGTCCCCCGCCTGGCGGCCGGGGCATAGCTCCCGCCATTTGAGCTCCGGCTAACCGCTCCGCGATCTCCGCCGGGAATCTCTTCAATACCTGAGCCCCGCCGAGCAGTATCGTGAGGTCCTTTTTTGACTGGAGTTCTTTAATAACGACCTCGTTTTTCTCGATATCGACAGAAACAACGGTCCCGGCTATCGTTTGAAATGCACCGGAGATGATCTCTTCGGCCGCGAAAGTCAGCCCGTCAGGACTCTTATCGCCAACGGCCCGCATCATATCGCCGGGACGGATCTCAGATAGTGAACTTACCTTAGCCTCATCATACCGGATCGAATCAGGAGCATAACGGAGGAATTTGGCACCCTCCTTCGGCGTCAAAACAACTGACCGGTTGCCCGTTATCCCGGCAACCTGAACGGTGAGGTGATCTGCCGCCGGATCGACCGATATGACCTTTCCGCTGATACCTCGCGTCCGCCACCGTTCAGTATCCTTTGCAGCCTTTTGCGCCAGATCGCCTTTGGTTATCAAATAAACGGACCTCGCCGGCATCGAACTTCCATCTGCAGACGGAAAGCCGGTTACCATTAACCGGTCACCTACGCCAACCTCTGCCGCCGAGGATTCGGTTGCGGTTGAGAGACTTGGTTTTTCGGGTGACACTCTCTTGAATTCGGTCTTATTCGAGATCGAAACGTCGATATTCCCCGCCTTGCCTTTCAAAATGATCTTGTTTTCCCCAACAGTTATTACCTCGCCGGTAATAACGGACGGCTTGATCCCGCCGTCAGGCGTCTGTGCCGCGACGTAACCGAACATACAGATTAGAAAGAATATTAATGCGGTAAGTTTGTGCATTTGCGGCATTTTTTTGGGCGGCAATGGCCGGTAAAATAAAGAACCTGTAAGCATACTTGCTTCATGGTTAAGACGTTAATTGTATCAACAAGGTTCGACCTATACTGTAAAGAATTGTAAAAATCAGAATTGAACTGAATCACGGGCTTCGCCATTTGGTTGAGGTTCGCCCTGTTAGTATGAGCCCCAGGCCGACGATAAAAACCGCAAATAGGCTTAGAAGCCAAACGTAAGGGATCGAAAGAAGGACAGTCCAGATAAGGACACCAATGAGGATGGTCAACGTCTCGGAGGGATTGTTCTCTGGGAGCAAATATTTCTGTACGAGTTTGCCGGCGCTAACCTGCAGCGAGACCCGGCCAAACACATAGCTCAGCAAAAACAGAAGCATACCCATCAGGGCCAGCGTGGCACCAAGATAATTCGGCAAAACCAGAGCCCCGCCAATAACAAGTCCGGAAACCAGGATCAGCGTCACCGCTCCTAACGCACACACCTTTAGCGAACCTATGTGTATCCTGGCGACGGCCCGGCCGACCGCACCGGGTGCGATCGTTGTAAATATGATCGAAATGACAAACCAAAACAGGGCTAGTATCAGCCGCTGAGCAAAGAAACTAAGTGAAAAGGTGGGCGAGAATATTTGCGATGGGTTTTGCCCGAAGTTGCGTAATTCATCTTCGAAGACACCAAACGTTACCGTCTCTTTCTCGGCTTCACGCAAAGGGTTTTGGCTTTCAGGTTTATAAGCACCACCAAAAACTATAATGTCTCCGCCAATATAGGCATTTTCTTTTTGGACAACATTACCGCCTATCGTCGCGACGTCACCTTCGACCCGGCCCTCAACGATCACATCGCCGCCTACAGCGAGTACACCCTTTGCCCTTTTGTTCACGACGACGGATTTGCCTATCACATAAAGCTCCTGATCGGGAGCATCATTAACGATCACCGTCGTTTGGTCGTCGGAAGTTGATATCTCGGGATGGGCAAATGCGCAAAGGCAGCACAATTGAAGTAGACAGAAAAACAGGAATATTTCCGCGAGACCGGGCGGAAAATACGGTCGGAATACTGCTGTACCGGTTCTATAACTCACTTGGGCAGGGATCACCTTCAGGCACGCCGCATGCGCAAAACCTTTCGGGACAAGAGAAACGTCAATGCAACAACAAGACCAGTCAATAAAAGCGCCATCACAGCGTCATAACTCAATTGGGCTGCAAACGAACGCAGAACGATCGCCACACCTAGAAAAAAAGTGTAGATCAGATGGCCAAAAAACTCACCCACGGCCGAGATCTGGTCAATAAAAACATACATGCCGCCGAAAACCTTTCCGGCCTCGGCACCCATTGCAAATAAAACAAACAGGCAAATACCCACGCAAACAAAGATCGCGTTAAAACGTTCACGAGGCCGGCGAAGCCCGCTAACCGTACTCTCCGCATTGGCGACGATCACTTTTGCAAAGTCGGACGGAAGGTCCATTTCACGCTCGTGCTTTAGACTTAGGTCAAGCCCCTGAAGAAACAATTTTTGCTGATTCAACTCATCCAGACAGACGGCACATTTCGAAAAATGGGCCTCCAATTCAAGTTCGCGAGTTAAGCTGAGTTCACCGTCTATAAACGGAACTATATCCTCAGTGGGGCACTCTAAATTGTCTGCTTGAAATTTCATCAACTAAGATCCTGCCAAACTTCGAATGACGATTGCTGCATCTGCTGCATGTTAAAACTCATTCTCTATACTCCGTCAAAACCCCGTTCAATAAACATCTCCCGCATCATCTCACGGGCACGAAAGAGGCGATTTTTGACCGTACCTAACGGCAATCCAGTGACTTCTGAGATCTCGTCATAACTAAGGTCCCGCGAATGTCGAAGCAATATAAGATCGCGGTATGGCGGCGGCAAACATTTCACGACAGAGTCGATCTCGGCCCTCCACTCGGTTCGTTCATGATCCTGTTCAGGTGACGGCCGGCCGCTCTCGATCTGGATCTGAAACGTGCCGTCAGCATTTTCGGCCTCGAGGCTCTGTGTATGGACCGAGTTCCGCCGCATGTGATCGATCGCCGCGTTGTGAGCAATGCGGTAAAGCCACGTCGAGAATTTATACTCGGCGCTGTATTTGTGGAGCGAATTGTAAACCTTAATGAAGACTTCCTGAGTTACGTCGAGCGACGATTCATAATCGCCAAGCATCCTGAAAACGTAACCCGTAATGGGCCGCTGGTATCGCCTGACAAGCTCCTCGAAACCATCCGAGCCGCCATTAACGGCAGTTATGATCAACTCACCGTCTGTGAGCTTACCAATAGAATTGATCGCTAAAGCTTTGGTCAACATGTCCGTGATTGTTACGGCATTCGGGCAAAAATTGTTTCAAATCACAAGTAATTCGTGGTCAGTAACTTTGATCATCTAAGCCGCCGGGACTAAAACGATGCCCTGCTGATACTTTACCGGGAACTATCTGAAGCCAAGCGAAGCCAATCCGCCCGGCGCCGCTATGTCGTTAAAGCTCAACCCTCCACCTGGAAGACTAAGGCCAACATCCTCAGGGGACAGAACGTTTAGTGCTCTGCCGAGAGCCTCCTTGGCAATGCCCTGTATATTCGCCGGTATAAAATCCTTGCCTACGACCAACAATCGGTGGAGTACTGAATTGCCTTGATCGCCCACAAACCGATCATTATAAAACATTAACAATCGATAGATCTCGTCATCTATCTCATTGGGAGTGCAGGTAACGGAGCGGACCACGGCCGGCTCGGTTCCTCGCAGCAAGAGAGCGGTAAATCCGTCATTGCTCTCGCTGATCAGTATCGAGTCGCCTTTTTCTGTTCTGTCAGACAGCCAATTTGCCTCACCGACGGCTCGCGGGAGACACAAGCCGACCTTCCACTTTAGCCGCTCGAACTGTGTCTCATATTCATCGATAACCGACAGCATGACCGCGGTCGCAAAGTATCTCGATCGTCCATTTTTGTCCGGTGAGATCTTTTGTTTCGCCAAACGGAGCTCGACCGCAGGTGCCCCAAAATTTTGCTCTGCCTTCCAGTTAATGATCTCGTCAGCTTCTTTCGCAGATGCCGGCTCGCTGTCCAAAGCAAGGATGGCACTGCGGGCCGTATTACTCGGAAGGGCCACGGACCATCTCTTTTGACTCAATAGTCCGGCACTCTCGACCGCCTCGTGAAGGCAAGCCGCGAACTCAGGTCCGTCCAAAATGTTTTTTTCCAGAAAACTAGGTTTCAGCAGGCCGGGCGGCAGATCAACAACTGAAGCCTGTTTGATCCCAAATCGCCGGCGGCCCATGCCCTGCAGCGAAACGGCCGTTATCCGCAGTTCTTCGATCCCCAAGGCTGCGTTGGGATAGTTAGGTTTTGCTATAGCTGAAAACATTTTATTAAATTAATAATCGGAATAAGGGACACCGTCGCTATCTGCACCTTCGGCAAGACTCTTTACATCCTTTAATCCCTGCTGGGCGTCCTGAGAATTGGGGTCTTCGCCCTGGATCTCATTCCATTCGGTTTCCTGGCGGACAGGATCGATCGGCTTTTCGTGAAGATATTTATCTGTGACCAGTTCCTCAACGGATTGGGGCAGTTTTCCTTTATCAGCCGTAAATTGGTCGATAGCCCGGCGCATCTGCCAGAGATTTTCTTTCAACACCGTTTCACGGGCATGCCGTACGCTGCGTTCATATATCGGCACTGCAACGGAAAGCAGGATAGCCATAATAAACATAGCGATCATCAACTCGAGCAGCGAAAAGCCGCGATGACCACGGAATTTACCAATCACTATATTTCTCCCCATTTAAGGCCTCACCCTCCGAAGTCGACCTGATGTCAAAAACATTTATCTCATCCCAACTATCCGAATCGGCTGACTGATAAGACGAACGAAACTTCCATTCACTTTTCACCAGTCATCGGGTCGACGGGCAGCTCTCTCAGATAGACCTTAATTATGTCTTTATCCTGATTGATCTCAGTCGCCTGCAGCTCGCCATCTCTCAAACCGCTTCCGCCCCTGATGTCCGGCGAACGAGCTTTGACCTTGACCCCGTCGACCAGCGTTTCCAGTGTTGGCGGATAGCGGTCAAGGTTATCCGATTCGAAGATCTTGCAATCGTCTATGACGACGCGGCTTCGAGGATCGGTAGGAGCCGCCGGGCCGGGAGCCGTCAGATTGGATGTTCTTACTGCGCCTTGTGCACAGGCCCCAAGCGTATCCCGTTTGAATTCGTCTATCGCGGCCCGCACGTCACGCAAAGTCTCACGAAGCCGGATCTCCTTTTGCCTTTGAACCGCATTCTGGGCCATCGGGATCGTGCCCATTACCAGGATCGCCAGCACGCTCAATGTGCACACCAACTCAAGCAGGCTGTATCCGTCTGCGGATCGGTGACTATTTTTATTACGCAGTTTCACAGCTGGTTATTTGTCAAATTTCACCTGGAAATTCCGTCCGTCGGTGGTAAGGAAATTAAGTACGTCCCGATCAATGGCGATCTCAGGCAGACCGTTAACCAAAGACTCGATCTCGATAAACGCGAGAGTGCCGTTGGCTATCAGCGCACTATCGTCCTTAGCCGATAGAGAGACATACATTTTGCCGTTTTGATTGAGGAACGGCGTTGCAGATGCGTTGGCCATCGATGGGCCAAATACGTCGCCAAAGCTGACGGAACGAACCGCAACCCGTTTATCGTCAAACTTAAGTCCGATAACTCCTGACCGGAACGGCGTCGCGCCATCAACCATTATCGGCACCCTGAGTTTTTCGCCTATCTTCATTTCCGGGAGTTCGGCCCCGAACCGTAGTTGGACAACGGGGGCCGCTGATGGGCTACTGACCTCTTTTGCCGGTTCCGGATCCGTCGTTTCGGGCGGGCTATAAGAGACAACCTCAGGTCCGGACACATCCGCGGTCTGATTCAACTTGAGAGTTTTTACACCATTGTCGATCGGCTTGAGATCGTTCTTCGTCAATACCGGCGGAGCAAAGGCAACGTCCTGGCTATTTTCTTTTTTGGCCGGCGAGGGGTCCGCTTTTGCGGTCTCGGTCCTCTGATATTCCGGTGATTCGACCGGACGATCCGGCTGCGGCGCCGCGGGTGAATTTTGCATCCGTCGGGTCGCCGCAAGCAGCTCTTCCTTCTCTTCCTGAACGATCATTGCCTCAAGAGAATTGTTCGTCGGTACGGCAAGGCTGCCTGTTGGCCGCTCAACCTCGTCCTCCGGCAAAATGGCCGGTGCCCGGATCACTTGCGGCGTTACGGCAATAATGATATCGATCTGACGTTTATCATTCATCGGTGCTGAGAATAGCCGTCCGAGAATGGGGATCGAACTAAGAAACGGGATCCCCTGCCTCGTATCGATCTCGTTTGCCTGTGCCACACTTGCCAGCAACAGGGTCTTATTGTTTTGTATACGAGCTGTGCCCTTGATCGTTCGTTCTGTGAAAACAGGATTTTCCTGGGTTCCACCCGGAGCGACATCTTTTGATTCGATCTCCATCGCCACCTGGACATCCTGATTGGGGAAAACAAGTGGCTTGAACTTAAGCGTCAAACCCGTCTGCTCGTAATTAATGACGTTTGAGACAACCCCGGTACCTGTATTATTGGTCCCTGTCACATACTGTGCACTCTGCACCGGCACCCGTTGACCAATTCTGGCCGACGAGTCTTCGTTATTGAATGCATGTATTTGAGTCGAGGCGACTAGTTTGCTTTTTCCCTTACCCTGAAACGCAACCAAATTGGAAGTTGGCAGTACAAACCCGGCACCGAAAGCTCTTGGGATAATGTCCGCCGCAGCCCGTCCGATGGTTCCGTAAATGTCATTTCCACCTATGCCGACAACGCCGCTGGTCGTGCCGCCGAAATTAATAAGCTGACTACGGTCGCCGATCTGGTTGCCCAGCTGCAGCAGATCGGTCTTATTGACCTCGTAGATCGCCACGTCCATCACAACCTCAGCCCGATCTTTATCCAGTGAACTGATCAACCTTCCGATAAGCTTAATGTTCTCCTCCGTATCACGGATGGTAACGCTGTTTGTCGCGTCATCCGTAAGAACAATGGTCTGACTGCGGCCGGGCTGTGCCGGGATGGCGGTCTGGACGATCTTTGCAACATCTTTCGGGGCCGCGTTGGCTAAATAGAATGTACGCAATACGAGTTGTTGAAACTTGGTTCTCTGTGCCTGCGTCGCTACCAGGATCGTGCGGGGGCCGACCTTTTGAAAGAAAATGCCTTCCTGCAAAAAGATATAATCCAGGGCACGGGCGGCCGTAACGTTTCGAAGTTCTATCTTTGTTTTCCGGGTCTCGAGTCTCGAGTCAGTATCGAAAAGCACATTCAGGTCTAGGTCTCTGGCGAGTTCTTTAATAATGAAAGTAAGGTCCACACCGGACGGGAACGGAAGATCACGAAGTTTTTCCAGCTTCTGCGGCATTGGCCCAACCGGGTTGGTCTTAGTGTCTACATAACCCGTCGGGACCATGCTTACCGCCCCTGCAGCCGGTTTCGTACCGCCCAGGACAGTGTCATTTACTTCTTTCTGGAGCCGAACCATTCGCTCCATTTCCGATTTAGCAAGCTCATTTGTCGGATCAAAAGCATATGCCCGCCTATATGCCACGTATGCGGCTTCGTAATCGTTCTCGTGCGCCGCCATGGCGCCCTTCTTCATATACAACTGAGAGGCATTGAACAGAGACCTGATCAAATGCAGCCGAAATTCCGGATTCTTTGGATTATCGGATAAGGCGAGGGCAAATTCCTCAACGGCCTTATCCCATTCCTCGGCAGATTCATATTTCATACCGGCCTTGAAATGTTTTTTACCGTCACCGCCAGCATAAGCCGCCGCCGGCGAAAGCATCGATAATACGAGCAGCAAAGTAACTAAAAATCGAGCGTGCATTGATCTTTTCATAACTATTAAGATTTTCCTGGAAAACGGACCACTAAAACTTCGGTAGTTAGAGAACCTACACGCCATCGGCGCGTCAAAGTTTCAATTTGTCGGTCTAAAAAACCAACTCAACCGCAATTAACCAATTTTCGGTTTATTAGCCGAAAAAAGCAACCTTTACGTTTAGATTCGGAAAGATCTATTTCCTTGAAAGCTCGCGGCGTAAGAGATCGAGAGCAGCCTGGCTCGAACGCCAGCGTATTAGGCTGCGATCCCCGGGCAAAGTTATCTTTACAGATCTGACGCCATTAGGACCGGCAAGGCCGAGAAACACAGTTCCAACCGGCTTTTCCTCGCTGCCGCCGTCGGGCCCGGCGATGCCTGTAACTGAGATCGCATAATCTGTTCCGGCATAGGCACGCATCCCGTCGGCCATTGCCTCAGCGCACTCTGCACTCACGGCACCGTATTTTTCTATCGTTTCGACAGGGACACTGAGCGTCCTTATCTTTGCCTCGTTGGAATAGGTGACCGCACCCTCAATAAAATAGGCAGACGCACCCGGCACGTCGGTCAGACGCCGGCCGACCAGTCCCCCAGTGCAGCTCTCGGCAACTGAAAGTGTTTTGCCCTGTGTTTTGAGCAAATTACCAACAACCTCTTCCATCGTTTCGCCGTCGGTTGAGAAAACTGCTCGTCCCAACGCCGAGGCCAGTTC
Organism: Blastocatellia bacterium; assembly: GCA_963834975.1. Classification (GTDB taxonomy): domain Bacteria; phylum Acidobacteriota; class Blastocatellia; order Pyrinomonadales; family Pyrinomonadaceae; genus OLB17. The sequence continues at coordinate 151,032 of CAWIDZ010000009.1, forward strand.
GCCGGCGAGTTTGTTTGCGGTCGCCGCTGCAGTGTCCTGATCATCGGCTCTCGCCGTTATGTGGATCTCAACCTCGGTGCGATTGAAAAGAATCGAGGTCTCGACGCCGGGATCAACGGAATAAATCGGGGCCGCGATCTCGTCAACCGCCGATTCGCCCATGCCGGAAACCTTTAATACGCGCCGGCTAACATAGATCTCACCGGCAGCCGCCTTTAGCCTGCGGAGCACATATTCGGTAAACATCGGCTGATTTTCGCGCGGCGGGCCGGGCAAAACGGCCAGGAATTTTTTACCGATCTCAGCGAGCATGCCGACCGCTGAGCCATTTGGGTTTGGCAATATATCGGCCCCGTCGATCACATATGCCTGACGCTTATTTATCTCAGGCATAAGCCGGCCCCACCGGCGAAACCGCTCGCGAAGCTCAGCCTCGAGTTCATCACGATAGACGAGTTCCCTGTCTACGGCTTTCGCAGTGAATTCACGGGTAATGTCATCAGCCGTCGGCCCCAGCCCGCCGGTCGTTATGACAATATCCGAACGCCGTATTGCATCTCGCACCGTCTCCTCAAGCCGCGCGCCGTCGTCGCCGACAATGGTCTTTAACTTGACCTCGATCCCAATATCATTGAGTTCGCGTGTCAACCAGAGGCTGTTTGTGTCAGTCTTGTCGGGAGTCAGAAGCTCAGACCCGATGGCGATGATCTCGGCAGATAGCATAAGAACTAGAAAGTGAAAAAGTGAAAAGGGGAAAAAGTGGAAAGAGTGAAAGAGTGAAAAAGTGAAAAAGCCTGTCCGGTTGATCTACTTTTTCACTTTTTCACCTTTTCACTTTTTCACTCCTTTTCAGTCTTTGTATATCTCAACGACCGGCTTTCCGTCACTGTTTATGTAGGCACGGAACATTCCCTCGGTGTTGAACGAGATCGCCATATTGCCAAATTTGTCCATTGCGATCACACCGCCGTCGCCGCCGAGCTTTTGCAGCTTTTGATTGATCTCATAGTCTGCCGCCGCCTGCACCGGCATCGCACGATATTCCATCAGTGCCGAAATGTCACGAGCAACTCCCAACCGGATAAAAAACTCGCCCCAGCCGGTTCCCGATACCGCGCAGGTTTTGCTGTCGGCATATGTTCCGGCCCCGACGATCGGTGAATCGCCGACGCGGCCGTATCTTTTATTTGTCATTCCGCCGGTCGACGTCCCGGCCGCAAGCTCGCCATTCTTATCAAGAGCGACGGCACCGACCGTGCCAAATTTGTTACTTGGCAATTCAGCAGCCGGTACTGTTGAGAGGCTTACTTTCTTACTTGGGTCAGCGGACGCAGCCGGCTTACTCTTCTCCTTTTCCTCTTTCAAGATCTCCTGCAGCGAATCCCACCGTCCCTGGGTCCAGAAATATTTTTCATCAACTATTTCCAGCTTTTGCTCTTTCGCAAATACCTCGGCCCCGTCCCCAAACATCAAAACGTGCGGCGAGTGTTCCATCACCGCCCGGGCGAGGGTTATCGGGTTCTTGACGTGATGCAGCCCGGCGACACCGCCGGCCGCGAGCGTTTTGCCGTCCATTATCGAGGCGTCGAGTTCGTTCTTGCCCTCAGCATTAAAAACCGCACCTTTACCGGCATTGAATAGAGGTGAATCCTCCATGATGCGGATAGCGATCTCAACCGCATCGACACCGGTCTTACCGGCCTGAAGGGCTTTATAGCCTGCAAGCAGCGCCTCCTCGAGTTTTGCCCGGTATTCCTTTTCTTTTTCAGCCGTCATCGAGCCGCGTTTTATGACGCCCGCCCCGCCGTGGATCATAAACCCGAGCCTCGGTTTCTGCGGCGACTGTAGCTGCTTGATCTCGCTATAGCCCCCTTTCTGAGCAAAACCTGCTGTCGGCAGGATTATCAGGCAGAGGATAAGTATGGTTGCGAATTTCTTTCTCATATCGGTCGCCTCTCAGATCTATTTCAGTGCGCTCAGGTAATCCCGGACCATCTTCATATCCTCCCAAACCTCTCGTTTCTTGCGCGGGTCGCGGAGCAGATAGGCGGGATGGAAAGTCGGCATGACTTTGACGCCCAAATGATCGTGAAAATGGCCGCGGAGTTTGCCGATGGGCACCTTGGTCTCGAGCAGGTTTTGGGCGGCCGTCGCACCGAGGACCACTATAACTTTTGGCCGGACAACCGCGATCTCGCGCAGCAGGAACGGTTTGCAGACGACCGACTCGTCAGTTTCGGGTGCCCGGTTGCCGGGCGGGCGGCAGCGGTTTATGTTGCCAATGAACACATCCTCTCGGCTGAGTCCGATGCCCTCGATGATCTTTGTCAGAAGCTGACCGGCACGCCCGACAAACGGCTCGCCCTGTTCGTCCTCATCCGCACCGGGTGCCTCGCCGACAAACATAAGTTCCGCGTTGAAATTGCCCGTGCTGTTCACGACCTTCGACCGCCCAAGCGTATGCAGCTTGCATCGCGTACAGTCCGGGCCAATTTCTGCCCTGATCTGTTCTATCGTCTCGGTTGGTTCGGGCAATGCGGGCAGAGCCTCGGTTAAAAGGCTGGCTTTGTTAGCCTCGGACAGATCTGGATCCGCAGCAGACGCTGCCGCTTTGACCGGCATTGCAGACTTTCGGTTCGAAAGCGAAGGTAAAGATGAAAGTTTTGATCCTGAGGGTGCGTTTGTCTCTACCCGCTTTGGCGTTTCGAATTTCAACTCAGAAACCGGATGGGACTGCGGCTGGTGAATCTGTTCCGCGTTGCTCGCAGCTTCAGCGATCCGGGCCGGGATCTTTGCGAGGTCCACATCCAAAGTCTCAACGCCGAGTTCCTGCATATACAGGACCTGCTCCTTAACATCGGCGATCAGTTGGGCAAGTTCAGCGTTCTGGGGCATCTTAGATCAGTTCTTTCTGAGCTTTACTACTTCGTCGAGGATCCTGTCGGCCATCTCGCGTTTTGACATCAGCGGCAGATCGGTCCGGCTGCCGCCGCTTGATGAGGAGGGTGGCAATATTGGTGTCAGTATCAAATCCCGCACCGGCCTTTGTGATGTCATTGGCGACAACCAGGTCGAGGCCTTTTTTCTCAAGCTTTGAGCGGGCATAGCTGACGACATCGTTCGTTTCAGCGGCAAAACCGACGACGATCATCCCCTCGGGCCGCTTCTTTGAGGCCTCAGCCAGAATGTCCGACGTTTTTTTGAGCTCAAGGATCATAAAATCGCGGCCGTCTTTTTTGATCTTGCCCCCTCGGCGCTTGCCGGTGCATAATCTGCCACCGCCGCGGCGCTGATAAAGATCGTCGCGGACGGCAAAGCCTTCATTACGGCCGAATGCATCTTGCGGGCCGAGAGTGCTCGGATAAGTTTGATATTTGGCGGCGGTTCGATGCTCGTATTTGCGGCGATCATCGTAACGGTCGCTCCACGATCCGCGGCGGCCTGTGCCACAGCAAATCCCATCTTTCCGGATGAATGATTCGAAATGAACCGAACCGGGTCGATCGCCTCGCGGGTTCCGCCGACAGTGACGAGGATCTTTTCGCCTTTGAGGTCCTGCGGCCTCGAGATGGTCTCGGTTTCTGCCGGCTCAGGGGCTAGAGAGCCCAGTCGCTCCCCATCCGCTCCCGGTACTGACTCGTCTGCCCCTTTTCGCCTTTTAACTTTTTTAAGGATCGCGAGCGCCTGGGCAACGATATTCTCGACATCCTCGAGCTTTCCTGTCCCGACGGTTTTGCACGCCAGCTCGCCCGCCACTGGGTCGACGAAACGCACCTTGTCAGCCTTGAGCTGGGCAATATTCCGCTGCGTCGCCGGGTTTTCCCACATTGTCGTGTTCATCGCCGGGGCGATCAGCACCGGTGCGGTCGACGCCAGATATGTCGATGTCAAAAAATCATCGGCGATGCCGTTGGCAAATTTGGCGATCGTATTTGCCGTCGCCGGAACGACCAGCAGCAGATCGATATTCTGCGAAAAATTAATATGCGCGATCGGGTCAGGATTTGCCGGATCATAGTCATCAACAATGACATGTCCGTCGGTAAGGGCACGAAACGTCAGCGGCCGGACAAACTCCGTCGCATGCCGCGTCATCGCCACCGAAACCTCACAATCCGCCTTCTGCAGCGAACGCATCACCTCAACAGCCTTATAAGCCGCGATCCCGCCGCTTACCCCAAGTCCGACTCGAAACTTATTATTTGAATTAACCATTTACAATTCAGAGTTTAGCATTATTGCTTTTTGCAAAAAAACTGTGGACTCCGGCGAGCCCCACTGGTGGTACCCACATTATTTCAGATGGCGAGACATGTCAGAATGATTTTACCCGGATCCCAGAGAGCTCCAGACAGGAACGTTTGTTGATCTAAAGCAAAATGATAAGAAATACCGCCAAAAACGTCACCTTTTTTGTTACAGCATTTTTGATCGGATATGCGGTCGAAACCACATTGACCGCACATGGCCTCCGAATGGGCGGAATACGACCATCCCGAGATCATTTCAGCGGTAGAGGTCGAGTCGTTCGCTCCTACGCTCAAGTTTTCGGAAATTACGGATGTAGACGCCGAATACGACCCAGACATTGACTACGCTAAGAAGCTCAAGGTAAAGCTCCTTGCGACCGGCGAATTTCATGCCGAGGAAGTTCCATACCGTACCGGCGAAAAATGGCTGGGGCTTTATCGGGTTGATGGCTCCTATAGTCTTATGCCTACAAAAATAAAGAAAACGAGGTTGGGCGACGACGGCCTTTTCGATACGGATGTCTCGACAAGTACGCCAGGAGATGTGGTATTCCTGCTCCGTGGAGCGGGAAATCTTCTGCCTGGGAAAATTGATACGGTTTTCGACAGCAGGTTTGATGGGGACAACTTCGGATACTTCAACGGTTCAGAATCAAGAGTTTTCGGCTTAGGTGGTATGTTCTGGAAGCTTCGAGTTGAGGATATGGATGCGAGCGGGTACTTTACAGATGGAACATACCTTTTGCTTGAGCGAACTGGACTCGATCCGCAGGTCTTACGGTATCTGCCAAATGGCTGCAGCGATTGTGATGGTCGGTCGAGTGGGTCGGAGACCTGAACAGAGACGGAAACTTGGATTTTTTGATCGATTTAAGTGGTCACTACAATTCATCAGAACCAACCCTTTTCTTGTCCACGCCAGACGGCAACAAAATAGTTGAAATAGTTGCCGCGTATCACAGGGTGGGCTGTTAATTGTAAGAACCGGTTAGCCGAATTCCCGCGATTTTGTATACACAAACCTATCCTGTATTTGCTCATATTCAATTTTGATATTACAACAAAACGGTATTGATTTCCGTGTTAGACTTAATGACAGTATCAAACAGATCCCAATCGGAGCTTGGAAATGAACTTCAAAATCCCGATAGCCTTGCTACTTCTAATTCTGGGAACCCATGTCGGGACCAGAGCTCAGACTGCCAAAGAGTTAGGTTTAAAATTAGATGGCAAAGTTGAGTATTGTGAGCGAGAAGAACGACAGGACCGGACAAAAAGTTGTTATAAGTTGCGGATGACCCTCACGAACAATGGTTCTCAGCCTGTAATAGTTATCAACCCAAACTTAGGCTATGGAACGGGGTTAAAAGCTGCGATCTTTGATTTTAATTATAGAGGACCGGATCCCGAAACTGGTGAAATCCGCAATATTTCGAGTGAAGAAATAAACACTTTTGAAGCCAGCCCTGCTGAAATCGAGAACTTCAAAGCAATGGCCCCACTATTGGACGACGAACGCCCGCCTGAAAATATGACGATAACTCTTCAACCGGGTGATACATTGACGTTTGAAGATAAGTTCAAAGTAAAAATTCAGTCTCAATTGAGGCCGGACAGTTTTGTGGAGAGAAAAGACCCAGTTACAGGAAAGTCTGTTAAATCTCCAATACATGTTAAGAGGATATCGGCATCGGGATTTCGTTTAGTTTACGAGTATTCGTTTTTGCCATATATTGCTGATCCCGACTTCCTCGAACATTTGAGTTTGCGATGGCAACGATATGGCGTATTGCCAGTCGGTACAAACGGTACGTACACAATTACTTCCCGGAGATTTGCCCGAAATCAACAGTTGGCGATACTTTCTTTACTGCCATAAAAGATAGTGTTCTTTTATCTGACTCGCCAACAAAAAACGTTGACATTACGATGAGGAATTCAGTCAGGCGTCAAAAGATGACGTTTTCACATGCAAAATAATACATTGTCTCGGTCATAATTCTTTACTCTCCGTATCTTTTACAGGTGGAGAAACATGGGCTACAGGTCTGCATCGGAGCTTAAGGATCTCGTTCTTAGGGAACCGATTCGTCAGCGTCAAGTTTTGCGATCGAAATGATGAGAGATCATTACGTTGTTACAGATTCGCGCGCATGGTTTTCGAAAACGAGGGGAAGGATCCGTAATAATAATCAATCCGATTTAGGGTTTGGCACCGGGATCCAAAGAAATTATTTTCTTTAATTCTGAATCGCTAAAGAACCCGTACATATATGAGGTTGAAGGTGCCAGGAAACAGGTGGAAGCTGATCCTGGATATCCAGATAATTTCAAGTCGATGGCCCATCTATTCGACGACGAACAACCGCCGGAAAACATGACAATAAGTTGAAACTGGGGGATCTTTACATTTCGAAGACAAGTTTCGTAGTTGAGAGAGAAGCGATTTAAGAAGAAGAATTTGAATCCAGTCCGATTAAGCACCTGAAAACGTTTGATGAGTCGAACAAAAGCGATGCCGATTCCAGAGTACCTTAGGTATCGACTTGAATACCGGCTCTCACTAAAAGGCACGAGAAAGCACGGATCCTGAATTCCTATGAAGATTAAGCAATCGATGGAGAAACGTTGGAGTTGGCAATGTACTCTACGACGATAATGCGACATCACTTACAAGTCCGGACATCCAATTTGACACAACAAATCAGCCCCTGTAAAAACCGGATATCTTCAGAACTAATAGAGCAATCTGAAATCGGCAAATACGTTCGCTGTCCTCACGTATTGAACAATTCAGAGCCTGCTCCGATCCGATTCATTGTCATTTCTAATTCACAACCCAAACTGACGCAGGTGATGATCGACGTGTTTGTATTGGGTTTCGCCCCATTGCTTGCCGGACAATGGGCCGAAAAAGCCGTGGATGTTGCCGTCGGTGCCGCTTTCGCCTAGTGAATGAAAATCCGAGATCAGGCCGGCCAATTTCTCTTTTGTCGCATCAAAATCGGGTTCGTCCTTGATAATAAGCGTCGGCCCGGTCGGCGAGTTCTTTGGAAAAGGCTTTTCGCTTAGAAAGCTGCCCTTAAAGATCCAGCCGATCAACTTTCCAACGAAAGCCTGCTGCATCGGATTTTTGCCCGTCGCCATCTCAAGCGCCCGCGCCGTATGCTCCATCATCTGCGAAGGCGACATCTTTCCCCATTGCCGTTCGGAATCCGGTTTTAGATCGCCGAGTCTTTCAAGCAGTTCACCGTGCGTATCTGCGTCAAATATTGTCTTCATTTTATTTGGTCCTTTTGCTACGGATCTCTCCGCGTCCTCAGCGATCTCAGCGTTAAAAAAACCGCTTAAACGCAGAGACCGCGGGAGCATCGCAGAGTAAACGCGAGCATTTTACATTATATTTAGTCGTTAGCTAATCTTATTCAACCAACCATATGAAACCCGAAACAATTTCAAGCGAAAGTATTTATAAAGGCAGGATCTTCGACATAAAGATCGACACCATCCGCGAGGGCGAAGTCGAATATAAGCGTGAGATCGTCATTCACAAAGGCAGCTGTGTGATCGTGCCGGTTTTTGATGATCAGACTGTGGCGTTTGTCCGGCAGTACAGGCATGCGGCGGGCGAGTCGCTGCTTGAGGTGCCGGCCGGGTCGCTCGAGGAGGGCGAGGATCCGCTGACCGGTGCGAGACGCGAGCTTGAGGAAGAGGTCGGCGTCACGGCAGACAAGATCGAGCTGATCACGGAGTTTTATGTCTCGCCAGGATTTCTGACCGAAAAGATGTTTGTCTATCTCGCCACCGGCCTGACTGAGACCGCTCAGCGGCTCGAGACTGATGAGATCCTGACCATCGAAAGATTGTCATTCGCGGCCGCCTTTGACCTCATCCGCTCGGGCGGGATCGTCGACGCCAAAACCATCGCCGGCCTGCTCATCGCGGGGTCCAGGTTAGGCTTTCACTTTTGAGTTTTTCGGACGCATTTTCTCACTTTCGATTTACTTACCTCATTAACGCTCAGCGTTTTACCGGGCAAAATCGGTAAATAGCTGTATTTACAGCGTTTGCCGTAAAAGGTACTTGAAAAATTAGTTTTTTTAGAAGTTTTAAAAACTAATTAGAGACAAAAAAGTCTTATTTGAGGCCGCAAGAATAAAATGGTGTCCAGCATCTTTTTGAAGAGTCTGCAGCAATATCTGAGCCTTCAAACTTTTTTTGGAGAGGCTTCAAAAAAACTTTAGAGGCCGGAACAGTGTTATAAAGCCTCTACCACCGTTTTAATCGTTCCAATTTCATCTCAGTCGTTATTTAAGGGTTTTGGTGTTTGTAAAAACGGCGTGGTGATCGCCGCAACTGTATGTCGAAAAAGAGAGGATCAGACATCCGAAAACGATAGCAAATACGAGTGCATCAGATCCCTGTTTTTGACATTAGGTTGACGCACGCTATTAATAAGGAGTCCGGCCTATCACGGCCTGCCGCTTTCGCCTTGTACTGCAACGGTCAAAAACGCCCGTTCGGTGCTTGACCTCGACAGGGCGTTTCGATATCCTATCAGTTCGCTTACTAGCGGATATTTCTATCAGTGTGTGTGAATATGAGTACTTATTTTCCAAGTGGAAAGGGTTTAGCCGATAATCGCAAATGGCTCGTCGTTGACGCCAAGGGCAAAACTGTCGGCCGCCTCGCCACCGAAGTCGCAAGAATATTGTCAGGTAAAAACAATCCGGCATGGACACCGTTTCTGGATATGGGCGATCACTGTGTTGTGATCAACGCCCGTCACGCGGTCTTTACCGGTGCCAAGGACGATCAAAAGATCTATTACCGCCACACGCTTTACCCCGGCGGTTTGCGTGAAACAACTGTAAAGGAAATGTTCGAGAAAAAGCCTGAGAAAGTTATCGAGCTTGCGGTCCGCGGTATGCTGCCGAAAACAAAACTCGGCAAAGCGATGGCAAAGAAATTAAAGGTTTACGCCGACGCCGAACACAGGCACACGGCACAGAGGCCGGAGGCGAGAGAGCTCTAAGCTTCTAACGAATAAACGATATGGCAGACATTCAGTATTACGGCACGGGCCGCAGAAAAACCTCGACAGCACGTGTTTACCTTCGCCCGGGCAGCGGCAAGATCACGGTCAACAAACGGGAATTTGATACATACTTCCCTAACGAAGCATTGCAGATGATCATTCGTCAGCCGCTTCGCCTGACCGAGACGGTCGAGCAGTTCGACATTCTTGTAAATGTCGACGGCGGCGGAACAGCCGGACAGGCCGGTGCGGTTCGTCACGGCATTACCCGTGCATTGATGGAATTTAATTCGGACCTGCGTCCGACATTGAAAAAAGCGGGCCTCATTACACGCGACCCGCGTCAGAAAGAACGTAAGAAATACGGGCAGAAAGGTGCCCGTGCGAGATTCCAGTTCTCGAAACGTTAATTTTGTATGAGTAACGCCTTCAGGCGTTCTCTTACCAATCCATTGCGGCGGTCCTTGGTTGATATCGATCGCCGCGAGTACATAAACCAATAGGTCAGGAGATAAAAAGTTTTGGCTACAGTTACGATGAAAGAACTCCTTGAAGCAGGAGTTCACTTTGGTCACCAGGTTCGCCGTTGGAATCCTGAAGATGAAAGAGTACATCTTTGGGGAACGCAACGGCATTTATATTATAGATCTGCAGAAAACGCAGAAGCTCTTTCGTGACGCATTGAATTACGTCACCGAGTCGCTCACCGAGCGTCCCAATCAAAAGGTCCTGTTCGTCGGCACCAAACGCCAGGCACAGGACGCTATCAAAGAGGAAGCCGAACGCTGCGGCGGTTTTTACGTAAACAACCGCTGGTTTGGCGGCCTGCTGACAAACTATCAGACGGTTCAGAAATCGATCCAAAAGCTAAAGGATATCGAAGCGATGCGTGAGGACGGCCGCTTTGAGATGCTGACCAAAAAAGAGCGTCTCAAACTCGACCGCGAACACGAAGGCCTGATGAAGAATCTCGCCGGCATCAAGAACATGAACGGCATGCCGGACATGATGTTCGTCATCGACGTTCGCAAAGAAGATATCGCTATCAAGGAAGCCAACAGGCTCAATATCCCGATCGTCGCTGTCGTCGATACAAACTGTTCGCCCGAGGGCATCGACCTGGTTATCCCGGGTAATGACGACGCTCTGCGTGCGATCCGCTTGTTTGCGTCGCGCATCGCCGATGCGGTCATCGAGGGACGACAGGTTGGAACCGAAGGGCATACTGCGGATGTTGAGGCCGAAGAGACTGGTGAAGAAGCGGCAGAAACACCGGTCGTTGAATCGACAATAGCCATCCCGAAGGAATTCCTCACCGAGGATGACGTCGCCGAGATCGAATCGCCTGACGTCGATGAGGTCCTGGACGACGACGAAGATCTCGCTGAGATCGAACCGTCCGCAGAAGCCGACGCTGTGCCGGAAGCTGCTGAGAAACCGGAAGCCGCTCAAGAAAAAGAAGCCGAAACAGCCGAAGCCGCAGAACCGGCAGCTGCCGAGGCTAAGGAAGCGGATGCGGTTGAAGAGTCGGCCGAGACAACCGAAGACAAAACGGAAGAGAGCAACGAAGCGGCAGCAAGCTAGTCAACATTTTTTATTTTTTGAAAGCGTGGCCCTTTTCCGTAAACCGGCAACAGGCTACGCTTTTTCATAAGCAATAGGTTTTATTTAGTAAATATTGGAGTAAGTTATGGCAGAAGTTACAGCAAGTGCAGTTAAATCACTGCGGGAAAAATCGGGCGCGGGCATGATCGATTGCAAGAACGCCCTTGTCGAAGCAAACGGCGACGAATCGGCCGCGATGGACATCCTTCGTAAAAAAGGTATGGCCGACGCCGGCAAAAAAGCCGGACGCGTAACGGCCGAAGGCGCCGTTGGTTCGTACATCCACATGGGCGGAAAGGTCGGCGTGATGGTTGAGATCAATTGTGAAAGCGATTTTGTATCACGCGGCGATGAGTTTCAGCAGCTGGTAAAGGACGTTGCAATGCACATCGCGGCAACCGACCCTAAATACCTCGACCGCGAAGAAGTTCCAGCAGCCGATCTCGACAAGGAGCGCGAGATCCTGATGGAGCAGCTCAAGAACGATCCAAAGAATGCCGGCAAACCCGCCGAGGTGCTCGAAAAGATCATCGCCGGACGCCTGAACAAGTTTTACGAGGAGAACGTTCTCGTCGATCAGCCATTCGTTAAAGATCCGTCGAAGACCGTCGGCGAACTCGTCGCTGAAAAGATAGGCTCGATCAAAGAGAACATCACGATCCGCCGATACACCCGTTATAAAATGGGCGAAGGCATCGCGAAAAAGTCGGACGATTTCGCCGCCGAAGTCGCATCGATGGTAGGTTAGAGCAGTTGTCAGTAGTCAGTTGACGGTGTTCAGTTAAAGAATTGAACCGCTCCAGCCACTGTTGGATGTAAACTGATCGTATTCCACTGACAACTGACCACTGGCAACTGACAACTGATATGGAACCTGCTTTCAAACGCGTTTTGCTAAAGCTCTCTGGCGAGGCCCTGATGGGCTCGCAGAATTACGGCATTGATACAAAGGTAGCTATAGCCGTTGCAAAAGAGTTAAAGTCGGTTCACGATCTCGGCGTTGAGGTTGCGATCGTTGTCGGCGGCGGCAATATCTTTCGCGGCGTTTCTGAGTCAGCCGGCAACATGGACCGGGCAGCTGCCGATTATATCGGAATGCTCGCAACCGTTATGAATGCCGTCGTGCTGCAGGACGCTCTGGAACAGGTTGACGTTTATACCCGCGTGATGTCGGCTATAGATATCCCGCAGTTGGCAGAACCGTTCATCCGTCGGCGGGCGGTCAGGCACCTTGAGAAAAAGCGTGTCGTGATCTTTGCCGCAGGTACCGGCAACCCTTATTTTACAACCGATTCGGCAGCGGCCCTGCGGGCACTTGAGATCGAGGCCGAGGTGATCCTAAAGGGCACAAAGGTTGACGGCATATATTCAGCAGACCCTGTAAAGGTGCCTGATGCGACAAAATTCGATAAAATTACATATCAGAGCGTTCTCGAAAAGCAGTTAAAGGTGATGGACGCTTCGGCGATATCGCTCTGCATGGACAATGATCTGCCGATCATGGTCTTTAACATGCGGGAATCTGAAAATATAGTTAAAGCCGTATGCGGCGATCTCTCGATCGGCACGCTGGTTTCCAATTAATTATGAGCGTACAAGACGTAGTAAAAGAAACGGGGCCAAAAATGGATCAGGTCGTTGAGGATTTTAAGCGAAAGCTTTCGAATATCCGAACCGGCCGTGCGACCGTCGGATTGTTGGATATGATCTCGGTCGATTATTACGGTACCCCAACACCTTTGACACAGATGGCCTCGGTCGCTGTTCCTGAACCGCAGCTGCTCACTGTCCAGCCGTGGGACGCAACGCAGCTCGGAGCGGTGGAAAAGGCGATCATTGCAGCAAATCTGGGTTTGAACCCCTCGAACGACGGCAAGCTCATACGCCTGCCGGTTCCGGCCCTTAATGAGGAACGCCGCAAACAGCTTGCTAAGCAAGTCTACGAGATCGCTGAGGAACACAGGATCGCGGTTCGCAACGTTAGGCACCACTCAAATGACCTGCTCAAAAAGCAGTTGAAGGATAAAGAGATCTCAGAAGATGATGAACGCAGCGGGCTCGACGAAGTGCAAAAGTTGACCAACAATATCGTCGCACGCATCGACGAACTGGCAAAAAACAAAGAACACGAGATAATGAGCGTTTAGCGATCAGCTTATTATTTTCATAGATAGAAAAGCTTCTTACCCGAGGGTAAGGAGCTTTTTTGCTGCATGTAAGCCGCTTTATATCGTTCTTGATTTGGAGTATATTTGAGGCAGTTCCGGTTCAAAATAAATTCATTATGAAAGCCATGTCCCGCATCATCGTATCGATCATTTTGGTGCTTGCATTTCTGTCCAGTGCCCTTCCCTGTGGGCCGGGCTATATCTCTCCTTTGTTCGATACGACCTCAGCACCTGAAAATCCTTATGCAGATTATGCCGCGGGTGAACTCGGGATAATCAAGCCGACATTCCGCCGCTCGGTACTCTTTGCGGCCTATCGCTATATTGCCGGCGGCGGCCTAAGTCCGGCTGAGCAGCAAGCGGTCGTTGAGGTTTGGAAGGCTGAGATCGATAACAAAGATTTTCGGGATGACAGTGTCGATGAGGTTGTAAAGACGTGGGTCGAGAAACGAAAGGACATTGTCGGCAAAGAGGATAAGACCCCTGATATTTATGCCGAACGGGCCTACGGCGGATATGATTTTTTTCCAAATTGCACAAAGAGCTCTTTCGAAACAGCAGCAGAAACGCTATCCGACCGAACTTCTTCACACGGCCCGAGCGATCCTAACGTTCTCAATTGGGTTCACGCTCAGGACCAGGTATTTCAGAATTGTGCGAGCGGCAAACAGACGCCGGACGATGTGACACCGGGGGCCCCGGAATGGCTACAGAAAGACCGTGCCTATCAGCGTGCCGCCGCCGAATTTTACTCACTGGATTACGATGCGGCCAAAAGGCATTTTGCCGAAATAGCCCAAGATCCGGATTCGCCATGGCAAGAAACTGCCGATTATCTTGTCGCCCGGACCCTGATCCGGCAGGCCAGCCTCTCAAAATCAGACGAAAAAACCGCGCAGTTCTACGACGAAGCTGAGGCCCAATTGCAGAGATTTGTTAACCGCAGCGGCAAGTTTTCGAGATCATCTGAGGGCCTGATGGGGCTGATCAAATATCGGCGGCATCCGAAAGAACGGGTCAGCGAACTGGCCAGGCTTTTAACCTTTTATGGTGGAAACGAGAATTTTCGCCAGGATCTGATCGACTACAATTGGCTGCTCGACAAGTTCGAGAACGAGGTCCTTACCGCCGAAGCAAAACGAAAAGAGGCCGAAAAGCCGAAGGACACGGATTCGAACGCGGTTGCAAATACGGCTGCTAATGCGGTCGCCAATATTTCGAATACTGACTCTGACCCCAGGGAAACGGACGATGGCTTGCTTTTGATCACTCTCTACACAGCTGATTATTCAAATAGCTGGAAGATCTATGTAAAAAATGATGCTACCGATGACGAGGCGCTCGCCGAAGCGGAAAAGGTAGTTGGACAGCCGCTGACTGATACGCAAAAGGATCAGGTCCGTAACCTTCGTAAAAGTGCCTATGTAGGTCGTTTTTCAAGCGGAAGCCCATCTATATATGAGGGCGGATACTGGGGTGAGGAGAGAATGACGCCGTCCCTCATGCCTGATTTCCTGCGGCAGGATGAAGTTACTAGCTGGCTGTTTATCTATCAGATGAAAGGCGCTGAGGCCTATCTGTACTCTCTTATCACAATTCAAATCGACAGGCTCAGACCTTTGGCTGATGACTGCCCTCTCGAAGGCAGAGAAAAGCGCGACAGGCCTCGACCGACTTATCGAGGCCGCTGACCGGGCGAACCGTACATCGCCCGCCTATCCGACTATTGCCTATCACACTGCCCGTATCCTGCTCGAAACGGGCAGATCGGCTGACGCCCGCAAGTTGATCGATAGTATGCTCGATCAGGGCGACAGGCTGCCGATCTCAGCGAGGAATTCGTTTATGGGGCTGCGATTGAGACTCGCCGAAACGCTGGATGATTTCCTGACCTATTCGCTCCGTAAACCCTATGCGTTTGATTTCGACGGCGATGTCGGGACCATCGAGGAATTTATCGCCGAGCAAAAGAAGTATTACGATCCCGAATACAACAAGGACGGGCGTGAAGCTTACGACCGCGAGGTCGAGGACAGATATAAAGAGGAATTGATGTGGCAGGGGCGGATGATGTTCGATGACGATACGATCGACGTCCTTAACCAGCACTTTCCGACGGCGATGTTAATTGAGGTCGAGAGGTCGGCTGCCCTTCCTGATTACCTTCGCGAACGTTTTGCGATCGCGATCTGGACGCGGGCATACCTGGTCGACGACATGGCCACTTTGCTAAAGATCTCACCCGATCTGGCCAAATACCGTCCGGAAATGGCTCCTCAACTGGAACCGATATTGTCAGCACGGACCCAGGCCGCCCAGGACCACGCTGTGCTTTACTTTGTATTGAAAAATCCGATACTCAGTCCCTATATTGAGGACGGGATGGGTAAGACAGACAACACCCAGGAACAATGGGATGCTAATGACTGGTGGTGTGCTCCGTATGACACTGACTACGATGAGACACTTGCTAAAGAGGTGCCGAGGCAGTTACCGCCCCTTCCCTCATTTCTTACCGTCGCCCAAAGCCGGACTGCGCAGAGCGAGCGAAAGCGGCTTCGGGATATCGGAGACGCTCCTAAATTCCTGGCTGAAAAGGTCCTGGATTGGGCCCGGAAATATCCGGCCGACCGTCGCGTGCCCGAGGCTCTCTACATAGTCATAGAGGCTACCGGCTGGACAAAATACGGCTGTGGAAACAACGAAGAGTTAAGGGACCAAATGGCAAACCACCTGAAGAAACGTTATCCGAACAGCGAATGGACATCGAAACTGATCAGCGAGGAGACAAACTAGCTAATCAGGCGCCCGCAGCACCGGATCATTTTTTCTTTTCTTCTTCCTGGGCTTTGAATTTATCTAGCTCAGTTTTGATCTTCTTACACTCAACGGCAAGTTTTGCCGGATCGTTCTTGTTTTCCTCGACGCTCTTCTTTATAGCCTCGCGGATCTTGCTTACGTAATATGACCTGAAGGCCTTAACGATATAGCCCTCGTCCTTACCCACCGTCTCACCCGCAAGATCATCAATGATGGCATCGCATTCAGGAATTCCGATCCGCTCGCCATCAATGGCAGTGTCGATGGTTTTGTCCGCTACGGTCTTGTCGGTCTTTTTATCATCGCCGTCTGATTTTTCCTTAAAAGGATTGACTGCACTGCATCCGAGCACAGCAACCGTAAGCAGAATTAGGCCGATCGTAGCTGTATATACATTTTTCATAACATCCTCTGTGGCCCGTGAAAGGTAAAGCCGATGCACATAAGGCTATCAGTCTTTTTGTAGGTTCGCATAACGTTCGATCAGTTTTTTCTGGCCATAACCCGGGAAACTGACGGTCAGTTTTACGTTATCACCTGAACCTTCGCGTCTAAGGACAAGGCCGCGGCCATACTTTTCGTGTCTAACATAGGCACCCGCTGCGAGCATTCCTGTGTCCTGTTTTTGAGAGGGCGGTGTTGCGATCGCACGGAGTTTGTCGAACCCGGTCTTTGGCTTTTCGGCCGATTTTTCGGGTGCCGCAGAGCCAAGTTTCTTTTTCTGAAAGAATTCCGCGATGGCCTCTGAGCTGTTATAGGTTTTGCCCTCATAGACGCTGCGCGGCTTCACTGGCTTGCTTTCACCTCTCAGGGCACTCACTGTTGCCTTGGCTGACATTGCCGTCGTGCTGCGGGCGTATGAGAGCCATGAGGCGCTGTTTGAAAGGTCATCGATCAGCTCGAGCGGCATCTCGTTCAAGAAACTGTGACGGTTCAGCGGCGATGTCCTCGCCATAAACACGCCGCCTCATTGAATGTGTGACATACAGGACCTTTTCAGCTCGCGTGATAGCAACGTAGGCGAGCCGCCGCTCTTCCTCAAGTTCTTTTGGGTCATTGATCGAACGCGAATGCGGAAATATCCCGTCCTCGAGCCCAACCAGAAAAACTGTCGGAAACTCCAGCCCCTTGGCGGAATGCACCGTCATCAGCGTAACGCCCGCGGTCCTGTCGTATTTGTCCGTGTCCGAGGTCAACGCTGCATGGTCGATAAAATCGCGCAGGCCGTTCTCTTCCTGTTTGTCATAATCTACTGCGGCGTTTACCAATTCCTCAAGATTTTCGAGACGGGCGGCGGACTCGTCGGTGTTCTCAGCCCGCAAAGCATTTGCATAGCCCGTGTCCTCGATCGCCGCGATGACCACGTCTGAAACGGCTTTACCGTTCTCTGCCGATTCTTTGATCTTTGTGATCAGAGCTTCAATTATCTTCCGGAACCCTCGCATTGCGTCTTTTGCCCGCGGGGTCAGGAAAACCTCTTGTCCAAATGCGGGATCGGTTATTGACGCCATCGCCATCCATAGCGAAGAACCGGTAACGCGGGCCTGCCGCTGCAATTCGTCAAGGCTCGTTTTGCCCAAGCCGCGTGCCGGGGCGTTAATAACTCGCAGCAACGCAATGTCGTCAAACGGATTCAACGCGAGCTTTAGGTAAGCGATGATGTCCTTGACCTCGGCCCGCTCATAAAACGAAAATCCGCCGACGATGTTGTATTCGATCCTCATTCGCCGCAGCGATTCCTCAAACAAACGCGACTGCGAGTTTGTCCGGTAGAGCACGGCAATGCGGCTGCCCGGGTCACGCCGCTGATGCTCCTCGATCTTGCCCGCGACAAAACGTGCCTCGCCGTCCGCGTCGTACGCCTGATAATAAGAGATCCGGTCACCATCTTTGTTCGCCGTCCAGAGCTTTTTCTTTTTTTGGTGAATATTGTTCTCGATTATCGCGTGAGCAACATCGAGGATCGTTTGCGTAGAGCGGTAATTCTGTTCGAGCAAAATGACCTTTGCCGACGGGAAATGCTGCTCAAACTCCAAAATATTCCTAATATCTGCCTGCCTAAATCCATAGATGCTCTGAGCGTCATCACCAACTACGCAGATGTTCTGCTGCTTCTCGGTCAAGAAGCTGATCAACGCGAACTGCAGCGCGTTTGTGTCCTGATATTCGTCGACGAGGATATATTTGTATCGCTCGTTATACTTTTCGCGGGTCTCGGGCGACTTTCTCAGCAGCTTTACGGTCTTGATCAGCAGATCGTCAAAATCGAGAGCATTGGCGGTGTTCAGCCGCTCGTCGTACATCTTGAAGACCTTTGCCGTCGCCGCCTTCTTCTCGTCGCCCTGGTCGACCTTTGACGCGAACATTTCCGCGTCCTCGCCCCGGTTTTTGGCGGAACTTATGACATTTCGCACCTTTCGCGGCGGTATCTGTTTATCGTCGATCCCGAGTTCTTTCAAACAGACTTTAATGACCTTGAGCGAATCGTCGGTGTCATAGATCGTGAACGATTTCTTATATCCCTCGTCAAGTTTGTCGATATCCTGCCGCAGAATGCGTACACACAGACTGTGAAAGGTCGAGATCAGAGGTGCCGAATTCAAACGCTCGCCTTTTAAGAGGTCTTCGACCCGGGCCCTCATCTCGCCGGCTGCCTTGTTTGTAAAGGTAACCGCCAGAATATTGTGCGGCGGAACTTGTTTTTCGGTAATGAGATAAGCGATCCGCACGGTGATGACACGGGTCTTGCCCGAACCGGCACCTGCAAGGATCAGCAGCGGCCCTTCGGTAGTTTTGACAGCCTCGACCTGAGGGGGATTAAGAGATTTTAAGATATCCATTGAGTGTTGGCGTAATCTCAATGGTAAGGCTTAGAGGCTTCCCGGTCAAAGAACCTATGAACGGGGCGAGGCGCCGAATTTGGCCAAGTCAATCGGTTAGTGCTACATTTCCGCTGCATCGGCTTGTGATACCATCCACTCCATGAAGCAATCGTTTATGTTCGGGCGAGCATCAAAACTAATGATGAATTCTCTCAAAAATTGTCCCCGCAGTTCTGATTGTCTCAGCATTGATGTTGACAGGCGACTCGCAGTCCCCTACGAAACCACGACCCGAGGAGACTCGTGTACCCGAAGAGCTCGTAACCTCCTCCATCCGACGCCGATCTGAAACTCGATATTCGAAAAATTCTAACGGAACAACCAGACTATGTGGCAGATGAGTCTTTCTTTTACTGGGAAGGGTTCGGATGGCTTCAGCGCGGAGAATCACGTGGCTAAGAAGGGTTCGCGGAGATTCGAAGATACCGGATTCGTGAAAGTCTATATCTGGATGGAAATCAGATATACCGCCTAGATGATTCAAACACAGACGTTCGATCAAACTAGTTTTCGTCGACGAGAGCTAAGCCTTGGAACTGGACAGACGATCGAATTAGAGAATCTGGTTTTGCGGAAGGATGTTGACTATCAGCTACTCGACAGTCAAATTGTCAACGGTCTATCCTTGTTTCAAGATCGAAGCGAAACTTAAGGGGAAAGCCTGACAGATCTTTTATCTTACGCCGCTAAGGATTTGAGATATTTGGTCATTGCAATTGAAGTCATTACTCCAGCCAAGAAATCGACGCAGCAGCTTAGCAACATTTCTCTGGAGGTAACGGAAAGTCTTTTCGAGATTCCAGCTAACTATCAGCCAATTACGAAACATACATGGACAAGATTAAAGAATGCGAAACTCACCTACGCGGAAAGCCGGGAAAGAAGGCTAGTGTTTTTCGATCGGATGATGGGAATCAGCTTTTCGTCGCGTTAGAGGAACCGCATCCATCCACCGGATTCTGATTCCATGGACTTATCTAATCTTCCTAAAGGAGAACAAGGCAGAGGTTGCATATCAGGGAACGTTGCTTACGATGGACGGTAATTTGGCCTGGCGTTCGACTGAGGATAAAGCGGTAATCAAAGGTGAGCAGGTCCCCAGCAACAGTCCAACCTGCGAAAAGAAAGGCTGTCCTCAAATGGTTGTTACGCCAAGTTCTGTCTATTTTCCTTCAGTTGAATGGGACGACCGAAAGGCGATGGTAAAGGTGGTTTGGTAGCATGCTCTCGGTGGTTCAGCAGGAAGGGGAGTTTCGTTCGGACATGAAATACAAGCGAAGAAATAACGCTGACACCGCCCAACGCCTTAGGGCCCACTCTCTAGGTAAACATGAACGTAATCCATTGCGGGTGAATCTAAGAAGCATTTGATACAGTTCAAGTCTGGGTATCTTCTTTGCACAACGATTGCAACTCATGAAATTATTCCGCCTACTCGTTGCGATTCAACTAATGCTCTTGATGAGTGCATTGGCATTCTCGCAAGAATCGCCTCGATCTGCATTGCTTAAAGGAGTCGTAACTGATCCTAACAATGCCGTGATCCCTCGGGCCGTGATAACCGTGACCGGGAAAGATAAGTCATATCAGGCGATCACCGTCGACACAAACGAAAGAGGTGAATATGCTCTGCAATTACCGCCGGGCGTTTACGATATTAAAGTGGATTCTGATTTGGGATTTATCACAACACAGCATTCTCCGATTCGGGTTGAGGCCGATTCGATCAATATCCTAAACTTCAAAATGTATGTTAAGTATTTGGTACTTTCTGGCGCACCCGGAGCTACTAAGGATCACCCTTCGGATCATCCCCAAATAGATTACTTTCCATACGAATATTTGCCGGTTCCAGTATCCGGTGCCGATGGTTTGGACTGCGGAATGATAAGATTTGCGAGAAAAGAAGAATCGCGATCAAATATAACCTATAAGGATTACGGCTTATCGCCCTGGGACGGACGGGACGGGGTTACGTTTACTTATGATCTATTTAGTGTCGAGGCCGATGAAATCAGATTCAATAACGAAACTAAAGAGATACTCGCCATCGGGAAAATAACCATTGAACTTTCAGGCGAAAAACAAGAACTAACCGGAACGGTAAAGGTAACCATCAATAGGGGAATAGTAAGTTATTCACGAGTTGTCAGATGATCACCATTTTTTGGCGGTCGTTCGGAGCTCTCGATCTTTTATGCCAAATGGAATTCCAGAATTCGAAGAGAGCGTACCGGAAAACATTACAGCTTTTTTTGCCCAGATCGCGGATATGCTAAATGAATTTGCGTCAAGGCATAATTTGATGACTGAGCGTTACTATCACGGATCACATTGCTGGATGTTTGGTTTCAGACATCCAAATGGTGGTATTGGCTCAATTGACGTGATGCGAGAATCTGATGAGACGATAAAGATCTATACTCACTGGTGGATTGACGACTTCGAGAAGTTTGCGAGATTTCTCCGGACTGAAGAAACCGTAGAGCAGGAATTTATGAATTTAGCTGATGTCCTTGAGGAGCAATTTCAAAAAATCCTGACTTGGCAGATAAGTGAACTGACAAAAGTGGAAACAGACTACGAACCATATTGGAAGCCATATAAGAAAGAACTGCAAAATTATGTTGAGCAGTATCCGTCACCAAAGTTATAAAAGTCGTCGAAAAATTCACAATAAACCCATCTTTACATCACCCGCCGTAAGATAATAAAATCCTTTCCTGGAGTGAGGATATGAACAAAACATATCGCAGGGGCGCGGTTGGGGCGATGATGGATGAGTATGAGCGGGCGGCGGCGGAGTTTCGGTCGCGGATCGCCGGGCTGGCCGAGGAGCAATATACGCGGATCATGGATGCGGAAACGGCTGATGAAAGCTGTCGTTCACCGCAGACGATAATGTCTCATGTTGTCGCGGCCGGTTACGGTTACGCCAATTACATTCGCCGGGCATTTTCCATGACGGAAAGCTCGCCGCAGAGGCGCCTCCTTGAGCATGAGGAGTCGCTGCAGGCGTTTGATGCAATGCTCGCCTACACCGTGGCGACCCTGGACGGCAAGTGGGAGATGTCCGAAGACGAGATCACGGCCGTCTCAATGACCGTCCGCTGGGGGCCGACATATGATCTCGAACAACTCCTCGAACACGCCATCGTCCACATCCTCCGCCACCGCCGGCAAATCGATAAATGGGGGCTGGCCGGCCCATGAAAAACTTCATTCTTAAAAGACCTATTCTTTTTAGTATTATTCTTTCCCTTGTGATTTTCTTGGGCGGTAGCGTTGCGGGGATCATCCTTGGGTTAGTGGTGATGGGAAGGGCGATGGCAGGGCAAAATTGTGACCCGGGCGACGTATGTGACGGGGGTGCGATGGTGGCAGGCGCCATCTGGACATTGTCATTTTGGGCAAGCGCAGTTTTAGCCATCATTGCCGGCATATCGACATATGTGGTCATCAAGCTTAAAACTCGAATCCATTGAACCACTGCCGGCAGTTCGATAAATGGGTTTGTGAAAAACTATGGACGTTCCTCTTGAGATCACTTTCACATATACGCGTGACGAATATCTACTCGCCATGCAGCGTCACTTCAAGACGGTTCTGAAAATGCGGCGTGATGTGATCGCCGGGATCGCCGCAATTGGTTTTGGGCTGGTCTGCATTAGCTTCGGTCTTGGGTGGTTCGCCTGGGTGTTACTTATCTCAGGTTTGCTTCTTCTCGCGATGGAGGCTTATGCAAGGTTCTTGCTGCCGGGCATGATCTACAACTCTCAACCAAAATTGAAGAACGAATATCGCCTGGTTTTTTCCGATGATGGCATTGGATTCAAAACTGACGGAGTCGACGCAACATTGCAATGGTCCTTATACGAATCATGGCTAAGCGACCCTGACTTCTACATTATGTATCACGGAAAACGAAATTTGACCGTGTTGCCAAGGAGGGTACTTACCTCAGATGATACTGACGGACGCTTCCGGGAAATGCTCGAGAAACACATCGGCCCAGCCATGATCTAGCGGTCGGTGCGGATACGTTGGGAATCGGTAGAAAATCTGATATTTTGAACCTATGATCACTGAGGACAGTCAGTTTGAGAAAATCAACACTGTTTCGCCGGAAAAGATCGGCGAAGCCCAGATCTTGGCGTATGCAGCAGAAAATGCCGGTACCGAATTCGATCTTGACGAGGCGTTAGAAACAGCCGGCGTCGAATGCCTAGTTTCAATAGATGAGGCCCATCAATGAAACGTGCAATAAGAGACGAAGTTACCTCATTGCTGGATCGCCTGCCGGATGACAGCACGATCGAGGATCTGCAATATCATTTGTATGTTATTGACAAGGTTCGAAAGGGGCTTGAGTCGGTTGAACGCGACGGCGGCCTGACGCAGGATCAGGTAGAGGAGAAGTTTAGCAAATGGCTCGTCTGATACGTTACCTGATTGTTCTGCAAAGAGTTAGGAGTCACGCTTGGGTGTAGACAACGAGATATTGACGGTGCTTAAGTAGCCGAAGACGCTGATCGAAGGGCAGTCTCTGTTTAACTTATTCTATTCATTAGGTTTACACACTTCCCACATACATCACAATCAATAATTTGTACAGTTAAAACAGCAATATAGGCAATATTCTGCGAGTTTTCGGAAAATACTCGCAGTATTTTGTAAAAACTGACAGTATTTCTCATATACTGTCAATATTTTTAAAATACTGACAATATTTCCAATATACTCGCAATATTTTGCAGATACTGACAATATTTCGCATATTCTGTCAGTATTTGGCGTGTTCTGCCATTTTAAGAGTTTTAATATTGTTTTAAGGGTTTCTTAGACGGTCTGGATCGTCTGCCGGAAACGAAATTAATGAGACAGGAAACAGAGCGGGCCGCTGACCGTTTTTGGAAATGAAAAGGGGGAAATCCGATCCGATGTAACCTGAGCTATTTGATGAGCTGTTGGATCTCTTTAAAGTTCGTGTGCTTTGAATCACTCATAAGTTCAAACAGCGCCATTTCGATCGATGAGGGTAGGACGCCGCTCGATTGCATCTTTGCCAGGCCCGCTTGTTTGTTGATCTCGAAACGTGAGCAAACACAATCGATCAAAAGGTGAACGTCATATCCTCGTTCGAGCATGTCGTGGGCGGTTTGATTGACGCAGACGTGGGTTTCCAGGCCGCAGATGACGATCTGGCTTACGCCCAGTTCGTCGAGGTATTCGGCAAAACCGCCGGCGCCGCACGAACTAAACGCCGACTTTTCGAACACGCGGCTATTTTCGGCGAGGACCGAACGTATTTCATCGGCGGTCCGCCCCAGCCCTTTAGGGTATTGCTCAGTGACTATCACCGGAACATTCAGTATCTGAAAGCCGCGGACCGCAGTCGCCGCTCGTGATGCAACAACGCCAAAATCAGGGATCACATTTCGAAAAGCTTCCTGGATGTCGATAACGACGAGAGCGGCCGTTTTACTGTTCAGTATCTTTGGATGCGGCATTACTGCGGTAGGTCGTCAGAACTCTGCTTACTGGCGAGCTTTGCTTTTTTCGCCTCTTCCCTCTGGGCCCTTTCACTCATTTCCTTCTTGTATGTCGTAAAGAAGAAATAGACGGCAACTGCGCAAATAACGAAGATGAGGATCATCATCGCGGTGATAAAAATAATTTCTGCTTTTCCTGATCCGGGCATTGGTAAAACTCACATTTTCCGAAACTAGCTAGGCGCATGGTCGGCTGGGAAGGCTTGTTCGAGACTTTCGAGCAGACGGTTTCGGTAGATCTCGGGCATGGTTCGCACCTTTTTATTCCTATCTGTCACCAAATGGAGCGTTTCCCCTTCGGCGATCAAATTAGAATCACTATTGCGGATGACCTCGTAGAAGAATCTTACGCTGCGGCTGCGAACTTCGCCGACCTTTGTGCGGATAGTTAAAGTGTCGTCGTAATATGCGGGAGAAATGTAACGGCAATATGATTCCGCAACAACCATAAGGGCACCTTCCTCGTCTTCCATTGACTTGTAGGAGAAGCCTTTGGCACGGCAAGTTTCGCCCCGGCCTATCTCAAACCATATCAGATAGTTAGCATTATGAGCGATGCCCATCTGATCGGTATCTGAGTATCGGACACGCACTTCCGTTTCATGCCATTCGTCCATTTGAAATTTGGCTGGGAGACAGGGATTCGAACCCCGATAGGCAGATCCAGAGACTGCAGTCCTACCATTAGACGATCTCCCAGCGTACTAATAATTTACGTGTCGGCGAGCAGGTCTGTCAAACCGCTTTGCGTAACGCTGTACCGAAAGGCAGAATAGAGGTTTATGTCAGAGGACAAAGACATTCTCAATAACCGCCAGGCTTATCATGAATATCATATTCTCGATAAATATGAGGCCGGTGCGGCGCTGCTCGGCACCGAGGTAAAGAGCATAATGTTGGGCCGCATACAGTTGAAAGAATCATATGTCGCCATCACAGCGGGCGAGGTCTGGCTGCTGGGCTCGCACATTTCTCATTATTCGCACGGCAACATCAATAATCACGACGTGCTACGCCCACGAAAGCTGCTGCTGCATCGCCGCGAGATCGAAAAGCTGGAAAAAGAAACCACGCAAAAGGGCATGACGCTCGTCATTACCCGGATCTATTGGAAAAATGGCAGGATAAAATTTGAGGTCGGCGTTGCCAAGGGTAAGAAATTGTACGATAAACGCGAGACCGAGATGCGAAAGACGATAGATAAAGAAACACGCCAAGAGTTGAAAGAAACGCTTAGATAAGTTATAGATATTAAAGCGCTTTTTTCAATTTAGACTAATATTTGTTGAGGTATTAATGAAATTTCAGGGAATTACCGAAAAATTTTCGGAAGCTAATGCAGACGCATTGGCCGTGGCGGTCTTTAAGAACGAAAAGGCCGCAAGCGGCGTGCTTAAAGATCTGGACAAATTGACCGGCGGCCTGATAGCCCAGCTTATCAAAGCCGAAGAGTTCAAAGGTGACGCAGGCCAGACGGCCCTCATACGCTTTACGGCGAAGGGAAATGTAAAGGCAAGCCGGCTGCTGCTGGTCGGTGTCGGCGGCAAAGCTGAATATCAGTCACCGGACGTTGCTGCATTTGCGGGAACCGCAACCCGGAGCTTGCGAAAACTGAATGTTAAGACATTGTGCGTACTTCCCCGCTGCGACAGTGGTGCGGTCGAAACTGCTCAATATGCGGCACAGGGGTTTGTCACGAGCCAGTTCGAACTCGACAAATACAAAACCAAAGACAAGAACGACAAAGCTGTAACAGGCCTGATCGTCTGCATAGAAGGTGCAAAACCTGCCGACATCAAAAACGGCCTCGCTCGCGGCCAGGCCATCGGCGACTCGATGAATTTTACCCGCGACCTGGCAAACGAACCGCCGAATATCCTGCAGCCGACCGAAATGGCAAAGCGGGCACAGGCAATGGCAAAAGAGGTCGGGCTGAAATGCGAGATCCTCGACGAAGCCAAAATGATCAAGATGGGCATGGGTTCGCTGATGAGCGTCTCGATCGGTTCATCGCAGCCTGCCAAGATGATCATCCTGAAATACACCCCCGCCAAGAGTACTGCCAAAAAAGGTGAATTGCTCGCATTGGTCGGCAAGGGCATCACGTTCGACACCGGCGGCATTTCGCTCAAGCCGGGCGAGAACATGGACGCGATGAAATACGACATGTCAGGCGGTGCAACGGTTATAGGCACGATGCGTGCGATCGCTTTGCTCAAACCAAGCATTCCGGTCCTTGGCGTTGTTGCTGCGGTTGAGAATATGCCCGACGGCAACGCTTCGCGTCCGAGCGATGTTGTCACTGCCATGAACGGCAAAACAGTCGAGATCCTGAACACAGATGCCGAGGGGCGCCTCGTCCTGGCAGATGCGGTCGCATATGCCGAGAAGCAGGGTGCGACCCGAATTGTCGATATGGCTACACTTACGGGTGCGGTTATCGTCGCTCTTGGCGATCTGAATACCGGCATCATGGGCAACGACCAGGATTTTGTGGACGAGATCATCGCTTGCGGCAAAACCAGCGGCGAAGGCTTTTGGCAGCTGCCGGTTGGGCCGGCTTACAGCAAGATGATCCGCTCCGACATTGCCGATGTCAAAAACATCGGCCCTCGGGGCAAAGCAGGTACGATCATGGGTGCTGTATTCATCCAGGAATTTATCGACAAAGCCAAATGGGCCCATCTCGATATCGCCGGCACAGCATGGGCAGACAGTGCAAAAGCCCATCATTCCAAGGGCCCGACCGCGGTTGCGGTTCGAACCCTTTTGAATCTGGTTGAAAAGTCGCAGTAGGACCAGTTTGATCATTACGCGGGAACCAATAATCGGATACAAATGATCGGTCTGATATTTAAGGTAAGGGCGGCCAAATGGCCGCCTTTGCTTTTGAGAGTTACGACAGCTAAACTTTTCTACTTCACAATTAAATCAAATACTTATGAAGATCCATGAATATCAAGGTAAGGCGATACTGAAGGAATTTGGCGTTCCGGTGCCACGCGGTATCGTTGCCCGGACTGCCGATGAAGCCGAGGCGGCGGCCCGTGAACTCGGTACCGATGTGGTCGTCGTTAAGGCCCAGATCCACGCCGGAGGCCGCGGCAAAGGCGGCGGCGTTAAGCTTGCCAAATCGCCCGCTGAGGCCCGCGAGATCGCGTCCGAGATGCTCGGGATGCAGCTCGTAACACATCAAACCGGCCCCGAGGGCCGCGAGGTCAAGACGCTGCTGATCGAGGAAGGTCTGCCGATCGATAAAGAATTTTATCTCGGCATCACTCTGG
The DNA here is from genome assembly GCA_963834975.1 of Blastocatellia bacterium. Taxonomy (GTDB): domain Bacteria; phylum Acidobacteriota; class Blastocatellia; order Pyrinomonadales; family Pyrinomonadaceae; genus OLB17. Next base: position 178,631 of record CAWIDZ010000009.1, read on the forward strand.
ACCGCGTTACGGGCCGGAACGTATTTATGGCGTCGTCCGCCGGCGGGATGGATATTGAGAAAGTCGCCGCTGAGACGCCTGAGCTGATATTAAAGGAGACCATCGACCCGGCGGTTGGGCTTCGCGGTTTCCAGGCCCGCAAATTGGCGTTCGGCCTCGGCATTCCAAATGAACTTATCAATCAGGCGGCAAAATTCATGCTCTCGCTATATGACGCTTATGAAAAGATCGATGCGTCCCTTGTCGAGATCAATCCATTCCTGCTGACATCGGACAACCGCCTGATCGCTCTCGACGCCAAGCTCAACTTTGACGACAACGCGATGTTCCGGCATAAGGACTATGCCGAACTCCGCGATCTGAACGAGGAAGAACCGCTTGAGATCGAGGCATCAAAGTTTGACCTAAATTACATCAAGCTCGACGGCAATATCGGATGTATGGTCAACGGCGCCGGGCTGGCAATGGCGACGATGGACATAATCAAGCTCGCCGGCGGCGAACCGGCGAACTTTCTGGATGTCGGTGGTGGTGCATCTCAGGAACGCGTCGAGCAGGCATTTAAGATCTTGCTGGCAGATGAGAACGTCAAAGCTGTGCTGATCAACATCTTCGGCGGCATAGTCCGCTGTGACATGGTCGCCAACGGCGTTGTAGCCGCCGCTAAGAACCTCGGCATCTCGATCCCCATCGTCGCCCGCCTCGAAGGCACAAACGTCGAGGAAGGCCGCCGTGTGCTTCGCGATTCAGGAATAAATATCCTCACCGCCGAAGGCATGCGCGACGCCGCGGAAAAAGTGGTGGCCGCGGCAGCCTAAAGACAAAACCTACAGATCCCTAAAATACGGCAAATCTGTGATCCATCTAGAAGATCCGAAGGTAATCAGAGGGATCTGTCTGCTACCAACCCATTCGCTCGCGGAGCGAGGTGATATGGGCTGAATGATGACGACCGTGCCAGGCGTATAGGGCCAGGACGCCTTCAAGCGTCCAATCGCCGGTTTCAGGATGAATGAATGTTCGCCCGAAATCGGCGTCAGTCATCGACTCGAGCAGAGCGACCCAGCGTTCGTGAATGGCACTAACGAGTCGAAGCGAGACATCAACTGGCAGTTTCGTATCGCCGAGTTCGGCCCATCGGTCCTGGTGGTAGGCTTTGATGGCGGGCGAGTCCTCGGTCAACGCCCACTTGAATCTGATCAACGCATTGGCGTGGCTGTCCGGGACGTGGTGGGCCGTTTGACGCACAGTCCAGCCGCCAGGGCGGTACTCTGTATCAAGTTGCCGGTCGTCGAGGCCCTGAACGGCAGCGGCGAGCTTCGACGGCAGCTCCCTGATCGCCTGGATACGTTCCTGCCGGGCGGCCGGAGATATCTCAAAGTTGCGGTCAAAATCGCCTATTGGGTATCGCAGATCTTCGGGCATAAATTCTCCTTCAAAAAGCTGTCTGATTAAACGAGTTATCCGCCGTAATAGTTTTCAAACCTGGTAAATTCTTTCAGGAATGCGAGCCTGACCGTGCCCGTCGGGCCGTTTCTTTGCTTGGCGACTATCAAGTTCGGCGAGGCCCTTATTTTCCTCGGTTTCATTGTAATAGTCTTCGCGGTAAATAAATGCGACCACATCGGCGTCCTGCTCGATACTGCCGGACTCGCGGAGGTCGGACATCAGAGGTTTGGGCGGGTTACGGGCCTCGGGGGCACGTGAAAGCTGTGACAAGGCGACCACGGGAACGTCCAACTCTTTTGCCAGACCTTTTAATTCACGCGAGATCTGTGAAACTTCCTGCTGACGATTCTCGGTTCGCCGGCCGGCGCCGCTTCCCATCAACTGCAGATAATCGATAACGATCAAGTCGAGCTGTTTTTGCTCGGCAGCGAGACGCCGGGATTTGGCGCGTATCTCGAGGGCCGAGATGCCCGGCGTGTCGTCAATAAATATTTTTGCATCTGAAAGAGTACCGATCGCCCCGGCAAGACGCTCCCATTCATTTGTCATCAGATGGCCCGTGCGAAAGCGGTGAGCGTTTATATGGGCTTCGCTGCTCAGCATACGTGTGACGAGTTGTTCCTTTGACATTTCCAGCGAGAAAACAGCGACAACAGCCTTTGAATGTAGGGCCGCGTTTTGCGCCAGCGTCAAACAGAGCGCCGTTTTGCCCATCGACGGGCGTCCGGCAACAATGACAAGGTCTGTCCGCTGCAGCCCCGAGGTCATTTCATCAAGCTCGCGAAAACCGGTCGAAAGGCCCGTGATACCGGTTCCCTCGCCGGCGGCATAATCTTTAACGCGGGCGAGGACACGCTCGGCGACAGGTGCGATTCGGGAAAAGCTTTCCCGCGTGCGGGCCTCGGCCAAAGCAAAAATCGCTTGCTCGGCATGCTCCAGGATGATCTCGGCATCGTCTTCTTCGGCCAAAGCCTCGCCGGTTATCGCGTTACAGGTCCGGATCAGGCTGCGGACGACTGATTTGTCGTGGACGACCTTTATGTATTCCTCGACATTCGAGAAATGCGGCAAGCCAAACGTAAGGTTCGTGATCGTAGTTATACCGCCGATCGATTCGAGCGAGCCTTCTTTCTTTAGTTCTTCGCCGATCAGGATCGGGTCTATCTGCTTTTGTTTCTCAAAGAGAGCGATCATTGCCGCAAAAACGCGGCGGTTGAGCGGCGAGTAAAAGTCTTCAGGCTTAAGATGCTCAACTGCCTGGGCGATAAGCGAATTATCCAGCAGGATCGAACCCAGAATTACACGTTCGCTCTCCTCGCTGCTTGGCAGCGGTTTTTCTAGAAATTGTTCTCGTCGTGAATCAGGAAAAACGCTTGCCATTACAGGTGATCAGAACTCCGAATTACAAATCGAATGCCAACAATCAGCGCGGAAAAAGCTGTTTTGTGGATAAAAAAGAGACCGCACATTTGAATTTGCAGTCTCTAATAATACTCCCATTGAAATTCTGTTACAAAGAATCCAACGCGATTTCTTGTTCAAAGGTTCGGGGCGTTTTCGGCCCCGGACACTGCCTAAAAATTAGGCCGATTCTTCTTCGTCACCAGTAGTTTCGTCCGTATCTGCCTGTTCTTCTGCAGCAACTTCTTCAACTATTGCATCTTCTGCAATAATTTCTTCTGCAACCACCTCTTCGATCACCGGAGCTTCGACCGGAGCCTCAGCTTTAACCTCTGCGGCTACTGGCTTTTCGTCTTTCTTGGCCTTTCGTTCCGGCTTTTCGTCTGCATCGCTGCCTTCAGCCGTGACAATGACAGGAATAGTAAGGATCACGTCGCGGTAAAGCTTGATGTTGACCGTATATTCGCCTGTTTCCTTGATCGGGTCTTTGAGAATTACCTTTCGGCGGTCGATCTCATAGCCCTTGTTGTTAAGAGCTTCCGTAACATCCATTGACGTGACCGAACCAAAGAGGGTTCCCTGCTCGCCGGCCTTTCGCTCGAAGTTTAGAGTCAGGCTTTCCATCTGGTCTCTCTGAGCCTCGGCGGTTGCCCGATCAACTGCAGCCCTCTTTAGAAGAGCGATCCGTTCCTGTTCGATCTGCTTGATGTTGCCTTTGGTCGCAAGCGTCGCAAACCCATGGGGCAGCAGGTAATTGCGGGCATAACCAGCCTTTACCTTGACGATCTCGCCGCGGCCGCCGACATTGTCGATATCTTCGCGGAATAAAATAGTTGTATGTGCCATATAAATATATCTCCTTGTGCATCTGGCCCGCGATGAGTCCTGTACTTCAACAAAATCTCCGGATCGCCGGGCCAATGCTGATCCTAGTCTGCGACGAATGGCAGCATAGCCATCGAGCGTGCGCGTTTGATCGCCTTTGCGATGCGACGCTGGTCTTTTGCCGAAATTCCCGAGATGCGGCGCGGCATGATCTTGCCGCGTTCCGGAACGAACTGTCTCAAAAGATCGACATCCTTCCAATCGAGATAATCGGGAACAACCTGACGTGCACGACGGCGCTGATATCGCCGGGGGCGGTCACCAATAACGTCTTCGCCGACGCCGAAGCCGCCTCTGTCATCCATTATTTCCAAATCATTTTCTGCCATAACTTACTCCTTTCACGCGTGCCGTTAAGCTTCCGCGGGTGCCTCCGTCGTTTCCGCCGTCTGGCGAAATCTTGCGCGTTTCTCAGAACGAGCGTCACGCTTTGCACGGACCTTGTCCGCTTTCTTTCGGTCCTCATCGACCCGAACCGTTATATAACGCATGATCATATCGTTGACACGCATGCGGCGTTCGAGTTCAGCTATTTCCTGTCCGGACCCTTCGATCTCGAAAAGCACATAATGCCCTTCCAGCTTTTTCTGGATCGGGTAGGCAAGATTCCTGATTCCGATGTCATCCATACGGATGACCTCGCCGCCCTCTTTCGCTATCAGCTTTCCGACGGCATCGTTTAGTTTCTCGATCTTTTCGCCTTCCGTGTCCGGATTGACGATGTACATTACTTCGTATGTTCTGTTTGCCATTTATTTCCTGTCTCCTTTTGGTCGATCAACCTCATCCCTCGAGAGATGAAGTAAGGATTCCCTTTAAATTAAGCTATCTTCAAAATCTAATTAAAACTCGGCCATTGCCGCGTCAATCCCATCCGATATGATCGCCTTTAACGGCATCTGCGGACCTAGTCTAAAACATCAATTACCGTCTTCGGCATCGCCTTTGCAAAATCCTCAAGAACAAACGCTTTGCGTCCCCTAATCGGATGTTCAGGCTGAATGCCGATCCTTAGCCGCATAAATTCCTGAGTCTTCACAACGTCAATGATCGATCGCAGCCCGTTATGTCCGCCGTGCGTTCCCTTCGGGCGTATCCTGATCGTGCCAAACGGCAAGGCCAGGTCGTCTGAGATCACGATCAAACTGCTCAAGCGACCGCTCCGGCTTTACCAGCAGACAGCCGACCGCCTCACCGCTCAGATTCATAAACGTCTGAGGCTTTGCCATCTCCACCGTCGAATTGTCAATTTCAGTTCGCCCGATCAGCGACCTGCATTCCTCACGCTTTACCTGGGCTGAATACCTTTCCGCAAGCAGATCTACAAGCATAAAGCCGAGATTGTGCCGCGTCTTTGTATATTTCGGGCCCGGATTTCCAAGCCCGACTATCAGCCAGTTATTCACGATACGCGAACCAAAGCCTAAGCTTCGTCCTCGGTCGAGCCTTCACCGTCACCATCTTCAGCCGCCGATTCTTCGCCAACCACTTCAGGCTCTGCACCTTCCTCGATCTGCGGTTCGAGCTCAACTTCCTGAACCGTAATGATCGACGCCACAACAGTTTCCGGTGCTAAACTGATCTCGATACCCTCGCCGACCTTAAGATCAGAGACGTGGATCGAATCTCCTGCCTGCATTTCCGTGACATCGACATCGATCGAGTCGGGTGTTTTTGCGGGTTCGCATAACACCTTGATCTCACGCATTGCCTGGGTCAAAACCGCGCCGACTTCCTGAAGCCCGGCAGCATGCCCGACAAGATGGATAGGAACGGTCATCTCGATCTTCTCGCCCTTAGCAAACCTGCGAAGGTCGGCGTGGATCAGCCGGCCGAGCACAGGGTGGATCTGACGGTCCTGAAAAATGACATCGTTTGCACCTTCGCCCTCGATATCAAATGAAAAAACCGTATTAACACCAGTGTCCGTTCGCAGGATCGCAGCCAGATCCTTTAAGGATGCAGATGCAGCAACGCTCTCAGAACCACCGCCGTAAACAACGACCGGTATGTTACCCTCGGCACGCAGACGACGCATTTCATTTTTTCCGCGTGTCTCACGCTTAACAGCTTTTATTACAAATTTTTCTGCCATAACTTTTTCTCAAACTCTAAATAAATAGTGACGAGACGCTCGTCTCATCGTGTATAGACCTGATCGCAGAAGCCAGCAGCTTTGCGACGCTCAAAACCTCGATCTTACCGCCCTCTACTAGCGGCCGGCCATTATCATGGATCGGGATCGTATTTGTAACGATCACCTTTTTCAGATGTGAATTACTGATATTCTCTACCGCTTTGCCCGAAAACACACCGTGCGTAAAACATGCAAATATCTCGTTGGCACCGGCTTCGTGCAGAGCTTTTGCCACCTTGCAGATCGTGCCGCCCGTATCGCACATGTCGTCTATGATCAGACAGTTCTTACCTTCTACATCGCCGACAATATTCATTACGTCCGCTTCGTTGGCCCGTTCGCGTCTCTTGTCACAAAGTGCCAGGCCGGCGTCGAGCCGTTTTGCATATGCACGGGCACGTTCGGCACCGCCTGTGTCCGGTGCAACGACGATCAGATTCTCAATAGGATTTGCACGGAAATATTCAACCACGATCGGGGCTGCGTATAGGTGGTCGACCGGAATGTCGAAAAAACCCTGTATTTGTGAAGCGTGCAGGTCGATCGTCAAGATACGTTGAGCGCCAGCTGTTGTCAGCAGATTCGCGACAAGCTTTGCGGCGATCGGAACACGCGGACGGTCTTTTTTGTCAGACCTTGCATAACCAAAATACGGTATTACTGCTGTCACCCGCTCTGCCGACGCCCTGACGAATGTGTCGATCATTATCAACAGTTCCATCAGGTTGCGGGCACTGGGCGGACAGGTCGGCTGAACAATAAAAACATCAGAACCGCGTACGTTCTCACCGATCTGGAAATTAAATTCGCCGTCGGAAAAGTGCTCCGTGCTGGCCTTTCCGAATTCACAGTCCAAATGGCCGCAGATCTCCTCGGCAAGCTCCATATGGGCATTGCCTGAGAAAACCTTGATCTTTCCTGTTACGCTCATTAAACCAATAAAAAAACGGGCTACCTCAATTTGGGTTGCCCGTTTTACGATTCATAATTGGCTGGGGCGGGAGGATTCGAACCTACGAATGCCGGATCCAAAGACCGGTGCCTTACCACTTGGCTACGCCCCAATGCGAATTAAAGAAACTAACGGAAACAACCTAACACCGAAGTGCTTCGCGATACTGAGAACGCGAAACGGTTGATACGGCAAACTTTCGCCATGTCGATTCGTGATCGAGGGCTTTTTCAGCAGCTTGCCGTGTCTCTTTTTTGTCAAATATTGCGAAAACGCTTGCTCCGCTGCCGCTCATTGCGGCATTTACTGCACCCAGGCCCGACAAAGTCTCTTTGACCCGCCTGATCTCAGGGTTTGCGGCGAAGACGCTCGCTTCAAGTTCATTTATCAATACTGAATGTCGCAGATCTAACGATCCTGCTGCAAAACAGCAATCTCGAAGAATACGATTCGAGTCAATATTTGTCAAGTTTGGAGCATCAATCGCAGCAAACGCCTCGGGGGTCGAAACGTGGACGTTAGGACGCGACAATCAGCAAGAATTGCTCGCTAATATCATCTATCGGTTCGATCAGTTCACCCCGTCCTGTTCCGATTGCCGTTCCTCCATGGAGAAAGAACGGAACATCTGAGCCAAGCCGTGCGGAGATAGCCTGCAGATCATTGGCCGCAATGTCCAGCTCCCATAACCTCGAAAGCCCGATCAAAGCAACAGCGGCATTCGATGATCCGCCCCCGAGGCCGCCCGGTGACGGGATCTGTTTTTCCAGATAAATGTCGGCCCCTTTTTCAACATCGGCAAACTCCCTCAGTGCGTTCGCAGCTCTCAATATTAGATTCCGGTCATCGGTCGGAATAGCCGGGTCATCACAACCGAGTTCTAACTTGTCAGAGTGCGCAAACCGGATCGTGTCCTGCAGCGATACGGTCTGAAATATCGTAAACAACTCGTGAAACCCATCCTCCCGCTTGCCGATCACCCTGAGCAACAGGTTCAACTTGGCAAACGACGGAAGGGTAAAGGCAGGCTGCATCGATATAGAATAATTAAATCAGCCCGGCGGGGCAATAACTGGTTATGGAACCAAACAGTTGCGTACTCGTTTAACTGAATGTGAACGCCACATTAAAGAAAATGGCTATAGGCAAATTCAGCTGGAAGAGAGTTTTTAGATCCCTCTTGCTAATACCTATTTTTGTCTACCTCGGGCTATTTATTATCGCTTGGGTCTTTCCCAACAAGCTCCTATTTCGGCCGCCGCCCGCGACTTACAATGACGATCCGGGCATACTAAAGCTACGCACCTCGAACGGTGAAACGATCTCGGCAAAGTTTTATGAAAACGATTCTGCAGATTTCACGATCCTCTTTAGCCACGGAAATGCCGAGGACATCGGTCCCATCGAACCATACCTCGAAAGCTTGCACGACAACGGTTTCTCGATCCTTGCCTACGACTATCGCGGTTACGGCACGAGTGAAGGGACGCCGTCAGAAGAAAATACGTATCGGGATATAGATGCGGCGTATAAATACCTGACGGAAGCGCGACATATCAGGCCGGACCGAATAATACTCCATGGACGCTCTCTTGGGGGCGGTGTTGCACTTGACCTTGCCTCACGCGAACCGGTTGCGGGACTCATTCTTGAGAGCTCATTTACGTCCGCGTCACGGGTATTGACCAGGTTCCGTGTCTTCCCCTTCGATAAATTCGAGAATATTAACAAGATCGGAAACGCTCATTGCCCCGTACTTGTCATTCATGGAAGAAATGACAGGACGATCCCATTCCATCACGGGGAAGCTCTGTTTGCGGCGGCCAATGAACCTAAATCCTCTCTTTGGATCGACAATGCTGGTCACAATAATGTTTTTGCCACAGCCCCCCAGCCTTATCTCGCGTCGATCCGGAAATTTGCCGATACTCTTGCAGAATAGCACCGTCCAGACTTTCAGAAAAACTCCAAATCTGTCAGAAGATCCATTTATCTGTCAGAAACACTACTTATCTGTCAGGCAAATTTCGAGTCTGTCAGATAAAACCCATATCTGTCAGAAAAATCACTTAACTGTCAGAAAAATCATTTTTCTGACAGATCAAAGATTTATCTGTCAGATCAACACTTCTCCTGACGTTAGGAAAGGATATTTGTCGTTTTCCAAACATTTCAGATAGAAATGCAGCGATCAGAATTGCCCGAATTCTTAGCGGCCTTTTGCAGGCCAGCTTCAGCATATGGCTGCGTGCCTCGAAGATTTATGCTTGGGGCAGTTGAGTGAATACAAACAGAAACGGACCTCAAAGGATAGCCTTAGAGGTCCGTAAACGAGATCGCAATCACGTTCTTATTTTCTTAGAAGAAATACCTGCGTAAAGTAATATGATCCATCAGCCGCGACGGCTATGCCGACAGCTGCTTCTTTCCAGTTCGGATCAAGAAGGTTGTGCCTGTGGGCGGGCGAGTCCATCCATAACTGCACTGCCCTGCCGACGGGGTCCTGATAACCGCGATTGAATGCGATGTTTTCGCCGATCGACCGCCATTTGCCGACGCCGGTTTCGTCAGCACGATCGCTGACCATCTTTCCGTCCAGTCCCCGATGGCTGAAAAAGTTGTATTCAGACATGTTTTGCGAATGGAGACGTGCGGTTGCCGCCAGTTTGTCGCTCCATGCTAGTTGTGAAAGGCCGTTCTCGGCCCTCTTGCGGTTGAGCATCTCAAAGGCCGTGCGTTCCAGTGACGCCGTATTTACGATCACCGACGCTTTGACGTCCGAAGCCTTGGTCGGGACGATACGAGGCCTGACGGCGCCGCTATTGTCGATCTCATCGTCGCTTTCGAGATAGCGTGCCAAACCCTCTTCCAGGCTAGTGAGACGGATCGTCGCGTTTGGCCCGGACGGTTGCTTGCTTAGTTGATTTTGAGCTATCGTTGCGGTCGCGAGTGCGGCGACCAATCCTAATATTAGGAAGATTTTAGTATGCATTAAGACCCCACTTCGGCAGCCGGACGTTCCTGTAAAGAAGGTTCCTGGCGTTGCGTATGCCCTTTCGGACACTTGCCTTTTCGGTTAAGGCGGTAAACCCAGATAGATTTACCTAATAATAAAAATTCCGAATCCCGGATCATTTCCTGTAAATGGCTAAGATATTTTTCTCGATGCCTTTTCGTGAAGGTCGGCCTTAACCACCATTGGTCACCATGCCCTATCTGAAATCTCTGTCATTCTGCGGTAATATCTATATATGGCAAAAATCGCATTAGGAATTCACGGCGGTGCCGGAACTATTCTCAGGTCGCAAATGACGCCCGCACTTGAGATGGAATATCGAACTGGGCTTCAGAACGGTTTGAAAGCAGGGTGGGAGATCCTCTCTCAGGGCGGACGCTCACTTGATGCCGTCGATGCGGCTGTCAGCACGCTCGAAGATTTCCCTCTGTTCAATGCAGGGCGCGGTTCAGTATTCACCCATGAGGGCAAAGTTGAGATGGATGCTGCGATCATGAATGGCCGAGATCTGAGCGCCGGGGCGGTCACATTTGTGACAAACATTAAAAACCCTATCAAACTTGCCCGCCTGGTCATGGAGACGACCGGACATGTCTTGCTCGCAGGCGAAGGGGCGAACCAGTTTGCCATCGAGATGGGTGTGAAAACTGAACCGGATGAGTATTTCTTCACGGAGCACCGCTGGCGGCAATTGATAGAATCGCGTAATGCCGACCGTGTTGAGCTGGATCATTCCCTTAGGGGGGATATCGAGAGAGGTGGAGTCACCGGGCCCCTCGGAGATGGCGAGCTGGCGCTCCAAAATGGGGACGTGCCGGTCTCGAAACCCATCGGGACGGTCGGTGCCGTCGCTTGCGATTCGAACGGCGATCTCGCAGCAGCGACGTCGACCGGGGGTATGACAAACAAAAAATTTGGCCGGGTCGGCGACAGTGCTTTGATCGGGGCCGGAACTTATGCCGATACTACATGCGCCGTGTCCTGTACCGGCCATGGCGAGTTTTTTATGCGCGGCGTGACCGCTTTTGACGTGGCCGCGAGGATGAAATACAGAGGTTTGAGCCTTGCAGACGCTGCACGGGAATCGATCGATGCCCTCAACACTTTAGGTGGTGAAGGTGGTCTGATAGCCGTCGACACATCAGGAAATATTGTCATGCCGTTCAATTCAGAGGGTATGTACCGCGGATTTATCAGCGCAGACGGCGAGGTATCACTTCAGATCTACGGCGATTGATCGAGGGCGTTCTCAACGAGAAACCCCATTAGCTTTGCGGCACTATTAATAACCGCCCCACCCATCGGATCGCCGGCAAGCATTTCAAAGGGTCCCTCACCGAAGTAAAGTCCGTCGGAAACAAGAAATGTCAATCGGGCGTTACCTGAAACCGGCGGCGGTAATCTATTGCCTTCCCAAGGCCCTATTTGGTCAACCACGGACTGAGCGGCCGAAAAAAGATCAGCAACCAGAGCACTCGACTCAGCCGTCTTTGTGTCCCAAACGATCAGCTTTTCTGAATAGTTAATATAGCGGGCAGTGCCATCGTCGTAAGCAGCCAGCACATCGAGCCCCTCATCCATGCCTACCTCGACGATCACTCCGTAAATACGCCGGCTGCCATATGGGTTACCGCGAGCCGCCAGCAGATTAGCAGCGATCAATTTGAAACGGGTTTCCACACTCTCATCGTCAATGATCGATCGCAATGAGGCGTCGGCGGCGTCAGGATCAAAAAGGACCTTCCCCGGATATTCATCGTTGAGTTCGCCACTTGTCCGATAGAGGTCGATCTGGTCGCAAAATAAAAGATCATAGATCTTATTCATTGCGTCGTTCTTGTAAGGATCCATATAGATATGTCGTATTAAATTACTATATTCAGAAAACGGCTATTCCGCATTTATCGCATTTACCATATCCCGATACTCCTGGACATAGCCAATATCGGCCGGGACCTTGTCGGCAAGGGTCACAACCAATTCGCCCTTGCGGCCATGTTTTATGGCGTAGTGTATAGCATCGCGGCCCTCGGGAATGACGCGGACCTGCGGGTCGTTATCACTTAGAGCAATACCTTCCTTCAAGAGTGTATGCAGTTCTTCGGGTTCGCGGCCCCTCAGGTAATTTCCAGTTCTGATCACGACCCTGTCAAAGGCATCGGCCGCTATACGGCCAAATTCCCTTATGTCCTCATCACGGCGATCGCCAGTACCGTTTATGACCACCGTTCGGTATTTATTAGGAAGTTTCGAAATAAATTCGACCAACCCCCGAAGCCCAGCGGGGTTGTGTGCATAATCCATCAGGACCGTCACATCCCCTATTTCAACAAAATTGAGCCGGCCCGGCGTTTGAGCAGTTCCGGCGTTAAATGTCGTCAACCCGACCCTCAGGTCCTCGAGCGATACGCCGTGAACAAAACACGCAAGTGTTGCCGCGAGCACGTTCTGGATCATAAACTCGGCCCGTCCGCCATAGGTGAGAGGGATGTTGAGCACCTTTTCGATCCTTACCTTCCATTTGCCTTTGAGGATCGTGACATAACCGTTCTCATATACGCACGACACCCGGTTGCGGCGGGCCTGACGCTGAATATTCTTGTTCGTCTCGTCCATCGAAAACAGCACAACGCTGCCATCGACGAGGTCTTTCATATCGTAAACGAGGTTGTCCTCGGCATTGAGCACGGCAAAACCCTTTCTGGAGACCGCACGCGGCACGACCGATTTTACGCGGGCCAGATCCTCGAGCGTATTCACATCCTTAAGCCCCAAATGGTCGGCGGCAACATTTAGCACAACGCCAATATCGCAATTGTCGAACCCTAGGCCCGAGCGAATTATGCCGCCGCGTGCCGTTTCAAGCACAGCAACCTCTACCGTCGGGTCTTTTAACACAAGCTGTGCCGACACCGGGCCGGTATTGTCGCCCTGGACGATCTGTTGGTTACCGATATACGTACCGTCCGTCGTAGTAAAACCGACAGTGCGGCCGCTGTTTTTCAGGATATGTGCGATCAGACGCGTAGTCGTTGTCTTGCCGTTGGTCCCCGTGATGGAAATTATCGGAATGCGGGCCTCGCTGCCCGGCGGAAAAAGCATATCGATAACATGCTCAGCGACGTTGCGGGCGATTCCCTCACTCGGGGCCAGATGCATGCGGAAACCCGGTGCAGCATTAACCTCGATGATACCGCCTCCATTCTCGCTAAGCGGCTCGCTCACATTCGGCGCAATAACATCGACGCCGGCGACATCGAGGCCAATGATACGTGCGATGCGTTCAAACAGAAACACGTTCTCAGGATGCACCTCATCGGTACAGTCAATGGCTGTACCGCCGGTCGAAATGTTGGCTGTCGTCTTGAGATGCAGGATCTCGCCCTTTTTCAAAACCGATTCGAGATCGTAGCCGGCCTGACGAATACATCTAAGGGTCTGATTATCGATGTCGATCTGTGTCAGCACATTTTCGTGGCCATAGCCGCGGCGCGGGTCCTCGTTCGTCTTGTCGATGAGGTTTTGGATCGTGTGTTTGCCATCACCGACGATATTGGCCGGCACACGTTCTGCAACCGCGATAAGCCGGTTATTCACCACCAACGCCCTAAAATCAGAACCGACAAGCTGTTTCTCAACAATGATGTATCGCGAATATTCTTTGGCTTTTTCAAAGGCAGTCTCGGCATCTTCGAGTGAACTGATGCCCACGGTCGCGCCTTTACCGTGATTACCGTCAAGCGGCTTGATCACGACCGGAAAACCGACCTTTTCAACTGTTTCGGCAAGATCCTCAATATCACGGATCCGGTATCCCTTGGGAACCGGCACGCCCATATCACCGAGCAGCGTTTTAGTGGCGTGTTTATTGCCCGCCAGATCTACGGCGATCATATTGGTGTTAGCGGTGGTCGTTGCCTGAATGCGTTTTTGGTGAACGCCGTATCCTAATTGAACAAGCGACTGGTCGTTAAGACGGATAAACGGGATGTCACGCCCCTCGGCCTCCTCAACCAGAGAGCCTGTCGAAGGGCCAAATCTTACATCCTCGCGTATCTCACGCATCTCCTGGATGTCTTTTGCCAGGGCCTCGGTTATCTCCTCAATTGGCCGGTTTTCGGCGAGGTCCAGGAAAAGCCGGACAGCGGCTCGGCCCGCAAAACGCCCCACGGCCTCCTCTGTGTAGCTGTAAACAACGTTATAGACCCCTTTATCATCGGTCTCGCGGGTCCGCCCATAGCCAGTATCCATTCCGGCAAGTGTTTGCAGTTCGAGGGCAAGGTGCTCGATCACGTGCCCTGCCCACGTCCCCTCCTCAACACGCCGCAAAAAGCCTCCCTCTTCCTGATAACTGCATCCATGCGTAACCAGCGAAGGCATGACTTCGACCATACGGCCGTAGAACCCGTCGATCTTATCAGTCGGCTTCTCCTCATACGCCCCAATATCGAGCCGCATGATGGTGAGCTTTTTCCAATAACCGCTCCAATAATTCGGACCGCGAAGGGTCCTGATCTCTAAGATTTCCATGTGTTTTTATCGAAAATCGAAAATCGCAATTCGTAAATTTCCTAGCCTAGATCTGGCAATAGGAATTCATCAGTCGGCTGCAATGGATGTCGTTCCTGGTAATCGTACACCAATCCATCACGTAAAACATGAAGCTGCAGACCGCATACGCTAAATGCTTCATTTTCATCAACTTCAGCGATCTCATTAAAAGTGATTTGCGAGCCATCAACTATAGTGGCCGAGCCACTGCCAAAAACTTCAAGTACTCCTTTACCATCAAGGATTATAGCTGTATTCTCATCAATACCGACACCCAGATTATAAGGATTATAAGAGACTGCCGTGATCAGCCTGCTGATGCGGCCGCGTTCCGAGAAATGCTGATCGATTATGATATTTTTGAGAAACCCTAGCCCGGGGCTCAGCTGCACCGAGTTTTTCTTCGGGTGCGATGTTGATTCTCCGCGGACGATCATCGATGTGCTCATCCCTGCCGCACCGGCGCTGGTCCCGGCGAGCACAACATCAGTGTCGCGGACCATCCTGCGAAGCTTGTCCGCAAAGTGGGTCCCACCTAGCAGAGAAACTAGCCGCATCTGGTCGCCGCCGGTCATAAACACGCCAGTGACTCCATCGAGCAGCTTTTCGGCATCCGCATGAACAACATCCTGCCGCGATGTCGCCCGCAATACACGGGGATTTGCCACACCGAGGTTTCGAAACGCCTGTGTATAGACATCAGCGGCAAACTCCGGAAAGTCCGACGCCACAGGAACGATCAGCACCTCTGCCTTTTCATTGCCCGCCAGTGACAGAAATTTCTTTAAAATCCGCCGTTCGTTATATTTGTCTTCGGCCCCGCCGATGACGAGCAGATGCCCGCCAATGATCTCGCGGTCGTGCGATTCTTTCATTATTTATTGGTCAAATATTGCTAAAGTAGAGAAAACGTATACTTACGTTATTGTAAACTCGAGACTAGGTCAAGAATTGCATTAATGCGTGCCGACTGTTCTATCGTCGCTAAAGCCTCTCATCCGCCGCCAGACCTTTTCGGCCGTGTATTTCCTGCAAACTCCTGACGGTGAGCTTGCTCTGCGACATTCGGGTGGTTATTGCCTCGATCAGGGCTTCGGCACCGGTGATGGTAGTGACGCACGGGGTATCGAACTGCAGGGCGGCCTTGCGGATGGCCTGTTCGTCGTAGAACGAGACCTTGCCGAGCGGTGTGTTGATGATGAGGGCGATCTCGCCCTGGCGGATAAGGTCGGCGATGTTGGGGCGGCCCTCGTTTACCTTAAAGACCGTTTCGCAATCGAGGCCGACCTCACGTAAGCGATTTGCCGTACCAAAGGTTGCGACCAGGCCGAATCCCAGCTTTTTCAGCCGGCGGGCGAGCACAACCGCCTGGCCTTTGTCGGCATTATTTACCGAGATAAAAGCCTTCCCCTCAAGCGGCAGGGTCAGCCCCGCGCCCTCCATAGCCTTGCCGTATGCCTCGCCGAATGTAGCTCCAACACCCATTACCTCGCCCGTCGAGTGCATTTCGGGGCCGAGGATCGGGTCAACGCCCGCAAATTTGCGGAACGGGAACACAGGGGACTTCACAAAAATGCGCGGCACCGGCAGAACAGCAGGCAAATTGAGGTCGGCAAGCCGGGCCGCACCCGCCATAACAAGCGAAGCGATCTTTGCTATTGGCACACCGGTCGCCTTGGCGACGAACGGCACGGTACGCGATGCCCGCGGATTGACCTCGAGCACATAAACGCGATTATCCTTGATGGCGAACTGGATATTCATCAGCCCCTTGACCTTTAGGGCCTTTGCCAACAGCCGTGTGTAATGCTCGATGGTCTCGAGGTGCTCGATCGCGATCTTTTGAGCGGGCAATACACTCGACGAGTCGCCCGAATGTATCCCCGCTTCTTCGATATGCTCCTGTATACCGGCGATCACAACCGCTGTCTCGTCGGCCAGGGCATCAACGTCGATCTCAGATGCGCGTTCCAAAAATTTATCGATCAGGATCGGTTTTTCAGGCGAGGCATCGACCGCCGAACGCATATATTCGTCTAGCGATTGGTCATCATAAACTATCGCCATCGCCCGCCCGCCAAGTACAAAGCTCGGCCTTACGACGATTGGATAACCTATTTTGTTTGCAACAGCTTTAGCCTCATCAGCTGAAGTAACACTGGAATTTTCCGGACAAGGGATTTTGAGCTCCGCAAGCAATGCTCCAAAGCGTTTGCGGTCCTCTGCCAGGTCTATCGAATCAGGTGACGTGCCTATGATCGGAACACCCGCCCCGTGAAGCCGGTCAGCAAGGTTAAGCGGCGTCTGGCCGCCAAACTGCACTATCACGCCCTCGGGCCGCTCAACATCGACGATATTCATCACGTCCTCGAACGTAAGCGGCTCAAAATAGAGCCGGTCCGACGTATCGTAATCGGTCGAGACGGTCTCGGGGTTGCAGTTGACCATAATGGTCTCAAAATCAGCGTCCCTGAGGGCAAAGCTTGCATGACAGCAGCAATAATCAAACTCGATGCCCTGGCCGATGCGGTTCGGCCCCGAGCCGAGGATCATTATCTTTCGCCGGTCGGTGGGGGCCGCTTCGCATTCGCTCTCATAGGTCGAATACATATATGGCGTAAACGATTCGAACTCAGCACCGCAGGTATCGACACGCTTATAAACCGGAGCGATGCCCCGCCGTTTACGGTATTCGCGTACATCTGCCTCAGGCTGCTCCGGTCAGGTAATATAACCGCCTGTCCGACAGCCCGAATTCCTTTGCGAGGCGGAGCGTTTCGTCCCCGATGTCCGTCAGATCACGCGATTCAATACTCGGCCTGCAGCTCCATTACCTGCTGCAGCTGATCGAGAAACCACGGATCGATCATCGATAGCCGGTGGATCTCATCGATCGAATATCCGTGCTGCAGTGCATAGGTGATATACGAGAACCGCTGCGAATTTGGGCGGGCAAGTTTACGCTGTAAGCTCAGCATCAGGAACATCCTGTAAACGCAATGGTTTAACCGCCTCAAGTGAACGCAGTCCTTTAAAGAGAGATTCCTTGAAAGTACGCCCGATCGCCATCACTTCGCCGACCGATCTCATCTGCGTACCGAGCACATCCTCGGCCCCGGGAAACTTCTCGAACGCCCATTTTGGTATCTTTGTGACGACATAATCGATGGTCGGCTCAAACGATGCCGGCGTCTTTTGGGTGATGTCGTTCGGTATCTCATCGAGCGTATAGCCGACGGCGAGTTTGGCGGCGATCTTTGCAATCGGGAACCCGGTCGCCTTTGACGCGAGAGCCGACGATCGCGACACACGCGGATTCATCTCGATGATCCGCACGTCACCATTCGCGGGGTTTACGGCAAACTGGATGTTCGAACCACCTGTCTCGACGCCGACCCTGCGGATGCAGGCCTTGCTCATATCGCGAAGCTGCTGATATTCGCGGTCGGTCAGCGTCTGGGCCGGAGCGACAGTTATCGAATCGCCGGTATGCACGCCCATCGGGTCAAAATTCTCGATCGAGCAGATAACGACAAAATTGTCGTTGAGGTCACGCATTACCTCGAGCTCATACTCTTTCCAGCCAAGTATCGATTCCTCGATCAGGATCTGTGATATGGGCGACGCATCGAGGCCGCTCTTGGCTATCTCGTCAAATTCGCCGGGATTAAAGGCCGTACCGCCGCCTGTACCGCCAAGCGTATAACTCGGGCGGATAATGGCCGGGTAACCTATGCTCTCGACCACGGCCTGCGCCTCTTCGAGCGTATAGGCAAAACCGCCCCGCGGGCTCTGTATGCCGATCTCGTCCATCGCCGCCTTGAACAGTTCCCGGTCCTCACCGACCTTGATAGCGTTGATATTGGCACCGATCAGTTCGACACCGTATTTCTCAAGAATTCCCTGCTCAAACAACTCAACCGCCAGATTCAGTGCCGTCTGCCCGCCGACCGTCGGCAAAACGGCGTCAGGACGTTCCTTTTCAATGATCGCGGTGACCGTTTCGAGTGTCAGAGGCTCGATATACGTCTTGTCCGCGATCTCAGGGTCTGTCATGATCGTCGCCGGGTTCGAATTGACCAGGACGACCTCATAGCCCTCTTTCTTGAGCGCCCGGCAGGCCTGTGTCCCCGAATAATCAAATTCGCAAGCCTGCCCGATAACTATCGGGCCCGAACCAATAATAAGTATCTTGTGCAGATCTGTGCGTTTTGGCATTTAATGGCAGTTTCTAAACATACGATTATACAGGAAACGGCCAGTCGGAAAAGGCGGGCCTATATATGGCGGGGACTTTCCGAAAAAAGGCGGACTTCCGTTTTATTACCTCCCGCCATCTAGTCAGATGCAGACGCAAAATTCCCATTCATTTTACCCCCCGCATGCTAAACTGTAGATTCAATAATTTCCATTGGTTATGAACGTCGCGTCGCTACAGAAGGTCGCTCATGCCCTGGTCGAATCCCGAACGGTCGATTCAGTCCTGCAGGTCATTGTCCAGAGTCTGTCTGAGCAAAGCGATATTGCTATGTCGCGGGTCTGGCTTAAAGGGCCGGGGGACATCTGCTCCGCTTGCCCGATGGCCGAGAGCTGCGCGAGCAAAGTCGAGTGTCTGCACCTTTTAGCAAGCGACGGCAATGCGATCGCCTCGGAAGCCGACACCGAGGAGTTTACACGGGTTGACGGGCACTATGGCCGCATACCCCTGAACAGCGATCTGATGGTCAGCCGGGTCGCGCGCACGGGTACGGCCAAACTGCTCCACGGAGACGATGCCGAACCTATGGGCAGATGGCTCGAGAGCACCGACTGGGTCAATCGACAGCACATTAATAGTTTTGCGGGCCAGCCATTGATCTTTGAGGGAGAAGTGCTGGGAGTTTTGGCCCTTTTCAGCCGGGAAAAGATCAGTACCGATGACTTTAGGTGGCTGCGTACATTTGCCGACAGTGCTGCCCTCGCGATAGCTGCGGCACGCAGCGCCGAGCAAAAGCAAAAGATCGCCCATGACCTGGACCTGCAGATCCAGGTGCTTCAGAGCATTCCGGCGACGGCGTGGACGGTCACTGCCGAAGGCCAACTCGACTTTGTGAACCGATTTTATCTAGACGTCCTCGGTGAAACTATCGAATCCTGTACAGCCCCCTTCGACGTTTGGAACAAAACGGGCCGCGACCTTCCGCCGTTTCTTCAGAGATTGCATCCCGATCATAAAGAACGTGTCCGTCAGATATTTTGGGACGGCATCCAAAGCGGTAACGGATGGACCTTTGAGGCTCCTTTCCTACATAAACACGACGCCAGGTACCACTGGCATATAGACCGGGCGGTTCCGCTCAAAGACGGCGACGGTAAAGTGGTGAGGTTTGTCGGTTCATGTGCTGATATTGACGAATTAAAACGTGCCGAGGAAAAAAACAGGACGCTGCTCGAGATAAGCAATCTGATGGCTTCCAGCCTAATGGAACCTGCCTTGCTTACCTCAATATTTGAGGTGCTGCGTCAGGTCGTGCAGTTTGACGCCTCGGGGCTATATCTGCCTGAGAAAGACAACCTTCGCATGGTCGCCGTCGCGGGCTCTGACGCGTTGGAGATCTGCTCGTCACCGGGCCTCGAGTTGTCGCGAGACGAATGCCGGGGAGCGTTGGCTTTCGATCAGCTTGGTCCGGTTTTGGTGGAGGATCTCGAAAAGGATACCGTTTATGAGGACGACAGGCTTCTTGCGGATGCCGGCATGCGGTCGCGGTGCCTGGTGCCGCTGATAAGCGAGGGTAAAGCGATAGGTGTGCTGGGCCTAGCAAGCAAAAAAGTCGGGTTCTATAGCGACTCAGACACCGAATTTATTACCGAGGTCGGGAACCAGGTCGCTCTGGCCGTTCAGAATATGAATGCTTACGAACAGATTGCGGCGTTAAAGGCAAAGCTCGAGCTCGAAAACACCTACTTTCAAGAAGAGATCCGCAAGGAACATAATTTCGACGAGATACTCGGGAACAGCCCGGAACTGATCAGGCTGCTCGACAAGGTCGAATCGGCGGCTCCGACCGACGCAAACGTTTTGATCTTTGGCGAGACAGGCAGCGGTAAAGAGCTGATCGCCCGCGCCATCCACAGCCGCAGCCCGCGGAATGGGCGTCCGCTTGTAAAGGTAAATTGTGCCGCTATGCCCGACGGTTTGGTCGAGAGCGAATTGTTCGGCCATGTCAGGGGAGCCTTCACTGGTGCCTCGCAGCCCCGGGTCGGCCGGTTTGAACTTGCTGACGGTGGCACTTTGTTTTTGGACGAGGTTGGCGAGATGCCGCTTGAGACCCAGGTAAAACTGCTGCGGGTCCTGCAGGAACAGCAGTTTGAACCGGTGGGCAGCAGCCGTACGATAAAGGTTAACGTGCGAATCATCGCTGCGACGAACCGTGATCTGGAAAAGGCGGTCCAGGCGGGAGAGTTTCGGTCTGACCTCTATTACCGGCTGAACGTCATTCCGCTGCACGTGCCGCCGATGCGTGAGCGCCGCTCCGACATCCCGGTGATCGCAATGTCGTTCCTTGATCGGTTCTCACGACAAACGGGAAAGAGGTCCATGGCAGTGTCGAAGGACACGATGGACCGGCTTGTTGAATATGATTGGCCCGGAAATGTTCGTGAACTGCAAAATATTATCGAGCGCGGCGTTGTCCTATCAAAAGGCGATGTACTAAAGCTCGGGCCTGACCTGCAGCCTGCGTCCGGCCCGGACGAAGCAATTGCAGGGCATCGGCACACTTTTGAACTGGATTCTACCGCCTCGCTTGAAGAGGTCGAACGTCAGCATATCCTGAATGTCCTAGACAAAACCCAATGGACCATCAGCGGCCCGAACGGTGCGGGGGCAATGCTCAAGATAAATCCAAACACCCTCCGCAGCCGCATGAAGAAGCTTGGCATAGCCCGGTAATCTCACGATATATCGTAACCTCAGCCCGGCATCCGGCCCTTTTTCACGAGATACCACCACCCCGCGTTAACGTTCCACCCTTAACGGACGACCGTTAACCTCATACTTACATAAAGATAGATGCATATGCCGCGGGCTTGGGCTTTGTGGCACTCGCGTTGCAAATACACCGTCTATCGCGACGCAGCAAAAGCAACAAAGCATCGCGACATATAAAAAAATCAGGAGATAAGAGTTATGAGTACGATCACTACAAAAGACGGAATGAAGATGTATTACAAAGATTGGGGCACCGGGCAGCCGGTGGTCCTTAACCACGGCTGGCCGCTGTCGTCCGACGCTTTCGAAGACCAAATGTTCTTTCTCGCATCCAACGGCTATCGCGCCATTGCCCCGGACCGCCGCGGGCACGGCCGTTCGGACCAGACCTGGGACGGGAACGATATGGACACCTATGCCGATGACCTTGCCGAGCTTTTCGAAGAACTCGATCTGCGGGACGCGATATTGGCGGGCCACTCAACCGGTGGTGGCGTGGTCGCCCGCTATATCGGGCGGCACGGAACGGCACGGGTCGCAAAGGCTGTTCTGATCAGCGCCGTTCCGCCGCTGCTGTTAAAGACACCTGACAACCCGGGCGGCCTGCCGATCGAGCTGTTTGACCAACTTCGTGAGGGCATCAGGGCCGACCGCAGCCAGTTTTGGAAGGACTTTTGCACGCTGTTTTATGGTACCAACCGGCCGGTGCCAAGATCTCAGAGGGATTGGCTGATTCGTTCTGGCTGCAATGCACTATGACCGGTTTTCCCGGCTCTTCCCTCGGCATCAAGGCATTTTCCGAAACCGACTTTAACGAGGACCTCAAAAAATTCGACGTTCCGACGCTGATATTGCACGGCGAAGACGATCAGATCGTGCCTATAGCGAACACGGCTGAGTTGTCAGCAAAGATCATCCCTAACGCCACGCTAAAGACCTATCCGGGCCTGCCGCATGGTATGTGCCAGACCAACAAGGACCTGATCAACGCAGACCTGCTCAAGTTTATCCAGGAGGCCCAGCAAAGCTCTGCGTCCGTTTAACGGGCACCGACGAGACGAGAGAAAAGAGGCAAAAATTATGAAAAGTACGATTTTACTATTCTTGCTGTTGGGTCTGACAGCGATTGCCGCGGCGGGCAGCAACCAAAGGTCGACGAAATTTTAACAAAGGAGCTGGCAGGCGTTCCGGGCAAAGAAGTGCTGATGCTGACGGTCGATTACCCGCCCGGTGGGGCTGACCCTGTACATCGGCACAACGCGGCCGCGTTCGTTTACGTACTAGAGGGCACGATCATAATGCAGGTCAAAGGCGGAAAGAGCGTAACGCTCGGGCCTGGACAGACCTTTTATGAGGGTCCCGACGACATTCATACGGTCGGCCGCAACGCAAGCGACAAAAAGCCGGCAAAGTTCGTGGTCTTTCTGATCAAGGAAAAAGGTGCCCCGGCTCTAATGCCGGCGGCAAACTGAACAGGGTCTAAAGAGATTGCAAGGATAATTCCGCCCTAGATTAGCGGGCGGCAAAAACATAAAGGAGATAGATAATGGAAAGTAATACTGAGAAAACCAAGATCGTGGTCATTGGCGGCACTGGGCTGATAGGGTCGCGGCTGGTCGCCAAACTGAACGAGCATGGCTTTAATTCCGTCCCGGCGTCACCTGAATCGGGAGTAAATACGCTGACCGGCGAGGGCCTCGCCGAGGTTCTCGAGGGAGCGTCGGTGGTAGTCGACGTTTCGAACTCGCCCTCGTTCGAGGAAAAGGCGGCGACCGATTTTTTCAAAACGGCGACTGCCAACCTGCTAGCGGCCGAGGAGGCTGCAGGCGTCAAACATCACGTAGCGTTGTCGGTCGTGGGAACCGACCGCCTTGCCAGAGAAGACGGCATCGGCGGCTATTTTCGTGCCAAACAGGCACAAGAGGACCTGATCAAATCCTCGCCGATACCATATTCGATCGTTCATGCGACGCAGTTCTTTGAGTTCATCAAGTCGATCGCCGACGCCTCTACAGACGGCGACACCGTACGGCTACCGCCCGCTGCTATACAGCCGATGGCCGCCGATGACGTGGCCGCTGCTGTCGGACGCTTCGCTATTGGTAAGCCCGTGAACGGTATCGCCGAGGTCGCCGGGCCCGAGGTCCTGCGGCTTGACGAATTTGTCCGAGCGGGCCTCACCGCACGCCACGACCCGCGGCCCGTGATCACCGATGAATCGGCCGGCTATTTTGGAACCGCGATCTCTGACGCAACACTGATCCCGGGTGCTAACGTACAGATCGCCAAGACCCGGCTCGCCGACTGGCTCTCTGTTCCGGCAAATGTAAACCCGCCGCAGCGGACAACCCCCGGTAGCGGTGCCGCCGCCGGATCGCATAATTAACCTGTGAAGCTGACCAGTCAAAACTATGGGCCGCAAAGAACTGTTCGCTTTTACACCTAAATGCGCCGTTACCAAGATCATCAGGTGACGGCGGATATCAGGAATCTTGTATAGATCTCTGCAACACGACCTGTATCACAAAACTATTGATCCCACCTTAGACTCCACTCGACAAAAGATAACGAGGTCGTTGTCCGGGTTTCCCGGGGCCCGGTAACATCAAATCTCAGCCTTCAAAGGACCCAATTAAAGAAATAACCCGAAAAGACAATGCACGCCGTGACTATGCCAAAGAATATGGCTATAAGCTTGACGGTCATGACCTTTTTTAGAAGCATCGCCTCGGGGATCGAGAGGCCGACCACGGCCATCATGAAGGCCAATGAGGTTCCGATCGGTATGCCCTTACTGACGAAAACCTGGATCACCGGCACGATCCCGGTTGCGTTAGCATACATTGGCACACCGAGGATAACTGCCAGAGGTACGGCGTACCAGGTATCTGTTCCGATATAAGCCTCAAAAAAGCCCTCAGGTATGTAACCGTGCATCGCGGCACCGATGGCTATACCGATCAGGATGTACGGCGAGACACTCTTAACAATGCCAAACGCTTCTCTCGCGATAGCCGGCAGACGCTGGATAAAGGTACTCCTCTCGGCGACAAAGGCGTTGGTGTCGGCCTCTGCCTCTTCCCACAGTTTATGCACCCAATCGGTCAACAGATACTCAAGCTTTAACCGCTCCAGAATGAGTCCGCTGACGATGCCGAGCGTGATACCCGTAGCAACATAGATAGCGGTTATCCTGAGTCCGAACGACCCGAGCAAGACAGCCACCGCGACTTCATTGACGAGTGGTGAGGTTATGAGAAACGCAAATGTCACACCGAGCGGGATGCCGCCCCTCACAAATCCGATAAACAGCGGGACAGACGAACATGAACAAAACGGCGTGGCCGCCCCGAAACTCGACGCGAGCAGGTACTCGGCCCCGTATAGCTTGTTGCGCGAAAGAAATGAACGGACACGCTCGATAGGAAACCAGGCATTCACGAGGCCCATAATGAACGTGATAGCAAACAACAGGATGATTATCTTTATCGTGTCATAGACAAAGAAATCCAGGGCGTCGCCGAGATGCGAACCCTTTGCAATACCGAACAGGCTGTAGATCAGCCAGTCGGCAAACACCTGTACCCAGTCGAACATCGTTTAGGCGAGCAGTTCCCGCAGTTCGGCCCGCGTCGGCACCCGGCCTGCCATCACGACCCGTTCATCGATCACCAGGGCCGGCGTCACCATTATGTCGTATTTCATGATCTGCTCGATGTCCTCGACCTTTTTGATTTCAGCCTCAAGGCCCATCTCGCCCAGCGTCTCGCGAACAACAGCCTCGGTCTGTTTGCATTTGGCACATCCCGTGCCGAGTATTTGGATCGTTCTCATACCTATATCCTAGGCTTGCTGCCGCCGGTCACAGTGCGCCTCATCACAAACAGTGTAAATAAGAATGCGGTATGCCCGGTCTCGATCGGCCCTTTGATACCAAAAGCCTGGTGAGAGTGAACGACCGCTTACTCCGTCGCGCTCGGGAAAGCTATACATCGCATATGTATTGTCAGGCATGGGAGCTTCCGCGAAAAGCGATCCCGTGATCTATTAAAACGAGCGGGGCTGGTCGGCCCCGCTCGTATGTGATCGAATTAGATCTGCCTGGATATTAGGGATTGGCGATCATATCCAGGGTCGTAAGGTCGTCAATGATGTTCACAGGCAGAGGCGAGAACACAAATATGTTCGACCTCACGCTGAGAGTATATGATCCGCCGCGTGTGAGAGCTCCGAAGTGGAACTGACCCGCACGGTCAGACGTCGCGGTACGCGGCCGGCCGATTGTGCCGGCGAGAACGACCGTGGTATCTGCCACCGGCTTGCCAAACGCGGTCAACAATCTGCCGGTGAGGACCGAGCCGTTGGCCGATGATGTTACCACCAGCGTGCCGCCGGCCGCGATAGCCTCGTCCGTACCGTCGTTGAATCTGAAGTCAGTGATCCTGATCTCAGACTCAGTTCCGGCAGCTCCAACAACCTTAAAGATCAGGTTGGCGTAGACACCGTCACCACTGACAGGTATTGCACCGTAAACCGCTACCTTTAACAGCCCAGGTTCCGGAGCATTTGAGACAACCGACAGGCCGTCGCCCATAGTGTCCGCGATCTGAGCAGCTATCGTTGCTGGTTCGAGAACATCCGGGTCGTAGGCAATATCAAATTGATACGAAGTCATTGCCTTACCGGCCAGGTTGTCGATAGTGATCGGCACTCTGATCTCAGTACCCGCAGCAGCATCAAACCTGACGGGGATCGAGGCCTTCACCGCATCCTTAGATCCGGTCGATGCGATCATCGCCGGGCGGTTGGGGCCAAGGTTGTTCCAATCGCCGTTGACATCACCCATGAGGTAGGCACTGTAGTTCTGATCCAGATAATCCGTCAGGACACTCGTGTACGGGATCGACGTCGGTGTAAACCGCCATTCACCGGCGACACCTGTGCTGCAGATGCCGACCACCTTTTGGGCGATCAATGCGGCGTCGAATGACGAGAGCGTTCCGAGGCCGGCTACCTTACCCGCAGCGACCCGCTCAGGCGACAGTGTGATCAACCCGACCACATGCTGCGAGACCATTGATGCATCATCGGCGAATATGCCGTTCGTCACCAGACAGCTTTGCTTCGTCTTGGACGGAGTCACTGTATAGGCACCGATACCGAAGTTTGTCAGGTTGTATATGCCGCCCACATTGGTCGAACCCGATGTTGCCGGTGAACCCGGAGTCGGCGAGGGGACCGCACTTAACAGCACTCCCGGTACCGGTTTAGGTGTTACTCCCGGGCTCGGGCTCGCCGTTGGCACCGGCAGATAGTATCGAACCATACCCGAGATAGTACCCGAGGTGATCAGGAACATCTGGG
Organism: Blastocatellia bacterium; assembly: GCA_963834975.1. Classification (GTDB taxonomy): domain Bacteria; phylum Acidobacteriota; class Blastocatellia; order Pyrinomonadales; family Pyrinomonadaceae; genus OLB17. Next base: position 205,356 of record CAWIDZ010000009.1, read on the forward strand.
TATCACTCGACATGTTGTAACTTGCCGTCTGGGCAAATGTGTAACTCGCCGTCGCCGTACCTACCGCCGTGTTGTTCATATAGTCACCAGGGCTGAGTGGTGCCGGTCCGTAGAGGATCGCCATCGGGTCATCCTCACGCGTTACCGTCACGCATGCACGGTTCGATCGGTGCCCCCGTGTACACAAATGTTCCGGGTGAGCAGTCGATCGTCGTCGTCGTATTTGCCCTCTTGATCTCGAAATCATTTGAGTTAAAGGTCAGCACATAATTCATGCCGCCGTTGCCGTCGCTGATCGCGAGGCGTGCCGATGGTGATGGCATAGAACCCGACGCTCTCGCCGCCGACGCGGCTAAGTGCTCCGGTGAACATATCGCCGCCCTGCAGCGGACCACCTGTCACCGTGTATGTGAATACAGGATCAGCGGTGCCAAACACCTTCATCTGACCGGCATTGGCAGTTACCGTGATCGGACGCTGGCCGACGACCTGAACCACGCTTCCCTCACTCGGGTCATAGCTTGGCGTACCGCTGTAGCAGGCAACTATCGTATGGCTGCCGGCGAACAGCGTCGAGGTCATGAAAGACGCCTGATACATGCCGTCAAGCATCGTCGGGCCTGACAACAGCGTTCCCGGCATAGCACAGGTACCGCCGTCATAGAATGTAACGGTCCCGCCATCCACGTTTGGCAGCGGCGTCGCTGAGACTGTTGCAGTGAACGTCACGCTGTCTCCGTAAGTGGACGGGTTTGGCGTGGCCGTGACCACTGTCGTCGTCGGCCTTGTGATGATCGTGAGGTCACCGGAAGTAGCGGTATTGCAGATACTTCCGCCGTTGAACAGGACGTCACTCAATGTGAGTGGCGTCATATCGCCGATGTTGCCGATAACATGCATTTTGACGTAAACGAGCGTACCCTGCACCCTCAACGGATGAATGGGAACGGGCCCGGGCGGCATGATCAAACATACCGACCAGGATGCGTCCCGGGTTACCCGCCATAGATAGAGACCTGATTAGCCGCCGTCACCCATTCGCTTGTATTCAATCTCCCGGAGCCGTCATAACCTGTGTCCCGCTAGAGTAAACAGGCTCGAGTACCGTCGAGTCATATTCGAACGACAGATCAACTGACACAATGCCTGCTCCTGTCGTATCGGTCATATTTACCGGTACCATGAATGTCGGTGTCAGTATATGCGGTCGAACCGCTGGCAAACGAGATCGTCACACCACTAGGTGTACACATCGGTGATCCGGTTGGGCTCGGTGACGGGCTAGGGGTCATAGAGGGTGTCACCATTATCGGTGCACATACCTGTTGGTTATCGACATCGGCGCACGCCATGCCGTTGTTGACCGTAGTGGATGTAAATACCGACGAGGCCGTACCGGCGGTAACTGTGCCGCTCGGCGGCGCCATCGTCCCCTCGGTGGCACTAAACGCTACCGGGATGTCAGGCAATGTACCGGCGGGTGTCGCCATATCAGAATTTTGCGTCATATCCGCAGTCACGTTCGAGTTAGCTCCCTGTAATATCGAGTTTGGCGTTGCACTTACCCCGAGAACGATCCACGGATCGGCATCGACCGGCCCGGTGACCGTGTCACATCCGGCATTGCCCGGGCCTGCATTGCATCCCCACCAGTTGTTTTCGGCATCGATCGCCGGTGCGGTGCTGCTGGCGCCGGTGCCATTACCAGTAAACCTGTTAAAGTGGGCCGTAACCGTACTCGTGTCTGAGCCGTCGTAGCCGATCAGCAGGCCATACAAATTACCGGTGAATGTATTGCCCGTAATCACAGCCTCAGAACCTGAGCCGAAATAGGTCGTCACCAGGACCGCCCCTGATGTCGAACCATCGGATATTGCAACACCGGTATTATTCGAGATGGTGTTGCCCGAAAGCGAGGCTTTGGCACCGCCACCGACCTCGACCGCATAATCCAGCCAGTCGCCGGTGCCCTTGCCCGTGTATGTGTTGCCTGTATATGACGAGTTGGTGATACCCGCGCCGAAGAACAGTACGCCCTCGCGGCCGATGCCGCTAAAGACGCAGTTGGTCACATCGACGTTCATAGGCGCCATCGCCGTGCCGCCAAACGCCGCTATGCCCACACCCGAGTAACCCGGATACGCAATATTCGTAAAGGCACAATCGTCGATCGTACCCTGGCCCTTGTCCCTGATCCCCTGGTAAACCAGATGGCCGGTGCCGTCGAGGGTCACCTTGCTCAGGTTGAACGTAAAGCCGTCATTTACGAGGAACCAGCCTCTGGCATCGCCCGAGTTGCCGGTGTCAAAGTCTGGTTTGATGATCGTCGTCGCCCTGTCGGCACCGATGACGGTGACGTCCTTGCTTATGACGATCTGGCCTGACTCGATATAGGTGCCTGCCGCGACATTGACCGTACCGCCCGAGGTTACGCCGGCAACGCCGCCCTGTATCGTCGCGAACGAATCGCAGCCAAACTGCGTTGCCGGGCCGCCCATATCAGGATCGGTACCGATCGGGGTGCCGGCCCAGTCGTCATCGACATAGACGGTACCCACCGGTGTGCATGGCAACGGGCTGACGGTTATCGATGCCGTATCTGTTGCGGTCGAAAATGCCGTCGCACCGCCGTTCATGCTAGTGTCGGCGACAAGGCCGGGTAAACCTGAGGTCTGGTCCCACGCCCTAAAGGTAAGGCCGCTCGTGACATTACCCGCGAAACCAAGGTTTGGTTTGAAATAGACGCGTCCACCGACCGCCGGTAAAAGCCGTGCGGTGCTGTCACTGACAGCCCCCAGTGCGACCCAGTTCATACCGTCATCGATCGAGAAATACCAGGTGCCGCTGGCTGTATCGCTGCCGACCAGTGCAACACCGGTAACCGCACCGATGTCAGGGTCGACCACGTTATCCAGCCCGCCTGCTATAGAGACCAGGTCGGCCATTCCGGAAACCGGGCTGCCGACCATCCCCACCGGCAGCGGGTCGTTCTGAACCTGCGACACAAGTGTCACGACAACCGCACTGTTCAAAATAGGTGCGATATTTGCGTCAGCAGCAAAGTTCGCCGTGTATGAAGCGTTTGCCATCACATTCGTATCCGTTCGCGGGTTTGCGGTCGAACCGCCCGGTGACCAGTCGACAAAATGGAAGCCGCTGTCGGCATTGGCGGTGACCGCTGTGCCGTCATCACCGTAATTGACCATTTGCGATGTCGACCCCGTCAGGCTGCCGTTGGCACCCGCCGTATAGGTAAGCGTAAATGTTTGAGCGTAAATGTTGCCGTCACGCTGCGGGCCATATCCATCGTGACCATACACGAACCGGCACCGGCGCAGGCTGACGCTCCAACCCGTAAAGTTCGAGCTGGCGTCGGGCGTAGCCGTCAGAGTTACCACCGTACCCGAATCATAAGACGCCGAGCACGTTCCCCCGCAATTGATGCCGGTAGGCACGCTTGTGACCGTACCCGTTCCGGTACCGGCGGGCGTAACGCTCAGCAGATACTGCGGCAGGGCGACGGATATTACGACGTCGTTGCCGTCGCCGCCCAGCGTATGTGACAGTGGCGACGAGGCCTGAGCCGAGGAAATTAGCTATCATCGCTCCCTCGCCGAGGCCGGTAAAGGTCCCTGTTACAGCATCCGCACCGTCATTTTCGACGATCGTAAAGCTCTCACCGCCGGCCGGCACTAACGAGCTGCCTGCGAGATTCAGGTTAACGCCGGTAACATCGACAAGACCGGCGACATTTAATTGCGTATAACCGCTGTCAGGAGTTGTTCCGTTTATCAGTATCTTGAGGTCCTTGCCGCTCGTGATGCCGAGCGTCGTGGCTGCTCCGGTCGTTACATCGACCCCGCTGTTGGACGGGAATACATTTGTCCCCGGCTGGAGCGTGACGTTGCCGCCATTGCTGTCGAGCGAGCCGCCCGAAATATCGATGTTCGCACCCGATGCGATGGTCATTGCCGTCGCCGACCGGTACGGGTAATATTTGACGAAACCGTCACCGCACCGCTGTTGGCGTCGCCGATGTTAAAGCGTTCCGGCCAAATACGCGGTCGAGCTTGGCGTCGGTCAAGCCGAGTGCGGTGGCCGAGTTTGGCCCGCCGATATCAATAGCCCTGCCGTTGGTGTAAGGAATGATCGTCGCCGTGTGCGAGAAGATCGGCGATCACCACGCCGGGATCCAACAGGACAGTGTCGCAGCGCAGGGTGACCGCCCCGCCTGTGCCGATCACGGACGAGTTCGCCATCCTGATACCCTCTGAGCTCGTCCCGGCACCGTCAACGCCGGTTACCGAGATGGTACCGCCGCCCGAGTTGATCGATGGGTTCGATGCGCCGCCGGTCATAACAACGCCCTCACTGCCGTTGCCGCTGCCGCCGGTACCCTTAACGGTAACGTTGCCCGACCCGCCTGAGGTGATCTGGGCCCCGAGGTTCATATTAATGCCCTCGTTATCCATCCCGCCGGTACCGCCGGTACCCGTGACAGTCACCGAGCCCGGTTGAACCTGATGTTATTACCGCGGTCACATCGGTCATTACAACGCCGACATTTTGGGCACAGGTACCGCCCTGGCCGGTCACATCAACCGCACCGCCTGACGAGGTGATGGACGCGCTGATAGCGCGCACATCGACGCCAAAACAGCCGCCTGCCGCCGCAGGGCCGCCGCCGGTGCCGAACACGGTCACCGTACCGCTGCCCCCGGCCGTGATAGTACCCGCGTTAAACACCCGCACGCCATGATGGTCGCCGCTGGCACCCGATCCGGCCGTGCCGGTGACAGAAACGTTGCCGCCGTACGAATCAATGGCTGCCGGGCCGAACGCCACGATCACGCCGAGATTTGTCGCTCCGGTACCGGCCCCGCCGGTGCCGATAACCGAGGTAGTCAGGCCCGCGGCGTTGCCGCCCTTGATCATGGCCCCGCCCCCGGAAACGCTTACACCATGCTGGAAGCCGCCGAGCGTGCCGCCCTTACCTTTAACAGTGACCGTACCGGTTCCGGTGCTCTGGATGACGGCGCTGCCGATATCGACGCCGATAAAGTTGCCGGTCGTAGGTGTCATCTGCTGGTTGGCTTCGACGGTGATCGCTCCGTTGACCGACTGGAGGCTCGAGCCGCCGGCCATCCTCACATTTTCGCTTGCCTTTACCGTAATGGTACCCGCCCTGGACGTGATAAGGTTGGCACCTGCTCCCACAAACACTGCGTCTGTGCCGGGTGTCATATCGTCATTCTGCAGATCGACATCCAGGCTCTTGCCGAGGCAAAGCTGATATCCGCGTTGAGATTGACCGTGTCATTGCCGGTGCCGCCGTTGATCGTCAGGTTGGCCGGGAAACTGGCGGCAATGCTCATGACCGTGATGGTATTGTTGCCCGTATCGCCGCCGTTTATGGTGAGCGTGCCGGTCGGGTTGTCAAAGGTCACCGATTCGCCGCCGACATCATAGTCGACCATAGTTTGGCCCCGCCGGCGTCGGTTACCGTAATGAACTCGCTTGCCGTGCTGTAATTTAGCGTGACGTCCGCCGCGGTGATCGATGAGCTGACAGGTTCGAGGCCGGTGTACGAGATCGTTCCGGTCACAGCTCCGCCTGAAAGCGAGATGCTGCCGTCATTGTTATTGGTGAAATCAAAAGCCTCGGTTGTCGTGAGCCGCCGATTATCACAAGCTGGTCACCGGGTGAGCCGGTCTGAGTACCGCCGTTATATAAAATGCCGCCGGACGGGATAAAGCCGCAGCCTGAAAAATCGAGCGTGAGCAGATCGTTGCCGGCGAGCGTGTCGACCGTGATCGAGTTCGAAACGGACGAGAGCGGGATGTTGACCGTGAACGGATCGACCTGTATCGCACCGATGCGGCTCAGATGATTATGGGATCGTGTACGATCAGGTTTGGCGCACTGCACGAGATGGTCAGCGTACATCCGACGTGCCGCATTTGCATCGGTTATCTGCAAATCGTCGGCGTTACCGAAACTGTGGTGTCGTTAAAGTTATTTGATGTGAGTCTCGGTTGACGGTGAAACTATGATGTCGACCCGTTGGGTTTGAAGCGTCAGCGACAGGTCTCGCGCCCTGTACACACGCGATCAGATAGGTTCGCCGGCGGAATGCGCAAGACGTACCGGTGCCGTGCGAAGGCTGTCGGGCGTCGCAGTCGTAAGCGGCAAAGTTCGCCGTGACTGAGAGCATTTGCCATCACGTTGGTGTCAGTACGCGGATTTGCGGTCGAGCCGCCCGGTGACCAGTCAACAAAATGGAAGCCGCTGTCGGCATTGGCGGTGACCGCTGTGCCGTCATCACCGTAATTGACCATTTGCGATGTCGACCCCGTCAGGCTGCCGTTGGCACCCGCCGTATAGTTCAGCGTAAATTGTTTGAGCGTAAATGTTGCCGTCACGCTGCGGGCCATATCCATCGTGACCATACACGAACCGGCACCCGCGCAGGCGCCGCTCCAACCCGTAAAGTTCGAGCTGGCGTCGGGCGTAGCCGTCAGTGTTACAACCGTACCTGAATCATAAGACGCCGAGCACGTTCCCCCGCAATTTATGCCGGTGGGCACGCTTGTGACCGTACCCGTTCCGGTACCGGCGGGCGTAACGCTCAGCAGATACTGCGGCAGGGCGACGGATATTACGACGTCGTTGCCGTCGCCGCCCAGGTATGTGACAGTGGCGACGAGGCCTGAGCCGAGGAAATTAGCTATCATCGCTCCCTCGCCGAGGCCGGTAAAGGTCCCTGTTACAGCATCCGCACCGTCATTTTCGACGATCGTAAAGCTCTCACCGCCGGCCGGCACTAACGAGCTGCCTGCGAGATTCAGGTTAACGCCGGTAACATCGACAAGCCCGGCGACATTTAATTGTGTGTAACCGCTGTCAGGAGTTGTTCCGTTTATCAGTATCTTGAGGTCCTTGCCGCTCGTGATGCCGAGCGTCGTGGCTGCTCCGGTAGTCACATCGACCCCGCTGTTTGACGGGAATACATTTGTCCCCGGCTGGAGCGTGACGTTGCCGCCGTTACTGTCGAGCGAACCGCCCGAAATATCGATGTTCGCACCCGATGCGATGGTCATTGCGGTCGCCACCGAACGTGTGATATTTGACGAAACCGTCACTGCACCGCTGTTAGCGTCGCCGATATTTATAGTCCCGGTCATTACGCGGTCGAGTTCGGCGTCTGTCAAGCCGAGCGCGGTGGGCGAGTTTGGCCCGCCGATATCGATAGAACGGCCATTGGTGTACGGAATGATCGTTGCGCTATTGAAAAGATCGGTGAGAACCACGCCGGGGTCCATCAAGACAGTATCGCAACGGAGCGTGATCGGTCCGCCCGGGCCGATAACGGACGAGTTCGCCATCCTGATACCCTCTGAGGTCGTCCCCGCCCCGTCAACACCGGTTACCGAGATGGTGCCGCCGCCCGAGTTGATCGACGGGTTCGATGCGCCGCCGGTCATAACAACGCCCTCACTGCCGTTGCCGCTGCCGCCCGTGCCCTTAACGGTAACGTTGCCCGACCCGCCTGAGGTGATCTGGGCCCCGAGGTTCATATTAATGCCCTCATTATCCATCCCGCCGGTGCCGCCGGTACCCGTGACAGTCACCGAGCCCGTTGAACCTGATGTTATTGTCGCGGTCACATCGGTCATTACAACGCCGACATTTTGGGCGCAGGTACCGCCCTGGCCGGTCACATCAACCGCACCGCCTGATGAGGTGATGGACGCGCTGATAGCGCGCACATCGACGCCAAAACAGCCGCCTGCCGCCGAAGGGCCGCCGCCGGTGCCGAACACGGTCACCGTGCCGCTGCCCCCGGCCGTTATAGTACCCGCGTTAAACACCCGCACGCCATGATGGTCGCCGCTCGCACCCGTTCCGCCCGTGCCGGTGACCGAAACGTTGCCGCCGTACGAATCAATGGTTGCCGGGCCGAACGCCACGATCACGCCAACATTTGTCGCTCCGGTACCGGCCCCGCCTGCGCCGACCACCGTGGTAGTCGTGCCCGCGGCGTTTCCGCCCTTGATCATGGCCCCGCCCCCGGAAACCCGAACACCATACTGGAAGCCGCCGAGCGTGCCGCCCTTTCCTTTAACAGTGACCGTACCGGTTCCGGTGCTCTGGATGACGGCGCTGCCGATATCGACGCCGATAAAATTCCCGGTCGTAGGTGTCATCTGCTGGTTGGCCTCGACGGTGATCGCTCCGTTGACCGACTCGAGGCTCGAGCCGCCGCCCATCCTCACATTTTCGCTTGCCTTTACCGTAATGGTACCCGCCCCGGACGTAATAAGGTTGGCACCTGCTCCCACAAACACTGCGTCTGTGCCGGGTGACATATCGTCATTCTGCAGATCGACATCCAGGCTCTTGCCCGAGGCGAAGCTGATATCCGCGTTGAGATTGACCGTGTCATTGCCCGTGCCGCCGTTGATCGTCAGGTTGGCCGGGAAACTGGCGGCAATGCTCATAACCGTGATGGTATTGTTGCCCGTATCGCCGCCGTTTATGGTGAGCGTGCCGGTCGGGTTGTCAAAGGTCACCGATTCGCCGCCGACATCAGAGTCGACCATTGTTTGGCCCGCGCCGGCGTCGGTTACCGTAATGAACTCGCTTGCCGTGCTGTAATTTAGCGTGACGTCCGCCGCGCTGATCGATGAGCTGACAGGTTCGAGGCCCGTGTACGAGATCGTTCCGGTCACAGCTCCGCCTGAAAGCGAGATGCTGCCGTCATTGTTATTGGTGAAATCAAAAGCCTCGGTTGTCGTTGAGCCGCCGACTATCACAAGCCGGTCACCGGGTGAGCCGGTCTGAGTGCCGCCGTTATATAAAATGCCGCCGGACGGGATAAAGCCGCAGCCTGAAAAATCGAGCGTAAGCAGATCATTACCGCCAAGCGTGTCAACCGTGATCGAGTTCGAAACGGACGAGAGCGGGATGCTGACCGTGAACGGATCGACCTGTATCGCACCGATGCCGGCGCTCAGATTATTATTGGGATCATGTACGATCAGGTTTGGCGCACTGCACGAGATGGTCAGCGTATCATCCGACGTGCCGCCATTGGCATCGGTTATCTGCAGATCGCCGGCCGTTACCGAAACGGTGGTTTCGCTAAAATCGTTATCGTTGATCGTGACCGTCTCGGTTGACGGTGAAACTATCGATGTCGATCCCGTTGGGTTTGAAAGCGTCAGCGACAGGTCCTCGCTGCCCTCTACAATAACGTCGTCACAGATAGGCACGCTGAGCGGAATGCCCGAGACGCCGGTGCCGATGCTGAACTGGCCTGACGTGCCGATATAATCGACACCCGCCGTACAAGCGGCACCGCCCGTCGCCGTGTCTGAACTGCCGCTGTTAAATGTGTAGTCGACAGTCGCTGCCGAGTCGTTGGCTCCGTCGCGTATGAGCGTAAACGTCGCCGTTCCATCCTCATTAACACTGTCAGTCGACGCTGCGAACCGCAGAGTGCTCGTATGGCATTTACCTGCCGAATCAGCCGCGAAGATGCCGGCGAGTTCGGTCGGTGACAGCCCGCGGTCAAAGGTCTCGACCTCATCGATAAGGCCGTTAAAGCGATTGATAAACCCATTTGCCTTAGCGATCAGCAGAGTACCCGGATCGATCACGAAAGAACTGGTCGTCGTGCTGCCGACAACACTTCCGTTCAGGATTATCGAAACATCACGCTGGGCACCATTGGGCGAAATGGTCACGGCTACGTGCGACCACTGGTTGAGCGGCAGAACGCCGGACGCCGTTGTCGCGTATTGGCTGGCGCCGATATAGACGGTCATCGTACCGTCATTATTGATAAGCTGCAGCCCTATCTTGGGTGCGAATGCACCCGTTCGCTCAAACACCACGCTTGGCTGATTGTCACCGTCAACATATGCAGCCGGTTTGATCCACGCATCCAAGGTAAGCGTTGTCGTCGTCCCCGATGCGGGCGCGGTTATGAACGACGCAGCTACGCCGTCAAAACTGAACGCCTGTCCGACCTTGCCCGGGGCAAACGCCGGCGAGGTGAATGTGCCGTTGTTCGTGCCGCCGATGTCATCTGCATTGCCCTCACCCGTATACCATGAGGTCATTCCGCTTGGCGGAGCTGTGCAGGAGTGGCACACACCGGCACTGCCGGCACTATAGATATCTGCGATCTCGGTGTCATCGAGGGCACGGTCAAAGATCTCGACCTCGTCGAGCATACCGTTAAAGTGTGCATTACCGTTGTCATCGCCGCTGATCCTCAGACTCGCGGATGAATCGATCACTGTCTTTGGCCCGACGGTCAGCATACCGATATTGGCACCGTTGTAGTAGATCTTTAACTGGTTGTGATCGTATGTACATGCGACGTGTGTCCAGGCATTATTCGGAATTCCGCCCGGGACGGTCACGAGCAATTGGTTACCCGGCCACATCTCTCCGGTGGCATTGAATTGACACCCGATCTTGTCATTCTCGAGATAAAACTGGTATCCATTGTCGCCCGCGCCTCCGCCTATCTTCGATACAATGCCGCCATTGGCTAACGGATTTTGATTTGCAGCCGGATTGACCCAGGCATCAAATGTAAAGTCGGTCGTAAGGTCGAGCACCGCCGAATCAGGCACCTGCACCTCTTGATTCACGCCGTTGAAACTAAACGCCTGTCCGACCTTGCCGGTGCCGTATGTAGCGCCGTTGACGAGCGTACCGTTCTCAAACGTCGGCCCCTGTATATCATTTGCAGTGCCGTCACCCGGATACCACGCGATCAAACCGCTCGGCGGCGGGACGCACATCGGCGGATCAATTGTAAGCATCGCGGTGGAGCTGCTATTAAGCCCAAACGAGTCAGTCACCCTCAAACGGATGATATGGCTTCCGGCATCTAAACCGAGGCCGGAAAGCTCCACGGAGGTGACGGTCGGGGTAGCCCCCATAGCGTCCATATAGGTCCCGTTGTCGTCGAGATCCCATTCAAAGCTGGCGATCGAGTCGCCGCAGCTCGCATCAGGGTCGCTTGAGGCGGACCCATTCAGCATCAGGTCGTCACCCTCGGTGATCGTGTACGGCCCGCCGGGCACTGAGACCGGCGGCTGGTTGCCCTGATTGATGGTCACCATGTGCGTGATAAAGTCGGTCTTGGCGGGGACGTTATTGTCCGTGACCGTCAGCTTGGCGGTGTACGTACCAAACGCCGAATAGGCGTGCATAGTGGTCACCCCCGAGCCCATATTTCCGTCGCCAAAATCCCACGCATACGAAACGATCGAACGGTCCGGCCGGCCGTGTGTTGATGACGAACCGTCAAAGGTCACGGCCTGTGAGCAAGCCGCGGGCTCAGGCATTGTCGTAAAGCCGGCAGACGGCGTGTTGTCGTAAATAGTAAGGGTCGTATCGTCCTCGTCCATACTCCCGAATGTATCGGTCACCGTCAGTTTGACGGTGTGCATGCCTACCCCGAGAGAGTCGATCTGCATGGCCGTGAGCGGCAGGTGTCGGACCGGAAGCGGTTTGAGCTCCCGTATCGATCGACCACGCATAGGTGAGCGTATCGCCGCAGTCGGCATCCGGGTCAGATGAACCTCCGCCATTTAATGATGTGCCCGCACCAAGGTCCGCCACATACGGCCCGCCTGACGCCGCGGTCGGGGCCTGATTGCCCTGGTCGACCACGACCATATGGGTAACCATATCGGTCTTGGCCGGGACGTTATTGTCGGTAACGGTCAGTTTGGCCGTGAATGTTCCGAACGAGTTATAAGCGTGGCTCGTCATCGCACCCGAACCAACATTGCCGTCGCCAAAATCCCAGGCGTAGCTAACGATCGAATGCATCGGATCGGGGTGGGTCGAACCGGAACCATCAAATGTCACGTTCTGATGACACGCCGACGGATTGGGCGACGCGGTAAATGCCGCTACCGGCGGCGGCGGGACATTGATGTCGGTCGTTTCAGTATCCGAGTTGTCGCCGGGGACCGGATCGATCTGGTCTGCCGCGGCAGATGCGGTGTTAGAGGCCTGGCTGCCGCCCGAGCCCGGGTCGGCGGTAACCGTGATACGGATCTGGGCGTCGCCGCCGCTCGGTATCACACCATCGCTGCAGGTTATAGTACCGGTCTCGCCGACATTCGGCGTAGTGCAGTTAAAGCCCTGCGAGACGAAATTTCCGTTCTGAGCAAAGGTGAACGGCGGCGGGTCAAGCATCACCGTCGTCGTTGACATCACCTTGGTAAAGATGAATCTTGGTTGTACCAGCACGTTTGACGAGAATGCTCCGCCGTTAACAGATCCGCGGGTAACCGACATCGACCCCATCGGCTGCGGCCCCGGCGTAAGCTGCACATGGACGTCCCACTGTTCGGGGTTCATTCCGCCGTTATAGGTCACAGTTATGGGCATGGCGCTCTGCAGACTGAGCTCGACCATCTCGATCGGGACCATATCCATGTCACCAACATCGGGCAGATGGGCTTCGCCGGTTCGCCTGACGATCGTGTCCGTCGGCCCAAATCCTGATCCGCCGCAGGCCGGATCGGTCGTCTGGCCCTGATGCTGGCCGTTCGGCCCGGCTCCGAGACCGGCGGGGTTAATGCACGTGCCATTGCCGCCTGCAGCCGCACCGGTCGGAACGCCTACAAAAGGTATCTCACTTCCGAAAGGATCGGAACCCGGCCCAAAGAAATCGGCCGGTATCGGCGGCGATTCGAGGATCGTGCCGGTCGCCGGCAGCACTCCCGGCGTCGTTTGCACGGTCTGGTCGCCGCCCAAAATGTCGATGCTGTATGCAATGTCAAAGAAAGACTCGACCATCGGCAGTGTGTCGGTCACCGTCACGCCGGTCGCGTCGAACGGCCCGTTGTTATGGACGTTGATGGTATAGGTAAACTGGCTACCCTCGATCACCGGGTCGGCCGAGTCGGTCTTGGTCACGACCAGGTCAGCCTGCTTGAGATCGAACGTCGCCGTCACCGTAAAGGCCGAGCTTATCGTCACCAGGCACGAACCCGTTCCCGAACATCCGCCGCCGCTCCAGCCTGTAAATGTCGAGTCCGGATCGGCCGACTCCGTCAGGGTCACCATGGAACCCTCGTCATACGATGCTGAGCACGACCCGCCGCAAATGATACCTGCCGGTGTGCTCATCACTGTACCCGTACCGGTACCGTCCTTTGCGACCGTCAGAACGAACTGCGGCGTATTTGTTGGTGTTGCCGTCGGGGTATTGGTCGGCGAAGGTGCCGGCGGGCTGAATGGAGATTCGTAGGCACCCATATCCACCGTGCCCATCAATATTCTGTCAAAGCCGGTCCCGCGTTGGTCGGTTGCAAGAGCTATGCTGTTCTCATCAACCGCGAGCGCGTTACTGCCGGCGCCAATTGCCATGCTGCTTGCCATCAAAGCATAGGTTTCCGTCGGGCCGCCGTTGCTGGCGATCGGAGAGAGCTGCGCATCGACCGGGGACGCGATGGTCCCGACGATGTTGCCGTTGACGCCATTTGTAAATCCGAGAGATCCGTCAGACTTTCCTATCAGGTCATAACCCGGAGCAGCGAACGTTCCCGATACATCCGGCGAGGTGCCCGCATCATTGCCCGCGACTATCGTGTTTTGCACATTAACGACTCCGACGCCGCTGTCATTGAATAGCCCGCCGCCCTCTGTCGCGAAATTTTGGTCCGTTACCGTGCAGTTCGTAAGGTTTACCGTTCCGCCATTGCCGTTAAAGACGCCGCCGCCTTTGTTTGCAAATGCCGAGTTGAACGAGATCGTGCTGTTAATGAGGTTGACCGTACCCGTCAGGTTAAATAATCCGCCGCCGTGGCCCCCGGTCAGGTTCCCTTGGATCAAGCTGCGTTTGACCGTCAGCATTCCGGCGTTATCGACACCGCCGCCGCCAATGCCGCTCGGAGTACCGGGACTGCCGTTTAGCGACACTGTGCACTCGGTCATGGTCATAATGCCGTTGCTGCTGTTTCGTAAGCCGTCGCCCCCGGTGCCGGCAGAATTAAAGCTGATAACGACGTTGTTAAGGTCCATTACCCCGTCATTAAAAATAGCTCCGCCCGCGGTCGCGGTGGCTGTATTGTCAGCAAATGTGCAGCTGGTCAGGCTGACCGTGCCGCCATTCTGATTGAACAAGGCACCGCCAAAGGTCTCTTGAGAGTTATCGACCTCAATATTGTTCATCGACAGGTTGCCGGGGCTGTTGATCGTGAACGCCCGGAACGTAGTGGTCGGCGCATCGCCGCTGACCGTAACACCGCCGCCGCCATCGATGGTCATCGTGGTCGTGATGGTTGGCAAAGCTGCCGCAAGCTGCACGAGGCTGACCGTGAAATCTATGGTGTCGCTGCCAGCATCAACATTTGCCGCGTTGATCGCCTCACGCAGCGAGCAGTGGGTGATGTCGCACATACCGTCATCCACGTCGTCGCTCGAATTCACCACTAACGCGGGCGCGGCATCGTCGTTGGTTATGGTCCCGACACCCTGCAGATCGCCTGAGGTGGCGCCGGTGACGTTTGACACATTTACAAAGAATGTTTCGTTTGGCTCATAGGTGGTGTCACCGGTGACGTCAACATCGAATGTGTAGGTCGAGGTCCCTGCCGGTATCGACTGCATCGTGAGCGAATTCGAGGTGTAATCGTTGTCAGCCAGTGGTCGCCGAGTCGTCATCGGTCGTAATGTCAAAGCTCACGCCTCCGGCTGGAGCCGCGGACGTCAAACTCACGGTAAACGTAAAAGTCGTTGTTCCCGAATCACCCTCGGCCATTGTCACGTCATCGATTGAAAGTGACGGTGTCGGCAATGTTCCTGCGACCGGCGAAGGCGCTCCTGCTGTGAAATCGGTGCCGTTTTGATTAGTGTCCAGTCCAACTGTGGTTCTTGATGCTGAGGTAGTGTTTGACAGTGATGATGCGGACGGCGGTCCCTTCGCGGCAGGTACCTGTTCCCCACGCAACTCTGTCGACAACCGAAGCGTCGTTCGATGGCGGACAAGTGCCGGCTAGAGGCGTTGTTCCGTTGACCAAAATTACGTTGCCGTTTGTGGCTCCCATATTTATCGCACTCGAGACAAAATTGGGCACCGGCAGATCGCTTCCGACTCCGGGATTGTAGTTGGTCTGTACAAGGAAGTAGTCGCCGGCCGGTATCGAAGCATTTGGTAACGCAATTACTTGGCTGAACCCGCTGAACGGCACGCCGCGAATACTGGATCGAATATCCGCTTCAGATCAAACGGTGTGCCGCCTGAGTTATACAACTCAACGAAGTCCGAGTTGTACGGAGCGCTGCTATTGCCACCACCACCATAAACTTCATTTATGACGACCGGACTCGGAGTGTAAACCTCTGTCGAAACGCCGGGTGCAGTGTTGTTGCCCTCATTGCTTTCGGTGATCGCTCCGCCCGAATCGACCGTTGCTGTTCCGCTTGTGACCGTTCCGTTTGTGTTGGCTGTGCCCTGGACGGTCATTGTTGTCATCGCACCGATCCCCAATGACGGGCAGCCTGTAAACGTTACTGTTGAACCGACGATCGAGGAACCGGTAAAGCAGCCTGTTGACGCCACCATGGCGCCTGTCGAATCCGGATGCCGGCAGGTCAAATGTCGCATCAAAAGGCGAACTTACTGCGGCGGTTCCGCCGTTTGTTGCCGTTAATGTATAGGTCAGCGTTGAGCCGTTCTGGATCGATAAGCGGGGCACTTTGCGCAATCGTTAGATCAGGCATCGTCGGCCCGCCGTCAGGAGTGACTGAGCCTGTAGATAGCCAGGCCATTAGTACCTGATGAAGGTGAGTTGAATCCCCAACCTCCGGTTGTTGTTTGTCCGCTTGCATAGTAGCGAAGAGTAAATGGTTGTTCCAGCTCGATTACGTTTTGCAAGCACCGTGATCCCGTGAAAGGTCAATTTAGGACAGGCCCGCTGGTGTTCCACATAGTCACCGTGGGCGAGCCAGATCAGGGTAAACGATGAGCCGTCAAGCTGTAAGCGAATTGTCAGCTCACTCCGGGAGATGCGGCAAAAGTCGACGGTGCCAGCGTAATTCGCATCTATTGCTGACAATAGACACTTTGTTTCCAGATGTCGCGTCAAGAGTAATTTGGAAATAGTCGGTATTGGCGGTCGATATCGCCGATTATTCTGAAAACCCGTTGTTCGAAATGAGATTATTCGCCGCACTTGCTGCGGCTCCGGCGTCACGGGTTATGTTAGCTGCCACTGCTTCGTCATACGAGGTTTGCGTCAAACGTCGTCGAGGCAAATCGTCGCCGTTGCTGCAATGATTTCCCAATAGAAGTCGGCCAACCGGCTATCACCGTCATCGGCAACATCGGCACACGGGGCGCTGTTCGGCTCTGCCGCTCGTTTGGCGGCGTCAAAACCGCAGTCTGCTCAACCTGAATGCCAAAGAACTCTTTGACCGAGTCGATAAATGTAAAAGACGCCGCATTTGATGCGGCGCCTAAGACTGTCAGACTAATTAATACAGCGATACCTGCGGCTGCGGCCAATGTGAAGACACGGCGAGACCCTAGCGGACTACTCTCATAAATTTTTAGACCCGAATACCCTGGAGGAAAATGAAGTAAGGGACCGGGTGAACGAGGTTTTCTTCTCCTGCTAAACTTTGAAAAAACCGTACAGCAACTAACCCAACCAACGCAGGCGCGGACAGAGGTCTCAGATCACATACGAAATGGACAACGCCTACCCGGCCAAAACACCTTGAAAAAATTAGTAAATCGAGTATACCCCTATTCCTTATTAATGCAAACAAAAAGATCCAAGTGCGGAATGCGGAATGCGGAGTGCCTGGCATCCGCCGACCTTACCCATAGCGAAGAAATTTTAACGCAGAGCCCGCAAAGAACGCAGAGTGAATTAAGTGCGGAGTGCGGAATGCGGAGTGCGGAACGCGGCGTGCGGCGTGCGGCGTGCGTTGATCTTCTCACTATTCACTATTCACTATCCACTATCCACTATTTTGTTTAACACTTTTCCCTTAAAGCGTTTCATACGCTCAAACGCCGCTGACACTGATATCTATTGGATCCCGCCGATATGGGAGCGGTTTTAATACCGGTAGAGCCGTTTTATCACCAGTAGAGAGGTTTTATTGTTGGTATAGAGACTTTCTGTTGAAGAACGCCGCTATATTTTTAATAAGATCATTTTATTTTCTTCGAAGCGGTTTTATTAACAATATAGAGGCTTCTTTGGGTTGTAGATGTTTCTATTGTTGCTTTAGGCCTTCTATCAACAATAAAACCCTTCTACCGCCGGCAATTCGGCACAAAAAGCTGAAAGTGTTTAACACTTCGTCCCGGAACGGGGCAGAATGGAACAACCCACGATCCGAACCGTCGTACATCCATCGGATATCACGTTCTTCGCCCCGGAACGGGGCAGAATGGTAATAGCCCACGGTCCTAACCGTGGGAAAGGGGAAGTGGGACAGGCGCACACAACATCCCGCGTCCCGGAACGGGCCGCCCGATCGCCCGTCGTTATCGACAACAATTCGGCCACGTTGAATGTTCCCCACCATCCACGCCGGCCCTGCCGGGACGGCGATCCTGTGATCGTACCCACCCCTTACCCACGGTTAGGACCGTGGGCTATTACCGCACCGCCCGGGTCCCCGGGCGAAGAATGTTGGAGGTTTCGTGTTTTCGTCCCGGAACGGGGGAGAATGGTAGTAACCCACGACCCAAACCGCGGGACAAGGCCTACCCGAATGGCAAATAAACAAGCCGCCTCATTGCAATGCAGCGAGGCGGCCAGTTTTCTCAGAAAGTCCGCTAAGATTTCGTGAGGTTTATAGATTGTAACAGTACCAGCAGAATGTCATCCCCCATTTGGGGTATATTGCAAAATTTATTTTGCTGCCTGACATTTTGCGATCGGCCGTCGATGGCGACTCGCGGCAACCGCCCCTTTCAACGGCCCGTTTAGGCCTCCGCGGCACTACGGTTTGCCTTTACTTTTACCTTTGTCTTTACCGTTTCCGCCTTTATCATTCTTAGACCGGTCGTTCGGTTTGCCGCCCTTGTCATCCATTGACGGGTCGTTCTTTTTACCGCCTTTATCATCCATTGAGCGGTCGTTCTTTTTGCCGCCCTTATCATCTTTGAACCGATCGTCGTTCTTGCCGCCCTTGTCGTCCTTAAAGGCATCGTCGCGTCTGCCGCCTTTATCGTCTCTGTCAGTCTTAATGCCCTCGGGCCTGTGGGGGTTATTCTTTCTGAATTCCTCCTGGTCTTTCGTCGGTTTCGCAAGTTTGGCATAGATCTGGCCCAGATGAAGGCCGTGGTTGGGGGATTTGATCTTGTAGTTGGTAACGTATGTCGGCCTCGTCGTATAAACCCATATCGGCTGCGGATAGAGCCGCTCTACCCGGGTGCGGTAAACAGGCGTCGCTACTATGTGATATGTCTGGTAATTGGGGGGATAATTATCATAGTAATACGGCGACGTATAATAATTGTCGTGTTGGGTGAAAAGTGTTGAGATCAAACCGATGCTGCGGTCCGTCCAATTTGATTCGTAGTAATTATTATCGCCGTAGATCTGTTCGTTGCCGGTCAACAGTATGCGGGCTCCGGGTGACCTGTTATTGTCGCGTTGAAAAACGATAGTTGCGATCTCCTGGATAAGGTCGGGGCCGTAGCGGGTGAATAACGAGAGCCCGCGTTCGTTATCATTTCGGTCCTGATACTCACGGACGCTGACATAGTCGGCATAGCCGTCACCATTCAGGTCAAGATTGTTGATGCCGTCGTTCGAATTGAGATAGGTCTCAAACTGCTGCGGGTCATCAGACCTCTCAAGCAGGTTGCCGACCCTCTCGAGGTCCAGATTGTCTTTTGCCCAATAATCATTCTCGTCAAATGTGAGTATCGGACGGAGCCGCATTTGTTTGGTTCGAATTTAATGTCGTGACCTGCTGCGGCTGGTCAGTATTGCACGCCATCAGTAACATACTGACGGCAAAAAAAGCTGCGGATAGTTTGATAGTTCTCATGATGTCCCCTTGTTCTGTATCGGCCGTAATTTACGGACCATCCTCTACTATGCTCTTTATTCGCGGTATTAGTAACCGGCGAAACCCGATATGATTCGAATCCAACCTATCGAATAGCCGTAACTTCAGTGACTTTGCCATGAGTCTCCGTCAGCGGATTGTCGTCAGTCATTGCTTGCCGCTATCTCCGCTTTACCCGATCCGAAGTACGCCTGCCGAAAAATAGATTGTCTTAACCGGGTTGATAGTTTACTATTTATCAAATTTAGTTTTATTCAAGAAGTTTCGAGTGGCAGCGGCTATTACGCAGATTGCCACGGCCTATTATTGGCGGAGAGATATCTATCTACCGAAAGCAGAGGACAGATGATGCGATACATTATTGTTTTGCAAAACAGGTTTTCTAGTCTTTTGCCGGCGGCCGATTTGGCCCAGGCTAACTTATGTTGAATGGAAGTACCCGCCGTGCATATGCTGCATGGCGGTTTTTTTGTTTGGCGTTTGCTGACTGTTAGTCGGGCGACAATTGGGCCGACAAAAGCAGTTCAGCGAAACGCCCAGGATCCGGAAAAACAAGTTTGGCGAGAGGGGGCACAATGATGCGTATACACCTGACAATGGTTTTGGCGATGATGATCACGTTTGCCGGCAGCGTTCTGGCCGCTGCAGGCGATCTGGATACTACATTCAGCGGTGACGGCAAACTGGTAATGAACATTGGCAGCGGCGATAGCGAGATCCTTGGATCGGTGCTGCAGGGCGACGGCAAGATTGTCACTGCGTGCGCGATCCAATCGGGTTCGGGCCAATATTTTGGCGTAGCTCGCTACAACGCGGACGGCAGCCGCGATATGTCGTTTGGCATCAACGGTTTTTCGATTACCCCGTTTGGCACCAGCCAATTCAGCGGTGCAAATGCCGTCGCTCTGCAGGCCGACGGCAAGATAGTCGCTGCGGGTTTTACGACCAGCGGACCCAATTTCTCATTCGCCGTGGCCCGTTACAATACTGACGGTTCACTTGATACGGCATTTGACGGTGATGGCCTCGTGACCTTTGACTTTCTGGGCACCATCGACATCGCGGCTGCGGTCGCTATCCAGGGTGACGGCCGCATCGTGGTCGCGGGCCGAACGTTCAACGGACTCGAGAAATTTGCCGTGGCCCGACTAAACACCGATGGATCGCTCGACAATAGTTTCGACGGCGACGGTAAGCTCACAACCCATGATTTTATTCCCTCGCAGGTAGGCGGCAGTTCGGCGACGGCTGTCCTGATACAGCCGGATCAAAAGATAGTAGCCGTCGGCAACACGACCGACACCGTCCAGCAGATCGCCATTGCCCGCTATAACACCGACGGCTCGCTCGATAGCACCTTTAGTTTAGACGGCAAAGCTTTTACGGGGCACGGCGGTTCAGGGATCGGTGCATTCGCCTCTGCGGCCAGCGCGGCACTTCAGACGGACGGCAAGATAGTTATAGGCGGCTTTGGCGGTACCATTCCGGTCTTTACCGTGGTCCGAATGAACAGTGACGGCACGGTTGACGCAACTCAGAGGACGACCGTCCTCGCCGGAGCAAATGTGGGGCGCTCCGTCAAGATACAGACCGATGGTAAGATCGTGCTGGCAGGAACGACCAGTGCTACATCGGGCGGCGGCGCCGAGGACCTGGCGATCGTGCGTTTTAACAACGATCTGACGCTCGACCTGACATTTAGCGGTGACGGCAAGGCTCGCACGGACCTCGCGGGCACCGACATCGCCACTAGCCTCAACATACAGACCGACGGCAGTCTGGTGCTGGCGGGCAGTACAAGCAACGGGTTGTTCAAACGCAACGCCCTCGCCCGTTATCTGACCGACGGCACGCTCGATACGACGTTTGACCTGGACGGCATTAAGATAGATGCTCTTGGCGTCGGAGCGTCAACGATTAATGACATTGCCGTCCAGAGCGACGGCAAGATCGTCTCGGTCGGCTCCGTCCGGCAAAATAACATAGATTTTGCCGTATTCAGGACGAATGCCGATGGCACCCCCGATATGACATTTGCCGGAACCGGTATGGTGACGACCGATTTTGCTAATGGTGATGATGTCGCGGTCGCGGTCGCACTTCAGCCGGACGGTAAGATAATAGCGGCCGGCGGCACCGGATTTAGCTGGGAATTTGCCCGTTACAATCCGGATGGTTCACTCGACAGTACGTTTGACGGCGACGGCAAGGCGACCCTCACTTTCTTTAGCCAATTCCTGGATCAAGGGGTTAAGGACATAGTACTGCAGCCGGACGGCAAACTGGCCGTCGTGGGTTACACGCGCCCGGGCAATTTTTCACCGCTGGAGATCAGAGTGCTGAGGATCAATGACGTTGGCGCACAGGACGCAGCCTCGGTTACGGCTGATATACAGCCGGGTGATGACATTGCCCGCGCAATAGCACTGCAGCCTGACGGCAAGCTGGTTATAGCAAGCAACGGCATTTCGGATACCAATCAGGATTTTGCGGTGATCCGGTTCAATACTGATCTGACGCAGGACAACACATTCAGTGGCGACGGCCTGGCGTTCGTCGATTTTGGCCCTGGTGATGACATCGCCAACGCGATCACCGTCCAGCCGGACGGTAAGATAGTCGTCGCCGGCCCCGCGTCCAACGGCACCAATACCGATCTCGGCGTCGCCCGTCTAAATGCGGATGGGACGCTCGACACGCTCTTTAGCGGCGACGGCAAGGCAACCGCGGCCATAGGGGCCGGTGACGATGTCGCCAACGCCGTCCGTGTGCAATCAGCCGACGGCAAGGTGATCGTCGGAGGCCGTGGGGAGTTCGGCGTTAGCAACGACTTCGTCTTAGCTCGATTTACCGCCGCCGGGGCTCCCGACGGAGCGTTTGGCACCGCCGGCATTGTCACTACAGATATGGGCAGTGATGACAAGATCAACTCTGTTGCCCTCGCCCCGGACGGTAAAATAGTCGTGGGCGGCGAAAGCGGCGGTAATTTTGCCTTGGCGAGATACGAGAACGACGTTATCGAGGCAACGCCTACGCCGACCGCGACGCCGAGTGCAACAGCGACCGCAACCGCCACAGCAACGCCGACCTCGACGCCGGCCTGCGTAAACGTTTCGATGCCGACATTGATGTCGCACGGCGGCCCCGCAGGTGTTATGATAACCATTCCCGTAAATACAGGCGACCTGACAGGTCTTGGCGTCCTTTCAGCCGATTTTACCTTTAACTATGACCCGTCGGTGCTGAGCCCCATACCGGCCAATATTTCGGTGACCCCCGGTACGGTCAGTCCGACGGCTCAGATAACGATAAATGCCACATCCGGCGGTACGCTGATCGTCTCAGCATTTAATACGGGTGAATTCAGCGGTGCCGGAACCGTGGTTGATCTGCACTTTAAGGTGATAGGCTCGGTTGGTTCATCGACGCCGCTCGCTTTGGTCAATTTCAGGTACAACAACGGCAGTGTTTGCTCAAATTCAGCGAATGGTTTGCTGACTGTCGTCGGCGGCATGGTCACAGGGCGG
The DNA here is from genome assembly GCA_963834975.1 of Blastocatellia bacterium. Lineage (GTDB taxonomy): Bacteria > Acidobacteriota > Blastocatellia > Pyrinomonadales > Pyrinomonadaceae > OLB17. The sequence goes on from CAWIDZ010000009.1 coordinate 227,966, forward strand.
GTCTCCTTTGAGAATGAACCCATACCCGCATCGACTGTCAGCCCGACACCGACACCATTGCCGGTTCCCGATACACGTCTCGACGCGGTCGGTTCCCCGTCGTTCTTTGTAAACTCGGACTCTAACGGCGCTTATACGTTAAGCGGGTTCGGGGGCGGTATATATACGGTCACGCCGTCGAGGCCGGATGAAGATTTCCTGTCGCCGAACGGCATCTTTAGCAACGACTCATCGAGAATAGCCCAACATGTCGTTGGTCTTATCACTTTGAATGCGGTGCAGCTGCGGGCCGCCGATGTCAGCGGTTTCAATTCTATTTCGTCGTTCGACGCCGCACTCGTCGCCCGCTGGGCTGTCGGCATCAACCCGCCGATCCCTGTAAACCGGACCGGAAAGTGGGTATTCACGCCCGCCTCAACTCAGCCCGACACTAACATTGACAGTGTCCAGGATTACAAGGCTTTGCTGATGGGTGATGTTACCGGTGACTGGATGCCGCCGCTTATGCGGCCTTTCGGATATCTTAATGTCTGGCCCGATACCCGCAGCACAGTGACCGCCGCCGTGCCGGACTTAAAGGCTGTAAAGGGTTCGATCGTGTCGATACCGCTATCATTGGATGGACTGCAGGCCACCGGAGTCGAGAACTATCAGTTTGACCTCAACTATGATCCGTTCGTTATTACCCCTGCCGACATTGCGGCCAGCCTCGACGGCACCCTCGGCAGCGGCTTCGGCATCGCTGCACATTCGCCGTTCCCGGGCCTGCTCAAGGTCTTTGTCTACGGCGCCATGCCGGTCGGGGGCGATGGCATTTATGTTTATCTGAGGTTCAACGTAACCGGCTCCGCGGGTTCGTCTTCAGATATGGCGATCAGCGGTTTTAGGCTCAACGACGCATCTCAAAAGATCATGGTAAGAAACGGTGTCATAACGATCACCATGCCTACCACTCGGCTCAATACACAAGCTGAGTATTGAGGGTTTATGGGTAGTTTGCGGAAAATAGCCGTGCAGGATCAGGATCTGCTCCCAATGGATGCCTGAACAAACAATCGAGGCCGCCTTTCCCTCAGGAATGGCGGCCTCAAAGCGTATCAGTCTTTCTTGCGAAGTTGAAAAGGACTGGCCTAGCCGCCGACGTTGGCGGCGTCGTTGGTCAGGGTCACGTTGGATCCGTCAAATTTCTTGATAGTGATCGAAAATTGTTCGTTATAGCAGCGGGCTTTGTCGCGAAGCACGCTGAGGGCGACCTGTTCGCCGAGCAGTATCGAGTAATATGTCGAGCTGCGAAAATGTATGCCCGCGTGGATCCCGTGGCCGGTAGAGATATTCCATGCCAGTTTGTTAAGTTCGCCGTTTATATCGATCTCGTTGCGGTCGCTGCCGGTATAGGTGTTTAGTGTCAGCCCGTCCGATGACGGTAAGGCAATATCAGAACCTGCCGCCTGCAGCAGCGGGCGGCAGCTTTTGTGCACCATTGAAAAAGAACTTAAGAGCAGTCACGCATGCTCCGCCAACCGTACCGTGGCCGGTCGGATAGCACGGGTGGGTTGGCGAACCTTCGGGAAATGCCTGCGGCAGCAGATATGTGCCGTATTGTGAAAAGGTGTGCGCCAAAGCGGCCGAGTTAAGCACGTCGGAGTGAATCTCACCTGAGGCCTGTGGGGCGGGGCTTGTACCGGCAATGCGTGCATGGATGAGGGCACCATACTCCTCAGGACGTTGTTTGAGGTCCTTGATCCATTTGTGATACCAACCGGCTTTCAGTGCACGTGTCGCCATTTCCCCGAGTGCTCCGGCGGCATCAGGTCCGCCGAGTGTTGCAAATGCTTTCTGCGTAAGCGAACTGTTATAGGGGTTACCGGGGTTTGGCGCCGCGCCGATGCCGGCAAGCACCATAAATGCGGTAAAGTATGCCTGATACAGCACGTCAACACTGGTATAACACGTCAGGTCGCGGCCGCTGCGTAAATATCGCGGTGCAGGGTCAAAAACAAGCGGCCGGCCTGAGTCGCCGCCGTTCTGCACTAATTGATATTCATTGACCGAGGTCATATAGTCGCTGCCGCCCGCGCCGCTTGGCAGGCAGGTGCGATATTGCTGTGTCAGGAACTGAGCGCCGTAGTATGTCGGCTGGACCATGAATTGCGATACGAACGGACCCTTTAACATTGCCGTCTCCGCTGAGAAAACGGCCCCGAAACAGGTTTTGGCGGGTGACGGGGTACGGAAACTGGTTGTTGGCAGGGCTCTGCAGATACGACATATTGTTCATCTCTGCGACCGCCTGGCCTACCAGCGGATCAGTGTCGTAGTCGTTAAATGGCACATCCCTGACGATAGCGGCCCAATAATGTTCTACCTGTTCGGCCGCGGTCTGCGCACTGCGGACCGTGGGCGCCGGCGGCAGCAGCGAGGCATGCGAGTCAACCCCCTGCAGGTCATATGCCAGAGAGACCTGAGGGCCGTTCAATCTTGAATTCGGGCCGCCGCCGGGGGTGCCGACTATGATGTTCGCAAAATCTTCGTTACGGGCGGTCGTGAACGCATTGATCAGGCTGAGCATAGCCGGACGGTTTGGCACACCGAGGCCGTCATGCAGCAGTGCCTTGCTATAGTTACCGCTAAAATCGGTGTATCGGGCGGCATCGCCATTGTCCGCCTGTGGCCTGACAAACAGCTTTTCGGCATCGGCCATATCAACGCGATACTGCCATGCGGCAACGCCGCGCAGGCCCGAGTTATAGGGCATTACGGCCGCCTCAGCGACAGAACTCTTGCCGCCGAGCAGGGGCTCGGCACCTATAGCACCGACAGCCGCGGCAGCGACACCGATCTTGCCTAAGTTTCCGAGGAATTTTCGACGGTCCGAGAGGCGCGTTTCTTCTGTGGAGGCCTTTGCCGTTTCCACATTTTTTTTGCTCATAGTTTATGACTCCGGGGGTTGGTCTCTAGAATTTGTACTGAGATTATACCCACTTTTGCAAAACTGCAACAATTATTTGTGATTTTTTTTTGGTCGCGGAACATTCGGTTTCTTAAAAACCGAAAAGTGCGGCCGATCGGGCCGCACTCATCCGTCCATAGATCCCGGCTGGCATTAAAACGGTAATCGGGGCACCTTAGGCACTTTATCTTTGACCTTTTGAGTAGCGGCGTCGATCACTTTGCCGGCAATGACATTGTCGAGCGTTGAGGCCAGCGCCGGGTCGATCTTTCTGAGCCGGTCGTTCACCTTCTTGGCCTCTTTCTTATTGCCGCTTACATAATATGTTTCACCCAGGTTATACAGGCCATATGTGTTGCCGCCGTCCAGATCGACCGCCCGTTTGAACGTCGCGACAGCGTTTGTAAAATCGTTGAGGCCGCGGTAACCGAGTCCGAGTTGATTCGTCGCGATCACCCAATTGCCGCGAAGCCCGAGGGCGATCTTTAGCACATTAACAGCCGTTTGAAATTCGCCGAGGGCGTTATGAGTCGAACCGAGGTTCAGGTACGCGGCATCGAGTTTAGGATCGAGATCGACCGCTCTTTGCAGGCTGGCTTTACCTAATTCAAAGTCTTTCTTTGCCGCCGCCTCATTCTTGGCGGCAGTGTATGTGTTTCCCTCGTTATAATATGCCCAGCCGACGTTAGAGTTGTCGATCGCATCCGGACTCAGTTCCCTGGCCGTCTCCAGACGGGCAACGGCTTTGTCCCATTCCTTCGTCTGGCCGAGCGAGTAGCCCCATTCGCTGTAAAGATCGGCATTTCTGATACCTGTCGAAGCAGCCTGATATTCAGAGTTAGCATCCCCGTATCGCCCGAGCTGACGATAGGTACTCGCCAGGTTTGCATGGGCTTGTGAATTGCCGTTGTCGTTCTTTACGGTTTGCTGATAGGCGACCGCCGCATTGTCATAATCACCGGCGTTGTAATAGGCGACGCCGAGATCGAACGATGCCGGTGTGTAGCCCGGCTCGATCGCCAGCGTTGACTTATATGACGCTATTGCCTGATCCTGCTGGCCTAACCTGTCGAGTGTCTGCCCCCGGTAATACTGAGCGTCAGCAAACCGGCCCTCGAGTTCAAGGGTCTTATCAAACTCGGCTAGTGCTTGTTCGTTTTTATTCTGTTTGAAAAGTACTACCCCCTTTAGAAATCTCGTTTCGACCGTATCGACACCGGCGGCGTCTGATTTTTGTACATACTCTTCTGCCTTGGCGATCTCGCCGGCATCAAGGTAATCGAGGCCGATAGGAGCATAGAGCGATGTTAACCCGGGGTTTATCGCAACCGCTTTTTCATAATTGACCAGAGCCTTGTCCTTTTTGCCGTTCGCGTCGTATACGGCCCCGAGTTTTGCATACGCTGCGTCATTATCTTTGTCGTATTTTATTGCCTCGTCGAGAAATGGGATCGCGGCCTCTTTATTCATATCGCCGGCTACCTCGATGCCTTTAGCGGTCAGGGCATTGCTTAGGCCGTCCGTCGCTTTCGCGTTCTTTGGATTCTGAACCAACGCAGCCCTGTAGTTCGTAACCGCCAGATCCGTCTGGGACGACTCCATAAAACCGTCCGCCTTTGCCGTCAGCGTATTAGACATGGTGATCTTGCGATTAGCTGCGGCAACGGCCGCCTGCTTTTTGGCAGCAGCCGCACGTCGCTTTTTCGCCGCGGCAATTATTTGTGTATTTGCCCGCGACCTGCTCGCCTGCGCGACACTGCCGCCGCCGCCCATCCCTTCGCTAAGCGATGCCCGGCCGGCAGACGATCGTGCCTGCGGTTTTTTCCGCGATTCGCGAAAGACAAAAACGCTCGAACCACCCGCAACATTTTCGGTTGCGACCAGGTCCTGAGCGACAATTGTTCGCGGCAGCGGTAAGATTGAAAGAAATACTGAGATCGATAGTGACAGCGACAAGCAGCTTTTCATCCGAGACATATCCCCCTTTTGATTTGGCCATTATACCGCAAATTGCCACAGGGTGCTGTAAAACTTTGCCTCCGGTCAACAACCGACATGCACAGGCTCTGGCAAAAGGCCAATTCCGAACTTAGCCACGACCGCGCTGCGTATCGCTTCTTCCAACGCAATTATCTCACCGGCGGATGCCCCGCCGCGGTTGATGATTGCGAGGTTATGCCTGGTCGAAATGCCTGCGTTCCCCAATGCAAAACCCTTGCTGAATCCGGCTTTATCGATCAGCCACGCGGCCGGTATCTTAACCTTGTCGCCAAATTCGAAATACGGGACATTTTCAAATAGGGCCTGTATCTCAGCCAGCTTTCCCCGCTCAACGATCGGGTTCTTAAAGAACGAACCGGCGCTCTTTGAATTGGGATCATTTTCGTCGATCACCATCGATTTTGAGCGGCGAATATTCAGCACAGCCTCACGAATATCGCCAAGCGTCGGCTGACGGCCATCAAAATGTTCGATCAATTCTTTGTAAGCGATCTTTGGCTCTGCGTGCCGTCTAAACTCAAACGTGACGTTCAAAACAACATATCGATCGCGGGCGGTCGAGTTAAAAAGGCTGGTCCGGTACGAAAATCCGCACTCTGCATTGCTTAGAGTTACAAAACCGGAACCTTCCCGGTCATAGCAGCCGACCTCAAGGATCGTCCCGGCAACTTCCTGGCCGTACGCCCCGACATTCTGGACGGGTGTTCCACCTACGAAGCCCGGAATACCGCTGAGGCACTCGATACCGGCGAGGTCTTTCTCAACACACCAGGCTACGAATCCGTCCCAGTCCTCACCGGCCTGAGCAGTGACCGACACGGTCCCTTCATTTTCGTTGTTTATTGAGATACCGCGGGATGCTATCTGCAAGACAAGCCCGTCAAAGCCGGCATCGGCGATAAGGACATTGCTGCCGCCGCCAAGGACCAGCACATCGAGGCCTTCGGAACGGGCAAGATCAAAGGCCGCCTCTACTACCTCATCACTGTCCGCCTGCAGGAAATATCGGGCATTGCCGCCGATCTTGAACGTTGTCAGCGGTGCTAGAGGAACGTCGCGCTTTATCCTGGTCGATATGTTCAAGATGCTTTTCGGGCTTGCCTCTGCCGTTTTTGAATTAGACAGATCCGCCCATATTCAATGAGCGGATCTGTCCGGTCCCCAATATTATGAGCCCCGCTTTATTTGAGATTAGCGATCTTAATTTCCCGCTCCAAACGCAATGCTGCTTGCGGGTCCTTGACCCTTAACTGCTCCAGAATCTTCCTTGCTTCCTTGCCGTTCTTGCGTTTTACCTCAAGGCTGCCGAGGCTTGACAGAGCGGCTATGTAATTCGGATCTGAGAGAAGAGCTCCGCGAAACTCGGCTGCCGCATTATCGTACTCGCCTAACATGAAGTACGCAGAACCCAGAGCATATCGCGAAAAAGCCCACTCCGGCTGCTTTGCGATCACCTGCTTAAGCGTTTCGACAGCTCCGCGATAATCGCCCAGGTCGTTCTGCACCGCACCATAATTTTGGAGGACGCTGTATAGGAAAGGCGGGTTTGCGTTGATGGCCGTTTCGAGCGCAGCTTTTGCAAGCTGGAGCTTCGCCTGCTGGTCGGCGACTCGCTTCTCATCCCGATCAACTCGTGAAGCGTTAAAGTAAGCCCATCCGAGGTTTGTATAGTCGATCGGCTTTCCGCCCAGTTCTACCGCCTTTTCAAGGGCTTTTATAGCCGACGGCCATTGACACGGCATAAATTTCGACAGGTTGATCGGGCATTGCTGGCCGATCGCGAATCCGATCTTGCTGTACAGATCAGCCGCCGTATCTTTGTTGAAATCCTTTTTGCTGGTCAAAAACGTTATGGCGAGATTAAAATTGCTGGCCGCTTCGTTAAAGCTCTCGGTCTTGAGACTAGCGTCACCGAGGCCTGCGTAGACCTCCCATTGGTTATTTTTGATCTTCTTGGCCCGGGTGTAAGCCATGACCGACTCAGGATATGCCCCGATCTCAAAATAAGTACCGCCAAGGCCAAGCCAGGCGTCAAAATTATCGTCCTTTAATGCAAGAGCTTTCTGATAGGCAGCAATGGCGTCCTGCGGCCGTTTCAGAACGTCCAGTGCCGCCCCTAATTCAGCATATGCTTCAACATATTTGGGGTCGATCGTCGTAGCGGTTTGAAACGCTGCCAGGGCCTCTTCGTTTCGATTCTGCGACGATCTGATCAGGCCCAGAAAATACTGTGTCTCCGCCGACTCAGGCGAAGTCACAATTGCTTTCGAAAGCAGGTTATCCGCCTTGGCAATTTCGCCGGTCTGGTAATAAAGTATCCCGAGCGGAACATAGATCGCGGTCAGATCCTTGTCAATTCCTAACGCCCGTTCGTAATTGGTTATGGCCTCAGGTTTCTGATCAAGTTCAGAATAAACCTCGCCAAGGCCAAAATACGCTGCAGAGCTATTAGGATCGTAAGTCAGTGCCTCCATATAGAGAGCTTTTGCTTCCGGGAACTGATCTTTTTCAACCCGGTCGGTTCCTTTCATCGCCAGGGCTTCGGCATACCCTAACTTCGCACTTTCATTTTTAGGATCGAGATTGATAGCATCGCGAAACTTATCAAGCGCGTTCTCAAAATCATGTTTTTCGACGTAATACTCACCAACACCTGCAAACACCTTAGCAGCCTGTTCCGGGGACAGCGTGTTCTTGGCAGGTATCTTGTTGGGATCGACCGACGAGGCGCGGTTCTTATTAGGATTGTTCCGGGCGATCGTCTCATACTGCCGCTTGATCTTGGTCGAACTTTCGGCACGCTGTGCCTTTGACCTGGAGGGCCTCAGAGCAGATGCGATACGTTTGACAGCTTTGGCCGCGGCACGAAACACAAAAACGCTGCCGCCGGTTATGCTGCTGACCGCCACGAGATCTTGTGCCGGCGTCACGATCGGCGTCAGAAAGATCGACGCAATAAGGATCGCTGAAATGACAATTTTAAGTTGGCGAAGTTTAATGAACATTAAATATCCTCATTGTTAGAACGCATTGTGAACCGGTTTACTTGCACAGAACCTTGCGTTTGATGCCCCGAGCCGGCCGATTCGTTTACCGGAAATTGCCCTGAGGCGGCATCGGCAATGCCATCCCGGACTCGTTATTCGCTGACATTCCCCCCCCTTACTTTTAGCAATAACCTACGAAGCTGCCCAAACGGGAATCGCGTTGCAAACCTGCGGTACTGATCATTGTTCTGCAGGCCAAACAAGTAGCTGTGGTGATTGTCCCTCAGCCTCTCGGTGATCGCGGGATGCTCGTGCATCGGAAAATCACCTATCTCAACAACAAACACAATGTGCGGTAAAACATATGCCCTAAAGGCAATATTATTTTGCTCCAGGCGGTTGATACACTCGGCGATGCCATTATAGGTTATCTGAGCGTCGTGGAAAACGATCGCACCGTTGTCGTCGAGCACACGTCTGCAAAACTCAAAATCCCGGACAACGGCCTCGTCCGTGTGTTCGCCGTCAATAAAGCAAAACTGGATCTTGTCGGCGATCTGTGAAACATCGACTGTGCCCGAATCGCCATCAATGGTCGTGATCTTCGACCGGTCTTCTGCGACACCTGCAAGCATCTCCATCATCCGGGCGGTCGAATTATTCAAATAAATATAATCGTATCCGCGTTCGTCCGGCTGCGACAAGGGGCGTTTGTCTATCGAATAGACCCGGCGGCAACGCGGATCGAGCAGATGCGGTTGGATACTGCCGCCAAGATAGGACCCGATCTCGAGGTAATTGTATTCGGGAGCGAGTTCACGAACCGCCAGCTCACAGGCAAGCAGCGAGCGTTTATCGTGGTCGGTAGATTGACTTGGGATCTTTTCAAAAAGCTGAAGATCGAGCTCAGTGATAGCTTTATCAAAATTGATCATATTGCCGATTTTGCATCCCTTACAATAATCGAAGTGCCGTGCCGAAACAACGCTGCCTCCCGTATTTGTTCAGGAAATTGACCCGCGGGGGTGCATTCTTGCCCTTTTCGTTACTCTAATATAAATTTGAGGTTAACAACCTTTCTTACGAAAGTTGCTCTCGTCATGCATTTCATGATCGGCACACAACGCACGGCAGAAATACTTGATCCGAGATTTGAAATTCTAACCTTAAGGAGAGCTTGCCGAAAATGAAAGCATTCGCAACTGAGAACATCAGAAATCTGGCTGTCATTGGACACGGCGACGCAGGTAAAACCCAGCTCGTCAGTTCCCTTCTTCACGTCGCCGGAGGACAAAATCGCTGGGGGAAGGTCGATGAAGGTACGACCGTCACAGATTACGAAGAAGATTCGATCGAGAGAAAGATCTCACTCAACAACAATTTTACCCACCTAGAATATAAGGATACAAAAATAAATCTCATCGACACGCCGGGTTATGCCGCGTTCGTCTCGCACGCAAGGCCGGCATTGCGCGTCGCCGATTGTGCGCTCGTCGTCGTTGACGGTGTCCACGGTATCGAGGTACAGACCGAAAAAACCTGGCAGTATGCCAATGAGTTTCTCTTGCCGCGGTTTATGGTCATCAACAAGATCGACAAGGAAAATGCCGATTTTAACCATGCCATGGAAACCGCCGCCGAATCTTTCGCCCGCTCGATCGTGCCGTTTACACTGCCGATAGGAAACGAAGCCGATTTCAGAGGCGTCGTAGATGTTGTTCATCAGAAGGCTTACGAATTTGACGCTGACGGCAAAGCAAAAGAGATACCGATCCCCGATGAAGTGAGAGCTGTCTTTGAAACCACCCGGGAACGCATAATTGAGCTTGTTGCCGAGTCAGACGACGCCTTGATGGAAAAATATTTTGAGAACGGCACGCTCGATGAAAGTGACATTTATCCAAATCTGGCTATCGCGATCTCAAAGAGCCGGCTTTGTCCGGTCTATGCCGTTTCGGCGTTGAATCTTGTCGGCCTCTCGGTCCTGCTCGACCATATTGTCGAATTTGGGCCTAATCCCGCAACTCACGAGGCCGAATACGGCTTTAAGGACAACGAGATGTCGGGCGACCGCATAAATCGCAAATACAAGAACAGCGAACCGTTCTCGGCATATGTATTCCGCACGATCGCCGACCCGTTTGCCGGCCGCATCAACGTTATGAAGGTCGTCAGCGGCAAAGTCACGTCAGATGCGACCGTTTTTAATTCGACACACGACACGATGGAGCGACTCGGGACCCTGCATGTCATCTCTGGCAAAACGCTGGATAAGGTGAACGAAGCCGCGACGGGCGACATTATCGCCATAGTAAAACTCAAAGATACACAGACAGGCGACACTCTGTGCGACAAAGCTGAGCCGATCGTTTATCCGGGCGTCCAGTATCCCGAGCCGGCAATTGCCTTTGCAATAGAACCAAAATCGCGGGCGGATGAGGACAAGATCTCGGTCGCCCTGCACAGGATCCTTGAGGAGGATCCGTCGCTCCATTTTGACCGCGACCCACAGACTAAGGAGTTTATCTTGTCGGGTTCGGGCCAGCTCCATATCGAGACCGTCGTCAAAAAACTCGCCGACCGCTATCACGTTGAGGTCGCCCTGCACCCGCCAAAGGTCCCCTACAAGGAAACTATCACGCAGCAGGTCGAGGTCCAGGGCCGTCACAAGAAACAATCAGGCGGACGCGGACAGTTCGGCGATTGCAAATGCATCTTCGAGCCGCTCGACCGCGGTGCGGGGTTCGAGTGGGTAGACAAGATCTTTGGCGGATCGGTCCCGCAGAATTTCCGCCCGGCGATCGAAAAAGGCATTGTTGAGGCCGCCGCGAGCGGCGCCGTTGCCGGTTATCCTTTGGTCGATTTTAAGGTCACACTCATCGACGGCAGTTATCATAGCGTCGATTCAGACGAGCACAGTTTCCGTGCCGCCGGCCGCAAGGCATTTCGTGCGGCAATGGAAAAGGCCCGGCCGACATTGCTTGAACCGATAATGGATGTCGAGGTTTTCACGCCGCAAGAGGTTTCGGGTGACATTATGGGCGACCTTAATTCACGCCGGGGACGCGTTGGAGGTATGGAGGTGCGCGGCAAGCAGCAGGTCATCAAGGCAAAGGTCCCGCTCTCTGAGATGCTCGACTATCAATCAAAGCTAAACTCGGTGACACAGGCCCGCGGCTCGTATCATATGCAGTTTTCGCATTACGACCCGCTGCCCCATAACCTCGCCGACAAAGTGGTCCAGGAAGCCGTCGCCGCCGGCCGCGTCCGTGCCCATGATGACGATGAGTAACAGGCATTAGTTTGCCAGCGGCCGGGATCATTGCCTTGTCGCCAATTGCAATGGCAAATCAAGACAGGGGTGGGTTTCGTAACGCGAACCCCACCCCTGTTTGCTTTCAATGCCGCTCAGCATCCTACGCCGAAACTACAAACCACATCCTGTTCTCCATCCTGCATGAACTGGTAGATGAAGTGATCTGCATTACCCGGCGCCGTATCAATCCTGAACAAGCGGCAGATCGAACAAGGTCAGGAAACGCCCGCCTAAAGCCGCCGGATCTGAACTTGTTATATACACAGAGGCACTCGTGATCAACACATCCTGCTTGCCGTCATTCATCCTGAAGTTGGTTATGGTAACCGGTGAATTGGTACCGGCCTTACCCAGGGCCCTGAATTGCAGGTTTACAAATACCCCATCATTCGATGCAGGTATCGCTCCATAAACAACAACCTTGAGCAGGCCCGGCGTTGGCGAATTGGAGACGACGCTCATCCCCTCGCTCATTGTTCCATTGAGATCCGCAGCTATCTCAGCAGGTGCCAGGACCGCCGGATCGTACTCGATGTCAAACTGGTAAGACCCAACACCGGCGCCTCTAAGGTTTGCGAGGCTAAGCGGAACGGTTATGAGCGAACCCTGTTCGACCTTTGTATCCGGAATGGATACGCGGACAACAGTTAGCGAATCAGGATCGACCGGTGCGAATGGACGCGGCGGTATCGGCGACCAGTCGCCATTGACGTCACCGAGCAGCAGTGCCTTGTAATCCTGAACACTGTCTACCGCGGTGTCAGGCATGGTCGAGACCGGAGTAAATGTCCATTTGCCAGTCTGGTTCATCATGTTTGGTATTCCGACGATCCATTGGGCGATGAGGCCGGCATCATATGACGAAAGGTTATGAAGTCCGCTGACGTCAGCTGCCCTCTGTTGGACCATATTGAGCGTGATCAGTTGAACGACATGCTGAGCGATCAGCGCAGCATCGTCACTGGCGATGCCGTTTGCCATCATATAATCCTCATCCGGCCTTGACGGCGTCACTGTATATGCCCCGGGGCCAAAGCCTGCCAGCGTATAGTTGCCATTTGCATCGGCAAGGGTGAAGAAGTTAGTACCGCCCGCCGCACCGAGTTTTGTGTCCGGTACCGGCAGCGGTGTGGGTGTCGGTGAAACGGTCGGGAAAGCTTCGTTCTCAAATGAGACCATGCCCGTAACGGTCCCTGAGACCACCGTCAAATTGCCGCTCATCGAGCTCGAACAGACAGTTCCGCCGTTGTAGCTAAAGCTTGTAAGTGTCAGCGGCGACATGGAACCGATCGGCCCGATCACCTTCATGTGAATGTCAACGACAGTTCCCATACCGGTAAAGCCAAACGGGTCAAAGACAGAGATGACAATTGTCCCCGCAGGAGATGGATTGTAAGTGATCTGGGCCGCCGGGCTGACAGTGCCCGCGGTGACCGAAATATCCGCCGGATTCGGGCTAAGCACCGCCGGATCATAGTTGAATGTGATATCGGCCGCGATCACCCCAAGGCCCGTCAGATCGGTCGTGTTGACAGGTATTGTCACCGGTACATTTGTCTTAGAGGTCAGGACTGGCGTCGTCACTATCGGACAAGCAGGCGTCCCTGTCGGCGTTGCGGTTGCAGTCGCGGTCGGAGTATCCGTCGGCGTAAAGGTTGCTGTCGCCGTAGCTGTTGCCGTTGCTGTCGAGGTAGCGGTCGCCGTCGGCGTCGACGTAGCCGTTGCGGTTGGGGTATCCGTCGGCGTAAATGTTGCTGTCGCTGTCGCCGTAGCCGTTGCTGTTGCCGTAGCCGTTGCTGTTGCCGTCGGTGTTGACGTTGCAGTCGATGTAGCCGTCGCTGTCGGTGTAGACGTTGCCGTGGCGGTTGCAGTCGGAGTTGACGTTGCCGTGGCGGTTGCTGTTGACGTCGGTGTCGGCGGCGGAGCCACATCGCTCAGTGTCCAATCTGAAAACTGAGTTACGTCATTCAGTGTTGCTACATTGGCTGACGTATTCAATGAGGACGGAAGAAATAATGTGTTGCTCGAACCGCCGTCGTTACGGACAAAATTGAATTGATTTTCATTTGCCGTTCCGGGAACATCAGCCTGCGGATATTCAAATGTTATATCGGCCTGCGTAATTCCGGTTGAGGTCAGCGACCAATAACGGGTGAGGGTTTTCAAAGGGTCGAGGCCGCTTGAAGGGATAATTCCGTTTGTCGAACTTACTGCAAAGCTTCCCGTTCCGGTGTCGACATTAATGGTCGAAGGCGAATACCCGGTCGCGGTTCCTACGTAATAAGTGAATGCGTTGCCGCCGGGGCCGAATGTGGCCGGGATATTGCCGATCGTCAATCGATCCGTTGCATTTCTAAACAAAGCCGGACGAGGTGCCGCAAATGCTTTTTGGATCGTACCGATAACAAAACTTGTTGCCGACCCGGTCGAGGTTCCTGCGGCTGCGACAAAGATCGTGAATGCACCCGTTGTGAGCAAATTGCCGCTTGTTAATGTCAGAGCGCCATTGACCGTCACATCCTTGTCTAGCGTGACCGTCGCGAGGCCCGTTTTGTTCATTATCAGATCCTTTAACTGATTGGTCGAGCCGGGCAGTTCGATGTCGGTGGTGATAAAGTTTGTGCCAAAATATTCGACATTGATAACACCGGCAAGCGACGGCGGATTTTGCAGAGTCCCGTTGTCACGGGCGACTGTTGCATTATCAGCAAGCGTCAAAAATCCTGAGTTGCTGAATAGGCCGTTAAACAGTATCAGGCGATCAGCAACAGTTTCCGCAGCCGGTAGAGTAACTCCCGCCGCATTGTCAATTCCGAGCCGGGCGTAATCAACACTTGCACCCGTACGAACCGTCTGAGCCGCAGAGCCGTTATAAGTAAAGTTCCCGTCCGTGATCGGCGTTCCCGAATTGGTCAAAGGCGTTCCCGCACCGTTTAAAAACGCAGTAAACGCTGCCGTATCGAAGGCTCCGAGGCCGTTGACGGTCAGCGAGTCAAATTGATGATCGCTGCCGAGTGTAACTGTCGCGCCGCTTAAAACTTGCACACTCGGGGTTGTAAATGCTCCTGTCCCCGATAGAGTTTGCGCTCCGCCGCCGTTAAATCTAAAAGCTCCAGTGCCCGACACCGTTCCGTTATTGACGATGCTCGCACCGTTGGCATTAAATATCGAAGCACCGCTGATATCCAATATGCCGCCCGCATTGATCATCAGATCGCCATTGTGTGTCGCAACAAAACCGCCCCCGGGATGAACCATAGTTGCTCCGCTCATAACAGTGATCGAACCGCCAAAGGTGGTGCTGCGAATGTCGGTTGTCCCAGTTGCAATTACGACCGATACATCTGTTGCTTCCGGTGATCGCTGAAACGAGTTGGGTCCGCAGCGTTCCGCTGCCGCCGGTCGTACCATTGCCTACAAAATTGGCTCCGTTCAAGATCAATGTATTACCGCTGCCGATGGTCAGAGTTGAGCCGCCATTGACGCTGAAACCCGTCGTCGTCAGGTTCGCGTTTCCAATGGTCATATCGCTGGTCAGGGTCGTTGCCGCACCGTTTAAGATCTGGATATTCCCGTTAATTAATGAGCCTGTTCCCGACAGGTTTTGGGCTGGGCCGTTAAATTGAAACGAGTTTCCGGTTACCGAGCCGTTAATGACGATATTCGCTCCGCTAGCCCTGAATATCGAACTGGTCCCGATATCCAATATACCTCCCGTATTGATGGCCAGATCGCCGGTGTGGGTGGCAACGTGACTGCCGGATAGAACCTGTAGAGTAGCTCCATTCAAAACATTAATCGGACCGCCGATAGTGCTTGAGCTCATTGTGGTAGTTCCACTGTTTATTTCCAGAGTGGCGGTAAATGTTGGGCTGATCGCAACCGATGAAGCTGCTTGTGTGCTAAGCGTTCCACCGGTTGTTGTGCCAAAATTGGTGAAATTTACTCCGTTCAGAGTCAATATGTTGCCGCCCAGATCCAATGATCCGCCGCCAAATACGGTGAGGGCGACGGTTGCCACACCATCGCCTATGATCACATTGCTTGCCAGGGTGGTCGTAGAACCGCCTAAGATTTGAATGGTATCGTTAATGAACAAACCTGTTCCCGAAAGACTTTGTGCCGTGCCGTTAAATTTTAACGTGTTCCCGGTTACCGAACCGTTGATGACAACGTTGGCGCCGTTCGCGTTGCAAATCGACGCTCCGACGATGTCTAAGACCCCACCCGTATTAACGGTCAGATCGCCGTTAAGCGCGGCATTAAATCCACCGCCTTGAACCCTCATGATCGCTCCGTTTAAAACACTGATCGAACCACCAATATTGCTGCTGCCAATAGTCGTGGTTCCGCTGTTGACCTCCATCGCGGCCGTAAAAGTTCCGCCAATTGAAACCGACGAAGTCGCTTGTGTACGCAGCGTTCCGCCGGTCGTAATGCCGTTGTTAGTAAAATTGACTCCGTTCAAAGTCAATACATTGCCGCCGATCGCCAATGCCCGCTGCCATTTACCGTAAAACTAATGCTCGTCACACCGTCGCCAACGGTCATATTGCTTGTCAGGGTTGTCGTTGAGCCGACTAAGATCTGGATAGTGTCGTTAGTGAAGGAGCCTGTTCCGGAAAGATTTTGTGTTGTACCGTTAAATCTGAATATGTTTCCTGTTACTGAGCCGTTGATGACGATATTCGCCCCGTTGCCTCTGAATGCAGATGCTCCGACGATGTCTAAAAGTCCCCCTGTATCAACGGTCAGATCGCCGTTGTGAGTCGCACTAAAACCGCCGCCTTGAACCCTCAGGATCGCTCCGTTAAAAACGGTGATAGAACCGCCGATCGTGCTGCTGCCAGTGGTCGTGGTTCCGCTGTTGATCTCCATCGCAGCCGTAAATGTTCCCCCGATGTTCAGTGCCGTGGTGCCATCCGTTCGCAGAGGCCCGACCCCGCTTGTTGTGCCGCTGTTGGCAACCGAACTCGACGGGACACCACTCACCGACAAACTGTCGTTAAGCGTCAATGTGCCGCCGGCATTGACTGTCAAATTCCGCACAGATTGCGGGCTGCTAACCGTTACAACCCGGGTATTCGGGATCGTCACCGTATCATCCGCGTCGGGAATGCCGTCCACGTCTGATCCTGAGTTGAGCGTCCATGTCGCCCCAGATCCCCAATCGCCGTCTGCCGAGGCCGTAAATGTCCCCTGCGCCCGCACAGATGATGTGCCGATCAGCAGAAACAATGCCAGCGATCCGAGGACAAGGAAGGCCTTTCCTGAAGAAACAAAACTCGCAAAACGTATGGTAAAAGATCTAGGGGTTCTCATTATTAAATTTCTCCTTTGTCAGCAGTATTAGTCTATGCATGGCATTTCGTTTGGCCGCCCCGTTCCGGCGGGCAGGCTTTTGAATAAAGTAGCCCACAATAGTTTTAAGGCAGCCTTTCCGAATAAAACTTCGATCCATGCCGCGCTCCTCAAAACAGGGTGGCTTCTCAAAAAAAAAGGTTTGCAATTGCTCTGGTTTTCATGCTGATCCACCGAGCTGTAATATCGTTCTGTCAGATAGCGTTACTTTTATAAGTGTAATAATCGAAAGAAATGAGACATATTTCTTAAAAAAGTTTACTTAAGCATGAAAAAGCGATGCCAAAGCAGTCGTTGCAATAGGTGCAGTTCTCTTTATCTGGAGTGTGTCTGACTACACGCCGGAAAGTTCCAAATATGAAGGTGTGGGACCTTTTTTTATCGTCCGCGGTATTTGCAAGAGTTTCGGCCGTTCGTCGCTCTCGCACAGGCTGAATCACTAAAAGGCGATCCGGTTGAATCTATCGCCTAACTTGCCGCCGATCAGAACTGGGATCAATAGATCGCGTCTTCGTTCGACAATTCTGACACGATGCCGCGAGCGGCCTGTGAGCAAACGCGGGTATCGGTACATTTCACCCGGCTTTACTCCCGTGTGTTTCCCTGGCCACCCGCCGTTGTCTGGCGTGCAAAAAAACACGAACGAGCGTATTACGCCCGATCGTGTTCTTCACGAGCTATTATTGCTTACCCCCTTACTTCCCTGCGATCAGACCGGGAACTGTGACATATTGAACCACGCTCAATGAGTGCGAAACCACCCGAAAGCTGACTGACCGGCGTGTTAGGGCCGGCGTCCCGCAAGTAATCATTTTTCAGAACTCACTTTGGCCGTTCGAAAACTGGGTGTAGGCAAGTCACAATATTCACCCCCCTGGCGCCGGGTCAGGGGGAAGAGCAAAAGGATCCCCGGCCGCGCATCAATCGAGCACAAAGGGCATGTTGAACAAGGACAGGAATCGGCCGCTTTGCAGGGCCACGTTTGATCTCACGATATGGACCTCGGCGTTTGTGATCAATACGTCCTGTTTGCCGTTGTTCATTCTGAAGCCGCTGATGGTCACCGGTGAACGGGTACCCGCGGTTCCCAGTGCCCTGAACTGCAGGTTTACAAACACACCGTCGTTCGATGCCGGTATCGCTCCGTACACAACGACCTTGAGCAGGCCCGGTGCCGGTGAGTTTGATACGGCATAAAGGCCTTCGCTCATGGTGCCGGTGAGATCAGCCGCAACCTCAGCAGGTGCTAAGACAGCCGGATCGTACTCAATATCGAATTGATACGAAGTTACACCCGTGCCTCTCAGGTTAGCGAGGCTAAGCGGAATGCTGACAACCGAACCCTGTGCGGCCTTTGTATCCGCGACCGATACGCGGACAGCAGTCAGCGAATCAGGATCGACCGGTGCGAAGGGACGCGGCCCGAGCGGCGACCAGTCGCCATTGACGTCACCTATCAGTAGAGCCTTGTAGTTCTGGACACTGTCTACCGTTGTGTCAGGTATTGTTGAGACCGGTGTAAATGTCCATTTGCCTGTCTGGTTGATCGGGTTTGTGATACCGACTATCCATTGGGCCACCAATCCGGCGTCAAATGACGAGACCGAGTGGAATCCGCTGACATCCGCTGCCCTCTGCTGAACGGCATTGAGCGTTACCAGTTGAACAACATGTTGAGCGATCAGTGATGCATCATCGCTGGCGATACCGTTCGGCGTCATATAGTCCTGATCCGGCCTCGACGGTGTCACCGTGTACGCCCCCGGCCCAAAGCCTGCCAGCGTATAGTTGCCGTTTGTGTCGGCAAGAGTGAAGAAGTTAGTCCCACCTGCAGCACGTGAGTTTTGTGTCTCGGTACCGGTGCAGCGGCGGGTGTCGGTGAGACGGTCGGGAATGCTTCGTTCTCAAATGAGACCATACCGGTGACCGTTCCTGATATCACCGTCAGAGTTCCGCTCATCGGAGTGGAACAAACCGTTCCGCCGTTGTAGCTGAAGTTGGTCAGCGTCAGCGGTGACATCGAACCGATCGGCCCGATAACCTTCATATGGATATCGACGACGGTTCCCGCACCAGTAAATCCTGTGCCGTTAAATGCCGAAATGAGTATCGTCCCGGCTGAGACCGGATTATAGGTAACCACTGCCGACGGGCTCGTTGTTCCCGCCGTGACCGATATATCTCCGGGCAACGGGCTCAGTACAGCCGGATCGTAGTTGAACGTAATGTCAGCCGCGATCACACCCAGGCCGGTCAGGTCGGTTGTGTTAACAGGTATCGTTACCGGAACATTTGTCTTAGACGTCAAAACAGGTGTCGTCACGATCGGACATCCAGGCGTCCCTGTCGGCGTCGCAGTAGGTGTGCTTGTCGCCGTGGCTGTGTTTGCTGTTGCTGTTGCTGTTGCTGTTGCTGTTGCTGTTGGAGTATCGGTCGGCGTAGAGGTTGCTGTCGCAGTTGGCGTTGGAGTATCCGTCGGCGTTGAAGTCGGTGTTGGTGTCGGTGTTGGTTCAACGTCGTCGTTGACAATGGTTCCAAGTCCTTGCGAATCACCAACGGTCGCCCCGACAACATTCGAAACGTTGACAAAAAACGTCTCGTTGGCTTCCGGTACAATGTCTCCGTTGCCGCTAACGGTAAATGCAGTTGAAGTGTTTCCGGGCGCGATGCTCCGTCCAATTTCGACCTTGCCAACATAGTCATTATCTTCACCGACTGGATTGCCGTCATGGGCGGTGCCGTCAGCGGTGGCGACATTGAAATTCACATCAAGTCCCGATGGCGTATCGAGACTGACCGTAAATGTATATATCGTTGTGCCGACATCACCCTCATCCATCGACACATCGTTTATAGAAATTGCCGGCTGAATATCGTCGTTCAGTATAGTTCCCTGCCCGATGCCGTCCGCTATGTTCCCGCCAATTGCTCCCGCCAAATTAACAAAAAACGTCTCGTTGTTCTCAAATAGCGTGTCTCCATTTACCAACACGGTCATCATCTCCGTCGTATCCAACGGGACGAACGTGATGATACCGGCCGCGGTTGCATAGTCGCTGGCAGAGAAGGCCGTACCGTCACTGGTTTGAAAATTGACTGTGACCGGCTGCGAGGAGGGATTTGACAGGCTAAGGACGAATGTAAAGCTCGTCGGCCCGCTGTTACCCTCGGCGAGCGATACATCATTGATCGAGATCATCGGTAGCGGATCATCGTTTGTGATCGTGCCCTCGCCCTGACTGTCAACGATGACTGCCTCGGCCGAATTCGTAAGGTTGACGAAAAATGATTCGTCGGGTTCGAAGATATTGTCGCCATTCACAGTAACGCTGACATCTTGCGTGGCAGATCCACCCGGTAAGAAAGTGAGGTTCCCGGCCGAGCTTTGATAGTCGTTGCCCGCGGTCGCGGTCCCGTCCGCGGTGTTGAAGTCAACGGATATCGGAACAACGTCGCTTCCGCTGAGGGTTACCGTAAATGTGGCCGTCGTTGTGCCGCCATTAGTCTCAGAAACGCTGACGTCGTTGATCGACAGTTCCGGGCAGTTTGGGCTAAACGTCCAGTTTGCACCATTGTTACCTGAGTCGGTGCCGCTAAACACATTGATCGGTGCGGAGCCAGCCTGATCTTGAACGTCAACATCCTTGAGCGAGAATAGCCCCGTCCCGTCCCAGGAACGCTGGACACCGCCAGTCGTCGAGCGGATCATGATCGCGTCAGGTTGGCCGCAGGCCGCACCATTACCATTAAGCCGCACCGTACCGCTGTTGGTGAGGTTCCCGCCGAGTAAAAGATCGCCCGTTCCGAGATTGTTCAGAGCACCATTGGCACCTATGGTTAACAGCGCTGAGGTCTGCAGATCAAACGCTGAACCCTGATCGATAATACCGGAAGTAATATTTAATGCCTGGCCGCCGCTCAGCACCATGTTGTTCATTAAAGTCAGCTTTGCGGCGGGCGACTTGTCAACTGTCCACCCGCCTGTCGGGTTGATGCCCCCTAAATTTGAATATGTCTGATCGGCGCTGCCCGAAAATGTGACAAGCCCATTTCCACCAGCGAATGCCGAGGCAACGGTCATATCGCCTTTGACGATGAGCTTATTATTCATTACCTGACCGGTGTTAAGTACAAGATTGCCCTCCATCACGAGATCAGATATGAAAACACGGGCGCCGCTGAAATTGACGTGGTTAAAAGGCTGGGCATTACTGACGCTACGTTCCGAGCCGTCAAATGTTACAGTTCCGCCGTTGTGAATGAAAGTACCGGTCGACGGATGATTAAAATTGCCATCAAATGACATTTCTCCTGTGGAAGCGGTAAACGTGCCCCCGGACAGCGTAAAAGCGGTTCCGAACGCACCGCCGTTAACGTCAATATCACCACTGCCCCCATTGAATTGTCCTCCGGAAACGAGAAAGTTGTGATTGAAAGTGATGCCGGCGGCACCTGCATTGAATGCACCCCCGCTTTGATCATAAAAATTGCTGAATGAAAATTGTACGCTGCCCTGATCTATCGTACCTGTCTGCAGTGTAAGATTCCGCCAGGCTATTGTTCCGCTGCCGGACGGTTCGATAGTCGCATTTGCGTCATTTAGAGTGACACCCGGCATATTCGTTCCTGCCGCGACCGTAATTGTTCGGGCCCCTCCACCGTTTGCAATGAGCAGAGTTGCGGTTCCTCCACCAAAGCTGGAACCTAAGTTCACCGCGCCGCGTGCCTCGACCGTTCCATTGTTGATCGATCCGCCGGTCAGGTCCAGGGTTCCGAGCACAACCAACGCTCCTACAAAATTGGTTCCTGAGGCAAAAGTAAGATCATTAAATGGATCAGGGTTTGTGATCCCCGGGCCGCCCAAGGAGTCGAATACTACTGTCCCGTTGTTATGAAAGAACGTGCCGCCGCTCCTGTTGAAATTTCCATTTACCGATAAGGTTCCCGCAGGTGCGGTAAATGTGCCGCCGGAGATCAAAAACGTTGAGCTGCCGTTAAAGTCGATGCCGCCACCGCCACCGTTAAGTATTCCACCAGTCTGTTCGAACTGTCCGCCGAGCGTGAGCATGCTGCTGCCCAGATTGAAAGTACCGCCTGGTTTGACATAAAAATGACTGTTGAAAGTGATATCCGCTCCGCCGCCCATAAAGGTCCCGCTTTCCTGGATAAAGCTGCTCGAGCCCGGCGCATCGCCGGCAAGGGTTAAGCTGACGCCGGCTGCTTTCGTAATGGTGCCGGAATAGCCTGGCGCCATCTGCAAGCCGCCGATGCTGACGTTCGCACCCTGAGGGCCTGCTGTATCCATGGTGCAGTCTTTTATACTCGTGCCGTCAAACGTCGCTACATCACCGCTGCCGGGAACAATATTGTCTGACCAGTTATCCGGATCACTCCAATTATTTGTCAACCCGCCGCCGTCCCAGGTTTTCGCCACCAGGGCGGCGGTCGACATTCGTTCAGAAGCGAAAGTCAGGATTAGCAATGCGATCAGGACTGCAGAAAATTGCACATAAAAAGGAACAGCGAACGCTGCCGCTTGTCGGGTATCAAGTATTTTCATTTTTTTTGTCTCCATCAATATCCTTAACCAGCGACCTGCGGCAGATCCGAGTTTGCCCAGTTGCCGTCTCGATCGTATGGACCGCCCCTGACTCTGTCCTGCGGATCAGGTCACGCAGTGGTTGGCGCGACATGATAAGTGTGTCGTCGAACTTTAATATCTGCGTGTCCTCACCGCATTCCACACAGAAGAGAAGGGCGGAAAGAGTGGGCTTGCGTCGCACCATGATCACCTCGTGCGTCTGTGTAGTGATCAGAATTTTCTTTGAGTTTTTCAATGTTTGCGATAGACTTTGCGGTGAAAAACACAATTATCTTTTTCCAGCCGTCAATAAACCTTTCTTTTGCCAGTCAGGCCGATGCTAATGGCTGGGGCGGAATAAAGTCTTGAAGTTTTTCTCCAATTATTCTCCATTGGACCCCGGAGGCCTCTATGAACGGAAAAACCGGCGACGTAAGGGAATTTGGCGGATTTCGTCTTGATGTTGCACGACAGGTCCTTTGGTTCGACGAAAAACCGGTAAATCTACCTCTAAAAGAGATCGAGCTGCTTTGTGTTCTTACCGACCACGGCGGCGAGGTAGTCACAAAAAGCGAGATCATGGACCGGCTATGGGCTGATTCGTTTGTTGAGGAAAGCAATCTTTCACGTCACATCTATCTTTTGCGGAAAACATTTAAGGATCTTGGTAAAACCGATCTGATCGAAACAGTTCCCCGCCGCGGCTATCGATTTGCGGGCGACGTTTCGGTTGTTGACACCGACGATCTCGTTTTCGAGCGGCTTACGACAAGCCGGACTTGGATCGAGCAGCACGAGAGCGACAATGGTGGTACAGGGCCATCAATAGCAAAATACAGGTTACCGGTTACAGTTGCTGTTCTCATTGGGCTGATCTGCGGTGCCGGATTTCTTGGATTCAGGAATTGGCAAGCCGCGGTCTCGCCGGCCCCGATCCGTTCTTTAGCGGTATTGCCGTTTACGAATATTGGCGACGATACGGGTAACATCCATTTTGGGATGGGGGCAACCGATATTCTGGTGACTCGATTAAGCAATATCAGGGAATTGATAGTTCGGCCAACGAGCGCCGTAATGAAATTTGAAAACCAGGATACGGACTCGATCAGTTTTGGCAAACAACTTGCAGTGGATGCCGTTTTGGAAGGTACGATCTATCGAACCGATGAAAAGGTAAGGGTCACTGCCCGTTTGATCAGAGTGAGTGACGGCTCCGCAATTTGGTCAGGACAACTCGAAAAACTGGCAAAAGACGAGCTTCGGATTCAGGATGAACTGTCTTTTCAGGTTGTTGACGCCCTCGCGTTAAATTTGAGCCGTGGCGAAAAGAATGCCCTAGGAAAACAATACACTGAAAGTACTGATGCATACCTTCTTTATCAAAAGGGCCGTTATGAGTGGAACAAGCGCAGCGACAGCGGAATGGTAGAGGCCCAGCGGCTGTTTCGAAACGCAATTGAACGTGACCCAAATTTCGCACTCGCATACGTCGGTCTTGCCGACACGCTAGGAACAGCGAGTCAATGGGCGGCAACCGAAGATGCTATACATAAGGCACTCGAGATCGATCCCCTTCTTGCCGAAGCACACGCCTCGCTGGGTTTTGTCAGGATGTTTCACGATTGGAAATGGGCCGAGGCAGAAAGATCTTTCCAGCGGTCAATTGAGTTGAATCCGAATTACGCTACGGCGCACCATTGGTATGCCGAACTGCTTGCCATAAGGGGCGATAATGCGAAAGCTAAAACAGAGATGCGGCGGGCCATAGAGATCAACCCCGCATCGCACAACTTTCTCGCGGATCTGGGGCAGATCTATTATTTCAATCGGGAATATAAAGAAGCAGAGGAACACTGTCTAAAGGCCCTGGAGATCTATCCGGAATTCTCGATGGCGTATGAATATCTGATGAACATTTATCTGAAGACCGGTGAATATGATAAAGCTGCAGCGGCAAAGATCATGGCCGGAATTTCATTTTCTAACTATGCTAACGAGTCGGCCGAGCGAAAGCGGGGAATGGAAGCCGGTATTGAAAAGCAGAAAAAAGTCTATCGCGAAGAAGGTATAAAGGCATTTATTGCGGGACGGCTCAGCGAAACCGATGACCCGAGTGGCAATTACTATTTTGCCGTCTCTTACGCTTTTCTCGGTGATAGAGAAAAAACACTCACCTCTCTCGAAAGGTCATATGAGGGCCGCGGTTTTTTATCGGCTTTCATCAAAGCAGAACCGATGTTCGACGACATCCGAAACGAGCCGCGCTATCGCGAGATCTTGCGAAAGATGGACCTGGAAATTTGAGTTCGCTTTCGCGGTATTCTATTGCGTCCAGCTTCACATCCAGTCCCTATTTAGAGACAGAATTAGCATATTCTGTGATGGGATCAGCTTGTTTTCGATCCAACCGCCTCCAAACCAAACCTTGATCTATAAGACCGGATATACCACTGCCTCATTCGACCATTCTGATACTCCGCCGCGGGCCGCCTGGGAACGGACCCGGTATCGGATCGGAACGCCGGGCTTTACGCCGGTGTGTTTGAATGACCGGTTCTTCGATGTGCCGATGATCTGGTATCTGTTAGCGTCGCCGATCTTTGCTTCGATGATGTATCCGACGGTGTTCGGGCTGTTGCTGCTGTTGTACTTCAACACATTTACCCCGTTAGAGTAGCCCGTTGCCGAAAGGTCGAAAGGTATCTTTGGCTTTACCATCTGCCGCACCTTCACCGGCGGGTTGAATCCAACCGCGTCAAACTCTGAAGCGTTGCTCTCGAGAGATCTCATTAAGTATTTGAGCTGTTGGAGCAGCTTTAGCAACCTGGCCTGCTTTTCCTGTGCTATGCGTGTTGTCTCGATAGCTGCGGCCTTCGCCGCGACCTGTGCATTATCAGCTGCCGCAAGTTCGTCCGAAGCATCAGCGATAGCAGCCGAGATACTCGCGATCTGCTGTGCCAGCATGCCCTTAACCTTGCCATTCGCAACCTGTGTTGCAACATTCCGGCCAAAATCAGCCAGTTGTGCTCGTGTCATATTGTTGGGAATCATTGTTCTAAACCATCCTTTGTTTGATAAATATCGTTTGCAATGGAGATAGCATAATACACAACATACATAGTTGTCAATACAATTTGTCATTAACCCCGCAACTTTTTTTGTTTTTGTAGGGCGTGCCTGTTTTCGCGGCTTTGCCGCATCGCACGGCGGCGTGGCTCAGCCTCGCCGGCGTCGCTCTCAAAAACTCCCGAGGCTATGCCTCCCGCCGGGAAGGGGTGGCGTAGCCACGAGAAGGGGAGGGACATTTCCCGGCGAGGCATAGCCACGCCGCACTGCATTGCGGCAAGCCGCGGAAGAAGGGGCTCGGTTCTCGGCGAAGCAGAGCCACGCCGCACTGCATTGCGGCAAGCCGCGGAAGAACGGCAGGCAAAATTTTAGTGATCGCGATGTTTTTACATCCAACTCAAACTTATTTTGGCGTTTCGGCTTTTTTTGCACCTTCGGCAAACCTATCTATGCCTTTCTACTTTTTTTGAAGCCGCTCCAAAAAAGTTCCGGGGCGTTAGATAATTTTGCAAAGCCTGGATCTTCTCTGATGGATCTTCAAAGAAATCAAACCTGGTTGACCTTCACAACAAAGCCTTCAAAACCGAAAAAAGGCTCCGTTCATCGCAGAACGAAGCCTTTGGCCAATAAGCGGTCCTTTTAGCCTAGTTAGTATCTTCCGTTATTCCCCCGGTTGTTATCGTTGTGCCGGCCGTTATTTCTGCCGCGGTTCAAGCCTTCCTGATAACCGCGTTGGAAACCCTGCTGGTAAGCCCTTTGGTTCATGCCGTTGTTGCCGCGGTCATTGCGAATGCCGGCGTTTCTGCCGTTGTTTTCGTAACCCTGGTTATTACCATAGTAGCCGCCGTTGTTGCCGTTGTTTCCACGCCTGCTATTTCGAGCGTTCACGCATTCCCTGTTTGACGCCATCCTGATAGCCCTTATGAAAGGCAAAGCGATAGCTCTCGTTTCCATTCCGGTCACGGCCGTTATAACGGTCGTTATCGTTCTGGTCGTCGTACCGGTCGCTATCGTTTTGGTCATCGTTATACCGGTCGTTTTGACGGTACTGATCGTTGTTACGATCGTCGCGGCGATCCTGTGCGTTGGCATTAGTGCCGGCGAACATCACCAAACCAAAAACCATGGCAAATGCCAATCCCACACCCTTGATCATTTTATTAATTTTTATTGTATTCATATAAGCAATACCTCCGGGGCGGCTATTGCGAAAGGCGTGCCACGGCAAGATTCAGCGGTGATTCGGGAGAAGAATTGTCATCTGTCCATGGTTTCGTGATACCAATTGGTATGCATTAACCCTTTTTTGAGTTGGAAATTCCCTGTATCCGTCGTATTAAGATAAACCCTCAGGCATTATTAAACGTAGTATCGTAAAAGAATCGTGTTCAGTAACATAAGGGCCTGCGATCGGATGTTCTTATCAGCACGCAGAACAAGAACGACATAAACAGGGAGAAAAGCCATGATTTCATTAAAACGCGTCGTACTTTCGGCGCTGACATTGTCAGTTATTACTTTTGCAGCGGCGGGGGTCACATCCGCTCAGCTAAAGCTTCCCCGTCCGAGCCAGGCGGCGAGCGTCTCGCAAACGGTCGGCGTCACCGACATTACGATCGAATACAGCCGCCCGCTGGTAAAAGGCCGGGTGATCTGGGGAGACCCCCCGAAAGACGCCAAAGGTGAGGAAACTTTGGACGATCAGAACAAACGCCCGCCGGGAATGGCGATCGTTCCATACGGCCATGTCTGGCGGACCGGAGCCAACGAAGCGACGCAGTTCAATGTGACAGACGACGTCATGATCAACGGCCAGAAGCTAGCCGCGGGCAAATACAGCCTCCACACCATCCCCGGCAAGGATGAATGGACGATCGTATTCAACGGCACGGCGAATCAATGGGGCAGCTTTAATTACGACCCCAAAAACGACACCTTGCGGGTAAAGGCGACGCCGCAAACGATGAAGGAAAATCAGGAGGCACTTGAGTTCAGTTTTGACCCGATCGCGGACAATTCGGCAACTGTAAATATTCGTTGGGAAAAGATCAATGTGCCTTTCACCGTCTCGGTCGATGTGGTCACGACAGGGCTCGCCAAAGCTCGTGCTGCGGTTGCCGCGGCCAAACCTGACGATTGGCGGACACCGTTTCAGGCTGCCGGATTTGCCAATCAAAACGGCGACAAAGAAGACGCTGCAAAGTGGATCGAACAATCGCTGACCGTTTTGAACTCTGCGATAGCCGCAAAGCCAACCTTCCAAAACCTGGTTGCGAAAACCAATGTATTACTAGCGGCCGGTCGTAAGGATGAGGCAATGGCTGCGGCAGATCAGGCCATCGCCCAGGGAAAAACTGACAAGGTTGACACCGCAGCATTTGAGAAACGCGTCGCCGACCTCAAGGCAGGCAAGATGTAAACCGGAGCAGGAGACCGAAATAGCCGCGAATTGCTCTTGCAGTTCGCGGCTATTTCTATATCAGGATCAGGCAGTTTTCTTGTGGCACATCATGCATTGTGCCTGAACGGGCCCCTTTGAATTAGGCACCGTCTTCTTAACCTCGCCGTGACAACCGGCGCAGGTTCTGTGAAATGCCTGCATATTGGTCATTGAGATCAGAGCCGTGCTGCCCTCGTGTTTAATTTCAGGGATCGCGTTTATCAGCTTAGGCCTCTCGCCCGTACGAGCATGACAATCGCGGCAGGCAGCCACCCCTGCGGCCTTTGGGTCCTTTGCGAACAACTCTGCCGTTAGGGTTGTTGTACGGTCTGCCGGCCACGCAGTCTTAAGCGGAGGAAATTTGGCTATCTCTTCCGCTGGCCGGGCCGTGTGGTGGCATGAGATGCAGGCTATTGGCCCGCCGCCGGGATTGATCGTGTAAGCACCGCCATTGTGCTTTACATGATTGAACGTGACCTGGCCCAGTTTTGCATCCTTTCCAAGTATCACCACCTCGGGCATTTTTTGTTCGTCCTTGGTCTGTGGTTCAACCTTGGCCGGTGGTTCGTCCTTGGTCTGGGCAAAACTCGACGGACCTAACAGGTCGCTCGACACCAGAACAAGAGCCGCCGCCAGGAATACGCCCACAGATAACAACATCATGGTTCTCTTCATCGCTGCTTCCTCCTTTTCAGTTAAAATCGACCCGCGAATTTTATTCGCAGGCAGATCCCCGAGCAAGGATCTCACTTTTATCTTACTCCTTTGCGAAGGCCTTCGCGAGCAAGGCCTATTTGATATCGGCTACTTGCCCTTCCAGGGGCGGGCGAGGTTGTATGCCCGCCGGATCAGGTCGGTAAGTGCATCCTTCCGAACATGGTCGAGGCTGACCAGGGTCCATTCATATTTTAGATAGTGATCTGTAATGAAGTAAGTTTCAGGCTCGGCCGCCATCATTTCTTCGCGCTCCTCAAATGTGGTTTTGAGAACGATCGCGTTCAGATCATCGCGAAGCCGAATCATCAGTCTGCCCTTTACTTTTAGAGCAGGGGCACCGTAAGACATTGCATCTTCTACGTCAGGAAACTCGAGGGCGATCCGGCGAATGGTTTCATATTCAACATCATTCACCACGGATTCCGTTGGGTCGCGGTTACATAAGCGTCGCCGTCCACTACTATCATTGGATCTCCGTTCTTGGGGTGGTTACGAAGAACTATCGGATAAACGACGCGGCCGCGCGAATTTGAGATCGCAGTCAGTGTCGTGCTTGTCGCCGTCCATCGGCCTGAGTCGTAAGATTGTGAATTAGTTCCGCCATAGGTGCCGCTCGATGACGACTCGGCAGAGTATTCATAGGTCCCGTTGGCATACAGCGTGAAACAGCGGCTGGACATATATGAGCTCGTTCCAGTCAGGTTCGCCATATAACACCATTTGCCTACAAATGCAGGGACGATCCCTTCGCCGCCCGACGATCCATTTGCCTTATTACCTTTGAAGCCGCCTTTCACACGGGCGTAAACTATCTCGCGGCCTTCGTATTCGACAGTTAAGGAGTCGCCATCCAGCGAATAGGGGATCACGGCGGCACCTTCATCGCTTATGACCGTGAACTTTCCGTTCTTTACCTTGTATGCAAATTCAGCATCATTTAGCGTGAGGGTCCCATTAGCGCGTATCACCAACTTGATACCTTCGTCCTCGCAAAACCAATTCCCTACCAGCGGGTCTTTGGGCTTTTCCTGAGCCGCGACTGACGGTCCGACGGCAGCTGTAAGTGCAAATACCAGAGCAATAAGTGTCGAAAACGATATTGTCGAGCGTTTCATAATTTTCTCCTTGATCGGACTTTTATACCCGTTTTTTTAGAGTTATGCAATTAAAATTTTGAAGTGTAAGATCCGCATTTTCGTGATCTGAATTTAGACCCGTTCACACGGGCATTTTATTTGCTCTGCCCAGCCAACTCATTACTGTTTCAAAGCAACCAATCCACAATTGGGAACCCCTTCAAAAAAGGCAATAAAATTGGTGGACGATAATCTAAGATTTTGCTAACATCACGCGTGATGAACAACATATTCGCTCGCACAGCCGCATTTCTACTGGTCATTGTTTTTGCATGCTCGCCGGTTTGGGCAACTTGCGGAGGAGGCGGCGGAGGCGGCGGCGGCGGTATGTCCGGCGGCGGCGAGAGCGGTGGTAACAATAATACTGTCTATCATGTCCCCTGGAAGGTGCCAGACCCCAAAGCGGCTCCTGTCACAAGCGGCCTGATACTTTACTGGTTCCCGGCGTCGAAAGAGGAGCTGCAAAAATCGCCTTTGCTCGAATCGCGTGACCTTTCACTTTACGCAAAGGATTGCGTGACGCTGCAGCTTAATGACATGCGGGACCCAAAAGCCGAAACGCTTATCAGCGGGTCCAAATTACCTGTCGCGGTACTTGCAACGCCCGATGGCACCCCGCTCGGAAAGGTCGAAAACAAGGATGGAAAACTCAAGGTCTCAGATGTCGAAAAGCTGGTTGGAAATGAACTAAAAACCCGCAAGAGCAACGCCGATAATACTCTCAAAGATGGGAGGGCAAAAGCTGCCTCCGGCGACAAACCCGCAGCCATTGCACTGTTTCAATCGATCCTCGCCGAAAAATGCATGTTTCCTGATAAGGCCAAAGATGCGGCCAAGGAGCTGAAAAAGCTCGGCGTAGAAAATGTCGGTGAGATGCCGGCCGCCCCGATCTTTGACCGTAAGGTCAGTGCAAAGATAGTAAAGACAATGAAACGCGGCCTAATTGCCGAGAAGAAAGGTCAATACGAACTCGCTGACAAGCTGTATACCGAAGCCCACCATATGGACCCTGCCGACCCGACACCGCTGCGTTATCTGGGTGAGCTTAACCGTCATCACATCGGTGACTGGGAAAAGGCAAAAGTTGAATTTCACCAGATCCTTGACATGCCGGCCGATCCGCTATCGAGGGCTGTCGCGATGCATGGCCTCGGAAAGATAACGATCCATGAAGGCGAGTTCAAAAAGGGCCTGCACCTGATGGAGAATGCTGTCGCAGAATATCCCCTCGCACTTGCATACCGAAATCTGGCCGTCTATTGGAATTCAGAGGGTGATCTGGCGAAAGCTAACTACTATACCGAGCTAGCCATGACGATCGCCCCGAAGGACCCATATAACATCGTGTTTAGTGCCGTCTTTATGGCTGCCTCCGGCAGAAAGGACGAAGCCCTGAAGATCGCAATGGACAACATCAACCTGCTGCCGGCTTCATACAATCTGGCGGCGATCTTCGCCCTCAACGGTGAAAGAGATCAGGCCCTTTCACTCCTAAAACGCCATTTCTACGAATACGAGCGTTTTCAGGAGGTCCGGTCGAAAGAAATGATGGAAGCAAGAGTTGATGCTGTATTTGGCTCGCTTATGGCCGACAAGGATTTTCTCGAATTGACCAAGGACGCCGATGGACGCCTGCCGATGCCAATGTCGCCCAAGCAGGCAAACGGTGAGATGAGGATGAATTAGGCTCGTCCAGGCCTGCAGATCAACTTCCCAGCAATATACCCTCGATCCCGCACGGAATCGAATAAACGCTGTCGTTCGTCGCGACGATCATTTCGCCCTTTCGTGTAAAGCAGAGCCCGACGACATTGTTCCCGGCGACGACTTGTGTAGCCGACGTGCCATCGGGCGAGATGCTGACAACGCCGTGATGGCCGCGGAAGCAAGCCGCTACATAGAGGTTGCCCGCCTTATCGAACGCCAGGCCCTGCGGACGGCCGAGCCCGCGAAAGAACTTTTCGTCAAACCCCTCCTTATCAACAACATGGACCGCATCATGGCTGGCTAATCCCGGTGACGTAACATATAACCGTCCATCCGGCCCAAACGCCATATGATATGCCGCCACTGACGGCTCCATTACGGCAAATGTTTCGACCTCTGCAAAATCACGAACGCGAAAAATTGTCCCCGACCGGTCGCCCACATACAACAACCCCTCGGCGTCAAATGCAAGGCCGGTCGCGATACCAAGTCCCGTTGCGTATACGGAACTCCCGCCGCCGCGGCCAAAGGTATAGATCTCGCCCTGTGCGCGGTTTGTAACGAACATTTGCCCCTCGCGGTCAAACGCTATACCCGTTGGATTAAGGATCGCCTCGTGAAGTTCGTCCAAAAACCCGTCAGGCTCAAGCCGAAACAACGTCACGGGCAAATGCTGGCCCCGCGAACCTGACCGCGTCAGGATCAAAGCATCGTCGGTTGGGTCGACCGCAGGATTAGCGACAATATGCATATCACCGGTCAACTTACGGCCGAGTGTAAGTTCGAGTTTGTTGCTTTCTGCTCCGTAGCTAACAAGCTTAACGTCGGCCTTTGCAACTGTTAATTCAGCAGGCACGCTGGCCAGTATCCGCCGGCTCGAGGCGGCCGTGATGCGGCACGGGATGCCGTCTACAAAGCAACCGTCTGCGGCCGAGTGGTCGATCCGAAACCCTTCGCACGCTACTGAGATCTCACCGCCCGGTAATGCATATTCAGGTTCTATCCCGATCAACTTGACCTGATTGTCCATAATTGGGTTCGATTCTACGACTCGCAGGCCGTTGTGTCTAATATTGGCATCTTCACAATGCTGGTTCGAGCGGTTTACATAAGACTTTGCGGCTAAGCTTGTGGCATGGAGCCTTCTCCTGCAAAAATTCCGCTAGAGAAATAATCATTGACCCGCTTGTTTGAAACACGTTAAACTGAAAGGAGTCAGTCTTTGGCCGACAGACGGTATGGATTTTCCTGCTTCTTAAGTTTCTCCGGCCGACACACCTTCTTTTTTTGTATTATGGCGACCCGAATTGATGATCTTCTGCGAATGGCGATGAGCTTCGGCGCGTCGGACCTTCACCTCAGGGCGGGTTCGTATCCAGTGATCCGCATTACCGGCGAATTGAAACCGCTTACCGGAGTTACCCGCATGACGCAGGACGAAACGCTCGAGATGGCATTCTCGATGATGTCCAACCGTCAAAAGCAGCATTTCAAAGAGGCGTACGAGGTCGATATCGGATACGGTGTCGCAGGGCTTGGACGATTTCGTGTCAATATTTTTCAGCAGCGAAATTCTATCGGGATCGTTGCCCGAATGATCTCAGATAAGATCAGGGGATTTACTGAACTTGGCCTTCCCCCTATTCTTAACACGATAGCGGCAGAAAACCGCGGCCTGATCCTGGTGACCGGAACGACCGGTTCCGGAAAATCGACGACACTCTCCGCCATCGTCGATCACATCAATCAGAGTCGAAACTGCCATATCGTTACGATCGAAGACCCGATCGAATTTTTGCACAAGGACAAAGAATCATTTGTCACGCAGCGCGAGGTAGATGTTGACACGCGTTCGTTTGCCGAAGCCCTGCGGGGCAGCTTGCGTCAGGACCCCGACGTGATCCTCGTTGGTGAGATGCGCGATCTTGAAACGATCGAAACCGCCCTCGTGGCGGCCGAGACCGGCCATTTGGTTCTCTCAACACTGCATACTCTCGACGCGTCCGAGACGCTGACCCGTATCATTTCCGCGTTTCCGCCATATCAGCAAAAGGCTGTCCGCATTCAGCTCGCCGGGCTCTTAAAGGCGGTTGTTTCGCAGCGTTTGATGAAATCGGCCAAGGGAAACAGCCGCATACCCGCGGTCGAAGTTTTGATGTCCACCCCGCTTATACGCGATTACATTCTTCACGAGGACAAGACCAAAAGCATCCGCGACGCGATCGCTGCCGGAACATCCCAATACGGTATGCAGACTTTTGACCAATCGCTGTTCTACCTTTACGAATCGGGCCTTATCAATCTCGATGAAGCGTTGCGGGGCTCGACAAACCCGGACGAATTCCGTCTGCGGCTTGCCGGTATCCAGAGTACCGCCGGACGATCACAGGAAGAGATGGAGAAAACCAGCGGTGTCGGTACAGTTATCGACGTGATCTCGCGTGGTTGATCGTCGCAATTGAAGCTATTTAAGGTAATTATTTGTAGATCGCGTCAGCGCCGTATTTTGCCGTCCGAAAATACTTGTCCGCCGCAATGTCGTTAGATCCTATTGGCGAATCGTGCAAATGTCGATTTTTCAAGGATTTTCGGCGATTTATCCTTGACATCAAGGTCGAATGGCGTGTAACTTTGAGGTTTACGAAGTCGAGTCGGAAGAACCCATAGACCGTAGCAATTTTCATTGCCCGCCGTTGCGTTCAGATATGTCCGAACGCTCTTTGGCAGGTAGGATTCAACGGACCACGGCACTCGCGCTTATTGGCAGTAATATTTGCCGGTAAATGCGACGTATTGAATTGAAAGTAAATTAGGAAGGAAGTAGAACAGGCGTAAATGACAAACGAGTTAACCCAGGACGCTGAAGAATCGGCAACGATCGAGAAAACAGCGATTGAACAAACAGAATCACCAACCGCAGCTGCAGAGGCAGTCACCGCTGAAACAGGATCAGACACCTCCGATAAAGGATCTGAAGCACTGACAGAAACGGATCAGGAAACCGTTGCTGCTGAAGCCCCCGCTGCGTCTGAACCCGCAACCGAGGCACCGGTAGTGGCGGAAGATCCCGCCGTAGCCGAACCAACTGCAGACGCACCAGTCGAAGTGGAAACTCCGGCAGCAGCGGAACCAGCAGCCGAGACGTCGGCAGAAACAGAGACTACGGCACCAACGGCGGAAGTGGCCGTTAGTGTGCCCGAAACTCCAGCAGAAGCAGTTGTTAAGGCTGAACCTGCCACGGCAGCCGATGAACCGGCAGCACCGGCTGAGATCGACTTTGGAGCCATCCTGGAACAATTTGAGCAAGAGCAGACGGTATATCATGCCGGCGAACTTGTTGAAGGCACAATTGTCGGCATAACAGATCGCGGCGTTTTGGTTGATTTTGGTTATAAGTCTGAGGGTTTTGTACCTGTCGAGGAATTAACCGGGCCGGACGGTGAAATGACCGTTGCGGTTGGCGAGACCATTGAGGTCGTCATTCGTATCATCCACGGTGGAGATGCCGCACCGCAGTTGTCACGGACAGATGCATTGGATCGGAAGATCTGGGATGAGATCGAATCTGCATTTCAGGCTGAAACCCCGATCATTGGCAAGATCGTTGACAAAACAAAAGGCGGCCTGAGAGTTGACCTTAACGGCATCGAGGCATTCTTGCCGGGTTCGCAGATCGATTCGCGTCCGATCCGCAGCCTTGATTCATATATTGGCCAGGACATTGAGGCCAAGATCATAAAATTTAGCCGCCGGCGAAATAACATCGTCCTGTCGCGAAAGGTCCTGACCGACGAGGTTGTAAACGCCGAAAAGGCCGAGACACTTTCCAAGATCGACGCTGGTTATGTTGTCGAAGGCACGATCAAGAATCTCACCGAATATGGAGCTTTTGTGGACATCGGTGGTATTGACGGCCTATTACATGTAACCGATATGTCGTGGGGACGGATCCATCATCCGGCGGATCAGTTCAAGGTAGGAGATCACCTTCAGGTCAAGGTTTTGAAACTTGACCGGGAAAGGGAGAAGGTTTCGCTGGGGTACAAACAACTTTTGCCCGATCCATGGTCGACGGTTGTCGAGGTGTACCCAGTCAACACCAAACTTACAGGCATCGTGTCATCCGTCACTGAGTACGGTATTTTTGTGGAACTCGAAGCCGGCGTTGAGGGTCTGGTGCATGTTTCTGAGGTTTCCTGGTCACGGCGTTCACAGAGTCCAAAGCGTCTGTTTAACAAAGGCCAGGAAGTTGAGGTACAAGTTCTCGGTGTCGACACCGTCGAAAAACGTATCAGCCTCGGAATGAAGCAATTCCTGGAAAATCCATGGGACAAGGTTCACGAAAAATATCCTGTTGGATCAAAAATTCATGGCCGGGTGCGAAACCTTACTGACTTTGGTGCGTTTGTAGAACTTGAAGAAGGAATTGACGGTCTCGTACATGTTTCAGATATTTCCTGGGCCAAGAAGATCAAACATCCTAAGGATGTCCTTAAGAAAGACCAGGAAGTTGACGCGATCGTTACCAGCATCGATAAGAATGGACAGCGTCTGTCGCTTTCGATGAAGGATCTGACGCCGAGTGCATGGGAAGGCTTTGTCGCGACACACCGTCCCGGCGATGTTGTTAAAGGCAAGGTTTCCCGCTTTACCAATTTTGGTGTTTTCGTCGAATTAGGCGAGGGACTCGAAGGGCTGTGTCATATCTCAGAACTATCTGATGATCGTGTTGAACGTGCAGAAGAAGTCGCTCAACTGGGTCAGGAGATGGATTTCAAGATCCTTCGCATTGAGCCGGCGGATCAGAAGATCGGCTTGTCGCACCGTTCGGTCGGAAAGGCAAGCGAGCCGGTGACCGACACTAAGATGTATTCAACCGAAGCTAAGGGCGGAATGGCGTCACTCGGCGAGCTTGCCAAACTGAGGTTTGGTGCGGCAGAGGAAGCCCCCGTGGCCGAAGATCCGGAAGAAAAGAAAAAGGTTAAACAAGCGGCGAAGAAAGTTAAGGCCGAAGAATTTGCGGCGAGGGAAGCTGAGGCCGCGTTGAAAGCAGAATCAGGCGAAACGGAAGACACTCCATCATCTGATGCGGAATCAGTTGTGGAGGAGCCTGTCGCAGAGACAGATGCAGTCGTTGAAACGTCAGCTGAAGAAGCCGCCGCCGAAACTGAGACCGAATCAACAGTTGAAGCTCCGGCCGAGGATGCGGCTGCTGAAACTGAGAACGATGCATCAGTTGAGACCCCGGTCGAAGAGGCTGCTGCTGAAACGGAAACGGAAGCAGTTGCGGAAATAAAGGCTGATGATGCGGCAGATGTGACGGAAGCGAAATCTGAAGAAGCTGCCCCTGTAGCGGAAACCGCTGCCGCCACCGAGGAATCCAAGGTTGAAACGGAAGCACCGGAATCGGCTGAGGTTGTGGCAGAACCCGTCGCCGAAAAAGCCGCGAAACCTTCAGCGAAATCGAAAAAGGCCCCTGCGGCTGCGAAGGAATCTGCAAAAGCTCAGGAAGAGACTGATGAGATCACCGCTGAAGCTAAAAGCGAAGCTTCAGTATCTCCGGCCGAAGCGGACGAAAATGCAGGTGCAGAAGAGTCAGCGGATACAACCGAGACCGCTGGTGACGAAGCCACTGTGGAAGAGGATGCTGAGAGCAAATCCGCCTGATGGCGTAATTGATAAGGGATTTACTGGAATTTAAGCTACGGAGCGAGATAAAGTGAAATGACAAAAGCTGATCTGGTTGAAAAAGTCGCACGCGAAGCTGACATGACGAAAAAGGATGCTGAAATGCTCGTAGAGATCATTTTTGGAAGCATTACTGATACTTTGAACAACGGCGATAAGATAGAATTGCGTGGATTTGGGAGTTTTCGTGTGCGCCAGAGAAATTCGAGAAAGGGCCGTAATCCAAAAACCGGTGCAGCCGTTGATATTCCCGCCAAACGCGTCGCATATTTCAAACCGGGTAAAGAATTAAAAGAGCTGATCAATAAGGGTTAGTAAAGGAAATTAGTCGTGGATGTATTGTGGAGTCCGTGGCGGTATGATTACATAACTGGGATCGGAGCGGCCAAAACGGGCTGTGTATTCTGCAATATTCTAAACAGCTCGGCCAGCGATGAGGAAAAATACATCCTCAAGCGGGCCGAGTTTAATTTTGTGATACTGAATATTTTCCCATATGCCACCGGACATTTATTGATAGTGCCCTACGCCCACATCGCTGATCTGTCTGCCCTGGATAAGAAGTCAAGCGACGAATTGATGGATCTGACCAAATGCACTCAAACCGCTCTAAACGAAACATATCGGCCCGAAGGATTTAATTTGGGAATGAATCTTGGTAGATCCGCAGGCGCCGGCGTTGCTGATCATCTTCACATGCATGTTTTGCCTCGCTGGTCGGGTGACGTCAATTTCATGACTTCGATAGGCGAAACACGAACAATGCCTGAGGATCTAAAAACGACCTACCAAAAGCTTTGGGATAAGATTTGATCAAACTACCGATTCGATCTTTGGAACCAAAATAAATGCCGCCAATAAGTTAATAAATATCAAGCCGCTTAGAGCTATCGGTGGTAGAAACGTAAAATACGCCATTATTGCAAATAATACTCCGAAAATGACTAAATTAATGCCAATAATGCCCCGCATCACAGTAGTTTCCGTATATTTAAATAGCAGGTAGCCGTTTGTCGCCGCGGCAAAAAGACATAGTAAGGAAAAACAAGAACTTAACGCCGTAACCAAATTTCCGAAGGTCGGATTAAAGCCACCTCCCATATTTATCTTATAGGTTGTTACCAGCCCATATAGTTGGCGGGCCGTCTCGTCCTGTGGTTCCGGTGATACAAAAAGACTTAGAGAGTGTATTATTCCGGTAACGATCTGAAAGATCACCGCCGCAGTAAACCAAAAAGTGTATCGCTTTAGCATGCTTACCTTATCGTCAAGAGCAGGTTAATTCCGATCGATCAGATTGATCTGAAGTCCCGCTAAATGTCTATTCCGCCGTTTTTGCTTCGGCCCTTCCGGGTTCGTGAGACCGATCGATCGCCTCGTCCTCGATCTCCCCTCCTTTACTGATGGGGATGTCAGCCGGGTCGTCATATTTGGTCCCCGTCTCTTTGTTATCTATCTCTCCCTGGACAAATTTGAACTGCCCGGAATTTGGCGGAACATACCCCGGGTAGTCTACCCGAGAATGATAGATCGCAATAAGCGCTTTTATCATTGATTCACGAATCTGAGTTAGTTCGCGAAGCGTAAGGTCACACTCCCCAAGCTGATCGTCGGCAAGGATCGCATCGATAATTTTCGTAACAATAAATCTGATATTCTCAGGATTTGGTTCTGCCAGCGATCGAGCCGCCGCCTCGCATGAATCAGCGATCATCATGATCGCGGCCTCCTTAAATTGAGGCTTCGGGCCCGGATAGCGAAAATCGTTTTCAGAGATCTCTTCATCCGAACGGGCTTCTGCCTGTGCCTTCTTTAAGAAATAATGCAGCGTCCGTGTGCCATGATGCTGGGGAATAAAATCTATGATCCGCTGCGGCAGACCCATTTCCTTACCTAACTTCGTGCCATAGGTCACATGACTGATTATTATTTTGGCACTTTGCATCGATTTGAGACGATCGTGCGGGTTCTTTCCAGACTGATTTTCAACAAAATGTTCAGGTGCCGCGGTCTTTCCGATGTCATGATAGAGTGCGCCGATCCGCGCCAATAGGCCATTCGCTCCGACCGCACGGCAGGCTTCCTCAGCCAATTGGCCGACGGCATGTGAATGCTGATTTGTGCCGGGAGCCCGCAGAGCAAGTTGGCCGAGTACAGGCAGATCGGCATTTGAAAGTTCGAGAAGCTTAACATCAGTTAAAATGCCAAAGAAATTTTCGCAGAGCGGGAGCAGGACAGCGGTAACCGCTGCGGTCATTATTCCGCCAACAAGGCCGCACGTAATGGCAAGCAGGATAGTGTTTAGTACGATCGGCTGTTGCGTAAAAGCGATCATCGCAAGAGACAAGATCAGCGCTTGCTCCACCAACGAGGCCGCCCGCCATTGTTACCGTTTGGCGGCTCCTGTATCGTCCAATACCGTATACCGCTACGGCTGAAACGAGTGCTGAGAAAATAACAAATTCGAAGCCCCTTGGTGCCAGAAATCCCGCAATGAACGAACTCAGAATCCCAGTGAATAATGCAGTTGGACGATCCGCCAACAATGTCATCAACAAGCTCGACGTAGCGAATGGCACTGCAAACGACCAAAGCATCGGATCATTTAGAGGCGCCTTAATATTCTGCACAGCTGTGAATTCAGCAAGGCGAAAGAAAATCGCCATCAGCGCCGTTTGAACAAGCGTAACAAAGCCGAGAAGAGCAAACGTTTTTCGGGGCGACAAAGCAAGCCGGGGCACTATCCCCCGATGTTGAACAAATTTCCAGGCAAGCCAATAAAGCCCGCAAACCATCATAAGAATCCCAAAAAAGCGGTTTAATTGTCGCGACGATGACGAATAATTGTTAAGGGCCGCGATCTTAAGAAGCATGGTTTGGGTAATGAGATCACCCTCGTCAGCTATCTTTTGGCCCCGTTTCAAAACAATTGGTTTTGGTACGATTTCGTCCGCCGCACTCTGCCGGGCATTCTCAGTCGCTACACTGTCGTAAGAAACGCTGGGTTCAACAAGTATCTCAGTGGCGGTATAGAATGCCTCCATTTCTTTTGGGGAGAAGCTCTTTATCCCTTCAAGTCGTCCTTTCAATTTTGTCCGTGCTATCGACAACGGGATCCAGTTGCTCTCAGGCATTGAAACCGTCGACTGAAGATTAGGCTTTGACCGATCAAAGACCACAATCTCATTTTGAAAATACTGCTTGTCCGAGTCGTCAAAAATATAGCCTTCAGTGCTTTCCCGTAACGCACTTTGAACGGCCGACAACTCATTCCTGCTAAACGTCCGCGATGCAAGGGTCTTGCCCACCTCCGGGCCGCCCGCGCCGGTCCAATGTATTTCGGACTTCGCATCTGAGTTAGACTGTTTACCACCCGAACCGTCACCGCCGTGGCGCTGCAGCTGTTCCCAGCTGGACAGAAATCTCTGCACCGCCTCTTCAGACTTGTTAGATTCGTAACGGAATATCGGTTTGACGGCTTTCCTTGCCTCAAGTTTGAGTCGGTCGGATTCATCTGTATCGGTAAAAGTGATGTCTGAAGGGACTATAATGCTTTCGCGGACGACATCACCTTCTTTGTAGACCGGTTCACCAGCAGACCTCCAAAACGGGTTATGGATCAGAAAAGTCGTTAGCAAACAAAAGGCAGCAAAGCCGAGCCAGAATCGCTGATTATCCGACAACCGGCTAAAAGGCTTCCCAGCCAGCATGATCACCCTTTCCCGCAAGAGCGTTCCGGGTGATTTCAGGTTTTGTATCCGTTTACTCATCTTAATCGTCCAGAGAGACTAAGCACTACGCCTGCGAATCGACCGTCATAAATTCCGGCTGCGGAACATTTAACTTCTTCCCGATCATTTCAACCAATGGACGCAGACTCTCGCGGCGGATAGCTGAAATTGACACGCTTGGAGCATTAGTGTCAAGCGCGATCTGCCGTGTTAGACGCTCGACATCCCTTGCAGACAGCAGATCTGTCTTGTTCAAAACAACCATTTGAGGGATATCACCAAAGTGCAGGTCACTGATGATCTTGCCGACCGAAGTGATCTGCTGCAGTACCCGGGGGTGCGAAGCATCGACGACATGTACAAGCAGGTCGCTGTCTGCGATCTCCTCTAGTGTTGCCCGGAAGGCTGAAACAAGGGCCTCAGGCAGATCACGAATGAAACCGACGGTGTCGTTAATAATAACTTCCTGATCGTACGGAAGGCGTAACCTACGAGATGTCGGATCGAGCGTCGCAAACATCTTTTTCTCTACGTAAACCTCACTTTGCGTAAGACTGTTGAGCAGCGTTGACTTGCCAGCGTTCGTATAACCCACAAGCGAAATGATCGGCAAGCTTTTTTGAACCCTTGTCTTTCGGCGTTCCTGACGCTGGCGTCCAAGATCATCCACTTGTCTCTCAAGCTGCGCGATCCGGTCTCGGACACGGCGGCGATCGGTTTCAAGTTTGGTTTCACCAGGCCCGCGGCCACCGATCCCGCCGGCGAGTCTCGAAAACGCTGAATTTTGTCCGATCACCAACCGCGGCAGCAGATATTTGAGCTGGGCAAGCTCAACCTGGAGTTTGCCCTCGCGGCTCTGAGCCCGTTGGGCAAAAATGTCGAGGATAAGCTGCGGTCTGTCTATGACCTTTAGTTCTGTTGCGTCGGAAAGCGAACGCACCTGGGCCGGACTCAGCTCCGTGTCAAATACAAGTATGTCGGCTCCCAGCCGCATCGAGCGGATAAGCAACTCGTCGAGCTTCCCTTTACCTAATACCGTTTTAGCATCGATCTGTGGACGACGCTGGATTATCGTGTCTAATATGACCACATCCGCGGATATAGCGAGTTCCTTGAGTTCGGCGATCGATTCTGCGGCCTCTTCGGCATCGCCGGTCGTCACACCAACGAGTATCGCACGGTCGCGTCCTGTCCGCCGGGTGCGAGCCGTCAGGCGGATACGCGCCATTTCTTCTTCAAGCGAATCGATCAGAGATGTAAAGTCAGTATCAAGCTGAGATGGGATCTTTGGTTCGAGAAACTCATACGGCAACGATTGAGCTTCCGCCTCGAGGCTTTCGGCAGTAGTAGGAATCAGGTGGGCCGAATAAACCATTCCGGGCAGCCCACTCGACTGTTCGACCTGGATGGCCGACATCAGATCGAGTCTTAGCAAAGCGAGGTCCGTAAGATCGTCTTGTGTAAGCTTTTCGCCGAGGAGATGAGTATGAACGCACCGGAGGCCGCGAAAGCGGTCTTCAGAGACGCGAGCGCGGCCAAAATCGGGCAGTTCGATCTGTTTTGCGGTACCAACCATTACGTATTCGATCTGTCCCTTGCGATTAATAAGGACACCGACCTGACGTTTTGTTTCGTGCGAGATCTCCGCCATTTGTCTGGCGAGTTCCGGCGAAACGATCAGATCCGCCGATACTCGTCGTGAACCGAGTTTTTCGATACGGCGAAGCTGGTTGTGTTTTAATCCGCGGGTAAATCCGTGAACGGTATTAATAAAAAATATGACCTCCGTATGTCCTAATTATAGCAAATTCAGCACGTTGGTTTTGATAAACTGCAGAAAATACGGCCCATAGGTAGTTATTACCAACTCCGAAGGCCCAACCGCCCGCACGTTGCTTTGCCGGCATAAGCAATTATCTTCCTGCGTCATACTTCCCTGTTCTGGTTAAGTCGTATTACAATTTCGTAAATGCACGCACAGACCCGACGACAGCGTGAGGTACTCGACTTCATCGTTCGCTTCATCGAATCGCACGGATACAGGCCGTCTTATCAGGTCATTGCCCGACATATGGGTGTATCGTCAAGGGCCGGCATTGCACGTATAGTCGCCGATCTCGAGGCCCAGGGTTTCCTTCAGCGCGAACGGATCGAGGGGCATTTCGCTATTACAATTCCTGAGAATAAAGCGTCCGCGTCGGATGGATCTGTGATAAATTGGCTCGATACGCCTGCAAATGGCGATCGGTCGAAAGGGGAGCCATTCACCCTTCCTAAATTCATGTTAGGCTCATATCAGGCTGACGATATCCGTGCCTTGCATGTATCAGATGACGGTTTGGCCGAGATCGGCATTTGTTTCGGAGACGTCGCTCTTGTCGAACTGCGTTCTTTTGCTCGGGATGGCGATATTGTCGCAGCGATCGTAAGGAAAGATGATCCGATCGTCCGTAAGTTCTACAGATCCGGCTCTCATATCGAGCTCTCTGGATCAGGGCATGAAGGCCCGAATATTCGCCTGGTTGCGGATAAGGTGCAGATTGTGGGTAGGTTTCTTGGCCTTTTGCGGCCGATACAGTGACAGGCCAGCGATTCCACGGCGATCAATCGCCCCTCATCCGCTCATCTACACTTCTGTTTCATCTCAAGTGTCCTTTCCCCTTTACACCGGTTCCACTTCACCCAAAAAGCTAATACCGTCTGCTATTTCGATTCCAAAATTTTCAGCGATGGTCTGGCCTATATCCGAAAGGGACTGCCGTGTGCCGAGGTTTACACCTGGCTTTGCGGATTTACCATAGACAATAAGCGGAACGTATTCGCGAGTGTGGTCCGATCCGTCTTTGGTTGGATCATTGCCGTGATCGGCCGTCATTATCAGCAGATCGTCATCGCTAAGTGCGTCCAAAACCTCAGGCAGACGGTAGTCAAAATGTTCGAGAGCTTTAGCATACCCTTCGGTATCCCGCCGATGCCCATAAAGCATGTCAAAATCAACCAGATTGCTAAAGATCAGGCCGTGCGACTCGTCATTAAGAGCTTTGATAGTTTGATCGATAGTTTGATCGTTATTCTTAGCCGTCAGATCCTGTGTAACCCCCATCGAATCATATATCGAAGCGATCTTGCCGATACAAACAACGTCGAGCCCCGTTTCTTTTAGCAAGGGCAATAAGTTGTTAGATGGCGGCGGAATCGCATAATCGTGACGATTCTCGGTTCGTTTGTAGTCCGCGGCATTTTGCCCGAGGAATGGCCGGGCGATCACCCGGGCAACTTCGTCTTCGCCATTTAAGATCCTGCGGGCGATCTCGCAGATCTCGTAAAGCCGGTCTATCGGAATTTTTTCTTCGTGAGCTGCGATCTGAAAAACGGAATCCGCCGAAGTATAGACGATAGGTTTGCCGGTCCGGACATGTTCCTCGCCAAGCTGCTTTATGATCTCGGTCCCACTCGCCGGAACATTGCCGAGAATGCCGGGCACCTGCGCCTTTTGAATGAATTCATCAATGATCCGCGGCGGGAACCCCTGAGGAAAAGTTGGAAAGGCTTGTTTCAATATGATACCTGCCATTTCCCAATGACCGGTGGTTGTATCCTTACCGTTGGACTTTAGGGTGCATTTTCCAAATGAGCCGGTGGGCTGTGCAGATGCAACGATCCCGTTCAGCGGCTTTATGTTTCCTAATCCTAGTTTCTGCAAGTTCGGAAGCCTAACTGGACGTGATTCAAGAATATGTCCAAGTGTGTCAGCCCCCGCATCGCCCCAAGCGGCCGCGTCAGGCATTTCACCAATACCTGCGCTATCCAAAACCATCAGACAAATGCGTCCAAATTTAGCAACCATAACTTAATGATAATTGGTGAGGTAGAAAAGTGAAACACCAGAATTGGAACTTATCCTGGCGCGTAAATCTCACAGATCAATTAATTTAACGGTGCAGTGTAGCCCTCACGAGCCCGCAAGACGGTACCGGAAGGAACCGATCTCAACTCGACCCGGATCTTTCTGTATGTTCCGTCACGCTTCTCATTAGTCGGGTAGTAACCAAGCGTGTATTTTGTCCCGATCTCTTCTGCAACATTCTTAAAGGCACTTCTGGCCTCAGAAAGGTCACCCACCGGAAACACCTTGCCCCCTGAGAGTTTTGCCAGTTCGTCCATCTCTGTGTCAGCGATCTGATAAAGCTTTTTGCTCATATCGAGACGCTCA
Source organism: Blastocatellia bacterium (assembly GCA_963834975.1). Lineage (GTDB taxonomy): Bacteria > Acidobacteriota > Blastocatellia > Pyrinomonadales > Pyrinomonadaceae > OLB17. The sequence goes on from CAWIDZ010000009.1 coordinate 272,860, forward strand.
AAATCGCCGAGTCCGCAAAAGTCTACAGCTTTTTCAATATTTGATCTCGACTTAAAGCTCTTGTAATACCGGCGAATTTGAGCTGCCGAAAAGCGTGTCGCCAATTCACAATCCCCTAACAATGTTTCTTCGAAAAACTCGCGGGTATCGACCTTGATAAAAAACGATATTATGCCCGCATCGCTAAATGCCTCTTTAACTTCGGAAAATTCACCCGCGCTCGTCGAGTCTACCCCGTCCGTCAACGCTACCAGGGCACGCCGGCCCCTAAACTCACCCGTCGGTGCATTGCGAAAGACTTTCTCAACAACCTGGAGCAGAGAATCGTAGTATGGCGTCCCATTACTGGTCTTAACGTTTTCGAGGGCCATATCCAAAGCTTTGCGGTCGTCTGTAAGACCGATGATCACCTCGCTTCTGGCAAAGGACTGACTGTCCTTTCTGTCAGTTGCAAAAGCAATTATCGCAACCCGGTCACCGGGGCGAAGTGATGAGATAAAATACTGTGCTGCTCGTTGGATAAGCCGAAGGTCGGCACGTGTTGAACCCGATGTATCCAAAAGCAAGGCCACTTCAAATGGTGCCGTAGTGGTGGAAAAATCTACGATCTCCTGTTTTTTGTTGTCCTCAAAAACACTAAAATTGCTGGCCTTCAACCCGCGGACGGGTGAACCATTTGGCGAAACAACGGCGATCGGGACGTCTACCAACTGCGTATTAACACGAATTATTTCGTCTTTGTCACCCGGTTTTGGGTCCTGCATGAATGCAGGAGCCGGGATCCCAAATCCTAATAACATCAACAGGAATAGAATTCTCAGACACATTTCGACAATTCCTCACGCGATTTCTCATATTGTAACAAAACTTTTGGTTTTGATTTCTAGAATTAATATTGGCGGCAATCCGTCGATAACAAAAAAGGACGGCCCCAATGGCCGCCCCGATCCCAAAGACCCCAGGTACGAATTCCGTACTGGCCGATGCCGGATCGATCAGATGTATTTATCGATAACTTTTGAGATCGCCTCGCGGGTTACCGCCCCGACGATCCTTTCCTGCTCCTGCCCGCTTTTGAAAACTATAAGCGTGGGGATACCACGAATACCAAACTTCTGGGGTACATTCATATTCTCGTCGACATTCATCTTATAAACGCCGGCCTTATCCTGATATTCCTCAGCGATCGCCTCTACCGAAGGGGCGATCATCCGGCAGGGGCCGCACCATTCAGCCCAGAAATCCACCAATACAGGCTTATCTGAGCCCAAAACGTCCGTGTCAAAATTTGTATCCGTTGCTTCTTTTGCAAAGTTTCCCATTTTTTCTCCTATTGAAATTGATAATAACGTAATTAATTTTATCCGATTCTGCCAAAATAACACCAATCGCACCATCTCATCTGAGAATCCTCGCGGCCGGCTTCTCGGTGCCAGGTTCGCCATTCAGATCCTTACCACGATCTTTCCGAAATGCGATCCACCGCCCATATATTCGAGAGCGTTAGCCGCATCTTCGAATGCGAACTCCCGATCTATGACCGGCTTCAGCCCGACACTCGCGATCTTTTCATTCATATCTTCAAACATCTGCCGCGAGCCGATGAAAATTCCCTGCAGGCGTATCCCTTTCATAAAGATCGGGATCGGGTTAAATTCGCCCGACATATTCAAGGCTCCGATCATGGCGATATGCCCGCCAACACGAACTGCTTTCACTGACTTTGCCAGCGTTCCGGTTCCACCGACCTCTATGACATGATCAACACCCTGTCCATCGGTCAGTTCGAGAACGGCTTTGTCCCAATCTTCCCGTTCACGATAATTGATCGTCTCATCCGCTCCCAATTTACTGATGCTGTCGAGTTTGTCATTGCTGCTCGATGTCGCGATGACCTTGGCTCCGAACAACTTAGCCAACTGGACAGCGAATACCGATACGCCGCCCGTTCCGAGGGTAAGTACCGTGTCACCTGGCTGTACGTTTCCCGACACGACAAGTGCATTCCAGGCCGTTACAGCCGCACAAGGCAGGGTAGCTGCCTCTACATAAGACAAATGATCTGGCACCCCGACTATAGATTCCGAACTGAATGCTCCGTATTCCCTAAGCACTCCGTCATAACTGCCCGCACCTATTGCGGTCTTTACTTTTTCGGCAGTCGGTCCTCCGTCGAACCAGTCTCTGACGACGATAGGGCACACGCGGTCGCCTACCTTCCATTTCGTGACTGAATTTCCAATTTCGATGATCTCACCGGCTCCGTCCGAGAAAGGTATAGCTGGCAATTTCATCCGCGGGTTATACGTCCCGCTTGCCACCATTACGTCGCGATAATTCAGCGACGCAGCGTGGAACCTGATCAATACTTCGTCATCAGCCGAACGCGGAACATCGCTTTCTACGATGCGCAGATTTTCGATCCCAAATTGTGGTATTTCGTATGACCTCATCCTAGTTCGATCTTTTCCAAAACGTCTGCCAGTGTGTATCGTGCAAGAGTGGTATTTACACTCTTATCTATCTCCTTTTGCAGATTGCACAATACGGCCTCAATATTCTTGCCAACCGGACAATCCTGGTTGGGCGATTTCCCATGCAGGGCAAAAACCTCGCCGCAGCAAACCGCCTTGTAAACATCCACGAGGTTGATATCATCCGGCGGTACAGTCAGGCGGGTCCCCCCGAATGCACCCGTTTGGGATGTGACAAAATTCGCTTGATTTAATTGCCCAAGCAAACGCCGGATAACGACGGCATTAGTGTTAACGCTGCCGGCTATACATTCAGATTTGACGTTCTCGTCACCCGCCTTTGCGAGCAGTGTCAAAACGTGTACCGCCATCGAGAATTGACTATTTGCCGCCATATCTGTAACAAGTATAGTTACAATGAGTTTCTAAGTCAAGATTTAGGGCGCAGAAAAGCCGGGTCCAACGACCCGGCCCTTTGGTTAATTTCATTCAACCGATCTTATTTTCCAGGTATTTTGATCTCGCGCCCTGCACCTAAAACCGAGTTCGGCAGAAGGCCATTGTATTTGGCAACTTCGGTCGCGTTAGCTTTGTAGCGTTCAGCAACCTTTGCAACCGTGTCACCGGCCTTTGCCTTTACGACGCGGACATTGCTTGCCGCTGTAGGGGCATTTGCATTTGTCGGCCGTGAATAGACGATCGCATTAACGTTGTTTCCGGTTACCGGTACAAATACTTTCCCCTTGGGCGTCCTCATGCCAGGATTTGCGGCCATCAGGTCCCCAATGCTGACACCGGTCCGATTCGAGATGTTTTGCCACGTCTCACCCGAGGACGAATTGGCCACATTTGTATTGTTGATCTTCGATGCAGGTATACGTCTGAACAGTGCTACGACCTCATTAGCTTTTCCCGCCGGCACATTAACGATATAAGGCTCGGGCGGAGTGATATTCCCGCGAAGATGCGGATTCAAATACCGGAGGTACTGAACGCTTGTGTCAGATGCCTGCGCCAGGATACTCAAACTAGTCGACGAAGGCACTCGGATCCTGTCGTATTGGAGCGAAGGCGCCGGCCGAATGTGGCCAAAGCCATATTGATCCGGGCTGTTGGCGATCAGGATCGTTGCAAGAATGTTTGGAACATAATTGCGGGTCTCTTGCGGAAGATATGGAAATGCTACCCAGAAATTCTCAACGCCAGCTCTGCGAATAGCTCGGTCGACATTACCCTCACCCGAGTTATAAGCCGCCATAGCGAGTTCCCAGTTGCCGTGATAACGGTTTGCAAGGAACTTCAAATAACGTGCTGATGCCCGGGTCGCCTCATCAAAACTGTTTCGCTCATCAACATAAGACGTCCGCTGCAGCCCGAATCTGTTTCCGGTTCCAGGAATGAACTGCCAAAGTCCCGACGCAGCCGCCGATGAATATGCAGAAGGCTTCCATGCACTTTCGACCTGGCCTAGCCATGCAACGTTCTCCGGCACGCCCTCTTCTTTGAAGATCCGGCGGGCCATCCTCATAAACATACCCGACCTGTACAGTCCGACTTCCATCGTCGTTCGGCCCCGGCCGCGATAATAGTTGATGAACTGTTGGATCATCGGGTGGACCTGGAACGAGAAGCCGAGCGATTTATTAGCAACGGCGTATTGAATGTATTGATATTGCTGCTGGGCTACCGGATTGTTATCGATCTGCTGTTCATCGACTGAAAGCTCTAACCGCGACAGATCGTCAAGCGGCGAAGGTTCAAACTCCTGCGTATTAAAACCTACAGTGGCCGCGTTTGAATCTTTGGTGCTATTCACGGCGACTGTGTTGAGAGGACCGATTCCCGCCGATCTGTTGATATTGTTCCTTGCCAGAGCGGCAACCTTGTCCGCCAGATCATTATCGATCGTCAAAGACCGATCCAGGTTGTTCCAATTACATGTGATCGTTAGATTTCTGATCTGCGGAAGCTGACTGTCTGACGGGAACTCGATCCTGTAGACAGTCTCGATCAGTTGGTTGTAGCAGCCTTGCAGCTTCTGTTCACGCTGAATATTCAATGTCGAATAGAGAAACACCTCTACCGACTTGTTAAATTTTTCACCGGCATCAGATAGCTTTTCATCCTCATATGCGAGTAGGCCCTCACGAAACAAAATACCTGAATCAAGAAGGACCTTATTTACCGCATCTTCGGCCTTGATGATCTCGGCAGGACGGGTTTCATTGCTGGATCTCGAACTCGTAACCTGAGCGCTGCAAATCGAATTAAAAACTAAAAATATTATTGCTGTAAAACTTGTAAATCTATAAAGGGGGATTTTCATTAACTTTCGTCTATACTCCTAAAATCTTGGGGTTAGGGCGAATTTGGAACGACCTAAAAACACTTATCGACATTAAATCTAACGCCGCCTGGAAACAAAAGTTCCGCTTCTTAACAAGGACGTAAAAAGCGGCATCATAACCTAATAAACTTAACATGGCAAAAAACCGCATGTCAATCAACCAAAAGCCCGCGAAACCGGGCTAATGGGCAAAACCTCTGCAAGCCGGGGGCTTAGAGCGATTTCGCTTTTGCCTTTTCAACCGGCAGCGTGCTGGGCCGCAAGGCAACGTCAAAAACCTGCCGGACGTTCTCAACGAATATAAACGTCAAATCGTCACGGATTTCCTGCGGAAGATCTTCGAGATCACGTTCATTGGGCTGCGGGAGAATTACGGTTTTGATCTTTGCACGCCGGGCCGCCAACAACTTCTCTTTGACGCCGCCAACAGGCAAAACGTTTCCTCTTAAAGTGATCTCGCCGGTCATCGCGACGTCCTTGCGGACCGGACGTTGAGCCAAAACGGAAACGAGGGCGGTAGCCATGGTAATGCCGGCACTCGGCCCGTCCTTCGGAATCGCACCCTCAGGCAGATGAATATGGATGTCGTAATTCTCGAGCACCGTTTCATCGATACCCAGTTCCTGCGAACGGGCCTTTGCATATGAAAACGCCGCCTGTGCCGATTCCTGCATTACTTCACCGAGTTGTCCCGTCAGCAGCAACTTGCCCTTGCCGCGGGTTTTGAGTGCCTCGATAAAGAGGATATCGCCGCCTACCGCGGTCCATGCCAGACCGGTAACAATGCCGATTTGGTCCTTTTTCAGAGCACCCTCGTTAAATATTCGGGAAACGCGGAGGTAGCCGACCACGTCATCCGCACCTACTTTGACACGCTTAAATTCCTCTTCCAACTCAGCCTTGCTTCGGGCGACTTTGCGGCAGACTTTGCCGATCGCTCGTTCCAATTGCCGCAACCCTGCCTCCTGCGTATATTCCGAAATGATCTTTGCTATCGCCTTGCGGTCAAATTTGACATCGTCTTTTTCGAGGCCGTTTTCCTCGATCTGCTTTGGTATCAGGTGACGTTTTGCGATCTCGAGCTTTTCTTCTTCGGTATAGCCGGAAAGCGAAATGATCTCCATACGGTCCCTCAGGGCCGGCTGGATAGTATCGAGCATGTTTGCTGTCGTCATGAACATCACGTTCGAGAGGTCGAAAGTGATACCCAGGTAATTGTCCCTGAATGACGAATTTTGCTCAGGATCGAGTACCTCAAGCAGTGCCGAGCTCGGGTCACCCCGAAAATCTGCTCCGACCTTATCGATCTCATCAAGCATTATCAGCGGATTATTTGTTCCAGCCTGTTGGATAGCCTGGATGATACGCCCGGGCATCGCCCCTACATATGTGCGGCGGTGCCCGCGGATCTCGGCCTCGTCATGAAGGCCGCCAAGTGACAATCGCACAAATTTTCGGTTCAGGGCACGGGCAACAGATCGGCCCAGCGAGGTTTTACCAACTCCCGGTGGGCCAACCAGGCAAAGGATCGAACCCTTTGGCTTTTCGCGGAGTTTGCGTACCGCCAGAGACTCGACAATGCGCTCCTTTACCCGTTCGAGGCCGTAATGGTCGTCGTCAAGTATCTTCTCCGCCTTTTTCAGGTTCAGGTTGTCTTTAGACGGCCTTGACCATGGAAGGTCCGTCATTATATCCAGCCAATTTCGCAGCGTGGCGGTCTCGGCCGTGTCGGGATGCATCCGTTCAAGTTTTTTCAATTGCCTCAGAGACTCTTCCTCGGCATTTTCCGGCATTTTTGCCTTTAGGATCTTGTCGCGGTACTGTTCGATCTCCTCGTACAGCTCATTTCCCTCGCCAAGCTCGGACTGGATCGCTTTTAGCTGCTGCCGGAGGAAATATTCCCGCTGTGAGCGGTCTATATCTGCACGGGCCTGCGTATTTATCTCTTGCTGTACAGTCAGAACGTCGATCTCTTTGCTCAACAGGTCATTGACGCGGCGGAGCCTCGGCACCGGATCGAAAATATCCAGAACGCTCTGGGCGTCCTCGACCTTGAGTTCGAGGTTTGACGCTGACAGATCCGCTAGACGGCCTGCGTCATCGAGATTGGCAATGATAGCGAGGACCTCGGGCGAGATGTTCTTACCCAGACTCGCGGCACGCTCCATCGAACCCCGAACATTGCGGACAAGTGCTTCGACCTCGAGCGAATTCTCTGGTGCCAACGGCTCTGAGATCGGCGTTATGTCTGCTTTCACATAATCGCCGCTGCCGGCGACAGTATCTACCTGGCAACGCGAAAGGCCCTGTATCAGGATGCGGATCCTGCCGTCGGGTAGTTTGAGCATCCGCATAATGATCGCCACTGTCCCGACAGTGTAAAGGTCTTCCTGTTCGGGCTCTTCTTTATTAACGTCCTTTTGCGAAACCAGAAGGATCATCCTGTCCTGGCTTAGTGCTTCTTCGACAGCACGGATCGATCGGTCCCTGGATACAAACAGGGGCACGATCATAAACGGATAGATGACAATGTCACGCAATGGGAGTACCGGCAGCTCACCGGGGATCTGCATCATCGGCTCGATGGCGTCAGATTCGGCCAGTGCTACCGGGAATTCTTCGAGATCAACCATAACCTTTAATGTTAAGAAATATTTAGATAAAGGGCAAAAGCCTCTGCCTGCCGCGCTTGTCGTTTTGGGAGCAGGTCTAATGGGCCGGCCGCGAGAACTTCATGATCAACTTTTTCGAAGAAATGGAAAGACATTGATGTTTTTGAAGAGTTCATAACGTTTGCCGAGCCTCTAAAGTTTTTTTGAAGGAGTTCCAAAAAAACTTTAGAGCCTGAAACTTTGTCGCAGTTCCTGCAAAAAACTCTTAAAGGCCGAGAATATCTTGATGGTCCAAAAACACTGTTTTAGTGTCTGAATAGTTTTTTTAACGTCTAAAAAAACTAATTAGAAGCATAAAAGATATAACGCACAGATCGACGATATTCCCATCGGACCCAATAAATATGGGCTGTCTCAGAAATTACAATGCCAATTTTCTGGTAGATCTGTTCCTGAAGTGGTAACCGCTCAAAGGGATGGATAAATACCCTAGCTTTTCTTACTTTTTTTGGGCTTTTTAGGGGCGGCTGGTTTTCGCGAGCCTACCAGGACCTTTAACTCGCTCATGAATTCAGAGACATCGGCGAATTCAAGATAGACGGACGCAAAGCGTACATAAGCGACCTTGTCGAGAGATTTCAACCGGCGCATTATTATCTTGCCGATCTCATTGGTCCCAAGTTCGCGATCCAGCGAATCCTGAACATTCTTTTCGACCTCGTCAACTATAGTCTCTAACTGGAGTGTGGAGATAGGCCGTTTCTCACAGGCACGAAATAATCCGGCTAGCACCTTATTGCGGTCCCACCCCTCTCGTTTGCCGTCTTTTTTGACGACCATGTAGGGTATCTCGTCGATGCGTTCGTATGACGTAAAGCGGCGGCCGCATCCGAGACATTCGCGGCGGCGGCGGATCGAATGGCCGTCTTTCGACTCTCGCGAATCGACAACCTTATCTTCGATATGTGAGCAAAAGGGGCAGCGCATGATCAGCGGTCAGTCGTTACAGGTTCGCCGTCAAAGTCCGGTGAATCGGTTTTGATCTCTTTTTCGGCGTTCTCGCTCGACAACAAACTTCGAAATCTCTCGATACTTATATCACCATGAAGGAAATAATATAAACCGAAAAACACCGCCGGAGCGAAATAAACAAGGTGCATTATGATCGAAACAGCGGCCGCCTGGTCGCGTTCGATGCTCAGGAAAATCAGGCTGCCCGCTGTTGCGGCATGAAAAGCCCCGGCTGCGCCGCCCGGCGTCGGCACGAGCGAACCCATCGAGGCGACTCCCATAACAAATATCGAATCGACAAATGTCAGCGGTAAATTAAATGCCAGCAATACGAGCCAGGTCGGAATGGCGATCGACAACCATAATGCGAGTGTCCACACGCTTACCCAAAAGATCTCAAGCGGGCTCTTTAGAATATTAAGCGACGTTGCCAGTTGGCGCATCAGGCTCAAAAACAAAGCCCTGAGCCGGCCCGGAATAAATTTGTGATCACTGATCCGCGTAAACCATCCGATGATCGCCTCAGAGTTTCGGTGATATATGACCAGGCATATAAAGCCAACGATGGTTCCGGCCATCAACATGTTGCCGACAAACTCGATCTTCGAAAACTCGGTCTCGTGCCCGCCGGGGGCTTTGAACCAAATAAGGCTGAACGAAAAAAAGCAAATAAGCGAGACGAGGTCAAAAACCCGCTCGACAAAGATCGTGACAAGAGCGGCGCTCGGCCTGACCCGGCGGTCACGCATCGGCAGCCACATCGGACGCACGATCTCGCCGGCCCGGCCGACGAGGAACATCGCGGCAAATCCAACCGTGGTCGTCGCAAAAAGTTCCCTGAGGCTGGTTTCCGTGATAGGACTAAGCAGCACCTTCCAGCGAACGGCCCGCAGGAAATATCCGACGCAGATCCCCAGGACAGCAAGGCCAAGGTATATAGGGGTCGGCCTTTCGCAGGCTCTGGCTTACTTGTTTCCAATCCAGATTTCGCCCAAAAAACCAGAGGATCAGGACGGCGATCAGGAACAGCAGGATAAATTTTAGATATTTTCGCAAGGTTTGCTTATCGACCGACAATAAAACGCAGCCCGGTTTGTCGTGTATAATTTAGGCGGTAGTTTAACTAACTCGGAAACAAAATCAAAAGATACATTATTCGATGTGATATTGCGAATGTTCGCTGAAGTTCAAAATTTAGAGTATTTCCCGGAACTTTTGGTTTTTGCAGTTCGTAACAAAAACTGGACGAGGCGGGGTTTTGGACTTTGCCGATATTGGCCGCGGGACATCAGGTGTTCAGGAGAAAATTGCGTTGGAAGCATTACAGGCTGTGACCGAAATTAACGGTGCTGAACTCGTCAGGCGGGCTCGTGCAGGAGACGGCGCGGCATGGGAGGATATTGTTTCCGGTTATACCCGGCGGATATTTAATCTAGCTTACCGTTTCACGTCGAGTGTGGATGCAGCCGAGGACCTTACGCAGGATGTTTTTATCAGGATCTATCGCACCCTCGACCAATATGATCCGAAACAGGGCGACCTTTCGAATTGGCTTATGCGGCCTCGCCCGCAATTTGATAATCGATGACTATCGCCACCGCCAGCGTAATCCGCAAAACTCGATGGCAGACGCTGTTGACGATCACTCATATCATCTCAGGGCTGCCGGCACCTCGGCACACAAGGAGATGGAGCGAAAAGAGTTGGCGAGCCAGGTGCAGGAGGGGATCGACAAATTGCCCGAGGACCTAAAAACCTGCGTGATCCTAAGAGACATCGAGGAATTGACATATCAGGACATCGTGGATGTTTTGCAGATACCAGAGGGGACAGTGAAATCGCGGATCAATCGCGGCCGGATCGAATTAGCAAAGATATTGAGGCGGATGAGGGTAGTAACGATCTGAGCAAGGGGTGATTTTATGAAAAGCGAACAAGATCAAATAATAAGTTGCACGCAGTTCGAGGAGCTGCTGACCGACTATATCGACAAGGCATTAGAAAACGGCGTTCAAAAGTCCGTAGCGGCCCACGCTCTCAGTTGCCCGCTCTGCCACACCCTGCTCAACGATGTGAAAGAATCATTGGAAATTTGCCGGAATATATCTGTGCCGGCGGCTCCGCTTACCGCTCTCGAGGCTCGTGTGCTCTCGATGACGATGCCTGAGACAGCGATCGCATGTGACGATTTTGAGGGACACCTGACAGATTATCTCGACGGATTTTTGCCGGCTACGATATTCCATCGATGGGAACGCCACGCAGCTCTGTGCAATGCATGCGAGGATCTGCCGGGAATGGTCGTCCGCTCGATAGCGGCTTGTTATACCTACAAGATGGAGGAACTTGCGGTTCCCGATGGGCTGCACGACAGCATTCTACAGGCGACGATCGGTACTGCAGAGGTTCGGGACGTAAAGGCCTCGTGGGTGTCACAGGCTGGCGAATGGCTGCGGGGGCTGCGATTCCCCATAGCGATACCACAACTGGCTCCGGTAGCAATGATGCTGCTCGCGGCATTCATGGTGTTTAGTCAGACGGTGTCTGCTGACGGAACGCTGACCGGCATCTATACCAAGAGTTTTGAGCTTGCTGAACAAACCTATCAGCAGAGCGCCGACGCGTGGAACGGCAAACCTGTCGGCGTCAACCAGGCTCCGAATCAGGATCCGGTAAACGGCACGACCTTTGTCGGCAATGAGGAAAATAAGTAATGAATTGTTCTTATCACAGCCATAATGCGGCAGTAGTAAGCTGCAACGGATGTGGACGCCCATTGTGTCCTACCTGTGATCACCGTATCAAGGGATTTCCCTATTGCCAGGATTGCATTGTCATGGGAGTTGACCTGTTAAGGCAGCAAAACCAGACAAATCACGCTCCGTTCGTCACGCAAACGCACGTCGCCAATAATCGCGACATTGCTTTCAATGGTGTGTCCTGGCCTCGGAGCGGCATATAACGGGCAGACCGTTAAGGCGATCGTTTATTTTGCAGTATTTGTCGGATTGTTTCAGATGGCGGTTTTGACGAGCGGCACTCCGTTGTTTGTGCTCGGCTTTATGGGAATGTGGTTTTTTGCCGCACTCGATTCGTGGCGGACCGCCCAGATGATCAGATCAGGTTTGACGCCGGATGTTGCCGACGACATTTTGGTAAAGCGGTTTTCGGGTAATCCGAAACTCTGGGGCGGCGTTTTGACCGTACTCGGTGCGGCATTCCTGTTCCAAAGGGTCTTTAATCTCGGTTTTCTGATGCGCGGGGTTCTGCCGTTAATTTTGATCGGTCTTGGGATCTATGTGCTGCGAGGTTATATTTTTAAGCCAAAGGCCGAAACGTCGCAATGGAGCGGCTCAAGTGCAACGGCAAATTTTGCATTGTCTCAGCCGAATTACCGCGAGGCCGACTATAAGGTAACGAACGATTTCGCCGACCGGTCGCGAAGCGGCAGTTGGAAAGATCTATAGGATAATCTGTTTTGGGAGTGTGAATAATGGTTATATTTGTAAAAGCTGCATCGGTTTTCGGAAGTTTGCTGGTCTTGATCGCTCTGGCTATCGCTCTCCTCAAGGCACTCATAGCGTTTGTCGGATTTATCTCCGTCGCGGTTAAGATAATTATCGTGCTCGTATTTGTCGCGGTTTTCGCGAGTGTCGCGTTCATGGTTTTTCGTGCGTGGCAGGACAAACAAAGACAGGCATAGAGCAGTAAAAACTTACTTTGGTGGCGATAGCTCCCAGGTTCGGGCAAGCCCTGACGGCTTGCCTTTTTCGTGGCCATATGGTCTCATAGGTATTCCTTATCTATAGTAGTTCTTTAGTATTTGGAAATTTACAAGCGGTTTTTTCCCACATCAGCGAGTGTTCATTTGACAACAGGTTGACCCTCGTCGAAGGTTTCGCGTTAGTCGCTCGCGGCTATTCTTGCGTGATTCCGTGTGCCGAAACGATGGATTTTCGGTACGAAATCATTGAAAGGAGCTTAAAAGCATAATGCAGAAAAACGACAAGTCTTATACTTTTCTTTTATCGCATAAAACAAAAAATAGTATTTATATTCGCAGATTGGCGGTTTCGAAAAGCTCATTGCATTTCGCAGCCATTGGTATTTTTCTTTTAATTGGCATTACATCATTAAGTGTTGTTATCCGCGGCGTTGTTAAGAAACGTCGATCTTTCAGAAATTTTGGCAAAGGCATCGGTTCAAACGCAGCTTGCTGCCGAACCAGTCACTCAGACAGAGGCTATCGATTATCAACGGCCGGCTGAATCGACGGACATCGCTTTTCATAGCGGCGGCCCCGAGGAAAACGGCCAGGCGGCCGAAGAGGACGCTGAGATCGATAGCGAGATACTCACACTCAGCAAAAACGCCGATCCGGCATACCTTCCGACAATGTGGGCCCATATGGGCAAGATCAATAACGAATTCGGCTTTCGCCGAAATCCATTCGGAGGGCGAGCTTACGAGTTTCACCCGGGAATGGACATTGACGGCGAACGAGGTGATACGGTCGTAGCTCCGGCAAAAGGAACGGTCATCTCGGCCGGTTACAAAGGCGGATACGGCAATATGATCGAGATCGATCATGGTAATGGACTGACATCGCGTTACGGCCATTTGTCTAAGATCGACGCTGAGGTTGGCGAGGTTGTGACCCGCGGCCAACTGATCGGTTTCATCGGTTCGACGGGGCGATCAACCGGCCCTCACCTTCATTACGAATTAAGGCTCAACGACAGGCCGATCAACCCCAGGCATTTTTTGCCTCAGGAACCTGCTGAACTTGCAGCGATCACAAAATAGTCTGTCTAATAAATTTGTAAATTTATTCAAGTTAAGTGAGCCAGCTCTGAAGGCTCGCTTTTTTTGTAAATGCACTAATAGTTGATAGTATCAAAGTATCTTTGAATCAGACTTTTGTAAAAAACAGAGGAATTTTCGCTATGAAATTGAATAATAATCGATTTATGTCACTCGCGATGATAGTCGCGATGTGCTTGTCCAGTTTTACGTTCGTCCTTGCGGCCCCTGATGAGGGGATGTATACGCCGGGCCAGATCGCCGGCCTGCCGCTAAAGAACCGCGGGCTTAAGATCAAACCTATAGACATTTACAATCCGGCAGGCGGCGGGCTAACGGATGCTATCATTCGGCTCAGCATTGGCTGCACGTCTGAATTCGTATCGCCTGATGGCCTGATACTAACAAACCATCACTGTGGATTTGAAGCTCTCGTACAAGCCTCGACGCCAGAAAAGGACCTCGTCGAAACGGGCTTCAACGCCGGCAGCCGTTCTGGCGAGATCCCGGCAAAAGATTATTCGATCCTTCTAACACATCGGATCGAAGACGTCACTGCCAAGATCAAAGCAGGCACTGATGGCCTTGCTGATGAAGCATTGGCTGACGCGATCAAAAAGAATACCGAGGAGTTGCAGGCGGCGGAGCAAGCTAAGGCTGCAGCCGGCCACACTATTCGCATCCAGGCCATCGACAGCGGATTTTTTTACTATCTTTACGACACAAGCGAGGTCAAGGACATTCGTGTGGTCTATGCTCCGCCCCGCAACATCGGCGTTTTTGGCGGAGACCCGGACAATTTTGAATGGACACGCCATACCGGCGATTTCACTTTCCTGCGAGCATACGTAGCACCGGACGGTTCGGCGGCGGAGTATTCGCCGAACAATGTCCCTTACAAGCCGAGCAAATATTTGACAATGAACATTGGCGGGCTCAAAGAAAACGATTTCGTATTTGTTCTCGGGTTTCCAGGTGGGACGACACGTTATCGTGAGAGCCAGTCGATCGAGTATGCCCGCGACGCCAACTTCCCTTTCCTGGCGGCATGGCTTGGCCAGTTGGCAAATGTCATGCGGCAGATCGGGTCGACCGATGAACAAAAACGGATCGACTTTCAGGGTGACATTGCCAATTACGATAATTCGCGAAAAGCATTTGAAGGCGGATACCTGAGACTGATCAGGGCTGGCGTTGTACAGGCACGACAGGCCGAGGAAGCCAGGATGGCAACGTGGATCGCAGCAGATCCGGCTCGTCAAAAGAAGTACGGCACGCTGCTGTCGGATATTAAGGCTCTCTCGGAAGAAAGCAACGCGACCTCAAAGCGGGATGTGATCATTCGCCGTTTCCCAGATCCGATCTCTGGAACTGTATTCGGCCGGATCGTGGCTGCAGCCACATCGGTCAAGCAGGGAAAATCACTCACAAACGAGCAGAAGGCCGAAAAACTTGCCGAGATCACTGGCGTATTTTCAAAGCGTGAACCGGTCCTTGAACGTGAAATGCTCAAGTTCTTCTTTGAAGCCTTTGATAAACTGCCATCGGGTCAGAGATTTGCTGCTGCTGACCAGAAATTTGGAAACAAGAAGGGTCGCGAACGTCGGGACGCAGAGGCTGCTTTTGCATCCATGATCGCAGAAGGTGACATGGCCAACCCTGAGAAAATAATGGAGCTCTATAACTTATCTTGGAGCCAATTCCAGGCCCAACATCCATTCGTTGCTGGTCTTGTTGACGAACGTGCGGCTCTTGCCGCCCGCGGTGCCAATTTTGCCGCCCACATCGATCATTTGCGTGTTCTCTATATGCAGGCGCTCACCGAAATGCGTGGGACCAAGACCTTGTATCCTGATGCAAACTTCACCATGAGGTTTACTTACGGCAACGTAAAGGGATATCAGTCACGCGAGGCCGAATATCGCTCACCGTTCACAACGCTGAAAGGCATGATCGAAAAGAGCACCGGTGAAAAACCGTTTGACGCACCGCAAAAACTAATCGATCTGCAGAACGCACATGATTTCGGACGTTATGGTTCAGACAATACTGTCGGCCTGAATTTCCTCTCGACTACCGATATTATTGGCGGCAATAGTGGCAGCCCGATCCTCAACGGAAAAGGTGAGCAGGTCGGCATATGCTTCGACGGCAATTTCGAGGGTTTGGGTAATGATTTCTATTACGACCCGGAAGTTAACCGAACGATCTCGGTGGATATCCGTTACGTCCTTTTTGTCACCGAGAAATTCGGCGGTGCAAAATGGGTCGTTGACGAAATGAAACTCGTCGGCGGAAAGAAGTAAAGGAGTCGAGGAGTTAAGGAGTAGAGGAGTGTGGGACTTAACCCACACTCCCCTTTTTATTTTAGCCGTAAGGCCCTAAAAAGCTAATTTGATCGAATTCATTCCTCGCAAGATAACGCGTTGTCTTCGGACAACGCGTTTTCTGTTTTTCGCCGGGTTAAAGATGTTTAAGGGGCTCGGTATCATCGCCGCCAGGAACGCAGCCTCGTCTTTTGTGAGAGCAGATGCCGATTTTTTGAAATAGGTTCTGGATGCCGCCTCGGCGCCGTAAACGCCGTCGCCCCATTCAATCACATTCAGGTATATTTCGAGGATCCGTTTCTTGGTGAGTTCACGTTCGAGGAAATAGGTGTACAAGGCCTCGCGGCCTTTTCTTAGGAAATTGCGGTCTTCTGAGAGAAACAGGTTTTTGGCCAGCTGCTGCGTGACGGTCGAGGCTCCCCGCTTAAAACTCGGCATCGGCGGTATCCAGTCGTCCGGGTCATAGTCGCCTTCTTCCTTAGCTTCCTTTTCGCCTTCTTTGACAGCCTCGTCCCAGGCTTTTTGAATAGCATCCCAGTCAAACCCATTGTGTTCAAAGAACCTCGAGTCTTCACCGGCAAGGACAGCCCGCTGCAGATTTGGCGAGATCTGTTCGATCGGCGTCCAGATCATGAACTTCCGCGGCTCTTTCCCCTCAGCCTTTGCTTCTGATAAGCGATATTCGATTAGCGACGAAGTTGTCGGATTATCATTACGCAAACGCGAAATACCGGGAAATGTGATCAATTCGTACAGCAGCCAGATGCCAATAGCCCCGGCGAAGATCAAAAATGCAACTTTGGTCCAGTACCACATATCGTGTCGATCGAGCGGCAGGCGAATATCCGCCGACCTTTTCAATTGTCCATTTTCCGTTTTCCATTGTCCATTTTCCTATTTCCAATTTACAATGAGACGATGGGCCGATATGACAATGTAGTAGCAGTGATCCTAGGCGGCGGCGCGGGCTCGCGTTTATTCCCGTTAACGCACGAGCGTTCCAAGCCGGCGGTCCCGCTTGGTGGCACCTATCGCCTTATAGACGTGCCGGTTTCGAACTGTATCAACTCTGAGATCACCCAGATATTTGTCTTGACCCAATATAATTCGGCATCACTGAACCGACATATTTCGCGGACATATCGCTTCTCTAGTTTTGCAACAGGTTTTGTTGAGGTGCTCGCTGCCGAACAAACCAAGGATAATCGTGACTGGTTTCAGGGTACAGCTGATGCAGTGCGGCAAATGTTGCCTCATCTAAAGGATTGGCGTGTAGACACTCTGCTCATCCTCTCCGGAGATCATCTTTACCGCATGGATTACCGGAAGTTTCTCAAGCGCCACTTTGACACCGCTGCCGATATGACGATCTCCGTGATTCCCTGTAAGGCTTCAGAAGCCGAAGAATTTGGGCTGCTGAAGACAGATGAAAAAGGAGCGATCGTCGAGTTCAAAGAAAAGCCTACCGGAGACGAGCTCGAATCAATGCGGGTCGACACTACAAGTTTTGGATTATCGGCTGACGATGCAGCCCGGCGGCCTTTTTTGGCCTCGATGGGAATCTACGTTTTTAATTACGACCGCATGGTCGACCTGCTTAAGACTGACAACTCGTGGGTCGATTTTGGCCGGGAAATAATCCCCGCGGCGATCGACGAGTACAACGTCCAGGCACACCTATTTAAGGGATACTGGGAAGATATTGGTACGATACAGGCTTTTTATGAAGCCAATCTTGACCTTGCATCGCCCCTGCCAAAATTCAATTTCTTTGATACGACCGCTCCGATATACACTCGCAGCCGGTATCTGCCGCCGTCAAAGCTGCACGATTGCGATATTGATAATTCGATGGTCAGTGAAGGCTGTATACTTAACGGCGTTCGGGTGCGAAACTCCATCATTGGCCTGAGGAGCCGTATTGATAATGGTGCTGATATCGAGGATTCGATCATAATGGGGTCCGACGTATTTGAATCACTGAAAGAGATCCAGGGCAACATAAAGAGCAGCAACCCGCACATAGGCATTGGGGGCAACACCATCATTCGCAGGTCCATAATCGACAAAAACGTCCGGATAGGTAAAGATGTAAAGCTGCTGAATCAGGAAGGCGCTGAAAATCGCGACGGTGAGGATAGATCTTACTATATTCGAGACGGAATAATAATCATACCTAAGAACGGCGTCATACCTGACGGGACCGTGATCTAGATCCCAGATTTAGTGCATTTTTTTCAGGAGCCCCGCTGGGCCTGATGGAGTTTCTGTGAACAAACGATTTTTTGCATTTATAAGTGTTACCACACTGGCTGTTTTATTTTCTGCTGTTTTTATCGCTAATGGATCAAAAGCCGCTACGTTGGTAAATGAGGACTTCGAATTCGGCGGTAAATCATTCTACGAACCAGCAGATGTAACGCTCGGATCGGGCAGCTGGTTTATGAACGATGCTCTCACCGGAAACGAAAGAGCCGACCGGCGCGTGGGAGCATTTTCAGCCCGTGTACAAAACGCAGGTTCCGTGCGGATGAATTTTGACATACCGGCAGCAGCTACCTTCACGGTACTGGCCGGAGTTTACGGCGGGGACGGAAGCAGCAATTGGGAATTATGGCGTTCGATGGACCACGGCCAGACCTGGAGCAAAGTAGGCCCGACGGTAATTACCGATTCGATCACGATGGTACCTGTAACATTTATCGTCGGCAGTCGTTTACCTGTAAGGCTTGAACTCCGCAAGGTCTCGGGAGGCCCGAATCGTTTGAACTGGGACAACATTATCATCACAGGAGTCTCATCATTCAATACCCCGGTACCAACTCCATCGCCGACGCCGACAACAACACCTACAAATACCCCTACGGCCACTGCGACCAGCACTCCGACATCAACTCCTACGTTGACACCGACCAATACGCCAACGTCAACTCCTACAAATACCCCTACGGCTACTGCGACCAGCACTCCGACGAATACACCCACGAATACTCCGACATTTACGCCAACAGCAACAGCGACTAATACTCCAACATCAACGCCGACTTTTACGCCGACAACAACAGCGACTAATACTCCAACATCAACGCCGACTTTTACGCCGACAGCAACGGCGACTAGCACTCCAACGTCAACGCCGACAGCAACTGCGACCAGTACTCCGACGTCAACGCCGACCTTTACACCAACGGCAACCAGTACACCGACATTCACACCGACGGCAACGCCTACAGGTACTCCGTCAACAAACGTCCATCTTACGATGGGAAATCCATCGAATGCGGTAACGAATGAGAACCAGCCATTAAACTATTTAATGGAAAAATCTACATACTGCCTTTCTTACAACCGGGATGACCGCAGGCCTAATTGGGTTTCGTGGCACCTTGATACAACGTGGCTTGGTTCGACCCCGCGTCAGGACGATTATCGTCCGGACCCCGCGCTGCCGGCCAGTTGGTACCATGTTCAGGCAAGCGATTTCTCGGGCTCGGGCTATGACCGTGGACACATGTGTCCCTCAGGTGATCGGACCAAGACGGTTGCGGATAATTCGTCGACATTTTTTATGACGAACATGATCCCGCAGGCTCCGGAGAATAACCAGATCACGTGGGCAAGCCTTGAGAGCTATTGCCGAACTTTGGCAAATCAGGGCAATGAGATGTATATAATCTCAGGCGGTTGGGGCACCAGCGGGTTTATTGGTTCAGGACAGGTTGCTCTGCCTACCAGTACATGGAAAGTGATAATCGTTTTGCCCAGCGGGTCAAATGATGTGGGCCGCGTGACAACCTCAACCAGAACAATTGCCGTCCTCATGCCGAACCAAAACGGGATCAACAGCGACTGGCGTTCATACCGTGTGACCGTAGATTCTATTGAGGCATTAACAGGTTACGATTTCTTCTCAAATGTACCGGTCGGGATCCAGGCCGTTATCGAGGCCACTATAGACAACCAGATCATCCCGGAATCAGAGATGGCCCTGGATCAATATGCTTTGGATGAAATTCGCGCTGAAAGAGAGTTTAGTTTAGATATCAAATAGACGCCCGTACCATTGCGCTTCATAGACCGGCCTAATTATCGACTGCCTGCGTCTTTCTTTCCGACGACATAACTGTCGCGGGCGCGTACGACCAGGCCTGGTTGATCGACCTTTACTTTTAGTTTCCTGACCTTTCCTACTTTTACGTCGTCCTGATAAATGCCAAGACTGTAAAACTCGCGTAACTCGCTGGCAATTTTTGAAAAGCCGGATGCCAGGCCGTCCAGATCACTGGCTAAATAGGTTCGCCCGCCGGTCCGGTTGGCTAGCTGTTCGAGGTATTCACGGGCATTCTCATAATCTTCTGCGGTCGTTCCTTTGCTGCTCGGGCTTCCGATAGTTGGAAGCGGGAGTGGGAACGGGAACGGATTGCCCGAGGGTGTCGAGCCTGGAAGAGCGATCGGGGGCATCTGCGGGATCATCGTTCCGTTTTTCATCCTTTGAACATCGGCATATGTATCGTAGCGGATAGGATAGACGAGAGCGTCCAGTTCCATTGCGTCGCTCAGATTGTCAGAGGAGCCTTTTCGCCGGCTCGACGTATCAACACCATCGGTAAATAAAATTATCGCTTTTCGACCCTCGATCCTCCGCAGCCGTTCATTCATTACCAGATCGACAGCCTCGTAAAGACTAGTGCCGGTTGCGATCCTTGTGCTTTTTATCGCTCTATAGATCGCCTTTCGATCATTTGTGGCCTCACAAAGGATGTGAACGTCTTCGTCGAACGATATTACCGTCACCTTGTCCTGCGGTCGCAGTTGATCAATGAACGAGATCGCAGCCGCCTGGATCTCGGCGATCTTGAATGTCGTCGAGTAGCTCATATCCAGAACGAGAGCGACAGTAAATGGCTGATGCTCATTTGAAAACAAAGCGATCTCCTGTTCCGCTCCGTCTTCGAACACCTTAAAGTTGTCCTGCGTCAGACCCCCGATAAAACGGCCATTCTTATCCATGACCCTTACCGGTATGGAAACGAGCTGGGTATTTACTTTTATTATCTCGCCGTCGTCTGCCGCAGCCTGATCATTATTGTTGGGATCCTCTTTTTCAGTTTCCGGATCAGGGGATGGCAGCGGCGAAGGAGCCGCGGGACGTCGATTTACCTTTGTGTCACCGGACGGATTATCACGGCCCGACTGGGCGTTGACCGCGCTCACACCCGCCCCAAGGAGGGCAAAACAAAACACAATGGCGATTACTTTCAACCTTTTCATTTTGAGCAGTTCAGAATACACCATTCGATGCCGCAGCACGCAATAAAAGATGTTTAGTATCAAAAAAGAAGATGCCCAAGCGAGCATCTTCTTGATATACATTGATTTGAAACCGGCCCCTTACTTCCCTGCTATCGTCCTGTCACTCTGCCCAACGATATAGCTGTTTTTTGCACGGACGACCACGCCGGGCCTCATTACACGGATCTTGATCTGTTTTCGTTCGCCCAACTGGCCGACCTTGTCAGGATAATACCCAAGCGAATATTGCCGGCGAAGTTCCTCGGCTATGCCGGAAAATGCCGAATCGAGATTGTACATCGACTGTGCTTCAAATTCGCGGCCGCCACTGTTTTGTGCAAGTGTTTCGAGATATCGGCGGCCTTTTTCATAGTCAGAACTCGACGTTCCGCCGCCGCTGCCCACATTTACATTCCCGCCCATCATAATGGCCCCGAGGATATCAGCCATCGAAACGCCTCCGCGTGACCGGCGGCCGCCGCGCCTCGAGGGTAATTCATCCCGCCCGAGTTCATATCAGACGAGGTATCATACCGGATCGGATAAAAGAGTGCGTCGATCTCCTCGGTCGCCCGTATTGTGCTGTCATACGTAGCTCTGCGTGACGTCGTATCAACACCATCTGTGAACAATACTACTGCCTTTCGCCCCTGTATCCGGCTGAGCTGCTGATAAATGGCATTATCCACCGCCTCGTAAAGGCTTGTTCCGTCGCCAAACTGGGTATTCAGGATCGCATTTCTCAAAACTCTGCGATCATTTGTTGCCGGACTCAAAACATGGACCCGCTCGTCAAACGACATTACCATCACCCGGTCGCCCGCCCTCAGCTGATTTACAAATGTGATCGCCGCATTCTGGATCTCGTCGATCTTGAACTGCGTGGAGGGACTAACATCGATCATGAGCAAAACAGTGAACGGCTGATCGACCGATTGAAAATAGTCCACCTTTTGCTCAACGCCGTTCTCAAAGATCTTAAAATCATTTTGCCTTAGTCCCGAAATAAATCGCCCCTCACGATCAAGCACCGAAACAGGCATCGTAACGAGGTTGGTTTCAACTCTGATGATCCCGTCATCGTCATCGATAGGCGGGGTCGTCGTCGGCTCTGCAGATGGATATCTCTTGTCGCCGATCAGGACCGGCGGCCTTGAAGGCGTTTGATCCCTATTCGGATCATTTGCCAATACTGGCGGATTTGCTGTCGGGGCAACGCGGGGCCGGGTCGCAGTACTTGTTTGTCCAAACGACGTCGCAACAACCGCACTGCACGCAAGAACCAGGAAAAATAACTTTTTCATTTAATGAAGGTCTCCGCTCTCAAATGACTTCGGGAAAGCGTGTGGTTTGATTAAAAAGGGTGAATTTGCGTTGCTATATATTTCACCCGAGTTGCCCGGCCGCAAGGTCGTGAAACCGGCGTCGGACATAGTTTATGTTGGTGAACGGCAAACTGTGATCATGCGTACGGTTTGTAAGCAATATAAAGATGCGGTCCTTAACCGGATCGATCCATAAACTCGTCCCGGTAAACCCAAGATGGCCAAAGCTTTCGGGCGACATCAGCTTTCCCGCAGTTGATTCGGGAGTTGAAGCGAGTTGAAACGCCGCCGATCGGTCCTCGTTCATCCCTCTGGTAAAATTCGTCTGAAATATTTTACAGGTCTCCGGATCTAGCAGAGTTGTGCTATTCGGCAGAAATTGCCGGGCAAGTTGAAATGTCTCCAACGCGGTTGAAAATACTCCGGCATGACCGGCGACGCCATTCATAAAGTGAGCATTCCCGTCATGAACCTCACCCCATATGTTCTCAGTCCGAAATGCCGCTTCCGTATTAGCATCAGCTGCGTCTAAAAAGCCTTTCTCGACGCATACATTTCTCTCATACCCGCTGCCGTTTTCACTCGCTGCGATCCTGGGCCGAAGATCGGCGTGAGGGTTAAAGAACGTATCGGTCAGGCCGAGCGGAGCAAAAATACTATCAGCAGCCGCGTCGGCGAGGGCTTTGCCCATAAACCGCTCGACTATCTTGCCGAGAGCAATAAAGCCAAGATCGCTGTACGTTACCGGTTCCTGATCGTATTTAAGCGGCGTCCGTCCGATCTCATCAAGAACACCGCCCGCGTCAGGTGCAAGTAGATACAAAGGCAGCCATGCAGGCAAATGCGAGGTGTGCGTGAGCAGATCTGAAACGGTGATCATCCGCTTACCCTCTATATCAAATTCTTTCAGGTAGATGCTCACGCGGGCGTCGAGCTGTATCTCGCCGGCCTCGATTAGTTTCGCGATCAGCAGGCCGGTAACCAGCGGCTTTGTCAGGCTCGCGAGATCATAGATCGTGTCGACCGAGGCAGAGATCCTTTCGGGTTCCACAACGGCATTCCCCACCGCACCGCTCAAAACGACCTCGCCCCGCTCGCCGACCAGATAAACCGCCGAAGGAAAATCGCCCGAGTCTATCCTTTCCGTCAGATATTGTGATATTTGATCCGCCATCC
Source organism: Blastocatellia bacterium (assembly GCA_963834975.1). Lineage (GTDB taxonomy): Bacteria > Acidobacteriota > Blastocatellia > Pyrinomonadales > Pyrinomonadaceae > OLB17. The sequence continues at coordinate 296,227 of CAWIDZ010000009.1, forward strand.
CGCCTTTTACTATTCTGCACGATTTATTGATTTTTGTTGCATCGGCGTTAACTTACTTTTTTAATTGTTGACATCGAAACACGCAAAAAATAGACTTAAATTACAAATCTTTTTTTGGAGGCAATAGTAATTATGAGCAAAGCTGAATCTGCAGATCTGATCTTAAAACTCTATGATCTGCGTCGCGAAGAAGTAATGAGAAAGGCCCGCAACTGGATGTTTAGTTTTAATCCGACAGGTGCGGACGAATATTTTCAGACAATGATGGACCCCGAGGTCGGTGCCTATCTTAGGATGGTAACGTCATATTGGGAAATGGCAGCCGCGATGGTCAATCAAGGCGCCATCGACGCTGAGTTGTTCAACGAAACCAACGGCGAGCACATCGTAGTTTTTGCCAAGATCGAGCCTATCCTGGCACAGCTCAGGGAAAAATTTGACAGGCCAGAGGCGTTCGGCAATCTCGAAAAGGTCATCATGGGCGCCCCCGGCGGCGAAGAACGTCTGCGTAAGACGCAGGAATGGATGAGATCGATCCGCGAACAGATGGCGGCCGCCCAATCAGGAGGCAACGCCGAAACCGCGTCAGCGTAATAACCTTCCCATTTCATAAACCAAAAGAGCATGAGGCCACCGGCCCCATGCTCTTTTTTTCCTTTTGGTATCGTCACCTCCGCGTCTCCGCGCCTCTGCGGTGTCGCTCCTTTCTTCGCCCCGACAGGGGCAGTATGAAAATAGCCCACGGTCCTAACCGTGGGTAATGCCGACACAAGACGTTCGCCGTCCCGTAGGGCCGGCATGGACCCTGATTCAATATCCCTCTGTAATTCAGCCGCCCCTGCCGGGGCCTTACCTCCGTGTCCCCTGTGCCTCTGTGGTGAAATTCCTTTGTCTTTTAACAATCGCTGCTTGCCGCCCCGAAAACCGGATTTCAACCACGACAATCTCTTATCCGGTATTTTAACGCTTGAAATCCCAGAATATGAAAAATATTGCCAATATTTTTAAAATACTGACAGTATTTACCAAATATTGACAATATATTATAAATACTGACAGAATATGTCGAATATTGTCAGTATACGGCGAATACTGTCAATATCTGACAAATACTCGCAGTATTTCTGACATTCTGCCATTATAAACTCTCTACCGGTTGTTTAAGGATTTTTTTGGCGGTCGATGGCTGTAACTGAAAGAGCCTAAACCTAACATTTACTTCAATTACGACGCTTGTCTAAGGAGTGTTAGCTAAAGGGCTTTGCTCTGTTCCTGAAGCAGGCGGCTTCAGCCGTCTTACCGCGTATAGCGGCAAATAGCCACGTTGTTTACGACGTGGAAGATCGTCTGAGGGAACCTATAGGGCGTTTCAACGTCCTTTCCCTGTTGGGCTTAAGCCGCATACTACACGCTTGCTGAGGCCTCCTTTGGTAAGGACGTTAGAAACGCCCTTTGAATCGATCCCACCCGTTTCACGTCGTAAACGCCGTGCCTATTTGCCCTTCGGGAAAGCCCCGTGAACGAGGCTGAAAGACTGTCGGGATCCCGGCAACATCATATCTTGAGAATTGCTTTAGTGCCGTTCATTCTCATTGATGAGAGCGGCACAGCCGCGAATAATTAATGGCCACTAACCGGCGTGGCAGAGCACACGCCGCACATCGATGGGCATAGCCCAAAAAAGACATTCAGTTTTCAGGGTGCGTCTGTTTCCATCCATCGATATTTGCTTCCGTAACTTTCATCGTCCGTAGATACTTGATACGGAATGTCTGGTTTGCCGTTAACAAAGAAATATTGGACTTCGTCGACATATTTGCTGTTGGTGTAGAAAAGCAAGTGTGTTGGCTTGGGTCCACGTTCCGCCCAAAATGCGGTCTGACGATCTGTCTGCGATAAAGTAATTGCCATATTTCGGCAGCGGCTCGCCCTTTTTGATCACCGAAATATGGATAAAGCTCATATCACTCTCGTAGTAATACCGATAAGCAACCAATTCGAACTGCCCATTCGGTGAAGTTTCCCGATGCTCGATCTTGAGGTAGGAAGTTTCCTGAATAAAATCAACCGGCGAGACCCTGACGTTGATGCCGTTGATCTGCATGTCCCGAATCTCTGGCTTTTTACCACTTCGTATGTTCGGAATAATATCGACTCCGGCTGAGATCGTCTTATCGTCTACCCATTTGACCTGCATTAAATCGCGGGGAAGATCAAAATCCTTTAGATTCTTGTCCAGGTCAGTGGTTTTGAGGACGGCCGTGCCTCCGTTGCCATACCCAAAGGCTCCTGTGTCGACACTATAATTAAGTATGAGCTTCGATCCGTCTGGGGAGTATTGGCGATCCCATTCAACAAAGTCCTTGTCGGACATAAAAACCGGACTGGGCGGACCGTAACAACCCGATGCTATTAGTACCAGGGCTAAAATGTATTTGATCGTTCGCGGAGCACTCATCAGTTAGATCGGCCTCAACCGCATGTTACCTTTGCGCTTCAGTATCCTTTCAAGGACGCCAATGGCAGCGAAACCGGCGTTGCTCAGTCGGTGTGGGGGAATGCATCGACGATCTTGTACCGGCTGCCCACCTTTAACATCGCCAGTTGAAAACAAGGGACGGTGACGCTAAACAGCCTCGTTTTTGGCGGCGTTCCATACCGGAGGTCATCCATGTCTAACAACCGAGGCTGATAGTAATCAAACCTCGCCTGCCAGTAATCCATCGTCTCCTTCCATTCGGGTGTGGTGCCCGCCTTTATTTTTATTCCATGGCGTCTGAAGATCGGTACCCATTTCTCATACGATCGTTAGCTGGATATAGAACCGTTTTTTGTCCTGATCGGTAAGTCTTCGAGGAATTCGGTCAGTTGCCGATCAGACGCCCCAAAAGCAAATTTCATGATCGGATCTTTCTCCATCTCAGTCAACAAAGGAGCGAAATCTTCATTTTCTTCGAGCTTTTGGTCGATAAAGTCGTCCCCCGCGGGGGCAATACTGTTCAAGTAGAGGGCACTCGAGATACCACAAGTTCATTTCTGCGACAAAATATCTTTCCAAAACACTCCGGGGCATCTTTCTCGCAAATTTGATGTCTAACGATGGACGCATTCATTCCAATCCTCGTCCGTATTACGAAGAGACCGGCTGATAAAATCCGGAACAAAGAATTCCCTGATTAGCGGCTTTATGTCCCTTGTTTCCTGCATCCGGTCCGCAAACTGGTGTGCGACCCGGTTTACCTCGCGGGCCTCATCCTCAGTGATCTTGTCCGGCGACCTGGGCTGTCCGAACCACGCGAGCAGCAAAACAAGAACGATCGGGCCGACCAGTGGCTTCATGGCAAAAATAATATCACGTTTGGAAACGAACGACCGAGGAATGCGGGAAGGGGATGGGGGGCGAACTAGACCTCCAGCATATCCCGATGCTCTTGTATCTTTTCGAGGACACCGACGGCTAGGGCGAGGGCGCGGCGGCCGTCGTTGCCGGTGACGGGCGGGGCGGTGTCGTTTGTGATGCTGTCGAGGAAGGCGGTTATCTCGGCTCTGAGCGGTTCGACGTCGTCGATCTGCAGACGGTTTATCGAAATACCGAGGAGCGGATGGGACGCCTCGGGGTTTAAGGACGTGACTGAGGCAAACTTGGTCGCGTAATCCAGAACGACGTAGGAGTTTGTCTGATAAAAGCGGGTCTTGCGGATCTTTTCCGTGCCGATGCGTGATGCCGTGATATTTGCTACGGCACCGTTCTCAAATTCTATCCGGGCGTTGGCGGCGTCGACTTTGTCAGAGATGACCGGGATGCCGACGGCGCGGATCTCAGAGACCTTTACGTCCTTGCCGACCAGCCATTGGATGGCGTCCAGATCGTGGATCATCACGTCCAGCACTACATCGACATCGAGCGAGCGGTTGGGGAACGGCGAGACGCGGTGGATCTCAAAATAAAGCGGCCGGGTCACGTGCGGACGTAGAGCGACCATCGCCGGGTTATAGCGTTCGAGCTGGCCGACCATCAGTTTGGCACCTGAGGCAAAAGCCGCTGCGATCATCTTGTCCGCGTCGGCAAGTGACGAGGCAATTGGTTTCTCGACAAGAACGTGAACACCGCTTTCGAGAAAGGCGCACGCTATCTCGCAATGTGTTTCGGTGGGCGTTGCGATCGAGACGGCGTCGACTTTGCCGATCAGGTCCCGCCAATCGGTAAAATGTTCGCTTTCGTGACCGGCGGCGATAGTTGCCGCCGTTTCAGGATCGGTATCGCAAACCCCGACAAGTTCGACCCTGCCCTCGAGCGTCAGTTCCGCATAGTTGCGGGCATGGTGCCGGCCCAGGCTGCCAACGCCTATCGCGGCCACTCTTAACCTTTCGTTTTCACCCATAATTTGATAACAAACCGCTTTTCAGCAATACTTTACATTCTCATTTAAGATGCCTGAAAAGACAAAGACAGAGGGCTCGACGCCGCGGACAATACCTGATTACGTATGGATCGCGTTTGCGGCCCTGACCGTCTTTGTCTATTTTTTTGGGCTTACGATTCCGTTTGTCGGCCCCGACGAAGCCCGTTACGCACAGGTCGCCCGCGAGATGATGGACCGCGGCGACTGGGTCACGCCGACGCTCGGCGGATTTAATTGGTTTGAAAAGCCGGCACTGCTTTATTGGCTCGAGATCGTGTCTTACAAGGCGTTTGGCGTAAGTGAATTTGCCGCGAGGCTTGGCCCTGCATCTGCTCGGGCTCGGCACGATCGCGAGCCTGTTTATCCTCGGCAAGTTTGTTGACCGGACGAACGGTCGGACAACCGGCAGCTTTGCCCAATGGCTGGCACTGATCGCGGCATCAACGCTGGGGATATTGGTGTTTTCTCACGGAGCGAGTTTTGATATTGCGATCACGTTTCCTATAACGGCGGCATTGGTAAGCTTTTTCATCTTTGACCAGTCAAGAGAGCGAATCATTCAAGGGGAGATATCTGCCGCTGATCTTGTTTTATGTGTTCATTGGGATTGCCCTGCTTGCCAAAGGCCTGATCGGCATATTGTTTCCGTTTGCGATCGTTGCGTTTTTCTATGTAATATCCCGCCGGATGCCGGGCCGGACATTTATGATAAGCCTGATATGGGGCACGCTATTGGCGGCCGCGATCGCGTCAGTCTGGTATTTGCCGATGTATGAGCGGCATGGATACGCATTTATCGATGAGTTTATCGTCCAGCAACATTTCCAGCGATTTACGTCAAACAAGTATCAGCATCCGCAGCCATTCTATTTTTTCCTGTGGGTCCTGCCGCTGATGCTGCTGCCCTGGCTGCCGTTCTTTTTTGCAGCGATCTGGAACGTAGTTAAGAAAAGCATTCACCACAGAGGCACGGAGGACACAGAGGATCTGGATGTCAGTTCCAACATGGCCGTGGCGCCGCCTTTCTCCTCTTCACCCCTTCTCCTCTTCTCCGCCGCCTGGCTTCTCGTGCCGCTGGCCTTTTTCTCTCTTTCGGGGTCCAAGCTGCCCGGCTATATATTGCCGGCTGTGCCGCCGGCATTAGTCTTGACGGCCGCCTATATTCATAAGCTTGTTCAAAACAGTTCCACGTGGCGCGGCGCAGTCTTGCTTGTCGCAGGAGGGACGTTTGTTGTCAGCGTAGGATTATTTATGACGGCGGTTCCGAGGTTTGCCGAGACAGATTCGGTACGCTCCTTGATACAGGCGGCTAACGACAATGGTTACACATCAAACCGCGTCGTGATGCTCCACACACTCTCGCATAATGCGGAATTTTATGCCGCCGGACGGCTGCTGCGTAATATTGACGGTAAGCAGCGGCGGCTGACCGGTGTAAACGAAGTTGAGGCGGTGATCAATGCTGAGCAGAATGTGCCGGTCCTGGTTCTGGTACCTATCGAATATGTAAATCAGCTAACTGGCGATGCCGACCTTAATACCCGGGTCCTCAAAGACAATGGCGAACTGGCGATCGCGGCGGTTTCGATAAAGTGATCACTTTGCAGCTGCCCGTCTGATACGGTCCATGAGGGCAACGCCGATCCCGGTTTCTTCGACCCGTTCGCAATAAATTATTGCAACGCCGCGCCGGTCGCATTCGCGAAAAAACTCATAGATCGAGTGGGCGTATTCCTCGACAGTCTTGCACACAAGCTGAAATAAAGTTCCCGCCGGAGGCTTTTCCATGCCGATGAATGCCGCAGCCGGCCCGACTTTAACTTCCGCGACGGTCCCGACCACAATCACCTCCGCCTTTGGCGAATAATGCCGGTGCCTGAGACCGGGACTGCGCGGAGTTGCAGAGTCATCGGTATGCGCAATTTCGGTGGATGGAACAACGGTTCGGAGTTGCTCGATCGAAACGGAGCCGCTGCGAAGAATGTGCGGGGTCATCGTCGTGCAATCCACCACCGTTGATTCGATACCGATCTCAGTCGATTCACCTTGCAAGATACAATCGATCCGGCCGTCAAGGTCCTCAAATACCGCCTCCCATGTTGTCGGGCTTGGCCGTCCTGACAAGTTTGCCGATGGTGCGACAACAGGTGATTTGCAAGCGTTCAAAAATTGATGCGCAAGTCCGAACCGCGGCATGCGAATGCCTATCGTATCGAGCCCGGCGGTTGCAATGCCCGGCACTGCGCCGGTCTTTTTCAAAACCACCGTAAGCGGCCCGGGAAAGAATGCATTGATAAGCTTTTGAGCGTTTTCGTTAATTTCCGCTGTTAGCTCGACGATCTGTTCCAATCTCGCCATATGTGCGATCAACGGATTATCCGCCGGCCGCCGTTTTGCTTCAAAGATCTTGCCGACCGCGATCTCGTCAAAGACATTTGCCCCAAGGCCATAAACCGTTTCGGTCGGAAACGCGACGATGCCGCCGCGCTTTATATATTCGGCGGCCTCATCGGGCGAATCTGTTAGTACGGTCTTCACAAAAGAAGTTTCACGCAAAGCCGCAAAGAACGCAAAGGGAGATACTCACCACGGAGACACAGAGTACACAGAGGAATTAAACAGCATGGCACGATAAGATTGCCCAGCCATTGTGGCGTACTTAGTGCACTTTGTTCTTTTTGGTAATTCCCCCACATCGGCTTCGGCTTTGCAGCTATGGTGCCGACAGATAGAATTGAACTAGTGACTATAGCCGAAAAACTCAAGACCTTGCCCACCGACGCCGGTATTTATATCCATAAAAATGCGGCGGGCAAGATCATCTATGTCGGCAAGGCCAAGAATCTGCGCAACCGCGTGCGGCAATATTTTCATTCGAGCCGGAATCACGATCCTAAGACCCGTCAGTTGGTCAAAGTTATTGCCGATTTTGAGTTTATTGTTGTTGATAATGAGGTCGAGGCCCTCGTTCTGGAATCGAACCTGATAAAAAAGCATAAACCGCGGTTCAATGTATTTCTAAAGGACGACAAATCTTACCCGCATCTCAAGCTTACCAACGAGCCGTATCCAAAGGTCGTCATAACACGCAAGATCGTTCGTGACGGATCGAGTTACTATGGGCCGTTTCTGCCTGCGACGCTCGCCCGCAACACGCTCGAATTTGGTGAATCGGGCGTTTCAGCTGCGGACATGCGAGATCGAGATCGACGGCAAATTGCCGCGGCCATGTCTCGAATATCACCTTAAACGCTGCCTCGGCCCGTGCGTAAAGGGGCTTTGCACGCAAACGGAATATCAGGAAGCAGCGGCCGACGTAAAGATACTGCTTGAGGGCAAGAACAAAGAACTTGCCGACGACGCTCAAGGAGCGTATGTGGCAGTATTCCGAGCAAAACAAATACGAACTTGCCGCCAAATACCGTGATCTGCACCGGACGGTCCTCGCCCTCAGCGAACAGCAAAAGATGGCGACGACCGCCGAGCGGGATGTAGATATTATCGGATTCTATCGCGAAAATCAGCGGCTTGCCCTGCAGCTTTTTACCATGCGCGAGGGCCGCATCGTCGGCCGACGCGAATTTTTCTGGGAAGATCTGCCTGAGGACGACACTTTCGACGCGGCGGAGTTTTTGGGTGATGTTCTGTCGCAATATTATTCGACCGATTACGTTCCGCTCGAGATCCACGTGCCGCAGGATTTTGACGATCGCGAGGTATTGGAAAAGGCGTTGACGCTCAAGGCGGGGCCGGCGGGTCAAGATACTCGACCCGCGGCGAGGTTCAAAACGCAGCATGGTCGAGCTGGTCGAGACCAATGCAAAGATCGCGTTTGAACAGCGTTTCCGCGTTCTCAAACCCGATTCGCAAAAGGTGCTCGAGGAATTGCAGGAACTGCTCGAACTGTCATATTTCCCCGAGCGGATCGAGTCGTTCGATATATCAAATATTTCCGGCTCAGAGAACGTCGCCGGTATCGTGGTTTTTGAGAACGGTAAACCGGCCCGCTATGCCTATCGGCGATTTATCATAAAAACCGTTGAGGGTGCCAACGATTTTGCTTCAATGCACGAGGCCGTTTTCCGGCGTTATAAGCGAATGCTCGACGAACAAAAACCGCTTGCCCGAAGTTAGTATTCATCGACGGCGGCAAAGGCCAGCTTTCCGCCGCAGCCGCGGCCATGCAGGCACTCGACCTCGAACAGATAATGCTTGTCGGTCTGGTCAAACCGCCAAAACGGCATAACCAGATCTCACACCTGCTGATCCACGGCCGCGAAGACCGGCCCATACCGTTTGACCGCAATTCCCTGGCGTTCCGCCTTATTTTGCAGATCCGCGAAGAGACGCACAAGACAGCGATCGAGTTTCACCGCAAGCGGCGTGAAAAGCGTGATTTTTCATCGGAGCTGTCAGAAATTCCAGGTATCGGAGACAAGCGAAAAATGGCGCTCTTACGTAAGTTTGGCTCGATCGAGCGAATAGCAAAACTTGAGGCCGATGAACTAAAACCCCTTGTCGGCCCTAAGGCCGCAGCTGAGATCGTTACTCATTTTGAAAGGCAGAGGGGCCTTGCGGCAAAGCATTAAGAATGGATCAGGCTGACGCATACCCAAAGCAATATCTTTACCGGCGTGTCGTCAGGGCAAAGCTCTATATAGATCAGCACTATTTCCGCCCCATCGACCTCAACAACATTTCGGACGAAGCTTGTTTCTCAAAATTCCACTTCGTCAGGCTGTTCCGGTCCATTTACGGCAAGACCCCGCATCAATACCTGACCGAAGTCCGCATAAACCACGCCAAAGTTCTGCTCGCCGGCGAGGCAACAGTTGCCCGTGCCTGCTTTTCTGTCGGATTCGACAGCATCAGCTCCTTTACCGGCCTTTTCAAAAGGCGGACCGGCGCGACACCGGCGGCTTATCAAAGGCAGATGCTGCAGAAGCGAGATGAGATCGCGGCCAAACCCGTCAAATTTGTACCCAATTGTTTTGTCGAAAAACGCGGCTGGGCAAAATAGCAATTTTGGAGAAGCACAAACTATTGACGCCGGGTGCCGAAACGCAAAATAATCATAACTACTATGATCACCAAACTAAACCACGTCTCAGTTTTTGTCCTCGACCAGGATAGTGCCTATGATTTTTACGTCAACAAGCTCGGTTTCGCCGTCAACACCGACGCCTCGATGGGGCCCGGCAAACGGTGGCTGACCGTAAACCCGCCCGAACAGCCCGATATCGAGATATCGCTGATGGCGATCGATGAAGGAATGATGTTCAAGGCAGACTCTGCAGCAGCTATGCGTGAACTTGTCAGCAAAGGAACCTTTGGCTTCGGCGTCTTTGAATGCAACGATCTCAATGCAACCTACGAAGAGCTTTCGGCGAAGGGGGTCGAATTCACAAAGCCCCCGACCAAGGAATTCTACGGCTACGAGGCCCTCTTCAAAGACGATTCGGGCAATTGGTTCTCACTGGGCGAAAAGAAGGCGGGCTAACCTATTTAGGCCCCGGCTCACAGTTTGCGGAACAGCGACGATACCGCACAAAGTGAACCGGGGCCATTTCATTGAACTCCGATCCTTTGACCGTAGTTCTATGAATCCTTGCTTATTGCTTCTTGATGTAACTCTTGTGTACGACCGCACCCGATTTGGCGTCGCGGGCTTCGAACATTACATTTTCCTTATCTTCGCGGGTAACGAGTTTGGCATCTTTGCCGATCGATTGTTCTTTGGATTTCGCTCTGTCCGACTCATCGATCATTTCTTTCACCGCATCGGCTTTGACCGGATCTGCCAGGCGCACGCCGCGAGATTCCGCAACGGCTTCGGTAGCCGAGGCTTTCAGCATCTTTAGCCAAAGTTTCTTGAACAAAGCGTTCGATACGTAAACGTCAGCACTGTTGATCCTGCCGTTGATCGCCATTGCGTAGCCGATCACGTCGGATTTGCCGTTTACGATCCCACTGAGATTGCGGACATATTCATCGACCGTGGCAACAACCTTTTTGTTTTCCAGGCTCAGCTGCAAACTCGATCTCGACGTTCCGTCGGCGACTGTGCCGCCAACATTCTTGCTTAGCCTTTCCTGCGCTTCGCTCACCTGGCCCCACACCTCTGATTGCGAACGGGCTGCGTTGGCGGCTATCTTTAGCTCTTTGGTAACGATCCGATCATCAGAACTTGTAAATTTTGTCGAATCTTCGTTTCCGCGTTTCGTCCACCTCCCCGATTCGACGCAAAATGCCTCGATCTTCACCCGGCCTGACCGCGCCGGAATGATGATGCTTACGGCCAAAACGCGGTCCTGCTTACCGCCCTTTACGATATCGCCGGACTGGATGAACACGTCCAGTTCTTTAGACAGATTCTCAACCTCGAGCTCATTAACGTTCGAGGTCTCATAGACCACAAAGAGCTTTCGCTCCATTGCCTCTTGCAATGTCATCGTATTGCTCTTTTTAGACTCGTCCTTGCCGTGCAGTAGGAAAATGGTCAGATTCTTATACGAATATGGCTTCGAAATGCGGTAATCAGTTTTTTGTGCGACCGCGATCCCTGCAATTGCTAAAGTAACGACGACACTCGCGAACAATCGCGCAAATATACTCTTTTTCATTGAAATCTCCTTATATACCAAACTAAATTTTTGCCCGGGAGAGCGTCGCTTTTAATGGATGAACGGTGGTGGATGGTATTTCTTGCAGATCGCAAGCAAAAATCGCTGAAATACACCGAGTTTTGCAATTTCCGGCCAAAGCGGTAACAATAAGTCAGAATCAGATCAAAAACCGGAGGCATTGTCGGATGAAATCGTTACTTTCGCTGGGGCTTATTTTTTTTGTTTTTTCCTTTTGCGGGCTTTCTGAAAAGCTCAAAGATATAACAGGCGATACGAGTTCGAATTCGTCGTCGGGATCAAATACCGCCAGTGCTCCCTCAAAGCCGACAAAATCCGACGATTCGGTCGAAAAGCCTGAACTGACTGCCACGCAGCAGGCCATACAGGACGGTGGGACTGAAATAACCTGGGACGATCAGGGCATCTCGTGGAAACTGCCAACTTCCTGGAAAAAAATGAGTTCGACCAAATTAATGCTCAATTACGGTTCACCTGATAACGCCTTTCTCATCGCATCTGTTTCACCACTACCCAACGCGGTCACTCCGGAGATCAGTCTTAAAGCAACCTATGAGAGTTCACTCGAACAGCTAAAACAAGGCAAATATGAAAAGGTTCGTTATGTCGAGATCGATGGTGTAAAAGGTGTTGAGTGGTGGGAGGCTCCGACCGAAGATAAGGGCGACCCGAGGCGGTTTCAATGGATCGCATTTCGCAACTATCAGGGACAGAATCAACAGCTGAATATCATGTTATCGACCCAAAGCAGGAATTTTGACAAACATAGCGACGACTTCCCGGCTGTGATGTATTCGATGAAGATACCAAAAGGATAAGGCTGTCACGGATAAAGGGTCGGCGAATCGGCATGAGGCACAAAACACTGGCGGCAGCGGGCCTCATATTTGTCCGCAGCACCAACCTCCACACGGGCCTCTGATTCGACCGTACGCTGCGAGTAATTTGCGGTCGACCCGCATTTCACACAGATCGCGTGGGTCTTTGTAATAAACTCGGCAATAGACAATAGCTGTGGCATCGGCTCGAAGGGCTTACCGGTGTAATCCTGATCGAGGCCGGCTACGATGACCCTTTTTCCACTTTCCGCCAGTCTGTTTACTGCATCGATCAACGCCATATCAAAAAACTGCGCTTCGTCAATGCCGATGACCTGCGTGTCATCTTTGATCTGCGACATCATTTCAGCGGTAGTCGCGACCGGGACGGAAAGGTGTTTTTGGCCCGAGTGTGATGCAATTTCCTCGTCCGAATAACGTTGCGTCGATGCCAGGCTTGAATACTTGTACCTTTTGCCGCGCAATGCGGGCCCGTGTCAGCCTTCGGATCAACTCCTCAGACTTGCCCGAAAACATCGATCCCGCGATCACCTCGATCCATCCAGTTCCGTTATGACGTACCTTGCGGCGTTCGTCAGCATTGTCGAACGCAAATTCTTCAACCATAAATTGTCCTTTCTTTAATCCAGCGCGGAATGACAATTATAGGAAATAATGGGAAATGTGAAAATAGCAGAAAGCGGAAATTCTATTTTGACGTCCCAGTTAACATTACCATCGCAGCATCAAACACCTGATCGACCGGGAGTTCCGCGATCGTATGATCCCTAAGAACAAGAGCATGCGGCGATATCGGATCGAAAACGTCAGGCGCACGTTTGTCCTGGATCAAAACGATCGGGGCACCGACGGAAGCTGCCAGATGCATCGGGCCGGTATCGTTGCTGACCAATACATCGAGTGTAGCGGACGCGGCCATTAGCGGGATAAGCTTGAGTTCATCCAAAATTATGGCTTCTGCCGGAAAGGCAGAGCGTACGCTACCCGCGATGTGCTTCTCCTCCGGGCCGAGAAAGACCAGAACGGCAAGATCGGCCACCGTCACAAAACGCTGGGCCAGCTCGGCAAATTTGCCCAGATCCCAGCACCGGCTCGGATTGCCCGCCCCGATAAAAATGCCGACACGTCTTTTGTCTGCGATGCCCAGGTCGATCCACAGCTTGTCGATCTCCTCTTTGTTACCGTCCGGTGCCTCGATCCGGAATTTGCCGTCAAATCCCGAAATTCCTAACGGACGCAATACATCAAAATATCGATCGACGTGATGTTTAGATCTGTCCTCCTTCGGCGGTAGAGTCGGAAATCTGCCCAGCCGATCCAACGAGCGGTTCCCGCGGTTGCCATAAAGCCGATGCTTGGCTCCGGACAAAAAACCTAGAATATTTGTTTCGTATAGACTATGGAGATCGATCACGAAGTCGAATCTGAGACCCCGTATCTGCCTCATAAGCTTGATGATCGAGTGTATCGAACTTAATTTCGGGCCGTCGCGGAGCTTTACCCGATCAACCAATATTTGTTCATCACTCACACCCGCGATTCGAATAATGTCGGCCCCCGGCTTGCCGATAAGCATAGTTATCTTAGCTTCCGGAAATTTGTCGCGGATCACCTTAAGCGCGGGAAGGCTGAGAACAACATCTCCCAGTTGCCCGAAATGAATTACGAGAATGTTGTGAAAAATAAGATCGATGTATTTTTATGAAGAACCTTATGCCCCGCGAAGATCAGTGCCCGTCATATCGGCCGGCTTTTCAATGCCCAAAACGCCAAGGATAGTGGGGGCAATGTCCTCCAGGGCACCGTCGTCTCTCAATGCGATCTCGCCCGCCCGATCGTCAACATAATGGAACGGCACCGGATTTGCGGTGGCCGAAAATGAGCGTTCTCCGCTCGCTGGATCTAGCATCTCTTCGCAATTGCCATGGGTCGAGGTGATCATTACGACCCCGCCGAGTTGTTTGAGCTTTTCGCAAATGCTGCCCAAACAGGTGTCAATAAACTGGATCGCCGCAACCGTTTTTACCAGATCACCGGTCTCGGCCATCATATCGGCGGCGGGAATGTTCACGACAAAAACACCGGTCCCGGTCGATTCCAGGCCTCTGAGCAGCTTGTCGGTTATCCTAAAGCTCTCTGATTCAGGCTGGCCGAAACGCGTGCCTTCACGCAGGTTAGGCACCAGAATATGCTGGGCGAATCGCTGCGGCAGATCGGTACCGCCGTCAAAAAAATAGGTCAAATGCCGAAAGCGTTCATTTTCGGTGATCCTGATATTCGGCACTTCGTTCTCTGACAAAACCTCGGTCAGGGAATTTTTTTCCGCTTCGCGGCTAAACGCCGCCGGCAGGCCAAGCCCCTGATCGTAATCGGTCAGGCAAACTGTATCGATAATAGGCTTTGCCCCGGTCGATTCGTCCGCGACAGAAACCGACCTGACGAGCTGCCGCATCGCGTCCGGATGATGATTGAAAAAGACAACAACATCACCGGTCTTGATCTTAGCGACGGGTACATCCGGCGACTTTTCGATAATGATAGGCGAGATAAATTCATCCGAAATGCCTCTAAGAAAAGAATTGCGTATCGCCGTCACAGGATCACTTACCCTCTCGCCTTCGGCATGGACGAGCATAGTGTATGCCCGGGCGGTACGTTCCCAGTTTTCGCCGTTGTCCATCGCAAAAAAGCGACCGCACAAAGTCGCTATACTGCCGACACCGATATCAGCCAACTTGATCTCAAGCGCTTCGACATAGATGTCCGCGGTCCTCGGCGGCACATCCAAACCGTCAAGAATACAGTGAACATAAACGTTTGTCAGTCCATCCTGTTTTGCCATCCGCAGCAGGGCAAATAGGTGATCCGTCGACGAATTGATGCCGCCGTCACTCATCAATCCGATCAAATGCACATCCGCACCCCGCCCCTTTGCCTTAGCAAAGGCATCTTTCAGGACGGGGTTTTCCATAAATGCCCCCGACCTGATCGAATCGCTGATCCTCGAAACCTCGGTTTGGGCTGCCCGCCCCGTGCCAATGCTCAAATGTCCCGCCTCGGCATTTCCAGGTTTTACGGGTGTCTGTCCGTCTCCGCTGCCAGACGCCGTTAAAACAGTCATCGGAAACGATCTGCAGATCTCGTCGTAATTTGGCGTATTGGCGATCGCGATTGCATTGCCCTCGGTTCGCGGAGCATAGCCCCAACCGTCGAGAATGACGAGGGCCACGGGGCGTTTGATTTTAGGATCTTGTAGATTCATCGTGCAGTGATGAGAACTAAGCTGGCAGCGAATGACGATCGATGTTGTCTAAGTATCGGCTAAGGCCGTTTTGACCAAATAAAACCACCGAACATCAATTATAAACGAATCACGACCGTAACGGGTAACATTTTCGTCAATAGGCGTCCGGGGCAGTACGTTCCATCCACCTTTCAGGAAACCTTAAACCTTCAAATTCAAACTTTTCATAAAGGCTGTGGGCGTCAAAGGTCGCGAGCAGCCATCGCCGAAGTCCCTGCAGTTCGGGATGAGAAATGATGGTAGCCATTAACCATTTGCTCAGCCCGCGGCCGCGAAATTCTTCGATCACAAAAACGTCCCCGAGATATGCAAATGTCGCCCTATCCGTCACGACACGGGCAAAACCTATCTGCCGTTGATCCACGAAAAGCCCGAAACAGATCGAATTGGCGATCGCCGTCTGTGTTTGTTCGAGGGTGCGGGTCTTTGCCCAATACGATTCGTCGGTGAGGAAATTCTGTATCACATCGGTCTGCAGCCTTGACCTGTCTGTACTTATAACGAAACCGTCTTTTTCCCACTCCATACCTTTTTCATGCGGCCGTGTGCTGACGACACTGCTGTAAAAATTCGCTTATCTCACTTTTTGTCTTTAGGACAATGATGTCTTTATCTCGAAACCGCTCAAATTGTTCCAGGATATGCTCTCGCGCCCTACCCGGGTATCGCCATACCCACATTACAAAATCCAGATCAAACCTCTCGTAACAGCCCTCGGCCATATCGGGCCGCGTTTTGTTGCGATATATCAGCGACCGTTTCAATATCCGGTAAAGACAAATGCGTCGGGGAATATCCATAAAGATAATCGTATCGCAGGCTTTCATCCGAATTTCGCGGCTACCGCCAAAGTTGCCGTCCAAGATCCACGAATCGCCTTTCAAAAGCCCCTCGACCGTTTTTTGCCATTCATCCTTTGGCGTTTTAACCCAATCAGGTTGCCAGTAAAGTTTATCAAGATGCACTACCTCTATGCCCAGAACTGAACCCAGATGCCGGGAGAATGTTGATTTGCCGGCGCCGCCGGAACCAATTACGAGTACCCTTTTCATTTCGCTGACAACAGGCGTCTTGCACGAACACGAAAAGCAACTGTGGTATGCGGCGAATGTTTTTCTGCCAGAACACGTAATTCGTTTAACAGATCGGGTTCGTCGCGGGCGATCCTTGCGGCTGCCGACAGGGCGAATACGCGGACCGCTACCGGCTGTTCGCCATCGTCTACCAGATCGTAGCAAGCATCAAAAACACGGCCGTGAAATCGTTCGGGGATATCAATAAACTGCAGCATCCTTGCCACATTACGCCTGACAGCGACATGAACATCTTCACGCTCGAGTTGCGCAACGAGTTTGGAAAAATACGGTTTGATCAGCGAAGGGTGATGCTCGGCACAATAGTTCACTGCCCACGCAGCCCGCTGAGAAAGCCGATAAGTATCACCAAGGAAATAGCCCATCAACTCTCGGAACCGCACAGCGTCACCGTCGATGTAATCCACGATCTTCATCATTTGGCTCTTGGAATGTTCCGCCAATAATGCCTCGCGAATGTCCATTACGTGATCTGATAAAACGCCGAACGGCCCGGATATTTAGCCGAGTCGCCGAGGTCCTCCTCGATCCGCAGCAGCTGATTATATTTTGAGATACGGTCTGAGCGGCACAAGCTGCCGGTTTTGATCTGACCCGCATTTGTGGCGACCGCAAGATCTGCAATAAATGAATCTTCCGTTTCACCGGAACGATGCGAAATAACTGCGGTCATATTATGCGTTCGTGCAAGCTCAATGGCGTCAAGGGTTTCTGTAAGCGTGCCGATCTGGTTGACCTTGATCAAGATCGAGTTAGCGGCACCACGATCGATCCCTTCCTGTAAGAACTTGACGTTAGTAACAAACAGGTCGTCGCCAACGAGCTGCACCCGATCGCCAACAGCCTTGGTCAATCTGATCCAACCATCCCAGTCATTCTCGGCCATGCCGTCCTCGAGCGAAATTATCGGGTATTTTGAACACCAGTCGGTCCAATAGTCCGCCATTTCGTCAGGCGTCAGTTTTCGATTATCGCTCTTTTTGAATACGTAATGTGTACCGTCAAAAAATTCGCTCGCCGCAGGGTCCAACGCAATCATCACGTTCACTCCGGCTTCATAACCGGCATTTCCTATCGCTTCGAGGATCGTCTCAACTGCTTCTTCATTAGACTTCAGGTTTGGAGCAAAACCGCCCTCATCCCCGACACTCGTGGAGTAACCGCGTGATTTCAGCACACCTTTCAAGTTATGAAAGATCTCAGCACCAGTCCGCAATGCCTCGCTAAAACTTTCGGCACCGACCGGCATGATCATGAACTCCTGAAAGTCCACGTTATTATCCGCATGTGCACCGCCGTTGAGTATATTCATCATCGGCACCGGCAGCGTTTTTGCATTTGTGCCACCGATATATCGGTATAACGGCATTTCCTGAAATGCGGCCGCCGCGCGAGCATTAGCCATCGAAACGGCAAGTATCGCGTTCGCCCCAAGTTTCGATTTATTCTCCGTACCGTCGAGGTCGATCATTGTCTGGTCGATCAGCGTTTGATCGAGAGCATCTAGCCCCTCAAGTTCGCGGCCAATGGTCTCGTTAACGTTGTTTACAGCATTCAGGACGCCTTTGCCCAAATAGCGGCTCTTGTCGCCGTCACGGAGTTCGACGGCCTCATTCTCGCCTGTCGACGCACCGCTCGGAACGGCTGCCCGTCCCTGTGTTCCGTCCTCCAAAACGACTTCTGCCTCGATCGTTGGGTTGCCCCTCGAATCCATGATCTCGCGTGCCCAAACCTGCTCAATAAAGCTCATTTTTTATTCCCCTCTTCAAATCTCGAAACTTAAGTCTAATGAACCGCCGCCCTATGCTCAACCCGGCATATGAACAGCAGTGTGAAATGGCTAATTCAGAGAGAGATCGGATGTGTACAGACGTCGCGTTTTGTCGCGGCGGCTCTAGTCGGCCGCTTTTTCCATCCGTACCCTTTTGATCCGTCGTTTATCGACCCGCTCAACCTTGAAAACATGACCGTTAAACGCCACCGTTTGCCCCTCATCGAGTATCTGGCCGGCCTCGGACATCAAAAATCCGGCGATGGTCGTATATCCCTCTGAGATAGGTAAATTCATTTCCAACCGCCGGTTGAGGTCACGGACGGCCAGGCTGCCGTCGAGCAGATAGCTGCCGTCCGCCTGCTCGTCGATCTGTTCATTGACCTCTTCGTCGTGCTCGTCTGAGATGTCGCCAACGATCTCCTCAAGCAGGTCTTCAAGCGTGATGATACCCTCGACACCGCCGTGCTCATCGACCACAAATCCAAAATGAAATTTTTCCCGCTGCATTTGACGCAACACGTCCTCGAGCATAGCCGTATCGACAACGTATTTTGGTTTACGAACGACTTTTTCCATGCTGAATTTCTGTGGCTTTACCAGGTGATTCAATATGTCCTTGGCATAAACGACGCCAATAACCTCATCAAGCGAACCGCGAAAGACTGGCAGTCGGGAAAGCCCATGCTTTTGCACGATGCCGGCAATTTCATCGAGGGTTGCATTCTCAGATATAGCCACGATCTCTGTTCTCGGTATCATCGCCTCTCTCACCGTGGTTTCCGAGAAATCAAAGACATTGTTGATCAAGTCACGTTCTTCGCGGTTAACGTGGCCGCTTTCCTCGGAAATTCTGATAAGCTGACGGATCTCGTCCTCAGTGTAGATCGACGCGTGCTCGGCCGTCACGGCGATCCCCATCAGCTTTACGACCTTTGCACTCGCCCAATCGAGAGAACGAATAAACGGCTTGAACACGCGATAAAATACGGTCATTGGCAAAGCCGTCGCCAGCGCCACTTTCTCGGCCATTTGAAGACCAACCAGTTTTGGCGCCTGTTCACCGAGAACGATATGCAGACTGGTAATTATCGTAAACGCGATCATGAACGAGACAATGTGGATCGATGTCGCGGGCAGCGAATCAGCCAGCACATTGTCGAGCAACGCCGCGATCGCCGGTTCGCCAACCCAACCGAGTCCGAGAGATGCGAGAGTGATGCCAAGTTGAGAAGCAGAGAGATAAGCGTTTAAGTTGTTAAGAAT
Source organism: Blastocatellia bacterium (assembly GCA_963834975.1). Taxonomy (GTDB): domain Bacteria; phylum Acidobacteriota; class Blastocatellia; order Pyrinomonadales; family Pyrinomonadaceae; genus OLB17. The sequence goes on from CAWIDZ010000009.1 coordinate 315,548, forward strand.
GCGAAAGAGCCTCAGAGCTGATTTGCCGCCCTCCCCTGCAAGGGTCTCGATGCGCGACTTCCGGACAGCGACGAAGGCAAATTCGGCTGCAACGAAAAAGCCGTTAGCGACAACCAACAGCAAAACGGCCAATATTTTCCAAAAGCTATAAAGAGCCAATTGGGAACTTTCCGGAGTTACATTTTCGGCGGCAACAATTAGAAGCAAACTGGCGGGGTCGTCCATTACGGATTCAAAATCTAGGGCTGACTATCTCCTTTTGACAACTATAGCGCAAGACAGGCGCAACGCGGCGATTATAGCATAGGTTTGGTATCAAATGTTAGAGTCGGGGCGGACGATCTGGTGGATTCCCCGCCCTGGTCTATAGCGAGCCGTCGATCATTTCCTGGATCAGCATTCGGCATGAACCACACCCGCTGCCTGCATTACATGCCCGCCCAACTTCGTCTACTGTTTCGAGCGACAATGCCGCGATCTGCCGCTCTATGGTTTTCTCTGAAACGCCAAAGCATGTACAAATAAGGGCATCTTCACCCCTAAATTCTTCTACCTGTTTCGCGCGAAATTCTGCAAATGCCGCACGCAGTGAGCCGATACAAGCCGCAACGCATTCCTGTCGATCTAAGGGGATATTACCAAGAATTGTTTTAACGCGGCCGGTCAGAAGATCGTACGTCAACCCCCGCAGGTCTCCGAGATGCCTGCCGATCACACTCTCTGCCAGCACATCCGCCGCCGCGATCATATATCCGCAGCCGTTAGAAGCAAATGCCGCGTTAGCCACCACAGACGAGGGGATGTCGATCAAGAGTGAGAACCTAATGAAAGATCCGCAGCTAAAGTTTGCTTCTGTCCCAAAAGCATTGCCCTCGAAGCCGCGATCTGCGGATCTCGCCTCTGAAATGCGGTTTGAAACTGGTTCCGGATATACCACGCTTTTGATGGTAATCATTATCTAGAGAATCACAAATCATTCTTGGATGGCTTTTACAATTCAGGCCTAACAAATTACGATTACTTCTATGCGGATCGGGATATTTTTGCTAGTCACAGTATTGCTTCTTTCCGGATGCCAGCGGGCGGCGGCTCCGGTCTCTGTCTCGAGCCAACCTATCTCGATCAATGATCGCCCGACCACAAATCAACCGCTGCCGCCCTCGAAACCAATTTCTGAGATGAGTTGGCACGATGCAGATGATCGGGTACAAAAACTCGCGGATCTCAAGGGGAAAGCTGTCATCCTGGACTTTTGGGCCACATATTGTCCGCCTTGCCGCGAAGAGATACCGCATCTGAACTCCCTGATCGCGAAATATGGTGCAGAAAACCTGCACGTCGTCGGCCTAAATGTTGGCGGGGCCGAAGACCGGCCAAAGATCCCGGGGTTTGTCGCCATAACAAAGTTTGATTATCCGCTCGCTTTTCCCGAAGACGAGCTGACACGTTTTGTTTTTGCTACGCGGGATGATATTCCGCAGACCGCGGTTTTCGACCGGCAGGGACGGCTTATTGCAAAGATAATCGGATTCAGTCCTGAAATCCAGAAGGAACTGGATGCCGCAGTCGAAAAAGCGATCAAGTCTGAACCCGCTACCTAGAGCCCTATCACTAGCAATTCCAGACTAAGGAGAGATCATAGTGAACGATCAATTAAGTCCCGAAAAGATCCTGCAGACAGGACTCGCTTTTTGGCCGTCAAAAACTCTATTAAGTGCGATTGAGATGGGGGTCTTCACCGAGTTAGCAAACGGTCCTGAGCCCTTCGAGGCTCTTATGGGCCGCCTCGGCCTGCACTCGCGATCAGCACGAGACTTTCTCGATACGCTCGTAGCTCTCGGATTTCTTGTCCGGAAAGACGATGTTTACGCTAATACGCCTGAGACCGATCTTTTTCTCGACTGGAATAAAGCCTTCGTATGTCGGCGGCATACTTGAAATGGCAAATAACCGCCATTTTTTGTTTTGGGCCCATCTGACAGAAGCACTCCGCACTGGGCTGCCGCAAAATGAGCTGAGAGAGGGCGGAACCAACGCGTTTGAAGCCATTTATGCCCATCCCGCGCGACTCAAAGAGTTTCTTAAGGCAATGAGCGGTATCAGCAGGGGTGCCAACATCACCATCGCCCGATCATTTCCGTGGAAAAAATATGAAACATTTGTTGACGTCGGCACTGCGCAGGGTGATCTTGCGGTCCAAATCGCGTTGGCAAACCCGCATCTTCAGGGGATAGGGTTCGATCTGCCCGAAGTCGCGCCGATCTTTGAAGAATATGCGGCGGGCGCGGGTGTCGCTGAGAAGCTGAAATTCCAGCCCGGTGATTTTTTCACCGAGGAACTGCCAAAAGCGGACGTAGTGACGATGGGCCATATATTGCACGATTGGGATCTGCCAACAAAAAAGATGCTCATCAAAAAGGCCTTTGACGCAGTGCCGGCGGGCGGTGCTTTGATAGTCTATGAGGCGCTTATTGACGATGACCGGTCGGTAAATGCCTTCGGGCTGATGATGAGTCTCAATATGCTCCTCGAGACGCCCGGCGGTTTTGACTACACCGGAGCGGACTGCTCCGGCTGGATGAAGGAAGCCGGATTCACTGAGACCCGGGTCGAACACCTCGTCGGGCCGGATTCGATGGTGATAGCTATCAAATAGGCTGCCCGCCATACCCATCACCCTTTGGACATATCTTTGCCGCCCTCATCCACCTACCTCATTGGCGGCCAAACCAAAACATGATATAGTCTTTAGCCAAATTGTTAAAAATGTAGTTAACAGGGGCCGAATGGCTTGCGAGACACGTGTTAGGTCTCCCCGTTTGAATCGACGCTCACAATACTGACCGTGCCTTTTTAGTTCGGCCCTGCATCTGGATGCGGTTCCGTTCGTATAAGGAGGATTCGAATATGAGGTCAGTGAGATTCGTCGCTTTGTTGTCAGTTTTCATCTGGTTTGTCTCCGGTTTAGCCATTAAGTCCGAGGCCAGGACCTTTATGGTCCCCCACTTTCTCGAGGCAACTGGCCTGGTAACGAACACCCAGAATACTTTTGACACATCCTTTTTCATTACTTATACGGGCGGCCTGCCTGACGGTACCGGAAATGGCAACGCCCCTATCAACATCTATATTTTTGATGACCTGACCGGTCAGCCGCTCAAATCTGCGACAAATATCGATGTATGTAACCCGTGCAGTTTTACCGCGAGCGCGGCAAATCGAAAGGGGATCGCAACTGTCGAAGGTATAGCAAACTCGGTCGGCGGCCTGCCGCGTCCTACAGTGACGGGGAGCATGATATTTGAAATAAATGGTGATTCTGACGATGTAAGTATCGATGCGCATGTCTTCAATTCGCACACCGGCCCCAATGACTTTTCTCTATTCGATCTGGAAGTGTACGACTTAGATGCAGGCCCGGGAACGACGTATTACATGGTCGACCGTTTTCACGAAAACTCGAATACGTCTGACCAGCCTCAGAGTATAAAAGAAGAGATATTCGTTCTTCTGGCGAACTGGCCAGGGCTGCCGACAGGCACGGGAACGGGACGTGCAGAGCTTAGGATCTTTGATGACATGACGGGGTTCCCGCTGAGGTCGTCGACTGATCAGCCGGTGTGCGACCCGTGCATCCTTGATCTTTCCACCACGCAGCAAAAAGGAAGTTTCAATTTTGACCAGCTGATCCGTGACGCGGGCGGATTTCCGCGACCCGACGTTACCGGTTTTGCGGCGATAACCATTTCAGGCGACACCGGAAAAGTTTTCATTCAAGAGGTCGCCACCAATCGGCACACAACCGGGAACAACGTCGATATCTATGGGCTTTTAGGTCCGAGAGAATCGGTAAAGAATGTCGAAAATCAGCCACCTGTCCGCGGATTTGTGTTGCCGCATATTCTCGAAAAAACCGGGACAATTGACAACACGCAGTACACATTCGATACGCAGATCTTTGCGACTTACACACGCGGGTATCCAGGCTTCCCCCCAAGCAGTGGTGAGGCATTCGTCGATCTTTACCTTTACGACGACGTCGATGGCCTGCCGCTCAAATCGGCCACTGATCAAGAGGTTTGCAACCCATGTAGTGCCAGTATGACCGTATTCAACCGGAAGCACATTTTTTTTGCTGACGATCTGATAACGGCCGCCGGCGGTTTTCCGCGGGATGTCGTGGATGCATTCGGAATAGTGAAGGTCAGTAACGATGTGGACAGTGTCAGCATCAGCGGAATGATCGTAAACGCAAAGACGAGTGCACTTGACATATCTATTTTGGGATTTGTCCCGGAGGAGGTGAGGACACCGGCATTTCCGTTGGGACATTTGAGACCGGACAATCTTGAGATAAACAATAATTTCCGCCCGACCCTCTTCAAAGAATATGATCTACCGCATTTTCGTGACCAACTTGGGCGTACGGATGCGACTCATCTCACATTCGATACAAAGATCGACGTCGCCTATGCCGGCGGACTAGCTGGCATTCCGGATGGCGGCGGAGCGTCTGTAGACATATACCTCTATGACGAAGATACGAGTTTGCCGCTGCGGTCGGCGATAAACCTGGAGGTGTGTAATCCGTGCAGCATCGCCCTGGATAATGAGAATCGAAAACGGCATATCGTGATAGACGACCTGATCACAGCAGCCGGTGGTTTCCCGTCGTTGAATGTTAACGGTTTTGGAAAGATCAGGGTGACCGGCGATGCAGACAACGTTGCCCTGACAGGTACTTTGGTCAATTCGCATAACATCGACAATGATTTATCGATGTCCCGATTGCCATACCAGGAAAGGGTGAGGCGTGCAACCGATTTTGATTTTGACGGCGACGGCCGAGCCGACCTGGGTGTATTCCGGCCTTCTGATGGCACCTGGTATATCTCAAACAGCAGCGATGGCAGTTTCAGCGCCAGGCAGTGGGGTGTGGAAAGCGACCAGATCGCTCCGGCAGATTACGACGGCGACAGTAGAGCCGACATTGCGGTCTGGCGGCCTGAGGGTAATGGCGACCCTGACCGCTCGTATTACTATATTCTGCAAAGCTCCGACTCGTCTTTCCGTGCTGTGCAATTCGGACAAGCCGGTGACCGGCCCGTTGCTGGTGATTGGGACGGGGACGGAAAAGATGACGTCGGGGTTTACAGAGACGGTTCGACCCCGGCTGAACAAAGTTATTTCTACCATCGTCCGTCTGGCGATCCGGGAATTGATTTTCGTGGATTCGCATGGGGATCAGGCGAAGACCGCCCGGTCGTTGGCGATTGGGACGGCGACGGCAGGGATGATCCTGCGGTTTTTCGCCCGTCTGGTGGTGTCTGGTACATCTCGCTCGGCGAGGGCAGTTCGGTCCGGTCAGAGCATTGGGGGTTAGGAACTGACCTGCTTGTTCCGCCGATTATGACGGCGACGGAATCATCGACGTGGCTGTTTTCCGAAATGGAGTTTGGTATATTCGCTATAGTTCTGACGACTCGATCCATTACTTCAATTGGGGTTTGTCGACGGATAGCCCTGTCCCGGCTGATTATGACGGCGACGGACGTGCGGATGCTGCCGTTTTTAGGGAAGACACGGGTGTCTGGTATTTCCAGGACAGCACGAACGGAGGGTATAGGGCCGAAAGATTTGGGTCATTAGGTGACCGGCCATTTGAATGTGTACAGGACACTCAGGCGTTTGCGACGTGCCCATAGCTTAGTCGGTAGCCTATTGGGTCACCTGCGACGATCGGACAAAGCAAGTTTAGGACAAATGGGATTGAAAGCCTGTTAGTGTTTACCCGACAGTTTCGCGTAAAATAGCCTAGTTTATGCGCGATCTACCCGTCGGTAACGGCAATTTACTGGTCAATTTTGACGACAAATACCAGATCAGGGACATCTATTTTCCCCACGTCGGCCAGGAAAACCATACCGAGGGGTTCCCCTTTCGTTTTGGCGTTTGGGCAGACGGGTCGTTCTCCTGGGTCTCGTCAGACGACTGGGAACGCTCGCTCAGATACGTAAGTGAATCGCTGGTTACCGACGTCATCCTGACCAACCAAAACCTCGGCATTACGATCGTCTGCAACGACACGGTCGCGAGCCACGACAATATATTTCTCCGCCGGGTTCGGGTCAGTAACCTAAATGGCACGCAACGTGATATTCGAATTTTCCTCCACCATGATTTTCGGATCTACGAAAATAAGGTCGGTGATACGGCGTTTTACGATCCAGAGAATCTCGCCCTCATTCACTACAAAAAGCATCGGTATTTTCTGATCAACACGCAGCCGCACTTTAATGAATTTGGTACGGGCCGCAAGGCGTTTCAGGATCAGGAAGGCACCTGGCGTGATGCAGAAGATGGCCAACTCCACGGCGGAGCTATAACCGAGGGCTCGGTCGATTCGACCATTGCGGTTCATTTGCTCACTCAACCCGAATGAGACCGGCGAGTTTTATTACTGGATCGCGGCCGGCACTACCCATGAAAAAGTGGCCAGGCTTAACCGACTTGTCCTCGACCGTATGCCCGAGAAATATTTGGCATATACCGAGAATTACTGGCGGGCCTGGGTCAACAAAAATGATACTGACCTGAGCGGTCTGCCGGATAAGGCCATCGACCTGTACAAGCGTTCCCTGCTCATAGTGAGCACACAGATAGACGACGGCGGAGCGATATTGGCCGCTAACGATTCAGACGTCACGGAACGTGCTACAGACCATTACAGCTATATGTGGGCGAGGGATGGTGCATTTGTGGCGAATGCTCTCGATCGAGCAGGTTATCTCGAGCTGACAAAGCGATTTTTTCATTTTTGCAACGGCATCGTACATCCCGACGGTTATTTCCTGCAGAAATACAATCCCGACGGAACCGTTGCGTCCGGATGGCATGCCGCATGGGACATTCGCGGCAAACGGAAACTCGTCCCGATACAGGAGGATGAGACCGCCCTTGTTATATGGGCTCTTTGGCAGCATTACGAGCTATACCGCGACATCGATTTTATTCATAAACTGTATGTCGACTTAATCATCGATTGTGCAGATTTTATGGTCGAATATCGCGACCCCGAATCCAAGCTGCCAAAACCAAGTTGGAATTTGTGGGAAGACCGTCGCGGGGTTCACACATTTACCTGCACAACAGTGATCGCCGGACTGAATGCTGCCGCCCAATTTGCCCGGCTATTCGCGGACGACGAAAAAGCCGGATCTTACGAAACAGCGGCCGGCGAGATCAAAGCCGCAATGAAGACACATCTTTACAGCAGCGAGCATGGCCGGTTTTTGAGAGGGCTGCTTGCCGATGGCGAGGATAGGCTGACGCCAGATGCGACGGTTGATGCTTCCCTCTTTGGCCTTTTCTATTTCGGATGTTTCGCGGCGGACGATCCGATGGTGTCGGGCACGATGAAGGCGGTCGAAGATCATCTATCAAACAGAACGGAATATAACGGCATCGCCCGATTTGAAAATGACGGGTATATGCGTGTCTCGGATAAGGTAATAGGCAATTCGTGGTTTATCTGTACGCTGTGGCTGGCCGAGTATTATATCGCCAAAGCCAATACAAAAGATGACCTAGCACAGGCCCTCGAGATCCTCGAATGGACCGCCGACCGTGCCCTGCCGTCGGGTGTCCTTGCCGAACAGGTAAACCCGCTGACCGGCGAAGAACTCTCAGTCTCGCCCCTCACGTGGTCCCATTCAACATATGTCGCCACAGTCCACTCATATCTCGCCAAGCTAAAGGCCCTGCGAAGCGAGAGGTGACCTTCCCCCCTCCCCCTTTTCCCTTCCCCTTTTCCCTTTTGCCTTTTCCCTTTTCACTTTTCCCCTTTTTCACTTTTCCCTTTTTCCCTTCCTCACCACTCTCGCTCGTTGACCCAATAAGTTAAAATTAAATAAATGCGAAAAGCCAAAATTCTAGCCACCCTTGGACCGGCATCGCGGGATCGCGGCGTTATTGCCGAGATGCTCAAGGCCGGGCTAAATGCCGTACGGATAAATATGTCGCACGGCACACAGGACGAACATGTTGTGACCATTCGTCATGCCCGCGAAGCCGCCGAAGCATTGGGAATGCCCCTGTCGATACTGGTCGATCTGTGCGGGCCAAAGATCCGGACAAAGATGTTAAAGGGCGGCCAGGCGGTCATGCTCAAAGCCGGCGAGACATTTGTGATCACCACCCGCGACATCGAGGGTGATGAGCGCTCAGTCTCAACAAATTTTGACCATCTGCCCGATGTTGTAAACACGGGCACCCGTATACTGATCGATGACGGAGCCATTGAGCTGGTTGTCGAGTCGAAGAATGGCCCCGACGTCATATGCCGCATCGTTACGGGCGGTTGGTTGTCGGAACGAAAGGGCATTAATCTGCCGAATACACCGCTGCCCATCGCATCGCTGACAGAAAAGGACCACGCCGACCTCGAGTGGGCGATGACACAGAACGTCGATTATATTGCGCTTTCGTTCGTCCGAACCGCCGAAGATTGCCGTGAGGTCAAAGACATTATTAAGCGTCTTAACACCCGCAAGCTCGGCCGTGCCTTGCTCGTCGCCAAGATCGAAAAGGCAGAGGCGATCGAGAACCTCGACTCGATAATCGAAGCGACTGACGGCGTAATGGTCGCCCGAGGCGACCTCGGCGTCGAGACAAGTGTCGAACTAGTCCCCATCTATCAAAAGCGGATGATCGAAAAAGCCATCGCCCACGATAAATTTGTTATCACAGCAACCCAGATGCTGCAGTCGATGATACATAACCCGTTCCCTACGCGGGCAGAGGCCTCGGACGTGGCAAATGCCGTTCTCGACGGCACCGATGCTGTTATGCTCTCGGCCGAGACGGCCACCGGGAAGTATCCGGTCGAGACTATTCGAACAATGATCCGGATCATAAACTCAGCCGAGACCATCGAGCCCGAAAAACTGAAACGCCCGGTAAAATTTGCCCAGCCACCCTCGGGGCGAACCAGCCAGGCTCTATGCAAAGCCGCTGCCTCTGCCGCCAAGGAAATGCGAACGGAAAAGGTCGCAGTCTTTACCGAATCAGGCCTGATGGCCCGCCGCCTGTCATCGTTTCGCTCTGGCCTGCAGACCTTTGCGCTGACAACCTCTAAAGATGCTCAAAACCAGCTCGCGTTGATCTGGGGCGTGCTGCCCATCCACGACGAGGGCCTAAGCACGAACGAACGCTCACAGGGATCCGGCGATAAGACGATGTTCGACCTGCTAAATGTCGACGCCGACTCAACCGAAGAAATGTTAAAGATCGGCGAACACGCCCTGCTCGAAGCAAAAGTCATCGAAATCGGCGAAACCATAGTAATGCTGGCTGGCCGCCTCTCAGGCATGGGCCTATCAAGCTCAGTAATAGTCTGGACCATCGGCGAACGGGTGCCGCGAAGGTAACCGCTTCACATGCTGACTTTCATGTACGAACGAAACGACTCTTTGTTGGTTGATTATCAAGATTATCACTGAGGATCTTTATGCGTATGTTCGACCCAGCCCCATCTGGGCACATCCGGAACTCTTGTGACTAATGAGTTTCAGAGGGTATAATAGACATCTCATTTGTCATGAGGTTTCTCATGAGATCTACCCCTCTTAGCCCGCTCGCAGCAATAATTACATTTCTGATAGGCGTATTGTCGGTTGTGGTTGCAGGATCGCTTTTTCAACAAACCTCCGTCGAGACGATAGACGGGATCACGGTCGTCGATGATGCGATCGGGTTCGGCTGTAACCGGCAAGATCCGAAAAGCGAGGCGCGGGCTATTTATTCTGCGATCATAAATAACGGTAGCTACGATGAAGATCCCCTGATCGTCATAGACGAGATGAGTGATGTGATTGGGGGGACGCCTGGTAACCTTGATCCGGCAGAAACAAGTGGTGTGTCTGCTGAGACCATTGAAAACTACCGGGTCAATAATGACAAGAGTTCGTCGATTCGCCCTTTCGTTGCGGGTCTGCCACATGTAAGAGTTATGAGCCCGAAGGAGCATAAGTATCTTTTTCGAAAAATAGTATTAGACCACGCCGGATTTCATAAAAAATATCCCGGGTCGCGCGGGATCCTATCTTTTTCGAACATCGGGTACAACGTCGCCCACACTCAAGCCATTGCCTATTTCTCATTTAACGGCGGAGGACAAAATGGCCATGGCTCATTTGTGATGTTACTTAAGGTCAAAGGTAATTGGACCGTTGCTGATACTTTTGGGCTTTGGCGTTCATAACACCCATCCGACTCCACAATAACTATCTTCACGCGGACCGATTTATGTCATTCAGAGATTTCTTGAAATGTTGGAGGACCTTGACCGCTTGTTCGCGTCTCACGGTGGGGAAATTATCGAGAAACTCATCAAGTGAAACCCCGGCTACCAGATTGTCGAGCATGGCTGCGACCGGCACACGAGTACCCGCAAAAACGGGGACGCCGCTCATAGTTTCCTGATCAACAGTTATCGGCAGATCGTTGGGCACGGTTCGATAATACCAAAATCTTTCCTGAGAGCGACCGTCATCCATTTATCGGCGTGTGGTGGAGCCTAACTGCCATTCGGGCAATGCAAGAAGACAGTTGCAATCGCCGAGGCTTCGTTAATGTCTTGAACAGCCGCTTGTCTAACGAGATCGGGACAACAGTACCAATGCTTAGTCGCCGAAAATCCGGATGGTGAGGGATTGATCAAATAATTATTTTCCTCAGGAACGATCACACTCGGAACCTGGAAAACGGCCGACCTTTTCGATGAGATCCAGGCGTCACCGAGTGCGAGGACAGCCGGCGGGGCGGGGTTATCACGCCAATTATCGGGGAGTTCCGTCAGATCCAACCTTTCAACTAATGCATCCTCAAATTCGACCGGGCAAATAGAATATGATGGCAGAAGCCGTTCATCGCCGATGTGGACCATGATTTCCAAAATGGCCAGTGATCTGGACCCGGCCGTGTAAACGACCGATACGCCGACACTGTTGAACCGGCCCCCAAATCGACGGGCGCCTTCGCCGTCAAATGCACCTGAGGCCAGGCGTGTCTTAATGATCCGCCAGGCCGTGATCACTAAACAAATACCCCGTGCTCGAGTCTGCCGATCAGGCGTTCAACCTCCAACGCCCCAAACTCCGTCTTTGCCCGGTCTGCCGGCGATTCGTCGCCAAGTGCCCTTTGGGAAGACAAAAACCAGTGTCGGGCCGCCTTTTGGTCGCCCTCGAATAATTCCAGAATGCGGCCAAATATCCGGCTCACGCGCAGCACGCGGTCTGACTCTTCTGAATTCAGACGGCCGGTCGCTTTACGCCGGTTCAGTGTTCGATAATTGATCAGCATCAGATCGATCAAGTCCGCCAACGGGATCGTCATACTGCGGCGGAGATGGTCGAGCACCTGGATCGAAAATCCTTTCTCGATCTCACGCCTCAGTTTTTTAGTCTCCACGGTTTTCATTCCCAACAGAAGCACGTATAAATGATCGGAACCCCGTTCGCCGCTCTTCATGCGGGTGATAAAGGCATCGACATCATCCGAATCTGACCCCGTTTTCGACGATTTGTTCAAGATCATTGCATCTGCCATATGTCCTAATAATATCTGACATCTGTCGCAGTGTAAAGATTAAATGCTAGTGTCCAGTTCATACTTGCTGCAATGCCACGCGAAAGAGCTCGTTTAAACTTTCGAAATTCGGTTTTTCCCGCACCGGCGGCGGGGCGGACCGCTGCAGTTCCGCCAATTCTGACTCAATATAGTTGCTAAGAGCCGGTATCTTTGGCTGCCGGTCGAGTTCTTTGCCGGCCTTCTTCCGCTCGAGCAGATCGCCGATGGCCCCTCTAACTATAGTGTCGGTGACACACCGGTTCACTAGTTTTTCAAACTCCATCGGTACCGCCCCGCTGTCGGTTTCAATCCAGCGTATCGCAAGCAAGGGGCGCATTACATAGAAGTATTTTTTTACCCAAACCATGTCGCCCTTTAGAAATTCGCGATAGTTGTTCTGGGCCATATGCAGGTAGTGGTGGAAAGACGATATGGGTGAATAAAATTCGTCGACAGCGTCTCTCAGTTTGTCCGCTATGCCCGCAGTTTCGCGGTAAATGATCGGCGAGCTAAGCCACTCAAGCAATGGCGGGTTTGATTTTTTCAACAGCTGCAGAGCCTTTCGCAGGTCCCATCCGCTGATGTCCAGTTCGTCGTTTATCGGCCGCTCGATAACATCCCGCTTGTCTTCGAGATCGATCGAGAGATACCATTCCTGCGGGTGGACATAGATGAACCGGACGTCATAATCGCTATCGGCTGAAGGAAATCCCCACGCCCGGCTGCCCGATTCGCAGGCGTAAAGTATCTTGACGTTCTCGTCAGTCTCTATTAGCGATAGTCGTTTGAGTATCTCGCCGCACATTTATACATACTACGTCAAAAGCTCTGTGCTAACATATCCGCCGTGGACACAGAGGCAAATGTTGTACGCGAGCCCCTATTGAACCCGATGCGGACAGTGCTGCTGCAGCTGGCTGTTTTTAATGTTGTCATGATGCTGCTCACGATCGGTTTTGAGCGGAACCTGTATGTCTCATCGGTACTTTTGATCATCACTGTGTTCGGATGGAATATCGGGATATTCGCATGGATCAGGGCAGACAGCCGAAAGCGCGGTTTTTCACTTCACCCCAAATTCTCTTACGCGGTCGTGCTGTTTGGAATTCTTGCTTTTATATATTATTTGTTTCGTTCGAGAGGTTTCGTAAACGCATGGCCTGCTCTCGGCTATGCCTTTTTGTTTGTACTCTCCGCGGATGCCGTTGCTATATTCTTCGGTATCGTGTTATTTGTGATAATTTTGATCGTCCAGGGGCCAAATGCCCTGTCCACACCGCCGCCGCCATCGGTCCGGTAACGTTGTAAAATGCCAACCTGCAATTGAAAAGCCCATATTCATTGGCTCTAGATGAATCGACCCCTACAGTTGAGAAGATCTCAAGCTTTCAAAAAAATCGTTATTCTGTCAGAAAAATGATTTTTCTGACAGAATTGACGCTTAATTGACAGATTTTTGTCTTCTCTGACAGATATATGACTTATCTGACAGAATAACCAAGATTCTGACAGGTTGAGCTTCTATCTGACAGATCGCAGACTTTTCTGAAAGTTTAGAGCTTTTAATGAAAGTATGATGAGTTAATTGGTAGATTAATTTTGCTGAAGGGGTTCGATCGCCTTTCCCAGCATATGAGGGCTTTAACCGCCGGAATAGGGCTCGGGTTAAGATGGAGCGATCTTTATCAGGATTCGGCTAACGTGAGGGACCTTGTTTAGATCTTTTCCGGCCTCGATGAAATTATCCAACCGCCGTACCGAAAAGCTTGCCGACCAATGCCGTGGCTCCCATTGCCATCGCTCCCCAAAATAGCACCCGAATGGCTCCGGTAACGACGCTCGCACCACCGGCCCGGGCGGCTACGCCGCCAAGGAGCGCCAAAAACACCAGTGAACTCGCCGCCACTGACGGGATCATGGTCGGGCCCGTGAGCAGAGCTGTGACGCCGAGGGGCAAGGCGGCTCCGATAGCAAAACTGACAGCCGAGAAAACTGCGGCCTGCAGCGGCCTCGCACTAAGGGCGTCCGTGATGCCCAGTTCATCTCGTGCGTGAGCACCGAGGGCATCGTGGGCCATCAATTCGTCCGCCACCCGTGCTGCAAGTTCAGGGTCGAGGCCACGCTTTACATAGATCCCGGCAAGTTCCTGACGCTCAAACTTTTCGTCGGTCTCGAGTTCCTTTGTTTCGCGTGCGAGATCGGCCTTTTCGGTGTCCGCCTGCGAGTGAACCGAAACATATTCCCCGGCCGCCATCGACATTGCACCGGCAACCAGCCCGGCAATTCCTGCGATCATAACCGCGGCATGGTCCGCCTCAGCGGCTGCGACACCGATCACCAGGCTCGCCGTCGAAACGATCCCGTCATTGGCGCCCAAAACTGCCGCCCGAAGCCAGCTGATTCGGTCGGTTCGATGTATTTCCCTATGGGCCATGGCAATGTTCTATCCGATAATAGAATACGTTACTAATGATATTTGGACGAGACGTTGGCCCGGCCCCAGCGGAGGGTGGTTGCCATCCAGACGAGTTCGTCCAGAAAGCCGGTGATGCGTTTGTTATAAGCGTCGTCGAGCAGATTGCCGTCGTCGTCAAACTTACTGGCGACGACGGGAAAATTAAGATCCGAGAAGGTCACGGCGAGGCCGAGTTCGCGAACCATCGGGACACAAGCCTCGACGACTCGCGTGCCGCCCCACGGGCCGGCCGAGACGCCGACAAAGGCGACCGCCTTATGGATATATTCTTTTAAGAGCAGGTCCAGCACACTTTTCAGTGGGCCCGGGTAGCCGTGATTGTATTCAGGGGTAATTATCACCAAACCGTCTGCCCTAATAATGGCGTCACGCCACTCGGGAAAATCGCCTGCGATCTCGGTCCCGTAATGATCGTAAGGCAAATGAAAATCGCACACATCAAAAAGCTGCGTGTCGATATCAGCCCGGTCACGCATCTGCGAGCAGACCCAGTTAGCGACATTCTCGCTCTGGCGATTTTTGCGGGGCGTTCCAAGCAGAGTCGGGATAAAGAGTTTTGGCTCGATCATAAAATAGTGATTCCCTGGATTCGGTGTTATTCCAAACTGTGGGGCTGCTAAGCCAGTTATTCTCAGGCTTCGCTTCGCAGATAAGCGGCAACGTCAGCGATCAGTTTATGCACAGAGGCTTCGGCGATACGGTGGCCCACCGCGGCGTCGAGGGCGCTGCCGACTATTCCAAGGGGCGGTTCGTATTTTCCGGAAAGGTCCAATTGGGTTTCGGTCATCGTTAGCGGATAAATCGCGAGTTCGGCATGCATGAACGGGAAAAGCCGGGGCATCTTGGCAGCCTCCCATTCGAGTGCGATCACAGTCTTCTCGGGTGAGGTGCCGGTTTTTTCAAACGTCTCAACCGACTTCATGGTAATGGCGATGTCCGTCCCTACCTCGATCCCGGCAAAATTGAAGTGCAGCTCAGACGCCAAAGTATTCGCACGCTGTGCGGCGACCTTTGTCGCATTCCTGAATACGCCGACAGCATCATCGGTAAGCCGCAGCCTCACCGCATCATAAGGCTGGTTAACATAGTCAAATACGCGTATTGTTTGTCGTTCACTCACGGCTATTTGCTCACTCAGACAGAGAATTTATTCCCCCAAAAAGCTGGGCACATCGTCAAAGAAGTTAGGGCAAGTATAGTTCGGATTTGATTTTTAGCAAACTGTGTCGCTCTTGGTCTCCTTGGGCATCACCCCTCATCGGCCTATTCAAATTGCACTACTGATGAACTAATCCCGGTCGAGCAGTCGTCCCATCTTAAACAACCTCTCGAATCTAAGGACATGCAAAATGAAAACAGTCTTACCGTCGAACTTGTAAAAGATCCGGCACGGCGGCTCTATGATCTGCCTATATTGAGAGTCCGGGAACTCCGGTAAGGTCGAACCGCTCTTCGGATGTTTTTCGAGCTGCCTCACATGATGCAACAAGCGGTCGATGAAACTTGACGCGGCGTCGGCATTCTCAACAGCAATATAAGCTGAGATCTCGTTAAGATCGTCACGCGCCGGTTCAAGCCAGATTATTTTTGCCATCGCTGCCGCATTTGTTTCTCTACCTCTTCATGGGTAAAGGTACGCCCTTCGGACAGGGCTTTCTCTCCTCGGGCAATTCCCTCGAGGATAGCCATTCGGCGCTGCTGCAACTCGAAAGTTTCAACATCGACTAAATACGCGCTCGGAAGGCCGCGATGAGTAATGAGGATCGGTTCTTTATCGCGTTCCAACTCAAACAAGATTTCGGTTGCTCGTCTTTTTAAGGTGGTTACAAGTTCAGCTTTCATAAGGTGATATTAAAGTATCACTTCTTTAGATGCAAACATTTTGTGAGGCGGTATTTAAAAAGCTATTCCGAACCCAAAACCTGAGCGACGGTCTCTTTCTTCAGACCGTTGCCGTTACGCTTTTTATATTCGGTAAGCGATATTTGCGGGTCGCGCCAGGCGTCGAGGTGGCCGACCTGGTGGACGCATTGGATAGTGCAGGTCGGGGCACACCATTTTTCGGTATTGTATTCGCGGTCCATATCGGCGTGGGTGTATTCGAGCAGAGGGATGCCCGGCGTGCCGCGCTGCTGCGAACACCAACTGACAATGCCGGCCTCGTCTATATACAGATAGCGGGCACCGGCACGGCAGCGCCACTCATACTCGCCGCCGTCAACCAGATAGTCCTGAAACCAGTTCCAGCGGGCGTAGCTGCTCGCGCCTTTGCTCTTGATCTCTTTGTAAACTTCCTTTTCGCGGGGCGTAAGGCCCTTCAGCAACCCGTCGCCGTCGTGGATGACACCAACAGTGGATGAAAAACCAAGTTCGCGGGCACGGTTTGCGATCTGCAGAGCCTCATCAGGATTAGCAACGCCGCCGCCGACGACGGAATTAATGTTTACTTTGAATTTTGCATGATCGCGGAGGTTTACAAGCTTGCCGTCCAGCACCTTAAGGCTTTTCTTCGAGACATCGTCAGGAGTAACGTTGTCGATCGAGATCTGCAGATAATCAAGACCCGCCTCATTTAGCTTTTTGACCTTTTCGCTCTGGAAATAATAGCCGTTCGAGATCAGCCCCGCGATCATTCCGTGATGGCGGATGCGGGCGATGATCTCATAGATCTCAGGGTGCATCATCGGTTCTCCGCCCGAGATGGTTATGACCGAGCTGCCAAATTCCGCCAGCTTATCGATCCGCTCGAGCATTACATCGATCGGCACCGGATCACTGGTTTTGTCGTATTCGTTGCAGTATGTACAAGCCAGGTTACACCGCCGCATCGGTACGATGTGCACCAACACAGGATGCCTTGTCGACGCAAACGCCCGCACCGTGTGCCGAACGCCTCTTGTAAACCTGCTGAAACTGCTCGCCTTTGGCATAATGAAAAACTCAACCCGCAAACAAACTCTAGATTATAAGATCTGGCACTGATCAATTCAAACCAGAATAAAAGCCCCGGCCGAAAACTCGCGGCCAGGGCCATTCGAAACTATTCCCAACGTCCAATTATCGCTTTACCACTTTTACGCTTTTCGCATCATAATCTATGTGGAACATTGACCTCTTGAGAGTAATATTCTTTTTGATATTCGAAAGCAAGATCGTCGTCGAATCATCATTCGGATTAACCATCATTACCTGCAGCGGCATACCATTAACGTCCACCCAGAGATCGGCCGACTTATAGCTCATTTTCGCTTTTGGCGTCAGTTGTAAACGCCAGGTCTTGACCCCGCCTCTGATATTTTCAATGCCAAGGAATTTGATCTCATATTTGTCCCTGATCTCATTACGAGGCATGTTAATAAAGCCAAATACATTCGTAACTTTAGGGCTGCTGCCGCTTTGGATACTGCCAACGGTTACAGTTTTTATCGCAGTTTGATAGAACGTAAATTTCTTATCTTCGACTGAGAGGCTTTCCTCCTTTGATGCGTTATTCCAGGTTTTCCAATCAAGCCTCATTAAAACCTTCCGCTTTGCCTTTTTATCTTCGGGAACGTAAAGTGTGCTGCCCGTAGTTGTATCCCTCGTCTTGAGGACAGAATCAAATGTGACCATTGTCACATCAGCACTCAGGCTTTGGAGTGCTTTATTATGATCGTTCATCCGCTTTAAGAGCTCGTTAATTACTTGGCCACGTGACTCGGTGACTGAGATCATTAAAATAAAGATTCCCAGTGCAATAGAACACATCGCAAGCTGTGAAATTTTCTTCATACAACCAAGCCTCCTACGCCTTGATCTTCTTAACCGAACTTGGGTATTGAAGTTTGAATATCGACCCCTTGATCTTTTCGTTCCTTTTAATATTCGAGAGCAGAACTGTGGTTGTGTCGTTGTTGCGTTCCGTGATCTTTGCCTGACGCGGCACCCCGTCGCCGTCGACCCAGAGGTCGGCCAGTTTATAGCTTGTTTGCGATTTCGGCGTCAGCTGCAGATGCCAGGTTTTCACGCCGCCGCTGACCGTCTCTTCACCGATATAGACGACATCGTAGTTTGCCTTGAGCTCATCTTTGGACATGTTCATAAATCCAAGTGCCCCGCCGATCGATGCGCTGCCCTTCGCTTTGTCTGTCTTCCCGACTATCACCTGATTCAATTTGGGCCGATATAATTCATACTGTTCGCCGATGACCGAGACCTGTTCCTCTACCGGCGACGTCCAGTCGATGCGGACATACATCTTATTACCGGTCGCTTTTGATTTAGGCAGGTAGCTAGTAGTCCCGACCGTTGTGTCCGAAACGTTGAGCTGGGGGTTATGCTTTACCATTGTCACCCCGGCCGTCAGAGACTGCAGCGACTTGTTATATATATCCATCCGACGCAGGATCTCATTAATGACGTTTTGAGCATTGGTTTCCCTTACCGAAACGGCCGAGAACAAAATGCCCAAGGTAACCGCCATCAAACTGAATCGTAAAAATCTGTTCATAAAAACTCCAAATCGCGGCCATTATTGAAACGATCCATCAATATCACAGCCGCAATCTCCTGTTTCGACGGCAACAGCCTGTGTTTGGGTTGCATAGGCATATGCTTTATTGAACCAGGTTTTTGGCGTTAGGAATATGAAAGCGATTATCAGCAGGCAAAAGACGTCGTATTGCCATGTGCCGCGTTCATAATTCCAGTTAATAAAACCTTTCATCCTAATCCACGATATGGCCGTCTCGCATCTGTATGGTCCTCGAACACGCTGCCGCGGCCTCAGGATTGTGCGTGATCATTATGATGGTCTGGCCAAATTCCTGGTTCAGATCCCTAAACATATCGAGGACGATCTGCGAATTCACAGTGTCGAGATTACCCGTCGGCTCGTCAGCCAAAATGATCGCAGGGCCATTAACGATAGCCCGGGCCAGTGCCACCCGCTGCTGTTCACCGCCCGACAATTCCAGCGGCTTATGGTGCATTTTATCTTCGAGCTTTAGCAGACGCAAGACTTCGCGGCGCCTGTCTGAGTTTTTGCTGCCATTCCCGGTGTGGATCTTCTCAGCTAATTTGAGGTTCCCTTCAGCAGAAAGTGTTGGGAAGAGGTTGAACCGCTGAAAGACAAATCCGATCTTTCGCCGCCTGATATCAGTTCGCCTGGCGTCCGAAACCTTCGCCAGGTCTTCGCCGTCAATGAGGATGCTGCCGCTTGTCGGGCTAAGCAATCCGCCGAGCAAGTGAAGCAGGGTCGATTTCCCGCAGCCGGACGGGCCCATGATCGCAACAAACTCACCCTCGGCGACCTCAAAAGAAAGGCCCCGGAGCGCCGGAACATCAAGTTTTCCGATCTTGTATGATTTCTTAAGATCGACAGTGCGAAGGATCGGTTGTTTCATCGAAAAGATCTATTGAAAGCGCGTTGTGCTTGTCTGACTGGTGCCGGGTGATTGCTCAGCCTGAGCCTCATGCAGCTTTTTGTCCAGATCCACCTCTTCCAGACCCCAGCTATTTTGAAGGACAAAAGCGGCATCGGGATATGTACTGCCTATCGATACGGCGCCCGGCGTTTGATAGGTCAGTCTCATGGAATACTTCTCTTGCGGACGGGTAACCCGGATCTCTAACGGAAGATTAGGATATAGGCCAGTTTCCGTCAGATTTCCTTCTTTGCCATAGATGATATCCGATTCGATCTCACCTTTTTTATCAAATATCTGCTGCCGGGCGAGGCGGATGCCGCCAACCCGGTCAAACCAGAAGCGGCGCATTATCTTTAGTTCGCCATCGGCTTGTTTTGCAAATTCATCCAGCAGGTAGTAACCGCGCATCACCTTTCTTAGAGGTGATTTCTTATCCACACTCTCATCTTCCTCAAATTGAAAGATCGTGCTTTGCGTGTATACATCATTAACATCTGTCGGGCGAACAAGCATTGCATCCGTAAAATGCTGGGGCCTCAGATTTGCAAATGCGTTTACATTCTCCTTAACAGCTTTGCCATTATTAACCTCAGTCGAGCTTAGATTCGTCTGAAGCATCGAATAATCGGCGTCATTGGTCCCCTTAACAAATTTCTTATATTTACCCGATCCCCCATCCTGGAGAATTGCCACCCGAAATGTTACGCCGTCCGATGTCATTTGGGCCACATCACTCTTAATGATAGGCACCTGCACCTTGAGCAGTATCTTGCCGGGCCGCTGAACGACAACTTCACCGTCGGCTTGACGATAGACCTCTTTATTGCCAAATTCGGCAAAGGAATTGTCCTCAAATTTCAAGTACATTTTTGCCCGCATAGAGTTAACGCGTGCAAACCTGTTCACCTCGCCCATTAACACAGATTGGTCTGCACTCTCGGTCTTAAGCAGGCGCGGAGTAGTGTCATTTGTCTTGATGCCACAGCCACCCGAAAAGATAGCCACCGACGCCAGGGCTAATAAGATGATATTTGTAATTCTTGAACCGAGAAATCTCATCCTCATCTGATGTTCGATCTTATCAAGCTCGTTGTCCTTTCCCTCACTATGATTTGCCAACTGACCACGATGATCAAACCGAAAATCATAGCACGCCGAAAGTTGATGTCCTAATTAAGAAAAGACGCGGAAAAGGGACATATTTCGGCACCCGTTCCGCGTAAATGCATTTACTAATTCTTGATCTAACCTGTAAAAACCCCCGAACCTCGCGTCAAATAATCCTGCATCGTATATGAAAACATTATGGCAAGCCAGAAAAAACTTCCGACCGCAGCAAGCCATATAAGTCGTTTGCTCCAGTATACGTGCATGAAAAAGAGCATAACGCACGACATCTTGGTGAACGCGATCAGAAGCGCGACAAGCGTATTAGCCCCCGGAAAGACTACGTCCATATCGACCGTTGCGGCATAGTATGTGCCGATAGTGCCGACCACCAATATTCCAAATACGAGCAGGTAACCCGGGATGCCAATATGTTGTTCTTCTGTGTGATCTTTCGACATTTAGCCTCCGTGCATGAAGTGCCGCCCTAGCAGATATAAAAGCGGGAAAAGGAATATCCAGACGATATCGACAAAGTGCCAATAAAGGCCCGACATCTCGACCGGCATGTAATATTCGGCGCTATAGGTGCCCTTAAATGCGGTCCACAATAGCCATAGCATTAATCCAAGGCCGACGATCATATGCAAAGCATGCAGGCCGGTCATTACAAAATAGATCCAGAAAAAGATCCTGACTTTGTCGCGGAATTTATCGGGATCGACCTCGCCGTTTGAAAGATAGCCGTTCGTTTCCGATGTTGTAAGGTACTTACCGTCCTGAGCAAGCTTTGCGAGCGAACAGTCCGTCCATTGAAATTCTCCGTGAGGATTTATATAAACGTGTTCCTCACCATGGGCTTGTTCCCAGCATTTCTTATGTTCTACCGAACCGTGCTCTGCTGCCGGGCTCTCTTTGACCTTTTTATTCCATCCGGTTACCGGGACCAGGCCGTGGTTATATTTATCGGTGTATTCAACCGCCTTAACGCCCAAAAACGTTGCGCCAAATATCATCGTCAAAATGATGAGTATGACCTGCATGTTCCTGTTTCCTTTTTGGGCGAAATAAACCGTCAATGCCATCGTTAGACTGCTAACGATCAGCACCAGGGTATTTAGGCCGCCCAGAAATGCATCAAGGTGATTACTGCCGGCAGCAAAAGCCATCGGAAACTTTGAACGAAAAACCAGGTAAACCGTAAAGAGGCCGCCGAAGAACATGATCTCCTGCACCAGGAACATCCACATCCCGATCGAGACACTCTCTTCCTGCTGCTCCATATCATCAAACTGATGCTGGAGCCCCGGCTCGTGATAAACAAATTTGTCCGAATATGCGTGTTCCGACATGTTTTCTAATTAATAACTACGCTGCAGAATGACCGCTTCTTAGACTTTGACCGCCTCTCTTTGTTTTGCAGCCTCAATATCCAGGCCGTTATCTTCGCCAAACTCATATGCTTCCCAGGTTACCACCGGCATCACCTCAAAATTCTCTGTCGGCGGCGGCGAACTGGTACGCCACTCCAGACCCGGCAACATCCACGGATTATCGCCGGCTGCCTTGCCAAATATCAGCGAATGCCCTAAATAAATGGCCGGCATTATCAACCCAATACCCAAAACCGACGCTCCCGCCGTCGAGAAAATATTCAGCACTTGAAACTCTTCCGGATACGAGGCATACCTGCGAGGCATACCCTGGTAGCCCAAAATGAACTGCGGGAAAAAGGTGAGGTTAAATCCAACAAAAACGAGCATTGCAGAGATCTTGCCCCAAAACTCGGAATACATCTTACCGGTCATTTTCGGCCACCAATAATGAATTCCACCCAAATAAGCGATCACCTGGCCGCCAACCATAACATAATGGAAATGGGCAACAACAAAATATGTATCGGTCAAATGAACGGTCAGGCCTATTGCTCCGAGAAAGAGCCCCGTGAGGCCGCCGATCAGGAACAATCCCATAAATCCGATCGCATAGAGCATCGGCGTGTCGAACGAGACCGACCCCTTATACATGGTCGCCGTCCAGTTAAACATTTTGATAGCCGATGGGACCGCGACAACCATCGTTAGGAACGAGAACACCATTCCGGCATAAACGGACTGGCCGCTGACAAACATGTGGTGGCCCCAAACCAGGAAGCCAAATACTGCGATCGCGATGCTCGAAAAAGCGATGAATTCGTAACCGAATATCTTCTTCCGGGAAAAATTGGAGATCAGTTCGCTGATAACCCCCATTCCCGGCAGGATCATGATATAAACCGCCGGATGCGAATAAAACCAAAACAAATGCTGGAACAAGATCGGATCGCCGCCTATAGACGGATCAAAGATACCAATATGAGCTAATCTCTCAAGAGCAAGCATCAGGACCGTGATCGCAATGACTGGCGTTCCGAGGATCATTACAAGACTGACGGCGTAATGGGCCCAGACGAACAACGGCAAGCGGAACCATGTCATACCCGGGGCCCGCATCGTGTGGATCGTGACAATAAAATTGAGCCCTGTAAGGATAGATGAGAATCCGTTAATAAAGATACCAAGCCCGACAAGCATCACATATGAGTTCGAGAAGGTCGTGCTGTACGGGGTGTAAAACGTCCAGCCGGTATCAACGCCGCCCTTCATTAGGGCAAAAAGCACCAATCCGCCGGCGATCCAGTATATATACAAGCTCAGCAGATTAATTCGCGGAAGTGCAAGGTCTTTGGCCCCGATCATAATCGGGATAAGAAAATTGCCTAAGATAGCCGGTATCGACGGTATAAGGAAGAAAAAGATCATCAAGATCCCGTGCTGGGTAAAGACCTTGTTGTACGTTCCGGACTCAAGAAGGTCACTCGCAGGGGTAAGCAGTTCCAAACGAATGGTCGCCGCATAAAGGCCGCCCATGAGGAAAAACATCGAGACCGTGATCAAATACATGATCGCGATACGTTTATGATCCTTTGTCAATAGCCACGACTTGATCGTCCAGCCATTGGTCAAATAATTCAGCTTTGGCTTTTCGGAATAACCCGGTGTAATGGCATCTTGCGTTTGCATAATCTTAAACAACCTATTTATTACTATTGGCGGACGGTTTTGATGCCGCCGTGTTCGCCGGTGCGGTGCTTGCGTTTGCCGCCGGTGCCGATGTCGTCGCGGCTGCGCTCGGACTTAATGATTTAATATAAGCCACAAGAGAATTAAGCTGCTCTTCGGTTACCTGGCCCTTGAACGTTGGCATTATCGGTTGGAAACCTTCCACGATCTGAGAAGCCGGATTCAGGATAGAGTTCCTGATGTATTGCTCATCCGCCTTAACGGTTGCCCCTCCGACCAAACGCACATCGGTATTAAACACATTTTCTAGCTTGGCTCCCCTTTGCTGAGGACCGCCGGCGTGACAAGATGCACATCCTAATTTGTTTGTAAAAAGGTCCTTCCCGGCCTCAACCGGCGTTTGCCCCGAAACATTTCCGCTCAACCAGTTATCAAAATCGCGTTGCTCCATTACATAGACCCAACCACCCATTCCCGAGTGATTAAGGCCGCAATATTCGGCACAGAACAGGCGATATTTACCCGGCTTTGTTGGCTCAAACCAAAGATAAGTATATCGGCCCGGCACAAGGTCCGCTTTTGTACGGAAAGCGGGGATGAAAAAATCGTGAAGTACATCCTCGGTGGTCATCGTGAGCTTTATTTTTCGGCCTACCGGTATATGCAGTTCATTTATCTCCCGTTGGCCAGTCTCGTGCTGTACTTTCCACATCCACTGCTTTCCAACTACATATATCTCCATCGCATCATCCGGCGGAGTGTATTGCTTAAAATAAACAAGTGCACCGCCCACGAATATGGTTATCGATATTACAAATGGAATAATTGACCAAACCGTTTCGAGGACCATCGAGCCGTGCATTTCTTCCGGTGTCGCAAACTTTTCAGTTTCTCGGTATTTGATGGCAAAGATAAAAATGGCTACCACGATCGGGACCGTAAAGGCAATGCTTACAGCGATCAGGTAAAAATACAGGTAATCAACCTGCCACGCAAAAGTCGAAGCCTGTTCGGGGAATAATGGAACCCACGTAGTATTCTGCATAATCTCTAACGGCTAATCGCCGACATCCGCCCGTTCTTTCTTCTTATTCCTTCGCCAAAATACCAAGACCATTGCTCCTAAACCAAGAAGCGTCGCAATTCCACCCAAACGAATAACGTTTAGGATTACAAGCCCATATTTACCCGTTGCAGGGTCATAGTGATAGCAATACAACAGCAGCGACTCCACCGGATTTCCGACCTTGTTTTCGGTCGATTCCATAATGCCGAATTTAATATCCTTCGGCGAATAATCGATACCGAAAAAATACCGAGACATCTTACCTTCCGGTGTCGCGATCATTATCCCCGCTGCGTGGGCGAATTGGTTGCTTTTCTCGTCCCATTTGTAGTTAAAACCAGCGGCGGACGTGATCTTGTCTATAGACTCCTGTGTTGCCGTCAAAAAATGCCAGCCGTTCTCAGAACCGGGTCGGCCGTAACGCTCGACGTAATTTGCCTTTTTGTTTTTCGCAAGATCAGGTTCATCGTTCTCGCGTGCGTCAAAGCTAAGGGCAACAACATCAAATTCTTTACCAACGTCATATGACATGCCCTTAAGTGAACCCGTTAGGCCGTTCAAGACCTGATTGCAAAGCATCGGGCACTCATAATAAACAAATGTGAGCATCACCGGGCGGCCATGACCAAAATAGGTACCCAGTTTAACCAGGTTGCCATTTTCGTCCTTGACCTCAACATCCAGCGGCAATTGCTCACCGAGTTTTTGTTCAATACCGATAGTCTTAAGGGCATCCGGTAAACCATTAGTAACGGATACGGCCGGATCGTATGTTCTAGGAGAATAGAGCGGCGAATTATAATGTTCACTCTTCTGGGCAAAGGTACTAACACTTAGCAAAAATATTATTGCTAACGTTAACGAATCTTTTTTATGTTTGTAGATTTTTTCGAACATTATACCGCTCTATCTATAATCCAACTATCTCCTCATTTCTGATGCAACCCTGCCTGAACTCGAATCCGTGATCAACTCTCTCGATTTTTGATAAAAGCGCTCTGCATCAGCGCCTGAGTTGGCTTTTACGTTCTGAGCCAAAAACTTTGCCTTTGCATCGTTTATCGGCAACATTATCACAGCACCGGATTTTTCATCCTTTTCGCCGTGTTTCCAGATATCTTCCCACTGCTTCCTCAGTTCCTTATATTCCGCTGCCGGCTCCCTTAACTCCAGATTGACCCGGCCATGTTCGCTGTCAACCCCAAACCCAGGCGCTGACTGGAGTCGTGGCTCCGGCGGCAGCCTGTCTTTCCCACTCATCACCATTGGATTAGCAGGGTCGGCCGTTTCATGCCAATAATCCCTCAAAGATCCAAGAAATGCCGACATAAGGCCGAAGGTGATAACGATCAACAGAACCAGACCGATCGCGAATCCGAAGATGCCTTTTAATTGGATCTCGTTTTCTTCGTGCGGCTTATTCAGGTCGATCGCATCGTTCCCTTTTTTTGTTGAAGACATAACTTTCTTAATCTAAGAGCTCAAATAAATCCCGATGCACAATTAATGCCCGCGTCCGTGCTCAACCGCACCTTTGAAGTAAGGATCCTTTACAGGAACGAGCGGACGTTTCATCAATTCGCCAAAAAACCACCAGAGCCAAAGGCCGCCAATACCGATCGGGGCAACAATATCCATCCAACTCACGACAAATGCGCCTTGATCCAGACCGCCTGTGGCTATTCTATTGCTTGGGCCGATCAGATAGAACATATCGACGACACGCATAATAAGGATAAAAATAGCCAGCGTCGCGATCCACCACGCATGACGCTTAAAATCCTGCTGGAGCAATACCAGAAATGGAAAGGCAAAATGGAAAGCAATAAGGGCGATACCAATATAACCCCAGCCGCCTGTCATTCGCGTAAGATACCAACCGGTCTCTTCAGGAAGATTTCCGGCCCAAATGATCAGGAACTGCGAAAAATTAAAATAAGCCCAAACCATCACCAGAGCCAGCATCAATTTACCCAGATCGTGAAAATGGCGTTTTCCGATAACGCGGTTCATCGGAGCCTTGTCCAAAAGATAGGCGAGTACCGCCACCACAAAGCAATAACAGCTCAAAGCCCAACCAGCGACGAACAAGAGGCCCCAGATCGTTGAGAACCAGTGTGCATCAAGCGTTAACATCCAATCAACAGATGCGAATGTTACGGTTAGGGCATAAATCACCATAGTCGGGCCCGAAAATCGCGAGGATTTTTCAAGCACCAGGCGGGCTTCTTCGACCGTCGAGGTTTTGTCTTGATCCACCGACCATTTGTTGAGCAAATAGGTCATCACGCCAAACAAGAAGAAATAGATCACAGAACGAACTATCCAAAACCAGGGAGTCATAAAAATGCCCCTATGTTCCATTATGTGATCCGTTGGCGGAAGATGGGTCCATTCGAAAAAACTGCGGGTATATATACCGATCGCAATAGGAACGAACAGCAAGACGATCATCGGCAATGTCCGCGTCCCCGCCTCCAGAGTGCGGCGAATAACAACGCCCCAGGCTCCGCCGGTCAGATATTGCAGCATCAAAATACCCAGGCATCCAATACCGATCCCGCCCCAAAAAATGAAACCTAATAGCCACGAGCGCAACGCTTGTTCACGAGATTCCGGAAGAGCTACGGCCACGCCCAAAACGATCAGAGCGCAGATACCGCCTATACCCAGGAATATAGGCCTCAGGCGATCTATCTCTTTCGGAGCAAAATAATTGTCGGCACTCGCCATTTATTGCTGACCTCCGTGAGTATTCGCCGGTTCGCCCGGTTTCGGGGTTGTAGTGTTCGGCTCAGTCTTTGAATTCATTTTTAGATTTTCGTCCGGGTTCTGACTAACCTGGAGGGCACGTATATAAGCTATTATCGCCCATCGATCGGCCGGCTGGACCTGATATGCATAGCTGTTCATCTTGCCAAATCCGTTAGTGATCACATCGAAGAAATGGCCGACCGGCGCATTTCGCAATCGATCATCATGATATGTCGGTGGTTTCGGGAATCCGCGACGGACGATCATACCGTCGCCATTACCTACCGGGCCGTGGCAAACAATACAGTAAATGTTAAATCGTTCCTGGCCGCGATCGACCAACTCTTTGGTTACCGGTACCGGGAATTCATCAATATCATTGGGAAAACTCGAAACCAGCGTGTTGCCGGACGCATCCGTTGTCGTTGCAACCGGAGCATTTAAGTCCGGGTTGTCGATCTTACCGGTGTAAAAAGCCTTGTTAGCGTGTAACTGCCCTCTAGCCACTGTCCCTGCCGGCAACTGCCGCGAAGCACTGTGATCACTGAAAAAATCACTTTCCTTATATGCCTTATATCGCGGCTGATCCTGCATGTCGAAACGGACGCCGCAACCAGCGCGTAAACGCAGCGACAATGAGCAAAAGGAAAAGCGCAATGCCAGCCCCCGATCTTTTTGTCTTTGGCATTTTATTTTCCATTTTGCCTGCAATGTCCCAGTTGAAGTTATTCCTCGACATCGAAAACCTCCTGCGGGTCAAGACTTTCCATAAAACTTCTGGTCTTTTCGTAATCGTATTCAGGATCGACCGCTTCTATGATCAAAAAGAATTTTTCGCGGGTCGCCAGAGCGAATCGCGGGACATTAAATACCGGATGGTAAGGCGACGGCAGACCATTCAAAAACAACATGCCAAACACCGCTACGAACGCCGAGAAAAGGATCGTGAGCTCATAAGCCGGCGGAATGAAAGCAGGCAGACTGAAATGCGGCCGGCCTCCAACAATAATCGGAAAGTCTATAACATGCACAAAATATTGAAGTCCGATCCCGGAAACCAACCCCGTTATACCGCCGGCAAAGACCAGGAACGGCAATATGCTCCTCTTTATACCGAGAGCTTCGTCGATCTCATGCAGGGGGAACGGCGAAAACATGTCCGTCTTAGTGTAACCAGCGTCACGAATCTTCCGCGCCGCATCAACAACTTGTGTCGGCGTATCAAACTCAGCTAATATCCCGTGAAGGTTGTTTCCCATAGCTCTAACCAATTTCGTATCGATGTCCTACGCATTAATTAAGAATCGATGAGACGTCGCCCTTATTCATTTGGCGGATCAGTCCGTGTCGTAGGTGTATTCCACCTCGTTCACATTCTCTTCAAAATCCTGTTGGTGCCCATGCACATTCGCATCCGGCAATAGAGTTCTCACCTCGAAGATCGAAATGATCGGCACGAACCGAACAAAGAGATAGATCAGCGAGAAGAAAAATCCCAGGGTACCCACGAACATTGAAATATCGAACATCGACGGAGCGTACATCGCCCAGGATGACGGCAAAAAGTCTCTGTGCAAACTCGTAACAATGATCACGAACCGTTCGAGCCACATGCCGATACTAACGATGATCGAGATAATAAATAGCCAGAACGGGCTTTCGCGAAAGCGTTTGAACCACAATAGCTGGATCGATAACCCGTTACAGGAGATCAAAAGCCAATACATGAACCAATATGGCCCATGCCATATACGATTCCAGATCATAAACTCTTCGTATGGAGCTCCGCTATACCAGCCGAAGAAAGCCTCCATAAAATACCCGTAAACCACTATCAACCCCGTCGCCAACATGACTTTCCCCATAAATATGAGGTGTGTATCGGTTATAAGGTCCTTCATGTTGTAGAGGACCCGCAGAGGGATACACAAGATAAGTACCATCGCGAATCCCGCAAATATGGCGCCGGCGACGAAATACGGAGGAAATATGGTTGCGTGCCAACCCGGGATCTGCGACACGGCGAAATCCAGTGAGACGATCGAGTGAACCGAGAGCACGAGCGGCGTCGACAGCCCCGCAAGGATCAAGTAAGCGATCTCATACCGGTGCCAGTGACGGGCAGACCCGCGCCAACCCCACGAGAGGGCCGCGTAAACGAACTTAAAGTACTTATTCTTAGCCCGGTCGCGAAGCGTTGCAAAATCCGGAATAAGGCCGACGTACCAAAACAGCAGCGACACCGTCGCATAGGTAGAAACGGCGAAAACATCCCAGATCAGCGGGCTGCGAAACTGCGGCCAGACGCCCATTGTATTGGGGTACGGGAACAGCCAGTATGCAGCGAGCCACGGGCGGCCAGTATGCAGCAAGGGAAATACCGCAGCGTTGGCGACCGCAAACAGGGTCATTGCCTCAGCAAATCTATTGATCGATGTGCGCCACTTTTGATTCAGAAGCAAAAGGATCGCTGAAATGAGTGTTCCTGCATGGCCGATACCGATCCACCAAACGAAATTGATAATTGGAAAAGCCCAACCGACCGGCTGGTTATTACCGAAAATTCCGATACCCTTTGCCAGCAGCCATACCGTGGTCATTAACAGCGACTGTGCGATCAGAAATGCAATGCCGAACCCGATAAACCAGTGAAACGGCGTCTTTTTCTTAAGCGTTACATCACTGATCTTGTCAGTGACACTTGCAAAAGTGTGATCGCCCTCGACCATGGCCGGGTGAAGTTTTTGTTCAAGTTCTGTTCGGTCCTGCATATTTTCGAGAAATCTAAGATCGCCGCTGTTTCAAGTATTTCACTCTGTGTGACCTTAATCTGAGACACAATAGCTTCTTAGTGTCCCTCGCCTCCCGGAGCCTTGGCTTTGGTTTCAGCGTGCTCACTCTTATGCGGCACGGGCGGCCTTGTAATCCGGCATTTCTTTATTCTGGTTTCTCAATCCCGCCAGATACGTTGTCCTGGGCTGTGTGTTCAGATCATTCAGGAGGTTATAGTTACGGCGATCTTTTTTGACCTTTGCGATCTCGCTTTTCGGGTCATGCATATCGCCGAAGGTGATCGCATTCGTAGGACAAACTGCCTGGCAAGCCGTTATCACCTCTCCATCCCTGATCGCCCTCAAGTCTTTTTCAGCTTCAATGCGGGCAGCGGAGATACGCTGCGTGCAGTAGGTGCATTTTTCCATCACACCACGGCTGCGAACTGTGACCTCGGGGTTTCGCATTAACTTGTATTGCGGCGTATCCCAGTCCTGATAAAGCATAAAGTTAAAACGACGAACCTTATAAGGGCAGTTGTTCGAACAATAGCGGGTGCCGACGCAGCGGTTATAAACCATATCGTTCAGGCCCTCTGCACTATGCACCGTTGCACCGACCGGGCAAACGACCTCACACGGAGCCTGCTCACACTGCTGGCAAAGAACTGGCTGGAAATGCGGTCCATCAGGATTATTGATGTCCTGTCCCCCGTAATAAGCGTCGATCCGCAGCCAATGCATCTCGCGGCTGCGATTGATCTGCTCCTTGCCGACGACCGGAATATTATTTTCCGACTGACACGCTAATACGCAAGCGTTGCATCCGACACACGAATTGATGTCGATCGACATCCCCCATTTGTGGTTTTTTTCATAAAGAGACTGAAATGGCTCTCGAGGGTACATCGATTTATCGTAAAAATCCTCCTGTTCGCCATTTTTCTCTTCATTTTCGTAATCGTTAACGTCCCAGACCCGAAGCAGATCCCGTCCCTCCATATTGAAATGGATCTGCGTCGATGCGACCGTGGCCTGCTCGTTCCGTTTGACTATCTCGCCAAAGCCATGATCCATCGCGTCAGAACGCCGCACGTCAAATGCGTTATAACCGAGACCGGTGCCGACCTTGCCGGCCTTTGTGCGGCCATATCCTAAATAGATCGTTATTACATCATCGGGCTGACCAGGGGCGATCCACATCGGAACACCGCTTCCGATCTCGCCGCCCTGATATTTGAGTGTTACAAGATCTGAGAGCTGGTTGCCGCCTTTTGTGCTGACAAAAGTGGCCCCTTGTGATCCACCAACGAACTCACTTGAATCGTTTCCCGAATTGATCTTTAACTTCTCCGCCGTCTTAGGGCTGATCAAAGCGACATTATCCCAGGTGATCTTATTCAGCGGATTTGGTAATTCTTGCAGCCAGCCGTTATTGGTAAATCGACCGTCGTAGACACAAGGGTCGGGTAAAATTGATATTTCCAGGTTGCCGCCGTTTGATGGTTTGGCCTCAGGCTGGCCCAGGAAAGCCGTTGAAGCGGTAACCGCTTTTGCAGCGGCAGCGGTGTTAGGAATGACACCGTCATGTACTGCTTTTCGCCAATTGTCCTCAAAATTCTTTGCCGGGGCCGCGGCGGTCGGAGGCGCCGGGCTTGATGTCGCCTCAGGTTTCGCTTCCGGGCTCTTTGCGGCCTCAGGGGCCGCCGGATCCACAACCTTCGCATCAGTTTTCTGCGGCGTCGCAGCCGGGGCCGCACCGGAAATATTCCGCTTCTGCCAATATTCCCTAACGATGTCGTAATCTTTCTTGTCAAAGTTCTCTTTGAAGAAAAGCTGGACTATCTCGTGGGCATTCTTACTATCGTAAAGCGGATCGATCAGAGGTTGCACGATCGATGTTGTTCCATCATATCCCCTGGCATCACTCCAACCTTCCAGATAATGCTTTTCGGAAACATGCCAATGGCATTGCTCAGCTGTTTCGTCGACATATAAACCCAGATGAACCCTGAGCGGGATCTTTGTCATCCGCTCCTGGCTCAGTCTCAGATCAACCGGCGAATTATATACCGGATTGCCGCCTAAAATGACCAACATCCTTACTCGCCCGCCATCTATGTCGCCGATCAATTCACGAAACTGTTCGATCTGCAGCTTTTCGGTTCCGGGGGACATCGGCTCAGTGTAAACGACGGTTTGACCGACATTTCCGAGTGCCGCATTCATTGCATGGCCAAGTGCGTGGATAAGAGGCGGCTGATTATCGCCGACAACCACGAGGGAACGGCCTTTGTGTTCTGTCAGATCTTTCGCCAATGCCGTGATCCAGGCACCGTTTTCGCTATAGGTTGAGGCCGCGCCTGCGACACCCAAAGCTTTAGCGATGGCTTTTGATATCTCAGCCATTTGGCTGGGCTTGACCGCTAGCCGGTGATCCGCTTTTGCACCGGTCAGGCTGACGGTCGTTTCCACCGAATAGAGCCGGTTGATATCTTTCTTTTCATCCGAAAATGCCCGGCCGGCGGCAAAATCCCTAATGTATGCAACGTTAAAGCCTGAAAAGATATCGGCGTCAAGCGACAGGATGCGGTCGGCTTTATCGAACTTGTATATCGTCTGAACCGGCGAGCCAAATGCCAATTTCGCACCGGCCAGGGCATTGTCCTGGTTAACGGGTTCGTACTGGACCCATTTGGAATTTGGCAGTTCGGCTTTGATCCTGGTCAATTGGTCGATCAAAGTGGGCGAGGTAACGGTCTCGGTCAAAAACCTGACCCCGGCGCCGCCATCCTTTCGGTTCTCTTCAATGGCAGCCCTGAGCTCAAACATGAAGCTTTCCCAGGTTTTTGGCCCGCCCCGGTACGTAACTTCCTGCGAACGATCAGGGTCATACATACCCAGGATCGACGCCTGGGCATAAATATCGGTTGCTCCGCGGCTGCCCGGATGTTCAGGATTGCCCTCAACCTTGACCGGCCGTCCCTCATAAGATTTTGCTAACAATCCCGTTGCCACTCCGCCAATGGACATCGCAGTCGCAAAGTAATTAGCTATTCCCGGCAATATGCCGTCAGGAGCCTTAACGTAAGGCACGATCTTCTCAGCAGGCTGTATAACGCAGCCGCTCAAACCAGCCAACGCCAGCGAAGCACCCATTACCTTTACAAAATTTCGCCGGCTTAAGCTGTTATCCCATTCCTCGATCTCATGAGGGTATTCCTCAGAAATGAAATCCCTGAATTCGGGCGTATCGGCATGTTCCTCGATACTCCGCCAATATTCCTTCCCATTCAGCGACAATATCTTGTCGCGTATTGAGGCAAAGTTTTGTTTGCTTTCCGGGTTGGGCATCTTTATTCGAATTCCTCTCAAAATCAGCTTTATCTATGGCACGTCGAACAACTTGTCATCATCTCTCTACTTCGGATCTTATAGTCGGCCTTTAACTTTTCTCGCTCACCACTATCGATGTCGCCGTCCTGCCACTGCATATTGTAGATCTCAGATTTTGGCCTGATAAAATTCTCGGGGGCCCGATGACAAGCGATACACCATTCCATTTGCAGCGTGTTCTCCTGGAACACAGCCGGCATAGTATCTATCTGGCCATGGCAAGTAGAACAGCCTACACCTTTAGCAACGTGAATGCTGTGGTTGAAATATGTGAATTCCGGAAGGTCATGGACCCGCTGCCACTCTATCGGCTTATTATCCCGGAAGCTGGCACGAACGGGCTCAAGGTAAGGGCTGTCCGACCATATCTGACTGTGGCAATTCATACATGTCTGGGTCGGCGGCAAACCGGCCGACGCAGTTGTCTCAACAGTCTGGTGACAATATCGGCAATCAATGCCGTCATCGCCGACATGGTGTTTATGACTGAATTGAACAGGCTGCTGCCTCTCCAGATAGCGTCCGGTAATGTATGACGAGCGTGCCACCTCTTGCTGCACGAAGAACGCTACGCCCCCCAGAACGACAACCAGGATCATGCTGATCCGGGCGATATTATTCGCACTTTTATTAAAGAATTGTGCCATTCGTAAATTGCCGTCAGACGATAAATTACAAGAAATAGACCTAGCCGAACCTCATATTTCCTTAGGAAAAAATCAAGAGGCGACTTGCTAAAGTTTATGTAAAGGTGCGTCCCGTAAAACTGCTATCGATTTTACTAAATCTTTCAATATCCGCAAATTGAGCAAGCGAAAATAATATACCCTTACAGGCCCTATGTGCAATTATTCACAAAATAAGTTCCGATAATACAGAGAATGACAAATTTCTATCATTGCTCAACGCCCGGACTGATCACCGAGGATGGCAGCGCCAACCGCTGCCGCATTCTCACCCAAAGCCCCCTCAACGATCTTCGTCGATTCAAACGAAGGCCTGAATGAAAGTTCGTACGCCCGTTCAATGATCGCGTCCAACACTAGATGCCTGGCTTTCATTATCTCGCCGCCAACGACTATCTTCTCGACATTAAGCAGATTAATAACGTTTGCTACAGCTCCGCCCACATACGCACCTGTTCGTTTGAGCATCATTTGGGCGAAATCATCTTTGTCCTCGGCGGCTGCAATGATGGCTGAGAGAGTAATTGCCTCTTCTGGTAAAGAATTTAATGACGACGTGCTGTCCTGATGAAAACGGCTCCGGGTCCGCCTGATTATATTAGAGCTCGAGGCTACATCTTCAAGCCGGGTCCCCTCTGAGTTGATCGCGGCATAACCAAATTCCCCGGCAAAACCGGCGGCTCCGCGCCATATTTCGCCGTTCAATATCAACGCCCCACCTATGCCGTCACCAAGCGTCGCATAAAAAATATTGCGGCTGCCGCTGCCGGCTCCCAGCTTGAATTCCGCAAATGCCGCGGCATTTGCATCGTTCTCAATAATTACCTTAAGTCCCGTGGCTGACTGTACGTCCTTAACCAGGTCGATGTCGGAATGTTCCGGAATATGAGCAGAAAACGCCACTCGCTGCTGTTGCCGGTCGACGAGGCCGGGTACCGAGAGCCCTAATCGCTGAAATTCCCCCCATTCCGATCGCAATACATTGACAAACTTGATGAGCTGCTGCGGACGCGGCTCGGCGTCATCGGCTGCCTCTGATCTTGAACTCGCCACGGAACCATTTGCGTCAAGCAGGACCGCTCGAAATTGCTTGCCTGAGATCTCGATCCCGACACGACCAGACTCATTTTCCTGAGTATCGACCATATTGCCAACCCTTTATTCCAGCTTTTGCTATCGCGATTTTAGTCACTGACCCTTTGGCTGTCAAACAACACCTTACATAATGATCGCCCGAGTCTAACCGACTTGTTTGCTTTGACTGATTTGGGTAGTGAAGTTACTCTTTTTAGTGCGACACCCCCAACAGAATCGATAATTTGTCGATCTCAATATGGAACTTCCCTTTCAACAGCTTATAGAACAATACGGTATCTATGCTGTTTTTTTCCTTTGCACTATCGAAGGCGACATAACACTGTTGATCTCGGGCGTAATGGCTCACGGCAGCTTCTTTGGCAGCTATAGTTTTATCAAGGTTTTGTTTTTCGGGACGCTGGGCGGCATGGTCGGTGACAGCTTTGGGTATATGGTCGGGCGTATCTTTCATGAAAACGCCAAAGACTATCGCTTTTATCAGGTGGCGCAACCGCGGGTCGAGAAATTGATCGAAAAATTTGGCGGTTCGGCGATCGTAATTTCTAAGTACATATACGGCATCCGCGTTGCCATGTGCGTATTCTACGGCGTCGGAAAAATGCCGTTCCTTCGATTTTTGGGCTTGAGTGCAATTAGCTGCGCACTTTGGGTATTTGTACTGGCAGGTGCCGGCTATTTCTTTAGCGGTGCCATCACTTCGATCATCGGCGATTATCAGCGGATCGGTATCGCCCTGTTCTTTATCGTGATGTTCGGCGTTATCGTCTTTTATGTGATCGAACGATACTGGCTGTCAGAGAAAGTCGAAGATGCGAGTCCGGAAACTATACTTAAGATCGAAGAACGGCTCCTGGCAGTTGAAGAAGCCGGCAAGACCACCCTGCACGACCTCAGCGAACGGCTGCACTTAACCCGCGAACCAAACCAGGACGAAAAGATGGGCGACACTCCGAAAAATAAGGCCGACGAAAATAAAAAGGGGAAAGTAGAAAACGAAAAAGCGGACTCGGCGACACGGTGATGCAGAATAAGGAGAAAATGCGGGGTCTGACATGAAATATTGCGATTCTTGAACACTTCCCTGCCTCCGATGCAATTTTACACCACCGCGCAAGTCAGGGTTGATGGCAGGCTGCGGCTTGACCATGATCTCGGGCGACAATGAACATTTTTAGGAGTTCCGTCCCGATGCTCTTGACAAAAACTACGGTCGCACAACCGCGACACCTGAAAAGCAGAGGCAAAGTGTCAGACACTGAAGCAAAATATATTACCCAAGGAAAGGAACTCGGAGCAAAGTTTTGTGTATTTATGCCTGAGAAGCCGTAACTCGTGCGTACACTACATTTACGACACAAATCTGGTTTTGGGAAAATCATTTTCCCAAACGGAAAACGGTTTTCCTGGCGGTTAAGAGCTTGTCCCGTCGAGGTACCTTCTTTCCCGTTGAGAACGCGGCTTTCCTGTCACGAGAGTCGGGACTTTGTCGGAAAATGATTTTCCTGACAGGAAAACAGTTTTCCTGATGAAGAAGAGCGTTTTCCCGGCAGGAATGCTCTTTACTGACAGGAAAGCGGCTTTAACGACGGTTTAAGTGGTCAAATGACGGGCGAGCGGGTGTGCCGGCATTCCGGCGGTATTACCGGTAAGTTTGATCGCGTTGGATCGTGAGAAAAACTGAAATCCTGCCGCATATGGTCACGACACGAGATTCCCACTCGCGACGCAATTTCGAGTGCCGCGTTCGAGCTGCCCCCTTACGGAGGCGGTTCTGACAGGGTCCTCTGCGTCCTTTGCGATCTCCGCGTTAAAAAATTCTTCTATTCTTTCACGTAATTCGCGGGCAGATCTACCCTTCCGTCAAGACCCAGTCCTATGCTCCGGTATGACAAGGCCGGTGTTTACCGGGCTCCGGCTAAATTGCGCAGTTACGTGTCGCACATTATAGTTTTGTATTATCCTAAGAAAGTAGTTACACAACAATGATAATCGAATCTTCAGCACCGACACGTGTCGATCTTGCCGGCGGAACCATCGACATCCCGCCTCTTTTTCTGTTTCACGAGGGTGCCGCTACTGTCAATTTTGCGGTTAGCCTGCTTGCCCATTGCCGGATCGAAACACGCAGCGATGACCGCGTGATACTGGAATCCATTGACCAGAACCAGACGGTCGAAACAAATGTACGCGGCCTTGCCAGCCTGAAAGACGAACCGCGTCTCGAACTCCTGGCAAAGCTTGTTTACTTTTTTCGTCCCGACGTCGGTTTTCATATGACGACCCGATCCGAAGCTCCGGCCGGCGCCGGGCTTGCGGGTTCGTCAACGCTTAACATTGCTTGCATCGGAGCATTAAATAAACTTGTCGGCGAACGTTATACGCATGACCGCTTTATTCCGATAGCGGCCAATGTCGAATGCCAGGTGATCCGCGTTCCGACCGGATTTCAGGATTATTATTCGGCGCAATTCGGCGGAATAGCCTGCATTCATTTTGGCCCCGACGGTATACGCCGTGAGCCGCTGGACGTCGAAAGCTCGACGCTTGAGAGAAGGATAGCGATCTGCTACACGGGTGAACCGCGGAATTCCGGCACAAACAACTGGGAAATTACCAAACGTCATATCGATGGTGACCGCGAGCTTTTTGAGCTATTTGAGGGTATTCGCGACTCGTCCCAAAAGATGCGTTCCGCAATAATCGATAATGATTGGGCGGCAGTTGGCTCGATCCTTGCGAGTGCTCATCCTCTAAGACAGCGGCTTTCACCTAATATCACAACTCCGCAAATGGACCTGATCATCAGAACCGCTTTGGAGAATGGTGCAATTGCCCCAAAGGTCTGTGGTGCGGGCGGCGGGGGCTGTATTGCTTTTTTCTGCGAAGAAGACCGCCGAACAGATGTCGAATCAGCGATCGCTGCACTGGACGGGACCCGTATACTGGATTGGAGCGTTCAGCCCAGTGGCCTCACCCTTAAGCTCTCGTGATCACAGAGCGAACTCAATAAATTGTCATTAATGTAAAGACCGCGGTGTTTTGGTCATAGAAAATCAATTTCTAATCAATACACTTGGAGGTCTTAACGTAAATGAACTTTATCACTCGTAATTTAAGATATATCGCTGCCGCCTCAGTCGCCGGCGTTATTGGTATCACTGCAGTCGGGGCTTTAGGCCAGGAAACGGTCAGCAGGGATAAGTCAAAATCTGTAAAACAAGAGAAAAGCAGAACTTTTTGCAGCAGCAACAACAATTGGTCTGAGGATCGTGTCTCGTTCTCAGACCTTCGGGAAATGACAATTCCCGCCACAGGGGCGATCACTGTTGACGGCGGCAAAAACGGCGGCGTCCTTGTTAAGGGCGAAGAGCGCAGTGACGTTCTGGTACGGGCCTGCGTACAAACGTGGGGAGCTACTGAAACGGACGCAAGGTCGCTGGCAGCCAATCTGAGGATCAACACCTCTGGAACCATCAAGGCCGAAAATGTGGGTGATGACAATAACTGGTCCGTAACATATCAGATCATGGTACCGAGGGTCACGAATGTGGATCTTTCGGCCCATAACGGCGGCATATCGATCTCAGGAGTTGATGGCACGGCGCAATTCAAAACCACGAATGGCGGCGTTAACCTCAATAACGTTTCGGGTGACGTAAAAGGCAGTACGACCAACGGCGGCATAAATGTCGTTTTGTCCGGAACGACCTGGCGTGGCAGCGGCCTCGACGTTTCGACAACAAATGGCGGCGTTCGGATCGGAATGCCGGCAACATATGCGGCCCATGTAGAAATGGGAACGGTTAACGGCGGCTTTAAGAGCGATATACCCGGGCTTAATGTCGTCAGAAGTGAGGATGACAGTGTGAGAGGCCATGGATCGCGAGCGGTTAACATCAGTACCGATATCAACGGCGGCGGTGCCCCGATCCGTGTGAAAACGACCAACGGTGGATTTAAGATCAGTTCGGCCGATGGTCAAGGCGAATATTAATTGACTGCTGCTTGTTGGGCAGCTAAACGCAGATCAGCAAACAGGCTGGCGGGAATTTAAATTCCCGGCCAGCCTTTGTTGTGCCCTTTGACTCTGAAGATTCCGCCGGATAATGCCGAAGCAGGGGGACCTGAGGCTAAATTGCGGCCCGTTCGATCGTTTTGGCGATCGAAAGAAATATTTCGCGGCCGTCGTTAGAACCAAGTAGTTCCTCGCAAGCGCGTTCGGGGTGCGGCATCATCCCCATAACATTTCTGTCCTGGTTGCAGATGCCGGCGATATTTGACCGGGCACCATTGGGATTGGCGTCATCGGTGATCTCGCCGTTTGCGTCGCAATATCTGAATACGATCTGGCCGTTTTCTTCTAATTGGTTGAAGGTGTCGTCGTCGCAGATGTAATTACCCTCTGCATGGGCAATAGGGATCGAAAGCAATTTTGCCGGTTCGACCTCAGACGTAAACGGCGTGTTAGGGTTCTCGAGCCGCAGATTGACGTGCTTGCAAATGAAATGAAGGCTGCGGTTACGGATCAGAGCCCCGGGCAAAAGGCCGCTCTCACAAAGTATCTGAAAGCCGTTGCAGATGCCAAAGACAAATTTTCCGGCCGACGCAAATTCTTTGATCGCTGTCATCACCGGCGAAAATTTTGCCAGGGCTCCTGCACGCAGGTAATCACCGTACGAAAATCCGCCCGGCACGATCAACGCATCAAAGCCGGTCAGATCTGTTTCCTGATGCCAAACAAACTCGACCGGCTGGCCGACATGCTTGGACACGACATGATATGCGTCGTGATCGCAATTCGAGCCCGGAAAAACTACTACTCCAAACTTCAATGCAGTACCTCGACTTTGCAATCTTCGATCACGGGATTTGCCAATACATCTTTAGAGAAACTGTCCGCCAGCCGCCGGGCCTCGAGCTCTGTAACCGAATCGGCGAGAGTGATCTCAAAATATTTTCCCTGCCGTATATCCGTAATGTTTTCGTAGCCAAGAAGTTCGGCCGAATGGTGGATCGCCTTGCCCTGGGGGTCCAGTACACTTGGCTTTAAGGTCACATAAACTAAAGCTTTCATTTAACGCTCCGAAATAAATTGTAGATTCTGCCGCAGTTTCTTGTATTTATCAAAGTCTTATGATAGATTTTCACCTAAATTTCGTCACAGTTTTCAATTCTAAATTAAAAGCCTTTAAGGAGATCAATTCACATATGGAAAATCCATCTGATGGTAAATCCGCTCTTGGACTAGACCCGAATGTTGCCGCAGGACTCGCATACATACCTGTTTGCGCAGTAAACCTGATCATGAGCATCATCATTATCGCTACCGACAAAACCAATAAATTGGCACGCTTTCACGCGTTTCAGTCACTATTGCTTCTTGGCGCGGCAATCGTCGGCTATATCGGTGTCTGGATCATTACGATGATCATAGTTGTCGGCACCAAGCGCTATTAACATGCCAAGTTTGGGATTCCTGGGATTCCTCATTTTGGGCGTTTATGGTTTAGGGCTCCTTGCAGCGGTTATAATCTCATGCATCAAAGCCTTTCAGGGCGAGATCTACAAACTTCCGGTCATCGGCAATATGGCTGATAATTGGTCAAACTAACCAAACACTCGGTCAAAAACCGTATCGACATTGCGAAGGTAATGTCTTAGGTCAAAAACGCGGGCAATTTCTTCGGCCGAAAGGTGAGAAGCGATGTCCGCGTCTTTCTTTATCAATTCTTCAAATTCACCACCCTCGTCCCACACCTTCATCGCATTCCTCTGAGCCCAGACATACGCCTCTTCACGCGAAACGCCTTTTTGCGTGAGAGCCAACAAAAGCTGGCCGCTGAACACCAGCCCGTGCGTCAGGCCGAGGTTTTTGAGCATGTTCTCAGGGTAAACGACGAGCGTATCGAGCAAACTAGTAGTTTTAGCGAGGATATAATCCAGCGTCGCCGACGAATCCGGCAGGACGATACGCTCGGCCGAGGAATGCGAGATATCGCGTTCATGCCAAAGGGCAACATTCTCGAGTCCCACGATCGAATTGGCACGGACTGTGCGAGCCATGCCGCAGATACGCTCAGAGAGTATTGGGTTGCGTTTATGCGGCATCGCCGACGAGCCTTTCTGTCCCGCTTTGAACGCTTCCTGAGCCTCACGGACCTCTGTTCGCTGCCAATGCCTGACCTGCAGCGCGATTTTTTCAAGGGTCGAAGCTATGATCGCCAATGTGCAAAGATACTCTGCATAGCGGTCACGCTGGATCACCTGCGTCGAAACATCGGCAGCCGCAAGGCCCAGCTTTTTGCAGACCCGTTCCTCCACATCAGGCGAAAGATGGGCAAACGCACCAACCGCTCCGCTGATCTTCCCCGTAGCGACCCGTTCTCTGGCCTTCTGAAGTCGTTCCTTGTTTCTAAGCGTTTCCGAGTACCACAACGCCCACACTAAACCGAACGATGTCGGTTCCGCGTGGATCCCGTGTGTGCGGCCTATCTGCCGCGGTATCTTTGAATTCAAACGCACGCCGCTTAAGCACGGTGAGAAGGCCGTCAAGCTTTCTTAGTAAAATGTCGCACGCCTCTCTGAGCAGCAACGCGTTTGCAGTATCGACGACGTCACTAGAGGTTAGCCCGTAGTGTACAAACCGTGACGCATCGCCGATGTTCTCAGCGAGGTTAGTCGTAAAGGCGATCACGTCATGATCAGTCGTCTTCTCGATCTCGCCTATGCGTTCGACGGTAAATGCTGCCTTCGCTTTAATTTCGGCGAGCGCGTCCGCCGGAATTGTCCCATCCTCAGCATGAACCTCGCAGACAGCGATCTCGACGTCGAGCCACTTCTGAAACTTATTCTGCTGCGACCAAACGGCGCCCATCTCGGGCAATGTGTATCGTTCTATCATTTACCTAGATAGTCTAATTTAGCCAAAATAAAAAGAAAAGAAGGGGCCATCTGGAAAATCAATCCAGACGGCCCCCAATCGACCGAACGAAATTAACATGGATCTGATCTCTAACCCTGATATAAGCTTAAGGGTTGGCGATCATATCCAGGGTCGTAAGGTCGTCAATGATGTTCACAGGCAGAGGCGAGAACACAAATATGTTCGACCTCACGCTGAGAGTATATGATCCGCCGCGTGTGAGAGCTCCGAAGTGGAACTGCCCCGCACTGTCAGACGTCGCGGTACGCGCCCGGCCGGTTGTGCCGGCGAGAACGACCGTGGTATCTGCCACCGGCTTGCCAAACGCGGTCAACAATCTGCCGGTGAGGACCGAGCCGTTGGCCGATGATGTTACCACCAGCGTGCCGCCGGCCGCGATAGCCTCGTCCGTACCGTCGTTGAATCTGAAGTCAGTGATCCTGATCTCAGACTCAGTTCCGGCAGCTCCAACAACCTTAAAGATCAGGTTGGCATAAACACCGTCACCACTGACAGGTATTGCACCGTAAACCGCTACCTTTAACAGCCCGGGTTCCGGAGCATTTGATACAACCGACAGGCCGTCGCCCATAGTGTCCGCGATCTGAGCCGCTATCGTTGCTGGTTCGAGAACATCCGGGTCGTAGGCAATATCAAATTGATACGAAGTCATTGCCTTACCGGCCAGGTTGTCGATAGTGATCGGCACTCTGATCTCAGTACCCGCAGCAGCATCAAACCTGACGGGGATCGAGGCCTTCACCGCATCCTTAGATCCGGTCGATGCGATCATCGCCGGGCGGTTGGGGCCAAGGTTGTTCCAATCGCCGTTGACATCACCCATGAGGTAGGCACTGTAGTTCTGATCCAGATAATCCGTCAGGACACTAGTGTACGGGATCGACGTCGGTGTAAACCGCCATTCACCCGCGACACCTGTGCTGCAGATGCCGACCACCTTTTGGGCGATCAATGCGGCGTCGAACGACGAGAGCGTTCCGAGGCCGGCTACCTTACCCGCGGCGACCCGCTCAGGCGACAGTGTGATCAATCCGACCACATGCTGCGAGACCATTGATGCATCATCGGCGAATATGCCGTTCGTCACCAGACAGCTTTGCTTCGTCTTGGACGGAGTCACTGTATAGGCACCGATACCGAAGTTTGTCAGGTTGTATATGCCGCCCGCATTGGTCGAACCCGATGTTGCCGGTGAACCCGGAGTCGGCGAGGGGACCGCACTTAACAGCACTCCCGGTACCGGTTTAGGTGTTACTCCCGGGCTCGGGCTCGCTGTCGGTACCGGCAGATAGTATCGAACCATACCCGCGATAGAACCCGAGGTGATCAGGAACATCTCGGTATCACTCGACATGTTGTAACTTGCCGTTTGGGCAAATGTGTAACTCGCCGTCGCCGTACCAACCGCCGTGTTGTTTATATAGTCACCAGGGCTGAGTGGTGCCGGTCCGTAGAGGATCGCCATCGGGTCATCCTCACGCGTTACCGTCACCATGCAAGGCTCGATCGGTGCCCCCGTGTACACAAACGAGCCAGGTGAGCAATCGATCGTCGTCGTCGTGTTTGCTCTCTTGATCTCGAAATCATTTGAGTTGAACGTCAGCATATAATTCATGCCGCCGTTGCCGTCGCTGATCGCAAGGGTGCCGATAGTTATCGGATAGAACCCGACAGCCTCGCCGCCGATGCGGCTAAGTGCGCCGGTGAACATATCGCCGCCCTGAAGCGGACCACCTGTCACCGTGTATGTGAATACAGGATCAGCGGTGCCAAACACCTTCATCTGACCGGCATTGGCAGTTACCGTGATCGGACGCTGGCCGACGACCTGAACCACGCTTCCCTCACTCGGGTCATAGCTTGGCGTACCGCTGTAGCAGGCAACTATCGTATGGCTGCCGGCGAACAGCGTCGAGGTCATGAAAGACGCCTGATACATGCCGTCAAGCATC
This sequence comes from Blastocatellia bacterium, assembly GCA_963834975.1. Lineage (GTDB taxonomy): Bacteria > Acidobacteriota > Blastocatellia > Pyrinomonadales > Pyrinomonadaceae > OLB17. The sequence goes on from CAWIDZ010000009.1 coordinate 359,895, forward strand.
GTCGGCCCTGACAACAGCGTTCCCGGCATCGCACAGGTACCGCCGTCATAGAATGTAACGGTCCCGCCGTCCACGTTTGGCAGTGGCGTTGCCGAAACGGTGGCGGTAAACGTCACACTGTCGCCATACGTGGACGGATTTGGCGTGGCCGTGACCACTGTCGTCGTCGGCCTTGTGATTATGGTGAGGTCACCGGACGTAGCATTGTGACAAACGTCCCCTCCGTTAAAGATCACGTTGCCGGGTAACGCTCCGAGCGTCAGCGGTGTCATATCGCCGACATTGCCGATAACGTGCATCTTGATATAGACGAGCGTACCTGCACCCTCGAGCGGATGTGTGATCGGGCCTGGTTCGGCATTATCAAACATACCGACCAGGATGCGTCCCGTCCCAGGCACTGGATCTGCGACCTGATTAGCCGCCGTCATCCACTGCGTTGTATTCAATGTTCCGGCACTCGTCATTACGATCGATCCGGACTGGTAGACAGGTACGAGCACAGTCGAGTCATATTGGAATGAGAAGTCGACCGACACGATGCCTTTACCTATGGTCTCGGTGACATTGACTGGTACAAGAATGTCCGTGTCCGTATAGGCGGTCGAACCGGCGACCGTTGAAATGGTCACACATCCCGGATCAGGCGTTGGAGGTACAGTGGCGTTGCGGTCGCTGTAGCGGTCGCGGTTGCCGTTGCGGTTGAGGCGGTCGGTGTCGAGGTAGCTGTCTCCGACGGAGTCGAAGTTGCTGTTGCCGTTGGCGTTGCCGCGACGAAGTTCCAGTTCACATTGGCCGGGCTGTCAACCGAGTTACGTCGCATTTATTGCTGGCCGAAACCGCATCGCTGTCCATAGCGTCAACATAGTCGGCAGTGTGCATCGCCGGAACGACGACATTCCATGCATTCCCGGCAACGTAGACACCAGCGAAAGCAGGTTGCCCGCCGCACCCGTTACCACAAAGTTGTTGCTAACGGTCGTCGTCGATCCGTTTGCAAAGTTCATCGTCTGGGCTGCCGCGGCTGACTTGGTAAAGTTAAAGAACGTCGTATTGCCCGAGACCGTCTGGTCGGTGCCCCCGTCAAAGGTGACACCAAAACCATTTGCCATCAGCGTACCGCCATTGTTTGTCCAGTTGCCGCTGACAGTGATGTCATTGGTCAGCGAGAGTGTACCGGCCATACCGATGATCACGTCCACATAGTCGCTGTGGCTCTCATAGACACCGGCCTCTACATCGAGCGTTCCGTTGACCACCTGGCCCGGGTTGCCGATGACCGTATTGTTCCCTGCCCCACCGGAGTTATTGATGGTCAGGTTCTGTACCGCCGGCAGCAGAGCGTCGCCGGTCGGGCCGTTGCCCATTCCGTCAAAGACATACGAGGCAACGGTGCTGAATGTACGCATTCCGCTGACCTGGACCGCTCCCGTATTTGTCGTCTTCCAGACGCCGCCGTTGTCCGAGCCGATATACATGGTCGAACCGCTGGTTGCGTTGAAGCAGCCTGTGCCGGTGATGACGAAATCACCAAACTTGAGCGTGCCGCCGTCGTTTACGGTTAATGCAGCCGTTAATGACCACATTACCCAACATCGTCACGACCGCGGGGCCATTGATAACGACATTGTTGTACGTGCCGGAGGCCAAATTGCCCGTAGCGTTAAAGGTGACGTCATTCGGAGTGAAGTTGGCGGTATAGGTCGCGTTCGCCATCACGTTCATATCGGTCCTCGAAGCACTCGCCGAATTGCCCGGCGTCCAGTCGACGAACAGATAACCGGCATCAGGAACTGCCATCACAGCCGTGCCGTCTTCGCCATAGTTGACGGTCTGCATCGTGTTGCCGGAAATTGTACCGCCCGGACCCGCTATATAATTCAACGAGTAGGTGAGCAGGTTAAACGTCGCTGTAATGTTCGTGTTGCCGGTTATCGTTATGGTCAACGGGCTGCCGCCTGAGAAATCACCCGTAAATCCGGCAAACGTTGATCCCATGTCAGGCACGGCCGTCAGCTCCACCATATCGCCATAGTGATATGTAGGCAGGGCAACAGTAACCAATGCTCTATTGACACTACCTGAACCGTTGCCGGCAGGGGTTATGTTCAACGTGTATTCGATCGCAGTAAAGCTCGCCGTATAGGTCGCACTCGCCATTACATTCATGTCCGTGCGTGAAGCGTTGGTGTTGCCGTCACTCCACTGGTTAAACGTATAGCCCGGGTTCGGGACCGCCGTGACCGCTGTACCGCTTGCACCATGATTGACCATTTGCGGCGTGGTTCCGCTGATGGTGCCATTGGAGCCCGGCGTATAGGTCAGCGTGTATGTATTAACGCAAGTGACCGCAACGTTTGTCACGTCCGTTCCGTTGATGTTGCCCGAGCCGCCCATGACCGAACATGTCTGCGGCGGACCGAAAGGTTGGGCCGAAACGGTGACATTGTAAATACCACCGTCGGCAAGTGGGGTTGAGAACGTAAATGGACCGTTGCCGATGATCGGCAGGTCATTCCCGAGATTGTTCTGTAAGGTCAGACCCGAGCCGTTAAGTCCGCTGACCGTGCCGCCCACTGTGTAAGTATCAGTCGCGAAGTTTGCTGTTACCGTCTCGTCATCGGCCATGACGATGGTCGTCGGGTTGACGGCCGTGTTGGTAACGTCGCCCGTCCAGCTCGTGAACGAGTAGCCCGGGTTCGAAACCGCCGTCAACTGCACCGTCGCACCGTCGAGGTGCTGGTCCATAGGCCGGTTCGGTAACTGTGTCACGCTTCCGCCCGCCATCGGGTTCGCGGCCGTCGTCAGAGTGTGATAGACCTGGCAATTGCCGGCCGAGCCTGCGTCATATATCGCGGCTATATCGCCCGCTGTCAGCACGCTGTTGTAGATCTGGACCTCGTCCACCTCACCGGCGAATGAGCTCCAGAAAGTGTCAACGAGCCTGCCGATACGCAGTTCGCTGCCGCCCGCAAACGTGAACGCGGGTGTGACGTCGGTGTCGACCGGTTGGCCGTCGACATATAGGATCATCGACCCGCCCTGCGAGAAGGTCATCGCTGCGAGATGCCAGTTTCCGTCATTTACGACGCCCGTCGAGACCAGGTTGGCTCCCGGAGCATTATTGCTAATGAACGCTTCTAACTTGCCATCTGTCCTGAGGAAGAAGGTAAGGCCGAGCAGCGAATCGAAGCCCAGACTCTTGCCGATGATGCCCGCGTTAACGCCGCTCTGCGTAGTCCTGAACCAGTAATTCCAGGTTCCGGTCGTGCTGTTTAGAGATGGGTTGTCAGTTGCAGAAACGCGCTGTCCGCTTCCGTCAAAGCCAAACGCTTGGCCTACGCGTCCCGCCGGATGCGTTGTACCGCCAAACTCCGTACCGTTGTTCGGCCCAAAGATATCCGTCGCGTCCGTTTCGCCCGGGTACCAGGCGACCATCCCCGCCGGAGGCGTGGAGCAGACGTCAAGGGCAAAGTTGGCGGTGACAGACACATTTGCCATGACGTTTGTGTCCGTACGCGGATTTTGAGTTGAAGCATCGCTCCAATTCACAAAGTGATATCCGGCATTCGGAACGGCCGTTACCGCCGTACCGCTTGCACCATAGTTGACAGTTTGCGGCGAAGTTCCTGATACCATGCCGTTTGCACCGGCAGTGTAGGTCAGTGTGTAGGTGTTGATCGCAAACGTTGCCGAGGCTGTTTTAGACCCGTCCATCGTCAGCGTACAGGCCGGTGTCATAAAGCCAGCGCAGTCGTCGCCCCAGCTTACAAAGTGGTAGCCCACATCGGCAGTTGCCGTCAGCGTGACCTCGGTGCCGTAATCAAACCCGGCCGAGCACGTTGGACCGCAGTCGATGCCTGTCGGATCGCTGGTGATGCTGCCGGCCGCATTATGGCTGACGGTCAGAACCTGCTGCCCGATCGGGGTGACAGTTGCAGCCAGGCCGGTGCCGTCAAACGGAAATCCGTTGCCGCCGTCACCGACGCGGAAATCGATCGTGTCGCCGGCGGTGGCAATGACCGCCACCGAGAAGTTCTTAACAATATTCAGATTCCGACATGCTCCGCCAAACACCGTGTCGGTGAACAGCGGGCTGCCGATGGCCGAGCCTTTTACTACTGACACATCGGTCGAAGTAGTGTCAATATTCTGGAAACGGCCGGTTATCTGGTAGGCACCGCTCGCCGGGGCTGTCCACCGGACAACCGTCTTACGGCCATCACTACCGGGGTACATGGCCAACACGTCCGCCTGTTGGCGGGTACAGATGTTATAGTCGAAGTCCGCACCGGTCGTGTTCTGGGCGACGGCCATGTCGGCGGGTGCATAGGGATAAGATCTCAGGCCGCCGCCGAGAGCGTCAACCGGGCCGGTATAGCTGTTAAAGCCCGAGCCATCAACTTCGGAGTACCCATACTGCCAATTTCGACCCCCAGTGTTTGTCACACCATTAAAGTCGCGTACCGCGTCAAAGTCGGCTGCCGTGTCAAATGAGGCTGTAACCGTCTTGTCAGCGTCTATCGTGACCGTGCAGAACGGGTTAGCCGCGGTGCAGGCACCCGTAAAGCCGGTGAAATAATAACCATTCGCCGGATCAGGATGCAGGCTGACAACGGTACCATATAGATATTTGCCACTCATGCCGTTTGGTGCGGGTGACGCATCGATGCTGCCATTAGTGCCGTTTAGCGTGAGCGTGAACTCGTTTATGGCAAATGTCGCCGAGATCGTGTGATCCATCGTCACGTTTGTAAATGTGTAACTGCCGGTCGATATAGCTCCGGCGTCGCTCATACCGTCAACCAACACATCCGCGATATGGTAATTTGCATTCGCCGTGATCGTGAACGCCTGGTTGGCGCCGCTGATGACAGAGATCATTCCTGACGGACTGATAGAGCCGTTAGACCCGGCAGATGCATCGATCGTGTAAGTAATTACGTTCTGATATGAGAACGGGGCCGGAACACGGCGAGACATTGCTCGCTGCGTCCGTCGCCGTAGCGGTGAACGTTGTGGTCGCGTTCGGCCCAACCGTTGTCCCGATCGCAAAAGTACCGCCTGTCGCCGTACCTGTGCCGGCGACCGCGCCTGTGCAGTTTGATGACTTATAGAGCGTGATAGTACTGTTTGCCTCGGCAGAACCATTTATTGTCGGAGTCGTACTCGCGTTTGGTGACGTCGGCGTGCTGCCGGTTATGAACGGTGCCGCCGGCGGGGTCAGATCGGCAAAGTTCGCAGTGACCGTCTTGTCCGCGGTCATCACGACGGTGGTCGGGTTCGAATTCACATTCGTCACGGCCCCGGTCCAGTCGACAAAGCTGTAACCCATATCCGGGGTTGCCGTTAAGTCGACAGTTGAACCGTCTAGGTACTGAGCACGGTTTGGAAGCTGCGTGACCGTACCATTGACCGAGTTCAACGTTAGAGTGTGATAGAACTTACATTTGCCGGCCGCTCCGGCGTTGTACAAGGCCGCAACTTCCGAGGCATCAATATCACGGCCAAAGATCTCGACCTCATCCATCGAACCTGAGAAGAAGTAACTTAGCACGTTATTCTCATATTCAGCCCCAAGGGTCAATGGCTTAGAATCAAACTCCATTGAGGTTGTCTGCACACCCGTCGCCGCTAATTCTCCGTCTATGTACAGAGTTTGAGTATCTGCTGCATCATTGAATGTGTAGGTGAGGTGGTACCAAGTGCCGGCGGTCGGTGTCAAGGGGGCCCTAATAATAGTTCCAAAACCAAACGGTCCACCCAAGGCCGCCCCCAAATTGCCCGGTTCCTTGAACATAATAAATGATTCGCCTTGACTGACGCCTGCATTTTTGGCAACCAATACCTGCACGCCATTGTCGTGATTGAACCTGAACCATCCATCGATCGTGAGGTCTGTGGGGTGAAGGCTGGCGGAATCCGGGATAGTGATGTAATCACCGTCGCCGTCAAAACTGAATGCCTGCCCGACCTTGCCCGCGACATACGAGACGTCGCCAACCGCTGTTCCGTTATTCGCACCAAAGATATCACCGGCGTCGCCATCAGCCGGGTACCACGAGATCATACCTGCGGGCGGCGCCGTACAGACATCCACTGCAAAGTTCGCCATCACTGTGATGTCTCCCATCACGTTCATATCCGTTCGAGGATTGCTCGTTGACGAATCGCTCCAGTTGACAAAATGGTAACCGGCATTTGGAACGGCCGTAACGGCTGTACCGCTTGCACCATAGTTGACGGTCTGCGGCGAGGTACCTGAGATCATGCCGTTTGCACCGGCAGTGTAGGTAAGTGTGTAGGTGTTGATCGCAAAGTTCGCCTGGATGGTCGCATCTGTTCCGATCGCCACCGTGGTGCTCGCGAGGTTAGCGTTCGCGAATGTCGCCGAGCCTACAGGTACGGTCCAGTTAACAAAAGCGTACCCGACGGACGGCGTCGCCAAAATAGGCGTCGGCACGTCGCGCGAAACCGTCGTCGCCCCGGACGGGGTCGTCCCTCCGCCCGTCCCGGCATTGACCGTCAGCGTGTATGTCGGCAGCGGACATTTACCCGCCGGACTTGCCGTGTAAATGCCTAGGATCTCTGCAGCCGAAAGAGCTTTGGCAAAAACCTCGACCTCGTCTATCTCGCCCTTGAAGAAACGTCGGGTGCCGTACGTTCCAGCATCGTCGTTATGTTTGCCGATACGTATCGGTGTGGCCGCGTTCAGGACGCCCTGTGAGAAATTAAAATCATCTACAAGTGCGCCGTCGACATAGGTCTTAGCATTGCCCGTCGAATACACGACAGCGATATGGTACCACCGTCCAGCATCGAAACTGACGCCCGGAACCGTGCGGAACCCGTTGTTGTACTCGATCGTGAGCTGTGACCCGCCCGACCATACGTTGGCACCAAATCCATGACCGTGCTCTAACGGAAAATCAATGCTGACCGCATTGGTCGGGAAATCTGTGCCATCGCTCCGCAACTGTGGCTTGACCCACGCATCGATCGATGTCGGCAGCCCTCCACCGACCGTAGCCGGAGCCGTCTGAACCGCGTCGCCGTTGCCGTCAAAGCTAAATGCCTGCCCGACCCTGCCGATCGCGGTGGCATTGGCATCACCCTCGAAAGTACCGTTATTACCAAAAACATCATTCGCGTCGCCCTGGCCCTTGAACCAGGCCCGCATCTCGGTCGGAGGAGCGTAGCACGTAAAGTCGCAAATGCCCGCCGTGCTGGCGTTATAGATACCCTGGACCTCGGTTCCCGTCAGGGCGCGATCGAAAAACTCGACCTCATCGATCTGGCCGAAAAATTCGCCGCCGCCCGATGCGAATCGGCCAATGTCAGTACCGTTTGCGTTGAAAGAAAAGACTGCGTTATACGGCGCAACGGTCTCCGCTACGCCATCTAAATAAAAGATAACGGTCGATCCTGATTTTGTTACGGCGATATGGTGATAGTTTGTATCCGCAACGATGAGAGCCGACGAAACGACTTCGCTGACCCCTATTTTGGTGAGATCCAGTCTACCGTCATCGAATATGCCGAAACCATAACCATTGGTATCCTGTGCAAAGACGCCTGCTCGCCCACCCGTGGCAACGCCATTATTTGTCGCCATCGAGGCGTTTGAGCGTTTGACCCAGGCATCGATCGTGAAATCCTGAACTGACAGGTTCGCGTTGGTGGCAAGATGTACATAGGTGCCCGCGTTACCGTTGAGATCGAACGCCTGGTTCACCTTGCCTGTCGTTGTTGTTGCGCTTCCCTGCAATGTCCCGTTGTTTCCGAAAACATCATCACGCATTACCCTCGCCCTTGTACCACGCCGCCATACCCGTCGGCGGTGTGGTGCACACATCAAGGGCAAAACTCGCTGCGATCGTGTGGTTGGCCGTCACGTTGGTAAACGTGTAGCTGCCCGAGCTTATCGCTCCCGCGTTGCTCACACCGTCGACCAGAACGTCAGCAATGTGAAATCCGCTGTCGGCTGTGATCGTATATGCCTGATCGGCCCCGCTGTTTATGGTGGCCATTCCTGACGGAGTGATCGAGCCATTCGATCCGGCCGACGCCGTGATAGTGTAGGTGTCGATCACAAAATTCGCCTGCACGGTCGCATCTGTCGTGCCCATTGTCGCGGTCGTACTAAGGCTCGCCGTATTCGTGATCATTGTTCCGGTGCCGGACTCGATCGTCCATCCGGTAAACGAGTAACCCCCGTCGGCCGCTGCCACGATCGGCGTGGTCGCACCCTCTTCGACATCTACGGAACCACCCGACGGAGTAGTAATAGAACCACCGGCGGTGGATACGACCATTAATGTATGACTCGGGCCGGTCAAGCATTTACCCGCCGAACCAGCGTTGTAGATGCCCAGGATGCCGGCCGCCGGCACCGCCGCGTTGTATAGCGAAACCTCATCAATAACGCCTGTAAACGGCATGGTTGCATCCACACCATTGCAGCCGAGTGCTCCAATGTCGAAAGTCGCACCATTTGTAAGATCGACGCCCCCGGCGGCGGCTGACGAAGCCTCGAGGGTTCCATCAATGTAAAGCTCAAAATTGCTTCCCGCCCGGCGAACAGCGATGTGGTGAAAGGCTCCATTCGTGATCGATGTTGTGCTTGTTAGACTATTAAATATAGTATCGCTACCGGAAAACTCAGCCAGCACGGTACCATTTGGAAAATGGCGGATATCGAGTAGAGAGATCCCGTTTCCGACGCCGCACGTTCGCTTACTAACTATCGATTCCTGCCGGGCGCTCGTCGTTTTGACCCACATCTCGACGGTAAAGTCTGACGTTCCAAAATTGCCAACCGTCGTACCGGCGGTAATATGGTCGTCGATACCGTCAAGGTTGAATGCCTTGATCAACTCTTCCCGGAGCGTACGTAAGGCCGCCGTTCTCGATACCGTTGACGCCGCCGATGAGATCCGTTGCGTTGTTTTCAGCTTGATACCAATTTTGTATTCCGCTTGGTGCGGGGGTACAAGTGCGGCATTTGCCGGCGCTGTCTGCATTGTTAATGCCGGCGATCTCTATATCGGACAGTGCCTCGGTCGTAGATCGACACTTCATCGATCACGCCTTGCCAAAAGTCGCATGCACCACACGACGTGACCTCAGCCGCACCAAAGGTCAATCTGCCGGTTGTTACCGGCCGCGCTACTGTCGAATGAGTCGAATCGAGAGCTCCATTGATATAGAGTCTTAGAGTGGTCCCGACGATCGTCGCCGCTACATGTGTAAAAGTATTGGTCGGAATGGTTGCAGTCGAAAAGGACTCGACAAATCCGCCGCCGTTTCGTGAAGCGAAACTCAGTTTCCCATTGGACACTGAGAGGAGATATTCGGCGAGTAGATTATCCAGACTCCGTTTTGAGACAATGCCGTGAAAACCTGCTGTGACCTGCGGGTTGATCCATCCTTCTATTGTCAGATCTCCCGGAATATTCAGGATCGCAGCATGGGGAACCGCGACATAATCGTTTGTTCCGTCAAAACTGAATGCCTGTTCAACCTTGCCGGCCGTAAATGTGGCGCCGTTAACAAGAGTCCCGTTTTCAAACGTCGGCCCTTGTACATCGCTGGCATTGCCCTCGCCCGGATACCATGCGACCATCCCGGAGGGCGCACCTCCGCAGATCGGCGTACCTATCATCGGAAGGGCACCGCCGGAGTTCGCTGCGTGCTCTTTCCATATTCTTAGAGTAAGATCTGTTGGATCCAACGTGAAAATAGAAATAATGTTGTTCAGACCATCTGCTGTTGTTGGGTAATTGCCAAATGTCTGCGCCGGAGCTGCGGCGACTAATTCAGACCTCGTCCGGTCACGGGCCGAAACCACATTTCCTCCCGCATCAAAAAACCAAAACAATCCGATCAACACGGTAGCAGCCAACCCCAACAAGTAGTACGATTTATTCATTATTACCTTTACTCCTTTCCCCTACGATTCGGTGGTATAAGGACTCCTCCGAATGTGGCTATATTTTTTCGCTTCAGACTAATGCGACAAAAAGCCAAAAGCGGGATCAAAATAATTTCGAATTTTGAAAAAAAATGTGCAGGTAACTTGTGATGGCCACACCCTTGGGTGGTTGAGATGTAGATGTAAATGAATGACAAGCCTATAACCCATTTCCTGCAAAAGCTGCGTGATGGCGGCAGGGACACGCTCGATGAGCTGTTGCCGCTGGTTTATGACGAGCTTCGCCGTCTTGCGAACAGCTATCTGAACCAGGAGCGGGGTAATCACACCCTGCAGCCGACGGCGTTGGTTCACGAGGCATATATTCGGCTGCTCGGACAGAAAGAGATCGCATGGGAGAACAGGGCACATTTCTTTGGCGTTTCGGCGCGGCTGATGCGCGAGATCCTGATCGAATATGCACGGGGCAGGAACCGTCAAAAACGTGGTGGAGAATTCAAAACGCAGATCGCTCTGGATGCCTCGATCGGTTTTACAAATAGAAAAGATCTCGACATCATTGCCGTTGACGAAGCCCTGTCAAAACTCGAACTTCTGGACGAGCGGCAGGCCCGAATCGTCGAAATGAAATTCTTTGGCGGCCTGACCGTCGAAGAGATCGGCGAGGTCATGGGCATTTCCGCGGCTACCGTAAAGCGTGAATGGTCAACCGCTAAATTGCTGCTCCACCGAATGTTGGATTGAGCGTCTTATCTCCATATATCACTAATGACGCCGGAAAACTGGAAAACTATCAAGCCAATTCTCGAGCAAGCTCTGGAAATAGCGCCCGACGGGCGCCAAGAGTTTCTAAAAGGAGCATGCAGCGATAACGAGCAGATCCGCGAGGTTGAATCTCTGCTCGCAAACGAAGGGACAGAGATAGATCCGTTCGAAAGATCGGCCTTTTCGATAGTTACGGAAAACGGATCGGCCGGCGAAAGCCCCTCATTCATTGGGAAGCAAATTGGCAGATACACGATCATTTCGGAACTAGGGGCCGGCGGAATGGGCACGGTTTTCCTCGCCGAACGCTCGGACGGCGAATTTCAGCAAAAGGTCGCTCTCAAACTGATAAAGAGCGGTATGGGCTCTGACTCGATCCTGCGGCGATTTGTCAGTGAACGTCAAATATTGGCATCGCTCGATCATGCCAACATTGCCCGTCTCATCGACGGCGGCACAACTGACGAACGGCTGCCGTATTTCGTGATGGAATACGTTAACGGCGAATCGGTTGTGGATTATGCCCGCAGCCGGGATCTCAGTCTTAACGAGAGGCTTGATCTGTTTTGCACGATCTGCGGGGCGGTTTCATTCGCTCATCAGAACCTCGTTATCCATCGCGACCTAAAACCCACGAATATTCTTGTTAGTGCCGAGGGTGTTCCAAAGCTGCTCGATTTCGGGATAGCGAAATTGCTTAAAACCGACATTAGCGACGAGACCGCCACTCAGCATTTTGCCTTCACGCCGGAATACGCTTCACCGGAACAGATCCGGGGCGAAAATCTAACAACTGCCACTGATGTTTACTCGCTTGGCGTGATCTTGTATGAGCTCTTGACCGGAATGCGTCCTTTTTCGTTTGCCGGCAAAAGCTTTGGGAAGATCGTTGAGACGGTGACACAGTCCGACCCAGCCCGGCCATCATCTCTTCCAAAAAAAGCTGAGGTCTCGACGCCTGCAATGCCACAACTTCCTTTCGCCCGTTCCCAGCTTCGCGGCGATCTGGACAATATCATCCTTAAAGCACTGAACAAAGAGCCTGACAGGCGTTACATGTCTGTAGTTCAATTTTCTGATGACATCCGGCTATATCTTAAGGGTCAGCCGGTTCGAGCCCGACAGGACACCTGGCGTTACCGGGCAGGTAAATTTGTCCGGCGAAATCCACTTGTCGCGGGAGCGGCGGCTCTTGCCCTGTTGATCCTGATCGGTGGGATCACTGCCACGACCCTTCAGGCCAGGCGTGCGAATATTGAGCGTGACAAGGCCGAACGCCGCTTTAACGACGTTCGAACACTTGCCAATTCCCTCATCTTCGAGGTAAATGAAAAAATTGACGAGAGCCCCATAAAGGCTCGCGAACTGCTCGTAACCCGGGCGATAGAGTATCTCGATAAACTTGCCGCCGAGGCCGGCAGCGATCAGGGCCTGCAGGCAGAACTTGCATCCGCATATGAAAAGGTCGGGGACGTTCAGGTAAAATATTTCGGCACGGGCACGGGCAATACTGCGGCGGCATTGGCAAACCAACATAAAGCTCTCGTCATCCGGCAGCAGCTTGCTGCCGTTCACCCAAACGAGTTGCAATACGCGCTTAGGCTAACGAGCAGCTATCTTAAGATCGCAGATCTGTCTGTCACGGCCGGCGACACAACGACGGCACTTGCAAATTATGACAACGCAGTTGCGGCGATAAAGTCGGCTGAGCTGCAAGATCGTAATAATATAAGCGTCAAACGTGAACTTGCCCGCGTTTACTCCAGGCTCGGTCAGGGCATTTTGCGTTCCGGTTCTATCTCGATATCACTTGAAAATTATGAAAAGGCGGTCGCGATAGCGAAAGAGATCGCGGCCGAAAACCCCGAGGGGCCCGATTCGCGGCGCAACATTAGCGTTTACGAATCTTATACGGGCTACGCAAAGCTCGAATTGGGCCGCCTGGATGAGGCACTCGTGGATTTTTCCGAATCGCTGCAGATCGACACAGAGATCTGGAATGCTGATAGAAATAACATCGGAAATCAACGCAACCTGGTGATCTCGGAACTTTGGAAAGGCACCGCTCTGCGGCATTTGCAGCGTTTCGAAGAGGGTCGCCGACACCAACAGACCGCTCTCGATATGCAGCAAGCGATCTATGAAACAGACAAGTCGAACGGGGCTGAGATCAACTCACTCGCTGATTGTTATCTTGAGATCGGATGGACGATCTATGACAGCGGAAAGCCATTAGAGGCAATTCCATTTCTTAAAAAGGGCATCTCGCTTTATGAAGAAGTTGCCAAAACGGACGCTAATAACCTATCGATCCAACGGCAGATCTCATTTACCCGTATCCGTCTTGCAGACGCTGTTGCAAAGTCAGGAAATAAAGCCGAGGCCAGACAGATATTTGAAAAGGCGTTAAGCGAATCAGAATCGATCAATCTTAAGGACGAAAAAAATAGCGAATTTCGCCACGACAAAGCTGTCTGTCATCTCCGTCTGGCGGGCTTGGGCGTGAACACCGCCTCAAATCTGGATCAGGCGATACCGATCCTCGAAAAACTTGTGGCCGAGTCGCCTGAACACAGAGAAAGGGCACGTGATCTGCAAACTGCTAAAGACCTGTTGAGAAGATCGTAATATCGACAAACTGTTCTGTTCTAAGATCATCTCTTTTTCACCAAAGCTCCACGTCCCTCGACTCCGAGAACCTTGCTGTGGCTTAACGCGGAAAAGCGGCAATCATAAATATTATCGGTAAATATCTATCGTGCGATCATAAGAAATATTAACTATCGTCACTCGTTCCAGTAAGTGTCGTCATTTCCCCATCGCCGAGTAGATCTTGAATATAGATCATTTGCACAACTACCAGAATCACCGCGAGGAGCGGTGTTGCCAACACTAACCCCAACGTGCCGACCAGCAACCCGAGCATCAGCTGAAAGGTCATAGTCAGCCCAGGTGGCAGCTTTATAGTGTTTCGTTGGATCATCGGTGTGATGATATTGGATTCGAGAAACTGAACGCCCAAATAAAGCAATATCACATACAATGCGCTCTTAGGGCTATTCACAAATGCGAGAAGTACGGCAGGGATAGCGGCTGCAATCGGGCCGAAATTCGGAACGAATGACAGCAGCCCCGCCAGCAGCGCCAGCGTCAGAGCAAGTGGTATTCCCAGCAGAGTCAACCCCAACCACGTCAGCAGACCGACAACGAACATCGAACACGCCTTACCTATCAGCCACCATGTCAGTATACGTCTGATCTCCTCCATAACCTCGCCGGCCCGTTCCCGCCTATTGATCGGGACCAGGCGTTTGATCCCACTAATGTAATAGGCTGGCTCCAGTGCGAAATAAACCGCCAACAGGACCATCACTAAAAGACCCGTCACCACACCGGCCGTGGTCGAGAACATACCGCCCACCTGTTTGATCATTCCGGTCGTGCTTATCTGCTCCCCGATATCGTCTATGGAAGGAAGGTCGGACATGATCGCCTGTCCCCAGCCGAATTGAGAAATGTAGACGCCGGCCGATCGGGCAGACTCTGGCAGCTTCTCTCTGAGATCATGGAGTTGATCTGCAACATGCGGGGCCAGCAAACTTAACGCCCCTGCTATAAATACAGCGATCAGGAACAGAACCAACAGAACAAGCCATTTTTGATCAGCGGGGATGAACCGGCCTAAGAGATCGGCAAGCCCACACAAAAAAATGGCCAGCAGTACAGAGGCGAAAACGAGGAGTAAAATATGGAAAGCAGAGAATATTAAGAATAGTAAGAGTGAGGCCAGGGCTAGGACCGCAACAACCACGAGAACCTTTTTGGAGATAGTTAAACCGGACCCGTCTGCCATGAATCTGTCAGCACCTGCGACTAACTAATTATCCCCCTATTTACCAAAAGCTCAGCATTCAATATCGCCCCGCCGGCCGCACCGCGAACGGTGTTGTGGCTGAGAGCGACAAACCGGTAATCGTAGATGTTATCCGGGAATATGCGTCCGACGCTTACCGACATGCCGTTGCCTTTATCCCGGTCGAGTCGTGTCTGCGGCCGCGACGGCTCGTCAGTGACATCGATGAATCGTTTTGGCGAAGAATGCAGGTCGAGCGAGGGGAATGTTTTCATCGCGTCGATAACCTCTTCGAGCGTCGCGGTTTTTTTCAGATCCACCCGGACCGAGACCATGTGGCCGTCGATCACATTGACGCGAAAGCATTGTGCCGACACCGGAAAATCGGCCTTAACGATGGACCCGTCGCTAAAGGTGCCGAGGATCTTTTGCGCCTCGGTCTCGACCTTTGGCTCTTCGCCGGCGATGTATGGGATGACGTTGTCCATGATGTCCAGCGACGCCACGCCCGGGTAACCGGCACCCGACACTGCCTGAAATGTCGTAACGATCACCGAATCGACACCAAATTTCTGATGCAGCGCAGCGAGCGGCGGTGCAAAGCTCGTCACCGCGCAATTTGGATTTGTGGCGATAAACCCCTTTGTAAATCCGCGATTCTCACGCTGCTTATCTATCAAACCGAGATGGTCGTAATTGATCTCAGGGATCAGCAGCGGCACGTCCTCGTCCATCCGATAGCTCGACGAATTGCTTATCACCGGAAAACCCGCGCGGGCAAACGCTTCCTCAGTTTCCCTGGCAACCGACGACGGCAGGCTCGAAAACACAAGATCACACTCGAGCGGCGGCTCGATCGGCTGTACCACAATATCCCGAACGCCAGCCGGCATCGAACCCGCCAGTTTCCACGCACAAGCCTCGGCATAGGTCTTCCCCGTCGAACGGTCCGATGCCGCCAACGCCGTTATCTCAAACTGCGGATGCCCCTCAAGCAACTGACAAAACCGCTGCCCAACCGTACCCGTCGCCCCAAGTATCCCAACACGATATTTTTTACTCATATAAAACGAACCTTGAGTTTAAATGAGCGATGGGGAAAAGGAAAGTAGTTGCCTGATTGGCGATTCGGCTTGATAAGGATCAGATCGGCCAGATTGACGACATAGGCCCGGAACTCATTTCGTTGCGGGACAAGTTGGCTTCACGTGTTTCATGGCAAAACTTCTCGGTTTCCCGGTAGCGTAGAGCGGACGTTAGTCGTTTTCCACATACTTCCGGTGACAGGGTCGTTGACCTTAAATTCGGGATCGGCGTCACTCTGTTCGGCAATGATCGAGCCGCCCATATAGACATGCATTAAACTAAAGGTACCGTCCTGGGCCACATCAGTTATCTTCTGGTCCGTTACAGATGAATAGATGCAATAGGAGTTAGTCCGGTTCCACTCCGCTTCCCATTGGCCGCTGATGTAAGACTTGGTCAGATCCGAACGCTTGACCGCCCGACCGTCACCATCAAAGGTCGTCTCACCGCCTTTCTTGGTAGTAATGCAATACAATTCGTCGAACTCACTGCAAATCAGGATTCAGTGTGATACGCCGTATGTGCCTGGCGGCAACTGGAAAGAGGAGCGGTCTCGGCCTGTTCTTTCGTCACCTGCAAATCGCAAGATTAGCGGCCAAACCATCGTCCTCTAGGCTCATCTTAATTCAATCTAATTTCGTTCACCCCACTAAATTCCTACGTCTCGTTTACTGCTTGGCGTCTATTTCAAAACATAATACCGTGCCTTTCGGATTTGCATGGAGAATTTTAGCTTTAAAGATCACCGTCTCTAAGAAGCAATTTGCTCGTAACTCCGAAAAATGTAGCCTGTTGAGAAACCCCCATCTACGGCCGCTTTAGGAAATTGACGTTATACTCACGCTTTCTGAGCGGATAACATTTCGAACCAGTTCGAGTAAGATGATTACAACAACCCAATTGTCGGTCAAAAATTTAACCATGATCGATCATCATCCTTTTTATCCTGCGTTTCTTACAGAATCTTTTGAGGGTTAGAAACTAAACGTTCGAATTTTCAGAATTAATTCATCAATTATATTGTTTTCTGAGCTCCAAGCCCCAATCGACTAAGAACCATTATAAGAGAGCACAAACAAGCAAATGAATCTTAAAGCAGCCTTTTATTGAAATATCGAATTAATGTTCATTATTTCTCCTTGCCATCCGTCGCCGGATCATACGTTGATCACTTCGCTGATCGCCAAACGGCTCTGGCCGCCATTTTTTCCGTGACGAAATCCTTGACAATCTCATCAAGGCTGCCGTGATCCCTTTGTCCTCCTGACGCGGAACTTCAAAGGGCTCTTGCAAGTAAGCTTTGTGTCGACACCTGCGTTGGTGCTGACAGTCACATTACCCGCCAGGTCATAAGTGTCTGAGGTGCCGGTGCTCTATGTCTCGCGATTATTTTCATAAGTCGCCTCAAAATCCGGTGCAGGGGTGATCTCGTATGTCTGAGCCCAGCGTTCCGTCAAGTTATTAAAGGCGTTGTACTCCATTGTCTGCCTGAACGGATGACCCGCAATACTCGTTCCGACGTAGTTATACACCAATCTGCCGGCAAAATCATATTTGTTCTCATGCGTGAATTTCGCATCCGAGTTGTTGTCGATCGAATCTAAGAGTTGGGTATCGGTGCCTGGCTTGCGATTTGCGATCCCAACCGGGGGTTCAGAGATTCACCACAGAGTCACAGAGGGCACGGAGGTGTGGAATGGCGAATCGTTGTTCGTCTACTTGCCCGCCATAGTGGACGGCGAGACGTGAATCACGGTATTTACTGGCGTTTATGTGTTTGACGAACCTTGTATCTGCCGATAAAGTTCATTTTGTGTGACAAAAAAATGATTTTGTTGGCGAAAGAAATCATAAAATTTGCATAAAAAACGTTTTGTTGCGCATGCCGAGGTCTTTGTTGGCATACAGGCTCCCTTTTTTGTGCAATAAAATGATTTTATTGGCGAAAAAAATGGGTAAATTGACCTGATTTGGGGTGCCTTGGCGAAAAAGCCATTTTGTTCGCCAATTAAATGGTTTTTTTCGCCAGAGAAATGACATCTTTGACGCAAAAAACATTTTGTACGCCAACAAATACATTCCGTTCGCCAACCTGCACCACCCGCACGCGAGCAAAACCATTCCGCAGGCCATCGAAGCATTTTTCTATCGCCACAAACCCTTTTTCTATGCCAACGAGACCATCCTGTTCGCCAATAAGCCGTCCCGGTAGCCATCAACATTCCGACGTTCGCCAACAAGAACAGGCGGACGGATATCTCTATTCGATTTCGCGACAATGGCATGGCCGATCATTAGAAAACGAGCCGCTAAAAACCGACCACAAACAGATCAAGTGGAGATCGGCGGAGTAGTCGCAGGGTTATTATTTATAGTGTCGGAAAAGCATAGCTTTTCCTCAAATAGAGCGGCAGAGCCGCAAACCGCATTGTGTTTAACACTTTTCCGGGACTGTGATCGTGCCGTTTGTAAAATGCGAATCGCGGTGTTTACTGGGTTTCACCGTTTGGGAAAGATTTTATTACCGGTAGAGCCGTTTTATTGCCGGTAGAGCGTTTTATTACTGGTAGAGCGGTTTTATTGCTGATATAAAGACTTCTTACAGTAAGAAGCCGCTATATTTCTAATTAAATCATTTTATTTCTATTTTAGAGATTGGAATAACAATATAGAGGCTTTCTCCTCTTGGAAGTCTTTCTACGGGCAATAAAATGGTTCTACCACCGTTATAAGCGTCAATACCGGCGGTCACCCTGAAGAAGCGAGAAGTGTTAAACACTCCTGTCAGAACCGTCTACGTGAGCGGGCGGCAGGAAGGTGGCCGGCGAGTACGGTCAACGGAAAGTTGAACCCTGCACAGCGAACGATCCCACCGATGACGGCAGGCTCGAAAAAACAATGTCACACTCGAGCGGCGGTTCGATCGGCTGCACCACAATATCCCGAACGCCCGCCGGCATAGAACCCGCCAACTTCCACGCACAAGCTTCAGCATATACTTTGCCATGTCGAGCGGTCAGACCGCCAACGTCCGTAATCTCAAACTGCGGATGCCTCTCGGGCACCTGGCCAAACCGCTTCCCAACCGTACCAGCCCCCAAGTACCCAACGGGATATCTTGCTCAGAAAATGATTTGAGTATAGTTGACGCATGATGAAGCGGGAACTTACGAGTAAAAATCTAAGGCCCGTGAAAAGGTGACAACCATGTTCGAAAGCACCAATTCAAGGAAATCTTAATAATTTCTTTTTGCTCCGAATGTCACCGTCGAGTTTGTTTCTGATAAATACTCAGAAACCCTCGTTTTAATCGGACCCCGGCTGTAAATCAGAGACTCCAAAACCTCATCGCCTTCAGGTTTAGAAAGACGTGATAGGATGTATGCTGGGAGATACTAATGATAACGCCGCAATGAGGGCATTTACGTACACCCAACTGGAGTGTACCGTCGCTGCTCCGACCTTCGTATGGGAATCAAGCCTTCTACAAATGAAACCTCGACCGCGAAACAGTGAACTGTAGGATCGATCAATTCAGGATCGGTAAAGCACATTCAGAGTCCCGTTCCTAGTTTCAACTCCTTGAACCTGCAGGGCGTTATCAAATTAAGAGCGTCCTTCATCCTCTTCACACCCTCGATCATCTTCTCTTCCGTATTACAGAACGAGATCCGCAAGAAACCTTTGGCTTCAGTGCCAAATGCAACGCCGGGGACAGTGATGACGCGGTTCTGCAGGCATTTTTCGGCGATCTCGATATCGTCACCAAGCGAGCGGACATCGAGCATTGTGTAGAACGCACCTTCGGGGGCCGTGGCGTGCAGGCCGAGTTCTTTGGCGAGAAGGGCGACCATGAAATCGCCGCGTTGCTTATAGATGTCACGGGCATGCTGCTTGGCGGCCTCTGCTTCAACCGTCCAGCCGAGCAGAGCTGCTTTTTGGGTGATCGCCGACGTGCAAACAGTCAGGAACCCGTGCAGGATCTGGATCGCGTTCACAATATCGCACTGCGAACTTGCCGCCCAACCCAAGACGCCAGCCGGTCATACTCAGGCTTTTTGACAGGCCGCTGACGATGATCGTCTTATCGTAAAATTCCGAAGCCGAATGCGGCCGTTCGCCAAAATAAAGATCGCTGTAGATCTCGTCAGTGATCAGATAAATGCCCGTTCTTTCAAGAACATCGGCGATCTGCTGCAGATCGTCGGCAGTCAAGATCTTTCCGGTCGGGTTCGAAGGGCTGATGACGACCGCCGCCTTTGTATTCGGGCGTCAGGCCCGTTCTGAATTCATCTATATCGAATGCAAAATCCTTGTCCGCAGGCAGACGGTAATAGACCGGATTCCCCTCGGCGATCCTTACGCAGGCGTCATAGGCCGGAAAACTCGGGTTTGGCAGCAGTACATCATCGCCTCTGTCGACCAGCGACATTACCGCCGCTGTCATTGCCTCCTGCGAACCGCAGGTAACAACAACATCGGTCATTGCCAAATTTAAATGCGGATATTGTTCGGCGATCTTTGTCCGGAGGGCCGGAATGCCCGGGATGAGACGTGTAGCCATTCTGTTCATCGATGGCGACGCGGGCGGCCTCTTCACGCAAAAAATGCGGGCGTCGGCAGATCAGGCTCACCGAGTCCAAAATTAATGCTTCCCGGCAGCGCCCGTTCAAAAAACTGTCGGATGAGCGTCGGCTGCAGCCCCGTAACCGCTTGCGGCAACACAAACTCTTAGGCATTTTCTAACAGGCATCATCGTTTCTTTCTTCGTCTTCAGCATCCGTTTCCTCGAGTTCCTCACGAACCGTGCCGACCTCGACATTAAATTCGCCTTCTTCCTGAGCCAGCGGATCGGCGTTTATCACGCCGGCAAACTCCTCGATCTCGCCAATGATTTTTTGGCCGAGGCCGGTGATCCTGTCCTTTAGCGATGTTTAGTGTCTGTTTCGTTTTCGGCTGTTGCGTCCATTATTCGTATTCCTCATATGCAATTCATCTTAGACAATTCAGGGTGTTCGTAAAACATAAGCGGTACGTTATTAATTAGCCGCAAAGTCGATAAAGCCGTTGTGCGGGTTGGCCGAAAGCAGCCGGACATTGACCTTTTCGCCCACATCCAGATGCTCCTCGCCGCGGACGATGCGGCCGTCGACCGGCGGACGCAGGATGCGGGCAAAAACGCCCGCCGATGTGTCGCCGGTGACGATAGCGTCAAAATGTTCGCCGATATGCCGCTGCATAACGGTTGCCGCGACGATCTTTCGCATTTTGCGCTCGACCTTCCGGGCGGCACGTTCCTGTTCGTTGGCGTGGTCGGCGATCGCGTCGAGTTCTTCTCCGGTATATGGCGAAGGCTTGCCCGTCGATCACAGCCTTAACAAGCCGTTGGACGACAATATCGGTAAACCGCCGATTTGGTGCAGTCGAGTGCGAATAATCATTGACCGCCAAACCAAAATGCCCGCCCGCGTCCTCGCCGTGCACGTTGGACAACATATTCGCCGCTGCCGATGAGTTTGATGATCGAGAGCGAAAGGTCCGGGAAATGGTCAGGGTCTGCCGCACGGCGTTTTGCCAAAAAAGCGGCAAGGCCGGCTGATCGGGCTGCGTCAGGAAGCTGCTCGCCGAAATCAGACGCGATCTTCCTGATCCCCTCCCAACGTTCCGGCATCCTAACCACACGGCGAATGCGATAGCGGCGCGATGATTCTCCAAAAACTCGGCCATCTCGACATTTGCCGCGACCATAAATTTTCGATCAGTTTGCGGGCGGCGTTCGGTTCGACCGATCTTATGCCTTTTATGCTTGCCGTCCTCGACAACCGCTGCCGACTGGATCGACTCAAACTCCAAGCGCTCCTTTCGCGGTTCCGGTATTCGCTGCAATCGGACCGCCGCCTGCTGCTGCAGCTCGATTTGTTCACGAGCCCCGGCAGATCCGCGACCTCTTGCGGAACACCTGCCTTGCCGTCGAGCCAGGGGCCGATACTCTTCATAGGACAAGTTTTGCCTGGTTTCGGACCGATCGCCCGATAAAATGTGCTCTCAGGAACATCGCCGTTTTCCTTTACGATCATGTCGGCAACGATCGCCTCGTCGGTCGACGTCCTTGATTTAAGGATGTGCTATCCGTCGAGAGTTCCTCAGGCAGCATGGGAAAGATCTTGCTCTCGGTGTAAATGGTGACGGTATTTATCTCGGCGTGCTGGTCGATAGGCGAGTCCTTTTTGAACGACCGAATCAACATCGGCGATACCGACAAGCACGCGAATATCCCCATTCGGCAGCTGCCTCGGCAAATTCGATCTGATCAAGGTCTCGCGAACTGGCGTTGTCGATCGACGACCAAAGCAGAGATCTCGAAGATCTTTTCATCGAGGATCAGGCGTCGGTTCGCTGCCGCCCGTTATTTGCCTAAGCTGATGCCGCGACATCGGCGCCGGAAACTCAGGCTCAAAGCCGTTATCGATCATGGCCTGATGGGCCCGTTCGGTTAAATGGCCGTCAGGCCCGTCCGAATGCATATGGAATTGGTGAGATCGTCAGGTTATCTCAGATAGTCCTCGAGTTTAGTAGATGCGTCGGTTTTCTCGTCGCGATATTTAACAATGATCGGGCAATAGATCGAAAGGCCCGATTCTTTGCCAAATCCGCTGGTGATGGCACGCGAGCCCTGAACAACGACTGCTCCGGCAGGGATCTCGAGCGGCTTGTCGCCGTCAGATTTGATGATCGTACTGTTTGGCAGATCAAACACCGGCGTCGAACGGGTCAGGATCACTCCGGATGCCAGCACCGCACGCTCGCGAACGATCGTCCCCTCGTAAACCCCCGTGTTGCCGCCGACAAGCACATCGTCCTCAATGATCACAGGCACCGCACCGACAGGTTCAAGCACACCGCCGATCTGTGCCGCGGCTGACAGATGGACCCGTTTGCCGATCTGCGCGCAGCTGCCGACCAGCGCGTGCGAATCGACCATCGTCCCCTCGTCAACATAAGCTCCCACGTTAATATACGCAGGCGGCACCACCACCACGCTCGGAGCAACATAGCATCCGTCACGGATCGCAGAACCGCCCATAACGATCCTTATACCGTCATCCAGAGTCATCGGCCTCAGCGGGAATGTATCCTTATCAAAGAACTGCAGCGTCTCGGTCGGCTTTGACATCTCGACCATCTTGCCCATCCGAAAGCCAAGCAAAATTCCCTGCTTCACCCAGGTGTTCGCATGCCAATTCCCTTCCGCGTCCTTTTCCGCCGAGCGGATCTCGCCCCGGCGGAGCGCGGTTTTGAACGTCTCGTAGATCTCGCGATCATCGGCAGTAAACTCGCTCTTAGCAAACAATCCGGTAATTTGTTCCTTCAATAGGGTCATTCTTTTTTTGATTATCTATTATTGTACAGCCGCGAGCGGCCACATCAGTGCGAGACAACCGCCCGGCCGATCAAACCGATACCGCCGGCAAACAAGATCAGCATGATCACGGTGTTAAAGAGGCTCGTCGGCTGAAAATATATCTGCAGATTCATCAATATCCCCGAGGCGATAAAAATGATGCTTATAAAAATGAGTATCCAGCCAACGATGGACTTGCCGTTAAAAAAGACAAATGCGATACCAAAAACGAGCGGGACGAGCGACAAGCCGAACGAATTGTAACCGCCCCAGTTCCAAAATCCGCTGGTAACAATGACGCGGCTGATCAGCATATATGCACCGGAGATCGCCATCGCAAGTCCTATAAAAAACTCGATGACGCCGCCTGATGTCCCGCCTGGCCTTTTTAGATCGTCAAAATCCATAACCCGAACCGTTCTGATCAGATCCCCGCTGTTTTCATCGCTTCTTTTAACTTTATTTTCGCAGCCGCCGTTACCGGGACGAGCGGCAGCCGGATATTTTCTTCGCACAGCCCCATCTCTTTCATCACAAATTTGCACGGAGCGGGCGATGATTCGATAAAATTTGCCTCCATCAGAGCCAGGATCTTGTACTGGATCTTGCGTGCAAAATGGAACGAGCCGTTGAGGGCATGCTCGATCATTTTTGATGTCTCTTTTGGGATCTCGTTCGCACAGACCGAGACAAGGCCGTCAGCACCGAGAACGATCAGCGGCAGCGAAGACGAATCGTCTCCGGAAAAAACCTTGAAGTTCTTTGGCCGGTCTTGCAGGATATGCATCACCTGCGAGTAATTCCCGGACGCCTCTTTGGTCGCGACAATATTCTCGTGTTTTGCGGCAAGTTTAAGCGTCGTTTCAGCCGAAATGTTAGACGAGGTACGCGCGGGCACGTTGTAGAGCATGATCGGAAACCCTTTCACGCTCTTGGCGATCTCTGAGAAATGGGCAAACATCCCATCCTGCGTCGGCCGGTTGTAATATGGAGCAACGATCAAAGCCGCATCGGCACCGGCCTCGCGTGCTTTTCGCGTGAAATCGATCGTCGCCGCAGTGTTATTGCTGCCGGTTCCGGCAATGACGTGAGCTTTGTGTTTCTTTGCCGCCAATACGGCAAGCCTGATCACATTCAGCCGCTCGGCCTCGCTCATCGTCGCACTCTCGCCCGTCGTACCGCACGGGACAAGCAGCTTTACGCCATTCTTTATTTGCCGCTCGGCGAGCTTTGAAAAACACTCTTCGTCAACCGAACCATCTTTGCGAAATGGCGTCACAAGTGCCGTCGCACAACCACGCATCCAGTCAAGTTTTATCGTCATAGGTAAAGAAATATTGCCAATAAAATTGGGTTAAGTATATTCTTATCAGCGTTGAAGTTACAAAAATAGGTCCCCGGTATTTATGATATCCACAAAGCGCTGCCTGACCCTGAGTTTGTCGATCCTCTGCTTTGCATGTGCCAAAGTTGAGCCTCCTCGTATGCCTGCGGCCCCGGGTCAAGCCGTGGTGGACGCGGACAAATTTGCGTATCCGGTGGGTAAGACTGGCGTCGTGACGCAGGCCAAGGACGGCGACGAATGGTACAACGCACAGGATTTCGGCGAAAACGATCATCTTGGCGAGGACTGGAATAAGAATACGGGTGGAAACACCGATTGCGGCGAACCTGTTTATGCGGTCGCTAACGGCGTGATCACGTTTGCCCACGATGCCGGACCGGGTTGGGGCAATGTGGTCATCGTCGAACACACCCTGCCGTCCGGCGAGAAAGTACGATCGCTATACGGGCACCTGTTGGAGATCTTAAGAGCAGATGGCGAGGTCAAAATGCGTGAACAAATAGGCAAGGTGGGCAACGCCAACGGCAGATATCCGTGCCATCTTCATCTTGAGATCAGGTCCGCCGACTGTCCGATGTGGGACGAGCCCGGGCCTGGTTACCTGACCCAGCGAAAAGGCTGGCTCGATCCATCTGATTTTATCGATGCACGGCGTTGAAAAATTTCTCGAGTTTAATTAGATCCAGTTTCCCGTCGGTCCTCACACCTGAGCAGAGATCAAGCCCAAAAGGCTGAACGGTCTCTATCGCCTCGCGGACATTATCTGCATTCAATCCGCCTGCCAGGAAGACCGGCTTGCCGCATGTCTCGACGATCCTGCGGCTCAATCGCCAATCATGCCGCCGTCCGGTCCCGCCGAGTTCCTTGACCGCGAGCGTCGGATTACCGCTGTCGAGCAAGATCGCATCGACATACTCCGCGATCTCGGCCGCCTCGTCGACCGAACTGTCGCCAGTTACATGGATGACCTGAACGAGTTTTACATTTGGCAGCTCCGCCCTGATCGTTGCGTAATCGCGCCCCTCGAGTTCGTCAACGATCTGAATGGTATTGGTTTTTGTGCGGTGATGGTGATCGATAATACCCCGGGCGGTTTGCTGGCTTGTAAGCAGGAAAGTCGCGATCGGCGGCGGAACCGTTTTGGCGATCCTAAAGATCTCCTCATCAGAGATCGGCCCCGGGCCCGACGGCATCTCCCCAACCAGCCCGATCGCCGACGCGCCGAACGCTATCGCATCGGCCGCCTCTTTTTCATTCGCAATGCAGCAGATCTTTACGCGAGGTTTCATACAAACGGATCATTAATCAGCAGATAAACACTCATGAATTCAGATAAATACAGACACATTCTTGAAAAACGATGTCATTTTTTCACAAAACCTGTCATGTTTTTCAGAAAAGTTAATTTTTCAAAAAAAGGCTAATTATGTTTTCTCAATAATCTGCATCACATTTTTCGAAAATAGCTGACATGTTTTCTAACAAAACTAGACATGTTTTCCTCAAAAAGTATCGACTTATTTTGCGAAAATAACTGCATCATTTTTCATAAATATCTCGAGTATGTTTTTCAGAAAATAATGCTTATCTCAGTTTTCGAAAAACGAGCATGTTTTCATAAAATCTGCTATTTTTTCAAAACAACGCTAACGTATTTTCACTTGAATCAGACCAATGTTTTTCGAAATGAGCGTTCAGGTTCTAGTCGAATTCAGCCTCGTTTTTTTCCTAGAAACATGCGTTATCGATCTTCCCACTGGCGATCTCATACCATTCGATCTCCGGTCTTCGACAGATCTCGTCCATTATCTGCGTGAATTCGTAGAAACCCTTCTTTCCGACGATCCAATCCGCGGCCAGCAATGCTCCCGACAGCAAATCCCTCGCGTGAACGGGCCGTGTGTTCGAGCAGTATCTGATCGGCGGGACCGTCAAAACCGACTCTATGCGTACCGGGAATATTGCCGGCTCGGGTCGCCGAGACGCTGAAGTCCTGTTTTATGTGATCCGAGACTATATCTTTGAGCTTTAACGCCGTGCCGCTCGGGGCGTCTATTTTGCGGGAATGATGCTGTTCCTCGATAAACGCCTCATATTCGGGGAATTTTGAGATCAACGCGGCGGCGTGTTCGGCGATGCGGTAAAAGAGGTTAACACCTATCGAGAAATTTGCACCAAAGACCATCGCACCATTGCCGTCGCCGACCAGCCGTTCTATATCGTCACGCTCACTGTTCCAACCTGTAGTCCCTTCAACCAAAGGAACGCCGGCGAGAACGCAGGCCTCAACATTTCGCCTCACGGCACCGGCGACAGTGAAATCGATAGCAACATCGCTGCCTTTCAACTTTTCAGAAAGATCAACCGATGACAGCTCAGCATCAGCGTCGTCAATAACGACGGCGATCTCGTCTCCCTTTTCCTCAGCGAGCGTTCTGATGAGTTTCCCCATCGCTCCGTAGCCGATCAGTGCGATATTCATAGGCAAATTTTAACGCAGAGTGCGCAAAGAACGCAGAGTTACGTCGTCTTTTAAGTCTCTGCGTCCTTTGCGATCTCTGCGTTTAATAACCTCTTAACCAGTTCGACGTATAACCCGACCGCTTCCTGCAGATCCTTCTTCAGAACAAACTCATCCTTCGTATGTGCCACAAGGATCGAGCCCGGGCCGAGGAGCAAGGGGTTGGCCCCAGTTGCCGAGATGGGGGATATCGGTCGTGAACCGGACGACCTTTTGCGTGAAACCCTCGAGAGCAAGCATCTTGACCGGCAGGCTGTATGACATGATCTCAAGCTCGCCTCGGTCACGGATAAGGCTTATCCAACGCGTCGCGGATCGGTTCCATTGGGGTCGTCAGGCGAATAAGCAGCCCCGCCTCGGCGTTTGGCGGAATGACATTCAGGGCAACGCCGCCGTTGACGGTCGCGATGTTGCAGGTCGTCTCGCCAAAGAAATCGTCGTTTGGAAATTTGGTGTGCCGCACATCTTCGAGAATGTCGAGCAGTTTCCCGATCGCCGAATCGCCTTGTTCCGGATATGCGGAATGTGCCGCCTTTCCCTTGGTCCGGATCATTGCCCTAAAGGCGCCTTTTGAGCCGATCGCCAGATCGTTATCGGTCGGCTCACCGTTGATCATGTATTCACATTTTGCCGCGAGCGGATGGTTGTTAGCGGTCTTTGCCCCGGTGGACGCCCGCTCTTCCTCGATCGTATAGAGCAGGCCGATGTCGTCGATACCTTCTTGCCTCAGCTGCTCCGCGGCGGTGATCTGTGCGGCGATTATCCCTTTTGCGTCGCACGCCCCGCGGCCATAGATCTTTTCATCATCCTCGGTCGGCGGGATAAAGGGCGGCACCGTGTCCATATGCGTCGACAGCCAAATGCGCGGCGTGTCGTTCAGATACGCGATGACGTTGTTCTGCGTTTCCGAGACCGGCTGCAGTTCGACCGTCCAGCCGAGCGATTCGAGATGATCTCGCAGATAAAACCCGACCGCCTCCTCTTCGCCGGAAACGGACGGGATGTTCATCAGCGATCGCGTTAGTTCAAACAGATCCATAAGAGTTTCACCACAGAGGCACAGAGAGCACAGAGAAGATCAAAAGAATTGCTTATGCAGTCTCGTTATCACATCGGCCACAACATCTTCTTTGACGACAAATGTAATATTAACACTCGACGCTCCGTGCGAGACGAGGGCGATGTTGACGTCGCCGATGGTCGAAAAGATCTTTGCCGCGAGGCCGGTGCTTTCCCGCAGGCGTTCGCCGACGACGCAGATGACGCCATAGCCTGATTCGACCTTTACCTCGCCGAGGCGTTCGAGTTCAGGAACGATCTGTTCGAGCGACGCTATGTTATCGAGAGTCAGAGCCACCGAAACTTCTGAAGTTGAGATCACATCGATCACAGTTCGATACCGCTCAAACACCTGGAACAAGGCGCTCATGAAACCATAGCTGCCGAGCTTGCGGGCTGAGGTTATCCGCAGGATGGTGATGTTTTTTTTGTGAGCGATCGACTTGATGCCGTTCGATGTCTCACCGGATCGTGTCAGCACCATCGTACCGGTCTCGGCCGGTTCAAATGTGTTGCAGACGCGTACCGGAATGGCATGATCGACCGCCGGTTTTATTGTCTTGGGGTGAAGCACCTTGGCACCGAAGTAGGCAAGCTCGGCAGCCTCTTCGTACGACAGCACCGGAATCGTTCGGGCGTCTGAGCATATTCGCGGGTCGCAGGTCATCACGCCGGTAACATCGGTCCAGATCTGCAATTCACCCGCCCGCAATGCCGCTGCGATCAGTGCCGCGGTGTAATCGGAACCGCCGCGTCCCAGGGTTGTTGTCTCACCGCCGCGGTTTGCGGCGATAAAGCCGCCCATTATCGGCACCTCGCCGGCGGCGATGAGCGGTTCGAGTTCGAGCTTTACCAGGTCCTCGGTCTCTTCCCAGATCGGCTGAGCGGCACCATATTCGTCATCGGTAACGATCAGCCGGCGGGCATCGACCTGACGGGCGTTAATCCCCTTTGCCTTGAGCACCTCGGTCAATAGCCGCGACGAAAGCTGTTCGCCGTACGAAACGACCGCGTCCTTGAGCATCGCAAGCGGCAGCGAGCGTCGCGTGACACGCATCAGCAGATCAGAAAGCTCGCCGCGTGCAAATTCAAGCTCGCCGTCAAACGCGTTTGGGCCGCCCGCCGGAATGAAATGCCGCGAAACCTCAGCGTACCGTTCAAAATGCGGCTCGAGCGAGAGAAACCCGCCGGTAAAATCGCCCTTTCTCGCAATATCAAACGCCGCAAGCAGAGCGTCCGTTACCCGCGTCATCGCCGAAACAACCACGACCGGCCGCCGCTCGATCTGCGATGAGATCACGTTGAATAACGCGCTCAAAAGCCGCAACGTCACCGACCGACGTCCCGCCAAATTTCATCACTGTCGGAGATAAATTTTCGCCCACAATTAACTTGTAAATTTAAGGTAAAAGGCCGTGGTTAGCAAAGGAAAGAAAGAAATTAACCACAGATAAACACAGATGGACACGGATCTTAAAATCGACAGAACACCTGCATCCTCAGTCTTCGTATCCGTGTTGATCTGTGTCCATCTGTGGTTCAAAATTCTAACCGCATAAGACAGCGCCGCCGTTGATGTTGATGATCTCGCCCGTGATGTGGCGGGACCAGTCGGATAACAGGAAGCAAATGGACAGGGCGATGTCGTCGGTCGTGGCGATCCGTTTTAGCGGGATCGAATCAATGAACGCTTTGTTTATACGCCGCGTCCTCAAATGCGGGACGGACCATCGCGGTCTCGATCCAGCCGGGGGCAACGGCGTTGACGCGGATCTTTGGGCAGAGTTCGCTGGCGAGTGCTTTTGTAAAAGCGATCTGGCCGCCCTTGCTGGCCGAGTAATTTGAATAATTTGCCTCGCCCCGCTGTCCCGATGTTGACGAGACCATGACGATCGCACCCGATGCCTGCCTTTTCATCGCCGGAACACAGGCTTTTGTCATCGCCCATGCCGATTTCAGGTTTGTGTTGATGACCTTGTTCCAGGTCTCCTCGGACATTTCGTCGATGGGCGAGCCTTCCCAAACGCCTGCGTTGCAAACAAGCAGGTCGATAGAGCCAAACTTCTCGACCGTCTGGTCGGCGATCTCTTTGGCCGCCAAAAAATCGGAAACATCGCCCTGGACCGCCATCGACCTCACGCCCATTTTCATACAAAGCCCGACCGTTTCGTCGGCCTCAGCGTGATTATTGAGATAATTTACGACAACATCCGCCCCGCCCTCTGCAAGCCGCAGAGCGGTCGCCCGCCCGACGCCGCGGGACGCACCGGTAACGATGGCGTTTTTGCCTGCGAAAAGATCTTTCGGCAGCCGGATCGAAGCGGTCTCAGACATAAGACAATTTTCACCGCAGAGACGCCGAGACGCAAAGTACGTTTTGAATTTTTTTACTGCTTATTCCCAAGCTCCTCTGCGTCTTGGCGTCTCTGCGGTAAAATCATCGTATGAACGATTCCAACATTCTCGAAGACCAGCCGATCGCCTGGACGCCTTCGCCCGAAGTTATCGAACGGGCACAGATCACGCGTTTC
Source organism: Blastocatellia bacterium (assembly GCA_963834975.1). Lineage (GTDB taxonomy): Bacteria > Acidobacteriota > Blastocatellia > Pyrinomonadales > Pyrinomonadaceae > OLB17. The sequence goes on from CAWIDZ010000009.1 coordinate 390,391, forward strand.
ATGAAACAGGTCGGCGTCTCGACTTGGGATGAGCTTTATCAATATTCGATCAATGACGTCGAGAAGTTCACGGCCGAGGTCCTGCGTTTTCTCGATATCAAATTCGACCCGCCATACGAAAAGCTGCTCGATACATCGGACGGTATCGAATTCCCAAAATGGTGCACTGGCGGCGGGCTGAATATTACCGAGATGTGCCTCGACCGCTGGCAGACGGATGAGATGAAGGACCAGCCGGCGGTGATCTGGGAGGATGAGGAGGCCGAAAGCTCAACGCTCACGTATAAAGAACTGCTGAGTTGCAGGTAGAAGATTGCTCGAATATGGCTCGTGGAACATTGGATTTGAGAAAAGGTGATGCGATCGGCATTCATCTTCCGATGATCATTGAAACCATCGTTGCCCTTATTAGCCATCGATAGGATCGGAGCGATTGCGGTTCCGGTTTTTTCCGGATACGGCATCTGATGCCATCGCAGCCGATGAAAGCCGTTAAAGCGAAGGCCTTATTCACTTGCTACGGTATTTCACGTCGCGGAAAGTCGATTCGACGCGCTTACAATGGCCGCACGGGCGGCTGTCAAATGCCGACGATCGATTAGGCATATTCGTTAGCAGAGCACCATCGCTGTCCGATCTCTGATAAAGCGGATTCTATTGAACATCGTCAACATATCGAGAATCGAGTTGATTTGCTATAGAAATTCGAGATATGGAACAAACCGAGGGCTGGTGGCTTTTAGCGATCAAGCACAGCTGAACAAACCTCCGCCGAGGACCCGCTCATCATCCTCTACACCTCCGGCACGACCGGCAAGCCAAAGGGCATTGCTCACACGCACGCCAGTTTTCCGATCAAAGCGGCGCAGGATATGGCGTTTGGGACGGATGTGGGCAAGGGTACGCGGATATCGTGGTACACGGACATCGGCTGGATGATGGGGCCGTGGCTGATCTATGGTGCGTTGATAAACGGCGGGACGATCTGCATCTATGACGGGGCTCCAGATTATCCTCAGCCGGACCGGATGTGGGAGTTTTGTGCAAAGCACAAGGTCGAGGTTCTCGGTATTTCGCCGACGCTGATCAGATCACTTTCGGCAACTGAGGACTCCAAAAGCTCCCCTCCTTACGAAGGAGGGGTGGCAGCCGCTGCGGCTGACGGGGTGGTTCTTTCGCCGGGGAATGAGGTGGTCAATGATAACGTAAAGAACCACCCCGTCGGCGAAACGCCGACACCCCTCCTTCGTAAGGAGGGGAGCTTCAGAGCACCATTCGAACGTCATGACCTTTCTTCACTCCGAATCTTCGCCTCAACCGGCGAACCCTGGAACCCGGCTCCGTGGTGGTGGCTGTTTGAGAAGGTCGGCGATAGCAAACTGCCGATCATAAACTACAGCGGCGGGACCGAGATCTCGGGCGGCATATTGATGGGCAATATGCTGCTGCCGCAAAAGCCATGCTCGTTCCCTGCTCCGTGTCCGGGGATGGATGTCGATATCCTCGATGAGGAAGGCAACCCTGTCGGCCCGAACGAGGTCGGCGAGCTTGTCATCAAACAGCCCTGGATCGGCATGGCCCGCGGATTCTGGCAGGAACGCGAGCGTTATCTCGCGACCTATTGGCAGCGGTTCAAAGACATCTGGGTCCACGGCGATTGGGCAATGCGTGACAAGGACGGCCATTGGTTCATCCTCGGCCGCTCGGACGACACGCTAAAGGTCGCCGGCAAACGCGTCGGCCCCGCCGAGGTCGAAAGCCTGCTCGTCGCCCATCCGCTTGTAACCGAAGCCGCCGTCATCGGCGTCCCCGACGAAATGAAAGGCACCGCGATGGTCGCGTTCTGTGTTTTGAGGAAACGCCAGCATCCTGCCGGCAGATGCCGCCAAGATGGCGGCGTTCCAATCAAGAGCTCAAAGCCCTCGTCGCCCGCGACATGGGCAAACCCCTCGCCCCGTCAAAGGTCCATTTCGTCTCAGCCCTGCCAAAAACCCGCAACGCCAAGGTCATGCGCCGCGTTCTCCGCTCAGCTTATATCGGCGAGGACCCTGGCGACCTCTCGGCACTCGAAAATCCGGCCTCGGTCGATGAGATCAAGGGACTTCAATCGAACCGATCCGACAACTTAAACCTCTGTTACAATAGGCTCTAATGGCCAAAGCAGCACCCGCACCCGAGGTCGATCGCCGCACCGATCCGCACGAATGGTTCGCGGCCATTTTGCGGCTCCGTTTCGATGAAGTGATACAGCATCTCGACCCGGCCATCGATCTGAGTACAGTAAAAGCCGTCCACGATCTGCGGGTCGCTATCAGACGGCTGAGGAGCCTGATCCGTGACTTTGCCGGCATTGCTGATGTCGGGCGGTTTAAACGGATCGTTAAGACACTCAAACATCTGGCAGACCAGCTCGGCGACGTTCGTGACAAGGACGTTTATATAAGATCCTCTAACAAAAATGGCCTCTGACGGCGATCCAGACGTTTCGGACGAAGATATTCGGGAACCAAATAGCTGAGGCACAGGCGGACCGCGACGCGGCGTTTCAGAAACTTTCGCATACGCTTTCAAAAACCTCTGCCGCAGACCTGACCCACCGATTTTCGTCGGCTGTCGAGACAGTGATCACCCAGCCTGAACTGTTTCGCCCCCGCACGATCGCTGAGGCCGGAAGCCTCATGATCGACGACACGACTCGATCAATTGCAGAAGCTGGGCACCAATATTTACGACCCTTTTGACCGCAAGGGCCTTCACAAACTGCGGATCGCCGCCAAAAAAGCCCGTTATGCGGCCGATCTGTTCTCGCCAGTTTTTGGCCATGATGCGAAACAATTTGCAAAGGAAGCTGCGAAGTTACAGTCATATCTCGGCGATGTTCACGATCGTGACGTCTGGATCCGCGACCTGACCGAGCAGCTGCAAAAACCAAAACGCCGAAGCGGCCACGCCAGCGCCGGACCGCGGGTCATCATCAAACATACTTTCCGGATTGGTCCAAAAACGTGCCAAAAGTTACGCCGCCGCACTCGACCTTTGGGCAAGCTGGCAGCGAACCGATCATATTGAGAAGTTTCGAAAGATTCTGGCTGACTGAGGATCCGGCCGAGCCCTCCGTTCTATCTTAAGATCTCACCACAAGCAAAAATTTCAACCCCTAAACCGAGCGATCAAGGCTCTAAAACACCGGTAGAGACATTCCACTGTTATTGCGGAGCCTAAAACGTTGTTTTGGCCTTAAACTTTTTTTGAAGCCTCTGCAAAAAAAGTTTAGAGGCCTGTACGTTTTTGCGGCCGCCAAAAAGTTGTCATAGCCTTAAAATAGTTTTTCTAGAGTCTAAAAAAACTATTTTCGAGTTACAAAAACATTCGATCTCTGTAAAAATTGTAAATATCGCTGAAACAAATGTTTAGAACCCGATGACGCTAAGATACTGATAACAAAGATGCTTTAACCGGTCAGCTGTCGGGAATAGGCATTCATGGACTTGCCAGCACCGCCGACAACGCAGCCTATCGTTCTCGTGCGGGTTAACGAGTCCTAAAAGATGGTGTTGAGCGGACAAACGGATCTATAGCCGATATGGAAGACGCGAAAAATTACACTCAAGCGGAACTCGAAGAGGCCCTTGCGGCTATTTCCTCGACGATCAGCAAGATCGAGAAAGTGAGCACAAACAAGAACCTGGGTGTATCGCAAAAAACTCTGATCGCGAGACGGCTGAAGGCCCTGCGGATTGCGTCAGAACTGATAATGATCAGGATCGAAGAAATAGGATAAATGTGGGCTCAATAATTCACACAATAGGACATGGCCGTCATCCGTTTGCCGACTTTCTCGCACTGCTGAAAAAGCACGAGATCGAGTTTGTTGTTGATGTCAGGGCGTTTGCCCGGTCGAGGTGGCCGCAATTCAACGGCCTTGTGCTGGCCGAATTGCTCAGCGAGAACGGCATCGGCTACGAACATCTGCCCGAAACCGGCGGCAAGAATAATCCCTCACCCGAAGACCTCGCATGGGGCATCGGCCGCATAATCGAGATCGCCGCCGACGCCCGGACCGTTATCATGTGTTCCGAGTCAAGGCCGCTCACAGACCACAAACAGCCCCGTGCCAATTGCCACCGAGTAGGAATGCTGGCCCCGATGCTGCGGGCGCGCGGCGTCGAGCGAATCATCCACATTTTGCCCAATAGTGAGACGATCGAGTTCGACGAATCAGCAGTGCCATCACTGTGGTAACGTTGGTACAATAAGAATATTCTACTAGGATATGTTCGCGAACTTGAATGGCAGAACGACCATGCAAAAGAGATCTTTTTTGTTTTTCTAATATTTGCAATATTGATAGCTCGGGCGATTACTGCACCTTTGGACAGTCGTTAGTTATCCCATCAACATCGGATTTAAAGTCGCCGCCGGATGTCGTCTCTCTTATCCTCGACAAAACGGTTATCGATCAATGGTGTCCCGTTTCAAAAAATCCAAATGCTGAATGTCCCTTCGATGGCGAAAAGGTCCATGTCAGAGCCGAAGCAAAGAGCAAAGAAGGCGAAGTTATCATGTATTCCTACGAAGTAACGGGCGGACGCATCGTCGGGCAAGGAGCCGATGTCGATTGGGTCCTGACGGGACTTCAACCAGGATCGTACTCAATCACAGCCCGGGCAGAGATCGGCAACTCAAACGGCGGCCAGACTTTGACGAGGTCGGTTACGCTTCAGGAATGTCCCGAATGTGATCTCGGATGCACCTGCCCTTCTTTAGAGGTCTCTGCATCAAAAGCGTCCGTGGCGGATGGTGAGACTGTTACTTTCGAGGCACATGTTACTGAACCTGAAAAATATGGAAGATCGTTTGCTTGGACGGTTACGAATGGTGAGATCATCTTTGGTAAAAATACCAATAGGATCGGAGTCCGGCCGCTAAATAACTTGTCCGATTCGGTGACTGCGAGTGTCGAGATCAGCGGGACAGACCTCTTGTGCAACTGCCCGACTTCTGCTTCTGAAGAGGTTAAGATCGTACATTCAACTATCGGATCAGTGCCCAACCCACTCAAGCTATCCCTGGATAAGAATCGACTTTTTCTGCCTTGCCGCTACGACTCGAAATATCGGGATTGTCCGGAGGGGATGACGGTGGCAGTAGATGCAAAGCTGGAAAGTCAGTAAAAACAGGCGGATCACTTATGTAGTACTCGGTCTCAGGCGGCAGGATAAATGGGAAAGGCTCGAGCGTAGTTTGGGACTTGAGCAACGCATAACCGGGTACATATCGAATTTCGGTCAAAGCAGTTGATGCGTCTAAAAAGACCCGCGGTATGGCATCGGAATCAATTGGGTCTAAGAGTGCGCTGGCTGCAACAGCGAGTGTCTGAATTGCCCAAGAATTGTTGTCTCAAACTTGAAAGACACGGTTTCACCTGGGGGAACTGTATTGTTTATGGTTTCGACCGATTCGGTCGGCGTCGTAGGTTATGCGTGGACGGTGTCAGGAGGAAAGATCATAAATGGCCAGGGCAGCTCCGAAATAACAGTTGAAGCGTCAAAGGAAACCAAAGATGCAGCGGTAACCGTCGAGGTTCGTCTCAAAGGTGAAGGGATCTGCTGGGACAATTGCCCAACAACGGAAACGAAAAGTATTCCCATTCTCCCCCTTTAGTTATCAGACGGATTGTACTTTGAGATCGATGAGTGTCAAAAGGGTAACAAGATCAAATATAGCCAAGATCTGCCGCGAATTGTCCGCGGCGGACGAGCATTTGGCCCATGTACACAAGACTCACGGGACGCCGCCGCTATGGGACAGGCCGACCGGGTTTGCCACGCTGCTGCAGATAATTCTCGAGCAGCAGGTTTCGCTGGCGTCGGCAAAGGCGTGTTATGACAAACTAGCGGCTCGTCTTGGCGATGTAACACCGTCCACGTTGCTTACGCTAAATGATGCTGAATTAAAAACGGTCGGGTTTAGCCGCCAAAAGACGACTTATGCACGGCATTTGTCCGAGGCTGTTCTTGAGAACCGGATCGATCTGGACGCTCTTGAACATTTGCCCGATGCCGAGGTCAAGGCCGAACTCATCAAACTCAAAGGCGTCGGCGAATGGACCTCGGACATATACCTGCTGATGGCAATGCTCAGGCCGACGTTATGCCCAGGGGTGACATTGCACTTCACGAGGCGTATCGGAAGCTGACCGGCGGCGAGAAACGCCCGGCGTCTGATGAATTCATCCAAATGGCCGAAAAGTGGACACCATACAGGTCTGTTGCCGCCCGCCTGCTCTGGCACTATTACCTAAGTCAGAAGCGCAAAAAGGAAAAGTAAGGTTAGGACTTTCCTTCCACTTTTTCACTTTTCCACTTTTCCACTTTTTCACTTTTCCACTTTTTCACTATCCTTAATTCCGATGACAAAGATCCTCGATGTCGGGTGCGGAGCAAATAAAACCGAAGGCGCGATAGGCCTCGATAATAATCCTCGGACTGCCGCGGATGTTATCCACGACCTCGGTGAGTTGCCATACCCGTTCCCGGACAATGAATTTGATCTGGTCGTCTCAAACCACGTCGTGGAGCATGTGCCTGACGTAATGGCGTTCATCAGCGAACTCCACCGCGTTACCCGGCCCGGCGGCCGTATTCGGCTGCTGACGCCGCATTACACAAACCCCGACTGGGCAAACGATCCGACCCACCGCAACCACATCAACTCTTATACATTCAACACATTCCTGCCCGGCCGCGAGGTGTTTGATTTCTACACTGACACTCAGTTGAGGCCGATAGACTGTTACGTCTCATTATCGGGCCTTTGGAGGGCACTGGGGATAGAGTTTCTGGTGAATCTGGACCGGAAAAGCTACGGCCTCCGTTTCCTGCGTAAATTCTGGGAGCAGTATTTAAGCTACATCATTGCGAGGCAAAGAACTGAAGTTCGAGTTCGAGGTGGTAAAGGCGGATATTCACCACGGAGGCACAGAGAACACTGAGATTTAAAAGGTTCGATTCAGGTTTTCGAATATGCATTTGATGGTGGGCTTAATGTTTATGAATAAACCAATTTCCAGATACTCTCTGTGCGCTCTGTGTCTCCGTGGTGAGTGTATTTGGATTTAAAGCAAACTATTCACGAACTTCGGAGCATCTGTTATCGTTAGAATAGCGTCCATATCTTAACGGAGATTTATTAATTATGAGATCCAGATTTTTCGCCTTGTCGTTTATCGCTGCGTTGTTGTTAGGTGTTGTTGGTTTGGCAGCCGGCGATACGAGTTCTGCACGAGCGAAAAAGAGCCAGGTGACGCGCCTCGTCAGCCTGTTGCCGGAATCGGACGGCATCGCCGTTTTTGATTCAAAACTATTTCTCAGCGATGGCCTGCCGCGTGTGTTGTCGGCAAATCCAACGATGCTCGGCGAGATAATGGCCAGGATCGATTCGATGCAGGACAGGACTGGTATCGATCTGCGAAAATTTGACCAGGTGGCCGTGGGTGTTGCCTTTAGGGCAGTGTCACCTACCGAGATGGATTATGAACCGGTCGTATTGGCCGGCGGCGATATCAACGCCGGTGCGCTCGTCGCCGCTGCCCGAATAGCCTCGCACGGCACTAGTCGCGAAGAAACGATCAACGGACGAAACGTTTTGATCTTTACGCCAAAAGACATAGTTCAGAAAACTACAGTAAAGCCTACAAATTCCAAGATCGCTGCAGGCGTCGATCACGTCATGAAAGCGTTTTCAAAGGAGATCGCGGTCACAGCGATGGACCAGAATACGCTGGCGATCGGCACGCTGCCGCGTGTGCGTGAAACGCTCGACGCTGTTACACACGTTAGCCCCGAACTCACAAACCTGTTGACTATCAAGGAGACGGCAGTGATGAGCTTTGCCTCCAAAGTGCCCGGCGCCATGGCAAGATTGCTTCCGCTGGACGACGACACGCTTGGGGAAGAACATCGATTCCATTAAATACCTGACAGGCTCGCTGGATATTGCGGTCACGGGGACATCACTTCAAATGATGGCCCGGACAACCAAGCCGGAACAAGCCGCCGGGTTAAAAGAAACCCTTGATGGATTAAAGATGGTCGGTATAGCCATACTGGGCGGTTCAAAGCGGGCCGATCAAAAGGTCTATGCCAAGATGGTCAAGAGTGCCAAGGTCACCACCAGCGGTACCGATGTCTCACTCTCGGTACTTGTTCCTCAGGCGGACATTGACGTTCTGGTCGCCGGAATAAAATAAGAGATTTGTAAAGCAAAAGATGCAAAGCCGGGATCTGAGAAGACCCCGGCTTTTTCTCTGCTTATCGCCGCCGCCTGCGAAACCCGCTTGAGCGTTGTTTTGCAAACTGGTCGAGATCGCGGTTGTATTTGCCGTCGTCCCCGAGCAGCGGAAACAACTGCAGGTCTTGCGACAGATATGCCGCCCGGAGCTCTACCGGACGCGGCCCGGCTTTGATGACACGCACCTTGCCGCCCCTGATCTCTTCGATCCAGGCGGCGAATTCGTCTGCCCTTCCCACAGTCGCCGACAACAGCAGCAGACGGATCCGCGGCGGCGACAGAATAATTGCTTCTTCCCACACATGCCCGCGTTCCTCATCCGACAGATAATGGGCCTCATCGAGGATCACAAAATCCGTCCCGACCTCGCCGCCCTCACGCAAAGCGTCAAACAATTGGTTACGATAGATCTCAGTGGTGCCGACGATCAGCGGTGCTCCAGTGTTTTCTTTACGGTCACCGGTTAATATACCGACATTCTCAGCCCCGAATTCGATCGAAAACTCAGTGTATTTCGAATTTGTCAGCGCCTTTAAGGGCGTCGTGTACCAGGCACGCTTGCCAGCGTTTAGCAAACGGCGGATCTCTTCGCGGGCGATCCACGTCTTGCCGCTGCCGGTTGGGGCGGTCACCAGGACGTCTTCTGTTTCGATAGCATCTAAGGCCTCGATCTGAAATGCATCCGGCTTAAAGGGTTTGGCCTCCGGAACACCGATTCCAGACAGCAAACGTTCTACGGCGCGAATCTGCCGCGGCGTCTGCGGAATTACTTGCCGTGGGGCGGAACTTTCGCCTGCAAGAAAGCGTTTATCGTTTCGTTCACCTTTGTGTCGCGATCCACGCGACGACGAACGATCGCGGCCGCGGCCCCTATTGCGATTCCGTGACATAAGCGAGATGTTAGAGCTTGATCGAGTTAAAGTCTAATCTTTCCAATTGGTTTATGTTGATGTTAAAATCGTGATTTGTTTCGCAACGTTTCCGGCGGGCAAAGCGTCTAATTTTTACGATACGCATTATTAACTGAAAAAAGGAAACCTCATAGTTAATTTCATATGTTTGAGCAGCCATTATACGAGTTTGAGACAGTCGCGACCCCGCTTAAAGACGGCGATCTTTTTCATAGTTACGAGATCAAAAGCTGGGCGTTGACGTCCCGTATTTCTACGATACTTGGTATTTCTGCATTACTGAATATAGCTGCGCTCGTTTTTGTAGCACAGACATCGGTATTGACGCTGAAGGGCTGTGACAGCCCGCTAGTCGGCAGCGTTTGCAAGGTTTTGGATACGGTTTATGTCGGCAGCCTGTTATTCGGCACACAACGTGATGTTGTAGACGTCGAATATGAAAGGACGAATCTCGGCGATGCTGACATTACCTATATTGACGCAAACATGGTGTCACCGCCGCTCACCTATCCGGCCGGATATTTTCAGATCGCAAATCCTGGTGAGCAATTTGGGGTAGTTGATGATTCCGTCGATGATCTCGCATTTAGTACGGGCATCCCTGGCATCCCTTCGGGTATTCCTATAACGAGACCCTCGACCGGCAACAGCCTTTTTAACACGCCGCCGGTTGTACCAAAATCAAATCCGAATGTGATCGACGGAGATTTGCCATCGGCCGGCAATCCGACTGGTGGGATACCGGCACCTATCCTGAATCGAAAGAAGAACCGAGGCGGCCGCGTGGCTCCGCCGACACCAAATCCGGACGGTTCAATTCCGGGTATTCCGGGTTCGGGAGCTAATACGGTCGCTGGTAACGGCACGCCGGAAAAGGACCCTAATGCTAATACAAAGGTCGATCCGGTCAATCCGGTAGATCCCGTGGACGGTGCCCAGGAAGATAAATTTGGGGTCTACATAAATAAGCGGCCTCTGAAAGACCAGGCAAAGGTCACACTTGAACAGATCGATGAAAAGAAAATACAGCTCGCTAACTCGTTCAAGGTGATCATCGCTGGGACGCTGGGACTCGGAAAAGACAAAAAGACGGTGATCCTTAAGGATCCCAAACCACTGCCGGTTGACAAAGATTTCCCTAACGATCCTGCAATGGTCAAGCTTGCCCAGGACTGGATCCTAGCCATCGGAGATGCCGGCTGGTTGGGTTATTTGGATCGACTCGATGATAAGAAGAAGGTAAAATCCAAGCGTGTTGTCATCACTCTGGAGCAAAATGATACCGCGGTAAAGGTAATTGTTCGTTCGGAACTTCCTTCCGAAAATGAGGCAAAAACAGCGTCCAGCGGGCTAAACACTCTGTTGGGCCTGGCTTCGAGCCAAACAAAAGAGGACGAACAGGCATTCTTAAAAGCGGCATCCGTGAGTTCCGACGGCAATATGGTCGTATTGACGTTTGATCTGCCTAAGGCTCAGGCCCAGGAGATGATCAACCGCAAATTGGCAGAGGAACAGGAAAAAAAGGCCCAACAGCAGGCGCCGAGTTCAGACTCCCTGGTGAGGCCAAAAGACAGCACCGCAAAGAAATAAAGATTGAACAAAACTAAGCCTCACAATTCGATCCTAGTCCTCGCGACTCTCGGCGTGTATCTCGGCCTTGTGCTTGTCGGCGCCACACCGCAGGTTTTGGCTCAGGCTGCGATGACCCGCCAGTTTGATGTCAAAGATGAGATAGAGCATAGTGACGGGCTAGATAAAAAGCCAAAAAAATTAGCGGTTGATGCGGACAATGAAGAGGCTTTAGAGTTAGACCGGAATATAGCCAAATCTCTGGATCGGTTCATTTCGACTCTCAGATCAGTAAACACCACGGGCCCGATCTGCCTTTCCGCTGCCCTACATAATAATAGAGTTATTTGGCGTCAGCAGATCGATCTTTCGATAGATACAAGTGTTCTCAATTTCCACGACCCCGTAACCCGGTTCCTTTCTCCTCCGCATTTACCACGTGCCGGTCTCGACCCGCTGCTTACGATTGACGCATCGTAGCGGCGAGTTCAAAGGTACTTTAAGCCACACCTCGCCATTTCTATAAAGTTCAAAGCCCGTAAGAGTTGCGTACATTGACGCAATGATACAGTCTAATAAGCTGAGCGTTTCACGTGTAAACGCGTAACTCTTACCACAGAGGAAATCATGGCCGTAAATAGTTTTGCAGATAAATTGGTTAAAAAGATGTTTGGCTCGAGTAGCGACGTCTTTTTGAAAAAAGTTAAACCGTTGATCCAGGAGATCAACGACTGGGAATCAAGAATAAAAGCGCTTTCAGATGATGAATTGCAGGCCCAGACGCCTAAATTCAAAGAGATGATCGCCAATCACCTCGAAGGGATCGAAGACAAAGAGGAGCGGCGTAAGGCAGAGCAAGCGATCCTGGCAGAGATACTCCCCGAGGCATTCGCAACCGTTCGCGAAGGTTCGCGACGTGTTACCGGAATGCGGCATTTTGACGTTCAGATGATCGGCGGCATCGCCCTTCATCAGGGCCGCATCGCCGAGATGCGTACCGGTGAAGGTAAAACGCTTGTCGCGACGCTGCCGTCATACCTAAATGGTTTGACCGGCCGCGGCGTCCATGTCGTTACGGTTAACGACTATCTCGCGGCCCGCGACGCTGAGTGGATGGGCAAGATCCATACATTCCTTGGCCTCACTGTTGGCTGTATCCAAAACGATATGGACGACATGGACCGAAAGGAAGCTTATGCGTGCTCCATCACGTACGGTACCAATAACGAATTCGGTTTCGATTATCTCAGGGATAATATGAAGTTCGATGTCGAATCGCTTGTTCAGCCCGATCATTATTTCACTATCATTGATGAGGTCGACTCGATCCTGATCGACGAAGCCCGTACACCGCTTATCATTTCGGGCGCGTCAGACGAAGCTACAGATAAGTACTTTACGGCGAACGAGATCATCCCGCAGCTCGAAAGGGGCCACAAGGACGAGGAAACCAAGGTGACGACCGGTGACTACCTATTGGATGAGAAAAATCACTCATCCGTTCTCACCGAGCAGGGCGTTACCAAATCAGAAAGGCTGCTTGGCGTTTCAAATCTTTACGATCCGGCAAATATGGACCTGCTGCATTGTGTCGAACAGGCGCTTGAAAGCACACACGCTGTACAAACGAGATCACCATTACGTTGTTCAGGACGGCGAGGTCCTGATCGTGGACGATTTCACCGGGCGCCTGATGCAGGGCCGCCGCTGGTCGGACGGTCTTCACCAGGCTGTCGAAGCCAAAGAGGGCGTCAAGATCGAGCGAGAGAACCAAACGCTCGCAACCATTACGCTTCAAAACTATTTCCGAATGTACGAAAAACTCAGCGGTATGACCGGTACTGCCGAGACCGAAGCTGAGGAGTTTGGCACGGTTTACACGCTGGACGTGGTCCAGATCCCGACAAATATGCCGATGGTCCGCGAGGATGCATCGGATATGATCTATCGCACGCTTCCTGAGAAATGGGACGCGGTCGTCGATGAGATCAAAGAGCTGAACGCAAAAGGTCAGCCCGTTCTGGTTGGTACGGTCTCTGTCGAAAATTCCGAACTGGTTGCCGAAAAGCTAAAAGCAGTAGGCGTACCTCACAAGGTCCTGAACGCAAAGTATCACGAACAGGAAGCAGAGATCATTGCCCAGGCCGGACGAAAAGGCGCTGTTACGATCGCGACGAACATGGCCGGTCGCGGTACCGACATTCTGTTAGGCGGCAATCCAGACTCGCTTGCCCGCGAATATCTCAAACGCATGGAGATCAATCCGGACGAAGCAACGCCGGAACAATTCGAGGAGCAGCTTAGAAAGGCCAAGGCCGTCGTTGAGGAGGAACACAAAGCAGTCGTTGCCGCCGGCGGCCTGCATATCCTGGGCACCGAGCGTCACGAATCGCGGCGTATCGATAACCAGCTTCGTGGCCGTTCCGGACGTCAGGGTGATCCGGGTTTTTCACGTTTTGTCCTCTCGCTCGAAGATGATCTGATGCGTATCTTCGCCGGCGACAAAGTGCGTTCGATGATGGAATGGCTCGGAATGGAAAAGGGCGTCGCGATCGAGTCTAAGACCGTTTCACGCCAGATCGAACGAGCGCAGAAGGCTGTTGAGGCACGCAACTTCGAAACCCGTAAGCACGTCCTCAAATACGATGACGTCATGAACCGCCAGCGTGAGACCATCTATGGCTTGCGTCGGCAGCTGATGTTCGAACCACAGCATCGCGAATATCTTCTTGGTGAGAACGGTGTGGCAAAGGACCTGCTTGGCGATCTGACCAGAAGCTTTTTGCCGCTTGAAGTAACGCCGGACAAATGGGAGATCGAAACATACGCGGCTGAGATCGAGAGCATTTATGCAATTGATCCGGCAAAAGACGCCGATGTCGATTTTAAGCGAATGAATCCGATGGAGATCGAGGAAGCCATATGGAAGAAAGCGTCGGAATCGTATGAGGCTAAGGAAAAACTGGCGGGCGAAGAGAGTTTGCGTGCCTATGAACGGTACATCATGCTAAACATTATCGATTCTCAGTGGAAAGACCACCTGCTGTCGATCGATCAGGTCAAACAAGGTATCGGGCTCGTCGGCTATGGTCAGAAAGATCCGCTCGTCGAGTATAAGAAGCAGAGTTTTGATATGTTTCAGGACATGCTTGACCGTATCGACACTAACACGACCAAAGCACTCTTTCATCTCGAGATCGTCCAGCGTGACGAACAGGAAGAGATCGAACGACTCGAACGTCTCGAAATGCAGAGAGCGAGACGGCAGGCAGCCGGAATGGCATTTACCGGAGCCATGGCGGGCGCAGACGCCGCGGGAGCGGAAGCCGCACGTCATACGCCTTTTGTCCGGGATACTCCGAAGGTCAAACCGAACGAGCCCTGCTACTGCGGCTCAGGCCGTAAATTCAAGAAATGTCACGGTGCCGGTATGTAACTCCCGGGCCCTTTTCCCTAAACCTGACTACCTAAGGCTTCGCAGTTCCGGCGAGGCCTTTTTTTATTCGCCATAACGTTCTGCAAGAATTTGCCGCCACTTGCGTTCTGCTTCTAACAGTAGTTTTTGCGGAATATTGGAGGAACCATGAGATATCATTTTTTGTTTACGATCGCAGTATTGATCACCGGCCTTACCGCCTTTTCATTTTTACGTTCCGGATCTGCCACTTCGACATCAAGTGTTGATCCCGGATCAACCCAGGTAGACATAGCTAAGCCCGGCAAGACAATGCGGGCATTCACGTCTGACGAAGACCTACGGGAGTATCTTCGAACTATAGTGGGCGATCTGCGAAAACGAGCCCAATCGCAGGCGACCGGTACAACCGCGAACTCAGCGGAACCTTCACCCTCTTCAGGCTATGATTCAATGGCATCGAAATCCGCCGACAAAGACGATGAATCGGTAACTAATACACAGGTCGCGGGCGTTGACGAAGGCGGAATAGTTAAACTTCACGGCGATCATCTGGTCATTCTTCGCCGTGGCCGGCTGTTTACGGTTCGGGTTGGCGATAATTCGTTGCGCCCGGTGGACGCTATAAATGCCTATGCACCCGGCATCAACCCAAACAATGACTGGTATGACGAAATGCTTGTCTCAGATAACACTGTGGTTGTTATCGGGTACAGCTACGGACGCGGCGGGACCGAGATCAATCTTTTTGACATCAACGATGCTGGAGACCTGGCCTATCGTTCGACATATCACCTGCGGTCTAACGACTATTACTCATCCCGCAATTATGCAAGCCGCCTGATAGGCAACAAGCTGATCTTTTATACCCCTCAATACCTCGGGTACGGCGACACAACCGAAAATTTTCCGGCGATCCGAAAATGGCATAAGGGTGCTGTGGACAGTGAGTTTAAGTCGGTGGTTCAGCCGACACGGGTTTACCGTGCAGAACGCAGCTCGGACTCGAATTCCGGCATGGCTCTCCACACGGTCACGGTCTGCGACCTCGCAGATCGACAGTTCTCATGCCAGGGTACCGGCGTGCTGGGTTCCGCCGGCAGGGTGTTCTATGTATCCCAGCATTCGGTCTATGTATGGACGACTGACTGGAATTACGGTCAAGACAAAGCACGGGCAAACTCGATGTTATACAAAATGCCTCTTGATGGCTCGGCACCGAGCGCGACGGGTGTTTCGGGGAGTCCCGTTGATCAGTTTTCGTTCCTCGAGAGTGATAATGACGATCTGAATGTCCTCGTCCGTTCTGATGGGTATGGCGAACAGATGTGGGACTCGGAAGTAGCAGCTGGTGATATGGCACTGCTGCGGCTTACAGCGGAAAGTTTTGCGGACGGCAGCACATCAGCCGCGTCCGACGCGTATACCGAAGTTCCCAAACCCGAGGGCCATACATTCCAAAACCGCTTTGTGGGTGATTACCTTTTGTACGGTACCGGAAGCGGTTGGGGACGGCCGGAACAAACTGACTCGGCAAACCTTTTCGCCGTAAATTGGAAAAATGGAGGCATAAGCCAGCTCCGGCTCAAGCACGGTGTCGATCGTATCGAACAGATGGGTAAGGATGCTGTCGTGATAGGCACTAACGGCACAGACCTCTATTTCTCACCGGTGCGTTTACGCAGATCGCCGGTAGTAAAGGCGAGCTATGTCAGAAAGAATGCGTCTCAGGGTGAGTTGCGAAGCCATGGATTCTTTTACAAACCGGATGGCCAGGATTCGGGACTATTGGGCTTGCCGATCGCACGCCAGGGGCGACCGGGATTCAAGCATTTAGTCGAAGGCTCGGCCGCCATTCTTTTCCTTCGCAATGACGCTCTGAATTTTGGCGAATTGGGCGAACTCGGCGCAACTAATATCTCAACCAACGACAACTGCAAGGCGTCGTGCGTAGACTGGTATGGCAATGCCCGGCCATTGTTCATCAAAAACCGCGTGTTTGCTCTGCTGGGATATGAACTGGTCGAGGGAAATCTCTCAGGCAGCCGCATTTCCGAATCGCGGCGGGTGAACTATTCACCCGGAAGATACGCGACCAGGATCTCAGAATGAGCCCGATCGGGGTTCATAAAAAAAGGAGAAGGCACGTCGGCCTTCTCCTTTTTTCTTTGGGTTAAGTCAAGATTTATGGCATTGTCGTACCCTGCGACGACCAAGCCTGCCAACGGCCTTCCCGTTTGATCCACACGTCCGTATAACGGATCTTGCGATCATACGCTGCTCCTTTTTCGTCTTTTCCTTTCAGGTGGAAAACGCCGGTAGCGATTGCCGTTCTGCCATCAATACGGATGTCCACGTTGGAGGTCGAGACCATATCAAAGGTGCCCTTATCATTAACGGTATCATCGATATCCTCTGTTTTGCTCATCAGCTTTGCACTTGAGCTGCCGATGCTTGAGAAATCAGAAGCGTAATTCTTCTCGAACCATGCCCTGTCTTTGTGCCAGACCGCATCGTTCCAATCCTGTTCCAGGTACCAGATAACATCATAGTCGTCCAGTCCGTTGCCCGCATTGCTCACAACCTGCCATTTGCCGCCGCGTTTCTCTAAAACATGAACACTGCGGGTGTAAAAAGTCTCAGGCTTGCCGCCTTCACCCATTGGAGTCCAAACCGTGTTCCGGTGAGTAACGGTCGCTGAGTTAGGGGTGCACGAGATCATATAATGGTCATATGTCACCTTGTCTGCGCCGGCCGGATTAGCTTTGTTCCGTTCAAACCCTTTCATCGTGCTGTCGATCGCTTCCATTTTTCCGACCATTCCGGGCTGCCCGGCATAATCATCAGCGTAAATATTCATTAACGCCGCCTTGTCACCGTTGCGGCCTGCCTCACCCCACGCATGATCAAATGCCTCAAGGGCTTTTTTGTCCGCGTCACTGCATTGTCCAAAAGCAGCTCCTACAGTCGCTATCATAAGGATCAAGATCCCTAGTATGTTTTTCATCGAATTTCTCCTCTCAAAATACAAAGATGCAAATATACGAGATAGCTGAATAGGCGTCGCATCAAAAGACGACCGTTCGCTCGTTTACATTCCAATAAATTCTTGGGAATTACTCTATCTGTTATACGATGATTGAAGGATAGGGTCAATCAAGCGAATCATTGATCCAGCTCTTTCCGACTTCCCTCTCCGCTGATCTGGCGGATGTTGATCTTTGCGGTCGATTCCATCGCAGCCATCGCTCGCAACAGGTTTTCGCCGAGGACCTTTCGGATCTCGTTCTCGGTGTACCCTCGTCTGAGCATTTCATATGTGACAAGAGCGAGGTCCTCGGCCCCATTCATGCCTGCCGGCAAAAATGGTACTCCGTCAAAATCCGAACCAATGCCGACGTGATCGATACCCGCAACTGCCTTTATATGATCGATATGATCAACGATCCTCAGATAAGGTGCTACATAGATGGGATTTGCATCAAATAGCTGACGTTGAGCAATATTAAATGCCTTGGAGTCATCCTTGTATTGCTCTTTCACGGCGTCGATCTGAGGCTTTAGCCTCGTTTCGCGTTCTTTTTCCTCTTTCAAGGTTCGAGCATCCAGGAACGACGGGTAAAAATTTACCATTACCACTCCGCCATTCTTAGCTACGCGTTTGAGTACCGCGTCAGAGATATTTCGGGTGTGGTCATTTAGAGCTCTCGCAGATGAGTGCGAGGCGATAATTGGAGCGGTCGAAACATCCAGCACATCGTTCATTACCTTTTCAGAAACATGTGAGATGTCTACGAACATCCCCAGTCTATTCATTTCGCGAACCACTTCTTTTCCAAAATCGGAAAGACCGTTGTTTTTGGGTTCGTCCCCATGGGCATCCGCCCAATCATGTGTGACGTTGTGGGTCAGGGTCATGTAGCGAACGCCGAGGCGGTAAAACTCACGCAGAGCGGCGAGCGAATTCTCGATAGCATACCCGCCCTCGATACCCATCAGCACGCACATCTTTCCTTGTTTTTTGGCCCGCCTAATGTCAGCAGCCGTCGTGCATTGCGATAGCTGGCCCGGATATTTCTCAGTAGCGGCATACGTCACATCGATCAATTCCATCGCCCGGCGCATTGCTCCGCCCGTATTCAGGGTCGAGCCGGAAACATAGATCGAGAAAAATTCGCCGGTTATTCCGCTCGCCTTGAACCGTGACAGATCAGAATGGAAAGGATCGCCGTCGTCGTGAAATTTACCGGCCGATGAGGTACCGAGATCATAACCTTGTTCTGCCATCGGCGTCGGGATGTCGTTATGGCCGTCAACGATTATTGAGCTGCGATGTATCCTTAGCGCTTTGGCCCAAAGTTTTGAATTAGCTCCGACAGGCATTGTTTGAGCTGCAATGGCGGAGTAAAGAGTCAAAATTATTAACAAAGATCGGGTAAATTTCATGATCATATGAGTTTGTTTAGCGACGACGCCAGTCTAACCTATTTCGAGCTTGAGATAGACGACTTTTGTCTAAATCATGCGATCTTTAACGGATTCCCATTGTCCTTTTATTGCATCGACAACTTAACCTCTTTCTCCACAGTCAATTCACGTTAGGTCTGCTGGAAAAAAAAGCTGGCGACAGTCTATCAATAAGTGATAGTATTGTTTAGGGAGAATTGTGGTTCATCCCGGCTACTCAACCTGAACGCCCTCACGTATTTCTGGTTTTCTCTATTCAAATCAATAAGTTACACGTTTTCACTTAACGAACGAGACCGGTTTCGTTTGCTTTACCAAAACACCATTTTCTTAGCTGATAACCGCCATTATGGCAGATAGACTGCTTCCAAAATCAAAACAAAAGAAAGTTGGAGCCCGGGGGAAAAGCTCCCTGACGAGATCTGCCAGCGCCCGGCTTACGGCCAACGACACTACTTTTCGGGGGTTTATTGAGAATCTCCCGGTGATGTTTTATGCCGTCGGGCCGGAACCGCCTCATACCCCGATCTATATAAGTCCGACGTTTGAAAGTTTTGGCTATCCACTTGAGATGTGGATGACCGATACTGATATCTGGGACCGCGTTATTCATCAGGACGACCGCGAAACGATCCTTTCGGCGACCCGTCAGGCGATGCAGGACGGAAAAGGGATCGATTTTGAATATCGTATCGTTTGTAAAGACGGGAACGTTGTTTGGGTGCGCGACCGAAGCTGTTTCATAAAGGACAAAGCGGGAAAACGTCTTTGTTGGCAGGGTGTCATACTGGACGTCACGGATAAAAAGCTCGCGGAACAAGAGCTGCAGAAACGAGAAAAGCTCTATCGGACGCTTGCCCGCACGCTTCCAAAAACGGCTGTCCTGCTCTTTGACCACGATTTTCGCTACACACTGGCCGACGGCGAGCAGTTGAAAGGCCATCAATGGTCACAATCAAAATTCGAAAATAAGACGCTATGGGAAGTCTTTCCGTCAGACATCGCCGAAGAATGGTCTGGATATTATAAACGCGCCTTAGATGGTGAGGACGTTACGTTTGAAACGGTCACTGACGAAGGTGCGTTTCAGATCTCTGTTTTACCGGTTCGCGATGAGCATCATCACATCTTTGCGGGAATGGTGATGTGGCATGACATTACCGAGCGAAAAGCAGCCGACGATGCACTAAAACTTAGTGAGGAACGATATCGGCAGCTTTTTGAGAACGCCAACGACATCATTTATCTTCATGATCTCGACGGAAATTATCTTTCGATAAACGAGGCCGGTTTGAAAGTCTTTGGTTATACCGAGGAAGAGGTCCTGTCGATGAACATGGCCGACATTACGGCACCCGAACATCTGAAGCTGATGAAGCGAAAGCTGTCGAAAAAGATCGCCGGCGAAACCGGACAGACAGTTTATGAGGTTACCTGTATAAGGAAAGACGGTTCGCTGATCGCGCTCGAAGTCAACAGCAGCGTAATAATCGAGGATGGCATGCCAATGGCCGTTCAGGGGATAGCCAGAGACATAACGGAACGAAAACAGGCAGAAGAGGCCAGTCGAAAGAACGAGGAACGATACCGCGATCTGTTTGAGAACGCTAATGACCTTATTTATACCCACGACCTCGAGGGTAATTTCACATCGCTCAACCGCGCCGGTGAGATAATCACCGGATATTCGCGTGAAGAGGCCTTAAAAATGAATCTCGGCCAGGTCGTCGCACCAGAGTTTCTCGAAGCGGCCAAGACCATGACTGCCAAGAAGGTTGCCGGTGAGCGGCCTACGACATATCAGTTAGAGATCATTTCGAAATACGGTAATCGCGTCACGCTCGATCTTAGCACCCGTCTGATCGTGTCAAATGGGATGCCGGTCGGTGTTCAGGGCATCGCCCGTGATATGACGGCCCGGCGTGAGGCCGAAGAATCGCTTCACAACACCATATCGCTTTTTGCCTCGACATTTGAATCGACCGCCGATGGCATTGTCGTAATGGGCCCCGACCGCGAGATCGTCACCTGCAACAACAAATTCATGGAGATGTGGCAGGTCGATCCAAACCTGATAAGCAACAAGGATGGAAAAGGTTTGGTCGCACACGTCATGGATCAGTTGAAAAACCCGGGGATGTTTTTGGAAAACCTGGATCGGCTGTTTGCTGACCCGATGTCTACTGAGACAGAATTGATCGAGTTGAAAGATGGCCGCATCTACGAGCGATATTCCCAACCACAATTTATGGAGGGCAAACCCGTCGGCCGGGTTTGCTGTTTCCGTGACATTACCGAGAGAAATCAGGCCGAGGAAAAACTCCGCCATTATGCACTGCATGATACGCTGACAAATCTGCCGAATCGGGTGCAATTCATGAATCACCTGAAACAGGCCGTCGAACGGGCTGAGGGGAATAATTTCGCGAAGTTTGCGGTTCTTTTCCTTGATCTGGACCGTTTTAAGGTGATCAACGACAGCCTGGGCCATGCCATCGGCGACAAATTACTTATCGCTATCGCCGAAAAGCTCAAAGCATGTGTCCGCCCGGGCGATGTCGTAGCACGGCTCGGCGGCGACGAGTTTACGATATTGCTCAATCGCAGCGGCGATACTGAGGAAGTTGTTAATATTGCGGAACGCCTGCAGGAAAAGATCTCTGAGCCGTTCAAGATCGATAATTACGAAGTTTTTACCACGGCGAGCATCGGCATAATCGTCTCAGGCGCCGTACCCCGCCAACCCGAAGATTTCCTTCGCGACGCCGACGCGGCAATGTATCGGGCGAAAGAATCAGGAAAAGCCAGGTACGAGATATTTGACCGCGAAATGCACGTTCGCAACATCAACCTACTGCAGATCGAGACCGATCTGCGGCATGCGGTCGAAAGAAACGAATTTGAAGTTCTCTACCAGCCGATCGTCGATCTGATAACCGGCCGCGTTCAGGAGTTTGAAGCTCTGATACGCTGGCGGCACCCAAAACAGGGGCTTATCACTCCGGATGAATTCGTCGGTGTTGCCGAAGAGACCGGCCTCATTATTCCGGTAGGAAAATGGATACTTGAGGAATCTTGCCGCCAGACCGCTGAGTGGCAGCGAAAGTTTGGCATACCATTGTCGATCAGCGTGAACCTTTCGGCAAAACAACTAATGCACCCGACACTGTCCAGACAGGTCAAAGATATTTTGTTTGAGACCCGCCTCGAAGCGAGTCAGCTCAAACTAGAAGTGACCGAAAGTACGGTTATGGAGCATAGCGACAGATGCCTCAAGATCCTGTCTGAGCTCGATGATCTGGGTGTCGATCTCTCAACAGATGATTTTGGCACAGGTTATTCCAGCCTCAGCTATCTGCAGCGGTTCCCTTTTGAGCGGCTAAAAATAGACCGGTCATTCATCAATATTATGGATGACGACGAAAAGAGCGAGGCGATCGTTAAGACCATATTAATGCTGGGCGAAAATCTGAATATACAAGTGGTTGCCGAGGGTATCGAGACCGTAGGCCAGCTCGAGAACCTCCGCCTGCTTGGCTGCACACTAGGACAAGGCTACCTGTTCTCGCGTCCCATCGATCGCGAAACCGCCGACCAATTCCTCGCCTCGGGGGCAAATGTATTTACAAATAACCCGCTTCTCGGCTTTAGCGACCCTGCCCTACTTATCGAAGTTCCGGACGTTCAATAAGATATGCCGGCGGCGCCAGACTCACCTCAAAGACAACCACGACCTTTATCAGCTTCTTTCACTACTGCCAGTTTTCACTTTTTCGCTCTAAAAGTGTTAAACACTAGCCCGCATTTGTCGCCGGTAGAACACTTATAACGGTAATAGAACCTCTAAAATACCGGTAGAAAGCTTTCCAAATGAAGAATGCCTCTATATTTCTATTAGAGCCTCTTCAAAGAAAATAAATTAATTTTATAAGAAATATAGAGACCTTCTTCAGTAAGAAGTCTCTATATAAGAAATACAACCGCTCTACCAACAATAAAACGGCTCTACCGGAATTAAGATAGTTGCTCCGGCGGTGAAAACCAGTAAATACCTGGATCTGCATTTTGGCGCCTGCCTGATCGCCGGCCCGGAAAAGTGTTAAACACAGGCCATCTTTTTGTCCAATATTACCGCAATATTCAGCATTGTGGTCGTTCTGGAAATGGACAACGAGCGGGGTCGGTTCGACAACTAATTTGCGAGGAAAAACGATGAAAACTGCTTTGTCATTAATGATTGTGCTGCTTTTCGCCGGCGGGGCTATTTCACAAACTATCGAGAACAGCAGCCGCAAGACGATCGGCTATATTTCGTCGGGCGGGACCGTCGAGAATGCCAGCCGCAGTACGCTCGGTTATATAAACGCGAACGGAACGGTCGAGAACGCGAGCCACTCGACGATCGGTTATATCACTGACAACGGAACCGTTGAGAACGCCAGCCGGAGCACGCTCGGGTATATCAGCAGCAATGGTACGGTCGAGAACGCCAGTCGTTCGACGCTCGGATATGTGAATTCGAACGGGACGGTTGAGAACAGTTCGCGGAGCACGATCGGATATGCCGAGGGTGTCGACCCGAAACATGCCGCATTGTTTTTCTTCTTTTTCTTTAAGCCTTAAGGTATAGGCTGGGACTATTTGAATACGCCTTCGCCAAGCACATTCTCACGCAGATCGTTGATCGTGTCCTGCAGCGTTTCCTGCGGATCGCGCGGTTCAAAGCCAAGCTGCTCGATCGCCTTAGTTGAATCAAAATACCAAAAATACTCAGCCTGTTCGACCTCGTTAGGAGCGACCGGTGAGGTTTTGCCCCAATTTTTATAGACCGAGCTGATAAAGCCAGAACCGGCCATTGCGAGTTTCTTCGGCACCTTCAGCATTGGCGCCGATACGCCGCTCAAACGCTCAAGCCGGCCAAAGAACTGTTGAAATGTCATATTGGCCGCACCGAGCAGATATCTTTCCTGGTGCTTTCCCTTTTCCAACGCTGAGATGAACGCCGCAGCTGCATCGCGCGTATCCACAAAATTTAAGCCGCCGCCGGGACTGTAAGGTATCTTGCGGGCAAGGAAATCAAGCACCGGTTTTGTCGAACTTAGCCGCTCGTCGCCGGGCCCGAGCAGCAGCGACGGGTTCAGAATTACAAGCCTGCGGCCTTCACCGTCAAAATTCTCGATCGCCGTGCGTTCCTGATAATATTTCGACGCGTAATAGGCCCAGCGTGAAAAGACATCGACGGGCTGCGGGAAAGTCTCGTCAACAACCTGTTCGTCCTCACTCACGGCGATCGTGCCGCTCGACGACGCAAGGATCATCGTCTGAATGCCCGCCTCTTTTGCAGCCTCACACAGCAGACGCGTTCCCTCGAGATGGATCCTGTTCATCGCCGCCGCGTCATCGTTGTCCCGCGAGACCTTGCCCGCAAGATGAAAAATGGCGGACACATTCTTACACGCCTTTGCCACATCATCGCGGTCCGTCACCGACCCCTCGACGGGCTTAATGCCGGCGTCCTTCATCCACTCGGGCACTCGCGAGGCCATGACCTTAAGGTTCTTCTCGCCCGCCTCCAAAAATTGCCGCACGATATGCGTCCCCAAAAACCCGGTCCCGCCGGTGATGAGTATCCTTTTTTCCGTTTTTGCTAATGCTTTTGACTTTGCCATAGTTGTTTTTAAACGCAGAGGGCGCTGAGTACGCTGAGATTGTTAGAAATTGTTGACTACTCTCCGAATACCGTCCCTTAATAGACGTACGTTGAAGTTGATCAGTAGCCCGAGCCTTAGATCACTCATTCTTAAATACGACAATAATTGCGCTTCGTGCACGGGTATTAATCGGTCAACGGTCTTTAATTCAACTATGACTGAGTCTTCAACCAGAAGATCGATGCGATACCCGGCGTCTAATCGAACGCCTCGATAATTGATCGGAAGCATCACCTGAGATTCGACCTTAAACTGATTTGAGATCAGTTCGTGCATAAGACACGCTTCGTAGGCCCCCTCCAACATCCCCGGGCCGATAGTAGAGTGAACTGCTATAGCATATTCGATAATCTTGCCCGTTATCTCATTTAATTCTTCGCGGGTCTTTTCTCTTCTTTTGCCTTGCCCCTCTGCGTCCATTGCGTTCTCTGCGTTAAAATTTTCTTCGAATAGGGTGGGCCTCGGTGTTGAATATGACCTTGTCGAAGTCGAGCGTCTTTTCCGGGGCGAACAGTAAATAGAAATATTTGAAAGTCTCGGCGAAAAGGAAGCTGTGCATATAGTCTGACTTTTCCTTGGTCTCAACATTTTTCAGGCCGGCGTAGGCGACATCGGTCCGGCAATATTTTACAAAGTCGTCAAACATCTCGCGGCCCATCTCGAGATATTTTGGGTCCTTGGTGTAATGGTACAGATAGTATGTCGATTCAACGATCTCGGGCCTGAGCGGATAACCGGCTTCCTCGACCTTGCCGGTCTTGTAGTTGTAAACCTCAGGCTCGATGCCATTTGCCTGCCACATCTTGAACATCGAATCCTGCAGCGAACGCGCACGGTCCAGGTCGCCGTCGAGGGCGAGGACCGCAGGGAAAAATGCATCCAGAGCACCTGTGGTCGTCGCCGTCCGCTTGCCCGTTTCCATGTCCGCGTGGCCGTACCAGAGCGGGCCGGTCACTATGCGTCTCTTGCTGATATCGACCGTTTCGTCAGCTAGGTAAGAATTGATCTTTGTGATCGAGTCCTGCCACATCGACTGGCAATCCTTATCGTCAAAAAGGATGCCGCATTTGAGCAAATACTCGTAATACGAATCTATCTCAGAACTAACATGGCTGTCGGTATCGGTCCATTTCCCGGTCTCGACGTTGATCTTCGTACCCACGAGGCCGATCGCCGAACGGCGTTTGTATGTTTCGACCAACGCACGTTTGGCCTTTTCGAAATAGACCGGCTTTCCGGTCAGCTTGCTCAAGGTTCCGAATTCGATCAGCAAGGTACCGGTCTCTGCCGGATTTGAAACCTCGCCTTTAACCTTGCCGGTTTTCAGATTTACAAATCTGTACGGCAATCCCGTCGGCGAATCAAAAACCGGCAGCAGCCTTCGGCCCAGATCATCAGCCAGATCGAGCAATCGCTTGTCCTTTGTGATCTGATAGCTCGAAAGCAACCCACCCAACGTGCGGATCGTGATCTCAAAATTCTGAACGGAAATGTCCTTGTCAAAAGACAGGTTCTTGACAATATATTCCCGCGTCTCATCAGCCTCTTTCTTAAATCCCAGCAGATAAAGCGAATCAAGTGAATCGACCTGCGTCATCAGGATCGGCGTCCCATACCAATCGCGGCACGTTTTGCTGATCGGTTTAAGATCGTCATGGCCCCAGCAATATTTTTTGTAAGCGGTCCACGCATGCAGGAACTCGGCCTTTACCCGTGCGGCCATTTTTTTATTATCAATCGCTTTGGCCGAAAACACGGTGCCGAGGCAATGCCTAAGAGAAGCAAACCTGCAAGAAACAATGTGTAAACAAACTTCATCCGATCTCCGCGTCCCCTTCGATCTCAGCGTTTAAGTGCCCCCTAATCATCGATCACAGGCTCCTGCTTTCGCGATTTTCTCCGCTCGGCTTTCCATGTCTTTCTTAACACTTCGACATCAAACTTATTGCGGGTTCCGTCCCGCATATTTTCGATCTCATGCTGAACACGGGCGGCGATCAGACGGTAAGCCTCGGTGTTTGGCACCCCGTCAACCATATCTCGCAGCTCGTCATATTCCAGAAAGCGTCCGACCTTGGCACCGACCTTGGCTCGTATGCTGCTGCCCTTGGGGATGATCGTGCCTTTTGGAAACGCCTCGTATGTTCCCCATATATAGATCGGCAGAATACCGATCTTTTGGTTGACGGCGAGATAGCCGATGATCGGCTTGAACTCGGCGATCTGGCCGCTAACCTGCCGTCCGCCCTCAGGAAAGATCAACGCGTTATAACCCTCATCGAGGATCTGCGTGACGTGCCGCAATGATTGCCGCAATCCGCCGGACCGCTCTATCGGCACGAGCGTCGTGAAATTGTTCATATACGCCCGTTTGTATTTAGTATCGAACCAATAATCAGCTGCAGCGACAGCGACGGTCTGCTCGGCAACGTCCTTTCCCAACGCCTTTTTGACCAGACCGGTATCAATATGCGACGTATGATTTGGAGCGACAATAAAATTTACATGCTGCGGAACATTTGCCTCGCCCTCGATACGTGTGTCGAGAACGCCTTCGTAGAGAGTGTTCTGGGCAAGATCGACGACCGAATTTCCCAACCGGCGAATTATCGACGGTATGAAAATATCTTCGTCTACCCTCTTTTCCTCTGCCTTTGGCTCATCCGCCAGCTTCTTCGATTTGTCTAGACGCTGGACCGCCGCCAGCAGTTCGCGGACTGATTGAACCTCGTTCAACGTATCAGGTGACATGACGCTGCCGCCGGCGTCCTCGATCGCCGCCTGCAGTTCGACAAACATAAGCGAATCAAACCCAAGGTCGGCGAGTTTGTCCTCGACCGCGATGTCAGAGAGCGGACGGTTAGAGACGCTGGCGACGATCTTGCGTATCCAGAGCATATTGTCGTCGCCCTTGGATTCAACGATCGAACGAGTTTTCGTTTTAGATCGGTCCTCAAGAGTCTGAAGCATCTCGACGACCTCGGGCCGTTTCACCTTACGTGTGGCCGTACGCGGCAACTCGAACGGTGTTATGTGCAGAACCTTGATCCGCTTAAAGAAAGCGATGCCAGCCGAGACCTCGCGAAAATGCGTCTCGATCTGCTTATTTATCTCAGACCGCGAGAGAGCGATATCGTGCTCATAGTCAGGCACGATAAGCGCGGCGATCTTTTCCCCGCCATCGTCGTCAGACAGCCCGACCACGCTCATTTCCTTGATAAGTGGAGATTTACCATAGAGGTCCTCGATCTCGTCCGGGTAAATGTTTTTCCCGTTCGAGTCAATAATCACGTCCTTTGAACGGCCAACTATATATAGATTCCCGTCCTCATCGAGCCGGCCAAGGTCACCTGTCTTTAGCCAGCGGTCGCTGAGAACGCTCTCGGTGGCGGCCTCGTTATTGTAATAGCCGACCATCACATTTTGTCCGCGTGCAAGTACCTCGCCAACACCTTTTTCATCAGGGGACTCGATCTTGACCTCTACACCGGGCAACGGTTTACCGACGCTTCCCCGCAGCAGTTTGTTGCCGGGCCTTGCCACGGTCAGCACCGGTGAAGATTCGGTCAATCCGTATCCCTCGAGAACCGTAAAGCCGAGGCCGTGCAGGTCCTTTTGCACCTTTTCGCTAAGGGCAGAGCCGCCCGAGATGAGATATCGCATCTTGCCGCCCATTCCCTGATGTATAGGGAAA
This sequence comes from Blastocatellia bacterium, assembly GCA_963834975.1. GTDB lineage: Bacteria > Acidobacteriota > Blastocatellia > Pyrinomonadales > Pyrinomonadaceae > OLB17. Next base: position 418,450 of record CAWIDZ010000009.1, read on the forward strand.
AACACTATCGGGCCAAGGTTAAAGGGAGTGTTGTCGCGGATCCAGGCGTTAAATTCGATAACGTTGTCGGCGAGATCGGCGATCCAATCGCCGCGTTCACGCAGACGGGTCTTGATCCGCCGGTGAAGCATTTCCCACAACGCGGGTACTCCTACCATTCCCGTCACATGTCCGTTCTCGATAGTTCGCGAAAGGTCCTCGGCCGTGAGTTCGTTTAGATACGTTATCTGTGTGCCGTTCGAGAACGGCGTCAGGAAACCTGCCGAAAACTCGAACGTGTGATGCATCGGCAGCACTGACAGGACCCCGTCTGTCAGGTCCATGTCGAGCACGGATGACAGCATCGAGATCATGTTCGTAAAATTCTTATGCGAGAGCATGACGGCCTTTGGCGTGCCCGTCGTGCCGGACGTAAAGATCAATGATGCGATCGATGTCGACAAGATCTTTTCGGGCAAAAGGGCGTTTCGCTTAGCTTCCTCGATCTCGGGCTGTATCTCAAACACCTCGTCAAAGGTCCAGACCGGGATGCCCTTCGCTTTTGTTTCGGCTTTTGTTCGGCCCTTTGCGATGGAACCGGTTGCTGCATCCAGAGTTTCTCAGCGAGGTCTGGATTCTCACCCGCCAGCTTTGGACTGATCACGATCGCCGACGCCTCGCCCGCTTTTGCAAACGCAATGATCTCATCGACCGAGCTCGCCGGATCGATCGGTATCGCGGTCGCACCGGTTTTCAGGATCCCAAAATACGACATCCCCCATTCCGGCATGTTGTTCGAAAACAGGATGACGCGGCTGTCGCTGTCAATGCCGTTATGAGCAAAAAAACCCGCAGCCCGAAGCGTCAATTCGTTAACGTCCTCGAACGTGTACTGCTCCTTACGGCCATTGCGTTCGATCCGCATCGAGACACGGGTCGGAAATCGTTTGACCGACGTGTCGAAAAGATCGAGCAGGTCCTTGTATGTATACGACCGTTTTTCCTGTGCCTTCAGGTCCTCTTCGAGCTGCGGCAGCACCCATTTACGCATTCCCGGGAAATGCACGTTCAACCAATAGTCGTACCAATCCAGCCGCTCCGGGTACCACGGCAGCAGATGTTTTTCTTTTTCCTTAATGACGGACTGCAAGGCCCTGACATTGTCCGAGCGATAGAGATATTCGTTATCGATCATGAAGGGTTTGAACATCTCGAACGCCCCCATAGTTTCCTCGGTCGTGTGTTCAAAACTCTCGACCGATTTCTTAAGGTCCGAAACGATATTCCCGATTCGTCCGCCGCCCCATCGCGGGCTCGCTTTGTCCAATAGCGAATCGGCCCGCTTTGCCAGCTTGTTCAGCATCGGCGCAGACGCGAGCTCATATGTTCGCTGTTTTACCGGCGAAGCCTCGACCATGCCCGCGAGCTTATTCAGGACCTTATTGCCGGTCTCTTTGTCCTCGAAATGCTGCCGCTTATAGAGTCCTAACAGGCCGACGATCCGCTTCATATCGTTCGGATTTGAGTCACCCGACGAAGCCTGAAAAACAAGCGGCGGATTGGGGTCGACCAGCGCGTTCATAGCAGCACTCAAGATCGCCCCGGCGACCATATCGACAGGAATAATGTCCAGGATCAGCTTTTCATTGACCGGAATGATCGGCTGCCCGCGAAGTGCGATCAGGATCAGCGGGGCAGTAGTGGTAAACCCCTCGTTCCATCCCGGGAACGGATATTGGTTTGCCGACTCGACTATCGATGGCCGCACAAGCACCTTTACGATGTCGTCCTGTTGGGCGATTATCTGTTCGGCAAGCGATTTGGAATATGTGTAAATATTGGTCCAGCCCCAATACTCGGCACGCTCTGCCCCGAGTTCGGTCGTGCGTTCGCGGATCCACATTTTGCGTTCGCGAAAAATGGCCGATTTGAGTTCGCTTTCATCGTCCGGGTCGCGGCCCTCGTCGATAAAACGGTTGCGGGCCTGTTCGCGAAATTTAGCCGCCTGCACGGCGTCATCCGCCTCTTGCCGGGCCTGCTCGCTCAATCGGGCACAGTCCTCGACCTCTTGATTTACGTCGAATTTGGTGCCGACAAGCTCATTTTTTCGTGGAAAATAACCCTACGACCGGCTCGTTCTCCCAGATCGGGCCGCTGCGTTTCCCTGCAACAAAACACGTCGAAACATGAACAAGCCGCGGCTTTTTCATCATCCGCGCCATCTTGATAATGTTGTTGGAACCCACAACATTGGTCCGTAGGGCGCTCTCGAGCGGCGGATTGAAAGTCACGTTACCCGCACCATTTATGATGATGTCGGTGGTGCGCATTATCTTTCGGGCCTCGGCGTCGTCGAGGCCGAGATATTCGTTGCCGACGTCGCCATTGACCGGAACGACCTTGGATTTAATAAAGGCCTCAAACCCGTCACCGTATTTTTCCCTGAGCGGATCAAAAGTCGGCGAAGTTACGATCGACGCCCAAAACCTGATCTTTGACTCAGCCGCATCCCGTGCCCGCACCGTCGTATAGACCTTGCCGATATCCGGAAAATTATGCAGCAGCATCGACAGCGTGACCTTGCCCACAAACCCGGTCCCGCCGATAAAGAATATCTTCTTACCCTTAAATATTTCTGTTGGTGATAGTTTCATTGTAAAATCGGCGAATGAATCATACCGCCTTCGTTAGCCACGTCGTTTACGGAGAGGTCGGTGTCGGTCAATAGATCGCGAGGATGTTTTAACATCATTCTCGCATTTGGCTTTCGCCGGCGATCTTAAAAACTCCAGCAACTCTTCGACCGTCGGAAGCGGCTTTCCTTTATCATCGGTATAGGGAAAGAATTCGTATTTGCCTAGTTTCAATTCCTGACTCATTTCTTTGTTTTCCTCGATCTCTTCAATTACGGCAATTACAGAATTTTGTTCTGATCTCGTTGTCATACACCTGATCCGATCAGCCACCGCACTGGTCCTTGTTGCCAAAATTATCGGGCTCGCGGCTCCAGCCGATTTGGCCTCGGGCGTTTCGAACCTTTACCCACCAGACCTCTTTTGGTGCTCGGATCTGACGGAAGATCGTTTCGTCGTAGGTTTCTTCTTCGGTTATCTTGCCCTTGTACCAAACACGGTGAAAGCCTTCGCCGATGTAGGTCAACAAGTAGAGCGTGTCGCCGCGTTTAGCGGTAGATCCCCCTATCTTTGTGCTTTTCAGCACGCGGACCTCTCCCGGCTGCGAGGTTATTACGACACCGGTCAGTCCTTTTACGCGTTCACCTTTTTTCAAGCGGAACGCGACCGACGAGCTGTCACGCATTGCCGATCTGACCGCGGTCGGTTTATCGACCGTCCAATCGCGATACGTGCAGCATTCAAATGGACACGCTCCCTTATCGATAAACGGTATCGTCGGCTTCGATTTGCCCTGACCGCTGACGATGGAAGTGAGAGCTACCATTGCCAGCATAGTCCCAAGCAAAAACGTGGCTTTCATCATAAACATCTCATTAATCCGTCACGCTGCACAGCCCGATGATCGGTTGATGCAGCATTGTGATCTCGGCGTTTCTGCCCATGTATGAGCGGCCCATAGCGATCGCTTCGGTAAGGTTGTCGGCGCGTTCCCAGCCGAGCATTTCGGGGACGTGAGCGTTTTCGGCGCCCGCGACTATGACTTTGCCGATATGCTGACGGCCGTTTTCACCCCAGTACCACATAAAAAACGGGTGGGCCCCGTGATATGCGTTGCCACGGCGGTACATCTCTATATAGGCCGGGTTTGTTGCAAATTCACGCTCGTATTTTTCACGCAGATAAAATGCGTCACGCGACTCGGGCAGCAAACGGTGAAAAAACTCTATGTATGACGGGTGAAAATTGTGATCAAACTCGTCAAAACACGGATGCGTAATGATCATCACACCGCCCTTTCGCAGCAGCGGCTTATTGCGGTACATATTGAAGTGATAACCCAGGGCCATCACCTGAACCAATAGCGGATTGAGCGCCGAATAGACGTTGTAAGGCGATATATCCGGGATGCCAGAGATCAGGATGTCGCATTGGCCTTTTACCGGTATTTCATATTGCCGGTAATTCATCTCGAGGATCTTTTCATGAACCGGCTCGGTCTTCCCGGCATAACAGGCGATCAGGTCGTATTGGGCTGGTATTGCGTGCAGCATCTTTCGCCGGGCAGCCCGCGGCAGCTTTGAGAAGGTGCGTTTCATCGCTTCCCATTTCAGACGATCAGCAAATGAGAATTCGTCCTCGTTGCGGGTCAGGATGTCATACCCATCTGAAAACATCTTGTTGTTGAGCGCCGTCTCGATGTGAAAGACCTTGCAATTTTCATCGACGAGTTTCCCGAGTCTGATCACCTTATGGTTTAGCTCTGACGCCGGCGGATCCATATATGAATTAGAGTCGCGGATCGTCTGCGGCTCATGGTGACAACGCAGGCTCTCATAATCACAAAGGCCGACCGCGACCGACTTATGGCCGCCATCCATCGGCACGAGATTGATGTTGATATAGATCAGCAGATCGCTCTCGATCGCCCGCTTGTTGACCCTGAGCGGTTCGTTGTGACGGGTCTGGCCTATAGTCACAAGATTGTCGTCATCCTCGGCGTCATGGTTGTAATAACGGTCGGGGTAATATTCGTCGTATATGTCGACCCCGACCATTCGCTTCATTTCCCATGCAGTCATTTTGCGATGAAGTGAATTGGCGATGATCAGATGAACGTCATCGACCCCGTTGGCTCCGCACATATCGAGCACGACCTCGAGCATCGTCTGACGCAGATCAGGGGTTGCCATAGGCGGAAGGGGCAGCGAGATGTCATCCATCGCGATCGTTACCCGCATCCCCGGTTCCAGCAATGCGTAGAGCGGTTCCATCTCGAGTGGATGATTCACCGCATATCGTATTGCCGCCTCGCGGTTTGGCAATCCCTTGATCGGCGGATTCGGATATATTACGCGGGTCCCGATCGGGAGATCCTCAATAATAAAATCCTCGCCATTAGGCATGATCCGCGGCGCCGAGTCTTTGTCGATATACACGATCGATTCGTGTGTTTTACGTCTTAATTGTAAAGCCATGCAATTTATTTTAGGTCTTTGGTCTTCGGCCTTTGGTCTTTGAAGAGCAGAAATTTAGACCGTTTTCTTTTTGTAACTTCCGATTGCGCCAAGGTACGCATTGAGCTTCGGTGTCAGCTTTTCAATTATTGGGGTAAGCTGGCCTACCTGGGTCTCAGTAAGTAATTTCCTTTTGAATGCTCGCCGGAGCCAATGTCGTGTTTCGTTTAGCGAGCCTCGGGCGATTCGCAAAAACCGTCGATAATCCTGATCGCTGCCACGACCACTTCCTTCAGCAATGTTTGCACCAATACTATCGGCCGAACGAATTATCTGTTTTCCAACGGTGTCCTGAGCCAAACTTTTCCATTCCCAAACAATGTCCCAAATCTGATCTGCCAACTCCTCAGAGAGTTTGTAGATTTCGAGATTTTCATAATTTGTCTTTTCCATTAGCTTTCACCTCCAAAAAAAGCGCATCGGCCACTCTCGAAAAAAGATCTTCCAAAGACCGAAGCCCAAAGACCCAAGACCATTCTCTATTGCAAATCTAATATTGCCCAGTCATGCTGCATCGCTGTTTGCTTAAGCCGAAAATCCGGGCACACCGCGACCGGATGTCCAACGATCGAGAGCATCGGCAGGTCAGAGATACTGTCAGAATATGCGTACGAGTCCGACAGGTTGATATTTTCCCGTTCTGCGTAAACCCGTATCCATTGTGCCTTGGTCGCCGATGCCATCACCGGCGGAATGATACGCCCGGTCGAATACCCGTTCACGAACTCCATATGATTTGCTTTGAACTCATCGATCCCCAGGTATTCCATAAGGCGCTCGATCGTAAAATCCAGTGCACCGGTAATAACGACCTGCCGCTGTCCGACCTTTTTGCCCGCCGCTATCAGTTCGGGCGTGCCGTTGAAGATGGCGGGTTTCAGGACCTCTTCAAAGAGTTCATCAGAAAAATAACGGAGGCGGTCATAGGAAAGGCCTGAATAGCTTTTGAAAAACACCTCGTTAAAGATATTTCGCGAATAGAGATCCGTGATCCCGAAGAACGGCAATTTTGCCAGCGTGCCGACGCTTTTCTTAGCCGTCTGCCACAGCCCCTGCTGACGCTGGGCGTAAAATGCGAGAGTGTGAACGAGGTTAGTGCTTACTAATGTTCCCTCGAGGTCGTAAAATGCTGCGGGTTGCCCGTTTCTGTTCATTCCGGCTTTATGCTATGTTATTCACGCCAAGAGCGTTTTGTTTTTCTGCAAATATGTGAAAATGGTAGCATCGTTTGGCGGTTTTTGACAGGAACTGGCGGCGAAGTTACAAATTAATTACAAAATGTAATTACTTAGTGCATACGGTTTCGAAGCAAATATGCGGCGAGCTATCTTCCCGGGTTCATTTGACCCGCTGACAAACGGCCATCTCGACATAATCAAGCGAAGTGCACCGCTCTTTGACGAGATGGTGATCGCCGTCCTCAATAACGCAGAAAAGCATCCGATGTTTACGGTTGACGAACGCTGTTCGATGATCCGCGAGGTTTTGCCGCTTGTCGAACCACTCGATTGCAGGTTCATTGTTGACAGTTTTACGGGCCTTACCGCCGACTTTGCCAGAAAGTCCGGTGCGTCGGCCATAGTCCGTGGCATTAGGGCCGTCAGTGATTACGAATACGAACTCAGAATGGCATTGATGAACCGCCGCCTCGAGCCGCAGATCGAGACCGTCTTTCTGATGGCCGGCGAAGAATACTCATACGTATCGTCAACGCTGATGAAACAGGTTTTTGAGCTCGGAGGGCGAGTCGAGGGACTGATTCCCGCGTTGGTCGAGGAAAAGATGCGAGCTAAACTCGCCCGTGACAAATGATAAAAGCAGTTCACCACTGTCAGATCAGCATTCCGATCGGGGGTGAGGACGAGGCTCGTAAGTTTTATTGCGGGATACTCGGAATGACAGAGATCCCAAAACCTGACTCGCTCGCAGGCCGCGGAGGGTTTTGGCTGGAATTGAACGGATCTCAGATCCATTTTGGAGCCGAGGATGGTGTTGACCGAACCCGTTCAAAAGCTCACGTTGCCTATCTCGTTGAAGATCTCGAAGAAATGCGCGAAAAGCTGTCGGCGGCGGGATGTGAACCAAAAGACGGCATCCCTATACCCGGTTACGACCGATTTGAATTTCGTGACCCATTTGGCAACCGCGTAGAGTTTTTGGAAAGCATTCCCTGATGCCAAGCAGGTGAACACTGCGATAAGATTTATATATGTCCACCCCTTTCCCCGTATCTGACAAAGTTGCCGCGATGAAAGGCTCGTCGACGCTGATCGCCGCTCAGGCGGCGAGTGACATGCGGGCCAGTGGCATCGACGTCATTGATCTCTCGGTAGGTGAGCCCGATTTTGACACCCCTCAATTCATTAAGGACCTGGCGTGTGAGGGCCTGGAAAAGGGCCTTACAAAATATACATCAACATCCGGCACCCAGGAGTTTCGAGAGGCGATCGTTGAGTTTTATTCACAGAGGTTCGGGACAATGTTCCAGGCTAACGAGGTTGCAGCATCTTGCGGCGGCAAACAAGGCCTGTTTAACGCAGCATGTACGATATTAAACCCGGGTGATGAGGTTTTGATCCCAATGCCGTACTGGGTAACATTCCCGGCTATTGCAACATTTTGTGATGCTAAGAGCGTCTTTGTCGATACAGCTTCGACCCAATTTATCCTGACAGCCGATCAGGTCAAAAGGTGCATTACGACGAAAACCAAATTACTGATCGTAAATTCCCCAAATAACCCGACCGGCCGCGTGATACCGCCGGATGAAATGCGTCGGATCATAGAGTTATGTGCGGAGAATGGAGTTTACGTCTTAACGGACGAATGCTATCTGTTTTTCGCTTACCCGCCGGCCGAGCCGTTCACCTCGGCATCGTTGCCCGATGAGCTCAGACAATTTGTTTGTGTCGGCGGCAGTTTTTCCAAAACATACGCAATGACCGGCTGGCGGATCGGATATACTATTGCCAACCTGGAATGGACCAAGGCCATGGTCAAGCTGCAGAGCCATTCCGCGACGCATCCCACGTCATTCGTACAGTACGCCTGTGCCAGGGCAATAAAGGACCTGGACCAGACCATCGGTGCGGTAAGCTCGATGACCGACGAATACGAAAAGCGAAAAAACTGGTTGATCCCTGCCTTAAATCAGGTCACTGGGTTCGAATGTGCGATGCCCGAAGGTGCGTTTTATGCTTTTGTCGATGTGAGGGGCCTTTTAGGAGATAAATATAAGACCTCAGCCGACGTAGCAAGAACCCTTTTGAATTCAGCTCACATCGTCGTTACAGATGGTGATGGGTTTGGTGCAGACGGTTTTTTACGGATCTCCTATGCGACCTCAATGGAGAATTTAAAACGGGCAGTAGACTCGATGAGATCGCAATTTGGCAGCAAGAACACTTCGCCCGTCTGAATCACGTACCAAGTAAAGCATTGGGTGCTAACCGCCTGTCATCATCAATCCGATTTCTTCGACTGACGTTTTCTTTGGATCGACCTCAGCGACGATCTTGCCCTCGCGGATAACGAGCAGGCGGTCGGCAAGAGCAGTTACCTCTTCGAGTTCGGCGGAAACTAGCAGTACCGCGGAACCGGCATCGCGAAGCTCGATCAGCTTTCGGTGAATGAATTCGATGGCACCGATATCAACACCGCGGGTCGGTTGGGAAACCAGCAGGAGTTTGGGATCGAGTTCGAATTCGCGGCCGATTATGAGTTTTTGCTGATTTCCACCCGACAGGGCTTTGGCGGGCAGGGCCGGGTCGGGCGGACGAACATCAAAATTCTCGATGATCTCGCCGACACGCTTATCTATCGCCGAATTATTCATAAATCCGGTTGCGGCGGCGATGGGCGGCCGGTAATGAACGCCGAGAATAGAATTTTCCGCAAGGCTCGAGTGCAGCAGCAGACCGCGCTTATGCCTATCCTCCGGGATATGGGCGACACCGAGTTCTTTTAACTGGCGGGCAGAATTATTTGTAATATCCTTACCGTCAAATCTGATCCTGCCTGCTGACGCGGTTGTCAGGCCCGAAAGTGCTTCGATCAGTTCGGTTTGGCCGTTGCCCTCGATGCCGGCGACACCAACGATCTCGCCCGAACGGACAGCAAACGAAACGTCTTTCAAAGAATGGCCATGGCTGCTGGAGACACTGAGGCCCTCAACTTCGAGAACGGTACCCTTAGGAATCGCGTCGGTTTTTTCGACCCGCAGCAGAACATCGCGGCCGACGATCATCCGGGCCAGGTCTTTGGCAGTCGTCTCGGCGGTCTTAACGTTGCCGACTGACTTACCGTCCCGCATCACGGTCACCTCGTCCGAAATTGCCAGCACCTCGTCTAGCTTGTGGGTGATGATAATGATCGTCTTGCCCTGTTCCTTCATCCGCCTGAGAATACCGAACAATTCTTTAACCTCTTGAGGTGAAAGCACGGCTGTCGGCTCGTCGAGGATCAAGAGCTGAGCATTACGGTAGAGGGCCTTGAGCAGCTCAACACGCTGCTGCTGACCGACGGACAGGTCTTCGATATAGGCCTTTGGATCTACTCCAAGCCGCAGCTCATTTGACAGGGCAAGAATGTCATTATTTGCCTTTTCGAGATCGAGATTAGCTGCCGTACCGGTCTCAGAACCGAGAATGATATTCTCGGCCGCGGTCATAGTATCAACCAGCATGAAATGCTGGTGGACCATGCCGATACCAAGGGCGATAGCGTCATGCGGATTTTTTATTGAGACAAGCTTGCCGTCAACCAGTATCTCGCCGCTGTCGGCGTTGTAAAAACCGTATGCGATCCGCATGATCGTCGATTTGCCGGCACCGTTCTCGCCAACTATCGCATGGATCGTTCCCTTATTGATCGTCATCGAAACATCGTCGTTCGCGACTACATTCCCAAATGTTTTTGTTATGTTTCTAAGCTCTAACATTTCTATTTCGCCATCGCGTCGGTAACGATAATGTCGCCGGCAATGATCTTTGCCTTCGCTGCTTCAGTCTTTTCGATAATATCCACCGGTATCAAGCCCTTGTTATTATCGTCCATGGCATAGGCGACGCCGTCCTTGTCGAGGCCAAATACGTGAAAACCACCTTGAAACTTCCCATCCAGCACTTCCTGGACCACATCGTAAACGGCATTATCGACACGCTTTACCATCGAGGTCAGAACGAAGCCCGGTTTAACTCCGTTCTGGTTCGAATCGACGCCGATCACAAATTTGTTCGCCTCGCCTCTGTCGTTCTTGCCGTATTGTTCGACGGCGTCAAATGCCCCGAGGCCAGAGTTCCCCGCCGCCGTAAAGATCACGTCAGCCCCCTTTTCGATCTGGGCCAGCGACAGCTCTTTCCCTTTACCCGGGTTGTTCCACGCTCCGTCGGTCACGCCTACGTAATTATCGATGATCTTGATATTTGGGTTCACCGAGCGGGCACCTTCCTCATAGCCGGTCTCGAATCTGTGAATGAGAGGTATGTCCATACCGCCCAGAAAACCGAGCGTTCCCGTCTTTGATTTCGAAGCGGCGATCATGCCGACGAGATATGAGCCTTCATGCTCGCGAAACACGAGCGACGCCACATTTTTCATCGGTGTTTTGCCGTCTTCCTCAAAGATGACGCCGTCCACGATCGCAAATTTCATGTCCGGGTAATTGGACGCGACTTTTTGCATTATCGGTCCCTGAGCAAATCCGACACCGATGATCAGGTCAAAATTCTTCTCGGCAAATGCACGCATCGCCGGTTCGATCGACGTAGGGTTGCCGGGCTCGACATCATAGAGGCAAATATCCAGGTCCTTTTGTGCCCGCTTTACACCTTCCCAGGCGGCGGCATTGAATGAGCGGTCGTTTTTGCCACCGATATCAAACACGATACCGACGCGGATCTTACAGCCTTCGCGTTTTGCCTCGGTTCGCTGCATGCAGGATGAACCGACCAGGCAGGCGGCGGCGATGAATAATAAAAATATTCGATGTCTCATAACTGATTAGACCGTTGCCCTTATCAATTTCGTTGTCTGAGGTATATCACGCGATATTTTATACGCAGTGCGGAGCTTTTCGCTAATCCCGTCGGCCTGGTTGCTCCGACGAGAATAGATCATCCCAAGCGGTTCGCCTTTTTTGACGCTGTCGCCGATCTTTCTTACACATTCATAACCCACGGCGTGATCTACTCCGTCCTCGGCCTTGACCCGTCCGCCACCAATGTCGCAGACGGCGCGGCCGACCGCGAAGGTATCGATCTCGGCAACGTAACCGTTATATTCGGATAGGACTGGCGTCTCGGAGAGGCCTTTTTTTAAGATGGACTCAGGTTTGTCACAGATCTTAGGATCGCCGCCCTGCAGTTCAATATTCTTGCGGAATCTGTCCAACGCCTCGCCGGAATCCAGGGCATTTTTGATCATAGCCCGGGCGGTCGCGATCGAACCTGCGACCTTGCTCTGTATCAGCATGTTGGCCGTTAACTCAACGGACAATTCGAGCGTCGGCATCATCATGTCGTCCACTTCGCCCCGCAATATTTTCAGGCATTCGAATACTTCGTGCGCGTTGCCGACATATTTACCCAATGGCTGGCTCATATCCGTTATCAACGCCTGGGTCTGAACGCTGAACGATTTGCCGGTCTCGCACAATGCCTTTGCGAGCTTTACGGACTCGGCATACTTTTGGATGAACGCACCCGAACCTGTCTTGACGTCTAAAACCAGAACGTCTAATCCCTCGGCCAGTTTCTTAGACATTATAGACGCGACAATAAGCGGTATGTAGGGAACCGTCGCGGTCGCGTCCCTCAGGGCGTATAGTTTTTTGTCGGCGGGTGCGATCTGTTTTGTTTGCCCGGCGAGGGCGAGGCCGCAGGCCTTCAGTACCTTTTTGAATTTGGCGAACGGGATATTTACATCAAACCCGGGAATAGATTCGAGCTTGTCGAGCGTGCCGCCGGTATGGCCGAGCCCACGGCCTGAGATCATCGGGACGGCGACGCCGCATGCGGCAGCGAGCGGTGCGATAACCAGCGAAGTTTTATCACCGACGCCGCCGGTCGAGTGTTTATCAGCCTTTGGAGCATCAATGTCCGACAGGTCCATTATGGTCCCCGATCTGAGCATTGCACCGGTAATCGAATATTGTTCACGACGATTCAGCCCGCGGATAAAGATCGCCATTATCAGAGCCGTTATCTGATAGTCTGCCCAACTCTCATCGCAGACCCCGTCGATGAATGCGGTGATCTGTTCGTCGGTCAGAGCTTTGCCGTCGCGTTTAGCGGCGATGATTTCTTGTGGACGCATCTTGTTATGTAGAAAGAATTGCTGTCCAAGTTTCGCACAGGATGGCGTCAGAGTCTATGAAACGGTTGGTTTTTCAGGCTTTTGCGAGCAATACGATTGCCTGAGCACGCACCGCCCGCCTTTCTCCGACCGAATCCACTGATTCCCCGGTTTTTGCTTTAACGCTTACCGAATCAATGTCGATCTCAAGGGCATCGGCGAGGTTTTGCCGCATTGCGTCGATATGAGGCCTTAGTTTTGGTGATTCGAGATCAATGACGGCGTCTAAATTTACGACCGCGTAACCACGTTCTTTTATTAGGCCGACCGCAAACTTCAAAAATTGGGAACTCTCGGCATTTCTCCATCGCTCTTCATCATTAGGAAAGTGCGTTCCGAGGTCGCCGAGAGCGAGTGCGCCGAGGACTGCGTCGGTTGCGGCATGCATGAGAACGTCGGCGTCGGAATGTCCATCGGACCCGAGGTCAGATTCGATCCTCACCCCTCCGATCACGAGCGGCCTGCCCGCGGTCAATCTATGAATGTCTGTTCCAAATCCTATTCGATGCATTACTATTAGGGATTCCGCAGAAATGCTTCCGCTACAATCAGATCCTCAGGACGCGTTATCTTGATATTCCACGAACTTCCCTCGACAAAAGCGATCTTAGCACCAAGCTTCTCAACCAAGTAGCATTCGTCGGTTATCATCTCGTTAAAATCGTTTCCGTCAAACGCCTTGTACCAGCAGATCGTAGCGAAAAGCCTGTGGGGTCATGGCCCGCCGCAGCCGGCTGCGGTCGACCGTATGCGAAATATACTGCCCCTCAACGTCTTTGATCGTATCCGTCACAACCGCCACGAGACACGCTGCACCGGTTTGGCCGGCTTTCTCGACCGTCCGCGTAATTTCGTCGATCGACACCAACGGCCGCGCCCCATCATGGACCGCAACAATGCTTTCAGCCTGAGCATCGATCGCACGCAGCCCGTTCCGGACCGATTCGGCGCGGGTTTCGCCACCGGTCACGATCTTTGTGAGCTTTGAAATTCTATACCGTCCGCAGATACGCGTAAATTCCTCGCGACCCGCCTCAGACAAGATAAGCACTATCTCGTCGATGGCCGGGCACATCTCAAATCGCTCTAATGTATGTATTATTATCGGTTTACCGAGGATCTCGACAAACTGTTTGGGTACATCGGAAGAGAACCGTTTACCGCTTCCCGCCGCAACGATGATGGCTGTGGTCATCTAATGAAAGTGAACAGTGAATAGTGGACAGTGAATAGTGGATCGAAATATTCAGTCAGACTCTTCCTATCAACTACTCGATCTCTTCGATAATGGTCGTCTGCCGCAGCTCGCGGGTGGCTTTTCTGAACCCCAATGAACGCGAATCGTGGATCTCAAACGAATTATCAGTGTTGCCGTTAGAGTCATCCTTTTCTTCCCACAGCCGCCCAAAGATCATCTTGCCGGCCGTCGTCTGCAGAACGCTTGTAACGGCGATATCGGCGGTTTTACCGATCAGTCGGCGGGCATTGTCGATGACGACCATTGTGCCGTCATCTAGATAGGCGACGCCCTGGTTATATTCCTTGCCTTCTTTGAGAACGAAAACCCGCATCGCCTCGCCTGGCAAAACGACTGGTTTTAATGCATTGGCAAGCTCATTGATATTGAGCACCGCAACACCGCGAAGCTGTGAGACCTTGTTGAGATTAAAGTCGTTTGTGACTATCACAGCGTCAAGCTGCGAACCGAGTTCAATAAGCTTGAGATCGACCTCTTTCACCTGCGGAAAATCGGTCTCGACGATCTGTATATCAAGCTTGCTGTTATTCCGCAAACGCTGAAGCATATCTAGCCCGCGGCGGCCGCGTTGTCGCTTAGACGAATCAGGCGAATCAGCAACCTGCTGCAGCTCAGCCAGGATAAAATGCGGAATGATCAGCGTGCCGCCCAAAAAGCCCGTCTCAGCCACATCCGCGATACGGCCGTCGATGATCACCGACGTATCGAGCACCTTGTAATCACGCTTTACATTCTTGTCGCTGAAAATGCCGCCGAGGGCCGTGAGGTCGAGATAGTCACCCTTGGCCGCACCGACCATGAGGCCGACATAACCCATAAAAAACGCCAGCGAGATGGTCAGGAACATCTGCATCTCAGCCGAGACGGCAGCTTCCTTTTGGATCGAGATCAAAACGCCGATGAGGAACGCACCCGATATACCCAGTATCGAACCAACTGCGGCACCGATAAGCGTCTTTAGCGATGCCTTGCGGACACGCATTTCAAACGCGATGATGAGCAATCCGACCGCCGCACCGAGCGCGGCAGACATTATCTGACGGGTCGAGTCATCAGTCACCTGTGACAATCCCATCCGCTGTGTCTTCTCAAACGGATGGAGGAGGTAGCCGAGCAGGACTAGCATCCCGACAAAGGCGATCCTTAATATGAGAATATCTAACTTCATCTTACAAAAATCTTACCACGAAAGAGGGGTTGGTGATAACAACCTGCTCCGGTTGAAATGCCTGCAAAGCCTCTCGCCCTTATCGGCAAATGGCCCCGTTATTGAATGAAACACCGATAAAAGCTCAGATTTCATATAAGTTCACGTTTTGCCCGGCGTCTGATCTCAGCATTCCGCCTAGCCGTTTTTCCTTACGCCGTGCTAATTGTTGTATCCTGTCGTCTTAACAACGATGGCAAAACAACCGGCAAATATTTTTGTCTGCCAAAATTGCGGTTCGCAATCACGCAAATGGCTTGGACAATGCCCCGACTGCAGCGAATGGAACACATTTGTCGAGGAACGTTTTCGTGCGACCCCACAGGCCGTTGATAATAAATTCGCCCCGCATTACAGATCGGTTTCACCGGTTGCTTATTCGACGATCGAATCGCAGGACGACGACCGGACAGAATCGGGCATTGACGAACTGGACCGCGTCCTCGGCGGCGGAATAGTTGCCGGCTCGATCGTCCTGATCGGCGGTGCTCCGGGCATTGGTAAATCGACCATCGTTCTGCAGATGGCGGATAAATTGGGACGAAACGGCACAAAGGTGCTGTATGTCTCAGGCGAAGAATCGGAACGGCAGATAAAAATGCGGGGCGAGCGGCTCGGCGTTGCGGCTGAAAATCTGTTCCTGCTGCCAGAAACAAACCTTCAGGCGATCCTCTCCGAAGCAGACAAGCTCAAACCAGATTTTGTAATTGTCGATTCTATCCAGACCGTTTTCAGCGACCGGATCGAATCCGCCCCGGGCAGCGTCTCGCAGGTCCGCGATGTCGCGGCCGAGTTCATGGCATTTGCCAAACAAACGGCGACGCCCGTCTTTTTGACCGGCCACGTTACAAAGGAAGGTTCGATCGCCGGGCCAAAAACGCTCGAACATATCGTCGACACCGTTCTATATTTCGAGGGCGACCGCCATCATAATCACCGCATCATCCGCGCCACCAAGAACCGCTTTGGCGCCGCTAACGAGATCGGCGTGTTCGAGATGACAAACGCCGGCCTTATCCCCGTCGGCAACCCGTCAGAGCTGTTCCTGCAGGAGCGGCCCGAGAACGCGACCGGCTCAGTTGTCACCGTCTGTATGGAAGGCACTCGGCCGATGCTCGTCGAGATACAGGCCCTGGTAAGCGGGACAAAATTTGGAACGGGGCGGCGAATGACGCAGGGCTTTGACCAGAACCGCGCTTCCCTGCTCGATCGCTGTTTTAGAAAAGCGTGTCGGGTTTCAACTGGCCGGTGATGATGTTTTCATAAACGTCGCCGGCGGCATGGAGGTCGACGAACCGGCCGCCGACCTCGGCGTGGTCGCCGCCATCGCCTCAAGCTTTCGCAACCTTCAGGTCTCACCCGAGATCGCCGTCTTTGGCGAAGTCGGCCTCACCGGCGAGGTCCGCGGCGTACTCCAGGCACAATCCCGCGCCCGCGAAGCCCAAACCCTCGGCTTCAAAAAACTCATCCTCCCCGAATCCAACAAAAAAGGCCTCGAAAAACTCCTCGGAATCCGCGTCGTCGGCGTGAAAAACCTGGAGCAGGCGTTGGATGAAATGTTCTGAGGTGTAATGAAAATTCTGGCAAGTCGAAAAGCCGCGGTGATCGCAACACTGGCAGCGTTACCTTGTGTAGGCGTCGGAACTGCATCCTACATAGTCCATTATATTTACTCGCCATGGCCTATGGATAGTTTAATGTGGACAACAAAGGCCCTACTGATTTTCCTCTTAGGTTGCCCCTTAACGCTCCTCTACGCATGGTCGATACGTCCCATCGGGAAATTCCTGCTCGGGACAATAGGGACTGACCTTCATTTTCTCGTGGTACCTGTATTTGACCTGATCTTCATCATCCAATGGATAATCTGGTCCCAATTGATCTTCCTCATATGGCGTCGATCGCAGCGTAATGCACCATCATGAGGTCCGTCGGTGAGGTAGATAGACTGGGCTTCATCGCTCCCCACACCAAAACGTCTTCGCCCCATTAACATTGAAAAGCAAGTCATATTTCATTTCCATCGCGAATAACCAGTCGCAAACAACTTCTCTTTGTTCAGGTTCGAGGTTAGAGAAGATTTTCTCCACAGCATAGTCCGATTGGAATTCTCTCTGTAGGTCCGGATCAAGCCGTCCGATAAAAAGATCTGCAGCGTTCGATGTTTCCTCCGAGTTCGCCGTCAACAAGAAGTATTGCATCACAAAAGGCAATAGGAACTTGGTGACCGAAAGGTCGTCATACATGGCCTTCCAAAATTCCGGAAAAAAGTCTTCTCCGAACCTACGATTGAACTCCTCCACAGACCTGCACGCCTCCCAGTCCGGCACCGGAGCCGTCGACAATTGGAAGACTTCGGTGATCCGCTCGAAAATTCGGTCAATTTGGTCGCTCATCAAGTAAGCACAGTCCGTACCGCGATAAAAACAAGTCTCTTATGCCCTACAGGGTCCGCTTTCCTGATCATCAATATATCGTGAAAGTGTAAGGAACAATGCCTTCAGAATCGACCGGCTTGCCGTCCAGCTCAGCCGGGAGAAACTTTATTTTTTTGGCTGCCTCAAAGGCCTCTTTCCCCAGGTCGCGAGACAAAGTGTCATAGCATTGTATATCGCCGACGGTACCGTCGGATCGAAAGGTAACGAGCAGATGTACCGTACCGCTTATGTTGTCGCGCCTGGCATTCTCCGGATACGAAGGCCTTGGCTTTCTCAAAACGACAAAGGGCCGCAGATATTGTTCCGCCGGCATGGTGTCGGAACTGAGTTTTATCCATGTCAAGTTTTTTTGAGACGAGTCGGGTTTGTTCAATACGTCCTTGATCTCATCCGAAGTTTTCAGCGAACTGACCAGGACAGTCTCGGCCCCGTCCAGGGGTTCACCCACGCCCTGATATAGTGGTTTGTCACCCAGGCGGATCGAACTAAGGATACGGTCGCGTTCCTCCTCTCGGCCCTGGACCGACCTAACGGTAATAATGTACGTCCCGTGAACGGACATGATGGTCAGTTCAACCGTCTTTATACCAGTCTTCTCATCCGTGTTGTTGTACTCCCCGACAACATATTCGCCTCGGTCGATCACGCTGATCTTACGACCTGTATCCTTGTAATACGACTTAAGCCGGCCCTTCAAATTTCGAACAAGATCCTTCTGTTTAGCCTGCGATATAGCCTGATCTAATCCAATGTAAACCCGTCGGTCCGTGTAAAACACGCGAGTTTGATAATCGGTCTTATCAACCACAAGTTCCCTTGATGGAACATCTATAGTGACGTCCTGGTTGGGGCCAGCGAGACGGACCCATCCGTTTGCTCCGGCCGGAGCCGTTCCACCCGACGTTTGAGAGAGAACGTTAAAAGTAAATGCGGCGGTCAGGAATGTCAGTAATAGGAATCGCATTTGCTTGAAAATGTAACACCAAAAACCAAGAATCGAAAACGAAATGTCACGTTCGGGTGTCGATGACCCTCATATTTATGTATGTAGCCATGAGCAGCACCACAGGCGATTCGATTTAAAAACTGAATATGTCTCCCTTTTGGAAAAGAATGCGGTGGAATATGACCCTCAATACCTGTGGGACTAAATTATGCCGCCGTTTTCAACGGCTCGAATGTGTTGGGGCCTCACCCACGGTTCGCACCGTGGTCTACAAGTATTTCGTCGGCTTCACCGACTCTCTGATCTTCGATCTTTATTTAGCCTATCGCCCAATGAACATACAGCTTTTCCTACGAATCTGACCTATGAAAGCATTCGTATGTCATATTAATGTGACAGCTATAGCTCTGACAGAATTATCTTGTATTAGATAGCCCTCAGGACTATAATTACGAAGGTATCAATTCGCTCGTTTGCATCATACCGAGTGATACTGTCCCTCTAAAAAAGCTATCTGACCCTCGTCGGTTGGAATTTTAATTTAAACCTCACCATCTCGGGCCTAACACAAAAAAATGTATCACTTCCCCAATTTCGATGATCCCTGGTCGATAAAAAGGCTGACGATAATTGCCATTTTTCTGTTTTCTCTGGCGATGGCTCCAGCGGCGCAAGACCTGTCGAAAGGAGCACTCCCCGGTACGCTCGACACCACATTCGGTGATGGCGGAAAGGTGATCACCCCCATCACCGGTATCGATGATGTCCTCCAATCTGTAGCGATCCAGGCAGACGGCAAGATCGTTGTTGCTGGTTATACCCTGATAACCCCGACCAACTATGACTTCGCTGTTGTTCGTTACAACAATGACGGATCGCTGGACCCAACATTCGGCAATGGAGGAAAAGTAATAACGCCACTCAGCGATTCCTACGATCTTGCCCATGCGGTGGTGATACAGACCAATGGCAAGATCGTCGTCGCTGGTCGCGTTCAGGCGGGCGGAAACGATCACATTGCTCTGGTCCGCTACAATTCAGACGGAACACTCGATATGACATTCGGCACTGGCGGCCAAGTGGGAACGGCAATAAATATTTTCGATGCCGGGTTTGCACTTGCGCTGCAGCCTGACGGTAAGATCGTCGTTGCCGGGGTTAGCCTTGTTCAGAGGTTTGACTTTGCCGTTGTCCGTTACAACCCGAACGGCTCGCTCGACCAAACCTTCGGCACTGGTGGTACTGTAACCACTCCGGTTGGTGATTCCGATGACTTCGCGATTTCCGTTTCAGTTCAGCGTGACGGCAAACTTATCCTCGCCGGGTATAGCTTTAACGGAGTAGGTAAGGATTTTGCGATCGTGCGCTATAACGCGAACGGCTCGCTAGATCCTACCTTTGGCCACGGCGGCAAGGTAATTACCCCCATAGGAAATCTTGATGATTGTGGTCAGTCCGCGGTGATCCAAAATGACGGAAAGATAGTACAGGTCGGGCTTATCTTTAACGCTACAGCGGCTGACTTTGGGGTTGTCCGGTATGATACGGACGGTTCCCTCGATCAGACCTTTGGCATTGGCGGCAAAGTGATCACGGCGGTAAGCAAAAACATGAACGATTATGCCTATTGGGCCGCAATTCAGGCAGACGGTAAGATCGTAGTCGTCGGCGAGAGACGCTTATGATCTAGCCGTCGTCAGATACGATCCGGATGGCTCGCTCGATATGCTTTTCGGCGACGGGGGCAAGGTGACAACAGATCTCGAAGGTTTTGAAGATTTTGCTCGCGGCGTCGCGATACAACCCGATGGCAATATTATCGCTGCAGGCAATAGTTATAACGGCTCTGGACATTCGTTTGCCGTTGTTCGTTACATAGGCGGTGATGGTAAATCAACACCAACTCCCACAGCAACGCCGACGAATACGCCGACCGCTACTCCGACGGTAACGCCAACGGCGACAGCCACAAGCACGCCTACGAATACACCTACGAGCACACCAACAGCAACGGCTACCAAAACAAGTACACCGACCGCCACGAGCACACCTACGAATACACCTACGAGTACACCAACAGCAACGGCTACCAGTACGCCAACCGCTACCGCAACAAGTACACCGACCGCCACGAATACTCCGACGGCAACTCCAACGGCACCCCCGGGGACGGGCGGGGCATTGTTCGACTATGACGCTGACGGTAAGACCGACATGTCGGTCTTCAGGCCGTCAGACGGTGCTTGGTATTTGCAGCGGTCAAGAGATGGGCTGTATAGAACGTTGTTCGGATTTGGGACGGACAAGATCACACCCGCCGATTTCGACGGTGACGGTAAGACGGATATCGCGGTTTATCGGCCCTGAGACTGGCATCTGGTACATCTTTAGGAGTTCTAACGGGACGGTGGCGTATTACATTTTTGGCTTGGCCGAGGATCTGCCTACGCCGGCCGATTATGATGGCGACGGCAAAGCGGATGTGTCGGTATTCAGGCCGTCAACCGCGACGTGGTACCGGCAGAAACAGCTCTGATGGATCATTCTATGGAATGCAGTTTGGGCTGCCTGAGGACAAACCGACGGTTGGCGATTTTGACGGTGATGGTAAGGCGGATATTGCCATCTTCCGGCCGTCGCTCGGAGATTGGTATCAATTCAACAGTTCTGACGGATCGGTATCCGGTGCCCGGTTCGGGTTTGGCAGCGATGTTATCGTCCCGGCTGATTACGACGGCGACGGCAAGACAGACCTGGCTGTTTATCGGCCGTCGACGGGTATCTGGTACATCACGAACAGCTCGAACGGAGAATTTGTGTACAACATATTTGGCCTTTCAGAGGATATTCCCGCCCCGGGCGATTTTGACGGCGATGGAAAAGCCGATGTCTGCGTTTTCCGCCCCTCAGACGGCAACTGGTACCGGCAAAACAGCTCAGACGGATCGTATTATGCCTTCAACTTTGGCACAGCAGGCGACAAGCCAACGCAAACGGCCTTTCGGTACTGATGCAGGTGGATGCTAAAGCGATAGCTTAATGTTTATTAGGGCGACGTATGCGGCTCGATCTTGCGATAAAGGGATGAGTTTCGGACTCGCCCCGGAAATAAGCCTTTTCTGGGCCCTCGCCGTCAACTAGCTCTTACTATCGTTGGGTCGGGTCGTCGCAGTTGATCATCCATGAGACGCCGAACTTGTCGGTCAGCATTCCGAAATTAGCGCCCCAGAAGGTTTTTTGCAGCGGCATGGTCACGTTCCCTCCATCTGAAAGGCCGGTGAAGATCCGTTGGGTTTCCGCCAGATCGGTCGATCCGATCGCGATATTATATGCGTTACCCCGTTCCACCGGGCCCATCGGGCTATCACTGCCCATGAGCACCGTTTCGCCGATAGGCAGTGCCGTGTGCATCACCTGGTTTTGCTGGTCCGCCGGCATCTGGCCACAATCGGGATTGTCGCTCCAACGCATAAGGCCTTGTATCTCGGTGCCAAACACATCTTTATAAAAATTGAAAGCTTCCTCGCAATTGCCGTTAAAACTTACATATGGATTTACTACCGCCATTTTACTCATGCCTCCTATTGTTAATTAACCGATGGCTGGCTCCACGCCGCTTACCCTATCTTACCTCTCCGCGACCATCGGACCAGTCTTAACCATAAACCATTATCATTACTCATAAATGTTTGCACCATTACACTCAAATAGAAGCAATTAGTTGCGGCGATCCCTTGGTGTATAGGACACTCAGATCGGGGCAAGCTGCCGCTAAGATCGGCCATCTGTTTAACACATTGACGGGACGGTGATCATTCGGGTGCTAAAATGCGGAATCCCGTATTTGCTGGGTTTCGCCGTTTTGGAAACGATTTTAATAACGGTAGAGGCGTTTTAATAGCGGTAGAGCGGTTTTAATGCCGGTAGAACGGTTTTAATACTTGTATAGAGACTTCTTACTGTCAGAAGCCGCTATATTTTTAATAAAATCATTTTAATTCTATTTTAAGGGCTGAAATAACATTATAGAGGCTTTTTCCTCTTGGAAGTCTTTCTACCGGTATTTTAGGGCCTTATATACTGTTAAAAGCGTTAAAATGGCGGCAGATCATGGCGAATAGCTGGAAGTGTTAAACAAAACTGCCTCGGCGGAGCGTTTAAAAACAGATCTGCCATCGGCGAACCCATTCGGATCTCAGCGCTGCGTGATATTGCCGATACTGCCTACTTGGCTGGCGTGAAAATACTGGGCGACTGATAGGTGACGCCAAAGACTATTCCCGTACGGGGGCTGAAGTGGGACAGACCGACAACGCCGGCGGCGTCAAACCTGAGGCCTGAGGCCCTGATCTGCGTTCCGAGGCGAAACTCGCTGAGGCTCTCGGTTCCAAGCGGGGCTGTGCCGCCGCGGGTATTCTTGCGGCCATTGATCTCGCCGACGATATTAATGTTGTCCTTGACCCGGTAAATGCCGCCGAGGCCATATAACAGGACGTCATTCTGCGAAAATCGTTCTAGCGGTACGGTCATTATACCGATACCGATATTAGCGATGGCGTTGAATTTAGGGGTGTTTTTTACCATCCTGCCAAACTTTTTTTGAGCCAGGAGCTTGGCAAAAATATTTATCTGATTTGTCCCTATGCCCTGGGCCTGGTCTGTGTTCGGGATCTGAAAGCCAAACTTCATGCCAAACGCCGGCATATGGCGCGACTGGTTACTGATCTTTATCTTTGCAGCAACCGACAGATCGCCAAAATCGTTGGTGGAGTTGCCGTTCACATTCAGAGGAATAGGCGGGGCCGTTCGCGAGTTGATCGCGACATAGTTTTGGATCGTGCCTTCGATCTGGATCTCGACATTGCCGGCAAGGCCCGTTCTGATCCGGATATCCCCGACGCGTGTCTCGTCGCCGCGGATGCCGGAGAGTGGAAATTTAGCATCCTGAAAAAAATCTACACCTGCTGCGATCTCAACAGAACCCGGTGGCGTTATGTCCACATCGTCGGTGATCAAAGGCCGCTGCTGAGCAAACGAACAAACTGCTGCGGCGGCGATCATGACTACCAAAAATATTACCCGGTTCATTGAATCCAATTTTTGCATTAATGCGAATTTTTGTAAATCATCACGCGGAAATTCCGTAGTAATACGATTTGCGAAGTGGCAGGTAAACTTGCCAAAATGTATGAGGTGAACGCAACGGTTTTTATAGTTTGCCATCACCCGGAAATATGACGACCGACGTACTAACTTTTCAAAAGGAATCTGCCGAAGGCGGGCTGCGTCTCGTGACCGAAACGTCAGACAGCCCGGACCGTGCGGTCGAAAAACAGTTCGTCAATTTTATGTTCCTCAGGGTCAGTCCTGACTGGCGAAAGCTCGACGCGGACACCAAGAATTTATTCAAAAGCGAATTTCAGAGCGTGTTTAACGGATATCGCGACAAATTTCTCTTATTCAGCTATTCGCTGATCGGGTTTGATTCAAAGGCAGACCTGATGTTTTGGCGTATCGGCACGTCGCTCGATATGGTCCAGGATATGACCGCCCAGCTTTACCGCACAAATCTGGGAAGCTATCTCGAGACCCCTGACAATTACCTGTCGATAACAAAGCGAATGATGTTTACGGACAGCGGGAACGAGACCCGCGCTCATGTCAGAGCGGGGACGGCAAAATATAATTTTGTATATCCATGTGCAAAACATAAAGAATGGTTCGAGATGTCAGGTGAGGACCGCGATGCATTGATCGAGCAGAACTTTATGGTTGGCCAAAAGTTCCCGAACATCAAGATCCATCTGACGCATGCGTTCGGCTTTAACAATCACGAATATTTGATCTCGTTCGAAACGGACGAGCCTAAAGATTTCCTGGCACTTGCCGAGGAATTGAGGCATACGCCAGCCAGCAAATTCAGCTTGCGCGGGATGCCGATCTACACTTGCCGCCAACGGCCGCTGATGGAATGTTTGAACGCACTTGGTTAACATGATCGCGAGAAAATTTTTTATCAGCGGCAGGGTCCAGGGCGTCGGATTCAGGTTTTTTGTTCAACGATCGTCCGCCCGCCATCAGGTGCGTGGGTATGTTATGAATCTCGACGACGGCCGCGTCGAGATACTTGCCGAGGGAGACGCCAAGGCGGTCGAGGCGTTTCGACATGATATTGGTGCCGGCCCGATACACGCCGAGGTCGGCGAGATAGAAGAATTGGTCTTGGACCCGAGCGGGTCATATTCAACGTTTAGGATCGAAAGATAATAATGGAAAATTTACGAAAGCTTATTCGCGAGGTGCCCGATTTCCCGAAACCGGGCATCAATTTTTACGACATAACAACGCTGTTATTGGACCCGGAAGGGCTGGAACAGACCATCGACGCTCTAACGGAACAATGCCGCGGGATGTCGATCGACACAGTGATCGGCATCGAGTCGCGCGGGTTTATTTTTGGCGCCCCGCTCGCTTATCAGCTCGGCGTGGGTTTTATCCCGGTCCGCAAACCAAATAAATTGCCAGCCGAATGTGTGTCCGTTTCGTACGAACTCGAATATGGCACCGACACGCTCGAAATGCACAAAGACGCCGTCGGCGAGGGCCATCGCGTGCTGATCGTAGACGATCTGCTCGCAACCGGCGGTACTGCAAAAGCTGTCGTCGATCTGGTCGAAGGCAT
Organism: Blastocatellia bacterium; assembly: GCA_963834975.1. GTDB lineage: Bacteria > Acidobacteriota > Blastocatellia > Pyrinomonadales > Pyrinomonadaceae > OLB17. The sequence continues at coordinate 443,462 of CAWIDZ010000009.1, forward strand.
AGGCGGCACGGTTGCCGGCTTGTCCTTTGTTGTCGAACTCAATTTCCTCAAGGGCCGTGAAAAGTTTAAAGGCCACGAGGTCAAATCACTGATACAATACGACTCGTAAGATTTGCGATTTTGATCTGAAAGCCTATTTCAATCCAAGATCCAGAATCACAGATCGCAAATCGGTTCCGCTCCCGTAGCTCAGCAGGATAGAGCGTTCGCCTCCTAAGTGAAAGGCCGTTGGTTCGAATCCAACCGGGAGCACCATATTTGTGGAAGCGGAGGGCGAATGACCGTTTCTATTATGTGAACGGAAGAAAAGAGTTGTAGAGCACAGTGGCAAACATTTTCCACGGTGGCAACGCCGGAAGTCTATTCACAGATCTCCAGTTTTAACTCCGAACCGCATTGTTTGCGAGACAATGCGGTTTTTTATTGTGTTAGATTAGTCGCTGTATGCAAAAGGTGCTAACAGCCGAGCAGATGCGTGAGGTCGATCGACGGACGACCGAGGAATACGGTATTCCCTCAATTTTGCTGATGGAAAACGCCGCAAATGCGGTTGCCAACGTCATCCGAGAAAGGCTAGGCGGTTCTGTCAAAGGTAAATCAATTCTCGTACTTTGCGGAAAAGGCAACAATGGCGGGGACGGTGCGGCTTTGGCGCGCATTCTGTCTTTGAGCGAAGCAGATGTGGAAACGGTGCTTTTAGGTAAGATCGAAGATACAAAAGGTGATGCGAAAACCAATTTTATTGCAACCCGATCTTTATTGGAAATTCATGAGATCGACACAGAGGAAAAATGGGATCTTTGGTTTCATAACGCAGAGAAAAATTGGGATGTCGTCGTAGATGCGATCTTCGGTACCGGATTGGAACGGCCGATAACTGGCTGGCTTGAAACCGCTGTTCGCCAGATGCTGCTTGACAATGCCGACGGTCGATTCACTAAGGGCCGGTTAGCCATTTCGATTGACCTGCCTAGCGGGCTTAACGCCGACATGGCTTACGCGATCGGCGAAGTCCTCGAAGCTGATGTGACGGTTACTTTTACGAGTCCCAAACCTGCAAATGTCCTTGCAAACGCTTGGAATTTGGGAGGTGAACTGGTAGTCGCAGATATTGGCTCGCCTTATGAGCTAATCGATAGCATAGAATCCTCTATTTTCGTTGCAAGATGGCAGGATGCACTTTGTTGGCTATCCGCATCGGGTTTCACCTTTGACTCATATAAAAACAGACGCGGCCACACCCTGATCATTGCCGGTTCTGAAAGCTATTCCGGCGCCGCGGTCCTTGCGGGAAATGCCGCTATGCGTTCGGGTGTTGGGTTGGTCACTATTGCGACGCCTCAATCGTCCAGGGATTCAGTTGCGGGCAGGGTTCTGCCCGAAATTATGGTTCGCGGCGTTGCCGAAACCGAGACTGGCTCGATCGCGGAGCAAGCATTTGACGAGATCGACGATCTTTTGGCAAAAGCTGACTCGGTTGCGATCGGCAGCGGACTTATCACTGGATGAGAGCACAAAAAGATTCGTTGAGAAGGTTGTTAGAAACCGGCGGCAGCCCCTGATAGTTGACGCCGACGCCCTTAATCTCATCTCGCCATTTGCCGGCAAATCAGATGGCGAGAACACATTCCCTTTGATCCTCACGCCTCATGAGGGTGAGTTTATGCGGCTTCTCGGCACATCAGATAAAGACCTGATCAAAGATCGGGTTGCAGCCGTTCGCGAGTTTTCAACGGCACACAATGTAATACTGGTTCTCAAGGGCGAACGGGTCCTGATCGGCGAACCCGGCGGCAAGGTTGTCGTGAACCCGACTGGCAACTCCGGGCTTGGCAAGGCAGGCAATGGCGATACGCTGACCGGCATTCATTGCCGGATTTACTTCACAAGCATCTCAGATGAACCTTAATTTTTTCGAGACCGTCGTTGCGGCAGTTTATGTAGCTGGAATGGCCGGGGACGTCGCTGAGAAAAAATATGGCAAACGCGTGATGACGGCCTCGGATGTACGCGAATGTCTGACCGACGTATTTGAGGTGTTGATGGATGATCAATAAATGAACGAAACGCCAATAATGTCCAAATCGCCGGAAGAGACCTTTGCTATCGGCGAAAAGCTCGGCAGAACGCTTCGAATTGGCGAGGTCGTTTTGCTCCACGGCGGGCTTGGTGCAGGCAAGACCCTGCTGACCAAAGGCATTCTAAACGCGCTCGATTTTGACATCGACGAAGTCACCAGCCCGAGCTTTACGCTCGTAAATTTATACAAGACGACAGCTTTTGACGTTTACCATATTGATCTTTGGCGTTTAGACGGAGCGGTTGACGCTGCAGCGGCCGTCGGTTTGGAAGAGATCATAGAGGGTGGGAGTGCGGTGATTATTATTGAGTGGGCCGACCGTCTCGGAGAATTCCCGATCCCAAAGTTTGTTAAGATCGATATAGATGGTGACGGTGACGAAACCCGCAGGATCAACATCCGGCATGTTGCGACTATGTCTGAAATGGTATGAAACGCAGTAGGCACATAGTAGGATTTTGTTTGATCGTTACCGGCATATTCACCTATTCAGCCTCTCTGCTAATGTCACAAACTCAAATAACAGGCTTAAAGAGCCCACGCATCGTGATCAGGAAATCGGCGAGGACGCTCGAATTATTCGACGGCGACAAAATTGTCAAGAAATACGAAACAGCGCTCGGTTTTGCTCCTGCTGGCGACAAAGAGATGTCAGGTGACGGCAAAACGCCCGAGGGCGACTTTTACGTGTTTGTAAAAAACGATCAAAGTAAATTTTATCTGTCACTCGGCCTAAGCTATCCGAACGCTGAGGATGCAACGCGCGGCTTTGCTGATGGTCTGATCACTCGCCAGGAATACGACCTGATCATGGAGGCAATAGCCAATAAGCAGATGCCGCCACAGGATACCGAGCTTGGCGGCGAGATCTATATCCATGGCGGCGGGGTCCAAGAGGATTGGACTCTGGGATGCGTCGGTTTGGACAACGAAAATATGAAAGAAATATATGGTGCTGCAATTGTGGGTATGCCTGTCACGATCCTGCCCTGACCTCTGTTAACGGATCCTGAAAAATTTAACATCATTTTTCTTTGTAAAGCTCAACCGCTCGACTATAATTTAGTCCGCTCATAATGACACATTCAGAATCGGCCCTTACAAAAGCAGCCGCACAGGCGGAACCCGTAAACCCCGACACGGGCGAACTGGCCGGCAAGCTTTTCTTCAACCGGGAGGTTAGCTGGCTCGAATTTAACCGGCATGTCCTCGACGAAGGTGTAGACGAAACTCTGCCGGTGCTGGAACAATTAAAGTTCCTCTCGATCTTTTCGACTAACCTAGACGAATTTTTCATGATCCGCGTCTCGGGCCTGAAAGAACAGGTGTCCGAGGGCATTGCCGAATTGTCACCGGATGGGATGACCCCGGCAGAACAGATCGCCGAGATCTATAAACGGCTGCGTCCGATGCTTCAGCGGCAGGTTACCCATCTGCGGGACAAGGTGCTTCCTGCATTGAAACAAGCCGGCATCACGATCGAACCATATTCCTCGCTCGACTCTAAAGAACGCAAGAGGCTGGATAAGCACTTTCACGACAATCTTTTCCCGATCTTGACGCCGCAATCGGTCGATTCGAGCCATCCGTTCCCGTACATTTCGAATTTGAGCCTTAACCTTGGGCTCTATATCGAGCCGAACCGCAGCTGTCACTCAGCCGAACCTGAAGCATTTATTCAGGCAAAAGCGATTTACGAGGATCAAATTACCCTCGACGGTGTCCCGGCTAATACCCATAAATACGAAAGCAAACAGGTTCGCGTTGCTCGAAGAGGTAGTTGCGGCAAACGTGTCGGAGCTGTTTCCGAATATGAAGACAAGCGAGGCGTTTCTCTTCAGAGTGACGCGAGACGCCGACATTGAACTTCGCGAGGATGAGGCTGGCGATCTGATGCGAACGCTCGAAAGTGAACTGCAGCGGCGCCGCGACCGGTTTGCCGTGAGATTAGAGGTTGCGTCATCGATGCCCGACAAAATGGTAAAACTTCTGGTCAGCGGCATCGGCCTTGCCGACGAGGATGTCCAAAAGGTTGATGGGTTTATTGATATTCCTGACCTGATGCAGTTATATTCCCTCGACCGCCCGCGTTTGAAAGACGCTCCATTCATGATGGTGGTCCCAACACCGCTGCGAAAAAAAGAGAGCATTTTTGATATTGTAAAAAAGCAGGATGTGCTGCTGCATCACCCCTACACGTCCTTCAATTCAGTTATCGATTTTATCGATGAGGCGGCTGATGACCCTGATGTTCAGGCTATCAAGATCTGTCTTTATCGAACCGGAAAGGATTCGCCGATCGTAAGTTCGCTTATGCGGGCGAGCAGAATGGGCAAACAGGTCACAGCTCTGGTCGAGCTAAAGGCTCGCTTTGACGAGGAAAACAATATCGAATGGGCGAGGCGGCTTGAGAACGAAGGCGTACACGTCGTTTACGGCATCAGCACGCTGAAGACACATTCCAAGGTTTTGCTTGTCGTCCGCCGTGAGAAAGGCCACCTTTGCCGATACGTCCATCTTGCAACTGGTAATTACAACCCGTTCACATCGCGGATCTATACCGATCTTGGTTTGCTGACCTCGGACGAAAATATTGGCGAGGATGCGACCAGCCTGTTCAATTTCCTGACAGGTTATTCGCAGCCCGATGATTACAACCGGCTGATCGTAGCACCTGTGAACCTGCGAGAGCGGCTGATCGAGCTGATCCAACGCGAGCGAAAGAACAAGCAGGCGGGAAAAGATGCACGCATTATTATCAAAGCCAACAGCATCACCGATGAAGAGATCATAAACGAGCTCTATCTGGCGTCGCAGGGTGGTGTTGAGATAGATCTGATCATCCGGGGCATATGCTCGCTTAGGCCTGGGCTCAAAGGGGTCTCAGAAAAGATAAAGGTCCGTTCGATAATCGGGCGATTCCTCGAACACAGCCGGGTTTTTTATTTCGCGAACAGCAGCGCTCCAGATCCTGAGGTATATATCGGCAGTGCTGACCTGATGCACAGGAGCTATGACCGACGGGTCGAGGTGCTGACGCCTATCCTCGACCCTGAGATCAGGTCATATCTGAAAGACACTCTGCTTGACGCTTATCTAAGGGACGAGGTCAATACCCATATCCTGCGATCTGACGGTTCTTATAAAAAGCTTGCCAAACGGAGCGATAAGGGATTTGATTCACAAAAGTTTTTTATCGGGCAAGCGATCCCCTGTTAGGCAGCCGTCTTTTTCTCAAACCTTGATTCCATCACACCATTGATCGATTTTCCGTATTTGAGCGTGAGCCGCGGATAGCCGCGGGACTCTGGTTCCAGCTTGTTCGCGCCGAGTTGTTTTTCGGCGGCGAGGATGTCCTTCATCGAGCCTTCGATCTCCATGTAATAGCCGAACGGCAATTCGTCCAACACCACCTCAACATTGTCCAAATGCCAGGCTTTACGGTGTTTTTCGTAGATGATCGAGACCTTATAGCCGAGCTTTTCGATGATGCTCTCCATCGCGTCGACGTCAGTTATATCGGTTTCAAACTCGATCTGATGCTTAAAATCATCGTCGGTGCTTACCTTTTCCTTGAAGGTTAGAATCGTGCGTGCGTTGGTCTTTCGCAGACGAAGGATGGCATTTTGCCCGTCTAGAATACCGCCGCGGTGAAGGTAGTTCTCCTCAAAGGTCTCGTAGCGGAACTCGGCCCCGAGCTCGCCCAATTTAGCCGTAAGTTCGACTAGCTTTTTCTTATCAAGCCGATACTTCTTTTCGATTTCAATTGCCATTTAGTTCGGAGATGATGTGCCTGATCGCGGACTGAACCTTAATTTTAGAGAATAAGATGTGGTAGAGCAAACACGCCGTAAAAGTCGCCGAGTTGCTTGACTTGAACAGTCTCATGCCCGATACTTGAAAAAAAGGTCAGGTTTCAAATCAGGCCTTTGCAATTTTATTTTTACATTAGTTGAGGAGATTTTATGCCATATCCAGAAATAATGATCCAGGGAATGCGACAGGAACTGGCGCAGCTTGGGATCGAGGAAACTAAAACCACAGAAGCGGTGGTAGATGCGGTCAAAAATACCGACGGCACCCTAATGGTTGTCGTGAATTCGGTTTGTGGCTGTGCAGCCGGCGGGGTTCGCCCCGGAATCGCAATGGCACTGCAAAATTCGCCGAATAAGCCGGACAAGTCGATCACTGTATTTGCCGGAGCCGATATTGACGCAACAGAGACAGCCCGCGAGTATTTCACCGGTCATATGCCTTCGTCGCCGTCGATCGGGTTTCTGAAGAACGGTGAGCTGGTGCAATTGTTTGAACGCCGCGACCTCGAGGGACGTCCGCCGGCAACCATCGCCCAGGCACTGATCGATGCGTTTAGTGCACACTGTGCAAAGACCGAGGCCGCTGCCAGCTAAATTCAGGTCCTTTGTTTGTTATTTGAAACCGCTCTTTCAGGGCGGTTTTTTCATTGGGATCGAGATTCCCGGCCGTCTGTTAAAATTGTTATTGCCTCAATGGCAAGATAACGGCTAAAATAGATATAGACGTCCGGTTCATGCTTTTCCAGCCGCCTCTGCCTTAAATGTCGATAAACCAAAGACAACACATCAGATTTTCGCTCGACATCCCTGCGTTCATCTATTCAAAATTTGGCGAGCGCCAGGAAACAAGGCTCGAACAGATCAGTATCGGCGGGTGTTTTACGAGTTGGGAAGAAAATATCTATATCGGTGACGAATTCCGGATGGAGATCGAACTGCCGAACAAAAATTACCTGCCTCTGCATTGCAAAGCCTTATATAGATTCGACAATACCGGGATCGGTGTTAGATTCACGGACATTTGCGAGTATGAACAAGAGCTGATCTCGAAAATAATCGCCCACAAGCTCGAAACCGAAGGCGTACCGCTGCAGATCGATCCGTTCACGCTGCCCCCCACTTTCGTCGGCGACGACCCTTCACCCCGCATCACCGACATCCGCCACAAACGCGACGCCGTGCTCCAACGGATAATGTCCGCTGAAGACCCCTTTTAAGTGAGGAGTGCGGAGTCAGACCGGTGATCTCGGTACCCTCTGTACCTCTGCTGTGAAATCTCCGTTCTTATTCACGATTCACAATTCACGATTTGTGTTTAACACGGCCTCATTCTGCTGACAGTAGAACGCTTATAATAGTACTTAAAGCTCTAAACTACCGGTAGAAGGATCACCAAGAGAGGAAAGTCTCTATAATTTTACTGGAGCCTCTAAAATAGAAATAAAATGATTTTATTAAAATAATTGCGGCTTCTTACGGTTGGAAGTCCTTATACCGGAAATAAAACCGCTCTACCGGAAATAAAACGGCTCTACCGGTATTAAAATCGTTTCCCAAACACTTTCACTTTACCAGCGGTCCCGGTAACTCTAATAGACCGTATCATTTACCGATTTTCTGCCATCGCGGCCGGACCGCCGCCGGGAAAGCTCATTTTGTGTTAAACAAATACGGAAAAACCATGTCTAACGCCGCAGGAGCTCATAGACAAAAGTCTTAGCAAAACGGGTCGAATCGGTCAGAGATCTTCCTAACGCCAGATTTGAGGCGATGGCTGAGGCTAGCATGCAGCCCGTGCCGCGGAGATTTGCAGTCCGGATGAACTCGTCTTCAAATACGGTCAGTTCCGCTCCTTCGAATAGGAAATCTTTGCTTGACGGAGATCCATCAGAATTTGTGTTGATCAGGGCCGGTAAATGGCCACCTTTTATTAGCACATTTCGGACACCTTTTTCCCGGAAAGTTGCGGCCGCCTTAGATACGTCATCCAAATTCCAAATGTTTATGCCGGCGATCTTTTCCGTCTCAGGGACATTTGGCGTTACAAGAGTGGCCAACGGGAATAGGGCTTCGACAAGGGCTGCAAGGGCTTTGTCGTCGATAAGACGGGGCCCTGAGGTCGCGTTGACAACGGGGTCGACGACGACGTTCGGTAATTCGTGCTCGCGAATAATGTCCGCAACCGTTTCGACGATCTCGCGAGTCGGCAGCATGCCGGTTTTGACGGCGGCAATATCTTGCTCGTCCAGAACGGATTCGAGCTGACGTCGGACCACCTCCGCCGACATATGTTCGGCTCCAAACACCCCGTGTGAGTTTTGAAAAGTGATCGAGGTGATCACCACGGCCGGGATGCACCCGAACGCGGCAAATGCACGCAGATCCGCAACAATTCCGGCGCCGCCGGATGGGTCGAGGCCGCCGATGGCTAGGCAAACCGGCTGAATATTTCCCGCGATCGAACTCATTTATTTAATTTAGCGCAGATCGAGCGTAGTGAGGTTGGATCATTCAGGGATCGTATAGCGGCGAAGCCGGCCGCACCTGCCTCCAGGACCGAATCGTAATTGGACTCGTTCACACCGCCGAGGGCCAAAACCGGAAAGTCCCCCATCGCAGTACAAACTTCTTCAAGTTCGGCCAACCCGCGGGCGGGGCCTTTACCTGGCGTCTGGAAAACCGGTCCAAACACAACAAGATCAGCCCCTTGATCCCTGGCGATCTGTGCTTCTTTCAGACTATGCGTCGACGCCCCGATAAGGAATTCAGTGCCAAAACATCTGCGAACAACCGCAGCCGAAAGCGAACTTGCAGTGAGATGAACGCCGTCAGCTTTGGCGGCCGCCGCGATATCAGCCCGGTCATTGACCAGTATCCGTGTTCCGGTCCCCCGCGTAAGTTTCACAGCGTCAACTGTCAATTCAAATACCCGGCGGGCCGACAGCCTCTTTTCCCTGATCTGAACGAGGCCGACATTTTCGCCGGCCGCGATGCCGATCAGATCGAGTATCCGCCGTCGATCGGCGTCAAACGTAGAGCTTTCGGCAGAACCGGCAGTGATCAAATAAATTAATGGGGTGTTTGAGCGGACGCTCACGATTCGTCCTTTGTTTGTTCGCCCTGCAGCAATTTCACGCTTTGGTTGAAGTGGGCGACCTCCCAGAAAGCAATTATCAGGTTGAGCACCCCGAGGCCCGTTACGCCTCCGCGAAACCAATTCGACGCGACGACGTTACGAACGATCGGAGCCCCCGACTTGTCAACAAGAAACACAAGCAGGTAATTCTCACTCCACGGCCCGACCAAGGCGTCCCACGGCGCCAGAATAAGGTAAAAACCCAAAAGCAGGCACAGGATGATAAAGAAAATGACAGTAAGTCGTTCGATCATTCTAATTTTCACCTGCCTTTGCGTCTATTAAACTGGTGATTTTCACTTGGGAATGAGTTTATAATAATTAAGCCCCATTGAGCAATTTCCAGCACAACGCTCAATCCGTACCGCGATCCTCGCAGTGCTGTGACCGGGGCGTTTCCATCAACAGGCCCAGTGTGCGGGGCAGTACAGCCCGCCCTTTTTCAACCCGTCCGTTTTCTACTAATGTATTCCAGCTTACAGATACCCGTTTAGAGAAGTGTTCGACTGTAATAAATGGTGCTTATGCAACAGTTTGCGATCAAAAATACGTAGATATTTAGCAAAACCTGCGTAGATTTGCGAATAGACGTGTAACTCAAAAACTCAAGACGATCGGTGTTAACCGCAATTAGCGTATTTCTGGCATCAGCACCGACAAATACGGCAAGCCGCTTGTCGTCGCCGGTTTTGAACCGCCCGACATTTTGCCATCCGTATATATGATCGTCAAACAGATCATCGAGGGGCGGGCCGAGGTCAAGAACAAGTACGGCCGCGTCGTCAAACGCGACGGCAACCGCAAGGTGCTCGAGGCGCTGTCCGAGGTGTTTGAGGCACGCGACTTTTTTGAATGGCGGTGTGGGTTCGATCGCCCACAGCGGTATGAAGCTAAAGCCAAAGTACGCCAAATACTACGCCGAGCTCAAATTTGCCGTACCCGGCCTGCGTCGCGGATCCAAGGGCGTGTCAATGCGGCGAAATCCTAAAGGGCGTCAAAAAGCCATGGGAATGCAAAGTCTTCGGCACGGCCTGCACACCCGAGACGCCTATAGGTTCCTGTATGGTCTCTAGCGAAGAGGCGTGTGCCGCCTATTACAATTTTGGCCGGCTGTCCAAGATCGCACAGCGTTCGCCGGGTGTTGCGGCAGCAGGCAGGTAAATGGATATTTGAACGACAAGGTGGAGAACAAGATGGGAAACATTGATAAAATCAAAGTTCTGAAAGGTGCGTTTGCCGGCATCGTCGGCGGGCTTGTCGGGTCGTTGGTAATGACCCAATTCCAGTCGCTGGTGACCAAGGTCTCAGAACAGATGCACGCGGGGAAAAATAACAATGGCAAAAAGGACAACAGCGAATCTTCGACCGTAAAGGCCGCAAATGCCATTTCAGAAGGCGTTTTCGGCCATCATTTAACTAAAGACGAAAAGGGGCCGGCGGGTGAGGCTGTCCATTATGCAATGGGCGCCGCATCCGGGTTTATTTACGGCGTAGCTGCCGAGATGGCACCGGTCACGACGGCGGCGGCCGGCGTACCGTTCGGGGCGGCGGTCTGGGTGTTTGCCGACGATGTTGCGGTTCCGGCCCTCGGCCTGTCCAAACCGGCGACCGAGTTTCCGCTCTCGACGCACGCATACGCTCTGTCGTCGCACCTTGTGTACGGCGTTACGACCGATCTGGTTAGACGCGCGGTGTTAAGGGCAATGTAGACGATGGACATATCAACATGGCGAAAAATGAACTCAGTCCGGCAGACATCGAAGGCGAAGTAGGCACCGGCGAAGAGAGCGAAGCCGAGCTGTATTTCAGCAAATACCTCGCAACCGTCATACATCTGTTCCTTTCAGGGCTCGCGGTACTGCTGTTGGCCGCGGCGGCGATCGGGACATTTCAGACGGTGATCCGCGACTTTCCGATGTTGTGGCAGCCGCAGGATGAATATTCGTCGCTTCTAAGGATAATCGAGACACTGCTGCTGATAGCGATCGCGGCCGAGTTTGGCCTGCTGCTGTTGTTCAGGCGCCTGAGCGCGGCGGTCGAGGTGGTGGTATTTGTCCTGGCGCGAAAGACGGTTAATCCTGATATAACCTCGCTTGACCTGGCACTGTGCGCAGCGGCGATAGCCGGGCTCGTGATCCTCAGATATTATTATCTACCAGGGGAGACAAAATAAGGTGGCAGACACATTTACATCAAATCCGCTTTTCGAACGCGCCGAACTTGCACGCCGCCGCAAGCACAAGATCCGCGAAACGCACATCACGCTGGCCCTCGGCAGCGGCGGCCCGACCTATGCCCTCTGATTTTGCCGGAACGCTAGTGTCTTTTGCGAGACGGTTTTAGTGACTGACCGCCAGATTCTTGACGCGTTGATTGACGTCGCGAAAATCGACATTTTCGGCATAGACCTTGTCGAAGTATTTTGCCGCGTTCTCGATGTCTCCATCTGCCTCGTGAGCACAAGCGATCTCGTACCAGAGTCCCTGCTGTTCCTCATCCGAAACATCTCCGCTTTCGAGCAACGCCCGATTGAACCAGGTTATTGCATGATTTGAGTTGCCCATTTCGAGAAAACAATGGCCCAACAAATTGGCACAGTGGAAAAACCGCCGCGAACCGTCGCCGGGTCCGGTGAAATTGATAGCATCCTGAAATTCGCGGATGGCCTCTTCCGTCAAACCCATTTCCTTATATGCAACCGCCGTTTGGTAATGAGTGTCAAAATCCGGTTGGCCCGATTCTTCACCGCCTTCGAGGCCAAATTCAGACCTTATTTCATCGATACCTATAGTATTTGCAACAACCTCATCAGTTACAGCAACTTCCACGGCAAGAACCTCTTCGGCAACGGGAACTTCGAAAACGGCCTCAGCTATTTCAGCGCCGATACGCCGTCGAAGTTCCGCAAACTCAGGCCGGTCTCCATATTCGGCAGCCAATTCCGCCAGTGCTTTTTCGGCCAGATCGTTGTAATCATTCTCAATGTAAAAGGTAATACTGTCGAGTTCCTTTTGGATCTTTTCCTCGTCAGCGTGTGACAGCGTTACCGGCGTTTCGCCCGATTCAGCCTTTGAGGCCTCTGCTTCATCACCTTCGCTTTCCGATGCCGATTGAACTATCTCACCAGCGACTACATCGCCGTTACGTTCAATACCGTTGACTATAGCCTCGGCAGCGATCGGGCTGTGACCATTCTGGCTTGCGTCGACATCATTCGACTCATCGTCAGCGGTTTCTGCCGGATCATCTTTTGTGAACTGAGCTCTTAACAGCTCTTCATCGATCGAGCTGTCCTGAAAACCGTGTTGTTCATTAATTTCGTTCAAACGGTCGCGGTAGCGGATCTCTTGCGGGCGAATGACGATCAACTGGGCGAGGGCGTACCGTTCGTCATCGATCGAACCGCTTTTCGCAGCTGCACCGTACAGCCGCTCGAGCGCCAGACGGAATCCGTTTTCGTCGTTTAGAAATGAATTGTACCTGGCCAGCAATCGTAAACCCGTAAGCTGTGCCGGATCACGTTCGAGGATCTCATTTATCCACTTTCCACATTCCTCGGCCTGGCCTCCTGCCAATAGATATTCCGATGACATTGTCAATATCCGTGCTGCAGACTCAGGGTCATTCACGTTCAGGTGAATGCGGATCAGATCAAGGAATTTAGGATAATTTGCCGGCTCTATCTCGACCAGTCGAAGGACGGCCTTTTCGGCACCGGCGGCGTTTTGCGAATCTATACAGCACTCGATCAGCAGGTACAGCACTTCGCGGTTATAAGGCTCGTCCTCAAGTATTTCCTCTAGAAGCGATGACGCCTTGCCTGCCCGTCCCAGAGCTGTCTGAGCTTTTACCAGGCCCTCGAGAATCCTCAGGTCAGTAGGTTTGATATCGTAGCCCTTCATCAGGGCACGAATCGCCTCCTCATGTCGGCTTTGCCGGCCAAAACGTGCTCCGGCCTCAGCGAATGCCTCAACCGCGTCATCTTTTTGGTTCTCTCTTAGATAAGAGTTGGCCAAACTGAGGCAAACCTCGGTATTGTTAGGGTCGAGCAATGCGATCTGCTTCCACATCGCAAGGGCCTCTAATCGGCGGCCATTCTTCTGGTAATGTTCCGCCAGCGTTGTGTAATGTTCACGGGCCTCTGAAAGCGAGCCCTTCGATTTATGCAGCTCGGCTAATTTAGCTGAAACTTCGATCGATTCGGGCTGTATGCGTGAAACTTTGTTATAGATAGCGATCGCCTTTTGGGCGAAACCCTGCTTGTTGTAATGGTCGGCGACCTGCAGATAGCAATCGACGGCCTGACGTTTTTCAGAATTTTTTGCATACAGATCACCGAGCATGTTCAGTGTTGCAATATCGCGGGGGTCGTTATCCACGACTTCCCTATATTCTGAGATCGCTGAGCGTATTTTGCCCTGCGCAACATAACGCTCAGCGTTACGCATTGCCTTTGTTTTATCAAAACTCATTATTTATTTGCCTACAGAACTACGACTCGGGATCAACCAGGCACGCCGGAAATGTCGAATTTGCAGAAGGAGTGCACAGGCTGGAACGGGCGCGAACCTGTAGCTCTAAATCTAACATTCCGGCCCGCGAACTGTCAATCTTTTTTAGAATTGTTAATCAATGCACAACACACGCTTCCGAAATTCCATCTTTGATTTTTTGCCCCTGTTTTCTTAGGCTTTATATTTCGATCCGGTTAGTGATTGACCACTATGCAAGCTTTGATACTAGCAGGCGGCAGGGGCACACGGTTACGGCCTCTGACCGTATACACTCCGAAACCGATAGTTCCCTTTGTAAACCGCCCGTTTTTGCTATACCAGATCGGTATATTGCGAAAGGCGGGTATCACCGATATCACACTGTCGCTGAGCTATCAGCCCGACAAGATCCAGCAAATACTCGGGAACGGCAGTGAATGGGGCGTAAATCTGCGTTATGTCACCGAACCATCCCCGATGGGCACAGGCGGAGCGTACAAATTCGCTTCGAATGCGATCAGGGAAACTACGGTTGTGTTTAACGGCGATATCCTGACTGATGTTGATATACAGGCGATCGTAGACCTGCACAATTCAAAAAATGCCTCCGCAACGATCGCCCTGGCACCGGTCAACGATCCCTCGCGTTATGGCCTGGTCCAGACCGATGGTGATGCTAACGTCCTAAGGTTTATCGAAAAACCTTTAGAGGACGAACTGACCGAACTCAACGTAAACACTATAAACGCGGGGATCTACATCCTGGAACCGTCGATCCTGGATACTATCGCAGAGGACGCTAACAGATCGTTTGAGTATGATGTCTTTCCCGATATCCTCAGACGCAAATTAACCTTCGTCGCGTATACCCTGGAGTCGAATTACTGGCGCGACATCGGTACACCTGAGAGTTATCTGGCCGCTCACCACGACTTTTTGGATCAGAAGATCAAGGGATTCGACTTCTACGACGATGAGGAGTCTGAGATCGCCACCCGTGCAGAGATCGATCGAGTATCTATCATTGGCCCTGACTGTGTAATCAAGGCGGGAGCCCGGGTCGTGAGATCTGTGATCGGCCCCGGCGTAATGATCGAAGAAAAAGCGGTCGTCGAAAATTCGGTGATCTGGTCGCATTCCCGGATATCTACATCGGCTGAGATCACCGCCGCGATAATAGGCCGAAGCTGCCACATCGGCCGAAATGCCATTATCGGTGAGGGCACGGTTTTGGGCGACAAAACATCATTGACAGATTACACCAAGGTATAAAACACACATCAAATGCCTGAATTACCTGAGGTCGAGCTGATTTCCAGATCGTTGGATCTGCTTGTAAGCGGCCGCACCATTGAGACGGCCGGGCTCTTTCGCGACCGGCTCGCGCCCCATACGACGCGGGCAGATTTTGCAAAATCTCTGCGCCGTTCAAAGATCAATTTCGTTCATCGCCGCGGCAAACACATCCTTTTTGACCTGAGCGGAGACAAAACCCTTTTAGTCCATCTCAGGATGAGCGGCCGGTTTTCCCTGCTGAACGCAGAAATAGAGAACCCCAAATTCACGCACGCGGCATTCAATTTCGATGACGGCCAGAGACTAGTTTTTGACGATCAGAGGCATTTTGGCCTGATGAAGATCCTTAAAACAAGTGATCTTTACGACGCTCCGGAACTAAAGAAACTCGCACCGGAACCCTTCTCTGACGATTTTTCAGTTGAATATTTGCATCGGCTGGTTAAGGCCTCAAAGCGAAACCTGAAGGAATTTTTGATCGACCAGACAAAGGTCTGCGGCCTTGGCAACATTTACGCCTGCGAGGCAATGTTTGCAGCCGGCGTCGACCCTCGAAGGCCCTCGCATAAGTTAAGCAAACCGAGCATATTGCGGCTGCATCAGAGCATTCGTGCAGTTTTACAAGAAGCCATAAATCATGCCGGCAGCCGTGAAATAGATCCTGAAAATCTCGAAGGCAATTATTTCAGCGGTTCTGCCGATGCCGGATGGTTTGTTTATGACCGTGAAAATGAACAATGCCGCAATTGCAATGCAGCAATTGTTAGGATAAAACAAGGAAGTCGTTCGACATATTTTTGCCGCCGCTGCCAGCGGAAATAGCTTAGCCCGATAAGATCACAATTACAGATCGGAGAAATAATATGAGATCAATGAAACCATTTGCATTAGTCATTTCACTTCTATGCATGTTCGTCTTGCCCGGTTCTGCTTTGGCCTGTGCGTGCTGTATCGATCCCGGTTATTACTCGATCTCAACATCAAAGCCTACTTCCTATGAACTGGGGATGTTGGACGAAATGAAATTTGACTCGGTGGGTAATCTCTATGAGACCGAAGCCGGTTTTGATGGTATTCGCGGCCTCGATGCACTTCGCAAGGATGAAGCGAATGGTGATCCAATCGAATTGAGCATGGTTGGTGCTTTTTTGAATAGGACCTGGAAATTTACTTTTACTTCGAAAGGCCGTCCCGGAACACTGGTTCTGCCGATGCCCACAACCATGTTGCGTTTCAAAGTTGATCAGCATCAAAATGAGCCCGGAACTGAACCGTTCCTGTACAAAGAGCTGCGGTTCAAGGGCGTCGTCTCGAGCGGCAATGGCTTATTTAATAAAGACATCGCGAAGCCGACATCGTACTTTCTGGTTTTCCAGGGACACGGAAACGGTTGTGACAGCTCCGCTGACTATTCACATTGGCGGCTCGAACTGTCCGGGCCAAAGGCCGAGTTTGCGTTTTTCGGAAAGATGCAATAATTTGTTACGGTCTACTTTTAACCAATTCGGCAGTTTGGATCTGGTTGAAGATCTTTTCAATTTTAAGTGCATATTAAAATTATGAAACTTAAATCCACTTATTTCTATTTATTGTCATTCGGATTACTGTTTTCAATGGGTGTCATAGGCCCGCTGAGAGTTTTTGCACAGGTGAGCGGTAGTGATCGTGACGTTGCGAACGGTATGCTTAGTTCCACCAAGAACGCTGTTAAGAAGAACTATTATGATCCGACTTTCCATGGTGTGGACTTAGAGTTCGTGTTTGAACAGGCCAAAGAGCGAATCAAAACTGCTCCGACGCGGGACGCTCTTATGATGACGATCGCGTCCGCCATGCTCGCTTTGGACGATTCGCATACAACTTTTTTCCCTCCCTCAAGAGCCGCAGAGATCGATTATGGCTGGAACCTGGGTGTGATCGGCAATGATTGTTTTGTGGCGCAGGTAAAACCGGGATCCGACGCTCAGGCAAAGGGCTTGAAGATCGGTGATAAATTACTCGCTATCGATGGGGTGTTACCGACGCGACAGAATCTGTGGCGTTTGTATTACAGATATTATTCGATAGCTCCATCGGCTAAGGTTGCGATGGAGGTTTTGAGTCCCGGTGAAGAAAAACCACGTATTTTGGAGGTCCAGACCAAGATATCCAAGACAGCAAACGTAATTTCGGTTCAATCTCTTTACGACAGAGGGGTGATCAAAAAGGGGTGGGACGATACCGAAAAAGTCAGCGAATTCCAGGAGGTCGGCAAGGATCTGCTAATTTGGAAAATGCATACCTTTTCACAGTCAGAATCGAATATTGATCGGGCGATCTCTATGGCCCGAAACCACAAATCAGTCATCCTCGATCTACGAGACAACAGTGGCGGATCGGTAGCTATTCTGAAACGAATGGTCGGTTCGTTTTTTGACAAAGAAGTTAAGATAGCCGACGAAAAGGGTCGCAAGGAGACTAAACCGCTTATTGCAAAGTCCCGGGGAGCGGATGTATTCAAGGGCGAGTTGATCGTTTTGGTCGGTCACGAATCGGCGTCCGCGTCAGAGGTTTTTGCGCGTATAATTCAATTGGAAAAACGCGGCAAGGTCATTGGTGATAATTCGGCAGGAGCAGTGATGGAATCCAGATTTTACCCCTTGGAGTCCGGAGTTGGGAACACACTTTACTACGGAGCATCAGTAACGATCGCTGACCTGATCATGCCTGATGGGAAGAGCCTCGAGAAAAATGGGGTTGCCCCGGATGAGATTGTATTACCTTCGGGAAAGGATCTTGCTGAGGGGAAAGACCCTGTGATCTCATTTGCAGCACAGCAATTGGGCGTCGAGATCTCGGCGGAGAATGCCGGCAAGTTCTTCCCGTTCGAATGGCCAAAATAGAAAATCGAGTTTGCTCCGGCCGCTTGACAGTTTTTTGATTAAGGCACATCATTTATCTAGCTTTTGTGGTGAGTTAATGCGACTTGCGACCACGTTAAATAAACTGCTAAACAGCCCAGGACAAGTAATTTTTGAAAAAGTCTCGCTGTTTGGCGAGGCTTTTTGTTTATGAGAGATTTTCGCGAACTTTTGGATTCGGATGGGATCTATGTATTTGATGGCGCGGTCGGAACGCGCCTTTATGACAAGGGCGTCTATATAAATCGCAGTTATGACGAACTGAATATTACAGCACCCGACCTCGTCCGCGAGGTTCACGAGGAATATGTAAATGCGGGGGCGAACATTATCGAAACCAACTCATTCGGTGCTACCCGCCACAAACTCCAACCTTACGGCCTCGAGAATAAACTCCTCGACATCAACGTCGCCGCGGCCCGCATTGCACGCGAGGCGGCCGGTGACAACGCACTCGTCGCAGGTGCTATCGGGCCCCTGGGCCTGAGGATAGAGCCATACGGCCCGACGTCGTTTGACGAAGCCAAAGACATGTTCAAGGAGCAGGCCGAGGCACTGTTAGAGGGCGGCGTAGATCTGTTCGTACTCGAAACTTTCTCTGATCTCGAACTGATCGAGCAGGCGATCCGTGCCGTTCGAGAGGTCACCGATCTGCCGATCGTCGCCCAAATGACCATCCAGATGGACATCAAAACTACGTTTGGTACATCACCTGAGGTTTTTACCAAAAAGCTCGATGAGCTCGGCGTTGACGTTATCGGCCTGAACTGCGGAATGGGCCCGACTCACGTACTGCATGCTCTGGAGATAATGCGGGGCGTGACAGACAAACCGCTTTCGGCCCAGCCAAACGCAGGGCTCCCGCGTGATGTACAGGGGCGGCAATTCTATATGGGTTCGCCGGAGTATATGGCCGAATTCTCACGCCGGTTTGTTCAGGCCGGGAGCGAAATTTGTCGGCGGCTGTTGCGGGACGACGCCGACACATATCAAGCTGATCGCGGACGGGATCAGATCTGTCAGCCCGCGGACCTCGGCCACATCATTTCACAGCACACCGATCACAGTTGCCGAGCTAAAGCCGGAGGACGTTCAGGTCGTTCCCGCCGACGAGCGTTCGCAATGGTCAGCGAAGATCGCACGCGGTGAATTTGTGACATCTGTTGAGGTACTGCCGCCGAAGGGCTGCGATGCTCAGAAGACGCTCGATTCGATTCGCCTTCTCAAGGATGCCGGCGTCGACGGTGTAAATATCCCTGACGGCCCGCGTGCCCAAACCCGAATGTCTGCCCAGGCGACCGCAGTGCTCGTGGAACGAGAGATCGGTATCGAAGCAGTGCTTCACTATTGCTGCCGCGACCGTAATCTGCTGGGAATGATGTCGGACCTGCTCGGGGCGGCTGCCTTGGGGCTTCATAACCTGCTCATCATTACAGGCGATCCGCCAAAGATGGGCCCGTACCCGGATGCTACAGCCGTGTTCGATATCGACGCGATCGGGTCTGACCAATATGGTCAATAAGCTCAATCATGGCCTCGATCTCGGAAACAACCCGATCGGATTGCCAACCGCTTTCTCGATCGGCGTCGGCGTAAACCCCGGCGCGGTTAATATGGAGGAAGAAATAAGACGCTTCGAGTGGAAGGTCGAGGCCGGTGCCGAATATGCCATCACCCAGCCAGTCTTTGACACTGAACAACTCAGGCGCTTTTTGGATATGATCTCACACGTTCGCATTCCGATAGTTGCCGGCATCTGGCCGCTCATAAGTTACCGTAATGCTGAGTTTATGCACAACGAGGTACCCGGCGTAAATGTAACGCCCGAGATACTAGAACGTATGCGTGCAGCCTCAGAAAAGAGCAAAGAGGATGCCCGGGAAGAGGGCATTACTATCGCCCGCGAATCGCTGCTTGAAGTAAAAGACATCATTCAGGGCGTACAAGTGTCGGCTCCATTCGGCAACGTAAGATACGCCCTGCAGGTGTTTGAAGCCCTCGACCATTGGAAAGGAAATTAGGTCAGGATCGAATTAAAAAAGAGCCGGTTGAAATGAGTCAGCCGGCTCTGAGCTTTGATCTTAAGTTATTGTTTGCACTCTAACGAGCATCAAAGGTCGCTACCGCAAAGTCACCACGAATTCCCCACGGTGTCGCCGAAGACGTATTAGATAAACTCTGGAAAACATAAAAATAGCTTTGAGCTCCGGTTGTGGCCCCTGCTCTATAGACAGCTATGTCAGTTCTCGCATCACCGTCGTAATCACCCTGAACGGGTAGGTCTGAGGAGATCCCATATTGGAACCCGGTAACCTGCCCGTTTGAACTCTGCTTTATATACCATATCATCGGGCTACTGCTGGATGCCCCGGTTCTAACCGCACAAAGATCATATTTACCATCGCCGTCATAATCCCCAGGGACAATGAAGTCCGTGCTGAAGTTTCCAAATTGCTCGTAGGAAACCGAGCTATCAGAACTGTGAAGAATAATAAACGAATTCGATGGAGCCTGTCCGAACCTATATACGGCGACATCAAATTTCCCATCCCCGTCATAATCACCGGGAACTGGTGTATCGAACACAGTAGTACCGTCACCTGTCGAACCAAACGGGACCGATCGGTCTGTGCCGCCAGTGCTGCTTTGCTTTATGTACCAGAACGCCTGACTAGTGGGGCTGGCACCGCGACGATAAACGGCCGGGTCCGTGATGCCATCACCATCATAATCACGTGCAACAGCCTGGTCACCCATGATGCCGTATCTAATATATTGCGGAGTATTGTCCGATGAACGGAAGATCAAAAAATAGTTATCAGCACCCGTCGTTTCCCCGGCCCTATAAACAGCAATGTCATCCTTGCCATCACCGTCATAATCACCCGGTACCGGAAAATCAGTATTTGCGTTGCCCCATTGCGTAGCCGAAAAACCCGCCGTACTGTCCAAATTATAATACGTGATCTGAGAAACCCCCGGAGGGCTAACGTTTGGAAACCTTAAAACGCTAAAATCCTGCCGCCCGTCACCATCAAAATCTACAGGCCGTTTTATCCCAAGCTGCCCCCGGATCTCACCACCGGGAAAATTGGTTGAATGAACATTTACGTAACCCATATGAGCCCGAATTTGAGCTAATTGGGTCGGTGTGATCGCTATGTTTGAATTGGAGATGGTACCCGATGTGCCGCCGACCGCACCAAAATTGATCGCAACAGGCCCGGAAGCCCCCAAAGCACCAGGAGCGTGAATGTGTGAGGCAGTTTGATTGCTCGACAATCCATTAAATACAACTGTAAAACTAAGGGTCATTGTTGATTCATTCACAAAAACCCGTGCATAACCGGTCGCTGATGTTGCGACGGGGCTAACCTCTTGCTGCCCCCTGCAGATTTGCGTAAAATGTTTCCGCCCGGGCACCCGCAGACATCAGGACGATCAGAATTGCCGTTATCACCGTCAGATTAGATCTTCTGTTCATATTCCCCCTAATTCAATGTGATCAAATATTGACAAATGTACCGCCGAAAAAGATCTGCCTAAGACCAAATGGGCACTCCCGTTTTTAGCGAGGTGCAAAAGGCTTTATTTCCAACGATTTCTCAACGTAGAGGATATTCCCGGCAGATTTCAATGTCAATAAATATTTGCCATCCCGTTTTGTGTGAGGCGTCGATCAGGGAATGAGGACGATCTTTCCGAATGCTTTGTTTTCGATAACTTCATGGTGGGCAAGCGGTGCTTGCTCCAAAGCATAGGATTTTCGAACAACCGGCGACAGGTTGCCGTTGGTTAGCCCGTCAAAGATGGCGGCGTGAATCAAGTTTCGGTCCGCCGGCGGCGAATTAAATAGCGACATACCATATACGGTGGCGTCCTTACCCATAATGACCCGCGGATTAAACTCAAGGCTTCCACGATTACCTATGACGACGACCCGCCCAAACATAGCCAGTACGTCGAAATCTTTTAGAAGGTTAACATTAGCGAGCATTTCAACTATTATCGGGACGCCATTTCCGCCGGTGATCTCTTTGATCTTATCGAGATGCGAATCGTCCAGATGGTCAAACACGTGATCTGCCCCCTGTACTTTAACCAACTCTCGCCCTGCATCTGAACTAGCTGTTCCTATTACCGTCAGGCCTGAGTTTTTTGCCCATTGGATCGCCGCAATGCCAACGCCGCCTGACGCTCCGTGTATCAAAACTGTTTCACCCGCTCTGGCACCGGCTTTTTGAAATAATGCGCGATAGGACGTTGCATAGGGTGTCCAAACGCCCGCACCCTGTTCAAAGCTGACATTCTCAGTCAGGCGTCCCAGCTGATCTTGTTCGCAGAGTGTGTATTCAGCATAAGTACCCGTCAGTGAATCGGCAGTATAGACGCGGTCGCCCACCTCAATTCGGCTAACTTCGCCGCCGACCGCCTCTACGATCCCTGCTGCGTCCTTTCCCGGCGTGTAAGGCAGGTTTGGTGCATGTGCGTGACTGCCGGTCCTAAGATATGTGTCGACCGGATTTACGCCAGCCGCTTTGACACGCACCAGAACTTGAGTCCCCGAGGGAACTGGTGTCGAAACCTCCTCCAGTTTCATCATTTCGGGTTCACCGAATGCTCTGACAACAATAGCTTTCATATTAGTAGGCCGGCAATGGAGCAAATCTCCGCGATCCTATTCCACCGTAACCGACTTCGCCAGATTTCGCGGCTGATCGACATCGCAGCCGCGGCGGACGGCGATGTGATATGACAACAGCTGCAGCGGCACGATCGACAAGATCGGGCCCAGCAGATCGGACGTTTCCGGGATCTCGATAATATGATTTGAGACTTTTGAGCTCATCGTGTCGCCCTCGGTCAGGACCGAGACAATAATGCCGTCACGCGATTTGACCTCGACAATGTTCGAGTGTGTTTTCTCGTATCGCAGTTCGCTGCCGGCATCGCCTTTTTCCCGCGTATTTACAACAACGACTGGCAGCTTTTCGTCGATCAGGGCGTTAGGTCCGTGTTTCATCTCGCCGGCCGGGTAGCCCTCGGCGTGGATGTAGCTGATCTCTTTTAACTTGAGGGCTCCCTCAAGAGCCACCGGGAAATTGATGCCGCGGCCCAGGTACAAAAAGTCCTGAACGCGGAAAAACTCTTTCGACAATTCTTCGATCGAATCGGCATTATTTAACAATTGTTCGATCTTTAGCGGAAGCTCAGCGAGATCCTGAGCGAGTTTTTTCGCCCCTTCCTCATAGATCTGCCCGCGAAGCTGGCCAAGATGCATCGCGAACAAATAAAGCGCGACCATCTGGGACGTAAACGCCTTGGTCGAGGCAACGCCGATCTCAGGCCCGGCGTGCGTCAGGATGGTGCCGTCAGCCTCACGCGTGATCATCGATCCCTGCACGTTGCAGATCGCCAGGATCTTGCATCCGGCTTGTTTAGCCTCACGCATTGCCGCGATCGTATCGGCGGTCTCGCCGGATTGCGAGATCACGATGATCAGATCGGTCTCAGACAGGACCGGATCGCGATAACGAAATTCTGAAGCATAATCGACGTCGACAGGCACTCGAGCGAGTTTTTCGATCATGTATTTACCGGCGAGTCCGGCGTGCCATGATGTTCCACAGGCTGCGATCTTAACAGACGTCAGCGAGCGCAGTTCCTCGTCAGATATATCCATCGGGTCGAGATAGATCTTGCCGTCGTCCAAAGACACGCGCC
This sequence comes from Blastocatellia bacterium, assembly GCA_963834975.1. Taxonomy (GTDB): domain Bacteria; phylum Acidobacteriota; class Blastocatellia; order Pyrinomonadales; family Pyrinomonadaceae; genus OLB17. The sequence continues at coordinate 466,906 of CAWIDZ010000009.1, forward strand.
CCTGCGACGTATCGCGAACCGCTCGCGGCTGCTCATAGATCTCTTTGAGCATAAAATGCTTAAAGCCGCCCTTCTCGGCCATGATCGGATCCCAGGTGATACGCTGCTGCTGAGGCTCGACGACATTACCGTCAAAATCCGTGACCCTGACCGAATCTTTTGTCAGGACCGCGATCTCGCGGTCGCCTAGAAAGAAAACATCGCGGGTATGCTGCAGGATAGGCGGAATATCAGATGCGACGAAAAACTCGCCGTCGCCGAGGCCTATCACCACCGGCGGGCCTTCGCGAACCGAGATGATCGTATCGGGCTCGTCTACCGAAATGATCGACAGTGCAAAGATCCCCTTAAGCTCTTTCACGGTTTTGCGGACAGCAAGCTCGAGCGACAGCCCCTCGTTATCGATATAATTCCCGATGAGATGGGCAACAACCTCGGTGTCGGTCTCGGTCTTAAAATCGTGTCCCTGCTCCTGAAGCCGCTCTTTCAAGGTCAGGTAATTCTCGATAATGCCGTTATGAACAACAACGACCTTGCCTGATTGATCACGGTGAGGATGAGCATTTTCCTCGGTCGGACGCCCGTGGGTGGCCCATCGGGTGTGCCCGATACCGTAATTGCCATCGAGCGGATTTAATCGTATGACTTCCTCGAGATTGCGCAGCTTGCCCTCGGCACGGCGCAGCGACAACTGATGGTCACCGTCGACGACAGCGATCCCCGCCGAATCATAGCCCCTATATTCGAGCTTTCTTAATCCGTCTATGATCAACGGTACAACTTGTTTATTACCAACGTATCCGACTATTCCACACATATTTTTCTGGTCACAAGAAAACGGTCACCGCTTAGAAAAAGATCCAACTGCCTATAATTATCTACCGCGCGTCACCTATCTTCTTTCAAAGTTTTGATAGCTCTGGCGGGGGCCCCAACAACTAATTTATTATTCTCAACGTCTTTGGTCACAACACTTCCGGCACCTGTCACAGCACCGTCGCCAACCGTTATCGGTGCGATCAGCATCGTATCCGAACCGATCTTTACGTTATCGCCGATGTGGGTTTGATGTTTGTTTTTGCCGTCGTAGTTACACGTGATGGTTCCGGCACCTATGTTTGTATCTGTTCCGATGGTGGCGTCGCCCAGATATGTCAGGTGACTGGCTTTTGAGCCTGGGCCGAGGTTTGTTTTCTTTAGCTCGACAAAGTTCCCGACCTTTGAGCCGTCTGACATCACTGCGTGCCCGCGCAGATGTGCCATCGGGCCGAGCGTGCATTTATCACCCACCTCTGAGTCCCTTATAACGCAATTGTCGCGGATCTCGACGCCGCTGCCGATCGATGAACTCTTAATACGCGTGCCTGAGCGGATGATGCAGCCTTCGCCGACCGAGCTTTTCCCTTCGACCGTAACACCCGGATAAATAACAGTGTCACGGCCAACGGTCGCCTGTGAACTAATATAGGCCGAGTCTGGATCGATAAATGTCACACCGCTCTCGATCATCAGCGTTTCGATCGTACGGCGGCGGATCTCGCCTTCCATACCGGCAAGCTGCCGGCGGTCGTTTACACCCTCGACCTCTCGCGGGTCGCCAGCCTGAAATATCGCAACCTCGTCACGCTGTTCGCGCAGGATATGAGGCACATCGGTCAGGTAAAACTCGCCTTGTGCATTTTCGTTCTTGACTTGCGAAAGTGCGGCGTACAGCTTTTTCGTATCAAAACAATAGATGCCCGAGTTTATCTCATCGATCTCGGCCTCTTCACTGGTCGCGTCCTTTTGCTCGACTATTCGGTCAAATGCTCCGTTCTCATCGCGAACCACGCGGCCATATCCTTTTGGGTCCCTCAGCCTCACGGTCAAAACGGTACAGGCAGCCCCGCGTCCACGATATTCGGCATGTGCCTTTAACAACGCATTTAGCGTTTCGGCCCGGATCATCGGGACATCACCGGACAGCACCAACGTTGTCGAGTCCTCGTTCTCCAAAAAAGCGCGTGCCGCGTTGACGGCGTCTCCGGTCCCGAGCTGTTGTGTTTGAATGGCAAATTCTACGATACCGGCATCGATCTCATCGAGGACGGCAGCCTTAACATCCTCAGCCTGATGCCCGACGACCGGATAGATCTTTCGCGGTGACAACATCATGGCCGTCTCGCAGACATGATTTATCAGCGGCCTGCCGTCGAGCTTGTGCAGCACCTTAGCGAGATTTGATTTCATGCGGGTGCCGAGGCCGGCCGCAAGTATTAATATGTCGAGATCAGTATTCACAATAGAGCTTTACGGGGCATATAGGATGGACAACATAAATCGAGCATTTTAGTTAGAGGTCTCGAGATCTCCATCCTGCCAATCGTGTCGGTCCTGTTTGACCACTATAATGCGCCCATCTTCGCCGTTTCCCTGGGCTGCAGAGCGCATAACAAGACGACCTGTGCGAGCTTTCCGGGGTTATGCCTGACCATCTCACCGTCGTCCAACAGATTACCATAAACGATCTCAGCTCCCTCAATGGTTGCCGGCGAGATCGAACCATGTACGCCGATCTGTTCTGCACCCTCTCCGGCATACTTTTTCAGCTGGGCATCACTGATCGGATGATCATTAACAATGACGTAATCAAAATCTATTTCGGGTGCGTATTGGCGAACGAGTTCGAGGTGGTGCCGGGCAGAAAATCCGTCGGTTTCGCCGGGCTGCGTCATCAGGTTGCAGACAAATATTTTGACTGCAGCCGAACGGGCGATCGCCTCAGCGACACCCTCGACCATGATCGGCGGCAAAAGGCTCGTAAAGAGTGAACCGGGGCCAACGGTAATGACATTGGCCTCGCGTATTGCCGCCAGCGCCTCCGGCATCGGCTGGCAATCTTCGGGGTCCAGGTAAAGACGCTTCATCTTGCCGCCAAGTTTCGCGATATTGGTTTCGCCGCTGATAATTGTGCCGTCGTCGAGTTCAGCGGCCAGCGTGACGTCAGCAACAGTCGCCGGATAAATATGGCCTTTGCTGGCCAGGATCTCGGACGATAATTTGACCGCCTCGGCAAAATCACCGGTTATTTCCGTCAGTGCTGCCAGAAACAGGTTGCCAAAACTATGACCGCCCAGATCGCCGTCGCCGCGAAAGCGGTGGCGAAAAAGCTGAGCGATAAGATGCGAGTCTTCAGATAACGCGACCATGCAATTGCGGATATCACCAGGCGGCAGCATCTGCAGCTCATCCCGCAGTCGACCTGAACTGCCGCCGTCATCAGTGACAGCGACGATAGCCGACAGATCGGCGAGCCATATCGGCTCGGTCTCGTCAGCATCGACAAATCCCTTGAGGCCGGACAGAAGCATAGACAGGCCATTCCCGCCGCCTATGGCGACAAAATTCAACCCTGTAGATCTGTCGGAAAAAAGATGGTGCTTCATTGCGGCAGAATTGGCGCAGATGTTGCGGACGGTATGAGTGGATCGCTAGTTGACAATGAAAGTCGGTGCCGGCGAGCGCTGCCGACAAATGAAATACTAACACTTTTGAACCGGCATCGGCAATAAATATCATCCCAACCAGTCTCTCTGCCCAACCTCAACATATCCATGCGTTGCATTAAAAAACACTTGTAGCTGTCCACTGCTCTGTGCTAAATTTAAATGAGCGGTTCGCTTTAGGGGCCAATCAACCGCTTTGCCTAACCAATTCACCTTTATTATTCTTGCCGCGTCGGCTTTTCGCTAGCAGAACATCAAATGGCAGAAACGCCTTTCATTTTACAAGAACATCAGTTCCAGAAACTCAAGACCGTACTCGCCCGGCTTTGCGTCGAGTGTGCGGCCCGGGTTGTATTTCTGGTCGATCGTGACGGACAACCGATCGCCTTTCATGGCGATATCGGCGATATGGACACGACCAGTTTTTCGTCTCTCGCCGCCGGTAATGTCGCTGCGACCAGCAGTATGGCAAAATTGATCGGCGAAGATGTATTTCCCGTCGGTCGTTCACGAAGGTGAACACGAGAGCATCTATATCAGCGTCATCGGCCGAAGCCTGCTCGTCGTTGTCTTTGACGAGCGGTCAACGCTCAGCCTGGTAAAGATCAGGTCAAAACGCGGCAGCTTTGAGGTCGCGGGCATCTTAGAAGAGGCAACGGTCGACTCGGCCAATTACCGCCTGAATCAAAACTCATTTTTCTCTGAGATCACAGACGAAGATATTGACAGCTTGTTTAGTTAGCAAATTTGCGATCTGCAATTGCCGGTTTGCGATAAATTGAATAAACTCCCTAAGATCGCAGATCAAAAATCGTAAATCGAAAATAACACTATGACCTTTATCAATTACGCATCCCGAGAAATAAATTGCAAGATCGTTTACTACGGTCCCGGACTTTGCGGCAAGACGACGAATCTGCAGTACATATACGATTCGACCGCACCGCAGGCAAAGGGCAAGCTCATCAGCCTGGCGACCGAGACGGACCGCACTCTGTTTTTTGATTTTATGCCGCTCGAACTGGGCACGGTCCGTGGATTTAAGACCCGGTTTCACCTCTACACGGTGCCCGGCCAGGTTTATTACGATGCGTCGCGAAAGCTGATCCTCAAAGGCGTCGACGGCGTTGTTTTTGTCGCCGACAGCCAGGAAGAGCGCATGGACGCCAATATCGAATCGCTCTACAACCTCGAGGAAAACCTCGAAACGCAGGGATATAACCTCAATGAGATCCCCTACGTCCTGCAGCTCAACAAACGCGACCTGCCGAACGTCACCCCGATCGAAGAACTCTCGCACGAGTTGACCCGCAAAGGCGAACCCGTCTTCGAAGCCGTAGCCACAAACGGCACCGGCGTCTTCGACACCCTAAAAGCCGTCGCCAAGCAAGTTTTGACCGAATTAAGAAAAGGTTAAGACATAAGGATTTATTATATCGGAGAGGCGGTCCATTTGGGCCGCCTCTTTTTTTTACAATTCATATTCACGATGACTCGGTGAACTTTTCATTGCTTGGTTAGCTTATTGTTCTTTCCGAATGTAACTGTATATTTCCCATTCGGCACCACTGCAAAGCTCAACGAATCGATCACTTTGCCATTGACGCCGGCATAGACAGTTATCTTTGTAAATTTCGGCCCTTCGCCCGCGGCAACTCGCCGGCCTCCTGGTGAAAGGCGATTCTCGGGCGAAAAATTCTCACCGGAGGCGAAAATATGGATATATTGGCCCGAATTATTAAGATATGTGACCGAGATCGTCATCCGCTCGGGAGCGGTTGGCGGGGCGCTCGTCGGCGTGCTCACATTTCCGCTGGCCTTATATCCTCTCACCAGAGCGAATCCCCTGCCTCCGCTCTGGGCATTCTGAGCCCAGGACGACGGTTGCGAATCAATGACCGTATAAGTGCCGGCCGGCAATGTGACATTGGGTTTTACGATCCACTGAGCATTTGGGACACCGCCCTGGCCTGGGCTGCCGGCGGCACGCCAGGGGCCATACACCTTTCCATCAGAGCTTTTTACGGCTATCGTACCCGGAGTTGATGTGCCCCGTCCGCTATTCCAATGATAGGTCTGCACCAAAGTCAGCGTATAATTTCCGCTGATCGTAAAAGTGGTTGGCGACGTTGGGCCGTTCGCGACGCCATAGATATTGCCTACATCAATAATTTCGACCTCTGTTCCGCCCGGCTTTGGAGTTTGGGCTGGTTTTGGCGTCGGCTTCGGTGTCGGTGTACGTTTTGGGGTCGGCTGCGGGGTTGGCCTGGGTGTCGGCGTACGTTTCGGAGTTGGCAGCGGCGTCGGCCGCGGCGTAGGGGTAGGCCTGGGCGTTGGAGTTTTAACCGGCGTTCTTGCCGGCGTGGGGGTAGGCTTTGGCCGATCGGCAAGTCTCGTCGTGAGTATCGACTTGTACTCCTGTGCTTCTGGGTTATCAGGCTGATAGGTGAGAACCTCGTTCACGTTCTTTAGTGCCGCCTGCATCTGCCCTTCGTCGTAAACCGGATTGCGGGTCGCGACCTTGATCCCCGGCATTAGTTCCCTGATACGATCTCGACGCTTTAATGCCTCGTTTCGAATTTTTTCATAGTACTGGGGTTCAGGGTCGATGTTAGGGTTCCAGTAATTGTTGAAATTTACCCAGAGCTGGGCAAAATCAGCCAGGGCCCCGTCGTAATCACCCGCATTGTATTTTGCCTCACCTTGCTTCATTATGCCCCGGATACGTTCCTTCTCAGCTTCGTTCCGGCGTGCCCATTCTTCCTGCTCGCGAAGTTCACGATCCGAGCCCGATGCAAAGTAGTAATTCTTTCTAAGATCGGCAGCAAGCGTTATGGCTTTCTTAAAGTCCTTGGCCTCGATCGCCATGCGGATATTTCCGAGGCCGTCGCGGACGCCTGAATCATATTTCGACCATTTGTCTCTTAGCTCGGTCTCAACTTCTAGTACAGGCTTGTAAAGATTGCTGAGGTTTTTTGCGACATTAAACTCTCTCGATGCATCGACAAATTTTTGCTGGTCGATCAACGCTCGGGTTTTGGCCAGCTGATCATTTATCGTTTTCCGGTCGTTTTTCCACTTCGTGGCGAGCGATGCGGCTTCCGCGTTTTTCGGGTCGGCCGCGGCCACTTCGTCTGCGATCGCAATGGCTTCATCAAGCTGGCCTTTTCTGACTATTGCCTTTGCGGTGGGTAATTTTTTGGAAACGTCGCTTTTGGTTTTCGCGGTGTCGATGTCTGCCTGCGATACGGTGACGCTAAATGTGCCGGCAGCACGTCCCAGCTCGAGGCCGTTCTTGTCCCTTACTACTACGGTTGCCTCGGCGCTGCCGACCCGGCTGCGGGTCAGCCGTATCTGCTGCGTAATGTTATTTCCGACGAAGTGGGTATCCTCATTTATGCTCCATTGGAATCGGGGGCCATCAGGGGCGGGCGAAATGTTAGCCCGGAGGCCCACAAATTGATCCACCGCAATACCATTCTCGAGCGGCACAAGGCCAACGCCCTCTTTCCATATCTGCGGTTTCGGCCCCTCGGTTCCAAGGACAGTCACTTTTACATCGTATTTGTCAGCAGTGATCGTCGCACTCTTTTCGCCAAGGTCATCACCGCTAAAAGGGACCCTGGCACGAACCGTTACTGTCACGGGCTCGGCATTTTGCGGGATGAAGGTGACCTCGCGTGCATCCTGCGATACCATGGTTTGACGGGCGTTCGAACTTATCTCCCATCGGAAATCGATGTCCTTAAGATCGGCGGGCACCACTTCAACCCGCGCCTTGACCTCTTTACCGATAAAGACCTTATCCGGTTCAAACTTTAGTGAGAGTTCGGGATTTACGACCTCGACCTCGATCTGTTCGGATTCCGCGACCGTACTAAGGATCTCGCCCTTCTTTTCTAACACCTGGACCCATACTTTCGTCACGCCGGGCCGGCTGAACATCGCCGTTGCCTTGTTCCCCGGCCCCTCGATCGGGTCGAAGGTAACCTCCGGCGAGGGCTGCCAGCGATAGATATAGCTGCCTGTGACGGCGGCACCGCTTGAGAGCAAGCGCCCTGAAAATGTAACAGGCGTCCCAACTGCAACCTTGCCGGCAGCCGGTGTTTCCTGTTTTATCTCGGCCTTGATATCCGCGACCTCGTACTCGAGACTTGCGCTGCCCATGCCGAACCGGGCACCGGTAACTCCGACAGTAACTTTATATTTTCCGGGTTTTGTCCCTTTGATGCGGACCTTGTTACTTTGTTTGGCCTCGTCGGGAGTGCCGTCAAAAGTGCCGCCCCAGTTATACGTGAACGGCGAATCCTCAGCTTTAGCATTTTCTACCACTGCCTCAATGGTTACCGTTTCACCAACCTTCAATTTTTCAACTTGTGCCGGTAAAAGCACCACCGTTGGCAGATCGGACCCATCGTATTTCGGACCTTCATATGGCTTTTTGTCGATCAGGCCCTTGTCATCAAGCCTTAAGGCGGCAAGTATAGCCCGAGCTTCTTTCTGCGCGGCTATCGAATGTGACACCAGGTAGGCCCGGTCGCTATTATCCCAACAACCACCGCCCCAAACATTGTAGGAAAAAGTAATGACACGGCCGTCGGCGTTGACAACATCGCCGTTGCCTCCCGCCCCCATGTAAGAACCGGCATACCCTGAGAAACCACCGCTGCCCCGCCTGATCCAAATTGCAAAATCAGCAATGCCGCCGGAGAAATCACCCATTGAGAACGAACTTACGCCCTCTATTCCGCCGCCCATGAACAAACCGACCGCCATATCGTTAGGCGTCGGCCCCTGCCGGCGGACCTTGAATTTCTCGTCAGCCGCCTTCATCGCATCGGCGGGTGTCTTAAGGCTCGCATTGCGGCCGTGGAGTTGAGCTTTAATGCTGGCGGTTACCGTTGAGTCCCAACCGCACGGGCCTTTTATCTTCGCCGGGTTGCGTGTAAGTACAAAACCATCCTTAGTGTTGCCGCCCTCCCAGTTCCCAAAACCGGTTCCTGAAAATTTGCCATATTTGTACTCACCGGATGTCGTTGCCCCGGTCGATGTGGGAGTTACCGAAGGCGTGGCCGAGACAGATGGCGTTGGTGAGAATGTCGGAGTTGCCGTTACTTCCGGCGAGGGGGACGGAGTCGGCGATGACGTGGGTGTTGCGGTCGGAGGACCTGAGGCCGTTGGACTCGGCGCGGGTATATCCGTCCCTGCCCCTTGAACATTGAAACTTATAGATCGAGTGGCGAGGCTTGACCGCTGGCCGTCAATACCGGTTACGAGTAGCTCACAGGTCACTTTGGCCATCTCCTTTTGTAGGTGCCGTTACCGCTGTCCTTGCCCTGTCAAAATCGTCGACCTTGCAATTACTGCAGGTCCATCTGTAATGAAAGTCGTAGCTGCCGCCATAGAATCGCTCCGGCACATCCGCCGTAATTCCGGCGAGGCTGCCCGGTTTGGGAGCTGCGGGTGACAATTTGAGCGTTAGGAAATTAGCCGGAACAGAGACATTCATTTTCACGGCCAGCCAGCCTTTGGCGGGCATTGTCCCACTGCGTTCGACGGTGACGGTGACCGTAACCGGCTCGGGCCGGGCCGGAGCAAAGTTTGTCGTAAGACCGCTATCGCCGGGTGAGAATGTGCCGTCCGGTGCTGCGCTCCATTTGACAGATAATTTGCCGTCGGTGTACGCCTTAGTGAGATCAGGATCGTTCAACTTAAGCTCAAAGGCCGTTGAGCGGTCCAGCATCAATGTTTCCGCAGCCTTTACTATTTCGGCACCGGTATTGAGCTGCTGCTGCAGCTCAGAGCTGCCGGTATAAAGCTGCCTAACTTTGTCTAGTGCCTTTTCGTACTCTTCGTAATATGCCGAGCCCTCGTCCGGGGCTGCCTTATCTGCCTCATCCAATACGGAGCGCCAGCCAAATACAACATCGCTCAAAATAGCAAAGGCCTCTTTGTCAACAACGTCCTGCGGCGACGGCACCTTGCCCTTGATCCGGCGGATATCGCCCGTTATCCGGGCGAGTGCAGACGCGAACCCGGCTTTTGATTGATCAGCCTTTCGTTCATCGTCAGCATATTCGCCGGTCCATTTGAACTGAAATATCCGTGCACGATCCCAGCCGGTCTTGCCGGCAATATTCGTCGTGATGTCCTTGCCTGAATTCCAGATCCGCAGGTATGTGTCGTAGGCTTCCTGCCAAACCCGTCCGCTCTTGATCGACCTTTCTTCTGACGTGTCTGTCGAACTTTCATTTGCTTTGGCATCAGCTTGTTTTTTGACCTCGGCAGCAAGATCAACTTCCAATTTGCTGCCGCGACGCTGTTCAATTTGCCTCTGGAGTTCTTGCAATTTTGGCTCAGTATCTGTTGAGGCAGCCAAGAGGGACCGTTTGGCCTCGGCAAGTTCGATGACCCGCGGGACCATGATCTTGTCCTTGATGTCTTCCCTGCGTTCGTCGATCTTTCGTTTCAGAAGTTGGAAAACCTTGCACCAATTTTCCGGACTGTTCGCACAGACCGTTTCAAACCCAAATGCCCATCGCGTCGTCCCGGCTATTGCTGAGAATGGATTTCCACCCGACATAGCGTCCCAGGCTTCGGCCTTATTGATGGCGTTAAGCTGCTGTTCTGCGGCCATCCGGAGTTGTTGTGTAACCGGGTCCTCGGGCACGTAAAAGTTATCGAGTATGTTGTAGCTGACCTTTGAAAGGTCATTGATCAGATAGGCTTTGCCCGCGATGGCATGGTCGACCTTGACAGCCTTCGTCTCAAACAGGAATTTGGTGAGCCCATCCTTTTCTACAACCTGGCCGTCAGGCAGCTCAAGGCGGATAAATTTTGCCTTTCCGCTCTTCAGGTCAAATTTGCCGCTGTAAACCAGAATGTCCACGACACCTTCGTGCTGGGTCTGAACCTGGATCGTTCGGCCCATATCGAGCGAGATTACGAGCACGTCGCCCACCAGGACGATCGGCCACGCTGGCGTCAGATAAAGAGCGTCCTTAACGAACAGCAAAGTCGTCTGAGCGTCCATTCCCTCAGTCAGGCCTCGTTTAAGCCCAATTCCGCCCGGAACAAAATCGATCAATGCGAACGCAGCATTGCTCAGATTGTCCTGCAGTTTGCCCTCCATCCACGAGTTGTACATTGCCTTCAGACATACCGCGCCGCCCGTGGCGACCAGGCTTGCAAGCAGTACCTTTCGCGCGGTCGGATTCTTGGCGAGTTTCACCAGAAAGCGGTCGCCGCCGTCCGTCGCCAGCATTTCCTCCATTTGGGCCAGCGTCTTACCCTCGGGTGTGCCCAGTTTCTTAGCCCGTCGGGCGTTTATCGCCTCGAGCCTGGCAAGCCTGTTTTCGGCTTTGATAAGCATGTCAATAAAAGCCTCGCGCGTGCCGCCGGAGGCTACCCACTGATCGACGGCCTGCACCAGGTCGCGGCTCTGCTCAAAGCTGGTGTAGAGCATGCTGTAGAGTTCCTGGTTGTCGCCCGCCAGTTGTTTAAGTTTAGTGAGGACCTGATCTTTGTTAAGGTCCAAAATGTGCTCCTTCATTAGGGCAAAACCCGCTGTCAGCTCATCCATAGCCCGGCGCACCTCCGGGTTGGAGGCGAGCGATCGTCCGGAATTTTCGGCCGCGTCGAGGATCGGCTGCATCTTGTAGGGGATCTCTTTGAACGCAAGGTCGATGTTCTGGGTCCTGAGGCTGGCCAGCCGGCTCAGCTCTTCAGCCGTTAGCGATGCCTTTCCCTTCAGTTCGCGCAGATATGTAAGCGTCGCGTCTATAGAACTTTGCCCTTCGCCGGCTATATTCTTAAGAGCACCGGATTCTGAAAGGGCCAACCGCTGCCTTAGCACGTATTTGACCTTTTCGGGGTTTGGGAGGTTTTCCCAGCCATTGTGTGCCTGTACGATCTGCCGCTCACAGCTGCCAACGACCGTCAATGAACCATATCGCTCAACGGCCTCTTTTACAGCCCTGTCGTCGAGCATATCGGCCAGCATCATGCTCTTTTTCGCCTCAACAAACTGCTTGAGTGGCTCGGCGGTCATTGCAAGTGTCCCACCCGACCGTTCTGCGACGACAGCACCTTTCTGAAGCATTTCGCCCTTGATGCCGGCGAGCCCGGCCTCGCCCAGGAATTTCTCGGGTTCCATAATGTCGAGCGCGACGAGGTCAATGCCGCGTACATTTCTGAGGCCGATGAGGTCAAATCCCTTGACCTTTAGCTTTGTCATACCCTCGCGTTCGAGGATCTCGTTTAGCATCCGCGACGCCTCTGCGGCCTTTGGCCCGACAAAGGTTATATCGTCATCCGAAAAGAGGATCCGGTAGCCAGAGGCCCCCTGCTGTCCGCCTTTTAGTTCGAGATACCGGCCGCCTGACGAGCCGGTGCGGATGACCGCCTCGAGATCGCTGCCCAGTGAACTCATCACTTCCCGGATCGCAGAATCGACCTTGCCGAAACGGCGGCGGTCCATTGCCTCTAGTACGCGGCTTCGAAAAACATCGGCGCCGCCGGGAAAATCCGCCCCTGCGTCGGCGATCTTGGCAAGCAGGTTTTCCTCGAGTGACTTGCTGGTGATATCAACGCTTTTCATCAGCCGGTCGAGTGCCAGATCATCGACCCGGCCATCCCGAGCCCATTGGGCAAGCAGCCGGGCAGTCTCGTCCTGAGAGGTTCTCAGGGTCGAGGCCAGGCCCGGAAACAACGAATCAATAGCAATGTTTTTCGCGTCCGATCCGATCAGGCACAGGCACAGACCGCCATTACCCTGCGTTTTGAACGCGGGCGATGATGTTCGCTTTAAAACATTTTGTGATGTGAACTTCTCTGGAAAGATCTGAGCGGGTGAATCAAATGCGATCAGGAAAAAGGTGAATATTAATAATATGCGGCAAAAAAAACAGCTCCCCTTCATGTTGAACTCCTTACCCGCAGGCAGAGTCCCCGCATGCGGGCACTGCTAAAACCGAAATGACGAAATACTACTTGAACGTCCACCCTTACTTACGCAAAGGGCGTGCCGTTGTGCAGGCTTAAATTGGAATACTAAATATAGTAGATCCAGTGGTTTGCAGATCTGGGACACCCAGCGGCCCGGAGCAAGAGGTAATTTTCCACGGTTTCAGCGGAAATTTTCGCGAGTTCCAGCAGATCGCCCGGATGGTTTTCGATCACAGTTTCCGGAATGGAACGCCGGCATCCCTGCCGGCGTTTTTGTATTGTTTTGAGGTTAGCCTTCCCGTTAATATTCGACGAACTCAATTCGCTTTCCACACATCGGGGCCTGCCTTGACTGTGGGAGCGGTTTCGAAGAGTTCCTTGTTATAATTCACATTAAATTGAAATGTGAGGGGTACCAGCGCTTCTTTTTTGGGGACAGTGCCGTCCCGACGGGAGAACATAGCAGAATACGATTTGGGCACGGTAATGCCATATGATGTTGTTTGTCCTTCAAAGTAGTAGAATTCCCACGGTTTTCCGTTTTCGTCTAATTTTGCCACATATCGAACTTCGAGCGATTCCGGATCGACATAATAACGCAATCCCCAGCCCTTTACTGTCGTAAGATTCGGAAAGATAGTATCGACAACATCAAGACGTTCTTTGCCCACAGTCTGGCGGCTTACTTTGATCGGGGTCGGCTTGAGCCACTGGTTTTCAAGCAGAAAAGCACACGCCTCCACCAACCAAGTTTCACCATAATTCATGCCTCCGGACATTGGGGCGAACTTTTCACTGTTGGTCAATCCCGATTCATCCGCTGATAGATAGACGCCCAGATCGAGATTTGCCATACTGGCAGAGGTGTATTCGTGAACGATCTTTCCTTTACTCCATTCCCAGTATCTGTTCGGAAAAACATAAAATTCGATCTGATTATTTGGAGCCTTCCCTTTTGTGAGCATCATGTTTGTAACTGAATTCAGTTTTTCACGGCCGCCTTTTGCCTCGACCATCTGCTCCCACTGACGCTCCGCTTCCAACCGTTCTTTTGATCCGGCCTTAGCACTATCAACCTGTGCATAGATTGTCACACCGGACAGAAAGCAAATAATTGAAATGATAATAAGAGTTCTTTTCATATATTTTTGTCTCGAGCCTTTAACGAATCGGTATCAGTAAACTCTTCCTGCCAAATTCTACATCAATGCCATTGGCGGTGAAATGGAGACCTCACCGCGGATAAACCATCAACACCGCAAGGCCGATCGCGATCAGGTCCTCGGGGATCGCTATCACGAGATCTCGTACACCCAGCACTTTACAAAGCCTGCTGCGTATCTCGTAACCGGCAAACGCACTAACCACGCCGCCGATGATGCCGGCAATAGCTCCGGCAACGATTCCCAGACCAGCAACACTCGAGATAACTGCTCCACACAGGCCGCCGGTTACGATCCTCGCGATCAACCCGGGCGGAGCCGTTCGGCTGCTCATCTTTGGATGTTTGTCAGCAATCAATTCCACACTCGCAAGAATGGTCCAAAAAGCCACCGCGGCCACCGAACCCATAAACCACAACGGTGTCCCCGAAACGTTGATCCACCCCAGATAAGCCGCCCAACAAACCACCGCCGGCGCCATAAATGACCGCAACCCCGCCGCAATGCCGATCCCAAAAGCTGAAAACAGAACAGATATCATAGCCACGTCCTCTTTTAGTCAAATTGCTGCCGAACACCCGGACTTAACATATCAAACCCAAAATCTGGTTGACTACGTCTCACGTAAACAACATCAGGCAAACTGACTGGAACGTTTGACGAATCTACTGGTCAAAAACCCGATCAGGATACCGTGTACCACACTGGGGATCGCGAGCATTACAAGGAAATATATGGCATAGAACATAAACATGAATAAGGACGCCGGGGCATAAATTATAGCGCCCGGATCGTTTGGAAGTATGAAGGCGAATTTATACACGAACACACCCACAGCCCACAAAATGGAAAACCCAACGGCAATGATCAACCCAACAATACCGCCGGCTATTGCCCTCTTATTTGAGCGTACTATGATGAAACCACAGATCGCCCCATGGAGTGCTCCGACCACAATAAATGGAAGGTAATTTCCGGTGAACGGATCATTGGAGCCAGGGTACTTCATCCAACGGTTCGCCGCCGGCAACGAGACGAAAGACAAAGCCATTCCGGCCGCCATCCCTATGGCTGCCCCTAGAAATGCTCGCGAGAGTTTGTTCATATCAACTCCAACACTAGGTCATGCCAAATAATATCACTCGTTGGAATGCGGCGTGAAAAATATTATTGACAGGGCATTTTCCTTGGCGCTTCCAAAGATATTATTTTGTTAATGCTCTCATATTTGCCGGAAGCAGGACATTCTTTCAGCCTCGTTCACGAGGCTTTCCCGAAGGGCAAATAGAAACGGCGTTTACGACGTGGAAGAATTCGAAAGAAATTCCAAAGGGCGTTTTAACGTCCTTACCGAAGGAGGCTTTAGCGACCTGCCGAGCGGCTGAAGCCCCACCGGGATAAAGGACGTTGAAACGCCCTTCAGCATTCGTTGATACGAACCTCCACGTCGTAAACAACGTGGCTATTTGCCGCTAAACGCGGTAAGACGGCTGAAGCCGCCTGCGGATTCAATGGGGGCCGTGGCCTCAAAAAATAATCTCACGACTCAAGCTTCATATCATAAACCGCCGCAGTGTTTGACCAGGCGGAGACCAGGCCGCGGGAGGCTCGGGCTTGGACGCGGTATTGGTAGCCTTGGCCGGGGGTTACGCCTTCGTGTTTGAAGCTTTGGTTTCGGGTGGCGCCGATGATGAACCAGCCATCGCCTTTGTTTGCCTCGAGAATGTAGTTGACCGTGTTGGGGCCGTTGTTGCCACGGTACCTGAGTTTATTGACGCCGTTCGAAAAGCCGGTCGCACGGAGGTCGGTCGGGGTTTCGGGCATGGTGACGTTGCGCGGGTTTGCGGGCGGGTCAAAGCCGAGGGCATCGTACTGATCGGCCGGGGCCTTGAGCGAACGCATGGCGAACTTGTACGCCGATAGCATTTCGAGAACGGACAGCCGTCTGTCCTGGGCGAGGCCCGTGTCGGTGCGGGCACGGGCGACGGAGGCGACGGCCTTTTCGTCAGCCGCGGCTAGCTGATCGGCCTCCGCATCAAGGGCGGCGGACATTTCGAGAATTTGTTCTGGTGTAAGGCCCGTGACCTTGCCGTCGGCGATCGCTTTGGCGGCGTTTTTTGCCAAAAGTGCCAGATCGGCTCGTGTGAGTATTCGTGGATTAGACATTGTTTCTCCTATGGGACATCGTATTGATAAAAAATGCAAATAGCTGACAATACAGTATTTGCGGCGACAGAACCAAGCTTGTTTGGTCCCTAGTTTTACCAAAAATACACTTTTTCTGACAAATAGTCCAGTTTTCTGACAGAAATTTTGATTGTTCTGACAGATCTGGTGTTTATCTGTCAGAATTGTTTTTTATCTGTCAGATAAAATGATTGTTCTGACAGTAAAATCATTTTTCTGACAGATAAGCGGTTTATTTGAAATTATAGGCATTCTGCCGGCGGTTTTGGCGTCTGGACAGGGTATTTGGGATCGGCTTAAGTGGTGTTGAGCATTTAAGAACGGCGGCGAAGCCGCGGGAGGTGTGGGATGCCTTTTCCGGTGGGTCAGAGACGCCACCGCTCATCGGGTGGCGTAGCCACGGGAGGAGTTTGGCGGATGCCGGTCAGGCATAGCCAGACCGCACTGCAATGCGGCAGAGCCGCGGGAGGTGTGGGGTGCCTTTACCGGTGGGTCAGAGACGCCACCGCTCAGCGGGTGGCGTAGCCACGAGAGTGTTTTTTGCGACTGGCGGTCAGGCATAGCCAGACCGCAGTGCATTGCGGCAGAGCCGCGGGGGCATGAGGGAAACAAAAAAAAGCCATCTTTACGATGGCTTCAAACCTATTGGTTTTATTGATGATAATGGCGGAGCCGACGGGACTCGAACCCGCGACCTCCAACGTGACAGGCTGGCGTTCTAACCAACTGAACTACGACTCCGCAAGAGTGGTGGGCACGAAGGGACTCGAACCCCTAACTTCCTCCTTGTAAGGGAGGCTGTCTACCAATTGACGTACGTGCCCGCAAATCAACCGCAAAAAACTATTATCGCACGTGTGCCCCTATTAGTTTTCAAAAAAACACGCTCATTTTCAAAAAATGAGCGAATTGCAATGCTACGAAAGTTATGACGGTGCTGTCAAGTTTAAGCCGTTTGGCGTCTTAATTTCGTTTCTGAAGAATTGGCTTACTGCTCTGATCTGAGTTTGTGACGCCGGCGTCATAGGTCACGAGCGTACCGCCGTAACCGACGGCCCAGCCGCGTTCGCCGACGAAAAAGACCTTTTCCAGACGATGTGTAACGTGAGACTGTGACTCAGACCACGTGGCGCCGCCGTCGCGTGTGCGAATTATGACGCCCTCGTCGCCGACGGCCCATCCGTTTGTGGCAGTCGGTAAAGAAAACATCGTTCAGATTGATCGTTGTTCCTGAATCCATCTGCCGCCACAACCGTCCGCCGCCGGTCGAGCGAAATATTTTGCCCCTTGCCCCAACGGCCCAGGCCCCTTTAGGGCCCGAATAATAGACTGCGTTCAGACGCGCATCCCGATCGCCCAATAGTGTCGCCTTTTCCCAGGTCAGGCCCGAATCCTCGGTGAACAGGATCGTTCCGGCCGTGCCGACGATAGCTCCTGTAAACTC
The DNA here is from genome assembly GCA_963834975.1 of Blastocatellia bacterium. Lineage (GTDB taxonomy): Bacteria > Acidobacteriota > Blastocatellia > Pyrinomonadales > Pyrinomonadaceae > OLB17. Next base: position 484,131 of record CAWIDZ010000009.1, read on the forward strand.
ATCTGCGAACGAGCCGTCCAGCAACAAGAAGTGGATCGCCGTCTGGCTCTTTTTCCACGAGACGCCGTCTTCCTGCAATTTGTAAAATATGCCGCCCTCGCCAAACGCGGTTGCAGTACCGTCGCGGTTAAACAGCAGCTTGGTGACGCGTTCGCGGCCGCTGTCCATAAACTCGATCTTTTCCCATGTACGGCCGCCGTCGGTGGTTTTTCTTAGATAAGAGGTCGGATTATTGCCGCGGGCGTAAACATCTCGCTCGCACAACAGCCATCCGGTATACTCGTCAGTAAAGTGGATCTGAAGAAATGCGTCGGTGGTAAATTTCCTGGCCGGTGCCCACGTCTGTCCGCCGTTCTCGGTCGTCAGCATCACGCCGCCGGTTCCCACGATCCAGCCCTTACTCTGGTCGACGAAAAATACATCGCGAAACCATGCAAAGCTGCTCGTATTCTGCCGGACCCAATCGGCGTTTGCCGACTGTATGCCGCACAGGACGATCAGGATAACCGATAATTTTATGATTCTCTTCTTCACAGTTTCACCCACCGTAAAATTCCGTGTTCAAAAATTAGAAGGGGCTGCCGAATAGAAATCTTACGACGCTAGCTTTTCCGATAATGTCGAACACCTTGTCGATGCTAAATCCCTTGCCGGCAACAAACACCTGGTCACCCGGATTTAGGTAAACCATCTCAGCTTTGCCGCTTTCCATTTGAGCAAGGCTGACGGTCTGGCGGGTCAAACGTCCGTCTTTGCCATAGCTGACAACCGCGACCTTGTTCCGGTCGCCATTTTTAGTTACGCCGCCTGATTCCAATATTGCCTCGTAGACACTGACCTTGTGGTCCATCACGCGTACGCCCGGGGACGCAACGTTGCCCATTACGCTATAGCGGGTTGCCATGGCCTTATCCAGCGTAACTGTTACCTTGGGGTCAATAATAAATTCATCGAGCTTCTGCGTGATCTCAGCGGCGACCTGCTCCACCGTTCGGCCCGCGACCATTACACCTTCACGGATCAGGGGATAGGATATTCTCGCGTTCGGCGGAACCGTGATTCCCGTTTTACAGTAATCAGGGCATTGGCCGAAAACCTCGACCGAGATCATATCGCTCGGGCCCAAACGGTACTCCTTCAGATAGTTGTTGTAATACGGCAGAATTGCCTCTGCCTCAGGCGTATCGAGATCGTCGCCCGGCTCTTTTGCGCTATCGGCCGAAGTGCTGCTCGGCGCCGGCAGCGGTATCGCCTTATCAGCGTTGCCGTTCTTTGTATTAGCTGCCTTGTTATCGTTTAATTTGGGTGCCGTAGTCTGTCCATATCCGGCCGCGGCCGTCAATACTAAACATGCGGCGATCAAAAAAGTATCTCTAATTAATGATATTGGTTTCATCTCGATTTCCTCGTCCGTTAATAAAATGTCTATTCATCGCCCAAATCCAAATTTTAGTGCCGCTGTTGTCTCAGGTGCCGTCCTGACGATCAGCGGCCGCCTTTCCCAAAGAGCACCGTTTTGACCGTATCGAAAACGATCATCAGATCAAGCGTAAGACTCTGGTTCTTGATGTAATAAAGGTCGTATTGCAGCTTTTGGATCGCATCGCTCACTGATGCACCATATGGATATTTGATCTGAGCCCAACCGGTCAACCCCGGCGCCACTAGATGCCGATGATCGTAATACGGGATCTCAGTTACCAGCTGCTTTACAAAATGCGGCCGTTCGGGCCGCGGGCCGACAAAATTCATCTCGCCCTTAAGAATGTTCCAAAATTGCGGGATCTCATCGATCCTCAGCTTTCTGATGACCTTGCCGACGCGTGTTGTCCGTTCGTCGTTCGAAACCGCCCACATCGGTTTTCCGTCAGCCTCTGCATCCGTTTTCATCGATCGGAATTTGATCACGTTAAAGACGCGGCCGCCTATGCCGACGCGTTCCTGTTTGTAAAATACCGGGCCCGCGTGATTCGAGCTTTATCAGGATCGCCGTGAGAATCGCTACCGGCAGCGAAATGATCAATCCGATCAGCGCCAGTATCCGGTGAAACATCTCGCGGATCAACGACTTAATTGGCGAATCGCGGCGGCGTCCGGCAAATATCAGCCACGACGGGCGGAGCATATCAACGTGGACCTTGCCCGTTATCCGTTCAAAGAATGATGTACATTCCTCTATGGATACATCGCCGGCGAGGCTCATCTTGAGCAATGCTTCGGTCGGAAACGCTCCGCGCCGTTCGCGAACTGCGATGACGACCCGGTCGATCTTTTCATTGCGAATGATGCCTTCGAGGTCGACGGCTCGTCCGAGGATCTCAGATCGGCCAAGCTTCTCTTTCGGTTTTGCTCCGTTTTCCGAAACAAATCCGATAATGCGATATCCGGCGTCACGTCGTTCCCAAACCGCCTCAGCTGTATCCAGGGCAGTCTGCCCGGTACCGACCACAAGTATCTTTTCGCCGATCTCCGGATGGCCGGTCAAAATGTGAATAAAGATCCGCCAGCCGAGCAGTAAGCATAAGACCAGCGGCACCGATATGACCGAAACACCGCGGCCGATCAATAGCGCCGGCACAAAATAGAACAGCAAAGCGAGCAATGCCCAGGCGATGCCGAGTGACTGGACCAGCCGCAGCATCAGCTCGCGGCGGTTGGTCATCACGATATAGTCGTAAAGATCGTAAAAATAGAGGATGAGCAGGCAAACCGCGGTGGCGAGGGCGATCTTGAGCCAGCCGTTCTTTGCATTTAACTCATTGTCCGAACCGGAAACGCCAAGACGCAGGTACATTGCCAGGATAACGCCGCCGTAAACGATGGCGGCATCTGCCAATATCAACCAAAATAATCTCGGACTAAACCGTGTGGCACCCATATTCTATCCAGAAGCGTCGAGCTTACGGACTTAGCGTTTCATTCAATCGCTTGTAGTTGTAATAGCCGTAGTTGTAATGCGATTCGTCCATAACGGCCTCGCTCTGATTAAGCACGACGCCCAGCAGCCTGTCTTTAGGCAGCGGCTCAAGGATCCGTTCGATCGCACTGTAACGCGTCCGGTTTGCCCGGACGACAAGCATCGCACCGTCAGCCTGATTGATAAGAACGGTCGCGTCGGTAAAAATACCCAGCGGCGGTGCATCGATGATTATGTAGTCAAACATCTCGCGGGCTTCGCGAAGTATCTCTTTGAATTTCGGTCCCGAGATCAGCTCGGCAACGTCACTACGGGCGTCGCCGCCAGCCAGGATATGAAGGCCCGACGGTTCCAGCCGAACGATCGACTCGGCAAGCGTCGCCGTCCCTGCCAAGAACATGCGAAAGCCCCTTATCGGTCTCGATACCTAGATAATCGGCGAGACTAGGCATTCTCAGATCGCTGTCGATGATCAGGGCCTTTACACCATCTGTCTGTGCGAGCAGCCACGAGAGATTCAGCGCGGTGACCGATTTGCCCTCGCTCGGGTTTACGCTCGCAACTACAATAGCCTGCAGCTTTTGCCGCTGGCTCTTATGCAGAACATGCGTTCGCAGGCTGCGATATTCTTCGCAATAACTCGATTGCGGATGAGTTATTGCCACAAGTCGTGGCTCAACGCGTTCGGCGTCGACAGTCCAACTGACAAAGTCAGGTAGTTGTCGAGCACCGACGCGCGTTGAGCTTTCGACGTTCAATTTTGCCCCGGCAGTTAATTCCGTTTCCAAATCAGGGAGTGCCGTCCCGATAGCGGAAATCGGCTGCCCTATGAACGCCGAACTTGGTATACCGATCTTCAGGCTATCGCCGGCAAGTAGATCCGGCGGCCTGTTAGCACGTCGCCCGTTCGTATCGAACGGTACGATCTTCACCGACGGCCTGTCTCCATTGCCGTTCGGATCCTCGGTATGCTTTTTTTGTAATGCCTTAAGTATGCTCATGTTTGCTTGCTCCGTTGTTGTATCCCAGAGTCTCTGTCTATGTGTTTTGGCCTAAATAGTTTCTATACCTCGTAAAAGGAACCGCCGAGCTCGAGGTTCACATCATCCCCGATATCTTCAAATTCCAGAGGGGCCGGGTAGTCAGTTGTGTGGCCATTAGCTTTGCCGTTGGTATACCCGTTCGAATGCCCATTTGAGTGTCCATTTGAGTTCCCGTTGGTCTTGCCATTAGGGGATTTCGCGTCCTCTTTGAACATCCGGGGCTTAGCGGCTGCCGCCTCGGCCTGGGCATGTCCATTCCAAAGCTCTTCTTTCGCATTTGAGCGAAGAACGCGGCCATTCGGGGCATCCAATGCGGTTTCGGCAGCGATCAACCCTTCGTTTCGCGGCAGCATGTCCAGATTCTCGGCAACGTCTTCGATGATCTTGCGGCCGATCACCTGTTCGCCTGCCGAATACGCGGCAAGCATTGCGTTGTCGCAAATGTTATTGATGTTGCGCGGTATGCCCTCGGAACACTGAAATATGAAATCGATAGCTCCAGGGGTAAACACATCCGGCTGGCCCGATCCTGCGATCACGAGTCGTTCAGTTATATAACGGGCGACCTCGTCGGCATTCGGGAACGAATGCATATTGCATCGAAGTGCGACACGCTGCTTCAATTGCCGAAGGTTGGCTTGATTAAGTTTGTCGCGGAGTTCCGGCTGTCCGGTAAGTACTATCTGCAAATGCTTGGCATTATCAGATTCGAAATTGAGCAGGAGCCTTATTTCTTCGAGAACGTAATCGGACAGCTCGTGCGCTTCGTCAATAATTATCACGGTCCTTAGGCCCCGACGATGACGATCTTCGAGCACCTTGCCCAGGGTCGATAGAAGTTCGCTCTTATTCGTCCAGTCCTTGATACCGAGCATCTGGGTGACGTGGTGATAAAACTCGTCTATCGAGAGCCTCGGATTAAAAACATAGGCCGCCAGCACACTGGAATCGAGCCGCCTTAGTATCCACCGAAGCGCAGTTGTCTTGCCTGTGCCGACCTCGCCTGTGAGCACAATGAGGCCTTTGGCATTCTCAAGCCCATAATAGAGGCTCGCCAACACCTCGTTGTAGCTTGGGGTGAATACGATAAACCGCGGATCGGGCGTTAGCGTAAATGGTGTGTCGTCTAAACCGAAGAATTCTTTATACATAACTTAACCTCTAACTAATTCAGATCTGGACCTGAGATAAATCGTCTGCCGGCTGAATGAGCCCGGCAAACTCCCTTTTATGAAACCAACCTTTCAAATAATCTCGTCGCCTGCAGGATCAAAACGATCAGCGGAATGATGCCGATCGCGGCGGCGGCCCCGGCCATGAGCTTTAGCCAATGAGACCGTCTGATCCACGTCTTTTCGCCCTGGGACAGAAGCGGCGGAACGGATGCAAGCACCGGCAAGCCAGTGTAGTGTTTTGCGTCCTCGATATTCTGGATCTTGAATAACCGCGGAACCTCAAAGAACGCCGCGAGAAACAATCCCAAAGCCAACCCTATGCCAGAGCCGAGCAGGGTCAATAGAAATCGCTTTGGAGCGACTGGTGACTGTGGTACGTTCGCCGGGATCCTGCACACGGATAGTTTCGCCCTGTGCGTTTGTTTCAACCCCGACGACGGTTTCTGCGTCGTTCTTCTTTTTCAGGATCTCGTCATAAGTCTGCTTGGCAGACTGATATTGGGCAGTAACGCCTTCGAGTGCGACCTTCACGTTCGGTATTGTGTTGATCCTCACCTCGAGTGCCGCTATCTGGCCGGTGTTCTGCTGCCTTTCGAGGTCTTTGCCTGCCAACTGCTGTTCGATCTGGCTGATCTGCGATTGGATCCGCTCGTTTTCGAGCTCAAGACTTTTTCGCTGCAGTTCGGCTTTGCGGGAACTCGTTTGCGTCGCTGCCGCAACGCGTTTCTCACTGTTTTTCTTCAGATTCTCGAATTCGTCGTTTACCCGCCTTATTTCACTCTGTTTGGCGATGACGGCCGGGTGCTTTTCTTTGTATACCTTAAGAAGATTATCAAGCTGAGCATTGAGGTCAGCCCGTCTTTTAATGAGTTCGCCATATGCCGGTGAATTCTCGGGATCCGCTAGCTGGCGGGCGGTCTCTTGCGTATCCTTTTCGCCAAAATCCTCTATGACACGCATTTGCCGGTTATTTGCTGCGATCGCGTCGCTAAGCCGGCCTTTTTCGTTATACAGCGTCTGCTTTTCCTTCGTAATGGTGTCTTCGCGTTGGCGGAGCCCCTGCAGTTGGGCAACAAGACCCTGTTCGGATTCAGGCAAAGTTGCGACATTCTGCATCATTATGTCGAGGCGTTGTTTTTCGAGTGCATCGAGGGCCTGCTTCTTATCGTTTAGCTGCCTCTCAAAAAGGTCTTTTGTCGATTCGGCGATCTCGGTTTGTGTCTGGACCTGGGCGTTAACGTATTTACTTGCAAGTTCAGCAGTGACATTGCGGGTCGCCTGCGGGTCGCGGTCACGATAGCGGATACGGAACGCGGCTACCTTTTCGTTGCCGCTCTCGTCGAGCTCAACCTTAATGGCTTTGTACATCTTGTCGATGATCAGCTCCATCGGTAGACCAGCAGCCCTCTCTTGTTTATAGAGATCATATTTCTGGACCATCGGTTCTAGCGAGGACCGGCTCAAAACCTCCTGATTGATAGTCTGGAGGCGCTGCGACAGATCTTCGTTTGTCAGTGACTGTACGAGGTTAGAGGAAATGGTTGGCGGCTTTACAGTCAACAACGAGGTTGATTCATAAATGCTTGGCAGTTTGTAAACAACATAGCCAATTGCCGCGGTCATCGTGATCATCGGCAGCAGGATCAGCCATTTTTGCCGCTTCACTATACCGATCAACTCACCTGGTTTTCTTTGTCTAAATTCAATACTCATCGTATGTTTACCTTTTCCAATTTGTATTAACGATTATTCGCTGATCTTCTCGTCCGTCGAACTTGATTCTCCGCGTGCCAAAAACCATCGGATAAAAACTGCCGTGCCTACCAGGGTTATGCCAAAAACAAGTAAGCCGAGTGATTCGGGTATCCCGACCAAAAACGCTTTAAGCGTTGCGAGACTGCCGATTTCCATCAATAGGGTCATTTGTAGTGTTTGCGTTCCGACAATTAAGCGCCGCCACCGTTTATGCCGTTGCCGTTCGAGAGACTTGCTGAAGTTTTGTCCCCCACCTTGGAAAGGGCAATGCCGAGTCGTTCCCGATAGGCCGGTGTTGCGGCGGCTCCGGTTTTTTGAGCATTGGATTCATCAAGAGCGACGGCCTTTTTCAACTGTTCTATCGCCATCGAATAGAGCCCTTTCTTCATATAGATCCAGCCGAGCGTATCGTAATATCCGGCGACGGATTGATTCTTGTTTACAGCGACCGTTGCAAGCTGCAAGGCTTCGTCCAGGTTCCCCTGATGCTCGGCTATGAGCCAGGCAAGGTTGTTGGCTGCGATCGCGGATTCAGGGGCGACTTGTAGTGCGGTCCTGTAATTTCGTTCTGCTTCCTCGGGTTTTCCGCGGGCATCCTCCAGAATGCCGAGCATTGTGTAGATCTGGGCCGCAGGTTGCTTATCGACAACCTTTTGATACTGGGCGATCGCTTCATCGGTACGGTTCTGAGAAACAAGCAGATTCGCATACGTTGAGTATGAGGGCAGATAATTCCCGTCCTGTGCGATCGAGGTCTGCAGTTCCTGTTCGGCCGCAGCCGCGTTCTTTTCAGAAATGAAGATCGTAGATTTGAGGTAATGAAGCGCCGCGACAACATAACCGTTACCGGCATTCGAGGCGATCAGCTCATCCATCTTTGCATGTGCCTTATCAGTTTGGCCGAGGCGGATAGACGTGTTTACTATGCCGCTCACCGCGTCAAAATTCTTAGCGTCGGCTGCAAGAGCCGAGTTATACAGATCGAGCGCTCCCTGAGTATTTCGTTCGGCCAGGCAAACCTTAGCAAGGTTTACCATCGCGGCGGACGAATGCGGCGACATTTTTACTATCTGTTCGAGATCGGTCCTGGCATCAGGAATTTTTCCAAGGTCCAGATACGCCAGTCCACGTGACGAGATCGCCTTGACCCTCAGATCATGCAGGACCTGTGCGGTGGTCTCGGCGTTTGGGACAGCAGCGTCAACTCTTTTAATAAGCTCGTTCGATTGCTTAAATGCCTCACCGGGGTCTCCGGCCGAAAATGCCGCTTGGATCCTTAATAACGCCGCTCTTAAGTACGTGGGGTGATATCTCTCAAGGTCCGATATGAATGCCCTGCCCTGATCGATCTGGCCGAGGGATATCCTGATCTGTGCCATCAGGAATAATGCCTCTTTGTTGCTCGGATATCTCTTTAATACTCCATCGAGATCGTCGATCGCCTCAGTAGTTTTGTTTTCCTGTATCCGCAGGCGGGATCTGAGCATTAATGCCTGAGCATCGTCGTCGTTGATCCTCATCAGGGCATCAAGCTGTTCGTTGACGCCGTTGATGTCTTTTCGGTCAAGATATATCTGCCCTAATCGGTAGCGGGCCCGTACGTATTCCGGCGCGTCCGCAAGGATCTGCTTGAGCACTGCAATTGCCTCATCCTTGCGATCTGCGCCGGAGTAAAATTCGGCGAGTTCCAGACGGCTTTCGGGGCTGTTTTCTTGTATCTCAACGAGGTATTTATATGTCTGTTCCGCTAGATCAAGCTGTCGGCTCGTGACATAAAATTCAGCGATCGACTCGCGGGCAAAAATGCTGGCCGGGTCGAGCTCCACTGCTTTATTGAACTGAGCTTCGGCCTCGGGATCGCGGTCTGCGTACGTCAGGAATTTTCCGTATTCGATATAGCCAATGACAGATGACGGGTTAGCGGCGATGCCTTTTTGGATGGTAGCCTCGGCCTCAGCAGCTTTATCGCGGGTCATGTAAAGGCGTTCGAGACTGATGTAAGACTCGACGCGTTTTGGATCGAGATCGATAGCTTTTTGGACGGCGTTCACAACTTCGGCATCCGGCCGGCCTTGTGCCGCCATGATCGAAGCCGACAGGATGTGGCCTTCGATAAAAGAATGATCGGCCTTAAGGATCTCGTCCCGGAGCTTTTCGGTCTCGGAGATCATCGGCGGTTGAACGAGCAGGAAATAATTGCCCAGCTTTGCCTTAGCCTCAAGATTGTTGCCGTCAAACTCGACAACTTTGCGGAGCTCATCGACCGTTTCGTTGAACTGCCCCAGATTCTCGTACGCCCTTGCCATTCCCCAATGTGCGGCGGCAGAATCGCGGTCGGATTCGACCGCGGCCTTAAACTGCATCAAGGCATCGTTAAATTTTCGTTTTTGGAGAAATTCTTCGCCTTTTGCAACAAATGCCGCCGTTGAATGGCCGCATGCGAGCAAAAATAAGCTCAGGCAAAGTAAAAGGTAGAGGGGAACTGAATGAAACGAACGCATTGGGCACTCTCGGTTAAACATAATCATCAATAACGTTTTCACGTTGGCGATGTCTTTTATCAACCGGCCTGGGGCAGAGACCATTGAGACATCTAAATTCTTTTGTGATGGTGATCCGGGGCAGAAACACCGCGGGACCACCCGCACACCACTTATTTCAAAAACAAACTGACTTCAAACGCCGGTTTCTTGCCGGCAGTTAGCAAAAAGGTTCAATCAACGTTCGATTTCAGAAAAATAAGTTATCTTTTGAATTGAATTTGGGAAGGTTTTAGGCGTGTCGACATGTTGCATGTGAAAGACTTAGGCGGTCCGGAACCCGGATGTCGCTATTCCGGTACGAATGGCGAGAGCCGCTCTTCAAGCCTGGCAGCCAGATCAGCACCGGCCTTTACCGCAGCGTCCTCATCCGAGCCGACGCTGGTCATGACCCGGACAATGGCTCCGTCGCTGCGGCTGCGGAAGACGCTGTCGCGGACGGTGTTGAACTTGTCCTGATATTCACTGGCCTCAGTGTGTCCGCGGCCCTGATACCAATAGATCATGACCTCTTTGTAAATACCGTTCTCGACGATGTAGCGGTTGGCCCGGAACGAGCGGCCGTCGGCCGTCGTGATGTCGATGTACTCAGGATCTTTCATGACCCACCCGGCCCCCGGCAGGCAGTTTTGCGGACTATGATATGTCGCACCGGTTCGCTGCGATGCGTAATAGCCGACATAGAGGTTAGCGAGCCGGCCGTCGGCAGATGTATATTCGCGCATTGTGTAATCGGTTGTGCGAAGGACACTTTCCACACCCTGGTCAAATTTAATGTCGCTTCCTTTCTGATGCCAGTCGCCGAGTGTTGCGGGCAGTTCCGCCAAGGGTTTACGAACGATGTCTGCCTCGCCCCGGCCCGCGAACCAATTGACCGCCAGGCCGCCGGCTATCATCAAAACAATGATCGGCAGAAACGGTGCCCGAGAAACAACAGGTTCCCTGACCAGTTCCGAATCAGGATCCCGCAATCGGTCGCGAAACACCTTTCGAAGCAAGTAATTTGCCCCGATCAGCAAAACGAGGGCCGCGAGATAAACGAGCCAGCCCGATAGTTCATGCCAGGTGCTCTCGGTCGCCTGTTTACCATAGTAATAGGTAAGGACCCCGGTCCCGGTGACGCGGGCGGCGTTGGTCAGGACCGCGATCGGCACGGCAAGGATCACAAGCAGGATCGTTCGCCAGAGATCGCTGCCCGAGAGTGGGCCAAACCCGTCGTCATCGCGCCGCCGTGTAAAGTAGGCTAAAACAAGCGCCAGCGTGACAAGCGTCATCAAGGAACGAATGCCGCTGCATGCCTCGACGACCTCAAGGGAAATGGTCTGCATCGCCCCGCGGGGCAATATGTCGATGACGTTTCCCTTTCGCAGCGTCGGAACCTCAAACAGCCTGATTCCCCAAACGGCCATCTGCGACGCCCAGATCTGCAGCGGGAAAGCGATGCGGTTAAAGATTATCTGCGGGATCGGTATCGCGAGGAGCAACAAAGCGAATGGTACTGCCATGACCCGCATTATCCGCGTGCCCCAGAAATAGACAATTATCCCGGCGAGCATCACCACAAGCGAGGCCCGAGTCGTAAACAGCTCAGCCCCGAGGACGCCTGCGATCAGCAAGACGAGGGCAAAAGTGCAGATCCCGCCGCCTAGCCACAACCGGCCTTTGGTAACCGCAGCGGCGAGATAATGCCGCCCGCTCCAAAGAATAAACCCGATAACAAACGGCACCAGCAGTCCGTGCGAATAATTTTCGTCCGACCACCAGTCGCGTCCCAGCTTTATCAAAACTGTCGCGTACAAAAACAGAAAGGCGGCGGTGACGGCCAGCGCTTTCCAGATCTTTGTATTTTTATGCGGCCAAATATCGTTCATTTACCAAAAGAGCAGAAAAGGTCGAATGCGGATGGTTCTTCCGCCTTTGCTTATTGAGGAGCGGCTCTATCGTGTTCGGCTGAGGACAAGATCGGCGAGTTCGACCAGCAGAGAGGTATCTTTTTCGAGCGGAGACAAGGCCCCGCATGCGTCGTCGCGAAACTCCTTGGCGATCTGCAATGACCTCTCAACACCAAAATGGCCGGGATAAGTGGCCTTTTCGGAAATGGCGTCCTTACCGGCGGTTTTCCCGATGGCCTCGGTTGACTGGGTTACGTCGAGCAGGTCATCCGTTACCTGAAACAACAAACCGAGCTTATCAGCGTATTTGGCAACTGCCGACAATTCTTCATCAGAGGCTCCGCCGATGATAGCCCCGGATGCTGCGGCCGCAGATATCAGTGCACCGGTCTTTCGCCGGTGTATCTTCTCGATCTCGTCGATACTCAGCGTCCTGCCTTCGGCGTCGAGGTCGAGTTGCTGGCCCGCAACCATTCCGTCCGGCGTGCCGGACGCGGCCGTGATCGTTTTGATCAGCTCAAGACGTATTTCGGCCGGCAATCGCTCATCCTCAGCGATCGCCTTATATGCAAGGGTCTGCAGCACGTCACCCGCCAGGATCGCCGTTGCGTCGCCAAACTGTTTATGACAAGTCGGCTTACCACGGCGAAGATCGTCATTATCCATCGCCGGCAGATCATCGTGTATGAGTGAATAAGTATGGATCATCTCGATCGCCGCAGCCGTAGTTACAAGGGCGTCAAGCGACACGCCGAATGCACGGCCCGCAGCCATAACGATCGCCGGCCGAATGCGTTTGCCGCCGGCGAACAGGCTCCACCGTACCGCCTCATGCAGTCTGCGGGGCTCGACGTCGTTCGCCGGCACGAGGGCGTCAAGCGCCCGGTCGACCTCGCTGTTTACCTCTATTAAAAATTCCGCGATGTTACCCATTTGCGGTGAAATTATCGGCGATTACAGGACATTTATCAAAGTCGGCCTTTTTGCGAATTGCAGGTTGATAGTTTAGATTTTTAGCTTAATATGCCAGTTTCTCAAGACGATTTTCGAAATGCCATGTCGCGGTTTGCGAGCGGCGTGACCGTAGTTTCCACCCGCGACGCCGCCGGCAAATTGCACGGGCTCACGGTCACAGCGTTCTGTTCGGTCTCGCTCGATCCGCCGATGGTGCTGGTCTGTGTCGAAAAGATCGCGGCAAGCCACACCGCAATAGAGGAATCAGGTGTATTTGTAGTAAATATTCTGAACGGCTCGCAGTCGGCAGCTTCAGAAAAATTTGCCGACCCTTTCATTGAAAAATTTGGCGATGGCGATTTTGAACCCGGGATCCATGGACTTCCAGTAATAAACGACGCCATCGCCAGCCTCGAATGCAGCCTTACCTTTGCATACCACGGCGGCGACCACTCAATATTCGTCGGCCAGGTCGAAAATGTCGCCGTCGCCAATGGCGCCCCTCTGATCTATTTCCGCGGCCAATACGGGACCGTTCCGGACATGGAATAGAAGAGATCCTTATCGCTGAGATCGCAAAGGATGCAGAGCCGGTCAGAATGTGAATTGAAACTCTGGCGGCTGACCAACGGGCAGTCTTCCACTTTTTCACCTTTTCACTTTTTCACTTTTTCACGTTCGAAGTGTTAAACACTCTCGCGAATTGCCGAAATTAGAACGCTTATAACGGTAGTAGAGCCTCTAAACTACCGGTAGAACGATCTCCAACCCGTGTAAGCCTCTATATTTTTTGCGCAGCCTCTGTAATAAAAATAAAATCATTTTATTAAAAATATAGCGGCCTTCAACAGAAGAAAGTCGCTATAATAGTATTAAAACCTCTCTACCACCGTTATAACGGCTATACCGGTACTAGAATCCTTCCAAAACCGGCGAAAGCCAGTAAATACCGAGATTCCCGCGTTGGAACCAGTCCACTCGCCGGCCCGGAAAAGTGTTAAACATTCCGTCGCCAACGGCCAAGTTGAGAGGTTCCTGTCTTCGCTCATTTATTTGTCCCCAATTGTCTTTAACCGTACTTTCACAAAAAAAAGAAACTCTATACTCCAATTAGTAGTTCAGTCAGGAGGAAAAAAAGGCATGGGTGCAGGGAAACTAGTTGGTGCAGGTTTAATAACGTGGGCGTTAGGCGGCGGGGTTGTAGTTTTTGTCGTTGTTTTATTGTTGCTAAAGGCGTGTTAGCTTCTTCCGGGGAGGCGCTAAAATGGCGACGGGACGAAGTTATACACAACGATACCCAAGATTTTTACTGATTTATCCCCAAACTTGCCAGGTGCGAACTTGGATCCGCAGGCGGCTTCACGCGCCGCATATTGAAGGGTCGAATGCCCACTTAGAGCTCCCGCCCTCTCTACTTCACCATGCTCATCGACAATAACTTGTATATTTACAGCACCGCCCGCACCAATCACTTTCGCCTCAATGGGATATTCAGGTTTCGCGAGTTTAATAGCTGTACTATTTAATATTCCGGCTGCAAGAGAACTATTTTTGGGCTTGTCGGAAAGCTTGCCCGCTTCGATCGCTTGCAGATCTAATTTAGGATTTATGAGAACGATCTTTAGGACCAGATCCGCCGAAACCGGCTTTCCGTCCTTTATACCGGGCGAAAATTTCAACTTCATCAACCCGTCAGCAAGTGTCCTCGAAACATCGTCTATCGCCATTAGTGGCATCTTACCGCACGGCCAGATCGGGCCTGCTATCATGACTGCTTTTTTGGGTTGTCCGGTTTTGTCAATATGTATCGCAACCCTAACCGGTCCATCGATCTCAGCCTCAACTGCCGAATCGGGCAGCGTGTACTTGCTTGAGCCGATCAGCTTAGGCTCTGAATCAGGCAATTTATCCTGAGCCCCCATCAACGCCGGAAACAGTATCATAACCGCCGTCACACAACCGAAAAACATTATATTCTTTATTAAGCCCCGAATTCTCATATCATATGATCCAAAAACGCCTTTCGAACTAGGTTAGTTACCGAACCAAGTTTACCAAACCCCAACGCGGCCAGACAAAAAATCAAAAGCGACTCCGAGCTAGCCTTTGCTAAGGGCTTGGTCGAATCTCGATACCGCGATAATATCGCAGAATCAAAGGAATGACCCCGTTTCTTCTCAAACAGATTAAGAAAAAATGCCTTTCCCTTTACAAGAAATCAAAACTGCCTGGAAGGCTGGCGTTATGAAGATGTTCCGCATTGGAGTGATCTTTTGTATAGGGTATATATGTCGCCTGCGGACCGAGGCCGGAACTTGGTACAAATGTTGATGACCTAATGGAAATTCCAAATTCGAATTCAATTGATACGTCTAAGAAGACAATACTTAAAGGCTATGAGGTTGGGTCTCCGACGAATCAGTTACGCTTAGAGGTGGTGAGTAGTCGCTTTGGTATGGTTCTCCAGCAGGGAAGGTTCCTGGAAATCCGTGTTCTTGAAAACGGAGACGCTGAGGCCGACTATATTGAAGCGAGCGGTCACATTTTGCGTAAACAATTCACGTTAAACAAGGACGAAATGGGGACTCTTCAACTGATGCTGACTTTACCTGGAGTTGCCGCAGCAGGTCCGAGATACGCAATGGA
>CAWIDZ010000010.1:0-747589 GCA_963834975.1 Blastocatellia bacterium
TTTCTCGCTTCTCGTATCTTAGGGTCATTGCGCGCAGCTCGACGTTGCGCTCGGCCAAAGACCCGAGCGATGTGCGCGCCGTTGGCAAAGAACTAGGCGCGCGTTACGTGATGGAAGGCAGCTTACGGCAGGCAGGGGCGAGATTGCGTCTGGCAGTGCAGCTCATCGATGCAGTTTCCGGTGCTCATCTCTGGGCTGAGAACTACGAACGCAGTTTTAGTCCGGAAACGATTTTCGAGTTACAGGACGAGTTAGTTCCAAGAATAGTTTCGACGGTTGCGGATCAGTACGGCGCGTTGGTGCATAGCATGAGTGAGTCGCTGCGCGGCAGAAGCGCTGGTGAATACTCCGCGCACGAGGCTGTGCTGCGCGCCTTCGGTTACCAGGAACGCTTCACTCTGGAGGAACACGCGGAAGTCCGTGAGATCCTCGAAGCGGCGATTGCTCGCGCCCCCAGTCACAGCGATTGCCTCGCCGAACTGTCGTTCGTTTACTGGCACGAGTACGTGTTCGGTTACAACCCCAGGCCCGATCCCCTCGGTCGCGCCCATGCTGCCGCGCAACGAGCGGTCGCATCTGCCCCGACGAATCACTTCGCCCGCTCCGCGTTAGCTAGCGTCTTGTTCTTCCAGAAAGATTTCCCGGCTTTCCGCCCCGCAGCGGAGCGCGCCTTCGCCCTGAATCGCATGGATTCTTCCACCATGGCAATACTCGGAACAATGGTCGCTTATGCGGGTGACTGGGAGTATGGCGTAGGCGTAGTGGAACGAGCAAAGCAGCTCAACCCACATCATCCGGGCTGGTATCATTATCTCGCCGTTTACGATGCCTACCGCAGGCGTGACTATCGCGGCGCATTGGCTAGCGCGCTGAAGGTCAACATGCCCGGCTACTATTGGCCGCACGCGACGCTAGCTGCTGTCTATGGGCAGCTCGGCGAAGAGCAGCGCGCGCGCGCGGCGTTGCGGGAACTGCTCGCGCTGCTGCCGAACTTCGGCGCAATGGCGCGAGAGGAATACGGCAAGTGGAATGACCCCGAATTCGTTGAGCATCTGCTTGACGGGCTGCGTAAGGCGGGGCTGAAAATTCCCGCAACCCCATGACTGCGTTTGAACATGTCACCGCGCTTTTCTCCTTCGTTTACGCTTTGGCGCTGACCCACCTGCTCGCGCGCATTGCTGAGCTGATCGTTGCGCGCGATCGCGTCCGGTTTTCCGGGTTGCTCGGGCTTGGAATGGTCAACGCCGTCATTTTGGTTTTCTCCAACTGGTTATCGATTTGGGATCTTCATTCAATCAAGAGCTGGGACCTTGTCTCCATCACCATCCAATTCCTGTTTGCCATCGTCATCTTCCTGATCTGCGTGTTGGTAGGACCCAAGGCGCACGATGAAGGCACGATTGACCTGGAAGATTTTTTCTGGCGCCAGCGCCCCTATTTTTACGGAGCTGTTGTGGCCTGCGTTGTTTTGTCGTTGTTCGCTAATCTCGCTTTTCTGAAGACAGCGAACGCTGCGTTGTTCCTGAAGGAAAATTTGATCAACCTGCCGATGCTCATCCCGACTGTGGCCGCGCTTGTATCTGAGAAGCGTTGGATTCAGTGGGCAGCCGGTCTCTGCTTTTTGGCCATGATGCTTGCGTATACGATCGCGTTCTGCAGCTCACTGAGTTGACACGAACGTTGGAAATATTGCGACGCCTCGCCGCAATCCGGTCGCCGCAGCGACCGCTCCCAGCGCGATTTCTGTTTTGAGTTGAGCAGCCTGCCCCGTGTCTTCATTTACGGGGTTCGATGCTTGCCCGCCGTAGCCTTGGCGAAGATTGGTTGGGCGTTTTCCGCCGCCGACTTCTACTTACGCCTTGTCGTAAACTACCTTGGACGTGTACTTTTTCCCGTTCGCATCGGTGCCGTTCACCGTGACCGTACGTGACTTGCCGTCCTTCGAGACCGTGATCTGACCTGTCCACAGCGTCTTGCCATTCTTCATCGTGGTGATGTCATTAGTCCGCTCGTTTACCATTTTGTAGGCCGCCGCGTCCCAGGGCATGTTCCCTTTCGCCGGGTACGCCTTCCCATCAAACTTCCCGACCCATACGCTGTGCCTCGGTTTCCCATCTTTGTCCACGCCATCGACGGTCACTTTGATTTTATCCCCCTGCTCCGAGTAAGTGACAGTCGTATTCTTGCCCATCCCGGGCTGCAATTTCGACTTCGCTTCATTGAGCTTCCACGTCCCCATCTGCGGGTTTGCTGCGAAACAAGCTGCCGCCACTGCAAACGACAGGGCTACAGCCACAACTGCAATTCGATTTTTTATCATGCGCGGGATTTCGGCAGAAACGCGCCTAGACGTCAATATCAATTCCAGACTATTCGCAAGATCGCGTGAAAGATCGAACATGGAGGAAATTAACGAAGCCGCGTTTTGAGGCGCAGGCCGAGACGATTGCTTCGCTGTGCGTTGCCGCGCACCCAAATGAGTGTGCCATCTATCATCTGATGAGCTGAGGCGATCGGCGGGAAAAATCTTCCGGGATGGTGGGCATGAAAATATTCCGTAGGCTTCGTCCGATGTAAGGATTTAAGAGTTTCACGCTTCGCCGATTTTATGGACCGCTTCATCGATAGCGCAGTCGAGCAGTTCGCCCAGGATTACACTGAGCCGGAGACGGACCTATATGCCCGTCTTCGCGAGGAGACGTATCGCATGATGCAATCGCCCGAGATGCAGGTTGGCCTGATTGAAGGCCGCTTCTTGCAGATGCTTGTCCGCCTGATCGGCGCTCGAAACATTCTGGAGATTGGAATGTTCACCGGTTACAGCACGCTAATGATGGCTGAAGCTCTGCCGGATGACGGTCGTCTCATCACCTGCGAAGTCGATCCCAAAGTGGAAGCGATCGCGCGAAGATATTTCGGCGAGAGCCCGCATGGGCACAAGATCACAATCCGGATGGGGCCGGCCCTGGACACGATCAACACATTGTCAGGTCCTTTGGATCTGGTTTTTATCGATGCCGACAAGGTCAACTACTCAAACTATTACGAGGCCTGTTTTCCGTTGGTGAAACCCGGCGGCTTACTTGTCGGCGACAACGTTTTGTGGAGCGGCAAAGTGATAGATCCAAAAGACGATGACACCCGCAGCATCGTTGCTTTCAACCAGCTGGTGCAATCCGACCCCCGCGTTAAGAACGTCTGCCTGACTGTGCGCGACGGGATGATGCTGGCTTGGAAACTAGCCTCAGGCGGCTGACCGCCGCTCTTTACGCCTTCGCAGAAATGCAAGAAAAAAGGACCGACCCCCGGTAAGACCCAGACCCCTTTCTGCTTCTTTCGTCTCACGCGAACGCTTAAAAGCCGATCCGGAAGCGTGTTCCGCTCAATGCTGTAGCGTGCGCTGTCCCCAGCGCATTCTCGTTGTAGGCCGTCTCTGTGAGACGGCATCCAAATCGGCGTCTGGCACAGACGCCCTACAATTCTCAAGAAGGTTGTGAGCTTGCGCGGCGCCCGCTATAATGCCCGCATGACATCCATGCGCATTGCCGGAGCCTGCATGCTGCTGCTGGCGTTAGCCGCCACCGCCGCCGAACCCGCATCACCTGAAAAGACCGGACTGGCTGTCGGTCAACAAGCCCCTGATTTTACGCTCAAAGACCAGAACGACCGTGATGTCTCCCTGTCAGCGCTGCTCAAGAAAGGTCCGGTCGCGCTCGTCTTTTTCCGGTCGGCCGATTGGTGACCCTATTGCCAGAAGCAGTTGGTTCAACTGCAATTAGATCTGAATGCGATTCAGGCAACGAGCGGTGAGCTAGTGGCTATCAGCTACGATTCCCCAGAGATTCTCAAGCGGTTCGCGGCAAAAAAATCGATTGCTTACCCGTTGCTCTCAGACGCTGGCAGCAAAACGATCGACGCGTATGGCATTCGTAACAAAGAAGCAACCGGACGCACCAGCGGGATACCGTATCCCGGCACCTTTATTGTTGGAACTGACGGCGTGATCCGCGCGAAGCTTTTTCTGGAAGGCTACAAGGAGCGCGCGAGCACCGAAGCGATCGTCCAAGCCCTGAAAAATGCGCGGTGACATACCTCGCCAGGCAAAAGACTATCGAAGCGTGCAAGACTCATCCCCGCTTCTCCTCGCGGATGATGCGCTCAACAACATTGCGCATCTCCTCCGCGGAATAGGGCGTATATGGACCGTCAATCGCTTTGAGCAATTCACGCTCAACTTCAGGACTGTCTTCCTCGAGGTTAAGCGCCACCCCGGGCTGGAGCGTCACCTTTTCCCGGCCGTCGGTCAGCACAATGACACTTCCCTCATTGGCCTGTGCGATAAGTTCGCCAAGTTGCGACTGTGCTTCCTGAACCGTGAGCGTCTTCACATTCACAAACTAGCCGTCGCCGCCCGGAAACAAGCTCGCCGGATTGGGACACGAATTGCACGAATGATCACGAATTATTAGCGCAAATTAGTGAAATTCGTGTCTCGAGAAAACCAGGAAAACATCCCCGACGAAATTCACGACCTGCTCCGCTGGAGCGATTGCGTCCACGCCTACCGCGCCACCGCCGAATTCTTCGACCGCAACTTGGCCGGCTCCGACACGCGGCAATAAGTTTTGGCGGCGGTCCAGCCCGCCTCAGCTAACTGCCTCCAGCTCGCGCATAGGTCGGGTAGCCGGCGGTGGAAGCGAAATTCCGTTCTGTTCAGCGGTTGCCACTGTGTCTTCCACGATTTCCCACAGCTTCGCGTAAGCTTCGACAGGCGTTGCGCCATGGCAAACTCCGCCAGCGGGGAACAGGTCGGGGCAATAACCGACGTACGCTCGGTCTTCGTCGCTCCAGCGGACAAACATCAAATATCGATCTTGCGGTTTCATGATTGCACCTGCCTTAGAGCATTGCGCACCTGTTTCTCCTGATAAGGCTGCGCGTCATCGCCCTCACGCCCTGAAATTAGCACAAATCCGCGAAACTTTGGATGGACAAATTTGCGATGGCTGCCTTTGCCTCCGTGGATCCGAGTGAATCCCGCCTTCTCCAATTCCGATACCAACTGACGAATCTTGCGCGCCACACGCTGAAGCTTGCCAGACGACAAATGGCGATGCGAGCTTTGATTAGTCGCAGTCGACACGTTAGTGCCCTCGCCCTGTAGCCCTGTCTCTGTGAGACGGGATGAGCGGGAAACTGAAATCCCTCCCGATGTAACGCTTTACTTGTCGCGCCCGCCCGCTCGCGAAAGCTTTCGGAGTAGCCTCTCGACACGCCGTCTTGTCGAGCCGTAGCTTCAGCGAAGGTTGAAGCTTTACGCGAAGGCCGGTCGGCGAAGGCGGAACAATTCAACGGTTCAACGCGCCGCCAGGCTAAATTCACGACCTGCTCCGCTGGAGCGGTTGGATCCGCGCCTACCGCGCCACTGCCGAATTCTTCGATCGCGGATTAGCTGCCTCGGCCGAACGGCAATAAGCCCGCTGCGGGGCGAACATCATGCTGCGTCGCAGGCTCGCCTGACTCAGGCAGGCGCCGCGGACAAAGGTGTAAAGCGCAACTTGAGCACGTCGCTCGGTTTCAGTGCTGCAAACGCGTAAGCGCGACCGTTGTCATCTGCGAACTCCACCTCAAAGGTGTCGTGATCAAGCTCTTCGACGACGGTTCCTACTTGGCCGCGCGTGAGACCTTTCTCCGGCAAATCACGGGCCAGCGCCACGACGTCCAGCAGATGCAAGGTTGGCTTCACGTTCATAAAATATAGCAACTCACCAGGCGTGGAAAGTTTTCTCCGTTTCGAATCCCCAAACATTCTAAGCAACTCGGCACCTTGTTGCGTTACGATGCACCTGAAATAGATTGCTGTTCGATGCATAACGAGTTCACTGCGATCATTGAGCGCGACGGCGACTGGTTTATCGCACAATGCCCCGAAGTGCCCGAAGCGAATGGTCAGGGTCGCACCACGGATGAAGCAAAGAGCGATCTGGCCGCTGCGATCCGTCTTGTTCTCGAAGATCGCCGTGAAGATGCGTTGAAGGCTGCATCGTCTGACGCCCTGCGTGACGTAGTGACCGTTGGATCGTGAAACGCATCCGGCTGTTGCAACACCTGCAGCGGCATGGATGTGTGCTCAAACGCGAGGGCGGAAGTCATTCCATCTGGCGCAATCCGGTGACGAATGAAATCCAGGCAATTCCTCGACACAGCGAGATTGGCGAGAACCTCGCGCGAAAAATTTGCCGGAAGCTCTCAATTCCCGATCCGAGTTAACTAGACGCGCCAGTGTTCGGACCTGATATTGCGCGATTCGCGACGTGCCGTTCCAGCAAACCACCGATTTGGTCGAGAAACTGCTCGCGAATGGAGGGAGCTGGGAAGCCGCGACATAGATCACAGAACCCGAGGGGCGAGGGTGAGAGAGCGCGGGAAGCGATCGAATCAAAGCCTTCGGAGTTCGAGGCGATTGCTACGCTGTCTGCGCAGCACCCCGCGATCCGCCGTTTCAAAAAATGTAGCCGCGAAACGGCAATAAGCCTTCTGGGAGTTGTCTTCGCCCAAGAAAATTCTTTCTGCTTCGAATCGGCGGTACGTCCCGTTCGGCTAGTTAAACCCACGCTCCGGTCGCAGCCAGCGCAGCATCTACATCTGGGACAATCCGAAATGTTCGATCAAGCCGCGAAATTTCGAAAATCGAGCGCAAGGTTTCCTGCAGACCGCTCAAGAAAAACTTGCCGCCATGCAAAAGTGTCGCGTCCGGTTCAGGCAGTTCTAACCGACGCAGAAAGCCCAAACCGCGCACGCCAAAGATGTCGCTGCACTGCGGCAACTCGAGTTCTCGCTGCCGGTCCAGGAGCGCGTGCATGCGGTTGCGCAACATCGTGCGCAACCGCGCCCAGTAGAGTCGCTGGCGCAGCAGGTTCTTGCGCGCCCGTGTCTCGCGCCGCGGCACATGCGCCCGTGCGACCAAGTTGCCGCGTAGCAATGTGCCTAACGCATGCGCGTCGAGCCGATCAGTTTTGATCTGCGCATCGGCAATCAGCCGCGTCTTGTACGGATGGGCTAGAACAACCTCTTCCACTTGGCCCAGTTCTTCGAGCTCATCGTGGATCAATCCCCAGTTCCAACACGCTTCAATAACCGCTTTACTGGGCCCTCCCAATCCGGCAAAGAATTGCGCAAACCCTTCCGGCGCGTTGCCTGCAACTCTTCCTTCACGCAGCTTGCGCCCACTCTCATCCAGCGCGCACAGCACGCTGTACTTCTTGTGAATATCTACTCCGACATAGTTCATGAAAATAGCTTCCTCTCTTTCTCCAGCCTACGCACTGGAATGCTGCTTTCATGTTACCTGACCCCTTTCTATGCCGCATAAGTTACCGGTATGGTCCTGGACAGATACCGAGCAGTACCGCGGAGAGATTCGTCGCGGTGCGGAAAAAATTCTTAAGCAACTAAAGCCTGGATCATAACCAGGAGCGGAAAGGCAGGAGGGCTCAGAAGCCCCCCGTTTTTCAAAGGACGCCCGATGCCGCCGGTGCGATACTTTTCTGGATGAGCAGGGCGTTTATTAAAGAAGATGTCGATCTTCCGGAGCGCAGCGGAAGGAAGCGATCGGCGTCGGGGCTGCCGCCGGGAGCGACCAATTACATCACCGCGCGTGGAGCGAAACGTTTACGCGACGAACTGCAAAAACTTCGAGCGGCAAACGCTGTCAGCGAGCGTGTCACCGAACTAGAACAAATTCTGACATCGGTCCATGTTGTTGATCCTCCGGACGCGCCGTCTAACAGCGTTACGTTCGGCGCAACGGTGACGGTGAAAGATAAAAAGGGTAGCATCGAAACCTATACGATCGTCGGCGTCGACGAACTCAATTTCGAACGAGATGCCGTCAGTTGGATTTCCCCTCTCGGCAAGGCGCTGCTGGCCGCAGACATGGGCAACTGGATTACGCTCGAAGATGGACGAAGCGCGAAAATAGTGAGGATCGAAAGAAAAAGTGACACGTGACGAGTGACCAGGCAGGGCGCTAACGTTTAGTTTCGTTTCCGACAGGAACAGTTTCGGAAGGTGTTTCCGTGATTCGGCCATCATCAGCAGAAGGGATGATATGCAAAAACGTGGCACTGTTTTGTTGACTGGCACGACTGGCTACGTCGGGGGGCGACTCTTGCCTTTGCTCGTAGCGGATGGCTGGCAACTGCGGTGTCTGGCGCGGCAACCGGAAAACCTGGCGCCCCACGTGCCGCAGGGCGTGGAGGTTGTTCAAGGCGATTTGCTGGACGCACCATCTCTGTCCCCGGTTATGGCGGGGATCGACGCGGCCTTCTATCTGGTCCACTCGATGGGGACGAGCGGCAATTTTCAGAAACAGGATCGCCAGGCGGCGGAGAATTTTGCCGCAGCGGCCAGGGGGGCAGGGGTCAAACGCATCATCTATCTGGGTGGCCTGGGCGAGGACGGCCCGGAGTTATCCGCACATCTTCAGAGCCGGCACGAAGTGGGAGAGAAACTGCGGTTGTCCGGTGTGCCGGTGATTGAGTTTCGCGCTTCAATCATCATTGGATCAGGCAGCTTATCCTTCGAAATGATCCGGGCGCTGGTGGAACGTTTGCCGGTGATGGTGACGCCGCGCTGGGTCCGGGTAACGGCGCAACCGATCGCCATCAGCGACGCGCTTGCCTATCTTCGGGCGGCGCTGTCGATCGAGATCGACGGCAGCGTGATCGTCGAGATTGGCGGACCGGATCGCGTCTCCTATGGCGACCTCATGCGGGAATATGCCCGTCAGCGCGGGCTGCGGCGGTTGATGATTCCCGTCCCGCTTTTGACGCCGCGACTTTCAAGTCTCTGGCTGGGTCTGGTGACGCCGCTTTATGCGCGAATCGGACGCGCGCTGATTAGCAGCATTCGTCATCCGACCGTGGTGCGCGACGATAAAGAACAAGCCAGGTTTTCGATCAGGCCAATTGGCGTGCGCGAGGCAATGGCGCAGGCGTTGCGCAACGAAGACGCCCGCTTCGCTCAAACACGGTGGTCTGATGCGTTATCCGTGGCGGGCGGCGAGGCGCGTCAGTGGGGCGGCATCCGATTCGGTAATCGCATTGTGAACACACACATCCTCACGTTACCCGTAGCGCCGGCAGTTGCCTTCAGGCCGATTGAACGAATTGGAGGATCAACCGGCTGGTATTTTGGCAACGCGCTTTGGCAACTACGTGGCTGGCTGGACCTGTTAATGGGCGGCGTCGGCATGCGTCGCGGCCGGCGTGACCCGGAGCATTTGTTGCCAGGCGACGTGGTGGACTGTTGGCGGGTGGAATCCATCGAACCGCCGCGACACTTGCGGCTCGCGGCGGAAATGAAACTACCCGGGCGCGCGTGGCTTGAATTCGACGTGCAACCCGCGAACGGTGGCGTGACTCTCCGACAAACGGCGACCTTCGATCCGGTGGGATTGTCGGGGCTTGCCTACTGGTACGCGCTTCTCCCACTGCACGAACTGGTTTTCCGCGGGATGCTTCGCAACTTGCGTCGCGCGGCCATGGCGGCTCCGGCTGTTGGCGCTTAGAGTCGTAAAAGGGAATCAACCATGCCCGGTCGTGTAAACGGATTGCAGAAACTTGACTGCTTTAAGCAGTCGAGATCAACGACGGGTATCGTCTCGGCGCTCAGCGAAAGTTCAACTCAGCCTTTTCTTTCCCATAACTCGGCGAGGTGGGCGCAGGCCGCGTAAATCGCTTCGCTCCACGCGGCTTGTCTCAGTATGCGGATGACGCGCAGCAATTTAGCTTTTTCTTTCCCACAACTCCGCCAGGTGCGTGCAAGCGGTTACGGCCGAGTCCATATCCTGCACCGCAACCCATTCGAGCGGGCCATGCGCGTTGTGCTCGCCGCAAAACAGGTTTGCGGTCGGAAGGCCGAGCTCGGTCAGGCGTGAGCCATCGGTCCCGCCACGGACGACGTGATCATAGGGTTTAAGTCCGGCCGCCACGAACGCTTCGCGCGCCAGCTCAACCGGGCGCATGTCCTTGCGCAACCAGTAAGCCATGTTGCGATATTGTTTGCGGATCTTGCAGCGTACGCGCGCCCGTGGTTCGCTGGCTTGTAATCCCCGGCAAAGGCCACGCAATATTTTGCCCTTGTCCGCCAACCCCTTGAGCTCGAAGTCGCGCAGGAGAAATTTCACGACGGCCCGCTCGGTCCGGCCTTCGACATGGATGGGGTGAATGAATCCGTCCCGCCCGTCGGTTGTCTCCGGCGCGCAGCGTTCGCGCGGCAGCGCTGTCAGAAGTTTGCCGGCCAGATAGGCCGCGTTCACCATCCCTTTGGCCTTTGCCTCCATCGTGTGCGTGGTAATGCCATCGATGACGACTTCGGCCGCATCGCCAGAAAAGGTTTCCCAGCAAATCTCCCCGGGCGGACCGCCGTCCAGCGTGTAAGCAACATCGGCTCCGAGCATGCGCAGATCGAGTTTGTCCACACCACGGCCGATCTCTTCATCGGGCGTGAAGCAAACTCGAATCAGTCCGTGTTTCCGCTTTCTCTCCCGGAGCAACCGTTCGACCAAAGTCATGATCACCGCGACGCCCGATTTGTCGCCGGAGCCGAGCAATGTGGTGCCGCTGGCGGTCACGATGTCTTTTCCAATGGCCGTTCGCAACTCCGGCGAGGTCGCGGGATCAAGAGTCAGGCCCGGTTTGTCCGGGAACTTAATGACGCGGCCATCGTACTTGCGATGAACGATCGGTTTCACGTTTTTACCGGAGCAGTCCGGCGCCGTATCCACATGGGCGAGAAAGGCCACGGTCGGCACGCTGGCTTTGCGCGTGTTAGCGGGGATACTCGCCATGACGTAACCGTGCCTGGTCATCTGCACGTCCGCTGCACCGAGTTCACTCAGCTCCTGCTGCAGCATCTCCAGCAGCACCAATTGACCCGGCGTGCTCGGAAAAGTTTTACTGGTTTCGTCCGACTGCGTATCGATCTGGACGTAGCGCAGGAACCGCGAGAGGAGATTGTCACTCATGCCCTGATTTTCCACGCCGACGGCAATCGCTCAACTCCTCAAGGTGCGTGACTCCAACGGAGTTTTTACGCTTTCTCCTGAACTCAACTAGAATTGCGGTCCTACCTCATTGGCAACAGGTCGATGCGGACTAATCGCCGTCGTGTTCGCAGTACATTTGCCCAAGCAGCGTTTATGAGACGTGGACCGCTACGTCAAGCCGCTGTGCAAAAAAGTGGCGCTCGTCGACGAACTAGGATAGTTTCTGGTCGAGATGCCCGGAGGCTCCGACTATCCGCTCGATACCTCGCAGCGCTTCCCGCTCGCGAAGCGAAATGATATTAAGACGCCCATCGCTCGCACCGAAGTGCAAGGCGTTATCCATTCTGCCAGCGGCGACATCAATAATTGGGTTACAGCGCAAAGCGTGGCCGAGGCGCGTCGCGGGTTAATAACCGCACTCGCGTATCTGGACATTGCGGATTCTGTTCAAGACAAGACATCGTCCGGCGTTTCACGCATTGTGATCGACATGGGGCGGCTTGAGGCCGCGGTGGCAGCGCAATCCGACCTCTTGCAACGAGTTGTCGATTTCCTCGGCGTTTTCGTGCCATCGTGGGTCACCCTCAAAGAGGTGGAAGAGGGCGATGAAATGGGGATTGCACGCCGGAGCGCAGCGCAGCTCGGCCTGAAGACGGAGATCATTCCTCTGCAGCGCGAGCCCGGGTTCGGTCATGGCGATGTTGTCTCAATCGATCCGGTTGCTGGAACCCTTGTCGCCCGGGGAGCGACCATCCGCGTCAGCGTTAATTTCGAAGGGTAATGAAAGATATCCCAATCGAAGCAGACGTCCTGGATGAGCTCCGTTCTCAAGCAGTTCGGTCTAACAAATCCATTTCCGACCTAATCCGGCGCGAGTTGCAAGTCGAAACCGTTGAGGTGGACGACGACGTCTACGATTACCTGCTGGTTAAACTGATCGAGGACGACGAATCGCTCGCGCAAATGTTGAGGCGTGTGGTTGTTCAGGGAAGAAGCACTCCGCTTGACCCGAATGTTGTGGAATTCCACATCCGAGCGGGAACCGGATCTGGATCTTGGAATCGCCGCGAAGAAATCATCACAGCTCGTGTCGGTGACGTCCTCCGGCTGGTCAACGATGACGATGTCTCTCATCGATTGCATACACCGGGCGACCCCTTTCCCCATCCAGAAGCCGGTATCGAACCTCACCACTCAGCTGATGAAGTTCTGCTCACGTCGTTTGAACCCGGGACGAAACCACTATTCGATCACAGTTTCGGGCCTGCTGCCGCTTTTTGGTTGCGGGTCTTACCCGCGCAATAGTGCGATCGCGCGGGCCTGTTTGGGGGATTGGGGTCAAATCTCAAGGGCGTAAAATGGGAATCTGCGCCAACATTTAACATTTCCGAAGCGCACAAACTGAAACGCTGATAAGAAATTATTGATCGAGATTTGATCCGCCTTCGAAGGCTACGGCGCGACAGATGATTGCGAGCGTAAAGAGTTCCGTTGAAGCCACGCTCCTTTACGGAGTTTAGAGACGGAGGTCATGGCCGTCTTTTAACAAGACGCGCGAACATCAGCGTCTGTATGCATCGAGCTAGATGATACAAGAAGCTTGCTCGGCCTCAGCTGTCTGGTTACAGTCGGGACACTGCCCGGGAGCTATGTGTTCTTGGGCTGAAACGCAGGAGCCGATGAGATTAGTCGCAGTCTGCAGGCCACGAGACCTGCTCATGCTCGCATCGCTCTGTTTCGCCACCATCGTGTCGCCGCTCTGATCAGGGTGTAGCGGCCGATTGGTGCCTTTCCTCTAGATTGGAAATCAATTGTCTGGCTGCGGTCGCGTGGTCGCTTTGTGGAAAACGCTTCAAAAATTCTCGTGCAGTTGCCAAAGCGCGTTGAGGATCGTGTAACACTTCGGCATAAAGTCCCGCTTGATTGAACAAACTGTTCTCGTGCTTGGGGTCCTCGCTCTGGGCAATCTGATATTGCTCAAGCGCCTTCGAGGGTTCGCCAATGAACCGGAAGCAATTGCCAAGATCGGTGCGCACATCGGCATTGTCGGCGCCGTCCGCGATTGCCTTCTGATAATGCTCGATCGCGTGTGGCCAATTATGCCGATCGTAGTTCCAATCCCCGAGCACTTTGGCAGCCTCCGGAGGCGCGAGCTGTGAAACATCCGGCGGCTCCGTTTCTAGCGACGGGGAAAGACGTTCTAGTGGCGGCTTTGCCGGGCGATCGGGCGAGGACGAACGCATGATCACCCACATGCCGCCGGCACCCAGAACGAATGCGCCTAAAATCAGGAGCGGGACATGAAGTTCCGACAATAATGAAGACAGCTTTGTCGTTTTCGATCGCTGTGTCATGGCCGGGATTGGATTTATATCAGACAAACACGTTTAGCGAGCGGCTTCCCAAGCTGAGGGAAACAAAGCAATTTGAGCGCACCCGCGGACAAACCCAGGCGGCTTCGCATGTGGCTGCTTACGCAGTCAAGTTACCAGAAGAGATCGGAATTTCAGAATTCAGAGGGAAAGCTGAGCGTCGAATCTTACGGCACGTGCGCGTGGACGGTGCCAGTCAGTCTGACTTAGGCCAGCTTGCCGGCGGGACAATGTAGCGAAGAAGCAAGAATTAGGAAGTCTTGATCAGTCAAGATTCATAATTTAGAATTTGATTTTCTCTCGATTTAGATTGCTAGCTGGGCGGGCGTTCGCAGTCTGAGCGAAGCGCGCTTACGCTGGAGCGGTGCCGACGAAGGTAAGAAGGAAGAAGGAAGAAGGAAGAACTTTACTGAGCAGTGGCGAGTGACGGGCAATTTCGGAAAACGCTGAACGCCCAACTCCGATAAATCGCGAGCAGGCGTCCAACGCCCAATGTCGAAGTCAGCGTGCATCGCGAACATTCTGCGTCACGATGGAAAACAACGTTTAAATGCCAGCAGCCACTTCGGATTTCCTTGCAGCCGGACGCGACGGGTGAGGAGTGCCCATACAAGATTTCGTTCGCCCGCCAGGAATCCCAGCCATGTTTCCGAATCAGCAATGACCTTAATGTTCGCTTTCCCGAGTAACCCGTTCTCGACCGTCAGTTTTCCTTCACGAATCGTCACGGTTGCCTCGGCTGACTCTTTGCCGGTGAAAACGAAATGGTAAGTGGCCTCCAGTTTGCCAGCGGCGTGGCGCTGAAACGACAGCGGCATTCCGAACAGCAAAGACGTAATGCTCCGCGGACGCAACGAACCGCGCACGTGCCGCACGGTCTTGTGCGGAAAACGTTTCTGTACGTGCGTCTCGGCGTCCGAGCCGCGCACAACATACACCGGCTCGCGCTTCGCTTGCAACGGACGCATCACGTCGTCGGCAAAATCTTTCTTCGACGCGAGGTAAGGCCCGATCACGTCTTCGCCTGCCGGACAGACCGCCATGCAATACGCGGCCTTATAATTCGCGCCGAAGGCGAGGCTTTGCCAGGTGGAAACTGTTTCCGAATCCTTCACGCGCCGCCGGTAATCTTTTCCATTGCGGCTCTCGGCAACGATTTCGACCCAATCTCCAAATCCGCCCATGAACTCCCGGTAATTATGCGTGTAGCAAGCGGAGAAATTGAACGCGCCGTCCGCGCTAATGGCACCAACCGGACACGCGGCCACGCACAGCTTACATTTGAGGCACGGGTTGTAATCGAGTTCGTGTGAATACGCGCTGACCTCCGCGCCGACGAGAATCGTGCCGAGCAGAATGAAATTGCCGAAGCGCGGGTGAATCACGTTGCGATGAATGCCCATGTGGCCCAGCCCCGCCGCGACCGCGATCGGCTTGTGCGCCACCGTCCATATCCGCTCGGTCATCCAGCGATCTGCTTCCATGGGAAATCCCATCGGCGGATTCAGCGCGCGAATTCTCGCGCGTTCCAGCGCCGCCGTGATGCGTCGCGCCACGTCGTTGACCTCGTCGCCGGTGTGATGAAATTCTGAGTTCGCAATCGATCGCGCCGGACTGCGCACATTGTCGCGATTCATCCGCAACACGAAACTGATGAGACTGCGCGTGTGCGGAAACGTCCGCTGAATGTGCGGTCGCTCCTCCGCCAACGCTGGACGGTCAATTTCCAAAAATCCAACGTCGTCCGCACCGGCATCGAGACATAATTGCCGCAGCCACGCAGCATCCAGCGGTTCGGATATTTTTTCCGGCACAGCTTTTCGCCGGTACGCTTCCACCGTGGGATGCTCCAGTGTATTCATGGTTAGGCGCTGTGGTTCATGCGTTCATGACGCGAGAGAAAATGGCTTGGTGCAGCCAGCGTGGCGTCGCCCACATAAAGATCACGGAGACCTTGTTGGCCCAGCCGGGAACGACGCTGATGCGTCCAGCCTGCAACGCGCGGATACCGGCGCGCACCACAGGCGCGGGCTGCATCATCAATAGCTTCAACCCGGGCGTGATTTTCTGTTGCGCCGCAGCGGCGAATCCTGTGTCCGACATACCCGGACAAAGTGCCGTGACTGTGACGCCATGACGCTTGAACTCGCGATGCAGGGCTTCACCCAGGCGCAATACGTAGGCCTTGGCGGCTGAATAGACGGCGAAGTTCTCCACGCCCTGGTAGGCCAGCACACTGGCGACGAGCAGAATCTTCCCACGTCTTCGCGTCCGCATGTCCTGCGCAAAAATGTGGGTGACCGCAGTCAGGCTCGCGATGTCTAGTTGAACCATCGCCAGCGCCGTGTCCAACTGGCTATCCAAGAACGGCCCTTGCAATCCGTGGCCGGCGTTGTTGATGAGGATGTCAATCGCGATGTTCCGCTCGCGAAGTCGCTGATGCAGTTGGATGGTTGCCCCAACATCTGAAAGATCCACCTGCTCCACAACCACCTCAACGCCGAACTGCTGACGTAACGTCTCGGCGATTTTTGAAGCCGGTCCAACCGGCGTGCTACCAGGATCAGAGAATGGCCTCGCTCTGCATATTGGCGGGCGAACTCCTCACCAAAGCCGCTCGATGCGCCGGTGATGAGAACCCAGGTTTTGTTTATTGATGTAGTGTGCATATACACAATCTGGTTGGGTTTATCGCCTTTGAGGGCATTCAGGTGTTTTGTTATTTATTCAGAGCCAACGCCGCCGTTTCGAGATCGGAAAGAATGGCGGACCAACGTTTTTCACCGAGAGTCTTGACCGCGGCGCGTTGAGCGGACTTCCAAGCCGGCGTGAGTTTCTCGATTTGTTTTCGACCTTTGGTCGTGATTGTCAGCTCAACACGGTTGCCGCGTCCGCCGCCGACAATCTTCACGAAACCGTCCCGCTGCAATGGCCGGAGATTCCGCACGAGCGTCGTGCGCTCCATCCCCAGCCAGTCGCTCAACTCGGCCATGTTCCAACTTTCCCTGGCATTCAGTGACACCAAAATCGTTCCCTGTGTGGGACGGATTCCATGCCGCCGCATTTCCGCGTCGTAAAACTGCGTCACCGCCCGCGTCACCCAACGCAAATTGAAGCACACGCAGTTTTCCGCCGCCGCCATATTCAGTTTTTTCGGCATTGTGATGTGTATATGCACTACTTGCTCGCGCCGTGCAACTTTTTATTTCGTTGAATAATCCAGCGTCGCCCACTAATCGTTGGGCTCACTCCTTCGCCGGCCACTGCACGCCACCGAATTCCTTGGGTAATTGCGTCGGGTCGGTCGGGTAACACTGCCACACCGCACGTGAAGCACGCCGAATCGTCAGAAGCGCGAAAAAATGCTCATCAAGCCGGCGACAGAACGGCATTTTCATCGACTCATCGAGCACCGTAACGGCCAATTCTGATACCGAGGCATTCGTTCCTGTCATGTTGAACGAAGCGAAACTCTCTGACTATTTCTTGGTGCGGAGGAGCAGTATGAGATTGACTCGTTCGTCTCCCGGCTCTCTCGCTGCTACCCTCGCAGCGCAACCGTCTATGTCGCTCGCCCCACTCGCTCCATTCTTCGCTCCACTCAGAATGACAGACGGGAAACTGCCCGACGAAAGTCAATTTCACGGCGTGGCAGACCGTAAAGATCACCTGACACGCGCGCCGTACATATCATTTTGTCGTTGCCGTGTGGCGGCGAATAAGGGCAGAATCTCGCCACGTGAAGTATTGTGGAACCCTAATTTTGGCAGTCCTGTTCGCATCACTCGCACTTTCGGAGGACTTCAAAACCACTAACGGCAAGGTATACAAAGACGCGACGGTGAGCCGCGTCGAAGGGGATGGGATTGTGCTTAAAACTAAGACGGGAATTTTTAAGGTGTATTTCACCGAACTCCCTCAAGAGGTTCAGGAACGGTTTCATCGGGCGAAACCGGAGGCGCCCCGCGAGCCTTTCTACGGCCGCCTGGCAGCGGCGGCCGAAGATCCGGCTGTTCTGGCAAAAATCGTCGCTGCCGGGGCTGTTGTCATCGCCGGCGTGGGGCTTGTTATCAATCAGATCCGTTCTCGGCGAAAGCCGACGATGCGAGCAAAACGCGCATCGTCACGGAAAGTGGGTCATCGTGCGCGCTCATGAAAAGCTGACTGATGTGGTCGCGGGCCGCTATACGTGATTCACGTATAGACCAGTCGGGACAGGCCAACACCGATCATTCGGATGCGAGAATCCAACAGCATTTGTCAGTGAAAAGAACGGTGCCATACGTGAGTCACGTATAAGATTGTTTCCCGGTTTGGTCATGAGCTTTCAAACGCGTCGCAGGATGGTTCGCCGCAAACGGCGTTCGTCGGCTTCTTCGGTAAAGAGGTTGAGCGAACGACTTTGCGCGTGGCGCCAGAGGAATGATTTGTCGCAGAGCGAAGCGGCAATAAAGCTGCGAATTTCGAAGCGCACTTTGCAAGAATGGGAACAGGGCCGCGCGGAACCCCGACATCTGGCGATGGACGCGATTGCGGCGGTTATTGGTCGGTAGAGCTCACATGCTTTATCCGAATCGATCATGCATGAATGCGCAATCATGAACCTGATTGCCGTATAGCACGCCCCTTCATCCGGTTCGGATATAGAGAACGCGGCTTTTTCAGCGCAAATTCTTCAGGCGGGATTCGTTCGGATAAATCACGGACTGGTTGGTCGTTCAATCGTTTTCAGTTTTTTCGCCCTCAGCCCTCAACCATCGACGCTCAATTTTCTTCAATCCGAACCGCTGAACACGACGCGAGGCAGCATCGAGTGGACGGAAGAGCCGCGAGGGTAGCGGTGCGGAGCTGGGCAAGCAAAAGCATCAAAGTACCAAACGAGCCAGTCCGTTAACCCGAAACTGTCCGACTGTGGATCCCAAAAGTCGCCTCCTAGGCCAAGGCCGACGAAGAGAGCGTAAAAGCTCCGTTGGAGCGACGCACCTCTACGGAGTTAACAAACGGAGGTCAGAAGCTACAAAGCATGTTGCTTGAGATGAAAACAATGTCGTCCCACCCACCTGGCGATAGAGTGCGTTGCGGACAGTGCCGATATGTTTTAACCTCGAAACATGAGCATGATCGGTGAGATCGAAAGAGCAGTCCCGCAACTTTCTGCCGAAGAACTTGCCAAGTTGGAGCAGGTCATTCGCAAGGCACGACGCGAGAAGGAACGCTCGAGCAAACTGAGTCTGCGGGAGATCGAGCCGGTGAGTGTGGGCAAAGTTCTTGAGCCGCTGGGGACACGCGACCAGTGGTACGATGAGATGCGGGAGGGGCGCGGGTGACGCATGGCGCGGATACGAGTTTCCTCGTAGCCGTGGAGGTCGTCGAGCATGCGCAACACGGCGATGCTTTGCGCGTTTTGAATGACTTGCTCGACAAGCGCGATCGTATGGCGCTTGCACCGCAGGTGCTCGCTGAATTTGTGCACGTGGTGACGGACGCGCGGCGGTTTCAGCGGCCGTTTTCAATGGAGATAGCTCTTGATAAATCGGGACGGTGGTGGAACGCGGCGGAAACAGATCAAGTATTTCCAACAGATGTGGCGGTTGCGCGGTTTCACGAGTGGATGCGACGTCATCAAATCGGGCGAAAGCGCGTGCTCGACACATTCCTCGCCGCGACTTATCGCGTGGCGGGCGTTACCTCGCTGCTAACGTTGAATAGCGAGGACTTTGCGGTCTTTAGTGAGTTTGCTTGCGTGCCGCTAACAACCACGCGGTAAATCGACAATCGCCGCATTGTTCGCGGGCGTTCGCAGCCTGCGCGGAGCGTGTTTACACTGGAGCGATGCGCACGGCTTGGAAAAAGATTCGCTATCGTCTGGAGTGGCTGGCGCTCAAATCCGCCACCAAACTGGTTCCACTTTTGTCGCGCAAAGCTTGTTATCGGCTGGCCCTTTTGCTCGGCTCGCTCGGCGCATCGCTAGATCGCCGGGGCCGGCGTGTTGCGCTGAGTAATCTGCGCGTGGCCTTTGGCGATGAGATTTCAACCGAGCGCCGCGCGCAGATCGTGCGTGAATCCTATCAGCATTTTGCCCGCACCATGCTCGATTTTTTTTGGAGCCCGCGCCTAACGAGTCAAAATTTCTCGCGTTACGTTGAGTTCGAGAATCGCCAGAGGTGGGATGAGGAAAACACGCGCCCGGGCAATCCGGTCATTGTCGGTTGTTATCATTACAGCAACTTCGAATGGCTCAGCATTGTCTCGGCCTTCGCCGGTCTCGAAGGTGTCGTCATCGCGCAGCAATTCAAGAATCCACTGCTCGATCCGATCTTCTCGAAGTTGCGCCAGAGAAGCGGCCATCGCGTGGCGCCGCGTAAAGGCGCCGTCATGCATCTGTACCGGGCCCTGCGCCGCGGCGAACGCTTCGCCTTGCTCGTCGACCTGACAATTTCGGCGAAACTGCCGACCGTGACGATCAAGTGCTTCGGGCTTGAACGCTGCGTCACCTTTGCTCACGTGTGGCTGCACCAGCGCACGGGCGCGCCACTCATCAACGTCCATTGCGAGCCGCTGCCTGGCGGGCGTTACCGCGTGGTTTTTCATCCCCGGATTGAATTTCCCGCGGGCGCTTCGCTCCAGGAAATGGCGCAAGCTTGCTGGGACCAGTTCGAGCCGGTTGTCCGGAAAAATCCCGCTCCCTGGCTCTGGATGTACAAGCATTGGCGTTACCGCCCGGTGGCGGCGAATCCGGCGGCATATCCATTCTACGCGAATATTTCACAGGATTTCGAGCGCCGTCTCGATGAAGGGGTGCGCAAACTTCCGCCGATGACTTCGAAAGTGAAGTTGCCGATAGTTACGCCCGTATCATGCAAGGGAATAGGAAACGGGGTCGCATCTAAACTCCGAAAGATTTGACCCCCGATTCTTTCCTCGGCCACTGCCCCTAGACGTTGACCATTACCCGATTTCCAGTTGCCGCCGGTGCGTCGCACATTTTGACTCGCAAAGTCGCAAAAACGAATTGACGAACCAGCACATCCCGGTTCCGGGCGTACATTTTCCTGTCGGACACGCATCGCGAGATTATCGTCACGTTGGGCCCAATATCTTATGACCGGCTTCTTCGAAGAGTTGCAGCGACGAAAAGTGTACCGCGTGGCGATCGGGTACATCGTTGCGAGTTGGGCGCTCGCGCAGGGTCTTGCGCAGGTCCTTCCCGTTTTCGACATTTCAAACTCGGTGATCCGGGTTGTGATCGCGCTATTGCTGATCGGTTTTCCGGTCGCGCTTGTTCTCGCCTGGGTATTCGACGTGACACGCGCAAGGGATCATGGTGACGCCTGCTCTCGGCGCTCACCGGCGTCGCAATCTCATCTTGCTCATCGCCGCGGGCGTGATTATCTCCACTTCTGCTGGATTTCTTCTTTTGCCACGGGCAGTCCGACAAAAGGTCGACAAATCAGTCGCGGTTTTGCCCTTTCAAAATTTGAGCAGCGATCCAGAGAACGCCTATTTCGCTGACGGCATCCAGGAGGAAGTCCTGACGCGTCTGGCTAAAATCGCGGATTTGAAAGTGATTTCGCGCGCATCCACGCAGCAATATCAGAGCCAACCGGGCGATCTTGCCGCGATCGCGAAGCAGCTTAGCGTAGCGAATATTCTTGAGGGTACGGTCCAGAAAGCAGGCAATCAAGTGAGGGTCAACGTTCGCTTGGTTAACGTGCAAACCGGCTCCCAGCTCTGGGCCGAGACGTATGATCGAAAGTTGAGTGACATCTTTGCCGTCGAAAGCGAGATCGCCAAGGGAATAGCGGAGTCGTTGCAAGCGACGCTGACCGGTCGTGAAGAACAAGCGCTGGCTGCCAGCCCTACAAACAATCCGGAAGCTTACGATGCTTATTTACGCGGGCTGGATTTTGAATCCCGCAGCAACTACTCGAGCGATGCGCTGTTCAAAGCCATCGATTTTTATGATCTCGCGGTCCGGCTTGATCCGAATTTTGCGCTCGCGTGGGCGCGACTTTCCGGTGCGCACGCGCTTCTTTACTTTAACCGCGGCGAGGCAACTGCCGCTCGCCGCGATGCGGCTAAAGAAGCTTTGGACCAGGCGCAGAAACTACAGCCGAACTCGCCTGAAACCCTGCTCTTCCTGGGTTATTACCAATATTGGGTGCTGCGCGATTATGGGCTGGCCAAAGCCACTTTCGAGCGCGTCAGCAAAATGTTGCCGGGTAACAGCGAGGTCTCATATGCCCTTGGGGCAATCGCGCGACGCGAGGGACATTGGGCTGAAAGTCTTGCATACTGGGAACGGGGCCTTGCACTCGATCCGCGGAATACTGCGTTGCTGACTGAAGTGGCATTCACTTACGCCGCACTTCGACAATTCCCGACAGCTATAAAGCTCTATGACCGGGCACTGGATATTCTCCCTAACGAGTTGTACTTAATAGCGTCAAAAGCCAGCATCTACCAGGCTGAAGGTAACCTGGAGGAAGCCGCTAAGTTGCTGGCCCAGGTAAATGCACAAACGAATTCGGACATGGCCGTTCGGGTCAAACTCGCTCAATTGAGACTTGAACGAAAACAGGCTGAGGCCGCCCGGTTCGTGCAACCCCGACAAGGTCGACTCTACTTTGCTTCTGCGATGGAAAAGGGCATCAAGCAGGGAGGGATAGCATTGATCCAGCGAGAAGCTGGAGACACCGCGTCAGCAAAAGCTGCCGCTGAAGAGGCGCGGAGCGCGCTTGAGCCGATCAGCAAGGAGCAACCAGACAATGCGTTCGCTGCGGCAGCGCTGGCCGTTATCTATGCCATGCTCGGCGAAAAGGACTCAGCCCTTAAGGAAGCGCAACGCTCAATCAAGCTTGTGCCGAGCAGCAAAGATCGGCTATCCGGGCCCGGGTTCGAAGAGAACCTGGCGCTAGTTGAGATGATTATCGGCGAGAATAGTCGTGCGATCTCAAATCTCACACGGCTGTTACAGACACCGTACGGCGGCTGGCTTTATAGCCCAGCGCCCATCACACCGGCGCTTCTTAGGCTCGATCCGCTCTGGGACCCTTTGCGCTCCGATCCCGCTTTCCAAAAACTCTGCGAAGAAAAGCAGCCGTGAATGCCTATAGCATGGAACCACCGAAAGCGTTCGAGGCTGTCCCGCGGGCGGGCGAGCGCACAAAGCTGAGCGTCGAATTTTACAGCCACCTGCGCGTGGACGGAAGCGCTCACTGTGACTTAGGCCGGCTTGCCGGTGGGACAATGCCGTTCATGCGCAGATATTCGATCATTTGTCCGTAATGATCGAAAGCATGAGCAGCAGCAAAGGTTGCCAGGAACAGTCGAGTCCGTTTGTTTTTGCCGACCGTCTCGACGGAGTTAGCGGGAGTCAAGGTGGCCACCGCTTTATGGCCGAAAGCGAACGATTCCTTTAAGAAGTTCACGATCTCTGCTTTCGCCTTCATCGCTTCAGGACCTTTTCCGCCGTTCGCCGAATCTGGAGCATTGTCGCCGGTGATCGGTGACCAGATCAGATAATTGGAGGCGGCGACATGCTTTACTTGCTCGGCAAAGGTGCGCACGCCCTTGTAGTCGCTGCCGGAAATGTGGAGGCTCTCGGGAGAAAAATTATATTTCTCCTCGGGCATTGCTTCGGCCGCACCGACTACTTCCTTTTCGACGATGGTAATCTCGCGATCGATGGCTGAAGCGATCGTTGCCGCAGTTTGTGGTGACTGCTGCGCCGAGGGCGAAGCGGCGCTCTTGTTTTCCTGCGCGAAAGCCGCCGTGGTGAAGGTGATTCCTGCCAGGAGCAGGACGATTTGGAATGCTTTCATGTGATGATTCTCCTTGGTTATTACGCTTGTGTGAATTCGTCGCGATCTATTTTGCCGCGGAGATTGATTTCCGCAAGGTGGCTGCGGCTGTAGCGCTCAAGTACAGTGTGCTTGGATTCGGCATGTGTTGTTGTCGCCTGACCGTTTATCTGAAGCCTGGCGCGCGCGATTCTTAACCTTTCGTCAATCCTGCTTGCGGCTCCGCAATCGGTCGATCGACAACGGACCGGCGCCGATCAGAACGAGAACGAGCAAGCCGGCTATATATAACAGATTGATCTCATAGCCGGGCGGACCGAACATCGGGCCACTTTCGTTTAGACCAATGGTTTTGATCGCGCTGAACCCGTACCGCCAGTCAGTCATCCCGAACGGGCCTTCGCGCTGTGAATGATGTTCCTGCTCGGCAAGCACGCGATATTTGGAGACGCGCCGCCGACGTACTTCCGCTCGATGGAAGCTGTTCGATTGCCTTCTCTAGCCATTGTCCAGGCTATTAATTTACCGCCCGTGCCGTTGCCGAGCACAAGAACATCATATGTTTCCGGTTCCACTCGTGGCGTTGGTCTCGTTTCTCGTGCTCATATATACACGTTCGGTTTCGGCTTATCTTGCCCGGATCTGTTAACGGGAACCATCCGACTGCGGATCCCAAAAGTCTGCTCCCAAGCCGAGGCCAGCGAAGATGGAACGTATCTCATCAGGCGGACCAGCTTCCCTTTCCCAGCATACTTAATATCTATTCAGAATGGGCAGCCGATCCGAGCGGCGATGCGCGAGGCAAAGTAGAGAAACGGGAAGGGAAAGTCCTTTATTTTTTTCGTTACTTCCGCATCATTAAACCATGATTAAGTTCTTTCTCGGGGTTGTCGTTGGAATCGGGCTGGTTCTGCTGGCCGGCTATCTTTTTGCGACACGCGGCGGACTTTTCATGGGAACGGACGCCAAACCGTTTCCGTTGGAGCGAACCATCGCGAGCGCGGCTATTACCGCGTCGATTGGCAAGAGTGCAAACGATCCATCGCCGCTACCGGCGGACGAGGCCAATCTTCTGGCAGGCGCTAAGACATATATGCAGGCTTGCGAAGGATGTCATGGACGGCTGGATCAGGCATCGAGTAACGCGAAGGGATTTTATCCGCGCCCGCCGCACTTGCTTCCGCCGAGCAAGGGCGTGACGGACGATCCGGTAGGCGCCATTCACTGGGTGGTGAAAAACGGGATCCGTTTCAGCGCCATGCCATCGTTCAACCAGAAACTGAGCGACTCGGAAATTTGGCAAGTAAGTCTTTTGCTGCGAAATGCCGACAAATTACCGGATTCTGTCCAGAATTCGCTTCGTCAACCGCAGCAGTAGTAAAACATTTGATTCGTTCGCTCCCGCCTTCGCCAAGGCTACGGCGTGGCAGGCCCGCTCTCTTACCGCCTACCTCGGCGGTTGGACCATCTAGCCGGCGGCTTCCCAGCACGCCGTGTTGACTCATTCGCTCCCGCTCATTTGAAACTCGTTCGCGTCCCGCTCTCTCGCCGCTACCCGTCGCGGCTTTGCCTTCTATGTCGCTTTCCCCAAGCGCTCCATTCCCGATCGCGACGTGTTCCATGTCGCTTTGCCGAAAAGCTCCATTCGACCTCTCGGCTTGCCCATCTATGTCGCTCGTGTCCCCGCGGCTCCAGTCGCTGCGGTTGGATGCTACGTATTCGCAGGATCAGAGGAGCGCTCACTCCCTATCCGTCTCTGCCTTGCACTGAGACGGAAGGGTAGTAGGGCTTAGATCTAAACATTTTTTGCGCAAGGTTCAGAGCTTGCGAGCGACAATTACCAACCAAAGGCTGGTGTCATGTTGGTTTGATCCGCTAGTCAAGCGCGGTAGTTCGTAGAGGTTTTCAATTGCAAATCCTGATTCGTTCAACTGCGAACTCATTGCAGTCAGGCTCCAATGGGCATCAACGATGTGAAGCTCGCGGTTCCCATCGCGGATCGTGACATTGAACAATGTGCCATCATTAAAATAATCGCGGTTGTTGAAGTCCGTGAAATAGTCCGAAAACTTACAGGTCCGAAAGCATGGATGCGTCACCGATGCGACCAGGCGGCCATTCGAGCGAAGAAGCCTGGCGATTTGCGACAATGTATCCAAGCAAGCTTCGCGACTGGTAAGGCACATCCAGACTCCATTAAAGGTTACGACATCAAATATTCCGGACTCAGTTTGCTCTATCGCGTCGGTTACCCGGATTTGCTTGAAATCCGCACAAACAGATCGCGCGAGAGATGTCATTCTTGGTGCCGGGTCGTAGGTAACTGTTTCCTGTAGCGGCAACCTCTCCGCACAAAAGACGGCAAACTTCCCGTCACCGCCGCCATAATCCAACAACCGCTTCGGTTGAAGCGTAGTTAGTTTCTCTCGAATGAAACGAAGAACAGCCCGTTCATGCGGATCATCCATATCAAAATACGCGTCTGCGATCGCATTCCAGTCAGTGACTTTCATTCAGGCGGTGAGAGGTGCAAAAAGTTGAGAGCGTAAAAGCTCCGTTGGAGCCACGCACCTTTACGGGCTTGAGGGTGAGTTAGTTGAGAATCGGAGACGGTGATTATTCGCAAGCAACCAGGTCTTGGTTGTTCCGATAGCATTCAGCTCGACCATCGTCCCAGGAGGAAGTTGCAACGACGCGGCTTTGACGTTTTCGCGGAGATGCTCAAGGGACGACGTGCCCGGGATCAACAGGATGTTAGGTGAACGATGGAGAAGCCATGCAAGCGCGATTTGCATGGGTGTGACGCAGAGCGACGCCGCCGCAGTGTCAAGCGCGGACGATTGCAAAGGGCTGAATCCTCCCAAAGGGAAGAACGGCACGTAAGCGATGCTTTGCTCGGCGAGATAGTCGACGAATCCGTCATCGTCCCGGTGCGCCACGTTGTACATGTTCTGGACACAAACTATGTCTGTAATCTTCCGAGCCTCCGCCAACTGCGCCGGAGTCACGTTGCTAAGACCGAGATGACCGATCAATCCTTGAGTCTTCAACTCGGCCAGTACACTCAGTGGTTCTTCGATGGAACTCTCCGAAGGGGCCGTCACTCCGCCGACCCGGAGATTCACGACAGCCAACCGATCGAGTCCGAGATTCCGCAGGTTATCATGAACGGAATCGATCAGTCCTTCGCGCGAGAGGTCCGGAATCCACGACTTATCCGCGCTGCGCCGGGCACCTACTTTCGTCACAATCACCAGGTCGTCCGCGTACGGGTGCAGCGCTTTTTTTATGATTTGATTGGTGACATGCGGCCCGTAGAAGTCGCTCGTATCGATGTGATTGATTCCGAGCGCGACCGCTTCGCGTAGTACGGTAAGAGCGGCGTCGACATCGCGCGGCGGACCCCAGACACCTTCACCGGCGAGTTGCATGGCGCCATATCCGATGCGGTTTACCGTGATGGAAGTGCTTGGAAGCATAAAACTTCCGCCAAGATTCGCTTGGTCACTTCTTTTTGATGTATGCATTCGATGGGCAAATTCTCGTTCGAAAATGCGGTCACGGCGAATCGCAAA
Organism: Blastocatellia bacterium; assembly: GCA_963834975.1. Lineage (GTDB taxonomy): Bacteria > Acidobacteriota > Blastocatellia > Pyrinomonadales > Pyrinomonadaceae > OLB17. Next base: position 26,801 of record CAWIDZ010000010.1, read on the forward strand.
CGATTTTTTTGCTTACCGGCGGCCGAGCACCGCGATTTTTGACCGGTCGTGGATGAGAGCCCGTCGGTACAAAGAATAGGGGCCGCCAAGGGCAAGGCGCCTAGTGGCGGCCCCAAAAAGGATTCTCAGGGTTTTATGGTTTTGGCAATGGGTCCGCTGCGAAGTTTGCGTGAACTAACATCCATTTGTCGCCTTTCTTCACGTAAACGCGGGTGGACTTTGCACGGGCCGGTTCCGTTTTCCCGTCCTTGTCCTGGATCACGCCGACATAGTTGTAAGTCAGGACGGCAGCGTTCCCGTTGTATACCTGAACTTTCGGATTGGCCATTTCCGACGCGATCGTCCTGGCAGAGGCTTTTCCTGCAGCCTCCGCCAGCCGCGAATTCATCGCCTTTCCATCGAGCCGCGTGGCATAATCGCCGTTGAACTCGGTGTAGTCGTCCGTCATGTCCTTCGTCTGTTCGGCGACGTTCGTAGGATCTTTGATTTCGGCCGCCCATTGCGCTTTTACAATGGCAATTATGGCATCAGCAGTTGCCTGATCGGCTTGTTGAGCCGACGCGTTCATCGCGAAAGCCATGCCACAGGCCGACGCGATTAATACTAACATTAGTTTTTTCATTTCTATTTTCCTCCGGGGAAAACCCCCGTGTGTCTGAGTCGACCCCGCTCAATGGTTTCTACCGCTGCGGACAATGGTCGTGATAGCTGTTGCCGCCGAACCGGCTGAAGCCGGATACTCGCGTAATTTGCGTTAGGCTTGCGATAATGGAGTCGACACTGGGAAGTCAATACATTTCGTCAGACGACGGGCGAGTTGAGAGCGTAAAAGCACCGTGGGAGCCACGTTCCTTTACGGCGTTGAGAGACGCGCCTCAGCTCACTGCAACGCGGAACTAGCGGCGCGCTCAAAGCGCTCTAACATATAATTTGTCTTTCAATCTAAAGGAGGAATCAAATGCCTGAACAAAAATCCAACGAAATCTCCCGCGACCGTCTCGCGGAGCTGTTGAACGAAGATCTGGCCCGCGAATATCAAGCCATCATCGCGTACGTCGTTTATTCCCAGGTGCTCAAGGGCGCCGAATACATGGACGTCGCCGCTCAGCTCGAAATTCACGCAAAGCAAGAGCTTGATCATGCCCTGATTCTCTCGCGCCAGATCGATTACCTCGGCAAAATGCCGGTGGTTAGTCCGAAGCCGGTCCGCACATCGAAAAACGCGAGAGACATGCTCCGCTTCGATCTGGACAATGAAAATGAAACCATTCGCAATTACCGCGATCGCATCCCGCAGTGTGAAGCGCTTGGAGAATACGCGATGGCTGAACAGATTCGCGAGATCCTGGTGCAAGAGCAGGACCATCAAATCGATTTAGCCACTGCCCTTGGTGAAGAAGTTCCAAACGTCAACGCCGGCCCCCAGCAACGTACTTTGCGCAAGCGCCGCTAACGCTGGTTGCTACCGTCAGGACGCTGTTCGCTAAAATCGCGCGGCTCCGAGTTTCAATTAAGAAGGAAAAACCAAGAAGTTTTACTGGGCTCGTTTTGCTTCTACATTCGCCGGAGTTGGCAGGTCTGGATGAGCACCCTCTGTATCTGTCACGGCAGCTTTGACCGTAGTCCCAGTCGAACGAATCGCTCGCTCGATTTCCTTTTCAGTCGTGGCCAGCGGATCGTAAGAGACGTGCAGCGCGCCCTTCTCTATTTTTATTTCGACTACGCCGTCTAAAGCTTCGACGGCATCGGTTATTTTCTTTTGGCCGGCTACATCTTCGAGCTCCTTGATTTCAATTCGAGCGGCCATGGTTTCGCTCAATGTTGAGTCGGAGTCGGGTTTTTCCTTCATGTCTTCTAAATGTGTTCGTGCGAGACGTGATGATTTTGTGTATCCGAAGACACATCTAATCTAGCGCTGCTCTCGTGCTTCCAAAGGGGGAAGTGCGATTGGTCTGCTCAGAGAAAAAGTCGCGAGGAGAATTTTCATGGTGCGACATTTCTAGGATGGCGACTTGGGCGACGCCACTCTTTAACTGTTACAATTGTGCGACAATGCGTGACGCGATGCGCTGACCAAATCTTTTGATTCTCCGTCTACCGCTATATCTTTGGTGGAGATGGAACGGCGCTTATCGGCAATTCTTGCCGCCGACGTTGTTGGCTATAGCCGGTTGATGGGAATCGACGAAGCGGGAACGTTGGACGCACTTAAAGCGATGCGAACCGAAGTGGTCGATCCCAAAATCGCCGAGCACCAGGGACGCGTGGTAAAACTGACCGGCGACGGAATCCTGGTTGAATTTCCCAGTGTCGTGAATGCGGTTGCCTGCGCGGCGGCAATTCAGATGGACATGCGAGATCGTAATTCGGACACGCCTCGAAAGCACCAATTTCAATTTCGGATCGGGGTTGACCTCGGAGACGTTATCGTAGAAGGCGATGACATTTATGGCGACGGCGTCAACGTCGCCGTCCGCTTACAAAGCGTCGCAAAACCCGGCGGGATCGTAATTTCGCAGTCAGTGCGCGATCAGATTGGCAATCGTCTGAACCTTGCCTTCGAGGACTATGGCGAAAAGAAGCTGAAGAACATCGAGCGGCCGGTCCGCGTTTACGGGGTAGGGTTGAGTGGGTCCGCGTCGCGGTCGGGTCGCGAGCGTGAAGATACAAAGCCGTCGATTGCGGTGTTGCCATTCACGAACATGAGTGGCGATCCGGAACAGGAATATTTCAGCGATGGTATCACTGAAGACATCATCACGGATCTATCGAAGATTTCCGGGCTGTTCGTCGTTGCGCGGAACACCGCGTTTACGTTTAAAGGCAGGCCCATCAACCTGCAGGAAGCCGGGCGCGAGCTTGGGGTCGATTTTCTCCTCGAAGGCAGCGTGAGAAAAGTGGGCTCGCGCGTCCGAGTTTCGAGCCAACTGGTGAACAGCGACGACGGCGGGCACCTGTGGGCGGAGCGATTCGACCGCGACCTAACGGATATTTTCTCGATCCAGGACGAAATTACTCACGCGATTGTCGAGCAGCTGAAGGTGAAACTTTTGCCGAAGGAGAAAAAATCGATGGGTGAAACGCGCACCGGCAATGTCGAAGCCTACACGTATTATCTAAGAGGCCGGCAATTCCTCCGTCGACATTCGAAGTCTTATTACACTTTGGCGCGGCGGATGTTTACAAAGGCGATCGAGCTCGATCCACAATATGCGAGCGCGTATGCCGGCGTCGCCGACTGCGATTCGTTCATGCTGTTGCATTACCATGCAGACGTTCCGCTCGACAGAATTTTTGAAAACACCGGCAAGGCGCTCTCCCTGAACGATCATCTGGCGGAAGCGCATGCGTCTCGCGGTTTGGTGCTTTCAATCGAGAAACGATTCGAAGAATCGACGGCTGAATTTAAGAGAGCGATGGAGCTCGACCCGAATTCTTTCGAGGCGCATTACTTGTATGCGCGGTCGAGTTTTGCCCAGGGAAAGCTCGAGCGCGCGGCCGAGTTATTCGAACGCGCAGCTCAGATCAGCCCGGAAGATCACCAATCATTGATTCTTCTGATCCAGATCTACCGATCGCTTGGGCGTGATTCAGAGAAGTACAACGCTGCGCGCCGCGCGATCGAACGAATAGAGCGCGAGTTGGTCCTTCATCCCGAAGATCCCAGGCCCGCCTACATGGGTATCGCAGCCCTGATTGAGTTAGGAGAAAACGATCGCGCCAGGGAATGGATCGGGCGCGCCCTGGTCGTCGGAGCGGACGATCCTCTCACCCAATATAACGTCGCATGTGGATACACGAAACTGGGTGACGTCGAAGAAGCGCTTGATCTGCTCGAACGCATGCTCCCCAAGGTTGGTGAAGAAATAAAAATGTGGATCAAGCACGACTCGGACTTCGCTGGTCTGTATGATCATCCGCGTTTCCAGAACTTGTTGAACTCAATCGGGTGACGGCGCGGCGTCCGCTCGTGATTGGATTTGCGCAAGGAACGACGGCTTGGGCAGCCGTCCACTCAAACATGACGGCTGCCGCCTCCGCCGAGGCTACGGCGAGCCAGGGGGAAGCCGTCACTCCTTGTTCACGCGGCCATCACATCTGATTGGATTGAGACACACGGCGGGATCGGACAATCGAGCGCGTCGGCAATGGCACGCAAGAGCTCCGCTTCGCGTTCCTGGATGATGTTGTCGGCCGCGACCGTCTGGGCGCAGGCATTGAGGACGTTTTTCTTGATCTGCGGCACGGCCTGGCTGAGGCGCTCCAGCGCAGCGTTGACCTGCGCGAGAGTGCATTGTTCCGGCGGCAGCCACGGAATTTCGGCGCGAGCGGTCCGGCCTAACCACTGGGCTGCTTGCGTAAATGCTTTATACGCTTCGGTGGCGTCGTCCTGACCCGCATATGCCGTGGCCGACAACAACACACCGCAATCGCTCGCTAACGGACGCAAACTGTAGAACTGGACAATCGCTCTGCGATCCGGAGAAAAATGTGTTTCCAAATGTCGCGTCACAATTTTTTGCAACATAAACGCGAATAAGTCGTCTCGGCGCGCCATCAGTGTCTGAACAGCCGTACGGAACCGTTCGAACTGTGGAAATGAGAAACGGCGCAGCGCCGACACTGCCAGATCAACCAATGGGATTGTCGCCTGCGCGGGCAGGTCCTGGATCTCCGGCCAGATTTGCAACGTCTCGTCCCGGGTCGATTCGGATTCGACGCGGGCGAGATCGTCGAGTTGCTTTTGTCGCGTTTCTGATTCGTTAGCGAGGAGCAACGCGTACACCAGCGCACTGGCTCCAACCGGATCGCGCGCCGCAGCGGCGACCGCGGGCGAAATTGTCCGATGAAAATCCGTCGCGTAACGCAGATGTTCCATGGTCGGTTCACCGATGTTGGCCACGATCGCCTGTGGCGCGATGCCGATCGGCGCAACGCCCGCCCCTGCGGTCGTGGGCAGTGGCGGCGGACGCGACGGCTCCGGTGCGGTCGGCAAAATCTGGGCGCGGAAATTTTCCATCAAAACTCGGATCCAAAGCGCGAATCCGTTCGATTAACGGCGGATGAGTCGCCAGCAATCCAAAGAACGATTCGCCCACTCCGTTTGCAAAAAACAAGTGGCTCGCTTCCTCGGCACGCGGCGATTTGAGTTTTGAACCTTGTTCAAGCCCGCCGATTTTTTTCAGCGCGCCTGCCAGGCCTGCTGGATTTCGTGTAAACTGCACTGACGACGCATCGGCCAGACCTTCTCGCTGCCGGCTCACGGCCGCTTGGATTAAGCGCCCGAAGAAAACGCCAGCGAACCCGATGATGATGAGCGCGAGCCCGAGCAACGGCAGGGGATTTTTGCGACCGCGGGTCCGGATCAGGACACGGCCAATAACAGTTAAGCAGAGAATTCCGAAAATCAGACCCATCAGTCGAATGTTGAGCCGCATGTCGCCGTTGAGAACGTGACTGAACTCGTGCGCTATCACGCCTTGCAGCTCGTCCCGCGTGAGCAGTTGCAGCGCGCCGCGCGTCACGCTGATGGCGGCATCGCTGGTGGAATGGCCGGCGGCGAAAGCGTTAATCCCATCTTCGTTATCCATGACATAGACCTGCGGCACGGGCACGCCGGACGCGATGGACATTTCTTCTACGATGTTTAGCAGCTTGCGTTCGTTGGCGTCGCGCGTCTCGGAATGAATCAGTCGGCCATCGAGCAACTCGGCCACCGCGCTGCCGCCGCTGGCCAGTTGCAGCGTCTTTGAGATGCTCCCGATCGAGACGATGGCCAGTGTGCCGAGTGTGGCCGCGGCCATGAGATCAAACCGCACGGGGTTTGGCGGGGTTTCGCCGAACGACGATTCGTGCGCTGAGACTAAGCGGAAGGTCAACGCGACCGCAGCATCGACAGCAACGATGAGCGAAAGAACGGCGAGAGCGAAATAAAATACCAGCAGTCTGGTATTGCGTCGGGCTTTGTCCTGGCGCTCGAAAAAGTCCACCCGATGTCGATCACAGCCAGCACGGCTGTGCTACGTTTGGAACGAAACCTTTGGCGCTTCTTTTTCTTCCGGCTTCTCGATCACGAAAAGTTCTGCCGGCCCAAAATTGAACGTGCCCGCAATGAAGTTGGTTGGAAAAATTTCCCGGCGCGTGTTGTAAGCCATCACCGCGTCGTTGTAGGCCTGGCGTGCGAACGAAACGCGATTTTCGGTTGAGGTCAGTTCTTCCATCAAACTCATCATGGTCGTGTTGGCTTTGAGGTCTGGATACGCTTCAGCGAGAGCAAACAATCGGGTCATCACGCCAGAAAGCGCGCTTTCGGCGGAGGAAATTCCCTTCATCGCAGAAGCGTCGCCCGGATTCTGAGCGGCACGCGCATTTGCGGTAGCGGCTGCGTTTCGTGCCGCGACCACGGCTTCGAGCGTACCGCGCTCATGCTGGAGATAGCCTTTCGCAGTCTCGACGAGATTCGGAATCAGATCGTACCGGCGTTTGAGCTGCACATCGATTTGCGCATAAGCGTTCTTGTAACGGTTGCGTAACGTAACCAGCGCGTTGTAGGCGCCGATCACAAACATAATCACCGCGACGCCAATCAGGAGGATGACGAGGAGAAAAAGCAAAGCTACTCCCATGGAATTTCCTTTCGTGTGAGTTCGCTCATTGCTAGGCGAAAATATCGGCGCAGGCAACGGGAAATCTGCGGATCAGCCGGGCAGCCTGTCTCTGATGACGGCTGTTCCGTGAGCGATTCATGCAGTCACACATGATGTGAGGTCCAAACGGATTTATTAGTAGTGCGCGCCCACGTATTCCCACATCTGGTGATGCCAGTAGGGCCATTCGTGCCCGCCCTCCGTGCCCCAGTCGTCCAGGTGATGAGCAATGCCGCGGTTCCTGAGGATCTCGGACATTCGGTAGGTGGGGCCGCTGTTTTCCCACGGACCACAGCCGGTCACGAGCCGGATGTCGCAACTCGCGTACTGATGGAGAAACCACGGGTCACTCTGGTTGGCCATATAGTCGACCGGATTATTGAAGTAGAAGTTGTCGTCGTACATCCCGTCCATCGAATCGCTCAGGTCGTAGATGCCCGAGAGCGCGTAGCAGCGCTTCACTCGGTCGGGATGCTTGAAGAGAGTGTTGGCCGCGTGATAGGCACCGAGCGATGCGCCCAGCGTGGCGATCCCGATGCCCGGCGTCTGGCACTGGGAGTCGATGAACGGGAAAATTTCGTTCGCCACATAGGCGTCGTACTGCGCCTGCATCCAGCTCCGGTGGAAGGGGTGCGCTCCCTTGTTTTGAAACGAATCGCTGTTCACGCTGTTGATGCAGAAGATTCGGATTCGCCCCTGCTCGAGGTAGGGGCTGAGGGTGCGAATCATGCCCTGGCCTTCCATCTCCCATTCGTCGCCGCAGCTCGTTGGGAACGCGAGAATGGGCCAGCCGTAATTGCCGTAAATGGCGACACCCATGTCGCGATTGAGACGATGTGAGTACCAACGCTGATGGTCACGATGCACGCCGTGCGAGGATACTGGGTTTACGGTCAGTCTCAAGCCCGGGCAAACCTATTACATCGAAGCCTACTGGGGAAACAAACTGCTTTATCGAGAGAAGTTAGATTATCAGGGTGGCAGCATTCCTCACGACAACTCTTTGCCGTAGAAGCTTCTGAAAACTGCGCCGATCCGCAGAAGACTTCGCGTATCGCGCGATACATTGCCGAGGCGCCATGGACGGCGTCGCCATAACTCTTCCCGGCCTGTCTACGATTTATTTGAATCCGGATCGGGCGGCAGATGCATCTCATACATATGGAGATGACGTCGCAAGGGAAGGGCCGCTGGAAAACGCGCCTGATTGCCTTCGGTCTGGGAATAGTGGTTTTGGGGATTGTCTTTGGTCTGGGGCTCCTTTCGTCGGGAGATATCCGCGTCGTTTATATTGTCGGCGCGGTCGCCCTTCTCGGTGGCGCGATCTGGCTCGGTGCCGGCGGTCGACCAGATTGGATTGCGGCCGCGCTCCTGGTTCTTCCACTTTTCGCAGCGTTCTATTTCGTGGTGCTCGCGCAAATCCCCGCGTTGTGGTTCGTGCTGTTGTTCTGGGCATTCGTCGTAGCAATTGGTTTGTTTGTGGTCAAGGCGGTCACAGGCGGACGGCATGGACTTACCATCGTTATCGCGTCGGCCGCACTATTTGTCTGTTCGTTATGGTTCTGCGTTTCCTATTTTCCGAAGCTGCTGGCGGACAAGCTCAATAACTTCACCAGCGAATCGGCGCCGTCTTTTGCTTTGCAGCCTGTGAGCGGCGGGTCTGCGCCAACCGCGTGGAAGCCCGGGAAACCTTTGGTCATGGATTTTTTTGCCACCTGGTGCGTGCCGTGCAAAGCAGAGTTGCCCCAGCTGCAGGCCGCTTACTCCGAATTGAGCCGTAACTCCGATATTCAATTCGTCCTGGTCGGGAGCGATGTGGGCGGCGACACGCCGGAACGGGTGCGCGCGTTTGCCAAAAAACAAAGAATCACGATCCCGCTGGCATTTGATCCCGGATGCAGAGTGCGGAACAAATTTGGCACCCTGGGGCTCCCGTCGATCGTTGTTATCGATCGAACCGGGCAGGTTCGTCTGATTCGTCAGGGCTACAATCCTGCCGAGACCACGTTCCGGCGGGACTTCGTCCATTTTCTTGAGACTTTGTAACCGGACTATGGAGGATAAGAGCTCTCCCGTCGACGCAACGAAATCGTTGGATGCCTCGACCTGCGAATAACCCTTATGAATGCGCGCCTCGCGTTGTGACAATCGGGATATTCCTCATGTTCCCTTAACCGGTTGAAGCCGGACATTGATCTCGCGGGTGAGAGCGCGGTGTATGGGGCAATTCTCAGCCGTCTTCATCAGTTCTCTGCGTTGCTCGCTCGTGAGTGGTCCCATTAGTTCCACTGTTACGTCGATCCGATCGATCATTCCATCTTTCGTCAAGCATCCTTCACAATCCTGCGCGTGGATACGCGAATGCGTTAACGAGACATTAATCTTTTCCAGAGGCCATCTTCGTTTGCGGGCCTGCAGGCCCACCATCATCGACGTGCACGCGCCGAGCGATGCCATCAGATAGTCGTAAGGGTCGGGAGCGGCATCTCTGCCGCCGACACTGGCTGGTTCGTCCGCCTGGAAGCGATGGGTCCCGGCGGAGATTTCCTGAAGAAAAGTTTGTCCGCTTCCGCGCACAACTACGTGTGGATGGGAGAGGTGCTGTGGCGGAGTTGGAACTGCTGGTGTGGTTAAGGTAGCCGCAATTGTGTCCATGTTAGTGGTTTTCCTGATCCATAACTCTGATCAGGCTTCGGCAGGCCACTGCACCAAACTTGCGAAACGATGACCATTTTTTGTCCGCTACGGGAAGTTCAGCGACTTCAGGTGTCGGTTAACGCAATCTGCGCAGGAAGGGACCTACCGGGGACGGGAATTGGCGTAGATGCACTCTCTCAATGAGCGATCGCGAAACTTTCCGATTGCATCACAATAGACAATGATGGTATAAGGAAAACCTTGAATTTAATACAACAGTTTTTGGTCAACACCCGGCGCCATCTGCAAACTGGCGATGGCTCCCTCATTTTGAGCGGGTGGCTCCGGATTTAAATGTTGGATCGGTGACGCGATTTATGAGCACTTCTGAAATCTTTCTGATCGCCATGATCATCATCTACACCGTTCCTTATCTAGTCTGGAGGCTCGGCCGGACGGAGTATTACGCTCCGCTGGTCGTAGTTCAGATCATTGGCGGAATCCTGCTCGGACCGGGCGTGCTGGGAGCGGTCTTTCCGAGTTATTATCATTTTGTCTTTACGCCGCAAGTGATTGGTCAACTGAATGGAATCGCGCAGTGGGCGGTGATGAGTTTCGTCTGGGTCGCGGGAATTGAACTCGATCTGCAAAAAGCATGGCGGAATCGACGTGAGACTGGAATTACCAGCGGACTTGCTCTCGGCGCGCCGCTTCTGGTCGGGTGTGGCGCCGCCGGCATCATGCTTACGATGAGTGACGGTTGGATCGGTCCCGATGGTCATACATGGCAGGTCGTCCTTGGCATTGGCATGGCTTGCGCCGTGACCGCTCTGCCGATCCTTGTGCTGTTCATGGAAAAGCTAGAGATCCTGCGGCAACCGCTAGGCCAGCGTATTTTGCGCTACGCCAGCCTGGACGACGTGGCCATCTGGGGCGTGCTCGCAATTATTCTGCTCGACTGGAATCGCGTTGGTCGCCAGGCCGGGTTTCTCTTCGCCTTTGCCGGAGCGGCGCTTCTCGTCCGCAAGATCATGCGCAGCATTCCGCAGGGTGATCGCTGGTTTGTTGGACTGATCTGGCTGGCCATGTCTGGTTTTGTCGCGGATTGGGCAGGCCTGCATTACATGGTCGGCGCCTTTCTATCAGGTGCTGTGCTCGACAGCGACATGTTTGATCAAAAGCAGATGGATCTCTTTCGAAGTCACATCCTGCTTGTGATCATGCCGGTTTTCTTTCTTTCCACAGGACTGCGGACGACTTGGGAAGTTGGAGGATTCCTTGTTTTCGCCGCGGCCGGGCTGCTTTTGGTTGGTTCAGTTTCGGGCAAGCTGGCGGGGGTTCATCTTGCGGGAAGAATTCTGTGCTGGGAGAAAGGCGAAGCTTCCATCGTCGGATGGCTTCTCCAGACCAAGGCCCTGATCATGATCATCTTCGTCAACATCCTGCTCGATAAACGTATCGTGACCAGCGAAACCTTCACTGCCACGCTTCTCATGGCGATCGGGAGTACGATGCTGACTGTGCCTGTTGTTGCGCCGAAGCTGGAGAAGCTAGCCACAATCATATTCAAGACGCCGAGAGCAAAAGAAAAATCGTCGTCTGCGCTTCCACCCGCGGCAACCGGCGAACGTCTTGCTGGTATTAGTGCCGAAGGAGTGTAACTCGTAGTTACATGTCGAGGAGGAGATGCGCCAGCGCCAACCGATGCGACGCAATCCTCGGCGGATTCCTGGCTGTGCATGTTTCCGAATACACCGCCGGCATGCAGCGCCGGCAGGTGCGTGAGGCGGCATGATACCCAGGGGCTCGCTGGGCGCGCAGCGCTCCGGCGCCAGGTACCGAGCGCTCTAGCGAACGCCGATCCTCTCACGCGGCGCAGAGATGCAATCTTGCAAGAAGTGCAAATAGAACCGCCTCCAGAAATGAAGACATTGGGCAGGCCGCGGCCTAACGAAAACAGACCGATCCTTGATGATGGACAAAGATTTAGGCGACGTCGAAGCGATCAAGGTTCATCACCTTGTTCCAGGCCGCTACGAAGTCTTTCGTGAATTTCTCCTGCGCATCCGAGCTTCCGTAAACCTCCGATACGGCGCGGAGGACGGAGTTGGAGCCGAACACCAGGTCGACACGCGTGGCGGTCCACTTGCGCTTACCCGTCTTGCGATCGCGCCCTTCAAAGATGTCTTCGGTTTTCGATACCGCTTTCCATTCCGTGTCCATGTCGAGCAGGTTCACGAAGTAGTCGTTAGTCAGCGCTTCCGGACGGTTGGTGAACACGCCGTGCTTGGTCCCGCCCGCATTAGCGCCGAGAACGCGCAACCCGCCCATGAGGACGGTCATTTCGGGCGCGGTCAGAGTCAGTAACTGCGCTTTGTCGATGAGGAGCGCTTCGGCAGGAACGCGGTATCGGCCTTTAAGGTAATTGCGAAAGCCGTCGGCATACGGCTCGAGAGGTTCGAAGGATTCAATATCGGTCTGCTCGGCGGAGGCGTCCGTGCGGCCGGGCATGAAAGGAACGGTCACGTTGTGGCTGGCATTTTTCGCCGCTTGCTCGACGCCGGCGCAACCGCCGAGGACGATGAGGTCGGCGAGCGAGACTTTCTTGCCGCCGGAGCCGTCGCCGTTGCTGTTGAAATCACTTTGAATTTTTTCCAAAACTTCCAGGACGTGAGCGAGTTGAGTCGGCTGGTTGACTTCCCAATCCTTTTGCGGCGCCAGACGGATGCGGGCGCCGTTGGCACCGCCACGCTTGTCGCCGCCGCGGAAGGCCGCAGCCTCTGTAATAAAAATAAAATCATTTTATTAAAAATATAGCGGCCTTCAACAGAAGAAAGTCGCTATAATAGTATTAAAACCTCTCTACCACCGTTATAACGGCTATACCGGTACTAGAATCCTTCCAAAACCGGCGAAAGCCAGTAAATACCGAGATTCCCGCGTTGGAACCAGTCCACTCGCCGGCCCGGAAAAGTGTTAAACATTCCGTCGCCAACGGCCAAGTTGAGAGGTTCCTGTCTTCGCTCATTTATTTGTCCCCAATTGTCTTTAACCGTACTTTCACAAAAAAAAGAAACTCTATACTCCAATTAGTAGTTCAGTCAGGAGGAAAAAAAGGCATGGGTGCAGGGAAACTAGTTGGTGCAGGTTTAATAACGTGGGCGTTAGGCGGCGGGGTTGTAGTTTTTGTCGTTGTTTTATTGTTGCTAAAGGCGTGTTAGCTTCTTCCGGGGAGGCGCTAAAATGGCGACGGGACGAAGTTATACACAACGATACCCAAGATTTTTACTGATTTATCCCCAAACTTGCCAGGTGCGAACTTGGATGCGCAGGCCGCTTCACGCGCCGCATATTGAAGGGTCGAATGCCCACTTAGAGCTCCCGCCCTCTCTACTTCACCATGCTCATCGACAATAACTTGTATATTTACAGCACCGCCCGCACCAATCACTTTCGCCTCAATGGGATATTCAGGTTTCGCGAGTTTAATAGCTGTACTATTTAATATTCCGGCTGCAAGAGAACTATTTTTGGGCTTGTCGGAAAGCTTGCCCGCTTCGATCGCTTGCAGATCTAATTTAGGATTTATGAGAACGATCTTTAGGACCAGATCCGCCGAAACCGGCTTTCCGTCCTTTATACCGGGCGAAAATTTCAACTTCATCAACCCGTCCGCAAGTGTCCTCGAAACATCGTCTATCGCCATTAGTGGCATCTTACCGCACGGCCAGATCGGGCCTGCTATCATGACTGCTTTTTTGGGTTGTCCGGTTTTGTCAATATGTATCGCAACCCTAACCGGTCCATCGATCTCAGCCTCAACTGCCGAATCGGGCAGGGTGTACTTGCTTGAGCCGATCAGCTTAGGCTCTGAATCAGGCAATTTATCCTGAGCTGCGATCATTGCCGGCAACAACATCGAAACCGCCGTCACACAACCGAAAAACATTATATTCTTTATTAAGCCCCGAATTCTCATATCATATGATCCAAAGACGCCTTTCGAACTAGGTTAGTTACCGAACCAAGTTTACCAAACCCCAACGCGGCCAGACAAAAAATCAAAAGCGACTCCGAGCTAGCCTTTGCTAAGGGCTTGGTCGAATCTCGATACCGCGATAATATCGCAGAATCAAAGGAATGACCCCGTTTCTTTGTGATGAGCAATTTCATGAAGGTGGAAATTCGATAACGCTATTAAGAGGCATGAATATCGGTAATCCGAATAGCCCGAATAAAGGGGATTCGGACAGCGGGCAAGTAATTACTAAATGTTTGGCTGACAAACTCTCACATGGCCGGTAGGAAGCCGAACGAAGTGCATATGGTTCTGATTAAGAAAATTTAAGTCTGTGGGGTGTTATGCTGATGAAGTTTGCTGTTGTTATCACCTTGATCCTTTTTATCTGTTCAATACTAAATGCAGCTTGTGAACTGGCCGCTCCCAGAATTCGGGAAGATTTTCTAGATGCTACTCCATATGTTGCAATGGCTGATCATAGATATGAATGGCTCGCAGCCCGAAACCTAGTAAAAGTTAAAGGCAGTCCTGACACAATCGATTTCGTCGACTCAAACTTGGGTTGGATCGGAAGTGAAGATGGTCTGCTTAAGACGTCCGACGCTGGAAAAACTTGGCGAAAAGTTAATTTGAAACTTTTCTCTAATGAGAAGATCGTTAGCATAAGTTTCATCGACGGGAATGTTGGGGCCGTAGCGATCCAAAAACGTTCGGCAAGCGAACTGCCCGATTATCGTCTAGTAAAGACCGTCGACTCCGGAGCAACCTGGGATACCCCTTATTTGGTGCAAAAGGCATATTTATCATTGACCAATGACGGTAAGTCATTCTTGGCATGGGGATCGAAATATGAGCAATTTGCTCCTGTCTGTTATGCACCTTTGCTATTGTCGTCTAGTGCTGGTGAAAAGGGATGGGGGGAAGATCGTTCGCTGCGGGACTCGGTCCTAATGTTTCGAGAGACTGGAACAGGTTGCCTAAATCAATCGATTGTGGGACTAACGAAGAATCGAGCCGAAGACTTGAGGGTTCTCACAAGTGACAGGGTAGTATATGGGAAATTAAGCGATCAGAAGCAATGGATAAGGCGATCCGAATATGAAATCGAGGATGACCAGGCTGAGACCGTTGGCTTTGGTGAAACCGGTCAAGGCCATATATGGTTCGTCGAGACCGCTGATAGCGAGGAAGGGGTCTACGCAAGGCTTGTGGTCGATAATGGTGGCGGAAACGTTAAGAAGTTTGAAATTCCCGGTTATTATCTAACAGGGGGGGTACATACTGCGGACGGTGCGTTTATTGTCTGCGGAACACGTGTTTTCGAAGAACTCGACCGAAGGACCAACAAATCTGTGCAATCCAGGATAGGAGTGATTCTACAGCTTGATCAAAATACACAAGCTATAAAAGAGATTCTCACTGATCGAAATGACAGATTTGTTGGCCTTACCCAAAACGAGAGATCTGAAAACATACGGGTGTTAAGCAAGAAAGGGACTGTTGTTAATTTAATCCAATCACCTTCGTCCTTCAATGGAAATTAGAAAATCGGCCCGCTCCACGCCAAAGAGCAACCGGGATCAGGCCTTCGATTCTACGTTTTTTTTCGACATTCGCGTCAATGTTCGGTCACGGCGCCACGATCATCGTAATTATCCTTTACTGCTTGATCCTTTGTTCAACGGTCACCTTGGCCCAGGGCCAGAAGAAGGGCTGTGAATATTGGCAGTCCCGCGTGATTCCAACATCAAAGATTAAGAGCCAGACCAATGAAATAAGAACCGATGGAGATCTCTCTCTTTTGTTACAAGGAAATAACAGTCGGCTAAACATAACCCATCTCGAAGACCTAACTGAATCAGAAACTCTAGAGGGTATCAAGTGTCTCTTGAAGTTAAAAGGAAATAAAACGCTCTCGGACCTTTCGGTAATGCGAGCCGACGTTTCCCAATACTTTGTGACGACAACGCCTGTCGAGGTGGCGGCACTATATTATGTGTCTTACATTTTCCTTCAAAAATGGGACCATGCCGATGCGGCGTTTCTCGTCGATAAGCGGAACAAACTAAATTCCCGCAAAACTGTATCTATTGCTTATAAGGCGTATAAGAAATGGTTTGCGAAAGTAAAGAAGATCGGGCTGGAAGAAGCCCGGAAGCAAAAGCTCGACCCGCTTAGAAATTCAGGTGTTCGATGGTATTAACCCCACATCTTTCGTCCGGAGGAACATCCGATAGTAGCCCGCCGATTTATCGGTGGGCGAGTTCAAAATAGACAAATAGTCTTGTCCCTCCGAGACAACGAACACCGCCAGAGCCATTGGTCGATTAAACATATTTTTCCCTATGCCTTTTCCCCGCAAGTTAAAGAAATACTTTATCTTACACCGCCAGTTGTTGTGAATAGTTATGTTAGCCCAAGATGTTGTGCAAAATAATTGTTGACATATTGGGATTACTGGTTTACGATTCCCCTACTTGAAGACGAATTTTAACTGCGGTTTTCAAGCCTACTTACCACAATTTAATCAGGGCGCGGCATTCCAAAGTACTATTTCAAATGTTAAAATAGTATTAAATGAGCAGCGGCATTTTCCCCATCAGCCATAAGGAGAGGCTTTCCAATATGAGCACAGTTTTTGAGTCGGCAATAAGTAGTTTTCTCGAAAAGAACGGTGTTGGCAACGGCGCCGGAACGGCACAGGCACGCTCGATCGTTCCGCTGGGGATCAACGCTCAAAAGGTCGTCAGCAAGCGATACTCGCTCAGAGATGAGAATGGCGAGGCCATCGAGACGTGGGCTGATATTGTTCGCCGCGTCGTCGGGCATGTGTCGCGGGCAGAGGCCGATCCGTTCGCTCAAAAGCTGTTCTATCAGGAGATGACCAACGTCATGCTCGCCCGCGAGTTTATCCCGAACACGCCTTGCCTGGTCAATGCCGGCAAGCCAAAGGGGCAGCTCGCCGCTTGTTTTGTTCTGAACGTGCCCGATTCGATCGAGGGCATTATGGAACATGCCCAGAATGTCGCCATAATTCACCAGACCGGCGGCGGCACGGGAATGACCTACGAATTTTTGCGGCCGGCGGGGTCGATGGTCAACTCGACACGCGGCGTCGCCTCAGGCCCGGTCAGCTTTATGAACATCGTCAATCAGACGACCGAGGTCGTAAAGCAGGGCGGCGTCAGGCGTGGTGCGAATATGGGCATCCTGGCTGTAACGCATCCTGACATTTTGCGGTTTATCCACGCTAAGAATGATCAGTCGAGCCTGACAAATTTTAATATCTCGGTGACGGTGACAGACCTGTTCATGGACGCCGTCGATTCCGGGGTGTGGTTCCAGACAGAGTTTAACGGCGAGCCATGGCGTCAGCCGGTGCATGACCCTCTTACGGGTTCAGCTTATGTCGTTTACCGCCGGCCTGACGGAACACCGGCGACATTTGCCGACAAGCTTACGTTTGAGACATCTGATCTGTCAGAATGCACGATCGAGGAACCGCCGATGCCCGGCATGGTCTATGCTCCTGACATCTGGAACCGTATTATCGCCTCGGCACATAAATATGCCGAACCGGGCATCATCTTTATCGACGAGGTAAACCGGCACAATCATATGTCGGCCTCGATGGGCCCGATCTATGCCTGCAACCCCTGCGGTGAACAGCAGCTGCATTTTAATAATTCGTGCAACCTTGGTTCGATAGATGTTGCAAAGTTTTACCGCGATACGGACGATGCGGGTATCGATTGGGAAAGGCTTGTCGCGTGTGACGCAGCTCTGCACGCAGTTCCTCGACAACGTCGTCGATGCCGGCCATTTTCCGCTGCCTGAGATCGATGATGTCGTAAAACGCACACGGCCTGTCGGGCTCGGCATTATGGGATTTGCAGATCTCTGCCTGCGTCTCGGTGTGACATATGGCAGCGACCGCTCGCTCGAGCTGATGGAACAGGTAATGGGATTTGTCCGCCGCGAATCGTGGCTGGCGTCTCTGCGTTTGGGTAAGGAAAAGGGCGTGTTCCCCGAGTTTGAGGCGAACCGCGATGCATATGCACGATTCATCTATGACGAGATCGGCATTCCGCGTGACATTCCGCTGACGCCCCGCAATTATGAGGTCACTACGGTTGCGCCGACCGGCACCATCTCGCTCGTTGCCGAGACATCATCGGGAATAGAACCAAATTTCTCATGGGCTTACGTTCGGCAAGACACTCTTGGCACGCGGACCTATGTACATCCGATCGCCGCCGCCGCACTAGGGCTCGACGTCGATCATACCGATGAGGCTTCGGTAAACGCCGCCGCCGAATATGTCGTCGAGCACGAAAACGAATTGCCCGATCATTTTATCTCGGCGATGGAGATCAAATCGTTCGAGCATGTAAAGGTGCTCGCCGCTGCACAAAAGCATGTCGACAATTCGATATCGAAAACCTGCAACGGTGCGGCCGACGATACCGTTGAGTCGGTCGACGAACTGTATCACCTCGCCCGCAAACTCGGCTGCAAGGCCGTCAGCTATTATCGCGACGGCAGCCGCGAGGGACAGGTACTGAATTCGATGAAGACAAATGCCGAGACAAAGGCCGAGGCTGAAAGCCTGCAGGCCGATGACGATCGCCTGCCGACTCCTGAGGAACGGCAGCATATCGAAACATTGTCACGCATCACGCGTCCGCGCGAGCTGCAGGGTTCGACATGGCGGATACCGTTCGAGGGCCAGAATTTGTATGTAACGGTCAATCATGACGGGGAACATATTCTGGAAGTGTTTGTCGCCGGGCCGATAAGTGCCGGCGTCGGATTGCTGGCTTCGAAGATGCTCCGCGGCGGATTTGATGTCAACGAGGTTGCCCGCAGCCTGAATAAGGTCACCGCAACGCACGCTGTCTGGTTCAACGAACGGCTGCTTACATCGCCCGAACAAGCGGTTGCCGAGTGCCTGCTGCTCATCGACCGCCGCCTTAAGAAAATTCCGGAATCTGAACGTGCCATCGGCAAAAGCCTCGGATCTGAGACAAAGATGTCGACCATGATCGGCGTGTGCCCCGAATGCAGCGGCCAGCTAGAACACGCTTCCGGCTGCGACTCGTGCCGCGATTGCGGTTACTCAAAGTGTAAATAATGGACCGCCGGCATCTTACCGGGAAGGACAGGCTCCGATGACGGCGGGGTCAGGTCTAAGACAAACCTAAAAAAGCGTTTCAACACCCTACGTTGGTAAACGGATGGTAAGCCCCATCCGCAACCTCAGAGCGCCCGCCTATCGCCCGGATCACTGGTTCATGATCTGTTCGTAAACGATCTGATATGGTTCGGGTTTTACGCCCAGATCTCCGCGAAACGGACGGTCGAGAGCAAAAACCATAAATATTACAAGCCCGATGAACATAGCAAGCAGCGTTACCAGGATCCCGTGAAGCCAGACATCATCGACCCTGAAAAAGAAGGCGACGATCAAGCTGATAAAGGCTCCAAAAATGACCACGATCCACATTACACCCGGCAGGCCGGTGTCAACGGCATCGATCCGCATCTCGCGGGCGTCGATCATTTTGTTGTATGCCCTAAGGGCCTCTGCGTGCAGAAGACTCTGGCGTTCAGTGGATGGCTCAAAGCTAACCAATGTAGCTTGAAATCGATCCAGCTGCTCTGATCCGCCCCGTGGAGTTTTACCGGTTCGCTGCGCGGGCCACGCATCGTTGATCACATATTTTGTATAATCACGCAATTCTGTCTGCAGCTTGGGCCGGATAGGGTCGGGATATGTTTCAGCGTCACGATATAGCGCTGCAAGCGACGAAGCCTCTGCCGATACGATCTTTTCCACGTCGGCAGACGTCTCAAATACATTAACTGCTATCAGGGCCACCGCCAGTCCGTAAAAAACCATCACGCTGTGCACTATGGCTCCACTGAAATGCGAGTCATGGTGGTCTATACGCAAGCGAGGCAGCCCAATTCGCCGAACCAGGATCAGCCCGCCGATAGAAAACAAACAAAGGAGTAAGACGATCGCCGGCCCTGCAAGAAATAACGGTAGGTCAAAGGTTGATTCAAACATAAAGAGGTTGTTGTACTATTTCTTTTGCCTAAGATCGACGTTGAGCGACAGACAAAAATGTCCGGTCAACGACCGATGGATTTGAAATAGTCTACTGACGATCTCTTTACGCGGTAACTGTCAATTGTGACAGTTGCAGATGGTATTTGGGTACTGAATTGTTATCCGAGAAGGCAGACAAACAAGTCGCACAAATGACTGAGCGGCACGGGATTCTTAATGACGCTTTACGGTCTATTGCACCGGTACGTAACCTGCCTCGGTCGGTTTATCAGATTCGATGCCGTATTGGACGGCGAAGAATGAGCCGTTGGAGCTGTTCAGGCGGTACCAGGTGGCGGCTGACGGGCGATATACGGTGATATCGGCTTTGCCATCGCCGTCGAAATCGCCGGCGGCCGGAATGTCGCCGGCGACGCCGAACTGAACTCCCTGAAAGCCCGTTGCCGAGCCTTGTATGTACCACGTGCCTGTTGATTCACGATAAACCGCCTGATCGAACTTGCCATCGCCGTCGTAATCAGCCGGGACGACCTTGTCGTCGCTCAAGCCAAATTGGACCGCCGAAAACCCAACCGAACTTCCCTGCATGTACCAGGAACCCGTCGAGGGCCGATAAACAGCAATGTCCGTCTTGCCGTCGCCATCATAGTCGCCGGCAACAGGTTTATCCCCGTTCGTACCGAACTGCTGAGCCTTAAATCCTGATGTGCTCTGCTGGATGTACCAGGTGCCGTCTAACGGCCTGAACACCGCAAAGTCGGTCTTGCCGTCGCCGTCAAAATCGCCCTGTGCGGGCAGGTCGGTCGCGATGCCAAACGGATAGGCCGAAAATCCGCTTGAGCTGCCCTGAACGTACCAGGTAGCCGTCGAAGGCCGATAAACTGCGTAGTCTGTCTTGCCGTCGCCGTCATAGTCGCCGGGTACGATGCGGTCACCGGTGATACCGAACTGTGCCGCCGCCTGGGCGCCGTTCGAACTGTTGGTGCTGTACCAGGCTCCCGTGCTCTCGCGCCATACCGAAATATCCGATCGCCCATCACCGTCAAAATCCGAAACGGCCTTTTGCGTCGGCGCGTCTCCAAAAACAGTGAACCGAACCGCCGGGGTAACCGAGAATCCGTTTGCGGCAGCCGGGTCGGCCACATACCAGCGGCCATAAAATGTTTGTCCGGCCACGCCGCTCGGGATCGCAAAATTGACCGAGGTGTATCCATAGCTGTCGCCGGAACCACCCAGGTCCGCTTCGAGGCGGAGGAGCGAACCTGACGCAGGTATCGTGGAACCGACACCGGGATCAGACGAGTCGATCACAAGCACGCCGTGGGCGCCGCCCAGGGCATCCGTAACGCATACCGTAAAGCTCGGGTTGCCGGCCAGCGGCGGTTCAATGGCGATGACCTTTGGCGTGTAGCCGCCTGAACCGGGGCGGCCCGTACCGGTCACCTGCGGCACCCGGGCCGACTCGGTATAAAGCTGAGGCCGGTCAAACGGCGGCAGCTGGGCCGCAACGCGCGGGTCTGTCAGCGGCCGCTTCATAAACGCCGCGAGGTCGGCTCGTTCCTGCATGTTCAGATTTAGCGGCCTGATCAAGTCGTGGTCAATATTGGGTGCGTCAAAATCACCGCCGCGATTGTAGAAGCTAACCACATCCTCGATGGTCGCAAACCGGCCATTATGCATAAACGGGCCGTGCAGTTCAACATTTCTGAGCGTCGGTGTTTTGAACCTACCGTCGTCGACCGGATCGTTGGTAATGGAGCCTCGCCCGCGGTCTTCGGCGGGCGGCCGAACGCCAATATTCTGAAATCTGTGATCGGTCAACAGATTTCCGCTGTGACAATTGGCACAGCCGACACTGTTGAATATGTTCTGGCCGCGCTCCTCTTGCTGCGTTAGCGGTTCTATTCCGGCGATCGCCCGGTCGAGCGGCGTCTGGTCAGAGAATAATGTCCGCTCATGCGTTGCGATCGCCATCGCAATGCGCGCCGGCGTCACATCAGGGCTGCCAAAAACCTCATTGAATAATTCAGGATAGGTGCGTTCGCCGATCCAGGTCTGTAAGCCGGCGGGTATGCTGCTCGCGAGTGCAAGCGGCTTTGACGCGGCGACACGCGACGCGACGCCGGACCAATCACGGTTATCGTGCCCCATCTCAGCCGGCGAAACCGGCGGCCCGGCCGACTGGCTCTCGAGCGAGGCAAACTCGGGCAGCAATATCTGGCCGGTCAGCTGATCGTGAAATGCGTTGGTTGCCCTGCCGTCCCAGAATAACCCGCTCTCTGAATAACCCGAATTAAGATAAGACGGGGCCTTGCGTCCAGTCACCTGCTCGTTGTAGCCATAGATAGGATTCAGAGAATAAATGCCGGTCGCACTGTTCTGAGGCACGCCCGGCGATCCGAAAACATCATCCGGGGTGTTAAATATGCCGTCCGAACCCGGATTACGTGAACGCCCGCTATTAACGATTGTCCGGGGATCGGAACCGCCATGATTAGGCCTGTGACAGGTGCCGCACGAAACGGTCTTGGTCGCCGAAAGCTGTTCATCCCAAAACAGGGCCTTTCCCAAATAGGCTTTTGCCGCAGTTACCTCGTTTCCGGCCGGAGGCGTCGGCGGCTCGAGCGGGGGAAAGTTCTCGTTGACCATACCAGCCACCGCGTTGCCCTGATCTGAGGCACTCAGTTGGCTTACAGTGCCGCCGTTCTCGGCTCGGACCCAGTAATAATAGCTCTGGCCAGTTGCGGCGTTGGTGTCAAAGAAGTAGTTCGCGGGGGTATTACCGATATCAGTTGCCGAACCAGGGCTGTTGCTCGTATTTCTATAAATGCGGTACGATGTCGCGTTACGAATCGTGTCCCAATGTAGGCCAACCTTATTGGCGTAAACGCCGTCAGTAGCTGTAACGCTGGTCGGTACCGACAATTGTCCCCCGGCGACGCGGCCCTGCACATGGGCAGCATGCGACTGTGAGAGATAAAAACCTATACCGAGGAACACAAAGGAACCCAAAACGAACAACTTCAAACGATGCATAATACTCCGAACGGTAACTATAAATGGATACTGCTGTACGAACTCAGGCTTTGGACGCAAAATGTCAATATATCATCCGACACTCGATCCCCGAAGTGGACTGCACAACATTTAGTCCGATTTTCAGCTCCGAGATCTGTCGGATAGAATTAGATCAATGAAATTTAACAGGACCGAGATACTGATCTGTGCCGTCACCTTATTGACGAGTGTGATGTTATGGGCCGGGCCGTCAGCGGTTTCCGCCGGACCCGCCGCATCTGCCGCCGCCACGGTTTCACCAACCCCGACGCCGGTCCGTTCGCCGTCGCCGACATCCTCACCCGGACAAACTGTCGAGAGCCTGCAGGCAAAGATCCGCCAACGTCTATTTTCACCCGAGGTGCGCCGCGGGCATATCGGGATAAAAATAGTCTCACTTAACACCGGTACCGTAGTTTTTGAAAACGATTCGGAAAAATATTTCATGCCGGCGTCGAACATGAAAAATTTCACGGTGGCGACCGCGTTGGAGCGGCTTACACCTGATTTTCGATTTATTACGAGCGTTTACGCCGGGGCAATGCCGGATGCAAATGGGACCGTTGCAGGTGACCTTAGGATCTTTGGCCGGGGGGACATTTCGATCTCGACTGCCTTTAATAATGGCGATTATTACAAGGGAATCGATAATCTTGCCGACAGGATCGTGGCCGCCGGGGTGAAACGCATCGAGGGCTCATTGGTTGGCGACGAGAGCTATTTTAAGGGATTTGCGATACCGTTGGGATGGGAGTGGGACGATCTGCAATGGTACGACGGAGCCGAGATCTCGGCGATGCCGATCAACAACAATTCGGTCGATCTCGTTGTCAAACCAGGCTCTAATAATAGCCCGTGCGTTGTTTCCATCCGTCCCGAGAATTCTCTGTTTCAGATCACTAATCGCTGTGAGACTTCAGCAGCCGGCTCGCAATCGACACTTAAGGTTTTCAAGGCATTAGATCGCAATGTACTCGAGATCTCGGGCACGCTGCCCGCAGGTGGCAATGGGTTTACCGGCTATCTGACCTTCACACATCCCGCGGAACTATTTATGGCCCTTTTGCGTCAGCGGTTGGAACTAAAGGGAGTGACGATCGCGGGAGCAACGCGGCTGCTGGCGCCGGGAATTGATCCCAGTCCGGGGCAGGTCGAGATCGCGAATCTCGAATCGCCGCCGCTTGCCCTTATCGCCGCTAAGACCATGAAGCCGAGCCAGAATATGTTTACCGAGACGATCCTCTGGACACTCGGCGAACAGGTTGGGCGAAAAGGCTCTTCTAACGCGGACAGCTCCGCCCTTGGTCTGGGTGTGGTAAAGGGATTTATGAAACAGATCGGCGTGCCGGACGACGGCATTCGCCAATATGACGGCAGCGGCATGTCGCGACACGATCTTGTAACCCCCGCAGCCGTCGTCACTCTCTACACTTACATGGCAAAACAAAGTAAATTCGCCCAGGCCTGGCGTGACAGCCTGTCGATCGGCGGTGTTGACGGCACATTGTCACGAAGATTTGTCGGAACAGCGGCCGCCGGGAATCTTCGCGGCAAGACCGGCACTCTCGACCAGGTATCCGCTCTGTCGGGTTATCTGACGACGGCCGGCGGCGACCAGCTTATTGTTTCGATCATAGTCAATGGCGTTCCTGATGTGCGCACACGGATATCTACGATCGACGATATAGTCGTCAACCTGGCTAATTTTGATGGAAAGTTAAACTAACTGTGCCTTAGGTAATATGTGAAGTAATTATGAGTGAGGCATTTGCATTGCCCCGTCACCGATCATTCACATTTACTAATTACCAGCGATCGCCGCTGGCGTAGTCGCTGCCACCTCTAAAGCGATTGCTTCGGTCCTCACGCGGACGGGCTTCATTCACAACCATATTCCGGCCATCATATTCCTGTCCGTTGAATTGAGCGATCGCCGTGTTGGCCTCATCCTCAGACGCCATCTCGACAAAGCCGAATCCACGCGAGCGGCCCGTTTCGCGATCATAGACGACGTTTGCCGCTTCGACCGCACCCGCCGAACTAAAATGTTCTTGCAGATCTTCGCTTGTCACACGAAATGACAAATTCCCTACATATAATTTGTTACCCATTTTAAAAATTCACTAACTGACTAAAAGAAGCAAAATGGCAGGCAAGTTGGAAAAGTCTCAAGTCGACTTTCGGTAGATCCAGCGACGCACCCCACTCAAAAAAATTTAGCTGCTTCAAAAACCCAAAATAGACCAACCCTCAAAAACCGAACCGAAAGCATCGCATAAATTACCGGACGGGCGTGTCAACACTGACACCGTAGAGAGCAAAACATTGAGCATTATTATATTAATTGTGGATTTTGGCAAGAAAAAAATCTGTGCCGGCGCGGTTTGCCGATCCAGGACGATCCCGGTTGGCGGAAGTTGAATCAGGCTGAGAATTTGGCTAATTAGACTTGAGCGAATCAAGTAGCTTTTCGTGAATGCCGCCGAAGCCCCCATTAGACATAACGGCGACCACATCGCCATCGCGCATCTCAGGAGCCAGGTGCCCGACGATCGCGTCGGCGTCCGGAAAGCTAAATACCGGTTTGTTCTGCTTCCGTATATCGGCGACCAGTTCATCAACGTCGAGAACCTTGCCTAGTTCGCTAGCCTTAGACGTATCGTATACGCCGGCGATGATCACATAGTCGGCGTAGACGAACGCTTTGGAATAAGGTTCCTGAAAAACCGCGAGCCGTGACGACCAGGTTCGCGGTTCAAAAACCGCGATCAGCCGCTTGCCGGCATATTTTGTTCGCAACGCCTTGAGAGTCTCCTCGACGGCTGTCGGGTGATGGGCAAAATCGTCGATGATCGTCACGCCGCGTTCGACACCGCGGATCTCGACCCGCCGCTTCACCGACTTAAAGGTATGCAGGGCCTCCTGGATCTTTTCTTTCGAAATGCCCCAGGCGTCAGCTGCGATCATAACCGCGAGACAATTGCGGACATTGAATTCACCAATTAGGTGAGTTTCAAAGTCACCCCAGGATATGCCATCGCGAACCACTGAAAACTTTGTCACATCGGTTGAAAAATCAATGTCGCGGGCCTGCCATTTAGCGTCCTCGGACAGCCCGAACGTTTCGACTGTCGTGAACAGCTTGCCGTTCATCTCGGCAAGCACATCGCGGACAACAGGCGAATCGATGCCGGCGATAAGCCGTCCGTTCGACGGCACAAGATTCATCAGCCGCGAAAATTCCCATTTGATATCGTCGAGGTCGTCATAGATATCGGCGTGGTCAAACTCGATATTTCCGACGATGGCGATCTCGGGCAGGTAATGCATGAACTTCGGCTTTTTATCAAAATACGCCGTGTCATATTCATCGCCCTCGATAACAAAATGGCTGCCGTCTGTAACGCGGAAACTTGCCCCGAAATTTTGCACGATCCCGCCAACAAGAAACGAGGGATCGAGGCCGCCTACCTCACAGACCCATGTTGCGATGCTTGTCGTAGTCGTTTTCCCGTGGGTGCCGGCAACAACCAAGGATCGCCGGCCCCGGATAAATTCCTCTTTCACGATCTCGGCCTGAGAGCGGTAAACGAGCTTGCGGTTCAAGACTTCTTCAAGCTCGGCGTTCCCGCGTGAGATCGCATTGCCAACCACAGTCACGTCAGCCCCGATATCGACATTTCCTGCCTTGTATCCGTTGAGGATCTCGATGCCGAGAGCTTCCAGCTGTGTGGACATCGGCGGGTAAACATTCTGGTCCGAGCCGGTAACGCGATGCCCGCGCTCCTGCAGCATCCCCGCCAGGCTAGCCATCGCCGTGCCGCATATTCCGATCAAGTGATAGTGCATAGATGAATTTAGAAAAGCTTTTCCTTTATGGCGGACATGCCACCCGCCAACGACTTAAGACATCTTAGTTTAATGTAGCCACCTATTTTCCGTGAAGTTCCGGAAAACTAATTTAGAGAGGATCTAGGCATATGAAACTTCGACACGTCTTATCCCTGGTTTTGAGTTTTGTTTTTGTCTTGCAGCCCATCGCCGGATTCGCATTTGAGACTGACCAATTCAAATTGCCTCCGGTGCCGCTCGCGGATATTGGCGATGAAGTGTCGGAATACGTCACCGCAAATCTGCGGGCATCCGTCGACAAAATAAACGCTGATATCTTGATCCACAAGGCTTGTCTGGATACCGGCAAAGCCGCAAACAGCAAATGCGGCGATGCAAAAGCCGAAAGTGAAAAGTTGAAATCCCTGACGTCAAATGATGCTGTTGCAAAAGAACTTTTTGGCCGCATCGGCGACGGCAGCATCTTCAAGACGAAATTCGGCAAATGGATCGATTCGCATCAGTTCCGCTCTCAGCCATCGAGCTATAAGAGCGATTACACTGACTCGATCTACGTTCTGGCTCCGGCGAACTATGTTACGATCAGCCCGACTATTAATATGTTTGGCATCGATTTTGGTACCGACAAACTCGAGCATTTTTTTCAGCAGGGCTATAAATATTACACGATCAAAAAAGCGGCCTTAGCCAAGGGTGAGAATGCTGAGAAAGCGAACCTGAAAGCAGTCAAATGGGGTCAAAAGACCGAGCGGACATATTATGGACTGTTGGTTTCAGGCGTCTATTCCAATGCAGATCTGTACGCAAACTATGCAGGAATGAGGTTTTACGAGGGCCTTACGCAGCCCGTCACTCTAGGCGAGATCACTCGTCCTGCGATGGTAACGTTGGATAACGGCCAGTGGAAGGTCTCCGCTGACATGGAAAAATTGTTAAAGCCGTTTATCAGCGACCACCTTAACGAGGCCCTAAACCCGTCCGGCTATGCATTCACGATCTATTCGTCGGTGAAGTGTATAGTCCGAAAGCACGACTGCCCGGACTGGCGGACGAAATTTCCAAACTTGACTGTCAACGAATTGAACAAGCAGGCCACCGACCTCGAACTCTGGAACGACGAAGATTACGGCAACATGCCGAAGGGGCGACTGCTAAAGATCGCAGACGTCTGCTACTCTTCGGACTCTTAAAAGGGGATAACGGGTTCCTAAGTCAAAACGCCGCGAAGTTTATCTATCGCACCTTCAAGTTTTGCATCTTCTCTGGCGATACAGATGCGGACATGAGCGTCCCAAATGTCATTATCCGCAAACGCGCTGCCGGGCGTCATGCCTACGCCGGCTTTTTCCATTAGCATTTCATTAAATGAGATCGCGTCGTTAAATCCCTCAGGTATCCTGGCCCACAGATAAAATGCTGACCCCGACTTGTAGATATCAAAGCCCATTTCAGTCAGGGCCTCTGAGGCAAATATCCGCTTGCCGTCAAACTTGTCCCGGAGCCGAATATAATATTCGTCGTCTGCCATCAGCACCTGAGACAGAGCGGCCTGCAGCGGCGTCGAAGGACAAACATAGATAACATTTGCGGCGTTGTTTAGTGGTGCGATCAGCTCGCCTTTTCCAAAAGCGTAACCGAGCCGCCATCCGGAGATGTTCCACGATTTGGAAAATGAATTGACGGTGATCGTCCGCTCCCACATCCCGGGCAATGTCGCTATCGGAATGTGGGGATTTTCGCCTGTGACGTAATGCTCGTAAACCTCGTCCGAGACGACCAGTAGATCAAGCTCCTTTGCAATATCTGCAACCGCCTCGAGTTCGGTTTGAGACATGACCTTGCCGCTCGGATTGGCCGGCGAGCAGACGATGATAGCCTTGAGCGGATATTCGCTGCGGCCGGCGAGTTCTTTACACCTGGACCTCAGAGCATCTTTATCAAATGTCAGGTCGGCGTCCAGTTCAAATGATTCTGTCTTGCTTCCAAATTCTTCGAGGATCCGTTGATGGTAAGGATAATATGGCTCAAAAACCAATGCCGACCTGTCGCGAAGATAACTCTGAGCCACCCCGACAAGTGCCCCCGTACCGCCATTTGTTATCATTAATTCAAAGGGGCGGGCATCGACATCGACCTCGATACCGTTGTATTTTGCGATCTTTTCGGCAACCGCCTTTCGCAGATCGGCGTCGCCCTCACTGCCGCCATAATGGTTACGGCTAGCCGCAATTATGGCAGCTGCCTCGGCGGCCAGCGTTGGATCGATGGGTAATTCGGACTGTCCCTGCACTAGATTTCCGCTTGGCGGTACGATCCGCGTTATGGCGCGGATATCCGGTTTAACTTTCTTAGGTTTTGCTTCTGACATAAACTATAAAAATATCAGGTTTGAGCAATATTTCTAAATGCCGGACAGCGCCCCGAACAAAAACCAGCGATCGATGCCGCCTGCTCTGCCCATCAGGAATGTTTGGCGGGCATCTGCGAGAGTTTTGGGGTGACCGTACCGGCTTTCTTACCAAGCTCGCGAAACTTGGTGATGTAACCCACATCACGATGGGCAGCCAGACAATATTTTTCATAAACCATCCGGAACTTATCCGGGACATGCTTGTGGTCAACGCCGATAAATTTATTAAGGGCCGTGCCCTTCAGCGGTCAAAAGCATTGCTCGGCGAGGGCCTGCTGACAAGCGAGCACGAATTTCATCTGCGGCAGCGGCGAATGATGCAGCCTGCCTTTCACAAAGCCCGCATCGCAGAATATGCCCGCTCGATGGTCGAATATGGCGACCGGATGGCCAGTGAATGGCGCGACGGCGACGTCCTCGACATAGATCGGCAAATGAACTATTTGACGCTGCAGATCGTTGGCCGC
Source organism: Blastocatellia bacterium (assembly GCA_963834975.1). GTDB lineage: Bacteria > Acidobacteriota > Blastocatellia > Pyrinomonadales > Pyrinomonadaceae > OLB17. The sequence continues at coordinate 55,968 of CAWIDZ010000010.1, forward strand.
ACTTTATTTAATGCCGAGGTTGGCGATGATGCCGACAAGATCGGCGGGGCGTTGAATACGTTGGTCGAGCTTTTCAACTTTCTCCTACTTCCCTTTTCCGAGTGGCTCGAAAAGCTGCCGTTCCCGCAGTCGATCCGATTTAAGAGGGCGAGAAAAACTCTCGACGCGATCATTTACGGCATCATCGACGAACGCCGGCGATCGGGCGAGGATCATGGCGATCTGCTCTCGATGCTACTTATGGCACAGGACGAAACCGACGGCTCGTCAATGACTGACGAACAGGTGAGAGACGAGGCATTGACACTGTTTCTTGCAGGGCACGAGACCACGGCCAACGCACTGACATGGACGTGGTATCTTTTGTCACAGAACCCTGAAAGCGAGGCGAAACTTCATGATGAATTAGGATCGGTATTGGCGGGCAGGGTGCCGTCGATGGACGATATACCGGATCTCAAATACACTGAAGCAGTCCTGGCCGAATCGATGCGTCTTTACCCGCCTGCATGGGGGATCGGCCGCAACGTCGCTGCGGATCATACTTTCGGAGAGTATATGGCAGTTATTGGCTCGACCGTACTCGCCAGCCCTTACGTCTTGCATCGCGACCCAAGATTTTGGAAAGATGCTGATAAGTTCGTACCTGAAAGATGGGAATCGTTAAGCGTAAAAGAAGCTTGCCAGCTAAACATCTACATCCCGTTCGGCGGCGGAATTAGACGATGTATCGGTGAAAGTTTTGCATGGACCGAGGGTATCCTTGCTCATAGCAACCTTTGCCCGAAAATGGAAACTTAAGACTCATACCGGGTCAAAGGATCGGACTCAAGCCGCAGATCACACTGAGGCCAAAGTATGGGATGCAGATGGAATTATCCGCTCGGTAGGTAAAAATGGGAGTCTGCTCTCACGACATTGGCTTACAATCTTTTTTTGTTACGTTGTCTACGATCGAATTTGATGAACACGCCTGTTAAGAGATCAATTTCTATTTTCGTCGTCCTGTTGATCGCTTCAGGATTTGCAAATGGTTTTGCGCTCCAGGAGTTTCATCACGGTTACGGTGGGTTCAGCATCTCCATTGGAAATCCTCCAACTATCCGACAATCCGATGGGTTTGAGCTGAATCCATATCAGCTTTGGGGAAATCGGTTGATTTGGGAAGGAGACGGTCTTAGTTTCAGTATTTCGTATTACGAGGTCCTTGATGCGACTCACAGGATCGCGTCACCGCAGAAAGATATTCTTATTACAAAATTCAAGGCCGCTTTCAGGGAGGAGCATTCTACGGACAATACTGTTTTGAAGGAGGTTCCTTATGTTTTCGGAAACTCTCGGGGGGTCGAAATTCTAGGCTCTGGTGGGGTTTTCTCGATTACCCGGGCTTTTTTCGTAAACCGACGGATATTCATTCTCGATGCTTACGCAAGTGATCTCGGTCGTCTGAACGAATCGAGATCGGTAATGGATTCCTTTCGCATTCTGACCAAAGCGGAGCGAACGATCGCAATGATCGACGAGAACACACCGCCGATGATGGCCCAGGAACGGCCGGCAAAGATTCCGCCGTCTGACACAGCGGAACTCGGGATCATCGGTGCTGTTCGTCGAATAGTTGACACTTCGCGGGCGGGCAGCCGTAACGAACTTATTGCCATTCAGGAGATCAATTTTGACGTGAGCGGTTTTAAGACGCGCGAGATCGGTTTCAACGACGGTTTTCCCGACGTCATCACTAGTTGGGGCTGGATCGAGGGAAAGCGAGTCAACATACAAGCCGCAGTGAATTACCCAAGTGCCGAGGGGCCGACCACCGGCAGGAAGGTAGATATTTCAGGATTCATTTCGATGTCTAATGGGCTTATTCCTCAATACGGCAATCGATTCGAAACTGAATTCGATGCAATGAACCGTCCGTCCACCAGGCGACGCATTTCAAATAACGGAATATTGATCAATGTGGAACGGTTTTCATACTCAGCTAACCTGCGAGAGATCAGAACCGTCGACAACTCAGGCGGTTTCCTCAACGGTGTAAGGGAGCGTTTGGATTCGAATAACAATGTGACAGAGGCCGACATTTTAACCTCCACAGGCAAGATCTATGAGTCGAAGAGATTTGAGTACGAGTTTGATGAAAAGGGAAACTGGATCGTGAAAAAAGTATTTAGAAAAACTTCCCTCAAAAGGCGGTCGGGTATTAAACCAGACACGATCATTTATCGCACTATCCAATATTATGAGTCGTCGGGCCGGGATCTGGTCGGCTAAGGCTTCGGATTTAGAGTGGTCGATCCCGATTCCCAGGTCGGCGATAAATAACCTGCGTCAAATCATCTCTTCGAAAGCGTGTAGCCTATTTTTACACGCCACCTCGTTTGCTTACAAATGGATGCCCTTTACCCAAAATCGATAGGGTTTGTCCGCGTCTTCGCCCGCGTAATCTATGCCGATGCGTTTACCAACGGCTATTTCGTCATCGGTAATCGATCTGTGTTTTTCGAGCCAGATCTTATTGCCCAGCAGATCTTCAGTGTTCATAGCCTTGTCTATGCCAAGGGCGATGCATAATTTACCCGGGCCAGAGGTCAGATTTTTGTCTTTCATAGGCCCTCGGCGGCTCCGCATTATCTCTATCCCCTCGACCGGCTCGACGCCCCGGATCAAAACAACATGCGGGATATTCGGCTAGGCCGGTGACGATGTTGAGTTGATAGTACATGCCGTAAACAAAGAATACATAAACATGCCCGCCTATCATGTATGTTGCCTCAGTCCGTTTTGTACGCCGCCCCCCATAGGTGTGCGAGCCACGGTCCTCATGGCCCAAATAGGCTTCAACCTCAACGATCATGCCGGAAACCCGCCGTCCCCTCTCATCCGGAACAACGATCAGCTTACCCAGCAGATCGCGGGCAACCGCTAAAGTATCGTTTCTCAGATAGAATTTGCGTTCCAGAGGTATGTTCACAACTTCGGGCAATGCCAGATCTAAACCAATGATATCAGCATCCCGGCATCGTCGGCATCAGCTTAGATCAATAGAAAAGCGGTCGCCAGTCCTGTCTTTTGCATCTAATTTGTTAATATTTAACCTGGCATTCGCCAAATTATGATTATGAAAACCTATTTTGTTCTGAGCCTTGTACTTATCCTGGGATCTGCCGCCATTGCCCAACGGCCTGATGAGATCGTTGCGACCTCGAAGGATCATGTTTTCCGCATAAACGACCTTTCGGACGACGTTCAAAAGTCGGTTGAGGGATTTCCGGCCAGACTTAAAGAGTTCCGTACAGGCCTGTTGGATATGATGGTCAACCAACGTCTCCTCGAGGCCGAAGCCAACGCTCTTGGCGTTTCGAAAGGGAAACTCCTGAAAACCGAAAGAGATAAGGCACCGGCCCCAACCGACGCTGAGATAACTGCTTTTTACAATGCCAACAAGAACGCATTCGCGGGTAGGCCGCTTGCACAGGTAAAGGAACCCATATCTAACTATATGCGGGGCCAGGGTCAGCAGAAAAAACTGGATGAGCTGTTTGCACGGCTTCGGACAAAATATAAATATTCCGCGGGAAAGGATATTAACACCGTCGGCATAGGCGGTGGTGATGTTGTTGCAAATGTTAACGGTAAGGCCATAACAGCAAAAGAATTTGACGATTTTACACGGCTCGACTTTTTCGAGCTTAGGATGGACCTTGCTGATCTGATCCTCAATGATCTGAATGAAAAGATAACTGCGGTCGTCGTCGCCGAAGAGGCGCGATCGCTCGGCATCGAACCTGACGCGTTACTTGCCCGAGAGATCACCGACAAGATGAAGGAATTCTCTGACGAGGAACGTGAATCGCTAACCGATGCGTTGCGATCGCGTCTGTACCCCAAATATCAGGTCAAGATCCTGTACAAAGCACCCGAACCGCCGGTCCAAAATATATCTGTCGACGACGATCCCGCGACCGGCCCGGCGAATGCACCGGTAACGATCGTGATGTTTAGCGATTTTCAGTGTTCCGCATGCTCTGCGACGCATCCGCTGCTGAAAAATGCTATGGCTGGGTATCCCGGTAAGATTCGGTTTGTCGTACGCGACTTTCCGATCGAGGTCCTTCACGAAAACGCCTGGCGAGCTGCCCTTGCCGCCGGTGCCGCAAATGCACAGGGTAAATTTTTTGAATATACCGAGATCCTCTATACACATCAGGATGCCCTGGATGACGCCTCGCTCAAAAAGTACGCCGCAGATCTCGGTTTGAATGCAAAACAATTTGATATAGACTTTAACTCCGAAAAGACTGCCGCCGAGGTGCGAAAAGACATGGCCGATGGCGAGTCCTATGGCATTAACGGGACGCCGACCATCTTTGTTAATGGCGTCCGGGTACGCGACCTGACCATCTCAGCTTTTCGGAATGCGATCGAAAAAGCTTTGCAGAAATAGGCGGACACTTTCTCGATCATCAACGATCTATGCGATTGACCTTAATCTTGTTTGCATTCCTGATTGCGTTGAATTGTTCGGGCGGCACAAATGCCCCGCAACCCAATGTTCGCAATACGTCGGCTAATAAGGGCAAGCCCGAGCCTTTGCCGGTTTACGGCTATGAAGTAGTCAAATCATATCCCCACGATCCGCGGGCTTTTACCGAGGGCCTATTTTACCACGATGGTTTTCTCTACGAGAGCACAGGTCAGGAGGGTCATTCCAACTTACGAAAAGTCGAGCTTGAGACCGGAAAAGTCGTGCAAAAATTTGACCTGCCTGGTGAGGATTTCGGCGAAGGCATTGCGATGATCGGCGACAAGATCTATATGCTTACATGGCGGCAGCAGTTGGGCAGGGTCTTTGACGCAAAGGATTTCAAACTTTTGCGTGAATTTCATTATCAGGGCGATGGTTGGGGGATGACTACTGACGGCACAAACCTGTTTATGACGCAGGGTACGCATGTCATAAAGGTTATGGACCCTGAAACATTTGAAACGGTCCGAACATTTCCGGTTATGCGTGAGGACGGCAGGCCGCTGATGCAGATAAATGAACTGGAGATGATAAAAGGCGAACTATGGGCAAATGTTTGGCACTCTGAAGACCCGAGCATTCTGGGCAAACCAAATTATATCGCTAGGATCGATCCGAATTCAGGCAAGCTCCTGGGTTGGATCAACCTTGCCGGAATATCACCGGACGATCAGCCAAAAGGTGACGACCCTTACGACCCGAAAACTGAAAACACACTGAACGGCATCGCTTATGACAAAGAAGAGCGATCGCATTTTTGTGACCGGTAAAAACTGGAAACGGCTCTACGAGATCAAGATAACGCCACCCAAGGGCCAATGACGGACCAAGACCGACAATTTATGACGCGGGCTATCGAACTCGCAAAGTCTGGCGTAGCGATGAACGCCGGCGGCCCGTTCGGCTGTGTAGTTGTTAAAGGACGGCCAGGTGATAGGCGAGGGAAATAATCGGGTTACGTCCACAAACGATCCGACAGCCCACGCCGAGGTCATTGCGATTCGCGAGGCATGCAAAAGCCTCGGGACTTTCCAGCTTGACGGCTGTGCGATCTACACGTCATGCGAACCGTGCCCCATGTGCCTCGGGGCTATCTATTGGGCACGGCCGGAAAAGGTGTTTTTCGCCTGCAACCGCGAGGACGCGGCAAATATTGGCTTTGACGACGATTTTATTTACCAGGAACTCGAAAAGGCCAACGCGGACCGCGAAATGGTAGCCGTCGAATTAATGCGTGACGAGGCCCTCGAGGTATTTCGCAGCTGGGCCGCAAAATCCGACAAGATCGAATATTGAAGTTATCCGTTATCAGCTATCAGTTTTCAGTTATTCCGAAACTAACTGACCGATGCAGTTCATCCTAAACGACGAGGACATCACGACCAGCCAGCCGCCGGGCACGACCGTGCTCGATTTTGTCCGCTATCACAAAAATCTCAAGGGAACCAAGATCGGCTGCCGCGAGGGCGATTGCGGCGCCTGCACCGTTCTGGTCGGGGAACTCGTTGATGACAAGGTCAGATATCGCACAATGACCTCGTGCCTGATGCCGCTGGCGAATGCAGCGGGCAAGCATATCGTAACCGTCGAAGGCATCAATCCGCCGGATGGATCGATGACGCCTGTCCAGCAAGCGATGGTGGACCAAAGCGGGACCCAATGCGGATTTTGCACCGTCGGGTTTGTAATGTCGCTCACAGGTTTTTGTATCGACGAAACTGCCAAGACACCCGAAATGGCAGTCTCAGCCGTTGACGGCAATATCTGCCGCTGCACTGGATACAAGTCGATCGAGCGTGCGGCAATAGATATCTGCGCAGCTCCTGTCAGAACCACCTGCGTCAGCGGGTGGAACGAACAGGGTTACCGGACAATGTCCCTGTTGTTCCGGAATACTTTTCGCGGCATCGCCGATCGGCTGACGGAACTTATTGACTAATGTACGATGCTGAAGTGCCATCGTCCGACCACCCGCTTACGCAGGCGGTTCTGACAGGATTTGTTGGGGGCGGGACTGATGTTTATGTTCAAAAGCCGGACACTATGGCAGAGTCACCTGCCGTTCCGCTGTTTTACAACGATGACCTTCGCAGCATTCGCGACACTGGTGAATACATCGAGATCGGCGCCTCGGTAACGGTCACAGACCTGCTTGAGTCGCCCGTCATGCAGTCGATCTTCCCCGACCTGTATAAACACCTGAAACTCGTTTCATCAACACCGATCCGCAACATGGCGACGCTTGCCGGTAATTTCATCAACGCCTCGCCGATCGGCGACATGACGGTTTGGTTTCTGGCCCTCGATGCAGAAATAACGCTCAGCTCGGAAATCAATGTCAGAACCGCGAGCGATAGCGACCGGGTTCTTTCGTTGAAAGACCTTTATTTGGGCTACAAAAAGTTAGCTAAATCCGACGACGAGTACATCACCCAGATCCGTTTCAAAAAGCCGACGGGCGATTTTCGATTCAATTTTGAAAAGGTCTGTAAACGAACCTATCTGGATATCGCAACGGTCAACACCGCGATCTCCATGACGGTAAAAGCATCACTCGGCCAAGATTGGCTGCCGCCTGCATTGTCTGGCGATACCAACGCCGTGCCCCCGGTTGATCACACGATCATCGATGTTCACATCGCCGCCGGCGGCGTCGCTCCGGTACCGCTTTATTTGAGAGAAACGTCAGATTTTCTCCGCGGCAAAACCATAACGAGCGAAACGTTATCAGAAGCGAATGAAGTAATGCAGTCTGAGATCTCTCCGATCTCTGATGTACGCGGCACCGAAGCCTATAAACGCCTCCTTCTGCGGCAGCTTTTCACGGCCCATTTCGTTACTCAGTTCAGATCCTTTGAATGATCTGAGAAGCACGCAAAGGCAAGAAAGTCAGACCCCCCTGCGTCAGCGGGGAGACCGGCCGCTGCCCACAGTTCAACTTTTGGCTCACCGTATTCGCCGGCCGCGTTCGCACCGTCCGCTCGCGCAGACGGTTCTGACAGGAGTGTTAAACACCACCCCGAATCTACCGCCGGTAGAACGCTTATAACGGTGGTAGAACCATTTTATTACCGGTGGAAAGACTTCCAAGAGGAGAAAGCCTCTATATTGTTATTTTAATCTCTAAAATAGAAATAAAATGATTTTATTAGAAATATAGCGGCTTCCTACAGTAAGAAGTCTTTATATCAGAAATAAAACGGCTCCACCGGTATAAAAACGGCTCTACCGGCAATAAAACGGTTCTACCGGTAATAAAATCATTTCCCAAACGGCGAAACCCAGTAAACACCGCAATTCGCATTTTGCAAACAGCAAAATTGCGGGCCCGGAAAAGTGTTAAACACCGGGCTATTTATGTCCCTGTAAAGGACAGATGTAAAAGCGTCGGGAGCATCCCGACATCCGCGACTCGCACCATCTTCGATCATCGGTGTAAAATCGCATTCAGGCTTCCAGAATTGTTGAAAGAAGGCAAAATTGAAGGTCTGACATTCGAATTTGCTAAGTTATTTAACACAACGAAGTTTAAGAACCCGTTATTTGGAAATTGCCAGGGCAATTTGCATAAATGATGAGTGGCTCGAGATCCCTTATGAGAAACCAGCAGTGCCACCATGTTCGATCAGGTGATCCAGTTATCGATTCCCGGTTACACGTTCGATTACCTGGTAGGCGACCCTGAAATTCGGCTTTCGGATGGGCGGGTTGTCCAGCCAATTATCGAGGTGTTGGATGTCTCAGGAAATATTTTTGCTACCGAGGACGGCCATCGGTCCGGGGACCTTGTGGGCTTTCGAGTACTTCCAAACGAGACCCAAGGCATTTCATTGGGAATCGAGCACCAGAAAGTAACCGTACGAATTAGAAGCGAAGTCGCATTTGAGTGCGAGAGCATCGGTTGGGCTACCAAACGAATGAAATAGTACATTGATGAAAAACATCGACTCAAGATCACACGTTCGCGGCGAGTCCGTTTATTTGGATGACATTCAGCTTGTCCAGGGGACGCTGTTTGCGTGTGTTTTTGATTCGACGGTGGCGCACGGGAAGCTGCGATCGGTGGATGTAAGTGAGGCGGAAAAGTCTGAAGGTGTTTTTCGCGTTATTACGGCAAAGGATCTGATTGGTGAGAATCAGATCGGCGGGATCGTCCCGGACGAGCCGTTGTTGGCCGATGATGAGGTCCATTTTCAGGGAATGCCGATCGCCATTGTGCTCGCTGAGAGCGAGGAACATGCCCGAAAGGCTGCAAAAAAGATCACGGCCGACATCGAAACGCTGACCCCGGTCACAGATCCCCGGGTCGCGGCTGCAAAAGGCGATCTGATCGTTCCGCCGAAACAGTTCATACTTGGCGATTGCGATGAAGCTTTTAAGAGCTGCGAACATGTATTCGAGGGCCGAACCGAGCAGAACGGCCAGGAGCATCTTTATATCGAGACGCAGGGAGCATACGCGGTTCCGACCGAGGCCGGCGGTTTGAAGGTCTATTCGTCGACGCAGGGGCCGACCGCCGTCCAGCGTGCGGTTTGCCGCGTGACGGGTTTGCCGATGCATAAGGTCGAGGTTGACGTTCAGCGTCTCGGCGGCGGCTTTGGCGGTAAAGAGGACCAGGCGAACGCCTGGGCCGCGATCTGTGCTGTCGCAACCCAGTTGACCGGACGCCCGGTGAAATATGCCCTTCACCGCATGGAGGACATGCGTATGACCGGCAAGCGGCATCCTTATTCGTCCGATTACAAGATCGGCCTCGACGCTGATCTGAAGATCGTCGCTTACGAGGCGTCGTTTTATCAGAACGCCGGTGCCTCGTGCGACCTGTCGCCGCCGGTGCTGGAACGCACGCTCTTTCATTGCACAAACTCGTATTTTGTCCCAAATGTAACAGCAACGGCTTATTGCTGCCGGACCAATTTGCCGCCCAATACGGCGTTTCGCGGTTTTGGCGGGCCGCAGGGGATGTTCGTGATCGAATCTGCGATCGCCCACGCGGCAGAGAAACTCGGCGTATCCGCAAGCGAGATACAAAAGAGGAACCTCATCAGTGACGGCGATGAATTCCCTTACGGACAAAAGGCCGAGAGCGAAGCGGTCACCTCATGGACACAGGCGGATGCGGCATATGATTTCGCGGCACTGCAAAAAGAAGCGGATGATTTCAACGCCGGTTCGCGATATTTCAAAAAAGGCGTGGCATTAATGCCGGTCTGCTTTGGCATCTCGTTCACCAAAACGCCGATGAATCAGGCCCGTTCGCTGGTCCATGTTTACACGGACGGCAGTGTCGCCGTCTCGACCGGCGCCGTCGAAATGGGCCAGGGTGTAAATACCAAAATGGCCCAGGTCGCGTCGCAAATGTTTGGCCTCAATATCGAGCAGGTCAAGGTGCACACCACAAACACTTTGCGTATCGCCAACACCAGCCCGACCGCAGCCTCAGCCGCCGCTGACCTGAACGGCAAAGCCACGCAGCTCGCCTGCGAAACCATCCGGACAAGATTGTTCGAGGTCGCCAGGGATCTGGTCGAGGCCGCCAGCATCGAAGACCTGTCGCTCAAAGACGGTTTCGTCTATCGCGGTGATGAGAAAACTAGCCTCGAATGGCAAACCCTCGTTATGGAAGCCCACCTGCAGCGGGTCAACCTGAGCGAGCATTCGCATTACGCGACGGCCGGAATAAATTTTGATTGGAGCACGGCAAAAGGCCATCCTTTCGCCTATCACGTTTACGGGACGGCGATAATTGGCGTAACGGTCGACTGCCTTCGCGGCCGTTATGAGGTCGATTATGTTAAATGCTGTCACGATTTTGGCACGTCGATGAACACTTCCGTCGACAACGGCCAGATCGAGGGCGGCATCGTCCAGGGCCTCGGCTGGGTGACGATGGAAGAGGTCTTTTATGACAGCGACGGCAAGCTTCGGTCAAATGCTCTTTCAACCTATAAGGTGCCGGATATTTATTCGATCCCAAAAGAGATCGATATTCTGCCTCTCGAAACCGATCGTGAAAATCTCGCCATCTTTAACTCAAAAGCCGTCGGTGAACCACCGCTGATGTATGGCCTCGGTGCCTATTTCGCGATCCGAAACGCCGTGAAGGCCTTTGCTGACTGCTCGCCCGCGTTTGACCTGCCTTTCACACCGGAGAAAGTGTTGATGAATCTCTATGATCCTGAGACCAAAACGAAGTCCGCCGGGACCTGATCACGAATTAACCCTCTTTACGGTAAAATCCATATAGTGAGCAAAGATCTTGAGCTTTGGCAATTCATCCGCGGCCGGTTGGAACATGACGGTCGGGCTTTGCTCCTTGTTGTAGCCGAAAGCAGCGGCAGCAGCCCGGGTCGGGTCGGCTATAAAATGGCGGTCGGTGCCGACGGCAAACTTTTGGGGAGTATTGGCGGGGGTGTCATGGAGATGAAACTGGTCGAGCAGGCCAGGCATATCCTGGCTTCGCCCGATCGGGGTGACACGCCTTTCATCATCGAGCAGGTCCATAGAAAGGACGCCCCAAATGCAAGCGGCATGATCTGTTCCGGAAAACAGGCCGTTATTTTTCAACAGCTTACAGGCGACGATCATGTTGGTTGTGAACGAGATCATTTCGACGCTCGTCGAGCGGAAGTCCGGTTTCATTTCCCTTTCCGGAAGTGGCTTAAGGCTCGAGCGAGACGGAGCATCCAGGTTTTGAAGTGATCTCTGACCGCGAATTTACCTATAAAGAACGGATCGGCAAAAAAAACGACCTGTACATCATCGGCGGCGGCCATTGTTCGCTGGCACTCTCGGAATTGATGTCGCGGATGGATTTTCGTATCCACATTTTCGACGACAGGCCCGAGCTGAACACCATCGAAAAGAACCATTTTGCCGATGATGTCACGATCATTGAAAGTTATGAGAAGATCGGCGATCACATCCGAGACGGCGATTCGTCGTGGGTCGTGGTGATGACCCTCGGATACAATTCCGATGAGACCGTTATCCGCCGGATCATCGACAGGGACCTGAAATATATCGGGGTACTGGGAAGTAAGGCAAAGATGGTGACATTGCTGCGCCAGCTTCGCGGCGAGGGCTTCCCGGCTCAGCGGTTAGACAAGATCCACACCCCGATCGGCCTGCCGATCAACAGTCACACACCCGAAGAGATCGCAGTCTCCATAGCCGCTGAGATAATATCGATCATGAATGCCTGAGGTGCGACCGTTTCGGACAAAGCCGGCTCTGTATTAGAACGTACAGACCAAAACGCCCGGTATCTGTAAATTGCCTTCAGGAGGCAATTTATGAATCTTAAATATGATATGCAAACAGGAGCACCCGACGATCCTGTAACCCATCCCGCGGTACCGGACAGGAAAAACCCTGAGACCCCTGAACCGGCACCTGATCCGCCAGAGCCAAATCCTTACTCGCCGAGTGATCCGCTGCCCGGAACCGATCCGGATACGGAACCGATAAAGGAACCCGAACCGATACCTCCGTTTCCGGAACCGCTGCCGGGTGGACCGCCGGATGTGATTGTATGAGTTTGGTATCGGATTTCTCCAAAAAAAAGCCGGACTCAAAGCCCGGCTTTTTTGCGTGTTTCCGATCGAGTAGTGCTATAACGAAAACGTCGCCCCCACCATGACGCTTACGAGATCGACATTTGTGTTCTCAACGTAAAGATCGACACGATCTTCGCCATAAACTGCATCTCTATATCCCAGTTCATAACCTTCGTTAAGATATCGTCGTCGTTCCCCAAAACAGGAGTAAGGATCATATCCGATATCCTCAAATACAACGTCGTCTTCGACATATACATACGGATCGTACGGGCCACTGACTGGCGTCGTGCGATAGCCGTTTGACCTCGCATAAGAAGCGTCTCTATAACCCTGGTCGTATCCGTATGCGATCAGGTCGCCATAAAAATCGCTTACAAACCCGCCAAACGATGCCGAGACCGAAAGCTCCGGCAGACCGATATTGACGGCCTCGTAAGATGGCAGCCCGATCGTGTCGACATAGTAGCTCGGGCAATAGGTAACCGCCCCATAATACGGCCTGTAAACATGGTCGCATGGCGTGTAAAAATTATAATGCGTTATCGTACCTGAATACCCGAGATAAGGCTGATACGAATTATAGTAACCGTACGAATATGGATCGTCAGCGTAATATGGAGCCCCGTATGAACGCACCGTCCAGTTCGGGACTGAATAGTATCTGCCGTCGAATGTACTGGTGACTGCGCTACCCACTACGAAACGCAGGGCATTATCATGCCACGTAAATTCATATTGCGGCTGTACCACCACATGTCGGCGGTCAAAGTTGTCATACCAACTATCCGTCTCTTTTCGGAATCGCTTTAATGCTTTTCTGTCTGCGTTACGCAGATGCACATCTCTACTCCGCTCATAGCCATAGTTATTTGGCCAACCGCCCTTCCTGATCGGTGGCCCGATCAAACCAGGTGCAGGGTATCCGTTTTGGCGTTTGTGAGCTTTCCGCTGCTCACGTGCATCGTTGCGAGCTCGCCGCTGATCGTATTGCGGCCTTGCCTGATAATCATAATTTGGCCGTCTGGCGTGCTTATCACGCTGCGGTATTATGAGCGGTCTGTCGGCCCGACGGCCACGCCGTTCGTTATAGATCTTGCCACGCGCCTTGCCCCGATCTATCGCCCATCCGGAGTTCGGCTGTACATTCGGGCGTTGATCCTGATGGCGGCCGCGTTGGATTTTCGCCTGGGGTCGCTGCTGCTGACGCTGTTGTTGTTTATAGTACCGGGGCGGATCAGTCCGGCCGGCCTTAGGCGAGCCGCCCCGCCTTTGACCCTGGGCCGCTCCCTTGTCTTTGTGGCCACCGCCATGTCTCTGGCCCTTTCCCTTACCCTGTCCGAAAACTGATATAGAGCCTGCCACTGACAAGATCAATATTAGAAGTCCAATTTTGCTGAGTATGTTGTATTTTCTATATAAATTCATCGCTACTGCCCCCTTTTTTGACTTATATCCAATAACTAACGCAAAGATTGTTCCGCCCCTTACTTTATTGACGTTTTCTGTAAAATTTGCAGGAATTTAGACTCGATATGGTCTATTTTTGAACGATTTGGGGCATTGACCGATTTATATTTTGCAGCAGACGATTATTGGGAACCCAAAGGCTAAATTCGGTGTCTAAGTAAGCGAAGGATCGATGAGGTCCTTCAAAAATAAGCGGTTGGCACCGGCTAATGGAGGAAAATAAAATGTTTGAAAAAATGATCGTTTCACATGCGGACAGCTCAGAGGTCAAAGGCCGCAGGAATTATTTCCTGGGATCTTCCATAATGGTCGGCGTGATCACGCTGGTGGCCGTTGTGATCAGTATCTTCGCTTCGGATTTCAGCCTCGGCACGGGAAGTTTCGAATTGGTCGAACTCATTGCCCCAGTCGCGAGGGACGCAGCCGAGCCGGAACCGCCAAAGCCGCGTGCACCAGCCGCACCAACAAAGACCAAATCAGTGTTGCCGTCCCGGCGACTGAATATGGCGACTGTTAACGAGCCGACGATCGTACCAAAAACGATATCGGCAGCGCCGAATACGGCAATGGCACGGCCAGATTCAAAATTTACAATAGCTCCGATGGATACTAACCCGGGACCTTCGGCTGGCTCGGGCCGTGAAACAACAGGGACCGGCAGTGAACCGACGGAGCTCGTGGCTACATCAAAAGTGATCGAAAAAGAGCCGATTCCTGAACCGCCACCTGTCAAAACCCCGGCGCCGCCTCGCCCGGCCGCCCCAAAGTCGCTCGGTGTGATCAACGGTATCGCTAAGAATTTGCCAAAACCCGCATATCCGGCTGCCGCCCTGGCGATAAACGCTCAAGGAAAGGTCGATGTGCAGGTTGTGATCGACGAGTCAGGAAAGGTCATCTCCGCAAAGGCCGTCAGTGGTAACGCGTTGCTTAGGCAGGCTGCCGAAAAGGCTGCTCGCGAGGCACGCTTTTCACCGACGTATCTTTCAAATGTGGCGGTCAAGGTAACTGGTGTGATCGTTTATAACTTTTCGCGAGGATGATCTGCGATCATTTTGCAACTTGTTTTGGCGGGCCGGCAAGCCCGCCATTTTTATTGTTTGAGAAAATTGATCAGGCCATTTACATCGAGGTCATAAACCGGCATCTGAAATTGTGACCTCAGATCGTCATATGTTACACCGTCAAGAAATATCGGTTCATCAGATTTGATCGTTGATCTGGGAATGATCACAAAGTCTCCGGCCACGCTATGTCGCACATTGAGCAGATCCTGTGCCGTCAACAACCCGGCAACAGAGACATCGCCGCCAAAATAGGTATTGGGCACAGCAACGACTTTAAGAGTGGAGCCTGTTCGGCTGTTAAATTCATCGATCTGCTCACGAAGGATCGGGGCAAACATCTCGCCGGTCAGGATCGTACCGTTCTTAGATGGCGGAAAGTCGGACTCAACTTCCGATTCCGGAGCCCAAAGGCCTGATAGCATCGGGATGAACCCTCACATTGGCTAAAGTTCCTATGCAAGGCCCGTTTGTTCAACTTGGTGAACTGATTGAGAAAAGACCTGACCATCCCAACGCCGTCCTCGATCTGCGGGTAATTGCCATAATGCCGCCGTGACGGTATCTCAGCCCCGGCTTTGATATAGATCTCGTCACCCAAAAAGGCGAATGTCACACCAAGAGTGCTCCGAAATTCTTTTTGCAGCTTTTCGACATCCTTTATCGTCTGCCTGCAAAACTCGGGTGTGACGCGAGTTAAACGTTCGTCGGTGTTATACCGCGTTAATGCCACCGGAACAACGGCTGTACTTACAACCTTAGGATAATGGGCGGCGAGGTCGCGCAGCGTTTTTTCGAGAATCACGCCGTCGTTGATCCCGGGGCATAAAACGACCTGTGCATGCAGTTCGATATCGGCGTCCAGGAGCCGCTTTAGTTTGTCTGAGATATCCGCCCGCGATTCGTCAACGCCGAGAAGGTAGGCACGAGTTTTAAGATCTGTTGCGTGGACAGAGACGTATTGTGGAGACAATCGCTGCTCGATTATCCGCTTCATTTCATCCTCAGTTATCGAACTCAGCGTCGTGTAGTTGCCGTAAAGGAATGAGAGCCTGATGTCCTCATCGCGGACAAAAAGCGAGGGCCTTGCGTCGTCAGGATTACCTTTGCAAAAACAGAAAATGCATTCATTTGCACATTGCCGCGGAACGATCTGCTCGAACATCAGGCCGAGGTCCTCGCCCTCGTGACGGTCAAATTCTATGTCGAGCGTCTCTCCGTTATGCTTCTTGACCCTAAAAGTCAGCTCCGTTTCGCCTGCCGTTTGGAACCGGAAATCCAAATAATCTCTGACCGCACGCCCATTCACCCGAACGATTCGGTCGTTCGGCAATAGTTCCAATTCTTCGGCAATGCTCTCGGGCGTGACTTCGGTAATGATCACGCCGGGGCGGCGGAGCTGGGTTATGGCTGGTTCTACGGCAAATTCGTACATGGCGAAACTACTTAGTGTATGACCGGCTGCCTTAGGTTGGCAAAGATATTAGCGCGAAAGGCGCAAAAAGGACGCGAACATTTAACGTTCGCGTCCGCTTTTGTAACAAAAATGATTCCTTCGATCACCCGGCAGTGGCAGCCGCATGATCAAGCGGTGTGTACTCGAGGTCCTGCGATGTTGCGACCGCCTCATAGGTAAGCTTGCCGGCGTAGGTGTTTACTCCCTCTCTAAGACCCGGGTCGTCTGCGATCGCCTTTCCAAATCCCTTGTTAGCAAGATCGAGAGCATACGGCAGGGTCGCGTTGGTCAAAGCAAACGTCGATGTACGCGGAACCGCACCCGGCATGTTCGCAACGCAATAATGCAGAACGCCTTCCTCATAATAGGTCGGGTTCGAGTGAGTCGTCGCATGCGTCGTTTCAAAACAGCCGCCCTGATCGACAGCAACGTCCACAAGCACTGAGCCCTGCGGAACCAAGTGCAACATGTCGCGTGTCACGAGTTTCGGAGCAGCTGCCCCGACGACGAGGACCGCACCGATAACGAGATCGGCATGCGAGATCGCCTCTTCAATAGCGTAACGCGATGAAGCAAGAGTCTGAACCTTTGATAAGAAAATGTCATCAAGCTGGCGAAGCCGGTCGAGATTTCTATCAATGATAGTGACTTTTGCACCAAGGCCGACAGCCATTTTTGCAGCTTCAGTACCAACGATGCCGCCGCCAATGATAACTACATTTGCAGCCGGTACACCCGGAACACCGCCAAGCAAAATGCCGCGGCCTCCGTTCATTTTTTCGAGATATGTGGCACCAACCTGTACGGACATTCGGCCTGCAACTTCTGACATCGGCGTCAGGAGCGGCAGGCGGCCATGGGCGTCCGTGATGGTCTCGTACGCAACTCCGGTCACCTTACGCTCGAGCATCTGTTTGGTCAATTCAAATTCCGGTGCAAGATGCAGGTAAGTGAACAACAACTGATTCTCCCGCATCCGCGGATATTCGGGAGCTATCGGCTCTTTGACCTTGACGATCATGTCGCCCGTCTCCCAGATCTCATCCGCCGTGTCGAGCAGATTTCCGCCGGCCCCGACATATTGTTCGTCGGTGAAGCCCGAGCCCTCGCCCGCTGTCTTTTGCACAAAAACCGTGTGCCCGGCAAGCGACAGCGCCTGAACACCTGCGGGCGTCAGCCCAACCCGGTATTCATTGTCTTTTATTTCCTTCGGTAATCCGATCTTCATTAGCGTTTACTCCAATTGATTTTGATTAAATGATCACAAACTGCAAATAAATGATTTTACGTTGTTTTGGCAAAATGTTAAAAGGCGATGGCCGGTATTTAGAAACGCCGGTCTCACATTGTGGCCAGAACGGCCCGGATCTCGGCGTATGAGTATCCGTCACCAAGGTGCTCTTTGATCGGCGACAAAGCGGTGCCGCCTTCGAATCTAAGTATCGCCCGTCTGATCGTCTCGACTTTATCTGAGGGGAACAAACTGCTCGAGACTGACCTCACCGCTCGATATAAATCGCGTCAGATGGTTCTCGATGGTACTGACCGCAAAGCCGCGCTCCCTGGCGATCTCGGAGATGGACCGGCCGTCCCTAAACATATCGAGCGAGACGCGATAGGTGTCTTTGCCATTGGCGCCGCGTCTTGTTCGCGGCTTTCGTTCCCCGCTTCGCGTCTTGAGATCCATTCTGGAGAGCACGGCATTCTTAATACAATAGGCTTGTATCTCTCGCAGAAATGCGGTGCCGTACTTTTCAAGTTTCAGATCGCCGACACCCGACATCCTTAGCAGATCACGGTCGCTCGCGGGCAGGTATGTTGCCATTTCGACCAAGCGTCGCGTCCGAAAAAACCACATACGGAGGCACATTCTCACTCTTTGCAAACTCGGACCTCACACCGCGAAGAATATTGAAAAGATCCTTGAGGTAAGGATGCTTAACATCCGCCGCGGCAGCCGGCCGTTTTTCGTCCCTGACCCTGGCCTTGATCAACTCCACATTGACCGAGCCGCTAAGGACGGGCATGCTCTTTTCTGTCAGCGTTATTACCGGATATTCGCCATCGGTTTGCTTTAGAAAACCCTGTGAGATCAGGTCCTTAAAATAGTCGAACCAATTATTTTTAGAAATATCCGAGCCGACGCCGTAGGTCTTCAGGTTCTTGTGTTCATCCCTGATAGTTTTGGCTTGTGATCCGCGCAAAAAGTCGATCAGGTAACTCAGCCCAAATCTTTGTCCGGTCCGGTAAACCGCACTTAGCGCCTTTTGTGCTATGACCGTTCCGTCAAACCGCTCAACCTCGGTCGTGCAATTATCGCAATTACCGCAATCGGTTGAAAATTCCTCGGAAAAGTAATTTAGCAGAAACTTTCGCCGACAAGTTCTGATATCGCCAAATTTGCCGATCGTATCGAGCTTTTTGAGCATTATCGCGGATTGCCGTTCATTGCCCTCAACCTCGGCAAAGCCCTTTAGCTTGATCACATCGGCCCAACTAAAAAACAGCAACGCATCGCTCGGCAGACCGTCACGGCCCGCACGGCCTGTCTCCTGATAATAACTCTCGACATTTTTTGGCAGGTCCATGTGAACGACAAAGCGTACGTTCGATTTGTCGATGCCCATGCCAAAGGCGATCGTGGCGACAACGATCTTTGTCTCATCTTTCAGGAACAATTCCTGATGCCGCTCCCGGGTCTGTTTTTCCAGGCCGGCATGATACGGCAAGGCAGAAAAACCCTCATCGCGCAGATCGGCAGCCAGGCTGTCGACCGAGTTCCGGCTCAGGCAATAAATAATGCCGCTCTCGTCCTTTCGTTTTTCTAGATAATCGAGTAGTTGGTCGTATGAATTTCGTTTGGGCTCTACCGCATAAAAGATGTTCGGGCGATTAAAACTTGAGACAAAGACCTCGGCTCGCGGCACCCCAAGCCGCTCGATAATGTCCTGTCGGACCAGTTTGTCAGCCGTCGCTGTTAAGGCGATCAATGGGATCCGAGGAAAGTGTGTTTTGAGAGTGGCGAGCCTCAGATATTCGGGGCGGAAATCATGGCCCCAGCTCGAGATACAATGAGCTTCATCTATCGCAAACAGAGAAACATTTATCCCACGCAAAAAATCCAGGAACTGATCGCCGGTCTGCAGCAGCCTCTCAGGTGCGACATAGAGCAGCTTTAATTTTCCGCTGCGTACGTCACGAAAAACTTCGACTTGTTCGCCGGCTGTTTGCGTTGAATTAAGAAATGCCGCGTCGATACCGTTATTTCGCAACGCATCTACCTGGTCCTTCATCAACGCGATCAGCGGTGAGATTACAACTGTCAGCCCGTCTTGCAACAGCGCCGGTATCTGGTAACAGATCGATTTCCCGCCGCCGGTAGGCATCAGGACGACACAGTCCCGCTTGCCAAGGACAGCCTCTATCGCCGCCTCCTGATTCATCCGAAACGAATCATAGCCAAAGCGATGTTTAAGTATCTCGCGTGCTTTTGCGATGCTCACAACTAAAATGTATAGGGTCCAACCGCCTCACCGTTCAAAACGACCAGATCATGGGTATAACGATCGTCGCGATGATCCAAAACATAATATTAAGAGGGGTTCCCACTTTTACAAAGTCAGTGAACTTATACTGGCCCGGGCCATAGATCATCGTGTTTGTCTGATAACCGATCGGCGTCATAAAACTTGCCGATGCGGCAAATGTAATTGCTATCAAAAACGGCGTCGGGCTGCAGCCGAGCGACGTAGCGGCGGCGATCGCAAGCGGGGCGAGCAGAGCCGCCGTCGCATTATTTGAGATCGTCTCCGTCAGGATCAACGCCAATAAATAAAATGCCGAGAGCAATGCGATCAGCCCATATCCGCCAACGTATTCGATCATCTTGACCGAGAGAGTATGGGCCGCCCCGGTCTCCTCAAAAGCGATCCCGAGCGAAAGAACGCCGGCCAACAGAAATATGATCTTCCACTCAATGGCCAGATACGCCTCTTCCAAGGTTATGCACCCCGTCAATATCAATGCAATTACACCAAGCACAGCGGTCACTACGATAGGTGCAAGGTTCAGGGACGCTACGACGACCACGGCGGCAACAATTCCAATGGCAATAACCGTCTTGTTCCGGCGAAATTCTGCTGCTTCGGTCTCCGACGTAATAATAAATTCACCGCTGCCTCTAAAGGCAACGATACGATCGCGTTCGATCTCGATCAACAGTACGTCACCGGCCGAGAGGATCGTGTCCGAGAGAGTTTCCCTGAGCAGCTTTCCGCGGTGCCGGATAGCAAGTACGGTCGCACCGTATCTCTCACGAAAATGCGATCCCTTTAAGGTGCTGCCCGGAAGATTCGAATTTGGCTCGATCACGGCCTCGATCAGGCGATACTTGTCCAGGGCAACATTCTCATCGCCCCAATTCGATGTGGAGTTAAACTCGACATGTTCACGATTTTGTATCGCCCGGATCTTTTCGATATCGCAGCGGACAAGCAAAACGTCGTCGGCCTGAAGCACCTCATCAGGAGTCGGCAGTTGGATGATCTCAGTACCGCGACGAATATTGAGGATCGATATATCAATATCGTGAACCAACGGCGCATCTCTGATCGCCTTACCTACCGACGACGCATCTGGCAGCAGAACGACCTCGGTCAGGTATTCGTTCATCGCAAATTCTTCAACAAGGTCCCCCGTGCCGCGCCGGTCAGGGATCAGGCGAATGCCAAATAAAAGCAAATACGCCATTCCAAACCCGAACATAATCACGCCGAGCGGCGTAAACTCGAACATCGAAAACGGACGCAGCCCATTCTCTTCGGCTATGGAACTTACGAGAATATTGGTGGATGTGCCGATAAGCGTACAGACGCCGCCAAACATCGAGGCAAAGGACACTGGCATAAGAAGCTTTGAGGCGCTGATGCCCGTGTCCCGCGAAACGGCGAGAAGGATCGGCAGAAAGATCGCGATAACCGGCGTGTTATTGATAAATGCCGACAGCAAGCCGACGATCAGCATCACCGCGATAATGCCGAACCAGAAGCCTCGCTTAAACACCCGATTGGCAAATGTTCCGAGAAAGCTCACTGAACCCGTCTTGAACAGGGCAGCACTCAAGACAAACATCGACCCGACAGTTATCGTGGCAGTATTGCTAAAACCGGCAAGCCCCTGTGCCGGTGTAATAACGCCCGAGATCAACAGAAGCCCCATCGCCAGAAGGGCAACAAGGTCGACCGGCAACTTTTCAGTAACAAATAGAGTTACCGTCAGCACGACGATCGCGAGAACTATGATTATGTCTGTCGACATTTGATTCGGGGACAAAAAAGGCGCCCATGAGACGCCCAATTATTCACTCTCGCTATTCTTCGATCATATTTGATCTGCTGCGGCCGGAAGCCCGGGCCGGACGGCCTAGATGTCAACCAGGTCGATCTGCGCTTTCTGCAGTTTGCCGGAATAGTCGACGTACAGCGATTTCCATTCGCTAAAGATATCCAGCACCTGTGTGCCTGCTTCGCGGTGGCCGTTGCCCGTGCCCTTTGTACCGCCAAACGGCAGATGAACCTCAGCACCGATGGTTGCCGAATTTACATAACAGATGCCGGTATATAGTTCCTGCATCGCATAGAATGCCTGGTTCACATCCTGCGTATAGATCGCCGATGAGAGCCCGTATGCTACGTCATTAACGATGTCGATAGCCTCATCGAGCGTTGAGAACGGGATAACGCTCGTTACCGGCCCAAAGATCTCTTCCTGCCCGACCCGCATTTTAGGTGAAACATCTGTAAAAACGGTCGGTTCGATAAAGTAGCCCTTTTTGTAATCACCTCTGGTCAACTGGCTGCCGCCGCATGCGAGGGTCGCCTTGTCCTGATTCTTACCTATATGAATATAGCCGAGGATCTTGTCCATCGCCTGGTGATTTATGACCGGGCCGACCTCGGTTTTTGCGTCGAGGCCGTTGCCGACACGCAGCTTTTTGACCCGTTCGACCAGCTTTTCACAAAATTTCTTATAGATCTTTTTGTGAACGACCAGCCGGGACGATGCTGTGCAGCGTTGTCCGCTGGTGCCAAAAGCTCCCCAGAGCGAACCCTCGACGGCGTTATCGATGTCGGCGTCATCCATGACGATGATCGCGTTCTTACCGCCCATCTCGAGGCTGACGATCTTGTTATCGCGGGCACATGCCTCGGCGATCAGGCGGCCGGTCGATGTCGAACCAGTGAACGAGATAAGCCGGACATCTTTGTGATTTACAAGCGAGGCACCGGCCTCGCCAAAACCATTGACGAGATTAACGACGCCTTTGGGAATACCGGCTTCTTCGCAGGACTTAACCAGGTTTATGGTCGAGAGCGGCACATCCTCGCCGGATTTGATAACGACAGTGTTGCCGCAAACGAGGGCCGGTATTAGCTTCCACGACGGTATCGCCATCGGAAAATTAAATGGTGTGATCAACCCGCACAGCCCGACCGGTTGGCGGACGCACATCGCGAACTTGTTCGGCATCTCAGCCGGTGTCGTAAACCCGTGCAGCCGACGGCCTTCACCGGCGGTGTAGTATGTACAATCGATAGCCTCCTGAACGTCGCCGCCTGCCTCTTTGACGACCTTGCCCATCTCGCGGGTCATTTGTTTAGTAAACTCGTCTTTATTTTTACGGAGTATTTCACCGAGTGTGAACAGTATCTCGGCCCGTTTTGGTGCCGGTGTCCGTCGCCACCTGGTTGCCGCCGCTTTTGCCGCCGCAACCGCTGCATTGACGTCCTCCTCATTCGACACCGGAAAACGCCCAACTATATCCGACGTATCCGCCGGATTTATATTGTCGAACCATTCGCCGGATGAGCTTTTGACCCATTCGCCGCCGATGTAGTTGTGATACTTCTTCGGTGCCGTTTTCTTATCTTTCACTTGTTTTGCTTTTGCCATATTTTCATTCAAAAAAGGACGAAGCTTTCCCCCGTCCTGCGTATTCATCAAGATATTTCCTTTTTATTTAACCGTAAACTGCACAATTTTCAACTGCGTATTGCCAAGTGACGGATTATACGTCGCCACATACAAGACTACAGGGTCGCCTGCTTTCAGCCTTGCGACGATCTGCGTAAATGACTTAAGGTCGGTGACGCTGACGCGGTTTATCTTTTGAATAAGATCGCCCTCGCCAAGGGCCACCCCACCGAGTGAATTTTTAACATCTGCGATAAAGCTCGCCGGGTTTATCGCTCTTACAACGAGGCCTTTTTGGCCCTCTAATTTATAGTTTGCCGCGAGCGCAGGGGTCAACTCGGCCAGCGTCAGGCCAAACGGCTTTTGGTCCTCTGCTTTTTCATCAACCGGCAGCTTTCGGCGGTCTGAATCGTCGTCACCGCCAGGATTTTTGACCGGACGCTCGCCGAGCTGTAAAGTGGCCGTTTTGCGCTCTAAATTGGCACCGTTCTCGCGAAGGAAGGCAACGGTGACCGATCGCTCAGGCGAAGTTGACGCGACCTTTTCGATCAAGTCCGAGGCACTCTCGACGTGCTGGCCGTTAAAGTCGACGATAATGTCACCAACTTCAAGTCCGGCGACAGCCGCCGCGGTATTCATATCGCGGATCTCTGTAACGATCGCACCGCCTGGCTCTTTTAGTCCGTAAACTTTTGTAAACTCTGGTTTTACTGAATCAAGGTAAGCTCCCAGATAACCGCGTCTTACCTTTCCCTCCTTGACGATCTGGGTGTAAACATGGGCCGCCTCATCTGACGGCAACGCAAAACCGACGCCATTGTAATCACCGGTCGAGGTCGCGATCTGTGAATTGATACCGATCACCTCACCATCCATATTTACAAGCGGGCCGCCCGAATTACCACGATTGATCGCCGCATCCGTCTGGATGAACCGCTGGAACGGCGTGGCATAAGGTGTCTCGCGGCGGGTCTGCGAGATGATACCCGCGGTCACGGTCTTAGTCAGACCGAAAGGCGAACCGATCGCGAGCACCCAATCACCGACCCGGGCCTTATCAGAGTCGCCCATCCTGACAAAAGGCAGATCTTTGCCGGTGTCTATCTTCAGTACGGCAAGATCGGTCTCGTCGTCTTTACCCACCAGTTTCGCTTCATACTCCTCACCCGAATCCAGCTTCACCGTTATCCGAGCGGCGTTTTCGATCACATGGGCATTGGTCATCACATAACCGCTCTTATCGAGAATAAAACCACTGCCGACCGCATATATCGGACGCTGAGGCAGTTGGCGCCGAAAAAACTCCATAATATCGTCGGAGTCGCCAGGTGGTGTCGTTCCTTTTGCGACCGGTTGTGATAATTTGCTCTTGGCATCGATGCTGACAACGGCCGGGCCTACTTGTTTGGCGATCTCGGCAAATGAATTTGAGATCTTT
Source organism: Blastocatellia bacterium (assembly GCA_963834975.1). Taxonomy (GTDB): domain Bacteria; phylum Acidobacteriota; class Blastocatellia; order Pyrinomonadales; family Pyrinomonadaceae; genus OLB17. The sequence continues at coordinate 80,452 of CAWIDZ010000010.1, forward strand.
TCGGGCTGGGCGATCAAATTCCCCGCTGAGGCTACGGCGATAAGGGTTGCCAGGCAAAGCATGGCAGCTCGTTGTTTTATAAGTTTTAGCGATCGATGTCGGTCAAACATGGCTGAGCTCTCCTGTAAAAGCAAGATGTTAGCAATAAAATTATCTTTTGAGATTATACCAAAATCGTGCGGGATTTTCGCCGCGGTTATCGATCCATCGCCAGCAGCACCTTGAGAACACCCGTTTCGGCCGCGCGGCCCATTGCATTGATACCTGCAGAGAGCGGCAACTCGTCATCAATAAGATCCTCGACATGTACTGCCCCATCTGCGAGCAGATCTAGAGCCGGGCCAAAACGGCCGCATCGTGAACCGACGATCGTTATCTCATCGACAACGACCCGCGAAGCAGCCCACGTCGGAGTCCCGTGAAATGTGGATTTGAGAACGATCTTGCCGCGTGGCCTGACGAGATCGAGGGCCGTTGCGAAACCCGATTCGGACCCGCTAGCCTCGACGACGACATCAAACCTTCCTGTCATCGACGGGGTAATTTCCCCCAGTAAAATTCCGTCGACGCCGCTTTTCTCTGCAATTGCGACTTTTGAGCGGTGCTTGCCAATGAGAGTGACATTTTGCGATCTCAAAACGAGGCTCATCGCACATAGCAGCCCTAGCTTGCCGTCACCGATGACCGCGACCATTGTTTCGGGAGTGAACTCTACCTGCTCGGTTATTCCGAATGCGGCCGCCAGAGGCTCGGCAAAAACGGCTTGTTCATCGCTCACACTGTCGGGCACCACAAGCAGATTTCGCGACGGCAGCTGCAAAAACTCCGCATGTGCCCCATCCCGGCCAACGATGCCAAGAACGGTCCGAGTCGGGCAATGCCGTGGGGTCGCCAGCCAGGCAAAGCTCACATGTGCCGCAACCGGCATTGATCTCGCCGACGACCCGTTTGCCGACGATCTCTGGCCTATCATCGGCACGCTCGACCACGCCGACAAATTCGTGTCCTATGGTTCCCTCGAATCCCGCATAGCCGCGAACGATCTCAAGGTCCGTGTTGCAGATGCCGGACTTAACGACGCGGATCAAGGCCTCGGTCTTGTTGTCGGGTCTCGTAACCTCGGAAAGTGACAAGTTCCCATTCGTAAATCTGAGTGCTTTCATCTGGATCGCTATATTAATTCTTGTAATAAAGTTTAAGGTCTTTTTCCGCCGTTATCAGCCATTGGCCGTCGATCAGCCGCAGCCGCATCATCTGCCGCACCTTGCCTGACGAACTGCCGTCGCCCTCGAAATCCCATTCCTTGTCGAATACTGCCGTGGCCGTCTCACCCGATGGGTCTGCCTGTAACCGTCATATTTGATATATCGACGCGGATCGAGCTGTACCGCGAGAATGCCCGCATCTTATCCGCACGAACGTAGGCGCGGCTTACACCGGGTTTAGAATAATAGTCGACCACCGGTGCGTAATGAGCGATATAGGCGTTCACATTCAGAGCCTCGCTTTGTGATTTCCAGCTGTTGATCCGGTCCCTCACCTCGCTGCTGATCTGTGCGTCATCGATAGGAGGTTGAGTCACGGGCGTATTTGCCGGGCCTGACGGTTTGGGGGTGGGTGACGTTGAGGGAGTCGAAATTTCGCTTTTTTTGACCTTCCCGTTGTCATCCGTCTGCTTAGAATTATCCACAAAATTGCCAGCGGGTATCTGAGGCCCGCCCTTGAAATAGATCAACGCCCCAACGCCCACCACAGCAAACAATATCAACATGCCAACCGCGGTGAGCAATACGGCCATCAATGTGTTCGGGCCTTTTTTGGTAGTTGCAGGAGCGGCGATCTGGGTAGCCTGACTGGGCGGCCAGTTCGACGGGGCCGGATCACCTATCGGAATATTCACTCGCCGTGCAGCATCACGTGCGGCAGCAGTTTCTTTTTCGCCAAGCACGGCTGTCGGCGTGCCGGACGCATCGCTGCCCAGCGGCGATCCGTCCTGCAGACAGAACCGCAGCGTGTCATCAGAGTATTGTGTACCGCATTGCGGACAGGTCTTCATAACGGGCGACGATCCCTATGGCCGCTTTGATAATAATGGCGCCGCGCGGTTTAGTAAACAATCAGGCATATTTACTTTTATTCCTGCGATACCTATACTTTTCCCAGATGTACTATCCGTATCGGGTAATTATTTCATCGTCAAAAATATGAAGATCGCATTACTGGCAATACTTACGTTTTCGATCGCTTTTATCGGATCTGCGTGTCAGGAACCGACGCCGGGTGCGGGTGAGGATTCACCCACCGGGGCATATAAAAGTCTCTATGCAGCGGTAAAAAGCAAAGACACCGAGGCCATAAAAGCTGTTCTCACCAAAAAATCGATCGAGTTTGGCAAGATGGCATCTGAGCGAAACAAAACGCCGCTCGAAAAGGTTTATGAGAACGGGTTTACAGCCACTACGTTTTCCGAAACGATGCCAAATATCCGTGACGAGCGTATCAAGGACGACATGGGTGCCGTAGAGGTCTGGAACTCAAAAGACAGCCGCTGGGAGGACCTGCCGTTCATCAAGGAAGACGGCGGATGGAAGCTTGCGGTCGGTGATATGTTCGCCGGCAGCTATCAGTCGCCCGGGCCCGGGGCTTGCCCAGAAAGAAAAAGAGGCTGCCAATGCGGCCGCAAACACCATGGTGCCGATCGCGTCAACGAACCAGAACAAAAACGCCCCCATCCCCATTACAAATACGGCGCCGCCTGAGATGATGAAAAAAGACGCCAAAGCAAAATGATAGCTTCGGACAATATCCGCGAGATCATAGCAACATATGCGAAACACGGCTGGAATTTACGCCGTGTTTTGCTTTCTGCACGATTGAGCGAAAAGCTCGGTGCAGACCAAGAGCGCCTGTTTGGCGACATCCCTGTTCATGGGTCCGCGATCGACGCCGCCTGGTTCTCTCGGCCGCCCAAGCCCGGTGGCGTTGCATGGGAGATACGATATTTGGGTGAGCCCGCATTCGCTTTGCTCGAAAAGGCCGACGAGGATGATGCAGAATTCGAAAGCGTTCTCGCCGGGGTCGAGTCACGACTCAGTGACGCCTTAACAGCAAAAACTTCGGCTTGACAACTTTATATTCGGATAGCACACTTAACGAATTGACATGATGATCAAAGAATTCGGCGGCAGGGTTGCGAGTGTTTGGGAAGGTTTGCGGCCCATGACAAAGAAAATGCTCGTCGGAGCATTGCAAACAAGCAATTCAGCCCCCGTAAATATCAAAGGTACAAATTTCTCCTACGATGCTCACGCCGATTGGGAAGTTAGCCGCCTGCTTACCGCTCTCGATGAGCAATCCCGCACAAAAGAAACCCGAAAAGACGCCGTAAAGCTTGCTGAAATAGGCGAACTCGCCAATGCCTGTGCCCGCGTGCTCGAGGCCCAGTCGGCCTCGGCCGAGGTGTTTATACAACTCGCCGAGCGTGTTATCAAGGAAAACGATTACAACCGTCTCGACAAACTCGCCGACCTGCTCGCCGAGCGTTACTCGGCCGGTGAGATAGCCGAGATCGTCCGCCAAACTGAAACTCCTCAGGTCCGTGCCATTGCATACGAAACGCTCGCGATGCTGCCTATACAAACGATCCTGCCGCTGCTCGACGACCCGCTCTACTCCAGCATCGCCGCCGGAGCCCTCGAACAAAAAGCCTTCGAATTCGACTCAGACGAAGCCCGCGACATCCTCGACCAGTTCGACGCCGAAAACGGTCCGGACGGTGATTAAGACCTGCATTTTTTGTCCGTTGGGATCCCTGTTCATGATCGTTAGCCTCTTTACTTCCTATCTGACCTTGCCTTTTTTGGCCAATTACGCATAACGCATCAGAAGTCAGGTTTTATATTGACTTTTGCAACCTAATGCATCATATTTGATGTGTTATGAGATTTGACGATCAAATCACAGATCCGGTCGTGCTTCAGGAAATAGGCAGCCGCCTTGAGAGCCTTCGTTTGAACCGTAACCTGATCCGAACCGAATTGGCGGAGCAAGCAGGTATCTCAAAAGCGACCATTGAACGGATCGAATCAGGCAAGTCGGTGCAGTTGGTAAATCTTATCCGCCTATGCCGGGCGTTGGGAATTTTGGGGCGGTTCGAGGCCGTTTTTCCAACTCCTGCACCGAGTCCTGTCGCTCAGCTAAAACGTCAGGGCAGCCGTCGTCAACGAGCTTCAAAAAAACGTTCGGGCACAAAGAACTGGACATGGGGTGACAAGGAATGACCACCCTGGCAGAGGTCAGATTGTGGGGCCGAACGATCGGGGCTGTATCGCTCGAGGACGGCAGTGACGTGGCTGCCTTTCAATACACGCCCGAGTTTGCCGGCAGCGAGATCGAGGTTTCGCCGATCACGATGCCGCTCGGCAATGCGATCTATCAGTTTCCTGAACTGCCGCGTAATACGTTTCACGGCCTGCCCGGCCTGTTGGCCGATTCGCTCCCGGACAATTTCGGCAATGCCCTCATCGACGCATGGCTGGCCTCTCAGGGACGAAGCCCCGACAGTTTTAATGCGGTCGAACGGCTCTGCTACACCGGTTCCCGGGGCATGGGAGCACTTGAGTTCGTTCCGAGTATCGGGCCTACGCCAAACAAGGCACAAAAGATCGATATCGACAATCTCGTCCAGCTTGCGTCTGAGGTGCTATCGAGCCGCAGCGGCCTGAACCTTTCATTCAAAGAGGATGAGGCACAAAATGCCCTGACCGACATACTGCGGGTCGGCACATCGGCCGGCGGAGCCCGTGCAAAAGCCGTGATCGCGTGGAACCCGAAAACGAACCAGGTGAGGTCGGGCCAGGTCAAAGCGGGTGACGGATTTGAATACTGGCTTCTGAAGTTTGACGGTGTAACGGGCAACAAGGACAAGGAACTCGACGATCCGCGAGGGTACGGCGCGATCGAATATGCCTATTCCCAAATGGCCGCCGCAGCCGGGATCAATATGAGCCCATGCCGCCTGTTCGAAGAAAATGGGCGCCGGCATTTTATGACCAGGCGTTTTGACCGTCTGGACGGCGGCGAAAAACTGCACATGCAGTCGCTATGCGGCATGGCTCATTTTGATTTTAACGCTGCCGGAGCTTACAGCTACGAACAGGCTCTGTTGATCATGCGGCAGCTAAGATTGCCGATGTCAGCTATCGAAGAACAGTTCAGACGAATGGTCTTTAACATCCTGGCAAGAAATCAGGACGATCATGTAAAGAACATAGCGTTTCTGATGGACAAAAAAGGAGCGTGGACGCTCGCCCCCGCTTTTGACATGATCTATAGCTATAATCCCTCAGGAGCCTGGACATCGTCGCATCAGATGACTGTGAACGGCAAACGAGACGAATTTGCCATCGAAGATCTCAAAGCCTGCGCCCAGGTTGCGTCACTAAAGCGTGGCCGTGCCGAATCAATTATCGGCGAGGTGCGCTCCGCGGTAGTAAAATGGCGGGAATACGCAGCGGCAGCAAAGGTCAACCCCGATCAGGCCGAACAAATACAGAATGCCCTGCGGCTTGAGCTAAATTCTATCTGATAAAACGGCCCGGCAGGGAGCGGCCGCGGTTGTCTTCGCGGGACGGCATAACCGCCAGTCTGTTTAACACTTTTCCGGACCTAAAACCGGGCAGGTTCCGAAATGCGAATGGCGGTGTTTATTGAGTTTCGCCGTTGGGGGAACAATTTTAATACCGGTAGAGCCGTTTTATTGTTGGTAAAGAGGTTTTATTTCTTATATAGAGACTTTCTTCTGTAGACGGTCTCTATATTATTAATAAAATCATTCCAATTTTTTTGAAGAGGCTCCAAAGAAAATATAGAGCCTTTCTTCCCTTGGGAGTCGTTCTACCAGTGTTTTAGAGGCTCTACCACTGTTATAGCCGTTCTACCGGCGGCAGATTCGGGGTGATGTTTAACACTCTTGTCAGAACCGTCTGCGTGAGCGGACGGGAAAAACTCGGCCACTGTATGCGGTAATCGGATCATTGGAACATGGGGGGCGATCCGTCCGCCCCGCGGACGCAGGAGGTTTTGACTCCTCTATCAGCGCACTTTACTGTTTCCGCGTAAAAAAATTCCTCTTTTCGCACTTTTTCGCCTAATTCGCGGGCAAGATCTATTTCACAGCTACTCGCTGATCACGACCCGGTCGCCGCCGTCTTAAGCCTTGTTGGGTACATCGGGAATTTGGCGGTTAGCTCGGCTACGTCGCGGCGGACGCGGGTCTTTACCTCTTCTGATTCAGGTTCGCTGATAACCGCGGCGATCATCTCGCCGATAAGTTTCATTTCCGGCTCTTTCATCCCGCGGGTCGTGAGTGCCGGCGTGCCGAGGCGGATGCCCGAGGCGATGAACGGTTTGTTGGTGTCAAAGGGGATGGTGTTCTTATTTACGGTGATCTCGACCGCCTCGAGCGCTTTTTCGGCCGCCTTGCCGGTAATGCCTTTGCCGTCCATAAACACGTCAACAAGCAGCAGATGGTTATCGGTCCCGCCCGAAACGAGCCGGAGGCCGGCGGCACTGAGCGTTTCCGCCAGAGCACTGGCGTTGGCGACGATCTGCTGCTGATATGCTTTGAAATCATCACGCAGGGCCTCGCCGAACGAAACGGCCTTGGCAGCGATAATATGAACAAGCGGCCCGCCCTGTACGCCCGGAAAGACGCTGCGGTTGAGGTCGGCGGCAAATTCCTCGCGGCACAGGATCATACCCCCGCGCGGGCCCCGCAAAGTCTTGTGCGTCGTCGTCGTGACAAATTCACAATGCGGCACCGGCGACGGATGCAGCCCCGTCGCGACTAGACCGGCGATATGGGCGATATCCGCCATCACTTTTGCTCCGACACCGCGGGCGATCTCGCCGATCCGCGCAAAATCAATTGTCCGCGGATATGCCGATGCACCGCAGATCAGCAGTTTTGGCCGGCTTTCTTCGGCGATCCGCTGCAGTTCGTCATAATCGATCTGCTCGGTCTCGCGGTTTACGCCATAGTCGGCGACCTTGTAATTTATCCCCGAAAAATTCAGCGGATGCCCGTGCGTCAGATGCCCGCCGTGCGAGAGGTTCATCCCCAATATCTGGTCGCCGTGATCAAGCGCGGTCAGCAGCACCGCCATATTCGCCTGCGCCCCGCTGTGCGGCTGAACATTGGCATGCTCGGCACCAAACAACTCTTTGGCCCGGTCGATCGCCAGATTCTCGACAACATCGGCAAACTGGCACCCGCCATAATAACGCTTGCCCGGGTACCCCTCGGCGTATTTATTCGTAAACACCGTCCCCATCGCCTGCAAAACGGCCTCGGAAACAAAATTCTCAGAAGCGATCAACTCCAGCCCATCAGTCTGCCGCCGCACCTCGTCGTCAATTGCGTTGCTTACTTCGGGATCAACCGCGGACACATCTGCTGTAAAAAAGTCATTCATAAGATTTATTATTTCTAAACGATCGAGCTCGGATCATACAGGTACCGCTGGAAGAAATCGGCTATCGAGTCAGCAATTCTGTCCCCTGCGAGCTTTCCACAAACCATATAAACGGGAATGGGTTCAACGCCGACAGCGAATGCGTATCGATGGGCATCAATTAGAAAATCCGCAAATGCAACCAGATCAGAGCCTTTTTTATATTTGTCAACAATTTTAGGCAATGACCAAAACTCTATGCACTCGTCGTCCATGTAGCCCTCATGGAACCCGTTCAGAACTGTAAAAACCTCAATAAGCTCCTGTGTTGGTTCCAGTCCCATCCGCTGAAACGCTTCTATAACAAGTTCTCTAGACAGCGGCTCATTGGGCCTCACGGTTTCGAACGACCATTTTTTCTTAACGGCCTGCAATGCATGTTCAATTGAAGCGGTCGTCACGTTCACTCGATAGTCCTTTCCCGCCCGTCGGGAAGATCAAAGCCATAGATTTCTTTAAACACTCTCCTATTGCGTTCATCATCCGACAATCCGGCAGGCAGTCGAGCCTCTACGGAACGCTTTGCCAGTTCAAAAAGCTCAGCACATTTATAAAGTCGTTCACTTTCAGAAAAGCTCATCCAGATCTGCTGCTGAACCTTTTTTATTTCGCCGCTTGTATCTTCCATTTATTCAACGCTGCCCAGGCATCGTTTAGACCTAACTTGCCTCGCCAGCTTTCGACATATTCTCTATCATAGCCTGAGTCCATGAGGTTTGAAATATCCCGAAATTGAATTTCTGAATGTGATTCTCTGGCCCAAATTAGCTTTGCCAATATCAGATCGTCTTTGGTAATTGCCCAAAACTCAACCCCGTCAAGGGTCGCCATTTTGCGCCTTCGAAATCGTTCTTTCGAGAACTCGTCACTTTTGCGTGGAATACAGTCAACCTTCACGCTGTTTGCGAGGCTTACAATATTGAACATTGATTGATGGTCTATCGCCCGCCTGATCGAATTGGGATTTACGTAATAGCCATCGGAAAACTGGTTGGAAAACCGTTCGGCATCAGCCGGGCGGATCTCTACTACAACATCAATGTCCATGGTCAGTCTCGCTGTTATGTAGACGCTCATCGCAACTGAGCCTGTAACCATGTAGTCAATACCGAGCTTGTCTACACGCTCCACAAAATCTTTCAAGGTCTCGGTCATCGAGAGAAGTGGGATCATGTTTCACTCCCGACCATCTCGCGAAACGCTCTTCATCAAGAACCGTAACACCAAGTGCCTCGGCCTTTGCCAGCTTTGAACCCGCGTCGCTGCCGGCGACGACAAAATCGGTGTTCTTGCTGACAGACGAAGACACACGTCCGCCGCGTTCCTCGATCAGTTTTGCGGCCTCGTCGCGCGTATAGTTTTCGAGTTTGCCGGTCAGAACAAATGTCTTGCCGACAAAGCGTTCGTCGAGGCTGGCGGTCGCCGAGGCGTCCATTTCCATTTTGACGCCGGCTTCTCGGAGCCGCTGCACAAGATCGATATGGGCCGGGTCGCGAAACCATTCGTAAACGCTTTCGGCGACAGCAAGGCCTATTTCGTGAATATCGTCCAGTTCCTGAACGGACGCTGCCGCCAGCCGGTCAACACTGTGGAAATGATTGGCGAGTATCTTGGCATAACGCTCGCCTACGTGCCTGATATCGATGCCGTAAAGCAGCCGCTGCAGCCCGCGCTGTTTGCTCGCTTCGATCTGATCGATCAGGTTTGTACCCGACTTTTCCGCCATCCGCTCCAGGCCCGAGATCTGTTCAACTGTCAGCGAATAAAGATCGGCGACATCGCGGATCATGTCTTTGTCGACCAGCATTTCGACAAGCACCTCGCCGAGGCCCTCGATATCCATTGCCTTGCGTGAGGCAAAATATTGGATGCGGGCCTTTAGCTTGGCAGGGCATTCGGGGTTCGTGCAGCGGCGGACGGCCTCGCCCTCGGGCCGGACCGCGTCCCAGCCGCAAACGGGACATTTGTCCGGGAACTCAAATTCCCTCTCGCTGCCGTCGCGTTTTGTCGTAACGACTTGCAGCACCTGCGGGATGATCTCACCGCTTTTCTCTATCAGCACATAGTCGCCGATCTTCAGATCGAGCCGCTTTATCTCATCCTCATTATGCAGCGACGCCCGGGCAACGGTCGTGCCTGCCAACAAGGTCGGTTCCAAATATGCGACCGGCGTCAGTGCACCGGTGCGGCCGACCTGTATGCCGATATCCAGCAAACGCGTCGTCGCCTGCCGAGCGGGATATTTGTAAGCGATGGCCCAGCGAGGAGATTTTGTCGTCGTGCCAAACTCGTCCTGGAGCGCCGTCGAATTGACCTTTACGACAACGCCGTCTATCTCATAGTCAAGCGAGTCACGAACCGTTTCCATCTCGGCAATAAAGGCAGAGAGCTCCTCGAAATTGGCACAGAGAGCCCGGTGCGGATTTACATTAAACCCGTTGGCTGCAAGCCATTCGAAATTTTCCCAATGTGTCGGGAACATCTTCTGCCGGCCGGTGAACGCGTCATACGGGAACATATCGAGCCGGCGCGATGCCACAATGGCCGAGTCGAGCATTCGCAGCGTTCCCGAGGCACAGTTTCGCGGGTTAGCAAACGTCTTCTCGCCCTGCATCTCGAGCTCTGCATTGATCTTTTGAAACTGCGACCGCGACAGAAAAACCTCACCGCGGACTTCGGCATGTGCGGGAGCATCGCGCTTGAGACGCAACGGGATCGTCCTGATGGTCTTAACGTTCTGAGTGACCTCATCGCCCGTACTGCCGTCCCCGCGTGTCGCACCTACAGTGAGTATTGCATTGTCGTAATGCAGAGAAACGCTTAGGCCGTCGATCTTTAGTTCGGCAACATAATCGAGCTTGCGGCCCTCGGCCAATTTCTCACACCTTTCGGTAAACGCCTTGAGATCGTCGAGACTGTAGGAGTTATCGAGCGACATCAGCGGCACCGTATGCTTAAAGGGCTTTAGGCTCGCGGCCTTGCCGCCGACCCGCTGCGTCGGGCTGTCGGGTGTGATCAGTTCCGGATTCTCGGTCTCAAGTTCATTCAACCGAGCGAGCAATTGATCAAATTCATAATCTGATATCTCAGGCGAATCCGCTTGATAATACAGATTACTATGCCGCTCTATCTCTGAACGCAACAACCCAATTTCCTTTGCAGCAGTAGCCGGCGTCTCGTTCATAGTGACAAAACCAAGCGAATTCCCTTGTCTATCTTATCTATCGTTCCTTGTGAGAGCACTCCCGACATTTCGATGAGGTCCGATCGGTTAGCCGTAACGATCTGGGTAACATTTACAACCGAATCCACCTTGAGCCCGCTGTTTTTCGAGCTAAGTTGGACATTGCCGGGCATCTCAGCAAGCCGCAAGTTTGAGGTAATAACAACGGCGACCACCGTTGCCAAATTACTCTGGTTGAACTTATTCGACTGTATGATGACGACCGGACGACGAAAACCAGGCATTGAGCCTTTTGGTTCCGGCAGATCAACCCACCAAATTTCGCCGCGTTCTATTACCATTCTTCTTTAGGTAAAGCTCGGATCTGAGAGTTTATCCAAATTGGATCTATCGAAGTATCAACGTCGGCGCAGACCGCGTTGATCTGTGCAGTGATATCTTCGTCGTCCAACTCTTCGCCAAGTTTTTTAACTCCCATTGCGAAAATTGCGCTCCGGGAGACTTTGAGTTTTCGTGAAAGGCGTTCGCTCAGTTGGAAAACCTCGTCCGGGACTGAAATTGCTGTTTTCATAGGCTTAGTATAACCGTGGTTATACCCCAAATCAACCCATAAATTCTGAGATCAGCCGATGAAAGTGATGCGTTCCCTGTTCGCGGCTTGGCGAATAGCGTCCGTGAGAATAAAATCGCGAGCGGATCCCTTTTTGAACGCTTTCGACCACGGCTTCGTCTTCTAGTTCAACACCGTGTAGATCACCGCCTGCACCTTTGTCCATCTGAGCACCGTCGCGGACATAGGTTAGGAACTCGACAACAGTCTTTGATGGCGAAATTGGCCTCACAACATTTACCGAGATACCCCACGGATAGAAATTGAACATTGTATTCGGAAAGATGAACAAATATCGGGCGGCAATGTCGCCCGCGTCATCAAACCCCGTCTGCAGGCTCGAGTAGCGAAAAGTCTCGGTCGTGTAACTGCCGTAATCGACGATCTCATTCAGCGAATGGTGAACATAGGGGATATGAAAACCCTCGAGATAATTCTCACAATACAGAGCCCAGTGGGCGTTCACTTCGTATTCCCTGGTTGATGCGAGGGCCAAGCCCTGCGGCTCTACATCTTCGAGTCGGACAGCCGCGTCATCGACGAATGTTTCAAATTCGGCGACCGGGTCGATCGACGCAAACATAAACCCGGCCCTGTTCCGAAATGGCACTTGCCGCAAATTATCGCTTTCCGAGGGAAAATCCTCTACACCATCGAATTCGGGCATCGACAAAAACTTCCCTTCCAGAGAGAACCTCCGGCCGTGGTACCCGCAGCGTATCAGCTTTGCTTCACACGACTCTTCTACAAGTATCTTCCCGCGATGTGTGCAGACGTTTGAGAGGCAATCAATGTGTTTCACCATTATTGACCAGCAGCAGAGGTTCATCGAGAGACCCGGGCAGCAGCGTAACCGGTTTTAGGCTTGTGACTTCATCAGCATGGCCAACAAACTGCCACGTCCTCGCGAATATCCGTTCGAGTGACGATTTGAAATATCGTTCTTCAGTATAGAACGCTGAATCGAGCGTCCTGGCCTTTCTTATATTTGAATCGATCTCAAAAATCGACATAACTATTCTGTGTAGAGCAGGAACGTCGGCCGGCCGGTGTCGCGTCTGAATCCCCGGCCAACCAAGCCCCTGTTAAACGCCGCCTCGAATTCGGCCCTGATCCGGCTTTGTTCCGCCAAAGCGGCCGCAGAGTCAGCCGCCACCAGGCCAGGCCAGTCATCCATTATCGAGATCTCAACCTCCGGCTGCCCTTCTTCGAGATAATTTTCACCTTTGGCGAGGGCGGTGACTTTGGGGCTATCGAGATGCCATTCGGCAAAAAGACGATCGCTGGCGAGGCCAATGGCATTACCCGCCGTTGCATAATCGGTTCCGTAAAAGTTTGGTTGATATTCGCAAATGATGGCACCGAGCTTTTCCAGATTAAAGTATGCGTTTCTTGCCTTTACCGGCTCAAACGTCCATTTGATATATCTGACACCTTCGCCGAGAGCCCTATCACGCTGCGCCCATTTGAGCATTGCTCCGATACCGCGAGATTGATACTCAGCCCGAACGCCGGTCATGTGCGAATAAAATGCCCGCTCGCCCCGCAAAAATGCAGGAACACTTAGGCCAAAACCGGCCATCCTTTCGCCGTCAAACGCACCTAACACAAAGCCCCCGGCATTTTTTGTCACCACAAAATGCCTTACAGGCGACAATTCGCATTCGGGCAGTGCAAATACCTCTCGCTGTATCTGCACGCATTCCGAAAGTTCTTCCAGCGTCGAACAATCCCGGATTGTAATATCACTTCCCATTTATTTAGGCCAGAAATTGTTCAAATGCTACCAAATAGCAATTCAAAACGCTAAAAATAGGTCTTAACTTTTGGGACCTGAATTTGTTATCATCTAATAGCCTCGTTAAGTAGGCCCTCCGAAAAGCGTTCCGCATAATGACCCCGCAAACTGAACTCGAGATAAAAGGTAATTTTTTTACACATCCGTTTGTCGAACTCATAACCGAGATACGGCAGGCACGGCTGAACGGGAGCCTGCGCCTGGCTGACAAAGAAAAGAAATCTGTTTTCTATTTTAAGGCCGGAAGGATCGTTTTTGCTGTTTCGAATGCCCGCAGCTCGCGTCTGTACGAAATAATGTTACAGCGTAACCGACTTACAAAGGATGACGTATTAAAGATCCCAAATTATTCCCACGATTTCGAATTTGCGGGGTTTCTAGAAGAAAATGGCCTTTTGAAGAATAATGAGCGTAACCAGCTATTCGTCGAGCAGATCGCAGATATCATTATTGAAGCATTGTCCTGGAACCAGGGCGAATGGACTTTCAGTTCATTGATGCGGATAAGGGACGGTTTATCATTTGAGATAAATATACAAGCGGTATCAGTTGACTACGCTCGCTGCTTGCCCGCTGACCACGTGCTATCACGATTCCGGAGCCTTGATAATTCTATATCAAAGCTGGCTGAACCAGGCATCGATGTACCGCTACATCCACACGAATCATTTATTCTCTCGCGGATCCCTGAATCTCCGGTTTCTGCTGCCGAAATTGTCAGTCTCGCAGGCATGCCTGAATCACAGGCACTACATGCGCTCTATGTGTTGTGGATCGCCGGCCTGATCAGCAGAAAAGCCGCGCAGCCCGCATTTTCAGAGCCTCAGATCGCATTGATGCGGGGTGCAAAACTTGAACTGAAGAAAGAAGCTAAGCACCTGGAAATATCTAAGCCTGACGTTAAAGAGGTCGAGCCTATCGCGGATGACGCGCCGCCGAGCGAACCCGATATCACTATCTCGCTCGAAGATTATCTGGAGCAAGTGGAAAGTGCTCAAACCTATTACGACATCCTCGGCGTCGACATCAAAGCCGAGGCAGATGAGCTCAAACGCGCATACTTCTATCTGGCAAAGAATTTCCACCCTGACCGGTATCATTCCGAAGGAGGCGAGAACCTCAGGCGCATACAGAAAGCGTTCACCGAACTGGCTCAGGCACACGAAACTTTGAAAAACCCGGAAACACGCGAGATATATGATTATCGGATGCGAAAAGAAATTGCGGACCGGGAGAAACAAACCGCAACTGGAAATACTGGCCAATCCCAGATCCAGGCAGATCAAGCGGCTCAAAACTTCGAAACTGGATTTAGCCTGCTGATGGATGGCGAAAATGAGAGCTCTCTTCCGTTTCTTGCCCGGGCTGTTCATTTCGCCCCCAGGAATGCACGCTATCATGCTTATTATGGCAAGGCTTTGTCCACAGATGAAAAGCAGAGGCACAAGGCGGAAAACGAAATGCAAACTGCTCTTAAGCTTGATCCGGGAAACCCGACATTTCGTATTTTGCTTGCCGAGTTTTTTGTTCACTACAATCTTTTGAAGCGGGCCGAGGGCGAGCTAACTCGCCTTCTGGAGGTATTTCCGAGTAATAAGGAAGCCCGTGCTTTGCTTGATAAGCTGCAGAAATAGAATCTTCGCAAAAGATCGCTCATTAGTGGAATCTCCGGCTGCCAGCTTGAAACTTGTCCGCAAAGACGCCAAACTATTGGGATGCAAAACATTCTCACCGAAAGGCTGGAATTTGATGAGAAAGTACTGCGAATTTCGCCACAGGTGGATGAATTCGAGGGGTACGCACACGCGCATGGCCATCGAATGGCTCAAATTGCCGATGCGATCGGAGCTTTTTTCAACCTCGCATCGCAAGATCGATTTGTTGTGCAACAGGCCGCCCTGGTACATGACATCGGCGAGTTGACCATGAACCGTCAATATATCAGGTCTGCTAACAGACTAAGTATTGAGGAACGGCTTGACCTGGAGCGCCACCCCGTTATCGGAGAACAGGAAACAGCAAAGATGGGATTGCCGCGCGGGGTTCAGCTCCTGGTCCGATGGCATCATGAGTGGTGGAATGGAGCCGGTTACCCGGATGGACTCATTGCCGAACAAATACCTGTAGCCGCCCGCATATTGAGAGTTGCCGATACATATACGGCGCTTACATCTGACCGGCCGTTCCGTCGGGCATGGACCGCTGCCGAAGTCAGGAAATATTTGATTGAATGGGCAGGCATAGAATTCGACCCGGCCATCGTTAAGGCCATGCTTACGATCCTGGACACGAGATCATCTCGGGCCGAAAATAGATCCCAGGCAGCTTGAATTTCGATATCTATTTTATAAGCGAATAATGCACGATCGATCTCACATCCCATTCAAAAGTTGGCTCGCCTTTGATCTGAACATACTTCGGCGGTTAGCGTTTACCTCTATTGCACTTCCATTTACGGATCGCCCGACTCTTGGCAATTATCTGAAGCGTTGGGATGTTCGTGTTGCCGCAAATGATCCGATGCAGTCGGCATGGGTACGCGGCCTCGCCGCGATAGCTAACAGCGGCGAAGGCCTCTCCGCAGACGAGGTAAACATTGTACTCGAGGACGCTTACGTTCCCGGGTATCGCCTGCACAATCCTGCCTTGGCGGATTGGTTCAGCGAGTCAGACGCATGGTGGTTTGATAATGTCCGGCAGAGGATAGATCATCTTCAGTCGCCGCTTTCGCGAGCAATGGCGTCGACTATCGCTATCGCCGCCGGTGAATATGTTTTTTCGTTCTCGGACAATAACCGTGAGTTGAAACAACCGCTTTCAAACGTATTTCGCCGCCTTTGGTCGATCCAACCGCAACCGTACAACAATCGGCAAAATAACAGTTGTCAGAATGAAGCCCCTAATACATTTATCTCGGAAACCTTCACTGATCTGATGTTTCTTCGTCTGCCTCCGCCACACACACAAACCATAAGAGGTTTATTGGGGCGATCTTCATGGAGCGAGGAATGGCTGAGAGGAGGCAATGATTTTTGGAAAGATCTTGAATCCCGTATGGCAGGGCAGCTTGGTGCAGCAACCGAGACAAAATCACAATATCTGCATTTTCTCGAAGAGACTCTCCGACGAGCATCGCATATCAATAGCTGGGTGATCGCTCATGTTGAAAACGGCTTTCTGCAGACACAGGATATCGTTTCCACGATCGGCCGCATTCGCCGTGTCGAGACGATCTATTCAAAAGATTTTTCGGAGCTCACCGGGACAAAGGCAGTGATAATTACTGCGTGACAACGCTTCGCCCCTTTTCGCGTATAAACCACACAATGCCCGAGGCTGCTGACAAGACCCCGGAAATAATTGTCAGGGTCTGCGGCGTGATATAAAGCATCAATTCGCCCCCCACATAGCTGGAAAGGCTGAACATTGCCAGTTCCGCTCCCCGGTCGAGCGTCGAGATCCTGCCCCTGATATGATCCGGCAAACTCCGCTGGAACATCGTTTCTTGCAAAGCATACTCAACACCAATGATCCCGCGTGAAACCATTGTGAAAAGTGCAAAGAGCAAGAGAGTCGGCATAAATCCGGCGCACGCGAACAAGATGCCATGGATGATCAGCGACCAACCAATGAAAGCTCTGGTGGTGCCCTTTCGGTCAAAATATATTGATGTCCGCCGTGCGATTATCATTCCCACAAACAGGCCAAATCCACTTGCCGTCCATAGTATCGAGACTGCCAGATCAGGATCCCATGATTGTTTGGCCGCATAATAGACACCGCCCATCCGCTCAAAGACGATATTGATCGCCCCGCCGCCGGTGGCCCAAATCACGTTCATTATTAAAATGGTCAGGGCGAACCGGTTACCGAGTGCATACCTGAAACCCTCTTTCAGTTCCCACCAAAATGATTCTCTTGTCTCGCGTCTCTCGTCTCGCCGTGCCAGCAATCTGGCCGTCTTGGTCTTCTCGGTAACCGCATCTTCCGGGATCAGCCACACGGTATAAGCCGATATCAGGAATGAGACGGCGTTGATGACAAAGGCGATCTCGTAACCAAACAAATATGCCGCCCAGCCTCCGAGTGCGGATCCGATCGCCATCAGCAAAAACCGCGTAGAAAACATCAGCGCCGTGCCGGCTAAAAGGCCTTCTTTACCGGTCAAATTCGGAGCAGCCGCATTCTTGGCACCTTCAAAGAAAGCACCAAAGGTCGAAAGCAGAGCGGTAGCGATATAAGCGATCCACAGATCATCAGCCGTTGTTATGAAAAGAAAAATTAACGCGATCGCAACCCGTAACAGATCGGAAACGATCATCACGGTTCGTCGTGAGAACCGGTCGACAAAGGTTCCTGCTATCGGTGAAAAAAGAGCGAACGGCAAAATGCGGCAAACGAACAATAGCCCGGCCGCCTGCGGAGAGGCATCAGAAACCAGGCGGACCAATCCGAGGCCCGCAATGAAATTGAACCA
Organism: Blastocatellia bacterium; assembly: GCA_963834975.1. Lineage (GTDB taxonomy): Bacteria > Acidobacteriota > Blastocatellia > Pyrinomonadales > Pyrinomonadaceae > OLB17. Next base: position 98,035 of record CAWIDZ010000010.1, read on the forward strand.
ATTGCCCAGCTCGGATATAAATTGTCCTGCAAGCAAATTGCGAAAATTTCGATTAACGCGGATCAGCTCACCATAGGTTAAGTGATGCATTTTTGAAGATCAGATCTTAAGTAATGTAAGGCAAACGGTCCCTGTCTATTTCATTTTCCATTATAACTACCCCATCAGAACGGTAAAATGGATAATGTATTGTTTTGGAACAGTTTAACTGTGCCTACTCGTGAACAGTTTCTTAACCCGGCGGCCACTGGGAAAGCAGACGAGCCCTGTCAGAACCGCCTCCCGTAACGGGCGGCCCGAACGCAGACGGGTCGCTCTTGTCAGTACCACCCTGCGGCGGTTGCGGGCCTACCGCAACACTGGCGGTATTGTGACGCCAGAACCGGGTGGGTTCTTAACGGTTGTGGTTAATCTGCCCGCGAATAACGCGAAAAAGTCAGTACCACCTGCGGCGGTTGCGGGCCCACCGCAACACTGGCGGTATTGTGACGCCAGAACCGGGTGGGTTCTCAACGCGGAGGCCGCAGTGGACGCTGAGGATACCAAACTACTCAATTCAGAATGCGGCATGCAGAAGCCTGCACGCATTAAGGGCGTTGTTTGCGTGCAGATACTTCGTGTCAGCACCGCATACGCCCGCGTTTGAGCTTTTCCCACGATCCAAAGCGACAACCGTCCGAAAAACCGCCGGACTGTCGGCACGCCATCTCCCCCGACAATTCAACTCCTAAAACGTCGGTAAAGCCTTTTTCCTGTCGGTAAAGCCGGTTCCTGCCGGGTAAGTCATCTTCTGCGTCCGGAAAACCATTTTCCTGTCAGTAAAACCATTTTCCGACGAGTTCCGCACTCTCGCGACAGAAAAGCCGCTTACCCAACGGGAAAAGATCTGTCCGGACGGGACAAGCTCTTAACTGCCGGGAAAACGGTTTTCCGTTTGGGAAAATGATTTTCCCAAAACCAGATTTGTCTCGTAAATGAACTGTATAAGCAGGTTACGGATGCCAGCCAGTAGTTACCTGTGGCCCGATTCGAATGCCCCCGGATCGGCCCCCAAATTCCATTTTTGAGCTCTATTTTTATGTTAAAATTACATCCAAATGTTAGAACCGCAGAAACGCAAGCCTGACACTGGAAACCCAAATCATGATGAGTGGAGAAATTGATACGAAGAAAATTGTGACGCACGATTTCCCAGTGTGGCGGGAGAAGTCAAATTTCATCATTGCCGTTCATATTACTGAACTGGACATTACGGACTTAGTGGAGTGGGAGCAGATTTGGGCAAGACAGATTTCCGAAAGGCTTTTCGAAATTTGTTGTATTCCTTTTTTTGCGTATCAATTGGCGCTGGGTGACCAGGTAGAAACGAAATCAGCCAATGGAAGAAAATATGTTATTAACCGAATAGTCAGCGCGAGTGGTCACACTACATATAGAATATGGTTTTTAGATATTGGCGAATGGGATTTCGTCGTGCATGAGATAAGACGGATGGGGGGATTAGTGGAATTCAGATGGACAAAAAGTACTTTGATTGCCGCCGATGCACCCAGCCGCGAGGTAAAAGAGAAGTTGGAAATTTTTTTGAGAAAGTTGGAAACGGCCCAGAAAATAAAGTGCGAAATCAGTATCTAAAGGCCAAGAATGCAGAAGGAGTCAGCCGAACATGACGCTCCGGCGTCTTGAATCTCCGGTAGAGGTGGACTCGCCCGCCGAAAACGGTGTTCTCGGTTCGGAAGAGTTTGTTGACGACACTATCCATCGCATCGGCACGGTCGCAAAACGTACCAAACGAAAGTTGAAAAAAGACAACCGGCCATTCGACGCCGAAGCCTTGATCGCATCGATCGAAGCAGTTTTCGGATTGTCGAGAGACAAGTTCTGCGGTCGAGGTAAGACCGCCAAAGCTGTCATGGCAAAAGAAGTCTTCATACTGACCGGCGTCGATGAGGGAGCTACCTTGAGCGATCTTTCAAGCATCATAGACCTCGACACCTCTACGATGAGCCGCAGGAACGACGCTGCCAGAGAGAAGTTACTACTCGACAGCAAGATCTCTTTTGCAAAGGATCGTGTTGCAAATGAATATCGTGCCAGAATTGCAGTTTTGCAGGATTGACCCCGTTCTTCTTCTGGAACTCGTATCCCAGCCGGCACCGTCGTGAATGTGGTCAGACCAAATTAGAGGGAGGCATGTAGATATATGTCAGTCGAGCAAAAAGACCTTGTCGACTTTGTTAGCATTGTTAATGAAACGGGAGCTGTAAGGCTAACCGTCTCGGATCATTTGAAGTGGGACAAAGACTCGCCGGGGCATCTCGTTATACTTCAAGATAAATTGAATTCGTATCTTCGATTTATCGAGAGTGGCGAAATATTTCAAGCATATCCAGAGGCAAAGGGTCGGAGGATAATCATTGATGTGGTTTGCAAATACCCTCCGGGAGAGAAGGAAGCCGAATTCGTAGCATATTCGTCTAATTTAGCCCGTGAGGCGGGAGTTGAGCTCATCTATAGCCAAGGTTCTGAGCACCGGTAAATAAATTGAACTTCTCAGCGTTTCCCGGGACACGCGGGGAAGAATGGGGCCGGGCCTGCTTTATTGCCGGTGTTTTGCAGCAACAGCCGCCGCAGGTGTAAATGAACGAAAATGCATAAGAATGGGGTCATCTATGAAGATACGTGTCAAGTCAAAGCGCACTACCGTCTCCCACACCGTCAGAGGTGTTTTTTGAGTTTAGGATTCGAGTTTTTTGACAATAAAACATGCCCGCCTCCTTTTTCTTAAATAGTTAGATCTGCTTTCAATATCGCACCGCCTGTATAAGGCGATCGCCATCATCTATTCGTGCAAGGTAAGCCTTGCTACATGAAACCTAATCAGCTCATTCCCGACTACTCGAAAATGGCTGGCCGTGCCATCAGACGTTCAGAGACTGAGGACAGGAAGAGAGAAGGGCTCAAAAAGACGGGGTCAAAGAGAGACGGGGTCAGACTTGCAATTGTGCAATATTTATTGGTCGTAAGCCCTTTTGCAGAGTCCAATTTGGTATCCGAGCGTGCTTTTCGTTTTGCGGCTTCGTAGCGGCGGCTGACGGTTGAGGGGTCGAGGCCGGTGAGGTTGGCTAGTTGCGGGAAACTTGCACCGGTTTGGCGGCCGGTGAGGATGAGGACCTCTTTTGCCATTACGGCTTGAGCGTTCTTGCCGGAGCCGTAGAAATCATTTCGGGACATTCCGAGAACAGCTTCGACGGCGGCAAAATTGCAGGTCAGACCCCGCATTTCTCTGTAACTTTTACTCTTGACAATCCACGATTTCATGCTATCTTTAGCGTGTTTTCAAATCACGGGGCGCGGGTTTCCCAAACGCTTGCACCGACCTACTTTTTAGTTCGATGTATCCGTTGAGAAGCTACTCTCCTTGAAAGGGCCAGCAAAAAATGCTCAGCTCTTCACTAATCAAATGGATAGTTTCGGTGTTGACCTTGAATCTCCTCATATTCTGAAGACGTTCGCCGAAACATTTGGAATTTGGTATGCAGCGGACTGGCAAAATAATTTCCGACAAAAACGATGTCGTCTCCCTTAGCCAAAATTCTAATCTTATTGCTGCTTGTTTGTGCCTTTACGGCAATTGACGGATATGCCGCAACGTTGACCGTTACAAAGGTGCCAGACACCAACGACGGCATTTGCGACACCGACTGCTCACTCCGCGAAGCCGTTTCCGCAGCAGCGTTCGGCGACACAATACTGTTTTCATCTCTTTTCGATTCCCCTCAAACCATCACCCTTACCCTAGGCCATATAAACATTACAAAGGATCTGACCATCATCGGTACCGATTCGGATCTCATAACGATCAGTGGCAACAACGCAGGGCGGATCTTCGACATATTTGGGGGCGCCACAGTGAATCTGTCGAGAATGAAATTTCGCGACGGTAATGTCGGGCCAACCTATGAGGAAGCGTATGGGGGTGCTGTACGTGTAAGAAACAGTACGGCGAACCTTGCGAATATGGAGCTGCTGAATAACAGGGCGTTTTTTACTAATCCTTTTACAAGCGGTGGATATGGATCTGCGGTTTACGGCCTGAACTCGACCCTGAGCCTGACAAACGTGAATATACATCACAATACAGGCATTTGGGGAACCATTTGGGCTGAATCAGGAAGTGTTCTTAGAATTATCGATTCGTCAATAACTGATAATGGCGGCGGTGTGGTTTCGTCAACCCTGGATATGCTTAATACACTGGTCGCCAGAAACGTTAATGGCGGTGTAGGCGGCCACCATGTAACCGTAAGAAATTCATATATTCTTAACAACTTCGGACGGGGAATTGCGGGGGGCGACGGGGCATCAACTCGAACGATCGAGGATTCGGTAATCTCGGGAAACACAGATCAGGGCCTCGATAACTTTGGTTTCGCCGTGATCCGCCGCTCAGTTGTCAGCAACAACCGCGGTGTCGAAGGGGGCGGAATTTTTAACGGGAATGTTATGTATATTATCGATTCCGCGATCACAGGAAATATTGCAACGCAACATGGCGGGGGAATTGTTACAGACGGTGGGCAGCTATATATTACTAACTCGACGATCAGCGGAAATGTCGCCGGCACAAATCTGCTTTTGGGATTCGGCGGCGGGATCTACCTGGCTGTTCAACAAAGCGGAATTATTGGTCGCATTACCTTAACAAACTGTACGATAGCCCAAAACCAAACTAGCGGTAACGGCGGAGGATTTCGTGTTGATACCGGCGGTATAGCCGTCATGCGAAATACGGTCATCGCGGACAATACATCTATAAATGCTGTGGACAAGGATGTTTCCGGGGTAATTAACTCGGAGGGCAGCAATCTAGTCAGAAATACTACCGGCAGCTCCGGATGGATCGCAGCAGACCTTTTGAATATGAACCCGCTGCTCGCCCCGCTTGGCAACAACGGTTCAGGCACATTGACCCACGCTCTGTTGCCAGGCAGTCCCGCCATCAATGCTGGAAATAATTCACTAGCGGTCGATCCGCAAACAATGAAAACGCTGTTGCATGACCAGCGCGGGTTTGATCGCATCGGAGATGGCAAGAACCCGCAGGTAGATATTGGCGCTTACGAAGCATACTTTTCGGTATCACCAGTCACAATAACGGGTCGAATTACAACATACAGCGGACGAGGGATCGCCGGCTCGCGAATCAAGATCGATGACGAACAAGGAAATGTTTTCTATACACAGACAAATCCGTTCGGATACTACAGGCTTAACAGCTTAATACCCGGAACGACTTATGTAATGACCGTTACCCATAAGTCTTATTTATTCACTTCGCCACAGATCTTTACTGCAGACCAAAACCGCGCTGACTTAAATTTCATAGGCGGTTTATAGAGATATAGACATTCTAGCCGCTGCGGTTTAGTTGGCTTTTCACCTTTTGGGTATTTTTAAACTCAGGGGGTCGGGCCTTCGATATTGCGATATCTTGGTCATAGATCTGGTTAACCGTCTATTGTGTAGGCCGGTTTGCTGTCGGAAGAGAACTGACTTCTTACCCGCTGTGCTCGATTTGGATGGATCGAACTCATTTACCTGCGAAAGCTGGCGGGCGTTTGTCAAAAAATGCGGCGACACCCTCTTTGAAATCATCAGACTTGCCGGATTCGATCTGGCATTCATGTTCGAGAGATAGCTGGGCCGAAAGGTCATTGGAGAACGAGGCATTAAGCATACGTTTGATCCGTCCGATGGCGGCGGTCGGAGCCGCTGCCAATTTAGACGCGAGCTTTAGCTGACTCGGCTGCAAGCTCGGTCGGCCGGAACGAACGTGATTGATCATTCCGATCTGAAGTGCGCGTGCCGATGAAACAGAATCGCCGGTCATAAATAACTCAGCCGCAAGTTTTTCACCGATCGCCCTCGGCAGAAAAAACGTACCGCCGCAATCCGGCGTCAATCCGATCCGCACAAAAGCTTCGCGAAATGAGGCATCTTCTGCCGCCACGATAACGTCACACGCCAATGCAAAATTAACCCCGGCACCTGCACATACGCCGTTTACGGCCGCAACAAACGGGATCGGCGTCTCACGGATCAGCTTAATAACATCATGCAGTGCCCCAAGCGGTTCCTCGAGAAAAGCCTCGATGCGGCCTTCGCGTTCCCACATCGACTTCATTTCGCGCAGGTCGCCGCCGGAACAAAACGCACGGCCATTTCCGGTAAGAATAACGGCACGCGCATTGTCGGCGATAGCTTGCCGAAACGCAGCACCGAGATCTTGTGTCAACTGCAGTGAAAGTGCATTCAGCGCGTCCGGACGGTTCATCGTGACGGTCGCAACATTATCATTAAGTTCGTATAAGACGGTTTCGAAGCTCATAGGATGATCAACAGAGATATTGAAGAGCGAAGTTTAATACGGGTAGCACTGACTTGTCGGTTATGGATTTGCTTCAGGCGTGTCTGGCTCGCGAACGGCTTGCTTCGTGGCAATCTTTGCATAACACGGATCGGCCGACCTTGGGCTGAAAAGGTACAGTGTCGTGCTTGCCGCAATGGTCGCAGACGATCTCAAAACGAGTCGGGGCATCTTCGCGTTTGGCTGCCTTTTTCGAACGGCACTTCGGGCACCGCTGCGGAGCCATCATATTTCGCTGGTAAAAGATCTCCTGGTCCTTTTCACTGAATATGAATATCTCTCGGCACTGAACACAGGGAATTTCAACATCCGGCATAACGTTTTCTCCTATCGTGTGTGGGACTAGCGGCTTTGACGGTTAATATACCATAACCAAGGATCAGCGGCTTAATTCCGCCACATGCTTTTTGACTGTTTCGCCCAGCGTTTCAAGGTTATAGCCACCCTCGAGGCACGAGACGATCCGGCCGCCGCAAACGTCCGCTGCCCATTGTTTCACGGTTCGGGTCATCGCGACAAAATCGTTGTTCTCGAGCCGAAGCTGGCCAAGCGGATCCGTTAGATGTGCGTCAAACCCGGCAGAGATCATTATCAGGTCAGGCTTGAAACTTTTTTGAGATGTCCTCTAAAGCCGCCTCGAACATCCGCGTCTGCTCGTTTGCAAGCGTATTTGCTTTGACGGGGACATTCATCGAGGTGCCAAGCCCCCGTCCGTGTCCCGTTTCACCACGGCTGCCTGACCCGGGATACCACGGATATTGGTGCATTGAAAAAAAGTAGACGCTCGGGTCGTCGTAAAAAATACCCTGGGTCCCGTTACCGTGATGTACGTCCCAGTCGATGATCGCTACCCGGTCGATCTCTTTGTATTGGTTCTGCGCCCGACGTGCGGCAACGGCAACATTATTAAACAGGCAAAAGCCCATTGCGTTCTCAGCCGTTGCGTGATGGCCCGGCGGCCGGACCGCGACAAACGCGTTATCGACGCTCCCCTGCATCACAGCATCAACGGCCGCACAGGCACCGCCCGCCGCAAAAAGCGACGCATCAAATGACTGCATAGAGACAACCGTATCAGGATCGAGCCGGTCGAGACCGTCTTCGAAAGCGTGTTCGACCCGCTTAAAATGGTTCGGTGTATGAGCTGCCTGAATTAGCCCTTTTGACGCTTTCTCCGGCGTGATCTCATCGAGGCTGTCCCAGAGCTTACTGTCCGCCTTTAGAGCTTTCATCACCACCTCATAACGAAGAGGTGTCTCGGGATGGCCGGGCCCGGTGTCATGCTTCTGATAAATGGGATGATGGATAAGTCCGGTTTTCATTATGCTAAAACCAAAGACTAACACAGATAGGCTCATTTCAGTTGGTCTCGAAACAATGCTATATTTCGATTTTGTCCACTTCTCGAACCATGCCTCAATGCCAACGTATAAAGGTGGTCGATTCGCACACCGGAGGTGAGCCAACCCGTGTTGTGATGGCGGGTTTCCCCGATCTTGGCAGCGGCACGATGGCGGAAAGGTTGGATGTGTTTCGGAGAGACCACGACAAACTGCGGTCGGCGATCGTACGAGAACCCCGTGGACACGATGCGATCGTTGGAGCTTTGCTTTGCGAACCACGTGATCCGCGATCGACCGCCGGCGTTATTTTCTTTAATAACGTGGGATTTCTCGGGATGTGCGGCCACGGCACGATCGGCCTGGTTAAGACGCTGGAATATTTAGGCAGGATCAGCGTCGGAAAACACTCCATCGAGACAAGCGTCGGAACACGTCGAGGCCGAATTACATGACGACGGCTCGGTCACGATCGCAAATGTTCCTAGTTATCGCCTGGCAAAGGATGTACCGGTTGAGGTCGAGGGGTATGGAACGATCACAGGTGATGTTGCCTACGGCGGCAACTGGTTCTTTCTGATCGGCGATCATCCGATGACGATCGAATTAGAGCATCTCGAACAACTCACGTCATTTTCAGCTAGTGTTCGCAAGGCTCTAGTTCACAACAACATCACCGGAACCGACGGTGCTGAGATCGATCACATCGAGCTTTTTGGGCCATCGGATAGGGCGGACAGCCGTAATTTCGTTTTGTGCCCGGGAATTGAATATGACCGTTCGCCGTGCGGCACCGGCACCAGCGCAAAGCTTGCCTGTCTTTATGCCGACGGCAAATTGCGGCCCGGTGAGACCTGGCGGCAGGAAAGCATCGTAGGCAGTATCTTTGAGGGCACGGTGAACATAGTTGACGAAAAGATCATTCCGTCTATTCGCGGGTCTGCCTTTATAACCGCCGAAAGCGAATTGATCTTTGACGAGAACGATCCGTTTTGTTTTGGTATTAGCGACCTATGAGATATGACGTCGCTATCGTAGGAGCAGGCATCGTAGGAGCCGCGTGCGCGGCTGCTCTGGCAGCAGAAGGCTTGCACGTTGTCGTGATCGAATCTACCGGCGTAGCGTCCGGAACAACCTCGGCCGGAATGGGACATATCGTCGTTATGGACGATTCCGAGGCTCAATTTGCCCTCACAAAATACTCTCAGGGACTCTGGGACGATCTTGCCGAAGAACTCCCAAAGGCGTGTGAGTTCGAACCATGCGGAACGATCTGGGTCGCGGCGGATGACGAGGAGATGAACGAGGTCCGACGCAAACATCGCCTATACACAGAACGCGGGTTAAAGGCCGAGATCCTCGATGCACGGTCACTTAGGGAAGCCGAACCTCATCTGCGAGAAGGCCTCGCCGGCGGACTTCTCGTGAAAAGCGACAGTGTCGTGTACCAACTGAACGCGACGCAGTTTTTTATAGACAAGGCGAGGCAGCATGGGGCCGAAATATTACAAGGTAAAAATGTTTCCGCGATCAAAGACGATGGTGTGATGCTTGACGACGGTGAATTTGTTTCTACAGGGGCGGTGGTCAACGCTGCCGGTACCGCGGCAGCTGATCTTACACCCAGCCTGAGGATCAAAAAGAAGAAAGGCCATTTGGTCATTACCCAGCGTTACCCAAATTTTGCACGGCACCAGCTGATCGAACTCGGGTATCTCAGATCGGCACATTCGAGCGATGCCGATTCCGTTGCGTTCAACATCCAGCCGCGGAGCACCGGCCAGGTTTTGTTAGGTTCGTCGCGGCAGTTCGGATGTGAAAGCGGCGAGATCGACCATGCCATTTTGGGGCGAATGACCGCGCGGGCATTTGAATATATGCCGGGCCTGAGAGATCTGTCCGCGGTCCGGGTCTGGACGGGGTTTCGGCCGGCGACGCCCGACAATCTTCCATACATAGGCAAATTGCCGGGCCAGACAAACATACATATGCAGCCGCCGGACATGAGGGTCTGGGCATAACAACCTCGCTCGGGACAGCGGCTCTGATCACTGATGCGATACTTGGCCGGGAACCTGCAATTCCCGCGGAACCATATTCGCCCGCGAGGTCTTTTTCAACAAATTGATCACACTCACAGTCAACAACAAGGAAATTTCGGTTGAGAACGGCACGACCGTTGCCGCCGCAATTCTGGCTGGCGGCGTCGATGTCTTCCGGCGATCGGTCAACGGCGACCCGCGCGGCCCGCTTTGTGGAATGGGGATCTGCTTTGAATGCAGCGTAACGATTGACGGCATCCGGCTGCAGCGAAGCTGTACCATTGATCGCCGCCGATGGAATGAAAGTGGCCACCGATGGATAAGATCTGCTCTGACATCCTGATCGTCGGAGGCGGTGCCGCTGGCATGTCCGCCGCTCTGAGCGCGTCTGCAAAGGATGGCATGGGCATAACGATCGTTGATGACAACCCGATGCTCGGCGGACAGATCTGGCGTGCAGAATTAGGGAAAACCAAAGCGGCGGACGCCAGAAAGCTGATCGATGAAATTGATAACGGCCGCGTTAAGATCGTAAACAATGCTCAGGTTTTCGCTTCCGCGGAGGTGATCACAGCCTGTTGGCAGAAACGTCAAAAGGCTCCGTTGAACTCGAATTTGGAAAGCTCATCATTGCCACTGGGGCACGTGAGAGATTTTTGCCGTTCCCGGGTTGGACATTGCCAAATGTTTTTGGCGCCGGAGGGCTGCAGGCTCTGGTAAAGGGTGGCCTAAAGATCGATGGGAAAAGAATAGTTATCGCGGGAACAGGCCCGCTGCTGTTGGCAGTTGCGGAGTACTTAAAGTCAAAAGGAGCAACGGTCGTCGCAATCGCCGAACAGGCGTCGTCGGGAAATATCACCAGGTTCGCCCGGTCACTTTGGGCGGTGCCGTCAAAGCTCGCCCAGGCAGCCGCTCTTCGCGCTAAATTGATCGGCATTCCCTACCTGACCGATTGCTGGGTAACATCTGCCGCCGGCGAGGATAAATTGGAAAACGTAACGCTTACCCGACATGGAAAACAGCGTGTCCATGAATGTGACTATTTGGCCTGTGGTTTTCACCTTGTGCCAAATACAGAGCTTGCTTCACTGCTTGGGTGCGAGATCAAAAGCGGCTTTGTCATGGTTGACGAGTTTCAACAGACATCTCGCAAAAATGTTTATTGCGCAGGCGAACCGACGGGTATTGGCGGCGTTGAGGCGTCGCTGATCGAAGGAAAGATCGCCGGGTTTGCCGCAACCGGTGACCATGCGAGAAGCCAGCGGCCTTTTCGGACAGCGGGCCAAAACCCGCGACTTTGCCGAAAAGCTCAACAAGGCCTTTGCCTTGCGAGACGAACTCAGATCACTCGCTGACGATCAGACGATCGTCTGCCGATGCGAGGATGTTGAATTTGGCCGCTTAAAGAGCTTTCGGACCTTTCGCGACGCTAAGCTGCAGACGCGCTGCGGAATGGGCCCCTGCCAGGGACGCGTTTGCGGACCGGCGGTGGAATTTCTTTTCGGATGGGAACCGGCCAGTATCCGTCCGCCCATCTTTCCGGTTAGAATGGATACTCTATGACACTAAATTGGACCGGCGTCATGCCGGCGATCACTACTTGCTTTGACGAGAACTTGCAGATCGATCACGAATTTACGGCGAGGCATGTGACCTGGCTGGTAGATAACGGCTGCACCGGCATCGTTACAAACGGCAGCCTCGGCGAAGGCGGTGCTCTTTCGATGGACGAAAAGAACGCCCTCTGGAAAACATGTGTCGACGCTGTCGGCGAACGTGTTCCGATCATAGCCGCGATAGCGGCGATAACGACTGCGGACGCGGTGGCTCAGGCCCAGGCTGCCGAGGCCGCTGGCTGCAGTGGCCTAATGGTACTGCCGCCATATATATACAAAGGCGACTGGCCCGAGATGCGTGCACATGTAACGGCGGTATGCCGGGCGACGCCATTGTCCTGCATGCTCTACAACAACCCGGTCGCGTACGGTACCGATTTTGTGCCGGAGCAGGTTGCGGAGCTGGCCAATGAGATACCTAACCTTCACGCCGTTAAGGAATCGAGCACGGATGTTCGCCGCGTGACGGCGATCCGGGCATTGATCGGCGACAGGTTGGCGATTTTTGTAGGGGTCGATGATTGTATTGTCGAAGGGATCGCCGCCGGTGCTGTCGGTTGGATCGCGGGCCTTGTAAGTGCATTTCCAAAAGAATCGGTCGATCTATATCGCGCCGCAATGATAGGCGACTACGAAAGTGCCCGGGTCATCTATGAGTGGTTCCTGCCGCTGCTGCGGCTCGACACCGTTCCCAAATTTGTACAGTTGATAAAACTGGTTCAGGAAAAGGTTGGAATGGGAAATGCCCGCGTCAGGCCGCCAAGGCTTGAGTTAGCAGGTAGCGAACTGACGGAAACACTGGCTATTATCGAAGCGGCCCTCGCCGGTCGTTACTCACTATGAATATTGAATTGACAGGCAGATCGATCATTGGCCAGGAGCGTGGAGGCATATCAGGCGGAACATTTCGCGCATTCGACCCGGCGACGGGCGAGGCGGTCGGGCCGGATTTTTACTCAGCATCTCTTGAAGAACTCAATCGTGCGGCTGATTTGGCAGGGCAAAGGCACGAATACCGTATTGGAAATACTTCGGGCCGCGAGAGGGCAAAATTCTCTAAGAGCCGATCGCGGACAATATCGAAGAGGCTCGGCGATGTTTTGATCGAACGTGCTTCGCTTGAAACGGCCTTGCCGAACGCCCGATTCCTCGGCGAACGCGCACGGACATGCGGCCAGTTGAGGATGTTTGCCGACCTTCTTGACGAGGGTTCTTGGGTCGATGCACGTATAGATCATGCGATCCCGGATAGGCAGCCCGTGCCGAAACCTGACTGTCGGTCGATGCTGCGCCCGCTGGGGCCGGTAGCCGTGTTTTGCGCGAGCAACTTCCCTCTAGCTTATTCAGTTGCCGGCGGAGATACGGCGTCTGCTTTGGCGGCTGGCTGCCCGGTAGTTGTAAATGCCCATATCGCCCATCCCGGTACGGCGGAGCTTGTCGGGATCGCCATCGCAAATGCCGTCAAGTGAATGCGGCATGCCGGAGGGGGTTTTCAGCCTCTTGTTTTCTGACGGTTATGAGATCGGACAGGCCTTGGTCAGGCATACTGAGATCAAGGCGGTAGGCTTTACCGGATCGCGGCGCGGCGGGCGAGCGTTGATGGATATCGCGGCAGCAAGGCCAGAGCCGATACCGGTTTACACCGAGATGAGTTCGGTAAATCCGACCTTCCTGTTGCCGAATGCGATCAGTGAGCGTGGCGAAGCTCTTGTTAGCGGGCTGCACGCCTCGGTAACCGTAGGGGTCGGGCAGTTCTGCACCAAACCGGGCCTGGTCTTTTTGCCTGAAAGCGACGAAACGAATGACTTTGTTTCTAAATTTGAGACGCTTATATCTGGCACTTCACCATCGCCGCTGCTGACATCAGGGATCCGAACAAGTTATGAGACCGCTAGCGAGACCCGGAAAGATGAGGTCAAAGGATACACGGCAAACGACGATGCCAACCTTCCGGGCTTTTCCGTCAACCCGTCTGTTTTTGAGACATCAGCCGTCGAGTTTCTTAATACGCCCGAGCTGAACGAAGAGATCTTTGGCCCGACGACATTGCTGATCCGGTCGCAAAAACGCGAAGAGCTATTGGACATTGCCCGCTCGCTCGAGGGTCAGTTGACAGCATCGGTCCACGGGACAGAGAGAGACCTGATCGAATACAGAGATCTGATCGAAATACTCGAGACAAAAGCCGGACGTTTGATATTTAACGGATTTTCGACCGGCGTCGAGGTCTGCCCGTCTATGGTCCACGGCGGGCCGTATCCGGCAACATCTGACTCGCGCTCAACGGCGGTTGGGTCACGGGCGATCGATCGCTTTTCAAGATTGGTCTGTTTTCAGAGCTTCCCGGACGCGGCGTTGCCCGATGAATTAAAGGAAAACAATCCGCTCGGCATCTGGCGGATGGTAGACGGCGAGATGAGTAAGTAGATCTATTCCGAGTCAAAACCTGAAAGCTTTAGCACAAATTCCGGCACCGTCGGTTCGTCCGTAATAATAAACTCACGCCCCTTTTCCCTTGCCCATCTGTGCAGCCACGAAATTCCAGCCGGGCCAATGTAACTATCCGGAAGCCTGTAGGCTTCATCTTTCAAGGCGGTCTCAAGATCAACACAGCGGTACCCGCGGCGTTTGAACATCGCAATTAGATCGCCGAGATAATCAGAGTTAATGAAATTTGCGTGGATCAGCAGCGTCTGAGATATCTCACGGCCGAACAGACGCGTCGACTGCTGTTCCCAGTAACCTAATTTGCTCTCCATGTAAGGCACATAAGCGTCACCCACTTTCTTCATCAGCTTCTTATCGCCTTTATCAAAGGCGATATCGTAGGCCCTAGAAAATATATAGTCACCGTTGTCGATCGAGATCGGGGCAATACGGTAGCCGTGTTCACTGAGAAACTCGGCAAAATCTGCCTTTACCTGCAACGTCCGCCCTGTCTGCAGGAAAGGATGGCGGAAGAAACGGATCTTTCGTCCTCTGGCCGCCATCAACTCCTTCGTGATCGTCTCACCTTTCAAAAAGTCCGCCTCGTAATCGGCCAGATCTATTCTATTTAGACTGCGATGCGAATACGTATGATTGCCGAGTTCCAGCCCGGCGTCGAGCCACATCCGGAGGAGATCGATCTGCCGTTCGTCGCGTTTATCGCCATCATATAATTTGTTCTCGTTTACAAATCCGATCGCAGGCACCCCGGCTTTCTTAATGTGAGCAAGCAGTTTTTTTGTGATCTGAATTCGGGTCTTAAGGTCGGTGCGGGTGGATACGACTGGAAGATCATCAATCGTGATGGCTATGGTGCGATGGGTTGTTTGGGCGAAGACCGAAGACACCAAAAGAAGACAGATCAATAAAACTTTCATCTTTTATTACTTGGCAAAAATTCGTGAGAAGTCGTTGAATCCTTTGAACTCCAGCGCGTTCCCGCTTGGGTCCAGAAAGAACATAGTCGCCTGTTCACCAACCTCGCCGGCAAAGCGGATCTTTGGCTCGATGATGAACTCTACGCCTTTTGCCGTTAGCTTGTCCGCCAGCGCCCGCCATTCGTCCATCGGTAGCACTATCCCAAAGTGAGGGATCGGCACATCATCCGTGTCGACGGCGTTAGTCGCTTTGACGCCACCAGAGTCCGGAGAAAGATGGGTGACGATCTGATGGCCGTAAAGGTTAAAGTCTATCCAACATTCAGAGCTGCGGCCCTCTTCGCATTCCATGACACCGCCGTAAAATTCACGGGCGGCTTCGAGGTCGTGAACGGGAAAGGCGAGGTGAAAGATATTTGTCATTTCGAATTTTGTCGCGGTCGTTCCATTACACAAAAGATCAAATCGACGCGGTGTCGTTTTCGATCGAGAAGAATCTTGACATCCTGTAACCCGACCGGATAGATGGTTCGGATACGGGAGACATTTCGTACGGTCTTGACCAACCCTGATCTCGTAAATAAGTCGCCCTCGTCAAGCCAAAATCTCTTTTGAAATTCCTTATGCCACGTGAATGTTGCCCCTGACACCTCCATCCGGCGGACATGAAACTTCCTGACCTGGGCCTCTCGAATCAATTCTTCCTGAACAGTACTTGTTTGGCTGCAATGGAATGGTGTCTGTCCGTTTGCCGACCCTGAGACAAATAATCCAATGCTAATGCCCGCAGCAAGAAATAGAATGCGCATATTTTTCCAAGGCACTTTTATCAATACCAGTCTCTCTACTTAGCTAAAGATTTTGAAACCTGCCGGACCGCACCCAGGTGATATGCCGTATGGGCGACCATTCCCATTGCCATACCGACCTGTTGATCGTTCCATTCACGAGATTCGGCGAGGCAGCGGATCGTGTTCTCGTAGGTTTTACGGACCGTCGTTCGCAGGGCGTCCCATTCTTTTTCGTTGACGGTCTCGATCAGCCAGCTGTCGTCCCAATTGACGCGTTCCGAGCGGCCGTCGATAAATTCGCAGATCCGGTCGAGGTAAAATTTGGCATGTTCGGTTTGTGCGGCTATTGTCGTTCCGAAAAACTCCGTTGATGCCGCCTCGGCGGACAGGCCGTCGATCGTGGGCAAAAAGCCGACGCCGTGGTCAAGATACGCGCTTCCCTGCCCCTCGGGTGAACCCTCAAAGGTTTCCAGGAGCAGATACGCTAACGACTCGACAAAATGTGCTTGCTGTATCGCGTTATTTTCTGTGTCCATTTGTGCTAACCTTTTCGCAGAATGCTCGAAAACATTGAACGATATATCGACGAATTCAAAAAAGCTCTTACGAGCGGCACCTTTGTAAAGATGACTTTAGGTAATTATAAGGGGACGGACGAGCATCTGCAAAAAATTCACGTCCGCCTTATCGAGGTCAAGAAAAAGCCGCGGCTGTTTTTTCTTTACCGGTACGACACGCGCGACACGGCGAAAAATTACGACTTCGACGAAGGGACCCGGTTGATCGGCAAATTTCTCGATGGTGAATTTCATAGCGGCCATCTTTTTACGACCGAAAATGACCTGCAGCTCGAGATCGGCCGGAAGAATAGGTCGAGGCTGAACCTCGCAAAGCCAACATTCAAGTCACTCCCGACAATAGATCACGACCGGCAAAAGACGCTGCAGATCGACCCAAATGCATTTTATCTGCGTGCTCTCGGCATCACGACCGATCGCGGGGAGATCCGCTCGCAACAGCAGGACAAGTGGCGGCAGATCAATAAATTTGTCGAGGTTTTGGCCAGCCTTGTCGATAAATCTGAACTTAAGGACCGCGAGACCCTAAAGATCGTCGATATGGGTTCGGGCAAAGGCTATCTGACTTTTGCCGCCTACGATTACTTCACAAATACCCGCGGCATCCGTGCCGAAGTCATCGGCGTCGAGGCAAAGGCAGATCTCGCCGGCCTTTGCAATGACATTGCCCGGGCGAGCGAATTTGACGGACTGTCGTTTGTGAACGGAACGATCGATAGTTTCGATGTCGACAATGTCGACATCCTGATAGCGCTGCATGCTTGCAACACGGCAACTGACGACGCTATCTATAAAGGCATTGTCGCCGGCGCCAACCTGATCGTTGCCGCCCCCTGCTGTCATCAGGAGATTCGCCCCCAGCTTCATCCGCCGGCTATGTTCAAAGACATCCTCAAACACGGCGTCATGCTCGAACGGACTGCCGAGACTCTGACGGACGGCCTGCGTTCGCTGCTGCTTGAGCGAAGCGGCTATGGCACAAAGCTGTTCGAATTTATCTCGATCGAGCACACGCCGAAAAATAATATGCTCGTCGGCACGCGCCTTACGAAACCTCGATCGCCCGAAGAGTTTGACAGTCAGATCAGTGAGATCAAAGAGTTGTACGGCATCAGTTCGCAGCATCTCGAAACGCTTCTGAATTCCCGCCCATCTGCGCTAAGCTCTCATTTCGGAGGCTAGTCTCTTAATGCAATCAAATGCCAAAACCCCGGACGAATACGTCGCCAGTCTGCCCGATGACCGAAAAGAGGCAATATCGGCCATAAGAAAGGTTGTCAATGAAAACCTGCCGCTCGGCTTTGAGGAATGCATGACCTACGGCATGATCGGCTGGGTCGTGCCCCATTCGCTCTATCCGCCCGGATATCATTGCGATCCGAAACTTCCGCTCGGATTTATGGGCCTTGCGTCGCAAAAAAATTACATCTCGTTTTATGCCATGTGTCTATACGGCAACGTAAAACAGCTTGACTGGTTTCGTGAGGAATGGCCAAAACATTCTGATAAAAAGCTCAATATGGGCAAATCGTGCATACGCTTTTCAAAGCTCGATGACGTCCCGCTCAGCCTGATCGGCGAACTTTGCACAAAGGTCACTCCGCAGCAGTGGATCGAGATGGTTGAAAGATCTTTGAAACGATAAGGCCGCCATTCAACGCTGAAGCTGCAAAGGCCGCTGCGAGCGAAGTCAGAACCCTGCGGGGGATCGGTTGCTGCCCACGTTTCAACGATCCGTTTACGGCATTCGGCGGCAGCGATCATGCGGCCCGCTTACGCAGGCCGTTCTGACAAGAGTGTTAAACACCGCCCCAAATTTGTCGCCCGTAGAAGGAATTTACCGATAATAGAACTTCTAAAATACCGCTAGAAAGGCTTCCAAGAGGAGAAAGCCTCTCTAACGTTATTGCAGCCTCTAAAACAGAAATAAAATGATCTTATTAAAAATATAGCGGCTTCTGACAGTAAGAACTCTCTATATAAGAAATAAAACCGCTCCACCGACAATAAAACGGTCCTACCGGCATCAGAAAGGTTTCCACGGCGGCGAAACCCAGTAAATACCGGGATCTGTATCATTGAGTCGTCCCGGTTCCGGACCCGGCAAAGTGTTAAACAAAAACCTTGTCTGAGACTCCAATTGTCCGCGGCGACGCAACGCTCATTTCTCTGTATTCCCCTCTTTTCACCAAAGAGCAAGTCCCGGCCAACGGCCCAAGATCACAGTTGATAGCCGGTTCGCCCCGGCCTGCCCGCTACGCGGCTTTCTGGTTTCATAAGGCGTGCCAGATTTACTTGACCGGCACAAATATCAGACGTATGATATAGGATTGCGTTTATCCACGCATCGCTTATATACGGCGAAGGAAGGAATAATATGAAAAAAGAAATACATCCGGATTATAACGAAATATCAGTGACCTGTGCCTGCGGCAGCACATTTAAGACCCGCTCGACAATGAGCGAAGAACTGCATATAGAAATTTGTTCAGCCTGCCATCCGTTTTTTACCGGTAAACAGAAACTGGTCGATACGGCCGGACGCGTTGACCGCTTTAACAAACGATATGCTCGCGGTGCTGTGACAGAAGTCGGCAAATAAGGTATTTGTTCTTTGCGATCATTTACTGACAAATATTAGCCAGCAAAATTTGACGCCGACCTTGGCGCCGATCGATAGAGGTGTGCTTTTCACATCCGCGAAAGGTGAAAAAGGCCGGCGTTAGTTCTTTATAGATAAGGTATGGATTGGCTGTTTCAGATAGATTGGCGGTCAATGTTCGTCCCGACCGAGTCCATACTCGAGGTCATTATCCGCGGCACGATAATGTATCTCGCGATGTATTTCCTGCTGCGGATATTTCGCCGGCAATCAGGAAACATCGGCATCGCAGACCTGCTGGTAATTGTCGTCATAGCGGACGCAGCGCAAAACGGGATGGCCGGCGATTCGAAGTCGATCACCGAGGCGGTGATCCTGATAATGACGATCATCCTGTGGGATTTCTTTTTTGACTGGTTGGGTTACAAGTCGGTCTTTGCATCCAGGTTCCTGTCGCCAAACCCGCTGCTGCTGATAGAGAATGGCCGTATAATAAAACGTAACCTCGAAAAAGAGTTTATTACCGAGGACGAATTGCTAAGCCAATTGCGGCAGCAGGGCAAAGATGATTACAGCGATATCAAGAAATGTTATCTCGAGAGTAACGGGCATTTCAGCATACTGACCGAGACGCCCGATAAACGGAAACAAAAAGGCAACCAGAGTGGCTCAAAAGCCGTCAATTAGACGATATGAACAGCAGATCAACAACCCGAAGACTTAGATTCCTTCATACGATCTTTGCCCTGGAACGCGACCTCATCGTCGGCGGCCAGGCGGTCATGGAGGGTGTCATGATGCGTACGCCGTCGGCGTATGCCATCGCTTGCCGCCGCTCGGACGGTTCGATCGTTCATACCGCCGAATCGCTGCCAAAATGGAGTGATAAATACAAGTGGCTGAACACGCCCGTGCTTCGCGGCGGTGCGACGCTCATTCAATCGATGGCACTCGGTGTCAAAGCGTTGAACTTCTCTGCCAAAGTTTTCGAGGAAGATCTGGCGGCCAAAGAAGAATTGGCAAAAGAAAGAACGGGCGAGACCCAAGCTGCACTAGTCGACGGCACTACGGATGAGAATTTCCTAAAGGCACCGGTCAAGGTCGTGATGCCTGAGGGATCAAAGGCGAAAAAGGCCGGCCAGTCAGCCGGTGCCGTGGGCTCGATCATATTTGCATTGTTTTTTAATGTCCTGCTGTTTTTGGCGGCACCGCTGCTGCTGACAAATATCGCCTTTATTGCTCTCGGCTGGGCTGACGCTCCGTCGATCGCGGCCGGTGCCGGATGGTTTGAAACGGTCAAGGGTTACATCTGGGAGATCAAACCCCACTCGTGGATCGCGTTCAACCTCATCGATGGCATGGTCCGAATGTTCTTTTTTGTCGTGATGATCTTTACGATGTCATATCTGAAGGACATCCGCCGTGTTTTTGAATATCACGGAGCAGAACACAAGACGGTGTTCACATGGGAAAAAGGACTTGATCTTACACCCGACAATGCGACACTGCAGCGGCGGCAGCATCCGCGTTGCGGCACTTCGTTTCTGATGGTCGTCATGCTTGTCGCCATCGTACTGTTCTCGGTAATTAAGTTTGACGCGCTTTGGATGAACCTGCTCGTGCGTATCGCACTGATGCCGTTGGTCGCCGGGTTGTCGTATGAAGTAATTAGATACGCGGCCAAAAAAGAGTCGAGTGCGATCTTTAAGTTCATGACCATGCCGGGCCTGTGGCTGCAGAATATTACCACGCAAGAGCCTGACAACGAGCAACTCGAGGTCGCGATCAAGGCATTGGACGAATCTCTAAAACTGGAACCTTCGGAGATAAAGACTGCACCGGTCTTCGAACGCGAACTGGAAGTAGTCGTTTAGAGTGACGCGTTTACGCGTTCTCCCCGAGTTATTGGAAAGCCAAGTGGATCGCCTAAAGGCGTCACTCTGAACTATTTATGTTTGAGAAACTTGAACAGATCGAAAAAAGTTACGAGGAACTGACCGTTCAGATCTCGTCGCCTGAGTTTATGTCCGACATGTCGGAGTATGCCAAGCTGATGAAAAAGCACCGGTCGCTCGGCGAGATCGTTGAAAAATTTCGCGAGGTCCGCAAGATGACCGACGAGCTAAAAGAGGCGAGGGAGCTCGAACGCGTTGCCGACGACGATATGCGCGAAATGGCCCAAATGGAGATCGAGGATATCGAGTCCCGACTGCCAGCCGCTGAAGAAGAGCTAAAAACGCTGCTTATCCCAAAGGACCCGAACGACGAAAAGAACGTCATTCTCGAGATCCGTGCCGGTACGGGCGGCGACGAAGCGACGCTTTTCGCGGGCGATATCCTGCGAATGTATGCCCGTTACGCTGAACGCCAGGGATGGAAGATGGACGTTCTCGAAATGTCGGACACTGGGCGTCGGCGGTATCAAGGAAGCCACGGCGGTGATCGAGGGCGATAACGTTTATTCAAAAATGCGTTTTGAGTCCGGCGTTCACCGCGTCCAGCGTGTGCCGCAAACCGAGACCAGCGGACGTATACATACTTCGGCAATAACGGTCGCCGTTTTGCCCGAGGCCGAAGAGGTCGATGTCCAGATAAACCAGAACGACCTGCGTATCGACACATTTTGCTCATCAGGCCCCGGCGGCCAGTCAGTAAACACGACCTATTCGGCAGTACGCATCACCCATTTGCCGACAAACGTCGTCGTGTCGATGCAGGACGAAAAATCCCAGATAAAGAACCGCGAAAAAGCAATGCGCGTGCTGCGGGCCCGCCTGCAAGAGCTAGAGGAGCAAAAACAGCATGACGCCCAATCGGCCGAACGTAAGACCATGGTCGGCAGCGGCGACCGCTCTGAAAAGATCCGTACATATAACTTTAAGGAAAATCGGGTTTCCGATCACCGGATCGGACTTACCGTGCATCAGCTCGATCTGGTAATGGATGGACAGCTTGACGAGTTCGTAGATAATTTGCGGACGCATTACCAAACCGAAAAGCTCAAAGCCGAGGCTGTCACGGCGTGATTTGATTACGGGTCCGTTTTTCCGCCGACCACCAGATATCACTGTTTATGGCCCAGCCGACACGACTCTACCTGATCCGTCACGGCCAGTCCGCCGGCAATGCCGAGGGGCGCTTTGGCGGTCACGGGCCGACACCACTCTCGAAACTTGGAAAAGAACAAGCAGAAAAGACTGCAAAAATGCTCGCTAAAGAGGGCATAAACGCTATCTATTCGAGTGATCTGCACCGAGCCGTTGAAACGGCCGAGCCGCTCTCAAAACTCGTCGACCTACCGATCAATACATCGACGGCATTTCGCGAGCGGCATGTCGGCGTCCTCGAGGGCCTCACATTTGACGAGTCAAAGGCCGCCTATCCTAACGATTACTACGCCCTGGTAAATCGAAATATTCATCACGTCATTACCAATGGCGAAAGCTATCGCCAACTGCTTCGCCGAATAACATCAAAACTAAATGAGGTCATCCGCGAGCATACCGGCCAGCGGATCGCTATCTACAGCCACACCGGCGCTATCTGTTTTCTCACCCTGCATCTGCTCGGGGCGATCCACCGAAACACTAAAACGACACCCTGGATAATCACCTCGAATTGCGGTATCAATCGATTTGAACTCCGGCAGCCCCGGAATGTTCGCGTGCTCGCCCTTAACGACACCCGCCATTTGATCAAAGTTACCGGAAACGACGCCTTTGCCGCGAGGTGATCCCGATCTGCCTTCATCAGCCGCATAACTCGATTCTTGTTGATTTAGACGGATTATGTTGATATATTCATCTTTCTAGTATTGAATTCATAAATTTGGAGATTCATCAGTTTTGCGGTTGTCGCTGTTGCTTTAAACCCTTTGTTTAGAGCAGCTATTCTTTTGAATCCGAGGGGCACGCCAATTGCCTTTATAGGGTAGAAGTTCACAGTATTTGAAATTCGTTGCATAGCCAGTTAACTCATTTAGCCAAATAGCAACAAATATTCAGCGATCAGATGCTGAGATAATTAAGTTTTAACATTGCATTTTCTTAGGAGGATTTAGATGAAAAGGGATTTACGTTTTTTGTTGGTTTCGCTTCTTTTCGTTGCCTTGTTCTCATTGATCTCAATAGGACAAGAGACGACAGGATCGTTGGAAGTTACTGTTAAGGATGTGGCCAACGCGGTTGTGCCGGGTGTACCCATCCTGATCGAAAGTGCGGGTGGATCTACCGGATATAAGAAATCCGTAACGACAGACGATTCCGGGTTCGTTCGCGTAGTCCAGGTCCCGCCGGGCCGTTATACGATCACTGCGGCGCCAACAATGGGTTTTGTTGAAAAGAAAGCTTCTCAGGTCGACGTTGGTCTCGGAAGGACCACGCCCGTTATTTTGGTTATGACTACCACCGCCGTTGATGCCGAGGTCACCGTTAGTTCCGCTGACGTTCTGCCGATCGATGTGACGGACAACACGATCACGACCACGATCGATTCGCGAGCTGCCGAACTCCTGCCTAAGGGACTTAACTTCTCGAGCGTCCTGAAGATCTCGCCGGCAACCCGGCCCGAGCCTCGATCAGGTCAATTTCAGATCGATGGTTCAAGCGGATCTGAGAACACATTTATCGTCGATGGACAGGAAGTGACAAATGTTCTTTCAGGCCGCCTGGATGCGAATAGCAACATTCCTTTTTCTCAGGTTCAGGAAGTGCAGATCAAAACCAGCGGATTTTCAGCCGAATATGGTGGAGCTACCGGCGGTGTTATCAACGTTGTTACCAAGGGTGGTAGTAACGATCTTCGCGGTGAGTTTGGAGTAGGATTCAGATCTTCACGTTTGGAACCCATTGCCGAAGCTAGATTGCGATCGAACAATGGGGTGCCGGAATATTACCCGTCGCGGCGTAACCAATACAACGAGACCAACCCGAGTGCCAATCTTGGCGGCCCGATCCTCAAAAATCACGTTTGGTTTTTCGCGACCTATGCTCCCCAGATATTCACACAGAGCCGTACACTCGTATTCCTTGATAACACTACCCGGGAACCGACAGGCCGAGTAGAAACGTTTAACTTTAAGCAGAGAAAAGAGGCCGCTTTTGGACGTGTGGACGCTCAGTTGTTTTCAAGATTGCGGTTAACCTCAACCTTTAGCTGGAATCCGATCACGCAGACCGGAATTATTCCGTCTTTCTCTTCGGAATTGACCAACCTTGACTCTAATACTTATTACAATCAAACTGGCGGCCGACAGAATTCGATGAATTTCACCGCTTCGGGTGCTTATTCTGTTACCAATAAACTGATCGTAACAGCGCGTTATGGCCATTATTTCCTCAATGAAAAACTAGGCAGCTATGGTGTCGGCGATATCGGTCCACCGAGAATTGTCTGTGCCGCTATTCCGTTTAGCTCGTCAAATTTCCCCGCGGGTTTTGGATGCACGAGAACCGCCCCGAATAACAACAATGGTGTTACTGCCGTTGCTAATACCGTTTATGATGCAACAGCACGTGACCAATTTGATGCGGATGCTACGTACAGCTTTGTCCTCGGCGGCCGTCATGAACTTAAGGGCGGCTATCAGAGCAGTACCGTTTCGAATAAGGTCATCTATGGACAGACAGACCTGATCACATTGCGTTCGGGCTCGACCGGACTGGCAACAGTCGGCCTGTATGCCGGCCGATCGATACCATCGACTCCCGGAGCTATCGGTTCGGGCAGATTGTCTACATTTAACACCCGAGGGGATGTTAGCAGTTCGAACAAGGCCGTTTACTTCCAGGATCAGTGGCGTGCTACAGGACGACTTACCTTAAATCTTGGCATCAGGGCTGAAACAGAAAATGTTCCGAGTTACGCCCCCGGTTTACCGGGTATGAATTTTAGCTGGGGTTCTAAGTTTGCTCCGCGGCTCGGAGCAGCTTATGACCTGACCGGTGATGGTAAAACGAAGATCACGGCATTTTATGGCCTGTTTTACGATCGGTTCAAATTGACCCTTCCCCGCGGATCTTTTGGCGGTGACGAATTCCACGATATCTTTTTTGAATTCTTTCCGGGTGACACCATCAACACCCTGACAAGGGATACTATTTTAGGGCCTGGTGTGTCGCCTGTACCCGGTGGTGCGTGTCCGCTTAACACAGTGACGCCGGCATATGGCCGTGTACGCTGTGACGTAGATTTTCGTATTTCCTCGAATAGCGGCGGACCGCTGACAGAGGTTGGCGGGATCGATCCAAACATCAAACCGTTTCAGCAGAGAGAGATCACCATTGGATTTCAACGCCAATTTGGCAGAAACTACGTTGCCAACGCCCGATATACGCGAAAAGAGGTCCTCCACGCGATCGAAGACGCTGGATTTCCTAATTCAGAAGGCAGCGAATACTACATCATCGGCAACCCTGGCGAAGGTCTTTACAAACAGCAGGCTGACATGTTTGGAACCATCGCTCTTAAGCCGCAACGCCAATACGATGCCATAGAGGTAGGCCTCAGACGGGCATTTGCCAATCATTTCTTCTTTGATGTGAACTATACCTATAGCCGCCTTTATGGCAACTACGGTGGTTTGGCTAGTTCTGACGAAGAAGGTCGTTCCGATCCGAACGTTAATCGTTACTTCGATCAACCGCATGCTGGTTTTACAACCCTCGGTGGGCCGGACACCGGACGATTGGCAACAGACAGGCCGCATGTGCTGAAGTTTTACGGTGCATACAGTTTAGACTGGGATCAGTTCGGACTGTGGAAGTCGAACACAACGGACTTTGAGTTATTTACTACTGCCCAGAGTGGAACTCTGATCACCTCGTTTGTTGATATCAATAACATCTCGCAGATCATTCTGACGAAACGCGGTGACCAGGGCCGTACCCCCACATTTACGCAAACGGATTTCGCGATCCATCATACTATCAAGTTAGGCAGGGACGGTCGGTTCTTGCTTAAATTAGATGTTGATGCGCTCAATGTGTTTAATCAGCATATCGTCACCAATCTTGGACTTAATCCGAGTGGCCAGGGCGGTAATGTGATCAACACGACCAACTTCAATCCGCTGGATGCGGCTTTCCATCTGGTTACCCCAGAACAAGAAGCCGCTTGCGTAGTATCGGCTTCGCCCGGACAATGCAGGCTCATCGCTGCTTACCACACGTTCCAGCTCAACGGTTCACCTGAACTGCTTGCTGCAGCTCAGGGAATTGTCGGCCATAACCCGTTCTACAACCTTCCGTCGTCATGGCAGGCGTTGAGAACGATTCGTTACGGCATCCGATTGGTCTTTTAAGACTTGTAAGGAAGTTACATTAGAAAAGCCATCCGTTCATTCGGATGGCTTTCTTTTGTTTACAATTGATATTACGATGCAGTTTCGGAGCGGATCAGGCTTTGAGCCAGGCACCTTCAAAAACGTGACCCGTTTGTCTCAGCTTTTGAGTGCTTTTGCTTCAAAGTCCGCTATTAGTTTTTTTATGTTCTCTGCATCCTTTACATCAGGCTGTGCCTTTAGATAACTCTTAAGCTCCTTTGCCGCGTCGGCATATCGTTTCATTTGATTGCCATAGATCAAAGCCAGTTCCCAATGCAGTTTGGGAAATGCATCCTTTGATAATTCTTTTGCTTTTAGCAGCTGTTTTTCCGCCTCAACATACTTGCCTGTCTTCCTCAGCAAAACTCCATACAAATAGATGGCATCAGAGTAATATACATTTAGCTCAATAGCTTTCTCCGCGGCAGTTATTGCATCTTTGTAACTTTCGAGCGAGTAACGCGCATAGGCGAGCCCGTACCAGCTCTTATATCCCCGCGGATTAATGTCAACGGCAAGTGCGAGCAGCACCGCGGCGGCCTGATATCCCTCAGGCAGCCCCAACTTAACATATTCCGTACCGAGACGCTCAAGAGCATCGTAATATCGGGGAAACGCCTCTATGGCCGCTCGCAGGTCCGCAAGGGCATCATCATTATGTTTGTTTTCAAGTTCGTCTAAAGCCTTGTCGTAGTGTGCTTTGGCCTCCGATGGGACCTCCTGAACGAATAAAACAACGTTCTCCGGCTTAACGCCGGGGCGGAGTTTTAGATAAAAATCGCTTTGTTCAAAGGCATATCCCCCTTGGGTCAAAACAAATATCTCGACCGAGTTCTCAGCTTCCTCGTAACTCGTGGCATAGGTGAAAACGTGTACCCTAAACTGTCCCCTTCCCATCCCTGAGAAAGCGTAATATCCCGATGCATTTGTCCTTGTGCGTTCGATCGTTTGGTAATATTCGTTCCTAAGCTCAACTACAAGCTCTGCCATCGGTTGGCGATTATACCCGAAAACATAACCGCTGATCCGGTTCTGGGCGGACGCCCCAAAACTCTTTGACGAAACAAATGGTGCGGTCAACATCAAGGCGGCGGCCAAACCCACGAAATAAAAAAGAGCAACACCTTTTAGCTTCATATTCATATTTTCCTCTCAACTACCGAGAACAGATATTTGTGTTTTAACAATCATATCGCAAAATTGGGGCCAACGGCCACGGTATGTTCACACGGCCCGACCACTCAAATCGCTCGGCATCAACAATTTAAGTATTTTTTAATGGCTTTTGCGGCGGTGGCCCCGTGCCCGACCGCTCCGCTGATAGTCGGAGCGGTAGCATTAACAACATCACCAATGGCAAAAACGCCGGGGATGCTTGCTGCACATTCGCTGTCGATGAGCACGTAACCTTGCTTATCGAGTTCGAGTTGGCCGCGAACGAGGTCGGTATTCGGCTGTACACCGATCTTTATCAACAAGGCATCAGCCTGCATGCAAATATGCTCCTTAGAACTTGGATGCAGCAACTCGACTGCTTCAACCCGTTTATCGCCAATTATTCTTTTTACTACTGCGCTTTTCACAATTTCGATCTTTTTCGAACTCCCGGCCGGGATGAGAAACTCTTGTCGGGCGGTCATTTCATCTCGGCGATGAACCACGATCACCTGACGGGCATACTCTGAAAGAATGAGTGCGTTCTCAACAGCAGCGTCTCCGCCGCCTATGATAACAACCCTTTTGCCGCGGACATCTTCTTTTGACCTAACGCCCGATGTCAATATCCCGAGGCCGCGAAATTCAGATTCGCCCGGGACACCCAATTCTCTCGGCCTCACGCCTGTCGCGAGGATTATTGCTTTGCTTTTATATTTTCGGCCATCTGCTAACAATACGGTCTTATTGCCCAGATCGGTTTCAATAATTCCCGCCCCGTTGATCAGATCCGTCGCCGCCCCTCCGATCGAGCTCAGGAACAAATCACGCATCTCTCGTCCATTTTCAGCGTCCGCGCCAAGATAGTTTTTGATAGGATTGTGTGTCCGTAGTAATTGGCCTCCAAATTCTGCCCCTCGTTCGAGCAAAACAGCATTCAAGCCTAGTTCCCGGCACCAGAGCAGAGCGGAAAGGCCGCCTGGGCCACCGCCGGCGATAGTAACGTCAAGATCTCTACTTTTTTTACTCATAGGTGAGACCGATCCACCTCCTCGAATAGCAGGTTTTGTCAACAAATACTGCCATATTTTGTCACTTTCCGCCCAATCACACGTTTGACCACGATTAGGATAATCGGTAATAACTCTCGTCCGCCCTTATTTTATGCACATTTGGAGCATTTCACAATTTCTCGCCGGCCAGCGATCCGTTGGCACTGGTATTGCATTTGTACTCATTTAGAAATTGCCGCGCTGGACCCCCACAGCGCCAAAGTCCGTCAGATGCCGAATCCGGCCAGTTTCACAAGAGAATATGAGATTAGAATTTGAACCCAATGTTACCGCGTTTCCACTGGTTGAAAATGAGGTCTTCGATCATGTTTCAGCTTTCGCTTCGTCAGACTTTCAAACTTTAATGAAAAATGGCATTTCTGCTGCCCAGGATGGCGACCGGGTCATGGCCCGTGATCTGCTCTTTCGGGCGACAGAGATCGACTCAGGCAACGAGGACGTTTGGATGTGGCTTGCCTCGGTCAGCGATTATCCCGAGGAGTTACTGGCATTTCTGGACAATGTTCTCGACATAAATCCGGATAACCAAAGAGCGTCTGAATGGCACGCAGCCACGAGTTCTCTGCTCGCCAAGACATTTGTACAGCGCGGCATTGATGCCCATGAGCAGGGCGACGATAAATTGGCAAATCAATGTTTTGAACAGGCACTGGACAATGATAGCTCCTGTGAAATGGCATGGTTCTGGCGGGCCAGTATCTCAGGATCAATTGATGAAAAGATAAAATGTCTTAAATGGGTCTTACACATAAACCCGGACAATGCCGAGGCTCAGAGCATTATGCTCTCGTACAAGATGGCGGCGGTCCAGGCTTCCCTTGATCAGGCAAGATCGGCGGCCGCGGCTGGCGATCCTGAAAAGGCGGTCGAGATCATCGACGAGGTACTAGGCGATCATCCTGACAATGTTGATGCCCTGATGCTAAGATCTCATTTTTCTGTCAACCTCAATGAGAAATTGCACTCTCTCGAACAGGTCCTGGAACTCGATCCGGATAATACCGAGGCTCAGAGTTTCATGCTCTCGTACAAGATGGCGGCGGTCCAGGCTTCCCTTGATCAGGCAAGATCGGTGGCCGCGGCTGGCGATCCTGAAAAGGCGGTCGAGATCATCGACGAGGTACTAGGCGATCATCCTGACAATGTTGATGCCCTGATGCTAAGATCTCATTTTTCTGTCAACCTCAATGAGAAATTGCACTCTCTCGAACAGGTCCTGGAACTCGATCCGGATAATACCGAGGCTCAGAGTTTCATGCTCTCGTACAAGATGGCGGCGGTCCAGGCTGCCCTTGATCAGGCAAGATCCGCAGCGGCAGCCGGCGATACTGGAAAGGCAAACAATATCATAGGCGAAGTGCTGTGTGATCACCCTGACAACGTCGAAGCCCTAATGTTGAGATCACATTTTTCTGCGGACCTCAATGAGAAATTAGGAGCTCTCGAACAAGTCCTGGAGATCGAACCGGATAACATCATGGCCCGCTCGAGTTATGATTTTCTGTCTACGACATTGAAGGTCGTACAACCTGTAAACCACGAGTCAGAGACCGAGTCCGATGCCGGAACCGAACCATCAACCCCGGAGTCGGTTTCGATGGAACCGGAACTGTCTGACGATCTATCTTCAGACATTGATTCCATTCATACTACGAATGAGCCGTTAGCAGCAGCTGACTTCGCAGTGGTTGAAGAGGCTGAAGCGGCTTGGGAATCTCATCCCGTTGTAGAGATCGAATCACCAGAACCTGAAAGAGAAGTTGAAGAATTCCATATGGACGAGGTGTCCGATTTCGATCCACCGGCAACCGAGCAGCTGGATATACACACTACAGAAGAACCAGTTGTAGCGATGAATGCGGACAACAATCAGACCGACGACAGTACGGTCAATTGTCCGTTTTGTTCGGCTGAGACTGGCCCTAAAGCATTCAAATGTAATTCTTGCAATGCCTCGCTCTCTTTGTCCGATATCGAAAGCTTGCTGTCAAATTCGCTTGCCGATCGTGATCTGATCCAAACAGCCGTGACTGAGATCGAGGCCCAATGGAATCTGCGAGAGTTTGACGAACACGAACTTACAGTACTGGCCCTGGGCCAATTCAATCTCCGCGAATTTGATCGCGGACTAAAATATCTTCAGGAAGCATCGCGCTTAACTCCAAATGATGTGATCCTGGCGGGACAGGTCAATGCTCTCGCTATACGGCTTGAGGAAATGCGGCGTCAGGCCGAGACACAGAGTTCATTTCCGACAGGCCGATCGATCCTCGTCGTCGACGATAGTGCGACCGTTCGCAAGCTTATTTCCGGTAAATTAGAAAAATCAGGCCACAACGTTGATTGTGCCGTCGATGGCTCCGAGGGCCTCGCAAAAATCACCGCATCTAAGCCTGACCTGGTACTGCTTGACATCGGAATGCCTGGAATGGACGGCTATGAGGTCTGTAAAGAAATTCGGGCGAATCCTGAGACAAGAGATCTGCCAGTTGTAATGATCTCCGGCAAAGACGGGTTTTTTGATAAAGTCCGTGGAAAAATGGCAGGAGCTACGGGATATGTGACAAAGCCATTCGGACCCGAAACGCTGATGAAAGCTCTTGAAACTTATCTTTCGGCCGATACATCGTCAGACCAGTAACCTGCTATTTCCCTGTTTAGGCTCCCTGATTTAATTGATGGAATCCGGAATTGCAAAATCCTTCTACGAGAGGACTGATAACCGTCTCTCCAGAATTCGAAACGGGATAATCATTTTCGCTCAAGATCGTGACTCGGCTTCGCATCTTGATATGCCTGTGCGTGAACTCGCGGCCCTTAGCGACGATGCTGTCTCATTTGGTTTACCAAAGGTAGGATCGCTGGCGGCTGATTGTATACGCAGTATAGAGCAAATGCGGACAAACGGAATGGCAGACGCCGAGGCCGGACCGCGAAATGTTCTAGACCTTGTTGCTGAGATCGAAGCCGCACTATTTCAGGAACAGATCATTATTGACGACGTCTTTGCGCAAATTTCAGACTCGATCGATGAGTCATTTGAAAATCTCGACCTTCATAATAAAAAAGACGCAAACCTGGAAGGATCCGAACCGCAGATCGGATTTGAGATCGACGAAGAGACCGCGGAAATATTTAGATCTGAGGCAACCGAACTCCTGGATACGATCACCTCAAATCTGGAAGTTCTCTCAGAACGATCTGATGATGAACAGGCTCTATGGAGCCTTCGCCGCTGTATTCACACCTTCAAAGGTGCAGCCGGCATCGTGGGCTTGCATGCCGCGTCCGCTCTGGCACACCGGATCGAAGATCTCTTAGGCAGTAACGCAATTGAACAAAGCAAGATAGAGGGCGATGCGGTCGAATTGATCAAGATAGCGACGGAATGTTTGAACGCTATGGCCGCCTGTCCGTCGGATGAACCAGCTGAATTAAGATCTATCTATTCCAAATTTGACCGACTACTTGGAAAAGGGGTCGGCGAAGAGCCGCATCCAAATCAAATTCGCCAGGCTACGCAGGTTAAAGAACCCGAGCCCACGGTGAACGGAGCCGCTACAAAACGTCAGCCCACGCCGATCGTTCGCGTTTCTCTGGACAGGTTAGACGAATTACAAAAGATCATCCTCAAACTAACGTTGAACAGAACTTCGCTCGCCACGAGTTTTGAAAATGTCGTGTCCCGGATCGGAGTGGTAACCGATGATCACGATCCGTTCTCAAATATCGGATCGCTGATGGAAGATCAAATCCGGATGACAAACGAACTGCGTTTCAAGCTGGCTCAGTTACGCATGGTCCGTTTCGGCATGCTCTCAACGCGACTGGGCCGGGCGGTTCATGTAACTTGTCATGAAGAAAACAAGAAGGTTGAGATCGTTATAGAGAACGAGGATATCGAACTCGATACACAGGTGATCGACTCACTTGTCGAACCGCTGCTGCATTTGCTGCGAAACGCCGTCGTCCACGGTATCGAATCCCCGGAGACACGGCGAATGATCGGTAAGCCGGAGAAAGGAAAGATATCGATTCGGGTTGACCAAACGGATAAAGATATCAATGTTACGGTGATCGATGATGGCCGGGGTATATCTGTTGGAAAATTAAAAGAAAAAGCGTTGTCCTCAGGTAGTTTGAGCCAACAACTTGCCGATTCAATGACTGACGAAGAAGCCTATGACCTGATGTTTCTTCGCGGCGTAACGACGGCTGAAACGCTCAACCTAAACGCGGGACGTGGTGTCGGAATGAGTATTGTCCGCGAAAGCGTCGAAACCAGCAATGGGACGATCTCGATCAGTTCTGAGCCTCAAAAAGGCACCAGTTTTACGATCCGCCTGCCATTGATCGCTGCAGCAACTGCGGAGCCACTCCCCACAGTCGTACCGAGGGCCGAAGTACGGAAAGTTGAAATGCCGAAGTTTGAAGTACCGAAAGCTGACGTACCGAAAGCTGAAGTGCCGAAATTTGAAGTACAGAAAGTTGAAGTATCGAGAGCCGACGTTCCTGAAACGATCAGCATCACACCTCCGCTGCCAAGTGACGAAATAAGTGTTCTTATTGTTGATGACAGTGCACTGATGAGGCAAACGATCACAAAAGTAGTAGAAAAGGCGGGATGGAAAGCCGTTACGGCACCGGATGGCCGTAATGCCCTGGATCGGCTTAAGGACGCGGTTATTCGCCCAAATATCATTATTACCGATCTCGAAATGCCCGGACTCGACGGATTCGAATTACTGGAAGCCCTAAAGAACGATCCTCAGCTTAGCGATATACCTGTGATTATGATCACTACCCGTTCTGATAGAATGCATCGCGAAAAGGCTCGCCGCCTGGGAGCGGCTAAATTCCTTGCAAAACCTTTTGAAGGCGTCGAACTAAAAGCAATTATCGACCATCTCTGCATGGTACCGGCATAATACAAATACCGAAGGCCGGTTATTTCACAGGTGGTTTGCTCGGCCTGATCTCGACCTTGCTCGGCAGGGCACGGCTGTCCATTGCCAAAAGGTCGATAACGACCTGGGCAATGTCATTGGGTTGGAGCTGCCACGATTTTTCATCTGACGGCGAGTCGCCGCCGAAATGGGTATTAACGCTTCCGGGGCAAATATAGCTTACCTTGATATTATCGTGACGGACCTCCTGCATCAGAGCCTCAGAAAAGCCGTTTAGTCCAAATTTGGAAGCATTGTAGGCCGCCATCCGCGGATGAGGATTTTGTCCTGCAAGCGATGACATATTAATAATGTAGCCGCCGCCCCGACGCTTCATCTCGGGGATCACGAAATGACAGGCATAATAGACACCCATCAGATTTGTCTCGATCGTTTGGCGAAATTCATCAGGCGATATTTCCTCGACGGTCTTGCCGAAATAGCCCATCCCGGCGTTGTTGACCAAAATATCGACACCACCCAGATTCTTAACAGCTGACTCGAGCAAACCCTGCACTTGCCCTTCGACACGCACGTCACAAAGCTTGCCGTAGGCGCTGCCTTCCGCCGAAAGCTGATCGACTGCCGAGGTAAGCTCCTCGCGGTCACGGCCACAGATCATTACCGCCACACCGGCCTTTACCAAATGTTCGGCTATTGCAAAGCCAATACCTTTTGTTCCGCCCGTAACAACAGCGGTTGAGCTTTCCATATTCATAGTTTCTCCTTTAGGATCTCGTTGACTACCTTTGGGTTTGCTTTTCCCTGAGAAGCTTTCATTACCTGCCCGACAAAAAAGCCAAATAGCTTTTCGTTACCGCCGCGATATGCATCTACGTTCGGTTGGTTGGCAGCGATAACCTCATCTACCATCTTCTCAATTGCGGCGGCATCAGAAACTTGTTCAAACCCTTTCTCGGCTATCACGACCGGGGCCGTCTTACCAGTCTCAAACATCTCGACCAGTACCTCTTTGCCCTGATTGTTATTGATCTTTCCGGCCATGACCTCAATGATCAGTTCCGCCAGGTCCTCTGCGGTCAATAAGGAATCAGCTATCGATCGGCCGGCACTGTTCATTTCCCTGGTCAACTCACCCAATATCCAGTTTGCCGCTACTTTTGGCTGAACAGTGATGCGGGCAACAGTTTCGAAATATTCGGCCAGTTCCCTTTCGGCCACCAACTGCGAAGCATCGGCAAAACTAAGTTCATAGACCTCCATGAACCGGTCACGCATCGTATCCGGCAATTCCGGCATATGAGCCTTAACGGTTTCGATGAATTCAGCTGAGATAGCGAGCGGCTGCAGATCCGGCTCGGGAAAATATCGGTAATCGTGAGCGTCCTCTTTTGAACGCATCACGCGGGTCTGATTATTTTTCTCGTCCCAGAGACGGGTTTCCTGATTTACAGGTTCACCCGATTCGTGTGCGGTGATCTGCCTGTTCTATCTCAAATTCGATAGCCTTTTGCATAAAGCGAACGGAATTGAGATTTTTCAGCTCGACCTTATTATTAAAGGCCGTTTCGCCAACCTTGCGTACCGAGACATTTGCCTCACAACGCAAATTCCCTTTCTCCATATCAGCGTCGCTCGCCCCTACCCATTGCAGTACCCGCCGGACGTGATTCACATAATCATATGCCTGCCACGAAGTTCGAAAGTCCGGGCGAAGTAACGATCTCACCAAGGGGCGTGCCGGCCCGGTTTAGATCGACATATGAAAATTTGTCGACATCGGGCAGTCCTTCATGAACGTTCTTGCCCGCATCTTCTTCCAGATGCATACGCTGGATATGGATCGTCATCGGTTTCCATTCCAACGCGTGGCCATGATCGTCACGCTCAGCAGTAAGAATGGTCAGTTGTCCGTTCGCGGAGAAAGGTTTGTCGTACTGGGATATCTGATAGCCCTTCGGCAGGTCCGGATAGAAGTAATTCTTCCGGGAGAAAATCGAGGTTTCCTGGATCTCAAGCCCCAGTGACAAAGCGGCACGGGCCCCGAGATCGATCACATTTCGATTCAATACAGGCAATGCTCCCGGCAGGCCAAGGCAAACCGGGCACGTGTTGGCATTTGGTTCGCCGCCGGTCTCGACAGCGCAGCCGCAAAAGATCTTTGTCGCCGTAGCAAGCTGGGCATGGATCTCCATCCCAATAACTGCTTCCCATCCTTGTTTCATATGCGTTTTTTAGTGGCGTGGACGTATAGCCGCCGGACCCGGTGGTGCGTCGGCTAACCGGCACCGTGGTGCTCCGAGGCCGCCTGGCCAAAAATGGCCGCCAGCAAAATATCCTGTTTGGTATGTAGTGCCTATCCGGAACGGCCGGCGATCTGCCGTAGTAGGGATTATACCAGGACCCGCTGTAAATAATGTTACCACCGGATGACGGAACATATTGATAGTAGACCGCTGCAGTCTGCTCGGCGGCTCTCTGTGGGCCTCAATGCTCTCACGTTGGAGCCTTTCCGCGCGAAGCTTTGCCGAGAGGGCCTCGGTCTCTTTCAGGCTCTGTTCCCGCCGGCGGTCAAGTTCCTCGGGTGACGGAAATCCCATCCGCTGATAATTCTCGCGATACTCACGCTCAGCCTCGAGCCGCTTTTCCCTATACACCTGAAGGTCTGAATTTGTAACAGTCGAGTTCTGAGAAAAACCGACTGAACAAAAAATAATCGTCAGACAAAAAACAAAAAACGATCTTTGCCGCATAATATTATCCTCCTTGATAAAGGAATTATAACATGAACTAACCGCCGATCCTGACTGAAAAAAACCCACCCCGGCTCGAAACCGTGATGCATAACTAAGCGCGATAGAATAAACCTAAAACCCAAATGTCAGGCCGACACGGCCGGCTGCTTTGGCCGTTCGAAATCCGTTCTCGTAATACTCCTGATCGAAAACGTTCTCAACTGTGCCGTACAGCCGCAGCGTCATACTCTCTTTCTTGAATCCGAAAGTATAGCCGGCCGTTAGGTCGCCTTTTCGATTTCCCTTAAATCGATAGATGTATGTCTGGAACGTAAAGCCATTAGTATCGAATATCGGAGCGAGATAGTTGCTCGTTGCAAGAAAGTCAAAATTGACCCAAAACCGCCTGAACCTCTGCGTCGCTACCAGCGTGAATTGATGATCCGGGATCCCAAGTGTCGAGACGACACCGCTGCCCGTGACCTGCGGCGCCCGCTGATCGCTATTGGTGAAAGTATATGAGGTAAATATATTGGTCGACGATCGCGGCCGTATCCGCGCACTAAATTCGGCCCCGCGGGCGATGCCGCCTATCTGATTTATGTACCCGCCAAATGGACGAGTAGTCGTGCCAATATTCGGAACAACATTGCCATATCCGATCGTGTGTTTTAGTTCGGTGTAAAAATAAGTGGCCGACAGCAAAACGCGGCGGTTGAATGCGTCCTGCTCAATACCGGCATCGAATGCTATCGACTTTTCGGGTTCAAGAAACGGATCTCCGAGTGCAACGAACTGGTTGGGAACCGAGAATGTGTCATAAAATGTCCCAAATCTCTCATACAGTGATGGCACCCGGTACCCGTTCCCTACATGCCCCCTCAATTTTGTTCCAGTCCGCTCGAAATAATATGACACCGCTCCGTCAAAGGTAACCGCTGTCGGCGGCGACGTAAGTGAGAGGCCTTCGTACGGTGCATTTATCAAGCTGAAGCCGGGCTGATCTAAACCGAAGCTCTGAACCCGTACACCGCCTGCAAGTTGAAAGTTTCCGTTCGCAAGACTCACCAGGTCCTGAGCGTAGAATGTATTGCTGCTTTGGGCTGCCTTCGTAAAGAAATCCCCGGTTCCAACCGGTGTCCTGCCGTCGTTTTGAAACGTCTCGCGTTCAAATTCGTAACCGGCCGTCACCGTGTTCTGATAGTTCGGCGTCCAGACAAGATGCGCGTTAGCCGTGTGAATAGTTCCCTCAAAGATGCTGGTAGACGCGCTTTGAAACCCGATACCCAACGGCCCGGCCACGTTGTTTCGACGCGTTTTGAGCCCCTGATAATAACCGTTCAGCAGGAGCTTGTCGTTAATTACCTGATCAACGACGAATTGGCCGCTAAAGAACCGCGAGTTCTGCCGGTCGTCGGGATCGTCTATATCCGGCACGAACGTCACATTCGGAACGGCGTTGATGATAACGGCGTTTGACGGCGGCAGCGTGCCTAAAGTGTCAGGGTTTGAATTAAGCTGAACACCGGCGTCCGAGAAGAATATCCGGCCCGAAATATTTGTTTTTGCAAAAGGCCTGGCGTCGATACGGGTTTGAAAGTTCGTGTTTTCTGCCCGGTCATCGCCATCGACACCTTTTGTATATACCGTACGGGAAATTCCCGCCCCGATGCCGAATTTACCGCTTTCGGTACCGTGGGAAAGGTTACCGCGAAAACGGCCCAGGCCCAGTCCGCCAAATGCGCCGCTGATCTGACCGTGCGTTCCACCTCTGGCTTCGGGTGTCTTGAGATCAACCACACCGCCTATAGCATTCGTACCGTATAGCGACGACCCGGAACCTCTCAGCACCTCTAATCGGCTAACACTCGTCAAGGTCAGATCGCTCAGGAACGGCGACGCGTCACCGGTGATCGCTGATGGGTCGCGGAAACGAATACCGTCGATCAAAATAGCCGTGTCCTGATTTCGCAAGCCCCTTGTCTTGATGTTTGCCGTTTTGCCAAATCCGCCTAACTGCTGAACCCTGAACCCCGGGATGGTCCGCAATGATTCGACCAGCGAGAAGTCCGCCCGGTCACGCATTTCCTGCCCGTCAATTAATGTTACCGTCTTTGAAACCTGCTCGATCGTTTGACTCTCACCGGCAGCGATCTCTACATGTTCTTTTATCGAAGGAATTTCACGTAGCTCGAGATCGATCTCTTTGACACTGCCATGAGTGACCCTTATCGGCGGCAGTGGTTCAGAAGCTTCTGTTGTTCCGTTCCTGGTTATCGATGCCGATATCAGGTATTCGCCCGGTTTTGAAACACCGGTCTGGTATCGGCCGTCCTCATTCGTTATATCTGTCTGTTTTAACTTTTGATCGCCTTGGGATGTTACCGTAACTGTCGCACCCTTTACAGGTCCATCCTTATCCGTGACCTGCCCCTTAAAGATCGCTCCCTCCTGACAGTAAACGCCAAAGAAGCCACTAATTATCAAACATACGGCTAATACAATTTTCATGTCATCTCCTTTTCTGCCCATCGCAGATCGGTTAGAACCCAGGACAAATGAGCAAAGTTCCCGACTTTGTGTGAGTTACGTGTTTACACGTGAAACGCCCAAAGGCGTCACTCTTACCTTACGGTTGCGTGGGCAGCGCCGGTATTTCACCGGACTTCCTTTGCGTCAATTGCCAAACGCCGTATGAGTTACACCTTCATGCGGTATCACGCCTAAAGGCGTAACTCATACTATTAATACAACGCCGTAACCCTTACCTTACGGCTCGCCGGATTTTCATCCAGCAGTACATTGACACCAAAAACATTGCTTATATTCTCAGGTGTCAAAACTTCTCTCGCGGAACCTTTTGCGGCGAGGCGTCCATCTTTGAGCATAATGATCTGATCGGCAAATTCAGACGCAAGATTCAGATCATGAGTGATGATGACAGCCGCAGCCCCGGCATCGCGACACCGCTCACGGACCAGGCGAAACATCATTGCCTGATGAGCAAGATCCAGATTGGCTGTCGGCTCGTCCAACAGCAGTATCTTTGCTCCCGTAGCCATTGCCCGGGCCAGAACAACACGCTGCCGTTCACCGCCGGAGAGGTGATTCATCAGACGCGTCTCGTAGCCTTTCAGGTTACACTCGGCCAGCGCCTGTTCAGCAAACCTGATGTCTTCATCGGTTTCCCAACCAAAACTTCCGCCGTGAACAAACCGGCCCGACAGAACAAATTCTAAAACCGACACCGGAAACCTGGTCTCGTTCTCCTGAGCGACGACCGTAATATTTCGCGCGATCTCCCGGCGTGAAAGATCCTTTAAGCCGCGGCCGTCTATATCGATCTCACCGCTTGTCACCGGCAGTGTCCCGTTCAACGCCCTTATCAATGTCGTCTTACCGGCACCGTTAGCACCAAGCAGGGCGATGGTCATCCCCGCCGCCAAAGAAAAAGTGAGATCCCGCAGCACCTCGCGTTCCTCGTATCTAACCGAAATGTCTTTTACATCAAGCATCTTAAGCAGCGATCAGGAACTCCTTCTGAGAAGGTAAATGAACATCGGTGCACCGATCAAGGCAGTGATAGCACCGACGGGCAATTCACGAGGGGCAATAGCCGTCCGGGCGATCGTGTCCGCAAAAACTACAAATATCGCACCAGCGATCGCTGAGAATGGCACAACCAGCCGATTGTCGCTGCCGACACTCAACCGAACCAGATGAGGCACGATCAGGCCAACATATCCGACCGAGCCGCTTGCAGCAACCGCGGCCCCCACCACCAGGCTGGTAGAAGCAAACACGAGCATTCGAACCCGCTTAACTTCAACTCCAAAATCAAACGCATCCCGTTCACCAACCATCATCAAATTCAACGCCCGGGCCTGTGATGTCAGTATGATCGTGCCAATAACAGCGGCGGCCGCACTGAGATAGACCCCGTTTCGCGTCGCCTGAGACAGATCGCCAAGCAGCCAAAACGTAAAGCTCCGCAGCTTTACTGCGTCGAGTAGTGTCGTCAACATGACAATTACTGAAGAAAGAAAAGTCGTCACGATGACGCCAGATAAAACAAGCCTTTCGACGTTCATGCCAGAGCGGCTTTTTGCCATTCGATACACTGCCAGCGACGCAAGCGACGCACCCGCGAACGCCAGGACCGGACGGGTGATCTCAAGACTCTGAAAGAATATGAAGGCCGCCATGGTACCCAACGCAGCTCCGTTTGAAACTCCAAGCAAATAAGGTTCTGCCAATGGATTCCTCAACAGGGCCTGCAAGCCCGCCCCGGCAACCGCCAGGCTCGCCCCGACACAAGCTCCAAGCAATATCCTGGGTAGCCGTATATCGTAAAATATCGACCGCTGCTGCTCGCTTAGGTCGAAGAGCGGCAGCCTCTCGGCACCTAAAAAGGCCGCTCCAGCGATGGTCAAAAGCAGCAGAGCGATCAGTGCCGCTCCGATTTTAGCGGCTCGACTCATTTATATAGATCCTGTGTTATCTGTTCCATCGCATCAACGAGCCGCGGCCCCGGCCGTGACAAAATGTCCGCGTCGATAGAAAAGACCCGCCCGTTCACAACGGCCGGCGAGCCTTTGAACGCGTCGTTAGGCTCAGTATTGTCATCGCTCCGCGACAGGATCAACGCGTCCGGCTGCAATGCCGCGGCTGTTTCTTTGCTGAGTTTTGGGAACGCTGACTCGACATCGGTAGTAACGGACACCGCGCCGGCCTTTTCGAGGACCTCATTAAGAAATGATTGCCTACCGATAGTAAAAAGGGGCTCTTTGGAGAATTGCACGAACACCCGAACGGGCTTTTTATCGGCAACCACCTCGCCTACAAAATTCACTCGCCTCTGAAGATCAGCGACGACCCGTTCGGCCCTATCTGTTGTGCCAAACAACTCGCCAAGTTGGCGAAGGTTCTGCAACATGCCTTCTAGGCTCTTTGCGTCCAGAACGTATACCGCGACACCGTTTGACGCGAGCGTATTTGTAAACGCCTCGATCTGCGACGCCGTCGATACAAAGACGACCTGGGGCTTTAACGAGATAATGGTTTCAAGATTTGGATTAAGCGTGTCGCCGACCTTGGCGATCGAATTTGCTTTCTCGGGATAGTTGCAATAGGTTGTCACGCCCACGAGACGGTCGCCGCCGCCAATGGCAAAGATGCTCTCGGTTATGCTCGGGGCAAGCGATATTGCCCGCTCTATCTTCACCGGCACGGTAATGTTCCGGCCTAGATCATCGACGGTCTGACGGGTCTGTCCCGGCTCTGTTGTATCTGAGGCAGTGCTCCGGCAAGCGGTAAATATGGAAAATACCGCTATCAACACCAGAAGAGACTTTGCACTTTTTCCTTTAATCACTATTTCCCTTGCGGGCGCCAAAACGCCCTGTTCATCCGGCGTCGAAATTCATCGACCAGAAAAACAGGGCGTTCTCAAATGTCAGAAACCTGTCCGCCTGCGATGTTTTGACGCGAAACATCTAAAATGGCAATTGCTATCTGAGGCAGGCGGCCCGACTTTCGTGATTTTAGATCTTAGATATGCGATTTGCGATTGATAAGAATTCAATCCGAAATCCAAAATCTAAAATCCAAAATCGCATTCACGGTGACGCGATCGTGCGGGACTCTCACCCGCTTACCCTTTTATGCCGGTTCTTTAGGAACCGGCACCTCAAACGATTTGATTGTCCTCCTCATCGCCCGCCAAGTCAATCTGGTAAGGCTTGTGTAGATCTGCGACGAGTTTCGGGGCATTTGTTTAACACTTTCGCGGTCGCAGCAGGACCGTCGTTTTCGCTGACTCTATATCGGCAATGCTCGTGGCTATTGGGTTCGGTAGTTTTTTGAACGATCATATTAATGTTTCCAAACCTAAAACATCCGCAGAGCCTCAACAACAATGTTTTAGGGGCTCCGCAGTTTTTGAAGAGGCTGCAAAAAAGTTTTAGCGGCTCCGCAAATGTTTTAGAGCCTGCAAAAACTGCGGGAAGTCTATACTTTTTGCGCAGACTCTCTACAGATGTTTTCGAGGTTTTAAAATGATGAAAAGCTAAAAATTGAAGGTGTGAATACGGCCGGGTGTTTAACAAACTGCCTCAGGTTGAACGATCAAATCGGGCCTCGCCTATCGCGCACAAAATCACTTCAATAGTGCACAAAAATGGCCTGCGTTTCGCCGCAGGCCAATTTCGTTAAACAATAGCGATCTGACTAGGCAGATGCTGTTTCTTTCTTTTCGCGTTTGATGCCGCCGATCTGGACGAGGTTCTCGCCCTTGATACCGGCTTTCTCCATCACCATTTCCTGATAGAGTTTACGCATCATCTGCATTTCCTCAGCAGCGGTCTTGGGACCTTCCATTTCCGGCTTGTTCGGCCGGGCAAGGTCGGTTTCATTAAGAATGAGGTTGTGCGAGTTGTCGCCAAGCTCGACCTCTTTGCCGCGTGCGAAGACTTCGTGCCGGCCATTGTCCTTGTACCACTGAGCAACGGTCGCATTCTGATGCATGTGCTCAATGATGTTTCTCCAGCCAATTCCGGTGTTATATGCACAGAACGAGATCTCACCTTCCTGCGTGCCATAAGGGATGATGCACATTTCGGTGCGGCGGAAGTCGTAGTTGAACAGATCCTGGAACCACATTCCGGCAATAAACAGGAAGTTCCACGGGTCCTGACGACGTTTCTCGATATCCTCGATCGTGCGGTCCGGGCCGACCTTGCCATAATCCTTGCCCGAAAGGCCAAAAGATTTGTCGAACTTCTTCAAGATACCGCCCAGGGTCAGACTGTGCGGTGCTCCATAAGGATTGTAGTTCTTAAGCAGTGCGAGGCCCATCATGAGGTTTGAAAACCATTTGCCACGGTTCGTGTCAGTGATGTGCTGCATATCCGTCACCAGGCCCTGAATATTCAGGAACTGAGGAACGGGTGCCATTTCTTTCGTTTCCTTGTTGACCATAACGGCCGTACCGACACCACAGTTCGGGTGGCAGCCGCACGAAACTTGTCCCCAATCACTTTCGGGGCC
Organism: Blastocatellia bacterium; assembly: GCA_963834975.1. GTDB lineage: Bacteria > Acidobacteriota > Blastocatellia > Pyrinomonadales > Pyrinomonadaceae > OLB17. The sequence goes on from CAWIDZ010000010.1 coordinate 141,037, forward strand.
GTGGACTACGTCAGCAAAATCAGCAAATGCTCCCATCAAACTCAGCGGGAACCAGTCACGAGTCGGCTCGGTGATCCCTACCTGCTCCTGCACATCATGTGCGAGGTGGGCAAGCGTATATCGCTGCTGCAGACGACGCTGTTCGGTGATCAGCTCGTCGCGGCCCGTAAATGAAACCGGCTGGAACGCGATGAACGAGATCTTCTTGGGATTTTCCAAAGCAAACCGGATGATCGTACCGACCTGGTCATTATTAATACCATTGACCAATGTTGTTACGAGGATGATGTCAACACCTGCTTCGTGCAGGTTGTTGATAGCACGAAGCTTTACATCAAATAAGTTTCCGATCTGGCGATGCGAGTTAGCATCATTGCCGATACCGTCAAACTGCAGATAAACAAATCTGAAGTCCGGCCTCGGCAGCCTCGCGGCAAAACTCTTTTGATTTTGCAAATTCAATTCCGTTTGTCGCTGCCTGCACCGAGTTGTAACCAACCTTGCGGGCATAGCGGACGGCATCCAGAAAATACGGTGACAATGTCGGCTCACCGCCGGAATACTGAACCGACATCTGACGACGCGGTTTGATCTGGATAGCGTTGTCGAGGATCTCGCTGACGTCTTCCATCGAAAGCTCGTGAACGAACCCGACCTGGTTGGCGTCCATAAAGCAAGGATCGCACATCATGTTGCAGCGGTTCGTCAGATCAACGGTGAGAACAGCACCGCGGCCGTATTTGACCGAGGAAGTTCCATGGTTGTGAAGCTTTTCGTCGTTGTGCGATTCAATGTCGCGTCCCGGGAAAAGCGATTCGATATGCTGGAGGAATTTTGAATCCATCGCCATCATATCTTCAAAATGTCCGTGCGTCGGGCAATCTTTGATCATCCATACTTCACCGTCACGCTCGATGATCTGAGCCTTGATCTCGCCGACCTTGTCATTGACGAGGATCGAAACCTCTTTCTTTCCGCTAAGGATCTCTTCGCGTGCCTCGATGACACAGTTAGGACAGAGCGAATCTGTCTGGCGGGGGAACCCAAGTGTCGGTTTTGATTTTTGCCACGATTTCAAAAGCGGCTTATCGGACCACTTCGGAATGAACGATGCGTTCGGTTTGAATTGATTGATTGATCTAACGGCACCAAAGGCCCCTTTTGCGATGTAAGTCAGGCCTTTCTCAAAATGCTTTACTGGTCTCATTTTTTATGATTCTCCAATGAATATGAAAACTTTTCATTCATGCCGCCTATTGTTCGATACCTCGTATCGATTCAAATAATTCCAATTCAGGTAATTTTGATCGGGAATCTGGCAGCGCAAATTCTCACATTATAGTTAGCAATGCATGTGCCAAAGAAAGAACGATCACAAAAACACTCTAAACATAGGTAACATAAGACTTTGCACCGACAATGCCGATCTTCCGCCCAAATACGCAGTGTCGCAATTCGACACACGGCGTCAGTTGTTGCCATTTGCGAACTGTTTTGACACACATTTAAAGGTCAGCAAATAAATTATGCTCTCAGTTGCAAAATGAGCTAAAAGGAATATTATTTCTAATTAACCAATTGCTTAATGCTCACGGTTGGCACATGGCACAGGACTCGGCAGGTCAATAGACAGTTGACTGCAACTAGTTGCAAACATTAGCTTAATATCAAATCTTAAGAATTATGTATACATATTGTACACACTTAAGCGCTCATGTAACCCGCCACCTGAGATAAGCTCTGCAACTTATTGCAAACACAACCTTTGGCGGAACAGATAAAAAGCTTTACACGATGTTAAGAATGTGCTAAATTTCATAACACTTCAAGGGAAATTGGGTTCAGTCTTGCAAAACGCTTAAGTCAGAAGGGTCGACATCATTGTCGAAAGTTATTCAGAGAGATATCAGTGCTTGGTTGCGAAATACGCTCTTGAGATCCAAATATGTCCATACGCTTTGGAACATCGGGTTGGCGGGCGATCATCGCCGATGACTTCACGTTTGAGAATGTAAGGCTTGTAACCGAATCGATCTGCAGTTATTTGACAACCAGTGAGTCCAGCGAGAATAAGACGCTAGTGGTCGGTCAGGATTCGCGGTTTATGGGTGAGAAATTTGCATCCGTCGCCGCCGATATCGCAGCACAAAAAGGTTTCAGGGTATTGTTATGCAACGGCCCGACCCCAACGCCGACCGTTTCACACGCAATAATGGATAATGCGGCAGCCGGGGGTATGAACTTTACGGCTTCCCACAATCCTCCTGAGTATCAGGGTATAAAGTTCTCGACTGCCGATGGAGCTCCGGCAATGCCGGAGATCACGAAGCAGATAGAACGAGGTATTGCGGACCGAAGCTCAGCAGCTGACCGTCCCGGCGGAACAATAAATGATTTTGATCCCCGGCCAGCTTATTTAGAGGATTTGAAAACTAAGATCCGGTTTGACGTGATCGCGGCGGCTAATGGCAAATATGCGTATGATGCCCTTTGGGGAACAGGCCGGGGATATCTCGATGCCGTCCTTAGAGAACATGGCCTTGAGGTTGAGACGATCCATGATTGGCGGGACGTAACCTTTGGCGGCAGGTCACCGGAACCTGCAGAAGACCACCTAGATGAACTTAGGGAAGCCGTCCGGGCCAGGGGCCTGACATTAGGGATGGCGACGGACGGTGATGGCGACAGATTTGGGGTTATTGACAACAATGGCGAGTTTATTACGCCAAACCAACTGATCGCACTATTGACAGATTATTTGGCTGAGAGCCGCAACTGGACCCAGGGGGTCGCCCGAAGCGTTGCAACGTCCCATTTGGTAGACAGGGTTGCGAAAGACCGCGGCCTAAAGCTTTACGAAACGCCGGTAGGCTTTAAATTCATCGGCGAATTGATAAATAAAGACGAGATAATACTTGGCGGTGAGGAATCCGCTGGTCTTTCAATACGAGGGCATTATCCGGAGAAGGACGGCATTCTTGCCTGCCTTCTGGCAGCCGAAGCGGTTGCCTCCCGCGGCACCAGCCTGAGTAGACAACTGCTAGAGCTTTACCAACGAGTTGGAAAGCTTGAATCCGGCCGGATCGGCGTCAAATTGACACCGGATGTCGCAGCAAGATTGAAAGAGAAATTGGCAGAGGAGCCCACCGCGATCGGCGGGCGAAAGATTGAAAATATTAATCGCATTGATGGCGTTAAGTTCCTGTTCGAAAACAACGCATGGATGCTGATGAGACCATCGGGCACGGAACCGATAGTCAGGATATACGCAGAGAGCGAAAGTAAGGACGATCTGGAGGAGATACTTGAACAAGGCCGCAAATATTTATTGGGATAATTCAAAAGCCGGTCGATTGGCTGCGAAGAGATCCAGGCCCGCGAGAGCCCACCGCTCAGCAGCCGTTAGGTCAGAGCGTCGTGCGACGCCATGGTGGCTCTCATTCCTTATAGTTTCTTCGATCTTTGTAATGATATGCGTGTCGATCAACTTTCGGGCATTTACCGAAATGCGAGCGGAAGTTGACCAAAATGTCCAATTAACCGGGCACATCCAAAATCTGATGGATGAAAATCTTGCCCTACAAGAGGAGATACATACATTAAAAACCGATCCGGTCGCGATAAAGCGCGAAGCAAAGAGGATCGGTATTGACTTAAAAGTTCCTGTGCCGGCGAATTAAATATACGCGGAGAAATTGGTTCGCTAGCACACTGCCCTGCCCTATAACAATCTGCCTTTTGCCTTCTACTCCGCGAGGCCTACAGCACAACCTATCTGATAATTAGCGGCTTGAGTTTCCCGAACTCAGGCCGCACTTCTTTTAAAGTTCAATAAACATACAGTTACATATGCCTATGCATATATGTTACGCATGCGATGGGGATAAGTCACCATAATAAGAACGATGAAATAGAAAGGTCAGGAGTGAAGTGACTTTAACGTTCCCTTCGGCTGCGGCGGCGTCTCGTTTCACGGCCACCGCCAAAATATGCCATAAGCATAACCACAAAATGAGCCACAAACCATATATTATCGGCACCCATGTTCTGATAGATATAGATCAATATCAGAACTCTGGGCATAAAAACGCCCAACAAAATATCGGCCCATTGGGGTACGGCATTCACCGGATATAGCTGTGGATATAGCAGCAGGTATACGAGTAGGACGACCCTAGGAACAAATAACGAAAATATAAGGAAATAGATGTCCACGTTTGGATAGCATATGAGTGATCCAGCAGCATTGTCAAGATTTACACGTATCGCTTACGCCGACTTTGACTCGATCAGATCGCTCACCCATTGGGCACGGGCATCCCATGTGCCGTCCTTAACCGCTGATTGCCGTTGTCTTACAATTTCCGGATCGCTTTCGGCCAAAGCGTCTTCGATGTGGTGGAGAAACTCCTCTCGAGTACGCCCTATCCTGATAACATCGCTCATCGGTTCGTACTCCGGCAGTGGCGAGATAACGACCGGCTTGCCTGTCGCTAAATACTCTCGCACCTTTATGGCTGATCCGTAGCTTGTAAACGCATGCTCAGTTTCCCAGGGTAAGACACACACATCAAATCCGGCCGCATAATATGGCAGTTCGTCATATGGCACGGGCGGTAAAAAGTGGACGTTAGGCAAATCGCCAAGGTCGGTCCCCCTTGCGAGATTGCCGATAAAGACCCAATTCCAATCAGGATGCTCGGCAGATGCACGCCTTATTAATTCCTGATCCATTAACCAAGGTTCGATGGCTCCAAAATAGCCGAGTCGCGGCCTTGGGATCGATGCGATCGCTTCGGCCGGTTCCAGATCGGACACACGGGACCAATGGTCGAAATCGACAGCCTGTTCTAGCAGATACGACTTTTCAAGTCCCGTCTTGGCTTCTGCAAGAAGCTTGCGGCCCGAATATAGGACTATATCCGCATGTTCGATGGCATATTCATGGAGTTTCCGGATCGTCGCGGGATCGACAGCATGGTCTTCAGAATTTGCATCGTATTTGTCGGACACTTGATAGACGACACAGGATTCACCCATTTTCCCAATGAGACCGGCCGCTGTCGGGATCGCTATCCAGAGGATCGGATCTGTCATCCCCTTTCGCCTCGCAAGATAGCCGATCTGTGACGTCAGAAGTTTTTCATTCAATCCTCGAGCCGCCCGATTCCCATGAAACGGCAAAGTTGCAGGTGAGACGACCGTTATCCCCTCTGAGGTTTCGCGAGCCAATTTGGCATAGCTCTTTAGCTTTCGGCCGATCTTTGGCAGGATGTCCTTGTTAGTGAGTGATGGCAGGCCCATCGAGATCGAATTTACAAATATCACATTGTTGCCAGCCCGGGCAAAACGCCGCATAAGGTGATTTTTTGAGTGCGGATGATGATACCACCAGTCTTCGCCGCCAAAACAAATTATGGATCTGTCTTTTAACACTTACTTTAATCGATTACCGGAAAGTCTGTTCACATTCCTCCTAAACGAGGACGAGCGTCCCGCTACAAATACACCCGAATTCGACGCCGCTACAGCAATCAAATGGTAAGTTACGCATAGTTGAAAAACCAAAGGGCTAAGGTCATTTATGCCAAATAATACGAAGGGAACCCATTAATTCCGATGTTATTGAATGGCAGCTCTACCCAACAGACACGTTTGATTTTGCAACTGAAGTTAGCCGTAGATATAATTGCCGCTTGGCCCCGACCGATTTTGCTGCCTCACAAGTAATGCACATTAAGGAAACAAAATTACTACTCGACGAGCTCGGAGCGAGAGATCATGTTTCAGTGTCGACCCTACGCGAAGCTGTAGCCGTCGACGGCTTTTTGACCGGTACCGTTTCGGCGTCGGAGGCAGCCACGCTAGGCGATACAACAACGGATGAGTTTCGCATTTGGCTGGAGCGACGAGGCATCTCGCACCTCCTCGATATCGGGCGTGAGGCAGGTCAGGTCGCGATAAGTGAGACGCCCGAAATTTCGGTCGTTCTTCCGGTTTTTAACGAAGAGGAGAACATAAACGAACTCCATCGCCGTTTGGTTTTGGTTCTGGAGAGTGTGCTTGATTATGAGCTTGTCTTTGTCAATAACAATTCTTCGGACCGGTCCGCTGAGATAATAACCGATCTTCAACATTCGGATCCGCGGATCAGGCTCGTCAATCTTTCTCGTAATTTTGGCCATCAAGGTTCCCTTTCGGCCGGAATGGACATGTGTTCGGGCCGGGCAGTCATTTTAATGGACGCCGATCTGCAAGACCCGCCTGAAGTCTTACCTGAAATGATCGAAAAGTGGCGTGATGGTGCAGATGTGGTCTACGCTGTTAGACAAAAGCGTAAGGATGGCGTTATAAAACGCAGCGCCTACTTTACCTTTTACCGGTTGCTTAGAAGGTGTGCCGACATCGACCTGCCGTTGGACAGTGGTGATTTTTGTCTAATGGACCGTGCTGTGGTCGATCATATAAAGGCCCTGCCAGAAAAGAGCCGGTTTTTGAGAGGACTCCGGGCGTGGGTAGGATTCCAGCAGGTGCCGCTTTATTACGAAAGAGCTGCACGTCACTCAGGCGAATCAAAATATCACTTCCGGCACCTTTTCAAATTCGCACTTGAGGGGCTCGTGTCATTTTCCAGTATGCCTTTGCGTATGGCGGCCTACTGGGGTGTATTGGTTTGCCTTTCGGGAATTGGTTATCTCGCGTTTGCGGTAATTTCTCATTTCGCAACGAACCGCGTACCGCCGGGGTGGACCTCGACGGTTGCCTTGATACTACTTCTGGGGGGAAGCCAGTTGGTCTTGCTCGGAGTTTTGGGCGAGTATATCGCTCGCATCTACGACGAAACCAAGAAGCGGCCAACTTATATAGTTAAGTCCGTTTCGACTCCGCCGGTCAAAAAAGAGGAGAGTTGAAGCGATCTCTGCCGGTCAAACGGCATAACTTCTGTGTTAAGTCTCAGCCCACTTTTCTCGCTACACATGCGAGAGAAACGCCAAACGGCAGACCGGTTCGTTTAATGAAAAAGCGTTCAGAAGCAAACAACTTTGCGAAAACTTTATTCAAAAGGGGTATGTTTATGCCATATTCGGTTTCGGTACGGATCTTGAATAGCCGCATCATCCATCGAACCATCAAAACCGGCGTAAAGAATGCAAAGTTCGCGTAACTGATAAGCTCTATTTCAAAACCAGCGTCGGTTACCGCACGGGAAAGCTCCGGTTTGGTATATCGCCTCCGATGGTTACTTACATCGTCCTGCACGCCCCATAAGAACATAAAGGCGGGCACAAACAACAGGGTGTATCCGCCTGGTTTAAGAACCTTGTAGATCTCATTCAATCCGACGCTGTCGTCGTCCAAATGTTCGAGCACATCAAGCGCCGTGACGAGATCATATGAATTTCTTTCGAACGGCAGATCTTCCGCGGCACCGTATCTAACCCCATCCAGCCCTCTTTGCCGACAGAATTCAAGTGCCTGATGCGAGAGATCCACGCCGTCTGCTTTCCCAAATTCATTTAGCATTATAAGGTTGGCACCGGTTCCGCAGCCGACGTCCAAAATCCGAATTGTGGGCTTAGCCAAATTCGCCTTAATATCAGCCACGAAGCCGGCGAGCAAACGCCGTCGTCCGAGGTACCACCAATGGCTCTCCTCAACCTCAAAAAGGATCGGGTAATGATGATCCTGCATTTCCTTCGGCATAGTCACCGAAAGTTCATGTGAGTTTGCCAAAACTTCTTCGTTCATTTAGTTTGAAGGACTGTCGAGATCACGGTGACAAATTTGCCAATTTGCAGACGTATACGTTTGCTGCCAGCGAGGGCCGTACTTTCGATTAGCGGAAGTCCCTCTAGGCGACGTTACCAAACAATAAAGAATAGACGAAAAGCATGGCCGCGTCGAGAGCCATGGCCTGATCGGCGATCATTTCGATCTCTCGCATTCAACCGCCAGGATCTCACGCCCCTCCTTGAAAGCTGCGAATAATACGTCGGCCGACCGCCTCACGAGCGTCTTGATACGAGTCTTTGGCCCTGGTGAGTAATTGAAAAAATGTTCACGGACCACGGATAGTCCGCTCCATCGAACCAGTTCACGTAATTCCGCCATCGTAAACTCATGGTGATGACCGATGAACGGGGTTTCAGACTCGTATATATCAACAAGCGGTACAAGCGGCGATTTGCCTGTCAAGAACCGGATACGTTTTGGCAAATATGCTATGTTAGGCACCTCGATATAGATCCGCCCGCCATCGGCCATTAATTCCTGGGCATTGTCCATAAAAGTTCTCAGTGAATGCGGATAATGCTCTAAGACGGCCATTACTGTTACGAGATCAAATTTTTCAGGCAGCGATGCTTCGCTCTCGAACGGGTCAAAATCGTAGATCCTTACTCCGCGGGATTCGATAAAATCGAATAGAGCTCGAAACGAGTCGCCATAGTATTGCATGGCCTCGGTCATCGCGACGTCGTGGCCGAGTTCGCGTAGCGTCAATGGCCATACGCCCCAGTGGCTGCCGACATCGCAAACTTTTTTTTCGGGGCCCAATTCAACTAATGCACAATAGGGCAGATAAAACCTTCCCGACGACACCTCTAGATATTGTTTAAAATCAAACAAACCCGGTCCCCAGGCGTGGTTGTGCCGGGCTATCTCAGCCTGCATTTCCGTCGTCCAGTGCTCCATGACGGAGCGCACGACATCCTGATATACCCGGTCAAACTCTTGAAAAGATAAAGGTTTCACGAAATGTTCTCCCGGTACTCTGCATAAAGAAACGTGCGACCAAAACGAAAATGAGTGAGTAACAGATAGTCGAAACAGCTGCAGCAGCTATGGCTCCAAACTTAGGCAAGAATATCAGGTTCAGTGTGAGGCTGACCACCAGGGTCGCAAACCAAAAAACCGGAATTCTAAATGGGAATCCAGTTCCGCTAAAATGCTGTACCAATACCGACTCCAGGCCCAATAGAAAAACGCCCGGAAGCAGCAGCAAAACCAGCACAGGCAGATCAGCGAAAGCCTGTCCATAAATGAAAGGTAACAGAAAGCAAAATGGTATAATGGCTATGTGGGCCAACAGCATAAGCCCCGTTATCCGCCGCACCACAGAACACGTTACAAATCCGCTATCGTCACGGCCCGCCGCAACTTGAGGCATTAACCGGGCACCGATCACACTGGGCAATAACAGCAGCATCGCCCCCACCTGTCCCGCCACAGCGTAAACTCCCGACTCCGCCGCGCCGCGATAATGAACTACCAACAACAGGTCTGCGCGAATTATGAGCGTGGGGATCAACTGGGCAAGATAAAACTTCCAGCCAAAGCCGGCCATTTGCTGAAGCAATCTCTCATCCGGTGTCCATGTACTCGCGCCCGTTTCTTTTTGGCTTCGGTACGTCAATGTGGCTGCTATGAGAAATATGACAACACTGGTGATCGAGTTGAGAATGATCAACCGAAGCAGGCCATTCTGCCATAACCAAACCGACACGGCGGCATTCACAAGCAGAAGAGTTTGGTTGCAAAAATCGAGCAGCGTCATCTGCTTGACGCGGCCGGCACCCAATAATATCCCCTGCGCAAATAGAACAAGCAGCTGAAATGTGATAGCGAGTGCCGCAACCGTTAAGAGCAGATCAGTCGAAAATATTAGAATGACCGCGGTCAAAAAGCTTCCGGTCACTAAACCAAAGATCAGCGCGTTAACAGCGACCGTTCCTAAACGGCGCGGCTCTTTAGCGACGAAATAGGTACTGGCCGAACTCAGCCCAAACGCTCCCAACTGGACAAAGATCAGCACGACTGCGTTTAGCGACGCCAATATGCCCCAGCTTTCGGCTCCCCAAAAACGCGCGATCATTACGCTTGTCGCAAACTGGGCCGCAACCATCCACAGACGCACACCCGACATCCAGGCAACATGCGGCCAGAAGGTACGCAGGCTGTTTTGGGCTGAGACCACTCGCATTTTTTGATTATGAAGCAAGAGACAATTCGGGCCTGACGTCACCGGTATTCCGACTTCTTCGATCGAGGCCGTCGACAGTTCCCGGGGCAGCCGCACCTCCGCGTAAAATAGCCAGACTCAAGCCCATTACCAGGTAAAAAACCATCGCAACCTCTGAATCACCGAGGTTATACTGAACCATTCCGCTTAACAGAAACCCAATGGTTCCACCAAAAGCTCCCAATAGAACACCCCGTGCCGGCCATTCAATGTCCTCGCGCCTAATTCCCCGCCAAAGCATCCTTAAATAAATAAATATCCACACGATCCAGGCGATGAGCGTAGGAACGCCACGCTCTAAGGCCAACTGCAGCGGCATGGAATGCATATGGCCCATCGGCAGTTTGCCGTTGTCGAACATGTGCCAATCCTGCCAATGTTTCTTGATGGAATCCATTCCGATTCCGACGGCCAAATGCCGTGGATCTGAGATCAAGACGTTAAACCCCTCACGCCAAACCGTTGTGCGCCAGGTGGTTGAACCGTCCCCGGTGTCGATAAAGGCGACGTTCCTTTTTTGCTGCAGGTAAAAGGTTCCGGCCAATGCAACAGGAATCGCAAGGGCTATACAGATCAGTACGGTCTTTTTGCTTGTCCCGATCACGATCATACAAGCCGCAGAAATCGCCAGGGCCGCCCAGGATGCACGTGTCACAGTCAGGAATAACCCTAAACACAGGATCGCAGAGGTAACAAAAAGCGCAATTCGGTTTCGGGTTATCAGCCCTCCTGGCACCATGATCACCAGTCCTATTGCCAGAGAAGCAATTAGCTGCAGCACTTCCGCATACGTGATGTACATCCCGTAAAACCCGTGTGCCCGGGTATCGCGGCCTCGTGACCAGTCAACTATTCCGAATTTCCCTGCGGGGTCGTCCGCAGCCGACAATGACGATACAGGCAAGTCATAATCGAGAAGAAACTCATACCGGTAAACATGTAGTTTCAACTTGCCATTTACGGCAAGGTTAGCCGCGGCATTTGCGAGATCTTGTGGAGAATTCACGCTAGCTCCGCCAGCGGTCAAGATCGTATCATTTTCTTGAACACCCGCGGCCCGCAAAGCGCTTTCCGCGGTCAGTTGTCTAACTTTAAGATTCTGCCCAACGGCCAGCAGGCCTAGCGAGTATATGACCGAGACCACAGCGGCGACCAAAACCGCGGCCACCATCCTGCGGAGCATCTGCCTATCAGGTATGTACCCCGAGACCAGGTAAACGATCGTTACCAGCAAGACCCCAACCATCTTTCGCAAACTTATCTCCGGTTCGTACGAAAACAGCGATGACAAAAGGGTCAATCCGACAAATGCGAGAACTGTGATGTCAATAGCATCTTTCTTGAGAGTAGGCCTGACCAGGAATGCCCGGATCAGCCAGAACAAGATCGCAAAGGACCAGGATATTTGTGTTGCAGCTATTGAGACGGGAGCAGAAAGAGCAAGCAGTAATAGCGAAGCCCTGATCGCACGGTCCAGGTAAGTAACTAATGTCGAATTGTCAGGCATTAAAGCGTATCAGGTCCGATCGATCCAATGTTCATACCATAAGCTAAGATTGAGCAAAGCCCAAAGATGAAAACTCCAGTCGGTTTTGCCCTTGCTATGCTCGATCAGCATTTTTTCGATAAAGGCGTAATCAAAATAATCGCGATCCTTGATAGGCGAGTTCAGCAACCGGTCGCCGAATTCCCGCCCTGAGCTTGAACGAAACCACTCGCGGATAGGAGCTCCAAATCCACGTTTATTCGAGTAAAGCAGATCATGAGGCAGGATCGACTCGAGCGATCGCTTAAGGATATGTTTGCCCGTCTTGCCTTTTACTTTTAATTCCCGCGGCAACCCGATCGCATATTCCACCAGATGTTGGTCTAAAAAGGGTACTCTTGCCTCAACCGATGTCGCCATTGTCATCTTGTCCACCCTCATCAGAAGCAGCTCGGGTAGCCGGAGCTTTAACTCGAGATAGGTCATTCGGGATAGAAAGTCAGAATCGGGCCTGGCATTCTCGATTTGAAACAGCAGCTTCCCTACCGCTTCGAGCGAACTCCGCCCGCTCAGCTTTATCTTCATCCTCGATGACAAAACACTCGGTTTTAAAGACTCATCAAAAACGACCGCCCCGCCCCAAAACATCGGTTCTCCCGCGGCCAGACGGCGTGCAAGCTCAATAGCCTGCGGCTTACCGCCTGCCATATTGAGGACCATCTTCGCAGCCCCTCCCATCATTTGCCGTAAGCTAGCCGGGGAGCGTTCCGCGTACTTCCAAAAGTTCTCGTAAATACGCAGGTTGAGAACATATTTTTGATAACCGCTAAATATCTCATCCGCACCTTCGCCGACTTGCACGACTGTCGTTCCTGACTCTTTGGCCAGTTTTGAAACGTAATAAAGCGGCACGCATACGGGATCGGCAATAGGTTCATCCTGATGAAAAACGAGGTCGGGCAGAAAATCATTAAACTCTTTATCCCCAATAATTACTTCATGATGATTTGTATTGTAGATGCCGGCGATCCGCCGTGCAGCTTCCAGTTCGTTTAGGTGTTCGTGGTCTTGAAATCCAACTGTAAAGGTATCGACCGGCCGGTCCATTAACTCAGACATCAGGGCAACATTTGCACTCGAATCAACCCCGCCGGACAGAAAAACGCCAAACGGGACGTCCGACATCATCCTCTTTTTTATTGACGACCTTAGAAGCCTGAGCACCTCATCTATGTGCTCGGCCTCCGTTCGGACCGGGGCCGTTTTCGGCGGCAAGGCGTCCCAATATTGTTCGATCCGGACATCTCCGGACCTATTGATGATCAACCGATGTCCGGCAGGCAATTTTTGGATATCCCTGAACAAAGATTGCGGTGCAGGTGTTGTAAGGAAGGTCAGGTAATCAGAAAGGGCCGTTTCATCTACGTCCCGAACAACTTCGGGATGAGCGAGGATCGCCTTGATCTCGGACGCGAAAATGATCCGTCCATCCTTGATGTAGTAATAAAGCGGCTTTACACCCATCCGGTCGCGATAAAGTGAAAGTTCAGCCTTGTCCTCATCCCACAATCCGATCCCGAAATCGCCCTCGATCTCGTTTACAAAATCGACGCCCCGCTCCTCATATAAGTGGATGATCGTTTCGGAATCCGTTTTAGATGAATAGACGTGGCCGCGCTTCTCAAGGTCAGGCCGCAGTTCGAGGTGATTATAGATCTCGCCGTTAAAAACGAGCCAAATATTTCGCCCGTCGCAGCCCCGCATCGGCTGATGTCCGGCTGATGATAGATCAATGATCGACAGCCGCCGAAAACCAAGTGCTCCACGACCCTTATCGAAAATATGCGATCCCGTGTCATCGGGCCCGCGGTGGGGCATGGTGTCGCGCATCGCCTCGATCAGCGGCTGCGTAACGCGGCCTTCGCTTGCACCATATTCCCAAATACCGACAATTCCGCACATATTCAGATACCGATATTGTCGGCTAACCGTCGGGTCAACTCCAATCTTGATTCAAAATTTTCGTTGGGCCCTGACGGCACGATAATAAATTGAACCTTCATCGGAGCGTTTGTTTTGAATTCCCATTTGAGGATCGATGAAGGTTCACGATGGCCATAATTACGCGAGACAAATGCCGGGATGACCTCGGGCGTGACATTTATACCGACCGATCCAAAGATCAAGGATCTTTCAGCGTCATCAGTTAACTTTAGGATCGAGCGGCCTGCATCGTCCACCGATATGCCGGGCGAGAGATGAAATCTGAAACTAACTTCGTGGGCTCCATTACCAATAAGTTCGTCCTCAATGATCCAATATCTATCCGTTTTATTAAATTGGACCGAGCGTCGGTGGCATACCGGAGCCCGCAGCCTGTCATATCCAAAATGCTCCGCGGCAATAAGATCGCCGACATCTGATGATCGCCATTCAATTACGGCAGGCCGGGCCTCGTTACCCATTACGAACGGCATATCGGCATTAGTCGTATTCTGCTCAACACCATCTACCATAACGGTCGAGTGATACGCGGTCGATCTGAATATTTGCCTCGCCTCGCGATCGAGATTGTAGACATAACTTCCGGGATCAACGATAAAATCCCGTCCAAATGCTGAGATCTCGATGGTTAGCGCGTCGTTGTGCCCGTGTGAGCCGCGCCCGTTTACCCCGCAGTCATTCGCGTTGAGGTGCAGATAAAGATCGCCGTCGCGCAGTACATAGGCTCCTGCGTTTGGATACACAACGGATCCGGGCATTCGGGCCGCGGTAAGTTTCAGATCCTCGAAAATCTCCAGGCCCTTTTCACCCAAAAGCCAAAGAAGCTCCGGCGTCATCGAGCTAAATTCTTTAAGCTCAGCATCCTCGAAAATGGCCGACACCAAGAGCGAGAAGGTAAGCCTGATCGTCCGCGTCCCGTTTGACGATCGGAATGATCTGCGACCCGTCGCAGTCACCGATAAGCGGCACACGGCCGTCCGGCTTGATAATATCGCCTATATATCCCAGCATTTTGCGAAGTTTCAGGCAATATTCGTCCGGTATGACCATGCTGTTTCGATTTGCAAGTAAAAACGAATAAAGCAGCATTTCGGTAGCGAATTTGTGATACCCGGTCGAGGACTCAAAATCTACTCCGTCCGGCAATATTTGCTTATCCATTTCCCGAAGCATCTCCGACCAGCCAAATTTCTGCCATTCGTCGGCAAACTCCAGCTCCGGCAAAAACGTTCCTATCCAGAACAGCCCAATGACGTCGGACAGGTAATGATTGCTGGTCGCGATGAAAGAGAATTCGTTGTTATCGACGATAAATCGCCCGTGCTGGTCAAAGAGCTGAAGGATCCGTTTTAACCTCTCAGGCGTGCACGCCAGAGAATGGCGAAGAATGTCGAAGCTCGCAAGCAAATTGATCGCACGCAGAGCGACCTCCATTGCGCAATTCCAATTCGGCCCCCGGCCATAGGGGTTTTGCAGCATCCAGTCTTCAATTTGAGCAAAAAACGTTTCCGCAAATGTCTCGTCATCCGTCACCGCATAAGCCAAAGCGAGTGTGACCGCATGGCCAAAACGATTCAGTTCCCAGAGCACCCTGATATCGGCACCATCGTTTTGATAAGTGACTACGTCGGCGTGATATTCCAATCCCCACAATTTCCCTGTCAGAGGGTCCGTCCGCCACAGTTTGTCGGCCTTGAATTCGCGCAGCCCAAACCCCACCAGTTCCCAACTCGAATCACGGGCGATCTTTTGAGCAGATGAGATAAGTTCAGAGGTTTGCCGGGCGAAGTCCTTCAAAGAAAGTTCGGCGATCTTAGCCTTTTCGTCGTGGGTGCCCGCGGGAAAAAATGAAACGGTTCGTTCCCTAAAATGCCGAAGCAGATCATCACCGTCCAGGGACGCAAACGTATCCGCAAACCTGACGGGCGTCGCTGTCTAACGTCGCCAGATCTCGCCTTTCTGCCTTTTGACGGGCCGCCGCTCTCTTTCGACGCAACGCCTCGCGGGGCAGATCAATTAAAGAAACATCCCCCCGGAAAATCGTCCTGATCTTACTAGCCATACTCATTGTCTAAAAGGCTTGCGGATAAAGTGCAAGTATAATGAATGGCCCGCGAGATGCAACCAATCTCCTCAGCGGCGGATCACACGATAAAGGTGCTGTCATTAAGTTTATAAACGAGCAATGCAACGCCGGGCACCCGGAATATTTTTCTTGATTCGCAGTCGTAAAGGAATATAATCACATCATCCGATGCAATCGATTTTTGAAGTGCCATAACCATTTTGTTTAAAGTGTTCCCGGGGAATTGGCTGATCACATCGCCCTTTCTCATAATTGATAACCAGGTTTACCTGTAAACCCTGGATCCGTTCATAAAAATGCGATGAAGAGATCTATTACCGCTCTTGGCTTCTGTGTCTCGCTCCTTCTTTTGCTCTCGTTCTTCCTGTTTCCGCCCGTCAAAGCAAAAGAGGACGTCTTATTGACCCTGCTGAATTTACCCGCCCCGCCCCCGCCAAATCCGCTCGTTTCTGGCGTCTATCGGGAACGCGATCAGGGGTTTTATGACAAAAAGAACCCGCCGAAGGATGATGCGTCGATCGAGGACCTTTTGGAGTATTGGCGGCAACAGGGCAATACCTATCAGGACCTTCGTTACAGCCCTGAGCCCACGGATGCCGTCCATGATCGAATATTAAGGGAGATAAGCAAAGATCCACAATTGCTCGCCAAATATCTCAGAATGCTCGAAAAGGACCCGAAAGATGCGGAACTTGTTAAGGAGATATACGACCGGGAATCGGCCGGCGGCGATCTAAGCAAAGAAGACCTGCAGGCGATAAGGAGCTGGCTCACACGCAATAGTCCATATTACAGCAATGAGCTGGCACGATTGGCTTCCAATGTCTCCGACGCCGACGACTATGTAACCAACCAAGCTGATCTCCTCGCACTCGTCAAGGTCGATTTTGATAAGGCCAGGCCGATGATCGACCGTATCAATGGCGACAGCTCGCTGAAAACCTCCAGGGTGCTGGTGAAATGGGCACTGTACCGGCACGCATTGCTAACAGATTCGATCGGCGACATCGAACAATACCGCGACGAGCTAAAAGCGTTCGTCGAGGACAAAACCGCATTGCCCGGGATGCGCGACCTCGCCATGGACGCCCTTGTTACTGAAAAGGAATGGTCGGGGCGTGACGACTGGTATTATTCCCTGCTTAGCGACGACACCCTGGCCGACCTCAGGGTAAATGGGCAAACCTATACCGGCCTCACGACCCTCATCCTCGTCTCGCCGCCGGAAAAGTATGCTGACAAGATGATCGAGCTGCTTAACAGCAGCAACCCGATATTACGCGGGGCGGCCATTCGCAACCTGGCCGCCCAGCTCACTGACGCCGGCCCTGAGATCATAAAGGCGATGCTGCCCTGGCTCGATGACCCAAAATGGGCATTTGACGCGGGCGATTCCCGTTTAGCGATAGTTCAAAAACTAAGTGAATATGAAATACCGGAAAGTGTTCCGGGGCTGATCAAGATGCTTAACGAGGGGCAATCACAGTCTGCTTCAGACGGCCGCATCGCAAATACGTCGACAAATTCTATGGGCCGGGCCGCGAACGTCATGACCAGCGCCGCAAACACCCCCGCAGGTACGATGCCTGCCAACGCAGCGACTATAGCAAGCGGTCAAAGATTTGTTTCATACCCTTATCGCTCTGCCGCCATAAATGCCCTTGCGAAACAAAAGGACGGCCGCGCGGTGCCCGCTCTGCGTCATATCCTGCAGGAAGTTGAGGGGTATGAGCGGAGCACCGTCGTTGGTGCCATTCTTGCCTGCGGGGGGTTTTCGGTGCTGGAGCAGCTTGATGCCCTGGACACATATGCAAGACATGAGCGGTCCGGCGCTGATAATGCCAATGCACCGAACCCCTTTTATTATGGAGCAAATGCCCTGAGAGGCCCCCTGACCGCGGTAGAGATCCGAGAGATCCTCGGCCAACAGCTAACACAGTCGACCGAGATCAGCGATGAACTCGCCCGGGCGATCGTCGACCGGATCGAGACACTAGACACAAAGGAACCGGCGGCTCGCCGTCATCTACCGCCGCATGATCCTTAAGTGGCAAAATGCCGTCATAAATATCCTTCTTCTGCGCGACGTTAAGGGTGAAAAGGCCAATGCGGATACGATCGTCCGGCTATTGTCACAACGAAAAGAGCTCCGGGAAAAACAATCACCCGACGTCTTTGACCTGCGGACCGGCAAACCAAGTGCGATCGGATTTGCTGCCTGCTTATTGGAAGACGGGGCAGATTACATCGCGATTCTCGACAATGGCCACAACGAAACCAAAACAGCGATGCTCGCCTGCGCCCGGCTGATCAGAGCCAAGCTGCCCGTTGCAAAGGTGGCCGAGAATCTTAAAGCAGCCGACAATATTCTCCAGACGGCCGCCGAAAGATATCTCGAGTCCGAGGACTCGCCCGAGGCCCGTATGTTTGTGCTCGCCCGTCATCCTAACGAGGCAATGATCCTCGGGGCAACAACTGCATTTTTTGTAAACGGCGCCCCGGTAGAGGGCAGCGAGTATTTGTGGAAGTTGTATCAGAGTATTGGTGACAACTCGCTTTATAACGGATGGAGTGGAAGCGGCAACGATGAAGAGATCGAATCGGCTGAGAAACGCCTGCAGGCCGAAGTTAAGAAGGACGACGACCTTCTCGGCGTGTACGCCTATGACGTTAACTATATTCGGATTTATAAAGACCGCGTGATCTTTAGCTGGGACGAAGACGATTCGCGGTACCATGAGAGGCCGCTCAGTAAAGATGAGTTTGACGAGATCAAAGCCTTTCTGACCTCCAGCCGGGTTGATGAACTTCCTCCGTTCCTAACATGCGGAGGCCCCTATTGCGGCGCAAAAGAACTGGTAATGCTTGGCAGGAATGGCGGGCGGCGCATCTATGTGACCGGCGGCGAAGAATTATATACCGGCCGGGTCAAGATCGAGTTCTTTGCGGGCCTAGAGAAATATTTTGCTTCGCTAAAAAAGACAAACGCTACGCTTAAGTATTCGCTCAGCAAAGAGATTCCGGGGCTTGAGATCATTATGGCGTCCGAGGGCCTTAGAGCCGCTACCGTCTGGAAGGAAGCCGGCGATCTGCGCGTGGCGGCTAGCGACACTGCAGTGCGAAAAAAGGTGCGGGATGAGATCGACAATTCTAACCCCGAGGTTGATATAGACCCCGACGAAGAGTTCAGCGGTCAAAGCGAGAGCGATAAAGCAGCCCTTTATGAAAAGCGCCGTTACGAGGGGTATTCGTGGTACAAGATCGTTGACGGCAAACTTGCCGGCAGTGCCCCGCAGCCGGCGCAGGTGGAGTTCATTCCTGTACCCGATGCTCTCGCGGTGCAGCCTAACGAGGAGCAGTGGAAGTCAAGGGCCGCCGGTTTCGAGATCCGCACTTCAGACGACGGACTATACAAGGTCGCAGGCGGTAAGCTGACCAGGCTTCGAAAGGGCTATTTCAAAAACGCCGATCATCACCCCGAACGGCAGATGGGTCTTAGCGGTCAGCTCGGATGAAAATGGCCGTGAAAATATTTCCCGCTTGGATCTGCTCACTAACAAAGCATATCCGGTCGAGATCGCGGGTTATGGCATGAGATATCCGGCGGCATTTGTTCCGACATTAGGTCAGGTTCTCATCAGCCGTAACGACTATTATTACAGCCAGCCCGGTTATGGCAGCGACCTCGACGATGATGTCGTCCGGAATGATGCTGATCCGTCGGGAATGTTTCTGGCCAACCCTGTTAACGGAGCGGTCCAGCCGATCGCCGGCGAATTTCGGCCTTTGGCCCAACAGACGTTTCGCCCGCTCCAAAAGGCCTCGCGATCCAACGAATTTTGGGCCGCGATTCCCGACAGCCAAAAAAATGAGACTCAGGTCGGCATCTATGACATCGATCATTTCGGCTTTCGCACCGTTCTGCGTGTGCCAAAGATCAAATTTAACAGTATGAGCATGTGGGTCGATGAGCCGGGCGGAAAGGTCTATTTTGTCTACCGCGGGCATCTGCTGGCATTGCCGTTGGGAAAATAGCGAAAGGCAGCTATTGTCAGTACCACCTTGCGGTAGCGGGTGGGTTCTTGACGGTTGTGAGTAGATCTGCCCGCGAATTACGCGAAAAGGCGCGAATAGAAGACTTTTTAACGCGGAGACCGCAAAGGACGCAGAGGGTGCCAATTTACTGAGTGTAGAATGCGGAGTGCGGAATGCAGAAGCCTGCACGCAGTAAGGGCGTTGCTTGCGAGCGGATACTTAGTTTCGGTACCCAGTGCGGCAGCGTTTTGCTCTTTTCTCACTATCCAACGCGAAAGCTGCCCGTATTACCGCCGGAATGCCGATATACCCATCTGCCCGTCATTTCAACACATCAACCACCGGTAAAGCCCCTTTCCTGTCGGTAAAACGTGTTTGTGCCGGAACAGCGGCCTTCCTCACCAGGAAAGCCGTTTTCCTTTTAGTTAAACCATTTTCCGACGAATGCCCCACTCTCGTGCCAGTAAAGCCGCCTTCCCGCCAGTAAACAGTTCATACCGACGGGACAGTGGCTTTACCGCCGGGAAAACCGTTTTCCGTCTGGGAAAATGATTTTCCTAAAAGCAAATATGCCTCGTAAATGCAGTGTACGCATGAGTTAAGGCTGCTTAGCCATAAATACTCAAAACTCCACTCCGAGTGCCTGGTAGCGGCCCTTTTGCGAACAAAGGAAAAGGCCCGGCCTGCGGTAAAGACAGCGGCCGAACCGCTCAAGGCTGCCGGTAAGGCGGAATAAAGTACAGCCGGTCCACACTCCTGATCAAGACGGTCTCATCCGGGGCCGTCTTTTTTTTGTTTAGCAAAGAAAGTTCGATCGCAAAACGTCTTTTTCTATAAAGTCCGCACACTGTTCCAATGGCCGGCGTTTTTGCAACCACCTGCCGGTGACGTCACAAACTAACCAAAGGAAGTAACATCAAAATGTCTGTATCACATATCAATCTTGTCAGCTATATCGCACGCTACTCGGCAATATCGCTTTTCTCGATATTGCTCCTGATCTCCGCTGCCTCAGGCCAGCGAATTGCACAAAGAGGCGGCGGCGGAGGTGGCGGCGGAGGCACTCCGCCGCCAACATCAACTCCTACACCAAATCCGCTGCCGCAGGAACCGCCCGCACCCGGCGTTATCTACCGCGAATCGTTCGGGGCTGCTGATCTCTACCGGCCGACCGGCGGCAAAGGCGACATGAGAGCGGACTATATCCACACGACCATTCAGGGTTTCTGGATAGAATACCCCGGCAGCAAAGACACGCAGTGGATAACACCCGACGCCAACCAAACCTGGAAATTCTGCGCCTCCTCGGTCAACCCGTATGAGATGTTCTCGCCGATCCAGGTTACGTATGGCAATGGTTGTGTCGCCTCTGAATGGTTTGATCCGGTAACAACCTACCCAGCGGCACTTATGCCGGTGCGGCTGCCCACCGTCCCTTATGAATTAACGCTCAACGGATATCCGGCACCGCTGCCCGGCAGCTACCTGGCACTGGGACTGACAAATTCATCCACCGTTTACAGCAATCTGGACGCGAGCGGCAGTGTCGTACTGGTCATCAGGCCGGGTGTCCCGTATTCGAACTACACGATCCTTTATGAACTCAGGGCCGGCGGCATGAATGGAACGCTGTTAGCGTCTGGTGAAACGTATTTCGAAGGGTTCAATCAGATGAAGCTCCGGATCGACCCAACAAATCACACCGTAGGCGGCAGTGTGAACGGGACCGATCTCGGAACGCATACGCTGGATATCGGCAACCCTCGATATGCAGGGTTTGAGGGTGTTGGCATCGCAGACAATTTTGTCGTGACCGAACTGCAGTAAACCTCGGCCAAAAAAAGGCGGCAACCGGCGGCGCTCAAATGTTCCCGCCGGTTTTGTTTTTGATTTACATTAACAAACAAAGCAAAGCGGGGTCAGACCACTTTATGGTTGTAAAATTGTATCCGCGGATCTAGCTGTCCGAAAATCGCAGAAACAGAAGCCTGACCACCGTTCCTACGTCACTGAGAACAGGAAGTAGACTTGACTGTCTTCCCTATCGACCCGATCCCTGCACCGGCGAGTAAGTTGCCTGGAGATTCGTCCCATAACTTATCGATCGTGTCAGTATCGGCTGCGATGGCGCTGGTACCGTCGAGTGCGTAGTAGTCTTGCGAGCCGGGCGTCTGCTTCAGGAAGAACAAATAGCTGCTGCCTACCTGAAGAAGCTTTGCCGATTCGTCGATAGCTACCACCAAATGTCCGGCGAGCCTGACCTTGCCGCCCGGCCTGGAAACGAGGATCGATGCTCGCGGGTTAAAGGGCCGCGACCGATCGTCTTTGATTATCAGACCGATCTCGACCGTGTAATCAGTAAATACGAACGTTCCGTCATCCGTCAGCTGTGAGGACCGTTTGGTTATCCTACCGGTAACTACTGCATCTGACCGACAAGCCATGCCCTGAACAAAACTCTGTAAGGTCGGGACCGGGGTGTCAGACTCGGAACCAATTAAACCCTTGTTCCTTACCAGTGAAACCTCGTCCTGACTCCCGAGCATTTCAATAATTTTTGTGCGCATCCCGTATCCAACGTAGAGCTTCGCGTGTTGCCGTTCGCGGTCTGTCATAACTCCCGCCTGAACCGGCGTTGCATCGTCTTGTGACAAACCAGACCTGTTTTGGGCCTCCTGCCGACTAGAAATGGCCAAAAATATAGCTACAACTATGAGACTAAGAAGAAAGTGTACCTTTCGTTTGGACATGAAAAACCTCCTGAGGACGAAACCGGATAGAATGTAGGTTCCTTCGTCTTCGGAAGGCGAAACAACCTGAAACGATGCTCGGGTGAATTTCGAAATTCCACTACACTCTGCTCCCAAAGCGTACCCGTGTCAATGTTATTGTGCTCGTTGCGTAGTTTTCCGGTTGACGGCTCGATCCGGAGATACGCCCGGTTGCTGCTATGGGGCGTTCGATCAATAGATGCAGGTGGTTTGTCAGAAGGCCGTCTTGGGAATGAAGTTGGACAGGACAAAGGCCCCGAGGGCTTGCGAAATGGTGTAAAAATGTGTCTAATAGTTGTTTGCTCTGATGGGCAAAATTTTAGCCGAAAGGGGGTGAGCAAACAAAATGGCATATATATCAGTTAACAACAATGAATCGATCGAATCAGCGCTTAGACGTTTTAAGCGAAAAGTGATCAGCGAAGAGATCATCAAAGATCTCAAAAAGCACGCTCATTTCATTCCCCCGGGCCAGAAGGCAAAGCTTAAGTCGGTAAATGCACGCAAGCGTAACCGCAGGCGATTTCGCCAGCAGCGTCCGATGAACGCCGGTGCGTCGCGGCCGCCGATGGGACAGAACAGGTAGTTTTATCAAGACACACGAAAAAGTGAAAAGGTGAAAAAGAGCGAAAGCCTTTGTCCCTTTTCACTTTTTTCTTTAATACGTAAGGTTTGATGGTGAAATCCGAAAAGATCCGCATACTGATCACAAACGACGACGGTTACAATGCCGAGGGCATTCTGGCCCTCGAGGAAGGGCTGCGTGAGGTCGGCGAGATCTATGTTGTCGCCCCTGAGGCGGAACAGAGCGGAGCGTCGCACAGCCTGACCCTTGGCCGGCCGCTGCGGATCCGTCAGATAGACGAGCGGCATTGGACGGTCGACGGCACGCCGACGGATTGTGTCACGCTCGCCCTCAATCAGATTCTTGCCGCCGGAACTGAGGCCGAATATTTGCTGCTCAGGTATCAATCACGGAGCAAATCTGGGTGATGACGCGACATATTCGGGCACGGTCGCCGGTGCCCTCGAGTCAACGATACTCGGTGTTCCGGGCCTCGCGTTCAGCCTGGCGTCGTACCGCAGCCAGGATTTTGCCGAAGTCGGTAAAGATCGCCCGAGAAGTCACGCAAAAGGCTCTGACCGACGGCCTGCCAAAATGGACGCTGCTCAACGTAAACGTTCCAAAAGGCGTCCCGCTGGGCATCCGGATCACAAAACAAGGGTTTAAGAGTGCCCGGCCGGTGATCAGTGAACATATCGATCCGCGCGGCAAGGCCTATTACTGGATCGGCGAGGTCCGCGAGGGCTTTCGTGCCGAGGGCGGTACTGATTTTGAAGCCGTGGACGAGGGATATGTTTCGGTCACGCCGATGCGCAGCGACCTGACAAGCCACAGCGGGATCGGAAGACTAAAGAGCTGGAACACAGATTTTTGATGAACGGCACCGCGGCGAAACACAACCTGACAGATGAAATGACGATGCAGCGGCTTCGAATGGTCGAACGGCTGCGTGATCATTACAAGATCGCCGACGAGCGGGTGCTAAAGGTCATGTCGACATTGCCGCGGCACCTCTTTGTACCCGAGGCGATCAAATCACAGGCATATAACGACAACGCCCTGCCCATTTCCAAGGGCCAGACGATCTCACAGCCATATATAGTCGCCCGGATGACCGAGCTGTTGGAATTGACGGGCAGCGAAAAGGTATTGGAGATCGGGGCCGGTTCCGGTTACCAAACTGCGGTTTTGGCGTCGCTCGCCCGTACGGTTTTCGCGATCGAAAGGCTTCCGGCCCTTGCCACCGAGGCTATCCGCCGTTTGGAGAATATCGGGATTGGCAATGTCACCTTAACGGCCGCCGACGGAACGGCCGGGTGGGAAACTTATATGCCGTTTGACGCGATCCTGGTGGCGGCCGGCGGTCCCGTCGTTCCTGAACCGCTGATCCAACAGCTAAAGCCCGGCGGCAGGCTGGCTGTCCCGGTCGGTGAGGACCGGCAAAAGCAGCGTCTGATCCGCGTAATGCGCACAGAAAGCGGATACACTAAAGAAGATCTCGGGCCGTGCGCATTTGTCCCGCTCATCGGCGAATTTGGCTGGACGGCAAATAACTAGAATTATGGATGGATTAGTCGATTTTCTATATCAGGTCAAAGATTTTCTGAACCCGAAACTCTTGATCGACTATATGCTGAATCTGCTCGGCGTGTATGTCTATTTTGGGCTGTGGTTCGTCATATTTGCCGAAACGGGCCTGGCGGTCGGCTTTTTCCTGCCGGGCGATTCCCTGCTGGTCGTTTCCGGGCTGTTTGCGGCCGCCGGCAAGCTTAACGTCGCACTCGTCATGCTCGCGTTTTTCCTCGGTTCTGTCATCGGCGACAGCACGGGCTATTGGACCGGGCGGTTTATGGGCAAAACGCTCTTTAACCGCGAGTCGTCCAGGATATTCAAACCAAGCCGGGTTGAAAAGGCTCACTCTTTCTTTGAGAAATATGGCCCTAAGACGGTGATCCTGGCCCGGTTCGTGCCCATAGTTCGGACATTTGCTCCGCTTGTCATCGGGGCGGCCGAGATGTCATACACCCGATTTCTCGCATACAGCATAATGGGCGGATTGCTTTGGATATCAAGTATGGTGCTGGCGGGATATTTCCTCGGCGGCGTTGTTGAAAAGGCCCTGAATATCAAACTCGAGGACCACATCGAAAAAGTGGTGATCGTCGTTGTTTTCTTGTCCTTGCTGCCGCCGATCATCGAGTTCCTGCGGCACCGGTATGGAAAGAAAGCTGTCGAAGAAGTGAGTGAGGTTTGACACCCCGCAGGCGGTAACATACACTCTGTATCTTAGTTCGACGGGGCGTAGCGGCAGTCTGGTAGCGCGCACGGTTCGGGACCGTGAGGTCGGAGGTTCGAATCCTCTCGCCCCGACCATCAATTAAAAGAAAGCGGCTTGGAAACGTCCAAGCCGCTTCTTATTTATTACGCCGGGATCCTGCCTAAAATTTATATCTGAACTGAGCAGCAAAGCCGCGGCCCGCACCGTCGATGCCCCAGCTCGGATTTCGATAGTATGCGTCGAATATATTCTCAAACGCCCAGAAGAAGCTGGCCTTTTCATTCACAGTGATGCCGCCCCTCAGGTTTACAACGCCATATCCCGGCAATTTAGTAAATAGCTGAGATGTGGCAAATGAGGGGCCGAGCACCCGTGTTAATACCTGTGTAATATCCTCACCGGTGGCACGAAGCGTGTAGGTGCCAACGGCCGCGTTACAAGTGCCGGCGGCATTGAAAGTCAACCCCCGAACGCACGCCCCGCGTCGAAAGAAGTTTTCGATCTGAGTTCGAGAGCGGGGAGCCCCTGTTCGGCGATCGGCAAGGTCACCGCTTGAGAGCCTGTCCTGCTCAGCGGCAAGCGTCGTATAGCCCTCGATCCAGAAACGAGAACGGTTGTAGCGAAGACTGAGAAAGGCCGTCGGCGGCGGTGTCCCGCCCTCGATATTCGGCGGCAACCCGGTATCTTTGTCGGCCGCGTGAATATAAGTGAAGTTGCCTTTTAGGATCAGATCGCTGCGCAGCCTGGCTTCGGCCTCATATTCAACACCGCGGAGCCTGGCAGCCGTGAAATTTGCACGGACAAGAACCGGGTTTGATGAAGCCGCTACAAAGACCACGCCGTTCGGCAGCTGATTAATGATCTGATCACTGCCCAGGAATTGGCCTACTGCACCCTGCGGCAGGATCAAGGCCTGTTTTGTTATCGCGTCCACAATATCGTTTTGAAATACCGTGAATTCAGTCTCAAATCGTTTGTTCTGATAGCGCAAACTAAAGTCAAAGCTGTTGCTATGCTCTGAACGCTGCTTTGCAACAGGCAGGCCGGTCGACACGGCATCCGCCCCGGCCGTCGTCCCGATCGTTCCACCGAGAGCACCGGCCGCGAAATGGTCGACCTCAAATCCGTCGCCCGTAAGTCCTAATGTTCCGAGATCTGTCATGCTGGGATAACGAAATCCCCGGCCGTAGTTAAAAGCGATCCTAAACGCATCGGATGCCCTGACCACCGCACCGATGCGGCCTGAGAAGTCGGCTGCGGTCAGTTTGTCATCGCTCCACAATGGCTGGCCGCCAACCAGCGGCGAATCAGAGGCTCGCACCTTGTACGAAAGTCCGCTGTATCGTAGAGCGCCGGTAATGCGTAGACGGTCGGGAATGGCGTCCCACTGATCCTGAACAAAAACTCCGCCCGTGTTAAAGCTTGCTTCATCCGGAACACGCGGCCGCGAAAGCGTAACTGAATTTGAAACCGGATTATTAATATATGCGGGCGAATTCAACCGCTCGCGGTAATGGTCGCCGCCGACAAGAAACGTATTGAACCGCCCAAGCCGTTTGTCCAAAAAGAAACTCGCACCGTACGTAGTTGTACGTTCGTATTGATGAGTAATATCGCCAAACGGATTTCCCTGACCGCCCTGATTAACGCGTTCTTCTCGCTGGCTGTTGTAGGAACCTGTGAATGAAGCACTATCAAAGGGGCCGAACCCCTGTTTTACATATCTCAGATACCCAAAATCAAGCATCAGGTTTCGCAGGTCGGCTATTAGATTACCGTCGCCGCCTAGCAGCTGGTCAAATCGTTTCCCGTTATCCTGATTGCTCCGCTGATAGTGAAATATGATCTGCTGGTCGTCACGCGGTGAATAATTCATCCGGATCGCTCCGCCGTACTGCTGAAAGCCTGTATCGGGACTTCGATCATATAGAATGGTCGACGGCAGGCCCAAAAATCGGGTGATCGACGAATGTGAATCCAGACCGCCGGCGGTCCGCAGATCGCCGACACGTCGTCCGGCAAAGCTCAGATATCCGCCAAACTTTCGCGTGCCGTAGCTGATCAAACCGGACATGCCATAGCTCTGATCAGCAGTATTGAATCCCGGCGTAAATTCGCCATGAATCTCAGATCCCGCCCCGCCATAGATCGGAGTTTTAGTCAACAGGTTGACAGTCCCTGCTAGCGAATCAGAGCCGTATTGAGCACCATTTGGGCCGCGCAGGACCTCTATAGCCTGCAAGTTTGTTGGTTCGTTAAGATTGAAAAAAGTATTGATGCCACCCCGTTGTGCACCGTTGGTATAACGAACTCCGTCGACAAATGTGACGACATTCTTTCCTGTCATGCCGCGGATCACGATAGCACCGATCGTAGGACTTGTACGCTGCACGTTTAGCCCCACCTCTTCCTCGCCTGCCTGGGCTAGTACAGACGTTGCCCGCTCCATGATGGCTTCCGAGCCAATAATATTCACAGCCTGCGCCACATTTCTGGCATCTTCGCTCTGCCCGATCTCAGCTGTAACGGTAAGGTGGCTCTCACCGATCGACAGATTAACAGCAATGTCATTCGTGCTTGTTTCAGTGACCTGTATTGTTTGCTGGTGGACAGCAAAACCGGCCGCGTGAACCCGCAGATCGTGTTCGCCTCCGGCTAAATTTCCGAATGAAAAGATACCGTCCCGATTTGTCATCGTCGTTCGGCTCACACCAGTTCGAACGCCGCGAACGGACACAGACGCTCCCGGAACAACGTCCCCGTGAGGGTCTTTAACTATTCCGTTAATTTGGGTCTGAGCTCCTACCTGGGCGTTTACAGAGAACGCCAGGATCAACACGGAAAGTGCAGTTAAGAATAGATTTTTCATAGAGGTATATTTCACCAGCGGCGGTTTCGCGAAAAAGAAATGACGCAGGTCGATAATTTTCAGCTTATTGCTGTATTTGGTAGTTGATTCTATCCTCTCAGACAAACAACTACCACAGCTCGTTTTTACCAGCGTATTCGTTTATGGGGTAGCTAAGCAGGCAGGGCGTGTAAAGCCGGCGAGAGTCGGCCCTCATCTTAATGGCGCCAATACAAAAAGATCATTCTTTATACTAAAACTCGACTGCGGGAAACAGATGCTGTCTAGGTCACGAAGGTTTGTCTCCCTTTTCGCCAGCCGTCTTTGGACGAGGTTTAAGCTCCCAAAGCACATTGACGATCACCCATTGGCCGTTAAATCTGGCAACGTGTAAATAATCCACCCAGTCGGACGCGATCACCTTGACACTCGCCGCGTTCTCGAAAACGTCGAGGATAGTGACATCCTTCTGCTGCTTTTCTTTAGGGGTATTCTTTCCACCGCCGTGTTTGACTGCCTGGACAAGCCCCATAGCGCTCATTTGCTGCAGCCGGCTGCGTCCCTGCGGATCAGTCATCACTATCCGCTTTGCAAGATCGGGGCTTAAAGCACGCTCCATTCGTTCTGCATTGCCCTCATACCACCCCTCAACATAATTAAGAGCGGTCTGTTTGATCGCTTCCCGGTCGACGTCTGATACGGCGGTCTGCGAAAATATCCCGCCGGAACACAACAGCATCGTTGCGGCTAATATCATAATTCTCATTTTCATTGGGTCACCTCTCATAGATTTGATCTGCCTGGATCTATTTGATCGCTGCAGCTAAAACGAAGGCAGAGATCAATAAATTCACAGTACGCTTCCGTTTTAGCACACCTTCGTGGCTTCCCTTTTATGAATTGTGATGACCGGCAGGTATTTGGTGACAGACGACAAGCAAAGCTCGGCGCTGCGCACTAGGGCTTTAATAAACGGGCGAGGTTTTTGCGATATCGGCGGGTTGAGCTGAGGGCCTTTTCGTTCTTTAACACCAATCCAAGTTCCCCATTTGGCTCGGTCCGCATTTCTTTTATCTCGTCGATGGGAACGATCGTCGAGTGGCGAACCCTGACAAATAATTCAGGATCGAGTTTCGTTTCCATCGACTTCATTGTTTCGCGGATCAAATATTTTTTGTCGTTAGTGTGCACGAACAAATAGTTACCATATGACTCGATCAGCTTGACCTCGTCCAGGTCCACAAAAACGATCCTCCCGTTCTGCTTCACCGAAATGCGGTTAATAAAGGCAGCAGGTTCAGCCCCAGTAATATGCCGGGGTTGATATTCTTTGACTGCGGGCGATCCGTTATTTCCAGGATCGGACCTCGGAACAAACCGGTCATATTGGTCCGAATCCTCAAGCTTTATGAAAGCGTCATACACCAGGATAGCCGAAACGATCGCAAAGTAAACGAAAAGGCTTTGGGGGATCTCTTTTACGACAAGATACCCGAAATAATCCAGCGGTCCGCGAGAGCCATAACCAAACAAAACCCCAACGATCGCTATGTAGACCCAAAGTTGAACAACCGAAAAAAGGAGGGACGCTGGGACATGGATGAGCAGAAATCGGAGCCATTTAGAGCGTTCAAATGAGAATCGCCGGGCAAAAAGGACGACCGGATACGTCAGGATCGCCCATGAGTATCCACAAAGCAGCCAACTCACGAGATAGCCGCTAAGATAAGCCAATTTTCCTAGATAAATATCCTCAATATAACTCTGTGCGCCGAAAAATAATCCAAACAGGGTCCAGACCGTTAACACGACGGTTAGTGTTAACAGCCTCTCTCTATTGATCTTGATCTGGTCAAACGAAAGCATTTGTCAATTGATTAGTAATCTAATCGATCTGATACGTTGCAACGCTCGTCGGCGTTTCAAAACAGCGGACCTTGTATACTTTTACACGCTCGTCCGCAACGCGGGTATTCAGGTATTCGAGAAAATAGCGGGCGAGGTTCTCAGCAGACGGATTAAGCTCCTCATCAAAAGGTGGCAGTTCGTTGATATTGCGATGATCCAGGTATTTGACTATCTCGTCCGCCGCCGTTTTCAGATCGCCAAAATCGATCAGCAGCCCGATATTATTGAGTTCGTCGCCGCGGGCATAGATCTCGATCTTGTAATTATGTCCGTGCAGGTTCTCGCATTTCCCTTTATATCCGCGAAGCTGGTGGGCGGAAGAAAAATTCCGTTCGATCATTACTTCGTAAAATGAAGGCATATACACGAATATAACACGCAGCCGTTACCCATTACCTTTCGACGGCTTCTTTAAGGGCGGATCGGCCGTGGGCGGAAAGTTCTTGATGTTCAGGTCTCGCTGCGGGAATGGAATCTCAACACCTTCTTTGGTCAGGGCCGCATAAATCTCGGTAACGATCCGGCTCCGGAGTGGGATCCAACCTTCACCGTTGGCTGTCCAGGCACGTAATTCAAAATTGAGTGCGCTGTCGCCGAAGCTCTGAAAAAGGGTATTTGGTGCAGGATCGGCCGTAACTTCGGGGTTTGAGACCGCCACAGCCGTTATTATTTCGATGACCTTTTTCGGGTCGGTGCCGTACGCAACTCCGAAGGGGATCTCAAGCCGCCTGAGTTCGTCAGACAGCGTCCAATTCACCACCTCGTCCGAGATCAACTTGCTGTTCGGCAAGATCACATCCGAACCATCCACCTTTCGCACAACGCTGGCCCTGAGCCCGATGCTATTGAGAGTGCCCTGATGGTGCCCAACCTGTACCAGATCGCCGACCTTTACGGGGCGTTCAAAAAGCAGGATCAGGCCTGAAACAAAATTGTTAATGATATTTTGAAGGCCAAACCCCAGGCCTATCCCTACCGCGCCCGCGAGAACCGCAAATTCCGATAACCTTACACCCAATGCGACGAACGCCAGCAGAAAACCAATTGTCAGAAATAAATAATGGACAACAGTCGAAACGGCGTACGAAACGCCCCCGCCAAGATCCATTCGAGGATAGACATCCTCTTCAAGGACGAACCGGATAAAACGTGACGTGAGAAACGTCAGCCAGACGGCAACCGCCAAAAGAACGATGTCGCTGATCGATATGTTGATCTTACCCCACTTGACCCCGAATTCAGCAAACGAAGTGGCGGTCGCCAAAAACGCGTCACGCAGCGAAAGAACGCTAAGAACCGAAAAGAACCAAACGATCCAAGCCAGCCAGTTAATGGCCTGCCTTGCCTTACTTATTACCAAGTCGGGGTTGTTGAGTATAAATCGTAGCTCTGTAAATGGATAAACACGTACCAAAAATGTCGCAATGCTCAAAATGATCTGAACTGCGGTGTATAGAAATATACCAACATATACCGAACGCAGCAGGCTATTTCCGATCAATGTTGAAAGCGCAACAAATCCTAATGCATTTGCGACGAATGACACAGCAAATATTGCTATCGCAAAGGGAACCAGCTCATGGATCAACTTAAAAATACGAACTGAACCAGCCTCTACACTCTTTGAAACACTGTCCGACTTGAAAAACCAGATCAAGAACGTGATAGCAGCCAGAGTCTCGATCGAAAACAACAGCCGGGTAGTCAACGGAAGAGTCTGAAAGATATCTCGTACCCGATCGTAAAGAAACAGGCCCAAAACAAAATACAAGAGTCCCTTAACAGGTTGCTTAACGAACCGCCGCAAAATAAGCACACCAGGCACGATCCCAATAATGCCCAAAAATGCTTGTAGCACTCGCGGCGGACGCGAATAAAACACGAACAGGAATAGGAGCGAGAGGATCAGCGCTGAAGCGAGGGGATTTTGAAACAAGACTGCTGCCCGATGCAGGCGCGGCTCGTTTTCTACCATTGGAATGATCCGGCCGCGCCCCCAATAAAGTCCCAGCGTGAACAAGCAGACCACAAGTGCATGCATCGCGAACCTTCCTGAATATGCTTGAGCATATTCAAAAAGATCGTCCCACTGTAACGAGATCGACTTTCCGGCATCAGAAGCCAGAGTGCCCAAATGTATTGACGCCCAATCCGCAGACCAGAAAGGCGGCGCATCCCTGACAAAAAGCTGTGATAATGATCCCTCGCGCCGATTCTTTATGTCCTGAACGGCATTATTGACCGAGGACTGGAGTTCAGCGATCCGAGACTCAACTTTCAGGAGTTCCGAGCGTTTTTCATCGGCCTGGTTTTTGGCCTCGGTGATGGATGACAAAACGCTATTTGCCCTGCTTAACAACTCTTCCGGCACGATCTCAACTGTCTGTGCGGCCCCATCTTGATCTTGTTGTTCTGGTTGGTCCGGTTTGACTCTATTATTCAGCGAGTCGACAGTCCGCTGCCAGAGGTCCAGCAAGACCCGTAATTCTGCGATCTTTTCCTCGACCGCGGTAACCTTGGACTGTATCGATTTTTTCCAACCGCTCAATTGGCTTGAAACGTTCACCCAATCATTTTCGACCGTGGTCAGTTCGTCCAGGGAAACATGAGACTGGAGCATCCTCCTGGTCTCAACATCCAATTTTTCTATATCCCGAGCGGCTGCCGGCAGGCCCAGGACGATCGCCCCATCAACCTCTTGTTGTGAGATGAATGTGTCAGCTTTGCGAACTACGGACATCGCCGAGTCAGATTGGGTGACGACCGAGACTAATGGTATCGGGGTTGTGGTCGGTGAAGGCGAGATGGAGGAAGCCGGCGACGGCGACGGTGATGCTTCGGAGCCCTTAAGCAGGTCCTTTTGGGCTTGAACCGAAACACCAAAGAGTGAAACGACGACGAATAAAAAGACGGGTAAGAATACGTCCCGCCGGCAGCGGCTTAGGCAATTGTTACAGTTTATTTTCATTTATCTGCCTACATTATAGAGGTATTGCCAGACGAATGAAATCCATCGCGTTTTAGACCCGTCAATCCTGAGGGCCGGAAATCAGCCGGGAAACTTCATCTAAGTCACCCGTAACACGCATTCGGGGCAGACTTTGGAGGAAATCACGGCCGTAACCTTTAGTGCGTAGGCGGGGGTCGAGAATGGCAATTACACCGCGGTCAGTACTGCTTCTTATCAGTCGCCCGATACCCTGTTTTAGTGCTATCACGGCTTGAGGAACGCTGTATTCGAAGAAGGAACGGCCGCCGTTATCATCGATAAATTTTGAACGGGCGGCTACGATCGGGTCTGATGGAACGGCAAATGGCAGCTTGTCGATAATGACGCACGAGAGCTGTTCACCGCGAACGTCTACACCCTGCCAAAAGCTCGATGTTGCAAAAAGCACCGCGTTAGGCGTTTCGCGGAATTTATCAAGCAAGCCTGCTTTGGACATCGAGCCCTGCAGAAAACACGGATAGTCGATGCGCGAAGACACCAGTTCGTACAATGCCGCCATCGAAGAATTGCTTGTACACAGTACAAACGCATGACCGCGTGTCACGTGCAGGATCCTTATGATCTCGGCTGCCGCCATTTGCGAAAACTCGGGAGCCCTCGGGTCGGGCATCGCTGGAGGCAAATAGATGATGGCCTGTTTCTCATAGTCAAATGATGATGGAGCGACGAGCGTGCTGGTTCCGCCTTTGGTTAGCCCCAAACGGTCGCGGATAAAATTAAAGCTTCCATTAGCGGAAAGTGTTGCGGACGTCAATATACAGGTCTCAACCTTATCAAAGAGTTTTTCCTGCAGCAGCGACGAGACATCGACCGGCGATGCCTGAAGAAAGACACCCCGCCCGCGACGTTCCAGCCAATAAACAAAGTTGCTGTCAGCTTGTTTGACTATAAAATCGAGGTCAAAGCGTGTTTGCCTTATCCGGCGGACGACACTCTCGGCCTCAGGCAGTTTGTCCGAATAGACATCGACCTCAGTCTCAAGACGGCCGAGCGCGGTGTCCAGCGCATTGTATGCCTCGCCAAGCGGCGTTGGCTGATCTTCGCCGTCGCGGCCGCGATGGGCAAATGCGTCAGGCAGCAGCGGAAACCGCCCCTCCTGTCCACGCGCCTGGGTGAAGCGGACCCAAAACTGTTCGGAAAAGCCTGCGATCCGAGCCGAGGTTTTCATTATCCCCGCGGTGACGACCGCATCAGTGATAGGCAGCTCACCCGCATCCCGGACCAACTCGTCGATACGAAAATTTGAAACCTGGAATCCAAAATAGTCAGCCGCGATATCCTCGATCAAGTGTGCTTCGTCAAAAATAACTGCACCGTAATCCGGTAATACCTTTCCAAACTGATTGCCCCGCACGTTCAGATCCGCAAAGAATAGGTGATGATTAACGATCACAATGTCTGCTGCGTCGGCACGGACCCTCATCTGCGTAATAAAGCACGGTTCAAAATCAGGACACTTTTGGCCGATACACGTTTCGCTTTTTGCATTGACCCGGCTCCAGAACGAGAGATTTTCCGGCAGGTAGGTAAGTTCGGCCCGGTCACCGGTTTTCGTTTCGCGTGACCATTCCCGAACCTCTCTAAAATGGTCGATCTCGCCGATGCCGCTCAGTATCGGCTGGTCGTCGCTTTTATGAAGTCGGTAAATGCAGGCGTAATTTGACCGGCCCTTCATATAGGCAGCAGTGAACTTTTTGGGCAGGATCTTCTGCAAAAATGGAATATCTTTTTCCATCAGCTGTTCCTGCAGATTTTTGGTGCCGGTCGAGATAATTATCCGCTTTCTCTTATTTAACGATTCGGCAATGGCTGGGATCAGGTATGCGAGCGTTTTGCCGGTACCGGTGCCCGCCTCGATGATCGCATGCTTTTTCTCATCGAAAGCTCGTTCGATCGCCTCGGCCATTTTGATCTGGCCTTCGCGGTATTCGTAGTTATCGTGAAACTGAGCGACGAGGCCGCCGGCACCAAAGACCGTCTCGATCCCTATATCCCCTTGTTTTATCGGTTTCTCAGCCGCCATTTTATTGACTTATTAATGTCGATTTGGTACAAACAAGTTTCGCCACAATGATCGATTTGAAGTGGGCCGTCGACGTAATATGTCGAGTTGCCGACGCATTATTCAAACGATCGAATTTCTTATCTTAATGGTTTTATCTTTCTATATCGAAGCTGAGCTGAGTTTTTTGCCTCGCTGGCTATCATTTTTTTACTACAAATTTAAGGGGATCATATTAATGGCTACTGGTTTTACGTTAGGGTCACGCCGCACGCTCTATTTCTGCATTATCGTATTGGCGATCATAACCGCCGTTTTCGCGTTGCCGTTCCAAATGCGGACAAAAGCCGCTAAAGGGCTGTTTACTAGGACCGAAAGCCAGGAAAAGGATCTGCCGAATTACGACATCAGATCGGACAAAACGGCGATAAATAAGCTGGTGGCGTTCAGATCCACACTTGGCAAAAGCGCGTCTGAGGTGGCAGATGAAAGAGATGCCATGGTGCGTGGCGAAGAATCTCTCAGGCAAATGGTTCCGACCCTAAAGGTCGTTTACAACACCGACATCCGCATACCTGAAGTCATAGCTCCCGAGGCCAAACTCGGACGCAATTTTTTGACGAGGCCATCGAGTGTAAAACACGCTGACATACTCAAAGCGTTCCTTCAGCAAAACTCCGGACTTATCGGCGTACGCGGCTCGCAGGCCGCAGATCTAAAAGTCTTTGCCGATTATACAAACCCTAACGGCGAGCTTTCGTTCGTCGAACTGGACCAGGAGATCAACGGCATTCCTGTCTTTCGCGGTGAGGTTAAAGCCGGTTTCACGCGGCGCGGCGAGATGATCCGTGTTATTAACAACTTTGCTCCCGGTTTGGATTACGGATCGCTTTCGACAAATTTCGGCGATTCTCTGGACGCCGTTCATGTAGCGGCGCGCTCGATCAACAATGACGAATCAAAGCTTGATCTTCACAGAAATCCCGCCGAATCTACCGATCTGAAAGCAGTTTTCGGAACCGGTGACTGGGCAACGACCGCCGAAAAGATGTATTTTCCGACCGAACCGGGCGTTGCCGTCCCGGCGTGGCGTGTGCTCATCTGGCAGCCGGTGAACGCTTACTACGTGATCGTCGATGCCGCGACCGGCACGATGCTTTGGCGTAAGAACATCAGCGCCGATCAAACACAGCCGTCGTCATACGGAGTTTATGTCAACCCTAACGCGATGGTAAATGTTGCGGATAATCCCTTTCCGATGACGCCAGGACCGACCTCGCCCAACGGAATGCAGGGTGCACCGATCGCGAGAACAACCATCACCAGGATAGGTAACGAATCGCCCTTCAGTTTTAACGATGCCGGCTGGCTGGCCGACGGAGTTACCAAGACCGACGGCAACGCAGTTCAGGCTGGACTCGACCGTGACGGCAACAATGGCGTTGATCCTAATAGCGAGGCTTTCAGCTCAAGCCGAAACTTTGTTTATGAATACGATCCGTTCGACCCGAACACGAATACAGGTGAATCACCTGTCCCGTCGCCGCAGACATATCCCGGCAGCGCCTACCAGCAGGGGTCGGTAGCGCAGCTTTTTTATATCTGTAACTGGTATCACGACGCGACCTATCAGTTGGGCTTTACCGAACAGGCTCGAAACTTTCAGAATGATAATTTTGGCCGCGGCGGTGTCGGCGGCGACAGGGTCAGTGCTGAGGGCCAGGATTCGTCAGGCGTGAACAACGCTAATTTTGATACCCCGGCCGACGGCGCCCGGGGGCGTATGCAGATGTATCTGTGGACCAATCCTGAGCCGGACATCGATGGTAACGTCGATGCTGACGTCGTCATTCACGAGCACACCCACGGATTATCTAACCGGCTGCACGGCAACGGCAGCGGGCTGTCGCTGACAATGTCTAGCGGGATGGGTGAGGGCTGGTCCGATTTTTACGGGCACTGCCTGCTGTCAGAGCCGACAGATCCGATCAATGGTATTTACACAACGGGTTCATACGACACTTACCGCAATAACATAACCTACAGAAATAACTACTATTACGGCATCCGCCGCTTTCCTAAGGCAGTGATGGCGTTTACGGGCGGCCCAAATGATCGACCGCACAACCCGCTGACCTTCGCCGACGCCGACTCGACACAGATAAACCTGAACCGGGGCGCATTTGCTCGCGGGCCGTTCGGCTCGACTACAGCGGATGCCGTCCATAATCTCGGCGAGATATGGAGCAGTGCGTTGTGGGAAGTCAGGGCAAAAATGATCCAGCGCCTGGGTTGGGAGGTTGGTAACCGAAAGATCCTGCAGTTGGTTACCGACGGAATGAAACTCGCACCGCTAGGGCCGACATTTCTCACCGAACGGGACGCAATCGTAGCCGCTGCACTGGCAGAGTCAGACCCGGCTGAATCGGCCGCCGACGTGTCGGATATCTGGGACGGATTTGCGATCCGCGGTATCGGGGCTAGTGCGAGCATCCAGAATGTAGGCAGCGCCAGCGGCGACACACGTGTGACCGAGGCATTTGACCTGCCAAATCTGTTTCAGTCGCCGGATCTTACGATCTCTGATGTCGGCGGCGGCGACGGTGACGGTTTCCCTGAGCCTGGTGAAACGCTGGCGCTATCGATTCCCCTTACAAACGCAACGGGACGCACGGCGGCAAACGCCACGCTCAACGTTGTCGGCGGCGGTTCGGCAAACTATGGCACCATCGAAAACGGCCAGACCGTTATCAAACAGATCAGCTTTACCCTCCCCCCGGAAACGGTTTGTGGAACCGTTGTCACACTAACGCTTAATGCTGACAGCGGGCTCGGCCCCGTCAGCTTTACCAGAAAATTTGCTGTCGGCATGCCGCTTACCACCTTTACTGAGGATCTCGACGGTGTGACCGCCCCGGCGTTTCCGGCAGGATGGACCGCGGTTCCTGTCGCCGGCGGCATAAATTTTGTCACAACGACAAATTCGCCTGATTCGGGAGCTAACGCTGCATTTGCACGCGATCCCAGCACGGTGGGTGGCGGGTCCGACCTCACATCCGTGGCTTTTCCGGTAGATGCCGCGGCCGCAACTGTGACCTTTAGAAACAAATTTGACACAGAGTCCGGTTGGGACGGCGGCGTTTTGGAGATCAGCATCGCCGGCGGTGCGTTCCAGGACATCATCACGGCCGGCGGAACATTCCTGCTCAACGGCTACAACGGCGGGCTGGGTGTAGGCACGAATAACCCGCTGAATGGACGTCCGGCGTGGACGGGCGACTCAGAGGGCTATATTACATCGGTTATCAGGCTGCCGGCTGCGGCGGCAGGACAAAGCGTTCAGCTAAAATGGCGTTTCGGTGCTGACAATAACACAACCGGCAACGGACCGAATCCGGGCTGGAGTATCGATACGATCCAGATCGCCGGTAACTTCAACTGCGCATCTTCACCGTCGGCTGTCCGGTCACGTGCAGATTTTGACGGTGACGGCAAGACCGATCTTTCCGTTTACAGGCCGGGTGACGGCAATTGGTACTTGAATCGTTCGGAACTCGGATTCACCGGCATACATTTTGGCGAATCAACTGATATCCCGACGCCAGGTGATTTCGACGGTGACGGTAAGGCCGACGTCGCCGTATTCCGGCCCTCGAACGGTTTTTGGTACAGGGTTAACAGCAGCGACGGTTCATCATTTATAACGAATTTCGGCTTGGCCGGCGACATTCCGCAGGCCGGTGATTTTGATGGCGACGGCAAGGACGACATAGCCGTCTTCAGGCCGTCTAATGGTTCATGGTACTGGCAAAATAGCAGCGACGGTCAATATGGCGGCATCCAGTTCGGCCAGGACGGCGACCTGCCCGCCGCCGGTGACTATGACGGCGACGGTAAGGACGATGTAACTGTTTTCAGGCCTTCTAACGGCATCTGGTACAGGATCAACAGCGGTACCGGTGACCCCTTTGCTATCAACTTTGGCCTCGAGGGCGATTTGCCAACCCCGGCTGATTATGACGGCGACAACCGACAGGATATCGCGGTTTTCCGGCCTTCGGACGGGAATTGGTACCGTCTGAACAGCAGCGACGGCCAGTTTGCGGGTATTCATTGGGGACAGGACGGAGATATTCCCGTCCCGGGGGACTTCGACGGCGACGGCAAAGACGACCAGGCGGTCTATCGAGACGGTTCGTGGTTTGTTAACCAGTCGACCGCCGGCTTTACGTCAGCCGCCTTTGGCCTTGCAGGCGACGTCCCGATCCCGAAGAAATATATCCCCTGACGGACATTTATTCTTGACCTAAAATACGAGGTCGGCCGGAAACCTATACCGGGCGGCCTCGGTCATGTAACAAAAAGTGCGGAGTAGGTACGACCTGTGTTTCGGCCAGGTTCTCACAGCTCCGCTTTTTCGCTTTTTCACTTTTCCCCTTTTTCACTTTTTCACTCTTCCCTGCTGTTTAACACTTCCTTGTCTGATCTTCTTTTTCAGGTCAAAATGAAAAATTAAAGGCTCTAAAATACCGGTAGAGAGTTTCTACAAAAAATATAACCTCATTCTTCTGTTGTCAGCCTCTATAACGTTTGTGCAGGCCCTAAACTTTTTTTGTAGCCGCTTCAAAAAAAATATAGCCTCTCAGACTTTTGCAGAGAGTCTCCACCAGAAGAATAGACCTTAAAACACCGCTGGAGACATTTTATTATCGGTCCATGCTGCCGACGCGGTGCCCGGAACCTACCTATTGTCTATAGGTTATGCATCTGCCTCTCAATTCCCGAACACTCACTTAGCCGGCTTCCGAAGTGTTAAACACATCGCCCATAATGGCACTTTTCTAACCGTTTTTGGACCAAACGCACGCTAAACCCAAATTGGGTCTGGTGGGCCCGGTGATTTTTATGTTGACGAGCGCTCCAGTGAGGCAATACGCTTTAAATAGCCTGATTTTGCAGACTTTGTTCTACTCTCCTTCGTCAAATGAGCAGTAACTAGATCCTTATCGTCATTCCTTGAAATATGAGTATCAAAAACACCAGGCTGGCAGCGTTTAAGCTGGTAATTATTGCAGCATTTACGGGCGTTTTCGCCGTACAATTCTTCGTCGGGAACACCATGCCGGCCGAGGCATCGGCATCGGGCCCGTCGCCGTCTTATACAAATGCTCCGGGCGAAGGCAATTGCACAGCATGTCATCTGCTGGCACCAGTAAATACCGGCACTGGCAGCGTCGCGATCAGCGGCGTTCCCGCCAACTACCTTCCCGGCCAGGAGGTCCCGATAACCGTCACGACCACGCAGTCCGACGGGGTGGTTTACGGATTTCAGCTGACCGCCCTCGACCACTCCGGCGCCAATGCGGGCTCCTTCACGCTTCCGAGCCAGAACCCCATGCAGCTTCAATTCATGGAGGGGCCGATCGGCAATGATCTCCGCCGCTACGTCGAACATACTGCCCAGGGCATTATCCCAACGGAGTTCGGTTCGAAATCGTGGACATTTACGTGGACGGCACCCGAACAGCGTATTGGCAAGATCGGGTTTTATGCAGCTGGAAATGGGGCAAACGGTGACGGCCACAACAGTGGCGACTATATATATACGACCAGCACTGCGAGCCTGTCGGGATCGGCGATCTCAAATTTTGACGGTGATACCGCCAGCGACATCGGTGTTTACCGGCCGTCGACCGGCAATTGGTACAGCTACAATATCTCGACAGGAGCCGTTCAAACCGCACTGTTTGGGCTGGCGGAAGACAAGATAGCCCCAGGCGATTATGATGGCGACGGAACAACTGATTACGCTGTTTTCAGGCCGTCCTCCGGCACATGGTATATCCAGCGTAGTTCCCTCGGGTTTACCGGTGTCCAGTTCGGCTCAGACGGCGATCTGCCTGTCGCGGGCGATTACGACGGCGACGGGATGACCGACATTGCCGTATTCAGGCCGTCGAATGGCTACTGGTACATTATGCAGAGCACAGCCGGATTTACGGCTGCAGGATTTGGCCTCGATGGCGATAAACCTGTGCCGGGCGATTTTGACGCGGATGGCAAAACGGACTTCGCCGTATTCCGGCCATCGACCGGCACCTGGTACTTGCAGCAAAGCACTGCCGGATTTGCCGGTATGCAGTTCGGCTCTCCAGAGGACCGCCCAGTCCAGTCCGATTTCGACGGTGACGGCAAAACCGACATTGCGGTTTTCCGCCCATCGACCGGCATTTGGTACCTCCTCAGATCGACCGACGGTTTTTTGGGCGTAAACTTCGGCCTGTCAGAGGATATTCCCGCCCCCGCAGACTATGACGGCGACGGAAAGACAGACATTGCCGTTTTCCGCCCGTCCAACGGCACCTGGTACCTGACCCGCAGCTCCGACGACTCATTTTACGCCGCCCAATTCGGCCTCGACGGCGATGTCCCTGTGGCTGCGGGGTACCTCGCCTGGTAATGTCATCGTCGGTCACTATCAATGTCGTGCTGATGGGCCGGCTGTGACTGACTCTTATCCTAACCTTCCCGCCCGATCAATTTTACCTTGCCTGCAAATAACGGAAGTGTCACAATTCGCTTATTTGATATATGGGGGAGGCCTGAATTGCATTTCTGGACCAGAATGGAGAGATTTAATAAGTTCGGTAGTTGGGCGGTGAACGTGTTCACCGCCGTGCTGGTGATATTAATAGCGGCAATTTCTCTTTTCGCGCAGAGGCTTCCAATAAAGACCTATACCGTGGCAGACGGATTGCTCCGGGATTATGTTTTCAAGATCAGGCAGGATTCGCGCGGATTTTTGTGGTTCTGTACGCCTGGTGGCCTTTCACGCTTTGACGGTTACGCCTTTACCAATTTTACCGAAAGTGACGGTTTACCTGACCGGCATGTAAATGATCTCCTCGAGACAAAGAGCGGCAGGATCCTTGTCGCCACTGACGCCGGTCTCGCGGTCCTTAACCCGCGGGGCTTGAGCAACTCGGCTGATAATACCCTGTTCACTGTCTATCTGCCTGAAGATATTAGATCGAAACAGTTCCGGAATTTATTTGAGGACGCGAGCGGAGTGATCTACGCAGGAACAGCCGACGGACTTTATCGAGTTGAAAGTGCCGATGGCGGTTTCACGCTTGGGCGGGTCGATCTGCGGAGTTCGCTGACCGGCGCGACGGAAATTGCGTCGATCATGGGCGACAGCCACGGCGCCATCTGGGTAGGCACCTATCGAAACGGGCTTTTTCGTATATTGCCTGACGGCCAGGTCGAGCAATTCACGATGGCAAACGGCCTGTCGGGTAATAGTATAGAAGCTTTACTCGAGGACAGTAATGGAAGGATCTGGGTTGGCATGAGGGCCGGAACGGTTGCCGGATTATGTCTCCTGGTCGCAGAACCAAAAATAGATCAGGACATTGTCGAGAGGATCTTCACTATCAAGGACGGCTTGCCGGCTCAATGGATCCTGGCTTTGAAACAAACAAGCGACGGTAAGTTGTGGGTTGCGACGATCCGTGGGTTGTGCGATTGGCAAGGCGGTTACGGGGACTCGGGTAAGGGCTCTGTCTGCAGGAACTACACTGAAAAAAATGGTATTTGCGATTCGGACGTCTGGAGTTTGACCGAGGACAAAGACGGAAATCTATGGACGGGAACCAGGTGCGGTGCTAAGAGAATTGCCCGCTATGGGTTTACAACATATAACAAGTCTGACGGTGTAGACTCAGCTTTTGTCAATTCGATATTCGAGAACTCATCTGGTGAGCTTTTTGCCAGCTTTGACCCGGGAAATACACGAACCATCAGTAGATACAACGGCGAAACATTTGATATGGTCTCACCTAACTTTCCCTCTGATATCAGCTATTTTGGTTGGGGAACCAAACAGACGGTATGGCAGGATGTCGAAGGGAATTGGTGGTTCCCAACGTCAAATGGGCTCTATCGGTTCACAAAGCCAGCGCGTTTCGAAGATCTGGGGGCGTCAAAGCCACAAAGGATGTCACCGATTGCGGGCACGATCGAAGTCTTCCGGGTTTTTGAAGATTCAACCGGTGATCTGTGGGTCGCGACACTTAGTCCAACAGGCGAAGGCGGTTTGTGGCGTTGGTTAAGGAAGCAAAATGCATGGCTCGATCACTCAAAGGAAATGGGATTTGCAGGCACCGATAGGCTCGCATGGGCCTTTGTCGAGGATCAGTCAGGCAATCTCTGGATAAGCACCAACACTAA
The DNA here is from genome assembly GCA_963834975.1 of Blastocatellia bacterium. Taxonomy (GTDB): domain Bacteria; phylum Acidobacteriota; class Blastocatellia; order Pyrinomonadales; family Pyrinomonadaceae; genus OLB17. The sequence goes on from CAWIDZ010000010.1 coordinate 184,283, forward strand.
CAACGGCGAGCCATCGCTGATTCGTTACCGGAACGGCCAGGTTCGGATCTTTACCAAAACGGACGGCCTTCCGGCGGGATTGTCTCAAGATCTTTTTGTTGATCACACAGGCAGACTGTGGATAGCCAATATAGCCTCAGGGCTATTGCGGCTCGCTGATGTTAACGCCGAAGAATTGACGTTTTTCCACTATAGCACCCCCGAAGGTCTTTCGACGCAGGGTGCTATGTGTGTCACGGAAGATGAGTTCGGCCGGATATATGCCTGCACCGGGCGGGGGCTTGATCGGCTTGATCCGGCAACTGGACAGTTCGAAAACTTTACGACAGCTGACGGTTTGCCAAATAGTTATCCACTGATGGCATTCCGCGATCGAAATAATGGTCTTTGGTTTGGCACGACCGACGGAGTTGCGCGATTTATTCCGGAACCCGTAAAGCAACGCCAACTGCCGAACGCTTTGATAACTGGTGTCCGTGTTGCCGGTGTTTCACAACCGATCTCAATATTGGGTGAGGTCTCGGTCCCGACGCTCGAACTCAATTCAGATCAACGGCAGGTCACTATTGATTTTCTGGGCCTGGGAACAAGTCTGGGTGAAAAATTGAAATATGAGTACCGTTCAGGCGGGTCTGACTGGACCCCAACCGAGGAGCGAACGGTCAACTTTGCTAATCTATCCTCGGGCAGTTATCAATTTGAGGTCCGAGCACAAAGCACGGACAGGCTGTACAGCCAGCCGGCAACCGTCAGCTTTCAAATCGCTGCACCACTCTGGCAACGCTGGTGGTTTATCGCCGGAATTCTCGGATCGATCATCTTTCTGGTCTACGCCTTTTACCGATATCGGTTAGAGCGTCTTCTGGATATGGAACGGATCCGGACGCGGATCGCTACCGATCTGCACGACGATATAGGTGCCAACCTGACACGCATCGCGCTGCTGAGCGAGGTCGCCGACCAACAAGCCAAAGAAAAAAGCGAAAACGGCCGGACAAGCCTTTTGCCTTCGATCGCAAACATCGCCCGCGAATCAGTTGCCTCGATGAACGACATAGTTTGGGCGATCAGCCCCGAACATGACAGCCTGCTGGATCTGACACGGCGAATGCGGCAGCACGCCGAAGAGGTTTTTACAGTCCGCGATATCGAGTTGGACTACAAGGCGCCTTCGTCGGACAATGAAATAAAGTTGAGCGTAGGCGCACGCCGCGACCTGCTGCTTATTTTTAAGGAGGCTGTCAATAATGCAGCTCGCCATTCGGACTGTACGAAAGCCAGCATCGAACTGGAGTGCGCGGCCGCGACACTGCGGCTAAGGATCGAAGATAATGGCCGCGGTTTTGAGCCTGACCCCGAAAACGAAGGCCAGGGCCTGCGAAGTATGTCACGCCGGGCGGCTGTTCTGGGCGGCACCTTGAATATCGGTCCCGGCAAAGTACGGGGTACTGTCGTCGAATTTGAGATGCCGCTGCAAAAGATCGGCTTTGGTTCCCACATTTAAGCAGCATCGGAGAGAATACCCTGCGCATAAGAGTAGGAACAAATCAAGATATTTGCGCTAATGTGAAAGTCCAACATGATCTCAGTCGCTAATTCAGAATCAAAAACGTCCACCGCAAATTTGCGCGTTGTTCTGATCGAGGACCTGCGTGATATCCGCATTGGTTTGAGTGCCCTGATAAACGGAACGGGCGGTTTTGAATGCATAGCGGCCTTTGGAACCGTCGAAACAGCGCTCTCACAGATCGAGAAGTTGAGTCCGGATATTATTTTGACGGACCTTGGCCTGCCGGGCATGTCCGGTATCGAGGGCATCAAACATTTCCGGGTCATCTTTCCCGACATCCCCATCATTGCCTTGACGGTCTATGACAACGACGAGCAGATCTTTAGTGCGTTGTGTAACGGGGCAAATGGCTATCTGCTAAAAAATACGCCGCCGGCCCGCCTGCTCGAGGCTATGCAAGAGGCCGCGATCGGCGGGTCACCGATGTCGCCCACCATCGCGTCACGGGTCGTTCGACTCTTTCGGGAATTTCGCCCGCCTGAACATTCCGATTACCGCCTGACTCCACAGGAGAACGAGCTTCTTAAACTGCTCATCGAGGGGCATCACAAAAAAACGGCTGCCCGCGAAATGGACATCTCCATTCACACTGTTTCGTTCCACCTCAAAAACATATACGACAAGCTTCAGGTCCACTCAAAGACCGAAGCCGTCGCCAAGGCCCTCCGCGAACGTTTGTTCTGAAACCTACTCGAATTTGATCTCTATTGCCTGCTCACAAAGGTAGTTGTTGTTGTTTCGCTCACGGCGTTAAATGTGAGAACGGCAGGAACACCAGGCGGAGCCTTAACGGAAAATTCGGTCCGGCGAGATCCAAGAGATCAGATCTTGACCAAACTTCGCCGCACAAACAGGGGCAGCCGGTCCTCTTTAACCTTTTTGTTGGTTTCTTGCGCGTTATTTAATGAATCGAAAATTGCGGAGATGTAATCAGATGAACATTAAGAGATCTATTCTGGGAATCTTATTTTTGTTGTTATTCGGCTCGGCGCTTTCGGCCGAAGCTCAAACGACGGCATTTAGCTATCAGGGGCAGCTCGTCGAGGCCGGAGTGCCGGCAGCCGGCAGCCGTCTGTTTAGATTTACTCTCTATGACGAGAACGGGGCCGCTATTCCAGGTGCTCAGGTCGAGCAGACCATCATGGTCACACTTGGGTCATTTAGCACGTCACTTGATTTTGGGGCGGCTAATTTTCCGGGAGCGAACCGGACGTTAGAGATCGCTGTCAAGATCAACGCCGGTGACCCGTACACCACATTGAATCCCAAACAAGCGATCCTCGCCGCGCCCTATTCGATAAAAAGTCTGTCCGCCGATAACGCAGCATCCCTCGGCGGTGTCGATTCTGCGCTTTTTGTCCAACAGGATGCGGGCGGAAATGTCTCCATCACCGGCGGTCTGACCGTCGCCGGTTCATTATCGCTCGATACGGTAAACGTCCAGACACAATACAATTTGGGCGGCCAACGGGTATTACGAGTTGACGGAAATGAGAATTTTGTTGTTGGGATCGGAGCCGGACCGGCAAATATGGTTGGCACCCAAAACTCAATCTTTGGAATTAGGGCCGGCGCGGCAAATACCTCTGCAAATTTGAATTCATTTTTTGGATTCGAAGCCGGGCTTAGTACAACAGTCGGGGGAGCGAATTCCTTCTTTGGCACGTGGGCCGGGCGAAGCAATACGACTGGCACTGAAAATTCTTTCTTTGGCCGCTCGTCCGGCTTTGGCAATACTCTTGGCAACCGAAACGCATTTTATGGCTATGCAGCTGGAGGGGTAAGCTCGACTGCCAACGACAATTCATTTTTCGGTCACAATTCCGGATATTCAAATACAACAGGCTATGACAACGCTTTCTTCGGGCAGGGTGCGGGATTTGCCAACACCTTCGGCTATGAAAATTCATTCTTCGGCAAAAGCGCGGGACGGGATAACACGACGGGCAGAGATAATTCTTTTTTCGGAATAAACGCGGGCATCAATAATACGACCGGAAGCCAAAACACTTTTATCGGAGCGGCGGCGGGAACGGGCAATCAAATAGGTGCTAATAATACCTTCGCGGGATATTACGCCGGACTTAAAAACACGGCGTCGTCAAACTCCTTTTTCGGCGCGGGCAGCGGACAGGAAAATACGACAGGAAGCAATAACGCATTTTTCGGTTTCAACTCGGGAACAGCAAATACGACAGGTTATGACAACTCATTTTTCGGACGTGGTGCGGGAGCAACTAATCAAACCGGTATCAGCAACAATTTCTTCGGTGGTAACTCGGGCGGATCTAATGTAAGTGGTTCGTATAACGCTATGTTCGGCGACGGAGCTGGCTATAGATCAAATGCTAGTTTTAATGCGATGTTCGGTTCACTTTCCGGGCTTTTTAACACAAGCGGTTCAAACAATTCATTTTTTGGATTTAGCTCCGGCAACAGTAACACGACGGGTGCAGATAATACTTTTGTTGGCTCAAATGCAGGTGAGGCAAATGTAACCGGAACTGAAAACACATTCGTCGGCAAAGATTCAGGACTCCTCAACTCTTCGGGCAGTTTTAACAGTTTCTTTGGACGCAGTGCGGGTAAAGCTAGCGTAAATGCAAGCTTTATAACTTATTTCGGCGCGTTTGCCGGTGAGAACAGCACGGGTTGCTGCAATGCATTTTTTGGCGGTGAAGCCGGACGCGCTAACACGACCGGCACTTTTAACGCCTTTTTCGGCGGAGGCGCGGGTAAGGCGAATACGGTTGCCGGTAATAATTCCTTCTTTGGAGTTGGAGCAGGCAATGCAACCGTTTCCGGTGGAAATAATTCCTTCTTTGGAGCGGGCGCCGGAACTGTAAATACGACCGGAAATAATAATACGCTGATCGGAAACCTTGCCAATGTCGGCGCGAATAATCTGACAAACGCGACGGCGATCGGTGCAAATTCTGTTGTTTCACAAAGCAATTCTTTAATTTTAGGCAATAATGCCAATGTCGGCATCGGAACTTCAACGCCGAATTCAAAATTGACCGTCGCCGGTTTGATCGAAACGACCGTGGGCGGCGTGAAATTTCCCGACGGCACGATCCAGACGACGGCAGGCGGCGGAAGCGGTGGAATATTAAATCAAACGACACAGCAGACGAGCGCAAATTTCAACATTGACGGAGCGGGAACGGCGAATATCTTTAATGCGGCGACGCAGTTCAATCAAAACGGTCAGCGCATTTTGCGGGCGACGACGGGCGGCGGCAACGCTTGAAAATTTATTTGTCGGCTTGAATGCAGGTTTTTCTAATCCGGTTCTCAAATGGCAATACTTTTGTCGGAAATTACGCGGGACAAAACACGTCGAACGGCGGATACAATTCTTTTGTCGGTCTCGGTTGCGGGATCGAATAACACGGAAGGTTTTAACAATAGCTTTTTTGGTTCGACGGCGGGCGCGGCAACGATAACCGGTGCGAACAATTCTTTTGTCGGTGCAGGGCGCGGGTTACAGCAACAAGACCGACGGTAATTCATTTTTCGGAAGCAGCGCGGGCGAAAATACCACAATGGGCGGCAGCAATTCTTTCTTCGGCGTGGGTTCGGGCAGAGAAAATACGACGGGCTATAACAATTCATTTTTCGGCGCACAAGCTGGTTATTCCAACACGACGAGCTATGGAAACTCATTCTTCGGTTCAGGAGCCGGGTTTTCTAGTACGGGTAGAGACAATTCATTTTTCGGCAACTATGCGGGACAAAATAACTCGACCGGAGAGCAAAATACTTTTGTCGGATCGGCGGCGGGCGGCGGCAACGATACGGGCAACAACAATTCTTTTTACGGCTTTTCCTCAGGTGTCAACAACACCGCCAACAACAATTCATTTTTCGGACAAAGCTCCGGCGGAAACAACTTTACCGGCGCAGACAACACATTTATCGGAAACGCGGCAGGTCAGTTCAACACGACCGGCAGCAGCAACACTCTGTTAGGTGCCAACACAAGCCTCGCCGCCAACGATCTCACCAACGCCGGCGCCTTCGGTGCAAAAGCGGAAGTCGCCCAAGACAATTCGCTCGTTTTAGGCAGCATCATCGGCGTGAACGGCGCGACATCCGATACGCGCATCGGTATCGGCACGACCGCCCCGAAAGCAAAATTAGACGTAACCGGCGGCAACATTCTCGTCGGCTCGCCCGGTCAGGGAATTATTTTGAAATCACCAGACGGTACGACTTGTCGGGTATTGTCCATTGATAACGCGGGATCGTTGGTTACTAACGGGACCGCTTGTCCATGACCAGCGGTCTCAGAGCCTGAATTCTGAGAATTCCAATAATGCAGTATGCAGGACTCATCACCGCTCGGCGATCTGTCGAGCAAAGAAGTAGAGAGGTCTAATGAAACGAACATTCTCGATAATATTAAGCCTATTACTGGCCCATTCTCCGGCAATACCGCAGTCCGGTGGTTCGTTTCAGATCGAAAAAAAGGTGATCGCGGGCGGTGGGGGAAATGTGTCTGGCGGGATATTCGATCTTGACGGCACGGTGGGACAGAGCGTTGCCGGGACCACTTCGAATGGCGGCATCTTCACGCTCGCTGGCGGTTTCTGGGCGGGCGCTCCCACTGGCGGAACACCGACGCCGACCGCAACCCCTACTGCGACTCCGACCGTTACGCCGACGGCTACACCGACACCGGTGGTCTGCCCTGATGTAAACACACCGGTTTTGACGTCGAAGACTAGCGCCGGAGGTATATCGGTGACTATACCGATTAATACGTCAGACCTCACAGGCCTTTCGGTTATCGCGGCCGATCTTACATTTAACTATGACCCGGCAGTCTTGAGTCCATTGCCGGCGGACATCTCGGTCACTGCCGGAACAGTCAACCCGGGTGCCACTGTAAACGCCAACACATCGGTAAGCGGTTCGGTCGTCGTTTCCGTGTTCAGTGCTGGCGCCTTTGCCGGAGCAGGCACGGTCGTAGATCTGCATATGAAGGTGATCGGCCCGATAGATTCTGTAACGCCGCTGACGTTGACAAGTTTCAGCTATAACGGCGGGTCGGTCTGTTCAAATGTGACCAGCGGAATGCTGACGGTCGTCTCGGGTACGGTCACGGGCAGGGTCTCGTTTGAGAACGAGCCATTCCCGATACCGACCGTCTCACCGACACCGACGCCACGCCCGGTCCCTAACACAAAACTTAATGCGGCTGGTGGAACCAGCTTCTTTAGCCTGGCTGATGCGAGCGGCAACTATTCGCTGTCGGGCTTTGGGCCGGGTGCGTACACCGTTACGCCGTCCAGAGCGGATGAGAGCAATCTGATACCTGCCGGTATCTTCAGCAACGATGCCGCACTGATCTCGCGGCACGTGGTCGGTCTCATCACCTTAAATGCCACCCAGCAGAAGGCTGCAGACGTCAGCGGATTTCACGCACTCTCGTCGTTTGACGCGGCATTGATCGCTCAATGGATCGTCGGCATACCAAACGCCCTTAACCACACAGGGCAGTGGGTGTTCACGCCCGTATCGACCAACCCCGATACGACCATAGACAGTGTCCAGGATTACAAGGCCCTGCTGCTCGGCGACGTCAGCGGCGACTGGATGCCGCCATTTGGACGCCCGTTAGAAGCGATCAACCCCGATCGCTAAGACCGCGGTCCGGGTATCGGTCCCGAACATCAAGGCACCGCAGGGTTCTGTCGTGACCGTTCCGCTGAGCGTAAATAACCTGAGAGGCCGTGAGGTTGGTTCGTATCAGTTCGACGTGGAATACGATCCGGCGGTTATCACTCCTGCGGAAATATCCGCAGACCTTGCCGGGACCATGAGCGACGGTATGAGTGTCGTTTCCAACTCGCCAAGTCCGGGGCTGCTCAAGGTGGTGGTGTACGGTGCGATCCCGGCAACGAACGATGGGGTGTTTGTAAATCTCCGTTTGGCGGCAATCGGCGAAGTGGGTGCGGAAACGCGTTTGTTAGTCAAAGGTTTTCGTCTAAATGACGCCGCCGCCGACGTTATCACATCAGACGGTGTACTCAATGTCACCTCGTCAAATACGGCCTCTCTAAGGGGCATATTACTGACGGCATTCGGCAAGCCGGTGGCCGGGGCTGGCGTGACGCAGACAATCACGATCGGTGAGCGATCGGCCGCCACATCCCGATCAAACGGCAGCTTCAAATTCTGGAACATGGTTGTTGGCGAGACTTATACCGTGATTGTCCATTCGCAGAACCTCGTGTTCACGCCGCACGTCGTAAGCATTTTTCAGAGTGTGACGGAACTCGATCTGATCGCAGAGCAACGGGCAGTAAACATTTATGATCCGGATGTGTGATTGACTGGGCAGTTTGTAATTTACCGTTACTGGTTCGATCCTGAAAAACCTGATCCGCGGAAAATTCAGGGTTTTATTCAATGGCGGTTTTGATCACCCAATATTAAGGGATCGCTCGTTAAAAGCATATGTCTATTACGAAAAACAAGGATAATATGACGCGGTGGGCGGCACCGGCTATGATGTTAGGCCTCGGCCTGGCCTGTCTAATGATAATGCTTTCGGTGACCCCAGTTGGCAGAACCGAGGCCCTAAGGTCAAGCCAAAGCCCGACGGGAAACTTAAAGTCGGCAGGCCCGGTACTGAATCATTCGCACAATGGGGTCAACTCCGAGGCCGTCTCATCGAGTCTTCCCGTATTTGACCTCACCGGCGGTGCCGATATCAATCTCATAACCGGCGGGGAAACCAGCCCTCGTGTGACACAGGCTGAGAGCGCGATCTGGAGCCATGGCAATACGGTGGTGGTAACATATACCGATTCAAGCGGGGATACTCTCAATCCGCTAAGCTTTTGCGGGGTATCGATCTCCACCGATGCCGGTAACACTTTTACCCGTCTCCCTTACAAGTTCAACTCAGGTGGTGGATGCTACGGCGAACCTTCGGTTTTTTACAGCTTGCGAGCGGGAAAATGGTTCGCGAGTTTCCTTACTGCCCGTTGTGGATTTACAGGCGCCGGGCTATGGACGTCTCCTGACGGCGTTAATTGGGACAATGGCGCCTGTGTATTTACCAGCAGCAATTCCGATTCGCCCTCGATATGGGTTGACAATAACACCGCAAGTCCATTCTACGGACGGCAATATGCGGCTTTTAATGACTTTAATTTGAATGGTGGTTCACCACGTGTCGCCGTCTCGACGGATGACGGTGCGACATGGAATACACCGGTCACGGTCTTTTCCGGATTTCGTCGGGCCGTAAAAGTAACCGGGAGCTTGGGCACGGACGGCACGATCTTTCTTCAAACCATGGACGAAGGCGGCGGCGGTTTGGGTACTTCGCGTCAAAACTTTATCTATCGGTCGAACGATGGCGGATTTAGCTGGGGTCCTGCGATCTCGCAAGGCCCACCTTTTCTCGGGCCGGGTCGAAGTGCATCGGGCTACTTTCCTGGGATGTATAGTACACCGGTGGCAGGCTATTGGCGAGAGATGGGCTGGGGAGAACTTGCGGTTGGCTCGAACAATGTGGTCCATTATGCCTACACTGCGGGTGCAGTCGGCGATCCGGGTGATATTTATTACGTCCGTTCGGCGGATAATGGTTTGACATGGTCTCTACCCCTTCGGTTAAATACCGACGCCGCAACACGGGGTCAATGGGGCGTTTCACTCTCGGTCAATCAAAGCGGCGGAGTCTTTGTCAGTTGGTATGACGAACGTAACACAAGCACAGATGCCCTCGAAAGGTTTGGGAGGGCCTCGTTCGATAATGGCTTGACCTGGCAGGCGGATATGGCCCTGAGCGATGTGATCTTTCCAAAGCCGCTGCAGCCTGACCCCCTAATTCAGTCAACCTATGTCGGCCTGTACAATCGGACCGCTTTTAATAGCGACGGGCGAGGCTCCGTAACCTATCACGCATGGACCGACGGACGAGTCGCGATCAACGGTTCACCTCAGCAGGACATATTCCTGGATAAGGTAGACTTTCCGTTTCCTACTTTTACAGTCACCACCACGGATGATCATGATGACGGCAATTGTAACGTCGATTGTAGCTTACGCGAAGCCATTATTGCGGCCAACGGTCGCGCGGGCGTAGATCGGATCGACTTTGCTCCGGCGGTCACCGGCGTCATCCAACTCGGCAGCGCCCTTCCGTCTCTTGGCAGCGACATTGAAATTGTGGGCCCGGGTGCCAATGTTCTAACTGTACGACGCAACCCGGCCGTGAGTAATATCCGTGTCTTTAACGTCACACCGGCGAGTGTCACAGTCAGCATCTCGGGCCTTACCATTGCAAACGGAAGCACCTCCGCTAGCGGCGGCGGCATATCTAACGTTGGCAGGTTGACCCTGACAAATGTCACCGTATCCGGCAACCTGGCCGTTAATGGCGGCGGCATATTCAATAACTTCGGCAATCTGACCATAGAAGGGAGTACGATCTCCGGGAATACCACCAATACTATCATCGCCGGCAGCGGCGGCGGCATTTTCAATAGCGGCGGCATTTTGAATATCCGTAACAGTACTATCTCTGGCAACACAGCTCATGCTTCCGGTAACGGCAATAGCGGCGGCGGCATCATCACCAATGTCGGCAGCGTAACGCTTACAAATAGCACCATTTCAGGCAATACCGGCGACCTGGGCGGCGGTTTGCGGAACATTAACGGCGGAATAGTAACGTCCAGAAACAGTATCCTTGCCAAGAACTTTTCCTTAAATGGTCCCGATATCAACGGCCCTCTGACGTCACAAGGCTATAGTCTTATTGGCGATAACTCTGGTGCCACGATCACTGCGGCCGCCGGCGATCAGATCGGCACCACCGCCTTTCCGATCGATCCGCTGCTCGGCCCCCTTCAGGACAATGGTGGGCCGACATTTACTCTGGCCCCCGCTACGGGAAGCAGCGCCGTTAACAAAGGAAATGCCAGCGGTTCTGCCAGTGATCAGCGGGGATTCACCCGGCCCGTCCGTATTCCCAATGTCGGCTGTGGCGATGGCAGCGATGTAGGAGCCTTCGAGGATCAGTCACCGCCGCCGTCGTTGCCTTCGGGCACGCTCTACGGATCGACCGCAGCCGGGGGCCCCGGCGAATTGTATATTCTCGACCCTTGTACAGGCAGCGTGGTGCAGGACATAGGCCCGCTTAACGACTCATTAAGCGTTAATTACGGGATCACAGGTATGGCGTTTAGCCCTTTAACCGGAACGCTTTACGGTTCGGTGGCTAATAGCAATCCTGCAACCCGAGCCCAACTCGTCACGATCAACCCGGTAACAGCCAGTGTCACCGTAATTGGACCATTCAATGCCGGCAATCCAGGCATAATTCCCTCGACGATGGGGGATATCGCTTTCGATTCGGCCGGCAATTTATATGGAGTTGGGACCGTCGGCGGCCCCCAACTGTACTCGATCAACCCGGCGACGGGCCAGGCCACACTGGTTGGCGATACTGGACTAACGTCAACCACAGGAGGTGGTCTTGCTATAGTTTCCACAGACGCCTACGGGACGCCGACAACATTACGCTTTGGAACGTATAGCCTCGCAAATGGCTTCTTTACGAACATCGCAAATCCATTCAGACCGGTTGGCGGCAGTTACGCGGCACTTTCCTTTGATAACGCTGGCATTCTTTATGGGCTTGATCTGGGAACGGGCGTACCGCCGCCGACTCACCTTGTGACTATCAACCCAGCCAACGGTATAGTTACCGACATCGGGGCATCGGTTTCTTCTCTCGACGCAATTGCATTTGGCAACGATCTGCAAATTACTCCATCGCCCACAAATACACCAACAGCCACGGCGACCAGTACGCCAACAGCAACAGCAACAGCGACGCCATTGTGTACGGCGAACTATATCTATACGGTCAGCACGGGAGCGGCTATAGTGCCCGGCAAAACAGATACCGGCAACCATGCTGATGATGGTTCGACGGTGATCGCCCTCCCGTTCTCGTATACTCTGTACGATCAGAGCTTTTCATCAGTAGCAGTGGGTTCAAACGGGCACCTCACATTCGGAACGGTAAATAATACGTACGGCCTGGCGTGTATTCCGGAAGCATTAGCAACGTATGCGATCGGGCCGTATTGGACGGATCAGGACACACGTATTTCGGATTGTACGGATTGCGGTATCTTTACCTCGACTAGCGGCTCTGCGCCAAACCGGATCTTCAATATCGAGTATCGAACAGTGTACTATGGAACCGGCAGTATGACGCCATTGCTAAATTACGAGGTCCGACTCTATGAGGGGCAGACGGCATATGACGTGATCTACGGCACAATGCAGCCAATGTTTACACCTCCTATCCCTCGCAAACTAAGCGTAGGCGTTCAGCAGGCTCCTGCTGGAGCATTTACACTTGTGGGATGTGACACGTCTGGCGGCGAAATGCCGCCGGTGGAAAGCGGACAGATGTATCATTACATTCTGGATAGCTGTGTTTCGCCGACGCCGACGGATACTCCCACGGCAACGCCTACGAATACAACGACACCAACTGCGTCACCAACACCGGCAGTGTGCCCTGATGTAAACACACCGGTTTTGACGTCAAAGACAAGCGCCGGGGGTATATCGGTGACGATTCCTGTCAACACGTCAGACCTGACAGGCCTTTCGGTTATAGCAGGTGATTTTACATTTAATTATGACCCGGCAGTCTTGAGCCCGAACCCGGCGGACATCTCGGTCACGGCCGGAACAGTCAACCCGGGTGCCACCGTAAACGCCAACACATCGGTAAGCGGTTCGGTCGTCGTTTCCGTGTTCAGTGCTGGCGCCTTTGCCGGAGCAGGCACGGTCGTCGATCTGCATATGAAGGTGATCGGCCCGATAGATTCTGTAACGCCGCTGACGTTGACAAGTTTCAGCTATAACGGCGGGTCGGTCTGTTCAAATGTGACCAGCGGAATGCTGACGGTCGTCTCGGGTGCGGTCACGGGCAGGGTCTCGTTTGAGAACGAGCCATTCCCGATACCGACCGTCTCGCCGACGCCGACACCACGCCCGGTTCCTAATACAAAACTTAATGCGGCGGGCGGAACCAGCTTCTTTAGCCTGGCTGACGCGAGCGGCAACTATTCGCTTTCGGGCTTCGGGCCGGGTGCGTACACCGTTACGCCGTCCAGAGCGGATGAGAGCAACCTGATACCTGCCGGTATCTTCAGCAACGATGCTGCACTGATCTCGCGGCACGTGGTCGGTCTCATCACCTTAAATGCCACCCAGCAGAAGGCAGCAGACGTCAGCGGATTTCACGCACTCTCGTCGTTTGACGCGGCATTGATCGCTCAATGGATCGTCGGCATACCAAACGCCCTTAACCATACAGGGCAGTGGGTTTTCACGCCCGTATCGACCAACCCCGACACAATGATCGATAGCGTCCAGGATTACAAAGCTCTGCTCCTCGGCGACGTCAGCGGGGACTGGATGCCTCCGCCCGCTCGACCACTTGAGTCCTTCAGCCCCGATCCGAAGACTGCCGTCCGGGTTTCGGTCCCGAACACTAAGGCACCGCAGGGTTCTGTCGTGACCGTTCCCCTGAGCCTAAATAACTTGAGAGGCCGTGAGGTTGGTTCGTATCAGTTCGATGTGGAATACGATCCGATGGTTATAGCACCTGCTGAGATCGCAGCCGATCTGGCAGGCACCTTGAGCGAGGGTATGAGTGTCGTCTCCAATTCGCCGACTCCAGGCCTGCTCAAGGTAGTTGTATATGCAGCGATTCCTGCAACTAACGACGGAGTATTTGCAAACCTGCAATTCAAGACTATTGGTAAAGCCGGAAACGTATCATCAGTGTCCATTAGCGGCTTCAGGATGAACGACGGTAAGCAGGAAGTAATAGTTACAAACGCCGAGGTGCATGTCGCAAAGTCGAAAGCCGCCGTTCAACAAAGCCTTCTGTCTAACCCTTTTGGCAAGCCAGCAACCGACGGCCGCATAACTCTAACAGGCAAGACCCGCGAGCCTTTTGCCTGCACCTCTAAGCCAAACGGAAATTATGAATTCTGGAGCCTGAAAGTTGCTGAGCCTTACACAGCTAATGTCAGGTCCGGCAGTTATTTTATTCTTCACGAAACACCAGTGTCGTTTAAGACATTACCCGGCTCGATATGATCGCAGAATAGGTGTTCGCCACAAACCTTAACATCTGCGGAGCTTGGACCAGCTGTTCGGAAAGTGATCTTCTAATGCGGCCTAGGTTTCGGGGATCTCTACAACTCTTTGAGGTTCAAGATCCAAGAGATTTTCGCCGGCGATCACTGAGACCGGTGAGTTCCAAAGGACAAAGCCGTGGCCCATGCGGTTAATTCCGTACAGATAATACTGCTTTGGATCGATGCTGCCCATGGTTGCACTGCCATCACTCCCGCTCGTGCCGGTGTATTTAACATGCTCACCGATGGCTTTGATCGCTGCGCGTTGAAATTCGCCATATCGATCAGGAAAGACAGCCGCTAGTCCGAGGCTGGCGGTCAAACTGTTGCCCTCGATAGGTGATACATGTGCTTCGCTTAAGATCGTCTCCACATCCTTATCCAAAAGGTAGAATTTTATGTTTTTACCGGGCTGCACGGCACCCCGCAGTGGGGATACCTGGGCTTTGATCACCACCTTTCCTTTGACGGGAGCAGGCTCTACAGGAACTGAAGTGGTTGTTCCCGGCACAGTCGTCGTCTGACCGGGAACGGTGACCGGCTCCGAGGACGTCGACGGCGGCACGGAGGTCACGGTCGTTTCCCGATGGCTCTCAGGAACAGTTTGCCGGCGGGCGACGTTCACAGCTAAATTTGTATTAGCCTGTTCGTCGCCTTGGCGGAAAGTTACATAGGCCACCATCAGCAGGATCAACGCCAATATCCCGATCGGAATGAACGCCCATGGCGGAAACGAATTGTCCTCGCGGATCGGCGGCGAAGAAACAAAGACCTTTTCCTCAACCGGCAGCGGCGTCGGAGTTACCGGCCGGCCGCAATTCGGACAAGCCACAGCGTTTGAAGACGTTTCGTGTCCGCATTCCGGACAGTGTATTAATGACATTGATTATCCCCTTGTTCTACTTATCTCGATCAACTTATACCACATGGGCTCGCCCCTGAATGTACGGCAGGATACGCAGCCGATGGATCAATGACCACGACCGATCGGTATGATCAGGCGCAAAAAGGCCGTCAGGCGTTTGGTACGCCTGACGGGCCATTCGGAAGAAACAAGTTTTCTTAACTATGCGAGCAAACTACTGTTTGTTCGGCGTGGTTGAGGCAGCTTCCGGCTTTTCGATCCCCGGGGACTGAAAGATGACCGGCGAAGTCTGCACCGGAGCGACTGGTGACGAGTTTGACGGCGGATTGCCCATCGGTACCGGCTGAAGGATGGTAGCCGGACGCGGTGCTGTTCCGTTCTGAGCGGCGGCTGCGTAATCCGGACGTTTGATCCTTGGCGTGATGAAGAAGAGGATCTCGTTAGTATTACGCTGGACACCTTTTCGCTTGAACAAGTTGCCAATAATAGGAATGCTTGCCAGGCCAGGGGTGCGGTCCTGACTGTCGCGTTCGTCGTCAAACAGAACACCGCCAACCACGGTCGTTCCGCCATCGGGGACGACGACCTGGGTAGTCATGCTCTGTGTGTTGATCGCCGGTGCCGCTCCGCCAACGATCGTTGACGTCGAGCTGTTCTCGGCAATAATACTGAGTATGACCGTTCCCTGGTCTGTGATCTGCGGGGTTATCGCGAGCCGCAGAGGAACGTCTACATACTGTGTTGTTGCAATGACCGCTCCGCCGGCTGCGCTGCCTGGCTGAATGGTCGTGATAGGTATCTTTGATCCGCTCTTGATCTCGGCCGGACGATTGTTCAGGGCCGTGACACGCGGTGTGGCAATGACCTTGGCCTGTCCCTTTTGTTCACCGGCGGTTATAAGCATATTGATCTGGGCCGTTCCAAAAATGCCGGTTGTCAAACCGATGATCGTGTTTGGAATGCTCGAGAGCAGGTTGTTGTTGCCGACGCCCGTTCCGGGTAATGTGTTGGTATCGCCGGCTATAGGCAGTGTACCCGCCTGAGCTCCACTTCCGTGTGAACCGAGGACGATCGATGAAAACTGAACGCCGATATCACGGCTAAAGTTTCTAGACGCAACAACGATACGGGCCTCGATCTCAACCTGGGGCTCAGGCTGATCCAAAATGGAGATCAATTGCTTGATCGCTGCCAGATTGCTTGCTACATCCGTGATGATAAGCGAATTGCTGCGGGAATCGATCTCGATCGAACCGCGACGCGACAAGCGACGTTTGATGATCGGCAATAAGCCGTTTCCGCCCGTCGTTGAATTGCTTGAGGAGCCCGATGAACTTGCCGGCCCACCCAAAGGACCGGTGTCCATCGACACGGTTGTGCCGCTCGTAGTTCCGCCCTGAGCTGCGTTGCCGTTCGTGGTTGCATAATTCAGCCTGATCAGCTCTGTAAAGAGCGGTGACGTATCAAGCTGATTATTCATCCGTTCGCGGTATAACTCACCTTCGGCGGCCAGTGTCTTGTTGTCAGCGACACGCAATATCGTGCCATTCACCTGGACACCGAGTTCCTGAGCTTGCAGTACTGAGTCGAGAGCGATGTTCCACGGAACATCGTTGACCTTAACAGTGACCGGAACTTCCTTGACCGACTTGTCGATGACAAAGTTGATCCCGTACTGATCGGTGATGTAGCTCAAGATATCTCGGATATCGGCGTTGACGACGTTCAAATTGATCGGCTCGCCGCGAAATCCTGGTTCGCCATACATTTTACCCTGTGACTGAGGCTCTGCGACCGTTTGGGCCGCTATTGCTAGGGTAAAGCTGCTGACTATTGTAATTGCGATAACGATCTTTTTGACCGCGTCGCCTAATTTGCTAAGAGAATTCATGTTTCCTCCGTACCTGTTTCAATCGAATTATTATCGGTAAATGATCGGTTCTGTGGGGGCCGATACCTATTGGTCTTTATTCCTTGCTACCTTGACCGGCTTTTTCGCCGGTTTCTTGGATTTTTCCTTGGCGGGTTCGACCGGGTTGTTCATCTCGTCAAGGGGCGAGAGAAATGAATCGCCGCCCGCTTTCGTCGCTTTCGGGTCAGAAGCGTTTTCAGGCTGCGTGTTACTCGCGGTTTCGACCGGCCTGGCTGAGGCGTCCGCCGGAGCCGTACCTTCGATCTGTGCTTTAGTCGAATATTGTCTGAGCGGTTTGTTCTCGACAGACGCCACGAATTTACCTACGCCGGTCTTGGTGACCTTGCGAAAGACCAGGCGGTTCTCTTCGACCGCAACAAGCTGGCCGTCAAAAAACTTTTCGCCCGGGTAGATCGTGTAAGAAAGCTTGATCGGCGTGGCTTCAACCATCGCGGCCCAACCGCGGGGTGTCTTAAAAATACCGGTTACCGCCATCTCATCGAGCGTGAGCACGCTCGTTACCTTTGGAAGCGGAGCACCGTTTGCGGCAGCAGTCTCGCGAAGCCTTTTGAAATATTCAATGCGTGCCTCGATAGCCGGCGGGCCGTAATTGACCGGTGTCGCTGTGGCGCCCGATCCTGACTTGCCGGACGACGGCTTGCCGGCAGGTTTCGGCTTCATGTATCCGGGCTTTTGAAACGGATCACGCTGAGCAGATATCTGCGTCGCGCTGCCGAACATAAGCACGAGGGCTGCAGCTGTTGCCGAAAGGCATACTAAGTTTCTGAGTGTCGATTTATTTAACATGGCTTTTTTCTCGTTTTGGGCAAAAATCCAAATAGGGGTGGGTTAATTAGTTGCGGGTGCGGGCGGCTGGGCAGTTGGCGGTGCCGGTTGGCCGGCGACAGCAGGCTGGGCAGGGGCTCCCGGCTGTCCGGGGGCTCCGGGCTTAGCAACGGCCGGAGTCGCACCTATATCGGTAGGGGCTGCATAATACGCTGTCAGCAGAAATTGGGCATGCAGCGTCTTCGACGCGGATTGCTTATCAAGCTGATTGATCTTGAAATCTGTTATCGAAACTATACGCGGCAATTTGGCCATGCTTTCAAAGAAGGAACGCAAATTGTTGAAATTGCTGTCGACCTCGATCTCGACCGGCTTGGCCATGATCGAATTCTGCTGCGTGTCTTCACGCGGGGCAAATCGCATTACCATCATTTTGCTGCCGTTGGCAGTGTCCTGCAGGCCCTGAAGTACATTTGTGATCTCTCGCTGTTCGGGAAGCAGAACCTTGAGTTCCTCATATTCCTCGGCCTTACTGGCGTAAAGAGCACGAAATTCGTTGATACGCTGCGTTGCTACACGGGCGGTCTCGTTCTTAGCCTGCAGTTGTGAGACCTGGCTATTGAGTTCTTCGACCTCGGCCCTGGTCTCGCTGGTGACAAAGTACCAGACGCCTGAATATATCAGTGCAGCTACGCCAACAAGTATCATCAGGTGGAAGTGCCACTTAAGATTTTTGATTTTCTCTAGCATGTTATTTACCTTCTTTTTCGCTGTGTGGATCTACTAGTTCTTTGCGACCTGAACTGGGGGTGCGCTCTGGCCAGGATTTGCTCCGGCGGCCGAAGCCGTGGTGGGGTTAGAATTATCGCCGTTATTGGCCTTGGACGGTGTATAGGCACACTTGATCGTGAAATTGACGATCTCGAGTTTCGGAGCCTCGGCATTGCCCTCGGCATTTACCTTTTGCACGGCATTCTGATTTTGAACCTCGGCGCGAACCGTTTCTATGTTCAGGTTCGAAAACAAACCGTTCGAGAACTCCAGGCTCCGTCCAAACTGGGTCACTTGTGACTCATCAGGCGAATTTCCTTTTAGGATCAGGCCATCACCGGATTGTTCGACACTTTCGAGATACAGTCCCGGAACCATCGCTATACGTTCACGCATTGCTTCCAGTACAGCACTCGGGCCCGCCTGCGAAGCTCGCAAGGACTTGATAGCTTCGATACGGCCGTCGATATTCGCGATCTTGGCCTCGAGCTCTTTTTGCTCGTTCATTACCACCTCAAGTTCGGAAGCGATCTGCTTCTGCTCATTCAGCTGGCGTTCGGCCTCGGTCTTAGCCATCTGGGTGCTGATCACGTCCCAGCCGATCACAGCTGCAAGCAATATGGCCACTACGACCGACATGAGAACAAATCGTGAGCCGGCACTCGATATCTTGCGATCGACAGCCACTACGGCCCCGCCTTGTCTTTCTGTTACAGAATTTAATAGATTGATCTTGATCATCTTAGTTACACTCCCCTTACTGCCAATCCGACAGCTACGGCCATTTCCGGAACGATCTCGCTGAGATAATCCGGGTCAAATTTCTTGGTGTCGACATTTATGTTGCGAAACGGGTCGAGGATCTCAACCGGAAGCTCAAGCCGCTCAGACAATTCCTCGCGCCAGGCCGGCCAGTTTTGATCCGCCGCCTGAGATCAGTATCTTTTGAACAACTGTTTCGTTGTCTTCGCTCGTCGCCCGATAAAAATCAAAGGTTTTTTGGATCTCCATCGCGACGATCTCGGTTACATTATTCATCAGGGGTTCGATCGATTTTTCTTCGATTCCCTCCACGGCATCGACAACTCCGCGTTTTACGGCTTCGGCCTGCTGAAAATTAAGCCCGAGGCTTCGTTGGAGCACGTCTGTAAATTGGCTGCCACCGACAGTGATGTCGCGGGTAAAGAGCGAGCGGGTACCCTGCACGATATTGACGTTCATCGTCGAGGCACCGATGTTAAGCAGGGTTACTACATCCGTTTCGGCAGGGTTGTAATTAGCCTCGTAACAATTTTGCAGGGCAAAAGTGTCGACATCTATAATGACCGGGGTCTTTCCGGCCAGCTGGATCGCTTGCTTAATGTTGTCGATACGTTCGCGTTTGCAGGCGGCGATCAATACATGGGTCGAATCAGCTGTTTCGGCGGTCACTTGATAATCAAGGCTGACATCTGCCAGATCGTAAGGAATATGTTCCTCAGCATGCCAATCGATCGACTCTTCTAATTCTTCGCGACTCATCGATGGCAATACGATGTTCTTTAATATGACCGAATGTCCGCTGACGCCGGTGACGACGCGATCGGCATTTATCTGGTGATTGACACAGACGCTCTTAATGACATCTGAAACTACATTAAGTTCCATGATCTGGCCGTCGATGATCGTGTCGCCCGGCAAATTTTCAAAGCCGAGGCTCACCAAATTAAGATTGTTCAGCTTGCCTTCAAGCTCGATCATCTTTATCGAACTGGAACCGATGTCCAAACCGGCAACGCTTTTCTTTTTACCGAACATTATTTTATTGCTCCTTTTGTGCACCCTTGAGGCGCTTACTTAATCGAAAAAGTCTTCTTGTTTAGTATCCGATCTAGCGGATCTTAGTTTCTGAGGATTTGTGCCACCTATTGTCAAATCAGAATTGAAGGGACAGAGACTCGACAGGTTAATTCGGAAAGATAGGCTAAGACCTCACTTTTTTCGGATGTTGCGATCACGAACTGTGATCAGTGGAATTAGTTTCTAAGGAAAACTTTGTCGCATCTGGTGGCGATAGGTAAACGACCTAAACAGCCGCAACAATTAAAAGTTACAGGATTACGCAACATCTGTCAACACTTTTTTGCATTGTTAAACGTTATATGGAAGAAATTTGTTCAACCTGACTGATAATAGGGGTCAAAATGACGTGAAATGGTCCCGAAAGATTGAGTTGCGAGGCCCTTTACAGATGACAGACGACTGTTAACCAGTTTGTTTACTTTCGTTTAGCGAGCAAAAGCTGCCAGTAGCCGACGTCGATCCATCGGTCAAACTTGCGCCCGACCTCGCAGAAGTGTGCTACTTTGTTGAAACCAAATTTTTCGTGAAGCCGGATGCTTGCGTCATTGGGAAGTGAGATACCGGCGATAATAGTGTGAAAGTTTTTGTTTCTGATCTCGTCGAACAGGGCCTGGTACAACAGCGAACCGATGCCCTTCCCTTCTTTATCCTTTTTTATATAGACTGAGACCTCGATCGAATGAAGGTAGGCCCGTCGCGGGCGAAATTGGCGGCCGTAAGCATAGCCGAGGATCTCAGCGTCCCTTTCGCAAACCAGAAAGGGATACCCGGCAGCCCAACCGTCATTCATTCTTTGAAGCATTTCAGCGCCGTCAATTGGCTCCATTTCAAAGGTTGCATGAGAAGTTGTAATGTAATGATCGTAGATCGCCGCGATCTGGCCGGCATCATCAGATCTAGCCGGCCGGATGTTCATTCTTCAACTCCATCTTGGCGACCGACTCTAGATGAACCTCGTCCGGGCCGTCAGCCAGCCTGAGTGAACGGGCATAGATCCAAAATTGCGCTAATGGAAAGTCCTGGGAAACCCCGCCGCCGCCATGAACCTGAATGGCACGGTCGACAATTTTCAAGACCATCTGTGGAACCAAAGCCTTGATCATCGGTATTTCACGCTGAGCAGCCCGGTTGCCGGCTTTGTCCATCATCCATGCGGTCTTTAATACCAGGAGCCGGGCTTGTTCGATAGCGAGGCGAGACTCTGCGATCCATTGGCGGACAACACCCTGATCTGAGATCGACTTTCCAAATGCAGTTCGCGATCTTGAGCGCGAGCACATTAGTTCCAGCGAACGCTCAGCAATACCCAGAAGGCGCATGCAGTGGTGGACGCGGCCCGGCCCTAGTCGCCCCTGTGCGATCTCAAATCCGCGGCCTTCGCCAAGGAGAAGGTTCTCTTTGGGCACCCGGACGTTTTTATAGGTGATCTCCGCATGGCCGATAGGTGCATCGTCATAGCCAAAAACATCTAACATCCGCTCCACCTTTACACCTTTTGAGTCCATCGGAACCAGGATCATTGATTGCTGCAAATGGCGCGCCGCGTTCACATCGGTTTTGCCCATAAAGATCGACAGCTTACACCGAGGATCACCGGCGCCGGTCGACCACCACTTACGGCCGTTTAATATGTAATCGTCCCCATCGCGTCGTATAGAACTCTCGATATTTGTCGCATCCGACGAGGCCACCTCTGGTTCTGTCATCGAAAAGCAGGAACGTATCGTTCCATCGAGAAGCGGAGCCAGCCACTGCAATTTTTGCTCAGGCGATCCGTATAGATGCAGTACCTCCATATTGCCGGTGTCCGGAGCAGAGCAATTAAAAACCTCTGACGCCCAAACGACACGCCCCATCATTTCGGCAAGCGGGGCGTATTCAAGATTTGTGAGTCCTGAAATATCCGGCAAAAACAGGTTCCACAGGTCCAGGTCTTTGGCTTTGCGTTTTAGCTCCTCAATGATCGTCACCGGCTGCCATCGGTCACCCGAATTTATCTCTTCGGCCACAGTCTGTTCGTTTGGATAAATATACTCATCCATGAACGCACTGAGTCGTTTTTGCAGTTCCAAGGTTTTTGCTGAATAATCAAAATCCATACGCTGAAATTAGCCACAGATTAGCACAGAAAGCCGCTGATGCAGGAAACAAGACACATAAGGGCGGGGGAAGAATTAGACATCGGCCGATTAAGCGCTTTTCTTGCGACCGGGCTAGACCGGGTTCGGGGTGAGATATCGGTTCGGCAATTTCCCGCCGGAAGCTCTAATCTGACCTATCTGGTTTCAATAGGTTCGGATGAGTACGTGCTTCGCCGTCCGCCGTTTGGCAACACCGTCAAGTCGGCTCACGATATGGCCCGTGAGTTTAACGTGCTTTCAAAGCTGTCTTTGGTTTATAAGCCCGCGCCGAAACCGCTGCTGTTTTGTGATGACGATTCGGTGATAGGCTCAGAGTTTTATTTGATGGAGCGGCGGAATGGCCTGGTGATCAGAGGACGGGCACCGGCCGAACTGGAAACATCGCCTGGGCTAAAGGAAAAGGTTTGTGAGAGTTTTATCAAGAACCTGGCCGCACTACATGCTATTGACCCCTATGCCGCCGGGCTGGGCAGCCTCGGGAAACCAACCGGCTATATCAAACGCCAGGTCGAGGGCTGGTCAAACCGCTATTCTGCAGCAAAGACGCACGATCTGCCGGAACTCGAAAAGACCGCCATCTGGTTGAACGAGCATGTCCCAAAGGAAAGCGGAGCTTCTTTGATACACAACGATTACAAATTCGACAACATCATGCTCGACCCCGATGATCTGACCCGGATCACAGCTGTCCTCGACTGGGAAATGGTCACGATCGGGGACCCGTTGATGGACCTGGGGACAACTCTCGGCTATTGGATGTCTCGTGATGCCGGCGACGAGTTGCTAAACATGCCGTCTAATCCCAGGATCCTGATGGATAGTGTTTCGCGAGAGGATCTGACCCAATTGTATTCAAACGCTTCGGGCCGCGATGTAAATGATGTCTCGTTCTATTACGTATTTGGCACCTTCAAGATCGCCGTGATCGCACAACAGATCTATGCCCGGTACTCAAAGGGGTCTACTAAAGACGCTCGATTTGCTGCTTTTGATCGGTTTGTGGCAACGTTGGGCTGCCTCGCCTTGAGGTCCATACAAAGGAAAGAAAATTAGAGAAACAGGTCAAACTAATTTTTGGATTTGGCTTTAGCGTCTTTTTCCACGTTTAGCCACATATATCTATTTGATCCCCCATTAATTACCGTACTCGTGCTTTTGGAATTATCTATATAGATATTTGTAAAGTATGACTTGTAATACCAGACAAAAAATACCGAGCCTAGAGTTGGCTTTTCGACCTCCTCATAGTTTAGCCAGATCTCTCGAGGTGGATCGGTTTTGAATCCCCGCAGGTCCTTTTGAAAGTAACTTTGATCGCCAAGTATTTTGTTGCCTGTCGCATCAATGTTATATATGCCTTCGGCACCATAAACCGCAACCCCATTTGTTTGATAAGCGGGAAATAACCAAACTTCAAAAGTCTTATCAGTCTTGCCGCCGAATGTATGGATTAAAGGTAGGAGAATTTGCGGGAATTTTTGCGATCAGCGCCTTTTTTGCCGTGACCAAGGCCCTGGCATGACCATCGAGAAATTCCTGATCCACCTTATCCTGGGTTCGGGTTATCTTCCATTGCGGACCGATCAGGTAATGAACCACCAGAGTATATTTATTGTTTTCGAGCTTACCGTAAATAGCATGCCATGCCATTTTTGCGTCCTGAAAACAAAACCATTCCTGTCCAAGATTCTTCATTTCCGACTTGTCTTGGTCAACCAGAACATCGGTTGTTTTCCACGCAACTTCGTCGTATTCGACAAGCCATTTCGCCGTTTCAGCTTTCTCACTGAAGTCTGCGGTATCAAACGTCGGCGCCTTAGGTTTCGTTACTTGGGCACCTCCGGCAACGACAAAAGATATCGTCAGAAGCAGAAGAATGGAGATCAACCTGTAAAAATTTGGGTTTTTCATATTAGGTATCAGCCATCCGCTCTCGCCAGCTCTGAGTTGGGCCCCTCTCGTCCACGCGGATCATTGAAATAGCACCAGGTGATGGGCAGACCAATGCGCAGAGATTACATCCGACGCACTCTTTCTCTATCACTCGTGGGTAGCGGTGCCCATTCGATTCAACAAATTCAAAACTCTGGTGGGCACCATCCTCGCAGGCCACATAACAAAGGTTGCAGCGGATGCAGTGTTCTTCATTCACGTGTGCCTTGACATCATAATTAAGATCCAGATTTCCCCAATCAGTCATCCGAGGAACCGATTTGCCGATGATGTCGTTAACGCTTGAGTATCCTTTCTCATCAAGATAGTTGTTCAGGCCATCGATCATGTCCTCTACGATCCTATAGCCATAGTGCATTACGGCGGTACACACTTGAACATTGCCGGCACCGAGAAGCATAAATTCCACGGCGTCCCGCCATGTGTTGATGCCGCCGATGCCGCTGATCGGAATCTTGAATTCCGGGTCGCGTGCGAGTTCAGACACCATATTGAGGGCGATAGGTTTGACCGCCGTTCCGCAATAACCACCGTGGGCCGCCATGCCATTAACATTTGGATACGGGATCAATGTGTCAACATCGACACCCATCACCGAGTTGATCGTGTTTATAAGAGAAACGGCGTCGGCCCCACCTTTTTGTGCGGCTCTGCCCGGCGGAACGATGTGCGTTACATTTGGAGTCAGCTTGACGATCACCGGCAGGTTTGAGACCTCTTTGACCCATTCGGTGACCATACATGTGTATTCGGGGACCTGTCCCATCGCGGCGCCCATGCCGCGTTCGCTCATTCCATGCGGACAGCCAAAATTGAGTTCAAAACCATCGCAGCCAGTATCCTGAGTTTTCTTCGTGATCTCTTGCCAAGCTTCCTTTTTGGACTCAACCATGAGGCTGGCGATGACAGCGTTGTTGGGATATTTCTTTTTGCATTCGGTCATCTCTCTGAGATTGACCTCGAGCGAGCGGTCCGTGATAAGTTCGATGTTGTTGAGGCCTATCAACCTCACCGGCCCTTGGTCGAGGCCGGCGAGCCGCGATGACACATTAACGATCGGTTCTCCGAGCGTTTTCCAAACCGCCCCGCCCCAACCCGCATCAAAGGCCCGCTCGACCATCGAGCCCATATTCGTTGGCGGTGCACTCGCCAACCAGAAAGGGTTCGGAGATTTGATACCTGCAAAATTTGAAGTTAGATCTGCCATAGGCTTTTAACAAATTCGGACCGGCTTTTGTAAAGATCAGATGACCCTGCAATCAAGATTGACCGATGCTCTAAAGACCGAGTAGTCACGATAGGGAGTCAGGTCAACAGTCTTTATCACATAGTGGTACGTGTTTTGATCTGGCTTCGTCTTGACGACAGATCTGCTTTGCCAGCCGCAACAAACTTCGATCTCGTCTATTTCTTCGATTGGCCTAATTCCGGGGACCTATCACGATTCCTTGTCCTGGACTGTAAGCAACAAAATCGCTTTACCCCCACCCATGTGCAAGCCCATGGCACATGCAATCATCGACATGTGATCGAATTGTCGCCTGTTCGATGTTCGCCAGTCTGGAGCCTTACGATCAGAACGAATCGATCATATTACCCATGACCACGGTTATCTTCTTGTGCGTCATGACGTACCAACCACGATCAGATCGGACTCGGCAACAAGTTTATCAACTGGAATTAATGCCCATTTACAGAGATCCAGCTCGCTCCATGAACGAAAACAACGTCGAAATGAATAACTTCTCATCTTAATTATTGAACGCTATTATTATTCAAGATTGCACCGGCAAACGCCACCCTTTCGCCTGTAAGTGAAAAATGAATACCCTTCGCGGCCAGTTTACCCATCTGCGATGCATCAACGGCTTCGGCACCGCCATTGGCACAGTCGCCGCCCGAAAAGATCTTCGGGATTCGAGGTCTGCATTTGATCATTAACAACGACACGGCCCTTTTCATCAATGGCGACCGAAGCAACTGTTTCAAAAAAGTTGCCCATCTTTTGCTGGCCGACAGCTTTGATGACCATGTCGCAAGGTATCTCAAATAGCTCAAGCGAGCCGTCCGTTCGCTCGCAGCGGATCGCCGCCACATGCGAACCATCGTCGTCGGACAGTATTCCGACCGGGGCCGCTTGCCAGACGAATTCAACACCGTCCTTTCGGGCAAGCTCGAGCTCATAATCATATGCTGACGCGTCTTTTTCGGTCCGCCGTAGACCATAACGACCTTTTCGGCTCCGAGACGTTTTGCCTGTGTGACGGCATCGATAGCGGTATTTCCAGCGCCGATGACCGCAACGGTCTTGCCTAAAGGAACGTTCTTCCAATCCTCGATTTAATAAGTTCTATAAAATGAAGAGCGTCATAAACACCCTCGAGATCCTCACCAGGAACGTTGAGCATATTGGTTTCGCCCAGGCCGACGCCAAGAAAGATCGCATCATGCCATTCATCCAACAGATCAAACCCAACGGTATTGACTTCCCCGCCCAGGACTCTCTGACTCGGGGGTCAGTGCCGTGAATGATCTCAGTGTTGAGCATGAATTTAACACCCATAGACGCGATATGTTCTACCTCATCCAGCGATACCGACTGAGGCATCTTATATTCAGCCATGCCGTAGGTGTCTAGACCGCCCGCCTTTTGTTTCCGTTCGTAGATCGTAACGTCATAACCGAGACGAGCCAGATAGGCGGCACAGGATAGTCCTGCGGGCCCCGAGCCGACAATGCCGACCGATCTGCCGTTTGACTCACCTTTTTTGAATATCTGCCTACCGGACGCCATTGCATGATCCGTTGCATAACGCTGCAGACGGCCGATCTCTATCGGTTTCTGAAGAAGCGTTTTTTCCACACAGGCGCCTTCGCACAATACCTCGACCGGACAAACGCGAGCGCAAGTGGCGCCGATCGGATTGGCGTCAAATATCACTCGTGCCGAACCGTGCAGATTACCCGTAGCGATCTTTTTTATAAATGAAGGAACATCTATATGCGTCGGGCACGCATGCATGCACGGCGCGTCATAACAATAGAGACAACGGTTCGCCTCGTGCATGGCCTCGGCCTGCGTCAACGCGGGGTTGATCTCGGCAAAGTTCTGCTCGATCTGCGTAATGTCCAGAGGTGTGCAATAGCTATCGCCCATAAGCATCAAGGTACCTTTACAAAATACTTGCCATTAAAATGATAAGTAATAAAACGGTTAGTGACCCTGCCCTGAGGGGTCTTAGCGTCTTCTATGACCACCGGAAACCTGAACGAGCGTTTTGCCTCGTCGAAGTAAAACAGCTTTATCGGCCGCTCAGGATGGTCAACCACTGAAAAGAAATCATATTCAAACCTGATCGAATCGGTTATGCCTTCATCCGTCTTTATCACTTTAACTTCTCGGTCGAGCTTATTACCTTTTATCCGAAAAGCTTGTATTCCCTGAGCTGAAAGCGATGTCGAACCGATAAAGGTGTCTACAACGAGATATATCGGCTGATGGGTCATATCCGTCTGAAAGATCTGAGTGACAAATGTCCCGGCCCCGCGATCTTCCATGTCTTGCGAATATGATTCACTCCAGACGTTGGCCTTTCCGTTCGCACCTTGGAACTGAAAAACGGTCACGTAATCATGCATTGTGCCGCCCTCGTTCGTATCCCAGGAATAGGCGCGAAGTTTACGGTCCCGCGATGTAGTGATAAATATCTTTTTCGCAAGTTTTGGAAAAGCATATCGGAGGACATCAGCCCGTATCCCATACTTCAACAACGCCTTTTGCATTGCTTCATTTTCCGCTTCAAGAACGGCATAGTCCGCCGAACCGCCATAGTTCGATGCCTTTTCCAGTTTATCAATATGACCGATCAGTTCTTTTTCAACACCCGCAAGGGTTTGCGAAGACGAAACAGAACCAAACGTCAAGATCGATAGAATTAGAAATATCGTAAGCCGCATAATTTAGTCGGCAACTATTGGCCCGTAGGCATCGGGCCGTCGGTCGCGGAAAAATTGCCAGGTGTTGCGCACCTCACGTATCTTGTCCATATCGAGATCGGCTACCACCAGTTCGTCCTGATCGCGCGAGCCCTCAGCGATGATCTGTCCGCGGGGGTCACAGAAGTAGCTCTGGCCATAGAATTCGCCGATGTTCCACGGGGCTTCCATTCCGACCCGGTTGATAGCGCCTACAAAGTAGCCGTTTGCCACGGCGTGTGCTGGCTGCTCAAGTTTCCAAAGGTATTCGCTCAAGCCGGCAACGGTGGCTGAAGGGTTAAAAATTATCTCTGCACCGTTTAGCCCGAGGCAACGAGCGCCTTCCGGAAAATGCCGGTCGTAACAAATGTAAACACCGATCCGTGCAAATGCCGTATCGAAGCAAGGATAACCCAAATTGCCTGGACGAAAATAGAATTTCTCCCAAAATCCCGGATTAACATGCGGGATGTGTGTTTTTCGGTATTTGCCGAGGTACTTGCCGTCAGCATCGATCACTGCCGCAGAATTGTAATAGATGCCGGTCTGCTCTTCTTCGTAGATCGGCACGATCAGGACCATCCCGTGCTGCTTGGCGACATCCTGCATCAGCTTGACCGTCGGTCCGTCAGGGATCCGTTCCACTGCCTCGTACCAACGCGTCTGCTGCTCGGCACAAAAATACGGCATCGTAAAGATCTCTTGAAAGCAGAGCATCTGTACACCCTGTGCTGCCGCGTCCTCAACCAATTTCATTTGTAGGTCGATATTCGCTTTTCTGATCTCCGGGATCGGAGCGTCCGTCGGTGCAACGTTGTGAGCCTGTATTAGGCCGCATTTTACTATTCTTGACATATTTTTTTCACTTTATGCTGATCCGAAGTCTATTCGATTCAACAGCATTGGAAATCGGAATGCGAGTCCCGGCGTGCTCTTCCATTCCTGTCACAAACCGGATCGAAAAATAAAGCATAGAACTGCCAGGCTTGGCTTCCGAAAAAAGATTACCCATTGGATAAAGACTCGAAATTTGATGCGCCCAACAAAGCCCTGCCAAATCGACTTGAAATTCCTTGATTTCAATACCATTCAAATAGACGTCAGTCATATCGCGAAACATAGTAACCTTTGGACCTTCACGGATGACATTTGTCTCGTCAAGGTCCCTTTGGCAATGCTTCGCGTTCGATAGATATTTTTTGGTAAAACTAAAGGGCACATAATACGCGCCGTTCTTCATCGTTGGCCCTTGTTTTCCACTTGTTTCATCATCAAGATAAAATCGTAAACTCGACGTTATTTCTGTTCGTTCGTTTGATAGGTTTTTGATCTTGATATTCACCACCGCAGGCGCACCCTTTGTCCAATTGGTCCGTTCTGACGAAATAGTCAATTCGATGTCTGGAAGGCCCTGTCCGTAGACCATAGAAAATCCACTCAACACGCCAACAAGAAGGAATACCTTCAGAAGGTTCGTCGTGTAGATCAATCGAATGGTCTTCATCATTATCATTTCGCCATCATTACTCGGCAAGTCCAATCACGACATCCAGTTGACCCCGGCTTCCGGGTTCCACTTTGTAGTTGTTTTCTTTAATTTGGTCCAAAACTCTATCGAACTGCGTCCGGTAATATCATTTGACCCGAAACGCGACTCGTTCCAACCGCCAAATGAGAACGGTTCACGCGGGACCGGTACGCCGATGTTTACGCCGATCATACCCGCACTTGCATGTTCCATCACATAACGGGCAGCACCGCCGCTTTGTGTAAAGACCGCAGCAGCGTTGCCGTATGGATTCTTGTTTTCGATCTCTAATGCTTCATCCAGCGTCTCAGTCCGCATGATAGAAATCACTGGGCCAAAGATCTCTTCGGTTGCGACTGACATGCCCGGCGTTACATAGTCAATGACGGTCGCGCCGACATATGTCCCGTTTTCTTTACCTTCGACAACGGCTCCGCGTCCGTCAACCAATATCTTGGCCCCATCGCGTTCGGCCGCCGTAATGTAATCTTCGATGCGTTCTTTGGCGGCCCGTCGAAATGACTGCTCCAAGATTTATGCCCGGGATGACTTTTCGAGCTTCTACGCAAATTGAATCAATGATCGGATCAACATTGCCTACCGCAAGCATCGCCGACGCTGCCATGCATCGCTGGCCCGCACAGCCAGACATCGAGGCGGTTACATTTGAGGCCGTCATCGATGGATTTGCGTCAGGTAAGACGAACAGATGGTTTTTGGCGCCGCCCAGAGCAACGCACCGTTTCAGGCTATCGGTCGATCGGCGGTAAACGATCTGTGCAACTTTAGTCGAGCCGACAAAGCTGACTGCCTCAATATCAGGATGCGAGCAAATGCCCTCAACGATCTCTTTGCCGCCGTGAATCACGTTGAATACTCCGTCCGGCAAACCTGCCTCGTGCAGCATCTCCGCCATGCGGCCAACTGATAAGCGGAACCAGTCTCAGACGGCTTCATGATCATCGTATTGCCAAGCACAAGTGCGTTCGGCATCGTCCAGTTCGGCACCATCAGCGGAAAGTTAAACGGTGCGATAGACGCGACTACGCCCACCGGAAAATGTTCCGTCCGACACTCGACGCCGCGGCTAACTTCAAGTATCTCGCCGGAAACCAGCTGCGGCATTGAACAGGCAAACTCAGTCAGCTCAATGCTTTTTTCTACCTCGGCCCGCGCTTCGTCTAACGTTTTGCCGTTTTCCTCAGAAACCAGCGCAGTTAGTTCATCAAGATTCTTTTCCAGCAGGTTCCGATACCGGAAAAAAACCTGCACGCGTTCCTTTATAGGGGTTTTACCCCACGAATCAAATGCGTCCTTGGCGGACTCGACCGCGGCATCAAGCTCGGCCGCTGATGACATCGGGACCCGGGACAACAAATTCCCGTCGATCGGCGAGACGACATCAAGGTTATCGTCGGACGTACTCTCTACAAATCTTCCGTCGTAAAAATTTCTTACTGCATTATATTTCATAAAACCTGACCTACTGCCCTTCGCTGGGTTGCTGTTCCCTATTTAATACCGCTGGCGGAAATCCGACCATCAAAAAGTAATGAAGAACAAATGCGACTCCAAAACCGACAAACCACGCATAGTCGTATAAAGGGCGGAGTATTGGAATTATCAGTCCGATCCATGCAAAAAAGCAACCCGCAAGCGTTGCTACTACCGCCCGCCAATTCCATCCGCCATATTTACCATCATTACGGTAAAGGTCGCCCAGGGCTAGCTCCTTTTTCCTTATCAACCAATAATCAGCTATCAGGACGCCTGCGATCGAACCCAGGCCGCCTGAATATCCGACCAGCCATCCAAAGATATAGCCGCTGGGATCGGCCAGAAGTTTCCATGGCTGCATGAGAATCCCAATAATGCCCGTTATCAGGCCGCCGGTCCTGAATGAGATCAACCGAGGCAATGCGTTGGCAAAATCATTAGCGGGCGAAACAACATTAGCAGCGATATTTACCGATAGCGTGGCGACTACAACGGTAAACATCGAGATGGCGACAATGACCGGCTGAGAGAACTGGCCAACCAGCTTTACCGGGTCCCAGGCATCAGCGGGATTCATATGCGGAAACACCACTACAGCAGCGGACGTGATCAAAATGCCCATCGCCGCAAAGACGACCATTGTCGTTGGAAGTGCGACTGTCTGGCCCACCACCTGTTCCCGTTGGCTTTTGCCAAATCGAGTAAAGTCCGGCATGTTCAAGCTTAATGTCGCCCAAAATCCGATCATGCCCGTCAGACTGGGAATGAAGATCGGCCAAAACTCGCCAATGGTATTAAATTTGCCGGGCTCGTGAAGCAGGAATCCGATACCACCGGCCTGATACAAGATCCAGGCAAGCAAAATGCCAGTCATTACCAGCACATAAGGAGCCGCCCAATTCTCGACCATTCTGAGCAGGTCCATTCCCCGATAGATGATGGCAATATTCAGGCCCCAAAATAAAAGGAACGATAGCCACTCAGTCGTTGTATGCCCACCAACGGGGCCGCCGAGCAGATCTTGCCAACCGGGGATGAATGCTGCGAAAAAAGTCTGCAGGGCCTGCCCACCGATCCACGCCTGAATGCCAAACCAACCGCAGGCAACGATCGCACGCATGAGCGCCGGCAGATTAGATCCGACGACGCCATAACTAGCTCTGGCAAATACAGGAAAGGGTATTCCGTACTTTGTTCCGGGATGCGAATTGAGAAGGATCGGGCCGAGGACGATCACATTGCCGAGAAGGATCGTAAAGAGCGCCTGCCACCAATTCATACCGGCCGCGATCAGGCCGGAGGCCATCATGTATGTGGGAATACAATGAGCCATTGAGATCCAAAGAGCGGCGTAGTTATAGGTCGTCCAATTGCGTTTAGCAACCGGAACCGGTGCAAGATCATCGTTAAACTGCGGCAGCCCTTCGATCTCAGCCAAGGTTTCTGCAGTTAATTCGACACGGCCGTCTGAATGTTGGATCGTCTCGCTCATAAAGACCAACCTTTAAGCCCTGCTAATTATTACCAACTCCGGCTGAACAAGCGGCACCACCGAAGCTAAGCGCCAGCACGCCGTCGGGACCGACCTTAAACAGAATTCGCTGAAATGCGCCCTCGACCGTGATGTTACACATATCACCCTCCGGGATGCAGACGTCACCGCATTGTTTAGTACCTGAGGAACAGCCGCCCGCTGCCCGACTAGGATTATTCTCTGAAGGGGCCGTGTCTTGCAAGCCGTTCGCGTTAACCAACCTGACACAAGCGGTGTCAAAGCCGAATCCCACGATCTTGTCATAATCCTTATGGCTGTCCGCCCAGCCCTGGAATTTGACCGCTGCGTACAAAGACACCACATTGATGTGAGTCACTTGCGGTGCCAGGGTCTTGTCCGCCTTTATCTTGCCGTAGATCTCTGCAACTATCTGGGCGTCGGTAACTTTGTCACATTGGCCAGGTGTTGGACGCTCTACCGCCGTAATAGTCGCAATGAATGCCGGAAGACATATAGCAATAATCAGAGTCCTAAAAGATCTAGTTAACATTTCTTCTCCTACTAATCTATGTTTGTGATCATCGAAAGCATACTGAATCTTGTCTGCTTTCCAAATACGATAGAACTGCCATCGTGCAGCCAGGCAAGCCTGGAAAAATAAACACCCGAATCGTTATTATTTGTAAGACGCCTGGGTTCACCGCCGCGCATTGATACAACCCATATATCGTCCTTTTCCTGATCCCTTGCGGCATAAGCCAGCTGTTTTCTATCTACCGATAAAAAGATGTTGTAGTAATATGCGTTTTTGAGACTGACAACATTGCTTTCTTTACCATCGTTTGCGGCAACTTTAACAATGTTCGTTTCAGGCGGCAAACTGCTTTGGTTGTCGGACTCAGCAATTATAAGGCTGTTCTCATCGTCTGCCCATCCAATAAGTCGAATAATTTTACCGGTCTGCAGAACATGTGTAACTTTGTGTGTCTCTAATTCAAGTACCATCAAACCACGAACGGCCTTTCCATTCGCATCAGGGGTCTTTGTCTGAAAATAAAATGCAAGCCTCTTTCCATCATTTGACCAAATGGGGCAAAGATACGAGTAAACAGGATCAGCATTATAGGTTACAGCGGTCTCAGAACCGTCAAGCGGTGAGACCAACCAAATATTTGACGAACCATTCCTGTCGGCGGCAAAAGCGATCTTTGAGCCGTCTGGCGACCAGGCAAAAGCCTTTGTCTGGATGTGGTTGTACGGCGAGACCGAATACCCGATCGCCGGTATCCCACCCGATGTTAATTTCCGTTCGCCTCCGCCATTTGGGTTTGCCGCAAATATATCGAACGTATCGGCAGTTTTTCGCAAATATGCGATCGCCGATCCATCAGGTGACCATGATGGGAGAAAGCCGCTTTCGCTTAATTGTGTCGGACGGACGTCAAGTGCCTTTAATGGTTTGACGAGTATCGAGCTGCCAAAAAGATTGTTGCCGCGGCTTAAATTCCTGGCTGACTGATAGACGACCTTATCACCGGCCCCTGAAACGGCGGGCCATAGCTCGGAGTTGACACTTTTGGACACGGGAGCATCTTGGGCTTCGCTTACGCTTACCCGCCAGATGGTTGACTCTTCTTTTGCCGAGCTTACAATGATCGATCTGCCGTCAGGCGCGGTATCAACCACGATGCTGTCAGATTCGGACGACGTTATCCTTGCCGGTTTGGCGGATCCATCCACAACAAAGACCTGATAGGCACCGTCGGTCATCCCGCTATAGAAAAAGCGTTCCTTTTCCGGCAGCCACGCCTGGCCGCCTATCCCGCCTGTACCCTCTGCAATTTTCGATGGCCTCGCGTTGGCGATATCACTAGTAAATATTTCCCAGGAACCATCCTTTTCGGTAATGTAGGCGAGCGTTTTTTCGTCCGGCGAAATATTGACCCATTCGATCTTACCGATCGACTGATCGAATGCTGTAACTTTTTTGGAATTGCCGCTGGTGGTATCGAGTGCGAAAAGGTCACCTTGTGATTGGTAATAGATCTTGCCGCTCTCGGCCCAGCGTCTGAGTTCAAAGCTGCCATCAGCGATAGCCCCTACAGATTTTGGTGTGCCACCGCCTAGAGCCGACACCCGCCAGACGCCTGTTGCGCTTGTCTTGCCATCCGAGATATTTCCTTTCTGCGAGAAAAACGCTATCTCATTGCCGTTTGGCGACCAGATCGGGTCTCTGTTTGAAAAAGCATCATTTGTGACCTGGATCGCCTCTGTCGAGGCTGCTTGCGTAACCCAAATATTTTTCGTACCTGATCGTGTAGATGAGAATGCGATCATCTTTCCGTCCGGTGAAAAACTTGCATTACTCATAAGCTCACCTGGAGCGCTGGACCAGCTTGATATTTCGGACGTCTTGAATTTATTCGGATCAAAACCGGGTGAATCAGCTCGCGGCCGGAAAAACCAGACCGCACCAACCAGGGCGGCCGCAGCAAACATGAACACGATCGCATGCAGCAGCGTAAACCTGCGTGTTGCCGAAATACTTTCTGTAAGAGTGGGACGTGGCTCGTCCAATGCCGTGGTGGGTACGGGCATGACCTGTTCACCGGTCTTCTTATGCTTTACTTCGAACTTCAACTCGTCCCGCAGGTCCTCGAGATCGATCCTAAGGTCCTTTACATGTTGATATCTCTGTTCACGGTCCTTTCGCAATGACTTATCGACGATCCGCTCAAGTTGTCGGGGAAGGCCGGGTGAAATTTCTCGTATTGCCGGAGGTTCATCTTTCAGGATGGCGCTGATCATATCCATTTGGCTTTCACCTTCAAATGGCCGTTTTCCTGTAAAGACCTCGTACATTACGATACCAAGGCTAAAAATGTCGCTACGCGGATCCAGCGTGCGTCCTCGTGCCTGTTCAGGTGACATGTAAGATATTGTCCCCATGATCAAACCCGGCGCAGTATCGAACTGAACGATCGTAGCAACCTCTGACGACGAAACCTCGCCGCGCTTTTCAGTCAGCTTAGCGAGGCCAAAATCGAGCACCTTAACCAGACCGTCTTCGCGGATCATTATGTTTTCAGGCTTAATGTCGCGGTGAACAATGCCGGCATCATGAGCAGCACCTAGTGCGGCGGCAACCTGCAGTGCTATGCCCAGGGCCTCGTTAAGGTCAAGGTCGCCGCGGACCAGGCGGTCACGCAGAGTATCGCCATCGATAAATTCGGTGGCGATATACTCAGATCCTTCAAAATTGCCTATTTCAAATACTGTAAGGATATTAGGATGGTTCAGTGCTGAAGCAGCCTTTGCCTCGCGGACAAACCGCATTATCCGCCCGTCGTCGTCAGCAACCTCTGCCAGAAGCACCTTTAAGGCCACCTGCCGGTCGAGTTTGGTATCCTCAGCTAAATACACCTCGCCCATGCCGCCTGCTCCGATCTTGGACACAATGCGGTAATGCGACAACTCACTATCGGGGGTTAGTTCAGTTATCATTGGGGTCAGCGTGATTCAGCCGGTAAGGCACTCAACAACAATGCTGTAAGTTTAGCCAACAACCGGACAAAAACTCAATGTTCTGGCCTGCAGTAGGCCGGCGGCAGAGACGTTGATTAAGAAGACAGATTCCAATCAGTTCTCGCCTGGTTATTACGTCTGCCTTCAGGTCATCGTTTCATGAGGTCAATGGTCTGGTACCGGAAACATCGATAGATAACCGTCTAAGTTCGTCAGCTTTAGCCTGGTTGTCCGTTAGTAAAATAACGGATCTGATCTTCAGGTCGGACAATATTTCAGCCGCCGGGCGAAAGCTGCGGGCATCTGCCTCGAATCCTGCCTTTACATATGCCTCGGCCTGACTGAGCCCTGCTTTCTTGATATGGAATGCTCTCCATTAGCGCAAGGTGCCCATTCCCTTTGCCTTCCTGGTCCAGATAGATGATCACTCCGCTGCCAGCTTGCCTGATCAATGCTTGCGCCGCTGCCATCTCAGCTGCACATTCGCACTCAATACTGTTGAATACGTGTCCACCGATACAGGCCGAATGTATGCGGCAAAATACTTGCTCACAACCGGCAACATCGCCCATTACAAGCGCGATCGATTCAGCCTTGCCGTCGTAGTAAAGAAATTCTGCAAAAGTGCCAAATTTGGTTTTGAGCTGCCTGTCGGCTAGCCTAACATTCATAGGTCGCAAAATATCGCTTATCGCTATTATTTATACCACTTAATACCCATAATACTAATTAGTCTTGCTCCAAAACCTATGCTGGCGAGGGACCTATTGGCTGATCTGGCGGGTTTGTTGAATAAAGTGCGGTAATTGTTTACACTCAGCGAGATATTTAAGCTTGTTTATTAAACGAAATGCAGAATTAAAGGGAAATGTATGGGAACCACGATCGGAAACGGAAGACGGCTTGAGGGAAAAACGGCGATCATTACAGGAGCCACGGGCGGCATCGGCGAGGCGACAGCGAAGCGGTTCCTTGAGGAAGGGGCGAACGTAATGCTCGTCGGGCGTTCGGAAGATAAGCTGTTAAAAACAGTCGAACGGCTCGCCGGCCATCAGAACATGGCGACATTTGTAGCCGACGCAACTGACGAGGCTGCGACGGCCGCAGCTGTCGCCGCCACTGTGGAAACATTTGGAGGAGTGGACGTCCTGTTAGCTAATGCCGGGACCGAAGGAAATTTCGCACCGATCGAAAGCCTAACGGTAGCTGAATTTGAGAACGTTCTGCGAACAAACGTCATAGGTGTTTGGTTGTCGATGAAATATTGTGTCGAGCCCATGAAAGAACGTGGTGCCGGATCGATCATTGCATTGTCGTCCATCGCCGGTGTGATCGGTTCACCAACAATGGCACCTTATATTGCGAGCAAACACGCTGTCTACGGTCTGGTAAAGACAGCGGCGCTTGAATTGGCAGCCACCGGCATCAGGGTCAATGCGATCGGCCCCGGTCCGATCGACAATCGGATGATCCGTTCGCTCGAATCACAATTCAATCCGGACGACGCCGGAGCCGCTCACGATTTCATTTTGTCAAAGATACCCCAGGGACGATACGGTACCAACGAAGAGGTGGCGAACCTGGCCCTGTTTCTCGCTAGTGACGAATCAACATATTGCACCGGCAGTATCCACATGATCGACGGCGGATTTATCGCCGGTTGATCCAGTTGCCGGTGAAAAAACTGTTGATACCCATCATTCCGGCGTGCTAATTTATCAATTAGAGGTTCGCATATTTTTATGGCGGTGGGGCAGTTCATTTCGTTGTACTGGTATTCATTGTTCTGATCAAAAGGTCGAATCTCTACACTCCTTCGCACTTCGTACAAATTGAAAACTAGTCAAATCTGAAAAGGGGGAAATATGTTCAAAAAAATGGTGGTCATCGCTGCTTTTGCGATATTTATGACCGGATCTAGTTATGCTGCCGCAGGATGCCGTAACGGTAAGTTTGTGGGGGCATATGTGAGCTCGCCTAATGCCGCAACTGACGTTTTTGGTGACGGCTCGGTGATACATACCTTTGTTTTCCAGCTAAATTTACAAAGCGACGGAACGGCAACCCAATACTGGACGGGCCTGCCCGATTACCTTTTGACTTTGGGTTCCGGTTCACCATGGATCGGCAGTTGGGCGTGCCGTAATGACGGAAAGCTGATTGTTACGTTACTACGGGCGTCTTACGCTCCAGTATCGCCGGGAGTAAATAATCCGACAAATGACATTGAGTTGGTTTCTCACGTTCGCTCAACCTATTTATTCACTGTCGATGACGACAACTCGTTGACCCGTATCCAGGGCCGGTCGAGAGTCTATGCGCCCGCAGACGATCCGTCGATCGTCACTGGCGGTACGCTGGGTACTATCAGTAACCTGGCGGTTCCTTATAAGCGGTTGATCGCCTCGGACTCTGATCTCACAGCACCTTAATATTACCTAACTCAAAGGGCGGCAATTCGATAGAGAACCGCCGCCCTTTTCCATTTTGAGCTGTCGCGCCTTAAGACGCCGCATTATTACGCAGCCAGGCAAGGGCATGTTCGCGGTCCGCGAAAAACCTGATCCTGACCCCGCGAGCCGCGGCGATGGCCTCAAATAACTCACTCTGCTCACTCGGAACAAAATCGTCTAAATGAAAAGCCATCCAAAGGTGCGGAACAGTAGAGGTCCGTTGACCCGCGGCCACCACATCAGCCGTGTCGCGTTCACCCGGGGGAACTATCCCTTCGACCAGAACTCGGTGTGAGTTATGTTCATCACAGATCTCCTTCAGTTCGGTCCAGATACTGTCGCGGCCTGATGGGTCGAAAGCGTAGCCCGGCCCTAGCTGAATGTGGACATGATCGCCGCGAAATTTGATCTCAGGCTTGTTCATAGATTTCAAACCCCGAATTGTCGTAAATGATGGTCAATATGTTTATGTCCTATAACGGCCCACTCTTTTGCGGACATCTTACCGAAAAACGGGTGGTTAAGACACTTATGATCGATGGACAAGTTTGCTAGTTTATTGATCGACTCGACCACATTAGTTTTGTCCACCTCAACTCCGAGCGGTGGCCTGCCTTTTTGCTGTTGGTCCATCTCCGGCGAAACCTTTACTTCTTTGGGTATTGGCAGGACATACAACACTAGAGGTTTCATAAGCGTGCGGGAAAGGACGCTGCTGTGGTCGCCAACATCGGACTCAAACGGCAGAT
The DNA here is from genome assembly GCA_963834975.1 of Blastocatellia bacterium. Classification (GTDB taxonomy): domain Bacteria; phylum Acidobacteriota; class Blastocatellia; order Pyrinomonadales; family Pyrinomonadaceae; genus OLB17. Next base: position 223,548 of record CAWIDZ010000010.1, read on the forward strand.
CGCCCGCCTGGACCAAATGCGATAACATCTGCTCGAGAGTCATCTTCCCCCATGCCGGTCTTTCATCACCCCTTAGCTTTTCGATACGGGCGATCAGATCTTGCCGGCATTTTGCATCGCGAAGCGTCTTCATATATTCCTAAATATACGCAAAATACCTCTCCACGAAAGACGTGTTGGGCTATCGAAGTTCGTCAGCGAGCACGGCTTCCGACGATTGCCTCGCCGCTGCACATTCTCTGAACCTCGATACCGTCGGGATAGCCTTTCACTGCCCATTTGAACACTTTCCATTCCTGTCCCTCAGCGTCTTTTACAAGAATGCCGTCATAAAACTGTGTACCGCTGTCAGTCCCGGGCACCTTAGCGTCGGTCGACCATCTGCCCTTGACCGGAGCTTTTCCGGCACCTTGATACCAGATATAAGAGCCGGTGTCACCGATCTCAATTCCCTCGGCCTTTCCCCAGGCAACGTTGTAGCTGGAAACTCCCACTTTTGTCAATGCCCATTTACCGTACAAGAATGAAATTTCGTCGGTATCAGGGGTTATGGTCGCCGGGTCGCGAACAAGGCCGCTGTCTACCCATTCGTCCCATGAGGCCGAACACCCCGTGTAATGTATCTTGTACTTATTCCCTTGCGTTCCTATGATCGTTCCCCGGTTTTTGCCCTGAGTTTTGTTGTAATAAACGTCTACCTTTGCACCGTCCAATGCTGCATCCGCAACCGGAGCGGGCGGGACGGCAGTAACCGGACGCGGAGGAAAAGCAGCTATCGGAGCGCCTCGCCGCCTAATGTCTGAGACGGGCGTATGATTGAAATAAACGGTAGAGGCATTTTCGTCATCCAGCTTTACCCGGTACATCTCTTGTCCGCCCCAATCAACGGTCCCGATGACCGTCCCCGGCACCCATTCCTTTGACAGGTTAAGGATCTCGACCTTATCGCCAACCTTCCACTGTCCCTGCGCCGCGATACTAAGCGCCGAAACAAAAAACAACATTACCGTCAAAAACAACAGACTGGTTTTATTTTTCAATTATTCTCCAACTTTACTCAGACATTGAACTTAAATCTTCACACACTCGCCGCGTTTCAGGAATTGTCCGTCACCTTGTTTGCCCGTGTGTTCTCCGTTCTCGATGACAACGCGGCCGCGTGATAGGACAGTCTCGACCTTGCCTTTCATCTTCCAACCCTCGTAAGAACTGTAATCGACGTTCATATGCTCGGCGTCGACGCCGAAGGTGTGTTCCTTTTCGGGATCGAATATGACGATGTCCGCGTCCGATCCAACTGCGATGGTTCCCTTTTTCGGGAATAGCCCAAACATCTTTGCCGCGGCGGTCGAAGTCAGTTCAACAAACCGATTGAGCGAAATGCGGTTCTCGACAACGCCGCCATTGTAGATAAGATTCATTCGGTTTTCAACGCCCGGAGCACCGTTAGGGATCTTGGAAAAATCATCCTTGCCCAGTTCCTTTTGCTCCTTCATGCAGAACGGGCAATGGTCGGTCGAGATCACCTGCAGGTCATCCATCTTGAGGCCTTTCCAAAGCTCGGCGTGGTTGTGCTTTTCACGCAAGGGCGGCGTCATTACGTATTTAGCACCGTCCCAGCCGTCGCCGTAATCGTCGATCGAGTGAAAGAGATATTGAGGGCAAGTTTCCGCAAACGCGGGAATGCCGCGGTCGCGTGCCTGCCTGACCTGGTTGAGGGCGTCGGTGCAGCTCAGGTGAACGATATAGACGGGCGACTCGGCCATCTCGGCGATAGCGATGGCACGATGGACGCCCTCGGCCTCGGCGATCGTTGGGCGTGTGAGAGCATGATATTTCGGAGCGGTTCGTCCGTCGGCGAGAAACCGCTTGATGATCTCATTGATAACAATGCCGTTCTCGGCATGCATACAGATCAGCCCGCCGCGTTGCTCCCGCCGCACTCATTGCCCGAAAGATCGTCGCATCGTCCGCAAGGAACACACCCGGATACGCCATAAAAAGCTTGAACGACGTGACACCCTCGTCCATCAGTTTATACATCTCTTTTTCATCGCCGTCTTCAAAGTCGGTCGTGATGAGATGAAACCCGTAGTCGATGCAAGTCTTGCCCTCAGCCTTTTTATGCCAAGCGTCGACACCCGACGTCATCGATTCGCCCTTGGTCTGTACCGCGAAATCAATGATCGTCGTCGTCCCGCCAAAGGCCGCCGCCCGCGTGCCGGTAAAGAAATCGTCCGACGACGACGTCCCGCCAAACGGCAGCTCCATATGCGTATGCGGATCGATCCCACCGGGAATAACAAGCTTGCCCGCCGCGTCGATAACAACATCCGCTTCGATATCGAGCGTCTTGCCGATCGTCGTAACGGTTTCGCCGTCAATAAAAATATCTGCTTTATAGTCGTCGACCGCTGTAACGACGCGGCCGTTTTTAATTAGAGTTTTCATAGATCACCTAAACCAATTCTAATCACCTGCGAATTTTTCTGAAAGTACATTTCTGATAAATGGCTGGCCTGCGATCGAAATATAAAAAGAGTAACCTGCAATTCCGACCAAAATTAAGATCGTCAGCACCGACTGTGGAAAATAGAAACTCGATGGATCAAAAGTTATCGGATATTCATATATTGCTTCGAAAAAGAACCAGAACGAGATCATACCCAGTAATCCGTAACGACCCAGAGCTATCATCATGCAGACCGTATTAATGGCAACTCCCGCTATCATGACCCAATTGAAGGTAGAAATGATGATCAATACCTGAAGAGTAAAAAATAGAAGCCCGACAGCCAATATTCCGAGGTATTTTTTTCCGGTCATAAGAAAGAAGAATAGAGCTATAAAAAGCAGGATAAGGCCCAATGCGGTATTTGTAACGATATTGTTTGAAAAAGATTGGATCAAACCGGATGTTCCATTTAAAGGCTCCAGGAAATAAAATGTGAGCAACGTATCAAATTTACCCAAATAAGTCTGAAGCAATAATAGGCCAATGTGAATACCCATCATATGCCCAAATCCTAATAATCCTCCAACCAGAATATCTCGTCCGACCATAGGATCGCGGAAATCGCCAGCAAGCAAGCGACTCCACGAGATCAAAAGCTCAGACCATGATCGTCTGACAAATGGCTCTAATGCTATGTACAAAAGCCCAACAGCGACCGCGGTGATGCCCGCGTAACTTATGGCTTCATATATTATCGATATTTCGCCCCATATCGTCGGAATATGATCCGCTTGCAGCATCTGCCCGACAAATGAGAGCAAAAACAAGATCAGAGTCAGTTTCAGACCACCCCGCAGGTCACCTCGTCCGACCCTAATATTGCGGTAAGCTAAAATAAATGACCCTAAGATAGCAGAGGCGATCAAAAAAATGAGCAATACGATCCCACTTTTTCTAAATGCGTTTTCGCTTGCCGATTCACCTTTGGCCGGCAGATCCCACGGCGCGAAAATGTGAAAATAGACCGGCTTACCATTTAACCCTGCCGCTTCGATACGAATGGGAATATCTGAGAAATCAGCCAATCCACCCGTCCAGGCCGCTCTTTGATCGGCAAAAACAGGCGGTGTCATTGTTGATTCGACCTTCTCAAATTTGCTTATATCCAGTCCCGCCTCAGCAAAAACATCTTTCCAATCGGTTTCGGTATTCTCGACAGGCGACTCTGCAGGTGGTACTGCCACCAGTTCGACGAGCCGGCCGCGAACATCGAGTTTCAAATTCACCATCTTTGGAACGGTAAGCGGCGGCTCATTCTCAGAGATCGCTACCGAATCCAACGGCTCCAAATAATTTGGCGATTGGCGATAAAGAAAATAGATCTCATAGGGCTGTCCTTTTGCGATCATTTCTTTACGCGGCGGCAACTCGTGCTGATTCCCAACTGTTCCGTAATACTCAAGAAAACTATGATCACTAACAAATTCATAGTCCTTATCAGCCGGGGCATCCGTGTAGCCAAACTTCGTGAGGATCTGACGAGACCTTTCGGCGAGCACCTCACCTGATTTCTCAAAAGGAGTAAAGCTATAAGGCTGAATTTGCTGATTCAATGCAATTATTCCAAACGCCACAACGAGAAACGCGGCTAAATATCCAATTGCAGCGATCGGCCTCAGTGCACCTTTCTTGGGAGCGGCGGCAACCATCTCCGGACTGGGCGTTTCGCCGGCAGCGATGGCCGCCTCGAGCGGATCACCACCGGGCAATGCCAGCGCGACCTGTAATGCAGATCCCGGACGCTCGCGCGGATCTTTTTCCAAACATCGGTTGATCGTTTTCTCGACGAGCGGATCTATGTTTTCAACAAAACTTGAGGGATTTGTCGGCGTTGTTGTCTTATGTTTCTCAACCAATTCGTCAAACGAATCGGCTTGCATCGCCTGTTTTCCGGTAAAGATCTCATACACCAACAGTCCAAGCGAATATATATCGCTTTTCGTCGTAACTTCCTTACCGGTAATTTGTTCCGGCGACATATAGGCCGGCGTGCCTACGCGGATCTCTTCGTTTTTGATATCCGCTTCGATACCGGCAATACCGAAATCAGTTATTTTTGCTCTGCCGTTTGAATCAATAATGACATTCGCGGGTTTCAGGTCCCGGTGGAGAATGCCGGCATCGTGAATAGCATGCAAACCAAAACAAATTTGCCGTGAGATCTCAGCAGCTTTATCCGATGGCAGCCGGCCTATCCGGCGCAGCAATTGCGACAGGTCATCACCATCGATATATTCCATCGAGATAAAATGTTTGCCGTCAATATCGCCGATATCATAAACCTTACAAACATTTTGGTGCGAAACCTGTCTCGCCGTTCTGACTTCGCCAATGAATCTATCTAATGTCGCTTTATCTTTCTCGAGTTTCTCGGGTAAGAACTTCAACGCGACTACTTGATCTAACTTCAGGTCCTCAGCCCGATAAACCTCTCCCATTCCGCCTTTGCCGAGCATTCCGATAATGCGGTAACGCTCGTCCAGAACCGTTCCCGCCACAAAATTTCCCTCGACATTTCTGCCTGTGGTTGAGTGGATCGCAAGGGTTTTTCCTTCGAACAAACTTACAGCCTCGCCGATCACAGGACTTTCAAGAAAAGACTTGGAATTCTCAACAGAGCCCAAAAGACGCTCGACCTCGTTCCTCAGTTCATGGTCATCGCCGCAAGAACTCACCAGGAAGGCTGTCCGCTTATCAGGCGTTATCGCCTGGGCAGCTTCGAAAAGCCGCTTTATTTTTTGCCATTTCTCAGCTGTCATTTTCTTATCGGAAATGATCGTCGATATTTTCGCTTCATCCGTCCCATCGCCTCCGTACATTTTCAGTGTGTTGGCAATGTCGTCATTGATCGAAAAATTACAGATCGGACACGATTCGGCGCTGACGGGGATCGTATTCAGACATTGAGGACATTTACTCATCAAGAAGGGTTCTGATTATTGGTTTTCAAACAATCATAATACCTTTCTTATTTTTATCTAAATCTGCCAACTTTGGGCTACGGAGCAACCAGATCAACGGCACGTAACCACAGCGGCGATCCCATCAGCGCGAACCTCAAGGGTTGCGATGCGATCAAAAGCAAGAGTCCGGCCGCAAAAACCTTGTTAAATTTTCGACGTTTTACCGTGACCCAAACAAAAACAGTTATTGCGATCAGGTCAGGTACACCAAAAGCCCATGGGATCACAAACTGCTCGGGAATAAACGACATTCTCGAAAACGAAAACGGAAGAAAATTGATCACGGTCAAAAACATCAGGGATTTATGCTCAAACGCTCGTTTCCGGTAATAGATCGCCGCACTGAAGATGATCACGAACATCAGTAAAGCGGTAAACGGAACGATCAAAAAGCTGCGTGGAGCTAATACCGATGATCGTTTCTGAGCGGATAATAAGAGAGTCATATGCCGTGACCAGACCTGAAACTACTACCAGCATCGCCAGGGCAACGCCTACTATTCCCAGCGTCATGTGAACCTTGACGTTCTTTGTGCGGATCAATGTGATCTGAATTGAAAAAAAGACCACCCACAACGTCATGATGATCCCGTGGGCGTGAACTATCGCATTTGCAAACGGAGGGGCGTCAAAAAATGCACCGAGATAATAAGACTGCGCAAAACCGATAAAGATGATGGCCGGAAAAAGTATCGCCGTGGCCCAATATAAATTGCGGTCGGCAGCTTTCGTAAAAAAAGTAGAATTTGTAACCATAAAAAATGCCTCCTGTCTTAAAAGCGACAAACGGAGGCAAACCTGCTCAATCTTCTCTTTTTCTGTTAAGGCGGCATTTTCACCATTAGACCCGCTGTTCAGGGCCGCCGGGACTGATCAGTCCGGCTTTTGCTGATCGACAGCTTTTCTGCCCAGGACCAATTCGCCGCGGTGAATGGTCGGAGTGTTTTGAAAAGCTGCGACGAGCCATTTGCCGTTAGCTTTGGTAAAAACCATCAACGGCACCACGACCGGCACATCTTCGACCTTTTTACCGCCCCTGAACATTTCGCCTTGCAAATTGACTGCCGCCACATCGTTGGTCAAAAAACGGATCTTTTTGACGTCAAACCGAACGTTGGTGCCCTTATAAATAGTGTCAAAGATCTCTTGATGGCCACTAATATTTTCCGCCCGGCCGTTGATCTGGTATCCATTCCAAACGGTGTAGATAATATCGTCAGTAAAATTATCGGCATATTTTACGCCGTCGCCGGCAGCCCAGGCAGTTCCGATATTTTGCACAACTTGCCGTATGGCTTTTTCATCGTCAGCGTGATCTTTGGAATTTTGCGAATAGGAATACACCGGTACCAGGATCAAAAAGATCACAGTAGTAATAATATAGTTCTTCATGTTTATCTCCCTTTTTGTTTATTTGGTAAAAAATTATTGCAGAAAGCTGCCGTCTATTAGACGAGTCAGAGCTATCGAGTGTTGAGCAATTGAAAATAGAGACCAGACCAATACGCCAACCGCGACCGCGACTGTTGAGATCATCAGGACCAATATCACCGAGATCAATTTGTCATTTCCATAGATATCGCTCTTTCGTTTTTCGATCATTGTTTTGTCTCCTTTTTTGCTCTTCAGCAAATAAAGCGACACTTGACGTAAAATGCGCTCATTTATATGGTTGACGAAATAGATTTGTAAGAAATTCTTCGATTGAACCAATTAGATGGAGACCGATAAACAGCAAATTACGGCACTTTTGCAGGAATTAAAAAGCGGCAAAAAGGATTCGTTCGACGCACTTTTCCCGATCGTATATGACGAACTGCGTCGGCGTGCAGCTAGCTATTTGCGAAACGAGCGCGAAGGACACACCCTGCAGACAACCGCTCTCGTTCATGAGGCGTACCTTAAAGCTTTTTGATAAGAACGAGATGGATTATCAGGACCGCAATCATTTTTTCGCGATCGCCGCCCAGGCAATGCGTCGGATCCTGGTCGATCATGCACGAACAAGAAAGCGCAGCAAACGCGGGGGCCAGGCGGAGAATTTGCCCCTGGATGAAGCGATATTTGTTGCCAACAATGAAAAGAGTGTGGACCTGGTCGCTCTAGATGAATCTCTGAATGAACTTGCTCAATTTGATCAACGCCAATCAAATATCGTCGAGCTAAAATATTTCGGCGGCATGACCAACGATGAGATCGCTGAGATCCTAGGCGTCTCAAATGTAACGGTCCGCAGAGATTGGGAAATGGCAAAAGCCTGGCTATACCAAAACATCACTAAATAGCGGCATCAACCGTTTCGGTAGGTGCAAGTAATTGTGATCATTTTGGGGATCGGTCAAGACGCTCTTTGAATTCGCTGCCCGGCTTCCATTCGGGCCTCTTGTCTGCCTGCGCAATAAGGAAACCCGCAATTATTAGCCATTGAGCGTCTTCAACGGCACCTGACAGATCCCATTCAGGATCTACCTCATCCGACACCTGATGATAATTTTTGCCTAGCTGTTCCCATACCTTTTCAATGTAATCCGCAGGCTTGTTTTTAAAGTCACTCCCATTCCATGGATAAACTGCAGGAACGCCCACTTTTGCAAACTCTATCTGATCCGATGCGAAATATATCCCTCCATTGTCTATCGAACTCCTTTGAAACGTGCGCCCTTGCAGTTTGGCAGCCTCCCCAAGCACTTCGTCAAGAGTCGAGTTGCCGAAACCCGAGCTCGCGGTGTCAGATGTACGCCCAAAAACATTGCATCCATCAATATTAATGTTGGCGATAAACGATGCTAGTGGATACAACCGGCTTTCGACAAAATAGCGCGACCCCAGATATCCTTTTTCTTCCCCGGTGGTCGCAATGAATAAGATGGACCGTTTCGGCTTGATCTTAAGCCTCGCAAACGCCCGTGCTATCTCAACCATCAACGCAGTTCCGGACGCGTTATCCAGGGCTCCGTTATAAATTTGATCGCCTTTCAAACTGGCGTCCTTTCCCAAGTGGTCCCAATGGGCAGAATAGACAACATATTCGTTTTTCAGCTTTGGGTCTGAGCCCTCGATACGGGCTATCACATTTCGGCTAACGAACTTTCTTAACTTACTCGTTATTGAAATGTTCACGCGAATATTCGTCGAGACAGGATTGAAGTTTCTTTGTTGCGCAGACGTCTCAAGGTCAACAAGATCTTTTCCTGCGGACGCTAAGAGGCGTTTAGCTGATCCGGTTTTTATGAGTCCTGTAAAGGCAAGGGGCCCGCCTGCGGAACCACTAGGCTCTAATGCACCACCCTCGAGAAACGCGAATGTCTTAAAAAGCGAGTAATTAGGGGACTTTTCGGGGTCTGTGATGTAAAGTACTGCGGCTGCCCCTAATTTCGCAGCGAGTTCTTTTTTGAACTCCATCGTTCCGTAAAATGTCCGCAAGTCGCCCTTAAAAAAAGCACTGTCTGCTTTTGAGGGATCAGTCTTGTCCGGCATTGACGGCTCGCCGCCGAGCATTATAAGCACTTTGTTTCGAACATCAACGCCTTTGTAATCATCCCATCCAAATTCCGGTGCGGAAATCCCATAACCGACAAAAAGCACTTCTGAGTTTTTGAGATCTACGAGTGGCTCAAGCCTGGGAATATCATGAACAAAATCTTCAGGAAAGCTGAACGGTATCTCGCGGCCTTCAAAGGTAAGATCGACACGCGGTTTTGTCAGAAAACCCACCATTGGGACATCCTGAACAAATGTTCCGTTCGGATTCCCCGGTTTGAGTCCGGCCTTTCGAAATTTGTCGACGAGATAATTAACAGTCAAGGTCTCACCGACTGTTCCAACGTTTCGCCCCTCAAACTTATCGGATGCAAGAACTCTGATTTGCTGCAAGATCTCGTTCGCCTTTACGCTTTTGAGTGCCGGCCCAAGAGCTGTCAAAACGCTTTCCTGTTCGCTTGTTACCTGACCCCTTGCAGGCAAGACACTAACGAGCAATGAGATCAATAGAGTGGCGATCTGAGTTTTCTTTATGATAATAAAACTCCCATTTTTTAGAGCTTTCAGACCAGCTCGGATAATTTTATCGGCCGAGGCGATCAGATATGCTCCGATGCCCAGGGCTCCTTTTAAATAGCCCCCGCATCAACGGTGTCTCTGCGGTGGATCTTTCTTACGCTTTGAAATTCAAACCGTATCAATTCTGACTAACTATATCGCCCTTCACCGGGGAATAGTCGGTCTTGGTTTCTGTTTTGCCGTCCCGCGTGACATTCACCTTTTCGAAAAACACTTTCATGCTGTTCTCTGCTTCAAATAGGGTCGAACCCTGAACCTGATAATGCAAGTGAGCTTCGCTCGAATTTCCCGTGTTGCCGCATAGGCCGATGACCTGGCCTTTTGTCACCTTGTCACCAACCTTGACCCGGGTGCTGTCATATTTTAGGTGACAAAATACTGAGACTTCGCCGTTCGCGTGCCGGATCATAACAAAATTACCGACGGCCATTAACGCGTTCATAACACCAGGAACGTTGTCCACTACGCCCGTAACTACATTCGTGACGGTCCCGTCAGCATCCGCCACGATCTCTTTCCCAAAAGCGTAATAATCCTCATTCACCTTACCGTCGCCCTTGTGGGTTTTGCCGTCGGCGTCGACTTTTAATATGTCGAATGCGAACCGCTGATTTGGGAAATCCTGATGATAATTCTGTTCCGGCGTATCGCCGCCCCAGAAAACGAGCCATTCCCCGTTAAAAGGCAGCCTTAGTGCCGTCTTGTTACGACCGGTGTTCGCAGCCTTTACTTGTGCCGGCGCAGTTATCCTCAGCCCGCCGATCTTGCCCTCGGCATCAAGCGAGATCAACAGTTCCTGTTTGCCTTTTTCAAATTCAATGGGAAATGTCGCAACATTAGGCGAGATGTATTTTGGAGTACCGAGCTTTACGATCTTGCCCAGGTCACGATGGCTGTCATTCAGAAACAGCGTCAATTTATCAACCGGAACCGCCGCCGTCATCGCCTCATTAAACTGCGCCTCGATCTTTGCATACTCTTTTGCGTTGTATGCCGAAACAAATAACTCAGCCGTCGTCTGAACCTTGTCCGCCTGCGCCTGCGCAAAGGTGGTTGCCGCCAATAAAGTAATAACGGCGAAGAATTGTATTCGATATATTTTCATTTCTCTCTCTGCCATAGTCGGGTTCTTGTAAGTTATGCTGGGTCCCATTAATGGTCCTCTAACTGGTCCCTATAAATTGATCCCGGTTCTTTTAAGTTAAGCTTGGCTCTTTTAAATTGCCTCCAGCTTTAGCTGGAGGTCAGCTTCTCAATTGACCGGCTTTAGCCGAATTTCTGACAAATAATATTCCTTATGGCTTTAGCCGAAATCACGGCAACACAAATACAACTAGATGTCCTTAAATCTCTGAAACCCCGCCCGCTTCAGCATATCATCAAATTCTTCTTCAAAAGACACCTCTCTGTGATGCTCTTCCTGCTTAGCAATATATTTCCTTACCTTTTCCAAATTCGACTCGCTTACAGACGCCACAAAATACTCATCCTGCCATTCAAATCTCGTTTTTGTCAGCTTATTCTTGTTTATCCAAAACGATGATTCACCCTTGATCAATTGCATTACCTTTTCGAGAGTTTGGTCGGATCCAAGAGAGATCAGGCAATGAACATGTTGGACATAACCATTAATAAAATCGATTTGAATTCCCTTTTCCCGGGCGTTTAACCTGATATGGTCGAAAATCTTGCTTCTGATCTCGTCCTTTAGATAAGGGTGGCGATTCTTTGTCGACCAGACGAAATGTAGCCAAACTTTGATCCAGGGCATAGTCGCATTTCCTACAGTCTTTGAAGGTGATCTATCTCCTTAAACTGCCTCCAGCTTTGGAGGTGTTCTTCTCTTTAAATTGCCTCCAGCCTTCGGAGGTGTTCTTCTCTTTAAATTGCCTCCAGCTTTTGGAGGTGATCTTCTCTTTAAATTGCCTCCAGCCTTCGGAGGTGTCTTCTTTTAAATTGCCTCCAGCTTTAGCTGGAGGTCAGCTTCAATTTCCCATCGGCTTTAGCCGAACTTAAAAGAAGCAATCATCCTACTGGCTTCAGCCCTTCCTGCCAGGAGCGCAAATCAAGTTCAAAGGCTCCGAGTTGTCTGTGGCTAAAGCCGAAAGGAATTATATTTTCTGAAATTGGGCTAAAGCCCGACTTGTCATACATCTACCTCCACCTAAAGGTGGAGGCAATTTAAAAGAACAAATCAGCCATTAATTCTATTCAGGACTATCATCTTATTGAATCAACAACGATCCTATATACAATTGCAACGCCAACAAAGGTAAATGGGAGTCCGATCACGATCCAGATCAACGCCCTATAAAGAGGAAACGATCTGATGAATGGAGCCAACCTTTGGTCGTTCTCATAGACCTTTTTTGGGAACAGTAGAACGAGAACCCCGATCACACCAAATGCCAGCCCTCCAAATACCTTTGCGACCAGCAGCATTTTCCCTCTAACAAAGAGCCAGGCCCGCATCCAAGGCGGCGATCAGCTTGTCGATCGTCGCGGTCGATGAGTTGAGCATCACTCCGGTGCGGATGACGTTGCCGTAGAGGCCGCCTTTGCCGATTAGGACGCCTTGGCGCTTTGTTTCTTCAAAGACCTTGAGCACACTCGCAGGATCGGGTTCTTTGGTTGAGCGGTCTTTTACGAGTTCGATCGCCTGCATCAGGCCGATGCCGCGGACATCGCCGATGACGCGGTGTTTTTCCTGCAGCTTTAGCAGCTCATTGTGAAAATAATCACCGACAACGCGGGCGTTTGTCCGCAGGTCCTCTTCCTCGATGAGGTTTATCACGGCGAGGCCGACGGCTGATGAGACCGGGTTGCCGCCAAAGGTCGAGAATGTCAGGCCCGGGAAAGCGTCAGCAACCTCGGGCGTCGCGATCGTCCAGCCGATCGGCACTCCGTTGCCCATGCCTTTTGCCGAGGTGATGATGTCCGGCTCGACGCCCCAATGCTCGATACCGAACCACTTGTCGCCCGTGCGTCCCCACGCCGCCTGCACCTCGTCGGCGATAAACAGGCCGCCGTGGCGGCGGGCGATCTCAGCCACCCGCGGGAAATATTCCTTTGGCGGCACAATAAACCCGCCAACCCCGAGCACAGTTTCGGCCATAAATGCCGCGATATTGCCGGTCGTCGTGGTCTGGATCAACTCCTCGACATCATCCGCACAGGCGACGCCGCACGAAGGGTATTCGAGTTTGAACGGGCAGCGGTAACAATACGGAGCGACGGCGTGAGACAACACCCGCGACCTGCGAAGCGATAGGCTTCCAGGTCGAATGCCCGATCGTCGACAGTGCCGTTGCCGACCGTCCGGCATAACTGTGCCGCAGAACGACGATCTCGTTGTTGCCTGTCGCGATCTTAGCCGCGAGAATGGCGGTGTCGTCAGCCTCGGTGCCGCTGTTCGTAAAAAACGATTTCTTGAGCCTGCCCGGCGAGATCTCGGCGAGCTTTTCAGCCAGGTCGCCCTGCGGCCCGTTAGCATAAAGCGTCGACGTGTGAGCGATCGTGTCGACCTGGTCTTTCCACGCCTTATTGACCTTCGGGTTGGCATGCCCGACGCTCACCGTCAGCACACCGCCAAAGCAATCGAGATAACGATTGCCCTCGTCATCCCAGACGTATTCGCCCTCGCCTTTGACCATGGCCAGCGGCTCCTGGTAATAGGTGGCAACGGCCGGAAAAAGAAATTCCTTATGCTTGTCGGATCGCTCTGGCAAGCGTTGATTTTTGTTCTGCTTGAGTCATATTTTCCATCCTATAAGATGGACGAATCATAGCAAAATCAGGTGGATAAGTGAATCTAAGGGCAGAGGCGAGACCGCCGTGTCCGCAGCCCCAGTCCTACGCCGGCGGATTCGCCTTTTTCCGGTTCATGATCATAAGTACAATGCCGATGATCAAGGGCAGGAACGAAAGCACCAACAAAACCGCGCCGCCAATGATGCCTATCGACGCTTCGCTCATACTGATGTTACGCGTCATCTGCGGCAGTATCACTGAAACAATGGCTATCAGGCCGCCAAGCAAAATGCCCAGTATTCCCAGGCCCAAAAGTATTTTTCCAACCATATTTTTTATTCGCTCCTTACAATGGGTTTCCTGCTCAACACCGGTCCCTATACTTACCTCGCAGATTATTATTTGTTCCTAACCATACCCCATATCCCGCCCAGGCCGCTAGTCATGCGATTTCTCTACTCTTTCAGCGTCCATAGCCCACCGGCGAATCCTTGGTCGTCTGACATAGTGAGAGGTATTGTATGTTTGTAAGCTCTTCCGTCAAAATCACCGTAGGAAACGTCCATGCTGAAGCGAGCCCTTCCGTGCCAAGTCGGTTTTTGTTCTAATGCAAAGTGGTCCTGATCGGGGCCGATGAATCCGAATGAGGTTGTTACCGAACGCCCATTTGCTAGAACTGTTATTGCGGCTCCCTTAGTATAAGTATCTTCGAACTCGGTTCTGCGTTCGTCAGTTGGGGGGACCCTAAATGCATCGATATATTCTTCGCCATGCCACTTAATCAGTACATCAATCGCAGGACGGTTACCTGTGTTTTCGACGATAAGACTAAGCGGGGTCGCTAGGTTACCCGCCATGCCTTGGGACGACACTTTAAGAGTTACGATTGGGCGGTTTGAATCGAGCCATGACATGCGAGAATAATACAAGGCAACAACGGAAATGACCACGGCGATTCCAGGTACAAATAACTTTGCAAATTCCATATATCTTAATCTTTCGGCTTTTCGTTTTAGACAGTGTGCTTAAGGTATGTCCGTCATTAATTAGTCGCTAAAGAGATCGGGATATCGCCGATGTTGCCCCCAAAACGGGCGCAAGGGCCAAGGACATAGGTCAATGGGCCGCGGCCGCTAATATGTGAAAGCGGTCTGCGTCGGCCTGTCGCCATCGGTGCCGAATTGATAAGCAAAGAACGAACCGTCAGAGCTGTTTTGCCGGTACCAGGTTCCATTTGACGGACGAAAGACCGAGACGTCGGCCTTGCCATCACCGTCAAAGTCGCCCGGTGCCGGGATGTCATCCGAGAGGCCGAATATGTTGTACACAACCTCGCCGTTCGAGCTGTTATTGATGTACCAGATACCGGTCGAGGGGCGATAGACGGCGAGATCTGTCCTGCCATCGCCGTCATAATCGGCTGGAACGATAACATCGGTGCCAAACCCGAACCGGGCACCTGAGACCGAACCGTCCGAACTATTCAATTGGTACCAGTCGCCAAGCGATGGCCGGAAGATCGCGATATCGGCTTTACCATCCCCGTCAAAATCGCCAACCGTCGGTTTGTCCTCAGGCAGCCCGAACTGAATCGCATAGAACGACCCGTCGCGACTGTTTTGCCTGTACCAGGTTGCCGTCGAGGGCCGAAAAACAGAAATGTCCGCTTTGCCATCGCCGTCGTAGTCAGCGGGCACCGGCAGATCTCCGGAAAGGCCAAACTGAAATGTTGAGATGCTGCTGTCTGAAGAATTTGTCCAATACCAGGTGCCGTTCGAAGGGCGATAGACGCCGATGTCGGTTCTGAAATCGCCGTCAAGATCCGCCGGTACCATGAGGTCAGTTCCCAATCCCCACTGGGTTGTCCGATTGATCGTCGAGTAGCTTACTCGTCTATACCAGACACCGTTTGACGGGCGAAATACAGATATATCGGATCTGCCATCACCGTCGAAGTCATACGAGGCTGGGGTCGGCCTTTCAAAAGTCAGGAGTCGAACGAAACCAGACCGTGTCATACCATTTAAGTGGTCAAATTGTCCGGCAGCTATGATGTTACCGTCCGTTTGTAATCCCAATTGAAACACGCGGCCTGAGGAACCGTTGTAGATCATAGAATTGACATCAAAACTAAAATCAACGGAACCATCGCCAAATAGCCTGAGTATCTTTTGCCTCGGTGCCGCATCTATCAGAGCATCACCTTCGCCGCCGACCGCCAGTTTGTCACCTGGAAGCTCTATGATCGAATAAACTGTAGACGAAATTTTAGGTTGCTTAAAAGCGGGATCGATCGAACCGTCAGGTTGGAGCCTGACTATATAAGATCTCGATGTGCCGTTGATATTTCTAAATTGGCCACCGACGTAAATCTGGTTACTCGGAAGCAAAACAAAAGATCTGACAGGATTGTCGGCGCCGGTTCCAATGTTAAAGCTCGTGTCAATAGATCCGTCATAATTGAGGCGTGCCAGATTTCGAAGCGTCATTCCATTAAAGGTACTAAATCCGCCGCCCACCAAGATCTTGCCATCCGGCTGAGGCAAGAGCGCGCTTACCGAACCGCCGACCGTGGCATCAAAATCGGTGTCGACGCTGCCACCTGGATTTAGTCTGGCTAACCCACTGCGTGAAACCCCGTTAACGGTAGAGAAACTGCCGCCGATCAGGATCTTTCCGTTTGGCAGAATGTTGATGGTACTTACATTTCCGGAACTCGAGATCTGGGTGTCAAACGTGGTATCGAGGCTGCCGTCCGGGTTAACGTGCCACAGGCCTTTACTCACTGGGCCAAATACACCACCTGCCGAGCCGCCCAGAAGGATCCTACCGTCTGACTGAACACCAGACACCGAAACGACGTTATCGACACGGGTATCAAGCTGAAAGGTTTCATCAACGGACCCATCCGGATTCAAACGAGCAACACGATCGTGAAACGACGTCCCAACGGAACCGAAATCTCCCGCAATGAGAAATTTCTGGTCAGGCAGGATGAAAAAACTGGTTATCGTAGATAAATTTCCTAAAAACCCAACAAACTCGAGGTCCCGACTACTGTCCGGGTTCAGACGGCCCACTCCCCCGTTCTTGGCGCCGTTCAAATTTAGGAACGAGCCTCCGACCAGGACCTTATTATCTGTCTGCAGCGAAAGGGCCCGTACAGTGCCGGTTGCATCCGCCATAAAACTCACGTCGACGCTTCCATCGGAATTGAGTTGAAACAGCCCGTGCCGATTATACAAGATCCCTCGGATGCGGACGCCACCAAACCCGCCGCTGAATATTACCTTTCCGTCTGGCAGAGCCATAACGCTATATATACGTCCACTGGTATTCGTATTAACGTTACCGGTATCAAAGGTCGGGTCCAATGTTCCATCTGGGTTCAGCCTGTAAACTGAGTCCGCCGCACCTATTTCTCCACAGACATAGATCTTTGAATCGACGGCAATGCTCATGCCGAATACTACATTCTCAAAAACAGGAATTCCCGGTACAAATTGGGTGTCCAAGCTGCCGTCCTCATTTAAGCGAAGCAAACCGCTTCGCGACACGCCATTGTAAGTATGAAAGCCGCCGGCCAAAAGGATCTTTCCATCAGACAAGACTATGCCTTTATAAATGGAAGCAACATCAGTACCCATGCCTGAATCAAATGACAGATCAACACTGCCGTCGGCATTCAAGCGAGCTACACTTTTCCTATCGACGCCGCCGATATTTGTAAAAGTTCCATTTACTATGATCTTGCCATCAGGCTGGACCGCAGCTATCTGTACGTAGCTAGTTCCAAAATTGGGACTAAAACTACCGTCCAGGCTGCCGTCTGAATTCAAACGGGCAATTCGATTGCGGGTAATACCGCCATACTGAGCAAAATTACCGCTTATTAGCAATTTGCCATCCGGCAATGGAAAGATCTGCGTTACGTAAGAACCAGCATCTCCGTGAAAAGTAGGGTCAAAAGATCCATCGGATCTTAATCGGGCTATCGCGCTTGCTATACCTCCGCTTATGTTTGAAAAACTGCCGCAGACCATGATCTCGCCGGTCGAAAGCTGTGCAACGCAGTTAACCTCCGGTGCCGAATTGAAACTAATGGGACTAATATTCAGACTCGGATCGACCTGGCCATCCTTTACAACCGCCATGGCTTGGTAAGATCCGATCATAATGCCAACAGCGGTAAGAATGACCCACGAACCGAGTCCATTTTTGAATGTCTTGAGAGTAGTCATAATTTATCTGGTCCCATGATGGTCAATACCGAAAGGCAGTCATGGTGGGCTTATCACCGTTTTCGCCAAATTGATACGCAAAGAAAGAACCGTCTGAGCTGTTTTGTCGGTACCAGTTACCGTCAGAAGGCCGGAAAACTGAAACGTCGGCCTTTCCATCTCCGTCAAAGTCGCCTGATGACGGGATATCGTCTGAGAGGCCGAATATTTTGTACGTGACTGTTCCGTTCAAGCTGTTAGAGATGTACCAGATACCGGTCGACGGGCGATAGACGGCGAGGTCGGTCTTGCCATCGCCGTCGTAATCAGCCGGAACGATCACATCAGTCCCAAACCCAAATCGGGCGCCGGACACTGATCCGTCAGAGCTGTTGAGTTGATACCAGTCTCCAAGCGACGGCCGGAAGATGGCGATGTCCGCCTTGCCGTCACCGTCGAAATCGCCAACTGTGGGTTTGTCATCGCTCAGGCCGAATTGTCTGGCGTAGAATGAACCGTCCAAGCTGTTCTGCCGGTACCATGTCGCCGTCGATGGCCGGAATACCGAGATATCAGCCTTGCCGTCACCGTCATAATCCGCCGGTGTAGGCAAGTCCTCTTCCAAACCAAAAATGTTGTAGGTCACCGTTCCGCTCGAACTATTAAATACATACCAGATGCCGGTCGATGGACGATAAACAGCAATATCGGTCTTGCCATCGCCGTCATAATCGGCCGGCGTGATCTTGTCCGTATCAAAACCGAACAACGTTCCATACAAACCTGCGGTCGATTGCTGCAGGTACCACGCACCGCTCGACGGCCTGAAAACCGAAATGTCCGACTTGCCGTCCGCGTCAAAATCGAATTGTGTGTTTCTTCGGATGAACGTAACTGAATTATCCGCCGCTCATTGAGCTAAAATTGAGATTGCCCAAAAGATCGGCAGCAGAATTTGCTACGATGGTAGCCTTGACGATCCCGCTTGACCTGATATTTGATATTGCGACATTATATTCGGTCCCGCTCCCGGTGACATCGATCACTGCTGCTGAAACATTGGCTGTCGATCCCGACAACGAAACGCCCGAGGCTGTCAGCCCCGTAACCTGTTCGCTGAAAGTCACAAAAAAATTGATAGGCTGTGCCGAAGTTGGATCAGGTTGGTTACCTGCCTGATTTATTTGGACGGTAGGCCGCACATTATCCAATGTAACGACGTTGTCTGTACTGGTTGATGGCATGCCGACATTTCCAGCCGGATCCTGATAGTTTCCAGTCAGACTGGCAACCACCGTCGCCCCGTTAGCGGTTACCGCATTTACGTTGATATCCCAAATTATGCCGTCGGCCGAGGTGCTGTTGAAAGACGCGAAAGTTGTGGTTGCCGTAGAGCCTATTAATGAGACGGTGCCGGGATTAACCACTTTTTCACTAAAAACAGCCGTAAATCGGATGGGCAATAAGCGAGTTGGATCTAACTGGGTCACCGCTTGATCGATGGTCGCGGTCGGTCTGGTGTGATCAAACGTGACGGTCAGAGTTCCACTCAAATTACTCGACACCCCGGCTATCGTTTGTCGACTCGCGTATTGCACGACCCCATCAGGAGGGGGATCGGGGTCGGTTATGGACAACGAGAACAGATCAGAATAACCGCTCGCCACGACAACGCCGTCCCTCAACAGTTCTACAGTTGCCCCTCCGATCGTATTGGTTATATCAAAAACCGGTGCAGTGGAATTAGTGATGTCGTCATTATTGCTCGCACCCGTATCACTCGCGTTTTGCAGGTCAGGTAGTGACGGCGTGACAGGAAAGGCCGGGGTGCCATATTCAAAAGCGCCGATATCGACCGTCCCGGCCGGCCCCTGCCGCTGAAAATTTCGCTGGTCAAATAGTAATGCTTGCGAATTAAAAGGGTTGAGCACGGTATTGTTCCCGGTGTCAATAGCTGGGCTACCGGACAATAATGCCCGCGTTTCGTTAACACCCCCGTTGTCCGACAATGGACCAAGCATTGGGTCTATCGGTGCGGAGGCGGTTCCAACCTGGTTCCCGTTCATTCCGTTCGAAAACCCTGTGAAGCCACCTCCGATCCTGATCAAGTTGTTAAAAGATATTGGAAAATCACCAAAGATATCTGTCCCGGTCTCGGCGACATTTTCCGCTACTATCGTGTTGCGAAAATCGGGAGTATTTTCTTCACGAAAATAAATTCCACCGCCCTGGCTCATCCCATTCGTTTGTGTTCCTGAACCTGCGGTAATGACATTGTCAGTCACAGTCAGATTAGCAAGGCGCCATTGATTAGAACCGAGAAGGCTGATGCCTCCTCCAAAGCCGTTGCCCCCTACGAGCCCGGCTCCTGCGATCAAAAAGTTTCCATGTACTGTAAGATTCGCCATCTTACAACCGCCCGTCTCATAGATCGCCCCACCAAAGGCATCGCCACCCCTTCCGATCGCGGTCGGGGTTGGATGAGATCCTCCGTTACCGGCATGTGCAGTATTATCAACAAAGGCGGTGTTCAATACTCTGGAGCCGCTAGACATGATCGCGCCGCCATATGCTGTCCCACCGTCACCTGCTGTGCCGGTGCTTGTAATTGAGCCTCCATCGCCGGCAATTGCGGAATTGCCGCTGAAAATGCTGTTGATGATATTTACATCAAATGCACCGTATATTGCACCTCCGAACGCAGTACCGCCCGACCCGGCTCTCAACCCGGGAGGCGGGATCGCGCTCGGTAACTCCTTGAGCCATGTTGTTAATAAAATTACAGTGGATCACATAACTCGAATTTGCCGCTGCGATCGCGCCGCCAGCCCCCGCTGTTCCATAATCACCGACGTTTTGATTGCCTGGCAAAAGGATCCCTCGGGCAATGTTGTTACTGAAGGTCGAATCGCGAATTAATATGCCACCCTCGGCAAATATCCCACCGCCTCGTCCGCCATAGAATTGACCGGGCGGCCCAAGGTCTCCGCCTTCAACAAGGTTTTCCGTGACAACGATATTCGAAAAATTGGGGGAGTTTCTCGTATGTATGGCACCGCCTTTCGTCGCAAACCCATGTGTCAGCGTCATACCGCTCAACGAAAATATGTAATTGCCATCTTGTGAAAAGAAAATGCGGCTTTTGTGATTGGCGTCGATCGTTAATAACTCGGGCCCGGGGCCTATGATCGAAATGTTGAAAGCCGTACCGCTAGATGGCTGCAAATCCCTAAACACTTGTAACTCGCCTGTGGTAAGAAAGATCACTTGAGGCGATGAAAATATAACGGGATCAAAGATTATAGTGTCAGCCTGTTGATTACCGCTGCAAGAAGCGATCGCCTGCCGAAGACTTCCGGAGCCACTGTCGTTCGTATTTGTAACCGTAAATGTCGCCGCTACGCAGGTGAGTGGAAAGAGCCACATCGAAATAGAAATGACCAGGAGTTGATGCTTAACGCTGTGATGCCTTTGTCTGTGGGATCTCATATTTAATAGGTTTGATTAGGAAGTGTCATTACTGGACAGAGCGACTCGAAAAGGCATGCACAAGTACAAACAATGATCCCCGACCGTAGACGGATCGATGGAACGTCACTTGAAAACAGGCACATGAGAGACTGATTCATTGTTATAGTCCAATTTTGAAAGAGAGTTACCAATAATGGATCGTTTTCACTTATTCGCTAACACTATAAGGAGATTGGACAATAAAAG
Organism: Blastocatellia bacterium; assembly: GCA_963834975.1. Classification (GTDB taxonomy): domain Bacteria; phylum Acidobacteriota; class Blastocatellia; order Pyrinomonadales; family Pyrinomonadaceae; genus OLB17. Next base: position 244,772 of record CAWIDZ010000010.1, read on the forward strand.
CAATGGTTTTTTCGCATCGCGAGACTCCGGATCCTGATTGTTATCAACAGAGGTTGGGAGCCATCCGTAACGACACTGCCCGCAAATACCGCAGCAACACCGACGCCGGTCTCAGCATCCGCCGTTCCAAGCCGCCTTACAACAACTTCCATAACAGTTCAAAATAAAGTCCCCTTATCAACCCTCGGGTTACTCTATACGGCCGCTAATATGTGAAAGCGGTCTGCGTCGGCCTGTCGCCATCGGTGCCGAATTGATAAGCAAAGAACGACCCGTCAGAGCTGTTTTGCCGGTACCAGGTTCCGTTTGACGGACGAAAGACCGAGACGTCAGCCTTGCCGTCACCGTCAAAGTCGCCCGGTGCCGGGATGTCATCCGAGAGGCCGAATATGTTGTACACAACCTCGCCGTTCGAGCTGTTATTGATGTACCAGATGCCCGTCGATGGGCGATAAACAGCGAGATCGGTCTTGCCGTCGCCGTCATAATCAGCCGGGACGATGACATCACTGCCAAACCCGAACCGGGCACCTGAGACGCGAACCGTCCGAACTATTCAACTGGTACCAGTCGCCAAGCGATGGCCGGAAGATCGCGATATCAGCTTTACCATCACCGTCAAAATCGCCAACCGTCGGTTTGTCCTCAGGCAGCCCGAACTGCCTGCCAAAGAACAATCCATCGCTGCTGTTCTGCCTGTACCAGGTCGCGGTCGACGGCCTGAACATCGAAACATCAGCCTTACCGTCCCCGTCGTAATCAGCCGGGGTCGGCAAGTCTTCTGCGAGCCCGAATGTGTTGTGTGTGACCGTTCCGGTCGAACTTTCAAATATGTACCAAATGCCGGTTTCCGGGCGGTATACAGCTATGTCCGTTTTGCCGTCGCCGTCATAGTCTGCCGGTGCTATCTTATCCGAACCAAAACCAAAAAGTGTTCCGTAAAGCCCGGCTGTTGACTGTTGCAAATACCAAGCCCCGGTAGATGGCCGAAATACAGAAATGTCCGACTTGCCATCACCGTCATAGTCAAACGCCGTCGAGGGTGCCGGCGTGGCGGTGGGCGTTGCCGTTGGTGTATCAGTTGGGGTCGCCGTTGGTGTATTTGTCGGCGTCATAGTAGGCGTGCTCGTTGGCGTCGGTGTTTGAACGGCGCCTGGTTCTGCGAGGGTCCAGTCCCCTGTGAAGTCAGTTACACCTGTAAGGTTGAAGGTGTTCGCTTGCTTATCGATGAGACCTACAGGCTGCGTGAAACCGCCATTATATTTTTCTATTTCAAAATTTGCCTCGGTTGCTGTAGGCGGAATGTCAAATGGATCGAGATAATGAAATGAAAGGTCGGCGGTGATGTTATCGTATTCAACAAGGGTCCAATATCGCGAAAGTGCCTTTGACGAATCAAATATATTTGGCTGAGTGGTCTGAACCGTCTTTGCCGTAAATAGTGTCGGGAAGATACTTCCAGACGTTACATCGATAAAAACCGGCGAATAGCCATTCTCGGTCCCCAGATCGAAGGCAAACGAACCCGGTCCAGGAATTAGTCGAGTAAGCAAACCATTAACGTAACCATTAGTTCGAGTAACAGTCCCGCCAACAAAAAAATCTACGGGCCCGATCGTTGTTACAACTCCGTTGACGAGTTGAAGATTCCAGGCTCCAAACAAACCGTTTACTATAACGCCCATCGGATTGTTAATGATAAGTGTAGAGTTTCCGCCTACACCATTTCCGAGTCCGCTTAGTGTTTGCGGTGCCGTTCCGTTTAGATTTATTGTTCCGGGGGATGCCGGATTTAATTGCAGATGAGTGCCCAATAACATTGTGATATCCCCCTTGATCGAATGGCCCGGATTGCCCGTCAGGTTGAGATTTAGCGTTCCTGACACGAGCGTTAGGTTATCCATTATTAGGGCATTTGAGCCTGTGGCGAAGACATCTCCGCTCGGATAATTAAGCTCAAAATCTGCATAGGTACGGCCTGAGAACGACGGTTGTCCATCTCCCCGCAGACTAAACAGGCTCCCGTGATCGAACCTGACAACCGAGTTCGGCTCTACTGCTCCAAATGGATCTCCCCCCTCAATAGAAACGCATTTTGAACCACTCGCAAAGATAATAGAATTTAGACTTGTCGTACCAAACGGGTTTCCCGTAAACCCGGCCCCGGCTGTAAACACGGCCCCATTGTTAAAAGTGATCGAGCCTGCGTCCAACGCTGAAAGTCTGTGCCCGGCCGACGTGAATGTCATCGCCCCGCTTATGTTGGCGCTCGCTGCCTCCCCAATGTTAATTGTGATAGGATGTGAACCCGTGAAATTGAGAGCGGAATCGGTCCCGACCGTAAAATCGTCTCCATCGCCCCCCGAAATCGTCAAAATTGCGGCTGAAGATGTTTGCAGATTCACCGTCGTATTTCCGAAAACAATTAATTGATTAATTGTCTGAGTCGGAATATTCGTGGCCGTCGTGGTTCCCCCAATATTGAAGACGAGAACATCGCTGGCCGCTGGGTCCGTCCTTAGCGGGGTCCAACTTGATGGTGTTTGCCAGTCACCTTCGACGCCCGGTTGCCACGAATATACTGAAGTGGTCGGCGTCAGAACGTAATTTCGGGTAATAGCAAGCCCACTACTAACGTGGGCTGCCAAAATTAGGAAAGGGACCCCGACCACGAGGCAAATCGCGCGTATCACGCTTTGTCCGGTTTGCATGCTAATACAACTCAAGTTAATTGATAATTTATCGCAGAAACCACCCTTGGTCAGCGATAGTCAAACTCCAACCCAAATCGGCCGTCAACTTGTTTCTTTTATTGACATTGTAGAACAGGAAAGCTAGCCTCCACATCAGCACCTCCAATAAAATAATAAGGATCGATCGGGTTGTCATTGGGAGTCCATATAACGACATAACTAGGATTTTGATAATTATACGTGCATCCGTTGTAGGTTGCCGTAATAATAAACCGCCAGTTAACGGAACCAGTCAAAAACGATCCTGGATTCCCATTATTATAATAGCCAGAGAAAAATCCGATTGAATTGGTTTTCGCCATCACGTGAGGCGCCCCCTTATCATCCGGACCCATCATGGCTTTGCGGACCATGGGGATCGGGGGGCCGCCGTGGGAGAGGAATGCGTCGTGAAATTGTTTCCAGGCCGAGCGGCCGCCGCGTGTTACGCACCAGTCTTCGCGGAGCTTCGGGGGATAAGAAATATTCACCACGGAGACACATAGAGCACAGAGAGATCCGGTCTGGCGGAAATTCTATCACAAATGAACACAGATAAGAGGACCCGGACCATGTGTTTAACACTTTAGCCAGGCCGGCGACTGGACTGGTTTTAAAATGCGGATCGCGGTATTTACTGGGCGGCGCGGTTATGGAAACGATTTTAATACCGGTAGAGCCGTTATAATGTTGGTAGCAACGTTTTAATGTTGGTAGCGAGATCGTAGTACTTATATTGAGACTTCTTTCTGAAAGAAGCCGCTATATTTCTAATATAATGATGTTATTTTTTTTGAAGAGGCTGTAATAAAAGTACAGAGACCTAATGTGCCGGGAAATCGTTCTACCGGTGTTTTAGAGGTCTAATCAGCATTATAAGCTCATAAATAGCGGCGGATCAGGGCTAATGGCCGGAAGTGTTTAACACTTTGAAGGTGAAAAAGTGAAAAAGGGGAAAAGTGAAAAAGGCAGTCTCTGCGAACTTTGCGGCCTCTGCGTTTAAAACTTTCTTCTTTCGCGTTTTTTCGCCTTATTCGCGGTAGCGACCGAGGAACCCAGTCGCTACCGCTCCCGGTTCTGACTCATTACTAATCACTAATCACTAATCACTATCCCTTATTTACTGTCTTTCGGCATCGAGACGGGGTGCTCGCCTTTTTTGGGCATTGTCAGTTTCCAGTCGCCGTTTTCTTTTACAAAATCCATCATCCGCCATTTGCCGGTTTCGTCCTGATATTCGAGCGTTGCGATGTCGCCCGTGATCTTTTCGTTTCGGATGTCACCGTTTGGAGCCTGGGGGCGATCGCACAGGTCCTGAAGCATATCGTCGAGAGATTTTTTATCTTTCTCGTCAGCCTGGCCGATCTCGGTCAGAAAATCGATCATGTCTTTTGAGATGACCCGTTTGAGTGTCGGCTTATCACACTGCTTCCTCGCATCGTACGCCGTGTGATATGCGTCAGACGGCGAGGCATATGACCCCTTTGTGCCCGCGGTTGGCGGTGCGGTCGTTGTATTTGCATTGCCCGACACATTTGCCGCGCTGGTGTTAGCGGGCGTTTTATTTGCCGCCGTATTGGCCGTGTTCGTGTTCGCCGCCGGCTGGCACGCTCCCGTCAACGCGATCGCGGCCGACAGGATCGTCAGCCCAAGAATATTTTTATTTGCCACAAAGTCTCCTAATTTTGTTGTTATTAGTTTTTTTAGCATCTTGTCCCAGCATGTGTGAAATGTGCGTCCGCGACAAAACGCTTCCCGACAGTCTATTAATATTTATCGGAACGGGCAACAGCGACCGACAATATATGACGCCCATTGATCGGGGCCACGATGGGGATGAAACTTATCGCACGAAAGAAAATGTTTGACAGATGCCCAGAAAATCAACAAGATGTTCGTATGCTAAATACAATTCGATACAGTGCACCTGAGGCGCTTGAACTCTCTCTGCAAAAAGAGCTTCAGGCATGGGACGATGAAAACAAGACCGCTCGCGTATGGGCAAAGGACGCGTCTGTCTGGACCAGCGACGACGAAGCCAATTGGCTCGGCTGGCTCGACATCGTCGACACGGAATTGGAGGGTGTGCAGAAATATCGCGACCTGCGTGCCGATCTCGATGCCGCCGGATTTACTGAGGTCCTGCTGATGGGGATGGGCGGTTCATCCCTCTGCCCTGAGGTGCTTGCCCTGACGTTTGGTAAACCAAATTTTCATATCCTTGATTCGACCGTGCCGGCACAGATCGAAACCGTCCAGGACAGCATTGATCCGGAAAAGACGCTGTTTATCGTCGCCAGCAAATCGGGCTCAACGCTTGAACCTAATTGTTTCAAGCAATACTTTTTTGACCGTGTTTCCGGCAATGTCGGCAGCACGCGGGCCGGACAGCAGTTCGTCGCGATAACCGATCCGGGTTCAAAGATGGAACAGGTCGCCCGGGCCGACGAGTTCCGCCATATCTTTTTTGGAAAGCCTGAGATCGGCGGGCGGTTCTCGGCCCTGTCCGCCTTTGGCCTGACGGCGGCGGCGTCAATGGGAATCGATGTCGAGGGTTTGTTGACCTCCGCCCACGAGATGGTCGAGGCATGCAAAACAGACGACGCCAGTGAGAATCCGGGAGCATCGCTCGGGACTGATAATGGGGGTTTGTCACGAGCACGGCCGCGATAAACTTACCATCTTTACTTCGCCCGAGATACAGGACCTCGGTGCATGGCTCGAACAGCTAGTTGCCGAATCGACGGGTAAAAAAGATGTCTCGATCATCCCTATCGACCGCGAGCCTATCCAGCCTGCCGAATCTTATGGCAGATGACCGGCTGTTCGCGTTTCTTAGCGTCAAAGGCGGCAGCGGGTTTGATGCGGAATACGATGCCGTAACCGGTGCCGGTCACCCGGCCGTTAAGATCGAACTGGACTCGATCGACACGCTCGGCCAGGAATTTTTCCGCTGGGAGTTTGCAACCGCGGTCGCCGGTTCGATAATGAAAATTAATCCGTTCAACCAGCCCGATGTCGAGGCGGCAAAGATCGAGGCACGAAAGATCACCGATGAATACGAAAAGACAGGTGCCCTGCCGTCCGAAACTCCGTTTTTTGAGGAGGACGGGATATCACTGTTCTCGGGTGATGCGTATGCCGCTGAGTTGACCTCGTCTGCGAGTGAGCAGTCGCTAAAGGGTATGCTCGATGCACATATCGGGCAGATCGTTGCGAACGACTATTTTGGCCTGCTTGCCTATGTCGAGATGAACGCCGGAAACGAAAAACTGCTGTCCGCCATCCGCGAAAGCGTCCTAAAGCGGACCGGCGCCGCGACCTGCCTCGGCTTTGGCCCGCGTTTCCTGCATTCGACCGGACAGGGCTATAAGGGCGGTGCAAACAATGGCGTGTTTCTTACAGGTCACATCCGATGACGAATTTGATCTCGAGGTTCCTGATCAAAAATACACCTTTGGCGTCGTAAAGGCCGCCCAGGCCCGTGGTGATTTTCAGGTTTTGCTCGATCGTGGCCGGCGTGCGTTGAGAGTACACCTTTCGGCCGACGTCAGCGGCGGTTTAGAGAAACTAGCGGGACTTGTTTAACGGCCGCGGGCTGCTGATCTTCAACAGATGCGTTTGGATCTGCTGCTGATTGATGTTGGAGCGTCAGTTGGCCTGAGCTGACTGTCGCCGGTGCGATCGTCGTTTCGATATGAGTCAGGCTCTCAGCCGACATGATCGGGCTGCGAGAGCGACAGTTGATAATTCGTCGCCCCATTGCCCTGGTTCCACACCCTCGCGACTATCCCGCGGTTTATCCCATCCTCTGCCGGTTTTAACGCCCACAGCAAAACGTCGGGGTTCGAGATATTTACAAACGAAAAACTATTCGCCGGATACGGCCGGGTTTGTGTGCCAAGTCCGTCGATAAAGGCCGTGACAAACGGATTTTGGTGTTCCAACGCAAATTTCATCGCCGCCGTCTGTCCAAAAGCCCCGTGTGTCTGCAAAGCAAATCGCTGTGTAAAGAAACTATCGCCGCCCTGGTTTTGGATTCCCAGGCTGGAACCGTCGATCTGCCCGCCGGCGAGGATGTTAAATTGCGGCGTCGATGTGTCGAGGCTCGAACTCGTGCTCGTGCCGAGTTTCATAAAGAAATCATCGGCGTTCGATACGGTCACGCCAAAATTGTTGGCCGAGCCGTCAGTGACGTCGGCAAAATGGTTCATCGTCAGCCAATCATAGCGTGCGTTTCGCGGTGAATAATGTCCGCCGTTTGCCAGCAGCTTGCCGCGGATGACAGCCCCGACCTCTTCGTGCCAGACGTCGGGCGAATTGATGTCAAACGAATAGCTCCAGGTCCTAAGGCTGCTAAAATTCTGCGTGATCTGATTGCTGACCTCTATCCGGTTTGTGTCACGGTAGACCGTCAGCCGGGTCGTATGCGCGATCGGACTTGTTGATTCCGCTCGCAATGTAACGCTTACAGGGCCAGCTCTCTCGACAATTAGTGTCCCGCTTCTGTTTCCGCCCAGATCGTTGACACTTTGCCACCTATAGTTCGGACGGTTTCGCGGTTGCCGCGGGTCTTATCGATCAGGCTTGTAATTGCTCCGTCATTTGCTAGCGTTACTCGATAGAACGAGTTTTCGACCGTGTTTCCCGTAACTTTCGGTGCATTATCAAACGTTGTCGCCTCTCCGTCACGGATCTCATAAACCTTGTATCCTACCGACGGAACATTTTCGGCCAGGATGCGAAGTACCTTTCTGTTCCCCGAACGAATTATCTGCGACGGCACCTCATTTCCGGTCGAGACATCGACGATGTGCACCTTTCGATTAAGCCTCGTGCTGATATCCGCGAAATCGCTTCGCGTCCAGCTCAGCGGGTTGAACACATAAAATCTCGGAAAGTTCCCGGTTCGCGAAACCTGTTGAGCTAACGCAACGCGTGCGTCCTCGGCGAGTTTGTCCGTATAGCCGGCGATCTCCTGGACGAGACTCCTGCTCCAATTGCCTCTCGTTGTCTGCGAAACCGGGCCGTCCGCCGTCCAGTCGTGTTCGAAATAAAGGCCCAGGTCGAGCATCGCCTTGTCACGTTCAGCTATCCGCGGCGTCATGAACGAAGGGTTGTTGAGCGAAACCAGTGTCGCCAGTGCCTCAGCAGAACGCAGCTTTTCGGTGCTGCGTTTTAGCTTTGATGAGACCTCAGCCATCGACGCGATGAGGGCGTCCCATTCGTTGCCGTATGAGGCAGCAAATGTTTCCAGGCCGGTGCCGTGGTTCGTCTCAAAATCCTGAAAGAAATCCTGTTGGTTAGAGACGATGATACGCCGGGTGCCGTTCGAGTTTTGTTGGGCAATGTTTACGAACTCGTCACTCGTGTATTCCAGGCCATCCCAGCCGCGTCCAAAAATACCGATGACCGGAAACGGATACCGGGACAAAAATCCGGAATTGTTTTCGGCAAGGCTTATCGATTGCATCGGATCGTACGCCTCGGCATATCCGCCAAAATTCTGACTGTTGGCGAACTGCGAGTTCCATTTCATCAGGACCTTGCTGCCGTCGCGGCCGCCGCAGTAATAGATCTCGCGATCGCGGTTCTCTAATTGCGGGACGTGTGTCGCACAGTTGCAAACCCCTTTCCAGCTATACTTCGCACCCGACCCCGCCCACAGTGACGCCAAGCCGTATGGCAGCGTCTGATTTTCCATGGCAATTGCGATCGGAAAATGAACATTATGACGGCGTTCGATCAAGCCCGGATAATACATACCGCGAAGCACCGCCTCAGCCGGCGCACCGCCATTTACCAAAACGAGTGGATTCAGGGCGACGCTCATGTGCCCGTCGCGGATGCGGCCAAGAAACCGGTCAAACTGGGCGGGTGATCGGTTTCGCTCGTATTCCCACATCCAGAGGCTGCCGTCGCAATTCCACCGCATTTGCGTGTCCGACGGATTACCCTGCGTCTCGTCCATTTTGTCGAGATAGTAATCGGTCATCGTGAGGAACGCCTGCCGGTAGGTGTTTCCGTCGGCAGTCCAGTAATAGTCAGTATGATCGTCCGGCGCTATATAAAATCGCTTTTGAGCACGCGTAATCGCCGACATCACTATAATTGACGCGATGATCGCAAAAATAGTAAATGTCGAACGAACAAGGGGAAATCTCATACACATACTGATAAGCAAAGCAGGCCGCCTGACTAATTAAACGAGGAAACACACCAAAATCCCAGTATTTGACTGTTTATGCACCGCCCCACGACGGTCATTTGATGACTAATACCGCGACCGCAATGAGATTATGTTTCGTCAGTTTCACAATATATACTAACTTCGGCCCTGTGAGATTAACTCAGGCACCTTTTATGCAGAGCGAGAACTTGTTAGATCCTGATATAAACGCGGGCAGCGAGGCCCGCAAGCCCAGGTCAAAAAAAGCCAATTTCCTGATCTGGGTCCACGCGATCACATTTCTATTGGGCTTTGTACTCCTGGTCTTTGTCATATACAAGATCGGATACAACAGCATTTTAGAGTCAGTCTCAAACGTCGGCTGGGGCTTCTTTGTTATAGTGGCCCTCAACCTTTTAAGGCATTTACTACGGGCCGCAAGCATGTATATTGCAGTGCCGCCAGAACACCGGACCTTCAAATACCGCAGTGCTGTTGCAGCTCGGTTCGGGGGTGAGGCCGTTACATTTTTTACATTTACCGGCCCATTCCTGGGCGATGCAACTAAAGCGGTTTTGCTTAAAAAGAATCTCCCGTTAACGCACGGCGCATTTGCCGTCATAATCGACAACATACTGTATTACGTGACAGTGATACTCGTCGTACTTGCCGGTATTGTTACGCTGCTCTATATATACGGCAGCAGCGGCAAGACCATGAGCAACATTTTGCTGGGAATATCCATTTTTGCCATAGCGATGTTCGTGGCTTTGATCGTGGCCGTCAGATTTCAGGTCATGCCGATCTCGCGGATCATTAAAGGCTTGGCAAAACGCAATCTTGCTCCCCAGTTCATCCTTAGAAAACAACACAATATTGTCGAGGTTGAGACCAATGTTTTCCGGTTTTACAACAACCGCCGGGCGGATTTCTGGATAGTATTCAGCATCAGCCTGTTTGTTCATGTGGTCAGTGTTACCGAAGTTTATCTGGTTTTGAAATTTCTTGAGATCGACTCGTTCGTCTCGACCGCGTTCATTATTGAGAGCCTGACAAAGGTGATCAATGCGGTCTTTGGCTTTATACCCGGGACGATAGGTGTTTACGAAGGTGGAAACGGTGTAATACTTAAATTGCTGGGTTATACGACCGGCGTTGGCGTGGCGCTCGCACTTGTCAGACGGGGCGCAATTTTGTTCTCAACCTTTCTCGGGCTTGTTATTCTGCTCTGGCGCGGTGCGGCTCGTGGTGCCCGGCATTTGGCAAAGCCTGTTGAATAAGGTTGGCGGCGTTACTTAGCTAACCCGTTATCCCCATTCCCAAAGACCTCTTTGACCACCCGTCCGGGAAATTTTCTGAATCCACGATCGTACATTTCAGGTGTAGGATTATTGTCGGCATCTATTTTCCCCATTAGAGCAAATATGGTCGGAGCAAAACTCAGCCCGTCGTACGGGGCCGCGACCTCGAGTCCACGCGGGATACCGGTTTTGTCACCACCCGCTATCATGAACGTCGAATTGGTCGAAACTCGGAAGAACGAACCATGATTCCCGCCCGGGTTGAAGCCCCGGACATCAAAATTCCAATGATTATTGGCGAGGATCAACATATCGGCCTCAACCAGCTGGCGCTGGCGCTCGCGAAAGCGGCGAATGAGCTTTTCGTCCTGCGACAGCTGGTCACCTTGATCGTTGAAAACAGGGTGCCGGTCCATTTGCTCATTCAGTCCGATGATCGCTGTCGAGTACATTGTCCGGTGTACGGCTTTTAACCAATCGTATTCCGAATGCCATTCGCCGAGCCACGACTTCCTGTCTGCGACCGGCACGTCAAAATTTTCATCTTCAAAGATCTTTAATGGAAAACCGCTGTCCCACTCCCTGGTCTCAAACGTAACTTTACCGTCCGGGCCTTCTCTAAGGCCTGAGATCGGTAAATAACGAAAACTCTCTACCCCGCCGTCGTCACGCGATAATATCAGTGCTTGCTTCCCTGCGCTTCCGTTTAGCCAGATCGGATCTTCAGTAGATCGATGATCGGCAGGCAAGGCATCAGAGATCGAATCAGCAGGGATCCGCGAGGCAACAAAGTCGATCGGCTTATTACTAACCTTTGGCTGAACGTTACTCCTAACGCTCTGGTCAGCCAACAGATCGTAATAATTTACCCGCTTAAAGCTCTTCTCCATATCGAGTGACCCATCCTGAGCCAGGACGAGGCCCCGCATTGACTGGCCGACAACATAATTCTGAAGCTGATAAACCGTGTTCGGATCGCCCATAGCCCCCGGCGCGATCAGATCTTCGATCTTGATCTTTTTAGCATCAAAAACCTCACGGCGAAGGCTGAGTAAATTACGGACTGTCGCTATGTATTTTCGATAATCAGCTTCGGCATCAATTGCGATCTCTAACAGGGCAGCGATCCGCCGGTTTTGCTCGCCGACCTGCCTCGGGATCGGTGACTTTTTTGTCGGAGTCATCTGTAGTGTCGAAACTATTTTCTCCTGGGCCTCTATCCATCGTTGGAGTGCACCCAACTCCTCGCCCATCTCATCAGCAGTTTCCTTCCAATCATTGGCGTGCCGTCCGATGATCTGAAACAGAGCATCCGTCGCCGCAGTCTTGACACCGGCCTCCAGCTTATTTTGTTTAAGCTTTTGCAGTAAAATGTGAAGTTCATTCAGATCACTGTTTCGCAAATGGATCGATGAACGCTCGTTCCCGTCAAAATCAACTAACGCGGTTGGATACTCATTGCTTTGCCCCTGTAAATAATATGACTCGTGCGAAGTTGTCTTGATCAAAGGAACAAGCGGGTAGATCCCCTTTATGGAATAGTCCAGCATTAGCCGGCGTTTTGTGATCACATGATGGCCGCCGCCGGCAGAACTCGCCAGCAATTTCACGAGATTAAATCCCTGGCTATAAACTTTTTCCTCAGAATTGAATCCGTGATCAGATACCAGGACTATCGCTGTCTCGCCGGCCCGGGATGATGCTTGCATAGCGACCCAGATCTTGCCGATAACACGATCCAGTTCTTTCAAAGCTACAAGACGTGACGCGTCATCGTTATTATGGTGCGAAACATGGTCAAATGCTGTGTCATAGTAATCGTAATAGTCGATCTCGGGCCGCTTTACGAGCATGCCGGTAATATCACGCACCGCCTGGTCTATAGTCACTCCGCGAAAATTTAGTCCTATCGTCCATTCGTCAATAAAACTATTAGGATCGCCCGGGTACAACTTGATAAAGCCGTTGGCAAGGACGCCCCAATTGTTTCCCCGCTGGTAAAGCTGCGAGGAGATATACTTTGAATAATACGGAAATGCATCCGAAATGATCGGTATCTTTAACTGATCAAGCACTTCGACGGCCGGCATGTCTACCTTCTTATTGAGGCCGTAATCTATATAGTATGGGACGAAGTTCAGGTAGTCGTATGCGTGAAGCGTGTACCGGTCATATTCGACATTGCCTTTGATCTGCAGATGCCGGCCAGTGTCCAGTTGGCCCCACGACGGCCCCGACAGGCTCATTCCCCGCGTGTAAAAGTTGGGCATCCGCGTGCCGTTCTTATAAAAAACTTCTTCGAACCAGGGCAGAACCGACCTCCCCGTTTCAGGGTCTCGCTCTTTTACAAATTTATCGACATAGTAATTTGGCAAGCCATCGATCTTTATGACCACCACGCGCTTTACATTTTGACCGGATATACCGATCACACATGCCGCGACAAAAAAGAGCACCGGCAAGATCCGATTTGCTTGATACCTTACACTGAACATTCTTTGTTATGGGATACTAAGATCAATCTGTGCCGATTCCGGCAATAGTTTCGGCATCACGAACAGATATCTCCTGACCTTCGCTAAGAGCTTTCTTTAGATAACTTGCAGACATGCTGCGCCACCGTTCGGCATTTTTGGGATCGTCGAATATCGCGAGGAGTTGATTTTTTGCCGACGAATTATTGATGCGATAAAGCCCGGTCACACATAGTGATCGCATGTCGTCATCGTCAGTACTCGCAAATATCTTACCCAGTGCCCGAGCAGTCTTCTCTTTTGCCCCCGACCCATTTTGGGAAATAAACAAAAGTGAGCGTCTAAGGGCTACAACATCGGTGTCGACCTCTGGCTTAACCGATGCATATGCAACCTCGCGCAAATATCTCTCATGGTGGTCAAGCTGACGACGAATGTTCAATGACGCCATAAGCTCTGGAGTTGAGTCTTCTCTATGGGTATAGAGGCCGAGCGAGAAAATGTGAGCGATGCGAAACCAGGTACGCTCTTTACCGTTGTGAGCGAGCTTTACCATTTCTTCGCGACGCTGCTTGTCGAGCTTGGCTGGCAAACCGTCAGGCCGCTTGGCATAGTCGATGAGGTTCTTATACTGTTTGCGGGCCAGCTCGGCCTCAACATCCAGATCGTTCTCCAGAGGGTTTAAGGAGACGTGTTCCAACCTCTTTGCGATCTCGTCGCGAAAATCTGCGTCAAGCGATTCGTCAAGCATTAATAAAGTTTTCAACTGAGCGTAGGACCTAAGTCGTGATGGCTGATTAAGGTCCATCGCCCGCCGCCCGGTCGCGAAATCATAAATAAACCGTCCTAAAAAATAAGGCAGGCTGCTGAATTTCGATACAGAAAGCACGTTGCCCGTAATGTCATTCAGGACCCGCTTAGACATCTCACGTTTTTTCGGATTTGAGTTGTCACGAAAATCTACAAGGATAGCCGGGAATCTAGGGTTGTCGAGGCCGTAGATTGCCAGTGGTATCATCGTTTTTGGCGAGGCACCTGCAGTATCAGGTTCAACCACACGATTTTCATTGTCAAACCAGCGGACCTGGGAATAGCCCTTCCAATTAGTTAATTTGGAGTCCTTCCAAGGATTTTTTATGTTTAGAAACCGGCTATTATATTTTCTATCGCGGTTAGAGGCAAGATCTTCGGCCGCAACCCAAACGATCGCGTGGCGCGCCGCACCATCCTCTGTCACAAGCGGCTCAAAATACAATCCCTGCTCCTCGGAATACTGGCGAAGCAGCTCCCAATTATGCCCCCGAATATCCCGTTTGCCGGACATCTCTTTATCATAGACACGAGACAGATTTTCATCCTGCACATGCCAGCCGAAAGTCTTATCGGTCAGCCATAGTCGTGACTGAATATCTTTTAATTCGGAGTCGGATAGCAGTTTCTCACCATTTACAGATTGATATAGGGCAAGAATGGAAAGGGCCCTGGCAATGGCCGAGCGTCGGTAATCCGTCTTATTTTGATGATACTGAAGTACGGAAGACCGCGGGCCGGCACCGGCCGGGCCAAGGATCAGTTTCTTAAAAACGGTCCAGATCACCATATTCCATACCGCCTTGTTAGATCGCCTAATGTCGGCGATCGCGGGCGGTGGACCTTTACCCGGATCATTGTTATTGGTTGTTCGGGTGTACAGGAAAGGAACAAAGGCGGCGATCTTCTGTCCAAGCGACGGTTTGGTATAGGTAAGCATCCAGACATAACGAAGCTGGTCGTTGTCCGGTTCGTAGTCACCTAACGTATCCCGCAGGACACTCACCATGGGGATCTCCTTATCCCCCGTTTTCACCATGCCGCCCGCGTCAGCAAAGATCGTCAGTATCTCGGCACCGCCGGCAACTCGAACCTTTTCAATACGGAACCCTGCGGAGACATCAGAGGGATCACTCCCGGGACCGCCGGGTTGATCTGCATTAACATCAGACTTAGGACCGTAGACATCAGAGGTCTGCGCCCAAAACTGCGACATCGGGGCAAAACATGCCGCAATGAAGAATGCAGCCGCAAAAATACCCGGCCTGACCTTCTCAAATACTGCTTTTCGCAAATTCATCGATATCTAAAATGTGCGGCAATAGCCAGCCCTGACCTCACAATTCAATAGTTGGTAACCTAATTAAATTTGATTTTTGATGCAAAAACCCCCGGATAGGTTCTAAACAATTTAAACAGTCATCCGGCTGCGAAAAAAGCCAACCAGATCAACAAACGCTACGCCGATAGCGTTTAGAAGCAGCAGATGAACAAATCCGCCTTTGCCGAGCAATACCAACAATAGCCAAAGGCTAAATAAAAATATCGCGATCAGTCGCAGACTCATTGGAAACTCTCTTGCCTAACCATCACGCACAATCTAAAAATAATACCACGTTACGAATTTGGTTTACAGCTTTTTGACAGAACATTTGGCAATCGGATAACCTTCAAATTCAAAGTAGAAGATCACTTTCGAATATAAGGTTCCCGGTGATCTGTGATCCCTAAGCACCTCGGAGAAGAGAATCAATTGTCAACCCAGATCCTGCCGCCAACAACCGCTGGTATCAATCCCGATCAATTTTCCGACGACCTGTTTTTTGCCCGCGATCGAAAACCAGCGATATGGATACTGATCATTTTTCTATTGATCGGGTTTGGCTTGCGCGTTAACCAATTGGGTACCGAAAGCCTCGGTGAGGATGAATTCAACAAACTCCAAACTGTCAAGGAATACAGGACAAATGGATTATCAGGAAAGAACGGAGAACATCCTTTCCTGATGAAAGGGCTGCAGACTGTGAGTTTAACGGCTGCAGACATGCTTAACCAGGTTTTGCCCACACCTGTCTCTGAAGAAGCGGCATTGCGTTTCCCGCTTGCCCTTTTCGGCACATTTACCGCCTTGTTGATCTACTTACTTATATCTGAATTATTTGGCAGAAGCATCGGCCTGATCTCGGGGGTTCTGTGGGCGGTCGAACCTATGGCCGTAAGTTTTGACCGGATCGCGAAAGAAGACAGCCTGGCCCTTTTCTTCCTGATGCTGTCCAGCCTTTTCCTAGTGAAAAGCCAAACCAGGGCGGAACAGGATAACCCAAACTGGCTTCGATACGTTTGGGGCGCTGCGGCGGGTTTTGGAGCGTTAATGGCGTCTAAATATTATCCGCACTTATTAGCTCTGACCGGCGGATATTACAACGTATTCTTAAGTTTACCGGGCAAAAAATGGAGCATTGGAAAGGTCGGATGGATAAAGTTTTTCATTGTTATGGGCGTCACTTTTCTGGTACTCAACCCGACAATAATGCTGCCAGATACTTGGCGGGAAATGCTCAAATTTTCGAGTGAGAATCGTATAGGCCACGATAGTTATGAATTCATGGGCTCACTGTACAGGAACCAAATGAGCGCCTGGCTCACGGGTATTCCGTGGACATTTTATTACGTATTTATTGCCGTCAAGACATCAACCGTGACCCTTGCACTCTTCCTTATCGGATTGCCGCTGATGTTCAGACGCAGATTGGGCGACGGACGCTTTTTTATACTTTTGTGGGCATTTTTGTGGTTTATGCCATTTTCGGTGCTGGGCGGTAAGTTCACACGGTACTTCGCTCTGGCAGAGCCGGTCATACTGATCATCTCGGCCGTCGGACTCTATTTTCTTATCAAATGGATCTCGGCGTCGCTTTTTGAGAATGCACGTTTGGCGGCGCTGTGTCAGTTGGCACTGTTTGGAGTACTGATAGCTGCCCCGCTCTCAAATTCGATAACCGCGGCTCCGCACTATCGATTGTTTACGAACATTATCGGAGGCGGCACGGCGGCCGCCGGTTCATACTTTCCCCACGACGAATTTTACGATACCAGTACGCGGGACATAACGGCAGAGATCGCCAGCCGGGTTGGCTCGAAAGCTAACATTGCCTGTGAAACCCCTGACTTGTTTGCCTACTACGCGAAAAAGATAGGCCGCGAAGACCTAAACTTTGTTTCGCTGTCAGACCGAACAAAAGTCAACAGCCTCGGTGTCGGGGACTTTGTCGTGATCGCCCGCGGGCGCCGTTATCAGAGCAACACCGCCTACATAGATTTTCTTGGAAGTTCGGCAGAGCCTGCCGCTGAGATTAATATCGGTGATGTCAGCTCTGCACTGATCTATAAGCTCGACGATGCTTCCCTCGCCGGCCTCAAGGCAATAGCGAAACAATAAATGGTTAGTCGTAGTTGAGGGCATCCACGGCATCGAGCCGGGCAGCCCGCAGGCCGGGATAGAGGGCTCCGAGCGTTCCACTCGCGAGGCCGACAATAATAATGGTGACGACGATCTGCGGCTCCACAACAACCGTCAATGTTGTCCAACTGGCGAGTATATATTTGAGGCCGATCGTCGCCAATACACCAAAGACAATTCCGCCGGCACTTAGCAATAAAGCTTCCTGAACAATTGTCCAGGCGATCTGGAAATTCGACATTCCGAGTGATTTCAGGACACCTATCTGGCGTGTTCTCTCGGTTACGGTGGTATACATCGTCAGCAGGATAATGAGTCCGCTGATAATGCCGGCAACGCCTATAACAACATCGAGAAAGACATTTAGGGCCGGTATGCCCTGCATATACAACTCCTCGAGTTCACTGGTTAGAATGATCTGATTATCCGGATACTTCGCATGTAAATTGTCGCCGACAGCATCTGCCGTAAAGCCATCTTTGACCTTTATCAGAAATGCGGAAGCCATACCCTCAGAACCTAACTGTGCCTGCATTGTTGAGAGCGGTATCTTTATTCGAGCCCCCGCACTGGGCTCGTACGTTCCAACTATCTCAAAATCACGTTCGTAGAGACTGAATTTATCGCCGATCTTTGCCTTGCGACGCTGAAACCAGGCCGTATCCGTCATGATCTCGTCACGGCCCTCGGTAAACTTTCGCCCCTGCACAACCTGAAGTCCCGCCATGGCTGCATATTGGTCGTACGGAACGCCATCGACCAGGCGGCTTCCTGTCATTGCGTCGTTAGCTGGCGACGCTATTTTGGGCGACCGGAACAACCGCAGCAACGCCGTCGACCGTATTTATTTCGTCAGCCATCGTTACCGGCAATCGAAGCGCGTCAGAACCGCTGATACCCATGCTGCCCGATGCCCTGAACATTATTTCGGCACCGACATTTGATTCGCGGGTCGCACGTTCGCGCATCGTGCCGTTTGCCAGCCCGATCGTAAAAACGATAAGCAGAATTCCAATACCGATACCGACAATGCTGACCGCCGTCCTTGCCGGACGGTGAAGCATATTTGAAAATACAAGGCTGTTCATTAATAAACCTGTCGTTCGAAATAACTGATAACTGAAAAGTAATAGCTGATAACCGAAAAACGCCCTATCAGTTATCAGCTATAAGCTATCAGTTATTTCGAAAGGAAAACTCTTAGACGCTTACCACTTCTTCCTCGACCTCTTCGATGAGATAAGGCGAAACTGCCGGGGCATCGATATCCTCCGAAACGATCTTTGCGATGACCGGCAGGCTCAGGCTGCGTGTTTTTTGAATGCCGGGCACTTCCTTGCCCTTGGCATATACAGCATGGCGGCCGTGTTCCTGGTACCATTCGCCGAGGCTGGCTGTCTTGTGCATTTCCTCGATGATCTGACGCCAGCCGACGCCGGTGTTATACGCACAGAACGAAACCTCGCCCTCCTGCGTGCCGTACGGGATGACGCACATCTCGGTCCGGCGAAAATCGTAATTGAACAGGTCCTGGAACCACATGCCCTCGACACACAGCACACGCCACATATCGTCGTCGTCATCCTTTGGCTCGGCCTTCATTCGGTCGTTGCGGTCGGAATTCGAATCGGCCGACGACGGCTTGAACAGATTTAAGATCTGCGAGATCGGAAACCCCTCGGGAGCTTTCGCGGCGTCATAATTCCGCATGATCGCCATCCCGAGCTGTGCCATCGTTAGTTTTTTGCCGCGGGCCGTGTCGGTGATGATCGGTCACGTCCTTCATGAACTGCTCGTAGTTAAAGAAATCAAACAGCGACGTCATCTCGCTCGTTTTCTTGTTTACAACGATCAGCGTAAAAATACCGCAGTTCGGATGGCAATTGCACGACGACCAGCCCCACGGAGCATCGGCCCCCTGCAGCATATCCATCACGCTCGTAAATGCCGAATAACTCGACAGCGGGAACCAATCACGCAGCGGTTCAAGCACGCCGTCGAGCTGATCCTTAAGATCATGCGTCATTCCGGCCAGCGTATAACGCTGGGCGATGCGGTCCTTGTCGGACACATCCTCGTCACGGCCGGTGAAGCTGACCGGCTGGAACGCGATCGTCTGGACCTTGTCGATATTCTCTGCGGCAAATTTGACGATGCTGCCGATACCGCTCGTTGTTCATCGAATTAACGATTGTCGTGACCAGCGTGACCTTAATGCCTACCGATGCGAGATTTTCGATCGCTTTCAGCTTTACGTCAAACAGGTTGCCGACACCGCGGTGTTTGTTGTTTTCGTCATTGGTCCCGTCAAACTGCAGATAAACACCGTGCTGCCCGGCCGCCTTCGCAGCTTTGCAAAACTCAATGTCCTCGGCGTATCGGATGCCGTTCGTTGCCGCCAGGATGCGGTAGAAACCGATCTTTTTTGCATAGGCGACCGATTCCAAAAAGTGAGGTGCGATCGTCGGCTCGCCGCCTGAGAACAGGATGATGATCTGCCGGCGCGGCTTGAACGAAACTGCCCTGTCGAGAATTTCTTTGGTGTCCTCGAACGTCGGCTCGTGCACATAACCCACCTGATTTGCATCCATAAAGCACGGATTGCACATCATGTTGCAGCGGTTTGTCAGATCGACGGTAAGCACCGCTCCGCGGCCAAATTTGATATCCGACGTGCCGTGATGATGAACGTGTTTGTCCTCGGCCGCCTTGAAATCACGGCCGTAAAAGAGCGATTCGATGCGTTCAAGAAACGCCGGGTCGGTCGCCATCACATCCGAAAATTCACCATGAGTCGGGCAGGTCTTTTTCATCACGACCTGGCCGTTTTCCTCGACGATCTGGGCCTTGATCTCGCCTGGATGCGAATCCATCAGGATCTCAAGCGGGATCGATTTGTTGATCACGCCCTCGCGGACCTGTTTGACGCATGTCGGGCAGAGCGAATCGGTCTCACGCGGAAAACCCAGCGGCGGCGCGGTCCGCTCGTAAGATTTCAGCAAGCGGCTCGGCCGCCCACGCCGGCTTGATCGCTTCGCTTTCGGGCAAAGCGCGATTTACCGCCTGAAACGCCTTCCAGCCGATATCCGCCATTTTCGAAACAGCCTTCGAACCTTTTCTGCCCTTTCCCTTCGCCTTCACCGCGTCTGAAGTTGTCGCTAAACATAATTTCCCCTTCCAGCGCCGGAGCGCACTACTTCAAAACCTTAACAAATTTCGCTTTTTAATTAAAGCTTTCCCTCGCCAGGGCTGGACAGCCGTTTGCGAAATTCTCTCTCGAGGGAAGTTTAGCGGATAAATGTCGCATGATGGTATTGAAGGATACAACCGCCCCCATTCATTCATTGCTATAACTAAACGTGTTCGATTCCCTTCCGAATCAGGCCGGGCGGGGAAAATAAAAAAGACAGTAAGGGGGATAAAGATGAAAAAGGAAATAAAGGAATTATTGTGTCAGGCACTCGAGACCGAAATGGGCGGCGTTCAGATATATGAGGCTGCGATCAACAGTGCGGTCAACGAGGACCTGAAAGAAGAGTGGGAAAAATATCATGAGCAGACGACGCGGCACGTCGAGATCATGGAAGAGGTTTTCGAATCACTCGGACTGGACACAGAGGAAGAAACGCCGGGCCGAGCAGTAGTTCGCCACATCGGTGAATCGCTCGTCCAGGCCATCGAAATGGCACAGGCAGACGGTACGCCCGAGGCGGCTCAGCTCGTCGCCGCGGAATGTATAGTCCTGGCGGAAACCAAGGACCATATGAACTGGCATCTGATCGGCCAGGTCGCAAAGAGTGAAGACGGTGATCTCGCAAAGGTCCTGAAAAAAGCCCACGACGAGGTCGAGGATCAGGAGGACGAGCATCTCTATCATACAAAAGGCTGGGCCCGCGAGCTTTGGATCAAATCGATGGGAATGCCCGCCGTCCTGCCGCCGCCAGAGGAAGAAAAGGAAGTCAAATCAGCGATCGGGGCAGCCCGTGCCGAACATGCCCGCAGCAGCATGTTGTAACTTGATCTGGCAGACAGTGCATTTAATGAACGGCGGTCCAACGGGCCGCCGTTTTTCTATATTGCCGCACTTACCTTGTCACCAACCAAGCGACTCCGGCAGCATTCGCGGTCTGCTACCGCTTTTTCCAAATTAGTTGTGTTTTCATGTATCTCTAAAACCTGAATATTGCTCTAAATAGTTTTTAAAACTTCTAAAAAAACTAATTATCCTCTCCGAGCTCTAATCAAAGCCGAAGAAAACGTTAGAAAGGACGCCATCTTTTCCAGCCGGCTAAAAAAGGATTTATGTACTTCCGCTATCGCTATGATCCTTCCAAAAGCGTTTTAGGCCTTGCAATACCAGGCTGATCCCCAAAAGACCCGTGTCGCTCGCGTACAAAATATCTGAAAAGGCTGAAGTCAGCCACAGCAATATTGCGGAATAGTTGACATATCAACAGTTGATATATCAATAGTTGATATATCAACTAAATGAGATTACTGTATTAAACATGCCGAGCGAATTCGAAGATCTCGAAGGGACAATATTCTATAAGCTTGAGCGGGCGATCAAAGCGTACCGCCAGTTCGCCCAGCGCGAGATCCGAATTGCGGGTTTTCAGATCACGATCGATCAATGGCTGATATTGAAGACGCTGCTCGAAAATCCGGGGATCGGACAGCATGACGTGGCGGACAAGGTTTTTAAGGACAAATCGTCGGTAACGAGAATTATAGACATGATGGTCAAGGACGGATATCTGGAACGCGAGACCGACCCCTCCGACCGGCGACGAACGACTCTAAATGTCACCGAAGCCGGAGGCGATATCGTCGCTGAAATAAACGCCGTAATTGCGGCCAATCGAAAGTGGGCCCTGCAGGGTACCGAGGAAGCCGAGATCTGGATAGTGACCGAGTTTTTGGAACTCATAACCAAAAACTGCAGCGAATGACCGGTCCGGCCTTTAGCCGATCAATACATAAATAAAACGGAATTATATGAAGAAATACGTCTTACTTTTTATCTTATTCGCAGCAATAGCCGGCAACGCTCAAGAAAAGGATACTTTTGCCGAAACAACGGCTGCCACCAAGACTGTCGCGTCTAAATACTTTGAGTTGTATATGGGGATGGACTGGGACAAGCTGGCCCTATTGATGCATAACGACATCACTTTTGAGGACCCAACTGCCAATATCCTGTTCGGCGAAAAGCGGCCTGTGGGCAAGGAAAATGTATTAAAGAACTTCAGAGAGGGCTATGCGTCGCTTACCAGCATGAAGGCCGATATTAGCCGCTCATTCTTTTCCGGCGAGATTGGCATCTTCGAACTTGATCTCACATTCGGTTTTCGAAACCGTTACAAGACGATCACGACCGTAAAAATGCCGCTCGTTGTCACGATCGCGGTCAAGGACGGCAAAGTTATCCAACATCGCGATTTTGGCGATTACACGGAATATGTAAAGCAGATCAAGGCAGCACAGAAAAAACAGGCGGAGCAAGACAAGAGGAAGAGTGACTGAACAAAATGTGGAAGGCCCCTGCTTGAAATTCGGGCACACGTTTGTCTATTCAAACGCTTCGAGATATTTAACGCCCGAACCCGTATTAAAGATAACGACTGACTCACCCTCGGATACCAATTCCTGTTCGATAAGTTTACGCAAAGCAGGCAGACAGGCTGCACCCTCGGGGGCGGCAAAAATGCCGGTCGCGGAGCCGATCTCTTTAACTGCCAGGACCAATTCCTGATCGGTTACCGAAACCGCAGTGCCGCCTGATGCACGAATGGCGTCAAGGATCATAAAATCACCGATGGCCTTCGGTACACGAAGTCCTGAAGCAACCGTTGCGGCATTCTCAAATTCATCGGCAAAACGCTCACCGTCGTGAAAGGCCTTTACTATGGGGGCACAAGTCTCACTCTGGACCGATACCATGCGGGGCCGTTTTGAGTCTATCCAGCCCATTTGCTCCATCTCGTCAAAAGCTTTCCACATACCGATCAGCCCGGTTCCGCCACCTGTCGGGTAGAGGATGACATCCGGAAGCCGCCAATCAAATTGCTCAGCCAACTCATATCCCATCGTCTTTTTGCCTTCGACACGATAAGGCTCTTTCAGAGTGGAAACGTCAAACCAGCCTTCGGCATCCTTTCGCTCGGCGACGATCTTGCCGCAATCCGTGATAAGTCCGTCGATGAGCGTGACATTTGCCCCCGTCTGCTCGCATTCGACGATATTTGCCCGCGGCGTATCGGACGGCATAAAAATGTGGGCCTCCATCCCTGCTTTTGCGGCGTAGGCGGCCAAGGCTCCCGCGGCATTTCCGGCCGACGGCACGGCAACCTTTTTGACGCCGAGTTCCTTTGCCATCGAGATCGCAGCCGTCATCCCGCGTGCTTTGAAACTTTGCGTAGGATTCTGGCCTTCGTCTTTGATAAAAAGCCTGAGAGGCAGCGGCAGAGCGGCGGCGAGTTTGTCAGTCTCAAAAAGTGGTGTCCAGCCCTCGCCAAGGCTGACAGTGTTTCGCGGGTCATCAACCGGTAGAACCTCACGATATCGCCATAGGGTCGACTCGCGAGATCGTAAAGACTCTTTTGTTAGCGTGCCTGCTGCTTTTTCCAGATCGTAACGGACCAATAGCGGCTTGCCGCACTCCGTGCATAGGTTTTGCAGAACTCCGGCTTCGTGTTTAAGCCCGCAAAGGCCGCATTCGAGGTGAGTAACATTCATATATGACAAAACTAGCCCCGAACGACACAAATGTCACGAACAACCTGCGACAGATCATGAATCGGTAACCGTTTCACCGCTAATTTTCCGGTTATTTCTTTTTGTGGACAAATTCTTTGACGAGATTGAACAGCGCCGTCGTGCCCAGCGTAACTGTGCCGCTGCGGAGGCCATCCCTCCATCCGTAGCGTTTCGGATACCAGACCTCAGTCGCAATGATATTTGATGCGTAGGCTCCGGCGATCTGAGGAAACCCAAAGACCTTTTTGCCGTTTCGATTCCGAGCAGTAAACGTTGAGAGGATGGCATTTTTCACTTTGGAGCCAACATCTTTTTTGGGGCTCCTGTAATATCTGCTGTCGAGTCCGAAGGCTTCCTCGAGGGCAAATGCGGTGGTGTTCTTAATAACGCTTTTGCCGACATTCGACGCCACTCGTTTGCCAAATCCCTCCAAGTGAGGGCCCCATTCCTCGGGCGAATTGCTCCATGTCGACAAGCCCGCACTTGCCACATTCTTGCCCAATGCCGCTTAGACCAAACATATTTTTATAATATTGGTTGTAGCGCTTCTTCTTATCCGGCCGTTCATAACCAACAGTACTGCCCGAAGTCACCCGATCTGGGGTTCGCGGACCAGTGATCGCGGCCCCGGGGGTGCTCTCGGGTGTTTGACCGACCACTTCGGAGCAGACGACCAGACACAATAATCCCAAAAATATGATAGTTCTCATTTGTTTTCTTTCTTATAGCTGAAACGCCAGGTACCAAGGCCGCAAGGCCACAATAGTGGAAGTTATATCATTTTTTGAGCATCGGTTTAAGGGCTTGGTAGATATTTTCGGTCATTATTTTTTCACCCTCGGCATTTGGATGGATGCCGTCCGCCTGGTTTAGGTCCTTATTCAGAGCTACTTTCTCTAACAGGAACGGCAGGAATTCGATCTTATGCTCGGTCGCCAGATCCGGAAAAACGTGCGTGAAATCACGCTGATACTCTGCCCCCATTGTCGGCGGCGCAAGCATGCCGCAAAGCAGGATCTTTAAGCCCCGGGCTTTGGCCTTGCGGATGATCTTGTCCAGGTTTGTCTTCATCTGCGACACGGGAACGCCGCGCAGCAGGTCATTGGCCCCAAGTTCCAGGATCACTATTTTGGCATTCTCCTGATCCAGGACCCAGTCGCACCTCTCTAACCCGCCGAGACTCGTATCGCCGGAAACACCGGCGTTTACGACTTCGAGATCATAGCCGTCGGCGTTGAGCTTCTCCTGCAGCAGGTATGGATAAGACTCTTTATCCGATAGGCCAAAGCCCGCAGTCAAGCTGTCGCCAAAGGCGATCACCTTAGGCCTGCCGCTAACGACCTTGGGCGTGGTCAGCGGGCGGTTTGCATTTGCCGGGGTGTTTTTTACAAGCTCGGTCGAACAGCCGATACCTGCCGCCGCTAAATAGATGAAACTTACAAATAATAAAATTCGAATAACTATTCGCATATGTTAATGGATATTAACGACACTCTACCGGGTTTTGATGCAGGAATATTGCATAATAACACGCTATTTTTTGCACGCATTTCCGCATCTGACGGATAGCCGATCTTAGGTGTTAGACTAAAACTGGACTCAATGGCCGGGATCACAGCGAAATGATCGAACTTATAAATGTAACAAAAACTGTGCGGTCAGGTACCGAGGATCTTACGATTCTCGCTGATGTTTCTATCAGTATACCGAGCGGACAATTCGTCGCCGTCACGGGAGCTTCGGGCAGCGGCAAATCTACACTCCTGGGTTTGATCGCGGGTTTGGACGCTCCGTCCTCAGGTCAGATCCTGGTAGACGGCGACGACATCACGGCAATGACCGAGGACGGCCTGGCAAGGATCCGAAGCGAAAAGATCGGATTTATTTTTCAATCATTTCACCTGATCCCGAGTTTGACCGCTTACGAAAACATTCTTATACCAATGGAGATCCGCGGTTTGCAAAACGTACGTGAACGGGCCGACATGCTTCTCAAAAAAGTAGACCTCACAAATCGCGGTCACCATTACCCGGCGGAACTTTCTGGCGGCGAACAGCAGCGTGTAGCCATAGCTAGGGCTTTTGCCAATTCGCCGAAGATCCTCCTGGCCGATGAGCCCACCGGCAATCTCGATTCCAAAAATGGCCAGCATATTTTTGACCTGATGAAGGAGCTTCATCGACAAAATGAAGTAACTCTCATCCTTGTAACCCACGACCCGGCCCTGGCCGAGCAAGCTCAACGTCAGATCATCCTTACTGACGGACAGGTCAGTAGCGACACAGCTAATGATCAAGGTGCTTTTCAAAAGTCTTATACTTTCGAGACTTCCCAGACCTCCTAGACTTCTTCACCCACATGCGCTTTATCCTCAACCTAACCCGACGTGAGATCAGGTCATCATGGCGAAGACTTTTGTTTTTCTTCCTGTGTATTGCCCTAGGTGTGGGTTCGATCGTTGGACTGCGTTCGCTGATACAAAATCTTACGAAAGTGGTCGGTAATGACGCGAGGGCTCTGATGACGGCCGATATCGAAGTTACCTCGACGAATGATTTCTCGCCAAGTGACCTGACAAAGATCGAAGATGTAATTTCCAGTTTTCCGATCGTCGAAGCCAGGAATGAAACTATTACAACTGCGATCATGGCCAGGCCAGTCGACCCGGCTAACGGATCGATCGAGTTTGTCGAACTCAAGGGGATCGAGCCGACATTCCCGCTGGTCGGAACATTCACGCTCTCATCCGGCGAACCGTTTGATTACCATCTGCTTGAGAACAACGGTGCCGTGATAGCTAAGATCTTGCTCGAAGAGCTAAAGGTCGGTATCGGCGATAAGCTTCGTCTTGGACAGGGTGAATTCGAGATACGCAGCTTCATTTGACGAGGAACCAGGCGGCTCTAGCGGATTTCGTCTGGGAGCCCGTGTTTTTATTGAAAAAAAAGCCTTTGACGGCGCCGGTATCACTCGCACCACGAGCCGCATCCGCCGCCGGATCCTTTACAGGACTTCAGATAACCCTACTGATCTTGTCACCCAGCTTCGTGACACATTAAAGGGTACGACGATTCAGGTAAATTCGTACCGTGAGCAGCAGCAGAATCTGGGTGACCAGTTTACGCGGATCGAAAATTATCTGTCACTGACCGGCCTGCTCATACTTGTATTGGGCGGAGTAGGCGTGTGGAACGTCGCACGGGCATTCGTCGAGCAAAAACGGAAGACCGTCGCCGTACTCAAATGCCTCGGTGCAAGCGGAACCCGTATCATCACGGTCTATCTGCTCCAGATACTTTCGCTCGGGCTGCTGGGCAGCGTATTCGGCGTTTTCCTCGCCCAATGCGGGCTTTGGTTGGCCCAATGGCGATTTACCGATGCATTGCCGGCGAAAATGAGTTATCTCGTCAATCTTTCGACCGCTTCACAGGGCATGGTCCTGGGTGTGTTGATTTCGCTGATCTTTTCTGCATTGCCGCTCCTTCAGATAAGGTCTATCAAGCCAAAGCTTTTGCTCCGTGACGAAAACAACGTAAATATTTCTAAGCTGGATTGGACGAAATGGATCTTCGGAGCATTCTGCCTGGCAGCCCTGCTCGGCCTCGCCGTTTGGCAGGCTGGTTCGCTGTTAGTCGGTGCATTGTTTCTCGGCGGTTTGGCAGCAACCGGCCTGGTCCTCTATTTCGCAGCAGCAGTTTTGATGTGGACATTGAGAAAGGCTGCGAGCTTCGGCTCATTTTCTGTACGCCAGGCTATCAACTCGATGTACCGGCCCGGCAATCAGACCCGAATCATTTTGCTAGCAGTCGGATTGGGGGCCTTTGTCGTTCTCGCAGTCCAGGCAATGCAAACTAACCTGGTGCGGGAGTTCGATTTCACTAAGAATGAACGGCTGCCCAGCCTGATCTTTGTCGACATTCAAAAGAGTCAGGTCGATGGCGTTTTGCAAGCGATCGAACAAAGTATCGGCGAGAAGCCGGACTCTATCCCCACCGTTCGCGCCCGTATCGCCTATATTAACGGCAACTCGGTTGACTATCAGCAGCGGGAAGTAAGGCAGCAGCAGGGACAGATCGGCCGCGAATTTGCCATTACGTACCGCACGGATCTGGATGAGAATGAAACTATCGCTGCTGGAAATTGGTGGGGCAAAACCCCGCAAACCGACGTCCCTGAGGTCTCAGTTGAGGAGGTCATGGCCGAGAGGCTAAAGGTTGAACCGGGCGATTCTATTACCTTTGACATCTCCGGGCGGCAGATCACTGCCCGTATCTCGAATATACGAAAGATCGATCTGCGGAATACACGGACCGCCTTTGTATTTGTTTTCCGGCCGGGGTCTCTCGAAAAGGCACCGCAAAGCTTTGCGGCAACCATCCTCAAACATGTTCCTGCGACGGAACGTCAGCGGCTTCAGAGAGAGATCCTTGATAAATTCCCAAATGTGCAGATCTTTGACGTTGCCGACATAATCGCTGCGGTTAACCGTCTGATCAGTAACTTCGTGCTGGCTGTCTCATTCGTAGGCGGCTTTGTGCTGTTGAGCGGGATCTTGATCCTTATCGGTGCTGTCGCACTCACGAAATCCCAACGTATTTATGAAAATGCCGTTTTAAAAACACTTGGCGCAAATCGACGAACGCTTACAACGATATTGTTCGCTGAATACGGACTATTGGGATTTTTGGCGGGTTCGATCGCGACGGGTTTTGCAGTTACCCTGTCGTTTATTGTGAGCCGCTACCTGCTCGATATCGAATGGAATTTCGACCCGGTCTTAACTATAGCGGGGGTGTTAATAACTACCCTGCTTGTTACCTTTGTGGGTGTAGCCGCAAGCTTTGACGTTCTATTCCGAAAACCGCTGGCGACACTTCGGGGACAATAGGTTTACCGGCCGCGGTCGAAGGGGTGATTCTCCAGGACAGCACGCATATTCACTTGACCGAATAGTGTCTCAAGGTAGGCCCCAAACCGATGAAGGATCGGCACCAGATCTCTCTCTTGTTTGGCTACCCGTATCTCTTCGACAAATCGCTCGACGGTCTCGGTGTCTTTGAAAAAAAGGTATCGAACCGGACCGCCCATAAAATCGCGCAACCCTTTGTTCAACAGATCGATCTTTCGGTTTTCGGGATCTTTTTCTGCCGACTTCGTTAGTGTGACCAATTTCCAAAGTTCTTCGCGCAATGCAAAAGATCTTTCAAAGTTAACTTTGAAACTCGGAAACAATGCAGACCCATCGACCGACGGATCAACGAACCTTACCATTCCCGCCAATATTTGCCTAAAACACTCGTTCAAAACCGAATATGCGGTTTCCATCCCCGAATAGATCGAGGGGCTTGGCCGAATCTGGATCAATCCCGCCAATTCCTGAGTGTAGACCTTTTTGAGTTCCATTGAGGCTATATACGAGGCCCCATCGAGAGAGGTAAACAGTTCTGCTTCTTCATTCGGAAAGCGTTCAAGCCGATTATTAATATAGGTAATGAGTTCTAGGATCTGTTCATTGACCCGCGAAAAGATCAGCAAGGCCGGCTTGAGCGGTTCGTCTGCTTGGAGCATCTCACCTATAACGCTTAGCCATCTCAATATCTTTGCAAACCGCGGAAGTACGAGCGCCAATTCGGCCTGCTCCGGCATCATTACGTCTGAACTTTCGGCAAAACTCTTTAGCGGCTCCGGCAAATACCGTCCACCGCTATCCTCCGCATAACGGATCAATTTTCGACACGCGACCTGTCCGAACAACCTCTCGGTCAGCAGATTTCGCCAGGCGATCCATTCGCCTATACTGATCGGCTCGGCACGCTTGATGCATTCTCCGATAGGGATCAGATCGCGAAGCACTGCCCCGAACTCATCAAGTTCACGGGGTGTCAGAGCATGAGAAATTATCAGATCGGCGGCGGCATCTGGTCCATTTTTCACGGACAGGCGGACGTTAAGATTCAGACACCGCAAAAGGGTGGAATGGGTGAGTTCAAACTCCTTTGAAGTGTCGATCAGTACATTCGCACGCCCCCGTGCACCGAATGAATGTCCGGCGCTCAAAAAGCTCTCGAGGCCCGAAAGCCAAATACCAAGTTCCACCGCTGCCTCATTACCCATGTTATCTGCCGTCACCAAAAGATCGTGCCGTACATCTGTCGGAATGACAGCTTGCCTGACACGCGTATCTGCAGGATTGTCTAATAATACTGCCAATTTTGAGAATTCCTCGAAGGATGCGGTGAGAGAAGGTGGTAAGAGCCGGCATGCGCCTCTACTTAATTTATACCTTTTTGCCCCGATTTTGGCAAGATAAATGTCGTAAACGTGCGATAAATCCCACTCGGGCGCACCCCTTTCGCATCTCAGACAGGCAATGCACACGCTTTTGCACATTGCGATCTGCACCTATACTGATGGTTGGATAGCTGATCATGGGTATGCAGACTGAGAGATCTCAATTGCTGGTCGCAACGACAAATGAGGGGAAACTTCGTGAACTTAAGGGCCTCTTGTCGGATATCCCCGTAAATATTCTTGGCCTCCGCGATTTCGGCTACATTTACGATATAGAAGAAACTGGAAGCACCTTTACCGAGAACGCGGCCTTAAAGGCCCGCGGTTATGCCCGCCAGGCACAAATTATGACCATTGCAGATGATTCGGGCCTTGAGGTAAAAGCGCTGAATAGCCGCCCGGGTGTAATGTCCGCCAGGTACGGGGGACACACTACAGGTTTTGATAAAAAGATCGCAAAATTGCTCGGCGAGTTAGAGCTCACTGGTGATCGTGACCGATCGGCGAGATTTGTCTGCTCGATGGCATTTGCAGATGCCGAAGGCAAGTTGTTATTTTCGGCAAACGGTATTTGTAAGGGAGTGATCGCTAAGGAGGCGCGCGGGGAAAATGGATTTGGTTACGACCCGATATTTATTCCCGATGGGTTCGATCTGACCTTTGGCGAACTAAAGAACCCAATTAAACAGAAAATTAGCCATCGAGCTAACGCATTTGATCAAATAATCCCGTTTTTACGCGATTTTATGGCGATTTGACTTGACCTTGGCGTTTTTCGGGCATAGAATTCGACACTTGGAATCGTTTCTAGTGTGAAACAAACGGGGCGTAGCACAGCCTGGTAGTGCGCACGGTTTGGGACCGTGAGGCCGCAAGTTCGAATCTTGCCGCCCCGACCAGTCACGACTTCTATGGCTGGAGGTTTTCCCCCTTTTTGCCAAAGCGTATTTTGCCGGCAAATTCTTGTATTGAGAAAGTATATATTCACAACCAAATTGGAGGTTAGATAAATTATGGCTCGTATGACACAGACGGAAATTATCAGCAGCTTGGCGGATTCGTGCGGCTGCAAGAAAACGGACGTCAAAGCTATGTTTGACGCTCTCGCATCTCTTGCAACAAGCGAAGTAAAAACCAACGGAGAGTTCACACTTCCCGGCTTCGGTAAATTGAAGAAGACGCATCGAAAGGCGCGTGACGGTCGCAACCCCGCAACGGGCGCCGTGATCAAGATCCCGGCAAAGACCACCGTCAAGTTCAGCATAGGCAAAGCTATGAAAGATGCCGTTGCCTAGTAATACTTGATTTTGTGTTAATTTTTCGCCTAACCGGCAAATCTTGTGGTTTGCCGGTTTTTCTTGTGCCACCGACTATTTTGAGAAAAAAATCACAATCTCGAAAAAAAAGTAGTGACATTCGTGTTTTTTTTTGTTAACATTTCGTTACGGTTGAGATGAGGGGCTTAGAAATAGTTTTCGGCAGTATTATCGCTGGGAATTTCAACTTGTAGTTCGGAAAAGTGATTTTGCACTCTTTTCCGATTTGTTTTGTAGATATCTGCAAGACAGAAACTCTCCCCCAGAAAGGATGGAGATTTATACAAAAGGAGAATAAAAAGTGGCAGCAGCTAGACCAATGACATTGCAGGACAGAGTTTTGCAAATTGACCATATTCAGGCACGCCGTTTTTCAAAATTGGCCGGGGACGCTGTGGAGATCGCAGCGGAAGGCATCATCAGACATCTCAGGGCATGTGCCCGTATGGATGTTAATCCTGATGCGTCGGCAGTTCGTGAAATTATCGACGATGCTTTAAACGGCAGACGAGTTTTTGCCGAAACTTCAAACGACCTTTTGGCCGCTTAAGTAGTTTTTATATTTAGTAATACAAAAATGCGACCGTCCATCAGGACGGTCTTTTTTTTGCGGTCATTTATCGAAGTGTGAGCTTGTAAAGGGTGTATTTGCCGAATGTCTCACCTTCATCCCGCTGATACCACTTATCGATATTCTCGAGATAGGGCTCAGCCGGTGCTATCAGATAATCGAGTCGAACGACATCCGGCCCGCAAGCGTCAAACTTATCGACATAATCCGTATATTTGGCTGCCTCGTCATCGATCTCACCAAATGTAAGCGGCTTAAAATCAGAATTTAACCTGTCTGTGTGACGG
The DNA here is from genome assembly GCA_963834975.1 of Blastocatellia bacterium. Lineage (GTDB taxonomy): Bacteria > Acidobacteriota > Blastocatellia > Pyrinomonadales > Pyrinomonadaceae > OLB17. Next base: position 276,943 of record CAWIDZ010000010.1, read on the forward strand.
CCCCAGCCGAAAAGGGCGATCATCGATACAAAATCGCCGCGGTGTTTCATGCCATCGGCAAGCTGCTCTCCACCCACACCTGAGTAGTAAAGGTATTGATAATATCGCTCTTTATTCTCCCGTACGGTTACGCCAGCAAATACATGCTGGTGCCTGGCCCACAGCACGGCCTGAGGCGCTATTGTCGGCAAGTCGTCAGATTCGGCCAAACTGAGATCCAGAACTACCCGGTGATGCGATCCGGGATCAGCCCTTCCCAGTTCTGCCAATCTCTGGGCAACCGGATATGCCTCATCCCGGGCGACATTTACATCATCGAGAACGCGTACAGTGAAATGGCACTCGACAAATCCCCATGTAACAGCTGCCAGGGCCAGCAACACCAGGGCAAACCTCGCAGGCCAGGCTTCTCTTCCAGCTACCTGCCGCCAAATGATCCCGAGTGTCATCACAACCGCGAGGCCCGCGACATAATTGCCTATAAACACCTGGTAATGGATCGGTTGAAGGGCCCGGCCAAAGATAACTTGCTGGTTGAATACAATGATCGGCGTCAGGGCAAGAGAAGCTGCAAACAAGGTTCCACGGTCCTTCAGATCGAAAACCTTAAATATCACCCCTGAGGCTATCACCGCCAAAACAACAAAGCTGATCAGTTCGGGCGTGCGGGTAAGGTCTGGTGCGTGCGTATTAACGAGCAATTGCACGTCATCCATCGACCGCGAGCGATTTGAGAGTAGATACGCATACGGAATGAGCAATAGTGTGCAGCCGACACCGAGTCCAATGAGCAGCCTTAAGCCCACTCGAAAGCCCTCAGGCCGGGCGATAAGCCAGCACGCGCCCAGGCAGCCGAGCCAAGCTGCCGCTGTCGTCCAGACAAAGAAATAAGAAAAGACCGTATAGCCGAATGCCATCGAGGCCAGCACTATCAGTAATGGCTTGCGGCCGTCGAACCAGTCAGAGCCGCCGGCGGCAGCATTTGGCTGATCTATATCGTCTGCTCCGTCAAGACGCCGATCGCCTGCAAACTCACCATGCGCCGCCCCGTCCGGTCCACTTCCGACCAGCTTCCACACCAAACCCAGTATCACAAAAAATGCGGGAAATGCCATAGCCGGTATGTACCGGCGGAATCCCGGAAAATACGGATACGAAAAGCCGTCCCAGAGCACCTCGCCGATGGCCCCTTCACCCGCAAAGAGCGCACCCCCGCACAGCACAACAAGGCTGCCGGCCATAGCAAACAGCGAATCGCCTGTCACCACCCCCAATAACCAAAAAATTGCCAGGGCTGTCAGGAAAGCCGCCACCGCCCCGGAAATGGTCATTGCCCACGGCGCCCCGACACCAAACAACCGTGCCGGGATCGCGATCGTATAGGGTGCAGCAAATTGTATTGAGAATAGCGATTCGGGCTGCGGGTTATCGGGGGAATCGTCCCGCCCGGTATAGGGGTCGTTCTTACGCGGCCTCCCGTCAATCAGTGCTTTGAGATACCCCGCGTAGGCAACTTCGTCGATATCGTTGTAAGCATAATTACCATTCCACTCAGCCCCGCGAAGATAAAACATCTTAAGCTGCGGGTACAGCGAAAAGACCACTAAAAACAGGCCTGCAATAATTCCAAATCGCCAGCGAAGCTTCATAAAAGAACTGACAGCTTACCATATCCGGCAATGCCCGCGCCTGGCAATTGGCTCGCCTTTGCCGAGGGGTGCGATTGGCGGGCGTCACAACGGCGATAAGCTCACGCAGAGGGTTTTCCCGTATTTAATGGCCTGTAGCTGGATATAGTGCGGTGGACGGGCTTGAGATGGGGCTGATATGTCAGCCCTTCTCATAATAGTAGTAGAAATTGTACTCGATCTTCCATACCACCCTAATCGGTTTGCCGCCCAGGGTTGGGGGCGTAAAGGTTGCTTTGCAGGCTGCTTCGACGGCGGCACGTCTGAGATCAGCGTGTCCTGAGACCGCACCGGCATAGAGCACGCTGCCGTTTTCGCCGATAACGATATTTACAACGACGACTCCGCCGATATGTCCCCAACTGCTTGGATATTTGGGTTTGGGTATGTTGATGGCCTTAGGCCTTATTCGCGGCTGAGATGGGTCGCTTGAGCCGGACTCGCCACCTATCGTCGACTGCCCTTTTTCTGTTGGATCGAAGTGGTATTTAATAATTAGACCTTTTTCCACCGGTTTACCCTTATAAGTCGCGGGTTCAAATATTGCGGTTTTCGCAGCAGCAATGGCTGCTTCGCGCACTTCGCCTGTAAAATGATCGTCAAGGTTGGAACACGGAGCGGGAGGGCCGTAGGCATCCTTTACGGTCACAATTCCCTTTTTGTTGATCAAAACCACTACAAAAACATCGCCGCTTACACCTGCATTTTTCGCGGCCTCGGAATAATCCGGAGCGGGAATATTGATGATCTTAGGCGGTGTCGAATTGGACGCATCCTGGCCAACCATAATGCCGGTAAGAACGAATACCGTCAAAACCCAACCGAAATAAGGAGTAATTCTCATCATTTGCTCAGGATCATTGCTGATCTGATGGGATAATATCGCAGCCTTAGAATATGGGCAAGAAATATCAGCGCCCGTCTTCCAACACGCTGTCTCATTTGCCTGAACAGACCCGGTTCATTAGACTTGCAGATATGAGCCTGATGAACACGATCATTGCTGACCTGACAACAGCGATGAAAGCTAAAGAAGCCGACAAACTCTCGACCCTTAGAATGGTCAAGGCCAACCTGATGAACCGCAAGATCGAAAAGGGCGGCGAACTGACAGACGAAGAGATCACAAAAGCCTTGCAGTCGCTTGTCAAACAGCGCCGCGATTCGATCGAGAGCTATGAAAAGGCCGGCCGCGCGGAGCTTGCTGCCAAAGAAGCAGCCGAGATCGCGCACATTGAAGTTTATCTGCCGCAGGCCGCTTCTGCCGATGAGATCAACGCTGCCGTCGACGCCGCCGTTGCCGAAACCGGAGCCTCTTCAATTAAAGACATGGGCACCGTCATGAAAGCCGCAATTGCCCACCTCACCGGCAAATCAGCCGACGGCCGCATGGTCAGCGAAGCGGTTAAAAGCCGACTGCAATAAAACTTCGCACACTAAACGGGCAGCGACCCTTCCTTTGCCAGTCGGAGTCCCGCAATTGTATTGAAACTTACATACACAGCTTTAAGGAAGCTGTAACTTCAAAACGTTGGCCGCCAACCGCAGTTATTTTGATTTGGACGGAGGCTGTGCTAAAAAAGTCTCCGCGCGAATTCGGGCCTGGCTCGGCCCCGGGGGTCGGCCGCTGCGGCAGACCTGTTGGGTATCCTGTCTCCGAGCCCGGCCCGAACATTGTTACGAAACTCACGATCGAACACCCGGTCGCGGAAAATTTAGGTGTTTCGGAAAATAATACAAAAAGAGCCAGCGTGATGGCCAGCGTGATGGAAGGAAAAAGATCCGGATGTGATCCTCAATCAAATAGCAAAACCTTCAATGGGTGAGGTCTACATATGGAGAATAAACGTTCTCAAGAACAAGTTGGTTAAGATCTGTGTGCCAGCATGGAATTTTCGGAACAAATCTATTCGCTGATAATACTATCGATCGTTGTGGCATCGATCGCCTGGACCGTTACTCAGGAGGAGGTGTTTAGCGAATTTCATGACTATTGCGTTGCGGCGAGCAAAAAAAGCAGGTCGATCATCGGGCGAAAATTCTTTTACGTATTTACTTGCGAGTACTGTTTTAGTCATTGGGTGACGCTAGGCGTGCTCTGCCTTTCGGGGTTCCGGCTGCTGTTTGATGACTGGCGTGGATACGTGATCGCGTTTTTCGCTCTTCCATGGATCGCGAACCAGTGGATGAGCATTTACCGGCGGATCCGCGTTGCTATCAAATACGAAAACACGCTCGCTGAAAACGAAGAGAGCGGCGAATGATGGCTGCAAAATTCCCTAATATAGAGATAATCGGCTGGGCCAGTTCCCTGATCTTGCTCATCACCCTAATAACTCAGATCCATAAACAGTGGAAACTAGGCACGCACAAAGGCGTTTCCCAATGGCTTTTTATCGGTCAGCTGGCCGCGTCTATTGGTTTCGTTATTTACAGCATCGGCACTGGAAATATTGTATTTATTTTTACCAATACCTTCCTGGCCATAAGCGCGGTTATCGGGATCGTTATCTACTATTCGTATGTACGTCGTGATCAATGACGCTTAAACCCGGAAAGCTGAGCGAGAAGGGGCAGGCGTTGTTAGATGATTCTGCCAATTTGAGGCTCTCTGGCAAAGAAAAAGACCACGCCCTTCGGCGTCGGCCTCTGGAGTATTCTCCAAACGCAAGGTAGTACCCGAGTTTAAGAGTCGCGAATGGCATCGCCGACCGATTCGACCGCGTCAGCAACGCCGCCCTTGAATTTGCCCCAGTTTTCCTTTGCGTGGCCCTTGGCATTCTGAGCTTCGCCCTCCGCCTCAAGTTCGCGGTCATTCGTGACCTCGCCCGCTTTGTCCTTTACCCAACCAGCTGCCTGGTCTATCTTACCTTCGACTTTATCTTTGTTTGGTCCTGACATTTTGTTTTCCTCCCTTTTCTATAAGATTAACGCTAACAAGCGGGGTTGACTGTTCGGAGGATGACAGAACTTAAAAAAAGCGATGATACGGGGACCGGGATCGATTTTGCCGTCAGGGTGTTTAACACTAACCGGCTATCGACCCGCACGAGATGTACTGAGTATTTCTGGGTGTTTCATTGGTTATCGTCGCTGGCAGGGCGATTTTAATACGGGTAGATCCGCTAGGGTGGAGGAGCGGCGGCCATCCGGCATCGGCCAAATATTTTTGAATTCTCGGCCGCGACCATGACCCGCGATCAGATCATCCAAAGATATTCCGGACCTTGTCGATGAAAGATTCGTCTGAGAAATCAACGTCTTCGATCTCAGCGAGTTGTTCGAGCAGTTTTCGCTGTTCTTTTGTGAGGGTCTTTGGCGTGACCAGCGTCACGGCGACAAAGAGGTCGCCGTGCCCGCGGCCGCCTAGGTTCGGCATACCGCGGCCTTTTACGCGAAAAATTGTTCCGGTCTGGGTTCCGGCCGGTATCTTTAAGTCTTCTTCGCCATCGAGCGTTTTGACCTTAAGGTCGGTGCCGAGAGCAGCCTGCGCAAAGGTCACCGGGACGGCTGAATAGAGATTTGCTCCCTGCCGCTCAAAGCTTTCATGTTCGCGAACGTGGATCACGACGAACAGGTCGCCCCGGGGGCCGCCGTTCACCCCGGCTTCGCCTTCGCCGGTGACCCTCAGGCGTGAACCGGTCTCGACGCCCGCGGGTATCTTGATCTCGATGGTCCGCTCGCTCTCTGTGCGGCCGGCACCACGGCATTTCTGACACGGCGATTTGATTATCTGGCCCTGCCCCTGACAATTAGAGCATGTCCGCATTACGCTGAAAAAGCCCTGTTGATATCGCGTCTGGCCGCTGCCGCCGCATGTGATGCAAGTCTCAGCGTGGGTTCCCTTTTCGGCACCGCTGCCGTCACACTCATCACATTTCTCTAGGCGCGGGATGCGAAGCTTTTCGTCGCGGCCGGTTGCGGCATCCTCGAGTGAGATCTCAAGGTCATATCTCAGGTCAGACCCCCGCTGGACGGTCGTCCGCCGCCGGCCCTGTTGCCCGAACATGTCGCCAAAGCCAAAAATATCAAATATGTCCTCGATATTAGAGAAACCCGGGTCAAACCCGGCGGAACCCGCTCCAACTCCCTGATGGCCAAAGCGGTCATAGGACGCTCGCTTCTGTGCATCGGACAATACCGAATATGCCTCGGCGGCCTCCTTAAACTTATCTTCTGCATGGGGATCGTCCGGATTCTTATCAGGATGATGCTGGACAGCAAGTGTACGGTAGGCGCGTTTGATCTCGACCTCGGTTGAGGTTCGGGTCACGCCAAGTATTTCGTAATAATCTCGTTTGGACATAGGCCGGTCGTAATTTGCCGAAGGATCATTTTACCACTCGAAAAGAGCCTGATCTCTACAGACAAAGCGCCAGCTCAAATTTATTGAACTGACGCTTTAATGATTTTGCGGTATTCGCCGCATTTTCTCAAGTGCCGGTGCCCTATGCCATCATCAGCATTGAGGCGGTGATGCGGTTTGCGGCCCCCTCGACCTTGTCCAGCTGGACCTTGATCTCATCGAGGCTCTCGGAGGTCAGCATCTCATCGGCCTCATTAAGGACGCCGTTGATCGCCTGCTGCTCCTCAAGGTCAAACGATTTGCCGATCTCGGCCATCGCCCGGCGGGCGTTCCTGATCAGCGTATCGAGCCTGTTTCGCTCAACGATCAATTCCTTTTCGCCGCGGTCTTTTTCTATCGACGTTTCGGCCTCGATGATCAGCTTCTCGATCGCTTCCGGTGCGAGGCCGGATGACGGCGTGATCTGAACGGCCTGTTCGAGGCCTGTCATCTTGTCCTTTGCAGAAACGCTGACGATACCATTGGCGTCGATCTCGAACGAGACATCAACCTGGGGAACGCCCCTCGGTGACGGCGGAATTCCGACCAACTCAAATTTGGCCAGGCTGCGATTGGCACTCGCTATCTCGCGTTCGCCCTGCAAAATATGGATCTCGACCGACTGCTGGTTATCGACAACGGTCGTAAATGTCATCGTATTCTTGAGCGGGATCGTCGAATTACGCGAGATAAGCTTGACGAACAGTCCGCCGCGGGTCTCGAGGCCAAGGCTCAGCGGCAATACGTCCAACAGCACAATATCCTTGATATCGCCGGTCAACACTCCGCCCTGGATCGCAGCCCCCATCGCCACTACCTCATCAGGGTTGATCTCAGTCGAGGGCTCTTTGCCAAAAACCTCGGTTACAGTTTTCGTTATGATCGGCGAACGGGTCTGGCCGCCGACGAGTATCACTTTGTCGATGTCTGTGGGCTGCAGTTTCGCATCCCATAGAGCCTTTTGACAGGGCTCGACTGAAGATTCGACGAGGTCCTGCACCAACTCCTCAAACTTTTCGCGGGATAGTGTCGCACTGATATGTTTTGGGCCGCTCGCATCGGCAGCGATGAACGGGAGGCTGATATTCGTTTCAGAAACACTCGACAACTCGCATTTCGCGCGTTCTGCGGCCTCTTTTAGACGCTGCAGCGCAAGCCGGTCACCGTGGAGGTCGATGCCGTGTTCTGTTTTGAAGCCCTCGACCAGCCAATCAATAATGCGATGGTCAAAATCTTCACCGCCGAGGAATGTGTTGCCCGATGTTGAAAGAACCTCGAAAACACCGTCGTTGATCTCGAGGATCGAAATATCGAATGTTCCGCCGCCGAGATCGTAAACAGCTACCTTCTCTGTTTTACTCTTGCCAAAGCCATAGGCGAGCGCCGCGGCCGTCGGCTCGTTAATTATGCGTTCTACCTCGAGTCCGGCGATCTTACCCGCGTCACGCGTGGCCTGCCGCTGCATGTCGTCAAAATATGCCGGAACGGTAATAATTGCCTCGGTGATCTTGTCCCCGAGAAATTCTTCGGCGGCCATCTTTAGCCGCTGCAGCACGATCGCTGAGATCTCAGGAGGGCTATAAACGCGATCCAGTACGCGAATATGAGCGTCGCCATTTGGCGCCTTAACGATCTCAAATGGCACCGTTTGCCGCATCTTTTCGACCTCTGGCGCGTCAAACTTGCGGCCGATGAGACGTTTGACCGCGTAGAGTGTATTTGCAGAATTGGTCACAGCCTGACGCTTAGCGATCTGGCCGACCAGACGTTCATCCTTGTCGGTAAAACCGACAACTGAGGGCGTCGTGCGGCCGCCCTCTTTGTTCGAAATGATCTGGACGGTGCCGCCCTCTAATACGGAGACGCAGCAGTTTGTCGTGCCTAAATCTATTCCTATTACTTTGCCCATAATCTTGATTTCCTCTACTAGTAGTAACGCGTTTGCTGAAAAGTCTTATTCCTCGTCCTGCGAAGTATCGTCTTGTAATAGATCGGTGGGTTCCGCGATCGGTTCCATCGGCTCGTCGGCCGCGTCATCCTGCATTTCTTCGTTATTCGATTGCGGCGACTTCGTCACCTTTACCATCGAATGGCGAATGACCATGTTGCCGATACGATACCCTTTGAGCATCTCAACCGAAATAGTGTTCGCAGGCATATCGGTACGTTCGTCGGTCGATACAGCTTCGTGAAGATTAGGATCGAATGTCTCGCCAACAGTCGCGATAGGCTCAACGCCCATCTCGGCAAAAACCTCATTTACCTGCTTGTTAACCAGCGATATGCCGTCAAGAAACTGCTTGAATTCTTCACGTTTTTCCGGTGACAATTCATTGGTCGAATGCACGGCCCGATCGAGATTATCGAGCACCGGCAGCATTTTTTGTGCGAGGTTTCCGATCTGGTTTATAAAAGCCCCGCGCCGCTCGCGGTCCATACGATACTTGTAGCTTTCAAAGTCTTTTAGCCGGCGATCGCTCTTTTCCTGGATATCGTTTCGTTCCATTCTGAGGTTCGCGATCCTGTCTTTTAGAGCTTCGACTTCCTTTTCAAGCTCATAGATCCGCGGCTTTGCCCCGGCCGTTGCCGGCGGGCCCGACTGATCAACAGCTGGTTTGGCCAGATCTTGCTGAACAAAATCGGGGACCGTCTCGATGTCGTAATCAGATTCCGCGAGCTCGATCTTATAGTCTGCCGTGATATGCAGATCTTTTTCCTTCGCTTCGAGTTCCTTGATAAAATCGTCCACCGATGATGTATTTTCGGCTTGGATCTCTTCAACGGAATCTTCCGGCTCTTTAATTTCTTTATTTGAATTCATTGAATATTGGGAGAATGGTGTCTAGTTTGATGAAATATCTTGCGACATCATTTTCTCGAGTGTGCGGGCGACGTAGCTGACTATTGAGATCATCCTTGCATATTCGATCCGGGTTGGGCCCAGAACGCTTAAGGTGCCGATCGCCGAACTGTTGCCTATCCTGTAAGGAGCCGAGATAAGCGTACAATTTTGAAACGAAGGCGTCCGGTTCTCGCTGCCTATGACGACCTGGACGTCGCCCTGGGCAGTTGCGTCACGTTCGATACACTCGGTTAGGATCTGCATCAATCGCGACTTTTCGCCTATCGTGTGCAATAGCTCACGCAGGCGTTCGAGGTCGGCAAAATCGCGTTTCGTCAGGATATTCGACGTGCCGTCCACGAAAACTTCACCCAGCCGGTCATCGTCCTCAATACTCTCAGAGCACAGAATTACGGCCGTTTGAAGCAATTTGTCAAAAAGGGCCTTTTCCTCGTGCATTAATGTAATGATCTCTGCACGGATCTCGGCCAAACTTTTTCCGGCAAATTCCGAATTTAAGTAATTAGCCGTGCGGTCCAGCTCGTCTTTTGCAAAGGTCACGTTTAGCCGAATTATCTTGTTATGCACAATATTCGGGGCCGAGACCAGTACGACGAGTATCCGGTTGTCGCTCAAGTTGACAAACTCGATATGCTGCAGGCGATCACTCGCCAAAGACGGCGATACCACGATGCCTACATTATTAGAAAGAGCCGATAACAAGTGGGAAGTACGTTCCATCAACCGGTCGGGCGTTTCCGAAAGATCCTGCGAATTCAAACCATATTCTTCTCCGATCCGGAAAAGATCGTCGTTCGAAATACTCAAGACCCCCAACAGGTTGTCAACGTAAAACCGGTATCCACTATCAGTCGGAACGCGTCCGGCGGAGGTGTGGGGTTGTTCGAGCATCCCCATATCTTCCAGTTCACCCATCACGTTGCGGATAGTAGCAGAACTCATACCGCTGAGGTTGGCAAACTTTTCTGCAAGTACCTTGGAACCAACAGGTTCGCCCGTGACAAAGTGTTCGTTGATAATGGCCGTTAAGATAACCTGTCCGCGAGAATCAGGGAACCCGGAACTTCTCTCGCTGCCTGATTTGGCATCATGGACAGTCATTCTTTTTGGGTGAGTTTGTTGCATACCGCCAGACGGCTGTATGCTGTTCCCATATAAAGGGATAGCATTTTGTTAGCCGAAGTGTCAAGAAAAATCGTTAAATAAAGTACAACACTGTTGTGTCAAATAAACTCGATCAGATCGGAGAATACTACAAAGAGGCGTTTCTATGGTTCGACCCGAAACGCGAGCTTCCGCCGATCCATCTTTCATTTTACCCGTATATCAGCATAAATCATACGATACGCGTGCGCGATGGCGAAGTTTTTGTGCGTATCGGCGAGATCTGCCGCGAGATGCCGCTTGCCTCTCACAAAGGCCTAGCCTTTATCCTGGTTGGAAAACTATTGAGAAAAAGGATCCCGCCGGGTGCCCGCGAAATATATTCCGCATACGTCAAAACCGCCGAGGTACGTGAGAGAGCGTCTGACAATAAACGCTCCCGCGGCCGCAAAGTGGTCACGACGTCCAAAGGGACGGTGTATGATCTCGACGAAATATTTGCCGCACTAAATGAAAATTATTTCGGCAACGCCATCCCCAAACCGGCCCTCACTTGGTCCGCAAAGAAAACTTATCGCATCCTTGGCCACCACGACGCCACCCACGACCACGTCGCCATCAGCCGTTCCCTCGACTCTTTGACCGTGCCTAAGTATGTCGTTGAATATGTCGTCTTTCACGAAATGCTCCACATCGCTCACCCCACAAAACACATCAACGGCCGGCGATACAACCACACCCCCGCGTTCAAACGCGACGAACAGAAATTTGCGTATTATGACGAAGCCGAAACCTGGATCGAAAAGAATGTCAGAAGGCTGAAGAAAGAAGCAAAAAAGAAATAAATTCTTACTTTAGCCAAAGCTTCAAGTTACCAGGCGAATTGAAAGTAACCCATAGACAGTCAGGAAGGCGGGCTTGCCCCCGCTCCCTATTCCTCAAAGTCAGGAGCTATTCCTACTTCTATTCCTTTCAATTATTTCTGTAAGCTGATCCCTCCGCTCCTCTTCCCATTTCTTTGCAGACACGATCAGCCTCTCTTCATCACCTTCCCACCACCATTCCTTATCCACCGCCATCATAGGATCGGTTTCATCTCGATAAAAGAAGCGAAAGCTCGTCCATGGATAATCCTCGGCAGTATTACAGAGGTTCGCTTTCACCGGATTAGCATGAATATAGTTGATCTTCTGTTTTATCATCCAGCCACTCCACAACGGCAATGCCTTAAAGCTTTCCTGCCAAACTTTATTTTCTTCACCGTTAAGAAAGGCCCCGACTTTTGAGAGACTAACGATCCGTTTTGCTGAAAGGCTTTTTAGAGTACCCATAGCGGTCTGGATGTCCCCACTCTTTGGATTCGCAATAAGGTGAAAATGGTCGGGCATCAGAACAAAAGCTATTATTTTACAGGATCCATCGACTCGCAGGCTTTGGAGTTCTTCGAGAAATCCGCGGCAATATTTCTCATACCTAAAGATCGGCCGACGGTCGAGGACATTGCCCGTTACAAAGTGCAATGCACCCGGCATATTCCTGTTTGTCCATTTCTTAGCCATTTGTAAGAGCGGGGGCAAGCCCGCCTTCCGGACTGTCAGTTGTTATGTTTATCAGTTTTCACTGAGTTCGCGATGATCGAGCCGATCAAGCCGAAATCCGAGACTGTGCGACGTTCAATACCGGTTTTTGTGAATTGGGTTTCGGTAATGTAATGCGATACGGGAGCTTCACTATTTCCGACGGCAGCCAGCATTTCAACCAAAGGCAGGGTCGAGGTACGATCTGTTCCCAGTGTTACCACGCTGCCTTGATGTTTGCCGAGCATCTTACCGGGTTCGGTTGATGCGAGGCCGCCGTCCGGCTTTTCCTCTAGGCATTTAGCAACGGCTACGGAATCTCCGACGACGACCCATGATCCCGGGAAGCCAGCCGCCAGATCACCGTCCTTTTCACTCCACTTTTCGATATCAGAACCACCGGAAGACTTGGGGTCGGGCTTAAGATCTGCCAGAAGTGAGGTCTTTATGACGTCCGGGCTATTTGCCATCGCTATCACCACCGGCCGTTCGCCGTCCTCCCCGAACCTAGCTGTAACAATGTTCGAATTTACAGCACTCAGGAATTTTTCAGGATCCCGTATTCCATATGGTTCGAAAAACAACGACGCGAATTCCAATATAACCTTGCCTGCAAGTGGATCGGTCAGCTTTTGCGTAGTTAGCAGCAAACTGCGCCACGCAACTTGCGGCTGCTTAAGATCATATAGGGTGACATCGGTCGTTCCGGCGGGCAGTTGGCTTAATATGTTTGCTGACTCCCCACCCGGGGTCATTGTTTCGAAAAACACATTAGCTACCTCCGGAGGCATCGAGATCGTGTACCGATCCTCGATACCTTCACCGGTTTTGCCAGCCGTCCACGAGATCCCGGTTATCGCTTTCCTCATCAGCTGAGGCAATACTGAGGCGATCGCACTCTGTATCTCAGGGTCGTCACCCATCTCTGTAGCAAGTTTGATCCCGAGAATATTTGCGATCTGGGCAATACCGTCGGTTGAAACATAGCCTGATGCGAGGGTGTTTGGGTCTGATGGCGGGACCTTTGCGGCTTTGGCGATACTGTCAGCTTCACCGCGGCGAACAGCAAGGCAATTGTCTATTGACGACTCGTCATTCCCGAAATATATGAGGCTGTCGATGACCTGAGCGTATGCTTTGCGGCCATCCTTAGCGGTCCAGGTAAAGTACTTGCCGCCGTTCTTGTCTGACTTTTCGAGCGTTGGCTCGCTGTCATAGATGTCGGCAACAAAGCCTCCCAACTTTTGCTCTGCAAATCCAACGGCCTGAAAATTCCATGCGTGGGTGTCGGCGATCGCAACAAAGTGCGGTTGAATGCGTCCAACGGATTGCTCCTCGGTCAGCTTTACTTCAGACGTTTCAAATCCGGTCACCGCGACGGCAAGCTGGACGCCCTTTAACGCGGAGAAGTCCGGCTTGAACTTAGCAGACCTGCTCAAATGACTTACTATCAACGATCGGCTGCAGTGCTGCAGCCAGGTCATTGGCCTCCAGATATACGAGAGAGTCGGCCGGAGCCAGGGCTCGCATGTCGGTTGGCTTCGATGAGCACGAGGTGAATAGCAGCATCGACAAACAGGCACAGATAGATACGAGACACACTGCGATGTGCGCTGCCGAAGGCCGGTGGACATGGCGGCCACCATTTCTGCTTCCCCCCATGTTCATCTGTGGTTCCAAATCCATGCTAAAATTCACTCAAACTATGGAAAAAGTATTCGCTGACAACATTTTACAGGGTAAGGTCGCATTTGTAACAGGCGGCGGGACCGGCATCACAGGCGGGGTCGCCCGTGCCTTTGCCGAAAAGGGGGCGAGCCTCGCTATCGTTAGCCGAAATGAGGACCACCTGATACCGATGAAGCAATTGATCGAAGAGAACGGCGGCGAATGTATGGCGATCGCGGCTGACGTTCGGGATTATGCCTCGGTTGAAGAAGCCATAAAGAAAGCCGCGGGGCATTTTGGCAAGATCGATATCCTGGTAAATGGCGCCGCCGGCAATTTTCTGTGTGCGGCGGACCAGCTTTCATCTAACGGGTTCGGAACGGTCGTCGACATCGATACAAAGGGCACGTTCAACGTCTGCCGTGCGGCGTTCGAAGAATTGAAAAAGTCCAAAGGCCAGATCCTGAATATCTCCGCGACGCTTCACTACCTCGCCACCCCGATGCAGATCCACGTCTCGGCGGCAAAGGCCGGTGTCGACGCCATTACAAGAAATCTATCCGCGGAGTGGGGACGGCATGGAATACGCGTAAACGGTATCGCTCCCGGCCCGATCGAGGATACCGAGGGGATGAAACGGCTGCTTATGCCGGAATTAAAGGAAAAGATCACCCGAAAAATACCTCTCGGCCGGTTCGGGCGTATCGCCGACATCGAAAACGCCGCTCTCTTCCTGGCGTCTGACGCCGCAAGTTATATCAATGGCGTCACTCTTGTCGTTGACGGCGGCAGCTGGCTGTTAGGCACTAGTCTGACATGATTACGGCATAAATTAATTTGGCTTTCGGGCCGGCATTGGCGGCGGCGGTGGCGCGGCGTCGTCAGTATCCTTCAAGATCGTAGCTGTCTTCGTCGACCGTAGTGTCATCCATACCGTCTTTCTTTTCCTGCTTATCTAAAACCGCACGCAGTACGAGCATCTTTGCCAGAACCCTCAACTCGGTTCGGTCAAAGGTGTTGGTGAGGTTCGCGGTCCTGGTAAAATCTGCCGTCGCCATTGATCTTATGGTCGAGCTTCCAAGACCCAAGTCCCCGGGTCATTCCCCGTATCATCGAACCGCCAAACATCCCGACCTGAACTTCGCCGTCAGATATCATCTCGTCATTTACATCGATAAATTCGGCCACCTTCACAAATGCCGAGATCGTATCGTTTGCCTGAAGTATCGTTCTTTCGAGCAGCGGAAATGCCTTGTCCGGGTCAACCTCGGCGTATCCGCTGGCGAGCATCCAGGTAAACAAATAATCCTGGTAATTTTTTGGCTGAGGATTGACCAGGCGTTCAGCGTCCCTCATGATCTCGCCGGCAAGCTCTTTATCGCCGGCTTTCGCGACCTGGGCAGCAAGCATACTTAGTGCAACGATCTTGCCGTCTTTGCCCGGCGTCTGTGCGATTATTTTACGGGCCTGTGCGACGACCTTGTCGCGCTCATCTTTTGAAAGCTCTTTGGTGCCGAGGCCTTTGACATCATCCATTACCTGCTTGGCTGCTTTTTCCCGTTCTTCGCGTTCCAGATCGGCGGCAGAGACGGCTGAGTTGGAATTTGCGTTCGCGACGGCCCCATTGTAGTTGCCAGCCGAGATCATCGTATTAGCAATTGACGTCATCGTCTCGAAATCAGACGTTGTATTTGCCTGCTTTTCGATATTTGGCCCTGATCTGGCTTCCTCGTCCCGGTGCATACTTTTCGATCTGTTCAACCCGACTCAGGATCTGATCGGCGTCAATAGATCCGTTGGCATCGAGAATAAACTTGGCATATAGCTCGGCAATATCCCTGAGATCACTAAGTACATAGATCGGCTTTTTTCCGCCTGGCTTTTTTGAGGCCTCGAGATTTGAGGCTCCGTATGTAAGCAAGGAACTATAAAAGTAGAGGTTTTCAGCGGCGGCATCGCCGCTCTTGAGGCGGCTCAGGATCGCGGCGCCAAACTCGATCCCTTTATCCGTGTCTTTGGCGTAGATCTTCTTGAGCAGATCTATATGCCCGGGCCTCAGTCCGCCCTTAATAGACTCTTTGCCGTACTCGACTGCCTTCTTGGCATCAGACTCGGCTATCTGCTGTAGCAACTGCTGTTCAAAATATTTGTCGGACTGTTCCGTCTCTTTCCTCAATACCTCATTCGAGATCAGGTTGAGGCTGTCAAAGTAAAAATTGTATGCGAGGTCCGGGGCGTGTTCGGCCAGGCTCATCGCTATCTGCTTGCGGACCTCGAGCGCGATGCGAAATTTCCGTTCGGCCTTTGACTTCCCATATCCCCCGAAGATCCCGCCGGTCGCCGCTTCTTCATCCGGATCGACCGGGGTGTTCATTTGCGCATCGAGCTGCCACATAAACTGCTTAAAATCGCTGACGACGCCCCCATACATTTGCTTCGCCTCCTGCTCATCGTGAAACCACATCAGCGACGCAAGCTCGGCGTTAAAGCTGATGCGGTTTTCCATTGTTCGCATCCGGCCGACCTCAGCGGAAGTTTCCCGCAGAAATTCGACCGCCTTTTTCTCAAGTTTTTCGTCATCAGCTGTCGGTGACGGCAAAGGGGTCGTTTGAGCCGAAGCAGAAACAAAAAGAAGAAACGTTGCGGCCAGGAAAAGCAGTTTATGGGACATATTTTTTCAACCTCGTTGAGTGTTCTGATTATGATAAAGTCAATGGGTAAAATAGTAAATAAAAGAACGTATCCGGCCCAAAGGAATTGCAGATCAGGCTATTAAGATGCTCGTTATCGATAATTATGACTCATTTACCTACAATCTCGTCCAGTATCTGGGTGAATTGGGTTCGGAAATGAGTATTTTTCGCAATGATGAGATCACAGTTGATGAGATCGATAACGAGATCAGGCCGGAAAGGATCTTGCTGTCACCGGGTCCGGGCACACCAGATGCCGCAGGGGTCACTCTGGATGTGATCGGGCGGTTTGCCGGCAGGGTACCGATCCTTGGCGTGTGTCTTGGCCATCAGGCGATCGGCCAGCATTTTGGCGGTAAAGTGATCAGGGCACCTGAGCCGGTGCATGGTAAACCGGTAAACATCATTGCATGATGGAAAACGCGTCTTCGCCGGGCTGCCAAATGGGTTTAATGCGGGGAGATACCATTCCTTGATAGTCGCACGTGACGGCCTGCCGGATTGCCTTGAGGTCTCCGCCGAATCGCCCGACGGACTCATCATGGGTTTACGTCACAGATCAAAAAAGATCGAGGGTGTTCAGTTCCATCCTGAGTCAATATTGACCGAACACGGCAAAAAGTTATTGCAAAACTTCCTCAACCTTTGAGATAGTTATTATGGGCCTACGTCTTTCACCATCCTACCGCCGGCCCGCTTGTAAGTGTTAAATATGCCGAGATCTACGTCAGACTGGCTGCTTTCAGCACCGGTTACAGCCACCAGTTCAAAAGCCGATACGCCGCTGTTCCCTTATCTTATGCGGCTGATCCGGGGCGAGGATCTCAACAAAGCCGAGGCGGCAAAGTTTTTTGGAATTCTCACGGATAGGGAGACATATCCCAGGCAGATCTCAGCCGCTCTAACCGCCCTGACCGCCAAAGGAGAGACCTATGAGGAACTAGCCGGGATGGCAAGCGTTATGCGTTCGCTCGCGATTCCGGTAAAGGTCGCTCAAAAAGCCGCGGTCGATATTTCGGGTACAGGCTCGTCCCCGGCAAAGACGTTTAATATTTCAACGGCAACCGCGCTGGTTGCCGCCGGCGCCGGCCTGACGGTCTCTAAACAATCTAATCGCGGGGTCACCAGTAAATTCGGCAGTGTTGACGTTCTTGGCGAATTAGGTGTAAAAGTTGCGACCGATCCGGCAATGGCTCGGGCGAGTCTGACCGGCAGCGGGCTTTGTTTTTTATCGGCGCCCAAGTTTCACCCCGAGCTGCAGCGGTTGGGTGAGATCAGAAACAGCCTGGGCTTTCGAACCTGTATGAATGTTTTAGGCCTGCTCGCTGATCCGGCCTCTGTTTCCCGCCAGCTCCTGGGCGTTTGGCATCGGTCCCTCGTAGAACCGGTGGCAAAAGCCCTGGCTCTGTTGGGATCCGATTCCGCGTGGGTCGTACACGGCGAAAATGGCCTGGACGAGATAACGCTGACCGGCAAAACGATCGTCGCAACGGTCAACGCGGGCCACGTAAAGCGATTTACAGTCTCGCCCTCGGATTTTGGCCTAAAGCCGGGAAAGATCGAGCAGTTGAAAGCAAATAATGCCAAAGAAAGTGCGGGCATCATTCTGGACGTCCTCGCCAGCCGGCGGCGTGATGCGGCACGGTCCCTGATCGTTATGAATGCCGCGGCGGCACTAATTGTCGGCGGCATTGCAAAAGAACCGATACAAGCCGCCAGGCTCGCCGAACAAAGCATCGACAGCGGCCAGGCCCAAAACAAGCTCGACCGGCTGATCCAGGTCACAAACAAAAAATAGCCGTCGGATGACGCGCAACTAACTGTTTCAAGTAACTTGCACCCGTCACGTTAACGATTGACAATTGACGGCGATGCTCGCGATTCTCGGTTCAATATACGGAAAGGCCATCCAAATGCGGAACTGGATGTACGACCGCGGGATATTCAGGACCCACGACCTCGGGGCCCGAACGATCAGCGTCGGCAACATCACCGCCGGCGGAACCGGTAAAACACCCCTCGTTTCATACATCGCAAAGATCCTGGCCGCACGCGGTGAGACGGTGTGTATCCTCACCCGGGGATACAAGCGCAAAAACCCGCGGGATCGCGTCCTCGTCTCGGACGGCAAACAGATCCTCGCAGACGCCCCGACCGCGGGCGACGAACCTTTTGAATTAGCTCAAAAGCTGATCGGGGCAGCGATAGTTATCGCCGATGCCGATCGCGTTGCCGCCGCCGAATGGGCTAAAAAGAAAATTTGGCGTCACCGTATTCATCCTCGATGACGGTTTCCAGCATCGCCGGGCCAAACGCGATGTCAACATAGTCTGCATTGACGCCACCGATCCGTTTGGCGGTGGCCAGATGATCCCCGCCGGCCTCTTACGCGAACCGCTGAAAAACCTGTCGCGGGCGGATGTGATCGTCATCACCCGGGCCGACATTGCCGGCAATATCGAGAAATTGCGAACTGAGATATCAGATCTCAATACCCATGCCCCGGTATTCACGGCCCATAACCTGATCGACAGGATCGTCCCGCTCGACGAA
Organism: Blastocatellia bacterium; assembly: GCA_963834975.1. Taxonomy (GTDB): domain Bacteria; phylum Acidobacteriota; class Blastocatellia; order Pyrinomonadales; family Pyrinomonadaceae; genus OLB17. Next base: position 295,434 of record CAWIDZ010000010.1, read on the forward strand.
CACGAGCCCGATGTCGATGGCGTCTAACACAGAAGGAATCCCGACAAAAAACCCTTGCCTTTTGCGGGATCGGAAATCCTGAAAGCTTTTTTGAACTATTGCGGCGGGCAAATATCGACCTTCAGAAAACGCATAATTTTCCGCGACCATCATGTTTACCTGCAATCAGACATAACCGGCCTCGAAGATCAGGCCCGACAGGCAGGTATAGAGGCCCTAATGACCACCGCAAAAGATGCGGTCAAGCTAACCGGCCTGCAATTCACACTTCCCTGTTTTGTTGTTGAGATCGAACTGTCGCTCGACGACCCGGACGCTTTTGCCTCTCTGCTCTAAGGCTCCGTCTCAAAGGGAAATCTCATGCTGAAAACCGTCGGAGACGGTGATATATTTGTAGCCCACATCGTTTTGGCCGAAGCCGTTACCTTGTACAAGGGCCAACCGATGTTCGACAAATTTAATTCACTTTCCACGAATCAGGACCTGCCTTGACGGAGGGAGGGGTTTCAAAGAGGTCCTTATTGAAATCCAAATTAAATTGGAAAGTAAGGGGAACTAGAACTCCTTTCTTCGGGACGTTGTCGTTACGACGAGGCAAAACGGCAGAATACGATTTGGGCACTATAATGCCGTTCGATGTTGTTTGCCCGTCAAAATAATAGAATGAATATGGTTCTCCTTTTTTGTTCAAATTTGCTACATATCGAACTTCGAGCGATTCCGGATCGACATAATAACGCAATCCCCAATCCTTTAAGGTATAAGGTTAGGAAAGACAGTATCAACAACATCAAGACGTTCTTTGCCCACAGTCTCGCGGGTTACTTTGATCGGCGTCGGCTTCAGCCACTGGTTTTCAAGCATAAAAGCACAGGCCTCCATCAACCAGCTTTCACTATAATTCAAGCCTCCGGATATTGGTGCGAACTTTTCACTGTTGGTCAATCCCGATTCATCCGCTGATAGATAGACGCCCAGATCGAGATTTGCCATACTGGCAGAGGTGTATTCGTGAACGATCTTTCCTTTGCTCCATTCCCAGTATCTGTTCGGAAAAACATAAAATTCGATCTGATTATTTGGAGCCTTCCCTTTTGTGAGCATCATGTTTGTAACTGAATTCAGTTTTTCACGGCCGCCTTTTGCCTCGACCATCTGCTCCCACTGACGCTCCGCTTCCAACCGTTCTTTTGATTCAGCTTTAGCACTAGCCACCTGTGCATAAATTGTCACGCTTGACAGAAAGCAAATAATTGAAATGATAATAAGAGTTCTTTTCATATATTTTCTCCTGATCCTTTATCAGAAACGCTTACTGAACCTCGAGGGGAAACCCCGATAGTCCAAACCTCTAAGAAAGAACTGCGGGGTCTGACATGCAAAATTGCGATTCTTGAACACTTCCCGACCTCCGAAGCAATTTTACACCACTTAGCAAGTCGAGGTTTATGACAGGCTTCCGCTTGATCATGATCTCCGGCGAGGGCGAATATTTTTAGGAGTTCTCTCCGGATGTTCTTGGCCGACGAATGCAAGGATTTTCAACACAATATCTTCAAGGACTGAGCAGGACTTTTAGCTGCCCTTCCTCAGAAAAGCGGTGTAAGTGAAGTGTTTGTTAGGTTTATGCGTTTTCGGGTATGAACTTTGACTGCTGAAAAAACCTCTAAACAACCGGTAGAATGCTTAAAACGGCAGAACTTGGAAAATATTGCGAGTATATGTCAAATATTGCGAGTATTTGACATATATTGACAGTATTCAGCAAATATTGACAGTATTTTGAATATTCTGCGAGTATTTTGTAAATACTGTCAATATTTTTAAAATACTGACAATATATTCCATATTCTGGCATTTTCGTCTTTACAATACCCTTTAAGAGAGCCCGGCGGTTGGCGATCGCAGACAGCGGCGACGGAATTAATAGGCAAAAAGAAATTGAGGTTTGAGATGGGTCGTGAGAAAAGATCAAACACTGCCGCCTGCGGGTACCGAGAGGAGCTATGGGCCGCGTTCGGGCAGCCCCTTACGGGAGGCGGTTCTGACAAGGTTCCTCTGCGTACTTTGCGGCCTCTGCGTTAAAAATCTAACCACGACCGTCAAGAACCCAGTCGCTATCACTCCCGGTTCTGACTCCGCACTCCGCACTCAAGTCTACTGCTTCTTTGGCGGCGGGCCTTTTTTGTCGCCCCAGTAAAAGGCTCTTACGACTAGTACGTAAACAGTGATACTGATGAACAGCAAAATAAAAAAGAAAGCGATCAGCCACGCGAACGATGACATCTTAAATTTTCTCCTCGGCCTTGGCTTCTGCCTCTTCAAACCATCCGGCCAGCAGGCCTTTTCGCCCCTGATGTTCTAGGACGTGACGGTAAAAAACCGTCGAAACTGCAACTATCGGGATCGAAAGGAAAACACCCGGGATCCCTGCGATCTGTTCCCCGGCCAAAACCGAAAGAATGATAGCGAGCGGATGCAGGTGAATTCCGCCGCGGACTATGCGGGGATAAGTAACGTAATCGTGAACGATACGCAAAGTCACAAGAAAAACCGCGGCGTACAACGCATTCCGGGGATTATCAGAAGCGGCCGCCGTAAGAATAACAACGATCCCGATCACTAATGGCCCAAGAAGAGGAACAAATTCGAATACACCTGCGAGAATTCCCAGCAGCAGCGCGTACTTGAGGCCTATTAAATAGAATCCTAACGTGCAGATGAAGGCGATCAGCAGGCATGAGATCAGCGACGCCCGTGTGTAAGCAGCGAGCGTCGTATTAACGTCAGCCAACACATCCTCAGCACGCTGCCGCCAGCGGCCGGCCGGAAAAACCCTGAGGATCGAAAGTCGAAATAGATTTACATCCTTTAAGAAGAAAAATGCGAGTATCGGCACGAGCAAGAGCCAGGGCAGATATGTAACGTAGATCAGGACAAAGTTTCCGACGGACGAAGTAATACTGCTTCCCAGGTCTGCAAGTTTTTTATTGACCTCGGCTTGTACCTCCTCAGGGACGCTCAGGCGGGAAAACCGCAGGTTCAGATCATTTGTCCGCTCTCTGATCGCATCTCCATAAGCCGGCAGATTTACACCGAACTCCCTGGCCTGATCGATCACCCGCGGCGGCAATGTTCGCGATCGCTATCCCTACAACAGTGAAAACAAATAGATAAGCAACCACTATCGCAAGCGAACGCGGCATGTACCTTTCAATATTACGCTCCTTGAACGGATTACGGATCACCCTGACAAGCGGGTCGATCAGGTAGGCGAAAAACACCGACAAGCTGATCAAAAACACCAGCGATGCCATGCTGCTGATGATCGCCTGCACCGATCCCGCAACAAACAGCAAAAGGAGCGTAATGACCACGACACGCACGATGGAACGAACCGGCGGCGAAGACGGGTCAAGAAAGACGCGTCGCGAGTCGGGATCGCGGCCGCGGCCTCGATCCTTTGATACCGCGGGCTCTGATTTTGGTGTCACACTTTCGGCCATTATGTCCCCACTATACCCTAATTATTCGCATTTACACTGATATTTGAATTTGCAGGCTGCGGTTCGAAATAATTCTCGATGGAGAATTTTTTATAAAGGGCCGCCAGATCATCCTGTGATAACTGAAAATTAGAGCCGATGATCACCGACCTACCTTCGTCAGCTGCAACACGCCTGTTTGTATCAACCGTTTTTGCTTGATCAGGCTGCGGTCCTCGGCAACCAACGCTGCCCCGTCTTTGCGTCTGAGAACGTAAATAAACGCAAATCCCGCCGTTTGCATAGCTTCGACCTCAGTAGCCGCGGTTGGTTTGTCATACTCAGACCTCGTTTGGTTCGGTGTTTCTTTACCGGAACGCAAAATATTCTGATTTGCCCCGCACGCTAAGTTAAAGATCGATGACAAGAGCAGGAACACCGCAATGCACGACATTCTCACTAAGCTTTTACCGGCATCGGGTTCAGCCCTGCTACTTTTCATCTTCATCGATATTCGAGTTGGCATTGTTTAAGTCCTGCTCGTCTTCCTTGTCCAGCAAACTCTTCTCATCGGGCGTTTCCGGTGCGTCTTCTGCAGCATCGTCGGGTGCCTCACCCTTTTGGGCCCGGATCTTCAGCAGGCGGGCCTCGTCATCCTCATAAATGGTCTCTACCCATCCGCTGTCGAGGGCTTTGCGATCATGTCGGTGTTTTCCTTAGCGTCGGCAAAGATGTAGTTCGCACCAAACTTATCGCGGATCAACGGGGCCGGGTCCTCGGTCTTGCCTTCGGTTATCTCTTTGAGCAGCGTATAAAGTTCCGGATTTTGCGAATACAGATAGTTAGGGTCGAGGCCGTAAACATAGGTGTGCTTTGTGTCGTAATAGAAGAGCTTTGGAAAATCGTCCCACGTACAGTTAAAGATCCGCTCGCCCTTAGGAATATTTTCCGCACCCGTTTCGTCCAGTCCCGTCGCCCATTCCATCGTCCGCCGATATTTATCTCCCGGTTCGTTGGTTGAAATGTTATCGATCATACCGGGCACCTCCATGCCGAAATTGTGCACCCCGATCAGGTTGTAAACCCAAAAAATACAGAGAGCGATACCGAGCACCCAACCCGAGGCCTGACGCGCCGCGGACCACCATGCCTGGCGTTCGGTCGGTTTTTCGGCGTCAAGAAACGGATCGATGTCGCGTTGAAATTCGTCCGGTAATTCCACAACCACCGGAGCCGTAAATGCACGCCAGCTGAATGCCGCAAAGAGTATGGCAAAAGGTGGAAAATACTCGGCAAACCGCTTCGAGCGAAACTGTGCCGCCAGCAAAATAGTCGTGAACGCCAGGAAGAACGCGGCCTTTTCGGGAAGCTCGCTGCGGCGGGGCACAAACAGTATGTAGCCAATAAGCATCGCGATCAGCGCAACCGGAAAGCTCATTAACAATTCCATTCCGCTGTACGGATACCATTCACCGCCGACTGCGACCACGAAATCCGAACCTATTCTGAACTTTTCGACGAAATGCTCATAGAACAGATAGAGGTTATTAGGAAAATATGGGTTGATGACATTCCCGAGTATTAGGCCTGCGCCGGCGTAGACGATCGGACGCCATTCAAATCGCCTCTCGTTCCAGGCGATGATCAGCGTCCAGATCAAACTCGCCAAAAACAGCAGCGGAAATAAACTGTACGTCCATACAAATGCAAACATCAGAGGCAGCAGCCATACATATTTTCGCTGAAAGAGCAGATGCACGCCGAGCACCGTGATGATGATAGTAAGCGGCGGCGCCTTTGCCATGTTCATCCGGTAAAAGAATGCGTTTGAACAGGTCATGATCGCGGCGAGCCATATGAGCTGGTGTTTTACCTCGTATCGAAACAATAGCCAGTAAACCGAAAAAATGGCCAGTGTCGAGTAAACAACCGCAGCTACTTTCGCCGCGGTTACCGGTTGAAAGAACCATAGGAACGGGATCTGCAGCAGATGGAACAGAAAATGCTGATCGGCATAATCCTTCGGATTAAGAACGGTCAGCGGAAGCCATTCAAACGTCGGGAGCCATTTACCGTGGCTGAAATTTTCCCAGAGCAGCATGCTCCATTTGATATGGTAATAGCCATCCCAGTCACCGCAGCAAACGGCACTGGTGCGGCTCTGCAAAAAGATCATCACCATCAATATGGCGCAAAAGCCGAATATCAAATAGATGACACGGACAGCCTGCTCTGTCTCCAGGAATTCGCGCCAGCTAACCTTATTCTCGACCGGTTTTTCGTCCTGCTCTGCAGGCGTTTCGTTTGTGATCTCTTCCATTAATATGACTTGGGCGTGGCGGTCAGCGAAATGATAAGTTAATACAAAAAAGTAACACGAATACCCGCGAAATATCTAGAGACCTCGCGATCAGAGCGAATATATGTGAGGCGAATTAGCCGTGTTTGCGAAATGCGAACGCAGATCCTAAAATCGAACATTCGATCATGTATCCACAGGGCAACCTTTTCATTCCCGCTTCGCATGGCCAATTAGAAGCGGCCATTAAAGAACCCGCGGGCGATCGGCGCGGGATCGGCCTCGTGTGTCACCCACACCCTCTAGGCGGCGGGACGATGCATAATAAGGTCGTCTTTCGAGCGGCAGCCGGCCTGGTCGACGCGGGCTTAACGACGATCCGTTTTAATTTTCGCGGTGTCGGGGCGTCGACAGGTGAGCATAACGAGATCGAAGGCGGAAAAGAGGACGTGCGTGACGTGCTTGAATATATTGATAAGACATATCCGGGCGAAGACCTAACACTTGCGGGTTTTTCATTTGGTTCGAGGACCGCTCTCGAAGTCGGTTATGACGATGACCGTGTAGAGCGGATGATCAGCATCGGAACACCGGTCGACAAATATGGCGACTATGAATTCTTGATCGGAGTCAAAAAACCGATGCTGTTCGTTCACGGCGACAAAGACGAATTTGGCTCGATCGAAAATTTGAAGCCGCTTGTCAACGCTGTATCACAACACGCAGATGTGGAACTCGTCGTTTTTGAGAACTGCGGGCATTTTTTTGACGATCACCTTTCGGAATTACGGGAAACCATCCGTGAGTGGACTGAGCGACACTTAAATTAAGATCATGGAACAAATTAATACGGACACAACGCGAAATGCGGCAATACGATTGACAATGATGCCGCGGGACACAAATGCTTTTGGAACAGTATTTGGCGGGGTGATATTAAGCTACATCGACGTTGCCGGCGGCGTCGAAGCCGTTCGCCACACACGGCACGAACGGTTTGTTACTGTCGCAATGAAAGAAGTGATCTTTCATGAGCCGGTATTTATCGGCGACCTCGTCAGCTTTTATGCAAAGACCCTTCACGTGGGGAATACGTCGATAACAATACATGTTGAGGTTGAGGCCGAGCGTTTTGGAAATAAAGGCCAGAAGGTAAGAGTCACCTCGGCCGACCTGACCTATGTCGCGATAAACGAAAAACGTGAAAAGGTGCGGATCGGCGGATGACGTGTGGACCCGGGAGATCTTTCAAAAAGAAAACCAGTTCGATTAACTCAAGAGTAATTAAGGGTTCGCCCGGGCGTATGATAAAATCTGACAATACATTAAGGAGAATGATCAATGCCCAATATTAAGGCTGAGACCGCTTCAGGAACAGTTGCATTCGAGGCGGAGACGGGTAAAAAACTCGTACTGGCTATCGAAGACAACGGTATCGACATACTACACCGCTGCGGCGGTAATGCCCGGTGCACGACATGCCGCGTCGAGGTATTGTCTGGCGACCCGGGCCCGATAGGTGACGACGAGGCCGCGATACTTTCGACCAAGACGGACCTCGATGAGCGCACCCGGCTTTCGTGCCAGATCAGGCTGATGGATGATCTGCATGTACAGGTCATTAATCAGGCAAGTGTTGCCGGGATAGATGCGGGGCCACGGCCCGAGGATTAATTAAGGTTATTTTGTAACAAGGAGAGAAATCATGTTTGGTAAATTGAACAAAACGAAAATTGAGGGGCTCGAGGTTGCTCAGGCCCATTGTGACGCACCGTGTGGTGTCTATGACCCGGCCTCGGCCAGGATCGCAGCCGAAGCAGCGCTGTCGATGACAAAAAAGATCCTCGACCTCAAAACCCCTGACGGCGGTGACGCAAAGGGTTCGGCAAATTTTCACAACACCATGACCCGATATATCGTTGTGAAAGAAGAGCAAGCCCAGGTTGCGAAAGATGAATTGCTCATCCTATGGACCGACTATTTCAAACCGGTGCATCTGGAAAAGTACCCGAATTTGCACGACACTTTTTGGAAAGCGGCAAAGCTCTGCTCGGCTGTAAAGGTGGAGGTTAGTCTGGAACATGCAAATGAATTGATGGACGCTATAAGAGAGATCCATGATATCTTTTGGGCAACCAAGGACCGTGATATCATGTGGTACACCACGTAATTACAGATCACGAATGAAAAGGCGGACAGCGGAAATTTCCAAATTTCGGCTGTCCGTTTTGGACTTATGACGGACGAGATCAGGCAGGCTAATTTGATCGATCGATTACGGTACAGATTTGGCCGGCTTAAGGCAGTTGAGGTCGAAGGCAATTCAATGTTGCCAACCCTCAGAGACGGGGACATTGTATTGGTCGATCCAAATGCAAGCCTAAAGGAAGGCGATCTTGCATTGGCAGATCACCCTTACAAGTCAAGCGTAAGGATCATCAAACGCATTGCTGCCGTGGGGTCTGACGGCACGTATGAATTGATAGGCGACAACCCGGCCGAAAGCACCGACAGTCGCACTTTCGGTTTGGTTTCTATAAAATCTATAAAGGGCTTGGTAGTTTGCCGTTTTAAGTAACATGATCGAAGAAAAAACCCTTATACAAAATTTTGTTCGAAAGAAACGCGAGCGGTTGCCAAAGCCGGATTGGCTAAAGATCAAGCTCGGCGATCCGCGCAACCAGAATGCTGTTCTTGAGCTGATCGACGGACTAAATCTCCACACCGTATGTCAGGAGGCCCGCTGCCCTAACATCTTTGAATGCTGGACGGACAAGACTGCGACATTTATGCTCGGCGGCGATACGTGTACAAGGCATTGCGGGTTTTGCGCGGTCAACAAGGGCAAGCCAATGGATCTTGACCCCATGGAACCGACCCACGTTGCCGAAGCCGTAAAGCACCTCGATCTAAAGCATGCGGTCATTACGTCGGTTAACAGGGATGACCTGCGGGACGGCGGTTCGATGCATTGGGCCGAAACGATAATCAGGGTCCGCGAATTCAGCCCGGAATGCAAGGTCGAGGTTCTCATCCCCGATTTTAATGGCGATGAAGTTGCTCTAAATAACGTGCTCAGGGCCCGGCCGGATGTCCTCAATCACAACACTGAGACGATCGCCCGTCTTTATCGCCGCGTTCGCCCGGACGCCAAATATGTTCAGTCAATGGAACTGCTTGAACGCTCAGCTCATTGGAGAGATACGGCGCAGCCCGGAATGAAAACCAAGAGCGGGATAATGGCCGGCCTTGGCGAAACATTCGAAGAGGTCGTCGACCTGATGCGTGACCTTCGTAAGGTTTCCTGCGACATAATGACCATCGGCCAATACCTGCAGCCGTACGAAAAACGCCTGCCCGTCGAACGCTACGTCACACCCGAAGAGTTTGCCGAATGGAAAGCGATCGGCGAAGCAATGGGCTTTAAGCACGTCGAATCCTCGCCGCTTACCCGTTCTTCGTACCATGCCCGGGAGCAAGCGAATTGAGGCGATTTTGGTTCGATATTCGCTTTCTTTATCGCTCTTGATTCCGAACAAATTCACCGATCAGCATGTGGCCGAACGGCTCCTACGGCCCGGCTCACATCACCTAACTCTCATATCATCGCCGGCAACGATCATCCGATTTAGTTGACAGCAATGATAAAATAGTTCAAAAATCTCGGAAAATGTAAGGTTTTATTCGAGTAACTGTTTCTTACTATCAGTTTTCTACAATCAAAACAGAGAAAAGGAGTTATAGCTATGAGCCTGATCAAGTGTGCTTTTGTGTTTTTGTCGCTGGTTGCGGTGAGTTCGATCGTCGCCCCGGCACAAGGTGAAAAGAAAGACGGATTGCCCGGTTGGGATGTTATCTGTGTAGATGGCATCAAAGACGGGGTCGTGATCCAATGTCCGGGCTTCAAAAAAGATGGAGTAAGCTATTCGATAACGCGAGAACTCTTGATCAACACCGGCATGCCCGGCAGCTCTGTAAGTTTGACTTTGACCAAAACCGATAAAGACCCCCAACGCGAATTAGAGATCATTGACGTTAAACCTGCCCGCGATATGGAGGATGAAAATCAGGAATTCTGGTATGCGGTCAGCAAAAACGGTCCCGGCGGGCCGGATGGAAATCTGTATTTCCTGACATTACGATTCTTTTGTAAAAACCCAAAAAACTCGGATAACGGACGTGGTGGCTATTGTGCGAACGGTTCATACAACGGCACGGTTAAATTCAAGGACTCAAAAACCGGCCCAGTTCAATCATTGACCCTAACCGTCAACGTTACATCTACCAAGCAGAAATAGAGCTTTTTCACATATTTTGGCCTTTCGTTTCGGTCAGTGCCAATTGGAGGGTTAATGTCCGCTATTGATACACTTTTACCCAGAACATATTCACATTTGAGATCGATCTACCCGATTCTCATATTAGGATCGATCCTCTTAATGCTTACCGGCTGCTCTGCTGCTGTCCGGCCTGATGGCGATGCAGCTCCCGCAGAAACTGTTTCTACCGGTGAATTGCCGGACGGGCGCTCGGAACCAGTCGCTACACCCGATCCGGCGAGTCAAAAAGCATCAAAGATCATTTTCATTCTGGACGCTTCTGGATCGATGTGGGGAAAGATCGGGAACGAGGAAAAGATCGTTTCAGCTAAAAGGGTGCTGACAAATGCGATCGCCGGGTTGCCTGATGATGCTGAGGTCGGCCTCATCGCATATGGTCACCGAAGCAAGAGCGATTGCAACGATATTGAAACGCTTTCAACCATACAACCGATCGATAAAGAGGGGCTCTCTGCAAAGATCGCTGCCCTTGATCCAAAAGGCAAGACGCCCATCACGGATTCGCTACGAAAGGCAATTGCAGAAGTTCGTGAACTACATTTGGAAGAAACGGTCAAGATCGTATTGGTCAGTGACGGCCTCGAAACCTGTGCCGGCGATCCTTGCAAGCTGGTTCGTGAAGCACGGGAGGCCGGCGTTAAGATCACTGTTCACGTTATCGGCTTTGACACGGGTAAGCTCACCGTCGCTCAATTGGAGTGTATTGCCCAAGCGGGCGGCGGACTTTACTTGAACGCCGAAAACGGTGAGCAACTTGGTGCGGCCCTCGATCAGGCTGTGTCGGTGAAAGCTGACGAAGAGACAAATTTCCTATCAGTGAAGGCCCTGGTTGACGGAAAACTAACCGATGCCATGGTGAAGGTTAGGAAAAGCGGAACAAGTGAGGACATCGATGGCGGCAGGACATATGAATCTCAGGAGACAAATCCTCGAAAGATCCCACTGCCAGTGGGAATTTACGACATTACCGTTCAATCCATAAAGATCGAAGGCTCGCCGATATTGACCTTTGAAAAGATCGAGATCAAGAAAGATGAAACGGTCGAAAAAGTTGCTGACTTTAGCGCGGGTTACCTTAAGGTCAGAGTAACGCTGAACGGCAAATTGCATGATGCGACGGTAAAAGCTATTACAAAGGGCACGACCAATGTCGTTGCCGCTGGCCGAACATACACCTCTGAACCAAAAAGTTTGAGGCTGGTTCCGGGAACATACAACCTAGAAATTCAACCGTTAGCTGTCGAGGGGATGGACAAATTTACGATAAATGACGTTGTAGTAAACTCAGGCGATAAAGAAACATTTATCGAACACGAATTTGACGCCGGAACTTTGCGTATCGGAACCAAGCAGGGTGGTACGCTGATCGATTCGACGGTGACCGTATTCGACGCCGCAACCGGTGCATCCATCGCTGCCGGTCGAACTTACGTTAGTTCAACCTCTAATCCTCGTCAATTTATCATTAAACCCGGAACTTACCGCGTCGCAGTTAAGCCCCTTAACCCAAAAGGGCTCTCGCCGAAAGAGATCACTGTTACAGTAAAAAAGGGTGAAACAACTGAACAAATGTTAAGTTTTTAGGTAGAATGAATTTTGTCTTTTGTTCCGTCAAAAATCGTGAGCGGTCGGAAATTTGATATATGAACGATAACGAAAAAGAACAAGCGATAGAAGTCTTAAATAAGATCCTGGAACTGGAATTGGCCGGCGTTGTACGCTATACCCATTACGCTCTTATGGTTTTCGGGTATGGCCGTATTCCGATCGTTTCGTGGCTAAAAGGAAATGGAAATGAGAGCTTAGATCATGCCCATAGGGCTGGCGAATTTGTAACAATGTTGGGTGGACACCCCAGCTTAAAGATCGGCCCCCTGCTCGAGACACACAAACACGATATCGGTGATATTTTAAGGGAGAGTCTCGAACAGGAAAGTTCAACGCTTGCGGCTTACTACGAATTGCTTTCACTGAGCGAGGGCAGATCGGTCTCGCTCGAGGAGTACGCCCGCGAGATGATCCTGCTTGAAGAACTCCATCTTGACGAAGTCAACAAGATGCTCCGCAAACCTGGTGAGATCGAGCCGTTTAGCGAATAAAATGAAAATCAAAACGGCCTTTGTGCTCGCGGTCACTGTCCTGCTGTTTGTCGCCAGCTCTTATGCGGGTGATTTTGCGACTCTTGACCCGATCGGTTTTTCTAAAGACGGACGATATCTCGCTTACGAGGAATTTGGTACTCAGGACGGGTCAGGATTTCCCTATTCGAGCATCTACTTCATAGATACGGGAAAAAACGCCTACGCCGCTGCAGCAGTAAAAGTCACGATCGAAAACGAATCCGGTACGGAGAATAAAGCCCGGAGTCGCGCTTCTTTGCTTGCAGCGAAAAAACTCAAACAGTTTGGCATCGTAAAAGGTAACGTGGGCACCCTTGTTCTCTCACATCTACTAACCGATCTATCGCTCGATGACGAAAGGAAAAATAGTGGGCCGGCCGTAATACGTTTTACCGAAGCCGTTGGGTCGTTTTATCATCGGGGCGAATATGAATTATTGCTGAACCCGATCCCGATCAAAACCAAAGACTGTGACGTGTATGAACAGGATACCTACCTGCTCGATCTCAAATTAATTGACAGGGAAGAAGATAAAACTTCGGTCCTGCAAAAGGATACAGATCTGCCGGCGAGTCGAGGATGTGCACTCTCATACCGTATACAGGACGTTTATCTGTATAAGGACACCATCACTGTTTTTCTAAATGTTTATACGCCGGGTTTTGAAGGGCCGGATATGCGGTATTTAGCAGTTGCGGGAAAGCTAAAATAGCCAGGCTGGATATGATTATCCTCGAAACTGAGCGTTTGCTCCTACGCGAGTTGGATGCAGTTACCGACGCTGAGTTCATTCTCGAACTTCTCAACACGCCGGGATTTCTCAAATACATCGGCGATCGGGGTGTGCGTTCACTTAAGGAATCGAGATCGTTCATCGAAGACCGATATCGAAAGAGTTACCGTGAACACGGTTATGGACTCTATACCGTTGATCTCAAACATGACAATATATCAATCGGCCTGTGTGGTTTTGTAAGGCGCGACAATTTGCCTGCACCGGATATTGGCTTTGCGTTCCTGCCGCAATTTGAGGGACAGGGCTTTGGATTTGAATCGGCAAATGCCGTAATGAAATATGGCCGCGAAGTACTCGGTTTTGAAAAAGTGCTTGCCATTACGTCATTAGACAATCATGTCTCAGGTCGATTGCTGGCAAAGTTAGGCTTTACTGAGACCAGTTTCGTCGAAACACCTGAGGGAGAGAAACTTAGGCTATTTGCGATCGAGGTTCCAAATCAGATATAAGGTCTAAATGGGTTTTATCCAACGATTTGTAAAGAGTGTGTTGCCGGCGAAACTCGCCGCGTCCATCGAGGCTGAATCCCGAGCCTGGATAATGCAGTGTAACGCATGCGGATATGAGAGATCCGTTTGGGATATGGGCGGCATCCGCTGGAAAGCCTCAGGAAATCCGATGACGCGAACAAATTGTCCAGACTGCGGCAAGATCCAGTCGCACACTATCAGTTATTCTAAGTAATAGCAGTTTACGTCACGAGATCTCTAAGTTATGAAATATGGCCTGATCGCCGGAAACGGCCAATTCCCTTTTCTGGTTCTGGAAGGCGCGCACACTGCGGGAGCGTCGACAGTTGTCGTGGCCATCAAAGAAGAGACCGACCCGCGTATCGACGATGTTGCCGATAATGTCTTGTGGGTTGGGATCGGCCAATTGGGCAAAATGATCTCATTTCTCAAAAAAGAAGGGGTCAGCCAGGCGATCATGGCGGGGCAGGTAAAGCATATTCAGATCTTCTCAGGGGCATTGCCAGATCTGCGGATGGTAAAAATGCTATGGAATTTGCCGCGGCGTAACACGGATGCGTTGATCGGCGGTGTTGCATCCGAATTGGCTAAGGAAGGCATCGAACTTATAGATTCGACTCACTTTATTCCAGAGCAGTTGGCGGGAGTCGGACCCCTTACAAAACGAAAACCGACCGATCACGAAAGCGAAAATATCGAATATGGGCTGCATATCGCCGACGAGATCGCTCGACTCGACCTCGGACAAACTATAGTCGTCCGTTCGAAGGCATGCGTTGCCATCGAGGCGATGGAAGGAACGGATGCAACGATCCGCAGGGCGGGCGAGCTTGCCAATGGCAAGTTAACAGTCGTAAAGGTCGCTAAGCCTGATCAGGATATGCGCTTTGATGTGCCCGTTGTAGGCCTGCCCACGATCCGGACAATGATAGATGCGGGGGCGACATGTCTGTCAGTTACAGCGGGTAAGACCCTAATATTCGATCGTTACGAAATGATCGCTCTCGCGGATGCCAATAAAATTTGTATTACAGGAAACGAACGCGAAACATAATTCGCGTCAGCCGCGTAAAAACCAAAGGCGATTCTTGACCCTTTCCCCGTCTGATATTCGCTCATATTATTATTTCCATAGTTCGTAAGAAAACATGAAAAAGAATTTATTTGTATTACTACTGCTAGCTTGTTTTGTGGTCCATCCGGCGGCCTTTGCCCAGGCTCCGGCCATCAAGGTCACCACCGACCAAAAGAAGATAGTCGAGGGCGTCACGGCTAAACAATTGAGCGATTATCTTTATTTCGTTGCCTCTGATGAAATGGAGGGGCGCGACACACCATCGCGTGGCCTCGATACGACCGCCAAATTTATTGCCATGAACCTCTCGCGCTGGGGATTCAAGCCAGCAGGCGACAATGGCACTTTTTTCCAAAAGATCGCACTTAAACTGAATCCAGACAGCGGTAGCGCAGGCGGGAAAAACCATAAGCCGAGATATTCGGTAGAGGAACCAGTCCCGGGCCAGGAGCCGGGTAGTGAAGTACGATGGACACAAAACGTTGTCGCCATTTGGGAGGGCAGCGACCCTGTCTTGAAAAACGAGATGGTCGCCATCGGAGCTCACTATGATCATGTCGGTATGAACCCCGATGTGCCGGGTACCGACAAAATATTTAATGGTGCCGATGATGACGGATCAGGTACGGTCTCGGTCCTGGCAATAGCAGAAGCTCTGGCCAAGGCGTCAAAGCGTCCAAAGCGTTCCGTACTCTTTGTATGGCATTGCGGGGAGGAAAAGGGGTTGTGGGGCAGTCACTATTTCAATAAATACCCGACAGTAAATATTAAAAATGTCATCGCTCAGCTGAATGTCGATATGATCGGCCGCACTCGCAGGGCGGACGACGTTGATCCAAGAAATAAGGACCTTACGGCCGAAAATACTATCTACGTGATAGGTTCGGAAATGATGAGTTCCAAGATGGGAGATATCGTCAAAGGCGCTAATGCCGGCTATCTGGGCCTCACATACGATTATCGCTATGACGACCCAAAGGACACCAACAGATTCTTTTTCCGATCGGACCACTTTAACTACGCGATGAACGGCATACCGATCGCATTTTGGTTTGACGGGGTTCACGAAGACTATCACAAGCCCGGTGACGAGCCTCAAAAGATCGATTACGACAAAATGGAAAGGGTCGCCCGCACGATCATGATCACGTTATTAGACCTTACCGATCTAAAAGAGCGGCCAAAGGTAGATAAGGAACTGCCGCCGGAGATGAAGAAAAGATAATAAGGGATATCTTAAATGTGGGAAAGTGAAAAAGGTGGCTGAATCCAGATCCAACTTTTTCACTTTTTCACTTTTTCACTTTTGTCATTCGATAGGCTTCTGATTTACTGAGGCCATATTCCTTAGCCGCTTTTTTTAGTGCGGATTTGGGATCTAGGCCCTCGCTTTCTAATTCCTGTATCCTTTCTGCAAGCGATTTAGCCGGCGTTTGATCTGTAATCAATTCAACTTGAGGGCCGTCTATGACAAGAGCGATCTCGCCCTTGACCGCAGAATCAGAATATCGAGCCGCAAGCTCTTTCAGGCCTCCCCTAACTGTTTCCTCGTGAATTTTTGTTAATTCACGCGCCACCGCCGCCGGGCGATCGCCTAGTATCTCGTAACAATCTGCCAACGACCTGGCAAGCCGATGAGGTGCCTCGTAAAAAACCAGCGTTGCCGGGATCTCTCGTAACCCTTCAAGCCGTTTCCGCCTTTCGCCTTTCCTGGCCGGCAGAAATCCGCCGAAAAAGATCGATCCTGTTGACAGGCCCGACGCAACAACAGCATTAACAAACGCGACAGCACCCGGGATCGGGATCACAGGCGCTTTTATCTCGATCGCCCTCTGAACTAATCTAAACCCAGGGTCACAAATCCCCGGTGTCCCGGCGTCCGAAACAAGTGCGACATTCGCTCCCTCTAGAAGGCGGTCAACAAGCTCCTCGGCTCGTTCCTGTTCGTTATGGGTGTGATAGCTGGTGACACGGTTTGATATCCGGTAGTGGTTCAGCAGCTTTCGTGTATGGCGTGTATCTTCGCAGGCGATCAGGTCGACGACACGAAGAGTTTCGACGGCCCGCAGAGTTATGTCCTGCAAATTTCCGATCGGCGTTGCGACTAAGTAAAGTGTTCCCGGCATAGAGCGATCAACCTACGATACTAAGGTTTGTTTAGAAGATATCTTGCCGGACCGCCGAAATCCAAACAAAAAAGCCCGGAACCTGTGTCCCGGGCAAAAAGAGGCTGTGAATTGAGCCGTGTTAGAAAGGCCACCAGCTCGGAATATTATTCCGACTGTTACCATTGCGGCCATTTCGATTGCCGCGATTGTTACGATCATTTCGGTCATAATAACCTGTCGAACTACTCAGCGCGTTCAGATCCTGCCGCACCTGATACCAAATGGTATTCGCATTTGACCCGATACGGTTACGCCCGATGGTTCGATCTATCTGCGAGCCGAGATTTAGCACGCGGTTGATCTCATTTGACTGGTTGTTGTTATACGAGTTGTTGCTCTTAAGCCTGTTAACTGCATTTTTGAAGTCTTTAGCAAGCTGGTTGATCTCATCCTCTCGACGAGTGCCGTTATAGCGGCTGTTATCGAGGTCGCGATCAAGCTGACGCTGAAACAGACTGGCATGGTTCTTAAGATTGCCGACTATGGAACGCATATCGCCGTACTGGCCGTTGCCATATCTGCCGTTGTTGTACCCGCCGTTGCGGCTATACGGGTCAGTTTGGCCGCCATACTGCGCCGAAGCGATGCCCGGTAAGCACAAAACCAAGAACGAAAAAGCGCTGATAGCGATCAAATTATTTATACGTTTCATTATTTTCTCCCTTTTCCTCATTATTCGGCAACGGACTCGCCATTGCGTATTTATGGTAAGGGCAATAGCCGTGCCAAAACGGCCGCCATTCGCGCCAAAAACCCTAACCCTCTATTTTACAGAGTATTAGGGTCTTAGGAATAACAGTTGATCTAGAACCAGTACACCTTTGCGACGAGGGGTCTAACCAAAACGTCAGGTGGTGCGATGGAGACGAATGGCTATTTCGACAGAGCTTTGGCAGCGTTAAGCCGTCCACCGCTCTTGATCTTGCCATTAAGTGTGTCTATCTTATCCACAGACTTCATGATCCGGGCCCGAAGCTTTTCCATCGAGATCGAGGGCTGCTCGGCGATTATCAACGCAGCCACACCGGAAACGTAAGGGGTCGCCATCGACGTCCCCGATGCTTCTCGATAATCATGGTTAAGCCAGGTAGATAGAATATCCTTGCCCGGGGCCGCAATATCGACGGTCTTAACACCATAATTTGAAAAACTTGCGAGTTCGTCATTCCGGTCAAGTGCGGCGACGCTGATCACATT
Source organism: Blastocatellia bacterium (assembly GCA_963834975.1). GTDB lineage: Bacteria > Acidobacteriota > Blastocatellia > Pyrinomonadales > Pyrinomonadaceae > OLB17. The sequence goes on from CAWIDZ010000010.1 coordinate 313,384, forward strand.
AGGCAGATCGTAGTTTGAAGGATAGTGCGGCCGACGGTCATTGTCAGAGCTGTCATTGCCCGCCGCGGCTACGAAAAGAATGCCAGCATCACCTGCTGCCCGGATCGTGTCCTCGAGAGCCTGAGACTTCTGCGTCGAACCCCAGCTCGCGCTGATCACGCGGATGTTTACACCATGTTTCTTTCTGTCGATGGCATAGTTGATCGATTCGATAGCGTCATCCACGGAACCAAAACCACCGCGGCCCAGAAACTTGAGCGGCATGATCTTTACCTTCCAGTTGACGCCGGCAATACCCTCGCCGTTATCGCCCTCGGCCCCTATGATACCGGCACAGTGCGTGCCGTGGCCGTTATCGTCCATCGGATCGGCAATATTATCGGTGCCGTTAAAACCATTCAGGTCGTTAAATGTGCCAAGCTCATCGTCGGTGTATGCCGGTAAATTTTCAGGCCTGATCCACATATTGTTGACCAGATCGACGTGGGTAAAATCGACACCGGTGTCTAGAACAGCGATAACCACGTCCGAGCTGCCCTTGGTCGTCAGCCAGGCCTTAAGGGCATCAATGTCTGCACGTTCCTTTCCGCCGTCCTGGCCAAGATTGTTCAAAGCCCATTGGTCGCCGAATTGCGGGTCGTTGGGGGCATCTACAGACATTTGCCTGAGCAACAGATCATGTGCAGATCCGTAGTTGTCAGGGTCGTCAAGCTTTATGCGGTAATTGGGTTCGGCATATAACACCACATCTTTCATCGCCGCATACTGATCGGCGACAGACTGGGCGTCTGCGTCGTCAAGATCGTCAATGAAGGTAAGGCCGTTGACGGATTCTATTTCGTCGTTGAGTACATCGTGGTTCGAAGCGGCGATATCCCGTATGGCTTCGAGGCTGGTGCCCGGTTTGAACCGGACCATTACTTCGGGCCTGCCTTTTTCAGCGGACGGTAATTTCTCGATCCGCTTATCAAAATGCTTTGTCGGACACCGGTCGAGGCTTTGCAAAGCTATTCTCCACCGGTCGATCTGCCCGAAAACTGCGGCCATTGCGATCAGAACCACGGCGATCCCGACATGTATCCAGATATTATTGCGATTCATAGGAAAACTCCCCTCTATGATTCTATGACGTAATTTTCGCCCTTAAAGTTGTGCAGACGAACGTGGTATTTATCTGCGCGATACTCATATGTCTTGCCCCCCGCGCCAAGTTTGATCTGCCAGCCGCTTGAGATCATCTGGGCTGACATTTCACCTTTCTCGGGGGCACCGAGCGCCATGTCCGGGAATTCGCGGTCGGTGACACCAAACTCGCGTACTTCGGCCTCAGGCAATTTAAGCCTCTTTGCAAGATCCTGCTTCGCCAATTCAACGGCGGTTAACTTTGTGAAACTCATAACTAATCAATTGTTTTCACATCTTGCTCTTTTTACGTTTCTAAGTCAATAAATGTTCAAATTCGCCGATCTTGAGTTTGCTGTCGGCGATAAGAGATATTCCTCGTGATCTCGACCAGAGCGGGGACGATAAACGTTGAACACGCCACGCCGAGGATGAGTCCGGTCACAAAGCGAGACAAGGGTGTATTCTCCCAAATGCCCAAAAAGGTAAGTGACCAATCGATCCCCATCGGGATGCACGCCAGGAAAAGCCAAAAACGGGCAAGCGGCTCGATCTCATCTATACGACGCCAGAGCGGATAAACCGCGACTCCGGCCAGAAGCCCAAAATAAACGCCAAAGCACCTGGAGCATACCCCAAATTCCTCGCCGTCAACATAGAACGAACGCGACGGCAGCTGATGGCAAATGAAGCTAAAAAAATGATAGAGCGGTGCCGAGATTCCGGCGAGCCCCTCAGCCTTGGCGATCGGAGCGAGCATGATCGCAAACACCCATGCAAAGACCACAAACAGGGTTACCATCCAAACACGGACGGCCTGTCGGCGAAATTTTACATAAACACCGGCGGGAACATAATTGTCAGCCGCGTCGATCATTTTGCAAGGGCTTTTTCTGTTTCGAGGATGTGACGGGTGGTCTGCATCACTGTGTCAGGGTTTAGCGATATCGAGTTTATACCCCGCTTTACAAGAAACTCGGCAAACTCAGGGTAGTCGGAAGGTGCCTGTCCGCAGATACCGATCTTTTTGCCGTTGCGGATCGCGGCGTCAATGGCCATACCGATCATTTTCTCGACGGCTCCGTTACGCTCGTCAAAGAGATGAGCGACCATTTCGGAATCACGGTCGAGGCCCAGGGCAAGCTGCGTCAGATCGTTGGACCCGATCGAGTAACCGTCAAACACCTGCAGAAACTCGTCAGCGAACACAACATTTGCCGGCAGTTCGCACATGGCGTATATCTCAAGCTCGTTCTCGCCCTGTATGAGGCCATATTCAGCCATAAGGGCGATAACCTTCTCCCCCTCCTCTACGGTGCGGCAGAACGGGATCATAGGCTTGATGTTGACCAGCCCCATATCCTCGCGGGCACGAAGCAGGGCAAGGCATTCGAGCCGGAAACCGGGTTTGTAGCGGTCGTCGTAATACCGCGACGCACCGCGAAAGCCGATCATCGGATTTTCCTCGACCGGTTCAAATTCTTTTCCGCCGATGAGCATCGCGTATTCATTCGATTTGAAATCCGACATGCGCACGATCACCGGTTTGGGATAAAAGGCAGCGGCGATACGGCCTATGCCCTCAGCCAGAGACCTCACAAAAAACTCTTTCGGGTCTTCCTCGAGAATGCGGTTCGAGATGGTATCGATGTCGGCCGGCTTTTTGAGATTTGGGTAATTTACAAGCGCCATCGGGTGGATGCCGATGTGGTTGTTGATGATAAATTCGAGCCGGGCGAGCCCAACGCCGTCGTTTGGCAGCCGCGAAACGTTAAATGCATGATCGGGGTCGCCGACATTCATCATCACCTGTGTACGCGGCCGTTCCTTGTCGGTGATCATTTGCTTTTCGACCTTGTAATCGATCTTGCCGTAATAGATATTGCCTCTTTCGCCCTCGGCACATGAGACGGTAACATCGGTCCCGTTCCGCACTTTTTCGGTGGCGTCGCCTGTGCCGACAATGCAGGGAATGCCGAGTTCCCTGCTGATGATAGCGTGCTGTGGCACGTACGCCCGCCGCGGTCTGTGACGATCGCGGATGCCCGTTTCATTATTGGTTCCCAGGCGGGGTCGGTCATCGAAGTGATCAGTATCTCGCCCTCTTTAAAGCTGGTCAGCTTTGCCGAATCGAGCATCACATGGGCTTCGCCATGGCCGATCTTTTCACCGACCGCAACTCCCGAGACCAGCGGAGCTCCGTGGTCCCCGACGAGCTTGTATTTCTCAATATAGTTCTGCGTGTTTTGGCCGTGGATGGTCTCAGGCCTCGCCTGCAGGATGAACAGCTCACCGGTTACGCCGTCCTTTGCCCACTCGATATCCATCGGCTGGGGTTTGCCGGCAAGCTTTGAATAATGGTCCTCAATGGCACACGCCCATTGGGCAAGCTGCATCACTTCAAACCCGGCCAGGCAAAACCGGTTTCGCTGCGTGGCGACCACATCGCGAAGCTCGGTTCCGCTGGCTCCATCCGAGAAAACCATCTTGACCTCTTTGACCCCGAGTTTTCGGGTGACGATAGGCCGGAAACCCTGCTTTAGCGTGGGTTTGAAAACGATCCATTCGTCCGGCGTCGCCATTCCCTGCACAACCGCCTCGCCCAGGCCCCATGCTCCGTTGATGACAACAACATCGCGAAAACCGCTCTCGGTATCGAGCGTGAACATCACACCCGAACAGGCGGCATCAGACCGGACCATCGGCTGAATACCGATGGAAAGGGCAACATCAAAATGGTCAAAATCTCTGGCGGTACGGTACGAGATCGCCCGGTCGGTCCACAGCGATGCATAACACTCGTGACACGCTTCGATCAGCCGGGCTGCGCCCGATACGTTAAGGATGGTGTCCTGCTGCCCGGCAAAAGATGCGTCAGGCAGATCCTCGGCCGTTGCCGACGATCTGACCGCGCATTCAAAGGTCTTTTTCCCGATACGCTTTCCGAGTTCCGCGTGGGCCGTGAATATTGCCTTTTCCACTTCAGGCGGAAACGGCGTCTCAAGCATCAGCCGACGTGCCTCGCTGCCAACACGGGCAAGCTCGTCAAGGTCATTTACATCCAGGCCCTTTAATAGTTTTTGCAGATCTTTGCGCAGCCCGTCGGTGTCGAGCAGCATGTGATACGCATGGCTGGTCGTCGAATACCCATCGACCGAACGAACGCCCTGCGTAGAGAATTCGCGAAACAACTCACCAAGGCTCGCACATTTACCACCAACAAGCGCCACGTCCCCCGCACCAACCTGGCTGAAGTCTAGAACTAAAGGATTTGTATCTGACATTGTTGTTACATTAGAACAGAAAAGACCAAAATGCGACAAATTCCGAGGCCGGAACCCTTTCGCCGATGTTTTCGTTGAGCACCTAAGTGAGAAATTGCCCGCGAATGACGCGAAAAACAAACTTTTCAAACGCAGAGGTCGCAGAAGCGGCGTTTCAATTTTTTCACTTTCCACTTTTCCCCTTTTTACTTTTTCACTTTTTCACTTTTCCCCTTTTTCACTTCCCCGTTGTTAAACACTTCCCGCTATTTCAGGCCGGATAGCAGAATTTGAAGGATTTTATTACCGGTAGAGCCGTTAAAATACCGATAGAGAGATTTTACTGGCAGAAAGTCGTCTACTTTTTCCTGGAAATCTTTTCCCAAAAAATAAAATGTTTTTATAAAAAATATAGCAACCGACTTCCAAAGAAGGTCTCTAAAATACTAATAAAACGGCTCTACCGGTAGTAAAGCGGCTCTACCGGTAATAAAATCGGCCCCCAAACGGTGAAACTCAGTAAACACCGCATTTCGCATTTTGCAAACAGCAAGATCACCGGCACGGAAAAGTGTTAAACACTTGGCGGTTTTACGCTGTTTTGTGGTAGATCTGTTTGCCGCGAAAACGATCTTTTTTCCTCTCGCAGCCATGGCCGTAACAGGCGTTCCTGTGTCAGCAAAACCGCTCGATCAAGCATTGGCTACACGTTACTTTCTCATCTCTCGAACTTTTCTGAGCCTTTTTCAGTTCATTTCTTGCCTTATTGAACGGAAAAGAAAAATTCGAGGAGTTTGGGCATGAAAAAACATATCAGCAGCCGCGGCGCAGTTGTCGGCATTCTTTCGATAATGGTCGCGGCGGTCATACTATTTGGTTGGCAGAACATCGCGAAAATGCAGGGGAAAGAAAATGGCCCGAAGCCGGAGAGTCGGCCGACCATTCACCCAAACAGCGGCTCGAAGCATGTAAATTTTACAGACGGGTACGATCTTGATCCCGGTAATGCGGTTGCAGCAAACGTTCAGCCCATAACCGCCGCCTCGGCGGATTTTGACGGCGATGGATTCGCCGATATGGTGACGGCCGATATTAATGGTCACGTTAGTTTTTATAAAGGCCGCAGTCTTGTCCCGCTCGACCTCGGTGAAAAGGCCGATCTTGAAACTGACAAGACCGGGCATTCGATCGAGGATCAGCCGTTTACCCTTACGCAAAAGTCCGCTTACCTTGGCGTTTCCCCGGATTTTTTCTTTGCCGGTGATTTTAACGCCGACGGGCATCCTGATCTCATAGCGATGTCAAGATCTTCAGCTAATATCGTCCTCGCCGCTGGCGACGGCACAGGTAATTTTTCCGTAGCACAAAACACGGCTATCTCCGGCCGTATCATATCTGCCGAAGCCGGCGAGATCGGACACCCTGATGGACAGTCGGACCTCGTCGTTGCTTATTCAAATGAAAAGGGCTCGTATCTGGCGGTCTTTGAGCATCCTGAGGGTGCATTCAAACATCCGCCCGAGATCTTAAGCCTACCGTCGGAGCCAAATGCGATAGCTATCGGGAATCTGGACGAAGATTTTTACAAAGACATTGCCGTTGCTTGCGGCAGCACCCTCGTCGTCGTACACGAACGCGGGCAAGTTTATCCATGGGACATCATCAATGACTCGGAGTATAGAACGGCCGCCAGCGATCGTCGCGACCCGCCAGATGCCATTCACAATAGCTTCAATGACAGTCGGCCGCTTTGGCGAAAAACGCGGAACTTCGCTGGCGATGCTGGGAACAGACGGCAATGTCTATCGCCTCGAATCAAACCGCTCAGCACCGGTTTCGAACAATAGATTAACTGATGCACAGCGTGCAAAATCAGCGAAAAATTTGTTCCTGCCCACCGAAGTTGATGACAGACATTTGGCAGTAATCGCTCCCGATCAACTTTCGTCGGGATACGCACAGGAGCTTGGTTTACAAATGCTTGACGCAAACGATAGGCGTAACCAAACAAGCGATGAGATGTTCGAAAAGCAGCAAAGGGAAACAGCCGAAAAATATAAGAACCTCGATAAGAAGGTTATCGAAGCCATTGTTGCAGAACGAGGGCAAAGATCGGTCGAACAACGCGAAGAAACAAAGCAGGCATTTCTAAGGAGCATTGCGGCAAGGCCGTCAACACTTTTGTCGTGGCAACTCGAGACAGTTGTCGGAAATTCGCGGTTAGCAAATGCCGCTTCAAATTATTCGCCAAAGATGATGCAGGTGAATGTTTCGGACAGCAATTTTGACGACATTTTGGTACTTGATCGCAACTCAAATAAGGTTCAGCTTGTCAGTAAAGTTTCGGACGAAAATGACAATAGCAAGGGAGCATCAAACTGGGGAAAAGCGCTCGTCACATCGCTCGATGTCGAAGGCGGCCTGCAGGCGGTGCTGCCGATGCGCCTTAATCTCGATGCGTTATCGGATATGGTGGTTTTGCGAAACGGTTCCAGTGTTCCGAGTATAGTGATGAGTGCCCCGGCAAGTACTTTCAACGTAACGTCAACCGACGAAAATGGCGATTGTCAGGATCCAAACCCCTGCAGTTTGCGAAACGCTATTCTGTTGTCGAATTCATCGCTGGGAATGGACGCTATTGTTTTCAATCTCGGTGCGGGGGTTCACACGATCGCTCTGACAACTGAACTGCCTGTCATCACGAATGCGGTTTCTTTTCAAGGTAGCAGCGATGCCAACAATAACAAATTAGTGGAAATTTCGGGGGCGAATATAGCGTCTCAATCAGCCGACGGGATAAAGCTACGAAGCAGCAACTCATTTATTTACAATCTCAATGTCAACCAGTTTCCGGCCATACACAATCCGAACGGAAGCGTTACCGGAGGCAACGGCCTAACGATCGAAACCACGTCCAATTCTCCAACGAGTACAAATAATTATTTGCTTAATAACTATCTCGGCACAGACCCGACCGGGAGTTTTGCAAAAGCCAACCAAGCTTCCGGTCTGAATATTTTTGACTCGGATGGGAACAACATAGACGGAAATGTGATGTCCGGCAATGATTGGGTACAAAACGCGAGTGTCGGGATCTCAATGACCGCCGGCAACTCAAATAATTTTTGGAGAAATATTATCGGCCTAAATGCCCTCGGGACGGCCAAGCTGCCAAATGTGACCGGATTGTTTTTTGCCGGCGCGGATAACAATTTTGGTGGTGAATTCCCGAATGATGGCAATACTGTTTCGGGAAACGGCACCCCGAATGCAGGCTTTCCGGGCCATTGTGGTGGTTACGGTATGCTTCTCCCAAACCTTGTCGATCTGACGACGAACCAACTTATCGGTTTGCGGAACAACATCAAGGGCAATCGGTTTGGGACTGATCCTGACGGAGTGCTGCCGATGGGCAATTGTTATGCTGCGATCATAACCTCTCCTCTTACGCAAACAACCATCGGTGCAATTACAGAATCAGGCCGAAATACAGTTTCGGACAACGGCTTTAATGCGATCGCCTGTTCCGAGGAAACTATCGAGCAAAGCCAGGGCGGATATTGTGCTATCGCCGGCAACAATATAGGTACCGATATTACCGGCAATTTTGCGATGCCGAATAATGATCGAAATTATGCCGGTGGTTTTGATCGGACTCGCGGCACGGTAGATATCTTGCACAACTTAACCTATTCCTATTTCGGCGCGCCGGGCGGTACGACACCAGACGGGGCATGCACCGGTCTTTGCAACCTTTATTCTGGAAACAACCCGGGCGTCGAGGAGGATATTTATTTCGCGGGTTATGGCACCATCGGCTTTTTCAATAACCACATTGGAACTAATCAGCAAGGCACTCAGGCGATCTCGAACACTTCCGGTATTCAGATCGGTAGGGTTTTATATGGGCGGGCCTTTGTCGGAGCGGTAGGCACCGGAGACAATAGTGAGCCGATCTCGCTAGGCAATGTGATATCGGGTAACTCGAACGGAGCGCTCAACGCTTTCACTGATCCGTACGCTGTGGGGCCAATAGGATATTTTTCGACGCTGACGATACAGGGCAATCGGATCGGTACTGATGTTACGGGAACTTTCGCAATTCCAAACGGTAACCCGGGTTACGCGGCGTACGGTATTTATTTATCGAGGGGATTTACGGAACCGATATTGGTCGGCGGGACACATCCGCTCGCGCGTAACATCATCTCAGGCAATCTGGGTGAGGGCATCATTAGTCGTTCGATCTATGTTTTGACCGGCTATGGGACACCAACTAAGATTTCGAACAATTTGATAGGTTTAAGCTCGTCCCTTGGCCCACTTGGTAATGGCGGCAACGGTATCAACGTCCAGGACGGGTTTGGTGTACAGATCGGCGGAACTGACCAGGATGCCAATCAGATCGCCTATAACGGCACACAGGTAAGTAACGCGGCGGGCGTCCTGGTAACTGGCTTCGGCACTAGTGGGATCGCTTATGGCATTTCAATACGCAATAATTCGATCCATGACAACGCCGGGCTCGGCATTGATCTGAACATTAATTTTTCATTTTCCAACCAAGGCGGCGACGGCGTAACGCCGAATGACTGCCTCGACTCTGATTTTGGCCCAAACTTGCTTCAGAATTACCCATCATTATTTGCGCCGACCGCAAACGGGGGCGGAACCACGGTCACGGGTTATCTTCGAAGCTCGGCTGCCGAGGAATATCAGTTGGATTTCTACTCTAATCAGACCCCTGATGCGAGTGGATATGGAGAAGGGGCGACATACATAGGCAGTAAACAGGTCCGGACAAGTGGGAACGGATTCGTATCCTTTTCTTTCGATGCTATCGGTTCGCCCCAAAATATTACAGCGACCGCAACCGACAGTTTTGGAAATACATCTGAATTCTCGTGTATAGCCGGGCAATGCAGTGATCCCGTCAGGAACATCGAGGAAGCTGAGCAAATACTCTCAACCAGCATCTGCGCAGACCCGATCGTTGTAAATGAAACGGGTGATGAGTCGGATGACGACCTCAACGATGGGGATTGCGACACTGACGTCAATATGCCGGGTTTGCAATGCACATTAAGGGCCGCTATGGAAGAATCCGAGCATCAGCCGGGATCCAACGCCATCACCTTTAACATTCCCGGTGCCGGGCCATTTTTGATCCAGCCGGGCTCCGCCCTGCCCCAGATGAATCAGCCAGTGTCAATAGATGCTTCCACTCAGCCGGGGTACGCAGGTACACCACTGGTCGCAGTTTCGGGAATTGACACATCAAACGCATATGGCTTTCGACTGGCCGGAGGCAACTCGCTAGTCAGAGGCTTTTCTGTTATCGAATTCAAGGAACAGATCGGGCTAAGTAATAGCTCGTCCCTTGGGAACAATCGCGTAACAGGCAACTACGTTGGCATTTGGCCAAATGGGGCTCCGGGGACAAAGGCTCGTCAGGAATTTGGTATCGCCCTGGTCAGTGCAACGACCAACAACAGGATCGGAGGAACTTCCCCCGAAGACAGAAATATTGTGTCGGGAAATCAAGTCGGCATTTCGATCGATAGCGGGTCAACCAACAATCAGGTATCAGGAAACTATATCGGAACCGGCCCACAGGGCGTGGCCCCCCAGCCTAATGACTTTGGGATCTCAATTCTGAACTCCAATTCTAATAACATTGGAACGTCAATCGACAGTGGGTCAAATTTGATATCCGGCAACCTCGTATCAGGTATCGAGTTGGCAGGCACAAGCAGTAACAATAAAGTGACCGGCAATCTGATCGGCACTGATGTCAACGGCAGCGCTCCTCTCGGAAATAAACGAGGCGTAGACATCATCGACGGAGCAAACAACAATCATATCGGCGGCGCGTCGGAGTCTGAACGAAATGTTATTTCAGGGCAAAACGCCGACAATAATTCTGTTGGGGTACTTATAGGGCCGGACGCGGGCGATTCTAATCAGGTCAGCGGAAACTATGTCGGAGTCTCGATGGACGGCTCTGCCGCCGTACAAAATCGCGTCGGGATCGCCGTAAATGCCGACAACCAGATCGTCGGCAGCACAAACAGCGGTGATTTCAAGAATTTGATCGTTTCAGAAAATACTGACGGCGGTTACGGCATCTATCTCCATCCGGTTTTCCCGAATGATGAGCTCTACAACGTAACGGTCCAAAATAATCTCGTCGGTTCCGTATCGTACAACGACCAGCCGTTGGGCTACATAGGGATCTACCTTTTAGGTAATGTTAAGTCGGCTAAGATATCGGACAATATAGTCGGCTATCAGAGCTTTTCCGGCATCAGGCTCGAGGACGGACCACACAACAACACTATCTCGAACGATCTGGTAGGTATAAATTCCGAGGGCTATGCGATACCAAACTTCAACGGCGTTGTCATCAAACAGTCGGACACCAACTTTGTAAAAAATAATGTTGTCTCGGGTAATAGCGAGCACGGCATCGTCGTCGGCGACGGTTTTGGCCAGAACGATCGCCCCGGTCATCCGGCCGAGGCCATCCCTACCGGAACTAGTTCATTTGCTATGCAAAATGTCATCACCGGCAATATGGTAGGCACAAACCTCAGCGGCGACGATCTGGTGCCGAACGGTGCTGTCGGCATCGGTATCGCTGCGAACGCTCGCGATAACACGGTCGGAGGCCCCGGTGGCGATGCAAATATCGTTGGCGGTTCAGTAGGTGACTTCGGCATTGGTATTTTCGTTGGGATCATTGACGATGCACAACCGCCGGATGTCTTTCCGCAGAATAACAAAGTGATCGGCAACCGTGTCGGGATCGGTTCCGAGGAGTCCGGTTCAAATATTATTCCTAACGGATATGGGATATATGTCCGCAATGCGCTGGGAACGATCGTCGGAGGCGACGTAGCGACGAAGGGTAACATCGTCTGCAACAGTGAGGCGGACGGAATAAGGCTGTTCAAACCAGGCACGACTGAAACAACCATTCAGCACAATTATGTCGGCGTCATTCCGAACGGGACGACCTACGGGAACGGGGGTGATGGTATCTCCATTGACGAGGCCTCCCCGACCGCGATATTGGAAAATACTGTCGGTGGTAACGGGGGCAATGGCATTGCGATGCAGAATATCTCTTTGCTGCCGGCAGCAAAAGGGGGAGTGCGACGCCCAACGGGTTTCCTGTCCAGGATCTCTGGAAATCTGGTTGGGATCATTAAGGATGCAAACGGTCAATCGATCGCCGCTGCCTAATCTGGCGGGTATGGCGATAACGGACGTTTCGGGCCTGCAGGTCGGAGCTTTGGCGGATCTGGCAAATGTATTCGCCGGTAATAACGGGCCCGGCGTCATGATGATCGGCGGGGTGAGCAACAGGCTTGAGAATATGCTTGTGGGTACCGATAGTGACGGAACCGCAGGCATGGGGAACAATGGCCCAGGTGTCCAGGTCGAGGATACGGTCGGAGCGATCTTTTCAAATTTAACTGTCGCGGGTAACAACGACGTTGGGATACTCGCCCGGAATTTGCCAGGGACTGAAGATGATTCTCCAAGCCTGACGGTTTCAGAATCAGATGTCGGTGTAGTGACGCGGCCGGATGGATCTACGATCTCATTGAAGAATCTGTCGGATGGGATAAAGGCGGTTGACGTTCATAAATTCCTGATCGGCGTTGACCAATATTCGGGCCAGAAGAAAAACACCGTCTCCTCAAATGGTGGTAAAGGCATTGTCGTTATGAACACGAACGGCGATGTGACGGCAAGCGGAACGGTAAATCACTCGATATTTGGCACAAACCTTTTCGGTGCAGCCGGCCTGGGTAACGAGCAGGGAGGTATGGAACTGATGAACGCTCTCAATGTCGTTATCGGCTCTACTAATAACAACCTTAAGGTAGTCTGTTCGGGAAACCCCCTTTTCGGCCTGGAGGTCGATGGAATACAAGCTCAGGCCAATAAAGTGATAAATACGCTTTTCGGGGTCGCTCCTAATGGTATGGATGATCTCGGCAATAACGGCGATGGAATACGTCTCCGCGACGGTGCTCACAATAATATAATTGGGGGTCAGGGCGAGGACGAGGGTAATCTGATCGCATTCAACAGCGGTGTGGGTGTTAGGGTCGATGAAACCGCAGGGGCAGGAAATGTGATCGACCCAAATTCGATCTACGGCAACGGAGGATTGGGGATCGACATCGGCCCAGCCGGACACACGCCGAATGATCCCGGAGACGCGGACGAGGGTGCTAACCGGGGACAGAATTATCCCGAGATTCTGACCTATGGTGTTGATCAGAATGGTGATCTGATCGTTACGTATCGGGTCGATACTGATCCGGTTAACGCAACCTATTTGTTGTACAACGAATTTTTTATTGCGGACGCGACCGGCCAGGGCCAGACATTTTTGGCATATGACCTCTATTTCGAATCTGATTTTGCGGCCGGCATGAAAACTATCAATCTAGGCCTTGCGACCGATAGAGGTTGGGTTGAAGGCGATACGATGACCGCTTCCGCGACCGACGGCGACGGCAACACTTCGGAGTTTTTCCCGACTGGTGTGGAGATAACACCGACGCCGACCGATACGCCGACGGACACGCCGACGGCAACTCCTACTGATACACCCACGGACACTCCTACGGCTACGCCAACAGCTTCGGCGACCGCAACTTCAACGCCGACAGCGACAGCGACGTCAACTCCGGCCAGCTGCGCCGATGTTATGACGCCTGTATTGACTTCTCATGGAAATCCGGCTGGTGTGCCTGTTACGATACCGGTCAACACGACGGATCTGACCGGTTTGGGTGTGATCTCGGCTGACTTTACATTTAATTATGATCCCGCTGTTCTGAGCCCGCTGCCGGCCGATATCTCGGTCTCAGCGGGGACCGTCAGCCCCGGAGCACAGATCAATTACAATACCGCAACCAGCGGTTCTGTGGTCGTGTCTGTATTTGATTCGACGGCATTTGAGGGTCCCGGAACATTGGTTGACCTCCACTTCAAAGTGATCGGGCCGATCGGTTCTGTCACACCGCTTACTCTGAACGGCTTTCTCTATAATGGCGGCCTGGTATGTTCAAATATATCGAGCGGCCAGTTGTCGGTTATCTCGGGAACGATCACGGGCCGGGTCTCACTCGAAAATGAACCGTATCCGTCGCCGACCTCATCGCCTGCCCCGACCCCACAGCCAGTGCCCGGCACCAAACTCAATGCCGTCGGCGGAACAAATTTCTTCAGCCTGGCTGATGCGAACGGCAATTACTCGCTCGCCGGCTTTGGGCCGGGTATGTACACTGTGACGCCGTCACGGCCTGTCGAGGACCACCTGTTACCCAACGGCATCTTTAGCGACGACGCATCACTTGTGGCCCAGTATGTTGTCAACCTGACCACATTGAGTGATGCTCAACGGCGGGCGGCCGACGTTAGCGGCCTTCACTCGATCTCGTCTTACGATGCAGCCTTGATAGCTCAGTGGATAGTCGGCATTCCAAACCCGGCGAACCTGACAGGCACCTGGCGGTTCACGCCGGCATCGACAACGCCTGACACAACGGTTGACGGGGTTCAGGACTACCTGGCTCTGCTGATGGGCGATGTAAACGGCGACTGGACATCGGTGCCGCCCGTGGCAAGGCCGGCAGCCGAGGGCATGGCCCGGCTGAACGCAGTGCGGGTCTCACTCCCGAACATCAAAGCGGCACAAGGGACACTCATAAAAGTGCCTCTGGGGATCGATGGTCTGAAGGGCAGAGGCGTCGGATCATTCCAATTCGATGTCAGATACGACCCGACGGTCATCACCCCGGACAATATTGCGGCAGAGATGTCAGGCATGTTGAGCACCGGGTTTAGCGTTGCGGCTCATTCCCCGTCACCGGGGCTGCTTAAGGTGGTCGTTTATGGATCGATGCCTGTAGACAAGGACGGCGTATATCTGTTCCTCAGATTCAAACCGACCGGCCCGGCAAGCTCAGAAACACCGTTAATGATCGAACGGTTCCGCCTGAACGACGGCAAGGCCGACATTATTCCAAAGGACGGGGCGGTCCGACTGGCCGCCCCAAAACCCGCCGCCACGAAAGGAAAGGGTTAGCGGTACCTGAACAAAAATGGGCCGGTTGATCCAAACCGGCCCACCTAGCTAAAACCTGATCACGGCATCCGGACCGCCTTCGACGTGGACGGTGTCGACGAAACGGATGCTCTTTGAGTCGGTTGTCATGACGACGGAGTGGGTTCGTTTGCCGGCTCCGAAGAATCGTACACCGCGGAGCAGGGCACCGTCGGTAACGCCAGTTGCGGCAAAGATGATCTTTTTGCCGGGGGCGAGGTCGTTGGTCGTATAGATCTTTTCGGGGTCGTTGATGCCCATTTCGCTGAGACGTTTCATTACTTCTTCGACGGGCGGGACCTTTGATTTATCTACGCCCAGGCGTTCGGGGTCGAAAACGAGCTTGGCGAGTATCTCGCCGTTCAGGCATTTCATCGCGGCAGCGGTAATTACACCCTCAGGTGCTCCGCCGATACCCATCAGGGCGTGAATATTTGTTCCGGCAACCGCCGCCGAGATACCGGCCGACAGATCGCCGTCCGAGATAAGGCGGATGCGGGCACCGGCGGCACGCACATCGTCTATCAATTTTTTATGTCGCCCACGCTCCAGACAGATGACCGTCAGGTCCTCGATATCGCGGCCCAGCCGGCGGGCAATGTTCTTAAGATTGTCCTCAACCGGCGCATCGATATCGACGGCGCCGCGGCACGACGGGCCGACGACGATCTTGTCCATATAGATATCCGGGGCGTACAAGAGCCCGCCGCGTTCGGCAGCCGCCAACACAGCGATGGCATTATTTGCACCCAAGCGCGCAGAGATTTGTGCCCTCGAGCGGGTCGACGGCGATATCCACCTCAGGAAACTCAGCCCGCGCCTCATCGGAAAAAACACCGCCGCCGAGTTCCTCGCCGATATACAGCATCGGAGCCTCGTCGCGTTCGCCCTCACCGATAACGATGCGGCCGCGCATCGGCACGGTATCCATTACCTCGCGCATCGCCTCGACGGCGACGTGGTCAGAGTATTTGCGGTCGCCCTGGCCCATGGTCTTTGCCGACTCGATCGCGGCAGCCTCGGTCACGCGCAAAAAATCGAGTGATAATTCACGTTCAGCTTTAAGGTTTTTCATTTGTTTTCCTTTATTTAGTGTCGGTTCTTAGTACTCTTGATGAAGGCATTTTATCACTTGTCCAACCTGATTTGACAAGTAAGGCTCAGGATATTACGGTTTTATTTGGTTTCGGGGTGTATCCCGGGGAGAAATTCGAATTTAATGACCTATATTGTCACTACTCCGTGCATAGATTGTAAGTACACAGACTGTGCTGCTGTTTGCCCTGTCGAGGCCTTTCACGAAACGCCTGATCGTCTGTTGATAAATCCTGACACCTGCATCGATTGCGATGCATGTTTGCCAGAGTGCCCTGTCGAGGCGATCTACTCGGACATGTCATATCCCGAGGAATACGCTGATTGGATGGAAAAAAATGCCGAGGCAGAGAATTATCCGATCATCAGCACCAAGGAACCGGCCCTGATGGGGCCTGGCTGCACTGGGCCGCCGGAATAGAAGTAAGAAGGATCTATTTATATGAGGGCGGCCATTCGGCCGCTTCTTCATTTTATGATCTCGAATGGGAACAACTGGATCGTCCTTTTTTTGGCGATCGTATCGTTGACGATGATCTCCAAAACATAGTCGCCTTCAGAAAGCGCGGCGTTCAGCATCACAGCCCCGCTGATCTTTATATGCTTTTTATCCGCCTGAGATGAGGCATCAAATTTATTTATCACCCCTTCGACTATCGGACGGTTGTTCTGCAGGATCTTAGCCTGTGTCTCAAGACGGGGATTAGCGCCGCGGTCGAGTTTCGCGTTGTAAACTTCATATCCGTATCGAAGCACGTTTCCCGCCACAAACTGCTTTAGGACCGTGTCATACAGCAGCGTCGAGGCGATCTCGATCTGTCCCGGACCTTTTCCGACTTTTCCCTGGGTGATGTTTTGCCAGGTCGCAGGCGTCACCCCTTCGACTGCCAGACTTGAAATAGCCAAGCCGCCCTTTGAAAGGTCGGGGACTTCGACGACTTGTGACGCCGAACCTATTTTGCCCGAACCAGCATCGCGAAGAGCCACCCGAAATTGGTAGACCCCGGCTGTTTTGACAGGCATTATCAGAACATATACAAAACCGTTCTTGAGCATTGTCTCGTACGTCGCCCCCTTGGTATGTATCGTGTACTTCGAATCTATGCTGTCGACCGGGACACCGTTGTCACCAAAGGTTACTGCCGCAATGTCAAAGGACGCCATTTTTGAACCGTCCGATTCGTCTGTAAATGTCAGATTCCTGGCGTCAATATGAAGAAATGACCGTATATATGTATGTTCTTGCGGATCATCAGCGAAAAGGGCATTGACGCTGAGAGCAATTTCATTGCGGGCAAACGGTGAAGAAAGCGCCCGGGCTAATTCGTTATCGGCAGTGAGCGCTCCGCCAGGTCTATCGCTCTGGACCGTGTTAAAGAATCCGCTCCGGTAACTGACGTGGAGCCCGGGCCGGTTAACTTTCACCTCTATCTTATTGTAACGCCGCTTGCCCGGATCAAATGTATCCGTGTCCGGAATATAACTGAGTAAATAATAACCTGTCTGTTCATCCATCGCCCTCTGGATGCCCTCGATCAAACCATTACTGTTCAGCAGGGCCTTGCCGCCTGTTTCATTTGCTAAATAGAAGAGCCCCTCTTGACTCGCCTTAAAATTGTCCAGGCGAAGCTGAACCTTTTTTTCACGGTGGCCATCGATCACCTCGTATGTCGAGTCAGAGGCCTGGATCTCCATCGTCTGAAGTCCTCTGGTATCGAACGTATAAACAACAACCGAGGAACGATTTGCATATTCGGCGAGGTCCTTTAACATTTCATAAACCGCGGCCCCTCGCGACCTGCTCCGGTCATTGATCGTTATCCCGTCTGAGAACAGCATTATCATCTTACGACCGGGGAGTTCATTCATCCCGTCGATAATATATCTGATCGTGCCAAGCGAGGCCTGGGCAAAAATTCCGATCTCGGAATCGTCCTTACCGGCACTTGTATAGTCCGTCGCCTTTTTGTCGGATATATTATCTCTCGTTAATATACTGTTCTTTCGGCCACTCGTGTCGCCCCCTAAGGACGCCGCTACTGCATCGCTTTCAACCTTGAATCTCTCGGTTATGTCCTGATTATTCTGGCCAACTGATGTCAACGGATCAACAGAACCCGAGCCGAGAGGGTTCCAACGGATCCGGTCAATTGCAGCATTCATAAGTCTCTTGTCAGACGTAAATTGCTGCAGAGCGCCGACACCGCCCCCCGTGCGAATTATGGCGACCAGGTCACCGGGCTCTACCTGCGACTCGACAAATTTTCGCAAGGCGATGCGGGTATAATACACGCTGCCGAACGAGAGGTTAAGGTCATCAACGACGATCGCAATCGTTCGTCTGACGTCACCGGCGGTTAGTGGCCCTGCAGGCTGGCCGGGGCTCCCTGGCTGGGCGTTGTCGCCTGTAACGGCACCCCCGTGCGTTTTTGTGATGTATGTAACAGCTTCAAGTTTCTGCTTTTCACCGTTCTCATACAGTTCAAACTCGTCCGCCGTGAGGTCACCCACACTCTTACCGTTCTTATCGGTAACAGCGGCATCCACGCGTATCAAATTGGTCGAGATCTTAACGACGGTCTGGTCTTCTTTAGGGGGAGTTTGACCCGGTTGCTGTGCAAAAGACGTGAGCCCGCTTAAAAATGCGATAGAAACGATCAATATTACTTGCTTCATTAAAACTCCTGAAAGGGGACAATCATACCGTGTCGGTCATATCGTTATGACCCAAGTGTTTATGGAGATTTCCTGCAGAATTAGTTTGTTTATTAAACTTATTAAAAATGTGCCCTCGAAGTCAACAAAATAAGTTACGCGGTAGCGGTTCAGGTTGACGATCGGCGAAAGGTAGGACGTGAGGGTTTGTTAGTGGATGATGCCGAGGGAACACCGGAAAGCACCTATCGGCCGACTGTTTTCTGTTTGTTTATCTCTGTCAACCCGACGAAAGCTCTGTTTCTGTTTTCAAAAAAATCCTCGGCGACGCCCGATGAATGTGTATAATAACTAATGGGTTGAGTGCCCGCATGTGGTCCTTATCCCTTGCCCTTTCAAAAGCGGCGTTGGCGCAATACCGGCCGCACCCGGTTTTATAAAAACAATAACAATCAGGAAGACGCCGGAGTTTAGTTATATATAAACACGGTAATTCACAAATGTCCGCTTTAGATTGATTATGTTCGACAACGTGGTCACAGATACATCCGCAAAATATGTTAGAACCGCTGACGGCCGGAAGAAGGTCCTCGTTCTGTTCGGGACGCGTCCCGAGGCGATCAAGCTTGCGCCTGTTATCCACGAACTCAGAAAGAGGTCTTTCCAAACGATCGTCGTTTCATCCACCCAGCACAAACAGCTGCTGCAGCCGTTTCTCGAGAGCCTTGAGATCGATGTAGACTTTCATCTTGGCGTAATGAAGCGAGATCAATCCCCGAACGATGTATGTTCGCGTGTGCTCGCTAAACTGGACAAGATACTCGCCCTTGAGGAACCCGACCTTATTCTGGTTCAAGGTGACACGACAACGACCCTCGCCGGTGCTATTGCAGGGTTTAACCGCCGTATTCCGGTAGGCCACGTTGAGGCCGGCCTGCGTTCGGGTAATATGATGAGCCCCTTCCCTGAGGAAATGAACCGGCGGCTGGTGTCGCAGATCGCATCCTTTCATTTTGCGGCTACGGAAAAGAACCGCCGCAATCTGCTCGCTGAAGGTGTACAGAGCGAAAAGGTCTTTATCACCGGTAACCCGGTCGTAGATTCGCTCAAAAAGATGCTCAGGAACCTAAAGCCCAATCCCGAGATTACTGATCTGATCAAATCGACGAGCCGCAAAAAGCGTCTGCTACTGACAACCCACCGCCGCGAGAGCTTTGGCGAGGCAATGAAAACTAATCTGCAGGTTATCCGTGATTTTGTCGACAAACGACCGGACGTCTGCCTGTTTTTTCCCGTGCATCCAAATCCGAATGTGAAACTCGTTGCAAAAGAGATACTCGGCGTCCATGACCGCATCCACCTTCTGGGGCCGCTCGGCTATTCGGACTTTCTAGCTATTATGAAGTCAACGTGGTTGATCGTCTCTGATTCCGGCGGAGTACAGGAAGAGGCTCCTAGTCTGGGCAAACCTCTGCTCGTAATGCGTGAGAATACCGAGCGGCCCGAGGCGATCCGTGCCGGAGTTTCAAAACTGATCGGCAGCCGCCCTGGTGCCCTGAAACGGCTGCTCGAAGAAAATTATTCCGTCGACACCTGGATCAGATCGGTCAGTGAGGTCGCAAACCCGTTTGGCGACGGCAAGTCGGCCCCCCGGATCGTCAAGATCATTGAGGAAAAACTGGCTATAGAGCTCGATAGTAAAAGCGCATCGAAACAGTCCACAGTTCACGTTCAATAAGTGACCACTCAAAAGTCAAAAAATAAACCTCTGCTTACGATCCTGGTCGAGGACTATTTCCATGTCGGGGCATTCGAGAACCTCATCCAACAGCGAAATTGGTCCAATTTTGAACCGCGCTATGAGCAAAACACTCTTAAGGCCCTCGATCTGTTGGATGAGTACGGCACTAAGGCAACGTTCTTTGTTCTCGGCTGGATAGCCGAACAAAACCCGGGATTGATCCGCGAGATAGTTTCGCGTGGACACGAGGTCGCCAGCCGCGGTTATTATCACCGCAGCCTCAAGAATCTGACGGACGAGGAATTTCGCGAGGACCTGAAACGAACCAACCGGGCCATTGAGCAGGCCTGCGGGCAAAAGGTTCTCGGTTACCGCGCCGCCGAAAAGCTCTCATTCGGCGAAAATGAATGGATACTCGATGTCCTCGCGGACGAAGGGTTTGCTTATGACGCATCGTTTTTGCCTAAGCTAAAGACGCCGAAACCAAAGCGAGTTGCGCATCAGATCCATTCCGGCGGAAAGGCGATATGGGAGTTTCCATATTCGACCCGCGATCTGGGCCTCGGCCTGCTGCCGATCTCGGGCGGTAATTATTTTCGCCAGATCCCGTATACGCTTATGCGGCACGCTGTTCGCGATTGGCATGAGCGAGCGGACGAACCGTTTATTTTCTATTTTCACGTCTGGGAGCTCGATCCCGAACAGCCGCGCATTTCGGCCGCATCAAAATACAACCGCATCCGGCATTACCGAAAGCTGGATAAGATGGAGTGGATCCTCAGAGAAAACCTCGAGTTGTATCAGTGTATCGGCGTTGCAGAGCATCTGGGGCTGTCTGAGGAGATATGTACAACCCCGGCGGCACTCGCTGTCCAAAGCCAGCCGCTGGCCGTACAGAGCCCGACATCACGTACACAGACACCTGTCTCGGTCGTCATTCCCTGCTATAACGAGCAGGAGGCTCTGCCATATCTCGCGAACACCCTGAGGGCAGTCAGTACCAATTTGGCAGAAAACGGCTACGAGCCAAGGTTTATCTTTGTTGACGACCGCAGCAAGGATGATACCTATGCAACGCTAACGGACCTTTTTGGCAAAAATGAAAATATAACTATCCTGCAGCACAAAACGAATCTAGGCGTAGCCGCCGGGATCATGACTGGAATAAACGCCGCCACTACCGATATCGTTTGTTCGATGGACTGTGACTGCACATACGACCCACACGAACTCCTGAATATGCTGCCACTGATGACAAAAGGCGTTGATCTGGTGACCGCCTCGCCGTATCACAAAGATGGCGGTGTCCGGAATGTACCGGGCTGGCGTCTGTTCCTTTCCCGCGGGGCGTCATTCCTGTATCGCCGTGTCTTACGCTCAAAGCTCGACACTTATACCAGTTGTTTCCGGGTGTATCGCCGCAGTTCGATGGTCGGCGTACCTCTTCGCGAATCAGGCTTCCTGGGCGTCGCGGAAATGCTCGGCCGACTCGACCTTCGCGGAGGCAAGATCGTCGAATTCCCCACTGTTTTGGAGGTTCGCCTGTTCGGAATTTCCAAGATGAAAACGGCCCAGACCATTTTGGGCCACCTAAAACTGCTTTCCCATCTCACAAAATTACGTTGGTTTCGGAAATCCGGCACCGATTAGCACTTCTTTAGCCAAAGAGAAGCTAAAGATAGTTTCTGAGAATTCAACAGACTAATAAATAAAATTATGACACCAGTTACACAAGCGGAAAGGCTAATGATGCTGCCTTCCGATCAGGATGCGTCCGGACGGACGTTTGACGAAACAGAGATCGGTTACGTCACAGAAGCTCTGATGAGCGGAACGCTGACGACGACCAAGGGAAAATTCGGCAAAATGCTCGAACAGAAATTTGCCGAGAAATTTGGTGCAAAATACGCTTACGCATGCACATCGGGCTCGGCCGCCATCCACATCGCGGTTGCGACCGTTAACCCCAACCCGGGTGACGAGATCATTACGACATCGATCACCGATATGGGTGCACTGACCCCGTTGATGTATCGCGGCGTTGTCCCGGTCTTTGCCGAGGTCGACCCAAAGACACTAAACGTTACCGCCGAGACGATCGCTGCCAAGATCAGCGACCGCACAAAAGCGATCATCGTTACGCACCTTTTTGGCAATCCCTGCGAAATGGATGCCATCATGGCGCTTGCTAAGGAACATAACCTGCCCGTTATCGAGGACTCAGCCCAGACATTTCTCGCCAAATGCGGCGACAAATTTGCCGGAACCATCGGCGACATTGGCTGCTTTAGCCTGCAGCAGGGCAAGCATATGACAACCGGCGAAGGCGGCATGGTCGTGACCAACGACGAAAAGATCGCCCGTCACATGTTCCTCTACATCAACAAGGCTTGGGGATATGGCGACGCTAATGCAGACCACTACTTTATGGCCCTGAATTATCGCATCAGCGAACTTCAGGCCGCCGCCGCACTCGGACAGTTGGAGAAGCTCGAGGAATGCGTTTCAAACCGCCAACGCACCGCCGCGATGTTCACCGAACTCCTGAGCGGTATCGACGGCATCGAGACACCGGTCATCGCCGACGATGCAACCCATACGTACTGGAAATATTGCCTCACGGTTGACGACAGCAAGATCGAAGGCGGTTCGGTTGGCATGGCCAACTTGCTCAAAGAAAAAAATATTTTCTCGGCACCGCGTTACATCGTAAAGCCGGCATTCATGTGCCAGGTATTTCAGGAAAAGAACACACTCGGCGACAGCCACTTCCCTTTCAATCTCGCCCGCGAGGGTGCGGTCGACTATGAAATGGAAAACTATCCATTAACGGCCAAGGCCCTGCACGATGTACTCGTTCTGCCCTGGAACGAAAAATACACCGATGACCATGTCCGCTATATCGCTGACAATGTCCGCATCGTCGCTTCAAAGCTGAGGAAATAATTTCTGCCACAGAGGACTCTGAGTGCTTTCTCAGTGTCCTCTGTGTCTCTGTGGTGAAAATTCTTATATGAAAAAACTTAAATTTGGATTAGTTGGAGCCGGCGGCATCGCACAGGCATATGCCCAGGCATTTAACGAGAGCACATGCTGCGACCTTGTCGCAATAGCCGATGTTCGCCCCGAAGCGGCGAGTGCCCTGGCCGAAATAGTTGGCGGCAAAGCTTACAGTGACTATAAACAGCTCGCCGATGTCGAACTCGACGCTCTTATCGTCGCGACACCGCCAAGCACGCATCCTGAGATCGCATGTTTCTTTATGGAACGCGGGACGCCGGTGCTTTGCGAAAAACCGCTCTGCCTGTCAGTCGCCGAAGCCGAGAAAATGATCTCGACCGCCAAAGAGAACAGTGTATTGTTCACGATGGCGTCAAAATTCCGCTATTGTGCGGATGTCATTAAGGCAAAAGGTATTTTGGCATCAGGCGTACTGGGTGATGTTCTGCAGTTTGAGAACGCCTTTACCGCAAAAGTCGATATGTCGAAGCGTTGGAATTCGAACGCCGAGATGTCCGGCGGCGGCGTGTTGATCGACAACGGAACCCACTCGGTCGATATCATTCGCTACTTCCTCGGTGCGATCGATTCTGTCCTCGTCGTCGATGCCGGCGGAACTCAGGGACTGTCGGTCGACGAAAACGTCAAGATGTTTGCCAAGACAAAAAACGATGTCACGGCGAGCGTCGATCTGACCTGGGGCATTAACAAGGAGCTTCCCTACTTCGTCAGCATCTTTGGTACTAACGGCGTACTGCATATCGGCTGGCGCGAATCAAAGTACAAACTAAATTCGAGCCCCGATTGGACCGTTTTTGGCAAAGGTTATGAAAAAGTCGCGTCATTCAAAGGCAAGGTCGAGAATTTTGCCGGTGCACTTCGCGGCGAAGAAGAACTCTTTATCAAACCCGACGACGCTCTAGCATCGGTCCATGTGATCGAGGCGGCATACAAATCACTTAATCAGAACCTCTGGCAGCCGGTCGTCGAAAAGGCCGCCGCAGCCAAATAAAGAAACTATGGCCCGAATACACCCAACAGCAATAATCGAAGACGATGTAACCCTCGGCGAAGGGACCAGCATCTGGGACAACGTCCACATCCGTCACGGTGCGAGCCTTGGCGATGAGTGCATAGTCGGCGAAAAAAGCTATATCGCCTATGACGTAAAGATCGGCAACCGCGTAAAGATCAACGCCATGGTCTATATCTGTGCGGCTGTGACAATCGAAGACGGCGTTATGATCTCGGCCTCGACGACATTTACAAATGACCGCTTTCCGCGTGCGACATTTCCGGATCTCAAATCTCTTCGGCCGTCAGAGCCTGACGAACACACACTGCCAACGTTGGTCCGCGAAGGCTCGACCATCGGTGCCGGATGCATTATCGGCAATGACCTCGAGATCGGCCGCTGGGCAATGGTCGGGATGGGTTCGATAGTAACTAAGAGTATTCCCGATTTTCACCTTGTGCTGGGTTCGCCCGCTCGCTCGGTCGGTGCGGTTTGTAAATGCGGACTGCTGTTTCATAAATTCGCAGACGGTGACGACTGTAACATCGATTGCGAATGCGGACTCTCGTACGAAATATCAAACAGAACGGTTAACAGAAAAAGAACTGACCGCAGAGACCACTGAGAAGGAAGAGTTGGTTTTTGCATAAGACCGGCATAATTATCTTCGTGCTCCCTGTGGCGAATCTCAGATCATGACTCAAAACATTGCCATCGTTGGTTCCGGTTTTCTTGGTATGACGCTTGCTTTGCGTCTTGCCGAGTCCGGTGCACAGGTCACGCTATTCGAAAGTGCTGACCAGATCGGCGGCCTCGCCTCGGCGTGGGAGATCGGCAATGTCGTCTGGGACAAACATTATCACGTGACCCTGGCGTCCGACTCAAACACCCGCAAGCTGGTCGAGGAACTCGGCCTCGGCGATGAATTTAACTGGGTCGAGACTAAGACGGGCTTTTACACCGACGGCAAACTTGTGTCGATGTCCGACACAATGGAGTTCCTCAAATTCCCGCCGCTTGGACTGATCAGCAAGCTGCGGCTAGGTGCGACGATCTTCCTCGCTTCGCGGATCAAGAGACTGGAAAAAGCTCGAAAAGATCTCGGTCGAAGATTGGCTGGTCCGACTTTCCGGGCGAAAAACCTTTGAAAAGATCTGGAAGCCCCTTTTGATGGCAAAGTTCGGCGACGCGTATAAGGAAACGTCTGCCGCATTTATCTGGGCGACGATCCAGCGAATGTACGCTGCCAGAAACTCAGGCCTCAAAAAAGAAATGTTCGGATATGTTAAAGGCGGATACGCCCGCGTACTCGAACGTTTCGGCGAAGTTCTGGTTCAGAACGGTGTTGTCATCCGCCTAAACGCCCGCGTTGAAAAGGTCGAGCGGATGGAAAACGGCAAACTGCGGGTTTCGTTGCCAGCAGCCCGCAGGCGAAACGACAAGAAAAGCACGATCATGCCGCAAAAAACGAAATACGGCATGATGCGGGCCGCGGCGGTCGTTGCACCCGGCTTTTCCGGAGCCTTTCTGTCAGAACCCGAAATGCCGACGAACGGCGTCTATCGCTTTCCGGGTTTTGGCATGGAGGAGACTTTCGACAAGGTCATTCTCACCTGTCCGTCAAATGTAGCGGCAAAGATCGCTCCGGAATTATCTGACAGCGAAAAGGCCGGACTCGAAAATATCCGGTATCAGGGCATCGTATGCGCTTCGGTTTTGATGAAATGTTCCCTGTCTAATTTTTACGTAACCAACATAACCGACGAGGCCCCGTTCACGGGCGTTATCGAAATGTCTGCCCTGGTCGATAAAAAAGAGTTTGGACGCAACGCCCTTGTTTATCTGCCGAAATATGTGGCTCCGGATAACGAGCTTTTTGACAAGTCCGACGATGAGATCGAGAGTATGTTCTTAGCTGGGCTTGAAAAAATGTACCCGCATTTTCGGCGAAAGGATGTATTGGCTTTTAAGGTCTCGCGTGTCCGTCAGGTGTTTCCATTGCCGGTACTTAACTACTCGAGCGGCTTGCTGCCCGCAAAAACGTCGATCGACGGCCTATACATCGTCAATTCAACACATATCGTCAATGGCACGTTGAACGTTAATGAAACGGTTCAGCTGGCCGAACGCTTTTTTGAGGAATTGACCGTTTCGAATTTCGAATTATGATCGCCAGCCTATCACTGGACCTGGACAACAAATGGTCGTACATGAAGACCCATGGAGATGCAGAATGGGATTCGTTTCCGTCGTATCTTGATGTTATTGTTCCTCGGGCTCTGGCGTTTCTAAAGGAACGCGATCTTAACATCACGTTTTTTGTTGTCGGACAGGACGCAGCACTCGATAAGAACCGCGAGGCTATCGCGTCTATCGCGGACGCCGGCCATGAGATCGGCAATCATTCATTCAACCACGAACCGTGGCTGCACTTATATTCCAAAGAGGAATTGGTGGAGGAATTTGAAAAGACCGAAATTGCGCTCGAGGAAGCTACAGGCAAACGGCCCGTTGGCTTTCGGGGACCCGGTTATAGCCTGTCGCCGGCCGTTCTCGAGGTACTTGGTGAACGTGATTACGAGTACGACTGCTCGACGCTGCCGACCTATATAGCTCCGCTCGCGCGGGCCTACTATTTTTTCAAATCGCCCGAGATGACCGATGAGGAGCGTGAGAAACGTAAGAAGCTTTTTGGCAAGCTTTCCGATGGATTCCAGAGCCTCAAGCCGCGAATGATGAACATCGCTGGCCGAGATCTGGTTGAGATCCCGGTGACAACATTTCCTGTCGTAAAGACGCCGATCCATTTCAGCTATCTCTTGTACCTGTCGACGATCTCGCGTGCCGCTGCAACCGCCTATTGGCGATCAGCCCTGTTTGCGTGCGGAGCGACCGGTGTCAGCCCGTCGCTGCTGCTGCATCCGCTGGATTTCCTTTGCGGCGAAGATGCACCTGAACTCAAGTTCTTTCCGGGAATGAATGTTCCGTTAGACGAGAAGCTGAACTTTTTAAGCGGGGCCCTGAAAACTTACACGGAGCATTTCGATGTGGTGAATATGCGAACGCATGCCGATATCGTCCGTAATGCCTCAGCGGTGCCGCACACCGAACCGCAAACCGTTTTATAGCCCGGCGTCTCTTGCCCTCTTTCATTCCGGATGAATAAGACCAGGATCCTGATCATCGTTATCTTTGTCGCTGCTTCGCTGCTGCGGTTGGCCGACGCGTTTCGCCCCCTCGATAAAGCATCGTGGCGAGAATGCGATCTCGGCGCCGTTTCGCAAAATTTTGTCCAGGAAGGGATGAACCCTCTTTATCCGCGTATCAACTGGCGGGGTGACGGCCCCGGATATGCGGAAATGGAGTTTCCGGTCTATCCGTACCTTGTCGCGATCACCTACAAGATATTTGGCATCCACGACGAGATCGGCAGGTTATGGGGGTTTTTGTTCTCTATAGGCACACTTTTCTTTTTCTATCGTCTCGCCCGTGAATATCTCAGTGCCGTATCGGCAACGGTTGCTTTCGCTTTTTTTGCTTTCAACCCGTTGGTCGTTGAGCAATCGACCGCTGTCCAGCCTGAGGGTTTAATGCTGATGGCGTATGTTGGGGCGGTCTGGCTCTTTGTCCGTTGGCTAAAAACCGAGGAGATGCCGTCTTTTGTCGGAGCTGTAGCGATGACAGCCCTGGCCCTTTTGGCAAAAGCGTCCTCCGCCCATATCGGCCTTTTCTTCGGCGTATTACTACTCGGAAAGTACGGATGGCAAACGGTGCTCAAGCCAAAGGTTTGGATCTTTGGAATATCGACCGTCTTGCCGGCGGCGCTCTGGTATGTACATGCAAAGGGTCTTTGGCTTACGTACGGCAATTCACTCGGAGTATCAAACGAATACCATTGGATCGGATGGGATTTTTTTACCAATCCTAATTTCATTAAAGGCATCCTGAAAAACGAGTTTATTTACGCTTGGGTGTGTTTCGGACTAATTGCGGGTGCCTTCGCTCTCTGGAAAGGTATTCGCGAGGATACTGCCAAACACACCCTGCTCTGGCTCGGGTCGATATTTGTGTTTTATGTACTAGCATCGCGAACGACTTCAGACGACTGGGCATACTATTACCATGCATTCAGCGTCCCGCCTGTCGCGCTGATGATAGGCTTTTGCATCAAACAACTCTGGGACTATGCG
The DNA here is from genome assembly GCA_963834975.1 of Blastocatellia bacterium. GTDB lineage: Bacteria > Acidobacteriota > Blastocatellia > Pyrinomonadales > Pyrinomonadaceae > OLB17. The sequence goes on from CAWIDZ010000010.1 coordinate 341,597, forward strand.
GCCGGATTTGCAGAAACCTATAGCCGCCGCTCTACGATCGTAAATTTAAGTAAGATAGCCGTAATGCTGGTGGTGACGGGCTCTATTGGTTTAACTTTTGCCGCTGGAGGCCAAACAGGTGCGGGCGAACTTTTTTGAAAGCCGTTTGCCGAGCCCGGCGTATACCTTTGCCCAAACAGCAAAGCCGCTGCTAGCCCCCGACAGCCTTATCCTGGCATCTGGTGGGCATTGTGTTGATGCAGATGGATATCAGGTCGCATTTAACGCCTCATATATGTTTTATTGGCTCGGACACAAAGGCTGGAATGTCTGTGTCGAAGATCAGTCTGCTGCCAGTATCGCCAAATATAAGCAAAAAGGCGCCGCATATTTCGTCGCCGAGAAAAAGTATCTGCACGAGACAGTTGGTTTAGAAAATAAGCTGCGACGGGTTTATCCTGTAACAACAGAAAGTGATGATCTGGTCATATTTGATATGAACGGCGGTCGCTGATCTAATATTTCTCGATGTACAATTCGCCAAAAAATGCGAGGTCGTTCAACGTCTCGACACTGATAGTCCTGCATCTGCTGATCGTGATCCCGCTTGCGTACTATCTGAACATCTGGGCCGACGAGGCTTCGACTCTGTACACTACCCAAAACGGCATCTTCGCTGCTCTGCAAAATGCGGCATCGGACGAAAGACAGGCTCCGCTTTACTTTTGGATCATGAGCCTGTGGCGATCAATAAATGGTTCTATTTTTTTCGCGCGGCTGTTCTCGATAATTTGCGGCGTTGTATCGATCAGGCTTTTTGCCGGCCTCGCTCAACGGCTCTTTTCATTTCGTGCAGCATTGTTGGCGACTGCATTCTTTGCCCTGCACCCGATCATGATATGGGCAAGCCTTGAGATCAGGGTTTACTCGCTAGTTATTTTGCTGTCCATCGCTCTGATCCGTCTGTTCCTAAATGGATTTTTTGACATCGGCCAGGACAAGAGTTTGATCACTCAACGCATCGCCAGGATATGGTTTTTCGTGATATCGGTTGTCGCACTCTATACAAATTATTATCTCGGGTTCCTGCTCGTTGGGTTGTTTGCAGCGCTTCTTGCAACCAGGCGGTGGCGTGATGCGCGCGATTATATAGGGGCGATGTTCGTGACCGGCATCGCTTTTTTACCGATCATTTTTACGGTCAAATCGCAGTTTGTCGTAAACACGAGCACCTTTCACGATGAACGTACGTTAGTGGACGGACTGCGGCGGATATGGGGCCATATGCTTACCTTCATCCTTCCGGCAGACTTCATCGCGGCAACTGAATCGACTAACGCTTCAGTCATTCGGCTTTGGATCGTTAGAGCTGCTATTTTGGTGACCGGCTTTTTCGCTTTTCGCCGCCGTGACCGGATCCAACCTCAAACGATGGCTTTCGCAGCGATCACGGCCGCGATCTCGGTCTGCCTGTTGGTGGCCTATTTTATGGTTGGCAGCTGGCTGGTTGCACTTCGTCACGCGTCAGTGCTTTTTGTGCCGCTCATACTTTTCATCGCGTCACTCCTCAACGACATATTTGTCCACAAAGATGAGAAAAAGGGGATTAACCTTAGCCGTTTCATCGCTCCTGTTTTTGGTATTCTGGTCTTAGCGTCATTTTCGTACGCAATAATGACCCTATACCCTAATATGGCGAAGCGGGGTGATTGGGCGAGGGTCGGCGCATATATCGAGCAGAATGAGGCTCCGAACCAGCCGATAATCATTTTTCACACTTTCGACGCTCTCGTCCTGCCGTATCACTATCACGGTGTAAACAAGATCTTTCCTGACGAGCGCTATTTTGATTTTGACTTTGCATCACCAGGCCCAGCACTTACAAGATCGAGAACGGATTTTACTATCTCAAAGATCCCGCCCGATGCCGCTGAAATATGGCTGATAGTAAATAATGAGTGTGACGAACATATCAAGTGTGAGCAGCTTGAGAGTTTTATACAGTCACATTACGACATCGTAAAAGAACAGAATTTTTATTTGCAGACTGTAACCCTTTTGAAAAAGAGATCGCCGTAACCGCGGTCCGAACTCACCAAAAATAATTACCGGCGACCTGCATCGCGACCGCTTGCAAGAAAACAAGTGACGCGAGTTGGGTGCGTTCGCTCTCGCCTGCACCTGAGTCTTCAAGATAATGCCCGACCGGAAATAAGAGAAATGGATACAAAAACGCACAAGCCCGTGCAGTCTCACCGGTTCGCCATGCACCGGAGATAAACATTCCCGATCAGTGGTTAAGCAAGCTAGCACGGTCAGCACATTCAGCGGCCGCGACCGAATATCTTTTAGCCCTTTAATACAAAGGACGAGTAGAAACGGCCCAAAAAATAAGATGATCTCAGCAACATCCTCAAGCCGCGTAAAGAGGTAGTTGGCAGGATCGACAAACAACATAAAGCCGTTCGGATTTTCGAATTTGGAGGCCGTAAGAAAAGCGTCAAAGGCATTGTAGCCCGTCAGGAAATAGATCAGTACGTGGATCAAGCAAAACGATCCCGACGATCACAAACGACCGCCTCAAGCTCCGCCGGACAAATAGATCAAATCCGACAAGTACCGGCAGGATAAACACGCTTACAAACGTCAGCAGAAATGAACGCTGTCAGCATGACCGCGGCGGCCGGGGTGGACCATTGCCGTTTGCCAAAACAGTAAAGGTACAGCGTTCCTATCAACAGCGAGGCCACAATGGCATCAATGGTCGCCAGATAATATATTTGGACAACGGGAAGCAGCATTAGCAGAAAGACCATATACCGGGCTGTGTCCTCACTCAACGCGGTCAAAAGCAGCCGATAAAAGAATAGGGCCGTCACTATCGTCGACACCAACATTATGAAAATAGCGATCAGGGCCGGATCGACAAGCAGCTGCCGCAAATAATAAAAAAGAAGCACGGCACCCGGCGGATGCGTATGTGCATGTCGATGCAGTGTCGGCTGGATCTTATTAAACCGCCGCAGAAAATCACCAGGATCTGTTATCGTCATCGCGTCGTGGTAATATTCCTGGCCATTCGCGGAATATGGGACCAAAACGCCGGTTTGGGCATCACCGGCAATAGGAGCATAAAAACCCACATCAACACCCTGTATCAAAGTCGTCCCGGCGATCAGAACGATGCCGACCGCGACCGACAGCCGAATCGCATATCGCCTCGATTCCAAAAGATCAAGAAAAAGATAAAATGTGATCAACACGATCACGGCGACTGCCGAACTGATCAGCGTAGGCAAGTGAGGCGTAAAAATACTTACCGGCCAAAAATCGGGGCAATCAAAGGCGATCCAGCTTCCGCAAACATATCGCAGCAACCGCTGCATTATAAAGAACAGTCCGACAAATGCCGCTGATAAAAAAACTACTCTCCGCCAGGTGAACAAATTAGATGAAATGATCTTCATATTGACGAGACGCAAAGGAAGCGGGTCGGCCATTGTAAAAATCCGCTAACCCAAACTAAACTAGGAAACAGTAAATTTTACCGTAGTAATCAACTTCTGAGTAAGAACGAAAGAGCCAATGATCAAAACCATAGATCCAAAGGTCACCGAAAAGCCGACCGAGCGTTGTTCCGAATGCGACCGCGAGGTCACGCACTACAACACATTTCTTTCACCGACGAATGAGCGTCGGATCGTCTGTTGGGAATGCCTCGAACGAGATGAAAAGGGATTTAATGCAAAGCGTGATTTTCGCCGGGACTCGCGAACGGGCGTTATCCCGAGATAGTTATGGCGATCAGAAAGATCACGGAATATCCCGCAAAGGTCCTCGCCGAGACCGGCAAACCCGTTACAGCATTTGATAAAGATCTTGCCGATCTGTGTGCCGATATGTTTGAGACGATGTATGAGGCGGAGGGCGTCGGCCTCGCCGCCCCGCAGATCGGACTCAACCTGCGTTTGTTCGTGATGGACTGCGAGGGCGTCAAACTCATCGCTGCCAACCCCGAGATAGTTTCAGCCGAGGGCGAACAATCCGGGCAGGAAGGCTGTCTGTCTGTGGGTAAGGTCCCCGCCGTGCTTAAACGAGCTCAAATTGCGCGTCTGCGTGCACAAGACGAAAAAGGCGAATGGTTCGAACGCGAGGCCGAGGGCTATGCAGCCCGCGCCTTTTTGCACGAGACAGACCATTGCAACGGCAAGCTGTTCATCGACCATCTGCCGCGGCTCAGGCGAAGCATGGTCCTCAGACGTTTTCAGAAGGAGAAACGCTGGGAATAGTCAGGCCGGTTAGATCTTTTCAAATATTGCCCGATAAACCGGCAGTCCTCTTGCTTCGACGGCGATTTCGCGTTCCGTTTTTACGGGGAACGGATTTTCGCTAACCATAACTTCCCCTAAACACGAACTCGCTCTAAACAATTCAAACATCTCGTTCGCCAAAAACTCAATATCCGTCTGCACAAGAATGCGGCCCGTCGGTGCCAGTTTGTTCACTACAGCCTCGACCAAGTTCGGCGTTCACCATCCGGCGTTTTGCGTGGCGTTTCTTAAACCACGGATCGGGAAACTGAATTGTCACCGTTTGCAGCAGACCGTCGGGGATATTTTCGAGCAGCTTGCCGAGCCAGATCATCGCATTGCAAAATCTGTAGTGAAGATTGGTTAGCCCGTATTCCCCTGCGATCTCATTGGCCTCGTCGACCAGCGGTTCGCGGATCTCGACGCCGAGGAAATTCCATCCCGACTCGCGCTCAGCCATCCGCAAAATAAACCGCCCTCGGGCACAGCCGATATCCAGATGCAGCGGCAGAGCAGGGTCGGCAAAAACATTTGCCATCTCTATCGGCTGAGGGGGAGCCGTGTAATAAGGCGAAAGTGGATTTACGTGCTGATGAACGCGGACTCTGGGCATAACCGCTTAAATAACGTTGAGAATAAGCAAGATGCTAAAACAGCATGTCGCGATATAGATGCCGACCGCTGCGAGCCCGGCAAATTGAACCCCCGCACCCGCCTCACGGGGATCGATATAAGCATCAGATGGGACCTGGATTAAACCGTAAACGGCGCCCGTTATCAGGCCGCCGATATGCCCATAGTTATCGATCACCTTATAAAGCGACAGTCCAAAAACGAGGAGAAAGCCGATATTGATAAGCAGGCTTTTGCGAAACTCAGGTGAGACGAATTGCCGCCGCCTAAACGAGTAGACCACGAGATAGCCTATCAAGCCGACAATGCCGCCCGACGCTCCGACCGATATTCCGTCCGGAACAAAGACCAGACTCAAAACACCACCGCCGATGGCCGACAGCAAAAATACTATAGCCAGATGCGCCCGGTTTGCGAGCATCTCAAAGATCTTGCCAAAGCTGTAAAAGGCGTAACAGTTCATACCGACGTGCAGCAAGCTCGCGTGCACCGTCGCGCCCGTCAGTATCCGCCAGTATTCGTGCCCCTTGAGAAAGGCGGGCTTAACGAAACCGGCCGCATAAATTGACGCCTCAAGCCCGCCCGCAAGTTGCGCCGCCATAACCGCCAGGATGCTTCCAACTAGAATTACTGTGTAAACCGGGAAAGGTGAGTGAACCGGCGGCATGTTTTCCTGCTCGTCGCTTTCCTGTTCTTCTGGCAGGTCGTCGGTCTGGTATTTGAAAGACATCGGCTAATAGGACCTAGATCGCCACCCCGCCGTCCGCCTGGATGACCTGGCCGGTGATATACGCAGCGGCGGGCGAGAGCATAAAGCAGGCGATCGCCGCGACCTCGTCAACATTGCCGAGGCGACCCAAGCGGGATCGATGCGAGGATCTTTTCGCGGTACTCGTCGTTCATCTCGCTGGCCATATCTGTTTCGATGAGGCCGAGGGCGAGAGCGTTTACGGTTATCTTGCGGCTGGCGATCTCTTTGGCAAGGGATTTTGTCAGCCCGATCATGCCGGCCTTTGACGCGGAATAATTTGACTGGCCGAGCATGCCGACAACACCCGAGATGGACGAGATATTCAGTATCGAACCGCCATTCTCGTTACGCATCATTGGCCGCACGGCTGCCTTTGAAAAGTTCCACGCTCCCTTGAGGTTAGTGTCGATCACCGCGTCCCAATCTTCCTCTTTCATTCGCAGGATCAGCTGGTCGCGCGTGATGCCGGCGTTATTTACAAGATAGTCGACCGAGCCAAACACTTCTTTTACCTGTCCGACAAATTCAGCCGCAGCCTCTGTATTAGCCACATCGCACTGTGCCGCATACGCCTTAACGCCCGAGAGCCTCGATCTCGCCTTTGAGCTTTTCGGCCTCGTCTGCACTCTTAGAATAATTGAACGCAACATTACAGCCACGCCGCGCGAGTTCCAAAACGATCGCCTTGCCGATGCCGCGTGTGCCGCCGGTTACGATCGCCGATCTTCCTTCAAATTGTTTCTCACTCATACCCAATTATTTCAGCGCCGCACGCTGTATCTCAAAAAGATCGTGAATTCCCTTTTCGGCCAGGGCGAGCATCTCGTTCATCTGCTCTCGCGTGAACGGTTCGCGTTCGGCGGTGCCCTGGATCTCGATAAATTTTCCTTCGCCGGTGCAGACGATGTTCATATCGACATCGGCGTTCGAGTCCTCAATGTATGCGAGATCAAGGATCGTCGTGCCCTCGATGATGCCGACGCTGACAGCCGCGACTTCGCTGATGATCGGCGAAGTTTTGATCGTCCCCTGTTTTAGCAGTTTGCGGCAGGCGAGGGCGAGAGCGACATATGCACCTGTGATCGAGGCACACCGCGTGCCGCCGTCGGCCTGGATCACGTCGCAATCGAGATAGATCTGCCGTTCGCCCAAGCAGTTTTGTATCAACGACGGCCCGCAGGCTGCGGCCGATCAGCCGCTGGATCTCCTGCGTCCTTCCCGAGGGCCCGCGCTGTGTCTCGCGCTGCGTTCGGGTGTTTGTCGCCCGCGGCAGCATTGCATATTCGCCCGTAACCCAGCCGACGCCTTTGTTTCGCAAAAACATCGGCACGCGGTCCTCAACCGATGCCGTGCAAATTACCTTTGTCCCGCCGACCTCGATGAGAGCCGACCCCTCGGCATAGGGCGAAATATTCGGCGTGATCTTGGTATTGCGTATCTGGTCGTGGGTTCTGTTGTCTGTTCGTGTATAACTCATAATTTTTGCCCGCGAATAACGCGAATGCATGCGAATAAGCAAAAATTCCTATTCGCTCTTATTAGCACTATTCGCGGGCTAACTCTTTTTCAGCTCATCGCCGCCATAAACTTCGATAGCCTCGAGCTTTGACGGATGCGTTCCCAAAAACCTCTCGGCAACGCGGGCAAAACGGTCGGCGGCGTCGGTTACATAAAAATGATCGAGGTCGTCGCACAATTCGCGGCGGCCGGTCACGGCCTGCTCATTGGCCATGTCTTTATCCGCCAAGAGCTGTTTCACCTCGTCGGCGGTCGCCTCGCCCGAATCAATTAGCTTAACATTTTCGCCAACGGTTCGCCCGATGACGTCTCGGAGGATCGGGTAATGAGTACAGCCGAGAACGAGGGCATCAGGGCGGAATTCGTTCATCGCAGCGAGATATTTAGCGGCTATCGAAAACGTCTCGGGTTCGTTTGTCCAGTTTTCCTCGGCCAGCGGCACAAACAGCGGGCAGCCCGCCTGAAAAACCTCCGCCGTGTCACTTGCCCGACGTATCGCTTCAAAATAAGCGTTGCTGGCAACGGTCGCCTCGGTTGCAATGACGCCGATCCGCGCGTTCGGTTTATCTGCAGTAACCTCAACCGCCTTTCGCCCGCCCGGGCCGATCACACCGACAACATCGAGGCCGATCTTTTCGCGGATCTTTGGCAATGCCAGAGCCGACGCCGTGTTGCAGGCAACGACAAGCATCTTGATGCCGCGTGACGCCAGAAACTGTGAATTCTCTATCGCGTACCGCTCGACCGTCGCCAGCGATTTTGTCCCGTACGGCACCCGGGCAGTATCGCCCAGATAAATAAAATGTTCATTCGGCAAACGGTTATGCAGCGCCCGGTAAACCGTCAGGCCGCCAACACCCGAATCAAAAATGCCAATAGGTAAACTGTTCATCTGAAACGCCCAAAACGCAATACAAAACTATATCGCATTTGCCCTGCGTTGGTCTTGTGCAGGCGGAACCAAGCTCGTATTGCCGAATGCGGCGCCAGACCGGGGATCTTCGTGCTCTTTGTGCCTCAGTAGTGAATATCTCTTTTCTGTTTACTATTCCCCAATAACTATTTTGTTAAACACGGCCCAGACCCTGCCGCCTTTTGAAGACCTAAAACAGTAATAAGATCTCTTAACTACCGGTAGAACGATTTACAAGTGAAGTAAGCCTCTATGTTTTTTGCGCAGCCTCTGCAAAAAAAATAAAATGATCTCGTAAAAAATATAGCGACCTTCTTCGAGAAAAAGTCGCTATATAAACAATAAGATCTCTCTACCACCGCTATAACGGCTCTACCGGAAATAAAATCGTTCCCCAACCGGCGAAACCCAATAATCATCGCAATTTGCATTTTGCAAACCGTCCGGTTACCACAGCGGAAAAGTGTTAAACACTAACAGCTTTTTGCCCGCGGATCGACATTTCCGCCTCGCTAAACCTCCCGAGTGCGCGACGATCAAAACCGAGTGCCTATACCTGTTTTGTGTAGTATGGAAAGAACTCGTGCGGACCCAACCAAAGGCTCTTCTCAATGTAGTCTCTTACTTTTTCCTTGGCCGACTCTTTACTTAACATCTCGATCATTCTGAAAGCGGCCGGCAAGTCATCAACTGCAAGTATCAAAGCTATGTCTTGCAGCATTCTTGGTTTTTTCCAGCTGTTCATTGCAGTACACGCCGCTAAAAGGGGGCTAAATACCAGCGGCTTGACCTCGTGCTTGAAATAAACAGCCTCATAGAGAAAGAGCAGAGCATCCGCCCGCCGAACTGGATTTGGTTCCTGGTTGATAGTATCGACGAGAGCTAATATTGTCGGCAGAAGCTCAACATCGTCACGCTCAGCCATGGCGCGCACTGGCCAGGCCGAACATGTCACGGCTCTATTCGGCTCCCGCATGTCGCGAGCTATACCCAGTGCCTCGTTTACGACCGTCAGGAATAATTTTTTTGGTCGTACATGCCACGCGACAAAAGCAAGAGATTGGCACCGGTTCCAGTCTGATCCTATTTTTCTAGCAAATGCCAAAGCCTTTTCCTGATCGGTCTGAGCTAACTCCCAGGTTTTTTGTCTAAGGTCCCCGTTCATCTCAATCCGAAATAAACGCGATCTTTACTAATTTCATTGTCCCTTTTTGGTTTATCAGGTAAAGGTCAAATGGAAATGCGTTTACGCGAATGACCGGTGTGTTTGCAGGCAGGCCGCCACATTCATTTGTTTTGCACATGTAGGTGAAAGGTTTGGCATCGTCGTTCATATTCATAGTGCCGACTATCAACCAGTATTTATTTTTCCATTCACCGGTGTGGGTATTGAGGTATTTACGAAACTCGGAATTGACCGTAGCGAGTGTGTCAAAAAACTTGCGGGGTTTAGCGATCGACAGATGATCTACATCAAAATCAACATCGAGCATCGGCGTGAACTGCGAATTTTTCTGCATTAACTTTATGACGGCGGGCGGATAGAGATCCTGCAGCTCGAGATCGCCGGCCACTTTATAGCCTCGCGACGCGTACAAGACCCTCAGATACAAAAAGTCGAATAACATGGCTGAGCGCTCAAGCCGCTCCTTTGCGGTGACCGGCACGACCGGATCGGAGATCTCGATTTTCCAGTCACCGGCAACGACCACGTCCTTAAACGACGGCGCAAACTGGGTCTTTGGGACAAGATCGATGCCTCTTGCCGTTTCGAGCTGGTGCAGGAATGTGTCAGCGAATTTTCTCGCTTTTGCCGCCTCGGCCCCATCCAAATACGGCCGGTCATCGCCGCCTTGGCCGAAAGCGTTCACGGCAGCCGGCAGTACAAGAAGTGACACTATCAGGGAAAATTGACGGATGAATCTAAAATAGGCCGTGCGCTTTTTTCATATTCGTATATTACACCAGTAAACAGCACTAAATAAGCGATCTTAGAAGGCAGGGTGTCTCAAACGCAGAGAATGGGGATCGAAGAACCCGCTCCCAAATAAACTTCCGACCGATCTATTATGTGCAGACCGTCAAAAATGAAAATAAGCTTCGACGGACTGGACAGGAATGTCCCCGGCTTGCCCCCAGTGGGTCGCTTTTGGAATAACGCCGTCACTTTGCAAAATGTACCAGTTACCGTCTGACGGGCGAAAAACACCGATGTCGTACTTCCCGTCACCGTCAAAATCGCCGCGCAGGGGTTTATCGCCATCAATGCCCCACTTATAGGCCGTAAATCCGTCCTGGCTCTGGTTGAGATAAAATATACCGTTGGACGGCCGCCAAACAGCAATGTCGACGGCGCCGTCACCGTCATAATCGGCGGGCACCGGAATATCCGATGCGAGGCCAAAGTTCTCTACCCGGGTTGGACATGCGGCGCATAAGCTTATATACCAGGTCCCGTCACGATACACCGCCAGGTCCGTCTGGCCGTCGCCGTTATAGTCGGCAGGCACCCGCTTATCCGAATTTAACCCCCATTGTCGGGCTACAAGGCCTCCGCCAAGGCTATTCCTTATGTACCACGTAGAGTCAGATGAACGATAAACCGCCGTATCCTGGCGGCCGTCGTCATCAAAATCCCCGATCACCGGATGATCGGATGGCAGCCCCCAGGGAATGGAAATAAAGTTCCGGGCCGGATCACCGTCGATCCCTGAGTAATACCAGACCCCGGTTGACGGACGCCAAATTGCAAGATCTGCCTTGCGGTCTCCCTGATAATCGCCCGGTACGATCTGGTCATCGCCTAATCCGAATTGTTGGACCTGCACCGAACCGTCGGCGCTGTTGAGGATGTACCAATAACTCTCAGCATTACCACCAGCGGGCCGAAATATTGCGATGTCGGTTTTTCCGTCACCGTCAAAATCGAAGCTCTCTCGCGGTACGGGAGCGGACGGCGAGTATTCTGAGGTGTCGCCCGCCTGGGCCGAAGGTGTTAGAACGGTAGTGAGCATCGTTATTCGGTCGAAAGACCCTATCAGTTCTGCCTCGGCTTCGGTGAATGTCCTGTTGATCAGAGTATTGCCATTCGCATCGGTTCCGATCTCAAAAACTATCCCGGTCGGTTCGTTTCGAACGACCCGGGCCCCGCCTACCGCGTTCAGATATCGTCCGATCACCTCCATCTCAAACGTACCGTCCGGAGAGGTAGCCAGATCGCCGGTAACTACATAGTCGCCATTCGCCCGTCGCGTTAGCTTCAAGCCGGTCGCATAATTTTGAGTCCAGTTAGCGCCTTCGTCGATATCCAACGGATCGTTTATATCGGGGCCATCGCCGTTCAGATCGATGGTTGTCTGTTCCCTCGGGGTCTCGTAGCCCAAGTGCGACAGGTACGATTCATTACGCAAAAGGTTCTTATTGCCCTCACCAATGATCGCGTTAGCAAACTCCGAATTCGAAACAGTGTTGTTCACGAACTCGTTGTTTGATCCGCTATCATTGTTTATACCGGAACTGCTCCCCGGAGCGATATTCGAGTTTGGATCTGCGGCGGTCTGATTTATATTATTGCTGCCTATTACGTTGCCGTTTGCGCCGTCGCGTAAATATACACCACTGACGGCATTTTGCTGACCGGCTGTCGGGCACTCGCAGGGGCTGCTGCTGACCTGCTCCACCTCAAAACCCCTGTGGTAGGAGGGGTCAAAAAGGCCTTGACGAGGGTATTCGAACCTCCCCAACCCCGAACCGGTTGCGATATAGACACTGGCATATACGTTTGATGAACGCAATACAATATGACCACTTATCGAAGTACTGACCGTGCCGATGCCGCTGTCCGCTCTTCCTGAACGACATTCCTTCCAGGAATATGCACCCGTCTGATCGTCAAACTGAACATAGTCGCCTCTATCAACGTCCTGAATGCAAATTAAGTTTTGCGGCGCGCGCGATCCCTGCTCGGCCAATGCGGATCTCGATGCGGGCAGATGTCCGATCGTATTTTGATCTGAAGCGACTACCCAAATCGCGCCGGGAAAATTGACGCCGAGCAGAGCGTCGGTGCCGGCAGCGTTGAGGCCGATGTAATTGTAGTCAACGACGTTGCGCCCGACCGGGTTTGTGGTGCCGATGATTTTTATGCCCGGGCCACCTGCCGGCGTGATCAGGTTGCAGCCTCCTGTACACGCTCCGCCAAACATCGTGCCCACAGCCGTGCCGATGGTGTTGTCTGTGCCGCTGATCAGGATGCCGTTAGGAATGTTGTCGAGAAGTTGACTGCCGGTTGTGTCCGTGCCGATGTAATTTCCCTGAACGGTGTTGAAACTTCCTTCAAGAGTGATGCCGCCGTCGCTGTCCTGAAGGCCTCCGATAGAGCCCGAAACGATGTTTCTGCCGGCTGCGGTCGCGTTGCCGATCATATTGTTTGAAGCACCGTCGGTTATTACAACACCCCTAGGATTTGAGACGATCGCGGTTCCCGATGCATTTGTGCCGATGAAATTGCCGACGATCGAATTGCCGGTCGCTCCGCTTCCCGTTATGTAAACACCGCCGTTCGTTTTGTTGCCCGAGATCAGATTGCAGGCTCCGGTGCAGGCTCCGCCGGGCGTTGTGCCAACCGTGCCGCCGACTATGTTGTTTGGGGCATCTTCGATCCTGACGCCGTTGTGCCTGTTGCCGTTTATGGTCACTGCTCCGTCGGCACTGCCGTCAATAGTTGTGCCGATGTAATTGCCCTGGATCACGTTTCCGGTTGCAGCCGCGCCCTTAATCAGGACATTGCCCCGGAAAAGATTGGCCGGACTCGTCGACCCTCCGCCGTTGTTGGAAATAATGTTTCTCTCACCGGCTGTCGTTCTGCCAATGTGATTGTTCGGTGCATCCTCTATCGCTACGCCCACAAAGGTGTTTCTACCATCAGAGCCGTCAGAGTAAAGGCCGATGTAGTTGCCTGTTACGATGTTCCCACTGGAAGTGCCGCCGGTGATCCGAACCCCATATTCGTTTTCCCCTATGTTGTTGGATTCTGCCGCCGTTGCACCGCCGATATGATTATTTGGCGAATTGTTGACCAAGACCCCGTCCGCGAGGCCTGCGAGCCGACACCCAACAACCGTATTCCCACCGCCGTTCTCAAGGACTATGCCGGTTTCAAGCGACCTCACTGTACTGTCGCCCCCAGTGATCTTTATGCCAAAATTGGCCACTGTTATAAGCGGCGTGCCGGCAAACCCTGGCTGTGTTGTTCCGTCGATGATCACCGGGTCAGCGATGTCGGGCAGATCGGAAAACAAATTAATAATTACGGCACCCGTATCGATCGCAAAGTTGATCGTATCCGCTCCCGAATTAGCGTTTGCGTCCAATATGGCTTGACGCAGGGTTCCGGGGCCCTCGTCGCCATCATTTGTGACCATGAAGGTTTGTGACGGCGTGTCGGCTGCAGAAGCTTCGACTATTCCGGCTACAGGCCTCATATTAGTGGAGTCTGGCATCGAGTTGACGGCCAAATCAATGCAAACGGCGGCGCAGCCCAACAATAAAAGTTGGCCGACAAATAAAATCGTTCTTCTCATTTCCCCTCCTTTGAAAGTACAAACGGTGACAACGACGATCCGGTTAAATTTTGTTTGGGAATATTATATACCGTGTGTCAATACTCTGTTTTTTCATTTCAGTTATGGAGGTGGCGAGGGTCAAAACCCGCGACCATAGGTTTCGATCTCTGGTCGGTAATGCATCCGCGGACAGACGAGTTGATCAAAACTAAAATAAAGATCTGGAATTCATTTTTTCGATTTAAAATACATCTTGACCCTGGAACTGCTTCCATACTTTATACTCTTTTAATGGATGACGGTTTGGTAGGACAGATCATTTTCTGGCGGGTGAACTGGCTAAGAGGGCAGGTGTCAGCACCGACACTTTGCGGCACTATGAGCGCAAAGGTGTGTTGAAACCTCCTCGCCGAGCCCACAATGGTTACCGGCTGTATCCACCGGATGCGCTTGATCGGGTATTGCTGGTCCGCCGGGCACTTGCCGTGGGGTTTACTCTCGACGAACTTGCCCGCATCCTGAGTGAACGCGACAAAGGCGGTTCGCCCTGCCGGGAGGTTCACAGGCTTGCAACAGATAAATTGTCGCGGATCGAGGAGCAGCTTATCGCCCTCGCCGAGTTGCGTGATGACCTAAAGCAAATCTTGGCCGGGTGGGACAAACGCCTCGCTGCGGCGCCCCCCGGCAGGCAGAGCAGATTGCTCGATAGCCTCACCGCGGGAAACAAAGCTCAATTACCGCCCGCGGGTAAGAACGGGTTTGAAAGACGGCTTTCAAAGTTAGAAACTACTAAAAAAGGAAGATAAACAAGTGAACAAACTTAATTCAAATAAATGCTTTTATGTCATAGCTATTATTGCCGCTTTCGCGGTTTTTGGTTTCGCTCAGGACAAACCGGCAAAATCTGAAAAGAGCGATGCCGAGTGCCCGATGATGGCCAAGGATAAAGACAAGTCCGCTATGTCCGACAAGATGGACATGTCAAAACACAAGGTTCATACCGAAATGGTGATGGAAAACGGCGAAAAGGCAATGGGATTTTCGCAGACCGCAACCACTCATCACTTTTTAATAATGAGCGACGGCGGTGCGATCCAGGTCGAGGCAAATGACGCCAAAGACACGGTGAACCGTGACAAGATCCGCATGCACCTGACGGAGATCGCTCAGCAATTCAAAAACGGCATCTTCACAACGCCCTTTGCCGTCCATGGCCAGGTCCCGCCCGGCGTGCCAGAGATGGACAGGCTCAAAGACAGTATCCAATACACGTACGAGGAAACTGAAAATGGCGCCCGCGTCCGGATATCAACCAAGAACGCCGAGGCCCTCGCCGCCATCCATTCATTCTTAAAGTTCCAGATCGAGGAGCATATGACCGGCGATCCTATGAGCGAGTAATGAGCTTTTGATCTCCCACAATAAATTTATAAATTGCCACTAGTGGACAGATTAATTCAACAATTAGGCTTTAGCCGAATCTCTAAGGAAGTTCTTCGGAAATGCTTTAGCTAAAGCTGATAGGAATTATTTTTTGTCTCGTTTTTGGCTAAAGCCGGGATATTTCCCCACCCATCCACTAGCTAAAGCTAATGGCAATTGAGCTGAATAAATCCAAAATCTAAAATCCCGAATCCAAAACTTGAAATGGTGGAGGCGGCGGGAATCGAACCCGCATCCAAAGGTTGCGACCAGTGCGATCTACACGTTTAGTTTGTTCACTTGATATTCGCCATTCGTGAGCAGATGAACAAACAAGACCTCACAAATGGCTAACCCGGCTAACTTTAAGTCACGTTCGCAGGTGGAGAACGTGCCCGAGCTTCTACTGGGTTATGCCTTGGCCGGTCGCAAGAAGCAAACTTCCGGTAAGACACTTGAGGTTAGTAATTAAACTAAGCTGCAAGAGCTAATTCTTGATTAGCATTTGTTTTTGTATAGTCGTTTTAACGAGCTAACCATACAAGCCCGACGTGCACTCAAAGATCTATACAAGCCCCTGTCGAAGCCTGTCGCCCCCACGCTTGAGGAAGGCTAGTGTACGTTATTTGGATGAAAATAGAAAGGTTTGCGTTGGGTCTTAATACCGGATCGCGGGCCGCACCTCGATGGTCGCTTGTTTTATTGGCAGGCACTTCCGCGGTCTCTTCTTAAAGACATGAGATGGGGTATTTCCGCCCATGAGGCATTACAGGTGTCGGGCAGAACATGGCAGCGGTTAGGACAGAGCGACCGATTGTGTATAGGATTCCGCGAACGTTTTGAGGTTGCTAAGGCCTTCTCTTAGCTCGGCGAGATCGATGCCGGCGTAGGCGATGCGGATATAATGATCGGTCTCGTCAGGCAGACGCCGTCCAAAATGGGCACGCGTGCAGAACGATACGCCCGTCTTATGCAGCACATCCTTGCGAAACGCTTCGTAATCGGTGTAGCCCTTGTTCCGCATCAGCTCTGTGACGTTGGGGAAATAGGTAGAACGTTGCGTTAGGACGAAAACATCGCACACCCGGTATCGTATTCAAAATCTCAGCTGCGGCATCACGCCTTCTTTGAGGACAGTCAGGATGTTCTCGTACCTCGGTCTGGTCGCCCGTCAACCCCGCGATCGCACCATACTGGATAAAGTGATTGGTGCAGGACTCGTCATTGACATTAAGTTTGGCGATAACATCAATGATCTCTTTCGGGCCGATCGTAGCACCCAGACGCCATCCCGACATCGAGAATTTTTTCGAACATGAATACAGCAGCACCGTTCTCTCCGCCATACCCGGCAGGCTCGCGATCGAGCGGCTCTTGCCCTCGTATCGGATCTCAAAATATGCCTCGTCGCTCAGCACCATCAGGTTGTTTTCGATAGCAAGCTCGGCCAACCCTTCGAGATCGGCCAGCGAACATTCAGCTCCCATAGGGTTCTGAAGGTCGTTAAGGATCAGAATTTTTGTCCGGGGCGTTATCTTTTGCCGGATAGCATCGATGTCAAAGACGAAGTTGGTTTCGCCCTCTGAGTAGGTATACGGGACCGCTACCCCGCCGTTGAACTCTATCTGCGACTCATATATTGGATAACCGGGATTTGGATAGAGGACCTCGTCGCCGGGGTTCATCAGGGCGAGGATAAATTTGCCGATAGTGGGTTTTCCACCTGGCTGGACGGCGATGTTCTCCATCCGGTAATCGATGCCGTGCGTGGCATGAATGTCTGCCGCAAGTGCCTCGCGAAGCTGCGGGATTCCCGGCCGTTGGGCAATATCCGGTCTTGCCGTCCTTGATAGCTTTGATCGTGCCCTCGACAACCGTCGACGGCGTCGGCAGATTGATGTCTCCGATGTGAAACGGATATACCTTGTTCCCTTCGGCAGCATATGCTGACGCTTCGGCCGAGACCGCAAACGCTGTTTCTGTTCCAAGTAATTTAATGCGGTCGGCAA
Source organism: Blastocatellia bacterium (assembly GCA_963834975.1). GTDB lineage: Bacteria > Acidobacteriota > Blastocatellia > Pyrinomonadales > Pyrinomonadaceae > OLB17. The sequence goes on from CAWIDZ010000010.1 coordinate 358,696, forward strand.
TTGATATCATAGCTAATCCTTAAATTCAGTTACGTGGAATATGATGCGCGAGCCCCTGTGTTGGTGGACTTTCGGGCCTGCAGCCCATCAACATAGGCCCTTATTGCTTTGAACTGGCTTGCCCCGTCGAGGCCGGCCTCCGCTATAACACTCTCGGCCTTTCCGCTTCCGAGAAAATGCCCTTTGAGAAACGGATAAAGCGTGTGTTTGCGGCCGTAGGACGATTGGATCCAGCGGTACATCGTCGGCAGCGTAAAGCCGGATGATGCCCATTGCCGCTTGTCCGGCTTTCTCCGGAAAGATCCGTTCTTTTTCTGCCTCAGGCAACAGGTCAAATAATTCGGCACTGGCGACGTAATACGCGGCGATGTCAATGCCCGCTTCTAAAAGCATCGGCAAAGCATCGGTGACAAAAGCGTATGCGACCTCGCTCCCCTGCAGGACTATGGTGCCATGAGACCCCTCTAATGCCGGCTTTCGCAGGAGGTAAACTCCTTTCCGGCTGTCGGACGCAGGTGCCAGGCCAATTGCCTCACGGTCCAGAACTCGTTCCGAGGGACGGGTAACAAACGGGCTGATGACCGCCGGGCGTTTTTTGAGAGCCTCGGTGACCAGCGGCCACATTTCCTGCGGATCCCACGGCGTAAGGGTGATCATCGCCCCCTTTGGAAAATTTTCCTGCAATAATTGCAGCGGCTGCGGGTCAGCATGGGTCGGGCCGTCCTCACCGGTTTTTATTCCCGTGTGGGCTGAAATAAGGAAGAAAGGATCATTCGGTTTATCAGACCAGGCCCGGCGTGCCTCATTGCCGATGGCATGAAGCCGTGCAGCGATGTGGCCAAGCGGAGCGATAAATGCTCCGTATGAGGAACACACCCCGATGTGACGCCCGTATGTTGAGATCCCTGAGGCAACGCCCGACATCGCGTCCTCGCAGATGCCGCCTACTGAAAGGGTTCGCGAATCCGGGTTTGTAGCGGCATTGTAATAGCCCGGGCTGAAGTCCTTTCCGATAACGTTCACGCTGGTCGAACCAAGCAGATCGGCGGCTGAGGTCAAAAAGGCCCCGCCGGACAGAATGTTGTAATACTCAAGCACCCTTCCGAGTTCACCCCGCAGCGTTGTCGATGTGCCCGGCTTCAGCCTCAACTGGTCAGGGACCTCGCCTGCTGCTGCGGCAGTCGAATAAACCCGCGAGGCGTCAGGTGCCCTGTCGCGATCTTGCCGTCCGATCGAATTCAAACGATCGCGTGATTTTGAAATATGCCCGGCAAGCGCTGTCGTGGCCTCCATATTCGTTTCGAGCGCATCCCGGACGATCAGCAGCGACTCCCAAAAGCATTTCTCGACGATCGCGCTTGTCGCTGCCGCTCTTGCACATCTGTTCGTCCTTGCAAAGCTCGAGCTCTGTTCCCGAGAGGTCGAGCAGCGGTTTTACGGCGTTATAAAAATCGACGCTGCACAGCGCGTGGCCCGCCCCGTGCGAGGCCTTGCCCTCAATGCCGTAATTCCAGCCCTTGACCGTCTTGTAAACTATGGCCGTCGGTTGGCTGTTTTCGATCGTTGACACACTGTGCTGGGCCGTCATTATGCTGTTGAGGTCTTTGCCGTCCTCGACCAGGATCACATTCCAGTCGTGCAAGTAAGCAAACTCGGCCGGGTCCCATTGAACATAATCGCCGGGCCGAGAGTCTTCCCTGCAGACAAAGTTTGAATCGATCGAAGCCTGATTCCAGTCGATGTGCAGGACGATATTTTTCAGGCTGGCGGTCCCGGCGGCGGCCATAGCCTCGCTCACCCGGCCGGGTGTCATTCCCCCTTCCCCTTCGACTATATGGATGATCGGTGCTTTAGCACCGTACTGATCCGCGGCCGCAAAACCAAGCCCGATCGACGAAGCCAGACCGACGCCCGATGCTCCAGTTGAGAGGCGAACGAACGGCGTGGCCGGGGTCGGATGCCCATCGAGGGCTTTTGATTTGTATTTGAGAAAGAGCGGAGTGCTGGTTATCGGGTTTCGCCTAAACCCTAACAGATCCTCTAACCGCAGTTGATGCCTGACGTCGGCCGGCAGCAGCTCAGGCATTCCCATCCGCATGATCTCATTTCGAAGGGCCCAATGTGCGTAAAGCCCAAGCGCCTTATGGCCGGCCGAATAGGAAATAATGTCAGCATCCTGACGGTCGGGAACCGTAAAATCATAATCGAGCAGATCGTAGATTAACGTGCTGACAAAACGGCCCGACGATATGGACCCGCCTGGATGGCCCGAACTTGGGGCGTAGTTGTATAGGACGGCACATAAAGAGCGATAGATAGTATCGTAGGTCTCAAAAATTTCAACTTTACTGCCGGTGGAGGGTGTTGCTCCGGGGGAAATAACGTGGTATTCGGCGCGTCTGCGACTAAATGGGGTTGGCGTATTCATTTGACATAAACTGATAGGGCCTAGAATCTCTCCTGTTCGAAACCTAGCACGCATTTCAATATAGAAAAGTGCTTTAAATCACAATGAGAGGTCAAAACAAGGGACAGGATCAATTACCAGGCTCATCCGGTTTTGACAACGAACTGTGAGGCTTCGGCTGCAGAAGATCCAATGAAAGGGTTTATGGATAATGGAGCAAAGAGCTAAGTTGAGCGTTGTCAGCGGCCTACGAGGTAAGTGTCAGGCCGTCTTAGCATCGGCGATAAGAGTCGGATATTTTCCGGTCCAACAGGCGGTGCACGAGCGGGACTGGTCAATGCCTATGGCCTCAAGCATTCCCTCGATCGAGAGATAGCCGAGACTGTCGGCACCGATATGTTCGCAGATCTCAGAAACCGACATCTGCGACGCGATCAGGTCGTCGCGGTCAGGCGTGTCGACGCCGTAGTAGCACGAATGGGTCGTTGGCGGGCAGGATATCCGCATATGCACCTCAGACGCTCCGGCCTCGCGGACCATTTCGACGATCTTCTTTGAGGTCGTACCCCGCACGATCGAATCGTCGACGAGGACGATGCGGTTGCCGCTGATCAGGTCCTTGATCGGGTTGAGTTTTAAGCGGACACCAAAAGAGCGGATCGATTGGGACGGCTCGATGAATGTACGGCCGACATAATGGTTGCGGATGATCGCCTGCCGAAAATTGATCCCTGATTGAGTTGCAAAACCGATAGAAGCTGCTACACCCGAGTCCGGAACCGGAACAACCAGGTCAGCCTCTACCGGCTGTTCTATAGCGAGGCGTTTACCCATCTTGTGCCGTGATTCATTGACGGACCGGCCAAATATGGTCGAATCAGGCCGCGAAAAATAGACGTGCTCAAAAGTACAGACCGACACCGGTTTTTGCTCGAACGGCTTGGATGAATGAAGGCCGGCTTTGTCGATGATCAGCATCTCGCCCGGTTCGACCTCGCGTATATATTTGGCATCGATAAGGTCAAAGGCACACGTCTCGGACGCTACGCACCAGGCATCCTGGACCTTGCCTAAAACGAGCGGGCGAAACCCCCGGGGATCGCGAACGGCGATCAAGGCCTCGGGAGTGAGAAATAGAAGTGAAAAAGCTCCTTCGGTTTCTTTCAGAACTTTTTCTATTGCCTCGACAGCATTTTTTGCCGGTGTCCGGGCAATGCCGTGAAGAATGGTTTCTGTATCAGAGGTCGAGGAAAAAATGGCTCCACCTTTTTCGAGCTCGAGTCGCCGGGCCTCGGCAAACGGCAGGTTGCCGTTATGACAAACAGCGATCTTGCCATGCTGGCAAGCGACGCTGAAATGGCTGAACTTCTTTGACCGTATTCCTGCCCGCTGTCGAATATCGCGTATGGCCTATCGCCGCTGTGCCGGTGAGGCGAGAAAGCACATCTTCGTTGAGCACATCGGCGACCAGACCGACGGAGCGAAACTGCAGCAGGTCTTCGCCATCGGCTGAAACGATCCCGCATGCCTCTTGTCCGCGATGCTGCAGGGCAAATAGCCCGAGCTGTGTGAGAGTCGATGCTTCCGGATGGCCGAAAATGCCAAAAATACCGCATTCCTCGTGAAGCTTGTCGAGCAAAATGTCCATGCCTTTTCTATCTTGCCATTTGCCTCATCGTTTCGGCAAAGCAGTTGGGTGTGATGACTATAAAACTCAATCGAGGCCCATCTACGGCGGAAAGCAGACGCCTGCTCTCATAGCCTTTTCCCACTAGGCTTTAAGACCAAATTGTTCCTATTCCTCAGCGATCGGGTCAGGCAATGCCGCAGCAAGGTCAGCGGGAAAGTTTATGTTTACAAAAAGGTTATCCGAGTTTGCGAGATGTCCATACTCAGTCGGCTCAAGTATGCGGGTGGATAAATTATCAAAGACGGAATGGACCGGAGGCAGCGGTTGCCCGCCGCCTAACATTTGCTCACACAGCACGGCTGCCGGCTTCACTCGGTAAAAGGCACACAGCGGCTGCAGACGTCCGTTCGATTGCCGCGGAACCACTGCATCGTAATCATCCTCTGCAAACCCCGCAAGAAGGTTTACCAGCTCGGCTGAAACAAATGGCAGGTCGCAGGCTAAAACAAAGGCCCACTCGTTGCTGCTGTTTGCGAGCGCCGTGTCAATACCACTCCATGCTCCAAATCCCGGCTTTCGGTCTGAGATAACAGGTTTGCCGAGTCCCGCCAAAAGCCCGCTCTCAAATTGCCTTTCAGCGGCTGTGACAAATGTCACCCTCGCTCCCGGTAAGCCCTAACTCGACGGCCTTGGCCGCCCTTTCTGCCAGGGTTTGACCGCTAAATTCAGCAAATGCTTTATCCGTACCAAACCGTGACGATCGGCCGCCGATCAGTATGAACGCATCAACATCCATCACTCTACCGCCCTGCTTGATGCTCTCTTATTCGCGTCCGATAGGCCGATAGTTATGACGATCGATTTTGACGCGGGAGTCTGGCTCTTATCAGCGGTACTTCCAAGCGGAACAAGCGGATTTGCCTCAGGAAAATATGCAGCCGCGCACCCACGCGGGATAGGATACGGAACGATCAGCAAACCGGTATGCGTGCCGCAGGCCGTCGTCGAAATGGCTGGTTATGTCGACAATGTCACGTTCTGTGAAACCGAGTTCGACGATGTCATCCGCATTGAGAAAGACCACTCGCCTGCCGCCCTCGATCCCGCGGTAACGGTCGCTATCGTCATAGATCGTCGTGTTGAACTGGTTATGCGAACGGATGGTGGTGAGCAGCAACTGCCCCTTTTCAACAACGATCCGCTCCATCCGGGTCGCGACGAACCGGGCCTTGCCGGACTCGGTCGGAAATTCGCCGTCTCTCGGCTTGTTCGGCAAATAAAATCCGCCCGGCTCGCGGATACGTTCATTATAGTTTTCGAATCCCGGAATCACCCGCTCGATGGCACTTCGGATATTGTCATAATCCGACGCCATTTTTCCCCAATCAACTTTTGTCCGGGTGCCCAGCGTCGCTTTGGCTAACTGAGTTACGATCCACGGTTCACTTCGCAGATGTTCGGAGGTGGGCTTGAATATGCCTTGGGACATCTGCACGTTCATCATCGTGCTCTCGGTCGAGACAAACTGCTCGCCGCCGGCCTGAGCGTCGATCTCAGAGCGGCCCAGGCACGGCAGGATCAGCGATGTTTCACCTGCGGCAAGTGCCGTCCGGTTAAGTTTGGTGATGACCTGAACGGTGAGCTTACACTTTTTCAACCCGGCAAAAACCGTCTCTGTATCGGGCGACGCACTCAGAAAATTACCCCCCATCGCGAAAAAAACCTGTGCCCTGCCGTCGCTCATCGCCGCAATGCTGTCAACCGTGCTATATCCCTCTTTTCGCGGAGCGGTAAACTCAAATTCCTTTTCCAAGGATGCAGCGAACTTCTCATTTACCTTTTCCCAGATGCCCATCGTGCGGTCACCCTGAACATTTGAGTGGCCGCGAACGGGACAGAGGCCAGCCCCCACCTTGCCGATCTGGCCTCTCAGCAGATGCAGGTTGACGACATCCTGAATAGTTGCAACGGCCTGTTTATGCTGCGTCAGGCCCATTGCCCAGCAGGTGATGACACGTTCAGCGTTGATATACATTTCGGCGGCGGCTGCGATGTCAGTCCGGCTGAGGCCGCTATCGGTTTCGATGTCGTTCCAATCGGTCGCGTCGAGGCCGTCGACAAGTTCATCAAAGCCCTCGGTCTTTTCATCGATAAATTTATGATCGAACACAGTTCCGGGGATTTCCCGTTCACGCTCGAGCATTACCTTCATCATCCCTTTCAACACGGCCATATCGCCGCCGATCCGGACAGGCAGGTGCAGATCGGCCAATTGCGTTGGCTTATTTGCAAGCAGGGCGACCGGGAACATGAGCGGATTGCGGTAATGCTGCGGGTTGGGGTTTACAAAATTCATCAGCCCGGCTTCAGGCAGCGGGTTGATCGCGATCATCTGGGCGCCGGCCCTCTTGGCATCCTGCAGCGATGACATCATCCGCGGAGCATTCGTCCCCGGATTTTGGCCAATGACGATGACAAGATCAGTTTTTGTGAAATCGGACAAGCGAACTGTCGCTTTGCCAAGGCCGATGGATTCGGTTAACGCAGTACCCGAAGATTCGTGGCACATATTAGAGCAGTCGGGCAGATTATTCGTGCCAAATTGGCGGACAAAAAGCTGGTACAGAAAAGCGGCCTCGTTCGACGTGCGACCTGAGGTGTAAAAGATGGCCTCGTCAGGGGATGCGAGCGAGTTAAGCTCACCTGCGATGAGTTCAAAGGCGTCCTGCCAGTCGATCGGTTCATAATGATCCGAACCCGGGCGTAACACCAACGGTTCCGTGATTCGTCCCTGTTCATTGAGCCAGCGATCGTCGTGCTCTGAGAGTTCCTCGATGCTGTGTTCTGCAAAAAATTCTCGGCCGATCTTTTTCTTTGTTCCCTCGTCAGCCAGCGCCTTTGCACCGCTCTCGCAAAACTCGGCAATGGTACGATGTTCATCCGGATCGGGCCAGGCACATGACTGGCAATCAATGCCGCCTTTTTGGTTCAATTGCAACAACCCGCGGGTCCCTTTGATCACGCCCATCTTGCCAAAGGCGTTAGACATCGTCTCGGTGATCGCCTTCAGTCCGGCGGCGGTTTTCTAGCGGTGGACTGACGATGGGATCGTCCGTCCTTTCAGGCGATCGGTCTTTAACGGAGGATTTAGTTTTTGGATCTTCTTTCATTGCTCGGCGGACGCTAATTTGATTCTCGATCTGCCCGTGTAGATATTAAACCGGCCGTCACGCACAAACCCTACAAGCGTCATCCCAAATTCCTCTGCCAGTTCCACCGCGAGGCTCGACGGAGCACCGACAGCGGCAAGGATCGGGATACCGGCCATCAACGCCTTTTGCACAAGCTCAAAACTTGCCCGACCGCTGACCATCAGTATCTTATCCGACAACGGCATTTCGCCCGCCATAAATTTTGCGCCAATGACCTTATCAAGCGCGTTATGCCGGCCAACATCTTCGCGGACGATCTCGAGCTTCCCTGCCGAGTCAAATAATGCCGAAGCATGCAGACCCGCCTGTGCTTTCAAAAACACCCTGTGAGCCTCTCAGCAGGTCAGGCAGGCGATTAATAAGATCTGCAGCTATGAAGGGCTGATCGGGACTCTCGATCTTTTTGGCACCGGTTTTCAGAGCCTCGATAGAGCTCTTGCCACAAACGCCACAGCTTGATGTTGTGTAGAAGTTCCTCTCGAGGCGTTTGAGATCAATATCGACCCCCTCGATCAGATCGACGCGAATTGTATTGGAATTTAGGGCGGCGGCCCGGTCGATGGCTCCAGCCTGCCTGCCGATCCTGAGTCCGCAATGACGTATCTGTTTGATCTGACCGGGGCTTTTTACGATACCCTCGGTAAACAAAAAACCGGCCGCGAGCTCGCCGTCGTCACCAGGCGTTCGCATAGTGATCGAGATCGGTTTATGCGTGAATTTGTCGTTCTGGTGGAAACCAATGCGGATCTCAAGCGGTTCTTCGACGGCGAGCACGTCGCCAAATTCCTCACCCCCGGCGCTTAGAACACGACGAGAAATGATCTCCGAGGAAGCTGGTGCTGGTTTCACGGTTAAATCTTACCAAACAAGAGAACTTAAACGCAGAGAACGCAAAGGCCGCAGAGAAGGACGCCCAAATCACAATTTCTTACTCTCTGCGAACTCTGCGATCTCCGCGTTAAAACTTCCTAGTCCGCCGGGATGATTCGCCCTCGGCATTCGCCGAAGCCGATGCGGCGAAAGCCTTCGCGTTCGCAATAGCCCTTCATGATGATCTCGTCACCGTCTTCGAGAAAGCGGCGGGTTTCGCCGTTTGGCAGTTCGATCGGTTCGGTACCGCGCCAGCTTAGCTCGAGCATCGATCCGCGTTCGGATTTTTCTTTGCCTGAGATGGTGCCGGTCGCCATCAGGTCGCCGGTCTGCAGATTGCAGCCGTTCGAGGCGTGATGTGTGAGCATCTGGCCGATGGTCCAGTACAGGTCCTTCATATTGGACTTGCTGAGCAGATGCGGTTCGACATTTTCATCCCGCATTTTTTGTGACTGGATATAGACTTCAAGCTTGACGTCGATGCCGCCGAATTTCTGGTTTTGTTCGTTCGCAAGATAATCGAGCGGCTGCGGGTCGCCGTCTTCGCGTTCAAAGGCGGGAACGCGAAACGGTGCGAGAGCTTCCATCGTGACAACGAATGGCGAGATCGTCGTGGCAAAACTCTTTGCGAGAAACGGCCCCAAGCGGCTGATACTCCCACGCCTGTATGTCTCGGGCGGACCAATCGTTAACGAGGCACAGTCCGAAGATATGATTCTCGGCTTCGCTGATCGGGATCGACGTGCCAAGCTCATTCCCTTGCCCGACAAAAAACCCGACCTCCATCTCGTAATCGAGATTCTTACACGGAATAAACACCGGCGGTTTTTCCGCATCGCTGCGGTTCTGTCCATGCGGCCGCTTTATATCCGTCCCCGAGATCACGATCGACGAAGCCCGCCCGTGATACCCGATCGGCACATATTTATAATTCGGCAGCAAAGGATTGTCCGGCCGAAACATCGACCCAACATTCGTCGCATGATAGATCGAGCAGTAGAAGTCGGTGTAGTCGCCAGATAATGAAACGGGACATCAAAATTCCACTCGCGGATTGGGAACAGATTTCCTTGCAACGATTTTCGTTGGGTTTCGTGAGTCAGCATCTGATCTCAGTATTTCGATCAAATCGCTTTCGCAATTGCTTCGAGGCCCATCGGGTGTGTGAGTATTCTGCAGCAACAAAGTACACGTCGAAGAGTCGGACATTGATTGCTTTAATCGTCGAGTTGCAAGTAATCGTCTAGTGACATCTCTCGAGATCGAACTGAACACATGATCGCCGATTATAACGCCAAGCCCGTCCGCAATCGTGCTTCGTCGTCTTCAAAGACACAAAACGGCAAATTCTGTATCGGAAAATCCGTATTCGGATCGTTGGCGGATTCGACCCAGCTTTTGAGGTTCGGGTCGTGGGTTTCGTTGATCTCGTATGTCATAAATTTTTTGCTGGCTGACGAGCTATTTGCGGGCTAGAGAACTCCCAGTTTCCGCAGCTCCGCGACTGGCTCATCGAATGAGCATGATCCGAAGGAGTGAATGCCCTTTTGACGCAATGCTTCGAGCTGCCAGATGTTTAGATTAAAGTCGTCCCGCCACACAGCGGCCTGGTCTTCGAATCGAAAGACCTCGTTAAACTCTTCTTCCATCACATCTTCGAGGAAACTCAGCCTGTAACCTTCACGGGCAAAGCCGGTCATCAGAAACAGGTTCAGAAATCCATGCATCGTGCCGGTCGGCGAATCGCTTTCATAGGTCAATGGCTTAAAGCAGCGTATCGGATGATGCAGCCCCGCGGTCGCCTTGAACGGCACGTTCGCCGCCAGGCACGTTCGCACAAATCGAATAATGTCGGTCGATCTTGGAAAGGCTTCCGGAGTGATCCCACCGGTGCGGATCTTTGCACACTGACCGGTGTCGGCAATCGCTGCGATCAGGTCAGGCATGGTGTCATCTGTAGCCAGCTCATAGTAGACGGTCAGGTTGTCCGGTATTGACCGAGCAGCACTCTCAATTAATGCCGGCGTCGATGCTTTGATCTCGAGCGCGTCGCAAACGACACCCGGGCCGCTCGAAACGTTAAAATCCTCTATTTGTCGAACTGCGTCATATATATTCTGTCCACCTACGACACTGACACGCCATTCATTACCGTCATCGCGTGAGATAAAATCGCGCGCACTCTCGTAAAACTCGGCAAGACGCGCGGCTGTTACCACGAATCGGCCGAGCATCCAGTTGTAATTGCTGTTTCGATATGTGGCGTAATTAATAACGGCCTCGGGCATAGACAAACCGGCGGGCGGAAACAGCCCGGCATAATCGATCGCCTCGGCCATAAGCACCTTTACGGACGCAAATATCCCCAATTCTGTGGTTTGATCAAGCATCAGGATCAGTCGAAATCATTCTTAATAAGAATCAACGAGTACAACCTCATATTTTTGCAAATATCGCCGCTAAACCAAAACGACACTTGCTTTTGTCGAAAAACTTGGGTTATCGTTGCTAAAATTTATAGCTTGAACATTGAAATATAATGCGCGTTTTAGGAATTGATCCCGGTAGTGAAACGCTCGGTTGGGGCGTGATCGACGGAAGCGGTTCAAAATACGCTTTAGTTGATTTTGGCACCGTAAAGTCAAATTCCCGGCTGCCATTTTCAAAACGCCTTTTGAATATTTACGACGGTGTTGCCGATATAATGGCCCGGCAATCGCCTGACGTCTTGTCGGTCGAGGACACATTTTACGCTGTTAATGTCGGGGTCGCTCTTAAGCTGGGACAAGTTCGCGGCATCATGCTGCTGCTTGCCGAGCAGCGTGGTATCGAGATAGCCGAATATGCCCCGCGGCTGGTAAAGCAAACTGTCGTCGGCTATGGGAATGCTGAAAAGCATCAGGTGCAGGAAATGGTAAAGGTGCTGCTGCGAATGAAGACGGTCCCGACCCCGCACGATGCGGCCGATGCCCTGGCGATCGCCATCTGTCATTTTCATCATGCGGGGATCAAGGAAAGGATCGATCGGGCAACGCCAAGGAAAAGGTAGAACCTGATCATGGGAATGTTATGAAACTCCCGCTAATTATTACATCGGTCCTGTTAATTGCGGCTCTAACTGCATCCACCCATGCGCAAAAACGAAGAACGCGGCCGGTAGCCAAAACAAAGCCTGTCGCGGCTAAAAGTGTCGATACGGGACAAATGGCTGTGGTGATCGACGAGACCCTGGCCGTTTTAAGACAAAGGCCCAGCTTGTTTTCAGAGTCTGTCCAGCGAATGCATCGAGGCCGAAAGGTGCAGATCCTTGGGACGGCCGAGGCCGACGGCGTTAAGTTTTTCAAGGTCGCGGTACCGCCAACCAATTTTGGCTGGGTCCAGGCTGACGCTGTTTTTGGACATTTTCGTGCCGCCGATGAGGAAAGACTTGCCCGACTGATGCAGGCCGCATCGGGGTTTGACCAGATCGAGATCGCAGTTGAGTTTTTCAAACTTTACCCCGATTCGAGGTTCCGGCCGCCTGTACTGCTGCTGTTTGGTGATCTGCTTGAGGAGGTCGCGGCAAAACTCACAAAGGACGCTGGCAACAAACTAAAACGTGCAGAGATGGCTGCATCGGGTGCTCCGCTGCACAGCTATTTCCTAAATTACGTCAGCCTCGACCGCTATCGAAAACTGGGGATAACGTTTCTCTTTAATTCATCAACGAGGGCATTTCATTACGAAGGGGCTAGTTGGAAAGAACTAGTTGCAAAATATCCCGCTTCACCCGAGGCCGCCGAAGCCCAAAAACGTCTCGTTTATTTGCGGTCAAAGATGGAAAAAGTGCCGGATACCCAATAGCCGGTCAACCGCCAATTCCCCTAGTCATAAACACGCTGTTCGGGTCATCAATATAATCAGCGAAAGGACCGCAATATTGGAATCCGAATTTGGCATAAAGCCGTCGGGCAGGTTCGAACGCATCCATCGATCCGGTTTCTAAACTCAGGCGGGTATAACCCCGATGTGCCGCGACTTCTAAAATATGCTCAAGAACGTATCTGGCCACGCCTTTTCTTAAATGCCCGGATGCGGTACGCATAGATTTGATCTCGCCATGATGAGCTTCAAGCTCTTTCAGGGCTCCGCAGCCAAGCAGCTCATGTCCCTCCCAGACCGTCCAAAATGTGACCTCCGGCTTTCGCAATCCATCGAGATCGAGGGCATGAACGCTCTCGGGCGGCGACAACTCGAACATGCTGTCCAGATGCTCCTGCAGCAGGCTTTGTATCTCAGGGCCTGTAAGGTCGTCGATCTTGATCTCCATACGTTAAAGCCTTAATCTCAGGACCGCTCACCAGCCATCAGCCTCAACGGACAGCCTGTGCAACGGATATCTCAGCCGCGATGCGGGCATTATTTTCGAGAAGTGCTATGTTGGCCGCGAGTGTCCTGCCGCCGCTGCGTCGCGACATTTGCGACAGCAAAAACGGCGTTATCTTTTTACCCGCGATGCCGCTTTCGGTCGCCAGCTTTAGTGATTCCGCGAGGATCGATTCCAACTCGGATCTATCTATCTCAAATTCCTCAGGCACGGGAGCGGTCACAAGGATCGAACTGCCGAGGTCCATGGCATCGCGCTGGGCCGCGATCGACGCAACCTCCGCAGCCGTTTCCACCCTTTCATCAACGTCAAGGCCGCTTGATCTTGCGTAAAACGCCGGGAACTCATCACACCGCCAGCCGAGGACAGTTATCCCGCTGGTCTCCAACCATTCACGCGTCCGCGGCAGGTCCAGGACGATCTTTGCACCGGCACACACTACCGTCATCGGCGTTCGGGCTAATTCAGGAAGATCGGCCGAAATGTCAGCTGAGAATCCGCGATGAACGCCGCCGATGCCGCCGGTGGCAAATACTTTGATCCCGGCCCGATGAGCGACAAAAAGGGTGGTTGCCACTGTGGTCGCACAATTGAGTTTCTTTGCCACGGCGATCGGCAGATCGCGGCGCGATATCTTGCGGATATCCTTATCGGTCGCAAGCTTTTCGATCTGCACATCACTCAGCCCAACATGAAATTCGCCGTCGAGTACCGCGATCGTGGCCGGAACTGCTCCGCCCTTCCTAACGATCGACTCCAGACTTGCTGCGGTCTTAAGATTTTGCGGGTACGGCAGGCCATGACTAATAACGGTCGACTCTAGTGCAACGATCGGGTTGCCGTCGCGTATCGCATCAGAAACTTCTGCACTGAAATTAATATTCATCAATAAAAATGGCGGCCGAAAGACCGCCAGCAAAAACATGGCCCTTTCGCCAAAAATTATTTTACAAAATGTCCGATTCTCTTCAGACGCGGGTTGGTAATGCAGCCAAAGAAATCGCCGTTTGAGGCCCCGCGGTCGCACGACCAATAAACAAACATCGCACGGCCAATGATCAATTCACGCGGCACAAACCCCCAATACCGGCTGTCTTCGCTATTGTCACGGCTGTCGCCCATTACAAAAAAACTGTTAGGCGGAACAGTGGTCACCTTATCCGGAACACCAAATTCATATCCCCTTCGTGACAAGTGCTGCCCGGCTTTAACCGGATCCATAGTGTTCTTTGAATAATAAACATCCCATTTATCCTCGGGACGACGCTCTTCAAATTCGGAAACTGTGAGTGCCGACTGATTATCATCAGCGTCGCCGATCACTCGATGCTCCGGAAGCAGCTGGCCGTTGATAAATACCTGGTTGTCACGAAACTCGACCGTCTCACCCGGCAATCCGATGACCCGTTTTACATAATTCACCTGGTAGGGGGTCGCCGATGCACCGTGTGATCTGTCCATTTCCGGATGGATCTTATTTCCCGGATACTTAAAGACGATAATGTCCCCACGTTCGATCTCGCGCTGCGGCAGGAACGGCAGCGAACCGCCGCCCGGTGTAAATATGAACTTATTTACCAGCAGATAATCGCCAACGAGTATCGTGTTTTGCATTGAACCGGTCGGCACTGTGACGGCCTGGATGATAAACGTCATCCCAAAGATCGCCATTATCAGGGTGACGACAAACGACTCAAAATATTCGCGGGCGGTCGATTTAGGCGGGCCAGTGGGCTTTTGCTCTTGTTTTTCCGCCGGTTCTTTTACTTCGTTATCCATAAACAATCAAATAATAATACGCTATTTGGCTCGCGAGCGTTTCGCCTTCGGCACCTTTTGCTCGTCTAATTTCTTCAGGGCCTCAGACGCCGCTTCCATCTCGGCAGCTTTGATCGAATTTCCCTCGCCGCGGGCCGTTCCATTTTCCCAGGCGACCTCGACAAAAAATTTCCTTGCATGCGGCGGCCCCTCAGTTCTCAGCAAGTGATACTCGGCGGTCTTGCGCATCTTTGCCTGCAGTTCGGTCTGAAGGCGGGATTTGAAATCAACCGACCCCTCAGGGGTAACGTTTCGCAGGCGGTCCTCCATCAGCCGTGTCAGGACTAGTCTGGTCGCTACATACCCGCTATCCAAAAAAACGGCCCCGATAACGGCCTCAAACGTGTTGGTCAGCAGGCTCTGCTTATGCCGGCCAACTTTGATCTCGCTGCCGCCAAGTTTGAGAAACTCACCGAGCCCGATCGACTCTGCAAGACTTGCCAGCGCTTTGCCGCTGACCAGCTTGTGTTTCATCAGCGTAAGGTCGCCCTCACTTAGCCGCGGATTTCGCAGGAAAAGCTGCTCGGCAACAACGAGGCCCAGTACCGAATCGCCGACAAACTCCATCGATTCGTTCTCTGATTCGTGTATCGTTTCCTCACTTGCGCCGGGCAAATTTTCATATGCCCATGAACGATGGGTGACCGCACGCTCGAGCAGCTTAAGGTCTTTGAACGTATGCCCGATAATTGATTCGAGTTTACCGAGATTAGCAGGCATCGAGGCTAATTTTAAGAAGATTGAGGCAAAAAAGAAAGCCGGACTCATCGATATGATGCGTCCGGGCGAAATTACAGCTTAAGAATTGTACCTAAGCTCCCTTTTTCTTAACCGCCCCTTTTTCTTTCACGACAGTGGGGTTTACCTTATCCTCCGGCTTTGTTTTAGTCGTTTCTGTGGGGTTTGCACCTGACTTTGCAGGCTCGTCTTTTGCTGCTGGTTCAGTATCGTTTATTGGTTGGATCGGATCCAAGGGGTTCGCCATAGGCTTTTTATCAACATTTGCGATCCATGAGTCGATACCGTCCGGTTTGCCAAAGCGGACGTCATATAGTTCCTTTAATTTGGTGTAGATGCTATCCATATAAGCCTTTGGCGGCTTAGGGGCCTTTTTGGCGGTGTTGTACGCCCTCGCGTATGCGTCCATAGCTGCTTCGATCGTTCCATTGACCATCCCAACCTTTGTCTTTATCGCATCGGCCTTTTGCTTCGCGACCTCGGGTGTATCCGTTTTAGGGTCCCGGGCATCTTCGAGAATCTGAACTTCTTTGGCGAGTTGTTGCAGGCCGTCTACATAATAATCGCCGATAAATTGAAACGTCCCGGCCTTTGGTTCTTTGACCTGCGAGGCTTTATACATAAACCTGAGTCCCTCGTTTTTATCATTTTTGCCAAAATAATAGATGTACCCGATAGTGTAATACATCGATTCCAGCGCATCTTCTTTGTCTGCGTAAACGAAACTGGCCCCGTCCTTTATGAACAAACCATAGGTCTTAAAGGGCTTATTTGCCTCGAGGTCCCGAATTGACTGCTCTGCATATTTGAGCGTCTCGTCATTCCATTTGGTGACGCGCGGATTCTTGCTGGTCTCTTTGAGGCCGATCGATCCGAGGACCAATTCGACATCAATTAATTCATCCGGCTTTTCAGCAAGTATCAGTTTGCCGGCTGCATAGACCTCATCCCAATTCTTCGTTTTCATTCCGGCGTCAAAGCGAAGAAGCAGCTTTTGGAACGCTTCGGCCTTCTTGATCTCGTTGATCTTGGCTTCCATAACCGGGATGTTGGTTTTCAGATACTCGCCAAATTGCGCCCCTTCCTCGCAATCGCCATATTTCTTTTCGAGGAATTGTTTGCTGGCCTCGAGAGCAGCCTCTCGATCGGGTAAGGTCTTTTTTGTCAATAGATCCCGGATCTTTGCATCTAACACCTCTAGGTTCGGGTCGGCACACGGATCCTGTGCAAACCCCGCCAATGCCCCGGCGAGGATCAAAGCTGCAGACATTAGCGCGGTACTTACCAAACTAGATACTGATCTCATATGGAACCCTCCAAACGAAAAAAATGCTGACAACGATAGCCGCAGATTTTATTCAATTAAGTTTAAAAAAGAAAGCCGGACTCATCGATATGATGCGTCCGGCAGATCTTTAGATTCCTAAGGCCTGAAACTAAATGCTCTTTTTCTTGGCGACGGGCTTTTTAACGCTGGCCTGTGGTTTCGCAACTACAGACGGTTTAACTGTCGGCATCGGGGCCTTGACCGTTGGGTTCGACACAGGTTTCGCCGGGGCCGTTGCTGCCGGCGGTTTTGTAGTAGTAGCCGGGGTGGCACTCGCATCAGATGTTGAAGCAGATGTTGAGGGGTCCTGATCGAGCACCGGGGTAATAGGCGTCGTCGGATTCGGGAACGGTTTTGAGGTAGCCGAAGCTATCCAGGCGTCCAAACCGTCAAGTTTCTCAAAGCGAAGCTTATATACATCCTGCAAGTTCTTATAGAGCTTGTCGCGATACTGCTTGCTCTTAGGGTCCGTCGGTGCGAATTTATAGGCCCTTGCATATACATCCAGTGCACGTTCGGCCGCACCGTTAAGCTGGCCAACCTTAGCCTTGATAGCGTCAACTTTTTGCTTGGCAACCTCAGGTGAATCATCCTTATTCTGAGCCGCGATCATCGTTTTGATCTCTTCAGTGAGGCTGTTCAATTCATCAAAGTAGTAGAGGCCGATCGTCTCGTAAACAACCGGGTTCGAACTTGTGTCTGACGCCAATTGGGTTGCCTTGTAAAGATAGCCAACCGCCTCTTTCTTGTTCCCTTTATCGGCTGAGAGAATAAGGCCGATCGTGTAGTTCATCCAGCCAAGAGCATCGTCCTTATTTTTATAAATGAATGGTTTTACACCAAAGGTCTTGAATGTTTTTCCGCTTTCCAGATCGGATATCGACATACGGGCATATTTCAACGTATCGTCGTTCCATTTGGTAACCTTGGGGACCTTTGCGGTTTCGTCGAGGCCTATCGAACCAAGAACCAGTTCAACTGCTCGAAAATCATCGGCGTTCTCTGCCAAAAGCTGTTTGCCGCTTGCATACACCTCATCCCAGTTCTTGGAATTTAATCCGGCATTGAACTTATCAACGATCGCCTTGATGCGGATAGCATTTTCCTCGTCACGGATACGCTTTTCCATAACGGGAATGTTGGTCTTGAGATAATTCGCAAATTCCTCAACATCCGGGCATGCCCCATATTTCTCGACAAACTGCTTTCCGGCCTCAACTGCGATCTTTCGCCCCGCTATGTCTTTACCAAAATTTTCTCTGAATTTGGCGTCCAAAACCGCTTTACCTTCAGCATCGTCGCAAGCGTTTTGTCCAAATCCAGCGACAACGCCCGCAGCGCACATCATGGCCACCAAAAGCCCCAAGTTCACAAATCTAAAAATCGTTTTCATTAAATACATCCTCCGCCAAATACGTAAACCAATTAAAATTTTTCAGCCGCAAAGCCTAAGATTAGCATCTTTGGTTTCGCGTCAAATCAGATGACACTACCGATGAAAAAGTTGCAAGATTTCGGGCCACAATGAGCCATTTGAATAAAAGAATATTTACAATTTAGTCAAAATTTCGAAAAGATAAATAATCCCGTAGTATTTGCAGTCGTGTCAAGCCAACTGACGATTTTGTTAATGTCAAAGACGCAAGTTGACCAGAGATCTAGCCGATCAACTTACGTCATTTTGTGCTGTCTATGTTTCGTCCGCCATTAAGGCCTGGGCGAGCTTTCACTATTTTTTTCCTTGCCGTCCTTATCATAAGTGATGATGACCGGGGGAAAGAGCGGGCGTGCATCCACGGTCTTTACAACGAGCTTTTTGCCCGCCGGTTTTGCAGCATTAGGCACGACGATCACATTGCGTCCGGCGTTTGCCGTATCCGCTGGAGCGTCTGCATTCGGATCAAGGCTGGCGGTATCGTCATCATCATCTTCATCATCAACTGCCTTTGTCGTTGGAATAGGGGCAACCGCATTCTTGGGCTTGATCTTGAACTCAGTCTGGGCCAGGTTTCTGTCGGTTCTGATCAGTTGTGGGCTCAGGGCCTGATAGATCTTGCCGGCAACTGCCGCTGCATATTTTCCGCGTTCGCCCTGGCCGCGGGTAATAACCACGACAGAATATTTAGGGTTCTCGATCGGGGCGACTGAGGCGAACAACCCGACCCATGAGCCTTTGCTGATACACGAACCGGTTTTGCCGGCTATGCCGAGCGAGGCATCGACTCCGCGGTGGGCCGTACCATATTCAGCTGCTCCTATCATACCGGGGATCATGCGGCGAACATTCTGCTGCGGCAGATCGAGCTGAGAACGCATAAATGGTTGAAACCTGGTTTTCTCGATCTCGTTGCGCGGTATGCGGGGAATTAGCCGCATACCGCCGTTTGATATTTCGGAAACCAAAACGGCTAATTGCAATGGCGTCACTTCAAAATCATCACCGTGCGAATATATGCGGGCATTATTATTGCCGTACGGCAGCCGGCCGGCATATTCGCCCTCGGCATTCAAACCCGTCGGTGTGCCGAGCCCGAGTTCCTTGGCATATTCGATCACTTTTGGGCTGCCGATGTTCGCACCGACTTGCTGAAAATATTTGTTATCCGAAAAAGCAATAGCATCATCGAGGTCCCGACTTGTACGGGTATTTTGCACCGAGCCGTCCTCTTTATTAATAACACCCTCATTAAGGCCTGCGACGCCGGTAACAAGCTTGATGGTCGAGCAAGGCTTGATGCCGCTGCGTATCGCCCAATCCTGATTAACGATGGTGAGCACCTTGCCGGTCTGGGCCTCCATCACTACGACCGAACCGGCGTGTGATCCGAGGGCGTTTACCGCGGCCTGGCGTATCTGCAGATCTTCGCCATCGGTCACGTCTTTCGCAATATTTGCGGTCGTCTCAGTATGAAGGCCGCGTTCAAACGCGAGCTTGCGGGCACGTGCCTCGCGGGCCGCTTGTTCGCGGCGGCGTTTTTCGGCAAGTGCGGCCTGCCGGCGTTCGGCCTCTATCCGGCGGCGCTCGGCTGATGCTTTCTTGCCCTCCGCCGACCGCTTGGGATCTTTTTTCGCTTTGGCGTCCGCCTTGGCCTGCTCCCTGGCTGTTAACTTTCCCTTCTTTTTGTCCTTTGCCGAGGCAGATGCCACTTTTGATCTATCTTTCTTGGCATCTTTTTTCGGCGTTACAGACTTCTTAGCAGTAGCTTTTTGGCTGCTGGCTGTTCGTTTCGTCTGGGCCGAAAGATCACCTGTAAAAACTACGCTGAGGACAAACAGACACAGCAGTGCGCTGACAAAAGGATTTTTGGGGAACATTAACTTCATGCTTTACCTCGGACCTGTGGACTGATTATTTGATTGATTGAGGATGCCGAAAAAATCGGCCTTTCGAAATTTAATAGCTGTTTCGAACTTTGCGAAAAAACTATTGATGAATATAACATTCAACCAAAAGCGAGGCAAGCTTTTTTGATAGATGTCATAAATAAATCTTAACGACCCGAAAGTAAATGGAGTTTCTCAATACATTTCGCGGCAGGCTGCTGCTCATTCTCGCGCTGCTGCTGGTTGCCACGCTGAGCGTGCAATATTATCTGAATTTGCGGACCCAACGCGAGAGCAGCGATCTGCGTGCGGCTCAGGAACAGAGCATCGTTGCCGGCATCGCCCTCGGCTTTACGAGCATGACCGCAAAGGAGGACCGCCTGCAGGATCTGATAGATCAGCCGGGCCAAACCTTTCTGGACGAAACCGCAAAAGACCGCATCCGCGACATCATAATTATCGACAATGACTGGCAGATCGTTGACAGCCTCGACCCCGACCTTCTGCCTGTGGCGGCTGACAACGGCGATGTCACATATAAGAAACTGGATGATCTGACCGATCTGCCGCCGCTGATGGAGGGGAAACGCCTGGGTAACGACCTCAGACATTTTCCTAATCGAATAGTTGATCAAAACAAAAACCAGGATGACGAGGCACACGCTATACCGATCGAAACCAGCCAGGGCCGTTGGTATGTAATGGTTTTGCTTAAGAACCCAAAGAGCGAATCTGCGTGGCGGGCGGCCCGTCCGTTGATATTTACGTTGGGGGTCCTGCTGGTTTCGTCGCTGATAACCTTTTTTCTCGTATGGCGTTTTGCCAGGCCGATAGCAAATCTGTCGGATGCTGCCCGCGAGGTAGCCGAAGGCAATCTACAGGTCCGTGTACCTGACGCCGACCGCTACGACGAGATGGGCCGTCTTGCTCAAAACTTTAACGAGATGGCCGCCGAACTCGAGAAAAAACGCGATCTCGAGATACAGCTTCAGCAGGCCGAAAAATCAGCCGTCGTCGGCCGGCTCGGTTCGGCCATCGCGCACGAGATACGCAACCCGCTCAATTACATAAATCTGACCCTCGACCATTTACGATCAAAGTTTGCCCCCAAGGATCCGGACCAACGAGCGACGTTCATAAAATTGACCTCCCAGGTGAAAAACGAGGTTGCACGAATAAATCAACAGATCTCTGATTTTCTGAATTATTCGCGGCCGGCAAAAGCTGACCTCAAGCCTCTCGATGCCCGCAAGGTGATCGAAGACTCGCTCCGTATCGCAGAGGCCGAGGCGGCGGAAAAGAATATTACCATCGGCGTTGTCGAACATGAGGATGTCCCACAGATCATGGGCGACCCTGAATTTCTGCGGTCCGTTTTTAACAATCTGTTTATCAACGCCCTGCAGGCGATGGAGGGCACAGGCGGACATTTGACAATAAAAATATCGCCTGACGCACGCGGCGAGTTTGTAAATTTTGAAGTGTCGGATACCGGCAGCGGTATCAAAAGCGAGAACCTCGGCAATATTTTTGAACCTTATTTTTCAACCAAAGAAACCGGCACCGGCCTCGGCCTCGCGATCGTTCACAAGATCGTCGACATTCATAACGGAACCATCGATGTCGAATCGACCGTAGGCGAGGGAACGAAGTTTACGGTAAAATTACCAAAAGCAATGGCGATCAAACAATAAATATCAAATGAAAGCAGCTACCAATGATGATATATCGATCAGTCTTGATAACACTCATTTTCGGATTAGCTTCGTTGATCGCTTTGGCACAGGGACCGGCAGCTGTTACTGAAAATTGGCACACATTCCAGCCTGAGAACGAAGAATTTTCGATCGAGATTCCTACTCATCTGAATGGTCCAATTGAAGTGAAAATGACCCAGAACGGTCCAGACGATACACGGGGCTCATCAATGGTGTCTATCTTTATGTTTTTTCTGACCCGGTCAAAGAGCCCTATAACTTCGGCCTGGTGTCGCAGTTCGCTGAGTTCCGCCAGACAGGTGCTTGAAACTGCCAAACCAATGCACTTGGCGTTCAAAGACCAATTTGGATATTTCCAAAACATCTCAACATGGCGAACGGATCGGCGGATATATATCGCTCAAGCCGTTAGTCTTTATGAAAATGATCACGTAGCGAACCGCTTTATTTCCTCATTCTCGCCGATCGGTGACATTTTGAAAGGCGACAGCATAAGCCATCCGTTGATCGACAAAACGAATGCCGAAGAGGTTAAACTGCCAATGCCGTCTGACAACCCTCAAACACGAGCTTCCAGCGATCCGGCCAGCGACAGTGCTCCCAGTGATGTTGTTGGGTCTGGAAAGCGACGGCTACGGGACGGGATCTGGTAGCGGTGATGGGTCGGGAAGTGGAATAGGCACGATTCCAGCCGCATCGTCTACGGAACTTAAACAGCAGGATCCATTTATTATTATTTCGAAGCCACGGCCCAGCTACACCGATCTAGCCCGATTTTAAGGCATTACCGGAACTGTTATCTTCGGGTGGAGTGCCTTGCTTCAGGAAAAGTCGGCTCAGTATCAGGTGATAAAGAACCTGCCATTTGGTTTAGGCGACCAGGTGGTCACGGCCGCAAAGGGTATTCGATTTAAACCGCAAGATTGTAAATGGAGTTCCTGTAACTTAAACAAAACGTTCGAATATACATTTTCGATCTACTGATTAAGGCCGCAATGCCATATTTCGACTAAATTTATGCCAAGAAAATCAATACTCGTCGTTGACGACGAAAAGAACCAGCGGGAAATTTTAGAGACCATTTTGTCGGGCGAGGGCTATGACGTGACGATGGCGAGTTCGGGTGAGGCGGCGATGAAATTTGTCGCCGACCGGCATTTCGACCTCGTGCTAACGGATCTCAAGATGACGGGAATGAGCGGGCTCGACCTGCTCAAACAGCTTACGGATTTTGATAAATCTATAATCGTCATTCTGCTGACGGCCCACGGCACGATCGATTCGGCGGTCGACGCTCTCAGGCTCGGTGCGTTCGAGTACCTGCAAAAGCCTTATGACAGCGAAAAGCTGCTCGAAACGGTCTCGCGTGCGCTCAAAAAACTCACAACCCTCGATGCCGAGATAATCTCTGTCTCGCCCGAGATGGATAAGGTCAAAAAGCTGATCCTAAAGATCGCCAAATCAAACTCGACCGTGCTGATCCGCGGTGAGAGCGGTACCGGAAAGGAGTTGATCGCCCGTTCGATGCATACCAACTCTCTGCGATCGAGCGAGGCGTTTCAGGCAGTAAATTGCGCGGCAATAAATGAGAACCTTCTCGAATCAGAGCTGTTCGGCCACGAAAAGGGCTCGTTCACTGGTGCTATCGCTGACAAAAAGGGGCTGTTTGAGATCGCTCATAACGGCACGCTATTTTTGGACGAGATCGGCGAGCTTGATATTTCGCTGCAGGCCAAGATCCTGCGGGCACTGCAGGAAAAGCAGATCCGCCGCGTCGGCGGCATTCGCGATATAGATGTCGATGTTCGCGTAGTCGCGGCCACAAACCGCGACCTGCTGCATATGGTCGAAGAAAAGCGTTTTCGCGAAGACCTCTATTACCGACTCAATGTCCTCTCGATCGAACTTCCGGCCTTGCGCGAACGCCGCTCCGACATTCCGGTTTTGATCGATTACTTTGTAAAAAAGCATACCCGCGGCACGCAGCGGAAGATCACAATTACATCAGACGCCCGCCGGCTGCTCGAGGATTATTCATACCCGGGCAATGTCCGTCAGCTCGAATCCGCCATCGAACGCGCGATCCTGCTCTGCGAGAACGACACCGTAACGCTCGACGATCTGCCGCCCGAAATGACGCAGGGCACATCCGCCGCCTCAGGCGATATGTTCAAGCTGCCGCCCGAGGGCGTAAATTTCGAAGACGTCGAACGCAGCCTGATAATGCAGGCGATGGACCGCACAGACAATAACATCACCAAATCGGCGAAACTGCTAGGGCTGACATTTCGAACACTGCAGTATAGGTTGGAGAAATTTGGGTTTAAAAAGGATGAAAGCTCCAGTGAGGACGAGGACGATAAAGAATGATCTCTGTGATAAAATGCGGATCGCAGAGCTACTTATATGAGGCAATGTCGACGACATATATAACAAAGCAATGCAGTTGTCTCCCGAGGACCGCGCTGAATTAATGCGTAAACTGTCTGGTTCCCGATGCGTAACAGAATACCGGGGTTACTCAAACGACATTTTGGCACTCTTAACAGCGGCGATCCTAATTCGTGCGATAACGAAAAAATAGATCGTGATCTGGCCCGGGAATACGCTGACGATCACGAATCGGAGAATTAGTGCTTACTTCACGCTTCAAAATGTCGGTTTCGTTCGCTTGCTTGACTCTTGATCGCCAATGGACTGGTTTTCAACATTATCATTAGCACTTGGTTCCGCCTGGACTAGCGGGATCAATCTCTATGCGACCGTTACGGTCCTCGGCCTGCTGCAGAAATTTGGTGCGGCCAAGCTGCCGGGCGGGCTGGATGTTCTCGACAATTGGTGGATCATCGGCGTTGCCGGTGGGCTCTACCTGGTAGAATTTTTCGCTGACAAGATCCCGTATGTTGATAGTGTTTGGGATGTTGTTCACACCTTTATCCGTATTCCGGCCGGGGCGATCGTGGCATATGCGGCGACAAACCAATTGGACCCGGCTATAACGATCCCTGCCACGTTGATAGGCGGTGGGCTGGCGTTAGGGTCCCACGGTACCAAATCGGCCCTGCGTGTCGGTGCCAATCTCTCGCCTGAACCGGTCTCAAATTGGGTCCTTTCACTTGTCGAGGATTTTGTCGCGTTTGCCGGCACGGTGCTCGCCGTCTTTGCTCCGATCATGATCATAAGCGTCCTGATCGTATTTGTACTGTTCTTTGTTTGGTTCTTTCCAAAAGTCTATCGGGCGATCCGCAGGCTCTTTGCCGCCATCGGAGCATTTTTCCGGGGTGAGAGCTTTGCCGATGTTGCCCGCAAAGCCGGTTAAACCCGCCTTTCTTTGCAATACATACGCTGCTGTCCTGATCGATCTATTCATTTCAGAAAATGCTTTCTGCCGTCAGAAAAACCGCTGATCTGTCAGATACATGGTTATTCTGTCAGACAAATAGCTTACCTGTCAGAACAACGTCTGATCTGTCAGAATTAACCTTTACTTGTCAGAAAAAGCTCTTACCTGTCAGAAAAATGATTTTTCTGACAGATAAACAATTTTTCTGACAGTTTAGTGATCATTCTGATGTTTTAAAGATCAAAACGGCACATATCGGCCATGACCGCTAATGGTAGCGGCAGGAAACTGAACCAGCTGCCATTCCCCGTTAACCACTCCGGCCAAAAGCCAGGTTTCTTTTACTTTACTCATCCAAATCCTTAAACTTTCATTAAATGGAACGAACTCTCAGGATCGCCAGTATTGTCTTTATCGCGGTCGCCTTTTTCTTTGTATGGCGGCAGGACACTGATGCGGTCTTTGTGGCCGGTGTTTTGGGGGCCAGCTGTTTCTTTTTGGCGATGCGTTACGAGATCGTTGAACGCCGCAGCCGCCGTGATGCCGAACGCCGGGAACCGGAAGAAAATAAACAATAAGCAAAACCGATTATGGCAAGGATCGTCCTATCAACAATGGGTTCGCTGGGTGACCTGCACCCAAAGATCGCTCTCGCTATTGAACTGCAAAAACGCGGTCACACACCCATCATCAGCACCTGGGAGGGTTATCGCGAAAAGATCGGTGAACTGGGTTTTGAATTTTACCCGCTGCGGCCAAATGTTGATCCGACCGACCCTGAGCTAAATCGCCGCGTGATGGACGAGAAGACAGGGCCCGAGGCCGTCATCAGGGACCTGATCTTTCCCAGTCTCCACGAAATGTACGAGGACCTGACCGCCGCCTGCGTCGGTGCGGATCTGTTGATCAGTGGTGAGATCGTTTATGCCGCTGACGCGGTGGTGCAAAATACCGGCATCAGATGGATATCGACCAGCCTCGCCCCGATCTCGATGTTTTCGTCCTACGACCCGAACGTCTATCCCACAGCTCAGTGGCTCGAATACTTAAGGCCGCTGCCGGTCATATTTCATCAGGGGCTTTTCCGTTTAATGCGGTGGACGGTGAGTGACTGGCTAGAGCCCTTCAAAAAGTTTCGCCGCGAGATAGGGCTGCCGGACGATATCGATCCCATATTTGTCGACAAATATTCGCATTTGCTGCATCTCGCGATGTTCTCAAAAGCATTGGCAAAGCCTCAGCCGGACTGGTTCCGGCCGACGCTGCAGACCGGTTTTTGCTTTTACGACGAGAGTGAATCGGTGGAATTGCAGCCTGAGCTTGCTGCTTTTCTGGATGCGGGTGAGCCACCGATCGTTTTCACGCTTGGCTCAGCAGCGGTTATGGACGCACGTGATTTTTTCGACGAAAGTGCCAAGGCAGCAAAGCAGTTGGGCCGGCGGGCAGTGTTGCTCTATGGCCGCGACAACGCTCCGCCCAAGGGGCTTGACGAGAACATTGTCGGATTCGAATTTGCACCCTATTCTCTTGTTTTCCCGCGGGCGGCTTGCGTCGTCCACCAAGCTGGCGTCGGTACGACCGGACAGGTTTTAAGAGCCGGCGTGCCGCAATTAATTATGCCCTTTAGTCACGATCAGCCCGACAATGCTGCCCGCTGCCGCCGGGCCGGCGTCGCCGAGATCATCAGCCGTGACAGCTATACGGCTAATACGGCCGCGGCTGCATTGGGCCTTATCCTTAACGACCCTAAATACAAAGCGAACGCACTGCCGCTAAAACGGATCGTAGACTCGGAACACGGAACCGCGATCGCCTGTGACGCCATCGAAGATATTTTGCGCAAATGAGCATGGCGGTTAAACTAACTAAATAACTGACGATGGGCGAATTACAACATTTACTCGAAAATAATAAACGCTGGGCCGCTCGTATGATCGAGCGCAACCCACGGTTCTTTGCCGACCTTGCAGGGCAGCAGACGCCGCAGTATTTGTGGATCGGCTGCTCTGACAGCCGTGTCGCTGCCAATACGATCGTCGGGCTGATGCCGGGCGAGATCTTTGTCCATCGAAACGTTGCTAACCTCGTCGTTCATACCGATATGAACTGCCTCTCGGTCATCCAGTTCGCCGTCGAGGTGCTCAAGGTCAGGCATATCATCGTCTGCGGCCACTACGGCTGCGGCGGGGTCATTGCCGCACTCGAACGTCAGCAGCACGGTTTGATCGATAACTGGCTCAGGCACATTCAGGATACGGCAAACAAATACGCTAACCGCCTCGACGCGTTTGTCGATTCGGATGCCAAGATAAACAGACTCTGCGAGCTTAACGTCATCGAACAGGTACTCAACGTCTGCCATACCACCGTCGTTCAGGAGGCCTGGACCCGCGGCCAGCCGATCACCGTGCACGGCTGGATCTATGAGCTTAAGGACGGCCTGATGGGTGATCTCGGCATCTCGATCGATGGCGAAGAGTCGCTCGACGACCTGCGTAATAATTATTTCTTTGATAATGGGCCAACGCCAAATGCCGCGATATCGTCCTAACGTCTCATATGTTTCACCTCAAATTTCGACTATCGATATTATCGGCCGCATTAGTTCTTCCGCTGTGCTTTTTGACAGCCGAGGGCCAATTGTCACGCAAACCGTCGCCGACCCGCGAACCTGCGGGAGCGATGGACAAAAAGCCCGATTCGAATAAGAATTCCCTGCCGCGTATCACATCACAGGCTGATTTTGACTCGATCGCCCGCACCTATCACAAGGGAACACCGTATGCCATGCCGCACACGATGTTCGTTATCGACCGACGGGACAAGAACAAGATCTATTATCTGAACTCTCAGAAGTTTCGCTTTCACAAAGACTTTTTGCTGGCGACATATATGGTGCCGCGTGGAGCCGATGTCTTTAAGCCCGTCTATATCGATCTCGACCGGCGGTTTATCGTCGGTACGATCGCCTGGCAAAAGACTGTTGAGAAATTTACATGGGAGCTATGGGAGGGCGATCTTGCCACTGCGGATATGATCAAGGCGGCAAATGAGGTCATAAACACGTCGTTCTTTGAAAAAGTGTTCTACAAGCCAAACTCTATCCGGCAGGAAGATGTGTCGGTAAGCATCGGCGTCGACCGTGTCCTGCAGGACGAGCTGAACCGCAATCAGGCGTATCTGGCTCTCAATACCGGAACCGCCGTCGGCCGGCTGCACATAATCGACAAGCTCGACGACAGCGTCGAGATCGGCGACAACGAGATACTGGTTCTTAAGGAACTGCCGCTGTCGCTGCCGCCCGTTCGCGGCATCATCGTCGCAAAGCCCTCATCGCCGCTCTCGCATATAAACATTCTCGCCAAGGGCTGGAACATCCCAAATGTTTATATCAAAGACGCCGACCGGCTGTTTCGCGAATATAACACCTACGTATTTAAGCTTGAGGCCAATCTCACAGATTATAAGCTCGACCGTGCCTCGGCTGACGACATTAAAACCTCGTTCGGATCGCCTGACGAACAGGTCCCGCCGGCGGACCTCAAAACAACAGCCCTGATGGGGCTAAAGCAGATGCGTAAAAAGGACAGCATCGCCTATGGCTCTAAGGCCGCGAACCTCGGCGAGATGATGCATTCACGGCTGCTTGGCGTAACGATCCCCGACGGATTTGCGATACCGTATTATTGGTACGATAAATTCATGGAGGACAACGGCCTCGATAAAGTGATCTGGAACCTCATGGATGACAACGATTTTGTCCATAACCCCCGCATCCGGCGGCAAAAACTCGACGAGTTTCGTGAGTCGATCAAGAACGGCAAATTTGACGAGCAACTCCGCACCGAGGTCATTGAGAAATGGAAAACGCAGCTCGGCGGCAAGCCGGTGTTCATTCGCAGCTCATCGAATTCCGAAGACCTTCCTAAATTTAGCGGAGCCGGACTCTACTCGAGCGCGGCAAATGTGATCAACGAAGAAAAGCTGATCGAGGGCATCAAGAAGGTATGGTCCTCCCTATGGAACTTTCAGGGTTACGAGGCCCGCGTCCGAAATTACGTCAGTCAATCAAATGTCTATATGTCGGCCCTTGTCCAGACCGGCATCGACATGGAAAAAGGCGGCGTGATGATCACAAAAGACCCTTTTGACGCCAGGAACAAGAACGCCGTCTATATCAGCGCGGTCTGCGGCCATAATTCAAAGGTTGTTGATAACACCGGTATTCCTGAGCAGATCTTGTTCAATCCGAAGTCAAACTCGGTAATTGTGATGACGCTGTCTCAGCAGGAGAACGCTCTGGCATTCGACAAAGACGGCGATCTAAAGGAAACTGTCGATAAATGCGCCGGGGCGAAAAAGCGTGTGCTGACGGACATCCAGGCACGCAGCCTCGCCAAAGCTGCCATTAAGATCCGCACCGCGTTTGGCGGAAAGGCCGAACAAGACATCGAATGGGGTATAATGAATGGACGCATTTACGTCGTACAGGCAAGGCCGTATATCGATAATCAATAGGTCAAAATGAAACTAACAATACTGACGCTCATTCTTTTAACTGCTTTCGGATGTGACAACGCCGGAAAGCCCGTCCCCGAACAAACCAACTCTGCCCCGGCATCGAGGAGCACCGAAAAACCGCAAACCGCTATCGCCCATTCACTCGAAAATCAGACGCCGGCCCAAACAGCTCCGTCAGGCGAAAAGTCAAAATGGACGCAGGGCGGTGACCCGATCGATACAAAGGAGTTTGATACTGCGATCGCCATCGGATGAGCTCGCTCTTGGTAAAAACCCATCCGATGATGCCGCAAAGAAGGCGTTGGGTGCAGCTTATTTCAAACGCGCCGAGGCACTCACCGAGGCTCGCCAATATGCGTCGGCCCTCGGCGATTACCGCCGGGCGTTAAAGCACGATCCGTCAAACACAGCCGCCAAGGAATGGATCGATCGCATTATCAGTATTTACGACTCGATCAACCGCGACTCACCCAAGGAAGGCGAGGAACCGCAGCCGCTGCCTTTTAATAAATCGAAATAGTGATGAAGGGGTTGTTGAAAGTTTTGCTGGCTGTCTGCGGTGCTTGCCTTTTTGTCCACTGCCGCTTTTAGCCAGACTCGTATCAATTTCAAACGTGGTGCTCGACAGTGCCGTCATTACAGGCAAACTTTCAGGGTACAAAGCGCATAAGACGTACTTGATCCGGGTCCGGCAGGGACAAACGCTCACGACCGAATCGACCGGCAGCAATTATATAACCATAGATATCAAGGCACCTCCGGGTTCAACATACGAACCCGATATGGCTGCCGACTGCCACGACCGTCATAAGGTCAAACCGACCGCTGCGGGAGACTATAAGATCACCGTCACCGAATGCCGTAAAGCAGACCCCTGGCACGGGCGTTCAAATTTAAGATCTCAGTTCGCTAGACAAAATGCGGGCAGCAAAAATTAAACTTACCTCTTTGCGTAGGCCCTCAGGCCACGCACCTATGACAAACAGTTTATGGCAATTTCAGCAAACGATATAAGAAAAGGAATGGTTATCCTGCACGAGGGTGCATTGGTCAAGGTGATGGAATTTCATCATCACACACCCGGCAATCTGCGTGCAATGGTTCAGACACGACTGCGTAATCTGACAACAGGCAATTCGTTTGAGCACCGGTTTCCGGTCAAACGACACCCTCGAAAAGGTCACGCTCGAGCAGCATAAAATGGATTATATGTACTCCGACGGTTCGCATCACCATTTTATGAACTCAGAGACATACGAACAGGTGGCTCTGACAGAGGACGAACTCGGCGACGCCGCCCAATGGCTGATCCCGAACCTAAAGATCGAGGTCGAGTTCTATGAAGGCACCCCGATCGGGGTCGCCCTGCCCGCCTCAATGGAGCTGACCGTGCAGGAATGCGACCCGTTCCTCAAGGGAGCAACTGCTTCAAACTCAAATAAACCGGCAACTCTAGAAAATGGTGTTACTATCTCAGTGCCGCCATTTATCGTCGAAGGCGAAAAGATACGCGTCAACCCAACCGAAGCCAGATACATGGAACGGGTGAAATAGTCGGGACAGTCAGGACAGTCTAGGAAGTCGGGAGAGTCCCGGGAGTCTGTAAAACTGGGCTGGGTTGCTCGCGAGAAATTAGGCTGCCGGCTTTCCAGACTCTTATTACTTCCTTGACTTCCGAGACTGCCTGGACTCCCTCGACTTTCAAGAAACGATGTTTTTCGTTTACAGCATTGTCCTCACGATCGGTTTCATCATCCTGCTGCCGCGGTTTTTATTTGACGCCATTTTCAGCGGAAAATATGCTGCCGGCTTCAGCGCAGCGATTAGGTTTTCTCCCAAAATTTGATAGCCGCGGTAAAAAGGTGATCTGGCTTCACTGCGTTTCGGTCGGTGAGGCAAACGCCGCCCGTCCGCTGGCTCTGCGGATCAAGGAAAATTATCCCGACGCACGGCTTGTCATTTCGACCACGACCCGAGCCGGGCAAAAGCTGGCCCACACTATTTTTGCCGACATCGCCGACCTCGTCTTCTACTTTCCGTTTGACTGGCGGTCTACGGTACGCCGGTCGCTTCGCCGTCTAAACGCCGTCGGTCGTGATATTGATGGAAACGGAGATCTGGTTCAATTTTATTCGTGAGACATATAAGCACGGTGCCAGGGTAGCGATAGTTAACGGCCGGCTGTCCGAAAGATCGTTCAAACGATACGGCTATATCAAAAAATTTATGCGGCGGGTTTTGGGCTATCTAGACCTCGCCGTGATGCAGGAGAACACGGACGCAACGCGTCTGATGTCGCTCGGTATCAGGGCAAGCAAGGTCAGAGTCGCCGGCAATATCAAATTTGATCACGATCTGGATGAACACGAAACGGGGCTGACGGTTTTGCTTCGCGAGAGGTTTGGCATATCGCCGTCCGAACCGCTGATCATCGCCGCGAGCACTCACTCGCCCGAAGAAAAGTGGATCCTCGATGCATTCAAAGAGATCTGGAAAACATCGGGCGAGCGTCTGCCCCGTCTGATGATCGCCCCGCGACACCCGGAACGTTTTGGCGAGGTCGCCGAATTGATCAAAAGAACGGGGTTTGCCTGGGCAAGGCGGTCCGACCCGGTTTCATCCGGCGACCAAACAGCCGAGGTGATATTGCTCGACAGCATCGGCGAACTCCGCTCTGCATATCCGCTGGCTGAACTGGTCTTTGTCGGCGGCAGCCTTATCAGGCACGGCGGCCAGAGCATATTTGAACCCGCCGCCGCCGGCAAGGCCATTGTAACCGGCCCGTACACATCTAACTTTGACGCGGCGGTCAAAGAGTTTTTAGACAAAAATGCTCTTATTCAACTATCCGAGGTTGCCGACAAAGATGTCGTGAAGGATCTGGTAAAGGCCCTCAGCGAAATTTTGGCCGATAGCACTGAGCGAAAGGCCCTGGGCGACAATGCTCTCGCCGTAATGAAAAATAATGCGGGAGCTGTGACCAGGACCATGGAGTACCTCACGCCGCTGATCGGGCCCGCCGGAAAAAGATGATCTTCGTCTTCTACTTTTTTTCGGCCGTCCTGATCCTGCTCAGTGTCCGGTCATTCCGCGGGGGCATAGAATATCTGCGGTTTTTCAATAACGAACTTGAAAAGCCGCTTTCTCAATACACGCCGATGGTGACGGTTTTCGCTCCGTGCCGAGGCCTTGATCCTGGGCTCGAGATGAATTTGCAGGCTCTGGCAATTCAGCAGTATCCCGCCTACGAAATAATTTTTGTTGTCGATGACAAGACGGACGCGGCGGTCCCCGTGATCGAAAAGATCGTCGGCGGATCCGCTCACCCGACCCGACTGGTCATCGCGGCAAAGGCGTCCGACTCTAGCCAAAAGGTCGAAAATCTCAGAACGGCGGTTCTTCACGCAGCGGACGATTCTCGCATATTTGTCTTTGTTGATTCTGACGTTCGGCCGTCGCCGGATTGGCTGCGTCAGCTCATCGCCCCACTCGAGGATGATCAGGTTGGCGCGGCAACGGGTTATCGGTGGTTTATTTCCAAAAACCGGAGCTTTGCGTCAGAGATGCGTTCCGCCTGGAACGCCTCGATCGCCACCGCACTCGGGCCAAATACTAGATCAAATTTTTGCTGGGGCGGTTCTATGGCGATCAGCCGTGCAGTCTTTGATTCGATCGACATCCGCGAAAAATGGCAGGGAACGCTCTCAGATGATTTTGCCGTGACCCGTGCGATGAATGACGCCGGGCTGCCGATAATTTTCGTGCCGCAAGCGTTGACCGTGTCAGTGGAAGACTGCAGCTTTAGCGAGCTGCTCGAATTTACAACGCGTCAAATGAAGATAACGCGGGTCTACGCACCTCAGCTCTGGCTTTTGTCGCTTGTCGGTTCGGCGCGTTTTCAACGCTGTAATGATAACCGCATTCCTGATCACAATATTCAGTTCCAGCAATAACCTCGCCGTCGTTATATCGATAATGACGCTGGCCCTGGTAACAATATTCAGCTTAGGAAAAGCCTGGCTCAGGCTAGCTGCCGTCAAACTGGTTCTGTCCGGTCACGCTGCGGAACTGGCGAAGCAATCCTGGCCGCAATATACCTTTTGGGCCCTGACCCCGGCGCTTTTCTTTTACAATTCTCTCGCGGCATGGGCCTCGAGGCGATTGACCTGGCGCGGGACGACATATGAATTGAAATCGCCACGCGAAACTGTCATCATTACCCATTAGCACGGAGCAAAAGATAAATGGCACAGAGTTTGTTCGATTGGGATGACGATGAGGAAGAAAAGGCCGACGAAAATGTCGCCCTGATCCGGTTTCAGCCGGACCCATTCGCGTTCGAACAAGAAAAAGTCGACGATAGGCGGCAGGTTCCTGATGATGAGGGTGATCCGCTTGAACTTTACCCGCAGAGTATTGAACACAGGTTCGATCCATTTACCGGTGCCCCCGACAACGTTGCGCCGCCGCCGACGGATCCGCTGTCTTATTCAGATCCGGCTCACGAAACACCGGAACCTTTCCAATTTCAGCGAGATAGTTCCGATAGCCGATCGGCCCTGTTCCAATTCAAACCCGGACCGAGTGAACCTCAGCAGGAACAGCAGGGGTATTTGCGGGACCCTTCAGATCTAACAACCGGACCACTCGGAGATCTTGACGAGATCGTTCGTGAACACGCAGATCAGGCAGAGACTGTCGATTTTTTGCCGGAACCCTTCGAGCCACAGCCGATATCAGTAGAGGAAGGCTCAAGACGGAGCGGCCTGGCATTCTCGGCCGGGATCGTTTTTTTCAGCTCTGTCGTATTCATGCTCTTTCTTGGTTGGATCGCAGATCTGCTGGTTGGCAGCTCGCCGTGGGGCCTCGTGGGCGGTATCGTTTTGGGTTCGATCATCGGGTTTATCCAGTTTTTTCGTATCACTTCGCAGATATTCAATACCAAAAAGTCAGAATCCGCGATGCGGCCGCTTTTGATGGATGACGATGAAACGCCTTAGTTCGGGGCTGGTCACCGCTCGAAAGCCTGTCTGCCAATCGATCGTCAAACACGTTACCGCTTTTGAATTTTCAACCTTTTCTTTGTAGAATTTGAGTTTCGCCATGAGCGAGGAACCGGAACCTTTGACAACAGATAGTGATTCCTTTGTTGCTATCTCTCATCGCAGACTGTTGTATAAGATGGCTGCGGTCATTGCTTTCGGGACCACTGCAGGTTTTGTTTTTGTATCGGCCTCGGTGGGATTTGGCGTATTGATCGGCGGAGTGTTGGCTTTTGCTAATTACCTTTGGCAAAAAAATTCGATCAAGGCCATTTTTGAGCGGGCGGTTGAGGGCAAACGATCGCGGTTTTTGGCCCTTCGGTACATTTTGAGATATGTCGTGTTGGGTCTGGCCCTGACCCTGGTCTATTTCACCAGCACTGTCTCTATATTTGCCGTGATATTCGGCCTGGCGAGTTTTGCGATCGCGGTCATGATAGAAGGGTTTTCGAGCTTATTTTATAGATCTATTGATAAGGAAAGTTAAGAATGTTTTTATTTGCAGAAGAGGTCCATCAGGCACCGCTGATAGTCCAGTTTGTTAATCATTATCTGGGGAAACCGGTTTATGAATTTCAAATGGCCGTCACGTATCCGATCTGGCAAAAGATCTTTGCCATCGTCGGATCTACGCCCGAGGGGCAGTTTGGCCCATACACGGTTGAAAATGCGATTCCCTGGTACACGATCATGTTCGTGATCGCTTGTATCCTTACCATGATCTTTATTTCGATGTTAAAAGGTAAGTTGTCCGAGGACGATCCGAGTCACGGGCAGTTTACTCTCGAGGCCGGATTTCTTGCGATAAAAGATCTGGTGATCAGCGTCATCGGTGAACACGGGTTCAAATATTTTCCGGTTGTCGCTACATTTGCCGTACTTATCCTCGTCTCAAACTTGATGGGCCAGTTCCCATTGTTTTGGTCACCGACAGGGTCAGTAAACGTAACTTATGCCCTGGCCCTGACGTCGTTTGTTTATTACAACTACGTCGGCATCCATGAGAATGGCATCGTTAAGCACATTCGCCCATTTCGCGGGCCCCCGGCTGCCGCTGTTAATGGCTGTGATCATCACGCCGTTGATATTCGGTATTGAGATCGTAAGTAACATGATCCGGCCGTTCACGCTCGGCGTTCGACTCTTTGCAAATATGTTTGCCGATGAGCAGCTCGCCGCTCAGGTATCGGGCCTGGCCCCGCCCTACACGCAATTCTTGGTGCCGGCTCGTATTGCTGCCGCTCGCGTTTTTCGTGGCATTTGTTCAGACGCTTGTGTTTACGCTGCTGTCGATGATCTATATCAGCGAGGTGTCGCATGCCCCGCATGATCATGACGACCATACACTGGGGGACGGCGAGGCCGTTTACGCATAACTGCAAATAATTTTTTCGACCGGGATGCCGCGTTCAAGAGGCATCAAAACGATTTTTGAAAACGGAAGACTTTGGAATATCGGTTTAGCGGAACCTGCGTTTTATAGTAACTATGCCCGCACGCGACAGGAGACTTGACTCCACGGAGTAGAAATCAAGGCATACCGGAAGTGAGGCGAAATAATAACACCAGGCAGGTTACTGGATCGGTTTACCAAATGTCTTCTAAACTTAATAAAACAGGAGATAGAAAAATGAATAAATTAGGTAAATTGAAATATGCCGGCTATACGGCTCTTGCTCTCGCCTTGATGGCCCTGCCGGCAATGGCACAGGCCGGCGGCGGCGGCGATAATGCTTTTACGGTTAATGCCTCGAAAGCGATCGGTGCCGGCATCGGTTTTGGTATCGCAGCCGGATTCGCCGGTATCGGCCAGGGACTGGTTGGTAAGGGTGCTACCGAGGGTGTTGCCCGTAATCCGGGAGCAACCGGCAAACATCCAGACGATCATGATCATCGCCCTCGCGCTGATCGAGTCACTCGTGCTTTTTGCACTGCTTATCTCATTCGTGGTCGTCGGCCGCGTTTCGTAAATTATTTTTGAACGACATTACGTTCGGCGGACGGGGTTTTTCGAAACCTCGTCCGTATTTTATTTGTCGCGGCGTTATGATAAAACTTAATTTAAGCAGCCTTTCGCAAAAAGGTTGCAACTCGCCGTGTTTAGAGACGTTCTAAATTTTAGATGATCGACGAATTCGAAGGACAAATTATTGCGGACAAATATCGGGTCGACTCGCTGTTTCATGAGAGCGATCTGGGCGGGTTTTATCGCGGCTGGAACCTGATGATGGACAAGCCGGTTACCATCAAGATACTCGCCCCCTCGCTGGCGATCGACGAGCGGCTTGTAAAGCGCTTTATCGATGAAGCGAAAGCCGGGTCTAAGATCACCCATCCAAATGTTCTAAGTGTCACCGACTTTGGCACTGACGGGCGCGGGAACAGCTATGCGATCTACGAAGGATGTGACGGCGACGCCCTTAGCGGCGTGATCAGCCGGGATGGTGCATTGTCGGTGCCGCATTCCCTGGAGATCGCTGCACAAGCGGCTGCCGGGCTATCGGCAGCGCATGCGAGTGAGACCATTCACGGATCTCTTTCCCCGGAAAAGATCCTCATCTCAGATGACGAGGGTCTGATGACCGCAAAGGTATTCGATCTTGGCTTTCATCCGGTTGGCCGAACGTCGACCGCGGATGTCAGATATATTTCGCCTGAGCAGTATGACGATCCGACCGCGTGTGATGAGCGTTCGGATATCTATTCTCTTGGCGTGATCCTTTATGAAATGCTCGCCGGTGAATTGCCCTTCGCGGGCGAAACGATAGCCGAATTAAAGCACAAACAAGACTCGGAACCGCCTCCGCCATTATCAGCTTTTCGAAGTGATCTTAAAGATGATATCGAACCGATGATCCTGACCGCGATGTCGATCGACCCTGCCAGACGTTACCAGACGATGGCCGCGTTTGCCGAGGATCTTCAGCTTATGTCGGGCGGAGCGCCGAAAGCGGCAGCGGAAACAGCTGCGGCTGCGGCCGCGGCAGACAAACCAAAAAGAAACCTTTGGCAGACCGCCTTTATAGTCCTCGCCGGGATGTCAGTTCTCGCGGTCGCACTGATCTATGGCACATCCGTAAAAAAGACAGATCCGACAACGCAGCTGCAGCCAGACGCCGCAAGCCTGCCGGTCCAGCCCATCGGCCCAGCAACCGGTGCCCAGGAAGAAAGCCTGGCAAAATTACCGGCGATGACGGATGCCGAGATAATGGCTAGTGCGAATATGGATCAGCCGCCGGGAACTTTGCCGGGCGGTGACGGTTATAATGCGTGGGCCAACGGCGGTGCCCCTCCGATCGGTGCGCCTCCGCAGCAATATGTTCCACCAGGCGGACAAGTGTACACGATAGACCCTAACGGCGGAAGCCAGTTCATGCCGCCCGAAGGAGGTGTTGTCCTTGTACCGGTGCCGGCAAATACCGATCCGGCCACCAAGCCATCGCCGACACCAAAAACATCTGCGACAAATCCGGCCGTTCAGCCGACGCCGGCAGCTGAAGCTACTCCAAAAACGCTGGCCACGCCGCCAAAGACCGAGAAGTCGGCAGCCACCCAACCCGGCAAAGACAAACCGGCTCCCGCCGGTAAATCGGGTAAAAGCGATAAACCTAAGAATCCTGAAGAAAAATAAACACCAAGTTCTATTACCTTGGAACTTCGGTCGTCTTAATGATGTCGGATATAACAGCATCAGGGGTAGCACCGTCTAGCTCTGCCTCTGCCCGCAAAGCAAGCCGATGCCTGAGGACCGGTGCTGCTACATCGCGTATATCGTCCGGTGTCGGAAAATCGCGGCCGCGGCATGCGGCGAGAGCTTTGGAACACAGCAGCAGAGCAACTGACGCCCGCGGGCTTGCACCGTAGAGTATCGTCGGGTGGCTGCGGGACTTGCGAACTATCTCAACAATATATTTCTGCACGCCCGGCTCCATCCGCATACCGCGGACCTCGGAGCGGCATCTTTGGATCGCGGTGACATCAGGGAGCGGCGTGATCTGGACCTGCTCTAAATGCCGGGAATTGAAACCGGCGTCCCACCGGGCAACTATCTCTTCCTCTTCTGCCTGTTCCGGATAATCGATAAGGATCTTCATCAAAAAGCGGTCGAGCTGGGCCTCAGGTAATGGGTAAGTTCCTTCGTATTCGATCGGATTTTCAGTTGCGAGTACGGTGAAAAGCGGCGAGAGCGGATATCGTTCGCCGTCGATCGTCGCTTGCCTCTCTTCCATAGCTTCGAGCAATGCCGCCTGCGTTTTCGGCGGCGTTCGGTTTATTTCGTCGGCAAGCAGGATGTCGGTAAAGATCGGCCCGTGCCGCATACTGAATTGCGACGTCTGCATATTAAAGACATTTGTCCCGGTTATATCAGACGGCATCAGGTCAGGCGTGAACTGGATACGCGAAAACTGTGCGCCGATAATATGTGCAAGCGTCTTAACGATAAGCGTCTTCGCCGTACCGGGAACGCCCTCGATGAGTGCATGTCCCTCGGCGAGTATGGCGACCACGATCTGCTCGATCACGTCGTCCTGGCCGACTATGGTTTTGCGAAGCTCATTAAAAATATGTGCGACTGTAGAAGGTGTCTGGTTTAGCATGGTTAACTGTTCAGTGCCGGATCGCGGCCTGCCGATCAAATAAAATCGTAAAGTGTTTTTATCGCCAATATTACAACCGCAGTCAAAAAGATCCGACGCAGCCAAATATCATTCAGCTTAGTAACGTAATGTGCCCCGACGAACGCCCCGGCAAACATCGTCAGGCCAAGTATCAGGCCCAATTTGTAATCAACTAAACCTTGCCACATAAATACGGCGGTCGCAACGGACGACGAAAACACATTGATAAGTTTTGTCGATGCAACGGCCTCGCCATAACGCATTCCGTAAAGGCCGACAAAAACAGCGGTAAGTATCGTCACATAGCCTCCGCTGAAAAGGCCGCCGTATATACCCAACAAAAATGTCAACAAATATGTCAATGGCAAAGCAAATGCCGACCGGTTTGGCTCTGTACTGACTCCGGCATTTCGTCTAACAAGCGTAAAAATAACAACGGCGATCATTGCTATCGAAACGATCAGTTTGATCCCCTCAACAGGAATCAGGCCGACGAGAAAAGCACCGATCGCCGAACTAACGACCGTCAACGCTATCATCGGCGAGACCTTTCTGACATCGATCGTTCCCTGCCGTAAAAAAGGCAACGTCCCGCCGACAGACATAAACACCAGGGCAAACATATTTGTCGCCACCGCGACCCTTGGGTCAATGCCGACCTGAAACATTACAGGGACGGCGATCAGCGAATTGCTCCCGGTGACTACCCCGACAATGCTCGTCAGGAAAAAGACAGCGATCAGGATAAAAATGATGTTTATCGCCATCAGCTAGATCCTGGCCTTAACGGACCGGTGCAATCCCAGCTTTGTTTCCAGTAAGCGGACCTCCCCCGATAACTTCAGCACTTCCCTTTTGCCGGTCGGCTCGCCGCGGATGATGTCCTCGCATTTGTAGAGGATCGCAGCAACATCGCCGGCAGCCAGTCCGGTTCTTTCGGCGATCAGCTTTGCCAGTTCATCATATTTAACCGAAAGATTATCCGCACCCAGCAGGCGGGCGGCCCGCCGGCGAAAATCGGAATAAATATTTTCGATCGCAAGGTCATAGGCACTTGCCCGCTCCTGCAGCTCGGCCATCGCTGAGACATATTCAAGTTTCGAAAGCCGGTCTGGCTCGGGTTCAGACACCGGGCGGGCAAATCGGCGGCTTTGCGAATAAAACACTAAACCGATAAGAACCACTGCCTGGAAAAACATTGCGACAATAGGCGTTCCCTCGAAAAACTTCAAAAATTCATTCTTATTCGCCCCATATCCCTGGTGATACTCGTCAAAAGCGACAACGCCGTCACCGGCTGCCAGGATATTTATTGCGAGTTGGGCATTATCGACCAGGCTGATGCCGCCGTTAGAAACGATATAAGGGTCTGCGAGAAAAGTTATCCGGCCTTCACCATAAGGGGCATCCACGAGCAAATTTTTGTCGCCTGACGCCAGGTGAATGACTGGTGCGTTTTGGCTGGGCGATTCAATTGTGTCACCGGTTATCGCGTCAAGTTCTACAGGGGTTGGCGAGGGTACAACATATAATTGATCTTCTTTCTTACTGACCCTTAAATCTCTTCGATTACCCGCAGGGGCTGCGTCAAATTGTGTTATCGGGCCGGATTCTGTGTCGCTATCCTCGATATCTTCAGTCGGGGTCGGCGCAATTTTCGGCGGAGGCGGCGGAGCGGTGCCCGTTTCGTTCCCGCTCCTGCGTTCCGGAGCAACTTTGTCTTCAACAAAACGTTCAAAGCCGATCGACGATGCAAACTGCGACGGTTGGACTGCATTGACGCTGCCGGTAAAAACGGTGGGCTGCACTGGTTTGAATGCCGCATCCTCACCAATCATCTGTTTTTGATCCGATGGGTCTGCAGTAAGTATTCCATACGGGTTTTGAGGTTCAAACTTGATCTGCCAATTCGCCGTTGTCGTGACCAGAGCCTCCGGCGGTTCGCGATCGATCAATACCAGATGGCCGCCGGATGCAACCCACCGCAGCAGATCGTCGGTTTCTTTCTCTGTAAACTTTTTTCGGACCACGCCGATAACCACGAAAACATTTGGTGTGCTTTTGCCATTGTTGGGCAGTTCTGCGGTAGTTTTCTGCCATCGGATCACTTTTCGTCCGGTTTCGCTTAACAGGGTATAGAGTGCTTGCGTACCGGTCGCCCCTGAATTGAATGACGAGCGGTTAGGAATTACTTCATTGTCAGGCGTCTTTTCCTTCTGCACATATGAGACGGCATTAAGCCCTGCCAAGACGCCGACAAGCAAGATGAGAAATAATGAAATGAACAGTTTTTGCTTCATCTGAAGACAGGCCTATACCTTACTGACCGTTTGCCGGCACCGGTCGCGAAAATCCTCCCAGTCATCTTGCTCTGACGGCCTCAGGCCATACCAGTTGCGCTCATATGTCCCGGTCAGGCCGGTCATTTTCTCAAACAGAACATTTTGTTTTCGTAGATCCCGCAGATAATCACGGTTCGTCTTATGCCGCGCAAGACCTATCAATTTTCGGTCGCTGAGCTCGCAAAGTACGGCGATATATCCTTTGCGGATAGCGTCCCGCATGCGGCCCTCACGTGCCATCTGCTCGGCCTCACTAAAAAGATCCGCAGCAGACTCGTCCGCCCGAATATTCTCGCCGAGGATCACCCGGTCTCGCTTCTTTTCTTTTGGCTTGAATCCGATCCGGGCCGCCAACTGGGGGCCAAATTTGAACAGCACAAACCCTATCAGCCCGATAACGATCGAAAAGATCACTATCTGAAGCACGAATTTTAGCGAACCCAACCCTGACGCTGCTGGCGTAGAGATCGACGGCCGCGGGAAAAATTTGGCGAGCCAATCGAGGATCTTTGTGAGCCATTCCTGAAACAGGCTTTCTTTTTGCTCGACCGGCTTTTGATATTCTTCGCGCCGCAGGATCTCTGCGAGTTTTTGTTTGTCCTCATCCTTGGTCCGCTGAGCCTGGGCGAGAAGTTCCAACTCGCCTACTTCTTGGCCGAGTGCAAAAAGACGTTCTTCGACAGCGATCAGTCTCGTTTCCCCCTTTTCCGGATCACTCTCGTCAAAGAAAGTTGAGATCTCATCCAAAACCCATCTGTTGTCAGTCTCCACGCTGCCGCCCTGCCATTCGAGCTTTTCGGAAGGCGGAATTAGATCCTGGATATGTTTTAGTTTTTCGCGCTTCAGGCTGGCGAAGCTTTCACCTTCGTCGGCAAGTCTGCGCAGGGCGATGACATCCATCCGTGCGGCCTCGACGCGTTTGTGGTAATCGCTCAGGTCAGCGGCCGCGGCCGACAGGGTGGCACCAAAAATGATCGCCGCCGCACACAACATCGATCGGCGGAAACACTTTATTGCCCGAGTTGACCAATAGAAAAGTCATCTTATTTCAGCCCGAGCGATATGATAGTCGGTTTGTCACGGGCCGCTTGCGGAGCGGCCTGGACCGAATCAGACAATGCCGGCTGCAGCGGATTAACGTATGTTGCCGGCACTGACGGTATTTCACCTAACCGGCGGGCGGCCATTAACTCAATATCGTACCCCTCGGTCCGCACACGTTCATCTACATAGAGCAGACAAAGGCCGACCATCCATACCGGCGACAGTAGAATAAAGCTCAATTGCCAGATCAGATTGTAAGCTATTTCGTACCACGCCGGGACCAGATCAGCGTCAAACGTCATTAGCTGAACCCCGTTCGCCGAGGCATACCAGGCGAGCGGAACATAGAGCAGGGCGAGTGCGGAATATGTCGCTACCGAAGTAAAAATAAAAAGTGCCGCGAGACGCTTTACGCTGCCGCCGGCAAGCGACGCACTCCGGCCGATAGCGGCAAAAACGCCCATACCCTCGACAAGCATTACCTGAGGAACGTAAGCGACCCGTGATGCCGCCAGGAAAAAAAGCCAGGTGGTACCAAACGCCCCCGCGAGGCCGACAGCAACCGATAAGATAACTCCGACTATTGGCAGGAAAAGGAATACCCAATATATTGCCATGATCGCCAAGACAACCAGCAACAATCCAAAATAGAAGACCATCATGCCGATCGCACCAAGCGCCATAGCAATAACTGACGATGCAATGATCAGCGAAAATAGCCTTTGCCACGTATTTTGATAGGTTTCACGAAACGTGATCGGCTCGCCGAACACCAGGTGGCGAACAAAGTTGCGTGAGGCTCCGCCCATTACGACGAGAGTTGCGACCGTCTCGGTAAGCCAAATGACCACGCTCCCAAACCAGAGGAAGAGAAAATAAACGGTATTCTCGGCAGAAAATCTGTCCGAACCGATCGAAAAGACCTCACGCCCGATCAACGTCCATCCGACCGAGATCAGCGTCCCGACAATGACCGGCGGCGAAGCTATCAGGACAAAGGTCCAAAAATTTTTCCGGTAAAATCGGACTGCACGATCGATAAGATCGCCGGCTCCGAGCGGAGAGATCGAATATTGGGAATCAGCAGCGTCGGCGGTTGCCATTGCCGAGAGTTTAACAAATCGTCATCGAGTGTCCAATTTGCGGCACCAAAGATGGTAAATGCAGGGCGATTAGGCTAAGATACGATAGAAAATTCGTCGCCGCTTGCCACGGTTCCGCCTGATCTACTGCAATTTATTTTTAGATATTCACGATGAAAAAACACAGGGTTTTGCTTTTCTTGCTTGTGATCGGTGCCATTGCGGCTTCGACATGGTTTATGGGTGCTAACGGACTGATCGGTAAGTTCTTTGACGATAACGATCCTGACCGGTCGCCAACCGGTATCGAGATCGACCGGGAACAGTTCCTGCTTTTGCGAAACGAGCAGATGGATCTGCTGCGCGGATATGATACGGCTCAGCAGGATTCACGCACCAACTCGATCCTGGCAATGGAGCGCAGTGAACGCGAATTGAGAGACCAGCTAGCCGCTGCCGACCAGCCTGAGGGGGCTTCGTGGGTGCCAGTCGGGCCGGCACCGATACCGATCAACGGGTCCACATCATATAGCGGACGGGCGTCGGCGATCGCCGTGCATCCAACAAACCCGGATATCGTTTATCTCGGGACCGCTCAAGGCGGTTTATATCGAAGCCTGAACGGCGGCACCACCTGGACACCGCTGATGGATAGCGCCCTGACGCTCGCGATCGGAGCCATCGCGATATCGCCATCTGATCCGACAACCATTTTTGTCGGCACCGGTGAATCGGCATTATGCAACAGCGGTTGTTTTATCGGGGTCGGCCTATATCGCATCACAAATGCCGACACCACGCCTGTGCTCTCAGATGTGTTCAATAAGAACGCCGCCAATGAGGATATTTTTACCGGGCGTGCGATCAGCGAGATACTCGTCCACCCG
This sequence comes from Blastocatellia bacterium, assembly GCA_963834975.1. Classification (GTDB taxonomy): domain Bacteria; phylum Acidobacteriota; class Blastocatellia; order Pyrinomonadales; family Pyrinomonadaceae; genus OLB17. Next base: position 402,986 of record CAWIDZ010000010.1, read on the forward strand.
ACAGACCCAAATACTATCTTTGTGGCAAGCTCGAGCGGTATAGCAGGGATCGGCGCAACAACACAGGGGCTCATCCTGCCATTTCTCGGCATCTATCGCAGCACAAATGCGATGTCATCGAACCCGACCTTTGCCTTAATTGATATGGGGATCTCTGAGAGGTCAGTTACTGACCTTGTGATGGAACCTGATAATCCTAACAGGATATACGCCGGGGTGCTCGGGGACGATGTGACGGGCGGCGGCGGAGTATATTCTACGGGCAATGCCCTGGACCCTGTTCCAACATTCACCCAGCTGCTGTCGACCTCATTGACCGGGCGCAATTCGCGGGTCGAACTTGCCGCAGCCAAAGTTGCGGGTGTTACGACTGTGTACGCAGCATCAGGCCAGGGGAACGGCACGGTTTACAAATCCGTCAACGCTGCGCCATTTACGCAGACCGTGAGCAATGGTTTTTGCAACCCGCAATGTTTTTATGACATTGCGATCGCCGTCGACCCTACGGACGCAAATAGGGTTTACCTGGGCGGATCGCCGGCTCTGGCATTTGGCCGTTCTACAAATGGCGGCACGAGTTTCTCGAGCAGTTCGGCAAACCTGCACGTGGACACACAGGCGATCACTGTCGCACCGTCGAATCCCAGTATTGTGTATTTTGGCAGTGACGGCGGCACCTGGCGCACCTCAAATGTTTTGGCCGGATCCGTCTCGTGGGCGACGCTCAATAACTCGACCCTGAGCGCGACACAGTTTATGGGATTGGCCATCCATCCTATAGACCGCAACTATTCGCTCGGCGGTACACAGGATAACGGCACCGAATTTTTTGCGCCAAGCGGGAATCAATGGATACAGTCCGACGGCGGCGACGGTGGTTTTGCGGTCATCGACCAAAACTCGCCAAATACTACCAACGTCGTCGCTTATCACACTTACTATAATCAGACGAATTCCCAGATCGGCTTTACCAGAGCCACCTCTACCGTGTCGCCCGGCGATCCGAACTGGGGCAGCTTTTTGGGATGCGGCGGATCGTCGAACGGCATCAATTGCTCGGACACGACACTTTTTTACGCACCGATGGTCGGCGGCCCAAATGCCGCGGGCAGTAACGGAAACACACTGTATTTCGGCACCAACCATCTGTACAGATCGATAAACCAGGGCACGACGATGACAGATGTCAGCGGCACGCTGCCGAGCAGCATCAGTGCGATCGCCGTGGCTCCGCTCGATGACAGCGTCCGATTGGTTGGATTGTCGGGCAAGCCAAATCCGAATTACGGCATTTATCTCTCGACTACAGCCGGTGCGACGACGATGACCAATGTCACCGGGCCGATACCCGCCAGATATGTGGGCCGGATCGCGATCGATCCGTCAAACTCGAACATCGCCTATGTCGCTCTGAATGGTTTTGGCCTCGCACCGGGGGAACATATCTGGAAGACGACAAATTTGCTGACCGGTAACCCAACGTGGAACCCTGCCGGCATCGGCATCCCGGACACACCCGTCGACTCGCTCGTAATTGATCCTGCGGATCCGAACACACTTTATGCCGGTTGCGATATTGGTGTTTTCAAGACGTCCGACGGCGGCGCAAATTGGATACCGTTCAGCAACGGATTGCCGCGTGTCGCCGTTTTTGGAATAGCGATCCAGAACACGAATCGCGTATTGCGGATCTCTACGCACGGAAGGGGTATGTGGGATTACGACCTCTCCGGCGGACCGACGCCAACACCGACGACCACGCCAACCAATACACCAACATCGACACCCACAAATACGCCGACCGCGACTAATACGCCAACCTCAACCCCGACAAGCGTACCGACGGCTACGCCAACTGCGACTGCGACGTCGACGGCTACGTCAACACCGACCAATACTCCGACATCGACGCCGACAAATACTCCAACGGCTACATCGACGCCCACGAATACGCCGACTGCGACACCGACTTCGACGCCGATCCCTTCTTACAGGCCGCGGGCTGATTTTGACGGCGACGGCAGGTCCGATCTCTCGGTTTTCCGTCCTTCGGATGGCAACTGGTATCCTCAACCGTTCAACACAGGGCTTTACGGGTGTGCATTTTGGCGAAGCGGCTGATATCCCGGCGCCGGGTGATTTTGATGGCGACGGAAAAACGGACATCTCTGTCTTCAGGCCCTCGAATGGTTATTGGTACCGGATGAACAGCAGCAACAATACTGTATTTTTTGTCGAATTTGGCCTGTCAGCCGACCTTCCCTCAGCGGGCGACTATGACGGCGACGGCAAGGACGAGCCTGCCGTTTTCCGCCCGACGAACGGGACCTGGTATTGGCTGAGAAGTATCGACAGCCAGTTTGCCGGGATGCAGTTCGGGCAGAATGGCGACAGGCCGGTGTCAGGCGATTATGACGGTGACGGCAAAACTGACCTCTCGGTTTTCCGCGGCAGTACGTGGTACCGGTTCAACAGTATGTCCGGCACTTTCGCCGCCGAAGCTTTCGGCATAGACACCGATATGCCGGTTCCCGGCGATTATGACGGCGACAATAAGACGGACATCGCTGTCTTTCGGCCCTCGGACGGCAATTGGTATATGCACTTGAGCGGCAGCGGTTCATATACGGGCGTGCATTGGGGTGAAAGCTCGGATGTTCCTGTTCCGGGTGATTATGACGGCGATAACCTTGATGACGTCGCGGTTTTTCGCAATGGAACCTGGTATATGAACCTGACCGCGCAGGGCCCTTCAGGAGCCGCCTTTGGCCTGGGTTCGGATATTCCGATACCGAAAAAATACATACCATAATGGCCGTAACCCTTTAAGGTTCTTGAAAAAAACCATTGTCACGAGTATTCTCGATGCTGGTGCCTGACAACTATCGTTAGTCGTTTTTGACGCCTCTGCCACTCCGGGCTGATTGCCGGCCCTTTTTGAATTTATGTCCTATAGGATCGATCTGCTGTATGAATAGCTTTGTGTTTTCTCGTTCGTTGGCCTCGCGCCTTTTGGCTGCCTTTATTTTCCTTATCTGCATAGTTTGTTCTGCATCGATCGTTTCGGCGCAAAACCGGCCGCGAAAACCGCTTCCCGAAGAAGAAATGGAACGGTACGACGACCCGCCGGCTGGTTTCTGGGGAACGGGAGTTTCACCCGCCATGGAATCGGTTCTTGGCAATTTTGTCAGCCGTCAGGTGAACGTAAACATAAGCGGGATGAATGTTGTCGGCGATGCGGCTAACGAGCCCTCGATCTGCGTCGACCCGACAGATCACAACAAGATGTCGATCGGCTGGCGCCAATTTAACAGCGTCTCGTCTAATTTTCGGCAGTCAGGTGTCGGATACACGAGCGACGGCGGTTCGACATGGTTCTTTCCGGGTGTGCTTGAGAATAATGTTTTTCGCAGCGACCCGGTCCTGTATGCCGATGATACCGGCGTGTTCTTTTATAACAGCCTTATTCAATCGTTCTTTGACAATATATGGGGCTCACTCGATAGCGGGCATACATGGACAAACCTTAACGGGGCGGGCAACGCAACGGGCGGCGATAAGCAGTGGTACATGATCGACAATAATCCGAGCAGCACGGGTTATAAATTTCAATACCAGTCGTGGAGCACGGGCGGCAATAATTATGGCGGCCGCCAGTTCAGCCGTTCGGTCGATGGCGGTGCGACATGGATGGACCCTGTCTTTATACCTAACCGGCCGGCCTGGGGAACTCTGGACGTAGATACTGACGGCAACCTGTTTATCGGCGGTGTCAGTCTGAATACCGGCCTGTTTTGGTGTGCGCGATCCACAAATGCCAAAAACAGCGCCGTCACCCCGACGTTCGACCAGAACACCAACGTCAATATGGGCGGCGACATCTCGATACAGGAACCGATAAATCCCGAAGGGTTGGTAGGCCAGGTCTTTTTGGCAGTGGACCACAGCGGCACGAGCACCAACAACAATATCTATATGCTGGCGAGCGTCATACCTACTGGGTTTAGCACCGGCAGCGACGTGATGATCATTCGCAGTACGAATGGCGGACAGTCTTTCAGTGCTCCAAAGAGGATAAATGACGACCCCGTCAACCACAGCAAATGGCACTGGATGGCATCGTTTGCCGTGGCACCTAATGGCCGGCTGGACGCGGTCTGGCTGGATACGCGAAATGCGGCAAATAACACCGATTCGCAGCTCTACTATTCGTACAGTATGGACGCGGGCGATACCTGGTCGACCAATGTGGCCGTTAGTAACTCGTTCAACCCGTTCCTCGGCTATCCGCAGCAGAACAAAATGGGCGATTACCTGACGATCGTCTCAGACAATACAGGCGGCGATGTTGCTTATGCGGCGACATTTAACAACGAAGAAGATGTCTATTACGTTCGTGTTGCTCCGGCCGGCGGCCCGACGCCTACGCCGACCTCAACGCCGACCGCATCACCGACAAATACCCCCACATCGACGCCAACAAATACGCCAACCGCAACGGCGACGAATACACCAACATCGACGCCGACGAACACTCCGACAATAACGCCTTCACCGGTGCCGGAGTTTGACCTGACGATCAGCCAAAGCGATTCCCCCGATCCTGTGAATGTTGGACAGCCTCTTACTTACACGCTTACCGTCGTCAACACCCCGACCGCGATCGGTGGCGGTGCCTGTCCGAATGTTAGGTTTAGTTATCCGAGCGGTGTGCCGTTTAGTTTTGGCAGTACGAGCGGCACAAACGGCTATACTGCCGTCCCGGATGTAAACGGAGTAACGTTTACCGGCGGATGTGTTAGTTCCAGTAACGGGAATCCGGATATGGCTACACTGACCGTCGCTATCGTACCTCTATCAGCCGGTACCATGACAAGCCTTGGCTCAAATGTAGTTGTTGACCCTGAAAATTTGTGGCACGAATCAAACGAAAACAACAACACCGCTCAAACTGTGACGACTACTGTAGCGGGAGCGACGCCGACGCCGACAAATACGGCAACCGCGACGCCAACGAATACCCCGACCGCGACGCCTACGTCAACACCCATTCCGTCCTATAAACCCCGGGCGGATTTTGATGGCGACGGTAAAACCGATCTTTCTGTTTTCAGGCCGGCAGATGGCAATTGGTACCTCTTGGGATCTACCCAAGGCTTTACCGCAACTCATTTCGGAGATGCGGCAGACATCCCGGCTCCGGGTGATTTTGACGGCGACGGCAAGACTGATATTTCAGTGTTCCGGCCCTCAAACGGGTACTGGTATCGGATCAACAGCAGCGATAATACAGTTTTCTTTGTCGAGTTTGGCCTGTCGGGTGACAAACCGGCGGCTGGTGACTATGACGGTGACGGCAAAGACGAACCGGCTGTTTTCCGTCCGGCCAACGGAACCTGGTACTGGCTGAGAAGCATCGATAGCCAGTTTGCCGGCATGCAATTCGGACAGAATGGCGACCGGCCTGTGTCGGGCGACTACGACGGCGACGGCAAGACCGACCTCGCTGTTTTCCGCGGCAGCACGTGGTACCGCCTTAACAGCTCTGACTCGAGTTTTTATGCCGAGGGGTTTGGCATCGACACTGATATGCCCATACCCGGCGATTATGACGGCGACAACAAAACGGACATTGCAATGTTTCGCCCGTCAGACGGCAACTGGTACGTTCACCTGAGCGGCAGCGGAGCCTACACCGGTACGCATTGGGGGGTGAGCACCGACATTCCTGTACCCGGCGATTACGACGGCGACAACCTCGACGATGTAGCCGTCTATCGCGGCGGTATCTGGTATGTGAACGGAACTGCTGCCGGCCCAACCTCGGCCTCATTTGGCCTCGGCTCGGATACGCCTATATTGAAGAAGTACATTCCGTAGTTATCTTTTGCTGTCACATATCCGACTCGCATATACACCGGTCGGATATGTGAGTCGCAAATATTGTGGTGCGGGGATCAGGGTAATGCAAGGAATGATTTTGCGTCGTCTAGAGCGAAAAGGCTAACAGCTCTCGAATGAAGTCGCAGTATGTCTTCGATTGACTGGACGGTACAGTTTCCAACACGTAACCGCAATACTTTTGGTGGGTGCCCCAGCAGCAAACTACGCTGTTGAAAATCCAGATCCTTGGTGACAATTAGGTAGCCGTTGTCTTTTGCATAGTTCCAAACCTCAATGTCTTGAGATTCATGCAAACCGATATCCCGAACGTGCTGGCATTCCGGAAACTGATCGGCTAATTTCTCTGGCAATCGCCATGACAAGTTTTGGTCAAACAGCAATTTCATATTGCGGCAAAACGGCGAGGCGTCTTTCGCGGTCGGCGGCAAAGGCTAAACAGGCGCGAATATCCTCATGAGTCAGATCAGGAAAGTCGCTAATAATTTCTTCTTCTGACATCCCGCCCGCGAGGTATTCGAGCACGTCCTGAACGGTCATTCTCAAACCTCTGATGCACGGCTGTCCGCTGCGTTTACCAGGCTCAATTGTGATAATGTCTCGATAGTCCATAGCTTGAATCATAACAGTAAACTACACCTGCACCAATAAAAAGCTTTTGCCGTCTATCCTCGGCCGCACTCAAGGCCGTACAACAATATTGTAATTTTTGATCTTAGAATTGAGAGTCGTGGCATTTAGCCCCAGCAGGCGGGCGGCACGCGACTGGTGGCCGCCGGTTTGTTCGAGCGAGCGGCGGATAAGGTCGATCTCAAACCGCCTCACCTCATCATAAAAATTTACACCGCGGGCTATATCGATATCGTGCGAGGCCCCATCCGCAGCAGCTATCATCTCCATCGCGAGATCAGGGTCGCGAACCTCTGCACGCAGGCATTCGACGGTGATCTCTTCGCCGGGGGCGATAACGATTGCACGTTCGATGACATTTTCAAGCTCACGGACATTGCCCGGGTAATTATAGCTTTCGAGCAGCGACAGGACCTCCGGCGAGAGAGTTTCTGAGATCTGCCGGCCATTCTCATCAGCATATTTGCGGATGAAGTGGACCGACAGCGGCAGGATGTCCTCGCGGCGGTCGCGAAGCGGCGGCAGCTCAAGCGGCACGACCGATAGCCGGTAATAGAGGTCCTCACGGAACTGTCCGTTCTTGACCGCCTCTTTGAGATCGACATTCGTGGCCGCGATTATCCTGACATCAACCTTGACCGGTGTCGTCTCACCAATAGGCGTAAACTCGCGTTCCTGAATAACCCTCAGCAGCCTTACCTGCGTCTCGGGCCTCAGATCGCCTATCTCATCGAGAAAGATCGAACCGGTATCGGCCGCCTCAAAGAGGCCCTTTTTTGCCGAGACCGCTCCGGTAAATGCTCCCTTTGTATGCCCGAACAGCTCAGACTCAAGCAGCTCTGACGGAATATTGGAACAATTTACGACGACAAACGGGTCATTCGAACGCGGGCTCGCCTCGTGGATGGCCTTTGCTACCAGCTCTTTACCGGTGCCGCTCTCGCCCGTGATCAAAACGGTGGACCGTGCCGGTGCGACACGCTCGACTAGTCGGAAAACATTTTCCATCACCTCGCTGCGGCCTATAAAGCCGTCGCGTTTGACCGAACGCGACATCGCCTGTCTCAGGTTTTGGCGTTCCTCTTCTTTACGGCGTTTCTTGATGCCCTTAGCAACGAGCGCCGTTATCTGCTCATTCTTGAATGGTTTGCGGATGACACCGGCCGCACCTTTTTCCCAGGCCGAGATGGCAGTATCAAATGTAGCGTATGCCGTCACGATCAAAACGACCGCTTCAGGGTCCATTTTGATCAGCTCCTCAAGCGCCGTCAGCCCGCCCATTCCCGGCATCGAAACATCCATCAGTACGACGTCGAATGCCTTGTGAGAATATGCCTCGATCGCCTCCTCGCCGGTTTTGGCAAGCTCGACCTTGTACCCCACACCCGAGAGTATCGTCTCGAGCACGTCACGCATTATCTCTTCGTCGTCACAAATGAGTATTGAACCCTTTTTAGCCATAAATATATCTCTGAATATAACCCAATCCCCCAGCCGCTCAAAACAAACGGCCCGGCAGATATGCCTTATTTGATGCTGTTTACGAACCCAGTACAGCGACTTATGTATTGGATGCAGGGAATAGGCCGAGGACGTCTCAGTGATTTTTTTGCAGGAGAGCGACCAACCGGAAATTTGTCCCGGAGGGACACCATAGTAATAGCCCAGTGATTTATCGCTTGGGAAAACGAATCGGACATTTCGAGTCCCGGAGGGACGGCTGCCCAGGCTTTTCAATGAAAACTGCGGTATTTGATCAAAGAAGAAATCTCACTTGACTACACGAAAAATCAATTTCCCAACACGCCTTTTTGAATAGATCTTTGTAGATCAGTCATTTCAGCTTGCCTTGCTACGATTAATTGTCCGTTCTCGATGTTTGCCTTGATCCGGCAACAGACAAGCACTGTTCAATTGGCATTGGAGTCGTGCCAAAAATGTATTGTTTGAAGAAATCAGTCTGATCCGTGCCGCTTATTCGAGTGAGAGAGTTTTGTAGATCAAGGGTTGAATAAGTCTTGTCTGTGCCTCCATACGTTTTGAAATAATCCCGCATTACATCGTCAAGGCTTTTCTGATCGTTAGTCGCGTTACGAATTGCTATATCCTGACACAATCCGGCAAACAAACCGCCCCCGTAAATTAAGCCCCAATGTTTGCCTTTATCAAAACCGGAAGCAACATCCCGCATCGATGCTTTTCCATAGCCTTCATCGTTTCGATAACGTTGATAAAACAGACTGTTCAAGACGTTAAAAAAACCATCATCGTCAATAACACCAACATGTTTCATGGCCTTTAGGGTGTAATAACTTGTTACGCCTTCCTTAAACCAATCTTCGGTCGTATCGTTTGCCAGGATGGATTTTCCATTCCAAAGATGGAAAAATTCGTGGGCAAAAATAAAGCGGGAGATCATTTGATCCTGCGGGCCGCCTTTGGGATCTAAGATCATATTTATATGATTTCCGATAACCTCACCATCCACCGCGCTGCCGGAATTAATAATAACTATCGATTTCGTAAATTTGTTATCAGGCGAGCCGCTCGGGATACCGCCCATCAGATCTATGTAATAATCCATGACGCCCTGAGCTAAATTCTTATAGAACTCTTTTTGGGCAATAATGTCGTTTCCGCCGAGCGCAAAAAGCAATTCAAAACCCTTTCGCTTAACGGAAAATTCTTCGTGAGTTCCAGCAAAAAACATCGATTCGGAAAGGTCGGTCAAGTTTCTTGCAATAAATGTATTTTGTTTTGTTTGATTCCACGAGCCTGAAATATGCCATTTTGGCGGAAGGTTAAACTTTAGCTGAATATCACTTCTTTTATTTCCGTTCATTATCAAAAATGAACGTCCAACATAAAAAACGCCCCAATCTTTTGCAAATGCAGCACCATCGATCCCGCCTTCCCATTTGTATTTTTCGTGTTCAAGGGCGATCTCATACTCAAGTGTGATATTGCGGTTTTTTGACGAGTCTATCTTCCATTTGGCTCCGGCCATTTCTTTAACCTGCAGCAGTTTTCCATTTGAATCTTTAACTTTCAAATTCCGAACGAATTTTGCCCATCTTTCGGGAAATTGTCCGGCACCCTTTTCACTCATAAAAAGCACATCATCCTGCAATTTGAACTGTGCCTTAACCTTCAAAACCCGCTGATCGTCTGCATCGATCGTTACGGTGTAAGAAACCCGGTCTTTATGCTAAATTAGGGTTTTCTCCGTTACTGGTACCTGCAAAAGTGATCAATAGGGCAGAACAAAATCAGAAATAGGCCGATCGCTTTTGTAAACAATTTCATAACATTTTCCAATGAAGTCTTTATAACGCCTTCACTTTGGAAAATGTTCCTTGCGGACTTTTTATTTACAGGAGCGTTGCGGTACCGGCGGTGTTTACGCCTTTTTACCAATTAACAAAGGTACAGATCCCGATTCAAGACCATTTTCAAGTCCCAGATGTATATGATGTCCGACAGGTATGGAAAATTGAGACAGATTTAAGAATAATCCAGCAAGTGAAACGCCTGCGTAATTGCGGTGGTTTTCGGGATCGATCGGAGGGCAGTTTGTCCTTTTGAGTACAAAGCAGCGAGAGGAACTCCTCGTGGTCCTTGTCCGAGTGAAAATGGCCTGCCGGTCATTACCGCGAGTAATGACGTGGTACAGGCCTCCTTCGATCTCGATCCTCGGCTTTCGTGCCATTGATCAGAATTCTACAGCGGAACTTCATTTTTTCAAAAAAAATATCGCAATTACGCAGGCGTGACCCCATCTTTTGACCTTCGCTCAGCCTGTGCGATTATTCGAACGGAGATGTATTTAGATCGCAGGTGATACTAAAAGCAAGATAAAACCGCCTTACCAATTGTCACGGGACAGTTTCGGCCTGCCGAGACCGTGTTGGAGTAGATCATGATCAAAAAATTTCATTTCATATTGATAATTGTTTTTCTTCTCGTTGGCCGCAGTTTTGCGGATGGGCGAAATGATTCACCCTCGCACCAGGTGATAAAGCTGCAGCGGTTTCGCAAAGCCCTTTGGACGGTGCACGTTACGGTGAAGGGCAAGGAGGGTGATTTTTTGTTCGATACGGGCGGCGGAGTGACGCTTTTGACAGATAAATTCCTCGAGGGCATCGACTGCAAATTCTGGGGCCGGACGACGGGTTACAACATGTTCGGCGAGAAGGCGAGCGGGCCGCATTGCGATGATGTCGAGCTCCGGGCCGGCGGCGTTTCGCTTACAAAGGTGAGCGTCGGGAAATTCGATTTCGGCGACAGGTTCGTGGGTGACAAGACGCCGGACGGCATACTCTCGCTCGATGCCTTTGACGGCAAAGCCATCACCATCAACCAAACCGCCGCGACGATCACCATCGAAACAACCCGAAGCCTCGCCGAACGTACAAAGTCGATGCGCGAAATGCCGCTCCGCGTGTCGCGCGAATGCTCAGCACGGTGCCTGAGCGTTTTTGCCGGAGTTCCGACCACGGCCGGGATGACCTGGCTCACACTCGATTCCGGAGCCGGCGGCGTCTCGCTCATCTCCCGCGACCACGCCGCCCTCTTTGGCCTCGCCCCCGATGCCAAAGACCAACGCCTAAAACACCTCGCCGCCCCGGGCATCCCCATCGACAGCCCCGTCATGGTCACCGATATGATAATGGATGGCAACCTCGGCCAACCCTTCCTCAGCCAATACGTCGTAACCCTCGACCTCGCCAACAGCCGCCTATGGCTCACCCAGAATACCCGCTGAAGTGCCGTCCCCATCCCCGAAACTTTCCGCACCATCCGTCTCGCTTGACGCGGGTCAATACCAACCTGAAAACGAAACGGCATCCTGACCGGCAAACGGCGGCTTCTGGTTAAACTACTCGATCAAATGGCGTCGTTCAAAAAGCGGCAATTCGTTGAATGACCCAGAACATCGCGATACCACCTATGGCGTAAGGCGGTAATTGTTCAGTCCAACTCGGAACTGTGATTTTTAGTCTTCTCACAATGGCAATAACCGCCAGCACCGTGCTGATAAACATGAAATGGCCAGTTTCTACTCCTAGACTAAAGAAAAGAAGCGCGGTCGGGATATGACCAGCCGGTAAACCGATGTCACTCAAGCCGCCTGCAAAACCCAGGCCGTGGATCAGCCCAAATGCAAATGCGACCACCCATGGTGCCCTCGCCGCGATACCCACGCGGCCACGTTTTAATTGCAAGATCTCCGCCGCGACAAATACGATACTTAGCGCTATGACCGCCTCTACGGGCCGCGAAGGGACATTGACGAAACCGAGCGTGACCGCAGTAAGGGTAACGCTGTGCGACACGGTGAACGCGGTCACAGTCTTGACCAACTTCCAACCGCCCTGCGTGATAATGAGCAAGGCCAAAATAAACAAAAGGTGGTCGATGCCGGTCAGAATGTGCTCGATACCAAGTACCGTGTACGTCCGGGCGACCTCGACGGCGCTGGGCGAGGCTTCAACAACGAACGATGGAGATGACGGCTTTAGCCGGGTCACTTGGGTAATACCATCGAGCCCCTTGACCCGCACCAGAACGTCGGTGATCGTTGCCTGAAGTCCAACGATCTCGATGCGTTTTCCAGGCAGTCCGTTGGTGGTCTCGATCAGGCGGCGTTCGATCAGGGAGCCGGGACGTTCCTGCAATGCAGGTTCGGTCACATTGCGAACCTCGTCAGGAAATCTTAAGACGAGCGGCAAACGCACGCCTGCATTGACCGGCGTGTGCCATACCACCTCATAACGAGTCGCGGTTGTCTGATTTATCTCCAGATATGCCGGCCGTGATTCATGAGCTTTAACACCCGCCGTAACAAGCAGCAGGACAGACACGATAAGGAGGATCGGGGGGCGACAGTTCATTCTCTATTGTCCAGGCGGCAGAACGACCTCGTAATGCTGTTTTATCGTTTCGAATAACTGCCGCTTTGAGTCGATGCGTTGGTCGGAGGAAAATTCGGATCTGATCTGTGCAGGATCGATCTCACTATAGGCGGGGACGCGTCCCGGTGTCATCGCGTCGATCCAGACCAAATGCCAGCCCAGCCCCGATTCGATCGGACCTTGCCAGACGCCCGGCTGTAGCTTGAATATCGCCTCGGAAAACCGGACGCCAAACACCTTTGACACTTGTTCGGGTGAATTTTCGGCGTAGTAGCTTTGGAACATGAATCGATCTGCTAGGCCTCCCGCGTTCTGTGGCTCGCCAGAGCTGCCCGCCAGCTTAGCGAGAGCTTTGGCTGCGTCGTCCCGAGCTTGCGGGCCACGGCTATCTGGAGAGAAGTACAAATGACGGAAAGTGACTCCGCCCGGGAGCGCAAAGCGGGTGGAGTTCTTGTCGAACCATGCTTTGAGTTCCTCTGCTGATGGCTCGCGGAGGTTAGAAACGTCTTCCGCGAGAAAGTCCATCTTCTGAGCCATTCGCCGCTTTATGATCTCGTCCTCCCGATCCAGGCCGAGGGCGAGGGCTTCACGATAGAGGATCTCTTGCTTGACCCTTTCATCTATAAGCGAGCGGCATCTCATCCGCCGAAGGAGGCCGCTGCCACTGAGCCCGCCAACTGACCTCCAACTGACTCACGTCATCCTGGGTCAGTTCGATATGGTTGGAGGTCGGTTCGGCCCCCGGCGGCGTGATCAGCCGATAGATAACGAACAGAGCGATGCCAAGAATGAGAAAGTGGAGAAGTGGTTCGCGCACCAAGCCTTTCAAGCGAACCTCCAGTAGGCCGCGCCGCGTTGTTGCACCATCTTCGTGAGGCTCAGACGGATCGGCCAGTGCAGACACAGAAGTACTCATATGGCCCTTCTATCTGCGAGCGACCGCTCCGACGCTGTTGACCTCGGCGATCTCGTAATTTGCATAACCAAATTCGCTCGACCGAGCCGCAATATATTTGTTGCCAGTCTTAAAGACAGCCAAATCAAAGGGCATTTCGCCGATGCTGGTCGAGATCTGCCCGCTCGCGATCTCATACGGACTGGTAACCTGCGCCTGTCCACGCAACAACTCGCCGATCTGGTCAAGATCAAACAGCCGTTTATTGTTGTCCGTTATGATCTGCTTCCCGTCATCGCCGTACGAGATCTCGAAGGTCTCGCCAGTGACCATGTTGCGAACCGTAAATGTCTTGCCCACCACAAATTCCTTGAGCTGTGCATCGTCGAGTTGGACCGAGCCTTTCTCTTTTAGTTCTGCAACGGTGGTGCCCTTATCAATCATAACCTGCGCCTGTTTCGAAGGCGTGTACCAGATGGGCGACGACCAGACGCGTTCCTGTACGGTCGCAGCGACACTTGCTGGCGGAGCGACCCCTTCCTTGGCAGCGTCATAGGTGCTCCAGCGCGGAGTCGGTATCTGCAAAACGCGGGCATAGTAGAAAGCGTGCAAACTCGCATCGAATTCTGGGTCTTTCCACACCTTTTTTAACTCGACGGCTCCGATGGTGTTGGTATAGGTCGCCTTTGGGATATCTACAGTATTTCCGACTGCGGGAATTTTACCCGTCTTCGGATCCGGCTTACGGTCGCCCGACCACGCGACGTCAAATACCTTCTCAAAGATCTGTCCGTCTTTGGTCCAGCCCTTGACGATCTGTATCCGATCGAGGTTTCCGTCCTCCGGGTCTTTTGTCGCCCAGACGATGAAGCTTGGTTCTTTGCCCTTCTTCGCCGGCAGATCGCCACCCATCGGTACGCCATCCTTGTAGCCGGTCTTTACCCAATCTTTTTCATCAAATATTTTCTCCTTGTAGTCCCAGCCGCCAAAGAGACGCACCTTGATACGCACACCGCTCGTGCCAAAGACTTCCTTGCGCTTCATTGCGTCAAAGATCGACTCGCGGGTATTTGACTCGGCCCAGACACCGCCGAGCCCGGAAACACTGGTCTCAAGAATGGCCATACCGGATTCAACCTTACCTTCCAACCGCACTTTCGCCGATATGTCTGTAACACCATGACTGCCAAAATTATTTGATTGCGAATAAGGGATAACGGTATTGTGCGAATCGCTCGCACCCACTACTCCCATTTTGTACGGGTTATAACCTCGCTTATCCTGCATCGCGAGTCCGTTCTCATAAGCTTCGCGAACGTAACTTCCGTGGAGTTTTGCAGTGCCTGGACTTTTCGGCATGCCGAGTAGAAAATTCATGATCTCGTAATTGGCAAACTCGTCGTTAGGCGAAAGGCCCGGATTGGTTTCTGAAGTTCCCTTTACCTGATGGATCTCTGTCAGAGGTTCATTGTTAAGCCGCTCCTGGGCCCAGGCCGCGTCTATCGGCCGCCCCTTGTTATCCACGTCCATCGGAAACATCAGCCCGTCGCTTAAGTTGGCATTGTGAGAAATGGCGAATGCCTCATTCCCCGCCTTGCGCTGCGCATCCAGCCACGTCCATAGGTCCTCTGGATGTACCGAATCAAACGCCGTGAACGGCACGGTCGGAACTTTCTTTGCGTCTCTGAAAAAGACGTTTCGGTGCATGTTGCGCGAATTCGGGGCCGAGGTCCACTCATATGCAACGAAGGTAGTGAACTTACCCGGCTGGTAAAACTTGTCGGCGATCTGGATGACCTTTTGCCACACACTGGCTGCGATCTTTGGATTATTCAGCTCCTTGATCGGTTTATTCTTGGCAAGACTTCCAGCGAGCATCTGAAAGTTTTCGTTGAATGCTGCCATTCCTGGTCTCTGCAATTTCGCACCCAAAGCCGTCTTGCCGATCTCAGTGGTCGGGTCGGTCGCCATGGCCATCGTTCCGACATACTCCGAGTGATCTGTTACGCCTTGAAAATCGAGGGGACGTCCCTTGATCTGCACGTCAAACCCGCCGGGATGCTTGACCGGCTGTCCCAATGCGTATTTATAAGCGTCCTCAGGAGTCGTGAGTTTGTTCCCAATAAGATAGGCATCCATTGACCAACTGGTATGCGAATGCGTCTGCCCAAAAAAACAGTCGCGATCCGGGTTGCTCTGGACGGCAATCGTTGCGGGAGGAGTTGCCGCGACCGGCTCGGCGGGAGGGGCCGGAACCGCTTCACCTTGCTCGGCGAGTGCCTGCATTTGCATCATGCGGGCCCGCTCAGCCCTGATCAATACCGTTCCGCCCACAAGTGCCAAAATGATTCCCAATGCTGCTGCTAATCCAAATCGCTTCATACATTTATTCTCCTTTTTCCAGAAAGCGTCGCCTTCAACTTGTCTTGAACTAGATCATTTATAGAGTTAAGAAACAAAGCATATCATCCGGGCAAACGAAATACACCTGTTAGTTTTGACAGGAAATATGGGGAAATATGGGGTCGGGAAATATGGGGAAATATGGGGTCAGGCCTGCGTAATTAAGGTGATTTTCGGGATCGATCGGAGGGCAGTTTGCCCTTTTTAGTGCAAAGCAGCGAGAGGAACTTCTCGTGGTCATCGTCCGAGTGAAAATGGCCTGCCGATAATTACCGTCAGTAATGACGTGGTACAAACCCGCCTCGATCTCGATCCTCGGCTTTCGTGCCATTGATCAGAATTCTACAGCGGAACTTCAGATTTTCAAAAAAATATCGCAATTACGCAGGCGTGACCCCGTCTTTCTTCGACTTTCGATTGTTTGAATAAGTGACATCCATAGCCGGTGCCGTGCTGCCCCACGTCGTCGTGTTACATTTCTTTAGATTGCCAAACCCATCGTACTCCGTAGTTTAGAAGCAGAAGCGTCGTTCACCTTCATTCCGTCCGCAAAGACATATTATTAGTCGTCAAAATCGCCGACCTGACAATGATCTTTTCTGCAATATTCTGACGAGTAACCTTTTAAGACATGCCACAAGGGAGTAAAGCGAGATTCTTCTTACTCCGGAACTGTAGAATAAGTTTCAGCTTCCCGTTCAAAAAAAATTTTACCTGAGGAAGAGTTTCTTTCTCTAGTGCGGTGGCAAGAAGTAAATGCTCAGCAGGTATAGCCAACTGCGTACTACGATGATACAACCTTAGATATCGATTAACCTCACGCAGTCGTCTAATGGCGTACCTATCTGACGACTCACTCGCGCCTTGTGAAGCGATAACGATAACTTCTCGCTCTTTTTCTGACTCGCTAAGAAAACTGTCCACCAACGCAGACGCGTGCTCACAATTGGATGCCCCTTGAGGCTCCAAAATAGCGGGAACCTGTGCATGTCCCGTTACTACTGCAAAACACCCGGCCAAAGAAACTATTAGAAGCGATATAAGTTTTTTTTTCACGTCAGCCTCCTTCAAAAACCAAGATCTTTACAAAAAACACTTCGCGGGTCGGCTTTCGACCTTCTACCACGTTTATCAACACGGTAGAAGATTGCATGCGTATGAACAAGAAATCCGGGGTCTGACATGTAATATTGCTATTCTTGAGCACTTCCCGGCCTCCGAAGTAATTTTACACCAACGTGCAAGTCGGGGTTGATGGAGGCTGCCGCTTGATCACGATCTCCGGAAAAAGCGACAAGCAAAAAGCACACTTCACAGCAACAAAATATTGCGGAAAAAGGCATTCGGAATGGAGTTTCGTGTATTTCTGTCTGAAAAGCCTTAACTCATTTCTGCACTTCATTTACGACACAAATCTGGTTTTAGGAAAATCATTTTCCCAAACGGAAAACGGTTTTCCTGGCGGTTAAGAGCTTGTCCCGTCTAGACACATTCTTTCCCGTCGGGAACTCGGCTTTCCTGTCGCGAGAGTACGGACTTTGTCGGAAAATCGTTTAACTGACAGGAAAACGGTTTTCCTGATGAAGAAGATGGATTACCCGGCAGGAACTGGCTTTACCGACAGGAAAGCGGCTTTACCGATGTTTTAAACATTGAATTGACGGGCGGACGGGTGTACCGGCATTCCAGCGATGATACGGGCAGTTTTCGCTTTGGATCGTAAGAAGACGGGAAAGCCTGTCGATGGGTGGTGCCAACAATAGTTTTCTACTTGCTGGCAACGCCCTTACTGTGTGCGGGCCTCCGCAATGCGGACACCGCGTTCCGCATTCCACAATCGAACAACCGGGCCGCCCCCTTACGGGAGGCGGTTCTGACAGGTTTCCTCGGCGTCCTCGGCGGTCTCCGCGTTAAGAAATTCTTCTATTCGCGCCTGTTCGCGTGATTCGCAGGCAAAGGAACTCAGTCGCCGCCGCTCCCGGTACTGACTGACTAGTCCGCATTCCTCACTCAAGCGGCTGGGTTTAAACCTTTCGTGGGTTATGGCGTACTATTAGGTGGAGCTTCTTGGCGATGGTGCGCCTCATTTTTGTGCATATTTTCTCTGATAAATTTTAACAATGGCTATTTCTAAAACCGGTAAAGTTTTCTTATTTTTAGGCGGCATCCTGTTGGTGCTGGTGGTCGTGGCGGTGATCGGGGTTGTTTACGCTACCAAAACAATGGGGCGGCCCGATGTTGAGGACAACAGCGTTCTCGTGCTCGATCTGTCCGGCGATCTGCCCGATTATTCGCCCGAGGAGCCGCTTGCAAAGGCTTTCGGGATCAAGCAAACGCAATCATTTACTAGCCTGCTGACGCAGCTACGCAAGGCAAAGGTTGATAACCGTATCGGCGCCGTGCTGCTCGATATCAATTTTCCCTCGATCGGTTGGGGAAAAGCCTATGAGCTGAGAGAGGCGGTCAATGAATTTAAGACGTCAGGTAAACCGGTCTATGCCTATATGGAGATCGGCACGAACCGCGAGTATTATCTCGCGACGGCCGCTGACAAGATCTATCTGCCGCCGTCGGGTGATATCTATATCAATGGTTTTGCCGCCGAGGCGATGTTCTATAAGGGTTCGCTCGACAAGCTTGGTGTTGAGGCGGACGTTATCCAGATCGGGCCAAAATATAAGAACGCACCTGACCAATATACCCGCAAGGAAATGGGCGAAGGCCAGCGTGAGGTCATCAACGCTGTGCTGGACGAGTATTTTGAAAGGTTCACATCTGCCATTGCCGAGTCGCGAAAAAAATCACCCGAGGATGTTAAGGCACTTATCGACACGGCTCCGTTTAACGCCGTTCAGGCAAAATCACAGGGCTTTGATCGACGACGCTCTTTACCGCGAACAGGTCGATGCTCAGTTCAAAACGACGCTCGGATATAAGGCTGATGACAAGTTAAGGACTGTCAGCGGCAGCTCTTACCGCGAGATCCCGTCGGATTCGCTTGGGCTCAATAATGGTGAAAAGATCGCCGTGATCTATGCATCCGGTGCGATCAATATCGGCCGATCGAACAACGGCCCGCTGAGTGGCGAGATGGTCGGTTCTGATACGGTTGTCGGTGCCATCAATGACGCAGCAGCAGACA
Source organism: Blastocatellia bacterium (assembly GCA_963834975.1). GTDB lineage: Bacteria > Acidobacteriota > Blastocatellia > Pyrinomonadales > Pyrinomonadaceae > OLB17. The sequence goes on from CAWIDZ010000010.1 coordinate 421,872, forward strand.
AGTCGATCAAGGCGATCGTCCTAAGGGTCGATTCGCCAGGCGGTTCGGCTCTCGCCTCAGACCTTATCTGGCATTCGATAGAAAACGCCAAGGAAAAGAAACCGGTCGTCGTCTCGATGTCGGACGTTGCCGCATCAGGCGGCTATTACATCGCTTGTAACGCAAACAAGATCATCGCCGAACCCTCTACCATCACTGGCTCGATCGGCGTATTTATGGGCAAACCCGTCATCAAGGGGCTTTACGATTGGCTTGGCATTACAAACGAATATGTAATGCGCGGCAAGAATGCCGGCATCTTTCGCGAGACCGAGAAATGGACACCCGAGGAACGCGAGAAAATGGTCGCGCAGACTAACAGCATCTATTTTGACAATTTTGTTCCCAAGGTAAGCAAGGGCCGCAGCAAAACTGACGAGGAAGTAAACACACTCGGCCAGGGCCGCGTATGGACCGGGACGCAGGCGAAGGAGAACGGGCTCATCGATGAGTTTGGCGGGCTCGAAAAGGCGATCTCTGTCGCCAAAGAGCTTGCAAACCTCGCGACCGATAAAGACGTGAAACGTGTTGTCTTTCCGGCACCAAGGCCATTCTTTGAGACCTGGTTTGGAAGTGATTCGACAGCAGACGCGAAAACAGAACAAGCTCAGGCCGCTATGCTCGACGCGTTGCCGGCCGATGTAAGACGATCGTTCCGGTACGCCGCCCTGCTCGACAAAATGCAGCGAGGCGAGGCAATGCTGATGCTGCCATTCGATCTGGAAATTAAATGATCAGGAGGTAGCTAGTTTCTCTGAATAGTGATCGGCGCTCGCGGTGCACAGCAGACATCGACGAGCGTCGTTCTGTCTCGCTTCATCTCCTCGTCGCTGTCGAGAGTTTTTAGTAGCGACGAGAAAAGTTCCGCCGCCGCCGGGTCCTCCGGCCGTGAGATGCTGTAGTGGATCCATTTCCCTTCGCGGCGGCCCGTTACCAGGCCGGCTCGTTTCAGATAGGCAAGATGCCGCGAGATCTTGGGGTTATTAGTACCGAGCGTTTCGGCAAAAAAGCATACGCACACCTCGCCGTCCCGCATCAAATTCAGCAGCCTGAGCCGCGTGCGGTCAGCGAGTGCGGCAAAAAACTCGTCCAGCTTAAATTTCACCGTCTTCCCCATACAAAAAATATTCTAACATATTTCAATTATGTCTTGACATAATTGTTTATCTGGATTATTGTTTGGAATACAATTACGGATAGACGTAATTGATACTTGCAGGAAGGAGAAATATTATGACCGCAATTAATACATTAAAAGCTCATTTGGCAATTAACGTGACCGATGTCGAAGCAAGCATCGATTTTTACAAACGCATGCTCGGCATCGAACCAAGCAAGGTCCGCACCGGCTATGCAAAATTTGACGTCCAGAACCCGCCGCTGAACCTGACCTTAAATCAAGTTCCTTTTAACGGCAAAGGTGCCCTCTCGCACCTCGGCATCCAGGTCGCCGCGACTGAGGACGTCCTGGCAATGCGCGAGCAGTGGACCGAACGCGGACTGGTTCCACGCGAAGAGATGCAGACGACCTGCTGCTACGCCCTGCAGGATAAGGCATGGGTCTTTGACCCCGACGGCAACGAATGGGAAGTTTTCACCGTCATTAAGGACAATCTGCCCGAGTCTGCCGGCAAAAGCGACGACGCTACCTGCTGCACGCCGACATTTGTCGGGATAGGCGGCAAGAAACAGGAAGTTACGACAGCCTGCTGCTAAGTGATATGAACCGTTTCGATAATAGGAATAGAATGAGTTTCGAAGAGATGCGCCGCCGGCACGCCAGTCGGTCCGTTGATCGTTCACAGGCCGGCGGCGATCTCTTCGAAAACGATTGGGAAGTGTTTGTTGCCCGCTTTGACGCAAACACCGGCAGATATGTCAGCCGGACATTTTGCTGTGACGACGCAGTTTCGACGGCCTGCTGCCGGGTTACATAAATTATGCTTGCAAGCGAATGCCCACCGGTCAAACGATTGTCGTTCCTCGACCGTTTTCTGACCCTGTGGATCTTTTTGGCGATGTTTCTCGGCGTTATGGCCGGATATATCTATCCCGGCGTCGAAAACATTATCAATAGATTTCAGATCGGGACGACCAATATCCCGATCGCCGTCGGGTTGATACTGATGATGTATCCGCCGCTTGCCAAGGTACGTTATGAGAATCTGGGCGAGGTCTTTCGCAATACGCGTATTCTTTCGCTATCGCTTGTTCAAAACTGGGTGATCGGGCCCGTTTTGATGTTCGGATTGGCGATAGTATTTTTGCATGACAAGCCCGAATACATGGTCGGCCTGATCATGATCGGATTGGCACGATGTATAGCGATGGTCATCGTGTGGAACGAACTTGCCAGCGGCGACAGTGAATACGCCGCCGGGCTGGTCGCTTTTAACAGCGTCTTTCAGGTTCTCTTTTACAGCGTTTACGCCTGGATCTTTATTACGGTGCTCCCGCCGCTGTTTGGCCTGCAGGGCGTTGCTGTAAATGTAAGTATCTGGCAGATCGCTCAGAGCGTATTTATCTATCTCGGCATTCCGTTTATCGCCGGCATGCTGACGAGATTCTTCCTTGTCAGGGCCAAAGGAAAAGATTGGTATCATGAGACCTTCATTCCCCTGATCAGCCCGCTAACGCTGGTCGCATTGCTTGTTTACGATCTTTGTAATGTTCAGCCTCAAGGGCAACCTGATCGTCCAGCTTCCGCTCGATGTTGTCCGGATCGCGATACCGCTGCTGATCTATTTTGTGGTGATGTTCCTTGTCAGCTTTTATATGGGCCGTAAAGTCGGGGCTGATTATTCCAAAACGGCGACGCTCGCATTTACGGCGGCGAGTAATAATTTTGAATTGGCGATAGCTGTTGCGGTGGCGGTGTTTGGGATCGGTTCAGGCGTTGCTTTGGCAGCCGTCATCGGCCCCCTGGTCGAAGTTCCTGTATTGATAGGACTTGTGAACGTCGCTTTATATTTTCAACGCAGATATTTTGCCGTTGAGCTGCAGACAGTGAATTGACCTTATGCCAAAGAAACGCGTCCTGATACTTTGCACAGGAAACTCAGCCCGCAGCCAAATGGCCGAGGGGCTGTTGCGTCATATGGCCGGCGATCGATTTGACGTCGAGAGCGCCGGCACGATCGCGAGTTTTGTCCGGCCGCAGGCCATCAAGGCAATGGCTGAGATCGGCATCGACATTTCGGGCCACCGGTCAAAATCTCTTGATGAATTTCTCGATCAGCCATTCGATTTTGTAATTACCGTCTGCGATAACGCGAATCAGACCTGTCCTGTTTTCCCAGGTAAGGCAAAGCGCGTCCATTGGAGCTTTGCCGACCCGGCAATGGCAACTGGCACCGAGGACGATGTGCTTGCGGTTTTTCGCGAGGTTCGTGATCAGATAAAAGCGAGACTCGCTGAGTTTGCCGATCAAAACCTCTAGAGCACGCCTGCGGGCCCCACCTCATATTGACATTCGGACAAGTCGCTAATAAAGTTTCTACTCAGTTACTGGACGGGCAAGGGAATTATCTATGGTAAATTTCTTTTGCCCTTTTATTGATTTTGAGGCCGGTGCGTTCATTCACACCTCTGTAAATTGCGACTTGAGGTAAATCTATTATGGTACGTTTGATCCTGGGCGTTATTGTTGGTTTTGTGGCGTGGTCGATCCTGTGGGTAGGTGGTGACGAAGTGCTGGCTATGATCTCACCCGGCTGGTACGGTATTCAGAAACTCGCATTTGAAAAAGCGGCATTCAATAGCACGCCGTTTGACGCCGATCCAATGATCCTGATCACTCATCTTGTGCGAAGTGTTGTCACTTCGCTTATCGCGGGCTATCTTGCAGCGATCGTTGCCAACGAGAACCGGCGGTCACCGCTGATCCTCGGTATGATCCTTTTGATTGTGGGCATCCTGGTTCAAGCAACGGTCTGGAATCTAGTGCCCATCTGGTACAACCTTGCATTCCTGATCCTGCTGATACCCGTCACGATCGCGGGCGGAAAGCTTAGAAGATCTGTTTAGGGGGAGATCTTATGCGGTTAATAATTGCAGCGTTATTAGGCGGCATCGTGATGTTTGCCTGGGGTGCTTTTGCTCATATGTTCCTCGGGGTGGGCGATGCCGGTGTCGTTTCGATGCCAAACGAAGCTGCAATGGCGGCGGCAATGAAGGCTAATCTCTCTGAACCTGGTTTTTATTTTCTGCCCGGTTTGGATAAGAGACAACAGGCCTCTGAAGAAGAAATGGCAGCTTGGACGGCCAAATATAAAGAGGGCCCGACCGCGATACTGATCTATGACCCAACCGGCGAAGAACCTATGTCGCCAAAGCGGCTCTGCGTTGAGTTGGCCTCAAATATCGCGGCCGCGCTTGTCGTGGGTATGATCTTGATATTCGCTTCGGTCAGTTTTGGCCGTGGAGTGATCATTTCAACATTGGTGGGGCTCGCAGGATGGCTTTCGATAAACGTTTCGTATTGGAACTGGTATCGATTTCCGGCAAATTTTGTTACCAGCGAGTTGGTCGAACAGATCATCGGTTGGTTGATGGCTGGATTCGTGCTCGGATATATTTTGCGGCGACGAGGTTAGCTACGATTGGCAATTGCGACGGGAAGCGGCAGCAGCGGTAACGATCTGCCGTAGGTATCTTCATTCAAATCGTCTATAATCTGTTCCGCTCGCGACTGCAACTCGTCAGGAGGCAGGTCAGCTTGATTCTCGTAGCAGGCATGCATGATACACGGAACCGGTTTGCCCGCGTCATGTATCAGGCAGCCAATTCCCTTTTCGAACATCGGACAGGCATAAGTCTTCGAAAACGTATCGCCGTCAGTGTTAAGGCCAAATCTTTCTATCGATAACTCAATTCGTTCCCGCAATTTCTCCTGATGCTCGTCAGGCAGCGTGCTTAGGAATTTGAGTATTGCTTTTGATTCGATCCTCGAAATATGGACATTCACAAAGTGAGCGTCCAGGCAGCATGCCCCCTTCGTCTCACAGGTTAGGCAACTTTTGGCACGGTATTCATAACCGTCAGCAACCTCCCTTCGTAGATCTTCTTTAATACTCTTTAGGCGATCAAGCGCCTTTTGCTCACCAAGAAACTTCATATCGCCGCCGGCACATCCGCTCAGATCAGATTGCCCTACTATCAGGGCACCGTGGTACAATCTAGGAAATTGATTTTACACTTTTAGGAAGGTATATGCTCAAAGAAGGCGATAAAGCCCCTGATTTTGAATCACCGGATCAGGACGGAAATTTAGTTAAGTTGTCAGATCTAAAGGGTCAAAGGGTCGTATTATACTTTTATCCAAAAGATGACACGCCCGGATGCACCAAAGAGGCGTGCTCGTTCCGCGACGCCGATGATGTTTATCGCAGCAAAGGCATCCGGGTCCTCGGCGTATCCACCGACAACGAAAAGTCGCACCAAAAATTTATTTCAAAATTTCAGTTGCCCTTTGATCTGCTGGCGGATACGGAAAAAAAGATCGTAAATGATTACGGTGTCTGGGCAGAAAAGAGCATGTATGGTAAAAAATATATGGGCACGCTCCGCAAGACATTTTTGATCGACGCCGACGGCAAGATCGTAAAGATCTTCGACAAGGTGGATGTTGCGGCCCATGCCGACGAAGTATTGGAGGCTTTTAATGAGAAATAGATCTAGAGGTTGGAATATACGCTTGTTGATCTTTGTTTTGGCAGCTTCATGCCTGACATTAGAGATCGCTTGCCAAAAAACCGAAGCGGTTCCCTACACTAAGTTTGAGAATCAGACCGAGGTGCCGCGGATCACGCTTGAGGAAGCAAAGAAAGATTTTGACAGCGGCTCGGCCCTTATTATCGACAGCCGGGGAGAGGCGGCCTATAACCAGGAACACATTGCGGGGGCAATAAACATTCCGCTCGGTTCTCCTGATGAAAAGTTTTCCTCGATCCCAAAAGATAAAAAGATAATCATCTATTGTTCCTGAGGAGGCGAACACACGAGTGCCGGTCTGGCATTCCATATGAACGAAAAAGAGTATACGAACGTTCACGCCCTCGTTGGTGGAACAGCCGCTTGGAAAACCGCCGGTTACCCAATGGAGAAGAGTGACGGCACCTCGATCCTTCCGGTTACCGCGGATCCGCCAAAAGCTGGTGACCCACCGGCAAGGCCGGCAGTTCCCTAAACTGGCTTATTAACAAAACTGGTCGGGCCTAATGTCTAACCTAGTTGATCACAAATTCGTCCCGCCGCTTTTCCATCCCAAAGCGGCGGGATCTTTGTTTTCAGATCTGCATTTTGACCCGCCAGGACAGCAAGGGCTGTTTCTTTGATCTTTTCGCTATCGGTTCCGACCAAGATATTTGTCCCCATTTCGATCGTGATCGGGCGTTCCGTGTTGTGACGCAGCGTTAGGCATGGGATACCGAGAACCGTCGTTTCTTCCTGCAGTCCGCCAGAGTCGGTAAGGACCATCTTTGCACAGCTATAGAGCCGCATGAAATCCAAATAGCCGAGAGGTTCGATGAGCCGGATGCCTGAGCAGGTGATCCGTTCGGGAAGCCCAAACTCCTCTATCGCTGCCTTTGTCCGCGGGTGTACAGGAAAAATGATCGGTAAACGCTCTGCGATGGCTAACAATGCATCCAAAATGCCTGAGAATATTCTCTTGTCGTCTACATTTGAAGGGCGATGCAGTGTCAGAACAGCATATTCGCTGCCAGCCAGAGATAAGTGGTCCAGAACAGAGGACTTTTCCGCCATCTTTAAGTGATCGAAAAGCGAGTCGATCATCACATTACCGACAAACCTGATCTTTTCGGCCGGAATTCCTTCATTCCGAAGATTTTCATCAGCATCTTGTGATGTCGTAAACAGCAGATCAGAGATCGAGTCCGTCAGTATCCGGTTGATCTCCTCGGGCATCGTACGGTCACGGGACCGCAGCCCGGCCTCGACATGAGCGATCTTGACACCGAGCTTTGCACATACCAGAGCGCAAGCGATCGTAGAATTTACATCTCCTACAACCAACACCCAGTCTGGCTTTTCCCGCAGAACGACCGGCTCAAATTCGGTCATGATCTTAGCTGTCTGGACCGCATGCGAACCGGAACCGACCCCAAGGTGAATGTCCGGCTTAGGCATCCCAAGATCGTCGAAGAAAGCATCGGACATTGCAGCATCGTAATGCTGGCCTGTATGGACGATCATTGGACGAAACTTTGCCGGCCGCCGCTTCATCTCGGCATAGATCGGCGCGACCTTCATAAAGTTGGGTCGGGCACCTGCTATGAGTAAGACTTTTGACGGCATCAGAGTCTGACTATAATTGCTTTGCTTCCGTTTCGTATTTCTGGAGAAAGGGCGTTTCGAGTGTCAATGATCAGCGATGCCAATTCACAAACACGGCTATAGTCAATTGGCGAATGTTCGGTGCAGATGATGACACAGTCGGAATCGCGGACAAGTTCGTCAGTTAATTCCTGATTGTAAAGCGCCTCGCCATGACCGATCGTGTAGGCATGGTCAAACGTAACCTCGGGTACGAACGGATCGTGGTAAAAAACCTCGGCACCGTCGGCCCTAAGCAGATCTATGATGGACAGAGCAGGGGATTCGCGCATATCATCGATATCTTTTTTGTACGCGACCCCCAAGATTAGGACCTTTGAGCCATTGACCGCCTTGCGGGCTTTGTTAAGTGCAGTCGAAGCAAGTTCAACAACATATGCCGGCATATTGGAATTGACCTGTTCAGCCAGCGAAATAAATTGCGAATCAAATCCATGCTGACGTGCCTTCCAGGACAAATAATGAGGATCGAGAGGGATACAGTGGCCGCCGATGCCGGGGCCGGGATAAAACGGCATAAATCCAAATGGTTTTGTTGCCGCCGCCCGTACGACTTCCCAGGTGTCTATCCCGAGTGCATTACATAACTTTGCCATCTCGTTTGCCATGCCGATGTTTATAGCCCGAAACGTGTTTTCCCAAAGCTTGGCGGCTTCCGCGACACGAGCTGACGAGACCGAATGCACCTGACCGACGATCTGTCCGTAGAGCATCGCCGCGATCGTCGTCGAATCAGCCGATACGCCGCCGACCACCTTTGGTATATTGTGGGTCTGAAACTGTGGATTGCCCGGATCTACACGCTCAGGAGAAAATGCGAGCAAAAAGTCATGGTCGAGCTTAAAGCCCTTTTCCTCGAACATCGGCAACAGGACCTCGTCCGTTGTGCCCGGATATGTTGTCGATTCGAGGATCATCAACTGACCGCTCCGCATGTACTTTTGGATCTCACCGCCCGCTGTCAGAATGTAGGACATATCTGGGTCCTTGGTCTTTCTGAGAGGCGTCGGGACACAAATAATTATTACGTCGCAATTATTCAGCTTGCTAAAATCTGTGGTTGCCGTGAGATTGCCGTCGTCAACGCATTTCTTTACGTTGTCATCCGTTACATCGACGATGTACGAGCGGCCGGCATTTATCTCGGCGGTTTTCGTCTCGTCTACTTCGAAACCGATCGCCTTAAACCCCTTAAGGCAAAATTCGACTATAAGCGGCAAGCCAACGTAACCGAGTCCGATGACCCCGATAAGCGCTGTCCTGTCCGAAATTAGCTTTTCTAATTCGTCTTTTATCATTATTTGATCGATCAAGATGTTTGGCTGGCAAAGGTGTGATCTGATGCCCGCTTGTTTGAAATTGTCCCCGACTTCTAAACTATGCCAAGCCCCACGGTTAGTCAAGATAATAGCCGTGGTGCTAATATACTGATGCAATAACTAGCATCGACAGGCGCCTCAGTCAATAAACTCCCAATTGCGCCAATTCTCCGTTGATTTATGAGATACGAGATCACGTCGAGTAACCCGGTCGTTAAAGCCCTGATCGAAGGCACCGCTCCGCGGCCGGCTCAAGTTGCAGCGTCGAGGGGGATCCTGCCGCTGTCACAAGTCGATCTGCTCGAGGTCTTGGTTAATTTTAGCGATGCAACTGACGATGAACTCAGGAGAAATGCGGGCGAGGCTCTCCGCTCGCAAGAGGTAGATTCCCTTTCCGAAACCTTTAGGTCTGAAGAAATAGCTCCCAGTGTCCTGGCACATTTTGTCGAACGTGAAGGGCTTCCCTCGGCGATCCACGAGACACTCATCGCCAACACGCGGACCCCGGCCGCGTCGATCGTAAATTTTGCCCGCAAGACGCAAAATGGTTCACTTTTAGAGCTGATCTCGTTCAATCAGCAGCTTCTGATCCAAAACCCCGCGATCATCGACGCGATCATCCAAAACTCCGCCCGCACGCCTGAGGCAGAACGACGCGCGACGGAAACAAAGCGGGAGTTTTTTGAGAAAGAACGTGGTGCGCAGCAGATCGCCAACGAGCTTCGTGCAAGCGGTAACGAAGCCGCCGCCGAATTTCTGGAGCAGGCTGAATTTGCGTCGGATCTCGGCGGTTCGGGTATGTCGATCGAGGATGCATTGTTCCTGGCCGAACATATCGAGGTTCCAGATCGCGAAACTGATGATTCCTGGCTAGGCCTCGAATACATCGAAGAGATCTATGAGGAGACCGAAGAACAGCGACAGGCGGTGATCGGCAAGATCATAGGCGAACTCCAGATGGAGGAAGATGAGATACCCGGCGAGCGGATATCGATGATCAACCGTATCATGAAGATGGGCGTCAAAGACCGCGTCAAACTGGGGATGAAAGGCGACCGCGAAGCCCGCAATATCTTGATCCGCGACCCCAACCGCCTGGTTTCGTCGGCAGTTGTTAATAACCCTAGGATCAGCGAGCAGGAAGTTGAGATGATCGCCTCAATGCGGTCGATCTCAGAAGAGATCCTCAGGCAGATCGCCTCAAACAGGCAGTGGGCTCGCAGTTACAACATAATGCACAGCCTGGCCCGTAACCCACGCACCCCGATCTCTAATGCCCTGACTATCATGAGCCGCCTGCAGCTTCGCGATCTGGTGTCATTGTCGAAAAACCGAAATGTTTCTGACAACGTCCGCCGTCAGGCACTTCGACTCTACGCAGCCCGAACAGGCGGAAAGCGCTAGAGAAATTTCGCCACCCTTCCGGTCTTTATGAATGAGCCTGCCATATCGGTAAATGTATGGCTGGCTGCCCCCAACCACAAACCGGCAAATGCATACAACAAAAAATACTCGCCCAATCTCTGACGTGTGAACTCCCCGATGGTCTGCCAGACTCTCGCAAGTTCAAACACGCCTACCGGCTTTCCGCCCGCATATGAGGTATAGATGTATGCCGCAATAAACACCGCCAGCGTTAAGACCCCCATAAAATAAACGACCCGTATCAAGGCTCCGAATATCAGCCCGTGCGAGAAACGAGAGCGGTGTTTGAAAAACGACCGGTACGGGTACCAAAACCAGCGAAATATCCACCAACGGGAGTATTGCCGCGAAACTGTGTCGAGATCAGGACCGAACATCAACCCGCCGAAAACAAACGCCACGAACATTATGATTGACGCTGAGAGGCTGCTTGTCACCGAATATGTAACGGCAAACGCCGGAATGGCGAGCAGGAATGTGATCGCGTCGTGGGTCTTTCCGCTCGGCATTGCGTTAGCGGGTGCCCCACTCCCAAATGCCGTAAAGCACCTTTTTGTCCAGTGGGTGGCCGGATTGTTTAAGGGCGATTATGATCTGCGACCGATGGTGGGCGTCGTGGGCGACAATGTATCCCAGAAACGCAGTGACATGAGGCTTAAAGCCTTTGACCCGGCCGCCGTTCTCAACAGCATTTTCGAAAAGCCTTTCAAACGCGGTTCCTGACTCTGTAAGAGACTTCTTCAAAAGCTGCTTATCGATCGGCTTGTCGGTCTCGATCTTTGTGACGTTGGCGAGTTCCTCGGGGAGTGCCGACTTAAGCCACATCAGCCTCACATTATGAATATGGGCGAACTGTTTTGCGACGTTTCGCCCCTTGGAAACTAGCACGTCCTCCAGATATTCATCCGAAACAGCATCGAGCAGATAAAGCGAGATCCGATTATTTATCTGCCAGGTTTCGATGAGTTGTTGTTTGTCCATTTGGGCTTTCGGCCTATCGTAAAAAATCGGATACGCTTTTGCAAACACGACGGGCCTGCAAGACTCAAATGAAAGGTTTTGCTACACTCGTCGGTTGGCACTTCCCACCGTTCAAATGAAAAGCTTTTGGCACAAACTCAGGATCACCCTGTCGATGATCAAGTTCGAACATACGCTCTTTGCGTTGCCGTTCGCTTTCCTGGGTGCGATCCTCGCCGCGAACGGTCTGCCGACGTGGCGGCAATTGATATGGATCACGATTGCAATGGTTGGGGCACGTTCGGCCGCAATGACCTTTAACCGGATAATCGACCGTGACATTGATGCCGCCAATCCCCGCACCGCAAACCGCGAACTGCCGACGGGCAAGCTCTCGGTCGGTTTTGCATGGGCCTTTTTGTATGTATCTATCGGCGTTTTTCTGCTCGCGTCCTATTCGCTGAACTGGCTAACGTTCGCCTTGTCACCGGTCGCCTTGCTGTTCGTGCTCGGCTATTCGTATGCGAAGCGGTTTACCGCACTTGCTCATTTGCTGCTTGGCATCGCTCTGGCGATCTCACCCTCGGCAGCCTGGATAGCAGTTCGCGGTGAGGTTTTTGATGAGATCCCGCTTCTGCTCTCGCTATTTGTAATGATCTGGACGGCCGGTTTTGATGTGCTGTACTCTTGCCAGGACTTTGAATACGACCGCCGCAAAGGGTTGCGTTCGATACCGGCGCGGTTTGGGATCAACGGTGCTCTGCGGATCGCCCGGCTTTTTCATTTTCAGGCCTTTGTAGTTCTGCTGCTCCTCTATCTGGTGACCGGAACGCATTGGCTCGCCCTTGCCGGAGTCTTGGCGGTCGGTGCCCTTTTCGTCTACCAGCACACACTGGTAAAGCCCAACGACCTGACCAAGATGAACGCCGCTTTCTTCACTGCGAATGCGTTTGTGAGCGTGATACTTCTGCTCACTTTCGGCGGTGCAGTTTTTCTCAGCGCCAATTAGATATGAAGCCTCTGATCGGAAATATTAGCGGCGAACTAGCCGACGTCCTCACAACCCGCGGAAACAGGCGTGTCTTTCGTGAAAATGAAGAGATCTTTGCCGAGGGCGACGAAGCTCTGTTTTTGCCGGTCGTGATAACGGGCCGGATAAAAATGGTCCATTTCCTTGAGCCGGGTAAAGAGGTGATCATCGGGATATTTCAGGACGGAGAGATGTTCGCCGTTCCGCCGGTGTTTGACGGCAAGAACATACCCTTCCACCGCCATCGCAATGGAAGAGTCGCAGCTACTGCTGCTCCACCGCGGCGAGTTTCTCGAATTGCTAAAGCGAATCCAGCGAATTTTCATTCGCGGTTATTGAATGGATGTCGGAGATGCTTCGCCAAAAGACCGCAACGATCCAGAATCTCGCGACCGCATCACCCGAACATCGCGTCGGGACCGTGTTATTAAGACTCGCCAAAGATGACGGGGGCGAGTTCCCTGTCCGCATCGCTCTTCGGCGTGAGGACATCGCCAATATTGCAGGATTGACGACCGAAACAACTATCCGCGTGATCCGCAAGCTGGCCCGTGACGGCATCGTCCGGATCGAGCATGGCAAGATAATTATCGATGACGCCGAGCCGCTTAAGCAGCATTTGGAATACTAAGGCCGCTTTCGATGGTGCCGATGAACTGCAGCATCCGCCCGGCGATCGCCCCGGCACGCATTTTTAGAAAATCCGCCGTCTCACCCTGAAATAATTCATCGACGGTCCCGGTAAATATCTCTAACCACCGCTCAAAATGGACTGGCAGCAGCGGCGTCTTTTTATTAAGTTCGCCGTGAACTTGGAGCGGGTTTCGGCCGTGCCGTCCGTAGTCGCCCTCGCGAAACAGCATCGTTTCCCAAAAATCGCCGATGATCGGCAAATGATGATCGAGGTCCAGTTTGGCGACATCTGTGAAAATATACCCGATCATGCCGTCCGTCATCGCCGCAGCGTAAAATTTATGCATTAGCGCGTCGATGTCGTCTCGGTTTTCAATATCTTTCTTCATTTTAAGATCCGGCCCTCTTAATCTGCCGGAGCCAAAACAGGTTCGGCATTAGTTCCGGTTCGATGCGTGCCCTTTGTCAGCATAAGGTGGATAGCAAAATAAACCCAGGCAATTGCACCGACCGCAAAGATCGTATCCCCGAGCATTCGCATCCATCGCAGAGTTTGCATCAGCGATGTCTGCATAAATTCAGGGCTGCGGGCGGACCAGTATCCGACCGAGATCGACTGATAGGTCTGCAGCAGCCCGATGGGCAGCAGGCTAAGGAAGATCTCTAACAGCATCCCGATATTTATCGCCCAAAAGGCAAACGCCAGCAGTTTGGTGTTCCATTCCCGTTCCGGGTCCATCGCCCTCAGGCAGAAAAGCGTCAGGGCAAGTCCCAGCGTTCCGTAAACGCCGTACAAAGCTCCGTGGGCGTGAACCGCCGTCGTGTTAAGCCCCTGCATATAGTAAAGGGCGATAGGCGGATTGATCATAAACCCAAACACACCTGCCCCGACCAGATTCCAAAAGGCGACCGCGACAAAGAAATAAACGACCCATTTATACTGGGCGAGCCACGGGCGGGCCTTAGAATGCCGAATATTCTCGAGTGGCCTCGTAACCGACAAAAACCAGCGGAACGATCTCAAGTGCACTAAAGACGGAGCCGAATGCCAGGGCAACCGTCGGCGTGCCTGCGAAATAGAGATGATGCAAGCGTTCCAATAATACCGCCGCTCAGATAGATCGCACCTGAGAGCAGAGCGGCATAGGCAGCGTGGTCTGCTCGGATAACGCGAAGCCGGGCAAACAGGAACGCTATGACGACCGTCGCGAAAACCTCGAAAAAGCCTTCGACCCACAGATGCACGACCCACCAACGCCAGTATTCAACAACCGTCAAATGCGAACGCATTCCCCAGAACAGTCCCGGGGCGTAGAACAGCGCGATGCCCGCCGTTGTTGCCAGGTAGAGCGTGATCAGCGATTTGCTGTTGCCCTTTGATCTCAAGGCCGGCACGGCCGAACGAGCTACCAGAAACAGCCAGAGCAGCAAACCGACAAACAACGCAGCCTGCCAAACACGGCCGAGATCGACGTATTCGTAACCCTGATGTCCGAACCAGAACCAGAGGTCGCCCGGCAGATGATGCATGACGCTCATCCATTGCCCGGCCATCGATCCGAGAACGACAAGCAAGAGTGCACCGAACAAAACGTTGACACCGAGCCTTTGCATCTTAGGCTCGTAGCCGCAGATGTATGGGGCGATAAACAGTCCGGCGGCCAGCCATGCCGTTGCTATCCAGAAAATGCCAAGCTGCGTGTGCCACGTCCGCGTAACGACGTATGGCAGCACCCGATCAAGCGGGATGCCGTAAAAGCCGCCGCCCTCGACCCCATAGTGGGCCGTGATCATGCCCATGACGATCTGAAGCAAAAACAGCAGCGAGACAATGAGGAAATATTTGACCGTTGCCTTTTGTGATGGTGTGAGCGTCGCGCCGACCAGCGGATCTTCGTTGGGCGTGTCACGTTCCTCGGCCTCTTTGTGCCAGCCCGCATAGAACCAGACCATGCCGCCGATGACTGGCGATCAACAGGATAACGCTGACGCCCGTCCAGATTATCGAACTGCTCGTCGGGTAATTGCCGACCAGCGGCTCAGACGGAAAATTGCTCGTGTACGATATCGTGTTATCCGGCCGGTTAGCGGCCGAAGCCCAGGCGGTCCAGAAAAAGAATGATGTCAATGCCCGCAGCTTGACCGGGTCGGATTGTGCATCGCTCTGTACGGCATAGTCCTTGTTGCCGTTGGTGAAAACTTCGCTGTAATGCTTTAGATTGTCCTCAAATGCCCTGCCGCAGAACCGGATCCAGTGTCAGCCGGCCCGTTTTTTCGTCGTAAGTGTTGGTGCGGATCAGAGCCTGCAGGCGCTGCCAGATACATCGCCTTTTGTTCGACACTCAGTGAACTGCCGTCTTTGCCATACTGTCCGCCCGACCACTCATTCAACACAAAAAGAGCCTCGCGATGCAGATAATCAGCCGTCCAATCGGGCGCGACATATGATCCGTGGCCCCAGATCGACCCGACCTGCATACCGCCCATTGCCTGCCACACGTTTTGCCCGTCGCCGATCTGCTCGGCCGGGATCAAAACGGTACCGTCGGTCGTAACGACCTCGCGCGGTATCGGCGGTGCCTGGCGAAATATCTCGGTTCCAACCCATCCGAGAATCGAAAACGAGATCACAAAAACTGCGATCATCAGTATCCAAAGCTTTTTCATTTTTTTTCTCCGACGATAGCTGAATTAGCTATCCTTAAATTTTGAAACGATCAGGTGCAGATCCGGGTCGGCGGTAACCTCGTGATCGATACCGGCCTCAAGCGTGACCATTGTTCCGGGACCCAGAATTTGCGAATCCTCGAGATCGGGGCCGGCTGTAAATGTACCTGTTCCCGACAGGCATAAAACCGTGATCGGCTCAGCCGCATGGTGCCGGGATAGAACCGCACTGTTTTGCAGCCGAACCTCAACGATCCGTCGAAACGGGCCATTAAATAGTTCGTTCATGGCTTTATCGCCATCGAACGCAGTGGTCGAAACGGCATCCGGGCCTTTTATTAATTGGATCATTTTCATATTGCTCCGTTGATCTGGTATGAACTCTACCAAGCAAATAAACCGCAAAAAATGATTTCAATCATAAATAGCAGATCAGTTTTCGCCTGTTTTAGCTCACCGCCGGAAAGATCGCTCTGCTGTGCGTATTTTGAAAATTAAACCTTAATACTATTCGGCAACGGCCTCGGTGCGATGGCGCACATAGGCGAAATGAGATCAGGCGGGCAAACGATCAAATCGGACGGCTTGAGATCGATTTCATCGTATAATGTCTGTATATGATCAAGGACAAGAAAGCTCACGCTGCCGAGATCGGCAAACGCCTTAAAAAGCTTTACCCTGACGCACATGTCGAGCTCGATTACTCGAACGCCTTTGAACTGATGATCGCCTCGATACTGGCGGCGCAGAACACCGACGTCAATATCAATCGCATTACGCCAGAGCTTTTCCGGAAATATCGCGGGCCAGAGGATTATCTGAAAGTGCCGCAAGAGGAGCTCGAAAAGGACATCCACAGATCGGGCTTTTTCCGGCAAAAGGCAAAGAGCATTCAGGCGATCTGCAAACGCCTGGTCGACGATCATGGCGGCAAGGTCCCTGAGACCATGGAAGAGATGATCGCCCTACCCGGCATCGGCCGAAAGACCGCAAACGTCGTACTCGGCAACGCAATGGGAATAACAACGGGCATAGTCGTCGACACCCACAACATCAGGCTCTCGGCCCGCCTGGGCCTCTCGGAACAGAAAACCGCCGACAAGATCGAACGCGATCTGATGGAGATCGTTCCCAAAAAAGACTGGATCATGTGGGGCCAATGGATAACATGGCACGGCCGCCGCGTCTGCAAAGCCAAAACCCCGCACTGCGCCGAATGCGTCTTAAACGACATTTGCCCGTCGAGCCTGGTTTAGATCGACCACTCAAGGCCTTGGGAAGATCTGCCCGCGAATAACGCGAAAATACGCGAATAGGGATTTTTTAACGCGGAGATCGCAAAGGACGCAGAGACTGCTTTTTCACTTTTCCCCTTTTTCACTTTTCCCTTTTCCGTTTTTTCACTCTTCCCCTTTTTAACTTTCCCAAGTGTTAAACATTTCTTTTTTCCGCCCACTTCCTTTTTCAATATTCCGCTTTTAAAACGTCTAAAACATCTGCAGAGAGTCTCGGCAAATGTTATGGTCTTCCCGCAGATTTTGCAGCCTTCTAAACATTTGCGGGGCCTCTAAAACTTTTTTGCAGCCTCTTCAAAAAAAGAATGGGCTCTAAAACACTGTTGCAGAGGCTCTGCAGATGTTTTTGACCTCGAAACACTGTTTTAATCGTTCCGAAAACGGCAGGATTCAGTAAAAACAAGCCTTTCAGAGATCTCGGCTGGTAAGGATTTCCGATGTAGGAGTGTTTAACACACGGGGGCGAAAACCAATTTTGAACGACTTTGCCCCGCGCTTTTGTTAGTATCGAAATATCAGAGTTTGCCGAACTCGTTCGATCTGCCGCATTTGAATAAACAGGACCGCCAGAATGAAACACACACCAATATTAGCCGCTTTAACGATTGCATTTTCCCTCGCGCTTGGAATTTCTGCCCAAACCAACCAATCTTCGAACGAACTGGAAGGGTATCGTTTTGTTGGAAGCGGCAAGCTGAAAAGCCTGCAACTGCTGGTCTCGACCAGGGACGACGTAAAGCGGGTTTTCGGTAATCAGTGTGAAAAACAATGTGATTATGATGCCGATTGGACCGTTAATTTTGAATACTACGACGATATCTGGACCAAAGAGAGCAGCAATAACCGGGGCGAAAAATGGACGTATTTTCTCGATTCAAAATATCTCGGAAAGCTTCGCACGATCGACCTCAAACCTAAAAACCCGGTCTCGTTCGCAAAAGTCACATTTCCGGACACTTTTAAGCGGGTGATCGTGACCGCGACATCAGACAAGCGATCGGGGAGTATCAAAACTGTCAACAACGCGTATCAAGACGCTAACGGATTGATCTACGAGCTTTTTGGCCAAACAAGCCAAAGCGAAGCCCCCGGCACAAACGCCCGCCCCCTTAAACCCGGCGATCTGGTCCTGATCCGCTACACGATCTCAAAAGAGCGTGAAAAGAGCTTGTTCGTTTTGCAGAAATAAGACAAGCGAAACAGGCGGGATAATGACCTGTAAAAAAATGAAGCTTCCAACACTTCAAGGGATCATAAAACGCCGCATCCTGGTGAACTTTCGGGCTGATCCTGAGACTGTGCAGGCGATCCTGCCGGACTCATTCCGCCCTAAGCTTCATAACGGCAAAGCCATCGCCGGCATCTGCCTGATCCGGCTCGAACATATCCGGCCGATGCATACGCCCGGGTTCGTCGGACATCAGCAGCGAGAACGCCGCACACCGGATCGCCGTCGAATGGTATGAGAACGGCGAGACGCGTGAAGGCGTATTTATCCCGCGGCGTGACACCGACTCGACGCTAAACACCCTCGCCGGCGGCACGCTGTTCCCCGGCGAACAAAACCGGGCTGATTTCACGATCGTTGAGACCGAAGCGGGTATCGATTATTCGATGAGGTCACGAGACGACACGGTTAGTCTCGATCTAAAAGGTACATTCACGGACCAGCTCCCTGCGGACTCGATCTTTGGGTCTCTCGATGAAACATCGAATTTTTTTGAAAAAGGCTCGCTCGGATATTCCGCAACCCGCGAGAACAAGCACCTCGACGGCATCACGCTCGAAACCAAAGAGTGGATCGTAAAGCCCTTCGATATCAGCACC
The DNA here is from genome assembly GCA_963834975.1 of Blastocatellia bacterium. Lineage (GTDB taxonomy): Bacteria > Acidobacteriota > Blastocatellia > Pyrinomonadales > Pyrinomonadaceae > OLB17. The sequence goes on from CAWIDZ010000010.1 coordinate 440,423, forward strand.
GTCAGCTCAAGCTTTTATAACGACAAAACCTTATTCCCCGACGGCACAATAGAGTTTGACCACGCGTTGTTGATGCAAAATGTCGATCACGAATGGCATAGTGCACCGGATTACGATCTGCCGCAATAGACCCTCAGTATCCTAACCTCGACACGCTCACAATAGATTTTCTAAAAAAGTTCTCAAAAAACACTTGCGTAGTTAAATGACTTCATGTATATTCGTAGTCAAATAGCTACGCAATGAATTTACGACGCGATGTATTCCAGGCAATAGCAGACCCGACACGGCGGGCGATACTCGTCCTTGTGGCTTCGCAATCGATGACGGCCGGGGCCATAGCGGCAAACTTTGACACCGCGCGGCCGACGGTTTCAAAACACCTGCAGATACTGACCGAATGCGAGCTGCTCGACCAGGAGCAGAACGGCCGCGAGATCTACTATCAGCTAAATCCGAAAAAGATGAAAGAAATAGCAGATTTTATCGAGCCTTTCCGCGATATGTGGGACGACCGGTTCAACAAACTTGAGGATGTAATGAAAGGCTACAGATCAAAAAATTAGGGGATAGGTCCCTGATCTCGATTCGGGTCCCGGCTTCCCCTTTGCGTTCTTTGCGGCTTTGCGTGAAACTGCTTTCTTCTCACGCAAAGCTCGCCAAGACCGCAAAGAAAAACCTCAAGCCCGACAAAAGCTGCTGAGATCGAACCTCAGAATTGAAAACTATGGAACGAAAAACAAAGATCAATGCCGAGGACGGCAGACAGGACCTGACGATCACAAGGGAGTTCGATCTGCCGGTCGAGCTTTTGTTCAGAGCCTATGCCGAGCCCGAGATCGTCGAGCAATGGATGGGCACAAAAGTGCTCAAGCTCGAAAACCGACAGCACGGCGGCTACCAATTTGAAACAAGCGACCCGCAGGGAAACGTTGTGTTCAAAGCCAACGGCACGATCCACGAGTTTGTCCCGAACAGCAAGATCACGCGGACATTCGAAATGGAAGGAGCCCCGTTCGGCGTCCAGCTCGAGTTCCACGAGTTCGAAAAGCTGTCGGACGAAACAAGCAGACTAAATATCCACACCGTGTTTCGATCGGCCGCGCTGCGGGACCAGCTGCTCAAGCTGCCGTTTGCATACGGCCTCAATATGGCCCACGACCGGCTGCAGGAAATTGCAGCAAAACTCAAATAACAATATGAAAAGCGCAACCAAACGTACGATCCTTCGCTGGATCCACATTATTGTCACGATCCCGATATTTGGCTACATCTACGGCCCGGCCGCCGAGGTCCAGGAGTACGCCGTCGCCGTCCGGTTCGTCTTCGTCCCCGTGATCGTCCTCTCAGGCCTGTGGATGTACGCCGGCATATACTTCGCCGTCATTGGCGTGGTATTATTGCTCGGCGCATATGAGCTGTCCGGATCCGGCGCGTCAGTCCTTACTATTGTCGGGCTGTTCATCGCACACAAGATATGGACGGCGATCCGAGTTCGTCGGGAACAAACTGATAATGAAACTTTCTTAAGAAGGCCCTGAACCGTGGTTGTGGTGTTTTCAAGCCCGCCAATAATCCTTCAGTATATTGGCAGGTAGTTTGGTTGGCGGGCAAAACATCTTACAGACAAAGTGAAAACAACGAAACAATATGAAATTCTAGACTCCCTACCGACCTACGGGCCAATGTATGTTCCCGTGGCTGAAGACGGAGAACCATTTTATTCAGAAGGTTTTCCTGTTCGGTTTTATAGGTCAGATGGAACTGAATGGGTCGCAAACTTTCAGCCAGGGTGGACAGACCTAAAACGGATAATTGAATTAGAAAACACTCGCAACTTATTAGTGATCGCATCTGGCAGGTGCTATCTAGTCGATCCGAACGACACAAAACCTATTTCAGTTTTCGGCGTTGGATACTCCGACGTTTTCACTGCGAGTTGTAACCGACTTGTTCTTTTGGATCAAACGGATTTGACTATCATTGAACCCGACGGAACTCATTGGAGGACGGAAAGACTCTCTTGGGATGGACTGGCTGAAATAACAGTCGAGAACAACGTCGTTTCAGGACTTGCATATGACCCGATGCGCGATTCTGATGAGTGGGTCGGTTTTACATATGACCTTGACGCTAAAACCTTGACAGGCGGGAGTTATCGTCGTATCGACAGTAAAGTGCCTTGGTGGAAAATATGGTAAACGCAATTGCTTTGTCGCACGGCAGTCCTACAAGACCGTCTGCTTAACTTACCTATTTCCTCGAAAGAATAAAAATATGAAGAACACAGAAAGCAAAAAAATTGATCTGTTACCAGAGGACGCAGAAGAGCTACTCAAAGAACTGAAAACCCGCTTTGAGAAAAACATGGGCCGGCATAAAGGGCTCGAGTGGGACAAGGTGCGTTCTAAACTGGACGCCGATCCTAAAAAGCTGTGGTCGCTAAGCGAAATGGACAGAACCGGCGGTGAGCCGGATGTTGTCGGGTTTGATAAGGCGACGGGCGAATATATCTTTTATGATTGTTCGGAAGAGAGCCCAAAGGGCCGCCGCAGCCTCTGTTACGACCGCGACGCCTGGGAGTCGCGCAAAGAGCATAAGCCAAAAGACAACGCCGTCGGCATGGCCGCCGCCATGGGCGTCGAGCTTTTGACGGAAGAGGAATACGCAGAGCTGCAAACCCTCGGCGAGTTTGACCTCAAAACATCAAGCTGGGTCAAAACTCCCCCGGAAGTCAGACGCCTGGGCGGCGCCATCTTCTGCGACCGCCGCTTCGGCCGTGTCTTTACCTATCACAACGGTGCGGAGTCGTATTATGCTGCCCGGGCTTGGCGGGGATCGTTGAGGGTTTAGATCCAAGATATGCCATCTCACGGGAAAAGCGATGGCACACGTTTTGTCAGTACCACCTGCGGTAGCGGGTGGGTTCTTGATCCGTCACATATGTGGAACGATACCGACACGCCTCTAGCTTACTTCATAACGTTCCGCTCCTATGGCACGTGGCTGCACGGCGACGAGCGCGGATCGACCGATAGGCACAACAATATTTACGGCACTCCGCACATTCCCGCGAACAAGAACTGGAACGATCATAATCGCAAAAGCCTGGCAGGCGCTCCTCTTAAGTTAAGTGCCATTCAGCGTAAAACTGTCGAAGCCGCGATCCGTGAAACATGCACTATCCGAAGTTGGTCTCTACTGGCGATAAGTGTGCGAACTAACCATGTTCATACCGTGGTTTCAACCGGCGGAAAAAAGGGAGAGCTTGCCCTCAATGCGTTTAAGGCAAACGCGACAGAGAGATGCGGTCGAAAGGCTATTGGACATCGACCAAAAGCCCGTGGGCCGACAAGGGCAGCTGCCGGCGGTTGTGGAATGAACAAAGCATCGCGAATGCGATAGACTATACGTTGAATGGTCAGGGGGATAGGTTACCGGACTTCGACTAAGAACCCACCCGCTACCGCAGGTGGTACTGACGAGAGCTATCCACCCGCTACCGCAGGTGGTACTGACAAGAGTTACCCACCCGCTACCGCAGGTGGTACTGACAAGATATATGCAGTTTTCATTTGATCCACAATTACAAGACATAGCCGACAAGGTCGAGGATGGCGAGCGGCTGACGTTTGACGAGGGGATGGCGCTGTATGCGTCGGACGACCTCAATGCCATCGGCAAACTCGCCGACCATGTGCGGCGCAAAAAGCACGGCCGGACAACCTATTACAACGTCAACCGGCATTTTAACCATACGAATATCTGCGTCGCGGACTGTAAATTTTGCGGGTTCTATCGCCGTGCACGTGCCGAGGATGCTTATACGCACTCGGTCACGGACGCGATCGAGATCGCGAGAGAGGCTGTCAGCGAGGGTGCGACCGAGCTGCATATAGTCGGCGGGCTCAACAGCAAACTGCCGTTCGAGTACTACACCGACCTGTTCTCGTCCTTAAAGCGCGAATTCCCTTCCCTGCATCTTAAAGCCCTGACGATGGTCGAGCTTGATTTTTTTGCCCGGTTCTACAAGATGTCGGACGAGGACGTTATCGAGAAACTGCATGCGGCGGGGATGGATTCGTGCCCGGGCGGTGGGGCTGAGATCTTTGCCGAGCCGACCCGGTCGCGTATCTGCGACCACAAATGCGACGCCGACCGCTGGCTCGAACTCGCCGGCAAAGTCCATAAAGCCGGCCTCAAGACCAACGCCACTATGCTCTACGGCCATATCGAGTCGATCGAGGACCGCGTCGATCACCTCGTCCGGCTCCGCGAGCAGCAGGACAAGACCGGTGGATTCCAATGCTTTATCCCGCTCGCGTTCTATCCGCCCGGCTCGGCTCTTGATACACTTCCCGGCCCCGACGGTATCGATTCGCTAAAGACCATCGCCGTCTCGCGGCTGATGCTCGACAACTTTGACCACATCAAAGCCTATTGGGTCATGCTCGGCAAACCCATCGCCCAAACCGCCCTCCACTTCGGCGCCAACGACCTCGACGGCACCATCACCGACGGCGGCGAACTGACCGAATCCTACGCCGTCGAAAACGGCGAGGTCAAAATGTCTAAACAGGAACTCATCACCATGATCGAAAACGCCGGGTTTGAAGCGGTTGAGCGGGATACGGTTTATAACCGCGTGGCGGCAGCGTAATTTCTTGTCCTGTCTTTCGCCCGAGTTAAGTGTTTATGCGACGTTTAGTGAAAAGAAGATGAAAACGGGCATTGAAATAGCAGTTGTTTATTCGGATGTTCATCTGATGGAACTGCAAATCAGCGCCTCGAACATTGCGTTTTCTGGTCAGGTGAATGCGTACGTAAACCATAGTGATGCCACGAAGTTTTCTGAGGCACTTAAAGGATTTCCGTCAAAAGTCGGCGATGTCCGCCGCATCGAACTTGGGGCAAACGCGACGTTCGTCTTTACAACAATCGACGATGTTGGCCATTCGATAGTTGCCGTCGAGATTGCCGCTGACACGATAGGACCAAATAATCTGACTGGAAAAGCCGCTTTCAACATCCTTGTGAATCCGGCCGCTATCGATCAGTTTGTTGACGAGTTATCGGAGTTCGCTCCAGATGTCGGCAAATCCGCATTTCTCAAGGGGACTTAGATATCGGAAACCGGTACACCAATCGCGTATGAGTAGATTAAAATTAATCAGCTCTCGTCTCGGATTTCTATTATTCTGTCTTTCTATCACTGGAGTGGGACAGATCAAGGATACATCGAGAAACATGCCCCTAAACGGGGACATTATCGCTCGATCACCGGCCGCACCGAACAGATCGATTCGACCCAAAAGGCCTTTTACGAACGAATGGGAATGCCGGATTGTTCCCATAATTAGCAGTTCGGCGAACTCTCCGACAGCTGCCCATTAGAATCGGACGGCGAAGTAGAAACGGCCAAAGAGTAGATCATAGAAATTATCGAACACACGGAATTAGAGGCCGCGGAAAGGGATACGGTGTATAATTGGGTAGAAACTGTCTGATGAGGTGAAGCCATGAAACCATTAGCGAGAATTACTTTTGACCCCAAGGTAATGGGCGGCAAGCCTTGTATTCGCGGCATGCGCGTGACCGTTGGCACGATCGTCGGGCTGGTTGCCGCCGGTCATTCTTTTGCCGATATTCTAAAAGCGTATCCGTATCTTGAAGAAGAAGACCTGCGCGAAGCTCTTGCCTATGCGGCCTGGCGGGTGGAAGAAATTGAGCTGCCCCTTGCCGCCGCGTGAAGATCTTGATCGACATGAATTTGTCCCCCGATTGGGTGGCGGCATTTGCCACAGCGGGTATCGAGTCGGTGCATTGGTCAACTATCGGCGATCCAAGAGCTGAGGATACGGAGATAATCGAATATGCCCGTTCAAACGAATATATCGTTTTCACGCATGATCTAGATTTCGGAACATTATTGGCGTTCACGCAGGCCAAAGGGCCAAGCGTGATCCAGGTCCGAGCGGCAGGATATTCTACCAGCCCATTTGGGAGCGACGGTATTGTCGGTCATACGAGAAAATCAGATATTTCTTGATAAAGGTGCTCTTGTCGTCGTGGATGAAACCCGAGCACGAGTCCGTATTTTGCCATTGGAAAGGCGGTCCTGAAAGGCGGCGCCAATGACCTAGACGGCACAATCACCAACGGCGGCAAAATGAAGAAGAGAGTTACTACAAAGCGATCCGAGACTGATTGGAAACGCGTCGATGCACTGAGCGACAAGGACATCGACAAGTCGGATGTTCCGGAGGTATCGCCCGAGATGTTTGCAAGAGGATTAGTGCGAAGAGGCTTGAAGCCGACATCCCGCAAACAGCAGTTGACGATCAGGGTAGACGGCGACGTTCTGGACTGGTATAAACGGCAAGGTCACGGTTACCAAGCCAAGATCAATTCCCTGCTCCGTGCCTATATGGATGCGCATAAAGCTTAGAATACCGGACAGCACCATCACCGACGGCGGCGAACTCACCGACCGGGTTTGAAGCTGTGGAGAGGGATACGGTCTATAACCGCGTTGCGACAGTGTAAAGGTGTCGTCCAAATTTGCGGATAGGTGCATTTATGGATTTCCCGCAAAAAATCTATTCATCAAAGGTAAAGAATCTTGTTCTTCTATTGGTCTGTGCTGTATTTGTTATTGGTGGTATTTGGATAGGTGGTTTTTGGGGTTGGTTTAACGTCGTCTTTTTTGGGCTGGTGGTCATTGTTTTTGGCCTACAGCTTTTGCCAAACATTACCTTTCTACTACTTACAGACCACGGGTTTACGGTTCGCTCAATGTTCCGCGAACATACCTGCGGATGGACGGATGTAGGCCCCTTCTCGATTCAGGCCATAAGTCGCAGCCGTTTCGTAGTTTTTAAGTTTTCACCCGCAGACAAGCAGCATCCGCTTTTGAAAAAGTTCTCTTTAGACAACGGAATGCTTCCGGGTTCCTATGCTTTGAGCCTGGAAGAACTCGCCTCAAAAATGAATGAGGCAAGGTCGGCGGCTTTAAAACTAGAACGGTCAACAGCTAAAAATGAAAAGGCATATTGAAAAGGAGACCTATATGGGAATCGGGATCTTATTGTTTGTTGTGCTACAAAGTGCGTTCCAACTGATCGCTCAGGAACCCCCCAAGGTTCTGATGCTGCAACTAATGTGCCGGTCAGTTACGGAATTATCGTCGACAATTCTGGTACGGTGCGGCCGTATATGGGCACTCTGATCCTGACCACCAAAGCGATTGTTCGGCACAATAAAACCCAAGACAGAACCTTCCTTGACCGTTTCGTAGGCCGCGACAAAATTGAGCGACTGCAGGACCTTACAGAAGATACTGAAAAGATCAGCAACGCAGCTGACGACTTTTATTCTGAAGGCGGTCAAACGGCTCTCATTGATGCTCTGTATCAATCGGCAGATTACCTTGCAAATTCCACTAAGGATGATGTTCCGAATCGTCGATTAAGCTTGATCGTTGTCTCCGATGGTGACGAAAGAGCGAGCAAACATAAATACGATGAACTTATAAAGCTGTCTGCCGACAATAAAATAGCTATTTATTCAATAGGATTCTCTAAATTGGTTAAGAGGGATCAAGGAAAGAAAGAATACGAGGCCGCAACTGCTCTTCTTGAGAAGTTGAGTGCCGACACGGGTGGAAGATCATTCTTCCCCGCGACCGTTAGCGAGTTAAATAGTTCGGTAGATGAGATCTTTGCGAGTATGCGAAAATAAAATTTTGAACAATATCACCGACAAAAATCACCCGCGGAGGTGAACCAAGGCCGCGACAAGGTCATATCTCTACGGTATCGAGGCCTTTCGAAATGACCACATTCAACACCTCTAGAAAGATCGAGGCTTACATTGGGGCGTCTTCGGCGGCGTTCAGCAATTGGAGGGGAGCTTTACCTTGAAATTAAGATCGCATGAAAGATAAACTCTAGAAAAACAGGTATGAACACTTCCGACACACATGATCAGCGTATCGCAAAAATGACCTTTGCCTCGGTTTACCCACTTTATCTGGCAAAAGTGGAAAAGAAAGGCAGGACAAAAGAAGAGTTGCGTCAGGTCATTGAGTGGTTAACTGGCTTTGATAACAAAAGGCTGCAGGAACTAATTGAAGAAAAGGCGACTTTTGAAACATTTTTCCAACAGGCTAAGCTAAATCCTAACGCGCATTTGATCACCGGTATGATATGTGGGTACCGGGTCGAGGAGATCGAAAATCCTTTGACGCAGAAGGTCCGATATCTGGATAAACTTGTCGATGAATTGGCCAAGGGCCGGAAGATGGAAAAGATCTTGCGCGGATCATAGACCGTTGCGAAACTTCCCTACTGTAGCGAGAACGTAACCGCAGTGCACAGGCCTTTCACGAGACCCGGACGGTATCCCGTCGTACAATTCAAACGTCTCAGCAAAATCATAATTAAGAACGAGGAGAACAGACGTAATGACGCAAGCAAAAAATACTATCTGTATTTGGTACGATAACGACGCTGAGGCGGCGGCACGGTTTTACGCCGAGACGTTTCCAGATTCAGAGGTTAGGGCGGTGCATAAGGCTCCGGGAGATTTTCCGGGTGGCAAGGAAGGCCAGGTTTTGACCGTCGAGTTCACTGTGATGGGGATTCCCTGCGTCGGCCTCAACGGCGGGCCGATGTTCAAGCACAGTGAGGCGTTCTCATTCCAGGTCGCAACCGAGACCCAGGAAGAGACCGACCGATACTGGAACGCGATCGTCGGAAACGGCGGCGAAGAGAGTCAGTGTGGCTGGTGCAGGGACAAATGGGGACTCTCATGGCAGATCACGCCGGTCGCTTTGACCGACGGAGTTACCGATCCCGATCCCGCAGTCGCCAAACGCGTTTTCGATGCTATGATGCCCATGAAAAAGATCGACATCGCCGCGATCGAGGCCGCCCGGAACGGTTGAAAAGATACGGCGATCAATGATTGATATGAAACCAATCCTGATCACGGGAGCGACAGGCAGGATCGGCCGTCAGGTTGTCTCGGAACTCGTGGCGACGGGGGTCCGTGTGCGCGCTATGTCTCGCAATCCGGACGTGGCTGACCTGCCGCCCGAAGTTGAGGTTGTCTGCGGCGACCTCACGATACCCGAAACTCTTGAACGATGCCTTGACGGCGTCGATAAGGTGTTTCTCGTGTGGACGGCTCGGGGTAACGCAGCTCCGGCCGCGGTGGACATGATCGCCAGTCACGCCCGCCGGCTTGTGTTCCTAACTTCGCCGCACCGCACACGGCACCCGTTCTTTCGGCAGCCGAACCCACTCGCGGTTATGTTCGCGGAGATCGAGCGGATGATCGAGGCTTCAGATTTGCGGTGGACCTTTCTTCGGTCCGGGATGTTTGCTGCCAATTCCTTATCCTGGTGGGCTCCGCAGATCCGGGCAGGCAAAGTGGTTCGCTGGCCCCATGCCGCTGCCCCGACTGCTCCGATCCATGAGCAGGACATAGCTGCGGTTGCGGCCCGCACACTACTTGAGGCCGATCATGAAAGTGCCGAATACGTTTTGACAGGACCAGAATCGCTTACCCAGTTCGAGCAAGTTACCACCATCGGCGAAGTCATCGGACGACCGCTGCGTTTTGAAGAAATAACGCCCGACGAGGCTCGGCTCGAGCTGGGCTTTCCAACGCCGGTCATGGACATGCTGCTCAATGCGTGGGCGGCCGCGATCGGCCAGCCCGCCTTTGTCACTAACACGGTTGCAGAGATAACGGGGCATCGGGCGAGGACGTTTCGTGAGTGGACTTCCGATCATGCGGAGGAGTTCCGAAAAACCTGATCTACCATCGCCAAACTGTGCTTCGACGCAATAGTGCCAAGAAATAGATAGACATTGCCGCCGACAACTCCGGTCGCCGCGGCTGAACCACATAATCATGAATATTGAATGTGAAGTCCTGAGAGCTCGTCCGCGAATTGTTTTCGTTGTGGACCGAGATTCGGTGTGCGCGGGTGACGATTGCGAGGCCCACAAAATTACTGTCCAAACACTTTCGTTTATAGATCCGGTTCGGTTGGCTGAGGAACTGAGCAGCCCCTATTTGCCATCAGTTGCAGGATATGGTCATTGGTGGGAATGTATTTTGAACGGTAATGTTATCGCAAAAATTTCATCCGATGGAAAAGCGGAAAAGGCTGGGGAAGTAAATTACCTGAAAGATAACACGGTCTATTTCAGGTACCACTCGGCGACATATTGACAGCTGAGCAATAGCATCGAATACTGCATCTATGACTATCTTAACTAAACCAGAAGACGCCGCGCTGGAATTCCAATCCGCCTGGAATGCTCACGACATGACTGCTCTCGGCAGTTTGTTTAGCGCGGATGCGACATTTGTAAACCGCTTTGGCCATTACGTCCGGGGCGTCGATGAGATCATTGCTATGCATTCCGCGATCCACGAAACGATATATAGCGACTCCACTTTAGAAAACGAGCTGATCAACGTCGAGTATATCGGAGACGACGTCGCGGTGGTCCATTTCTGGACCCGCCTCTCGGCCGGAACGGCCCACCCCGCCGGGCCGCATCAGGTCGACACGCTGATCCTGGCGGTGCTCCGAAGAGAAAAGACGCACTGGCTTATATGCGCAGTTGAAAATGTATCCCTTACAAACCCGCACACGGGCGAGGCGATCTTGCGCGAGATTTCAACAGAGTAAAATTATCGGACTTGCCCGCTTACCGACTATAGAAAAGATTTATGAACGAAACATCTGCACTGATCTCTGCCCTTGGTACCGCCCCGGGTGTCACCATTCCTTTGATCCGCGAGGTACCGCCGCAGATACTAAAGCGTCGTCCGGCCCCGGCAAAATGGTCGGCGTACGAGCACGCCATTCACCTGTCGCAGTCGGACGTTGCGTTTCGTGCGAGGCTTGATTTGATCTTGTCCACGCCTAAACCGGTTATCGAAACTATTGAAAATTCAGCCGAGGACGAGGCGGGTGCGATGCTCGAGATAGATCTGGATGAGAGTCTTGATCGTTATGTCCGCGAGCGAGCCACTCTTGTCGAAAGATTGAAAAAGCTAACGCCTGACGAATGGCAGAAGACCGCCGTCCACGAGGCGTTCGATCATTACTCAGTATTCATCATGTTCCGGCACCTGCTAAATCACGAGATGCTCCACGCCTACAGGATCGAAGAGCTGCTGCTCAAGAACGATTGGGACTAGATAAACTCGGCCTCAAGAAGGACCCCGGGAGGACAACAACACGACTAAGCAAACGATTTACGAAGCGGCTGGCGGCCGCGAAGGAATGCTGAAGTTAGCTGCTGCGTGGCACGCTCGTGTGATGGCAGACGAAGTGGTTGGCCATGCTTTCAGTCACGGTTACCACCCGCAGCACACAGAGAGGCTTGCTGCCTATTGGATCGAGGCTCTCGGCGGACCGGCCGCTTATTCCGAACAATATGGTGATGAATCCTCCGTTGTTCGGATCCACAGCGGCAACGGGCTCCACGACAAGATGGATCGGCTGGCGATCGCTTGTTTCGATCATGCGATGGACGACGTCGGCATCAGGCGCGACGACCCGCTCTGGCGTGCGCTGCATGATTATTTCGCCTGGGCCACGACAACGACCATGGCGCGTTATCATTGCTCGCCCGATGACGTTCCTGATGGGATGGATGTACCAAAGTGGTCATGGGAAGGACTCGTTACGGCTGAGACTGAGGCTCTCAAGTGGGCATACGCTGCACTTAACCGGAATGACATTGACGGGTTCGTCAAAGACTTTGACCCGCAGATCGTGCGGATCGAGTTCGAGGGAACTCCAACGGGAGGAACCTATCGGGGTCTCGATGCCGTCAAAGCCCACGTCTTCAAAGGACGTTCGACCTGGGCCGAAGGCTCTTGCGAGCCGACCCGCTTCGTGGTCGCCGGCGATAAGATCGTTGTGTTCGCCCACGTGCAGGTGAGGCTAAAAGACCAAACCGACTGGCTCGAAGGCCGCACCGCCGATGTATATACTTTTCGCGACGGCAAAGCTATCGAGTTTCGCACCTTCGCCAACGAACAGCAGGCTCTCGAATTCGCCGGAGTGGAAACGGGTCAGAACCGGGAGCGATAGCGACTGGGTTCCGACAAAATAGGAGACATTTATGTTACGGATCACCTTAGGCGTAATTGGCGGATTTATTGGCTGGTTGATAGTGTGGGTCGTGAAGCGAAAAGATCCTTTCAGCCATTTGGCCGGCGTTCGGGGTTCATCAGCGGGCGTTCGAGGAGGCGATCAAAAATGGCGGCGAGTTTACGGCGGAAACGCCCATGCTTCTTACGCATATTGTCCTCGGGTCATTGGTCTCAGTGATGGCCGGATCTCTGGCCGCTCTTATCGCCGGCGAAAACGCACGCGCTCCGCTGGCCGTCGGCTGTCTGCTGTTAGCAATGGGCATCGCGAAAGCGGTCATGTCCTGGCAGTATGTTCCCCTGTGGTATCACGTTATCTTTACGGCGATCCTGCTTCCAATGGCGATCGTCGGTGGGAAGCTGATAACCGCTACATAAAAAAAAGCAATTAGCATCATACTTGTAATCATTGAGTTGTGTCCTGATCTCTTGGCGTTAACAATGTATTGAATGAAACATCTATTACAGAGTCGTGCTTTTGTTGTAGGTTTCACTTTCGGAATCATACTTTGCATTGTTCTGAATTATTTAACTTTTTTGAATAACTGGTGTAACGAAAACATCTACGATTGTTATTGCACGTCGGATTTCCTGTACCGTTCGGAGTTGGTCAAGGCGGCGGATACGGATTTGACGGATTTATTTGGTCCGGATTGGTGACGGATATGTTTTTCCTTTTTACAGCCAGTGTGTTCGTAGGCTGGGTTTTTGTCTTTGTTAAGTCGAAGATCTGAACACCTTTCCGCACCTTGTAACTCTCACAAAATACAATCTCGACAATTCATCCTTCGCAAAATATTACGAAACCGTTCGGTTGCGCTTGACATACGCAACCGTTTGGTTGCATACTTCTGTTCGTAGTCATGAAACGAGATATTTTCCAGGCCATAGCTGACCCGACGAGGCGGGCGATCATTGCGTTGATCGCGTTGCAGGCGATGACGCCGAATGCTATTGCCGAGCAATTTGACACGTCGCGGCAGGCCGTTTCAAAGCATTTGCGAATATTGACGGAATGCGAGCTTGTAACACATGAACAAAAAGGCCGGGAAATTTACTACCGGCTCGAAATAGACAAAATGAAAGAGATCGACAAATGGCTGGAGCAATACAGAAAGATCTGGGAGACGCGATACGAGCAACTCGATACGTTGCTTGCAGAGTTAAAACAACAAGAGAAAAAGGAGAGAAAGAAATGAAACCTGCAGAAGCAAGTCTGCCGTCAGAAACCGAGGTGCTCGTCAAACGGAGCTTCGATGCTCCCGCCAAACTGGTGTGGCGGGCCTACATGGAACCGGACCTGTTGCGTCGTTGGTGCACGGGGCCGCCTAGTTGGTCGATGCCTGTCTGCGAGATGGATATGACCGTCGGCGGCAAGTATCAATGGCGTTGGCGAAACGACGAAGACGGCATGGAGTTTGGTTTTACCGGCGAGGTCCTGGAGGTTGTTCCACACGCGAAGATCGTGCATACGCAAGCTTTCGATCCGGGTAATATGGGCATTGCGCATGGGTGGTGAACCATCGATCATCACCGTCACCTTTCACGAAGCCGACGGGATCACGAACGTGGCGACCTCGATCAAGTATGCTTCGAAGGCCGACCGCGACGAGGCGTTCTCAACCGGCATGACAGATGGTATGGAGACGAGCTATACGCAGCTCGACAAAGTGCTAGCCGAATTGTAACGAGTGATAGTCATATGGATTTTATAGTTAATAAAGAAACAAAGACGGTCTCGATAACCAAAGTAGTTTGACGCGGAGCGTCACCTGGTCTGGGACGCCTATACAAAACCCGAGCTCCTCGACCAATGGTGGGCACCAAAACCTTTCGCGTCACGGACAAAGGTCATGAACTTTACCGTTGGCGGTCGGAGATTCTACGCAATGGTAAGCCCTGAGGGAGAGGAGCGGTGGGTCGTGCAGAAATACACGGCGATCACGCCAAAGACCAACTTCAAAATGTTTAATGCGTTTGCCGACGCGGACGAGAAACTCGAATTGCCGGGCTCGGATTGGGACCTGAGTTTCAGCGAGCAAGATGGAAAAACGACGGTACACGTTTCGATCTACAACGAATCACTCGAACGTCTGGAAAGGATCGTGGCAGACGGCGGTTTCCGCATAGGGACCGAATTACAGTTTCAAAACCTGGAAGAACTGCTAGCGAAGTTATCGCACAATTGATCTTCGTGTTCAAAGAACTCAGATTAAATATTGATAAAGGAGACTACAAAACAATCATGGCACAAATAAACCCACACATTAACTTCAACGGAAATGCGGAAGAAGCATTTACATTTTACAGATCGGTATTTGGCGGAGAGTTCGCGAAAGTAATTCGTTTCAAAGACCTGGCAATCGCCGGATTTCCGGTGGCGGAACATGAAGAAAATAAGATAATGCACATTGCTCTGCCCATTGGCTCAACCTCTTTAATGGCCAATGACGTTCCGGAAGCGATGGGACGAACAAACGAAAACGAAAACAGATCCAAAATAGTTATTAACGCAGAAAGCCGTGAGGAAGCCGACAAAATATTCAACGGGCTCTCAGCCGGCGGACAGGTCGAAGGACCGATCGGAGATAGTCCCTGGGGTACATATTTTGGCTGTTTTAGAGACAAATACGGAATTGAATGGATGGTGGATTTTGACCCAAGATAATACGGACAAATATGAACGTAGAAGAACAAATCGCAGATCATATTGCGAGTCACGCGGAACCAAAACGTAGCGACATGCAAGAACTGCACGACCGTATTCTGAAGGTAATGCCGGCATGTAAATTATGGTTCCTCGATGGCAAAAATAGCGAAGGCAAGGTCGTTTCTAATCCGGATATCGGGTACGGGTCTCGCGACCACAAATACGCCGACGGCACGATCAGCGAGTTTTACCAGATCGGCCTGAGCGCAAACAAGAGCGGGATCTCGATCTATATCCTCGGTATCGAAGACAAGAAATACCTGGCCGAAACATACGCTGGTACCTCGGTAAGGCGACCGTCACCGGGTATTGCATCAGGTTCAAGACTCTAGAAGATATAAATATTGATGTTCTCGAAGCGGCGAATACGATTTGGGTTTGAGAATACGAATGAAAAAATGGGCTGATGCTTGAGAACGAAAAATGGACGAATTTGAATTAAATGATGTGATACGTTCTGCATGGGGTTGGCTCGGGCTTGAACCCGTCAAAATAATTGCAGAAAACGATTTCGGCAACTTGATTATTGCAGACGTGGATGGAGCCTTTTGGCTCTTTTGCCCTGAAGAATGCTCCTGTACAAGAATCGCCTCGAATCTCAGCGAGCTGCAAAATGTCCGTGATAGCCCTGTGTTTACAGAAGACTGGGGCATGGCCGGAATAATTGAGGATGCTGCGAAATGTCTGCGGACCGATTTCGGAAGGCCAGAAATACGCTTTAAAGGTTCCAGCATGTCTTGGCGGCGACTACATAGGCGACAACTTCGCAATCGTCCCGTTGTGCGAACTCATCGGATTTTCGGGCAGCATTGCATTTCAAATAAAGGACATGGCCGACGGAACCGACATCGAATTAAAAGTCATCGATTATTCCGACGAACAATCTTAACAATCATATTCCGCGCTCTCGACATTGGAACATACAGTAAATTATCAGCGCACCTGGAGAACTAAATAATGAGAAAAATAATTGCAGCAGAATTCATGACGATCGATGGTGTCATACAGAACGAGGAAAATGACGGCGACGGGTTTAAGTATGGCGGGTGGTTTTTTCCCTATGCTGACGAGGTGACGGGGGCGGTGGTGCAGGAGCGGCTGGCAAAGCCGATGGATCTGCTGTTGGGGCGTAAGACCTTTGACGGTTGGGAAACGTATTGGCCGACGCATTCGAATTTCTGGCCTAATGTCATGACCGCGACGAAGTACGTCGCCTCGAATACACGTGACTCCAGCGATTGGCAGCCCAGCCGTATTCCTAAGCGGCGACATCGCGGAAAAGGTGCGAGAGATCAAACAGCAGGACGGCCCAGATATCTACGTCATGGGCAGCGCCGATCTGCTGCGGACGCTTTTCAAACATGACCTCGTCGATGAGATGGAGCTAATGATAATCCCGATCACGCTCGGCACCGGAAAACGGCTGTTCCAGGACGGCACGATCCCCGCTTCGTTCAAGGTGACGAGCAGCCAGATCGCACCAAAAGGGATCATCAGCGTGACCTACGAACGCGACGGCGACGTAAAAACCGGCTCACCTCAGATAGACGAAGATTAGGAAATTCACCACAGAGGCACGGAGAGCACAGAGACTTTTGGCAGACTTTCCTAGGTGAATTAGATTGAATGTTGCTTTGTGAATTATTAACTTATTTCTCAGTGTCCTCTGTGACTCTGTGGTAATTGACCCTCGCGAATCATGGCAAAAAGTAAATTATTAAGAATGGATAATGTCGGCATCGTTGTCGAATCTCTCGATGATGCCATCTCTTTTTTCACCGAGATAGGCCTGACACTCGAAGGGCGGGCGACGATCGAGGGTGAATGGGCTGGCCGCGTTACCGGGTTGGGTACTCAGAAAGTCGAGATTGCTATGATGGTCACCCCCGATGGCCACAGCCGGCTCGAGCTATCGCGATTTCTCAGCCCGGCTACTACTTCAGACCATCGTGCTGCCCCGGTAAACTCTCTTGGTTATCTGCGCGTTATGTTCGCTGTCGAGGACATTGACGAGCTGGTGCCGAGACTTATCAAGCACGGTGCTCAGCTCGTTGGCGAGGTGGTCCAATACGAAAACTCATATCGACTCTGCTACATTCGTGGGGCCGAGGGCATCCTTGTCGGTCTTGCAGAACAACTTGGCAGTAAATGAGCACTGAGAGGTTAAGCTGAAATGGAATTTGACCCAAGAAACAAGATCATTCAACTCTGCGTTCGGGGTATAGGCATGGCAGATAAAGGAAACGCCGAAGAAGCCGGCAATCTTTTTCAACAGGCCTGGGATGACGCGGGCGACGACTTCGAAAAATTCATCGCTGCTCATTTTGTGGCCCGACATCAAGAGAGAGTTTCCGACAAATTAAAATGGCACGAGATAGCCCTGCAGACTGCCTTAATAATAAACGACGAGAATGTTAAGAGCACTTTTCCTACTCTTTATTCAAACATTGCTAACTGCTTCGAGCAGCTGAACGAACCTGACAACGCAAGAAAGAATTATGAATTGGCACGTTCGTTCACGGACACGCCCACTGACAACGGCCCCTTTTTTCACGGGACGAGAGCAGATCTGCAGGTGGGCGATCTGCTGACAGCCGGGCACAGTTCTAATTACGAAACCGAACTTATAATGAATCACATTTATTTCACTGCCCTGGTAAACGGCGCAGGCCTAGCCGCCGCCCTGGCTAAGGGTGACGGGCCTGAGCGCGTTTACATAGTCGAACCGACAGGTGCCTTTGAAAACGATCCGAACGTTACAGACAAAAAATTTCCGGGCAATCTCACCCGTTCCTATCGCACCGAAGCCCCATTAAAAATAGTCGGTGAGGTCAAAATGTGGGCGGGACAATCACCCGAAGACCTCAAACAGTGGCGACAAAAACTGGCGAACAGCACTGGGAAGATCATTAATTAAAAAAAATTGGTAATTAGTAAAGAAAAATATGAAGACTAAAGCTTTTATCATGACGATGCTCCTGACGACGCTCCTTTCGGGTGTCGCATCCGGGCAGCAGAAACCAACTACGGGGTACGCTGCCGGTTAACGGACTCAAAATGTATTACGAGATCAGTGGAGCCGGTGAGCCGGTGGTGCTGATTCATGGGGCGTTTATGGCGATCACGGACGACTGGCGATTGTGGATCAACGAACTCGCCAAAACACGGAAAGTTATCGCCGTCGAAATGCAGGGCCACGGGCGTACTGCCGATATCAAACGCGATATCACTTACGACAACCTCGGGGATGATGTGGCTGCGTTGCTCGACTATCTTAAGATCGATCGAGCGGACCTCGTCGGTTACAGCCTTGGCGCCGGTGCGGCGATGAATTGTGCGATCCGCCACGGCGAAAAAGTGCGAAAGGTCGTCAGCATCTCAGCCCCGATCCGCCGCGACGGCTGGGTCAAGGAAGCGAATGACGCGTGGCCCAATTTTTCGCCGGAACTATTCAAAGGCACGCCAGCCGAAACCGAACGGGAAAAACTTAATCCTATACCGAACTCATTCCCCGATTTCTTTGCTCACATCAAAGGGGCGGCGATGAGACCGTACGATTTTGGTGCGGATAAACTCAGGGCTACAAAAGCTCCGTTCTTCTTCATCCACGGCGACGCCGACGGCGTTCGGCTCGAACACATCGTCGAAATGTACCGCCTTAAGGGCGGCGGGCCTTATGGCGACATGGGTCCTCGATCAGAGTCGAGATTGGCTATTTTGCCAAACACGACACACGTCACGTTGATGAATCGCATGACAACCATAGTCCCGATGATAAACGACTTTCTCGATGCTAAGCCGGCAAAGCAATAGGCGAGGTATTAGGCGTTCTCTAATGTAGGTCAGTGATATAATGGTCAAAAGGTGAACAATATGTCAGCAATTGCAGAAGTAGAACAATTAGCTCTCAGTCTCTCAAAAGCCGATCGTGGAAAATTGGCGTCAAAGCTGATCGAATCCCTTGGTTCGCCGTTTGGGGATGACCACGACGATGATTGGGTCGAAGAGGCTCTTCGCCGCGGTCGCGAGATGGATGAGAATCCAGAGAAGGTTCTGACAGAAACGGAGTTTTTCGATTCGCTTCGGCGATACGTTAAGTGATGCGTGCGATCTTCAGTTCTGCCGCAGAACGTGATGTTAAGCGGGCTCTCGATTTCTACAAGCGAGAGGCCGGAGCAAAAATTGCAAATGACTTCGTCAATGAACTTAAATTAAAGGTTGTGACGATCAGACGAAATCCGAGATCCTTTCGGGTTGTAACTGACGGCTTGCGCTGTGTAAATCTCGATCGTTTTCCGTATCAGATCGTCTATCGGATCGCTAACGAAACCGACATACAGATCACCACTGTACGCCATCATAAACAGAACCCGGATTTCGGTCTTGATCGGTAATTATTCGGAGATAAAACTATGGCGAATCTATCGACATCAGTCCCCGCCGGTACAGAGATCGCCCGGCCTTTCTGCCGGCAAAAGACTTTGACTTGTCGAAGCGCTTTTATCAAGCACTCGGATTTACAACAGTTCTGGACAGCGATGAAGTGGCGATCTTCCGAATTGGAACAAGCTCGTTTCTCCTCCAAAATTATTTTCAGAAGGAATGGGCAGAAAATTTCATGATGCAGCTCATGGTGGATGATCTCGATTCCTGGTGGACCCATGTTATGTCGCTCGATCTGCCCGCCAGATTCGGAGTGCCTGCACCGAAACCACCGGCGGTCCAGCCCTGGGGCCTGCGGATCGCCTACGTGACCGACCCATCCGGTGTGCTTTGGCACGTTGCACAGCGCCGGCCGGATACCCCGCATGACGAATAGGGCATAAGTGGTCGTCGCCGGCGGCCTCACGGTCTGGAACACAGCCAACGCCAACTCCGATGGGTTGTGGATCGTTGATATGCAAAAATAACGTGTTAGCGCGAGTTTGTATGGAAGTAGTTAAACAAAAGATCCGAGTGTCGGCTAACCGCGAGCTTTTGATAAAGCTGCCGAAAACGGCCGCCCTGGATCAGGAGGCCGAGGTTATCATTTTGTTTTCGCCGGTTTCGACCAATGGCGACAAGCTTACGCTTATGCAGGGGGCGATGTCCGACCCACTGTTCGTTGCCGATCTAGAAGAAATTCGCGATGATTGTCGAAATGTACCGCCTTAAGGGCGGCGGGCCCTATGGCGACATGGGTCCTCGATCAGAGTCGAGATTGGCTATTTTGCCTAACACAACCCACGTCACCCTAATGAACCGCATGACAACCATCGTCCCGATGATAAACGACTTTCTCGATGCAAAGCCAAAAAATGGAATTCAGCCCAAGTAACAACGTCGTCAAACTTTGTGTTCAAGGTATGAACATGGAGGAGATGGGCAAACACCTGAGGATATCCGAAAATGGAAAGAAAAATTCGCGAAGTTAAAGGCGATAATCATTAATTAATTTCTAAGATCCTCAAATCCTCCCAGATGTGCTAGTTTAGTTCAAACTCTTCAACATTAAAGCTTATGAGATCACTACTTTGGTCGGCGATGACGATCTGCCTTTTCTCGAACCTATGTTTTTCACAAGTAAATTTTAGTGATGAAACAAGAAAATATATTGATTACAACGACCCTGTTACTGTTTTCAAAGATGCACTCGTTATCGACGGCAAAGGCAGCCCGGCCAAACCGCATCAAACCGTTATTATACGCAACGGCAAGATCGACTGGGTTGGGGATGATGCATCAGCGACAGTGCCGCAAGGTGCAAAAGTAATTGATCTCAGCGGCAAAGCACTCATGCCGGGGCTGGTGATGCTGCATGAGCACATGTACATATCGGCAACTTCCTTCGATCCGCTTTACCGCAATCTAAGACAACTGCCATTTAGTTTCCCTCGTCTTTACCTGGCCGGTGGAGCCACGACGATCAGAACCGCCGGCAGCATAGAACCATACTCGGATATCAGGATCAAGAAAGATATTGACTCGGGAGCCCTACCGGGACCTTTCATAGAATTGACGGCGCCGTACATCGAAGGAAGCAACGCGATATTTCCGCAGATGAAGGAAACCAAGACGCCTGCTGAGGCTGCAGCTTTTGTAAATTACTGGGCAGATCAGGGCTTTACTTCTTTCAAAGCATACGTAGGTGTTGATAAACCGATCCTCAAGGCGGCGATCGACGCCGCACACAAAAGAAATTTGAAGATCACCGCTCATCTATGTGCGGTCACGTACGGCGAAGCTGCCGAACTGGGTATCGACAGCCTGGAGCACGGATTCTCAGTCAGCACGGACTTTGTGCAGGATAAGGTGGAAAACACGTGTCCGCCGGACTCCAACAAACCTTGGCTGGCCAAATTAGATGTCGGAAGTGACCGCGTAAAACAATTCCTGCAATTGCTGATCGATAAAAAAGTGGTAATAGATTCTACGCCGGCAGTGTTTGAGGGCGCACTGATGGATCAGCCGCGGCCTCCCGTCGATGTCCTGGCCGCCATGTCGCCGGAGATCAGAGACTCTTACTTGAACCTTTTTGCCCGTGTCAAATCTGCCAAGCCGCCGTACCTTGGGGATATCTCATTCGAAAAAACGGCAAAGATGGAAAAGATGTTCTACGACATGGGTGGCTTGCTGACGGTTGGCACGGATCCGACCGGCATAGGCGGAACACTTGCGGGGTATGGTAATTGGCGGGCGATAGAATTATTGGTCGAGGCCGATGGCTTTACGCCTCTTGAAGCGATAAAGATCGCGACATTGAATGGAGCGATCGCCCTGGGCGTTGATAAACAGATCGGCACGATCGAACCCGGCAAATCAGCCGACCTAGTCGTCATAGAGGGTGACCCGTCAAAAAACATCAACGACATTCAAAAGGTCCAGTACGTCTTTCGAAATGGTGTCGGTTACAACTCAAGGAAACTGTTTGACTCAGTAAAAGGTAAGGTCGGCTTTAATTAAACGTGGGTTAGTAGAGTCGATCCTCGGCGCGTAGGGACATACAATTGGCAGGCGCCCGATGGGGAAAAAGTCGGTTAGAATAGGAACGATCAAGAGAAAAAATCATATGGCAAAGGTAACAGGTATCGGCGGCGTGTTTATTAAGAGTGCTGGCAAGGGCTCGGAACTGGCGGCGTGGTATGAGAAGAATCTTGGCCTCAGCCTTGAGAGTTGGGGCGGTTCGATATTGAAATGGCCCGATGATAAGGCCGATGATGACGGACTCACAGTCTGGAGCACGGCCGACGCCGACTCCAAATGGTTCAGCCCAAGCGAGTCTTCGTTCATGATCAACTATCGCGTCGACAACATGGACGAGATGCTCGACCAGCTAAAGCAAAACGGCATCGAGATCCTAAAAGGCCCCGACGCCGAAGAAAACGGAAAATTCGCCTGGATAATGGACCCCGACGGCAACAAGATCGAACTGTGGGAGCCAATGGCCTGGGACGAGAAGAATAAGGCGTGAAGATCGAATGAACGAATTCATGAAATATATTCGGTACCGCATGGCGGTCTTCTCGGTCATTCTCTCTGCAACCATCGCTTTCATGTCGAATATTCCAACATTTGCTCAAAGGAATTTAGATGTTTGCAGGGTTACTGCAACCACCTGGAGCATTGAGGAAAAGCGAGGAACCGGCATATTCGAGATCGGTAAATTCCCGATCAATGACTTTGAAGGGTCGGCAAAGAACTTCCTCTACTGAGACAGACAATAACTCATTCTCGATCAACGTTGAGATCGAATACGGAGACTTTGATTGCGCGTGAGCGAGGGAAACCGATCGAGATCAATTTGTCCCTACTAGTTTTCGAAGCGAACCGTAAATCCGAATACTTGACTTTTGAAGCTGTGGAGGCAGGAACTACCTATGGCAGGAGATGGGGAACTGTGTACGTGAGCAAAGACGTGTCGAAAGGGGACAATGTGTACACCTTCGAATTGAGGTGTAGTGATGGGATCTCGAAACATGGAGTACAACGCGGCTATCCCACGTTACCTAAGAAAGCAAAGAATTGATCGCTGGCAAGATAAACGGCTTTCTCAGCCGCTTTGCAAACGTTTTTGGCACCGGGTCGGTCCGACAGTTGGCTGTCGGTCAACGGGCAACCTCGCCGCATGGCTCGCATATCTCAGCCTGAAAATGGCATTGAACAAACGGAGGTGCCAAAAGAATAATGAACATCAAGATCGCTAACCTTTTGCTGGATTTTAAGCCATGCCCAACTACTGGACAACATCGTAACCAATAATTCAACACGCAAAGGAATAGCCACCCCAAATTTGTTCGTCTCATCGTCGCCAGGACGGGTCTCTTTAGAAAATCGGCATAACTCAAGTAATTGTTATGGTTAAGCGTTCCTGGCTGTGATCGTCGATCTGCTAAAAAAACGCCTAAACCACCGGTAGAACGTTTATAATGGCAGAATTTGGCAAATACTGCGAGTATATGATAAATATTGCGAATATATGACATATACTGACAGTATTCGACATATATTGTCAGTATTTGTAATATACTGCGAGTATTTCGTATATATTGTCAGTATTTTTAAAATACTGACAATATTTTTAAAAAACTGGCACTTCAAACGTTAAATTGCCTTGTAAGCGAACATAGCGGTTAAAGGCCGGTGTCAGCACCGGCGAGAGCGGGTTGGTAAAGTTTTGGTTCTGCCGCGGCGGGCCTCGGGATCGATCTGTTAATATCGCCATTAAAAGCCTCAAACATATTTTTTTCAGTTCTACTGCGGTTCATTTGGATCAAGGCCGTTTGGCTGAACTGCCCCCTAGCCATCCTTCGTTGTAAAATGATCTATAGGTATGAAGATCGTCATAAACGGAGCCGGTGTTGCCGGGCCGACGCTTGCGTTTTGGCTTGGTAAGGCGGGGCACGAGGTCGTCATTGTCGAGGAGGCCGAGGAGCTTCGCACTGGCGGCTATATTATAGATTTTTGGGGTGTCGGTTATGACATAGCCGAAAAGATGGGGCTCATACCGCGGATCCGCGAGCTTGGGTATCAGGTCGAGGAGGTGCGGTTTGTCGACGATCGCGGGCGAAAAAGCGGCGGATTTTCGGTGGATGTCTTTGGGCG
Organism: Blastocatellia bacterium; assembly: GCA_963834975.1. Classification (GTDB taxonomy): domain Bacteria; phylum Acidobacteriota; class Blastocatellia; order Pyrinomonadales; family Pyrinomonadaceae; genus OLB17. Next base: position 464,400 of record CAWIDZ010000010.1, read on the forward strand.
GATGACGAATGGGCGATTTACGAGTGTTCGTCGCTCTGATCTGGCGGGGACCATTTATGATGCCCTGCCGGAAAACGTAAGCACGATATTTGGCGATTCGATCGTTGAGATTACCGACACGGGCGACCGTGTGCGGGTCGGTTTCAGACACGCACCTGTCGGCGAATTTGATCTGGTGATCGGCGCGGACGGCCTGCACTCAAAGGTACGCGAGATCGTTTTTGGCCCGGAGAGTGATTTTGAAACATCGCTCGGTTATCACGTCGCGGCATTTGAGATCGATGGTTACAGAAGCCGCGACGATCTTGTGTATGTCAGTCACGCCGCACCGGGCAGGCAGGTGTCGCGTTTCACGATGCGCGAAGACAAAACCCTGGTACTTTTTGTCTTTAGTGACGAATATCTGGGCACGCAGCGGCCGCATCGCGTGGACGAGCAAAGATCGGCGTTAAGAGAGATCTACGCCGATGTCGGATGGGAGTGTCCCGCGATGCTCGAGGCGATGGACGATGCCGGTGACATCTATTTTGACAGCGTCAGCCAGATAAGGATGGATAGCTGGACTCGCGGCCGGACCGCATTGATAGGTGACGCGGCGGCCTGCGTCTCACTTCTGGCCGGCGAGGGAACCGGGCTCGCGATGGTCGAGGCATATGTGCTGGCTGGCGAGCTTTCACGATGCGGCGGCGACTATGAGAAAGCCTTTGCCGCATACGAGAGCCTAATGATGCCTTTCATCAAGAAAAAGCAAAAGTCCGCGGCGAACTTTGCCTCGTCATTTCCGCCAAAGACCGCGATCGGCATCTGGTTCCGCGATCTGGTCACAAAGCTGCTGCGAATTCCCATGGTCGCCGACTATTTCATCGGCCGCGACTTGCGCGACGATATAGAGCTTCCTGATTACGACGTTATGATATGAGTTTGTCGACCGGCAAAAATGGATAAACCGCTCTAGCTATTGGCTCTCATTCTTAAGTCGGAAATACCAATACCACCATAACCCGTGAAAGGCCGCGAATATGCCGGCCAGCAGCCAGCCGACGATCGGATATCGGAGGTTGCCCTCGAGCGTCGACCACGCGAGACCGGCCGCGGCAGACGCCGGACCAGATGACCTTAAGCTGGAGCATGCCTTTGAAAGCCTCACGGCCGGCTTTTCGCCCGAGCAGCGATTCCAGGCCGATACCCATCAATGCGGCTGCGGCCAGGCGCGTCGCAAGCGGGTCGATCGCGATCCAGCCAAATAGAGCTAGAACCTCTCTCGGCGCAAAGAATAGAGGAACGGCGACGATCATATCCACCGCAAAATGCAGAACAAACCAGCTCCGCAGCGCGGCCGGCACGGTTTTATCGTCGCGAACCGATCCACTGTTTCCGGTGACATTTCCTTCGGCCATTTAAACCTCTATTGCTGGAAGTATACCATCCACGACCCACCCATGGGGTCGTCCTGTGATGCCGCCGCCGGTCGGGCCGCGGGGTTGGTGGTGATGGAAATACGTGATCAGAACCGGCATACCCCTGGCTCCGCTGGGTCACGGCTCTCATTTGATTTGTAACATAATAGGGCGTACCGTATAGGCTTCGTCAAATAAGGACCCTTCCGGGTTTAAACAACAGGAGAACCTCAAAATGAAGACTACATCAGCGCTACTAGGATTGGCTTTTTGTTTGATATTTGTCGGCTGTAACAGCCATTCTGCCGAGGTCACGGCATATGCTAATGAAAGAAGCGAGGTCAACGCAAAGATGGCGACTGCGTTCGACGCAAATCCGACCGAGGCCGGACTGGACGAGGCACGTAAGATATTTGACTCGAGAAAGGACGATCTCAAGGCAAAACATGAAGCCATCAAAAAACTTGATCTTAGCCTGGTTGCATTAAAGCCAATACTCGACGCTCAGGTTTCTGACAGCAAGATCTGGAGCAACCTCTTGGAAAAGCATGGTGATAAAATAGCCTCGTTCAAGGATAAATATTACAAGCTACAGAACGATTTCGACAAAAATTAAACGTTTGAAACTCAATGAGCGGCGTACGTGTTAAGGATGCAATAAATGTCAGATATGAATAACAAGGTAGCTCTGATAACCGGGGCAAGCAGCGGAATAGGCGCGGCGACGGCTCGGGCGTTTGCGGCGCGCGGTGCAAGCGTGGTGCTCGCGGCACGGCGCGAAGATGAATTGGCCGATCTTGTGAACGAGATCAAATCGAGCGGTGGAAAGGCAAGCTCCGTCAAGACGGATGTTAGCATCGCAAAAGACGTTGAAAATATGGTCGCTCACACGATAGCGACCTTTGGGCGACTCGACTATGCCGTGAATAATGCAGGCATCGAGGGGCGGTTGGCGAACATCGTCGATCTATCCGAAGAGGAATGGAATCAGATCATCGGTATCAATCTTACGGGCAACTTTTTGTGCCTTCGATACGAAGCCCGGGCAATGCTCGACAGCGGGAATGGTGGTGCAATTGTAAATATCGGATCAGTCAATTCGTTTCTCGGTTTTGGGTCCGGCTCGGCTTACGTGGCGTCCAAGCACGGGCAGGTCGGACTGACGACAAGCGCCTCTGCCGAACTGGCACCGCAGGGCATTAGAGTAAACATCATTTGCCCCGGATTTGTTGACACGCCGATGCATCACCGTCATCCGTGGGCTTATCGGTGATGAGATGTTTGATGATGTAATGGTGCCGCAGGTACATCTGAGACGCGTTGGCAAGCCTGAAGAAATAGCCGCCTCGGTCTTGTTTTTGTGTTCAGACGAAGCAAGCTATATCACCGGCACGACCCTTACTCCTGACGGCGGTTTTACCCTTACAGTTTAAGAATCGGGTAGAATGCAAGATGATTTGCAAATTGATCCAAGACAAAACCTGATCCGCATCCTGCAAAACGCCCATGCCGGCGAGATCGCCGCGGCGTACGCCTATCGCGGGCATTGGCGGTCGCTAAAGGAATCCCCTGAAAAGACCCGCATCAGAGAGATCGAGGCTGAGGAATGGGATCATCGCCGGCGGGTCGGTGAATGGCTCGAAAAACTCGACGCCGAAACCGCGGCCGATGCGCGAAAAGATCTTTTGGACGATCGGCCGGACACTGGGCTTTACCTGTCATTTATCCGGCTGGTTCATGCCGATGTATTTTGCCGGCCGGCTCGAGAGCCAGAACTCGGTTGAATATGAGGACGCTGCCGTATTTGCCCGCGAGCTCGGAATGGATGATTGTGTCGCTGACCTCCTCGACATGGCCCGCGTCGAACTTGAACACGAGGTCTTTTTCCGTGAAACGGTCGCCGGGCACAGGCTGCTGCCGGTTATGAAGAAGGTGTTTGGGTGGTCCTAAACCACTCAACAAATTTCGGTATCCCGTCCGCGATCTTTGTTGTTGGGTTATAGCCGAGCATCTCCCGCGATTTTGAGATATCTGCGAACGTCGTCGGGACATCGCCGGGCTGCATCGGCTGGCGGTCGATGATGGCGTGCATATCGAGGTTTTGTTCAAGCAAATGTTATTAACTCTGAGAATTCCGTCGTCTGCGATTCGCCGAGGTTAAATATCTCGTACATCGTCGCGTCGTAGTCCATTGCGGAGCGCACACCCTGGATGATGTCGTCGATGTAAGTGTAATCACGCCGCGATGACCCGTCGCCAAAAACCTGGATCGGTTTGCCTTCGGTGATAAGCTTCGAAAATTTGTGTATGGCAAGGTCTGGCCGCTGCCGGGCCCCGTAAACCGTAAAGAACCGCAGGCAGACGATGCGAATGCCGTATAGATGGGTATAGGCATGGCAGATCAGCTCGCCGGCGGCCTTTGTCGCCGCATAGGGCGATATCGGCTGATGGATGCGGTCGTCCTCGGCAAACGGTACCTTTTGATTGACCCCATAAACACTCGATGACGAGCCAAAAACAAACTGTTTGATGTCGTGCTGCCTTGCGAGTTCAAGCAGATTAAGTGTGCCGTTGATGTTGGTTTCAGCGTAAAGTTTCGGTTCGGACAGCGAAGGCCGCACACCGGCCCGCGCAGCAAGGTGAACAATGACGTCGAACCTCGTCTCATCAAACATCGCCGCCATCGCAGCCGCATCGCGGATGTCGGCCTCAACCAGCCTGTAATGTGAATTATCCAAGTGCCCGGCGATATTTGCCCGCTTTATCTCTGGCGAATAAAAATCGTTAAAATCATCGACAACAGTGATCTGCCATCCGCCTTCTGCAAGCAAATGGTCAACTAAATGCGATCCGATGAATCCGGCACCGCCGGTTACGAGTATTTCTTTTGAGACCATTTAATGTCGTCGATTATCATAAGGAGGCTTTCAGAAAAATTTTCCAAATCCCGATGAAATGTGATATTTTGGGCTAAACAGCTACCATCGCCTCATCCGATGGTTGTATCAACCCCTTAACTTAGACTAGGAGTTCCCAATGAAAGTATCATTTATTTCCCGTTTGATAAAAGTCTCGTTGTTATTTGTCTTTTGTATCTCGTTTTTTCAGTACGGCAATGCCCAAGGATATGATCGGATCGAAAAAAGCCGAATGAAAAATATGTTGAACATCATTAAGAACGAGGTCAAGAAAAACTATTACGACGATACATACCACGGCATCGACCTGGATGCCAGATTCAAAACCGCTGACGAGAAGCTAAATAGCGCCACGTCGAGCAACCAGGCTTTGGCGATCATCGGGCAAGTCTTAATTGATTTTAACGATTCCCACCTTGCGTTTGCACCGCCGGCAACAACTTTAGCTGTTGAATATGGTTGGAGGATGAGGGCCATCGGTGACAAGGTTTTCATTACTGACGTTCGCCCGGAGAGCGATGCTGAAGAAAAAGGTTTGAAGCCGGGCGACCAGGTAATTTCGGTTAGTGGTTTTCATCCTTCAAGAAGCGAACTCTGGAAGGTACTTTATTACTATAACCAGATCAGCAAGAGAGACTCATTAAGTTTGAGTGTAATTAGTCCGGGGCAAACCTCGGCTCATGAGATCGAGATCAAATCTTTATTGAAAAAAAGGCCCCAATTGATAACGTTTTCTACCTATTTTCGTTTGGGCGAGGATTTTTATTACGAAGAAAATGACAAGCACCGCTTGCAAACGGTCGGAGACATTACCATATGGAAGATGCCTTCGTTTGAATACGATCCTGATCAGGTAGACTCTCTAATGGATAAGGTTAAGAAAGGCAGCTCTTTGATCCTCGATCTTCGTGGCAATGGTGGGGGTTATGTAAAGACTCTGGAAACACTCGTAAGCGAAGTTTTTGACCGGGACATCAACATTGCGGAACTAAAAGGTCGAAAGAAGATGGATCCGATGGTTGCAAAAACACGGGGGAAATCCAGTTTCAATGGCAAATTGATCGTCTTGATCGATAGCGACTCAGGCTCTGCGTCTGAAATATTTGCCCGGCTGGTACAAATTGAAAAACGCGGCAAAGTTTTCGGTGATGTATCTGCTGGTGCGGTTATGCAGTCAAGATTTACGACACACGAAATCGGTCAGAATAGTGTTGTCACCTTTGGAATAAACATTAGCAGAGCGGATGTGATCTTCTCGGATGGCCAAAGCCTCGAACACATTGGCGTGACCCCTGACGTACTGATCTTACCGACTGGTGCTGATCTAGCGGCTGACAGGGATCCTGTATTGGCAAGGGCAATTGAGGTTTTGGGAGGTAAGGTTACCCCGGAAGAGGCGGGTAAATACTTTGAATATTATTGGAAATAACAAATAAAGCCGGCCTAATTAACTAGTTCAAAAACCTCTGCTTTGCGTGAAATCTGTGCAGGATATCCTCGAGAAATCCTTCGTAGGTAAACGCTTCGGCATCATAACCGGGTTTAAGTTTGTACATCAGCGGCAGGGCTATCCGCCATGCCATCCAGATCCGCTGGCGTTCGGTCAGGTCCCAGCGGCGGCGCAGAAAGCTCTCAACGACCTCGACTTCCCTTTCCGACAATAGGCTGACATCGGCCACGATGGCAGCGGTTTTCTGGACCCTGGAAAATGCAGTGTCCGTTATGCGGCTGGCAAACGTTTCCCTAAATGTTGGTGCCTCGTCCGAGCGCTCTCTGATGACCACCGTCCCGGCAAAAATATCACCGAGACGCTGGTCCCGGTTGCTCAAAAATATGACGATCAGGCCCACTGAGTAGACAGGTATCACAAAACCCGGCACGGCGTCGCCGATACGCAACAGGTTGCGGGCAATTGATTCCCACAATGTAAGCGGCCGGCCGTCGTCGCGGATCACACGCAGTTTCATCAAACGCTTACCCGGCGTCTGCCCATTCCAGAGCCACTCGAACGCAATAAAGTAGCTTGCGAATATAAAGAAAAGAACGAGTATCATGATCGCGATCGTCCATTTCGGCATTTCAGAGAGCAGCCGGTCAGGCGCGTCCGCAACATCGGCTGACGAATAGCCTGCAATGCTTAGGAATAACCAAGCGATCAGGAAAATAGAGAAAAATTGTATGAAATGATCGATCGCAACAGCCAGAAACCGGTTACCGATCGAGGCCAGGGCAAAATCGAGCTGGACCCGCTCAGGCGTCTCGATGATCAGGCTCTCTTCGGTTTCGATAATGTGCCGTGACATATCAAGGCTTATTATTCAGAGATTCGTGGGTTTATGCAAAAACCGTGTATTGCTTGTCAATCTCGATTTGCGTTCTCTATACTTAAAATGAGTTAATACGCCGATGGCAGGTGACATGCGTTTTGAAAACTGAATTGCATCGCGAACAATTATCGGCGTCCGGGTTTCGCTTTGCGATAGTCGTCAGCCGCTGGAACTATGAGATGACATCTCGGCTGTCGGACGGAGCTCAGGCGGCGCTGCAAAAGGCGCCGACGCTATTGAGGTTTTTGGCGTTCCCGGTGCTTTCGAACTGCCGCTGGCCTGCCTCAGGGCTGCAGCAAGCGGCGAATTTGACGCGGTCATTGCTCTCGGCGTCGTAATCAGGGGCGATACGCCGCATTTTGACTATGTCGCTGGCCAGGCAGCGGCCGGCATTCTGCAGGCTTCGATGCAGACCGGAATACCGGTCATGTTTGGTGTAATAACCGCTGACACGATCGAACAGGCGAATGCACGATCGGCTGAAAATGGGGATAACAAGGGGTACGAATCGGCGCAGTCAGCCATAGAAATGGTAAACTTGCTTAGCGAGTTTGATCGCCGAAAAGAACAAGGAAGGGGCGACTAAAAGATTTACCGCATGTCGTTTGATAAAGCAGAGAAGAGTTCGGGCACGAGGCACAAGGCACGCGAGGCTGCACTGCAGATGCTGTTCGCGTTTGACTTGGTCAAATCACCGTGCGAGGTTCTCACCAAAGATTATTGGAACGAACTTGGCGAAACGCTTATTGACGACAAGACCCGAAAATTTGCCAACGACCTTGTCTGCGGCACTCTGCGGGAACTCGAGGCAATTGACACCCGCATACGAACACGGGCCGAACATTGGCGGATCGAACGAATGGCGATCGTCGACCGCAATGTCCTCAGGTTGGCCGTTTACGAGTTTATTTATCAGGACACGCCCGGCACTGTCGCTATCAACGAGGCCCTCGAACTCGCCCGCCGCTTTTCGACATACGAGGCTACCCAATTCATAAACGGCATTCTCGACGCCATCAAACAAGACCTCGAAAAGGCGTCCGAACCGGATGAAATACCCGAAATATCTCAGGCTTCATCGTCCTGACCTATCCATTAGTCTGGTGAAATACCGCTCTTTTATATCTATAGCCATTGTCTTTCTGGCATTTGCCATGCAGCGGTTATGGCCAGAGCCTGCCGGGCAAGATACGTGGCTACAAAGTTCATGACACCAAAGTTTCGATCAATGCTTCAGCTGATGACACATCTCAGACAAACTCTATCGGTGCGTCGGTCAAGCTGGACGAACCCGTGATCGCCGATGCGGGGCTGTCGGGCGTAACTATCGAGTTAGGGGCGCGGTTCACCGTACTGGCGCAGACCGGGCAGATCGATTTCCTTACCTTTCATGATTTTCAGATCAATGGCGTCCCGATCGAGATCGAGGAATATGATTATTCGTTTTCCTTTAAGAAGGGCAAGGAGGTAAGCCTTCCAAAACCGGTCCGCCTTAACCTCCGGATCTCGAGCCTAACCAAAGCTGTATACAAAGAATTGTTGGCAGATGATGACGATCTCCCGGTTACCGGCACCATATTTGTGTTTGGGAAGTTCAAGAAAATGGGCATCCGTTTCAAACGCGTTATCCCCATAACAATAGACATGACCATCCGGAACCCTCTGCACTCCTGAAGGGTCTACAAACTCACTTTATAACTTTTGGCCTGATTGCGTTAAAATCGAAGTTTAATCAAGATCAAAGGAAACAAAGTGAGCCAAAATAAAGCGAATTTATCAGAGTTTATTGAGCAGGCATTTGGATCGAACGCCAGATATGTCGAGGGCCTCCTCGAACGATACACCACCGACCCGAATCTTGTTGACGAATCGTGGCAGGAATATTTCAGCGAATTGATCAATGGCGGCCCACTCGCTGAGGCCTCGCCGGCCGAACCCGCGGCGCCTGTGGCGAAACCAGCACCAACTCCAACACCCGAGCCGGCAAAGAAGCCCGCCGCCACGCCGCTTGGGGCGGATACGATACCGAGATCAATAACCGGCTCGGCGAAAAAGATCGTCGAGAACATGGAACAGAGCCTGACGGTTCCGACGGCGACAAGCTTTCGCAATATACCTGTCAAGGTCCTAGAGGAAAATCGCCGCATAATCAACGAACACATGGCGGCACAGGGACGCGGCAAGGTTTCTTTCACGCACCTGATCGCCTGGGCGATCGTTCGCTCTATCAATGATTATCCACATTTGAATGTTGGTTTTGGAATGGTTGACGGCGTACCGTCACGTCTCGAACACGACGACGTCAATCTCGGCATCGCTATCGACATCGAGAAAAAAGATGGCTCGCGCAACTTGCTCGTTCCAAACATTAAGGGTGCCAATCGGATGAATTTTTTCCAGTTTTTCCGCGGTTATAACGAGCAGGTTAACAAGGCCCGCGATGGCAAGCTCGAGATCGCTGACTTTCTGGGCACAACCATTTCCCTAACGAATCCGGGAACGATCGGGACGGCCGCCTCAAATCCGCGTTTGATGTCAGGGCAAAGCGCGATCATCGCCACAGGTGCTATCGAGTACCCCGCGGAGTACCAGGCAATGACGACGTCTGCTCTTTCCTCGATAGGCATCAGCAAGACGGTAACGGTCACAAATACCTACGATCATCGGGTCATACAAGGGGCTGAGAGTGGTTTGTTTCTTGCCCGTATTCATGAATTCCTGATCGGCAAACATGATTTTTACAACAATATTTTTGGCGATCTTGAGATCAACTTCCCGCCGCTTCGTTGGGCCGAAGATACAAATCCGCCGCATTTTGGCGGTGAACACCAGCAGGTTGAAAAACAGGCCAACGTGCTGCAGCTGATCAATGCATATCGGATAGCGGGTCATTTTCTCGCCGATATCGATCCGCTCAATATGACCTCGCATATGAAGTCAGAGCTCGATCTCGAAAACTATGGCCTGTCGATCTGGGACCTCGACCGCGAATTCATAACTGGCGGCCTGCATGGGGAAAAAACCGCGACTCTGCGGCGGATCCTCGAGATCCTGAGAAAGGCCTATTGCGGCAAGGTCGGTATCGAGTACCGACACATTCAAAGTAACGAGCAAAAGGAATGGATCAGGGCACGCGTCCGCGAGCAATTTGTTGATACCGAACCGCTGTCGGTTGAGATCAAAAACGACCTCCTGCAAAAACTGATCGAGGCCGAACAGTTCGAGCAGTTCCTGCACAAAAAATATCTCGGGCAAAAGCGATTTTCACTTGAGGGCTGTGAGACGGTCATACCGATGCTCGATCAATTGGTCGAGGGTGCATCGGCCCGCGGCGTCGACGAGATCTATTTGGGTATGGCTCACCGCGGCCGCCTAAATGTGTTGTCAAATATTATTGGCGATCCTGAAACGGGTGCCATGGCAGAGCGAATTTTCACCGTTTTTGAGGGAACGTCGCACCCCGACTTCCCTGCTGATGAAGGAGATGTGAAATATCATCAGGGTGCAACGAGCATCCGTAAGACCAAGGCCGGACGCGAGCTAAAGATACAGCTTTCGTGTAATCCGAGCCATCTTGAGGCTGTCGATCCGGTCGTCGAGGGGATGGCACGTGCCCGTCAGGACGAGCTTAGGGACGGACACGGTAAGACCCGTCAGGAAACGTACGAGCATATATTGCCCGTGCTGCTTCACGGTGATGCTGCGTTTGCGGGACAGGGCGTTGTTATGGAAACGCTGCAGCTTGCCGGGCTGCCGGGCTATCGTACCGGCGGGACGATCCACCTTGTAATAAATAATCAGATCGGTTTCACAACGTCGCCGGGCTTGAGCCGAAGTTCGATCTATTCGACCGACGCCGCGCATATTACTCAGACTCCGATCTTTCATATAAACGGTGACGACCCCGAGACGGCTTATCGCGTGGTACAGATCGCTCTCGACTATCGGCGAACCTTTAATAAGGATGTGGTACTCGATCTGGTCGGCTTTCGGCGTCTCGGCCACAACGAGGGCGACGAACCGAGCTACACACAGCCTGTGATGTATGCTCGGGTAAAGGCTCATCCGGGCACGCGTCACTTGTACGCCCGGCATCTGATCCGTGAGGGTGTCATTACCGATGACGACCTGACAGCGATGACCGACAAAGTGGTCGAAAAGTATGAGGGTATTCTCGAACGGGCGAAAAAGATCGCAGCCCAAAAACCGGCTAAAGCTAGTCTTTCGGCGCCGCCGGTTGAGGATGACGGTTCAGACGTTTTCGAAACCGGAGTTGCCGCGGCGACCCTGAAAACGGTTGCCGAAAAGATCTCATTGGTTCCGGAAAAGTTTAATATTAATCCAAAAATGGTCGGCCAGCTTGCCCGGCGGGCAAAAATGGGCGAGGGCGAAACACCAATGGATTGGGGATTTGCCGAGGCTATGTCGATAGGTTCACTCGTGCTGGGCGGCTATCCTGTGAGATTTAGCGGCCAGGATTCAGGCCGCGGTACATTCTCGCACCGTCATGCCTCGATGTATGACACCATGACCGGCGACAGATGGGCTCCGCTTAATGAGCTCCGCAACGAGGCGAATCCAAACGCAAGGGCCTATATCTTTGATAGTTCACTTTCCGAATATGCCGTTCTCGGATTCGAGTATGGCTACTCGGTCATATCTAAAGATCAGCTTGTCGCATGGGAAGCCCAGTTCGGTGATTTTTCAAACGGTGCTCAGACTGTCATCGACCAGTACATCTCATCGTCCGAGGACAAATGGCAGCAAACGTCGCGGTTAGTAATGTTGCTGCCCCACGGATATGAAGGCCAGGGGCCAGAGCACTCGTCCGCCCGACTCGAGCGGTATTTGCAGTTGTGTGCCGAGAATAACCTTCAGGTTTGTTACCCTACAACGCCCGCCCAATATTTCCACCTGCTTCGCCGCCAAGTAATGCAAACGATCGTTCGCCCGCTGATCGTAATGACGCCAAAGAGCCTCCTCCGTCTGCCCGCCGCCGGCTCGACGATGGCAGAACTTGAAACCGGCGGGTTTCAACCGGTCATCGACGATACGCGGATCACCGACCGGTCAAAAGTAAGCCGCATTGTGCTCTGCAGCGGCAAGGTCTTTTACGATCTCGACACTGCACGAGAGGAGAATGATCGCGGCGACGTCGCCGTCGTCAGGCTCGAGCAGTTCTATCCCTTCCCGGCTGAGGCTTTGAAACGGATCTTCGCTTCGTGTCCTAAGACGACGGAGATCGTCTGGGCGCAAGAGGAACCCCGGAATATGGGTGGCTGGACATTTGTCGAACCACGTCTTCGTGACATTAAACCAGACAAGTCCTCGCTTCAATATGTAGGACGAGTCGCGTCTGCCTCACCTGCAACCGGTTCATATACTATCCATGGTCTCGAACAAGAACAGATCGTTACCGAATCTCTTAAAATAGGCGAAAGCGGGAAAAAAGGCGCCGCTTAAACTTGCTGACGAATTGAGACACACCACAAACGAACAGGCACCCAACGCCTGTTCGTTTTCGTTTGACTGAACCGATCCAAAAAAAGTTTGGCTAAGTATTTTGTGTTTTGACGCATATAAGGGCGTAACCAGAAATATTTTTGCCAATTTGGGAGAGTTTAATGTCAATCAATTATTCGAAAGTTGCTGTCTATGTCTGTATTTTTGCTCTGATAACAATATCGACATTGTCGTTTCTACGTGGTGTGTCGTCACAGGACATAACAAAGGTGGAACCGGCTCCGCCCCTTGATGATACTAAGGCAGCAGCTACCGTGAATGCCAAAGGCCGCGGCTTTCCGCGAGTCAGCTTTGAAGATGGGGTGGATCTGCACAACGCAAATGGCGAAAATGACCAATCAGCATCTCCGAGGCTGGCAACCTCTGCTGACTTCGATTCTGACGGTACGGCCGATCTGATCACGGCCGATATAGGCGGAGGCTTGAGGTTTTACCGCGGCAATGTTGACTCGATATACCCGAACACCGAAGCAGCCGAAATGCGCAGGGCGGCCGGCACCTTTATTGATCAACCCTTTTATCCGGCTTCGAGGAATTATTACCTGCCGATCGCTCCGGATCATCTGGAAGCAGGCGATTTTAACGGCGACGGAAAACAAGATATCCTGGCGGCAAGAAATGGCGAAAATAAAATATATCTGTTGGCCGGAGATGGAAACGGCAATCTGAGCAATGCCCAGGAGATCTGGGTAGGCGGATCGGTAACTGCTCTCGCCGTCGGTGAGATCGGTAGCCAGGACGGACAGACGGACGCAGCGGTGGCGGTAGAAGGCGAAAAAGGCCCGCAACTTATGGTCTTTGAGCACCCGGAGGGAGCGTTCAAGAATCCGCCTGAGTCTATTGCCCTTACGGCAAAAGCAACCACCATTACTATCGGGCTGCTCGATACCGACAGCTTTTTTGATATAGCCGTCGGCGGCGGCAACAGATTGACGATAGTCCATGGACGCGGCCAGGCTTATCCGTGGGACCTGATGCCAGAGTATGGCGTTAAGCGTCCCGACCCGATCATCGAGACGCGGGCCTTGCCGTCTGAGATCGCTGGGATAACATCGGGCTATTTCACAGAAAAGCGCGGTCAGAGCCTCGCTATCCTGACAACCGCAGGAGCTATCTTAACGCTTGATTCGCCGCTGCCCGCTAATACCGGTCTTAAGGTAGCTCGCGAAAACCTAGCGGTTTCTGGACAAAAACTTCCCATCAGGTCCACGTCGAAACAGTTAAACAAATTCGCTAAATTCGTGGACCAAACGACTGGACAGGATGAGCTTTTTCACTCGCCTGACGAATTTGCAAAGGTCCTCGCAGGCGAAACTGAGATCAAGTCGGAAAAAACAGATGAACTAGATGCCGAAACGCGAGCCGGTATATTGTCCGGCATTAAGATCCTCTCGCATGATGCACGACAGCAGTCGATCGAAGGATTTACGCGAGCGATCTCACCAGCTTTGTCAGCGCCGCTCGCACGCTGGGATCTGCAAACGATCGCCTCTGACGCACGCCTGGCGAGTGCGGCCAATTCATTCTCAACAACAAAGCTCGTCAAGGTCCGCGTGTCTGACGCAGGCCGCGACGAACTCGCCTTTGTGGACAGCTCAGCCAATCAGATCTATCTGATGATCCGCGAAAACCTAAAACGCGATCGCCGGGCAACGGCAAATGAGATCGTCTCGCTTGATTCTCAAACAACACCGCTTGCCATCTTGCCGATGCGGCTGAATATGGACGCCCTGTCCGACCTGGTCGTTTTGCGCCAGGGCTCGCCTTCCCCGTCAGTCGTCTTGACCGCACCGTCGGCAGTATTGGTCGTTAACACAGCGGATGATGACGATGACGGAACCTGCGACTCGTCACATTGTTCGCTGCGCGAAGCGATCAGGCAAGCCAATAGCACGGCGGGAGCCGACACGATCAATTTCAGCATCGGTGCGCAGACGATACACCCTGAGACGGCGTTACCCGAGATCAACTTCCCTGTTTCCATAATTGGTACGACCGGAGCCGGCGGCCAACCGCAGGTTGAGATCAGCGGCGACCTCGGCGAAGAGGGCGACAGCGGACTGGCAATAAACGCGGCTAATGTCGTCGTTCGGGGCCTGGCGATCAACCAGTTCAGAACGCTCGAGGGCAAAGAAGAAAACATCGGCGGCAGCGGAATTGGAATTTACAATTATGTCTTCGAGGATACGGCCGGTTTTTGCATTATCGAAGGAAATTATCTGGGTACGGACCGTACCGGAACGCTCGACCGGGGAAACGAGCAATCTGGCCTGTTCATCTTTGATTCCGATAACAACACCGTTGGCGGCACCGCGGCCGCGGCACGCAATATCATGTCCGGCAACGGCAATGGTGAACTAACGAATGGTGATCAGCATGCACCGGGCATACTCATTGTCGACGGTGGCATAACGATCGTACAAGGCAATTATGTCGGTTTGGCCGCGAATGGCAGCACGAGGCTGGCAAACTCCACCGGTATTGTAATATCCGGCGCGAATAATTTTGTCGGCGGAACTTCGGCCGGATCTGCTAACGTCGTTTCCGGCAATACACATTCATCGCCGACGGCATTTGATCCGCAGGGATGTTTTGGCGGCGGAATCGGCGAAGAGTCAGTCATCAACGTGACGACGGGCGTATTTGTTACCAAAACCAGTCTGTACATGGGAAATCTACTCGGTCTCAACGCAGCGGGAAATGCAGCTGTAAGCAACTGCCGAACGGGATTTTATACGAGTCCGCGAAACACCGCCACAGTTGGTTCGATCAGCGCGTCCGGCCGAAATATTGTCTCAGGCAACACAGACGGTGGGCTGTTCTGTTCACCTATCGGACGCGGTGCCGGCTTTCTTAGGCCGTCTGGCCCGCTCGGCGTCACAATACCTGAGGGTTATTGCAAGATCACGGGCAACAATGTTGGGACGGACGCGACCGGCAGTTTTGCGATCCCCAATGACCACCGGCATGGCGATCAGGTATTTGCTTTTAACGGAGCATTGGTCGTCTATAACACGCTTACGTTTTCGACGGTAGGTGGACAGCCTGGGACCACGGCTAATAGCTGCACGGGCCACTGCAACCTGGTTTCAGGTAACGGTTCACCCGGCATCTATGAAACGGTCCCTGGCATAACTCGTTCGGGTAATGATGGCGATGTCGGGATCTGGAATAATTTTGTCGGGACAAACATGAACGGCACCACCGCGATCCCAAATTATCAAGGTGTTAGTGTGTTAAGAGGCAACACCACAGTAGGCGGAGTTGTTTCGGGAGGTGGGGGCAACCCATCGCTTGGAAATCTCATATCAGGCAATAGCCAGAACGCCCTGTTTCTCTCAGTGCTCCTCAACCCGTCGCTGCAAATTTCTCAAGTCCAGGGTAATTTGATCGGCACTGACGCCTCGGGCATTTCCGCCATTCCTAATAACTCCTCATTAAATCCATTGGGCAGCGCTACCTTATTTGGAGGAGACGGCGTACTGATACTTGGCGGCAGCGACCCGGCCGCCCGGAATGTGATCTCGGGCAACAATGGTACCGGCATTGCCTTTGGCACAGGCGTTCTGACAACACCGATCGTCAATAACTATATAGGTGTGAATAAGAATGGCGAGCCGCTCGGAAACACGCGTGATGGTGTCGAGCTTCGAGGGTCATACGAATATTTTGGCGACAACAATATCGGCAATGTGATCGCCAATAATGGACGAAATGGAGTGTTCATTTATGGATCAACAGCGATCGGCAACCGTATGCGATTTAACTCCATTTACAACAACGGTGCGCTCGGTATCGATCTCTCGGCCGATACAACAGCTCCTTTCGATCCGGACGGCGTTACAGAAAACGATTGCGGTGACGCTGATACTGGGCCGCATGGATTGCAAAATTATCCGATCCTGACTGCACCGATCTTCAACGGCGACGGGACCGTGACCGTTGGCGGAGCTTTTGGAAGCAAGGCCTCACAGACGTACACGCTGGATTTCTATTCAAACTCAACCGCTGATCCCAGCAATTACGGTGAGGGTGAAACGTATATAGGTTCAAAGAGCGTGACGACAGATGCGAGCGGCAAAACCGCCTTTCAATTCACCTCTACCGTCCAGGTCGCACCGGGACTCAAAATAACCGCCACCGCCTCAGACATCGATGGCAGCACGAGCGAATTCTCATGCTTCGCCGGGCAATGCGCCGTAAGACGTCCCGGCTTGACCGACGAAGAATCTGCTATGCAGATGCTCGCGCCGGGTTGTGAGATCGGCTTTGTCGTAAATATAAATACCGATGAATCCGACCCCAATCCAGCAGACGGCATATGCGATGTCGATCTCGGAACAACCGGCGAACAATGCAGCCTGCGGGCGGCGATCGAAACAACAAACGCGATCGCCGGAACCGACTTCATCTCGTTCGACATCCCCGGCGGTGGGATTCAAACCATCTCACCTACAACCGAACTGCCTCCGATCACTGAGAGAGTTTTTGTCAACGCTACCAGCCAACCTGGTTATTCCGGAACGCCGATCGTCGAAGTCAGCGGACTGGGGACTTCAATTACCTCGAACGGAATAGTTTTTGCGGCGGGAAGCGATGGTTCCAGCCTCAGTGGACTTACGATCAACCGTTTTGGCGATGCCGGTATCCTTATCCAGGCAAATGAAGTGGAGATCACCAAGTCCTACATTGGTGTCTTGGCGGACGGGATCAATGTCGATCCGACGGGCAGACAGCGCCGGGGCATTTTGATAACCGGAGCCCAAAACAGGATCGGTGGAATGAGGGACGCCGCTGAACCAAGCACCGGCGCCAATAATGTCATCGCAGGTAACTCTGTTGAAGAGATGAAAATAATTGGAACCTCCGCCATTGATAATACGATCGTTGGAAATGCCGTAGGTTTTACGTTGGCCGATGACCCACGAAGCCGAATCGACGAGGCCGACGGCATCGTTATCGACGACGGCTCGTCAGGCACAAAGGTAGGTGAAAACGGTGATGGATTGCTGCGGAATGTTATTCAAGGATCGATCGGCGTTCTTATTCGAAAATCGGACGGTAATTTTGTCATCAATAATGGAATAGGAAACAGCTCGGCAGGTATTGCAATTTTCAGCGCAAAGAATAACACGATAGGTGGCATTGTTCGTTCAGAAAACGGCTACACTGATCGAAATCTCATTGCTAATAATGTTACCGGGATCTTTATGACCGACCTGCCGGACGATCCGGAAAAGTTGAAAGTCGTTTTGAATGCGAATGAAGGGGATTGCGACTCGGCTGTGGAACGATTCTCACGAGGCAGCCATAATTCTCCGGACGGAACGGTCCTTACAACCGGAAACAAGATAATTGGCAATCTGATCGGCATCAGATTTGATGACGATCCAATCGACGACTTTAGTAATTGCGTTGGGATTGCTATCGATAAGGCGTCTGGAAACTTTATCGGCTCTGAAGATGAAGGCTATATCAACTTCATAAGCGGCAACGAACAAGGCGGGGTTAACATGTCCTACAAGGCAACCGAAAATGTCGTTCAAAAGAACTATATAGGCACGACGCGAACCGGAATAAGTGCATTTCCAAATTTTATCGGGGTGAGCATTTCTGGGGAAAACAATAAAGTCCTTAATAATATTATCGCTGGCAACACGGAGTCTGGAGTACAGATCGATCAAGGGATCGAAAGCGATCCTGTGCCCACGGGTAATCTCGTCGAAGATAATAAGATCGGTTTGAATAGAAATAATGGAAATCTTGCAAACTTGAAAGGAGTATTTGTTGCGGGGATATCAAACACAATTCGGGGCAATACGATATCAGGCAATACGATCAGTGGAGTGGATATCACATTCGACCATAATTTCATCTTGAATAATCTTATTGGGACCGACCCGACCGGCACCCAGGCAAGACCCAATGATGATTTTGGGATCCTGGTGTCAAGTTCTACAAATACGATCTCGGGCAATTTGATCTCAGGAAATGGATCCGGTCTGACAATAGCCCGCGACCCCGCAGTACCTGACGCAATGGCCGAGAATAACATCGTTCAGGGAAACTATATCGGAACTAACTCGGCTGGAACAACGGCCTTGCCGGGGCAAACCGTGGGGATCGCTATTGCAAATGGAGCGTCGAACAATCTGATCGGCGGAACAACAATAGCAGCAAAAAACATCATTTCCGGAAACACTTTGGCCGGGATTCTGATCCAGCCTGGAATCGTGGCCGGCGCGACAGCTCCAAGTATGAATTTGATCCAGGGAAACTATATCGGTACCAGTGCAGACGGCACTCAAAGGATCCCGAACGAAGAGATCGGAATCGACATTGACGGAGCCTCGAGAACCACGATTGGCGGTTTTGGCGACGATATGCCCGGCGCCAGGAACGTCGTTTCCGGTAATGGAGGTTCGGGGATCAGGTTGACTCGCGGTGCTCTGCTTACACGTATCTCCGGAAACTACATTGGAACACAAGCTGATGGCATTGGCCCACTTGGTAACCTTGGTAACGGAATTCGGGTTGGAGTGAGCACAACAGGTACGATCATCGGGGGCCCCGAACCGAGTGCCGGCAATACAATAGCCTACAACGGCAAGAATGGAATTGCCGCTTCTGAAGATGCAGGGAATAACAATATTATCGACCCAAATAGCATTTTTGCGAATGCTTTGCTTGGAATTGATTTCGGCGAAGACGGTCACACGCCGAATGATCCCGACGACGCGGACACGGGGCCGAACAATCTGCAGAATTATCCGGTGATCGTTTCTAAGCAGATCGTTAATGACGAGCTGATCCTTGGCTTTAATGTCGATTCGGCACCGGAAAATTCGGACTATGGGACGAGCGGCATCTATGTTGAGTTTTTCAAGGCAGATGCGTCGGGCGAGGGCGAGCTGCTTTCTGGGTTCGACCTACTATACGCTTGCTGATCACAACTCGCTTGCACCTGGCACAAAGACCGTTAACCTGGGAAATATCAATACGCTGGGCATCACAGCAGACGACCCGATCACGGCGTCGGCGACAGATGCATCGGGCAATACGTCTGAGTTCCTGCCGACGGACCTTGGCCCAACACCGACACCCACACCGTCTCCGACCTGCCCTGATGTCAATACTCCGGTATTGACCTCGCAGGGCAGCGCGTCAGGCGTGCCGGTAACGATTCCGGTCAATACCAGCGATCTAACGGGCCTCGGTGTGATCATCGGGTGATTTTACGGTCAATTATGACCCGGCAGTCCTGAGCCCGCTGCCGGCGGATATTTCGGTAACGGCCGGAACCGTCAGCCCGGCTGCACAGATAAACTACAACGCCTCGACAAGCGGGTCGTTGGTTGTTTCGGTATTCGATTCGACCGAGTTCACCGGTGCGGGGACGGTCGTCGATCTGCATTTAAGGTGATAGGCCAGATAGGTTCATCGACGCCGCTGACACTGACAAATTTCCTCTATAACGGCGGGCTCGTATGCTCAAATATCACAAGCGGCACTCTGACGGTGATCTCGGGCACAGTTGCCGGACGCGTAACGCTTGAGAACGAAGCATACCCCGCTCCGACGGTTACGCCGTCGCCGGTTCCGGTCCATGACGCGAAGATCTCGGCGGCAGGCGGAACTAACTTCTTTGCCTTGTCTGATGCGAACGGCGACTATTCGCTTAGCGGGTTTGGCAGCGGTGCATACACCGTGACCCCGTCGAGGCCGGATGAAGACATGATGGCACCGAACGGCATATTCAGTGACGACGCCTCGCTCGTGGCTCAACATGTGGTCCAGTTGATCACACTTAGCCCCGCTCAACAGCGGGCGGCCGATGCCAGCGGGCTCGGGAACCTGTCGTCCTACGACGCCGCACTGATCGCTCAATGGGTCGTCGGTATTTCCAATCCGGTCAATAAGGCCGGTAAATGGACGTTCACACCGGCATCTACAATGCCCGATATCAGGACCAACAGCATACAGGATTACCTCGCTCTGCTGATAGGTGACGTCAACGCAGATTGGCTGCCCGCCGGGCCTAGGCCGGCCAGGGCACCCGAGAGCATTGACAGCACAAATGCGGTCAGGGTATCGATTCCGAATGCCGTCGCTGCCCGGAGTTCTCAGATCACTGTACCTCTCAATATCGGGAATCTTAAGGGGCGCGGCATCACCTCTTACCAATTTGATATCGAATATGACCCGTCGGTCCTCTTGCCGGCACAAGCCGCTGCCGACGTGACAGGAACGATCAGCCAGGGTTTATTAGTGGTGTCCAATTCACCGCGGCCCGGCCTACTCAAGGTAGCAGTTTACGGAGCGATCCCTGTTACGGGCGACGGCGTGCTGATAGATCTGCGGTTCATAGCCGCCGGCCAAACGGGCACATCAACTCCGTTGACGATAAGCAGTTTCCGCCTCAATAACGGATCAGCAGATATAATTGCCTCTGGCGGCAGATTGCGGATAGCCGGACCGTAGATAGGTGCGATCGACAGCTAACTTTTGAAAAAGGGGTGCCCCGGCACCTCTTTTTTTGACGTGACTAGCGGAGGAATGATCGCAACATTTATCTTTACTAAATTTAAGCAAAGCCGATCATGGTCGTGCCGACCTATTTGTGAAGTTGGCCAGAACCAGAGCCTGTTCCTGAAAGGACCTCATCCCTGCATCCCGCGTCTTGTAAAAAAATTAATATTTTATGTTGGCGCTTTTCGCGCATTTTCTCGCCCTATTGATTGAGGACACCAATCTTGGAGAATTGATATGCGTAAGATCACTGGCTTATTTGTCATTGCCCTGTTGGCAATTTTTATTCAAACGGCTTTCCCGGGTACCGTTCAGGCAATATATGGGGTGCTGGCCGGCGCCGGCGAAAGCCTGATCGGGGACGAAGAAAAGCCTGTAAAACAAAAGATCGCAGATCCTGACAAGCCGGGATCTCCGCATGTGAATTTTGACGAGGCAAGATCGACGGTCACGGACCCGACTGCAATGAACGGCAGCCTGACGGTCGCATCTGCCGCGGCCGATTTTGATTCTGATGGTATACAGGATCTAGTTATCGCTGACGCCGCCGGGCGGATCACATTGCTAAAAGGCAATGCTGATACGATCTATCCCAATTCACCCGAAGCAAAACAACATCTGGCAGAGTTTGGCGAGGCGTCACCATTTTCGGTGACCGGCACCCGATTCAACCTCGGCTATTCGCCGGACTATCTCAAAGCCGGTGACTTTAACGCGGATGGAAAAGCGGACATTTTGGCGGCGCAAAGAGGGGCGGATCGGCTTTTGTTGGCGGCAGGCGATGGAAAAGGCGGTTTCGCACCTCCTCGCATTATTAGTGTAGGCGGTGCGATCACTGCCATCGCGACCGGCGAGATAGGAAGAAAAGACCTTCAGTCCGATGTTGCCGTTGCCATAAGGGATAAGAGTGGGGCCGCCCTGGTGATCTACGCGCATCCCGAAGGAGCCTTCGCCCGGCGGCCAGAGTTGTTCCGACTCGGCTCGCCCGCTTCATCATTGGCGATAGGTAACGTAGATAAGGACGCCTATGGCGATGTGGCAGTTGCCGGCGGCAATTTGTTGACACTCGTTCACGGACGAGGAACAGCCTATCCGCTCGACCTCAAGGCCGATGCTGATATTCAGCGGCCGGCGGCCTTTGTACAGTCCCGACAAATGTCATTTCAGATAGCCGACATCTCGATCGGGCGATTTGGCAATGAAAGGGCTGATAGTATCGCGTTGCTCACAGCGTGACGGGCGGATAATTTCGATGGAGGCAAAGCTCAGTGAGGTCGCAGTTACGGCAAACACACTCGACCCCGCCGAATTGGACCGGACTGGCCAGATGGCGATGCGGCCGACGGATACGGTCGACGGGAATTACCGTGTAATAAGCCAAGAATTGCCGCGAACCGAGGCCGAGGCGGATGCCCGGGGGCAGATCCTTGCGGATTCGTCCGCACTTAAAGAAGATCAGTCAAAGGTTATCGGGGACAAGGTCACTTCGCTCCGCAACACGCTCTCAGCGCTGCCATCGGATAAGCGAGCCAAAACGATGGCGGACGCCAGTGCGAAAACGATCGAGACAATCGCCCGCCGCAAGGCCGCGTTCGAGGCGATGCTTGCGCCAAAACCGGTCCCATTTTCCAAGTTTAAAATTGAAACGTTTGCTGCCGATGGACGGCTTGTTGCCGCCGCTGCTGGCGGCCCGGGGTCGAGTCACCTGGTTAAAGGGCGATTCTCTGACTCAGGCCTCGATGACTTGGCGGTCGCCAATAGAGCCTCAAACGAATTATTGATCGTCGCAAAAGTGCACTCTGATGGCGATACGTCCTTTAAGAAGGAGGCGTCAGTGATCGAACTCGATGCTTCGACCGGCTCAGCCGGTTTGGTGGCCATGAGGCTGAATAGCGATGCTTTGAGTGATCTTGTCGTGCTCGGGAATGGTGCGCCAACGGTAAGAATGTCGCTGCCGGACGTCACATTTGTCGTAAATACAACGGACGACGACAGTGGCGGTGACTGTGTCACGCCGGGGACGACATGTGCTCTTCGCCGGGCCATTTTCCTTGCTAATATGAATATCGGGGGCACCACCACGATCTTGTTCAACATACCGGGTGCGGGTGTTCACACGATCCACCCCTTATCCAATTTTCCTGATATCAGCAAACAAACAATAATTGACGGTACAAGCCAACCCGGATTTGCAGGCCTTCCGCTCATCGAGATCGAAGGTGACCTGATGACCGGCGGACACGAAGGGCTAAAGATCAAGGGCTCGAACAGCATGGTTCGCGGGCTTGGCATAAATCACATTACGAGCACCGACGTCGGCAGCTCGCAGGTCGGCGGCAGCGGGATCACGGTTTACAGCACATCGAGTTTCCCAAATGTAACCAACGTTATAGTCGAAGGCAATTTTCTAGGTACAGATCCGACTGGCTCATCAAAAAAAGGTAACGATGCGAACGGCGTGCATATTTATGACGCGGATCAATGCACCGTCGGCGGCACTGTCGCGGCTGCCCGAAACATACTGTCGGGAAATGGCAACCAACCGGAAAACAAAACCGGAGTCGGTATCGCTATAACGGGCGGAAATGAAAATCATATCCGCGGCAATTATATAGGCACTAATTCACTGGGGAACATAAAACTCGGTAATTCCTATGGCATGTTCTTTACCGGCATCAATAACGAGTTAGGCGGGGTCGACGCCGGGGCAGGTAATGTAATTTCGGGTAATGGTTCCGATCCCAACGGTTTTGGCCAATGCAGTGGAGGCGGAGTTACGCTGGACGCCCTTATAGACATTTCGAATGGCGAACTGGTTACTCATGACAATATTGTCAGCGGTAACCTGATCGGAACCAATGCAAGTGGAAATGCCGCGCTGGGCAACTGTTCCGCCGGGATATCATCCCTTGCAAATCTCAACACAATAATAGGTTCAAGCACCGAAAATGGCCGCAATACCATTTCTGATAACGGGTATGACGGCCTGTGGTGCGGTTATTCCGGGATCGGCTTCAATCGCCTTAGCGGGTATTGCTTCATAGCGGGAAACAACATAGGAACGGATGTAAACGGAACGATCGCGATCCCAAATGACCAGCGCAATAACCCCGGCGGGATCTTCATCCTAACCAATACGCTGTGGGCCACCCCCAGCGACCTTGATTTCGTCTTTATCGGAGCTCCCGGAAATACAACACCGGGGGGAGCCTGCACAGGCTTTTGTAATTTGATCTCAGGAAATTACAGCCCGAATCTGGGCGGCGGCGGCATATACAGATCAGGCTTTGGCCAGGTACTCATCGTGAATAACACGATAGGGACCAACCGATCGGGCACATCGGCACTACCAAATTTTAGCGGCATTGTTACCTATAACGGCAGCACGACCGTTGGCGGGCCGCTTAATGACGGTATGGGAGGGACGATCGATGGCGGCAATCTGATTTCCGGCAATCACGCCCTCGGAATGTCAATGCAGGCTCTCGAACCCGGGGGTATATTTGAGGTAAAAGGAAATCGGGTTGGCGTTTCAGCCGACGGCATTGACGGCGTCGGAAACGGCGTTGGCGGAACTAGTTCCTGGGGGATCTTGGTTTACACCGGCCCATCGGTGTCTGCCGCTATCGGCGGCACTAACCAGTTTGAAAGGAATGTAGTAGCAGCAACGACGAGCGATGGCATCGGAACACGCGGCGACGGAATGAGTATCGGCACGTATGGAACAGCGACGGTCGTCAACAACTGGATCGGCCTAAACGGTTCGGGAGTGCCGCTCGGCAATTCGGGTAACGGTATTGCGGTCTCAGGTAACGGCAGAACAATGATCGGTGGACTGGGTGGAAACGAAGGCAACGTGATAATCGGCAACGGACGTGCCGGCGTGGTTGTTTCGCGGTTCGAACATCCATCTGCGGGAGTAACACCGGCTGAGAATGTAACGATCAGGGGTAATGGCATTGCGGGCAATGGCGGGCTCGGCATCGACCTTGTTATCGCGACACCCTCCGATCCGCTTCCGTCCGGGGTAACCCCGAATGACTGTTTTGACGATGACCAAGGTGCGAACGGATATCAAAATTACCCGGAATTGGTAACGCCTGTGCTCAACGGCGACGGTACGGTCACATTGCCCGGCACGCTTCGCAGCAAAGTCGCAAATCCATACGTGATCGACTTTTATCAGAGCCCCGCGGCCGACCCGACCAATTACGGTGAAGGGTCTAATTACATAGGTTCTATCGATGTCCAAACGGACGGAAACGGATTTGCAGCGTTCAATTTTACCTCGCCAAATCCTATAATTCCCATGCAGACAACCTTTACGGCAACAGCCACTGATATTGATGGAAACACAAGCGAATTTTCATGTGCAGCGGGTGTTTGTACCTCAGGCACTTTTCAGGATCTGTCGGCCGATGCCCCTCAACTGAGTTGTATTCAACCCATAATCGTTACCGTTGAAACCGATGAGAGTGATCCGAATACAGCTGATGGGGTGTGCGATGTCGATCTTGTAATGCCCGATCTTCAGTGCAGCCTGAGGGCGGCGATACAAGAGGCCAACGCCCGGAACGGGTTTGATGTCATTAACTTTGACATACCGGGCGGCGGGATCCACACAATAACCGTTCCGATCGCCAATTTACTACCGTCTATTACGGAGAAGGTGACGATAAACGGCACCAGCCAACCCGGTTACACCGATAGTCCGTTAATTGAATTACAAGGTGAGGTCCAGGGAAGCGGCGGTACTTTGGCTGCGCTTAATATTCAGGCCAGCAAAGTTACTGTGGACGCACTGGCTATCAATCGATTCAGCACCGGGATACTCGTTGGGGCCGGTGCGAGCAATATCGACGGCACCGGCATTTTTAATTGCTATATCGGAATGAATGCTGACGGGCTGACCTCTGACCCTTCGGTTTCACCACAGTACGGGATCGCAATGGGTGACCGCGTGACCAATAGCAACATCGGCCGCACCTATGCCGGAAACGTGATCTCAAACTGTGATGCCGCGATCCTGATGGCCGGCTCAAATACGCAAAACAATAAGATTCAGAACAATAAGATCGGCACTGACCGGACCGGCAATGTGAACCTGATGAACGGCATTGGGATCGTTATCGGAAGCGGAGCCAAAAATAATCTTGTTGGGGGCGAGATCGATGGCGACGGCAATATCATCTCTGGCAGCGTTGCTCATGGCATCAGCCTGGGGACCAATGCCGAGAGCAATCGTATATCCGGAAATCTGATCGGAACAAACGTCGACGGAACTCAGGTAATACCAAACGGTATAAGCGGTATCAACATTATTACCGGCGCCAAGAAAAACATCATCGGGGGAAGTTTTGAGGAAAGAAATGTGATCTCGGGAAATGGTGGGATCGCTGACCCTGCCGCTGGTTGGCAGATAACGATGGATTCAACGACTACCCTAAATGAGGTTTACGGGAACTATATCGGAATTACGAAGGATGGCTCCGCCGGCCTTGGCGGTATAACAGGGATCGGGATCGCGGGGCAAAACAATAAGATCGGCGGTGTGCAAAGCTCGCCAAATATTATCGGCAGCCAACAAATAGCGATCGCCCTTGGAACCGCGGACCCGGCAGCCGTTAACGGAAATCAGATCACCTACAATCGCATCGGTACAAGCCCCGATGGAGGCTCGAGTGGATCTAATGCAAATAATATAGGCGTTTTAGCGATCGGCAACGTTCGCAACACGAATATCAGCAACAATCTTATTTCAGGGAACCTTGCCGGGGGAGTCTTACTTCGCGACGGGACAATAAATAACACCGTCTCAAATAACCGAATCGGAACAGATGCCAGCGGCAATAACTCAGTGCCGAATGGCATTGGCGTTGCGATCTCAAAGGCTCAGAGCAATACCATCTCTGCCAATCAGATCTCTGGAAATACATACGTCGGTGTATTTATCGGCGAAGATTTTGCACAGCAAAATCGCCAGTCATGGGAAAAGCTGGATGCTATGAGACTTCCACCTGGTAATGCCCCAACCCTTGATATGTCGACATCAAACAATCTCGTACAGGGCAATCTCATTGGGACCAGTCAGGATGGGACCGGCTGCCAGGCGAACGGCGTCACCGGCGTCAACGTGGGCGAGAACGCGATGAATAATACAATTGGCGGCTCACGTTCGGGCGGGAAGGGTAACGTAATATCTTGCCACTCAAGCAGCGGTATCTACCTCAGCCCCATATTCTCTGTCACCCCGGACAGGTTCCCGCAAAACAATAAGATCCAGGGGAATCGGATCGGCATTCAATCCTCGAGCTATGCGGCATTGCCGAATCTGAATGGAATACACATCATACAGGCGGCAAACAATATTATAGGCGGCGATCCGGCGACCTGCATCGAGGGCGAACCGTGCGACCTGACGGATCTGGGGAACATTATTGGTGGAAATACTCAGGAAGGTATCTTCTTCGACGGCCCCGAGGCGGCAGACAATGTCGTCGGATCTAATTTCGTCGGGGTTGCTCCGGATGGGACGGCGATCGGAAATGGCGGTGACGGCGTTAAAGTAATGCACGCGCCGAATATCACTATCGATGGGAACACTATTGGTAATAGCGGCGGCAATGGCATTCTCGTTGACGATACCGTTTTAGAGGCGGGCGCTCCACGGCGACACCGGCCGTCAGGCAGCGGCTGGTTCGGTAAAGTGACCGGCAACCTGATAGGCGTGGCAAAGATCGGCGATATTTTTACCAATGCCCCAAACGCCATCGCCGGTGTGAAACTTACAAATGTAAGCGGATTCCTCGTCGGAAGCGAAGATACTGCTTCGCCGAAGAACATCATCAGCGGCAACAGCGGCCCGGGCGTGTCTATAGAGGGCGTTGATGCAACCGATAATCAGGTAAACCAATCTATAATCGGCACCGACGCCGATGGGAGCGCAGGCCTCGGCAACGGCGGTGACGGCATTGAGATCATTGATGCTCCAAACAATGTAATAGGCGACCCGAGTGATTCGCTTAGAAGCAATACGATAGCGGGCAATTCGGGGAACGGGATCTCAGTTAACGGTTCTGAGGCTCACCACAATAACCTTTTCGGCAACGCCGTCGGTGTGATCAAACAAGGTGTGACTAGTCACCAGGCTCGGTAATCTTGGAAACGGCATCATGATCGAAAATGCTGCGAATAACGCCATTGGCGGTATTGCCCCGCTGTACAGCAATACAGTTTCCGGCAACGGGCTTAGCGGGGTTTTGGTTAAGGGCAGTCAATCGATCGCAAATCAAATTAAGCGCAACCTTATCGGTACTGTTGATGCTTTTAATTCGCCCGGATTTGGCAACGTCCTGAACGGGGTTCACGTGACACTCGGGGCCAGCAACACCACCATCGGAGATGACAATCCTGACAATGGAAATACGATCTTTGGTAACGGCGGCAACGGCGTGTTGATCGACGACGGGGAACAAAACCCTAAGCCGGATCAACCACTTCAGAGTTCGACCGGCAACGTCGTTCGCTCAAATAAGATCTCTGGAAACACCGGCATCGGCATTGACCTCGGGTTGCCGGGGATCACAGATAACGACACCGGCGACCCGGACGAGGGGCCAAACCGGCTACAGAATTATCCTGAGATCGACAATTTTTCGATCGATGGCAACGGCGATCTTTTGATCCAGTACAAGCTGGATACTGACCCGGCGAACGCCAACTATGGAGCTGATGGCATCTATATCGAATTTTTCAAGGCTGACCCGTCAGGCCAGGGTGAGACCTTCCTTGATTCGGATCTCTGGACTGAGAACGACCAGAGTGCCGGAGACCTTAAGGAGGTGAATTTGGGAAATGCAGATGCCCTGGGTGTGACCCTTTCGGACCTGCTTACATCAACGGCATCAGACGCTGACGGAAATACGTCAGAATTCATTCCCGTCGGGGCGGTCCCGACACCGACACCCGACGCCGTCGCCGTCATGCCCTGATGTCAATACTCCGGTATTGACGTCACATGGCAGCGCTGCGGGCGTGCCGGTCACTATACCCGTTAACACCTCAGATCTGACCGGCCTCGGCGTGATATCGGGTGACTTTACGGTCAACTATGATCCGGCTGTCCTGAGCCCGCTGCCCGCTGATATCTCGGTAACAAACGGAACGGTCAGCCCGGGAGCACAGGTGACCTATAATACGTCGACGAGCCGGTTCGTTGGTTGTTTCGGTATTTGATTCGACTGAGTTCACCGGTGCGGGGACGGTCGTTGATCTGCACTTTAAGGTGATCGGCCAGATAGGTTCGTCGACACCTCTTACGCTGACAAATTTCCTGTATAACGGCGGGCTCGTCTGCTCAAATGTCACAAGCGGCACGCTCACGGTCATCTCCGGCACAGTTGCCGGACGCGTAACGCTTGAGAACGAAGCTTATCCGGTGCCGGCGGTTACGCCTGTTCCGGTCCATGACGCAAAGATCTCGGCGGCAGGCGGGATCAACTTCTTTGCCCTGTCCGATGCGAACGGCGACTATGGGCTCAGTGGATTTAGCAGCGGTGCATACACCGTGACGCCGTCGAGGCCTGACGAAGACATGATGGCACCGAACGGCATATTCAGCGATGATGCCTCACTGGTGGCTCAACATGTCGTTCAGCTGATAACGCTCAGTCCGACACAACTGCGGGCGGCGGATGTCAGCGGGCTGGGCCAGGTCTCGTCGTATGACGCGGCCCTCATAGCACAGTGGGTAGTCGGCATTCCAAACCCCGCAAATCAAGCCGGCAAGTGGCAGTTCACTCCTGCATCCACAACACCTGATGTCAGAGAGGACAGTTCGCAGAATTATCTCGCCCTGCTGATGGGCGACATAAACGGCGATTGGTCGCCGGCCGGTCCGAGGCAGGCCCGAACAACGGGCATCATAGATCCGGGCACCGCGGTCAGGGTCTCGATCTCTGATCTCGCGGCTGGGCGGGGCACGCAGGTCACGGTCCCCTTGAGGATAGAGAATCTTAGGGGTCGTGGTATCACCTCATACCAATTTGATATCGAATATGATCCGGCGGTACTCACGCCTGCCGATATCGCGGCTGACCTCGCCGGGACCATAAGCCAGGGATTGTCAGTAGTGTCCAATTCACCGCGGCCCGGACTGCTCAAGGTAGCCGTCTATGGCGCGGTGCCGGTCACCGGGGACGGCGTCCTGATAGATCTGCGGTTCATAGCCGCCGGCCGAACGGGCAACTCGTCCCGGCTGACCATCAGTGGATTCCGATTCAACGACCAAACCGACGGTGTGATCCCGACATCCGGCCGGTTGGATATTACGGGGCCATAACAAGGCTCAACGCATCACAATTTGAAAAGGGTGCCGTTCGCGGCACCCTTTTCCGATCCCCTGCCGGCGATCTTCAGGCCGGACTATTGCATTTAATGGTAAAATTTTAGCTGCAGCGAACTCTGCATCAAACCTGCACCCCCGATAGTCAGGAAAAGCATCTTAACCCATGCCGGAGATCGACAAGCGCAAATTATGAGAAACCAGATCACATTTTCGACTTCACTGGCCCTGGTCTTTACCTTATTTGTTATGCTGGCTTGCCAGCCAAAGGTTGTCAGCAGCGAGGAGCCTGCTAACACTGCCGAAACCCGAGGCGACGCCCAAAAACACTGAGCCGATAACGATCGCCGCAGTCGGCGATATTATGCTCGGTTCGACGTCGATCAACGACACTTTCCTGCCGCCGAATGACGGTGCCGACATCCTGAAAGAGGTCACGCCGATCCTGTCGAAAGCAGATATGACGTTTGGCAATCTCGAAGGCCCGATGCTCGAGGGCGGCTCGACCTCAAAATGCCCTCCGCTTTCGAAACGCTGTTTTGCTTTTCGCGTACCGACGCGTTACGGCAA
Source organism: Blastocatellia bacterium (assembly GCA_963834975.1). GTDB lineage: Bacteria > Acidobacteriota > Blastocatellia > Pyrinomonadales > Pyrinomonadaceae > OLB17. The sequence continues at coordinate 495,007 of CAWIDZ010000010.1, forward strand.
ATATCTGAAAGATGCCGGATTTGATGTAATGAGCGTCGCCAACAACCATGCCGGCGATTTTGGTGATTATGGCCGCGCGAGTACACGTAAGACGCTCGACGAACTCGGCATCAAATATGCGGGCAGTGATAACGAACAATTTTCGACCGCTTATCTTGAGGTCAAAGGCCGTAAGGTCGCGGTTATCGGCTTTGCCCACAACAGAATCGTCCCAAATGTCAACGATCTGGAAAACGCCAAACGGCTTGTTACCGAGGCAAAAAAACGCGCCGATCTGGTCGTCGTCTCGTTCCACGGCGGTGCCGAGGGAACGGACCAGCAGCACGTCCCCAACCGGACCGAGATATTCGCCGGTGAGGCCCGCGGCAATCTGCCGCTCTTTGCCCACACCGTTATCGATGCCGGCGCCGACCTCGTCCTCGGCCACGGCCCGCACGTGATGCGCGGCCTTGAGATCTACAACGGCCACCTGATCTGCTATTCACTGGGCAATTTCGCGACCTATGGAATGTTCACGCTGCGTGCCGAAACCGCCCTGACCGAGATACTCGAGGTGACCATCGGCCCCGACGGCAAATTTATCAGCGGCAAGATCATCCCCGGCAAACAAGAGGGCAAAGGCGGCCCGCAGCTCGATCCATCAAAAGCCGCCATCGGCCTCGTCCGCAAACTATCAGTCGCCGACTTTGGCGCCAACGCCCCAAATATCGCCGATGACGGAACCGTCACGCCGAATTGATGTCGATCGATGGTGTGCCACACGCGGTATCGACAGTTAAAAGCCATAGAATGCGAGAAGAGCGCTCGTTACTAGTTATAAGGTCGCCGTTTGTCACCAGAATGTCGCTTGGCGCCCTCTAATATCAACGATCCGCTACCCGCCAGCCATCCCTTCAAAGAACCCATTTGGGGGCCAAAGGGCATTTGCTATTTATGTCCGTTGGGTATATTTTAGTGTTGTTTCGTACCTAGGAGACGACTTTTATGCCTCCTGACTCAACCGCCAACCCAGCCCTGAGAAATCGTTTGCTTGCCGCTCTGCCGGCAGTCGAATACAACCGTATCGATGATCACCTCAAACTCGTGTCGCTCGATCTCGGCGAGGTTTTGCATGAGACCGGCGATAAGATGAAATATGTCTATTTTCCGACGACAGCGATAATGTCGCTGCTCTATCTCATGGAAAACGGCTCTACAGCCGAGATCGGCGTGGTCGGTAACGATGGCATTCTTGGCATTGAGTTGTTTATGGGCGGCGAAACAACGACCAACCGTGCAATAGTCCAAAGCGCGGGTGAGGCATACAAAATGGACGCCAAGTCGCTTAGGGATGAATTTACGCTTGGCGGCGCATTTCATAATCTGCTGCTCCGCTACACCCAGGCATTGATAACACAGATCTCGCAGACAGCCGTTTGCAACCGGCTCCATTCGGTTGAGCAGCAACTCTGCCGCTGGCTGCTGCTGAGCCATGACCGGCTGGACTCAGATCGCCTGGTAATGACGCATGATCTGATCTCAAATATGCTCGGTGTTCGCCGCGAAGGGGTGACATTGGCCGCCCAAAAGTTGGCTGCGCTGGGCTTCATTAAAAATATTCGCGGGACCATCACCGTGCTCGACCGCCAAGGCCTAGAGCAAGCGGTCTGCGAATGTTACAAGGTCGTCAATACCGAATATGAGCGTCTGCTCGTAGTATCCCAAACACTCATTTCCTCTGCCACCTCCACCATCCCAAAAACACCCCCCCCTTCCCATTCCTTTTTCTTCCCTTTTCGACGAGAACTCAGCGGAGAACGCTTGAGGTGATGTCAGAGGGCCAAAAAGCCGAACGGACAGGCCGGGCGTCTGAGGCGAAGTATAGTGAACTAGTTGAGAACGCGACCGACATGATCTATACGGTCGATATTGACGGCAATTTTACGTCTGTAAACAAAGCATGTGAGGACATCGCGGGCTATACACCGGGCGAAGCCATGGCGATGAACACAGCCGACCTTATCGCTCCGGAATACATGGCGTCTGACCGGGAAAATGGTCGCCGCAAAACTCGCCGGCAAGAAAATGCCTGCGTACGAGATCGAGATCATCAACAAAAGCGGCAGCCGCGTGGCCGTTGAGGTCTCGATCGCGGGTAATTTACGAGAAAAGCGTTCCGGTCGGTATCCAGGGTACCGCCCGGGATATCAGCGACCGCAAGCGGGCCGAAAATGAAAGGCAGATCTTGTCTGAGATCATCGAGGGCGCTGTCATAACACCGGACCTGGGCCAATTTCTAAAGCTTGTTCATCGCCTGATCGGCCGCCTGGTTTATGCCGAAAATTGTTTTGTGATGCTTCAGGACCCCGACACGGGTTCGGTCCGTTTTGAGTTCTGGGCGGATCAACGCGATGCCCATCCCGAACCTAAGATCCAAGGGAGGGGCTTTGCGAGTTATATTTTGCGTTCAGGGGTGCCTTTGCGATTGACGAGGGAAACAAGGCACCGCCTCGAAGACGAGGGAGAGGCCGAACAGATCGGCAGTGTCTCAGCGTCGTGGCTGGGCGTACCGCTGCGAACGCCGTCGGGCATTATCGGTGTACTCGTACTGCAGCATTATGAAGACGAGGATGTGTATAGCGAACGCGATCTCGCCTTTCTCACGCTTGTCGGGGATCAGATCGCACTGGCCATAGAACGCAAGCGGATCGAAGATGAGTTACGAAAGTCGGAGGAGAGTTATCGGGATCTTGTCGAGAATGCGACCGACATCATCTACACACACGATATCGCCGGCAATTATACATCCGTCAATGAGGCGGTCCTTTCAGTCACCGGCTACACGCGAAAGCAAGCGTTAAAGCTGAACATGGCCGATATAATAGCTCCGGAATATCTCGAAAGAGCCAAACAGTATATTTCAGCCAAACTCGCCGGTAAAAATGGTTCTGCCTATGAGATCGAGATCGTAACAAAGGATGGCCGCCGCATAACGGTCGAGATCAATTCGCGGGTCATCTCTGAGAACGGTGTGGCAACCGGAATTCAGGGAATTGCACGGGATATAACGGAAAGAAAGCGTACAGAGAACGAACTCGAGCGGCAGCAAACAGAGCTGCGGGTGCTCTTTGACCTGATGCCCGCGATGATCTGGTTCAAGGACACCAATAACTTGATCCTGCGGGTAAACCAGCGTGTTGCGGATTCTGCCGGTTTACCAATCGCCGAGATAGAGGGACGGCCATCGGTCGATATATACCCGGACGAAGCGGATAAGTTCTTTGCGGACGATCTGAAAGTGATACTGTCCGGACAGCCAAACCTCGCCTATGTCGAATCGCTGCCAGGCCCCGACGGAAATAAGATCTGGGTCCAAACGGACAAGGTGCCTTATTTTGACCTGAACGGCGAGGCGATCGGTATTGTCGTTATGGCTCAGGACGTCACTGAGCGGACCAACGCCGACACGGCCCTTCGCGAGAGCAATGAGAAATTTCGTCAATTGGCGGAAAACATCACCGATGTATTTTGGATCCGCTCGCCGGACATGCACGAAGTGCAATATGTCAGCCCCGCCTTTGAAACGGTTTGGGGCCGTCCCGTCGAGAGCCTTTATGCAGAGCCTGAAAAGTGGCCCGACTATATTTTTCAGGAGGACCGTGAACGTGTGATGGGAGCATTCGATGCACTCACACAAGAAGGACAAACCCTCGAGATTGAGTATCGGATAGTACGGCCGGACGGTGCGATACGTTGGGTGGCCGTCCGTGGATTTCAGATCCGGGGCCTCGAGCTGGCACGGCACATCGGCATCGTTTCCGATATCACCGAACGGCATCAGGCGGCAGAGGAGCTGCGTGAGAGTGAGCAGAGACTCGGTGAGATGCTTCGCAATCTGGAGTTAGTGTCGGTGATGCTCGACCGCGATGGTCTGATCACCTATTGCAATGATTACCTGCTGCGCCTTACCGGCTGGAAACGCAAAGAGATAATGGGCCGGTCATGGGCCGAGATATTTGTACCGCCGGAGCTCTTGCCCGAAATGGAGAAAACATTTACCGACTTACTGGCCAACGTGCCGGCCGCATGGCATTACGAGAACGAGATCGTTACCCGGTCGGGTGAGAGGCGGCTTATACGATTTAATAATTCGGTACTGCGTTCGCCATCAGGTGAAACTGTCGGCATGGCGAGTATCGGCGAAGACATCACACAGATGAAGCTGACCCAGGAAGCCCTGGCCGAGAGCAAACTGCGATATTTCTCTCTATTTGAGAACATGCTCGAGGGCTATGCTTATTGCGATACCATCTTTGAAGATGACACGTTGGTCGACTTTACCTATGTCGAAGTCAACGGGGCATTTGAAACGCTCACCGGGCTGGCGGATGTGGTCGGTAAAAGGGTCAGCAAGTTGATCCCGGGGCATTTGGACACTAACCCTGACCTGTTCGAAATTTATGGACGGGTAGCATTGACCGGCAAACCCGAGAAATTTGAGGCATTCGTCCCGCAATTGGCCGCCTGGCTTTCTATTACTGTTTACAGCTCGGACAGGAAACACTTCGTTGCCGTGTTCGACAACATTACCGAGAAAAAGCGGGCACAGGAGCTGCTGTTGGAGAGTCAGCAGAGCCTGAGAATGGCGGCAGAGTCGGCAAAACTTGGGATCTGGGATTGGGATATAGTCGGCGACAAGATGGTGTGGGACGCAAAGATGTATGAGCTTTACGGCATTTGTGCAGAGGACTTTAGCGGAGCATACGAGGCGTGGACGGCGGGGCTCCATCCGGATGATCGCGAAAGGGGCGATGCCGAGACTAAAGCGGCCCTCGACGGTATTAAGGATTTCCATACCGAGTTTCGGGTCATCCTGCCCGGCGGCGAGGTACGAACTCTCGAGGCTTACGCCGACGTTTTGCGGTCTGACGACGGTACACCGCTTCGCATGATCGGTGTAAATTGGGACATTACCCAGCGGCGGCAGCTCGAGGACCAATTCAGACAAGCACAAAAGATGGAGGCCGTTGGTGTTCTCGCCGGGGGTATCGCACACGATTTTAACAATCTGCTCACCGCCATTAATGGTTACAGCGACCTGGCCCTGAGAAAGATCCCCGAGAGTGACCCTCTGCGGAATAGCGTTATGGAAATAAGACGCGCCGGCGGACGAGCGGCAGAGCTTACCACGCAGCTCCTAGCCTTCAGCCGAAAGCAGGTATTGAATACGCGTGTATACAATCTCAATACGACTATCACTGAGGTCGATAAAATGCTCAGGCGTATAATTAGAGAAAATATAGAACTGCGGACGGTGTTAGCCCCGGATCTGGGAAACATCAAAGCGGACCCCGGCCAGGTAGAACAGGTCATTATGAATCTTGCCGTGAATGCCCGCGACGCGATGCCGGACGGTGGAACGCTGACCATTGAAACAAAGAACGTTGACACTCGGCGGCGATTATATTAGTCAGCATATCAAAGTCTCACCAGGGAAATTCATAAGAATGACGGTGAGGGATACGGGTGAAGGGATGAGCGAGGAGATCCAACGGCACATCTTTGACCCGTTCTACACGACCAAAGAGGTTGGCAAAGGAACGGGGCTCGGCCTGGCGACGGTTTACGGCATCGTGAAACAATCGGGCGGTGACATCACCGTCTACAGCGAGATCGGTCACGGCACGATATTCAAGATCTATATCCCGTGTGTCGACAAGCCTATCGAGAAACCACAGTGGATAGACGATGCGGAAAAACACTCGGGCTCAGAGACCATTTTACTGGTCGAGGACGAGGACCTCGTACGAAACCTTGTCTGCGAGATACTGACAAGTAACGGCTATAAAGTGCTTGTTGCCGGCAGCGGTAAAGAAGCGCTGGCCATATGCGACAGTCATTCAGATCCCATCCATATGCTGCTGACCGATGTGATCATGCCAAATATGGGCGGCGTCGCACTGCAAAAACTGATAGTCAAACGGTTACCTGAGATCAAGTCTCTTTTTATGTCGGGCTATACTGATGACTCGATAACCGAAAGCGACCTGCTGGGCGCCGGCGCCGGGTTTATCGAAAAGCCGTTTACACCCGATGCCCTCGCAGAAAAGGTCCGCGGGATCCTAAACAACCCCGTAGCCCACACTTAATGGAACGCCGGCATCCCTGCCGGCCCTGACTCTGTCTTACTTCCGGTGTCCGGATCGCAATAACCCAGGCTTGACCCTGTTTTGTCCTGTAACCTATAATTCGGCTCGCTGGTCGGTGTTAGACACTGCACAATAAAATGAGGTGATTCGGATGTTTAAATTCAGGCAGTTGTTATGGATATTTTTGATCTTTTCGTTGATGTACGGAGCAAACAATGTCCATGGTCAATCCCGCCCGAACCTCCCCGGGAAAGGCTCTCAAAGCAAGAATAATGCCTTGCTCGCTGCGTCTGAGAAAGGCGATTTGGCCCGTGTTGAGCGGCTATTGGCGAGCGGCGCAGAGATCGGCGCCCGAAATAGTGAGGATCAAACGCCTTTGATGCTTGCCTCAGCTGAAGGCCATGTGAACGTCGTAACGCTGCTGATAAATAAAGGCGCGGAAGTGAACGCCGTGGCAAACCCTCAAAAGGGGGTTCACATCTCGCTCAAACGAACTGCCTTACTGGCAGCGGCGACGCAGGGGATGAGCGAGATCGCTTCGCTGCTCATCCAAAAAGGGGCAGATGTCAACGCTCGTAATGGTCGCGGCGAAACAGCTTTAATGTGGTTGTCCGGGAACGCGGACGACTCGGGAGTCATTAGACTGTTGCTCGATAAGGGTGCCGATGCCAACGCCATCAGCGACATTTAACGAAGATGGGCCGCTAATACACGCAGTGCAAAGCACCTACGATTCTGCTAAGGCTGAGATCGTTAGGCTGCTGCTGGAGAACGGTGCAAAAGTTAACGCCAGACATTGGTTCGGAAAAACAGCGCTTATTGAAGCTGCGGATCGGGAAAGCGAGCCGGTCGTCGAACTGTTATTGGCGAAAGGTGCGGAAGTAAACCTACAGGACACGTTCGGGAAGACTGCTTTGATCGAAGCATCCTTCAAGCGATCGATCCCTATAGCTCAGAAGTTACTGGTTAAGGGTGCTGATCCTAATTTGAAAGATAATGAGCGCAAAACCGCATTGATCTACGCGGTTGAAAACAATGACACGAAGATGGTCGAGTTACTGCTGAACAATAAGGCCGATGTGAATGTCGAAGACAAAAATGGCATAACCCTACTAAAACTGGCGGAGGCGAACAAGAACAGTTCTCTGATCGAGATCTTGAGGAATGCAGGAGCTCAGAGATGATAGATATTTTACTGATAGGTGCTGCCGCCTTCGAAACGGTCAGATGTGGGGTCACGCCTGCGATATTGCGGTTCCTGAGTCCCAGATTAGTCTTACTTCAGTTTCATTACAATATCGCAATAACGCAGCCTTGACCCTGTTTTCCCTGCTGTCCGATTCTAAATGGTGCTCCGTCAATATCATGATGAAGTGGATTTTTCCTTAGAATGTAGTTTGAAATATAATGGTCGAGTTCTTCGATCGCCATATTTTCATAGTGGATCGGAATTCGTTGAAAATAAATTAACTTTGCGGCTGTGCCGCTAGGCGCCAAGTTAAGGGTGTAAAGTATTGAAAAGAGATGACATAATGAAGGTGCAAAACAAACCTTTTGAGGAGTGTAACTTCAAGATGCCATCTCTATTAATAGCAGATACCATTTTTGAAAAGATAGTTCAAGAGTTACCGGCCGGAATCGGTGAAAAAGCGAGAGAGTTTCGGGCGTTTAGCAGATCGCGAGCGGTTCGCAGTCCGGAGGAGTTGTTGAGAGCGGTGATGCTGTATTGCGGACTGGACTATTCGCTGCGTGAGGTGGCGGCGAATTTCACACAGATCGGACGGCGTATGTCGGATGAAGCGGTACGCGGAAGGCTGTCGGTGTGCGAGCCATGGCTGGCCGCGATGCTGCAGGAGATGCTGCCAAAACCGGAAAGGGAGATCGCCCAATATTCGAACAGGCTGATACTGGTTGACGGCACATGCATTCAGGCTCCGGGTGCGACAAACTCGGACTACCGTCTTCATCTGGCATGGGATTGGATGCAGCAGCGGGTGGTCTCGCTGGAGGTCACGAATAACCGGACAGGCGAGAGCCTGGACCGGTACGAATGGAGAGCGGGCGATGTGGTCGTGGCGGATTCTGGATATACAAGACCGCAACAGTTACTGGCGGTGAAGAAAAAGGGAGCGGAATTTATCGTGCGATATGCCACGAATCGAGTTCGAATGCTGTCGGAAACAGGGGTTCATCTCAAAATTGCCGACGAACTGAAAAAGCACGAAGGTGAACGCGAGGTGACGATCGCGGTGAAGATCGATGCGGGCAAAGAGCTCAGGAAGCGTTTCTGCACGCCTTTCGTTTGTCGGAATCTGCCGCCGAGAGAGCACGCCGGAAAATACGGCGGCGCTCATCAAAAGATTCTCGCGGAACGCCGAAAGCCGACACTTTATATCTGGCCGACTGGTGATCATACTGACATCTTTCAAACCGGAGCAAGTATCAGCCAGGACATCGGTAAGTTTATCAGGCACGCTGGCAGATCGAACTTGTTATCAAGCGGCTCAAATCGGTACTGAATCTCGATGCCCTGAGAGCCAGACGCGGTTCACACCTTGCACAGGTCTATCTTTTGGGCAAAAGCCTTTACGCCCTGATGATCGAGAAACGGGCTTTAAGACTCAGCCGCAACCGCGAGGTAGATGGCGTATCTGGCGAATCGTCGCCGATCAGATTCGTGGCTGGATCACACTTTCAGACCTGTTCAACCCCGAATCAACCGCCACGTCGTCAAAGTCCTAAAGAACGACCAAGAAAACGAAAGCGACAAAGAACCAAAATTGCCGAAATCGTACAAATACTCAGCTTAAACCAATGAAACTAGAATTAAAAAGGTGGGCTGTGCCGCTCTATTTGCGGAAAAGCTGTGCTTTTCCGATAGTCTCCCCTTTAGCTCTTGCGGCTAGGCCGCCGCTCAATTCGAATGTTTCAGGTTTCAAGAGACGATCCCGCATACTACCTAACCTCGGTTGCACATCACCGCCTGCCTGTCTTTCGGAAAACGGGCGTAAGAAGATCGTTTTGATGTGACGAAGCGAGAAGTCCGCCGGAATAATGATATTCACCTATCAATCTCGATACGACGCAGGTGCTGAGTAAAACAGCCCGGGACGAATAATCTTTATTCGGTTCGCGACAATGGCATGGCCGATCATTAGAAAACGAGCCGCTGATAACCGATCACTAAACAGATCAATGGAGACGGCGGCGTAGCCGCAAGGGTTCTTATACAAGCTCGCGGAAAAACATAAACTATTCCGCAAATAGAGCGTCAAAGCCGCGGAGACGCAGTCTTTGTGGTAAGCGGCGGCACGGCCGTAGTGGGGCACATTCGATAAGTCCGAGACTCATCGCTCATCCGAGTTCGGGCAGGTCTAGCCTAGAAACAGGTTCGGACGTGCGAACGGAGTACGATTAAATATCGACCTGGCATTCGGCTGTGGGAACACACAGTGCTCTCTGTGGGTGGGGGCATGTCTATGGGACACGATATGGTGAGATTATCACCTTGGTCGTTTGGTATTACTGCGTCGAGGGTCCAATATTGGTCAACACGATACCGATCCCATAGCGATGCCGCGACCTTGTCGTTTCACAGAAAAGGAAAAATAGATATCGGTAACGGAAAACTATTATGAGTAAATTACGAACGTTGTTTTTTGCGGCTCTGTTTTTATTGAGCGTGTCGGCCACTGTGTTGGCGGGTGATGATGCCAATTTCAAGTTTATTGGCTTTTCAGAGGACGGCAGGTTTCTCGCCTTTGAGGAATCCGGCGAATGGGACGGGGCGGGCGGCGAATATGCCACGACCTATTTCGTCAATGTTGTTAAAAATACGTTCGCGGTGCGTCCATCAGTTTTCGAATGGGGTTCTGACGGGGAAAAGGAATCTCTGCGTGCTCCCCGACTGTCACGGTATAAGGCAAGCGTTGCGGCAAATCTGAGAAAATTCAAGATCGTTCGCGGCAACCTGGGTAAGATCGTTGCGGCCCATCTGCCCGGCGATCACAGCTTTGATAAGCCGACCCTGGTAGAGACGTACTATTACGAAAGCGGATGGCTCGTCAAAGGACAAAATGGTGCCGTTCTATCAGGGCGAGGCACTGTCACCCGATTACGATCCGGCGAGAATAGTTTTTACGACCATCGAGTACCCGGTCAATCCTGGAAACGAGCAATATTACGAGCTGATTCTAGCCTCGACACCGACGAAGCTTAAGTGCCAACTGTACCCAGGCGATTCGGACAGCGCCGAGGAGGGCATCGTTTTGACCATCAAGCCTGATATCAACCACGGCGACTTTCCCGTGCAGGTCCTGCAAAAGGACGTTAGCATCCCAGGGATCCGCGGATGCCCGACGTCATACTCGATCGAGCAGGTCTGGTATTACGAGGGAAACGTCGCGGTCTTTCTCAATTATTACCGGCAGGGCTTTGAGGGCAATGATATGCGTTATATGGCCGTCACCGCTAAGCTAGCCAATGACACCGACGAATAGGCGGGGCCGTTACAGAGGAATTTTGATGATCAGTACTTTTTCACGATCCGTCTGTTTGATGTTAACGGTCTTTATCGTCACATCAGTATCGTTCGCTCAAGGTATTTCTAAGAAAGAAAAGGCCCGAAATGATGAGCTGATCACCGCATTGGTTGACGCCGAAGGTGTACGCGGGGTCTGGGGCGACGACGCTATGTATATATTTACCGTAGCACCCGAGATAGAAGCTATCTTCGCCCTCGGAAAAGACGCCATTCCCCTTTTGATCGGCCATTTGGACGACAAGCGTCTCATCAGAGTATCTGCGTTCAACATGGGTGCGGAGTTCCAGGTGGCATATGACGTTACTGTCGGTGCCGCGTGTTTTGATCTGCTCAGTTATGTTATTCGAAGCGATGCCCGGTTCTTTGATATGAGCTGTGTCCGCGAAATGGACGAGGGCCATGTCAGCTCATGTGCAAAGCCCCGCTATGGTGTTTTCCCCGAGGATTTCTGGTCAGGATTGGAACAGGACGAGAGCGGCCTTTGGCACGGCAAAAAGGTCGTAGTTCCCGGGAGCGTCAAAAGGGCAAAGATCAACTGGCAGACAGCCTATCGAAAACATTGGATACGTTACGAAAGGTTCGGCGGATAGACACGGGGGCCCGATTGTCAGAACCCGCTGCGTAAGCGGCGGGATCGATGGTGGCTTACGGTCGACGTTCCTATACGTTCCAATTGTGGAGCCGAAGAACCCAGTCGCAACTGCTCCCGGTACTGACAATTGGGTCCAAGCCGTGTAAGTTAAGTACTTGTTACGTTTACGCGTTTCCGACTATGAACTTTGGCTCCTGATAAAATCTCTAAACAACCGGTAGAACGATCATAATGGCAGTATTTGGAAAATACTGCGAGTATTTTGCATATTCTGACAGTATTTGACAAATACTGTCAATATTTTGCGTATACTGTCAGTATTTATAATATTTTGTCAATATTTCACAAATACTGTCAGTATTTTAAAAATACTGGCAATATTTTTCATATTTTGGCGTTTTTGTCGTTGAAATACCCTTTTAGATAGCCTGGCGGTTAGTAGCCATCGCAGACAGCGGCGGCGGAATTAACGGACAGAAAGAGATCGAAAATTGAAATGGCTCTCAATTCTCAAATGGCATTATAGGCCAATTCGGCGGATCAGTTCCTGAAATCTCGGTTCATCGCGGACGGACTCAAGCAGCGGCTCGTATTTGGCGTAAATTATTCCCCGGTCCCTTTGTTCAAAAGCCTGCTCCAAAAGATCGAGCGTTGCTTCCTTATCACCCAGCCTGATCGGTATTAGTGCGCGCAGATAGGTGGGATGGTGTTTCAGATGGGGACGGGTCTCATACTGCTCCAGCCGCTTTTGCCACAGGCCTGTCACGCCGCCATTCTCAAATGCCGCGATCAACTCGTCGGCACAATCGGCCGGTTCGCCAAACAGGACAGCGGCCTTAGCGATCGCCGCAACGGCCTCGGCATCCCTTCCCTTTCCCTCATAACCAAAGCCCAGATAAAAATAACCGTAAGCAAAATTCGGGTCGAGTTCGATCACCCGCTCAGCCTGCCTGATCAGTTCATCATATCGCCGCTGTGTATAGTAATAGCCAGCGAGCGGAGAGGCCATCATGGGCGAGAGCGGATCGACCTCGATCGCCCGTTCGATATGTTCACGCGACTCGTCGAAACGCCCCATCACCGCCAGATAATCTGCATACCACTGATGAGCGGTCGCGTAGTCTGGATCAAGTTCGAGGGCTCGTTTGAACGACCGTTCGGCCCCTTCCCAATCCCAATCATAAAAAGCTTCAGCGTAAGCGAGTCCGGCGTGAGCCTCAGCCAGGCGAGCGTCTACAACGATTCCGTTGTCCAAAACGGACTCGGTCTTAGCCGGTGACTCGTTCGGGGTTGCCGCGGCATAAAACTCGGATAATAGCTGATGCGAATGCGCAAGGCCCTTGTACGCATTTGCAAAATTCGGATCCTGCTCGATCGCCTTTTCAAAATGTTCGACCGCTTTCTTCAGGCTCACGCCTGTGCGCTTGTTCCAGAAAAACCGGCCGCGAACGTAGGACTGATAGGCTTCGGGGTTGGCTGTGCCGCGACGTACAAACCGATTTTGGCCGGCATCATGGCCGGACCCGCCGGAACCGGCCTCTTCCCTGATCGGAGCGATGAACTGATAGCCCCGGTTTGGCAGGGTCAGGATAAATCGGGGAGCCTTGGTATCCTCACCCAGCATCTTTCGCAAAATGAAAATAGACTGGGAAAGGTTTGATTCCTCGACGATAGTATTGTCCCAAACGGCCTCTAACAACTCCTCTTTTGACAGCACCCGACCGGCGTTCTCGACCATATAGATAAGAACCTCAGCGACCTTTGGCGTCAGGGACACAATTTCATTCGTATCCGCCCGTGTCAGACGATGAGTCGTCGTGTCCAGCCGAAATTCGTTGAACACGTAAATCGTTGATTCCGCGAGCATTTGCATAAGGCTGACCCGTTTTGAACTTATTTGAGAACTTTTGAACTATTCTTGAAGATTTTCGGGGTGCGGTCAAGTTAATTTCGGAGCGTATTAACATTACAAAAATTAAAGAGAGGTGCAAAGTAATGAACGGAGCTCAAAAGCGTTCGGTTTCCATCGCGAAACCTGCTTTATTGTCCATACTACTGGTGATTGCACTTTTGGTTGTCGGTTTTGTTGTTAAAAGCAAAACAGCAGCTTCCGAAAGTTCCGATCAAAATATTTCCCGTTGGAGCGACACCCCAGCGGCCTTAGCGGCACATCGCGGAAATCCCTGGATCAACCTTAACGACGGGCGGCGTGTCGTTACCGGTTTTACGGGAGCGGGCGAACTTTCGACCGTGCTCGAAAACAATAACGGACACTCGCTTTCGATCGCCACGGCTGATTTTGACGAGGACGGCACGCCGGACATAGTCACCGGATATGCGGTGGGTGAGGCCGGCGTTGCGGCGTTCATGCGGGGCAATGTTGACGCCGTTTATCCAAATACTCCCGAGGCGCGGGAGAGGGCTGCGAAAGGCGTTCTCACCAGTGCGCCTTTCCTTGGTCCGGCACGGCTCGCAAGACTGCGGATCGTGCCGGATTTTTTGGCAGCGGGTGATTTTGATGCCGACGGGCATTTTGATATTGCCGCGGCCTCGAGGACCGCAAATGGCATCGATCTTTTGAAAGGTGACGGCCATGGCGGTTTTGAATTCGCCAAACGTATCGGACTGCCGGGAAATGTAACTGCCCTGCTAGCTGCGGATCTCAATCGGCGTGACGGGCTGGACGATCTGGTCGTCGCCGTCCAAACGGGCCAACAGGGACGGGTACTGGTGTTCGAACATCCGTACGGGGCAATGAAAGCGTTGCCCGAGGAATTTGATTTTGCGGCGCCGGTAACTGCTTTGGCGTTGGACTTTATCGTGGGCCGGACGCGTCGGGACCTTGCCATAGCGGCGGGACGAGAGTTGGTGATATTGCGGGGCCGTGACAGAAAATTGCTTCTCGACGAAACCGGCAGATCGGCCGAACCGGTTTACATTTCGCGGCAGAGCTTTGATTTTGAGATCGAGGGCATGGCCGTCGGCGACTTTATCAAAGAAACAGGTACGCGGCGGGAGATAGCCCTTCTCGGAAACGACAGTGCAGTCCACCTGCTTGAAAGAAGGGTCACTGGAAAAAATAGATCCGCACCGCCAAACTGGCAACAGAGAAGCACGGCGGCGCTTTCTTTTGACCATTTACAGGGCCGGCCGCCACTAATGCTCACCGCCCAAATATCGGCACGTCCGGTAGATACGCTCGTCATCGGCATCGGTGACAAGATCCATCTGCTGTCCAGCGATGCTCTGCCGCAAAAGAGCGGCAATGGACCTGTAAATTACCGCTCGCAGCAGTTTAGTTTAGCGGCATCACTGGATGCTGCATCTCAAACGGCCGCTATATTGCCGATGCGTTTGAACGCGGACGCCCTTAGCGACCTGGTTGTAATGACCGATGCCTCTACGGCGCCGACTGTTGTACAGACAGCGCCGATGGCCATCTTTTTGGTTGATTCGAACGCCCAGGACAGCGACGACGATATTGGCAACGGTATCTGTCACACGGCAAGTAATGAGTGCACCTACCTTGCTGCCTATCAGGAGTCACAGGCAACAGCCGGGCCCTCGACGATCAATTTTAACGTTCCCGGCTCCGGCGTCCCTGTCTTTCATATGCCCGGCGTATTCTATGACACGACGGTCACTATTGACGGAACGACGCAGCCCGGGTCAAACCTGATCCAGGTCACCGGGATCGAACCTGGTGAGGTCACGGTTCACGCCGTTTCGGGCAACAACAACGTATTTCGCGGGATGGTAGTTAATGGCTATGCTAATTTTACCTATTTCGACTTTCGAATTGCCGCAAGCAATAACATTATCGAGGGTTGCCGGATAGGCACGAATGCCGCCGGAACTGCCTTGCAAAATGGCGGGAACGGCGGAGTCTCGTTCTCCGCATTTGACGGAACCGCAAACAATCTCGTTGGCGGAACCACATCCGCAGCCCGCAATATCATATCGATCGGCGACAGCCCCGGAATAAACATCGGCGGGGGAGCCATCGGCGACAGGATCGTGCAGGGCAATTATATAGGGACGGACGTGACCGGTAATGTCGGCCTTGGCAACTGGGGGTCCGGCGTTGAGACGATCGCAGCCAATTCCGTAATAGGCGGGACCACCGCTGGCGCGGGCAACGTTGTTTCGGCGACGGATTATGTCGGGCTGCTCTACGGCAATGGGATCGAGCTCGACGGCAGCGCCAATCAGGACTCGACAGGCATCCTGGTCCAGGGTAACCGTATAGGAACAAATGCGGCAGGGACCATGGCCTTGGGTAATACCCGCTATGGCATAGGGATCAGCCAGGGAAACTGGGAGATGATCGGTGGAGCTCAAGTCCCGCCGCCCGCAACGTCATTTCGGGCAATGGGTCCGACGGGGCATATTTGTCACCGGGTAACATACCAGCAATCGGTGACGAGTTATATTATAGGCAACTACATCGGAACGAATTCATTTGGGGATGCTGCCATTCCAAATGGCGGTTTTGGCCTTAACATGGATGGCAATGGCAGTGTTGCGGTTCAAAACAACGTCATTTCAGGAAACGAAATGGGAGGTGCGACATTTCTTCACGTCCCGGCGACCAACCCGCTTGATATCGAATTTTCGGGAAATTATGTCGGTACGAGCGCCGATGGAACCGAATTTGTTGCCAACGGCGGCCCCGGTGTCACATTTAACAGCATCGAGAGTGCCTCCGTAACCGACAATGTCATAGCGGGAAATGCCGGCAACGGCATTAGCGTTTTGGTCTCATCCTTGAACGACCGGATCAGTGACAATTCCATTTACAGAAACGATGGCCTCGGCATAGATCTGGCAGGGGACGGTGTGACAATGAATGACATCGGAGATCCGGACAGCGGCCCGAACCGTCGACAGAACTTCCCCGTAGTTACAAGTGCTGATACCGCCGGTGTTATTAATGCAACCATCGACAGCTTGACGGCAAATCAGGCATATCCGATACAGGTCGAATTCTTTTCCAACACGGCTTGTGATCCAACGGGTTATGGCGAGGGCCAAACGTATCTCGGCTTTACCTCTGTGGCCGCACCCGGGGCTTTTGTGTTCTCAGGCCCGGCGTTGGCCCCTGGCCTCTGTATAACTGCAACGGCAACGGACAATAGCAGTAATACGTCCGAGTTCAGCCTGGGATTTGTGATTCCCGGCGGCGTGACACCGACACCCACCAACACGCCGACTGCCACGCCAACTAATACACCGACGAATACCCCGACGAACACACCAACAGAAACGCCAACTAATACGCCAACGGCGACACCGACGAATACACCGACGGCTACACCAACCAATACACCGACGAACACACCGACGGCGACACCAACGAATACACCAACTAACACACCTACCGCCACGCCAACTAATACGCCAACGGCGACACCGACGAATACACCGACGGCGACGCCGACGAACACATCGACGGCTACACCAACTAATACACCAACCGCGACACCCACAAATACACCGTCGCCAACCGCGACCCCAACGCCTCAGACGACATTTGTCAGTTTTCTGCCCGGCACAGGACCGAACGGCGAGTTTGTCGAGGATGAATCACAGACGGCGGCTATCGTAGTTGACCGCAGCGGTATAACGACCGGCACCTCGATGGTGATGTTCGCCACCTCTGACGGCACGGCCATCGGCGGTGCGGCCTGCACTAGCGGCATCGATTACATCTCGGTCAATCAGGTACTCACTTTTGACCCGGGTGATACCTCCAAGACCGTTATGGTACCGATCTGTCCTGATTCGCTGGTTGAAGCAACATTTGAAACTATCAACCTGACGCTGACCGGCCCTGATGTGATGCCCCCGGGAACCGGCACTCTGTTCGCCAATGATACTGCCAACGATTTCCTTAATCATGCGTCGATCGATATGACGCTTGGCAGCCCGGCTGCTCCATACCCGTCGACGATAACCGTCGCTAATGGCCCGGTACAGATCGGTGGACTGAGGGTCACGTTCTATGATGTCTCGCATGTCCTGCCTGACAACATAGACGCACTGCTGGTCGGCCCCGGCGGACAGAAGTTCGTCCTGATGGGTGATGCAGGAGGTTCGACGGCTATCAACCCGAATGCCCCCGTCACGCTGACATTTACGGATGCAGCCATGGCCGTCCTGCCTGATTCGGCACCGCTGTCGACTGGCAAGTTTGAGCCGACCAATTGGGAGACACCTGTAACGGACTTTGCTCCACCGGCACCGGCCGGCCCGTACAACGAACCGGGCAGTACGGTCGGCGGCAGCGGAACACAGTCGCTTAACGGCAACTTCTACCTGATGAACGCGAACGGAGTTTGGAGCCTGTATGTCCGTGATGACGGCGGGTTATCAGCTCCGTCGGCAATAACCGGTTCATTTGCCGGCGGATGGGGCCTGCAGTTCATTTCGTCGACGGCGGCAGATGCCTCGATGTCCGGACATGTGACAACCTCAGATGGCCGCGGCATCAGGAACGCACATGTAAGCATCACCGGAAATTCGCTTACGGAACCGCGTATCGCAATGACAGGCAGCTTTGGCTACTTCTCATTCGACGGCCTGACTGCCGGTGAGACGTATGTGGTCAGGGTCAACTCGCAGCGTTACACGTTTAGCGTACCGAGCCGTGTGATCAGCCTGGTTGATAATCTTGCCGATGTTGATTTCGTGGCCGATCCCCGAGAATAACGATCAGGTTAATGACAAGCCCCGTTCGTAGAAAATAACGGGCATAAAAAAAGCGGACAGGTGTTAATGATGCCTGCCCGCTTTGATTTCTTCGTGCAGGGAGCCGCCAGGCCACCGATCTCAAAGGCTCTGACCCATCGTTGCCAAAATGTCCTCTATGTCTTTTTCGGTCGTGTCGGGGTTTATGAAGCAAAATCTTGCGATGGTCTCGTTTTCGTTACCGCTGCGCCATTTTGTCGGGGTGACAAGGGCAAAGCCCGACTTGTGGTTGCGATATGTCCATTCGGCATAGTCTTTTGGGTGCCAGCCGATGCGGCGAAACAGGACGCATGAGAGGCTTGGTTCCCTGACTAGTTCGACATTGTCGCGGCCGGTGATCATTTTGCCCGCGATCTGTGCGAGCTCGATGCCGCGTTCGATCGCTTGAACATAGCGGTCGGTGCCATGCATCGCCAACGAGAACCAGAGCGGCAGGCCGCGCAGCCGGCGGGTCAACTGTACCTGGTAATCCGATGGATTAAAACCGCTCGTTTCCTCAGCCTTAAAGGCATCAAGGTAAGATCCGTGCTGGGCATGGGCGTCGTGTGCCAATTGCATATCGCGATAGATGACGGCGCCGCAGTCGTATGGCGAAAAGAGCCATTTATGCGGATCGATGGTTATGCTGTCAGCAAGCTCAATGCCATTGAAGAGATGCCTGACCGATGGGGCCGCCAGGGCACCACCGCCGTAGGCCGCATCGACATGGAACCAGAGCCCCTCGGTGCGGCAGGTCTCTGCCAGTCCGGCCAGGTCGTCGATCAGTCCTGAGTTTGTCGTGCCGCCGGTGCCAATGATCGCGAACAAACGCCCGCGGTCGACAGATGACATAGCGGCGATCGCCGCGTTGACGGCCGCCGCCTCGAGCCGGCCGTCATTCTCTATCAACATCACGTCGGCGTCGATGACCTTTGCCATTGCCGCGATGGACGAGTGGGCCCCGTCAGACGCGATGATCAGGCCGCGTTTTGCAAGGTTGCCTTTGTCACGGCTCCGCCAATGTTCGCGGGCAGCGACCATCGCCGACAAATTGGCCTCTGTGCCGCCGCTTGTAAAGACGCCGAAACTGCCCTCGGGCATACCCGTTAGCGAGACGATCCACGCCATCGCCTGGTTCTCGGCAAAAATCCCGCCTGCACCCTCCATCCAATACGCACCGTGGATGCTCGACGCCGATGTTACAAGATCAAACATTATCGCCGCCCGCGTAGGCGATGCCGGGACAAACGCCAGATGCCGGCGATGGTCGATCGAGATGCTCGATTTGAGAAGGATGTCGCGAAAGATCTGGAAGGCCTTTTCGCCGCCGATGCCTTCGGCAGTGACCGTCTCGCCGACCAATTTACGCAGTTCGGATTCTTTTTTCGGAAAACCCAGCGGCGGGTCGCTCTCGGTGATCCGGTTTATGGCAAACTTCATCACGTCCAGCGCCATGTCAACAATTTCAATGTCTACGTTATGCATACTCATCAGTTTACAAATGCAGCCTATAGCCCAGGATCAGGCACAATACCATCAGTGCACCGAAAACAATTTCGAGCACGCCGATCTGCATTGCTTTTCGCCGCCGGCTGAACCGCGAGAGGCCAAGCACCGTGCGTACAAACAGCACTATCATCATCACCGCCACAAGCCATGGACCGAGGCCCAGGGCAGCCAACCCGGCGGTTACAGCGACCGCTGCAGCCGAAAGCAAAACCGGTGAGTAAACGGCGAAGGACTTTCCCTTTTCCAGCAGCAGCCGCTCCCTGACGTAAGAGATCGAGGGCACCCAACGGCATACCAAAATTATCCAGATGGCCGCTCCGGCGGCCGGCAAACCGCCCGCAAACAAGATTACCGCGGCAGAGGACGAGATCGCGACCGCCCCGGCGAGTTCCGGGACGAGTTTTCGGCTCTGGCGTGCCGAATCGTAATAGATCTGAATCGCGGCGAGAGGGGCGGCAAGCAGCAGCGGCAGAAAACTATTTGCCGGAGCAAAAATGACGGTACCAATGGCTCCCGCCGCAAAGAGCGCAGTATATATCAACAGAAACCGCCGCGCCGTTTCGCCCTGCGGCAAACGCCGGCCCGCTGCCCGCTCGGCAAGCAATACACGCAGTGGCTGCCTCATCAGGAACGCACCGAGAAATGCCACCGAAACAAACAAACCGGCAACCGAAAAAGCGACAGCGAGGCCAGCGATCATCGGTTCAAATACCATGCTCCAGGAGCCATGCTCAGTAGGCAGGGCGACTCCTTTCAGCTTAACGACGCTCTTTGTAGCTGGCGGCGGTGAAGCGATGTTTGCGGACTCTAAAACGTCGAGCATATCTGTGAGGCTTAAAATTCGCCCGTAGTTGTGAATATTAACCGGGACGAGACAGGCTAAATATGATGCAAATCACATTTTGAAGATCATAGAGAGCTTAAGCGGCCTTGCAGCCCTTACTCTATTACGGATGAATGGGAACCCTGGCATAGATAGTTGTACCTTCGCCGGGACGGCTTTCGATCTCGAGCGTTCCGCCTAGCAGAGCGGTCCGCTCCCTCATCCCTATCAGTCCGAGGCCTTTGCTTTTTGAACCGTTAGCTGGCCGTTCCCCAAACACAAACCCTTTGCCGTTATCTTCGATAATAACGATGATCAGGTCATCCCGCTGTTCCATCAAAACGCTGACCCTCGTTGCCTTTGCGTGCTTCAGAATGTTGTTCAGAGCTTCCTGAACAATGCGGTATATATTGGTTTCGAGTTCGGCGCTATACCGGCCATTCTGAGTCCTGGGTGTGTGAAAATCAGCTTCGATCCCATAGGTCTTGGACCATTCCCTCACAAAGCTGGCAAGCGAGTCTCTCAAACCGAGATTATCGAGCTCCGTCGGCCTGAGTTCCCATGCGAGGTAGTTAATATCCATGTCGATGCGAGACGCGTACTCCTGAGTCTCGCTGACCGATCTTAATAGTTTATCGTTGCCCGTACTCTGGTTCCTGATCGATTCTAGCTTTAACCGAAGAGCCGTCAATTGCTGACCCAGATGATCATGCAGATCGCGGGCAATACGGTGCCTCTCGGCCTCTTGGGCATCGACGAGACGCCGCATTATCTCACGGTCCCGCAGTGCCGCCTCGGCCCGCCGCTGTTCAGTAATATCCCGGGCGATCTTTGAGGCTCCGATGATCTTTCCATTTGCATTCACCACGGGTGAGACGGTCAGGGAAATATCGATCAGAGTTCCGTCCTTTCGGCGGCGAACGGTCTCAAAATGATCAGTATACTCACCCCGGCGCAGACGCTGCAGGATCTCTGACTCCTCGTTCAGACGCTCCTCGGGTATGAGAATTGTGATCGACTTTCCGATCACCTCGTCCGGCAAGTAACCGAAAATATGTGTCGCGCCGCCGTTCCAACTGGTGATAACGCCGTTCAGGTCCTTACCGATGATCGCGTCGCGTGAAGAGTCGACAATTGCCGCGATCCGGGCGAACTCCTGTTCAGCTAACTTTCGGTCGGTTACATCTATGGTAGCGCCGATCATTCGGTACGGCCCCATTGCATCACGTAGTATAAGCGCGTTCGTAAACAACCAGCCGACGTCGCCGTCAGGCTTTACAACCCGAAACTCCACCTCATACGGTTTAACATCGGACAATGCGAGTTCTATCCGCTCTTTTACCATTTCCATGTCATCCGGATGAATGAGTTTGGTAAAGCTCTCGACCTTACCGTCAAATTCATCGGATCGTACACCATGCATGGTATAAACAGCCTTTGTCCACGAGACGTGGTCGGAACGTATAGCCCAATCCCATACGCCAACCTTACCTGTCTGGGTCGCGAGCCGCAGCCGCTCTTCATTGTCGCGAAGCGACTCTTCCGTCCGTTTATGCTCGACGCCAAATGCTATTTGGTTCCCGACCGTAAGCGAGATCTCAAACTCATCAGCCGTAAACGTGTGAGGCTGATCATAATAGACCATGAATTTGCCGATGAGCTTGCCATTTGAGATGAGGGGCACAAAAGCGAGTGCTTCTATCCCTTCCTCCACGATATTAGACTTAAGTTCGGGCTCGAGGTCCGATTCTGCAATATTGTCCAGACCAAAGGGCTTTGCACCCGTCTCACCGTATCTCCAAGGTGAGTGGCCCGTTACTGCCTCCTGATATTCAGCACTCAGGCCGCGGGACGCAACAAATTTCATTACACCCGCTTCGTCAAATAGCAAAATAGACGCACGGTCGCAGACAAGGGCTCCGATTATAGTGTCGAGGGCCGCTTCATAAACCTCTGCCAGCGATAGCGACCTGTTAAGTGTGTCCGCAAAACTATAAAGTACGGCGAGTTCAGCTGCCCGTCGTCGGACTGACTGCTCAGCCTCCCTTCGTTCTGTGATATCGAGTGCAAACAGCGAGAGGCCGCCATCGTCAGTCGGAAAGTAACGGGCATGGAACCATCGCTTGAATGGCCAAAAATAATCTTCCAGTTCGGCAGGAGTGCGATCAGCCATTGCCCGGATCAGGCTCTCGCCGAGGGATGTATCCAGTGCTTCCGGGAAAACATCAAACACCTTCCTTCCGATAACATCGTCGGTACGGCCTGCTTCTTCGAACAGCGATCGAACAGACCTGTTGGCGTATGTAAACCGAAAGTCCGAATCAATGGAAATGAACGCATCTGACAATGACTCCAGGACGCCCTGCAGCCGAACCTCGTTGTCGGCCAGTGCCTCGGTCGCGCTGCGGGCCCTATTCTCTGAACTGCTTATATCGTTAGCAGTGCGCCACAACAAACCGAGGAAAAGAGCCATCTCGATCAATGTCCGGGCGGCCGTGCCGAACGCCGTGTCGTAAAGACCCGCCTGTTGTCCGACTATCCTTAGCCAACCAAGTATCAGCGACAGCAAGATCAGTGGGAGGAATAACCGGCGAAGCACCATACCACCGGCATCCCTGCGAATAGCAACGGAAAACAGCCCGGCCTCTGGTACGATGGCGGCAATGCCAAATGCAAGAGCCGCGACCATTGATGCAGTCTGCAGAGCAATACCCGTAAATCTCGGGATGGCATACAGCTGATTTACGCCAAATAAATATCCGACCAGCGAAAGAAGCGATATTCCCAGGGCCGCCGTCGACAGGATGCTCGCCCACTTACGGCTTTTGCTGCCCAGATTTGACAATATGAATGCAACTCCAAGAGCCGTCAGTGCACTTGAAGCAGGAACCCCCATTCGGCCCGGCGACATGGTTGCCCTGGCCCCCGGAGCCTCAGGAAAGATCACGTTATCGATGCCGAGGTCAAGACCGCTGATATGTTCGAAGAGTGTTGAAACAGCAATTACCGCGATCACGGCTCCGAGCACGCCGATCAGCAATCTAAGTTTTGGGAAAAGAAGTGCTATGAGAAGGCCGGCACCGCCGAGCATCAAACAGATCGAAGGGTTTACCTTGATCGCGATGCCCTCATTATTCCAGTCACTGAGCCGCGGGATATTCAACCCCCAACCTATGAGGGACAAAGCACCGCCGACCAAAACGAAAACTCCGGTAGCCAGCGGAATTTTCCTTTCGATCAGCGGCCATTTTTCGACTGCTTGCGGTTCCGACAAACTTACCCCCAGTTCAAAATGTTAATTTGCGGCATCGCGGCCCTGTCCGAATCGGCACCCACTCATTGTCATGATCAGACAATAAAACGTCCAACAGGCCCCGACCAGATCGAGATTATACCGTGATTTTATAACTTTCCTGATAATAATGGAAGAGATTCTGACTCGCTAGCCCTTCCGTGACTGTGAACCGGGATCACGAGCAGCCGAGAGCGGCGGTACTATTTCTTAAGCTCCTTTTCGATCTGCTTGATCAGCTTTGCGGCGTGATTTCTAGCGATAAGCGGCAGGCGTTCGTCATTTGTAAGTTCGTTCAAAAGGGGTAATAAATGGCCCGGGTCTGATATCTCGCGGCGGGTAATGTACGAATCCAGGACCTCTAACAGGCTCGGTGTTTGCAGGGGCTGATTTTCACGGGCAACCGAAAGCTCAAACTTCCAGGTGTATTCGTTGGCGATACGCCGATATTCGTCCATCAGAGACTTAGCGTTTTTGTTGTCGGACCAATTATATTTCACGGTCCGCTGGCGCCCCGGCTGCTTTAGCGTAAACTCCATGTTTCCCATATTGGAATGATCGCGCTCCGTCTGATAGACGTCGGTCGAATCGATGAAATTCAAGGCAGCTAGCGTTGCATTAATATTTGAAACGGTCGCGGCCGTGAGTTCGATGGGATCGTTGATCATCTCGTCAAAACCATCTTTCATAAACGAGATCGTGCCTTTGCCGGCATCGTCATGTTCGATCAAAATGTGCGGATATGTAAAACCGGGCCGGGTAAAATCATAGAAATGGGTTGGCACCACTGCTTTGCGGCCCTTTGAAGATACTTCGCCATTAGGCCGGCCATTCCGTTTTGCAGGTTCATCGACGGTCGGTTGAGGTGTTGGCAGCGGAGTTGGCGCCGGCGTGGCAACGGCCGCGGGCTTCTTATTTTTTTTCGTGCCCCGGCCCTGAGCTGAAGTGTCGGACAAAAAGCCCGAAGAAAGGATGAGAATACAACTTGCGATCAAAAACTTTTTCATGGAATAAAGCGGATGGGCAAGTGGTTTGGATGCCGGAAATACGTCGCCGGTTGGAACGAACAGACTGATCCGACTTGTGCCCTTTGAGCCTTGGTGGTAAAAACGCTCTATTCGAATTTGACCGAAACGATCTTGGAAACACCTGCTTCCTGCATTGTAACGCCATAAAGGGCACGGGCTGCCTCCATTGTGCGTTTGTTGTGCGTGATCACGATAAATTGGGTCTTTTCGGACATTTCGGCGATCTTGCCGGCAAAGCGGCCGACGTTGGCGTCATCGAGCGGAGCATCGACCTCATCCAGCAAACAGAACGGCGAAGGCCTGTATTTGAAGATCGCGAGGACCAGAGCGATCGCAGTCATCGCCTTTTCGCCGCCTGACAACAGCAGGATATTCTGCAGGCGTTTGCCGGGCGGCTGAGCAACGACCTCTATACCTGCCTCGAGGATATCATCGGCTTCGAGCAAGGTCATCTGACCCTGTCCGCCGCCAAACAGCTCCTGGAAGAACTGGATGAAATGCCCGTTTATTGCATCGAACGCCACCCGGAACTTATCACGCGAACGCTGTTTTATCTCGCGAAGAGCTTCTTCGGTGGCGGCGATGCTGTCGATAATGTCCTGTCGCTGTGATGTCAGGAACAGGTGACGCTCCTCAGCCTCGCTGAGTTCCTCGAGGGCGAGCATATTGATCGCGCCAAAATTATCGAGCCGCTGCCTGAGATCATCAGCGTCGCCGCGGGCGGACTCAAGCTGAAAGTCATCAGAGGGTTCGATCGTCGCAACCAGTTCCGTTAGCGGCGTATTTAATTCCTGCTGGCAGTTTTCAGATGTATTCCTTAGCTGAGTGACGGCCTCGGCCTGGCGTATCTCGATCGCAGCCCGCTCATTACGAGCCTCGGCCGAGCGCCGATTAAGTTCGGCGAGTTCCTCACTCATTGCATCAGACGTCTCACGGGCAGTCGTCAGGGCCGTTACAGCCGCCGTAAGGTCAACATTCTCTTTAGCGATCTCATCGTCTGCCGATGCGATCCGGTCGGTTATCTCGGTGATCGCCAAATGCAGTCCTTTGATCTTTCCGGTCGCCTCAGACATCTCGAGGTTTTGCAGAGCCGCCCGCGACTCGAGTTCCTTACATTCATTTTCAACACGCCTGAGAGCAGCCTGCGCCGACCGTCGCCGTTCGTCTGATGTGGCGGCGATCATACGCTTTTCATTGAGGACGGCATTTGCCGCCTCGGCTCGCCTGCGGGCCTCATTTAGGTTTGCGGAAATGTTCTCGATAGCGGCCGCAGCCTCTACGCGGGCGGCTTCAGCGGCAACTTTATTTTCCTTTGCATCTGCCAACCGCTGGTCAAGCTCGGCTATCTCTGACTGGATCTGACCGGCCTCATCGGCGACGACCTTGCGATGGCGTTCGGCACGGGCGATCTCCTCACGGGCCGCATGAACCTGGATCTGCAGGCCGTGAATGCCGCGATCGACCTTAATGATCAGCGATTGCAGATCGACCGTCTTGCTTTCATTTTCTTCGAGGCTGATGCGGGCAGCCTCGGCGGATGATGCTGCTTTCTCAATTGCAACAGCGAGCTTTGAACAGTCTTTTTCTAATTGGCTCAATTCCCGTTTAAAGGCGAGCAAGGACTCGTTTCTCGCCTCTGATCTGACTTTGCCGCTGACAAAAAGCCGGCCACCCAACAGTGATTCGCCGTCAAAGTTGATGAGCATCTCACCGTCGACTGCGTCCGATCCGTCAATATCACTGACGAGCCTGGCGGACATTTCACGCGGGAATACCTGCCTCAAAGCGTCGGCGAGTTCAGCCGAGACGCCCAGGTGATCAGCGATCGTGTCGCCCTTACCGCGTTCGGCTTTGCCGTTCGCCGACTTTGGCAAGATCATCAGCGCCGTACGGCCAATGTCATTGGCCCTGAGCCATGCGGAGACGCGTTTTGCATCGGCCAAAGATTCGACAATAACTGCTTCGAGAAAATTTCCAAACAGCGTCTCGACGGCTGTCTCGGCCTCTTGCGAAACGTTCAGCCGGTCGGCCAAAACGCCCGCCAGTTTAACGCCGATCTTTTTCTCATCGGCGAAAATACGCTGGACCTGAGGCGTGTAGACGGCCCGCTTTTCCTCAAGCTCGAACAATGTAGAAAGCCTGTGTTTTTTAGCCGAATGCTCTTCGTTCAGGGCCTGGAGTTCACTGTCGGCAGTGCGAAGTCCATCGCGGGCATTGGCAGTCGCGGAAACCAGCTGTTCCTTTTCTTCGTTGAGGCCGGCAAGCTTTGCCTCTTCGGCCTTAAGGTTCTCGGCAAGCTCGTCAGCGTTCTTTTGATTCGCCGCAAAGGTATCAGCCGCCCGATGCCCCTCTTTTTCGAGGCCAACAAAACGCGAGGTCAGGCGCTCGAGGTTATTCTCCAGCTGCCGCCCGATCTCGTCAAACCGCTCAAAAGCGCCGGTGTGCTGCATCAGCTCGCCGCGAAGCGATTCGATCGACGACTCGATCAACGCAAGCGAGTCAGCCTCTTTGCTATACAGCTCTTCAGATTCGCGAAGTGCAGTCTCGGCCTTAGCGTGTTCCGTGCTC
This sequence comes from Blastocatellia bacterium, assembly GCA_963834975.1. Classification (GTDB taxonomy): domain Bacteria; phylum Acidobacteriota; class Blastocatellia; order Pyrinomonadales; family Pyrinomonadaceae; genus OLB17. The sequence continues at coordinate 522,219 of CAWIDZ010000010.1, forward strand.
TCGTGCTGCTCCTCTCGCGTCAGGCGTTCGAGCTCGGCACCGAGCGTGGTCAACCGGCTGGTTGTCGCCTCGATCTCGCCTCTCAGTGTTTCGCTGCGATTGTTAAGGCCAACGATCTGATCTGATTTGTAGATATGCTCGCGTTCGGCACGGTCACGCTCGAGGGCGTTGTTGGAATGAATTTTGCGAAGCTCGGCGAGGCTTTCCTCGGCCGCTCGGGCACCCTGGGTCGCCTCACGGGCCGACTCTTCTTTTGCCTTTACCTGGGCCAGGAGTTCTGCCTCGGCATCTGCGAATTGTCCCAGCTGAATTTTTAATTCCTCGGACAGGTCCGACAGATATTTGCCCTCGGCGGCATAAAGTTGACGCAGCAGGACCCGAAACTCCTCTTGCAGCAGCTTGAAACGCCGCGTTTTCGCCGCCTGCCGCCGCAGCGAATTTACCTGTTTCTCTATCTCGGAAACAATATCGGAAATACGTCCGAGGTTTGTCTTTGCCGATTCGAGCCTGGACTCGGCTGCCCGCTGGCGTGAGCGAAATTTTGAGATGCCGGCCGCTTCCTCGATAAGGCTGCGCCGGTCGGCGGGTTTTGCCGAGAGTATCTGGCCGATGCGGCCTTGTTCGATAATCGCGTAATGTGCACCCGAGAGGCCGGTGCCCGCAAAGAGGTCGGTGATGTCGCGAAGGCGGCACGATTTGCCGTTAAGCTGGTACTCGCTCTCACCCGACAGATACAAACGCCGTGTGACCGAAACCGCTTCGCCCGGTGCAAAATCCAGAGCGAATGAACGCGGCCGCCAATGGCGTTTGGTCTTGACCCGCGTTTCGATCGTTTGCGTCGAACCGACTGCCGCTACCTTCACGGTCTCGACCTCGAGATCATCGCCGTCGGCCCCTTCGTCATCGATAGCCAATGCCGATACCGCATCAGAGTGTTCAGTCTCGGCGGCCTCCGCCATCTCGATCTCGTCCATATCGACGGCACTCTCGTCGATACCGCTCAACGCCTCGTCGATATCCTCAAGTTCGCTATCGTCGATATCAAACGTCGTATCGTCACGCACCAGATGCAGGACGACCTCGGCCATGCCGCCCGGCTTTCGGTTCTTGGTACCGGCAAACACAACGTCTTTCATTTCACCGCCGCGAAGCGATTTTGCCCTCTGTTCGCCCAGCACCCATGCGATCGCATCCGATACATTAGATTTGCCGCACCCGTTTGGCCCGACAACCGCCGTTATACCGCTGCCGGTAAAAACAACCTCAGTATAATCAGCGAACGACTTAAATCCGGTAATTTCTAAACGATGGAGCTTAAACATTCTATAGTGCCTGGAACTGACAAGAGCACTATATTTTGTAGGATTTGAGGATTTAAGTCAAACAAAAAATCGTTAGCCGGTAGTTGTTTGCCCCGTTGGACGCCAATAATGAACTGCCGCACAAATGCCATCCCATTCGTCAAGTATAAGTCAAGTAATTGGTCAAGTATTTCCACTTAAACGGGCTTGGAATATGCCCGTTTCCGTGATGAAACAAATTGATCGCCTTTAATAGTGATCTTATGGTCACCAACCGCCACAAAACGGCAGTGTTAAACAATTCTTGATTATCAATACGCCCCAGGAGGCAACTACCAAGTACTATCCGTCATTAAGGGATGTGGTTGAATTTATTGGTTTTAGAGAACTCGACAACGGCGGCACGCTGTTTCCGTAACAATTTTTTAGATGTTTTTGGGTCCAAAACATCTGCAGAGCCTCACAAACATTGTTTCGGATCTTCAACTTTTTTTGCAGAGGCTTCAAAAAAGTTTCAGAAGCCGCGCCAACTTTGCAGAAGCTGCAAAAACTGCGGAAGCCCCGGATCTTTTGCGCAAACTCTCTACAGATGTTTTAGAGGATTTAAAAGCGGAAAAATGGAAGTATGAACGACTGAGAAACGAAAGTGTTTAACACAGCCGAAAAGATACAAACCAATAGAAAATCGGTCAAAGCATTAAGATTTTCTTCTGTTGGCGCCGTTAGAGGTCGGATCACCTTTTGCCTAAGACATCTCGCCGCCGACATTGCGAAGGCCTTGCTTTTCAGCGCGTTCGTTATCGAGTTCTGTAAGGACGTCGAGGAGAAAATTTGTATTGCTTGAAACCGTAATGACGACGGGAAATTCGTGATCTGAGATCGAGAATTCAAATGTACCGCCGCTTATCTCAATGATCTCGCGAAACGCAACGGTGCCGTTGTCGCCGTTACATTCGGCATCAACGATCTTGCCCTCATTGAATGAGACGTTTGCGAGATGCATGTCAGATTTGATTATCAGCAGGCCGGTCATCCTGGCACTCTCGATCACCTGAACTGCGTCAAAAATAGTGACCCAGGCGAGATTACCAGCGAGCGTAACGTCGGTGCGGATCTTTTGCGGCTTATCGCGGTTGGTGGCAAAATCAGGCCGGCGTGCACGGCGGATGGCCTCAAGGCCGGGTGCGACAGAGATCCGGGGATCGAGTAGCTTTGCTTCCTGCAGCCGGTCATAGGCGAGGTCAAAATCCTCACGGGCAATATAAAGGCTGACCAATGCTAGGCACTGTTTAGCAGCCTCGCTGAGGTTCTTTTGCTTGACGCATATGTCACGCATCTTTTCGCGAAGCGAAATAGAACGCGGGCTGCGCTCAAGCGATTCACGAAGCAGTGTGAACGCCTTTTCGGGCGAGCTGTATTTAACAAAAAGATCGGCGTCGAGCAGGACGGATTCGATCGTTGTCTCACTGACGGCTGACGTGGGTTCTACCATAACCTGACTCATAATTGAAAGAGTGAACAAAAATGTTCAACACTTTAATCTATCATATCCAGAAGCCGGGGTCACCAAAAAAGTTCGTCCGGACCTAACAATGTGTCCCTTACAAAAGAAAAGAGGCCGTCGCCGGCCCCCTCATCACTATGATAAAAATTCAGGTTAAAAATCGATCCTCATGCCGACCCGTATCTGCCGCTGTCGGTAGGTGCGTGTCGGTACCAGGAAATTTTCCCGGCTTGCCGCATTTGTTACGGTTAATCCGTTGAAATCAATAAACGCTGAACCATAGCTGAAAACCGCGGCATTCAGAATATTATCAAATTCAACTACTGGCCGAAATTTAATTCTTTCATGGACCTTGAAGTCTCGGGTAACATTCAGGTCGAATGTATAAAAGCTCGGGCTGATACCCGAATTTCTCGGCAGATTGCCGCTCTTTGCACCGATCGGCTGCAGCGAGAACTGAGCGATAAGTGCAGATGGATCAGGATCACCGGGGTTGCGGAAACGGATGTCATTAAGGTTACCGCTAAAATTGAGCCTGTCGGTGCTTACGTCATCCAGGTTGCGGTCAGATCCGCCGTCGCCCAGATTGAACCGGCCCGCAGTGCCAAAGCGAAAACGGGGTGCAAACTTGACGAGTCCCATCCAACCTGGCAATTGAAACGATCCGGTAACAGCGATCCGATGGCGTCGATCCTGAGTGGTCGGTGCCCATTCACGCGAAAAATCACCGTTTATCTCAGCATTAGATGTATTGTTCAGGCCATCATCCATCGTCTTCGACAATGTATAAGCTACCCGGAACGAAGCCCCAAAACCATGGCCGAGTTTTTGATAGCGGCTCTTAAGCGAGAGGATCAATCCATGATAAAAGGCATTTCCACGGGATCCGATAAGCGAGGTTTCCTCGACAGTTTGGTCGGGGCGGAACTGAGCAATATTTGCAAGAGCGATACCGATCGGGCCTCCCGTTGCATTATTGTTCTGGCCCGGAACTGCAACTGCCGGTGATGTCGAACTGGTGTTGGTTGTATTCAAATTTACATAGCAGATGGGCGTCGTCGTTGTACAAGGCGTTGCACCCATTTCTGACCCGACATGCAGACCGCTTGCGTCATTGGTAGGGCCTAAGAAGAACGTGTACGACCTGGTAGGCGATAATTCATAAGGATGCGAAACAAGATAATCTGTCCAATCCGCATAGCCTGCGGGAAGGATCGGAGCATTATTATTTGAGTCACGCCACAGATGGACGGTCTTGTTCCAAGTGTAATTGGCCTCGAACGTCCATCCTTTTCTGATCTCTCTTTCGAATCCAACGTTAAACTGATAGCTCTCAGGGATCCTCAGATCTGCTTCAACTGAACGCAACGGGTTGCCGGCACTTGAAACGTTGCCGACGGAAAATCCGGTGTTTGAGTTACACGGAGTGGTCCCGCCCACGACCGTCGCACACGCAGCGGTAACGAGGCTTCGCAAATCTGCAATGTCTGTATACACACCTGGAAATCCGTTGGAAAGCAACCCAAGAACGGCGCTCCGTCGCGGGTCAGCCGCCGACGTACCGATCGTGTTAGTGTCAAACGCGACCAGTGTGCCGCCGCTGTTCTGGATCGAATCACCAACGGTGCGAAGCAGAACGCGGTTGTAAAAGATGCCGGCTCCGGCGCGAATGACGCCCTTGCCTTTCTTAAATGGGTCCCACGCAATGCCTAATCGCGGCCCAAAGTTATTATTATCAGAAACGGCCGTCTCTCTCTCGTACCGCAGCCCGGCACTAACCGTTACATTAGACCATGGCTTGAACTGGTCGTTAAAGAAAACCCCATAGTAACGATTCGTTACGTCTTGCGAGGTACCATAATTCTGCCGGTACCGGCTGAGGCTATTCTGTGTGAACGCGAAGGAATTTGGAAAGTTGAATGTGCCCGTCGCATCGCCTAGCCCAGTAACCTTGGAATCCACATTCTGCATGTCAAAACCCATTTTGAACGTGTGTTGGCCATACAGATATGTCAATGAATCCTGAAACTGCCACCGGGTCTCGTTGCGCGTATCCGGAAAGTTCGAACCCGAGCTGACCGTTGAATTACCCATTACGAGGCTACGCACGGAATTGCTCACAGGGTCGCGGTAGCCAACAATGACAACCGGGTCGAATGGGCTCCCTGCCTCGAAGCTAGGTTTGTAGACCGACCATTGCACCCTGACCTGATTGACCGCTTTCGCTCCGAAGACATGATTGTCCGTAAAATTGTATGCCTCGGTATTAATATTCTTTGCCTGAAAAGCGTTCTCAAGCTTTGTTACGGTCGTCCCGCTGGTACGCCTGTTGTTTTTACGGCCAAATTGAAAGCCAAAGGTGAAGTCATTATTTTTGAAAAGATTGGTATCGATCCTGGCGGTCAGAACATTGCTCTTATTGGGCGTATCATACAGCTTGCTATACGAAGAAATTGCTCCAACGCCTGCCGGGCAAGGCGGCGGCAGCGAACCGGGGCTGTCGCAAAACTGGGCTGTGCCGGTCGGGTCTGGAAGCGGATAGCGTGGATTCGCCTCGACCGGCAGATAAGCATCGATCAGCGTCGTGTCAGCAAAATTGTCATTCTCATATGCAACTGCAAAAAATGTCTTGTGCTGCCGGCCATTGTAATACGGTAAGATCACGGGGCCGCTAAATGTAAAACCGGGATTTATTTCTTGCAATGCCGCACGGGGGATACGGCGGCTGTTGTTATACCAGGTATTTGCATTAAGGCTCTCGTCACGGAAAAATCCGAAAACGCGGCCTCGAAACTTTGAGTTTCCTGATCGGGTCCTAATATTCACACGCCCGCCCGAAGCACGGCCATACTCAGCCGAAAACTGGTTGGCGATCACCTGAACCTCAGCTATCGATTCAAGCGACGGTTGAAACCTGTCGCGTGAGGACCGGTCGTCATTGTTATCAAGTCCATCGATAGTGATGTTATTAGAGTAAGCAGTTCCGCCCGAGATCGAGAAGTTGCCCTGTTCCAGCGAGGCGGATTTTGCGGATTTTGCAAACGATCTTCCGCCAGTTCATTAGTTGACAGCTGTTCCTCAGATGTTCCACCCAGTGTCAAAACCAGATCGAGAGCATCACGAGAGGTGTTCGGGATCTCCTCGATCTCACGTTCAGTGATGGTGCCGCCAACGATGGTTCGAGTTGTATCAATCTCCGGTCCATCTTCATCGGTTACGGTTATTGTCGTTTCAGCCGTTACATCTGCCGGCGATAGTTTGAAATCCTTAAGCAGGTTTTGAGCCGAGATGGTTGGAGTTCCTTCTGTTTCCTGTGCACCAAAGCCGCTCGATTCCGCCTTCAATTTGTATGTACCCGGCCTCAACTTGACGAACCTGTATCGTCCGTCGCTGTCGGTCTCGGCGGTCCTTAACTCGTTTGTTTCAACACGGGTTGCGGTCACGGTCGCGCCGACTATCGGCAGGCCGTTTGAATCGGCGACTCTTCCGCTGATCGACACATCGTCCAGATCTTGCGCCGCTCCGGCAATTCCTAACGCAAATAGAACGAGGGCAACCGCAAAAAAGCGGGACAAAATTCTTCCAAACATCGATTTCTCCTAATAGATCTAGATTATTACTACTCTAAGGTGAGCGAATCTCAGAATGCTATATCAAATCTAATAGGAAAGCAACGCAAAAACTGGCCGAAGCATATTAATTCTTGATAAATAATTTGCGGTCTGAAAGGTAAGTTTCTAAATGATTGGGAATAGAGGATCTAGTCTTCGTGCGAAAATTCACTCCGAACCCGCGTCACACGAAAACGCGAGATGGGGATGAGTGCCTCACTCGACGAAAACGCTTCGCTTTCGCGTGAAAATTCGCTGGCGTGGGTTTTGAGGTACTCAAAGAATTTTTCAAATTCGCGCTGCATCTGGTCCATTTTTGCACGCATGTTCAGGATGATCTCAACACCGGCAAGATTGACGCCGAGTTCGCGGGTCAGCGAAAGGATGATCTCCAGACGCTCGAGGTCAGAGTCCTCATAAAGCCGGGTGTTACCCACTGAACGCGATGGCATAAGCAAACCCTCACGCTCATAAAGCCTGAGCGTTTGCGGGTGGATGTCGTAAAGCTCAGCCACCGCGCTGATCGTATAGGTTTTGATCCGCTTCTTCATTGCCGCTACCTCACTCCAGCCCCATCACCTTACGGGGATTTTCAGGATTGAGCTTTTCAAATTCCTTCAAATTAGCCTTTGATTCTTCTGAGATCACACGCGGCAAGGTTATCTTGACCTCAACAAACTGATCACCGCGGAGTTTTGGATTTCTCAAAGACGGAAAACCACGTTCCCGAAGGCGAAATTTCTGTCCGGATTCTGTTCCTGCCGGCACCTTTAATTGAGCTTTTCCCTCGACGGTCGGCACTTCGATCTTCGTACCCAAGGCAGCCTCAGGGATCGTGATCGGAACCTTGATATAAACGTTATCCCCTTTACGCTCCAAAAACTTGTGCTTGCCAACATTGGTCAAAATATAAAGGTCACCCGGTTCCGCACCAAGGCGGCCACCGTGGCCTTTCTTGGGGATCCGCACGCGCGAGCCGGTATCGACGCCAGGCGGGATACGGATCTTGACCTGTTCCGTTTTCGGCGTCACGCCTTTGCCGTTACACAATGAGCACGGCTGGCGCCGCCGTCCTGTCCCCTCGCAATCGGGACACGTTTGCGAAAATTGTAAACGCCCGCCGGCACGCATTACCTGGCCGGTGCCTTTGCAGGTGGGGCATTGGACAACCGGCCCGCCTGTATCGCCGGCTCCCTGGCATCGCGAACATTGTTCGGAACGATTGACCGTAATGTTGGTCGTAAGCCCGGTAAAGGCCTCTTCGAAACTCATCGCAAGAGGGATCTCGATATCGCGGCCTTTTTTTGGCATTGGACGCGGAGGTTCAGGTTGAGCTTTTGCTCCGCCTCCGCTGAACAGATCTGAAAAAATGTCCCGAAAACTCGATCCGCCGCCCGCCCCGGGTGAGTTTGAGAAATCAAAGCCAGAAAAATCAAATCCGCCGGCACCGCCGGGAGCTGAACCGGCCGCTGACCCAAATGGCGAATCGGCGTCGAGATTGTCAGCATAATAGCCAAAGCGGTCAAAGACCTTACGCTTTTTCTCGTCAGAGAGTACGTCATAGGCCTCCTGAAGCTCTTTGAATTTATCCTCAGATGCTTTGTCACCCGGATTTACGTCCGGATGATGTTTACGCGCCAAGACGGCGGTAAGATTTTTTGATCTCATCCGCCTTGGCGTCCTTTTTGACACCCAATATTTGGTAATAATCCTTTTTCGCCATTTCAGATCAGGACAAGTTTAGAGGGACAAGGGATGAGAGGCAAATTAGCGTACCGCTCGTCCCTGGTCCCTCGCCACTCTTAACGCCAGTTATTACTCTTTTTCTTCTTCTACGTCGACATACTCAGCATCGATAACATTGTCGTCTGATGCTGCGGCACTGCCGTCACCGTCGGCCCCGGCGCTTGCTGAAGATGCTTGTTCTTCAGTCCCCGCATCACCTTCCGGCGGCGGCGTCTGACTATAAAGCACCTCGGCCAACTTATGCGACGCTGTCTGCAGTCGTTCGAATGCATTATTCATCGCATCGACATCCGAACCGGCAAGGGCCGTTTTGGATTCTGCGATCGCCGCTTCGATCTCGCCGGCAGCCGCCGAGTCAAGCTTGTCCTTGTTCTCTGCAGTTGTCTTCTCGACGCTGTAAACAAGCCCGTCCAGACGATTGCGGGCCTCGATCTCAGCCTTTTTCTTTTCGTCTTCGCCGGCGTGGCTCTCGGCATCCTTCATCATCTTGTCGATCTCTTCTTTCGAGAGGCCAGACGAAGCTGTGATAGTGATCTTCTGCTCACGGCCGGTCCCGACATCTTTCGCCGAAACGTTTACGATGCCGTTTGCGTCTATATCAAAAGTGACCTCGACCTGCGGAACGCCACGCGGTGCGGGCGGAATGCCGACCAGATGAAATTTGCCAAGTGTTTTATTATCCGCCGCCATCGGGCGTTCACCCTGAAGCACATGGACCTCGACCGATGTCTGATTGTCAGACGCCGTCGAAAAGATCTCGGATTTGCGTGTCGGGATGGTCGTGTTCTTTTGGATCATCGCCGTCGAAACACCACCAAGGGTTTCGATACCCAGGCTAAGGGGCGTCACGTCGAGGAGCAGGATGTCGGTCTTCTCGCCGCCAAGCACGCCGGCCTGAACCGCCGCTCCAAGAGCCACAACTTCGTCAGGATTAACGGATTTGTTGGGATCCTTGCCGAAGAATGCCTTTACCATTTCCTGAACCTTTGGAATACGCGTTGAACCGCCAACAAGCACGATCTCCTCGATATCCTTTGCAGCAAGGCCTGCGTCCTTGATGGCTTGTTCGACTGGCGGCATCAGCCGCTTAAGGATAGGCTCGACAAGCTGTTCGAATTTCGAACGGGTGATCTTCATTACAAGATGCTTGGGCCCCGAGGCGTCTGCCGTTACGAACGGCAGATTGATCTCAGTTTCCATTGCACTTGAAAGCTCGACCTTGGCCTTCTCAGCAGCTTCTTTCAAACGCTGCAGCGCCATCTTGTCGTTATGCAGGTCGATGCCCTGATCCTTTTTGAATTCATCAATGATCCATCCGACCAATACTTCGTCAACATCGTCGCCGCCGAGATGTGTGTCGCCGTTTGTCGATTTGACCTCAACAACGCCTTCGCCAACCTCAAGCACCGAAATATCAAAGGTACCGCCGCCAAAGTCGAACACCGCGATGACCTCGTCCTTTTTCTTATCAAGGCCATACGCAAGAGCGGCCGCTGTCGGCTCGTTCACGATACGCAGGACTTCGAGCCCGGCTACCTTGCCGGCGTCTTTTGTCGCCTGCCGCTGTGCATCGTTAAAATATGCCGGAACGGTAATGACTGCTTTTTCTACCTTCGAGCCAAGATAATCCTCGGCCGACTGTTTTAATTTCTGCAGAACCATCGCCGCGATCTCGGGCGGGCTATATTGTTTGCCGTCGGCATTGATGCGTACGTCACCGTTCGAGGCCTTTTCGACCTTATACGGTACCTGTTTGATCTCGTCGGTTACTTCGTCATACTTGCGTCCCATAAACCGCTTTATCGAGTAAAGCGTGTTCTCGGGGTTAGTAACTGCCTGACGCTTTGCCACCTGGCCGACAAGGCGATTGCCGTCTTTTGCAAATGCGACAACCGACGGGGTCGTGCGGCCGCCTTCAGAATTGGTAATAACGACCGGTTCGCCGCCTTCCATAACAGCTACGACCGAATTGGTCGTCCCGAGGTCGATTCCTATAATTTTGCTCATATTTTTTTCTCCAAATACTTATGATTGCTGCGCTCGTAATAAATTTAACAACTTGAGCCTTGAGAAAGTATAATAGTTGAGTGTGTTGTTGTCAAGTTTATCTGGAGACATATCTGTACTTTCGGCAATCAATATTATTCCGGTCGATATCGAAGCGTTTTATGAGTTGAAATTATGATGTTTCGTCTTCTCTCATCAGCCGGGCTACATGAAAGATATAGTGAATTCCGGAGAATACTGCGAAAGCCGCAACCACTGTGTAGACAGTCGGCAAATAGGCCCCGTTGAGTGATGGCACAACGGCGGCGATCAGGATCATCATAACTCCGAGAACCTGTACAAACGTGCTTGCTTTACCAAGCCAGGACGGTTTGAAGCCTCGAAATCCGGTCATCATATTTATGGCTCCGGCAACCGCAATGATCAGTACATCACGGCCGATGACGGTCGCAGTGACCCAGAACGGGACCGGAAGGTGTCGACCCGGCCCGAGGACGCTGGGTATTGTCAGCATAATAAACGCCGTCGTCATAAGCAGCTTATCTGCAATGGGATCTATGATCGTCCCCAGTTCAGATTCCTGCCTAAACCGCCGTGCGATAAATCCATCGACGCCGTCCGATACACCGGCAATGGTAAATACCAATAGAGCCAATCCTTCCTTATGATAAACAAGGAAAATGGCAAAGACGGGTATCAACGCCATGCGCAGGAAAGTCAGTAGATTGGGGACCGTTAATATCTTGGTGGAAACCTGGGATTCGCTCATTCGGCGGTGCGCAGCTCCAAAAGCGAGATCTCGGGCGGGCATTGATAGCGGACAGGCAGAACGACGGTCCCTATGCCGCGCGTAATGTAGATCTGGGAATTTCGGCGGCGATGCAGGCCTGCCTTGAGTTTACGTTTTGGAAGGAGCCGCTTTTCGTCATCGCGTATCTTGATCTGGCCGCCATGGGTGTGGCCGCTAAGAATAAGGTCAATGCCGGTTCGTGCGGCCTCGCGAAGTATTATGGGATTATGCGCGAGCAGGAGCTTCATTTCATCAGGGAATGAACCCCGAATTGCGGCCGGGAGATCGGTTTTGCCGACCATATGATCATCAACACCACAGAGCCAGAACGACGCGCCCAGAGCCTCAAACCTTAATCCCTCATTTATCAAAACGTTGATTCCCTCGCCTCTGAAAAGGTGGGTTACCAGGTCGGCATCGGTCCAATGGTCATGATTTCCCAGACAGGCATAGACGCCGTATTTCGCCTTTAGTTTGCCGAGTTCAGCGGCGACCGGTGCTATATATTCCCGCTCATGGGACACGTAATCACCCGTAAGCAGAAACACGTCAGGCTTTAGGCGATTAGCGATCTTGATGGCCCGGGCAATATGTTCGAGTTTGGTGAATGGGCTGTGATGAGTGTCTGAGAGCTGGATGATCTTAAACCCGTCGAGCTGCTTTGGCAGTCGATTCAGATAGATCTGAGACACGTTCGAGCGACAGGCTGTTGGCCTCATCGATCGCACCTTTAGCGACCTTTGACCAATTCCCCGCAAACTGTCTGATGGGTGCCTCAGAACCGCGATATGCATTTATTCGCGCCGACAGTTTCACCCGTTTTGTTCCGGTATTATCCATGGAGTGTAGTCGGATTATACCGACTAGGCGGAGAGATTACAAAAAACTTAATTTTCAGCCAGAGCAGTCACCTTTAGGAATCTTCGTTTTCCAACCTGAAACAAGATGCCACTTGAGTCGACATTTATGTCGGCGTTCGCAGCTGTAGCTTTTTCGCCGTCGACCTTGACACCGCCCTGCTCGACCAAACGCCGGGCCTCACCTTTTGAAGCGGTAAGTCCGGTTTCGGCCAACAGGTCAGCGAGTTTGTATGAGCCGGCGGCCATTACTTTTTCCTCGATCTCATCGGGAATTTCTTTTTGGACGAACCGGCGGTTAAATTCATCTTCCGCTTCGGCAGCCGCGTCAGCTGAGTGAAAATCTTTAATAATGAGTTTTGCAAGGCTGACTTTGGCATTCCTCGGGTTTTCGCGGCCGTTTTCGCACTTAGCTTTCAGATCGCTGATATCTGACACGCTCAGATCGGTCAAAAGTTCGTAATACTTCCACATCAGGTCATCCGAGATCGACATTACTTTGCCGAACATTTCGTTCGGCGGCTCGTCGATACCGATGTAATTGCCGAGCGATTTTGACATCTTCTGGACGCCATCGGTTCCCTCAAGTAGCGGGGTGGTAATGATGACCTGCGGTTCCTGATCGAATTCGCGCTGCAGGTTGCGGCCCATTAGGAGGTTAAATTTTTGATCGGTGCCGCCAAGTTCCACATCCGCGTTTAGAGCAACCGAATCATACCCCTGGACCAGCGGATAGAGCAGCTCGTGAAGCGAGATCGGCTTTTCCTCATTCATCCGTTTTGTAAAATCGTCGCGCTCGAGGATCTGTTTGACCGTTGTTTTTGCGGTCAGCTTTACAAAATCTGCGGCTGTGAATTTATCCATCCATTCGCCGTTGAATCTCAGCTCGGTTTTTTCGGGATCGAGCAGTTTGAACATCTGCCGCTTATAGGTTTCGGCATTTGCGTTTATCTCATCACGTGTAAGAGGCGGCCGTGTTACGTTCTTTCCCGACGGATCGCCGATCGTCCCGGTAAAATCACCGATAAGAAAGATCACGGTATGGCCAAGCTCCTGAAACGCTTTAAGTTTGCGGATGACCACTGTATGGCCGAGGTGAATATCAGGCGCGGTCGGATCGAGTCCGAGCTTTACGCGCAGCGGCTTGCCCGTCTTTTCTGCCCGTTCGAGTTTTTTCTTGAGGTCCTCTTCGCGGATGAGATCGACCGTTCCCTTCTTAAGGAATTCGAGTTGTTCGGCAATGGTCATAATTTACAGTTTACGATACATGATGTAGGCGTTCGTTCGTCCGTCTTGGATGTGGTCAAATGCATCGGGGATCTCGCCAATAATCTCAAAACCGACGCTCTGCCACAGTTTGACCGCGACCGTGTTGCTCTTCACAACAAAATTGAATTGCATTGCACTAAAACCCAATCGCCGGGCCTCGTCCAATGAAAACTCCGCCATCGTGCGGCCAACACCCATTCCCGCAACATCCGGCGAAACCATATATGCCGCATTGCCCACATGTGAACCGAGACCGGGCTGGTTAGCTTTTAGCCAGAATGTGCCCACGACCCTGTCATCAGAGATCGCCACGTAGTTGTGCTTTTCCGGTGCGAACCAATATGCCATCATCTCATCTTCCGGCGTGCCGGGCGGAAAAACATATGTATCGCCGGCAGCGATGACGGCCTCAATGATCTTCCAGATCGCTGGTTTGTCATGTCCGCCGGCCTTTCTTATTTCGAGCATTTTGGATCAACCCCGGTTGTCGCCGATCCTTTTAAGTGATTAAATCGACTATTCTTTTACGATATTTTGCCCTAACGGGTATCTTTTAACAAACAAGGTTTTTATGGCAAACGAACTGAAAGATCTGCATTTGGCGTTCATCGGCTGCGGTGTGATGGGCGAATCGATGGTCGCCGGCCTGCTCAGGAAAAATATTGTCGATCCGAAAAATATTGCGGCTAGTCACCCTCGGGAAACGCGTCGAGCCGAATTGTCAGAAAAATACGGCATTTCAGTATTTGAGAGCAATGCCGACGCGGCAAAGTTTGTAATTGGCAAGGACAATTCGGCCGTTCTCTTATGCGTAAAGCCGCAGCGTCTGGAAAGTGTATTGAGTGATCTGAACGGCGTATTGCACGTCGACCAACTCGTACTTTCTATCGTCGCCGGTGCGACTATAGAGCATTATGCAGACGCTCTCGGCACAGCGAAGATAGTCAGGACAATGCCAAACACTCCATCCCAAATTGGCGCCGGTATTACAGCGTGGACGTGTACCGAGGCGGTAGGAGATGTCGAACGCGGCCATGTCCGCGAGATTCTGGCCGCCCTCGGAAAGGAGCTCTTCGTCGAAACCGAGAACATGATCGATATGGCAACCTCACTGTCTGCGACCGGCCCGACATACATCTTTATGGTTATGGAGGCTTTGACCGACGCCGGCGTTCATCTCGGGTTTTCGCGGGCCATGGCAAAGGAACTGGTCCAGGAAACCATGCTCGGCTCGGTCAAATTTGCCATGGAATCTCACAAACATCCTGCAGAACTCCGCAATATGGTAACGTCACCCGGTGGCACCTCAGCGGAAGCCATCTACCAGATGGAAAAAGGCACCCTCAGGACCGTGCTCTCAAAAGCGGTTTATTCGGCCTATAAACGAGCTGTTGAACTCGGTAAAAAATCGAAATAGCCTCGTCTGCATCGATAGTCCCAGAACCGGATCAAAAAGTGCTGATTGGCAACGAACCGTCACTTCGGCGCGGCGAGAAGTACCGGTCAAATTCGGCTAAGATCGATTTTTGGGTTAGAATTGATTACTCAAACAATTCGCAAAACGCTCTCACGGACATAATCAAACAGGAGATATTGATGATTAAATACTTCGGATCGATACTTTTTGCTCTCGCGTTAACAGTTAGTGCGGTCGCTCAAAATACTACGGCCCCTAAGGTGACGGTACTAAATATGCCGGCTAATTCGAATGTCGGCGAGGTCACCGGAAACATCAGTAGTGGTGTAAAGATACCGCTAAAATGGGCTGAAAGCAGCCAGGTGGCATGCTTTCCCGGAACGAGATTTGAGATGTTCAATGGCAATCACGTTTTTTACCGCGTGACGATGCCGGCAGCTTCGTCTATGAAGATCTCGCTTGATCCCAAAAACGACGCGAAGCTAAGTTTATACGCCCTTAGACAAGGGAGCCGGCCGGCCGATCAGGTTACGCCACCTAATGTCCAGAGGGCCATTTCGTGTGAGGCGAGCTATCCGATCTACGCCAACCTCCCCGGGGGACGCACCGTCAAGAATAAAGATGACGGCACCCGCAAGGTCGAGTTTATCTCGGTAAATTCCCCATACAGCATATTGATCGGTGTCGCCGGCGCAAACGGTGCGGCCGACGGTGAATTTGCACTTAAGATCACGATCGATCCGCGTTGATCGGTGTTTCAAGATCAATTGAAAAAGGCGGCAAGTGATCCGCCTTTTTCAATTGAATAGAGCGATCGTTCTCACCCGTCTCGTAATAGAACAAATCTCCACACCATTCGATCCTGATCTTCGGCAAATACGTATTTACCATCTGCGACATGCCAGTACCCCATGAACTCCCATTTACCCGGTGCGAGTTTGTTAAATAACGGCACGCTTACCCCTGACAAAATTGCATCGAGCAGAGCCTGGTTCTGTGCGTCGGTTTTTTGGTCGCCGCGGCGACCGTTACCCGTATAGAAGATAGTGTCGCGGGTGTTACCGTGGGTGTCGGGATAGCATGGATTGATGCGTCCAAAATCTGTCAGCAGCGAGATCAGCCGGCCGTTTCGCTGATAGATGCCGTTGCGTATTTTGTGAATGGTTGACACCTCGGACCACGATATTACATCGCCCTCTGCCAGCTCATTTGAAATGCTTTTGCGCGTCATATTGAGACACTGAAAGAATTCTATTGACAAACGGTTTTAACAAGCTCTAAACTCATCTCTACGATACTAATATCATCTCAGAATTCTTTGAACGTTTCAGGTTTAGTTCCCATGGAATTCCGCCGCCTCAAAGCATCGCCGCCGATCATTCGATAGCAGAATAAATTACTCATATGGGCCTCATAGGATCAATTTCTAATCAACTACGGCCGACGGTAGTATTTCGTCCATAAATTCAAAAATAGAGGAGATCAAAATCATGAAAAGACCTGTCGCAGCTTTCGTCGCACTTAATCGTAAGGCGTTCGTCCTGTTCGCTGCCATTTTAGGACTGACAACCTTTAGCATCGTCGCATTTCAGATCAACGCCAAATCAGACGTTGCTCAGGACGGAAAGGTCATCGTTGGCCACTCGTACAAAAATGACGTCTCGGTACCACTGAGAGATATGAATCCTGATCTATACGTCGGAAAGCCGATGGATCGCGAAGCAAGCGAAAACCCAAAGATACCCCACGTTCATACCGATGTTCCGGATGAGGCCGTTCAGGACACCAACGCCTCACAAAGAGCCCTTGCGGCGCCGGATGTGCCGAGCCCGCTGCTGTCATTCGACGGCATCGTTTTCCCGGGTGTCGGCTGCAACTGCGCACCGCCGGATACAGATGGCGAGGTCGGCCAGACGCAATATGTTCAGATGGTGAACGAAGGGATACAGGTATTTAACAAATCAACGGGAGCCTCCATATTTGGCCCCGTTGGCATATCGACCCTTTGGAACGGTTTCGGCGGCGTCTGCCAAAATAACGGCAGCGGCGACCCGGTGGTGCTCTATGACCAACTGGCAAATCGATGGGTGATCAGCCAATTTGCGGGTTCCAGCGTTCCAACCGATGAGTGCGTTGCTGTTTCGACGACCAATGATGCCAGCGGCAGTTACTATCGCTATGGCTTTCATCTTGGATCGAATTTCTTCGACTATCCTCACCTGTCGGTCTGGCCCGATGGATATTACATGAGCATGAATGTGTTCAACTCGTCCGGAACGGCGTTTCTTGGCCCTCAGCCGTTTGCATTTGACCGTGCCAAGATGTTGGTTGGTCAGCCGGCGACCTTTGTAAGCACGGGCGTCACTGGCGGCTCCTCTGAAGACGTTTACCTTCCGGCTGATCTGGACGGTTCGACATTGCCCCCGACGGGCTCACCGGCGACATTTATTTCAATGCCGTTTAGCGGAACCTTTAAGGTTCGCCATTTTCATGCTGATTTCGCGACTCCGTCGAATACGACCTTTACTCTGTTTGCAAGCCCGGCATCGGCTGGATTTACCGAGTTATGTCCTACAACTCGCTCCTGTGTTCCCCAGTCCGGCCAAACCTCTACAAACAGGCTTGACGGCATAGGCGACCGTCTGATGTTCCGGCTTGCGACCCGATTTATTGGCGGACACGAATCGACCGTCGGTAACTTTACCGTAAGCTCCGGCGGCGTTGCCGGTATTCGCTGGTTCGAGTTACGCGACGTGACGAGCGGCCCGGTCACTGTATTTCAGCAAAGTACATACCAGCCCGACACCACATGGCGTTGGATGGGAAGCGCCGCCATGGATCAGGCCGGTAATATAGCTCTGGGATTTAGTGCCTCAAGCTCAAGTATTTTCCCGCAGATCCGTTATGCAGCCCGACTGGCGGGCGATCCAATAAACACCATGGCTCAGGGTGAAACTACAATGCATGCCGGTACGGGAAGCCAGAAAGGTACGGGTAACCGCTGGGGCGATTACAGCTCTCTTACGGTCGATCCGGTAGATGACTGCACATTCTGGTACACACAGGAGTATTATCAGACAACAGGCACTTTCAATTGGCGCACACGAATCGGCTCATTTAAACTCTCAACTTGCGGCGGATCACCTTCGCCTACCCCAACAGCAACGTCGACGCCGACCAATACTCCAACGGCTACACCGACATCCACGCCAACCAATACTCCGACTGCGACTCCGACCTCAACGCCAACCGCGACCCCCAGCCCGTCGCCAACACCCGGCGGGGAATTGTTGGTGAACGGTGGTTTCGAGGGTAGTGCTTCGCCGTGGATCGGGTCCGGCAACGGATATTTTTATTCAACCGGCTCGCTCGCTCATAGCGGCAATGGTTTCGTCACATTGGGTGTTAATAACCGGGCGACTGGCCAGGTATACCAGACTGTCAGCGTACCGGCATCAGCAAGCGGAGCGTATTCGTTCTGGCTCAACGTAACATCGAGTGAAACTACGTCTAATAAGCAGAACGACAAATTATTTGTTGAGGTGCGCAATACGTCTGGAACTTTATTATCGACGGTTGCTACCTATAGCAACCTCAATAAAGGTACAGCCGGGGTTTACTCGCTTAAATCCTTCAATCTGGCTGCATATAAGGGGCAGACGGTGCGGATACAGTTCCGGGCCACGATGAACTCGTCCAGAACCACGTCATTCCGTATCGATGACGTCTCTCTGCAATAGGCTTGATCATTGTCAAAAAAGGGACGGTTCACTATGGCCGTCCTTTTTTTGTGATCGCGTTTGGTTTAATGGCAGTCTCTGCACTCATCATTTAGGGGGCAAATTCATCTCTTTATGATGGAAAAAAGGCTGTCCAAGAATCCGGATCTTGGACAGCCCATTCATATTTTCAGGTTTCTACAATTCGATCAGTGTAGATAGTACGACTGGATGGGGTCGTCCGTGCTCAAACCAAATTGGATCGCAGCAAACGAACCGTTACCGCTGTTTAACCGGTACCATGTCCCTGTCGATGGCCGATAGACCGACATATCGTCCTTGCCGTCGCCATCAAAATCCGCGGGCGCCGGTATATCGGCCGCATTTCCAAAGAATGCCGAATCGGTCGAACCGTCCGCCCGGCGAATGTACCACGCACCGGCCGACGGCCTGTAAACCGCAATATCCGTCTTGCCGTCCCCGTCAAAATCGCCGATGACCGGCCTATCACCGACCGTGCCGAATTGGATCCCGAAAAACGAATTTGTGCCGCTATTCACCCTGTACCAGATACCCGTCGAGGGGCGAAAGACATTGATGTCCGCTTTACCGTCACCATCATAATCTGCGGGCAGCGGTATGTCGCCGGCCGCACCGTGAGGGTATGCGGCAAATCCTCCGGTGCTGCTCAGCCTCTCGAACCAAAATCCGCTGGATGGGCGAAAAACGGAGATGTCAGCCTTGCCGTCACCGTCAAAATCGGCCGGCGTCGGAATATCGTTAGCCAACCCGAACGCAGCAGCCTGAAATGTACTCGTTCCGCTATCGAGCCGGAACCACATCCCGGCCCGGTAAACGGCGATGTCCGTCTTGCCGTCACCGTCATAATCGGCAGCTACAGCTTTGTCGCCGACCGCTCCAAACTGCTCGCCTTTGAACCCGGACGAGCTTTGGTTCAAATACCACGTCCCGGACGATGGGCGAAAAACACCGATATCTGCTTTCAGGTCACCGTCAAAATCGAACCTGCATGCGCCAAAAACCGAGAGACAATCGTTGTTCGCCCCGGTGAATGTTGAGATCTCATTACGCGAGTAAGTACAAAACGAGAGTGCCGTCGAACCGCTCAATTGCGTGTTCATCAGCGTATTGGCACAGTTCTGAGCAGCGTCAACATGGTTAGCACCGATATTGTGTCCGATCTCATGCGCCGTGAGCAAAAATTTTGCCGGGGCCCAGTCGATGTATCCGCTCACGCCGTATGCAGCCCCCGGGGTCTTACAGACAACACCGACAAATGCCCAGCCCTGCGACAGGACATTCCCTTTGGCGCTAAACAGGTGCGCCGCGTCGCGCGGAAACGAGGATATCGGAAAATTTGTGTTCCAGTAAGCCTGAAAATTTCGAACTGTTGCCTCGACGTTGGCCCCCGCGAACGGGTCCGCCGTCGTCCAGGTATGCTGAAAAACAACGCTGATAGAAAGGCCCAATTCGCTCGAATATACTCCCTCAATCATATTCATAATGCCGAGGATCTCATTGTTGGCCTGGCTCGTGCCGCCCAAGGCTGTGACATATTCGCGGTCAGCATCAGTCGCCAGCTCGAGACGCCTCGTTGCGAGGTCACCCTCGATCGTGCCGGTCTTTGCGAGTTCCAGCCCGTGGCCTATCTTTTCAGAAAGCGTCCCGCACTGAAATGAACCGCCGCCGATACGGGCGTCTTCCTTGTAAACGACAAACTGTCCAATGTCTGCCGAGGGCGAGTAACGCGAGGCGGGTTCGATAAAATATCTTTCACCACGAGATGTAAAATAGCCCTCCGCGGCAGCTCCGTCTATCGTCAGACGGACCTCAGAGTGCGTTTCGCCGGCGACATAACCCTTGTAGGTTTTCGACGGCATACGATCAAGCGAGCTATCGCCGGTAATGCCGGTATCTATGGCTTTATAGTTACCGCTTCGCAGATCGTGCGGTGCGACGACCAGGTCAAAATTGCGGTCCATCGATGCGAAATGAAAGTGTTTGTGGGCCGGCAGAAGTATTAAGATCGACCAGGCTAACCTGCCGAAACGAATTTTCCAGGTCGCGGGTAAGCTGCGTCGTTTGAGAATATGCGACGGCCGAAAAAAGAAAAGTTAGAATAACGGCGATCGCCGGACGGCGTAAATTGGGGATCATCATTGTAAATACTTACCAAGGAAAAGCTAATATAATTGGTACCGGGTGGGAGCATGATCAAATCAGACTCACTATTATAATAACATGTTCAACATTGTTGACGTTCCTAATTTCTGTTCTTGCTAAACTTTTTTGGACCGCGCTCTGGCTGCAAAATGCTCTTTAATATACTCGGAAAGATCTGGAAGAAATTACCCAAAACGTTTCGGCGGTGGCTGACGCGGCGTTTTCAGGCCAGCTTTACCGCCTCGGCTGCGGGCGTTATTACAAATGACCGCGGCCAGGTGCTGCTCCTTAATCATGTTTTGCGTCCGGTCTCCGGTTGGGGAGTGCCGGGAGGGTTTTTGAATGCCGGCGAGCAGCCCGAGGCAGCGTTTCGCCGTGAGATCCTCGAAGAAACGGGTCTGGAACTGAAAGACATCCGCCTCGAACGCATCCGTACGATGCAGCGCCATATGGAAATTATCTTTTCTGCAACCGGCGTCGGTAAAGCGACGGTGCAAAGCCGCGAGATCACAGAACTCGGCTGGTTTGACGTTGAAAACATGCCGCCTGAGATGAGCCTCGATCAACAATTTATGATCAGGCAGGTGCTCGATCGCGGCAATTGAAATAATTGGCCGTGTTTGGAAAGGTCAGTCGCTGAAATGTATAATCATTGAGTTATTAATTAGGAGAATCTCAAATGGTCAATCTTATCCCGCCGCCCGAGTCGGTAATGGACATTCTTACAAAAAGCGGTGCCTATCGACGGGGGCATTTCGTATACCCGAACGGCAAACATGCCTCGCATTATTTCCAGATGCCGCTCGCATTTAGGCATTATGACAACGCACGGATATTATCTGTCGGCCTGAGCCGGATGTTCAGGATGGAACGCGGGATCGCAAAACGCCTGCCCGACGTTTCGGTTATCAGTCCGGGCCCGGGCGGCATTATGGTTGCCTTTGGCGTCCGCGAAGCGCTGAGTGCCAAGCAGATCTATTGGGCAGAGATGGAAGAGGGCAAACGCCAGTTTCGGCAATATATTGGCGTCGGCGATATTTTCCCCGCTATTATTGTCGACGACATTTTGCGCTCCGGAAGGGCGATGCGGGAAACGATCGAGCTGGTAAAAAGCCTCGGTGCCGAGGTTATCGGCATCGGCGCGATCATGGCGTTTGAAAAAGCCCCGATCGAATTTGACGGCATCCCCGTCAAAAGCATGGTCAAATTTGAAGTGAACTTTTACGATACTGAGGAAGAATGGAAAGGCTCGCGGAATGCCTCTAACGTTGAGGCTGAGTCGGTCCGCGTTTAGATCACTCAGATGGCATGGCGGTTAGCTAGCGCCCGGTCCATCGTGACTTCGTCAACAAATTCCAGATCTGAGCCGACTGGCATTCCCATGGCGATCCTGGTCACCAATACACCGAGTGGCTTTAGCAGCCGCGCAATATAGTTTGCGGTTGCTTCGCCCTCGGTCGTTGGGTTGGTCGCGACAATTATCTCTTTTATCTCAACACCCTCATTGTTTTCCGGCCTGAGACGCGGAATTAAATTGGCAAGCATTAGTTCGTCGGGGCCGATGCCGCGCATCGGTGAAAGCGTGCCGTGCAGGATATGATAAAGCCCCTTGAACGATCGCGTCTTTTCGACCGCGACCAGGTTATAGGGTTCCTCGACAATGCAAATGATCGACCGGTCTCGTTTTGGGTTTGAACAATACAGACACGGGTCGACATCAGTCAGGTTGTTGCAGACCGAACAGAAGACGATCTTTTCCTTTACCTCGCGCAGGGCATTGGCAAAATTCTCAACCTCCGCCAGCGGCCGCCGCAGCACATAAAAAGCCAGCCGCTGAGCTGACTTGCTGCCAATACCCGGCAGCCGTTTAAATTCATCGATCAGCTTAGCGACCGGCTCTGAGTAATCAAGCATAACTTAAGTGCGGAGTGCGGAATGCGGAGTGCGGAATTATCCTATTATCGTTTCTTGCCCCTTGCTGTATTAATTGATGATACCCAAATTGCTGTCAGTTGGTCGGCTTCGTCCAGGAGATCAGCCACCCTGGCCATTTTTACGATGTCCGCATCAACGAGAAATTCTATCCAAAATGCCTATTCGCCGGTTTCTTCTTCAACTATTCCTATCTTAGCGATGAATTCAGCATTTGACCGCGCCCGGCATGCCGCCCGATAATTTGCCGGAACCGATGTCCCCGATCGAATAAGCTGCCCGCCGATCGTCCGGGCTGCAAGGGTTCGAGGAAGGCTGTCAACCAACTTGATGATCCGCAAAGCAAACGCCTTGGTCCGAGCCTTCAAATTATCATTTTTCGATTTCGGCCCCAGATCCCAACTCCGCTCTCTTCAATCCGCACTCCGCACTCCACACTCCGCACTCACATCAGTCCCGGCGGCAGCATCCCACCTAGTTTCCCCTTGAGCGATTCTTCGACCTTTCGGTGGGCTTCGTTGAGGGCGGCGACGGTCAGGTCCTGGATCATTTCTATGTCACCGTCTTTGACCAGGTCGGGTGAGATCGTCAGGCTTACAACCTCAAAATCGCCGCGCATTTTGACGGTGACGGCACCGCCGCCAGCCGCTGCTTCGACGATCATTTCCTTCATTTCGCGGCCCATCTGCTCCTGCATCTGCTGGGCCTGCTGCATCATTGATTCGAGATCTAATCCACCGGGTAATTTCATCGTGTTTTGGTTCCTTTTATGGTCTAATCGTTATGCCCAATCGTAACTTTTGTGTAGATTCAACGCAAATATGGAAAATGGCAACATACCTGTGGCTCCGATCATCCTCGCGGTTTTCCTGATCGTCGCCTTTTTCCTGTTTCTGGGGATGATCGCCCTTTTTATTTTCCTGATAACCAGGGCTGCCAAACGGCGAAGTTACGACACAAAACGCGGCAGTGAAATAAGCGCCGCGGCCGGCCATATGTCGTTTTCGTTCACGCCCCAGGCCGATCTGTCGGCACTTCCATTCTTTGAGGGCCTTCGAATTATTTGAGGGCTATCCGCTGAAGTTTGAAAACCTAATGACCGGCACGGTCAATGGATGCAGTGCAGAGGTCTTTGATCTTGTCTATCGAAATGTCGGCAGCGGCGGCGGCGGCACGACCACATCACGCCAAACGATGTACGCGATCAGCTCGCCGCAGCTCAACCTGCCCGAATTTTATCTGCGGCCGGAAGGCATGATGGAGCGGATCCTCGATAAGATCAGCCGGGTCGACATCGATATAACGGAGCGGCCGGTGTTTTCGTCAAAGATGCTGCTCTACGGCAAAGACGAAGCAGCGATCAGACGGCTGTTCACCGATCCAAGGCTGGAATATTTTGAAACGAACTCGCAGATCTGCGTCTTTGGCCGAGGCAGCCATTTGTTCTATTACCTCTCGCGATCAACGACGCCCAGCCAGCAGGTCCCGCGGAATGTAAATTTCCTGATTTCACTATTACAACTGTTTCAAAACTGAACCCGCATCCTCTGACATTTGCTGTTGGTGCTGGGTATCAAGTCTCGAACAATGGTAGTTGCCTATTGTGATTTTCTCCCGTAAGTGGTAACTTGACCATACGTTACAAGTTAGTATTTTTGCTTGATTGTTATGAGCGGAGCCGTCCGATCTTACGAGTTGGCGTTCGAAGAACGCGCCCAATACCTCTACGCTGAGATAACCAGTAAGGCTATCTCGCTCGAGCGGTCTGCGCTGTATCTGTCAGAGGTCGCCAAAAGATGCCGCGAGGTTGCCGCAAAGCGGCTGCTCGTCGAGCGTCATATTCCCCAAACTCTCTCTAATGTCGATGTTTACAAGGCGGTAAACGCCCTCGTCGATCTGCTGCCGCCCGGAATCAGGATCGCCCTCGTCGACAGCCACATCAATAACCGCAAACGCCTGGAATTCGGTGTCCGCGCCGCCCGTTCGCAACACCTCGACGCCGAAGTTTTTTCAACCGTCGAAGCCGCCGAAAAATGGCTGCTAAGAGGCGCATAGGAGCGTTCCGAATTCTATCTGCTGAATTCCTGCCTTAGTTCCAGGAGCAGTTTTCGCAGAGAGCCTTGAGCCAGCTCAAAGTTTTGCGTTACCAGCTTGGATCCGGTACGGGTGGCCTTTTTGGGCTTGCGGTGGAGTTTAGTAGCAGCCGCCTTTTTAATGCGAGGCGGTGCCGGCAGAGTCTTCGGTCTGGCTTTGATGGTTGTTTGTGCCATAAAACCTCCTTTTTAAGAAAGGGTGATAGATGCAGGGGACGGGAGCGTAATGAAGAGATAATGGGGGAGATGTGTGACCGCAATGCTTTGCCGCGGTACAAACTCAATTCTGAGTTATAGATAGCGATCGTGTCAACAATTATTTTTTGCCGCGTTTTGTAAACAATAACTACTTGTCCGTAGTGTCAGAGCGTCGGTCCGATCCGCAGCACATTGCCGTCGGGGGCGACGATGGCAAATTCCCTCATCCCTCACGGTTTGATCTCAAAGGCATCCATACGCGGAATGCCTAGCCGCGCCAGTTCTGAAAGGGTAAACGAGCTAAGCCTCAGCACGCCATTTGCGTTCTGACTCGCGTCTGATCGCCGGCAGTAATATCCACCGAATGGGAATGATACCAAAACGGGCCCAGCGCCAATAACGGAGGAATCGGGATCGTGTAGCGTCATCGGTTGCGACTGCTCGGGTCTCAGTGGTGAGCATGGTCTCAGTGGGCGATATAGCGGTAGTTCCAATGGTCCAGGCGATCTTGACGTTGCCCGGCTCCGAGAATGACGAAAACTGACCGGGCGGTATAGGTGTAAACACCACGTCGGCCTGCCAAGGTTCACAGAATGCTCCTGCTGCAAAGAGTTCACCATCGCTCTCAAACAAACAACCCCAACCCAGATCTTTCATCTCAGCGATCAACCCGCCCTCCGGACGGGCCCGGGGCGCACTGCCTAGTAATTTCGCCCTCAGCCAAAAGATCGCCCTGATAAGCAGCGGGGATTGCATGTCAAATTCGCTTGCAGTTTTATAGACGATACCGGCAGGTGCCCTCACCTTGATCGAAAATCGCTCCCTAACGTCAGGCTCAGCCATAAGCTGATCCAGTACCGAGGGCATAGCGATGCCCGCCGTGGGTGACAGCGCCATCTGGATCAAGGGAAAAAACCCGAATGCGAATTGGCCGGCAAGCCCCAGCGCGTTAGGTAACGATAAATATGAGAGAAAGTGGCCAGTGACCGATATGCCGAATACGATCGTGGAAAGCACAAATTCCGCGATGAGCAGCAGAACCAGGGCGAGGCCGCCCATAACCGCACGCGAACCAATTGTCGGCGGCACATCAAATGACGACAAAAGTTTACGGCATACCAACCACGCCAACGTCAGAATGATCGGAAGTTCGATAAGCACTGCAGCGAGGTCGCCCACCACCGGGGCCAGAAAAGGAACACGGATCAGGCCCATAGCAAAGCCGAGTGCAAATACGACCGCGAAGTACGCCAGCCCCACCAGCACCACAGTTTTCCGGGCCGACATCGATCTATACGTGGAAGATGTCGAACTACTGATTGACGACCGCGGCATAGGTAATATGTCTCTTATAAGCGAACAACACGCTCACCTTTTTATCCCATTTGTATACTCCCACAATTCAGCCGGATGACGGTGATCTTCGTCACCGTGGACAGTGTGAATAGCTGACCTTTGTGGAGAGATGCCCCACATTCCGCTCTTCCGGTCTTTTTTCACAATTTCACCTTTTCAACCTCCTGATGTTTAACACTCCATTAGGCAGCTAATTGGCGTACCGGAAATCGCGGAATACCCGTATTTACTATCCTCCTCCGTTTTCGGGATCATTATATTAATGTTTTAAGGCGTAAAACATCTGCGCCGCCTCTGCGCCAATGTTTTAGGGGCTCTGCAATTTTTGAAAGGGCTGCAAAAAAGTTTTAAAGGCTCCGCAAAAGTTTTAGAGGCTGCACAAATTGCGCAGGGTCCATATTTTTTGCAGAGAGTCTCTGCAGATGTTTTACAGCTTGTAAAAGTTGAAAATTGGAAAAGACGAAAGGTGAAAACGGGGAGCGTTAAACACTTTGAAACTGGAAAAGCGGAAAATGGAATTGCCTCTCAGTGGTCAACGGCCGGAAGTCTTATCTATCTATGGGCGTCTCTGCCCTAGAAATTCCTATTTTCACATCAATTGGCATGGATCGCGCAGCAATCTCTTATTCATGAGCAGACGCGACCGCTTTCGGGGAAGCGCGAATATCTTCGCGGTGAACATTACCCGGACAGCCTGAGACTGCAGCAAATACGGGGTTTGCCCGGTGGCACACCAGTTGCGAGTTATATCTGTTAGATCGGATTCGAGTATCAGAAAAGGGGGAAACAAATGAAAGCACAACAAGTGAAGCAGCAAAAGTATGGTTTTAGCCGGACAGTCGATATGCCGTTCGAAGTAGCGGCCGAGCGAACACGTGAGGCCTTGAAAAATGAGGGTTTTGGCGTCCTTTCCGAAATTCGGCTGGATGAAAAGCTGAAGGAAAAGCTCGGCGTCGATTTTCGCCCCTATGTGATAATGGGCGCGTGTAACCCGCCGCTTGCCTACAAGGCTGTGCTCGAAGAGATGAATATCGGGCTGCTCCTGCCGTGCAATGTTATCGTGTATGAAGCAGACGATAAAAACAGATCGGTGGTCGGAGCCGTTGATGCCCTGGAAATGATGTCGGTGGTTGAGAACCCCGCGATTCACCTGGTGGCAACCGAGGTACATGCACGATTGCAAAAGGTGATCGAACTTATCTGAATCGAATATTAATTGGTCAGACAAATTTTAGAGGAAATTATGAAAAGACAGATATTATTGACAGCGGCGACGGTCGCGATAGTTATTTTTGGTATCGGCAGCGCTGCCGCCCAGGCCGACAAGAAGATGGACGGCGGAATGAAGATGGATATGTCGGCAATGAAAACCGACCCGGTGCATTCGCTGATGGCAGCATATATGAAAGATATGTCGACTTTTGCCGCAATGCTCCGTGATCAGGCTTTGACGCCGGATGGCCCGGACGCCGATCTTGCCCGCGCGGCCGTTGCCCAGCTTCGGCACGACTTTGACGCAATGGATGCTATTCACCAAAAACATATGAGTGCCCTAAGTCCCGACATGAAGGCGAAGATGAAACCGATGATGGACAAGATGCAAATGCACCAGTCAATGATCAACGAACACATCACCGCACTCGAAACCGCCGTCCGTGCTGATAAACCGGACGCAAAAATGGTGGCGATGCACGCCAATGATCTGGTCAAACAATTCAGCATGAAGTCGGACATGCATCACGGAAATGACGGCGATCAGAAAAAGATGAAAATGGATAATTGAGCGTCCATCATTGAAAGGCTGCTCGGGCAGCCTTTCAAGCTATCAACAAGGGGGTTAATGTTATGGATCGATCGAACAGGACCGGACTGATCATCGCGTTCGTGGTGGTCATCGCGCTTTTCTTAATATTCGGCGGCGGAGCAATGTCGGGCTCGTTTTTTGGCGGCAACATGATGGGCAGCGGCGGGATGATGGATGATGGGTCAATGAGCCGCGGCGGGTATGGCTGGATGTGGCTCCCCACGCTGATCACACTGGCCGTCGGCATAATGCTAGGCTGGTTGATCTTTGCGAAAAAGAAATAGCTACCCCACATATTGATATTCGATGAGTGCCGGGAGATCGTACGGCACATACACCCACGTAATCACCAACCCTATGGGTCGTCAAAGGCCATTTTGCCTACATCAGGCGATGACTTCCGCAAAGTGATCGGAATTGATATTGTGAACCATTATGTTAACTGCAAGCATTTTGGCTAAGCGGGCCGCCGTCCCGCTGTTTACCGTGCGATATTACACCCGGATCGGGCTGCTTAAACCATCGCGTGACCTTCGCAATGGTTACAAGATATATAAACCATCGGACGCCGAGCGGCTGAGATTTATTTCTTCGGCAAAAGAACTTGGATTTACACTCGCCGAGATCGAAGAGATCCTCGATCATGCGGCCCATGGCGATTCGCCATGCCCGATGGTCCGCGATGTCGTCGAAAAGCGCCTCGTGGAAAACAAAGAGAAGATACGTCAGTTAAAGCGGCTGCAAATGAGGTTAGAGAAGGCGGCCGAGATGTGGATCTCGATGAAAGACTCGGAACCTGACGGTCATTCGGTTTGCCGGCTTATCGAGTCTTTTTCGGAAAGTTTAGATAAGCCTTGACCTGACACTTGCTCATAGGTTGTAGAATGGATTCAGAGGTTGGTTTTTATGCAAGATCAATACATCGATCCGATATGCGGCATGACCGTGTCACCCGAAACAGCAGCTGGCCATCTCAATGAGAATGGCAAGGACATTTATTTCTGCAGCACTGGATGCCTGGACAAATACAAACAGCAGGCTGCACTACCGGCAGCCGCATCAGGTTTTGTCAGCATCGGACGAAAAAAGGTGACTGGCGATGAGATGCAGATCGATACCGAGGGAACGCACGTCGACCCGGTCTGCAAAATGCTGGTTCGGCCATCGACCGCCGCCGGCTCGCATGATCACGAGGGCGAAACCTATTACTTCTGCTCGACCGGCTGCCGGGCGAAATTTAAGAATGACCCAGCATCGTTTCTGACGCCCAAACAAAAACCTGCCGCTGCTACATCGGACGATGTCGAATATACCTGCCCGATGCACCCGGAGATCGTGCAGATCGGCCCCGGCAGCTGTCCGATCTGCGGGATGGCGTTGGAACCCAAGTTGGTTTCGCTTGAAGATAAGCCGGACGCCGAACTTGCCTACATGCAGCGGCGGTTTATTATCTGCCTGATCCTGACGTTGCCGGTTTTTGCACTCGCGATGGCCGAGATGGTGTCTGGCTTTCAGCATATCGTAGCGCCAAATATTTCACTTTGGATCCAATTCGCTTTGGCGACGCCCGTTGTTTTGTGGGGCGGGCTTCCCTTTTTCAAACGAGCATGGGCGTCCGTTAAGAATCTCAGTCCGAACATGTTCACGCTGATCGCCATCGGTACCGGCGTTGCGTGGACGTATAGTATCGTCGGCTTGTTATTCCCGGACCTGTTCCCCGCGTCCTTTCGCGGCCATATGGGCGAGGTCCCGCTTTATTTTGAATCGGCTGCCGTTATCACCACTTTGGTATTGCTGGGCCAGGTCCTTGAGCTTAGGGCCCGCAGCCAGACAAGCTCCGCCCTGAAAGAGCTGCTTGGGCTCGCCCCGACAACCGCACACGTTATCGGGGATGACGGTAAGGAAAGCGAGGTTGCTCTCAATGATGTGCACGTCGGCACTAAATTGCGTGTCCGGGCAAATGATAAGGTTCCGGTCGACGGTGTGGTCCTTGAGGGGCAGAGCTCGGTCGACGAATCGATGATCTCGGGCGAACCGATACCGGTGATGAAGGAGCCCGGAGCAAAGGTCGTTGGAGGCACGATGAACGGCAGTGGCAGCTTTGTAATGCGTGCCGAAAAAGTCGGCAGCGAGACGATGCTCGCCCAGATCGTGCAAATGGTCGGCGAGGCACAGCGGAGCAAAGCACCTATCCAGAACCTTGCCGACCGCGTGTCACTGTATTTTGTACCCGCCGTTATACTGACGGCGATCGTAACTTTCATCATATGGGCACTGATCGGCAATTTCGTTTTCGGATTTGCCTGCGCCGTTGCGGTGCTTATCATCGCCTGCCCGTGTGCGCTTGGCCTGGCAACGCCGATGTCGATAATGGTCGGCACCGGCCGCGGGGCCCGATCCGGCATACTTATTAAAAAGGCTGACGCCCTCGAGACCCTCGAAAAGATAGATACGCTCGTAGTCGACAAAACCGGCACGCTGACCGAGGGCAAGCCGCGTTTGCAGCAGGTCGTCAGCACCGCCGGGCTCGACAAGGACGCTGTGCTCGAAATAGCCGCAGCCCTTGAGAGCCTGAGCGAGCATCCGCTTGCCGCCGCCATCGTCAAAGGAGCGGAAGGCATGGAGTTGCCAAAGGTTAAGAACTTTGCGTCCGTGACTGGCAAAGGCGTGACCGGCGAGATCAACGGCGAGAAATACCTGATCGGCAATCTCGCCCTTATCGAGGACAACGGCCTCGGACTTTCAGAAGACATCGAGGAACAGGCAGAGGGCCTGCGGCTAAGCGGACAGACGGTCATGTTAATCGCATCGGAGGATCAAATCATCGCCCTGCTCGGGGTTGCCGACACTGTTAAAGAATCTGCCGGTGACGCCATCAAAAGCCTCAACCGTGCGGGCATCGAGACAATAATGATGACCGGCGATAACGAGACGACCGCCCGGTCAGTCGGAACGAGCCTCGGCATTTCAGAGATCCGCTCCGGGGTCCTGCCTGCGGAAAAAGGCAGGGTCATCAAGGAACTGCAGGCCGAGGGCAAGATAGTCGGAATGGCCGGCGATGGCGTAAACG
Source organism: Blastocatellia bacterium (assembly GCA_963834975.1). Taxonomy (GTDB): domain Bacteria; phylum Acidobacteriota; class Blastocatellia; order Pyrinomonadales; family Pyrinomonadaceae; genus OLB17. The sequence continues at coordinate 553,077 of CAWIDZ010000010.1, forward strand.
ACGCCCCGGCTCTCGCTCAGGCAAATGTCGGCATAGCTATGGCGACCGGCACCGACGTCGCTATCGAGAGCTCCGATATTACCCTGATCCGCGGCGACCTGCGCGGGCTGTTGCGGGCGAGAAACCTCTCGATAGCGACGATGCGCAATATTCGCCAAAATCTCTTTTTTGCGTTCGCTTACAATCTGCTAGGTGTGCCGATTGCGGCCGGCATACTCTATCCGTTCTTCGGCCTTTTGCTTTCGCCGATGATAGCCAGTGCGGCGATGACTTTTAGTTCTGTGTCCGTGATCACAAACGCGTTACGCTTAAGAAGTGTAGAATTAGACTAATTGCACGGATCGGGAATGTTCCGGGTCCGTTGGAAAATTAAACCTGTTGACAATCTCTTAAGACGGGGCATATATTCAAGTTGATGGTAAAGCGGTTAATTTTATTGTTCTTGACCTTGTCACTCGCCGGCGGCGTGTTGGCGGGGACTCCGCTGCACGCGCCCGATGACGGCATGATGCCGTGCTGTAAGCGGGCAAAGAGCAAGGAAAAGACCTCGATCGCCGATGCTTCACGACTTTGTTGTGCAGTAAACTGCTCGACTTCGGCTCCGACATCGTCGGCAGCATTCACTTCTGTACCGTCGAGCTTTACGGTAACAAGATCGGTCGCCGCTCAGATCGCGGCGCTTTTCACATACGAAAAGCCCCGGCCCGCTGCCGTCAAACCATACGCACGCGAAGTCCTTTTGCGTTCGTTCCAACCCAAATTTATCCAACACAACTCGCTTCTGATCTAGTTTGAAGGGACAAGTGCGCCTTTTTTTGGCGAACGTGCGCCCTTTTTTCAGCTATTTCATGGTGTCCCTGCGCACTGAGTTAAGTGCGGCGGGACTGCACAATTATTTTCGACTGAGGTGTTTTTAGAAATGAAAAAATTAGTTTTATTAATTGGTTCGATCACTTTGTTAGGTTTGATCGCCATCGCGGCGGGATGCGGCGGTCCAGGCGGCGGCGGCACAGACAAGGCGATCGCATCCGGCCCGGCGGGCAATAACCTGACGGCCACTATCTCAAGCCCCGGCGGGGTTCTGAAGCAGGGCGAGCAGCAATTTACGCTGGCATTTGCAGATGCCTCGGGAAAGCCGGTGGATGTCGGTTCGGCAGCCTTTAACCTGCACATGGCCGCAATGGGAAGTATGGCGGCGATGAACAACTCAGCAACCCTGACGACTACCGGAACACCCGGCGTTTACCGGGGAAAGGTCGAGATCGAAATGGTTGGCGATTGGCAGGCACAGATCACATATGAAGGCCCGGCCGGGAAAGGTTCGTTCGCTCTGCCCATAACGGCGAAATAGGCCTCTATGATCCACAAGCTCATCGAGTGGTCGTTAAATAACCGCGGTATCGTGATCGTGTTCTATCTTGGCGTCGCGGCGGCCGGATACTGGGCGCTCATTCGCACGCCGATCGACGCCATTCCCGACCTCTCGGACAATCAGGTCATCGTCTTTACTGACTGGACCGGCCGCTCGCCGCAGGAGGTCGAGGACCAGGTGACCTATCCGCTCGTGACTAACCTGCAGGGGCTGCCCGGCGTACGCACTGTCCGCGCTAACTCGGCTTTCAGCTTCTCGATGGTCAACATCATTTTTGAGGACAACGTCGATCTCTATTGGGCCCGTACACGTGTGCTTGAGCGGCTTAATCTGGTGACCAAGCAATTGCCGGAGGGAGTCATTCCAACGCTGGGCCCGGACGCGACCGGTGTCGGCCAGGTTTTCTGGTACACACTCGAATCAGACAACATGAGCCTCCGCGACCTTCGCAGCGTTCAGGATTGGTTTGTCAGATACCAGCTCAATTCCGTTCCCGGCGTAGCCGAGGTAGCCTCGGTCGGCGGTTACGTCCAGCAGTATCAGATCGATGTCGACCCGAACAAACTTCGGGGTGTGAATATCCCGCTGTCCAAAGTGGTCGATTCCGTTCAGCGGTCAAACAACAATGTCGGCGGCAATGTGGTCGAGCAGGGCGGGCAATGGGCCATCGTCCGGGGCATCGGGCTGATCGGCTCGGTGGAGGATGTCGGAAATATCGTTATCGGCTCGTCAAACGGGACACCGATCTACGTCAAAAATGTTGCCGAGGTAAAGCTTGGCGATGCCTTCCGCACCGGGGCTCTCGACAAGGACGGCAAAGAGGCTGTCGGCGGTGTTGTTATCGCCCGTTACGGCGTAAACACGCTTGATGTGATCGACGGCGTCAAGCAAAAGATCGAGCTGCTCAAGGCAGGCTTGCCGCCGGGCGTCCAGATCGTCCCGTTTTACGACCGGACGCAGCTTATCAATCGGGCGACCGACACGTTGAAGCGTTCCCTCATCGAGGAACTGCTGCTCGTCACACTTGCCCACATCATCTTCCTTGCCCACTTCCGGTCCATCCTGATCGTCACGATCCCGCTGCCGCTGGCCGTTCTGATGGCTTTCCTGTTCATGTATTTCATGGGGATCAGCTCAAACCTCATGTCGCTGTCGGGCATTGCGATCGCGATCGGAGTTCTGGTCGATGCCGGGATCGTCGTGACGGAAAACGCCTTTCGGTTTATAGAGAAACGCAAGATAGACACGAAGGACCGGAGAGCTGTCTTTGAAACGGTTCTCGAATCGACAAAGCTCGTCGGACGTCCTGTCTTCTTTTCGATGGCGATCATTATCCTCGCCTTTATTCCGGTCTTTGCACTCATAGGGCAGGAAGGAAAGATGTTTCACCCGCTCGCATTTACCAAAACGTTTGCGATGGCCGGGGCGACATTGTTGGCTGTGACACTCGTACCGGTTCTGTGCACATTTCTCATTGGCGGCAAAGTCCATTCCGAGGGTGAAAACCCGGTAATGCGGTTCCTGCGGCGGCTGTATAAGCCGATACTCGTCTTCGCTCTCAGGCATCGCCTGACCGCAATCGTGTTCGCTCTGGGGTTATTTATTGGGGCGATCATCATGGCGAGCACCATCGGCAGTGAATTTATGCCGCCGCTTAATGAGGGCGATGTGATGTATATGCCCGTGACGGACCCGGCAATCTCGATCGACGAAGCCCTCTCCATAATGAGGCGCCAGGATGAACTGCTCAAGTCATTTCCTGAGGTCGAATGGGTGGTCGGCAAAGCAGGACGTGCCGAAACCTCGACCGATCCGTCGCCGACAAACATGAATGAGACCATCATTCATCTCAAACCGCATGACCAATGGCCGGCAGGGATGACCCGCGAAAAGCTCGTCAGCGATATGGATGACAAGCTGCGGATGCCCGGCGTCACCAACATTTGGACGCAGCCGATCATAAATCGTATCGAGATGCTCGCCACCGGTATCCGAACGCAGGTCGGCATCAAGATCTTTGGCAGCGATCTGAAAGAGCTCGAGGCCATCTCGCGTCAGGTTGCCGATGTGGTCAAGAAAGTTCAGGGGGCCGCCGACGTTTATCCCGAGCAGATCAGCGGCTCGCCATACATCGACATCGATATCGACCGGCCCGCTGCCGCCCGTTACGGCATAGATGTGACGGTTATCCAGGACACTATTGAAAAAGGCATCGGTGAGACGAATCTGGCGGTCACGATCGAGGGACGCCAGCGGTTTCCGGTCCGTGTTCGTTATGCCCCGGAGTTTCGCGGATCTCCGGAGGCTATCGGGCGGATCCCTATCGCAACAGCGAGCGGTGCAACAGTCCCGCTTGCCGATGTCGCGCATATCCGCACTGTCGACGGGCCGACGATGATACAAAGCGAGAACGGCTTGCTTCGCGGGACGGTTTTGCTCAACGTTCGCGGACGTGACGTCGGCAGCTTTGTCGATGAAGCGACAAAGATCGTCACGAGGGAAATTCAACTGCCGGCAGGTTACTACATTTCGTGGAGCGGGCAATATGAGAATCAACAGCGTGCCAAGAGCCGGCTGCTGTTTGTCGTACCGATCGTCCTGATAGTTATCTTCGGCCTGTTATATCTCACTTATCACTCGGCGCTCGAGGCAGGGCAGGTGTTGCTCGCCGTCCCATTTGCGATGACCGGCGGTGTGTTCCTGGTCTGGCTGCTCGGTTACAACTTTTCGGTGGCCGTCTGGGTTGGCTTTATCGCCTTGTTCGGCACTGCGGTTCAAACGGCGGTCGTGATGGTGATCTATCTGCACGAATCGCTTCAAAATAAACGCGAAAGTCTCGATAGGCCAATTACACGTCCTGAGTTGATGCAGGCAGTAATTGATGGTGCTCTGTTGCGGCTTCGTCCAAAGGTAATGACCGTTTCGACGGTCGTCGCCGGACTCCTGCCCATAATGTGGAGCACGAGCGATGGTTCAGAGGTAATGAAGCCGATCGCTGCCCCGGTCCTTGGCGGCATGGTCTCGAGCTTGTTTCTGGTGCTTATAATTACACCGGTTATTTTCTACTGGCTGAGGGAACGCGAATTGAGGCGAAATGTTTAACGACAAAAAAATAAAGCTATGGACGGCCGCCCTGGGCGTGGCATTAATTGCCGCTCCGGTCCGGTTTGCACAGGACGTCCCGAACCTCGCTCCGGTTCAGCCGCCACCGTGACGTTCATAGACCCTCAGGGCGGTATGTCGGCCGACGACCTGGTTGTCTACGCTATCGAACACAACACGGAGCTTGACGCGGTCCGGCGTGAGGCTGACGCCGCCGAGGCGATGGTCCGACAGGCGGGCCTCAGGGCCAATCCGAGCCTTGAGATCGGCGGCGGCAAAAATCCCGTAACGCCGAGTTACAGCGTGATGGTCAAAGGCAGCGTGCCGCTTGAACTCTACGGGCGGCGGGGTGCACGCATCCGCGTTGCGGAAAAGGAATTGGACATTCGCAAACAGGCGCTTGCAGACAAGGAAAGGGCTCTGGCCGCCGAGGTGCGTGCCAAGTTTGGCGAGTCGCTTGCGTTGGTTCTGAAGCTCCGATTTGTCGACGAGACCCTTGCGGCAGCGACGCAGAATTACGAACTTGTCACCGCCCGCGTCAATGAGGGCAAGACCGCACCGCTCGAAGGGAATATGGTTCTCGTCGAACTTAACCGCATCCGTGCCATGCGCGAGATCAGCGAGGGAAACGTCGCGGTATCGATGTTCGAGCTGAGAAATATGGCCGGAATGCCGCCCGAACAACCACTGCGGCTCCGCGGTGATTTCTCTGACCTGCTCGAACCGGTCCCGCCGCAGGCGATCGCGGCTGAGCAGGCATTGCAGCAGCGGCCGGACCTGCAGATGTCACGGGCGATCGAGGAACTTGCTGATGCCAGGATCGAGCAGGCAAAGTCCGAAGGAAAACTCGATGCCAGCTTGAGTGCCGGTTATCAGCATATGCGGCAGGGCTTTCCCCAGAGTGGTTTTAACGAATTTGGGCAGATCGTGCCGATCGGGGAGAGGGCTAATTTCTTCTCTGTCGGTGTGATGTTGCAGCTGCCGATCTTTAACAAAAATCAGGGTACTGTCGAGGCAGCGGTTTTAGAAAAGACGGCGGCACAAAACAGGACAGCGTTTGGCGAACTGACGATCCGCCGTGAAGTTGCGTCCGCCTACGCCCGTTACAACAGCGCCGCCCGTGCTATGGAGATATATCGTGTGGGCGTTGAAAAACAGGCCGAAACCAATCTCGATGTTGTGCGGCAAACCTATGAGTTGGGACAGACATTCCCTGCTCGACTATATCGCCGAACAGCGCCGCTTTATTGAGATCAAAGATGGTTTTATCGATCGCAGCTGGCCACATATTTAGCCCGGCTTGAGATCCTAAAGGCGACAAACGCACCGGAGCTTACAAGAAAATGAGCGAAGAAATCAGAGACGAGATCAATACGAAGTAGATGACCCGCATGGTCGACGAGCGAATCTGTCGAGTCCGGAAGCGAGCACCAAGTCGAATGCCGATCTTATATCGTGGCATGCGGCGTTCGGCATAGTGGTTGTCGCGGCGGTATTGTTCTGGTATTTTCGCGGTTCCGGCGGCGGCGCAGGTTGTGACCGCGCCGCGAACCGTTTCATTTGGCGATAACAGCGGCCAGCAAACGAGCGATACGTCAGGGGAGCAAACCGTTACGATCCAAAGCGATCAGGTCGACAAGATCGGCCTCAAGATCGAGACCGTCGGCGAGACTCTCTCTGGCGAAGCGATGTCCGTTGCCGCAACCGGAGTTGTTCAGCCTGATGCTTACAAGGAAACTCCGCTTATTCTCGTTGGTCGGCGGGGTCGTTCGCAAAGTAAATGTTGAGCTCGGCGATAATGTCCGAAAACGGACAAACTCTGGCCATCGTATTTAGCGAAGAGCTTGCCGCCGCCGAATCCGAATATCTTGCGATGGTCGCCGAGAGCCGACGAAGCGAACAAACGATATTCGCGGGCTTTGAAACTCACCGACATCGCCCAGGAGAGCATGACCGAACTCGATCAGGCGATATGCCGCCGTAAAGATCGCCGAGGCCGACCAAACTGAACATATGAGCCATTTCCATCGAACAGCGAAAGCTGCTCGAGATCGGTGCGGTCAGCCGCGAAGAATATGATATGGTCCGGGCCAAACATGAGACCGCAATGGCTAACCTCGAAGAAGCAAACAAGCGTCTTGACCGGGCCAAAAAAGCTGTTGGAAATAAATCCCCAGAGGCACGCCGAACTGGATGCAGCTCTTACACAAAAGCGGACTGCGGAGGCAAAGGCCGGGTCCGGGAGGCAAAAGCTATGGTTTACGGGCTTTCGCCGCAGCAGGTCAGTCAACTGCGGATCAGTCGCCGCGTCAGTTCCGAGTTACCTCTTCGGTCGCCGGTTGCGGGGACGGTTACTGCGAGGAATGTGAATCCCGGGTGAGATCGTTGAGGCAAATAAGGACCTAATGCGAGTGACCAACCTCTCGAGGGTTTGGGTGATAGCGCAGGTTTACGAAAAGGATCTGGGTCAGCTCCGAAACGGAAGCGGTGCCAGCGTAACGACCGACGCTTATCCGGGACGGCTATTTCGCGGCCATGTTACATACATCGACCCAAATATCGATCAGGCCACTCGGACGGCGCAGGTACGCGTCGAGCTCGATAATCCCGGCCAAGTTTTGAAGATCGGCATGTACGTGAACGTCGCCTTTGGCTCGATGGGAATGTCTGAACGCACCATGCCGGTGATCCCATCCTCTGCGGTACAGAATATGAATGATAGACAAGTCGTTTTTACTGCAACCGACAAACCAAATGTCTTCACTGTCAAACAGGTGCGACTCGGCAAGGAGAATAATAGTAAATTTACGGTTATCGAGGGCCTTAATGTTGGCGATCGAATCGTTGCCGATGGCAGTTTCCTGCTCCGGGCGGAATTTCTCAAACAAAATCCGGGTAATTAACCACGGCGATATCATCGTTTGTCCGCAATAATGCCGTAGACAGCCCTCACGTCGGCCTGACGGCTAGTGTTTTCTCAAACTTCAGGATCCCCCACTTTTACAATTGCCCGTTATGATCAAACCATCGGGCCAACAAGCTTTAGTGTCTCTTGAATCTACTCGTCACGAGCCATCCGGCAAAAATACCGAGGCCAAAACCCACCCCGCATGCGATCCCGACAGAACGGAATGGTTCATGCTTGATGCGGTGAGCGGTGTCGTCCACCAGATCCTCCGCCGCATAACGGCCTTTTTTTATCATCCTTCTTGCATCGGCCATTTTGTCTTCGACGACATGCGACGCTGCCAGCTTCAATTTTTCTACGTCAAATGCGGCATTTGCGGCTTGCTCTGCCACGCCTACCGCCTCTTTGAAAAAGCCCTTTTGGTCGGAATTTGTAATTTTTAGTTTTTCTAACATGTTAATTTCTCCAAGGCTCCAAAAAACGATCGAATAAACATACGGAGCCGCTAATGAACTCGCAAAAAACGTGCCATTTAGGAATATTGGTTACACCGTGCTTTTTGCGATACATTGGTTTGATTGTTCAGCGAATGGGCTGAAAAAATACACCGTTATCGTGGAATAGCACGCACAAGCGTGTGTTCCTTGTAGGAATTTTTCAGGAAACGAAAGAGATCAGTACCTTTCGATCGATGGCATGGTGTGTTATAAATGAAACAATGGCCCGATATGTAATAAAACGTGATCAGGCTGCCCTGCCCGAAAAGCTAACCAGGTATCGGTCTGAACTGAACGACGAACAGTTTCGTGTGGTCACGGCAAAGCCGCAGGCGGCCCTGGTAGTTGCAGGTGCGGGTACCGGCAAGACTCGGGCGATCACGTACCGGGTTGCGTATCTGATAGAACACGGCGTTTCTCCGCAGCGGATATTGCTGGCAACATTTACAAACCGGGCTGCCCGAGAAATGCTCCGCCGGGTCGAGACTCTTACCGGCAGCCAAAACGTGCATCGCGTTTGGGGCGGCACATTTCACCGAATCGCAAATCTCATCCTGCGGCGACACGCCGTAAGTATCGGTTTCAATACGAACTACTCGATCCTCGACAGCGAGGACGCCCGCGATTTTATTAATGTCTGCATCGACGAGGCCGCGATCGACACCACGAAAAAGCGTTTTCCAAAAGCCGAGGTCGTCCAGGGCATAATCTCTTACGCAAACAACACCGACCTGCCGATCGAGAACGTGATCGCCAGGAAAGTACCCCTATTTCGAAATGCTGACTGCCCAGATCAAGCGGGTCGATGCGATCTATCAGTCGCGAAAGCAGGAACGGAACGTGATGGATTATGACGATCTGCTGCTGCACGTAAAACGTCTGCTGGTCGAGAAAAAAGAGGTCGCCGACATCTATGCCGAGCAGTTTCAGCATATCCTGGTCGACGAATACCAGGACACAAACCGGCTGCAGGCCGAGATCATTGACCTGTTGGCAGCAAAGCACCGAAACGTAATGGTTGTCGGCGATGACGCCCAGAGCATCTTTGCCTGGCGGGGTGCCGAGTTTACGAATATCTACGAGTTTCCCAAACGCTATCCTGAGGCAACGGCCTATAAGCTCGAAACAAATTACCGGTCGACCCCTGAGATCCTTGCCGTCGCAAACACCTCGATAGCCTGCAACCGCAAGCAGTTCCCCAAGATGCTTACGGCCGTCAGACGCTCGACGAGATCTAAACCGGCGCTCATTCCCTGCTCAGATGTCGAACAGCAGTCGGCGTTCGTCGCTTCGCGAATACTGGAACTCCGCGACGAAGGCACGAGCCTCGAGGACATGGCCGTCATGTACCGCTCGCACTATCATTCGATCGAGCTGCAGTTGGAACTTACACGCCGAAACATCCCGTATCGGGTGCAATCAGGCGTCCGATTCTTCGAACAGGCCCATATCAAAGATGTAATTTCTTATCTGCGGATCATCGTTAATCCCCGCGACGAGCTCGCCTGGAAGACGGATTTTAAAGATGATCCCCGGCGTCGGTAACGCGACAGCGAACAAGGTGTTTGAAACGATCGCGACCGGTGTCAGAACCACCTACGGTAGTGGGTGGTTCAAGACGGAACTCAAGGGTGATGGCCAAGTGTTGAACACCGAGGATATAAATGAGGGTCAAAACCATAACCTTCAACCACCCGCTACCGCAGGTGGTTCTGACCTGATCGCGAGGCTGCGTTCATTTGCCAAGGGCCGCAGCCGCAAGCCGTTTGATGATTTTGTTCGCCTCCTTGAAATTCTTGTCCAGGAAGAGAACCGCAACAATCCCGCAAAGCAGATCGAGATCGTACTGACAAATAGTTATGAGCAATATCTGGTCGAGAACTTTGAAAATGCCGAGGCCCGGCTCGAGGACCTTAAGGGGCTCGCTCTTTACGCACAGCGGTATACGACGACAGACGAATTTCTGTCCGAGCTTGCACTTGCTCTCGACCGAACGGTTCAAGGAACCGCAGCCGCTCGTCGGCGAAGAAGTCGTATCCGCCGCCGATGAGGACGAGCTTCTGACCCTGACAAGCGTCCACCAGGCAAAAGGCCTGGAATGGAAATCGGTCTTTATCATCTGGGCCGCCGAGGGCAAATTTCCCAGCCCGCGTTCGCTCCGCGAGATCGACAGCGAAGAGGAAGAACGCCGGCTCTGGTATGTTGCCCTGACGCGTGCAAAAGACGAGATATATCTCACATACCCGCTGCTGATGACCGATTACAACCGCCAAACCGTCCTGCAAAAACCTTCCCGTTTCATCACCGAATGCCCCGCCGCCGTTTTTGAGATCTGGGATCTCGAGGAAGAAGCACCTCTGCATGGTTTCCCGCAACTCGATCCGTCGCCGATAAAGGAATACATAAATTAGATCGCCGTGGCATCGCTCAGTCAGTTTTACTTTCGGCCGTCTAAGCAACCAATCAAAAACCTCACCGCATCTAGGGAGATAAGTCTCCTCTGACCGGAAATATTCCGGAACAAAATCAATTCGGAATTTGTCTAAGTATTTGGGCAAACGCTTGACCTTACAGCGTTTAGCCGGAGGTGTATCTATGTCTAAAAAGAGCTTTATCGATTCAGTAAAGGTTGGCGATCCCTGTTCGCAGAAATGGGAGAAGATGCGCGGCAGCGATCGGGTCAGGTTTTGTGACCATTGTTCGAAGGATGTAAAGAATCTATCTGCGATCACCAGAAAAGAGGCGATGCGGCTCGTAAGAGGTTCCGACGGTAATATCTGCATCAGGTATGTCGCGGATCCGCGTACTAAGAGGCCCCTGTTTGCCGACCAATTTCACCAGATCACACGACGTGTGCCGGGCCTTGTGGCAGGCGTAATGACCGCATCGTTAACGCTGTCCACAGCCGCGTACTCTCAATCTGATCCGCCACAGGAAACTCCCGTTGAAAATATTCAGTTCAGTGAGGTTAATGACAACGACGAGGTTGTCGAACAAAATGACGACGAAACTCCTGAGGCCGAGTCGGTCGCCGGATCGATAGAAGGATACATCTGGGATTCAACCGGTAAACCGGTACCCGGCGTGCGGATAATGATCGTAGACGGCCAAACAGGTTCAACCAATGACTACCAGAACACAGATAAAAATGGCCATTACATTTTCGATGAGTTGGATGCCGGCACCTATATTTTGCGGATCAGTTCCGCCAACGGTTTGATGAAAAAGGCAATTCCTGCCATTTCTTTGACCGATGGCCAAAAAATGGTCCAAAACTTACATGTGGTTCTGGCTCCCACGTCGGAAACGAACGAAATTGTGACCGAATGGGGATACGGGGGCGCCATTGCGATGGTTCAATACAGTTTAGACCTTACCCGGGCCGTCGCGGACAATGATATGGTTGCTGCACGCGAAATTTTAGCATCAGGTGCCAGGGTCGATGATAAAGATACAAATTATGACGACATCACACCACTATTTATTGCTGTCGAAAACGGAAACGTCACGATGGTAAAACTACTGCTCAGTTTTGGGGCCAACGTAAATGCAGTTGATAAAACCAACCGAACTCCAATGATGTTTATGGATAGCGATGCGACCCCGGAATTGATAGAGGTTCTGCTAAAAGCGGGCAGCAAATGTAAACGCCCGCGACAACGATAATAATGCCGTTCTCTTATCCACCATAGATTCAATTAATGTGAGCGTGCTCGATGCGTTGATCAAAGCGGGGGCCGATCTCGACCAAACCGACGAAGATCGGCAAACATCTCTGATGAAGGCTGCGGAGAGAAATAACCTCGAAATGGTCGAGGCACTCGTCGTTGCCGGCGCCGATATCAACGCACGGGATAAAAACGGCGAATCGGCCTGGGATAAGACCACAAATGTCGACGTTGAAGATCTTCTTACACTCTACGGAGCTGCCGTGAGCTATAGTGACATTCTGGTAGAGCCCTCATCGGAAACCTCGGAAGATTGAACTTTGTCCTCTCAAATAAGAGATCTGCCGCCTTTCTGGCGGCATTTTTTGTCTTCCATTCCGTTTACAGGAAGTTTTCGTGGTAAAATTGGGCGGATTTCGAGTCTTGACCGTATTTCATTACACTACTCTTAAAATAGTATGAAAATTTGCCCAACCTGCAACGAGCGATACGACGAAGAAATTATCATCTTTTGTACTAAAGACGGTACGCCTCTGGTGGAAGAAGAGCAGCCCAGTTTTACGGCTCTGCCGAGTGAGAGTCACGAGGAACCGGATGACGATTTTGGTGAGGAGACGGTTATTCGCCGAAACCCGCCATCAGGAAGTGGCTCCGGCAACGTTCCCGATCAGTCGGAACGTTTCGTTATCCCCACGGACGAGCCCGCACAACAGCATGTGAGGCCGAGGACAACCCAAGCGTATTATCCGCCGCCACCGCCGCCAAATACGGTGAAGACGGTCATCTTGACAATAATCGGAACGCTCGTGATCCTGGGCTGCGGGGCCGGATTGTTCTGGCTGCTGCAAAAAGAACCGCCGGCCAACGTCAACACAAATTTCGACGCAAATCTCTATAATCAAAACGCCAATCTCAATACAAATCTGGCGTTTGATTCGAATTTTAATTTCAATACGAACGCTAATTTCAGTTCCGATTTCAATCTGAATACAAATTTTAATGCGAATATGAAATCACCGTCGCCGACCCCGACGCCGAAACCGAGCCCGTCGACGTCACCGTCCCCCACTCCGTCACCGGCGGCAGAATCGCCTAGTCCGACGCCTCGGACGTCGCCGAGCCCGAGGCCGTCACAGACACAAACACCGCGGACAGGGCCGCGGCCGCCGACAATGCTCGGCAACCGGCCGCCCGGAAATAATTAATTGATGTTAAGGATTTGAAGAGCCGCCTGGATCATAAGGCGGCTTTTTTATGACAAGGCAACGGCTAACTCGACGGCACGCCGCGGGTCAATGACGCCCCAACCCTGGCGGTCCACCTCATAATGCGGCAGGCGCTCCGCCGTTGAGATCAGAATGCTCTTAATAGCGGACGGCGTCAGGGCAGGGTTTGCCTCGATCAGTTGTGCAACGACCGCCGAAACTATGGGTGCGGCAAACGAGGTCCCGTCGACATATTTATAGTTCTTTGTGATCACCATTTCACTGCGGATCTTCAGCGTTATTATCTGCCGTATCGTGTGTACAGGCCGATCCAGAGCCGCGTCGAGTTCGGGGTCGGTTCCCGGATTTTCGCTAAGTATCGTGTACAGGTCACCGTCATCACTCTTATCCAGTTTTTCCAAAAGCTCAGCTTGCTGGGCTGTCGGAGTATTAGGCAGTATCGGGGCGGGAACCCAGATGGACGATGCGATCACCTCAGGCTTTTGCAGGCCGTCGACTGTAGGCCCGTATGAAGACCTATACATACCCCGCTTTGCGCGGTTAAGAGAGTTTTTATCATTGAGCCCGCCAACAGCAATGCACGAGGGAGCGCTTGCAGGCGGAAAGACGGGGTGATGCGGCAGATGGCCGGCGTTGCCCGCGGCACAGACGACCGTGATCCCCAGGGCCGAGCATTCCTCGACAACCCGCGACAACGGGTCGTGCAGATAACTCTGCTCATCATCACCGCCGGCTGATATGTTAACGACCCTGATTCGGTATTTTTCACGATTCTCGAGAACCCATTCCAATCCGTCCTGAATGTTTCGCTCGGATATGCGCCCGGTTTCGGCAAGTTTTACGAGAACGACATCGGCGTCAGAGGCGATGCCCCGGTAAAAACCGTTGGACAGCGAACCGTTCCCGGCCGCAACGACCGATGTCATCATGCCATGCCAGCTGGCGGCATCCGGCTGAAACAGCGAAGAAACATCGCGGTCTGAGTCTAAAAGATTGCGATACGCTAGTATGCGATTCACCGGTGTTGTCAGATCGACGTGCGGGTAGAACCCGGAATCGAGAAACGCGATCGTGACCCTTTTTCCGGTAAATCGTTCATCAGCATCAAGCCGGAGCGGCGTCGACAAAACGTGCGAGCCGTCTTTTTGCATCGCGGCGTCGGCGATGATGTGGGTCTGAGCCCGGTCAAATAACCTGACACAGCGGGCACAAACGGCCTGAAATTCTTTCGTATCAGGGGCGTTCGCCCGGATGAGCTTTTGCAGATCGTCAGAAAGCGAAACGAGCGGGCACATATTCGTCTCTGGTCTCGCGCGAGCAGACGGGACAAACCTGTTCGCCTGCGGCGAGGTCCGAGACCTTTGGTCCGATCCGAAAATTAAATGATTCCTGGGGGGTCATATTTGGGACTTAAGTTTTCCATAAACAACAGTTAAAATCAACGACCGGGGGGCACCGTGACTCGCTTCTAAAATTATCAAATGCCAGCAAAGAAAATAGGCCTTGCAATGTCAGGCGGAGCAGCCCGCGGCTTCGCACATATTGGCGTGTTAAAAGTCCTCGTCGACAATGGCGTTCCGATCGATATGATCGCAGGAACGTCGGCCGGTGCGTTCGTTGGCGGCGCGTTCGCGTCCGGCATGTCGGTTGACGAGATCTCGATCATGGCGGCAAAGGTCGGTTGGACCAATATGGTAAGTCCGTCGTTCTCACCGATGGGCTTGCTGTCAAATGCCCCGATGGGACGCTTTATCGAACGCGAATTCCCGGTTAATACATTTGAACAACTGGCGATCCCGTTCACCGCCGTTGGCTGCGATCTCGATACCGGCGAGGAATTTTTGTTCCATAATTCAGGTGATCTGGCTGAAGCGATCAGGGGCAGTTGTGCGGTTCCCGGCGTATTTGTTCCCCTGAAAACTGAGGACGGCCGTCTGATCATAGACGGCGGCGTCATCTCGCCGGTGCCGGCGGATGTGGTGCGGCGGATGGGTGCCGATATCGTTATCGCCGTCGATCTGATGGCTTGCGGAGCCACGTTCCGGTCACGGCCCTACACCGGTATCGGCGTTATGTTCCAATCTGCGATGCTGTTGCTTCGCACGGCGTCGCGGAATCAGCAATTACAGGCGGATATCGTGATCGTACCCCAGATCGCCCATCTTCGCCCCGACCAGATCGATCGGCGAGACGAATTTATTGAGCTCGGCGCCGCAGCGGCCCATGAGATGATCCCGGAAATTCGCCGCCTTATTAGCTAATTCGCTGCCAAAATTGCCTGATTTCGCTTGCAAGAAAGCCCCGAACGTTGCATTATAAACAACGTTAATCCTGCTCTCGCACATCAGCGGTGATGTGCCCACGACTAGCATAAAGTTATTTTGGCGGTGTTTTGGAAGGTTCGAGGGTTGGTTGGTATTTGGTTATTTAGGCAGCTCAAGGATCGTGGCGAGGCAGAACACCTACGGAACAGAACCGATTCTCCGAAATGGATCGCGCCGCTGCTTAGATCGGTCCCGAACCGGGAAAACAGGTAAATATTATTATGTCAATGAAACTTTATGTAGGTAATCTCTCGTTCCAAACCTCGAGCCAGGACTTAGAGGAGTACTTTGCCGGTATCGGCACAGTAGAATCAGCAACCGTCGTCGAGGACCGGGAAACCGGCCGTTCGCGCGGGTTTGGTTTTGTCGAAATGTCCTCGCAGGAAGAAGGCGAAAAGGCGATAGCTGAATTGAACGGCCAGGAATTTGCGCGGCCGTGAGATAAAGGTCAATGAAGCAAAACCCCGCGAAGATCGCGGCGGCCGCGGCGGCGGAGGCGGTGGATATGGCGGATCGAACCGCTGGTAAACGCGGATCCTGAATAAACTAATGCCCGGGGCCGAAAGCTCCGGGCATTTTTATTTGTAAATTAATTTCTTCCGCGCTTAGGAGTTTTAGGTTTGGGTTTCTCGGGCGGCTGAAAAAATGTTGCGGCGGTATTAGCACCACCTGTACTCGTGCTTTTTATCTCAAACTCGACGTCCGTCGCCTTTTTACCGTCAACGAAGAGATCGACCCGATATTTCCCCACCGTCCATTTGCCGTCAGGCCTGCCGGTAAAATACACACGGTTTTGGCCGTCTTTTGTGGTGTAGCTCGCCGTGACCACCTTGGTCTCGGGTTTTACGCCGGCCACGTTCACCGCAACAAAATTCATTTTTACCACCGCCGTTTCGTTCGACTCAAGCAAAACTACGCAATAAATAGGAATGTCAGTGGTGCTGAATTCAGTGACCTGCTCGCCGGCCTTGCCGCTGCCGTCATCTTTTGCAAGATATGCTTCCTCGATGCCCGATGTCGGGGATGGCACGGCACTCTGCGCAATTGCCGCCGTGGCGGTCAAAATAAAGATCGCAAATATAAATACTACTTTCGCCAATGCTAAAAACTCCTCAGGTCAGGTCGTCTTTGACTTTGAACCCCAAACCGTCGAATTAGTTGCATCTCAGGCTGATCTTTTAAATCATTGCCGCCGAGGCCAAATGATATAATCAGCAAGTTTGATGCGATTTGTATTCTCACTAAGGTTTTACATCCTTTTGGGATTTGGGGTGGTACCTCTCTCATTGTCGTGGGGCCTGCCTGCGCTGACGATACGCCGTATTGGGATACGACGTTCTGCTTATTGGCCCTGGCGGCCGCGGACTTTATCAATAGCCGAAATTTACCTGACGAATTTAGGATCAGCCGCACCTTTGAAAAGCGGTTTGCCATCGGTGATGCCAACCGCGTCAGCCTGAATATCGAGAACGCCTCTGACCGCTCGTTTCACCTAAAGTTAAAGGATGAATATCCCGCCGAAATGCTCCTCGACGAATCGCGCGAAGCCGAGTTTACGGTCGACGCACAAACCGCGGCGGAATTTTATTACATGGTGACTCCCGAGCGGCGGGGCCGTTACGAATTTGGCAAAACGGCGGTCAGATATCTCTCACGCCTCGGCCTGCTATGGTGTCAGACCGAACTCGGTGAGCCGCAATCGGTCAAGGTTTACCCGAACATGCGGCGGGCCCGTGAGATGGAGCTAAAGGCCCTCGGTGCACGGTCGTTCCTGGCGATACAACGCCGGGCCGTGAGACGCGGCGAGGGGCGTGAATTTGAATCGATGCGTGATTATGTACGCGGCGATGAACTGCGGCACATCTCGTGGACCGCAACCGCGAGGCGTTCAAAACTGACAACCCGGCAATACCAGATCGAGCGTGACCAAACCGTCATTATCGCCCTCGACGCAGGCCGCCTGATGACGGGCCGCATCGGCGGCGAGACAAAATTTGATACGGCCATCCACGCCAGCCTCGCCCTGATGTCGGCATCGGCCCGTGCCGGCGACAACTGCGGCCTGGCCGTTTTTGGCCGCCGCATTCGCAAATATCTGCCGCCGAAACGCGGCCTCGAACATATCGACGGCGTTCTCGAGGCCCTCTATGACCTCGAACCCGAGATCATCGAACCCTCATACGCGAGGGCTTTCCAATACATCGCTTCAAATTCGAAAAAACGGTCCTTCGTCGTTATCCTCACCGACCTCGTCGACAAAGACAGCTCAAAGGAACTGATAAATTCGCTCAGGCTGCTCCGCCCGCGGCATCTGCCGCTTGTCGTAACCATCGGCGACCGCGACCTCAACGCCACCGTCAGCCAAACCCCAAAAGAGCTGCACGACGTCTTTACCCAGTCCGCCGCCGAAGAAATAATCCGCCAACGCGAATCAGCCCTCAGACTAGTCGAGTCCCTCGGCGGCCTCGCGATCGACGTAACAACCCAAACCCTCGCACCCCGACTGCTCGAAACATACCTCCGCGTCAAAGAACGCGGGATGTTGTGAATTCGCTTATTCACTGCTTTACTTTGCGTTCGGTAATACAATCAACAATGTATTTCCCCTTTTTGTCAGAGGACGTCTTAAAAGAATTGCGTATTCACGTAATCCATCGTGACTGACACAGTAATTCCGATTTTCAATATTCTTCGTAAATCTTGGTTTCGAATATCACTTACAAGGTTTTTTGAGTACCTTAATTCATATTCAAAATGTTCTATTGTGACTGGCTTGTAGTACGAGAAATCGATGGACAGCACAGTTTCCGGCCAGTACGCAATAACAGTTCTTTTCATCATCTGGCTCCTGCTTTAAATAGTTGATCGTAACCGAAAACCGTTCAAGATGATAAACGCTTTGAGGAAATGCATATCTGTTGACCTCAAGAATTCGTTTTACTTCATTACAATTAGATGATAAGTGAAAGATGCAAATAAGGCCGGGCACTGTTATCGCGGTTCGGGAACTGGAAAACCATAAAAAGGATACTAAGCATGTGAGCTATTAGGAGGGCGATCCACAGGTTGCACCGGGGCTGACCACAGCCGCAGACGACACGGACCAACAAAAATAGCGGGGGGTAGTGTTCGTGACACTGCTCTAACGATCAAACGCTGATCAATTACGGCCGCGATAAAACCGCTGACTTCCCGATCCGCTAATGGCGGGTTTACTGATATACATCATTTGATTTTTGCTTAATAAAGTGCATTTTCCCCGCATCCTCCGGAGAAAGTTTAAACCAAATATGTTGGCAGCGACTACCATAACGGGGTCTAATCCATTCTTAAGGGCAGAACCGGTCGGAATTATACCGATATCAGGAATAACACCTTTTTTTTCCAAACGCGCCCCGTCGCTCATAACAACATCCCCGACTGAAAGGTTCATAAATAGGGGAAATGCCTTGGACGTATAACCAAACCTCTGCTTGACGCGTAAGAGCGCTATCTGGACGCTCAACATAACAAAACCGCTCGTCACGTCGCCGACAACCTTTCCTCTTTTTTCCAATTGCACAACACGGGCAAAGATCTCTGATGCAGATGCCGAGTTGCTGTCGACCAATACGACGAGGTCACCACTGAATACGTTTTTCCCCTTTGACTTAGCGAACCGCTCCTCAGTTTTCTTTCGTTTAAGAATATCGACCATCTTTACATTGTGACCAAAAAAGTAACCGGTCAAATATTCGTCCATTTCAGCAAGCCCACCACTATTGCCGCGCAGATCAAGAATCAGCTTAGAATAGCCGGCCACAAGCTTCATCATTTTATCGATGTCGCTTTTCTGAGCCCTAAAAGTGTACAACTTACATGCGATGATCTCCTTATTTAATTCGGTACATTTTACGAGGTCGCTTTCTTCCTTATCCTTTCTTTTTTCTTGTTCCTTTGCGTATTGTTTATCCGTAGTTATCAAGGCATTTACCTTAAGCGCCTTTTCCGGAGAGTTTTCTTTTTTTACAGCTAGTTCGAGCGTGTCGGTCGGGGCAAGACTGTAGAGTACATATAAAACCTTCCATAGGTTGTCTCGATCAGGTGAGATGTCCCCGACCTTAACGATCTTGTCACCTACCTCAAGACCGACCTTGTCGGCATCGCTGCCTTTCGTTACTCGCGTGACAAGACAGTCGGACCCAATCATCTGCATATCGAAGCCATAATCGAAATGCTCCTTTCGCCGTGGAAGGATCAAAGATGTGTGTGCATCGTCAAAATCCATCATGATCTGAGCCAAGACCCTAAACATTTGCCAGTCGTAATCTGATTCATTAATTTTGGCTCTGGCGGCATCAAATCGGGCGTTCAGATCGATTCCATGATATTTGGCATCATAGTACTCATCCTTGATCGCGTCCTTCATAACGGTCAGCCAATCATTGAACATATCGCGCATTTCAAATGAGTTGCTGGACGAATCTTTCGGTGACTGGGCTTGGCCATAAGCACAAGGCATCGCAAACGAGCCAGCCAAAACGGATAGGATCATAAACGCTAAAACAAGGAACGTTTTCCTCGTGGAATGGAAATGCGAAGATCCAGCCAGCCTTATTTTCTCTGATATTTCTTGCATAATTTGTGAACACCTTACGTCACAATTGACATATCGCTAATAGTTTACGGAACAAAATTATATGTGATCTTCCCGGAAACTTTTACCGGGCTTCCTTTTAGCAGCGTCGGCGAAAATTTTGCCTTACAGGCTGCCCTTCTTGCCGCGAACTGCAGCATAGTCGGTCCGTCAACGGCCTGGGCATAAATTACTTTTCCTCTCTCGTCGATCACGACACGAACCGTTACGATACCGGATAAACGCGCCACCTTTGCATCATAGGGATATCGTGGTTCAGGCAGCGAAGTCGCTTTACCGTTCACGACACCACTATCGACCAGGTCGGGCTGAGTGGGCGTATCGGAACCATTTAACGAGCCAGGATCCGGTACCGGTTTAGGATCATCCTTTTTTTGGGCTGACCAGCCTATCTTCATCGCCACGCCCAATTGCGAGTCGATAGGCATGCCGTTCTGGATCGCAGGAGCAAACTTAAAATCCATCGCCGCCTTTTCGGCTGCACGCATGACGGCATTGACCCGCGTTTCGAGATCGCGGGCACAGGGCCAATTCGGCCCGACGTATGCCACTGCTTTCTTTGGTTCGCCGGTGTAATCAACAAAAACAGCGATCTTCATCGTACCGTCGATGCCGGCCGCCTGGTCTTCAGCGGAGATCTCAAATGGCGGTGCCGAGATCAATTTTGCCGGGGCATCCGCCGGAGCAGACTGCGCCCACATCGAACCGGTTGAGCTAAGAAAAATAATTGCGAGAGTTACATAGTTTTTGAGCATGATCTTTGGCCCGGCGATCCCTGAGCATTTCGACGCTTCAGACTCGCCACGCGGATATTATAACCCCATTTGCGATCAAACAAAGTCAGCGGTCTGCCGGTGTCAGCCGCGACTGGCGATCAGTCTGCGATCATAAGAATGTTATCGTTTTCCCTTGTTGCTAGTTCCGCGGCGTTCAAGAGTTGCACCAACAATTCTTGGCTCGCATTCTCTTTTACGGTCCCCTGAAGCCTGCGAAGTTCCATTACAAGTCCAGATATTTCTTCCCGCGAGAATAAAGGTTCTTCGTAATTTGAACGCGATCCCATTGTCGCCAAGGGGGACGAACATTAAAGCCTGGGGTGGAATTCGTCCTGCGAACGGAACCCCAGGTGGAGCATCAATGAATCATCCGACGCTAAAGGCGTCGAACAATATGAGGTGATGGGTGAGAATGTTGCTCCCCTTCAGGGAGTTTTGAGATCCCAACGGCAGACCCAGGAATTCGCTTTGCTTCTCCCTGGCTTTAATATTTGTCACCGTTGGCGACAGAATGTTTAACACTTTTCCGGGCCGGTTATCTTGCCGTTTGCAAAATGCGAATCGCGGTGTTTACTGGGTTTCGCCGGTTTTGGAAGGATTTTAATACCGGTAGAGCCGTTTTATTAGTGGTAGAGAGATTTTAATACTATTACAGCGACCTTCTACTGTTGAAAGCCGCTATATTATTAATAAAATCATTTTATTTTTTTTAGAAAGGCTTCGCTAAAAATATAGAGGCTTGCATGGGTTGGAGATCGTTCTACCGGTAGTTTAGACGTTCTACCACTATTATAATCGTTCTACCGGTGGTAGATTCGGGGGTGTGTTTAACACTTGTCAGAACCGCCTCCCGTGAGGGGGCGGCCCGAACGCGGCCGGCGCATGCGGTGAACGGAAAGTTGAACTGAGGGCGGCGGCCGGTCCCTCCGCTGACGCAGAGGGTTCTGACTTTTTCTCTCTGCGTCCTTTGCGGCCTCTGCGTTGAGGATCTTCAATTGCGGCCGAGGGTCCGAGCTCCGTACCTGCATTTTAGACATGCTATCAACGCCCTTACTTCGTACGGGCTTCCGCACCCCGCACTTTTCACTTTTCACTTTTCACTTTTCAGACGCTTAGGTCTATTCTTATAGTTTTGGATTTGTCGGAGGAAATGAATGCTTGGAAAAGGCGTAGAGATAGCTCCCGCGGATGGGAAACTTGGAATTTTGCTGGTTGGCCTGGGTGCTGTCAGCACGACATTGGTCGCAGGTGTCGAATCGATCAAACGCGGCTTGTCACAGCCCATCGGCAGTTTGACGCAGATGGGTACGATCCGGCTCGGTAAACGTACGGATAACCGCACGCCGCAGATCAAGGATTTTGTGCCGCTTGCCACCCTCGACGATATCGTTTTTGGGGCGTGGGATATCTTTTACGATACGGCATTCGACGCGGCGATGAACGCCGGCGTTCTCGACAAAGACCTTCTCAACCAGGTTTCTGAACAGCTCAATTCGCTCAAACCGATGCCCGCCGTCTTTGAGCAGAATTACGTAAAACGCCTGCACGGCGAAAATGTAAAGACCGGCAAGAACAAGATGGAGCTTGCCGAGCAGCTCATCGAGGACATTGCCCGGTTCAAGGCCGAGAACAATTGCAGCCGGCTGGTGATGGTCTGGGCCGCATCGACCGAGATCTATCTGGAAGAGTCGGCGGTCCATGGCTCGATCGAGGCGTTTGAAAAAGGTTTATATGACAGCGACCCGGCGATCGCCCCGTCGATGATCTATGCCTATGCGGCACTCAAATCGGGTGTCCCGTTCGCAAACGGCGCCCCTAACCTCGCGGTCGATATTCCGGCCCTGACGGCACTGGCCGATCAAAATCGCGTACCGATCTGCGGCAAAGATTTCAAAACCGGCCAGACGCTGATGAAGACCATCCTCGCTCCGGGATTCAAATCGCGCATGCTCGGCCTCGACGGATGGTATTCGACAAACATCCTCGGCAACCGCGACGGCGAAGTGCTCGACGACCCTGAGAACTTTAAGACCAAAGAGGAATCAAAGCTTTCGGTCCTCGAACATATTCTGCAGCCCGACGTTTACCCGAGCCTTTATAAAGATTTCTCGCACGTCGTCCGCATCAACTATTATCCGCCCCGCGGCGATAACAAAGAGGGTTGGGACAACATCGACATCTTTGGCTGGCTCGGCTATAAGATGCAGATCAAGATCGATTTTCTCTGCCGTGATTCGATCCTGGCCGCACCGCTCGCTCTCGACCTTGCCCTGTTCATGGACCTCGCTCAGCGTGCCGGAATGAAAGGCATCCAGGAATGGCTGTCGTTCTATTTCAAGGCACCGCAGACGGCCCCCGGCCTCTATCCTGAGCACGATCTCTTTATCCAGCTGATGAAACTCAAGAACACGCTCCGCCATATGCAGGGTGAGGAATTGATCACACATCTCGGGCTGGAATATTACGATTAACTTCCCATTTTGATGATTTACGTCATTATCCGCGGGGCTTCTGGCTCCGCGGATAGTGCGAATCCGTTATTTTTTCCACAAAAATTATCGTAATTTGCCAATTTTTTATTGCGCTGATCACGAATTATGTGTTAATTATAGTTGAAGAGCGGGCCTTCATACCCGGCTCTACTCTGTGGACTCACCCTTCGAGTCCTAAAGTCCAGCCAACGTACAATCTTTTGAAATCATCATTATAGACGACAAATCTGCCGTTTTTGATCTCGGCAAATTTGACTTGAAAGAATCGTCTTATATGATTACAAAGCAGTAAACTCCGCATAGGGGATAAGGAAATGAAACAGGAAACGGCTAAGAAAAAAGAAACCACGGAAAAAGGGATCTTGCTCGACCCGGATCGAAAGAGCCCGAGGGCGGCAGAGTTTGAGGACAAACTGTCCGGCTGGATCGTCGGCCAGGAGACGGGCTGTCCGCCGTATGAGCGGCCTGTTCCAGATCTATCTGGCCGGGATGAATAACCCCTCGCGCCCGATCGGTACCATGCTTTTTCTCGGCCCGACCGGTTCCGGTAAGACCCGTGTCGTCGAGGCTGCTTCCGAGGTTCTCTATAATGAACCCCATACGGTGGTCAAGATCGACTGTGCCGAGTTTCAACATTCGCACGAGATCGCCAAACTTATCGGTTCGCCTCCGGGATATCTCGGCCACCGCGAAACATCGCCGATGCTGACGCAGGAAAATCTCGACAAATCGCATACCGACGAAACGAAATTAACGTTTGTCCTGTTTGATGAGATCGAAAAGGCGTCTGATTCGCTGTGGCAGCTGCTGCTCGGGATCTTGGACAAGGCGACCCTTACGCTCGGTGACAACCGCCGGGTCGATTTTTCGCAGACCGTCGTTATCATGACGTCAAACCTCGGTGCCCGTGAGATGTCCGATATGATCTCAGGCGGCATCGGCTTTGCTCCGACAAAGACCGATCAGGCAAAAGAAGATAACGAGATCGACACGAAGATATATCGAACGGCACTCGAGGCTGCAAAACGTAAATTCTCGCCCGAGTTCATGAACCGCATCGACAAGGTCGTTGTTTTCCGCAGCCTGAAAGAACACCATCTGCGGCAGATCCTGGAGATCGAGCTACGATCAGTTCAGGATAGGATCACCGAATCAGCGGGGACGAAATTCATCTTTGAATGCACCGACGAGGCAAAAGAATTTTTGCTCAGCGAGGGCATCGACCTCAAATATGGTGCACGGCATCTGAAACGATCGGTCGAGCGATTCCTCGTTTATCCGCTTTCAAATCTGGTTGCGACCCAACAGGTTGAGACCGGTGATTTTGTAATGGTCGATTTTGACACCGGGACCGAGCTGCTTAATTTCACAAAGCAATCGGGCAAAATGATCATCGCAGATATAGGTGATGAAAACACAGAAGATGAGCCTTTGACCCGCGGCGATGCAGTCGGTATGCCGCTGCCGCAGGCTCAATCGGCAGCCGAGCGTAGTAAATCAAAAGGCGAGAATAACGACGCTTAAAACTCGCGTCGTCAGAAACCGGATCAGGGGAGGCAGACATCTGCGTCCCCTTTTTTATTTTGCCCAGCGAAGCGAGCGTTCCACAGCCTCGTGCCAACGGCCGATAAGAATATTTGCCTGATCTGCCGGCATAAGCGGCTCAAATGTCCGGTCAGTCTGCCAGTGTTCGGCAAGCTCTGTCCTGTCCCGCCAAAAACCGGCCGCAAGCCCGGCAAGATAAGCCGCTCCGAGTGCAGTAGTTTCCGCCGTCCGCGACCGGACGACAGGGATCTGCAGAATGTCGGCCTGAAACTGCAGCAATGCGTCGTTCCGCGTGGCACCGCCGTCGACCCGCAGTTCCTTTAGATCGGCATGCGAATCAGAATTCATCGCCGTTAGCAGGTCCGCCGTTTGAAAGGCGATAGACTCAACAGCGGCGCGTGCGATATGGGCTTTACCCGTGCCTCGAGTTAAGCCGATGATCATACCCCGGGCTTCCTGGTCCCAATGCGGTGTACCCAACCCCGCAAATGCCGGAACAAAAAATACCCCGCCATTATCTGGAACAGACGCCGCAAGTTCCTCGACATCAGACGACGAGTCGATCACACCCAGCGAATCTCTCAGCCATTGGATAACCGCTCCGCCGATGAACACGCTCCCTTCGAGGGCGTATTCCGTATTGCCGTCTATCTGCCAACCGATCGTCGACAGCAGTCGATTGTTAGAGACCGACCGGTTTGTCGCCAACATTCTGCAGCATAAAACAACCCGTGCCATACGTGTTCTTTGTCGCACCGACATCAAAACATGCCTGACCGAAAAGATGCGGCCTGCTGATCGCCGGCGATCCCGCCGATCTTGATACCGCGAAGTTCAGGCGGCGATCTCGATATCGCCATAGATCTCGGACGAACTTCTAACCTCGGGCAGGATGGCAGCGCGGTACATCGAAAAGGTCAAGCAAATCGTCATCCCAATCGACGGTGTTGATATTAAAGAGCATAGTTCGTGATGCGTTAGACACATCAGTGATATGCAGTTTGCCGCCGGTTATGATTCCAAACAAGCCAGCTATCGACCGTGCCGAACGCAAGCGTACCATTCTCGGCCCTCATCCGGGCGTCAGGTATGTTGTCGAGCAGCCATTTGATCTTGCTGGCACTGAAATAAGCATCGACCTCAAGTCCCGTTCTTTCGCGGATCATATCACTATGGGTCACACGGATCTCATTACACAATTCCGATGTACGGCGGTCCTGCCAAACGATCGCGTTGTGGATAGGTTCCCCGGTGGTTCGGTCCCACAGGATTGTGGTTTCACGTTGATTAGTAATCCCGACCGACGCAATGTCTGCCGCGGAAAGGCCAGCTTTGGCAAGTGAGTCGACCGCTGTCCTGATCTGCGTTTCCCAAATCTCGATAGGGTCATGCTCCACCCACCCGGCAGCCGGATATACCTGTCGATGTTCCTGTTGGCTAACAGAAACGATATTCGAATCATGGTCAAAAACGATAGAGCGGCTGCTTGTCGTCCCTTGATCTAGAGCGAGAATGTACTGCATACATTTATATCTGTTTATACATATATATTATATTTTCCCGAGGGCCTGATCAATATCGTTCATTATGTCAACAGCATCCTCGACACCCACCGAGAGCCTGATCATACCGTCAGAAATACCCGCCTTCATCCGGTCTTCACTCGAAAGCGTTGCATGCGTCATCGACGCCGAGTGCTGAATGATCGTCTCGACACCGCCGAGCGATGTCGCAAGCGTGCAAAGCCTCACATTGTTGGCAAAGGCCTTACCTGCCTCAACGCTGCCGACATCAAATGCGATCATCCCGCCGAAACCACCCTTCATCTGCTGTTTAGCGATCGAGTGATTCAGGTGGGTCTCGAGCCCGGGGTAATAAACCTCAGCAACTTTTGGATGAGCCAATAACATATCTGCTATTGCAGATGCGTTATCGTTGTGACGCTCCATCCGCAGGGCAAGCGTTCGTATGCCCCGCATCACAAGCCACGCGACTTGCGGGGCAATATTGCCGCCATAAAATTTATTTGCACCATGACGGGCTGCCTCGACTATCTGCTTGTTTCCCACAAGCACGCCTGCCGTCAGATCGCTGTGGCCGCCCAGATATTTCGTAGCACTGTGGACAACTGCATCCACCCCTAATTCGAGCGGACGTTGATTGAAAGGCGTCGCAAATGTGTTGTCGGCTATAGTCGCGATCTTTTGTTCCTCGGCGATCGCGACGACAGCTGCAATATCAGTAATACGGACCAAAGGATTAGACGGGGTCTCGATCCACAGCAGCATTGTCGTGGACCGGATCGCCCGGCGATAATTTTCGGCATCCGCCGCGTCGACAAATGTTGTTTCGATCCCGAACCTCTCCCCAATATGCTTAAGGAAGTTCATTGTCGTCGAGTACCCCGACTCCGGTGCAACAATATGGTCGCCCGCTTTAGCAACGGTAAAAACCGCCGCTGAGACCGCCGCCATACCTGACGCGAGGGCCAGGGCCGCATCTCCATTCTCAAGCTCGGACATCGCACTCTCCAGAGCCGTTTGGGTCGGGTTGCCGAGACGCCCGTAATAGTACCCTTCCTTTTCCTCGTTATGTATTGCCGCTCCCTCATCAGCATCGGTAAACGCATAAACAGATGCCGGGTAGATCGGCACCGAGACGGCCCCGAAATGTTCCGCATGATCTTCGCCGGCGTGTACCGCCCGGGTAAACATTGACTGATCTTTCATAGACATACTCCCTCGTTACTAGCAGTACCGCCTATCGTAATCGGAATGTGTCGAAAAGTGCAAAGAGCGGCCTCGGGCGGTACCCCGGCAATCGCCCACCTTGCCAATTGCATTACATATATGGTTAGAGTAATATGTAGTGGAAATTGGGAGGCCATATGCCGGAATCAACACTCGCGGATCTCGAAAAGCTTTTTTTGGCGTTGTCGGATAAGACCCGGATGCGGTTATTAACGCTAATGGTTGATGGTGAAACCTCAGTCGGCTTTCTTGCGGATGCCCTTGGCGAAAGCCAGCCCAAAATTTCGCGGCATCTGGCCTATCTTCGTAATGCCGGAATAGTGTCGCCCCGCCGCGACGGTAAGTGGGTCTATTATCAGATAGAGCCGCAATTAGCCCCCTCGATCGCCAGGGTATTGGATGAAACACTTAGATCGATAATGGCGGACATTGGTGATGCCCCGGAACCACCGGCTTCATTCGCGCCGGTTGAGACTGAAGAAAGAGTCGACATTCAGGAAGAAGTATCACCCGGAACTTACGAGGACGACTGGGCACCTCAGGAGATGGACGTATTCTTACTCTGATCAAGAGGGCCTCTCGAAACCGTAGGGACAATGCCGACATCCCTTCTCACAACAGAATCCGCGATTTAACAGGTATCGCTTAGTGAGCACCATCAGACCTTTCTCAAAATAATAGTCGAGTCCCTCAACAAAAGTCTCCGCTTTTGCGGCAGGCAGCACCGCTTCCTCAAGGTTATCGTCCATAGATCGCCAAAAACTCCTTATTACCCTCGGCCCCTAGTATCGGCGACTCGATCACGCCTGCGGTGAGCAGGCCAAGGCCTGTGGCGAATGTATTAACGTCGGCAACGACACGCTCGTGTTTTTCCGGTTCACGGACAATGCCGCCCTTACCGACCTCGCCTTTTCCAACCTCGAATTGCGGTTTGATAAGTATGATCATTTTCCCGTCCGGTTTCAGCAGCGGAAAGATCGCCCCTATGATCTTTGTTACCGAGATGAACGAAACGTCCATAACCGCCAAGTCAAATTTCATCTCAAAATCGGCGGCATTCAAATTTCGCGCGTTCGTATTCTCGCGGACGTCAACCCGGCTATCGTTTCTTAATTCCCAGACGATCTGATTAGTACCAACATCTATTGCCGTGACACGGGCGGCACCATGCTTCAACAAACAATCGGTAAAGCCGCCGGTTGACGAGCCGATGTCTATACACGCGAACCCTGTTGGGTCGACACCGAACTCCCTTAGTGCCGCCTCCAGTTTTAGCCCGCCGCGGCCGACATATCTATTATCCGGCGAATCGCCTTTTATCCTGATCCCGGCGCCGGCCTCAAAGAGTTCAGAAGGTTTTACGACACGCTTGTCATCGACAAGTACGACGCCGGCCATGATCATAGCCTGGGCCTTCGTACGTGAATCAGCGAATGCATGATCCACCAATAATTTATCGATGCGCTCCTTACTCATATTGACCGGCAGGGGACGCCTGTTCAGATGCCCCGCATCCGCATTTCGTTTCATTGCGTCCCAAGTGATATTTTAGACTCACGCATGGAATTAGCAGAAACGATGGCCCTGACTGAAATTGATAGTAAACGATCCTGGTTTGCCAGATATGCCTGGAGCGTACTCGGGTGGAATATCCTCGTCATCCTGTGGGGAGTCTTTCTGCGAGCCTCGAAATCAGGCGATGGATGCGGGCAGCATTGGCTGACGTGCAAGGGTGAGGTGATTCCCGCAGCCCCGCAACTCAAAACGATCATCGAGTTTTCGCACAGGATCACAAGTTCACTCGCGGGGTTACTGATCATCGTTTTATTCATATGGGCGATTCGACGCTGGTATTCACAAAAAGACATTCAGCGATGGCTGACGTTAAAAATGGCGGCAGGATCACTTGTTTTTGTAATTATCGAGGGCCTGTTGGGAGCGGGACTGGTACTTACCGGCAATACTGCCGAGACCCTTACTCCCGAACGCCCATTTTGGATGGCGGGCCATCTAATCAATACCTTTATACTTACTGGGTTTTCTGACATTGACCGCCCGTTATGCGAGCGGCGGACGACCATTGAAGTTTCGGCATCGGGGGCAAATACATCGCAGCCATCGTGATCGGCATCTTAGCGATCTTCCTTGTCGGGACCACCGGTTCGATCGCGGCCCTCAGCCACATGATCTTCCCATCGGGTTCGATCGCCGAGAGCGTTGCCAAAGATTTTTCACCAACATCAAATATCCTCTTGCGATTGCGATTGCTGCATCCTATCACAGCAATACTGACGAGCGTTTTTCTGATATTCCTGACCGGTTGGCTGGTAAAAGAAAGCGGCAAAGACCTGGGCGTCTCCCGTTGGTCAAACATTCTCTCGCTGCTGGTCCTCGCCCAGATCGCATTTGGTTCAGTGACCTTACTGATGCTGGCACCTATCGTTATGCAATTAGGGCATTTGTTTATAGTTGACGCAATTTGGATCAGCTACATACTCTTCGCTGCAAATTTTCTATCCATCAACTCCGAATATGGGGCGGCCCTGTCACAGCCGGATCAGCCTTAATTCTATTTTCAATCATTCCGCTCTCTCCATTCCCTGCCCTGCCGCAGTAGGTCATCAAGCGATTTTTGGAGCTCGGCCAATATCGATTTCATCCCAGCGTTGTCTTCTTTAGAGCTGACGTAAATTGGTTCACCGATGGTTAGCAGGGCTTTTGAAAACGGCTTTGGGATCTGCATCTTGTCCCAACTGTTTACGGTCCAATAATGCTTTGCCTCGATGACAAAGGGCATTATCGGGTTACCACTTTTCTTCGCCGCAAACACCGGGCCCGGTTTTACTTCGTACTTTGGCCCCCGGGGGCCGTCCACAGCAAATCCGGCCGGGTGGCCGGAATGCATGAGTCTTATTAACTCTATCAATGCTCTCACTCCACCTTTCGACGAGGATCCGCGGATAGCGCCGAATCCAAATCGCTGGATAAACCGAGCAATATATTCTCCGTCGAAACTCTGTGACGTCATTATCACAATGCCGCGGTCGCGCCAGAAATAGGTGCCGAGGAAAATGCGATCGTGCCAAAAGGTATAGATCGGATGCTTTCCGGCCGCCGCGATCGACTCCCAATTTTCTAATCCGCGCACTTCAAATCGGGTCGTTGCTCCCAGTATTCTGATACACCAATAAAATGCATTGTCGGCCAGCCGGATAGACCACCGTTGCTTGAAACTGTATCCTTCAAGCGGCGCAAATTGGAAAGGTTTTTCGTTTTGTTTCGGCACAGTTAGAGAATAACTACCAATTTAGGGTATTATTTGCAACAACGACTATCGACATATCGTAAGTTTATCTGGCTAACGCCATCGCTATATGCAGCGACGAATCCTTATCATCGACGACCACGACGACCTAGCCTCTTCACTTCAGGAGGTCTTTGCCCATGTTGGCCATGACGTCCAGGTTTTAGGAGATCGGGCGTCGATCGTGAGTATCGGCGATATCACCTCGTATGATCTGGTCATCACAGATCTGGACGTTGTAAATATTCCCGCAGACGCCCGATTTAATGGAAGCGGAGCGACGTGCCTGCCCTCTACCCTGCGGGAACACGCAGGCGAGCGAGTAAAGGCATTCAAGATATGCGCGTCGAACTTTCGCCGTGACGGCTTTAATGAGGACGAACTCAAAGATCTGGTCGCGACCATACTCGACTACAAGATCAGATACGTTGACACCGAAAGGCTTGTACAGGACTTGCATGAAAATATCGAATTTGAGCTGCCGAGCGCTATTTCGTTGATGCATATAATCCTTGAGTATCTGATGAAACGGGTTGAGAAACTCGGCGTTGTTGAGTCAGAACAATCAAACCTGGTCGTTGCTCTCAACGAGGCGTTTGTAAACGCCGTCAAACACGGCAATAAATTTAACGCCGCTAAACTTGTCCGTATCTCAGCCGAGGTTTCCAAAAAAGAGGCTCGATTCACAATTGAGGACGAAGGTGAGGGTTTCGATGTAAATAACATACCCGACCCCTGCGACCCCGAAAACCTTTTTAAGCCCTCGGGCCGCGGCGTGCTGTTCATTTACAACATCATGGACGAGGTGAAGTACAACGAGCGGGGCAATCGTTTGACGATGGTAAAGCGTAGCGTGTCCGGGTTAGAGTAATCGCAACCCGCATTAACCCGGTGAAACTGATATCTTAAATGCGCGTCACCATAGCCCAGATCAACACAACCAACGGAGATCTCGCCGGCAATACGGCAAAAATTGTTGCAGCGATCGACAAAGCTAAAGACCACCATTCGGACCTGATCGTTTTTCCAGAAGTAGCCACCCACGGTTACACCTCACAGGATTGGTTTCAGGACCCTGACATAATTAACGCCGCAGGCGACGTGCTCGACCAGATCGTTGCCGCCACAGTTGGTATTACAGCGATAGTAGGAACCATTCGCCCGAATACCGAAACAGATGGACGCCGGTTATTTAATTCGGCTGCCGTTGTTCACGACGGCAAATTGATCGGTTATGCCGATAAGTCTCTATTGCCCGAGTACGACGTTTTTGACGATCCGCGATATTTCGAACCCTCTGACCATCGGCGGATTTTTGATATTAACGGCGTAAAACTCGGTGTGGTAGTTTGCGAGGATTTTTGGAACGACAAGACGTTTTGGAAAGAGCGACTTTATGAGAGCGACCCGACTGACGAGGTCGTCGAAATGGGCGCGGATGTCATTGTCTCGATCAACGCTTCGCCGTTTAACAAGGGCAAGATCAAACTTCGCTGCGACATGGTCGCCCATCGGGCCCGATCAGAAAAAAAGCCGATAGTTTTTGTAAATCTTGTTGGTGGCAACGACGGGATCATTTTTGACGGAGCCAGCCTGGTCGCTGATGAGGAAGGCGACATAATTCTCCAGGCGACAGCTTTCGAAGAATTTGTCGAAACTGTCGAACTCGATGTGCGAATGCCGGATGCACGGGACATTACCGGCGACGAGATCGAATCGATACGCCAGGCCCTCGTTCTTGGGATCAGAGATTACGCTGGTAAGAACGGGTTTGGCAAGGCTCTGATCGCCCTGTCGGGAGGTATCGATTCCGCGCTTGTCGCTGCCCTCGCAGTTGAAGCCGTTGGGCCTGAAAATCTGCTCTGCGTCATGATGCCCTCGCCGTTCTCGTCCACGGGCAGTATCACGGATTCTGAAGAATTGATCGCCAATCTCGGCTGCCATGGCAGGATCGAGCCCATCTCAGATGCTTTCGGCGTTCTGCTCCAACAATTGGAGCTTCACAAGCCCACAAGAGGTGGCGAGAGCCTTGCGGCAGAGAATTTGCAGTCGCGGCTGCGGGGGGCGATCCTAATGGCGATCTCAAATGCCGAGGGACGCCTGGTGTTGTCTACGGGTAACAAGAGCGAGCTTGCCGTCGGTTATTGCACTCTTTACGGCGATACCAACGGCGGGCTTGCAGTGCTCGGTGACGTCTTGAAGACCGAAGTTTGGGACATTGCCCGGCATATCAACAATTCAGCCGGGCGGGAGATCATTCCAAACAAGATCATCGACAAAAAGCCCTCTGCAGAACTCGCCCCCAACCAATTTGACCAGGACTCTTTGCCTCCGTACGATCTGATGGATCCCGTTCTGAAACTCTATTTCGAGCAGAAAGCATCGATCAGCGAGATCATCGATGCAGGCAACGACCCTGATCTGGTTTACAGCCTTCTGAACAAAGTAGAGCACCCGTCAAACGAATTTAAGCGCAGGCAGCTGCCCCCCACATTGATCATCTCGAAAAATGCCATAGGCGTCGGGCGCCGCCGGCCGATAACCCATAAATATCGGCGAGTTCCAAAAAGCTAACGTCTGATCTGCAAGAATTTCTTCAAACTCCGTTCAAAAGACAACAGCAAGATGCTGCACGCAATTTTTTGAACGGAGTTTATTATGACGAGATTCGACAGTCCTCTTAACAACCTTAAAGTAGCGAGCCCATGCCCGGCAAATTGGGATCAGATGTACGGTGACAATCGCAAACGCTTCTGCGGTGATTGCAAACTCAATGTGTACAATCTGTCGGGAATGACTAAGGACGAGGCGGAAGGCCTTATCAGGAATGCCGAGGGACGGCTTTGTGTAAGGTTTTACAAGCGAGCCGATGGTAGCGTGATAACCCAGGATTGTCCGGTCGGCTGGGCCAAGGTCAAACAAAGGGCCAGAGTGGTTACAACAGCGGTATTTTCACTGATCATGGCAATGCTGAGTGGCGTATTTATGGTTTCGCTGCTTTCAAAACAAAAAGCGACAGTCGGCGAACTGAAAATTCCATTTACGACACCTACCCCTGAACACACAATGGGTGCGGTCGCGTTTCGTCCGGATCCAACTCCGAACAATTCCGATCATGTCGTAGGGAAGATCAAAATTGATCCGGCCCCTTACCGTGATTAGTTTTTGACGTAATATCCCTGGCGGGCTCGTACCCGCCCGGCCTGGTTCTGTAACGAAACGTCGAGTTTGACGAAGCGGTTCAACGGAAAGTCTGATTCCGAGTAATATTGGATCAGATATTGAGCGCGGAGCTCACTGGCTAGCTGTTGAAATATTATCTGAAGAGTATCCTTATTCTTTAAGGCGTTTCCCGGATTTTGAAGCGGGTCCTTCATATTTGTTGTAAGAAATTTTGGCAGGAAGGCCGTCCCGCCCGTATCGTTTGCAAATCTCTCCATTCCGGTCTGAGCTCTTTGACTGATCTTGTTAAGCCGGTACGAGTCTCCTGCCGGGTTGATAACATAAAATACCGTGTCCGCATTTTGCAGGTCCCTTAAGATCTTATTTTGGGCGGCCACGTGGGCTGCGTCGGTTTTTGCCGCAAGCTGGTTCCTCTTGTCCTGCGTAAGCTGATTTACATCTATATCCCTATAATTTGCCTTTTCAGCATCGCGGGTCAGTTCGCTCCAATTGTCTTCCCCGTCGGTTAGGGCAACGATCACCCGCCGGCTTCGTTCCGGAGCATTCTTCTGAAGATACCGCGCCGAGAGAGTGACCGTGTCGTAAAAAGCTGTAAATTTACCCGACGAGGTAATGGACCTGACCCGAACTGCAGCCTCAGCCGCATTCTCTCTGATCATTGTGGAAATAGGTTTGTCACCGATAAGAAAAATGGTCGCCCGATCCTCGGGCCTCATCACCGTCTCCAAAAATTGAGCTGCGGTTTGGACCTCAAGATCAAAGAGCGGATTAACGCTACCTGACACATCTATAAGCAAAGCAATTTCGAGCGGAACCTTGTCAGCCGGGGCCACTTGATCGATCTCTTGCTGTCGGCCGTCTTCAAAGACCCGGAAATTTTCAGCCGATAATCCCAAAACCGGTTGCCCTTTCGAATCCACTACAGACACAGGTACAACCACCAGACGAGAGTCAACCCTAATGACTTCGTCATCTACGGTGGGCTGCGGACGCGGAGTTGGCTTTGCCGTTTGACCAAGGTTTGCGGTTGAAAGAAAGCTTACAGCCGCGACCAATAATAGTGAGTTAAAGAGCTTAGGGTACCGCATATTACAGTCCATTCCGAAAAAAGCAAAGGCTTTGAGTAAGACAAAAGAGGGCTGTGAAAGCAGCCGTTAGAAACAGCTCTTTTCAACCGCCCTCTTTCACAGGAAATAACTATTCGTTCGGATTCGTCTGGCTTTTGACCTCGACATTTTGATTAATGCCGCGGCTTACCAGAAGCTTAACCTCAACACGACGATTTTGCTCACGGCCTTCACGAGTAGAATTGTCGGCAATGGCCTGAAGTTCCCCGTAACCATATGAAGTGCTCATTCTACGGAGCGGTATGTTATGGGTCTCGATCAGATAGTCCTTAACAGCCTGGGCACGGCGTTCGCTCAAAACCTTGTTCTTCTTAGCGTCACCATCTGCCGAGGCAAATCCGGTAACCTCGATCGTGTAGCCTTTCAGCGTCATTGCCGTGGCTGCTACTTCATCAAGTGATGCCTTGCCTTCCGGCGACAGCACTGAGCTTCCGACCCGGAAATTCACCGTAGCAGTTGACTGGACAACATAGTCATCCAGATCCGAGATACGTTTATTTGTTGCGTTAACACCTGCAACGGCCGCATCAGCTGTATCCTGGGCCGCTTTGGCGCCACCCTTTGCGGCGTTTGAGATCGCCATTAATTCGTCGATCTGTCCCGAAACCCGCTCAGCATTTTGTTCGGCAGCTGTTAAACGTTCCTCGGCAGGCGTCACCCGAGAATCGATAGATTGGGCGACAGCTAGATTGCTCTTTTCAAACCGCACCTTAGAAACGACCACGTTCCCGGTACTATCGCCGCGGCCTTCTACCTCCAAATTGAGTCCGCGTACCAGCGAAGTTACCGGAAACTTATCACCACCCCAGAAGCTGTTGTTCTTGATACTCGCATCAGGAGCTACAACAACACGGGTGTCGATACCCAGCGAATCGCGAACGACAAACGTACTAGTATCTTCCTTTGCGACGATAACGCCCTTGATCTTGTATTTTTGGCCGTTTGTAACGGCACGCATCTGGTTCTGTGCGGACGCACCAACAACTGCGAATACGATCGCCAAAAGTACTACTGATATTTTTTTATACATAATGATCCCCCTAAGATTGAAAAACATGCCTAGCTATGACTCTTAACTAGACGCTTGCGGTCTCTAACAGGTTGTAAGGGAAATGATGGGAAGTTGACTATTCCCCGATTTGTCAATGTTAAACATTATAGCGTGCTCTCAACAAGAAAGGGAATAAAAAAATTAAACGCTGAACGGAGCGCTCTCTAAATACTTCTTCAAATAGGCCAAAAATCTTTCGGCGTCGGCACCGTCCACGATCCGGTGATCGTAAGTTAAAGCAAAATAAGCCATTTGCCTGATGGCGATATAATCGTCACCGTCGGCCGAGGTCATTACTTTGGCCCGTTTTTCGATCGTGCCGACGCAGAGGATGGCAACCTGCGGCTGATTAATGATCGGCGTACCAAATAAACCTCCAAAGACGCCGGGGTTTGTAATCGTGAACGTTCCGCCCTGGACTTCATCCGGTTTTAGCCGTTTTGTCCGGGCCCGGTCAGCCATATCGTTGGCCGCAACCGCCAACTGTGAGAGTGAGAGTGTGTCAGCGTTGCGAATTACGGGTACGATCAAGCCCCAGTCCAGGGCAACCGCCATCCCGAGGTTTATGTCACCCTTATAAATTATCTGATCGCCGTCAACTTGTGAGTTCACAATGCGAAACTCCCGGATGGCAGCCGTCACCGCCTGAAATATGAACGGCATGAACGTGAGCTTTGTACCATATCGGGCCTGAAAGTCCGCCTGATGAGCCGCGCGGAATTTTGCGACGTTTGTCATATCGATCTCGTAAACGCTGGTGACATGTGCCGACGTCTGCTTGGACATCGTCATATGCTCTGAGATCTTTTTGCGCATGACCGACATTTTCTCGATGCGGTCCTCAGTGGATGTTGTTGCCTGAGGCGGAGGTGCAAAAGCCGCCGCTCTGGCAGGTTGGACGCCGGGCGCCGGCAAAGCCGGAGCGCCTTTTACGAGCAAGTCCTGCGGGCGCAAGGCAGCTCCCGTTTCAATAAACGAGAGTATGTCGCCCTTTGTGACCCGGCCGCTGATGCCGCTGCCGGGGATCCGGGTAATGTCTATACCATGCTCGCGGGCAATATTTCTGACCAACGGGCTGCTCTTGGTTCTACGAAGTTCATCGAGAGTTGCGTTGCCGTTGCTGCCGCCGTTTGTTGAGCGTGAAGCGGCCGCAGATTGTGCGATCGGTGCAGGTTCAGCGGGCTTTGCGGTCTCGGCTGCCGATGCGGGTTCGGGTGTGGACGTCGATTGTGCAACGACCGCACCCTCGGCCCCAACTTCTGCAAGAACTGCTCCGACCTCAACGGTCTCGCCCTCCTGCACGTTGATAGACAGAATGGTCCCCGCCGCCGGAGACGGCACCTCGGCATCGACCTTATCCGTTGAGATCTCGAGCAGGGCCTCGTCCTTGTCGATCTTGTCGCCTACGGCTTTTAGCCATTTGGAAACAGTTCCCTCAGTAATGGACTCACCCATCTGCGGCATCACGACTTTGACCGTATCTCCTGCCGGGGCAGCGGGCTTCTGAGTCTGAATTTCGACCGGTGCGGCAGTCGCCTCCGGTTCGGGAACGGCTAAAGGCGCCGGGACGCTCCTTTCGGGTGATGCCGCTGTTGACGGCTGGCCGTTGCCAGCGGTGCCTCGCCTTCCTCGCCAATGACGGCCACCACAGTACCGACCTCAACAGTCTCGCCTTCTTGCGTGCGGATCTCAAGCAAAATGCCAGCACCGGGACTTGGAACCTCTGCGTCGACCTTGTCGGTTGAGATCTCGAGGACCGCCTCGTCTTTCTCAACACGTTCACCTACCTGTTTCAACCACTTGGAAACAGTACCCTCGGTGATCGATTCACCCATTTGCGGCATTACGACTTCAACACTCATAAGATCTCCCTACCGGAATCGGAACTATTACTCAATGAAATAGGATACAAGAAAACGGGCTGTATGAAAAAGCTTGCCCGACAGACATCACCCGCCTATGAGACGTGCTATGAAGTATGCTGCCGCAGCGGCAACGCTGCCGATCAGACAAGTTTGAAAAGCATTTTTGATCGGTTTGGTACCCGTAAACCGGCCTTTTACATATCCAAATATAAACAGGGCCAGGACAGTTATGCCTACTGACCACATCAATGCAGCGGCGGCATCATGAAGCAAAATATACGGCATCAGAGGTATCAGCCCGCCAACCACATATGCCGAGCCGATCGTTATTCCGCTATGAAGGGCACGTTTCGGTTTCGGTTTTTCGAGGCCGAGTTCAAAACGCATCATGAAGTCGGCAAAATCTTTTGGCCGCTCGGCCAATGAGTCGACGATAGGTTGGCTCTCTTTCCGCGTAAGCCCGTAGGTCTCAAGTATCTCGATCACTTCATCCTTTTCGTGTTCGAGCAGCTTTTCGATCTCATAGATCTCACGGGCATATTCACTGTCGTAATGTTCAACATCGGACCGGCCGGCAAGATATCCGCCGAGACCCATTGCTATCGAACCGGCAACTATCTCGGCCAAACCGGCTGTGACAATGATCGTCGTCGAACTGACCGCACCAGAGAGCCCCGCGGCCAGTGCAAACGGAACAGTGAGCCCGTCAGCCATGCCGATAACGACATCGCGTACAACTTCGCCTGAAGTAAAGTGCTTTTCAATATGCGGGGTCTGAGGCATAAATTTAAGGTGCAGATCCTATTCGGCTCCACCAAGATTAGTGAAGTAGCGTAAATGGCATAAATGCCGTCAAGATAAGCGATCTGGAGTGTAGGATGACCCCTGGAGCGCGGCTTTCAGCCGGGCTATCAGGCCACTGACGTCTTGCAGGCTCCCCGGAATCGTAATAGTTCTCTCTCCGGTCAGACGGATCACACGGTCGTCTTCGACGCCAGTGACCTCGTTCCATACCACCGATTCTTTTTTGAACTCAAATCCGTGTTCGTAGATCTTCACAGTGTTTTTTCGCTGACCGAGCAGGCTGATCAGCGAAATGACATAGATCACCAAAAATGCAGTTGCCAGAAAAAAATAGATCGTCCCCGGCCGCAGGTAATTGACTGTCATCATTATCAAAAAGAACATGAATGAAAGCACGACGATAAATGCCGATCGCTGTAGAAAAGCGGGCGCCGGCCCGTGAACCACGACAAGTTTACCCAGATTTTCTCTTTTGATCGGACACTAGGCTTCGGCCGTTGTCGGGTCAATGATCATCTTGACCTCTGAGACCCGGTTAGCCGGAAAACCGCCGCGGGTCGCATGTTCGCGGACCATTTCTTCGTTCGGGGCGATATAAACACAATAGATCTTTTCGTCCGTTACATAGCTCTCGAGCCATTGGATCTGCGGCCCCATTTCTTTCAATACATTGCACGAGGTTTGGGAAACCGCCTGTATCGCGTCTGCTGTCGAACTGCCGACATCGGGAATATCACGCTCGATCACGTATTTTGGCATAATCTTTCTCCCTGGATGTTAGAAGTAAAAGGCGATGAAATATGTACAAATAGTATCAAAACAGTAGCGGGAAATGTGACAAAATCCCAGCTTACGCATACGATAGAGTAAAATAAATACCGCATACTCCATCATGGCCAGTGAATTACAACGATCTCCATTTGGACAAAATAAATCAATGAAAAGAAAACTGATCGCCCCTTTCGCGCTGATAATCTTTGCCTTTACATCGCTTTCATTCGCCCAGACGCCGGCATTTACCGCCGCCGATTACGCCCGTGCAGAAAAAATGCTCTCGTTCAACACCAGCCCCCTCGTAGACAGGGGCGGCGTCCGGCCTAATTTTTTGCCTGACGGGAGATTTTGGTATCGGGTAATGACACCGACATCCAGCGAGTATGTGATGATCGATCCCGCTAACGGGTCGCGAAAAACAGCGGCAAAACTAGCTGATATTTTGCCGCAGCCGGCACCGGCCATTGCTGGTGATTCGGACAATAGTGTTTCACCTGACGGAAAAAAAGCTGCATTTATCAGGGATTTCAATTTGTGGGTGAAAGACCTGGCGACGGATAAAGAGACTCAGCTGACTACCGACGGAGTAAAAGATTTTGGTTATGCAACGGACAACGCCGGTTGGAAACACAGCGATCAGGCCATACTCGAATGGTCACCCGATTCAAAGCGGATCGCAACATTCCAACAGGATGAACGAAACGTAAGCGACAGCTATATCGTCTCAACCAATGTCGGAGCCCCAAAGATGAGCACCTGGAAGAGTGCTCTGCCCGGCGACGAATTCGTCCCGATGATCCACCGGGTGATAATCGATGTCGACAATGCAAAGGTTATAAGGCTCGAGGCAGCGCCGGATCCGCATAGATCGACCGTATGTGATGATATATCTTGCGACGGCGGCTGGACCGATGTTTACTGGGGACCCGATTCCCGCACAATCGCTTTTCTCTCAACGACGCGTGACCATAAAAAAGTTGATCTTCGGGTTGCTGATGCTTCGACAGGTGCGGTGCGGGATGTCTATAGCGAAACGACAGCTACACAGTTTGAGTCGACGCCGATGGGTTCGGGTGGCAACTGGCGTTATCTGCCAGAAACGAACGAATTCATTTGGTACACCGAGAGCGATGGTTGGGGGCAACTCTACCTTTACGACCTGAAAACGGGTAAGTTGAAAAATAGGATCACAACGGGCGAATTTGCCGTCTGGGATATTTCATCGGTCGATACTAAGAACCGCGTTATCTATTTCGAGGCAGGCGGCCGCGAAAAAGGCAGCGATCCTTATTTTGGCTATACCTACCGGGTTGGTTTTGACGGTAAGAACCTGACTCTGCTTACCCCGGAAAATGCTAATCATAGTGTTAAATGGTCGCCGGACAATCGATATTTCATTGACAATTTTTCGACGCCCAATACTCCGACTGTCTCTGTACTTCGCGATGCAAGCGGCAGACTGATCTTGAATCTGGAAAAAACAGATATCTCGCGTCTCGTCGAAGCAGGCTGGAAGCCGCCGACCCCAATTATCGTAAAAGCCCGCGATGGCGAAACGGATCTGTACGGCCTGATGTTCACGCCGACAAATCTGGACGCGCGACGGAAATATCCGGTCATCGATTACATCTATCCGGGGCCGCAGGGCGGAAGTATCGGCCCGCGTTCGTTTTTTAGCTCGCGCGGTGACAATCAGGCGCTTGCGGAACTCGGTTTTGTTGTCGTTCAGATCGACGGCATGTGCAATCCGCTGAGGTCAAAGAAGTTTCACGATTCGTGCTATGGCGATATGGCGGATAATACATTGCCGGACCAAATAGCCGGCATAAAGGAACTGGCCGCGAAATATCCTTATATGGACCTTGATCGCGTAGGCATCTGGGGACACTCAGGCGGAGGATTTGCCACGGCGGCGGCTATGTTCCGGTATCCTGACTTTTTCAAGGTCGGCATCTCGGAATCAGGCAACCACGATAACCGCAACTATGAGGACGACTGGGGCGAACGGTACATCGGCCTGCTCTCGGGCGATAACTATGAGACCCAGGCAAATCAGAACTACGCAAAAAACCTGAAAGGCCACTTATTGCTCGCCCACGGCACCATGGACGACAATGTTCCGCCTAATAACACGCTGCTCGTCGTTGACGCTCTGATCAAGGCCAATAAGGATTTTGATCTGATCATGATCCCAAATGCCCATCACGGTTACGGCAATGCGAGTCTCTATATGATGCGGCGGCGGTGGGATTATTTTGTGAAATACCTGCTCGGAGCCGAGCCGCCAAAAGAATATGAAATAATGCCGAAGCCCGATCCGCGAATGTCGCGTTAGCGAGGGTTTGGCAATTGTGTGGCGGACGCAGCGCTGGGTTAAAGCCTTTGGGGCTAATTCAATTCGCGTGTTTCGTCCTCGCTTTCGTCGAAAAGGACACTTACAGGGGTATGTGCGGGGGGCAGCGATTCTGCATGCTCGATCATAGCTTTTTGGATCTCAACAACAGCGTCGCGTGCCCGGTCAAAATCTTCGCGAAGGATCTTTAGGATGACTTTGCCATCGCTATTGGGCAGGCCGCTCAGCGACTGGAGCGACTTTAGCCGGATCTCGATCTTTGCT
The DNA here is from genome assembly GCA_963834975.1 of Blastocatellia bacterium. Lineage (GTDB taxonomy): Bacteria > Acidobacteriota > Blastocatellia > Pyrinomonadales > Pyrinomonadaceae > OLB17. The sequence continues at coordinate 595,098 of CAWIDZ010000010.1, forward strand.
CCGAATTTGAAGAATCCTTTCCGGAATTTCACGTCGTGGATCTCGCCTGTCGAGATCCGAGCTTCCTCAACGCCTTTCGAAATAAGGCCCAGATATTTCGATTCAAATTCGATAACAATGCCCGCGATCGAAAATTTCGCGATACCATTGATCTGCGAGATGCCGCTTTCGGCTTTGAATGGAATGCTTGTAAAACTATGCATTTGAGATCTCGGGATAACTGTTATTTTATATCCCGCGAAAAATATCTTAACAATCCAAACAAGCTTATCAGAAGCCAGAAAAACTCAACAATGAAGGATGGAAGGTTAAAACTGTAATACAGCGAAATCAGGATAAATGCCGCTCCGGCGGCGTTAAGTAGAGAATATGCATAATGCTCGCTTCGCAGCCGTCCGACCTGGAGCAAAACATAGGTCAAAATAATGACCGCGACCCCGAGTGATCCTAGAATATCGTACCAAGCGTAGGTCATTTCTGGATTTTGCCATCATGCACCACAACTTGTTTTGTCACGGTCCGTCCAACTATTTCCCAACTCTCTCCATCAAGTATTGGCTCACTGATACCCGCAGTGATCGTATACGTTCCGGGCTTGATTCCGGTCAGGTCCCATTCGACGGTCGGGCCCCTTCCGATTATCTTTCCTGCCGATACCGTGTAGACATATTTATGCGCGAAATCAGCAGCTGGTGCTACCGTTTGGACGAGAATAACGCCATCTTTCGAACATGACGGGTTTGTTTCCGGACACTTAAGGTTCACCTCTGTCTGGCTTAGCCTTAGGTCATCCACAGACATGGGAAGCACACCAACTTCTGGCTTTTTCGAATTTGATAATGATGCTGTTCCAAGGTGACCCACAAAACCTTTGGGCCCAACGGCCCAGACCGCTTTTTTTCCTTTCGCCTGAACGGCATTCAGATCTTCGTTCCCGATCTTTTTCCAGGTCTTGCCGCCGTCGCGGGACATATCTGAGCCGTTCGTGCCGACGGCGATAATGGTATTTCGATCAATATAAGTCGACACCTGACCGATATCCGGAAAGTCCAGTGCCAAGCTTCCAGGTTTTGCCTCCGTCGGTTGTGAAGGCAAGATTGTCTTTTGCCTCATTCGGCTTCTCGTAATTACCGCCGACAATAACGCCGTTATTGTGATCGAGCATTGCTATTGAGAATATACCGCTTCCATTCGAGCCGCTGACTAGAGGCGTATCGGAGCGGCTAAAACTTCCGTCAGACTCTAAGAGCATGGCCCTGTACACACTCGATTTAGCGCCGCCACTCACTAGAAACAAACGATTGTGTTTTATGATGAAGACATGTGCCACTTGCCGCAAATGCAGCTTCACCGGTGCGCATAGCAATCCGTCCCAATGCTGAATTTCCCAATGCGAGCCCCCGTCATGCGTCCCGATCACCAAGAATAGTGCTTTGACGGGATCTGACATGGCATAGCAGTATATTTTGTCCGAACATGCCAAGGCATCAAAGAACGCCTTTTCATTCGTATTCTTAAACTGCAAATTCCACGTCTTGCCGCCGTCGGTGGTTTTGTAGATACGCGAGCCTCGCCGTTGCCGATACTAAGGATATATGCCGTTTTTGCATCAAACGCCTCGATGTCACGAAAATCAAGTTTCTCCGCACCGGGTACGTTCATCACGTCCCATGACTTGCCTCCGTTGATAGTACGAATGACGGTGCCGCCGGTACCGCTGGCCCAGACGATCTTTTCATTCACAACGGACAGACCGCGAAATCCGGCCGTTGTGTTTACAGTTTGTTTTACCCATTGGGCCGAGGCAGTTGCCACGAGTACAGAGGCGATCAAAGCCAGAACCCAAAATGCCATCGTCAAAATTCTCATAATTCAATTCATCTCCCGCCAGCGTTTGCAGAGATCCCGCGCCGCCGACGCCCAATCCGGAAATTCAAATTCAAAGCCTGATCCGAGCATTAGCGACGGGAACGACCCGGCGGCTTTTCAGGATCAGTTCCGTTTCGGTATTCATTAAGACCGCGGCGATGCCCAGCATCCATTCCATCGCAGGCATTCCGATCGGCGCTCCCCAGGCCTCACGCAGGACCCGCATAAATTCCTTATTAGGCAGCGGTTCCGGAGCTGCGAGATTTACCGGGCCCGAGATCTGATCGTGTTCGATCAGCCAATAGACCGATCGGACAAAATCCAGGTCGTGGATCCACGAAATATATTGTTTGCCATCGCCGGCGGTTCCGCCCAAGCCGCGTCGAACAAGGGAAAGCAGGACATCGAAGATACCGTCGCGATCAGGGCTTAAGGTTATCGCTGAACGCATCAGGACTTTGCGGGTGTGGGGCGTGACCGCTTCGTTCGCGGCTTTTTCCCAGGACTTTGCAACATCGATACTAAACCGCCAGGTGTCAGGGACGCCTGGCTCATCGCCGCCGAGGATGCCCGTCTCGTCATCATTTGCAGCATCAAAGCGATGAGCATAGATCGTTGCCGTGCTCGCCTGCAGCCAAACTCGTGGAGGGTTCGGGCGGCCCTGCGATCGCCTCACCAACCAATCTTGTCGAGACGACCCGCGAATCCATTATCTCGCGGCGGTTTGCGGCATTGTATCGGCAATTAACGCTGCGGCCGGCGAGATTGATAACTACATCGGAGCCGTCGATCTCGTCCGTCCATGGGCCCGGCGACACCGCATCCCACTGAACCACTTTCCAAGGCATCGCCGCCACGCTTCGGCTCAAAACAATAACCTCGTGGCCGTCACTTTGAAAGGCGCGCGCCAAAACGGTCCCAACCTGTCCAGAGCCTCCTGGAATTACGATCTTCATCTCAATAGACCATGCGGGCCTTTACCGTCCCTTTGATCCCTTTCAGTATCTCAAAGGCCTCTTTTGATATTTTAGAATCGACGTCAAGTATAACGTAACCGATCTCATCGTTCGTCTTTAGGTACTGGCCCGTGATATTGATCCCGACCTTGGATAGCCGCGAGTTTATCTGTCCAAGAACGCCGGGCACGTTTTTGTGAATGTGTAATATGCGGTGTGTCCCGGCCTGCGGCGGCAGACTGACTGGCGGCACCGTATGCGAACCTTCGCTTGTACCCAGCTCAAGATATTTAATAAGCTTGGCAGTTACGTCGAGGCCGATCGCCCCCTGTGCCTCCTCTGTTGAGCCGCCAATATGCGGGGTCAGAATAACATTGGGCAGGTTTTGCAGGACGCTTGTAAAGGCATCTCCACTTTTTTCCGGCTCCTGCGGAAACACATCGACGGCGGCACCGGCGATCTGGCCCAGATCGATAGCTATTTTCAACGCATCAATGTCGACTACATCCCCGCGGCTGTAATTGAGTAGAATACCGCCTTTTTTAAGGTGTTTGACCGAGTCAGCATTTATCATGTTACGCGTCGTCGCATCAGATGGAACGTGCAGCGTAACTATGTCCGAGGTCTTGAGAAGCTCTTTTAATTCGCGAACCTGTTTTGCGTTGCCATGCGGCAATTTGGTGGCGATGTCATGGTAAATGACATGCATACCCATCGCCTCGGCCATTATGGACACCTGAGAGCCGATGTTCCCGTAACCGATTATGCCGAGAGTTTTACCGCGAAGCTCGAAACTCCCCTTTGCCTCCTTAAGCCAGACCCCGCGATGAGCCGCCGCATTCTTGTCACCGATCTTGCGGATCAGCATCACGCATAACCCGATGACGAGTTCGGCGACAGAACGCGTGTTTGCATGCGGTGCGTTAAATACGGCAACGCCCTTTTGCGTAGCGGCCTTGAGATCGACCTGATTGACACCGATGCAAAAACATCCGATCGCAAACAGTTTATCGGCCGCATCTGATCACCTTTCTTGTAATCTGGGTTTTTGAACGCACCCCGATCAGATGAACGCCCTTGACGGCTTTTATCAGTTCGGCCTCGCTGATGGCACCGTTTATCCTCCGAACGCCGGCATAACCGCTCTGTTCAAATTCACTGACGGCAGCATCCGAGATATTTTCGAGCAGAAGTATCTTGATCTTGTTTCGGGGATATGATGGTATTGGCAGCTATTCATAAAGACGGAAATTATAACAAGAAAACGAAGAGCAAAACTTCGCATCTCGTAAATAGACCAATATGGTCCGGGCAGAAAATCGTCTAAATTATTTAAGCAATTTCCAAATGGATCTCTTTGCCTAACGCTTGGGCATATTTTCGAAGGGTGGAGAGGCGAATGTCTTCGGAATGATTTTCAATCCGGGAAATAGCGGATTTATTTGTTTGCAGCTTTCGGGCAACCTCTTCCTGGGTGATCCCTGACTTTTCCGCGCCTGCCGAAGTATTACCCCGATCCTGAAGTTCTCAAATCCTTTATCGTAATCCTCGGCAAACTCCTTATCGACCTTTTTCCGTTTTGAAATATATTTTTTTAGATCGCTCATTTCCCTCTCCCTCGACTAAAATAGTCCCTCTTCCTTTGTTCTGCCAGACGGATCTCCGCCGTCGGAGTTTTCTGAGACTTCTTGGCAAAACCACTGGCAAGAATGACTAAATTCCCTTCGTCCATAAATCCTAATAAACGAAATGCATCATTTCCAAAATCCACTCTGACCTCCCAGATGTTGTCGGTCCCTTCGAGTTTCTTGAAATACTGAACTGGCACCATCGGAATTGTTTCGATGATCTGTAAGACCCAGGCAATTTTCCTGGCCTGCTTTGCCGGGAGCGAATCAAGGAACTCTTCGACCGGGCAACTGCCTCCCCGCGTCCTGTAAAAGATGATCTCACGCACATCCATAAGTTAACATATATGTAAACCGCGAACAACAAAAACGCGAGGCGGAATTTCGTCTCTCGTCAGATCGATAAATAATTTGTCGCCAACTGTTAGTAGCCGTTGACAACCGGCTACTGACAGCTGAAATCGGCCTCACATATGTATCGTCAGATCATGAACACCCTCGGCGGCTTCCATGACGGCTTCGCTGACGGTGGGGTGAGCGTGCATGATGCGGCCGAGTTCGTCGGCGGTGGTTTCGAGGGCCATGCCGACGCAGGCTTCGGCAAGCAGCTCGGTCGCGTGAGGGCCGATGATGTGGACGCCGAGCACCTCGTCGTATTTGGTTTCCGAGACGATCTTTACAAATCCGTCGGTCTCGCCGAGGATGCGGGCCTTGCCTGATGCCGAGAACGGGAATTTACCGACTTTGACGTCGTAGCCCGCTTCTTTTGCCTTGGCCTCGGTCATGCCGACACTGGCGACCTCGGGGTCGCAATAGGTGCAGTTGGGCACGAGGTTCTGTTTGATCGGCTCGACCTTTTTGCCGGCGATCTTTTCGACGACCAGGATGCCTTCTTTTGAAGCCAGATGAGCAAGCCATGCGGTATCGATGACATCGCCGATGGCATAAACGTTGGGCTCATCTGTCTCGCAATACTCATTTACTTTGATCGTGCCGCGCGGATTAACGACGACCTTTGTGTTCTCGAGCCCCAGGTTCTCGATATACGGCATGCGGCCGACCGCGACGAGCAGCATTTCGGCCTCGAACGAAACGTCGTCGCCCTTGGCGTTCTTGCCGGAAACCTTGACGCTCTTCTTGGTCTTTTCCATCTTGTCGAGCTTGATGCCGGTCTCGCATTTGATGCCCTGTTTTTTGAATGAACGCGCAAGTTCCTTGGAAACGTCGGCGTCCTCTATCGGGACGATCCGGTCGAGCAATTCGATAACCGTCGTGTCGCAGCCAAACCGGGCATAGACACTTGCAAACTCAACACCGACGGCGCCCGAACCCATCACAACCAGCGACTTAGGCACTTTGTCGAGTTCGAGAATATGATCGGAATTGACGACCTGTTTGCCGTCCGTTTCAAACCCCGAAATCGGGCGTATCACCGAACCGGTGGCAATGATGATGTTTTTGGTTTCGATGGTCTCTTTTTTGCCGTCGGCCAGCGCTACCTCGACCTTTCCCTTTCCGACGATCTTGCCAAAGCCGTTAAAGACCGTCGCCTTGTTCTTTTTCATCAGATAGGTTACACCCGCCGCGTTTTTTGCAACGACGTTCGACTTATATGTCTGAACGCCGGTCCAGTCATAACTGAGATCCTTGACCTTTAGCCCAAAATCTTCGAAATGTCCTGCTTTCTGATAAAGATGCGCCGCGTTCAGCAGCGCCTTCGTCGGAATACATCCGCGCAGCCCGCAGGTGCCGCCGAGCCTCGCATCCTTTTCTTTCTCAATGATAGCGACCTTTAATCCAAGCTGTCCGGCCCGCACCGCGGCGACATATCCGCCCGGCCCCGAACCGATAATTGTTACGTCAAATTGTTCTGCCAATGTAGTTAACCTCGATAAATAGTTTAATAAACTTCTCTTATCTACCTATTATAGGAGTTTCCCCGAACAGAGGCTAGTTAATGCCCTGCCAGTCGAGGTAAACTATGCAGCATATGATCCATTCACAAGAATTTCTGGACCTGGTTAATGATGCAATGGGCCGTGTAAAGGAGATCTCAGTTGCAGATACGCAAACCGGACGGCCGAGGGTGCTGATCTTGATAGACGTTCGTGAAGACAATGAATTTGACGCCGCTCACGCCAAAGGTGCCCGCCATATGGGCCGCGGTATTATCGAGCGCGATATCGTCGGCATCGTTCCGGATAAAGGTGCCGAACTGATCCTCTATTGCGGCGGCGGTTTTCGCTCGGCGCTTGCTGCCGATAATCTGCAAAAGATGGGCTACACAAACGTCCGCTCAATGGCCGGCGGCTGGCATGCCTGGCAAGAGGCGGGAGCCCCTGTCGAATAGCCGGGAGCTATTTCTCAACGTGTCTTCACTTTTGACTTTTCCCTTTTTACTTTTCACTTACCCGCATCCTTTTCCTGTCACAATCCCCTCCTTCCCGGTGTTTTCACCTTAGAGGATCGAAAACAATACAAATCATAAGGGAGAAAATGTCATGAAATATCATTATTATCTATCCGAACGAAGGATCCGTTTACTTACGATCTCAGCAATTCTATTACTTGCCCTTTCATTCCTATTAATAATCGCGGCCAAAACCGGGGCGAGCATACGTGAACAAACAACATCTGTCGTCGAACCTGTCCCGGTGTCCGGCGGCCAATGGGTCGCCTCCTCGGTCAACCAGGACAAAGGGCAGATTCAGCTAATGTTCAGCCGCAACAGTGAAAATCCCAAATACAGCAACTTTACGGGCGACAATTACTCGATCAGTGATCTGCAGGGACTATCGATCGCGGATGCCGCCTCAGCATCAAAAACAAATGTTAATTTCAGCCTTGTCCGCGAGGCCGGAACCATCGCTTGCGAGGGATATTTTATGGCGGGACGCGGAGCGGGGTTTTGGACATTCTCGCCAAACGCAGGTTTTGCATCATCTATGAAAGCTCGCGGTTACAAAAACCTGACCGACGACGATATGCTGCGGGCTGCCTTTCGCAACCTAACCGTCCAATACGCTGACGACATTAAAGCAGCCGGTTACGATCACCTGTCGTTCGATCTTCTTGCCCGTGGTGCCGGTCACGAGGTTACGGTCGCCTATATTCGCGAGCTGCAGGCAGCGGGCTACACCGGCCTGACGATGGACGAGCTAATCCGTGCCCGCAATCACGACATCGACACCGCTTACATTGCTGAGATCCGTCAGATGGGTTTGGAAAAGCAATCTCTGGATGGCGTCATCCGCCTGCGAAATCACGATATCGATCAAAATTTTATCAACGAGATGCAATCGGCCGGGTTTAAGGATCTCTCGGCAGACAACCTGATCAGGCTAAAAAACCACGAGGTCACGCTCGAATTTGTAAATGAACTCCGGTCCGAGGGCTTTTCCGACATTACGCCGGACATGGCTATCCGATTAAAAAGCCACGAGGTCGACCTCGCCTTTATTCGCCGGGCAAAAGCCCAGGGCTACGCCGATGCCGATCTCGACGATCTGATCAGGCTAAAGAACAAGGGTACGGTCAGGTGAGGTCCGAGGTAATCAAATACAGTTGCTCGCGCAAATAAGGCCTTGCAGCCATCGAGGCCTTTCATTCAACTAAGCAAATAGTTATTCCCGATCAAGGGACGAAATTATACGTTATTATTCCAGCGATACTTTCACTGGCCGATAAGCCTTCGGCTGTTTAATAGGTCGATACCCGCTTACCGATCGTACTTTATGATCTATTGTCTAGGGATAGTCTGATATGATCAACAATTGATATATCAACGATCTCGCTGACTGATCAACCGTTGGCCCCATCCCTTTTCAGGGATTCTGACGCCAGCAGTAATTCTGTCTGGCCTCTTCAAATTCCGCCCGCAAACATTGAGCCCATTTAGTATGTCAACGCACCCAAATTTTTGACTGTTCCAGATCTCATTTTTTCATTGAATATCATTAAAATAGTTTTTTTAGAGATTTTACGAAAACTATCTTCAGCTCTAAATCAACAGTTCACAACCAGGATTGTTTCCGCAGATGTTTCGAAGACAACGTCGAGATCGAAACGTTGTTGCGGAGTTCAAAACAAAAACTTTGGCCCGAAACTTTTTTTGAAGCTTCTGCAAAAAAAGTTTCGGGCCTAAAATTCCTTCTGAACGGGTAAGAAAATGTTGCAGGATGTTGACCGTCGCTGCAATGCTGCCAATTCGAGATCCTGTTTGAGATAAGCGAAATAGAAGCTTAAGATTTGTTCTATGGATGAACCTGATCATGACGTTCGCGAAAATGCGAGGGCGATAGCGGCCAAATTTGCTGAGCAGGGCGATAGGCTCGGTTGGTTTGAGGCTTTGTATAAGGAAGCTGCGGGCAATAATGAACATATCCCCTGGGCTGACCTGGAACCAAACCGGTTTTTTAAGGCCTGGGCGGAAAAGTCCGGACTGAAGGGTGACGGGAGCAAAGCTCTGGTTGTCGGGTGCGGCCTCGGCGACGACGCGGCCTACCTAAAAGACCGGGGGTTTGAGGTCTCGGCTTTCGACATCTCACCGACAGCTATCGAATGGGCTAAACGATTGTATGCTGATAAGGGACATCGCATTTGAAGTGATGGACCTCTTTCAGCCTTTTCGGGGCTGGCTCGGTGCTTTTGACTTCGTACTTGAGGTCTATACCATCCAGCCTCTGCCGCTTGAGATGCGGCCCTCGGTCATTGACTCCATATCCGCGTTCGTAGCCGAAAACGGGAAACTCGTCGTCGTAACCCGCGGCCGCGAGGATGACGAGGAGCCGGACGAATTACCCTGGGCCCTGTCCCGCCGGGACCTTAGCCGATTCCCAGACAACGGCCTGAATGAGGTCGGCTTTGAAATTATGATGGGCGACGAGGAAGTGCCGATCCCGAGGTTCGTCATCGAATATGAAAAACAAAGTGAGGCACTGCAAAATTGATCAAACAAGCAACAGTACACGAAATAAATGAGCTTCTGGGTACCGGCGGGGAGTGTCAGGTCATCGACGTTCGCGAGTTTTCGGAATTTAACAGCGAGCGGATCGCCGACGCACAGCTTATGCCGCTGTCCAATTTTGAAAAGCACGCTGATGAGATCGACCATTCCAAGCCGGTCTATTTGATGTGCCGGTCGGGAAACCGAGCGAAACAGGCAGCTGAAAAGCTGACGGCCCAAGGCTTTACCGACATCCATGTGATAAAGGGCGGCATGGCAGCATGGTCCGAGGCAAATTTGCCCGTCGTGACAGGCGAATCGAAAATCTGGTCGCTCGAACGTCAGGTGAGGTTCGCAGCCGGATCATTTGTAGTGGCGGGCATTTTGCTCGGCGCTTCGGTGCATATATACCTGTTGGTCATTGCCGCGTTTATCGGTGCCGGTTTGATGTTCTCGGCGGCGACCGATACATGTGCGATGGGCATGATGCTTGCGAAAATGCCCTGGAACAAGGCCCCGGCTGAATGTGAGGTTCCTGTTGACATATAGAACTATAGCGGTACGGAGCCAGTAATGTCACCGTTGTTTATCCTGGGTCTGGTTTTGAGCGCCGCCATAGGGCTCTCGTTGGGTTTGATCGGCGGCGGCGGATCTATACTTACCGTTCCGATCCTGGTCTACTTGCTCGGGGTCGCACCCCACGAGGCTGTAGGGATGTCGCTCGCGGTTGTCGGGGCCACAAGCCTGGTAGGCTCATATTTCCATTGGCGGCGCGGTAACGTTATTTTTTCGAGTGGCCTGATGTTCGGTATATCTGGCATTGTCGGAGCCCTGATCGGATCGCCTCTGACCAGGCTCGTTTCACCGGGTGCCCTCCTTCTTATCTTTGGCGTGTTGATGTTCGTCGTGGCGTTTTCGATGCTATGGCGGAAACGTAAGGCGGATGATGATCCGCTGCGTCCGCCGCATTTTGTTCAGGGCATCCTGGCCGGGTTTGGCGTTGGGATCTTGACGGGCTTTCTGGGCGTAGGCGGCGGGTTCCTGGTGGTCCCGGCGATGGTATTTTTTGGCGGGCTTAACATTAAAAAGGCGATCGGCAGCTCGCTGTTTGTCATATTCCTCAATTGCCTGGCGGGCCTGATAGGCCACATGAGTCAAAATAATTTTGAATGGCAGATCACAGGCATAGTAACAGTTCTCGCGGTTGCCGGGGCTTTCGTGGGCACGATCTTGTCGAGTCGTATTGCGGCACATCGCTTGCAGGGTATGTTTGCGATACTTGTTTTGGGTGTCGCGGTGTTCCTGATCGCGAAAAATTTCGCGCTCGTTTTTTGATATTGGTAAAAAATAAGCACATTAGGGAGAATTAGAGATATGCAATTCAAACAATTTTATCTGGGATGCCTATCGCACGCGTCATATTATCTCGGGTCGGGTACCGAGGCCGCTATCATCGACCCGCAGCGGGATGTTCAGCAATATCTGGACGAGGCGACAGGAAACGGGCAGACGATCAAGTACATAATCGAGACGCATTCGCATGCTGATTTTGTCAGTGGACATGTCGAGCTTGCGGGCCTTACCGGTGCTGAGATCATCTATGGACAGCGGGCCAATACGAAATTCCCGACCCATAAGGTCGCCGATGGTGACGAATTGACGGTCGGCGATATCAGGCTGCGGTTCATGGAGACACCGGGCCATACGCCTGAAGGCATCACGATCATAGCCGAGGACACTACTGACCCGTCTGCGCCGCTAAAGATGTTTACCGGCGATACGCTGTTTATCGGCGACGTTGGCCGGCCTGATCTGATCGGTTCAAAAGGCTTTACGGCCGCACAAATGGGTGAGATGCTCTACGATTCGCTGCATAACAAGATCCTTCCTCTTTCGGATGAAACTGAGGTCTACCCGGCACACGGTGCAGGCTCGCTTTGCGGCAAGTCCCTGTCAAAGGAGACTTGGTCAACATTAGGCGAGCAGCGGCGTTTTAATTACGCTCTGCAGCCGATGACAAAAGGTGAGTTTGTAAACATCGTTGCGACAGACCAGCCTGAAGTCCCGGCCTATTTCCCTAAAAGTGCGGCTAAGAACCTTGAGGGTTCCGTTTCGCTTGATGATATCGCCAAACCGCGTGAACTTAGTACGGACGAGATCCGGGGCTTTGACGGTGTCGTACTCGATGTCCGTGCAAATCACGAATACGGTGGCGGGCATATTCCAAATTCGATAAACATCGGCCTTGGCGGCCAATTTGCCTCGTGGGCCGGCACATTGATCCCGATCGGGACTAACATCGCCGTTGCCGCCGACACACCCGAACAGATCGCCGAAGCCATTCTGCGGCTCGCCCGGGTCGGGCACGAGACCGTTACCGGATCTATTTTGCTTAAGGATTACGAAGGTGAAAAGAAAACTGTTGAACAGGTTTCGGTCGAGGAAATGAGTGGTCTGACGCAAACTGAGAAGTATCTGCAATTCGTCGATGTTCGCCGCGCCGCGGAGCATAACGCCGGACATGCTATTCGAAGCTATAACATTCCACTCGACAAATTGGCGGATGATTTTGATAAGTTCGACCCGCTGACGCCGACCTACGTAATCTGTCAGGGCGGCTATCGCTCGAGCATCGGGACGAGCATTCTGGAAAATGCCGGATTCGTAAAGTTATATAACATCACCGGCGGTACCGCCGCCTGGATCGCGGCCGGACTCGAAACCGAGGCATCGGCGACCGCATGTGCGGTAACCAAATAGGTTTATATTATGAAATACTTAATGATAATTTTTGTGACGGCCGCGTTACTTGGCGGCTGTAACAGCCCGTCAGGTAAAACGACGGACTCAGGGATCAGTGGGGTTGCGGTAGATATCCGCGATATCTCACCATCCGAAGCCAGTCCTGAGGTGGCAAAAGCATATTCGCAGTTCATCGACGTGAGGACACCTGAGGAATACGCGGGTGGGCATGCGGCACGTGCGGTTAATATTCCGCTCGATACGATCGCGACAAGCCTCGACAGGCTTGAGAAGGACGAGCCGGTTTACCTGATCTGCCAGACCGGCAACCGTTCGAAAACGGCGGCCACGATTCTGAAAAAGGCTGGATTTAATAATGTTTTCAACGTCGCCGGCGGGACAACTGCGTGGGAGGCAGCCAACCTTCCGATGGAAACGAGATCGCCCCATGAGGCACCAAAGACCAACTAAACGGGTCGGGATGTTAAACTATGTATGACCTTCTAATTATTATTGGCTTTGTCGGACTTTGGCTGCTCCTCCAATTGGTCGTTCTTCCGAGACTCGGGTATTCGACCTGACTTCGTGGAGCCTGCGGCGTCGGGTCCCGACGCAACGATGAAAAGATGAAGGTGTCAGATAAGGATTAGTGCAGACTGGAAAATTGGAAGAATGAAAAAAATAAAACGCCGCGATTTTATTAAGCTAAGCGGATTGGCCGGCGGGATACTACTGACTCAACCGCTACCCTTTGGAAAAGACGAAATTATTCAAAACCCGGTGGTTGAGCCTGATGTAATTATTGATCTGCGGGCCGTAACAACCGAAAGATCTCTGCTACCCGGAACCCCAACCCAGATCTGGACATTTGAGGGCGAAGTTGTAAAAGGTACCGTCAATAACCTCGAATTTATCCCAAATTCCTACCTCGGTCCGATCATAAGAGTTCGAAAAGGTCAGACGATCCGCGTAAATTTCACAAACAATTTGCCAGAGCTAAGCTTGATCCATTTTCACGGGCTACACACGCCGGAGGTCATGGATGGGCACCCTCGAAACTTTGTCGAGCCAGGCGGCACTTACGTGTACGAATTTACCGTAATGAACAGGGCCGGCACATACTGGTATCACCCGCATCCAGACATGCGAACCGCCTACCAGGTCTATCACGGAATGGCCGGCCTTTTTATCATTTCGGATGACGAAGAAGAAGCGCTCGGCATGCCCTCCGGCGAGTTCGAGCTGCCACTCGTCCTGCAAGACAGAACGTTTGATGAGAATAACCAGTTGGTGTACGACGGGACGGCCTTGGGCGGATTCCTTGGCGAAAAGATCTTTTTGAGCGGAAAATTAACGCCGTCTATTGATGTCGCCGGAGCTCATTATCGTTTGAGATTTCTGAACGGCTCCAATACGCGGATCTATAAACTGGCGTGGAGCGACGGAACGCCCATGACAGCGATCGCAACCGATGGCGGTTTGCTCGAATCGCCCGTCCAGCGGCCATACCTAATGCTCGCTCCCGGCGAACGCGTTGAGGTCATTGCCGATTTTATGACCTATCCGATACACCGGCGGCGCCAGCTCGTCAGTCAAGAATTTTTCCCGATGGGTAATGTCGGCAATACCGGACCACTTCCCAATGGTGCTCCGTTTCCGATCGTGGCATTCCGGATCCGCCGCAGGGTGGCCGACAACTTCGTATTGCCTGAAAAATTGTCCACGATCACCCGTTATCGTTTCGAAGATGCGATAAACGCAGCGAATCCGCGTGTCTTCCCTATTGCATTTCAGATGGGGCACTTTTTGCTAAACGGGAGAATGTTCGAGATGGAAGAAGTTGCTCCGAATGAGATCGTCGCCCTGGATACACTCGAAGCCTGGGATTTCACCAATCAGACTGGAAACGTTCAAATGGCACATCCGATGCACGCCCACCTCGTCCAGTTTCAGATCATTGAAAGGGAGATGCTGCCGGCCGGAGCCGCAGATTACGAAGGCGTTCGCTATGGATTTGTTGACGAGGGCTGGAAAGATACGGTTATGCTTATGCCTGGCGAACGGGCGCGGATCTTACTGAAATTTGAAGACTTCCCAGGCCTTTTCCTTTACCACTGTCACAATTTGGAACATGAGGATATGGGAATGATGCGCAATTTTCGGGTTGTCTGATCAAAGATCGGGAAAGCTCCGGCCCTGGAGACTAGTATGACCAATAAATTCGACCCCAGCGATGCCATTCAGGATTTTTTAGTTTTTGGCGAATTTGGTGACGTAAACCCTTCGATCACGGATTCGTCGACTTTTACATTCATGAGCCCTGACCGAATGGAGGAGCTTTTTGATCACGAGATCGAAGGCTGTTTTCTTTATTCCCGTCATTGGAACCCTACAAACAAATTTCTCTCGGATGCTATTGCGCGGATGGAGGGTTCCGAAGCAGCACAGGCAAAGGCCTCAGGTATGGCCGCGATCTCATCGACGATCATACAGATCTGCCAAAGCGGAGACGAAATAATTTGTTCGCGAACAGTTTATGGCGGCACGTACGCCTTGTTCAAGAATCTACTGCCCAGACTGGGCATTAACACTCGTTTTGTGAATATGCAGGATCACGATCAGATCAGATCCTGCATTAACGAAAAAACCCGCGTCATCTATTGCGAATCGATAAGCAATCCGCTCCTGGACGTATCGGACATCCCGCGGCTGGCGGCTATCAGCAAGGAACATGACCTAAAGCTCATTGTCGACAATACCTTTAGTCCGATGATCATGTCACCGATCCGGCTGGGTGCTGATGTAGTCGTTCACAGCCTTACAAAGTACATTAACGGCACGAGCGACTGTGTCGCCGGCTGCGTCTGTGCAGACAGCGACTTTATTCACCAGTTGACAGATATCAACTCAGGAGCCTCAATGCTGTTCGGCGCGGTCCTGGACAGCACACGTGCGGCCAGTATTTTGAAGAATCTGCATTCACTGCATCTGCGGATGCGTCAGCACAGCAAGAATGCGGCAATATTTGGCGGAGCAATTGCAAAAGCTCGGCTTCCGGGTCTTTTACCCGGGCCTGCCAGAACATCCTCAACACGAACTTCTGAAACAGATGATGAACCCCGGTTACGGCTTCGGTGGGATGCTGGCCCTCGATGTTGGTGAAGCGTCAACAGCCAACAAACTGATGACGCGGATGCAGCAGGAAAAGGTTGGTTATCTGGCCGTTAGCCTGGGATACTTCAAGACCCTGTTCAGTTCTCCCAGCCACAGCACATCGTCTGAGATCCCGATCGAGGAGCGTCAAAAGATGGGATTGAGCGAGGGCCTTGTGCGCTTTTCTGTTGGCCTCGACAATGACATTGAACACTCATTTCAACGTATTAAGCGGTGCCTTACCGATGTGGGTGTGATCCACAATTAACAGCCATCGAGTTTCTGATCCTATTTTGACCCGCGTTTCTTTCGGCGGGTGCAAAACTGATGTAAAATTGCGCTTTGCCGTCTAAATTTCACAAGAAAACACTATATGTCAGAAGCAACAGAAAAAGCAGTTGAAACAAGGATCGAAACCGACTCAATGGGCCCCGTTGACGTACCTGTGACCGCCTATTGGGGAGCGCAGACGCAGCGTTCGCTAAAGTATTTCAACATCGGATTTGATGTAATGCCGCGCGAGGTGATCCGAGCTCTCGGGATACTAAAGAAGGCGGCAGCGATAGTCAATTACGATCTCGGCAAGCTGCCCGCGGACAAAAAAGATCTGATCGTAGCCGCAGCGGACGAAGTGATCGACGGGCAAGCTGGATGCTCACTTCCCTCTCAGGATCTGGCAAACCGGTTCCGGGACTCAAACGAACATGAACGCCAACGAGGTCATCTCGAATCGTGCCATCGAAATGGCCGGCGGCGAGATGGGTTCTAAAATGCCTGTTCACCCTAACGACGATGTCAATAAATCTCAATCGTCAAACGACACATTCCCGACGGCAATGTACATAGCGGCGGCGGAACGGATGACTGCCCTTATCCCTGAGGTGCAAAAAGTCCATGACGCTATCGACGCCAAGGCAAAAGAATACGCCGATGTAGTAAAGATCGGCCGGACGCATCTGCAGGACGCGACCCCAATGACCGTCGGTCAGGAATTTGGCGGCTGGGCGAGCCTGGTCGGGCGGGACATCGAGCGGCTGCGTTTAGTGCTTCCGGGTTTATTTGATCTTGCGATAGGCGGGACCGCGGTCGGCACCGGACTAAACGCACATCCGGAATTTGCAGAACGTGCCGCTGCTAAGATCGCCGAATTGACCGGCCTGCCGTTCAAATCGCACCCGGACAAGTTTGCAGCACTCTCTGCTCACGACGAGATCGTTTTTGCGTCGGGCGGTTTGAAAACATTAGCCGCGAGCCTGATGAAGATCGCAAACGACATCCGCTGGCTGGCGTCCGGCCCCCGCTGCGGTGTCGGCGAGATCTCGCTGCCTGAGAACGAACCCGGTTCATCTATAATGCCCGGCAAGGTCAACCCGACGCAGAGCGAGGCGATGACGATGGTCGCCGTTCAGGTTTTTGGCAACGACGCCGCTATCGGGTTCGCCGGTTCGCAGGGAAATTTTGAGCTAAATGTCTTTAAGCCGGTGATGATCCATAATTTCCTGCATTCCGTCCGGCTTATTCACGATGCCTGCTACGGTTTTGTCGAATACTGCATCAAAGGCATTGAGTTGAATCGTGATCAGATCGATCATTACTTGAGAAACTCGCTTATGCTCGTAACGGCCCTAAATCAACACATCGGTTATGACAACGCTGCGAAGATCGCCAAGAACGCCCATAAAAAAGGCATCTCGCTTAAAGAATCGGCAGTGGGCCTTGGGCTTTTGACGGCTGAGAAATTTGACGAGTTGGTGAAAGCCGAGGATATGACCCATCCGTAACTCTATGAGTTCCACGATCAGTAGACCTTTTATGAAAATACTTAGCCTGGTTTTTATCTTGCTCTTTTCCGCCTCGGTCTTTGGCCAAAAGACTTTTGAGCTAAAAGACGCGTCCAAATATTTTGACATTAAGGTCAAGGTCGCGACCTGCGACGAATCGTCCTGCACGGGCAAGGCGACGTTCTCGTTTTTTAAGAAGGGCGGGACTGCTGCGTACCAGGTCATCAATTTGCCCGACACCTATGTTCAACTCGAGGACGATGGAACGCCGCTCGTAAATCAAACCCTGCTTTACGACGCGGCAGAGTGTTATTAATATTGGCGATTTTAATTTTGACGGTATGGAGGACGTTGCGATCTGCAACGGTACCAATGGTTCCTACGGCGGGCCCTCTTATGATATTTATCTGTCGTCGCGGGCCGCGAAAAAATTCGTTTACAACAAAACATTTACCGACTTGGCCAGCCATTTGGGAATGTTCGTGGTTGATGAAAAGAAAAAAACGCTCTTAACTTTTGATAAGAGCGGGTGCTGTTGGCATATCACCGAGAGGTACTCGGTCGTGAATAACCGTCCCGTAAAGATCTTTGAAGAAGTCGAGGACGCAACGATCCCAGATGATTCGAAGGTCAAAATCACTACAAAGACCCTTGTTAAGGGTAAGTGGAAAACCTCAGTAAAGTACGTGAAACGGGAAGGATAGCTGGTTTCTATCTATCTCGATCTGCTACATGATCACGTCGATCTCATCAAAACCCGGGCGAATAAAATCGTGTGCGTACGGAAATTTTTGCTCCGTCAGCCTTCTGATCTGTTCAAGCAGCTCGATCATCGGGCTCAGTAATTCAGCATTATCAGCCGACTTCAAATAGGTCCAGGCAAGGATCGATCGTTCGATCGCGATCAGAGCGATCTTGATCGAGCCATTAGTGTCACTCTGTGGATCTCTGATCTGGTCATCATCCTCGCCGTCGAAAGGGTCCTGAATACCGCTTAAACCTCTCTGCAATTTTGCGGAAATAAAAAACTGATACCAATACAATACGTCTATTACGTCGGCTTGTATCTCATCCTGCGAAGCTGATCCGTCCAGCCAATCATCTTTCAAGGCCAGGACGCGCCCGCTGTCCTTTGCATATTTCACTGACAATTTGGTGATCTCCTCGCCCCTGACGACCGCACGCTTCTGCCTGCCTATTTCCCTGTTTTCATCGATAGTTACCGGATCAAGCGGAATGCCGAGTTCGTCAGCTCTCTCCAGCATCATTCGCTTTGCTTCGGCGAAAATATTTTCCAAATTACTGACGAAAGCCGGATGTGTTACGTCTTTTTCTTCGTCGGACATCTCACTTTCGGCCGCGAAAACGGCGCACCGGGATGTAAACTCACATCGTTCACACCAACGGTCGCAATAATTATGTATAAAAGGGATCTGATCGGGATCGCTATCCATATGGTTAGCTTCGGCGAACTCCTATTAGAAAGGTCCGCTGCCGCCGGACCTGTATTCACTCAGATAATAGTACAAGCCATAGATCAGGGCAGCTGCTAACAGAGCTATAAAGATAAAGATCGTCAGGAAAGAGCCTGCTCCGCGCTTTTTGGCCTTTGGCTTAACCGGGGTATTTTTTGCGGTCACTACGACAGGGGCTTCGGGTTCGACAGCCGGGACTTCTGCTTCAGCGACTATATGAATATCTGGCTCAGTATCGGGCAGTGCCTCGGGTTCCGCCGCCACCGGCGATTCCGCGGGACTCTCGGGCTCAGACGCTTGGGTTGGTTCTTGAGCCAGCTCCGGCTCTGATAGGGTCTCCATCACCAGCGTCGGTAAACTGGAGATCGTTATCTCGCCATCCAGATCGACCGATTCGACAGTAATGGCCGATGCATTCTCTTCGAGGATCGAGAGTATATCGTCGTCTTCCTCGATCTTTTTTGTTTCGGCAGATATCTCTATCGTTTCGGACGATGGAAAATTTGATTCGTGGATCGTTTCCTCTAAACTCTTGGGGAGCGAGCCGCTCGAAGATCGAAATACCGGCTTCGGCATCACCCATTTATCATCTTTTGGGTCTTTTTCGTCAGTCATAGTTTCTCAACTTTGCTTAACGCTGCAGATCTAAAACATCGGATCGCGTAATTATAGCAGTAATTCGCTTAAAATCTTCAATCAAAACTGCGGGGTGACGCTGAAGTTTTGATTTGATCTCGACCAGGCTCGCGTCAACATCAAATACCGGAAAGCTCTTGTCCATGACCTCGCTCACCTTGGAGTTCAGCAGTTCCCGATTTTCCAGTAGTTTTGCCAACAAATGGCTCTCACGCAAACTGCCCACCGAGACATGGTTTTCTATTACCGGCAATTGCGTTACGCCATTCTCGCTCATCAGCGAAAGTGCCGCGCTCAGCGTCTCGTCGGGCGAAACAAAAATAAGCTGCTCAGGAGCACCCGAATTTTTTGTCTCGGCGATCAGTCCCGCCGTGATCCGCTGCGGTTCGAGCAGAAGCTTCTCCTTCATCCATTCGTCCGAATGAAATTTCGACAGGTAATGCTCGCCTGTGTCGCAGACAATAAACACCACGAACGCTGATTCGTCGAGGTCCTTAGCAACCTTTAAAGTCGCCGCAAAGTTCGTCCCCGTCGAGCCGCCGCAAAAGATGCCCTCTCGCCGCGACAATTGACGGGCATAATCAAACGAATCGCGGTCGGTGACGTTGATTATCTCGTCAATGATCTTCATATCAGCGTTGCCGACCGGCAGCGATTGACCTATGCCCTCGACCAGATATGGCGTCGCCTCGGGCACGTGTCCCGATTCTTTATAGGTCTTAAAGATCGAACCGTACGGGTCGGCACCGATGATCTTTATCTCAGGATTCATCTCCTTCAGATAACGCCCGGTGCCGCTGATAGTGCCGCCGGTACCGATTCCCGAAACAAAATGGGTGATCTTGCCGTCGGTGTCGTTCCAGATCTCAGGTCCGGTCGTAACGTAATGGGCCAGAGGGTTTGCCGGATGAAAATATTGATCGGGATAAAACGAATTCGGCGTCTCGCTCGCTATCCGCTTTGCCGTCTCGACATAATGGTCAGGTGTGCCGTGCTTGGCAGCCGCCGGGCAAACGACGATATCTGCCCCCAAGCTCTTGAGATAACGCATCTTCTCGACCGAGACTTTTTCGGTCAGGATAAAAATGCATTTATATCCGCGGACCGCGGCAACCAATGCCAGCCCGATGCCGGTATTGCCGGAGGTGGCCTCGATTATCGTGCCGCCTTTTTTCAACACGCCTTCTTTTTCGGCCCAGTCGATCATCGAGATCCCGATGCGGTCCTTGACCGAATAACCCGGGTTCAGGCTCTCCATCTTGGCGTAGATAGGGGCCTTGATCTTATGCTGCTTTGTAATGTGATTGATCCGGACAAGCGGCGTGTTGCCGACAAGGCCGAGAATGTCGTTATAAAATTTCATTATTAAATTATCTCTGAATGTTCAACATAAGAGTTTATTCCCAAACCCGTTTCGAGGCAAGAATCGCCCATTAAGTGAGTCAGAACCACCTGCGGTAGCGGGTGGTTGACGCCGACCTGTTTCGGGCCTTATGTTCCAAAGCGCTGAATGCGACAAGGGCTATTGCCCGCGAATTAGGTGAATGGCCCGAATGGGAGAATATTTTAACGCAGAGACCGCAATGGACGCAGAGTCGATCACTGTCCGATGCCTGCCCCCTTTTTCCTTTTTCCCTCTTTCACTTTTCCACTTTTCCACTTTTCCACTTTCCACGTGTTAAACACCGCCCATTTTCCACCGCCGGTAGAACGGCTATACCAGTAATTTAAGCCTTAAAACACCGGTAGAACGATTTCCAACAGAAGAAAGCCTCTATATTTTTTGCCCAGCCTCTGCAAAAAAAATAAGATCTTTCTACTAAAAATATAGCGGCCTTTTCTTAGAGAAAGTCTCTATATAAGAAATAAAACCTCTCCACCGACAATAAAACGGCTCCACCGGCACTAAAATCGTTCCACCGGCGGCGAAACCCAGTAAATACCGGGATCCGCATTTTGGCACCCGTGCCCATTCTGGCTCAATAAAGTGTTAAACATCGTGACGATTCGCAACTCGATTCAATACCCGATCATTGGCCAAAAGCCACCATCGGCCAAAGACTCGCATCCTTGTTGTAATAGCCGGAAAATTGCATCAGGGGGCCATAATGATGGAAAATCACAAAATGGCAGGCCAGATACCGATTTACACTGAATGGAGTGTTATTTTAGATCTAGTATGTAGATTCCAATCCCGACCGGTCACGTTTGCGAGAAAAATGATGGCGGCTAGTAATGAAGCCAAATGAAAATATTGGTTCTTTTTATTATCGCAGTGATAATGCTAGCGGGGTGCTCTTACCAACCGGGCGAGGTAAATTTCAATGAGATCGAGCATCTGCCGGAGTCGTACCGATTGGCACGATTTTCTTCATTCCCTGTGGATGAGCAGGTCAATATTTTCCATTTCTCTCAGATAAATCTTAGAGGGAAGAGCGATACTTATATGAGGTATCTTGCCGAAGACGGCCAGTCCAAAATCGAAGCGATCGTACTTCGGATCTCCCGCGAGCAACGTTTTAGTTTCAAAACCGACCTCCTTACTGTGATCGATCTCATCGACCTCAAATGCAACTGCGTTGGTTCAAGTAGAGTGCTTGACGCCTTAACCCTGGCAGACGAACCAGTCAATGCAGACGATCCAACTGATGTTCGAGAAACTATGCAGCTTTACGAGAAGATCCTCAGAAGAATAAAAGACCGTTATCAGCATGGAGAGGGTGAGGCCTTCGCTTCTCCACATTTCGGAGGACGGTGAAAGGCTGTGTACCGTCATTTGTTCAGTCACTATTCAAAGGCCCTGAATGACTGAATGCTTGTTAACAGGTCATCAAATATGAAAAACAGCATAGCTCTTTTATTAGTTATTGTTTGTAGTTTTTATATTCGGGCAAATGGACAAACTAACGCCCGGCCTAATATTCAGTCGTTTCCGTCAAATCCAGTATCGGATGAGGCGTATGAAGCTGTTCTTGACTTGGTTTTTCCTTATGAAATCAAGGACAGAAAGAAAACTTTACTGGCAGTTGGCACTTCGGTTTGAACCAACTTTCACTTCTGAATCACAGATCATCATTACAAAAAAGTCTGATGCGGTTGAAATTGAACGTTTCGAGACCGCAAATGGTTGGATATTTAACACGATCAGTTCGTGGCTCGACAATAATCAAAAAGAGGACATCGGGGAAATGAGTAAATTGGTGAAGGTTGAACGGTGCCAGATACCATTCAGGTCCCAGGATGTCAGTACGTTTTATCAAGGGTTCATGTCCTCGATAGCGCCAACCTCCAAGACATTTAGTAGAGAAATAGCGAAAACCGAAAAAACAGATTCGTGGGATGTTGTTTTGCACGGCACTCGATACAAGTTGTGGTTCTTTTATAAAGGTAACCAAATGAGTTTTTCGACGACCGATCATGAAATGGACAATTCAAAAATTACCGGTTTAGCTCCTTTAATTCGGTGGATGAACAAGGTTCGACTCGAGGTGAACAAACGAAGCAAAGGATGCAAAGAAAGAATCGAACTCTGATGCGCAATATGGCAATATCTTCGTGATAGCTCTTAAGGAATCTATGCATAAGCGCGGTGCTTGCTCAAAAGGTGGAAAATGATTTTAAGAATATTCTCCGGTACGATCATTTTTGGCTTTATTGCCGGTCTGATTATCCAACAAATTAGAGTGCAGCCGATCGAAGGCAATGCCCCGAAGTTGCTGCATCAGGCCGTAAGGTCAGGTGATCTGGACGAAGTTAGTAAACTGGTGGAGCACGGCGCCAATGTTGACGAAATAGATGAAAAAGGCTATACCCCTCTTTACTATGCAGTCGGGATCGGTAATACAGCGATAACAAACTATTTGATCGATCACGGTGCTTCGCTGGAAAAACAAGACGATCGCGGTCAAACTGCACTTTGGGCTGCTTGCATGTATGGTGCCGATAGCGATGAAACCTTGAGAATTCTCTTATCAAAAAATGCTGATGCAAACCACATCAATACTTTTGGGGCAAATGTTTTATTTCAATGTGTTGACCCTGGGGGGACGAGTAAAAAGGTTCGTGATCTGATTGAGTTTAGAATTAACGCCAACCAGCAATCTTTTGAGGACGGAGACTTTGCTCTTCGGATCGCCTCGTCTTGGGGAGACCTAGATACCGTCAAAGCACTATTGGATGCGGGAGCAAACCCGGATCTGCAACGAAAGGACGGGACTACAGCTCTGATGGAGGCCTGTCGCGGTGGACATCTTGAAGTAGTGAAGATATTGCTCTCCAGTAGAGCGAATATCGGGCTCAAAAACCAAGACGGCAAAACAGCTAAAGAAATGGTCCCCGACGAAAAGGTCGAGATACTCAAGTTACTTAACAAGTGAATGGTTTTCGAAGTGCCCGAGTTGGTTTCAACCGATTTGACCAAGCCTGACTATCCTCGACAAGTTGGTACTAGATACTCTTTCGAATTTTATTACCCGTCTACTATATCCCGCCTTGTTAGTAGTTTAGCCGGATCATTTGTTATTAACGCCCTGACACCTAAAGCCCTGGCTCGCTTTATCCAGCGCGGGTCGTCGACGGTCCAGACGGTTACGGGCATTGACGGCGGTTTGGGCGGCACGCATCAGGCCGCGGGTGACGAGGGAGCTGTGGACCGAGAGTTGGTCGGCGCCGTGTCGCCGGGCGAGTTCGACGAGGTGTCGGCGGCGTTTGAAAACGTTTCTGATCTCGGGTTCGAAAAGGGCGGCGGTTTGGACGGCTGGTAATTGCTGTTTGACCAGACGGACGGCTTCGAGGTTAAAGCTTTTGACAATTATCCGGTCGAGCAATGGCGAGTTCTTTATCCGGTTGTAGACAGCAACGGCAAGCGGGGCGTGATCTTGACCAATATCATATTTCAATTCCAGATAGATCAGGCCGCTGCGATCGGCGAGCAGTTCCAGAACTTCGTCGAGCAGCGGTACGGTTTGGCCGGCAAACGTGTCATCAGAGCGGTCGCGGGAATTTTGCATTGAACCATGAGCCGGCATCGGTGCGGGCAAGTTCGCCCGAGGTCAGTTCGGCTACTTTTTCCGGCCTGAGGCCGGTCCGCTCCAGGGTCAGCGTCGTGGATGACGACCGGTACACCGTCTTTTGCCAATTGCACGTCGAACTCGACACCGTCGGCTCCGGCATCCAGGGCGAGGCGAAACGCGGCCATTGTGTTCTCAGGCGCGTGGGCGCTCGCACCGCGATGGCCGATGATCAGCGGGGCGTTGGTCATTTCTTTTCCAGCAAAAAGATCGTTTTTGACCAGCCGATGGGCTCGGTAACGGGGAATTCGTGATTGCCGACTATGTTGAAATAGTTCAACGCGGCGGTGCGGACATCAGCGAGTTTGTGGGTCTTAAAATTGTAAAACAGTTCGAGGACGGATCCGACGACGGACGGTTTGACCGGCAGCAAGACCAGTTGCGCTGCCGGTTTTAGAATTCGGGCGATCTCACAAAAGCCGGCGTCGAGCGGCAGGTACTCAAGCACGCCGCACATCAGGACAAGGTCAAACGTGTTATCGGGAAACGGCATACCAAGGATGTTGCCCTGCAATATATCCGTTTTGATCGGGTTATCCTTCTGCCCGGCAAAACCGTTGCGTGCGACCTGCAGTGACTTAAGCGAAAGATCGAGCGCGACAATTCGGCGGGATTCGAGTCCAGCGTCTTGAAACGCAAGCGTAACCACACCTGTGCCGCTGCCTGCGTCAAGGACGAGCGAATCAGGGCCAATATTCAATTTTAGCGATTTTAGATATTTTGCAACTGAGGGACGATAGCCGTTGAACATCATCGCCAATTTCTGCACATCGGCGACGCGGTCATACAGACCCCGCGGTTCGGCTTTTTCGGGGTGTCCATTTCTCGGCATCAGGTCATTTCTCAGCCAATAGTTTGATCATCATCTCACGCATTTGCTGCAGCCGGGTCGAACTAGTTCCCGATTCAATGT
Organism: Blastocatellia bacterium; assembly: GCA_963834975.1. Lineage (GTDB taxonomy): Bacteria > Acidobacteriota > Blastocatellia > Pyrinomonadales > Pyrinomonadaceae > OLB17. The sequence continues at coordinate 620,265 of CAWIDZ010000010.1, forward strand.
AGCGTATAACGCCTTTTCTGTCGATAAGCACCGCCGTCGGCAGCGACCCAGCCGCAAACAGCATCTGTGTGCTCTGATCTTTGCCGACCACAAAATCGTAGGGCAGAGCTTCTTTTGTGCGAAACTTCTTCAGATAGTCGATCTCTGCCGGGATGTCAGCCGGCAGCCCGCCGACCGTACCGTAATACCGGGTCACGCCGAGTATCTCAAGCCCGTCGCGTGACATGTCCTGATGCCACTCCCTAAGCGACGGAAACGCTTCAAAACACGGCCCACACCACGTTGCCCAAAAATCAAGCAAAACGACTTTGCCCTTTAGTTCGGCGAAGAGTCTTGCGCTCGCCCGGGAACCACTGATCGATAGTGAGCATTTCAGGGGCCGGCTCGCCGAGCAGTTTATATTGTTTTTCACGTTTCTTTAGCCGAGCCAACACGTCAGACCCTTGTGACGTAATGCTGAAATCTTTTGCCGCACTGATCAGCGATGCCGAATAAAATGCCATCGCCTGCTCTTTGCGGCCGGTTTCGATGAGGTGCTTGATCTTTTGATCGACGGCGTAATAGTAAAGGCTGGGTGACTGTACACTGAGCGGCCGTTATCCGAATATCATCGAGCGCCGCCTCAGCGCCCTTCGGATCTTTGCTGTCTCTCAGGGCCTCGTAAACGAGCATCCCGGCATCGAGTATCTCGTCGAGGCCGCGTGCCCGGGACGACGCATCTTTCAGGATCGCCTTGGCAGCCTTGTAACATTCCTCGGCATGCGGCAGCATTCGGGCAAAATCCTGTAGCGATTGATAAGCCTTGGCAAGCTCGCCCTCCATCCGGGAACGTTCGGTCAGTTTTGTGGGTTCCGATCTGAGATAGTCGGCAAGCATGGCCTCGGCAGCGTCGAGCTTTTTTTGCTTTGCCATCACCACAATGGCTATCGAGCGGGCCGTCTGCCGGCGATCGGCGGCAACACCGTCCGACGCAATGAATTTAGTGAGGCTATCGAGCGTACCGTCCAGGTTCTCAGCGATCCAGTGGAGCATGCCCAGATAGTAATAGTCGTCACCGGCAAGGTCCTTGCGGTTGCCCGCCATCGCGGCATACTTGGCCGCCAATTGACGCTGTTCGAGACGGGTCTTGTCAAAAAGCTTTTCACTGAACGGGATCTTTTTCGCGTCAAATTCGATACCCTTTGCCCTGATATAGCCGTTCACTTCGTCGAACAATTCTTTCACCGTGGGCTGCGTATCGGCGGCTGGCGCTGTTTGATCAGCCGAGGCCTCCGGCGAAACCCGGCCGGATTGGGCCAATACAACTGCCGCCGAGGACAGGATCAAAATTATTACAGTAAGTCTCATACTTCGTGGGGTAAATTCAACTGATGGCACCAATACCTCGCGGCCTGAAACGGCCAATGCCATAAAGATCGAGATATTCGGAATGTATATCGTCGATGAGGCTTTCAGCGATCAGCCTGGCGGTTACCGGTGCAAGTAGAATGCCGTTGCGGTAGTGTGCACTGGCAATGATGAGGCCCGTAACTCCATCAACCGATCCTAAAACAGGCAGGCCGTCTGCCGCGTGCGGCCTGAGCCCCGCCCAGTGATCACCGACCTCCCAACCGGCGGTGACCGGTGCGATCTCGCCCGCCATTTCTCTGATCGAGGCAGCGGCCGATCTGGTAACTGATCTGTCAAAACCAACGCTCTCTGACGTTGACCCCGCCAGGATCCGCCCGTTAAGTCGCGGGACGAGATATCCCCGCCGGCTATAGATCACGTGGCGAATTATCCGTTCGGGGTTATCAAAAGCTATCATCTGGCCGCGGACAGGCTGAATATCTACGGGCATTGCCGACGGCCCAAGTTTGATGAGCGATGTCCACGCTCCCGTTGCTAAAACAACTGTGTCGGCATTGTACCGAACTCCGTTTGCCTCGGCACCGATAGCTTTGCCGTTATCGATAACCAGTGCCTCGACCGCGGTATCTTCCTTTATCTCAATACCATTTGCCGCCGCATAACTTTTTAGGGCCGAACACAGCTTACGATTATCAACCTGCCAATCGCCGGGGAAATACAAGCGCCGTCAGAACGTCGGGTGATATATGGGGCTCCCGCTCCGCAACCTCTGCCGCAGATAGATATTCGACAGGAAGGCCGGCGTCTTTCTGCCACTCAAATCGTTTACTTATCTCAGCCAGGTCACTCTCATTGAATGCAAGATACAGCGTCCCTTCACGGCAAAGCTCTATATCGATGCCGGTTTCGTCGAGCAGTTCAGCAGCAAGCTGCGGATACATGTCACGGGAGACCCCGCACAGATCCAGAAAAGGGCCAGGGCCGTCAGCCTCGGCCTGAACGCCGAGCATTCCGGCGGCGGCCCATGACGATTCCTGCCCGCAAACACCCTTTTCGAGCAGCGTGATCCGCCCGACCCCTCGTTTTCTCAGCTCGCGGGCGATGCTCAGGCCGATCACCCCTCCGCCGATAATTAATACCTCTTGATCCATCTCAATACGCAATTTGGCCTTTATTAACAGAGCGTTGTAAATTTGATTATAGGTTATCAGATATGAAACACACCATTACATTAATACCGGGCGACGGCATCGGGCCCGAGATCGTGGCAGCGACCGTTCGCGTTATTGAGGCTACTGGCGTAAACATCGACTGGGAAACGCAGATACTAGGTGCCCAGGCTCTCGAAACATCAGGCAGCACACTGCCCGAGGCTGCTATCGAGGCAATGCGCCGAAATAAGGTCTCGCTCAAAGGCCCGATCATGACGCCGGTCGGCAAAGGCTTTACGTCAGTAAATGTCGGCCTCAGACGGGCTCTCGACCTCTACGCCAACGTCCGGCCGGTCAAGGCTCTGCCAAATGTCAAATGCCGCTATCCTGAGCTGGATCTGGTTATCGTTCGTGAAAATACCGAGGGGCTGTACTCCGGCCTCGAGCATCAGGTCATCCCCGGCGTCATCGAGAGCTTGAGGATCGTCACCGAAAAAGCGTCGACACGCATCGCCAAATACGCATTTGAATATGCACGCGACAACGGCCGCAAGAAAGTTACCGCGGTCCACAAAGCTAACATCATGAAGATGTCGGACGGCCTGTTTCTCGAGTGTTTCTACAAGGTCGCCAAGGATTTTCCGGATATCGAGGCAGACGACAAGATCATCGACAACTGCTGTATGCAATTGGTGATGAGGCCCGAGCAATTTGACATCCTCGTGATGGAAAACCTGTTTGGCGACATCATCTCAGACCTCTGTGCGGGTTTGATCGGCGGCCTGGGTCTTGCGCCGGGGGCTAATATTGGTGAGCTGGGTGCCGTCTTTGAGGCGGTTCACGGTTCGGCACCTGATATCGCCGGCCAGGGTATCGCTAATCCAACAGCGTTGATGCTCTCGGCGATCCAGATGCTCCACTATATAGGTGAAAAGGAAGCCGCCCAGAGATTTGAAACGGCGTTTTTCGCGGTATTTGAAGAGGGTAAGGCTCTAACAAAAGACCTCGGCGGCAATGCCAGAACAAACGAGTTTGCCCGCGCCATTGAGGAAAAAATAAAGGCCGGGGCATCAGCCGCGGCCTGAATTTAATGACAGATCTTTTAGATCGCGATCACCAGACTTTCACCCGATCCTTTGGCGCCAGATAGAGCTTATTGTCAGGTTTCACGCCAAACGCCTCGTACCAGGCATCGATATTGCGGACCGTATCGGCCCGGAATTCATCCGGTGAGTGGCCGTCCGTCATAACGATTATCCTCATGGTCGCCGGCCGCATCTTTCCACGCCAGCTTTGTGCGAACGCTACAAAGAAATCGCTGATCGCCGGTCAATCCATGTGCGTCCGGCGCCGCTTTGCCGCCGGTAAGCCGTGCGATATGCATCATAAGCCGCTGACAGCCCGGCAACATCGGCGATATTCTCGCCGAGCGTCTGCTTGCCATTAAGATGAAGCCCCGGCAGCGGCTCGTACTTGTCATATTGTGCGGCCAACATATTAGATGAAGCCTTGAAATGATCATAATCAGCGGGCGTCCACCAATTCAAAAGACGTCCCGCAGCATCAAATTGGCTGCCCGTATCGTCAAAGCTATGACTGATCTCATGCCCTATCACACCGCCGATACTGCCGTAATTTTCGACCGGGTCGGCATCCATATCAAAGAACGGCGGGTTTAATATCGCTGCCGGAAAATTCAAAGCGTTCTGCAGCGGCAGATTTACTGCGTTTACCGTTTGCGGGGTCATCCACCACTCGGTCTTATCGACCGGTTGGCTGAGTTTTGAGAGGCTCCATTGATAATTAAATTTCCCGACCCGCTGGGCGTTACCGAGTGCGTCATCGCTCTTGATAGTCAAGCCCGCGTAGCTTCGCCAATGATCCGGATAACCGACGCCAACATAAAGCGTATTAAGTTTCGCCTTTGCCTTTGCACGCGTCTCGGGCGTCATCCATTCCAGATCGTCGATACGCTTGCCAAAGGCAGCGACGATGTTCTTTACAAGAGTCTGGATCTCGGTCTTTGCCTTGGCGGGAAAATATTTTTCGACATACATTTTGCCGACGACATCGCCGAGGGCGTTGCTTGTCGTGTTGATCGCCCGCTGGTCCCGGGCACGCTGCTGCGGGACGCCGTAAAGTTCCTTTGCGTAAAAACTAAATGACTCCGCTGCAAAAGCCTTTGGCAACAGGCCGGATGCACGGTCGATCGTCCTGAACGCCATATACTCTTTCCAAACATCCAGCGGCTCGCTTGCGACCAGGGATGAGAGTCCCGTTATCGCGCTCGCGTGCCATGCCATGATCATAGGCTGTCCGGCGAGCCCGGCGGCCTTAAAATAATTTCCCCAGTTGATGCCGGGCGCTTTCTTGTCAAACTCGCTGAGCTTCCACGGATTATTTGCCTTGTGAACATCGTCCGAATCTTCGCGGACAACATGATGGGCAGCGATCTTTTTCTCGAGGGCAAAGATCCGGTCGGCCTTGGCCTCTGCGTCGGCAACATTTGCCAGCTTGAGAACCGCGGCTATATGAGCCTTGTACTTAGCCTGTAGCTCGGTATTGCGTTCGTCAGTGTTGATATAGTTGTCGCGGTCCGGCATGCCCAGGCCGCCCTGCAGCAGATAGGGACATTTTTTGTTGGGTTATTAAAATCCGCGGAAACGAACAAACCGAACAACCGGTCTGTATAGAAATTTGTGGCGTTCAGCGGGTCGACGTCGGCCCTAAGCTGTGAGCCAAGCATGCTCGAAAGCTCGTCCTTTGTTTTGATCGAATTGATCGACTTCAATTCACCTTCGACCGGTTTGAGGCCCTAGTTTCTCGATGGCGGCTTCGTTCATATACGCGGCATAGTAATCGCCAACCATTTTGGCCTCGGGGTTAGACGACTTAGCGGCGGCGGTTATGATCTCAGCAGTTCGTTTGCGAACGACTTTGTCGATCATACTAAATGCTCCCATCGTGGTCCGATCGGCCGGGTATCTCGGTGGCTTTCATCCAACCGCCATTCGCATATCCATAAAAGTCATCACCGGGAGTTGACGGAACGGTCCATTCCGGCTATATCGATACCGTGGGAATCGTCGATCGCCCTGACCGGAACGGCCCAGAGCATCAGGCTGGCAAGCAAAACAAAAACACTGATCTTTTTCGAGTAAAATCTGTACATAGTTCTCTCCGAATTAAATTGTAAAAATAGGCGGTCTTTTATCAACCGAATAATGCTAATACGGGCAGATCGCGGACTGGTTTCTTTAAAATACCCTCGCCCCGATCTTTAGATGCCAAAATGGGGATCAACTGTTTTCCTGCAACTCAGAGCTGTCAGATCCGTTCTAACAATGTGCAGCGGCTTATTGGCCGGCTGCAAAAAGAGGCTATTATGAAAACAACATTCCTGACATTGATAACGATACTTGGACTCGCAGCTATGACTATGGCAGCCAAACCAGAAACCGTCACCGTTCGTGTCGGTCACCACAAAACTGCCGCGCACAGCGGCATCACGATCAAATTTATTTCCGTTGTCGAAGATTCCCGCTGCCCTACTGATGCACAGTGTGTCTGGGCAGGAAATGCCAAGATCGAGGTACTGATCTCGGACAAAATGGGCGGTTCTAAGAAAATGGTAATGAATACTGGTATGGGGCCTGCAGGTGATCAATATAACGGGTGGGCGATAAATCTAACGTCGCTGTCACCGGTACGTAAAACCAACGACAAAAAAGGCAAGATAGATTATAAAGCTACCTTCACGATTACCCGCCTGCAGCGATAATTGAATAATGGACCGGGCCTCGGCAGAAAAGGCAACGTTGCAATTTCTAGGGCCCCTCTTCTAATAATGTGGCAGTTTGCCGGAAACTGCCCCCCTAAAGCCCGGAATTCAGAAATATCGGCATCCCGCCAAAAATACTAACAATAGACCAGACCATTCGGGTAAATTTCATCCCTTCTGCTACGGATCAGATCGGCCGCAGCGATGAATTTTCCCTAAATAACCCAATTAAACTGCCATATCAGTTGGCTGGCACGCAGATTGTTATCTATAAAGTGACATTGACAACTGCTTGTTTGTCACGCGTTTACAAAACTTCACAATTCTGGAATTTTTCCGGAATGCTGGTAGACGAAGGGGCAGATCAAGAGGAAGAACAGAGGGAGCATTATGAAGGTATTTAATCTAAGAAAATTAGCGGTCATGTTGGTACTCGGGTTGTTTACAATGTTGGGAGCTAGTGAACTGGCGATCTCACAGGGAAACAGCGATCACCATAAGAACAAAGGGCGTGAGATAACCAAGCAGCAGCAAAAAGCTGATAAAAAGCAGGCAAAGGATCAAGAAAGGCGTATTAAGGCAGACCGGGCCCGCCAGGCTGAGTGGGCAAGACAGAATGCCAGGATCCAGGCCGACCAACAGCGCCGCGACCAATATAATAAGCGCAACCACAGCGGTAATGATCGCTCAAACGGCAATGGATATTACAACGGCAACGCCAACGCAAACACCAACCGCAACACCCGATATCGCGTTTATCGAAACGGGTCTTATTACAATACTGACCAGCGGGGAGCCGACTTGCTGAGACAAGCTGTCAACCAGGGCTACCGCCAGGGTTTTGAAGCAGCTCGCAACGATCGCAACAACCGCCGACAAAGCAGTTGGAATAATTCGAACGAATATCGACGGGGAACATACGGTTATCAGAGCTATGTTAACCAGAGTCAGTACCAATATTATTTTCGCCAGGGTTTTCAGCGGGGTTATCAGGACGGCTACAACAGCCGATACCAGAATGACTATTACGGAGACTATCAGTATGGCTCGAATAACGGCGGAGCGTTCAATATATTTGGAACGATCCTTAGTCAGATACTGAACATTCAGACTTACTAAGACCGTTCCACGGTCAGTCGAAAGCCCCGGTGTTCAAAACGCCGGGGCTTTTAGTCTTACTGATCCAAAACGAGGTTGTTATAACTTCAGGAACGGGTTGGTAACGTACATGATCGCGACGAGCAGTAGAAAATAAGGAACCAAAACGGCGGCGCCCGGATAATCCTTGGCAACACGCTGTCCAAAGAATAGACCGATGACCGTCAGTGCCCCAAGTGACGCGGCCCAAAAGATAAGTACAGTGGAACCCAATACCAGGAAATAGATAATTCCAGCCCCACTCAAAATACCCGTAGCGAGTTCCAGGACGGTGAGCTTTGCAAGCATGATCCAAACGAACCGGCTCAGGAATGTCTTGGAAAAATGGCCGGTCAGCCATTCGAGATTTCCCTTCCAGTCGAAAACCTTATCCAGGCCGGATTGGATGAAAAGGATCGCCACCAGCAAGGCGGCGAAAAGCGCCGGTAGGTTTTTGGCTATTTCCTCGGGTCTCATATTCGATCTAATCGGTTAGGCTCACTAAATAAACGAGTTGCCGACACACAATCTTACGACATCAGCACAACATCCGGCGAATCGTTACCAGTTTTCACTTACTCCTGGCTTGTATGATCTTTACGATATGAATGAATTGATGATCAAGAACGGCCACGTCCAAAATCAGTTGACCTCCAGGCAGACGGTTATTACGACCCGTCCAATTTGACCTTAAAGTCTTCGCTCTCCGGATCCCAATCGGTGCCGGTCACTGTTTCACCGACATATGGAGAGTCCAGGTCAAAGATCGCGATCTTGTCTATAGGGAATTTTTCATCCACAAATTCGACGTGGGCTATTTTCCTTTTGTCCTTAGATCGGTTGCAATTTCGTACAACGGCGATCGAATAGAATTCATACTCATTACAGGCGATCTTTATCCGATCATCCTTTTTGATATCAAGAGTGCTCCATAACGACATACCGCTCGCGCTAATATCCCTCGTTTTCGTTTTCTCTTTTTTGACCGCCATTTTCTCTTTTTGGATCAGCGTTAGCGAAACCTCTGTCTCGAAAGGGAATCGATGGTGCGTGCGTGGCTGGAACGGAGTCTTTGTTTCGACGACTGTCCATGTACCATCCGCCCTTACACCGGAAATGCGGTAAGTTTGCAGCGGGTCCTCAAGGTAGCTGTCCGGAAGCGTTTTGCCAATAAACGCAACGCCTATGTTATAGACCGGCTTTTTCCTGAACGTCGATTTGTAACAGCTTTGGATAATGGCGGCGACTGGATAGATCTTTTCTAGTTTATCGTACAGGCGCAATTCAACCGGCATTGGCATCACCATTATGATCAACCGGCCGATCACACAATCATGTGACAATCTGAACTCGGCCCCGTTTTGTGAAACGGTTGTTACTTCGGTAATTTCTTTCCATGTCTCATCATCAGATTCCTTTACCTGTACAACGGCCCTGAGCTTCGAACGGAGCCTTTTGAAACGTCTTTTGTCTATCTTGAACGGCGAATTTGTATCTTTCATATTGTTGGTACGGCATGAGAAAAGCCTCTTCCCGTGGAGTGGAATACAACTGAAATTTAGAAAAATTCTGAGACAGATTTTCGTCGACCAAGAGGAAGCGAATGGGATTTAAACGAGTGAAGGAGATCGTCAGGGAAGCCAGTGGATCTAACAATTGCGAAACAAAAATGGAAGAAGCAACAAATCTGTCAATCATAGGACAAGGTCGCCGGGATTAGCGTCCATATGTCATTATTCACGACGTCAACCGGCAGCCCGCAATGTGCAAACGCATATCGAGGTGGGCTCTGAGTCCAAATCGAGGCAATTATAATCCGTTTACAGGACAATTACAATCAAAATCTTTTAGAACGACATCTGTTAAATATTGTGGGCTCAATCATATAGGAGCTCATTGGAATTCTGCCCGAGTCGCGGGCCGCCAATCGGCCGCGAATTTTGCAGAGTCGGCGACAAAAGAGGCCGCCTTTTTAGGCAGCCCCCAAAATCGATTCAAAATAGAACCAACAGTAGTGCGGATCGACGCGGCTAGTTTCGCGCCGGCTTTTGCATGATCGCCTCGATCTCGTCCGGGTCCTTAGGAACGTTACCGGTCAGGTTAAAATTGCCATCCTCGGTTACGAGCACGTCGTCCTCAATTCGCACACCAATGCCGCGGAATTTGGCCGGGGCCGTTTTGTCGTCCGGCGGCACGTAAATGCCGGGTTCGACCGTCAGGACCATACCCGGGGCGAAGGGCCGCGAGTGCTTAGCGGTTTGGTCCAAGAAGTACCGCCCCGCATCATGCACATCCAGGCCGAGATAATGGCCCACACCGTGCATGTAATATTTCATATAGGTCTTTTTCTTGATCAGGTCCTTGGTCTTGCCCTTGAGCAAGCCGATCTTTTTCATTCCCTCGGTCAAGAGTTCGATCGAGAGTTCCTGCCGCCCTTTGACCGTATTGCCGGTCTTTGTGGCTTCGATGCATTGCTCCTGGACATCATGAACAACGTCGTACATCTCTCGCTGAGCTTTTGAATATTTTCCGTTTACCGGGAAGGTGCGGGTGATGTCCGACGCATATCCCTCATATTCGGCACCGGCATCGATGAGGATCAGATCGCCGTCCTTGAGCGGCATATTGTTCTCGACATAATGCAGAATGGTCGCGTTGTCGCCGCCGCCGATGATCGAGTTATAGGCAACACCGCTCGCGCCTTTGTCACGCATATACGATTCCATAAGGGACTCGACCTGAAACTCATTCATCCCGGGCTTGACCTTTTTCATCGCAAGGACGTGGGCCGCGCCGGCGATATCGGCTGCCTTTTGCATCAGGGCAATTTCTTTCTCGTTTTTATGAAGGCGCATCTCGCCGATAGTGATCGTCGGATCAACGATCGTATGCGGCGGATATGCTGTCTTAAGACGACGCTGGCGCTGTGCCGAGAGGTACCGCAGTATCTGCAGATCGAGCTTTTCGTCTACGCCGAAACGGTAATAGAGCGTATCGTGCCCGTCAAGCAGTTTGCCCAGATCGGCTTCAAACTTGTCGATTCTTGCGGCCTGATCGGCGCCAAATTTCTTTACGGCTCCCTCGGTGCCGTGTCGTCGTCCGTACCACGTTTCCATCATCGGATCGCGCGGGCGAACGTACAGCGTATAAGGCTTTTTCGACCCCGGTTCTATAACCGCTATCGCATCCGGTTCCGGAAAACCGGTCAGATACCAAAAATCCGAATCCTGCCGAAATTTGAATTCGGTGTCATAGCTCCGGGTCGTCTCGTGTGCTGCCGGAATAATAGCGATCGAATTTTCGTCCATCGCCCCCATAAACTTCTTTAATTGTGCTCGCATATGTTTCCTCGCTGCCAAAAATTGTAACGCAAATCGCCTGTTTTGTCAGAGTTAAAGATACGCGTCCGCCGACTGATGAAAGTTTTTTGTGACATTTGCGAGAAACGCGTGCCCTCTTCGTTCTCATCAATGAGAATGTTGATATAATTCACGAAATTTCGGATTTAACAGGAGAAACCTTTATGAATAGATTAATTTGCCTCATCACACTCGCGCTTTTAGCGTCGACCGCGGCATTTGCAGATATCGCCCGGCCCGATAAGACACCTAAACCCTCAAAAGATCAAAAGTCGATAGCGACGACAATGACCATCCGTCTGGACAAAGACGCTAAAGAAGCAAAGCTGATCATTCCTAAAAGCCAGATCAAACAGCTGCGGGCGGCTCTCGACGATGCCGATCAGGACTCGGACGCGACGGCATCATATGCTGGGAGCTTTTCCAGGACGCAAACGATAGTCAGCGGCCTGTTCCTCAGTCTGGCGTTTATCTTTGGCGGCGTCTGGTTTGTCAGATCAGGCAAGGCAGCGACGAAAGCGGGAAAATCGCTGGTCATCATCGCGATCATTGCCGGTATCGGTTCGGTCGCCACGTTCGTATACGCAAACGCAGGCCCGCCGGCCGAGGCCCGAAGCATAACCGGCAAAATGTTCTCGCAAGCGGTGCATATCTATAATGTCGGCTCGGGCGCGATCAAACTTGAGACAAAAGCGGACGGCGACGGCCGGGGTATCGAGCTGATAGTTCCAAATCCGCCGGATAAACCTGACAAATCTGACGGGGAATAGATAGAAATGCAGGAGATCCGCACAGCCAAATTTGAGCTGACCGGGGCGCAGGCGTTTTTGGCGGCGTTCATAGCGTCGTGCGCACTGTTCGCGGCGGCGATCGGCGCTTTTCCGCTGCAGATGTCGATCGCGACGATCTTTCTGTTTGCCGGCGTTCATAACTTTATGGAATTCCGGTACTTTGCCGCGCGGATGCCGCTGCGGTGGGGCCGGTCGAGGCTTTTTTATTCGGTCGGAATCGGCGGCGTGGTCGTTCTTGGCCGCCGCGTACCTGACGCTCTATTTCGCGAGCGGCAACTGGCTGTGGAGCCTGGATAGTTGGGCTGCTCTGACAGCCGTTTGGAATACGGCGTTCGTTTTGTGGCTCGCCCTGCTCGTTTATCTTCGCGGGCGGCAGCGGCCAAAGAGCGATTGGGCGTGGGCGTTCCCGGCGGCATTCCTGCTTGCCGCATTGGCGTGGATGGTGCCGCAATATTGGAGCCTGTCATTGGTTTACATTCATCCGTTTATCGCGATGTGGTTTCTCGAGCGGCAGATCCGGCGGACAAAACCCGAATGGCTGCGGGCATATCATTATTGCCTGGCTTCGATACCGGTTTTCGTAGCTCTGTTATGGATAGCCCTTTCCGGGACGCCAAATCTGCCGGAGGAGACAAACCTTTTCTGGCGGATAACACAGCATGCCGGCAGCCAGATACTTCCGGGCATCTCGAGCCGGCTGCTTGTCGCGACGCATGTCTTTCTCGAGTCTATTCACTATTTTGTTTGGATACTGTTGATACCGCTCGTTGACTGGCGGGCGGTCCCATGGAAACTGGATCGGATACCGTTACTTTCCGGAAAAGGCGGATTTCCTAAACTCGTCGTCGGGGCGGTCGCGGTGAGTCTGATACTGGTTATCGCTCTTTGGTTTGGTTTTGCGATCGACTATACAACTACGCGGGACCTGTATTTTGCGTTTGCGATGGCACACGTGTTGGCAGAATTCCCTTTCCTGATAAAAATGCTCTGATGTTTCTTTTTGACGAAGTTGATTTTGTTCAAACGCAGAACCTGCCCCTGGGCGATCTGTGGGCGTTTTTGCCGATCGGATATTTGTTCACGATCCTGATAGAAACGCCTGTGCTGGTACTCGGCCTGTCGCCAAAGGTGTCGCTAAAACAAAAACTCTGGTGCGGCGTCTGGCTGACGGCATGTACTTATCCGATAGTCGTACTCGTACTGCCGGCGATCTTTCTAGGCGAGTCGCGGACGTTGTATTTAGCCATCGCCGAGACATTTGCACCCGTCGGCGAGTGTTTTTTATTTTGGCTTGCGTTTCGCGGTAAGGGCCTCCTCGAGACAGGTGATTGGCTGCGATGTTTTGTGGCGATAATCATCGCCAACCTTGCATCGTTCGCTGGCGGTGAAATAATGAATCAGATGGGTTGGTTCGGCTTGTTTTAAGATTATGCAAAGAATTACATATTTCGTACCCCTTGTTAATTGTTCTGGCCTTTGCCGAGGGCCGGGTTCACGCAAACTACTTACGATACCTATACAAATGCCCGTTTCGGTTATTCGATCGCCTATCCCTCGGGCATTCTTGAACCTCAGGAGGAAGCTGAGAATGGCGACGGGCGGGTGTTCCTTTCAGCGGACAATTCGGTCGAGCTGCGTGTTTGGGGACAGTACAATGCATTGTTTCAGACACTTAAAAAGGCCTATCAGTCCGACTTAAAGGAACGAGGTAAAGGTGTCACATATAAACTGCTTTCGAAGCACAGTTATGTGATCTCAGGTGTAAAGGACGGCCGTATTTACTATCAAAAGACGATGCTAAGCGGCAAAGACGGCGACGCGGGAGCAATATTTTGCACCTTTAATATTGAGTATGAAAGATCGGAAAAAGCAAAGTACGACCCCATCGTGCGCAAGATCGCCCGCTCATTCAGTATTCGAGTAAAATGCCCTCTCTTCAGCCTTCGCTACGCTTAACCGAAATTTTTCTCTCCATTCAGGGCGAGTCGTCACATGCCGGGCGTCCGTGCTCATTTGTCCGTCTAACGGGTTGCCCCATGCGCTGCGTTTGGTGCGACAGCGAATACACTTTCACGGGCGGCGAGCACATTAGCTTTGATGAGATCTTTGCCAGGCTCGATGAATTTGGCTGCCCGCTGGTTGAGGTCACGGGCGGCGAACCGCTTGCTCAGAAAAATGTGTTCCCGTTTATCTCACAGCTTTGCGACCGGGGATACGAGGTGCTAATTGAGACCGGCGGTTTTGTCTCGACCGGGGACGTCGACCAACGGGCAGCGATCATCCTCGATATTAAATGTCCCGCCTCAGGCGAAGCAGAGCGAAACCACTGGCCAAACCTCAAACGCCTGAGGGTCGGTTTCGACGAAGCAAAGTTTGTTGTCGCCGACATAGCTGACTGGGAATTTGCCAAAGAAACAATAGCCAAACACAACCTGATCAAGCTAACAAAAGCCGTTCTCATCTCACCCGTCCACGGAATGCCTGATCTCGCCCAACTAGCTGAGTCCGTAGCTCAAAGCGGCCTTAAGGTCCGCCTCAATCTGCAGCTTCACAAATACATCTGGGGTGCCGACGCCCGCGGGGTTTGAACCTTCTGATCGTCAGAAATTACCCTTGTCTGGAATAAAAGGCTTTATACCGGCATTATGGCCGTCAAAACGTTTGTAGAGGCCATAAACTTTTTTTGAAAGAGCTGCAAAAAAATTAACGACTCCAAAATATTGCTGCAAAGGCCGCAAAAACGTCTGATCAGCATGGCAAATGTAATAGGCTCTTCAGAGTTGTTTTTATGCCTAAATAGTTTTTTTAGACGTTAAAAAAACTATTTTTTCTTTAATAAGAGATCTGGAAAGCCCTAAAAATATGGCTACGGCCCAAAAAAGGCTTTGGCTGGCTAGTCAGAGTGCTAACTTGCAGATTATTGATTTTTTTGGCCCAGAAGAGTGCCGAATATCAGCTATTGCGATCCGAGTCCTGTCTTACCGGCAACAGATCTGTTGTGTTATCAGTAACGCTTGGGACCGGTTCAAACGGCCGGTCTTCGATCAAGTTGGCAGTTTGCGGTGCAGGTTCGGAAAGATCAGCGGGCGCGAGGCGTGGGTTTATTTTTTCAAAGTTCATGAACAGCTTCGGAAAGTTAAAGAAAAATACCGAGAGCAGAGCAGCGACGATAAGTGCCCCGGTTGCTGACCAAAAGAGTACCTCCGGGCCAAACAATACCATCTTGTAATACGCAACCTTAGCGATCAGCAGGCCAAAACCGATCATTGCCGAAACCGACAATGACAACAGGCCCAGCTTTTCAAAAAGGTCCTTTCGACGCTGGAGTGCGGCATATTCCTTTGACGGGGTTTGCTCGGCAATGGCCTGCGAGATGGCATCCAGCTTTAAGCCGCATGACCGGCAAAAATTTTGCCCGTTCCGATTTTCACCGCCGCAGTTTGGACAGAACATTTTATTGACCTCTTTATACCATACGCTGACCTAATTGCCGCAGTTCTATGAATCGGTAAGGACGGACGCGTGGGAGCAGAATGCGATCCTATCAAAGGGACGCCTCTGAATTGGGCATTTCGACCCGCCGTTGTGTATCCTTTTCCTAACATTTGATCTCAACTGTGACAACGACAACAAATTCATCATCAATATGTCTCGTTTCGGGCGGGATGGACTCGTGCGTAACGGCCGCGATCGCGGCCGCAGAGTCTGGGGAACTGGCGTTCCTGCATATTTCCTACGGCCAGCGAACGGAGCAGCGCGAACGTCAGGCTTTCAGCGACATAGCCGATCATTACGGTGTCGAAAATCGGCTGGATATTTCTATTGAACATCTCGCAAAAATTGGCGGCTCGTCGCTTACCGACGAAAAGATCGCCGTTACCGAGGCAGATCTCGCGTCGAAAGAGATACCGACGAGCTACGTGCCGTTTCGCAATGCAAACATGCTCTCGATCGCCGTTAGCTGGGCTGAGGCCATCGGGGCCGGGGCGATCTACATCGGCGCGGTTGCCGAAGACTCAAGCGGTTACCCCGATTGCCGGCCGGAGTTTTATGCCGCGTTCCAATCTGCGATCGATGCCGGCACAAAACCCGATACACATGTCGAGATCCGCACGCCGATCATCAAAATGTCCAAAGCCGAAATTGTCCGTAAGGGCCTGGAACTGAAAGCTCCCCTCCATCTGACCTGGTCGTGCTATCGCAGCAGCGACCTGGCGTGCGGCACCTGTGATTCGTGTGCCCTGAGACTCCGCGGGTTCGCCCGTGCCGGCGAGATCGATCCCATCGAATATGCAAAAGAGATCTAGGAGAAACCAATGACAAACTTACGGCCGTTAATGATCATTTGTCTCGCATTTACATTTTCCGGTTTGGGTTATTCGCAAATGACTCACACTAAAAAAGTGAGCTTCACATCCGTCTACACAAGTCTCGGTAAAGGCTGCAAAGTGCTCAAGGGTGGCGAAGGTACTGACGACGGCAGCCTCTGCACCGGCCCAGGCGGCTATAGGGTCAGGGTTTACGGTTCGGCTGCCGCCCTTATGATCAATGCCGAGATCAAAGGAACCGACGAGTACTTTCCGCTTGCGACGCTCAGCATCGGGTTCAACGAGCGAAACACCAAACTCGAATGGCGTCTTGCAAACGGTAAACCTTTTGCGGTCATCATCCGCGTTCCGACCTACGGCGACCCCACGGAAGACGATCCTTATTTCGGAAAGGTGATCGGCCAGCATTTGGCCGTTAAAGGGCTAAAGGGTTTTGAATCGCTCGACGGAAGTGTGGACGCCAAAAAAGCAGGAGCGAATGTCAAGGCACGAGCGATCGCTGATAAAGCATTTACGGAAAAGTAAAACTAACAGCAGGGTGTTTTGCGTTACTGAATGGCTAGTCGCTGGCGGCCAACCTTAAGTCCTTTGAGGTCACCGAGGGCGGCAAATGCGACAAGTTCCGTGCGGAAATATTCGCGGGCGAGGGTTTGGATGTCTTCGAGAGCTGACCGCATCGACTTTTGCGAGCGTTTCCTCGACCGATATCTGACGTCCATGGACCATCTCCGACTGAGCGACGGCTGCCGCCCGCGATGCTGAGTCTTCGAGGCTGAGCAGTATCGAGGAAACTGACTGTTGTTTGGCGAGATCGAGTTCGTCCGCCGTAACGCCGTCATTTACCACCTTGGTCATTTCAGCTATCGAGAGATCGACAACCTCCCCGACCTGTTCCGGCGATGTGCCCGCAAATACCGAGAACATCCCGCAATCCTGATAACTGATCGCTGACGCCCCGACACTGTAAGCAAGTCCGCGTTCCTCACGTACCTTTTGCCATAATCGGCTCGACGTACCGCCGCCGATGATGTTCGCCATCAGGTCGGCTGCATAGCGGCGTTCATCCGTTGCCGAAACGAGCGGAGTGGCGATGATCAAATGTGCCTGTTCGAGGTCCTTGCGGTTTTTGACGAGTATTGGTGCCGCGACCTTGGGAGGGACAGACATTGACGGAATTTCGGAGGCCGACGCGGTGCCAAAGTATTGGCGGCAAAGGTCGGCAATTTGCTCATGCTCAACATTGCCGGCGGCCGCGATGACCAGATTAGAGGCATTGAATACCTGACCGTGATATTCCCGAGTGCGGGTGCTATCGAACGACCTGACTGTTTTCGGTGTTCCGGCAATGCTCAGTCCGAGCGGATGCCCCGGAAAATAGGCCGCGCTAAAGATCTCGCCCAGATACTCCTCGGGCGAATCGTCGATCATTTTCATCTCTTCGATAATGACCCGTTGTTCGCTTTCGAGGTCCGATTCGGCAAATACCGGGTTTGTCAGCATATCGGCGATCAGATCAAATGCCCTGGGCAATTGATCGTCGATGACCTTCATAGCAAAACCCGTTTCCTCATGCGTTGTAAAGGCGTCAAAGTTGCCGCCGAGCCTGTCCTGCTCGATGGCGATGTCGAAAGCAGAGCGTCGTAACGAACCCTTAAACACAGTATGTTCAATAAAATGTGAAATGCCGTGCAAGGCCTCGGGCTCGTGACGCGACCCTGAACGAAAAAAGAAGCCCAGTGTGGCAGAGCGCACTGCCGGCATTTGATCGGTAACTATAAAAAGGCCGTTAGAAAGCCGCGAAACGCAAATATTTTCCTGCATAGATCTCAGTTGAGAATCTTTAATCGTAGCAGAACGTCCGGCATTTCGCATTTGTATTTCCGTATACAGTTTGCGGTGCCAAAACGCAGGAAAATTGACAAATTGATTTCCAAATGAGATAAGAAGTAAGTGCTTACTTACTTTGATGGAACCGTTGATTAAGAGATGAGCGAACAAGATCCTGTGAAGGAAGTGAAGGGAAAGGGGGGAGAGGATGATTCGCCAAACCCGGACGAGCCGACGAACATAGACGAAGGCAGTAATGCAGTAGTCGCTGAGAGTGATCCGCCGAAGTCTAATGGCAAGAAAAAACGCCGGATCCTGATCATCGGTGGAAGTGCTCTCGTTATAGCCGCCATAACCGGACTTATTTATTGGCTCTATGCCCGTCAATACGAATCGACCGACGATGCGTATATTGATGGCGATATCGTACAAGTCAGCCCCAAAGTAGCCGCTTACGTGACAAAGGTCTATGTAAAGGCCAACCAATATGTGCATAAAGGGGACCCGCTGGTAGATCTGGACCCTGAAAGCCTACAGGTAAATCTGGAACAATCCCGTGCGCAGCTTGAAAACGCAAAAAGCCAAAAGGGACTTGCTAGAGCAAATCTTCAACTAGTGACGGTAACTACAAATGCCGGCCAAAACCAGGCCATTTCAAACGTTCAGACCACAAAGACAAATGTCGAGCAAACCCGGATAGCGGCCGAATCCAAAAAACGGCTTATAGGCCAGGCCAAAGCTGCCGCTAAGACGGCAATTGCAAATCTGGCACAGGCCAGGGCGCAGGTTCCGCAGGCTGAGTCGAACGTCCATCTTGCTCAGGTCGAATATGACCGCCGGCTTATCCTCTTCAACAACGGCGATATTTCCAAACAATCGCTTGATCAACAGACAAACGCCCTCCAAACGGCCCAATCCCAGCTCAACGCTGAACAAAAAGCAGTGCTGGCAGCTCAATCCAAGGTTGATGAGGCAAACGCAGCTGCCGGTGCCGCCGAAGAAAATTACCGCCAGGCTCTTGCTCAGGTCGATGTGACCCGATCTCAGGTCGATGAATCACAAGGCCGTCTCCAGGATGCCAATGCCGCGCCTCAGCGGATCGATGTTTCGGAATCACAGGTGAATTCTGCCGACGCAGTCATTGCCGCTGCCGAAGCCGCCGTACACCAGGCCGAGTTGGAACTTTCTTATGCAAAGATCACGGCGCCTGAAGATGGTTATATAACAAAAAAATCAGTCGAAGAGGGACAGCTTGTCGCGATCGGCACCCCGCTGATGGCAATAAGCCAATCGGACGACATCTGGGTCGTCGCAAATTTCAAAGAAACTCAGCTCGAAGACATGCAGATCGGTCAGTCCGTAAGTATAAAGATCGACGCCTACCCTGGCAAAGTCGTTTAGGGGAAAGGTTGACAGTTTTCAGGTGGGAACCGGCTCGCGGTTCAGTGTGCTGCCGGCTGAGAATGCAACCGGCAATTTCGTAAAGGTCGTTCAGCGCATACCCGTAAAGATCGTGTTCAACGAGCAGCCGGATAAGGTTTTGCTCGCTCCGGGCATGTCGGCCGTGCCCAGTGTAAAGGTCAGGTAGCGACGAGAATGGCAGATGTTGCTCCACCTCAGGAATGGGTACCGACCTTTAATCCGTGGCTGATCGCGGTATCCGTGATGCTTGCAACCGTGATGGAGGTCCTCGACACCTCCGTCGCGAACGTCGCTCTGCCGCACATCGCCGGCAACCTCTCGGCAACAACCGAAGAAGCAACCTGGGTCCTGACCAGCTACCTTATCTCGAATGCCATCATCCTGCCCGCAACAAGCTGGATCGGCAAATACATCGGGCGCAAACGCTTCCTCATTATCTGCATAATAATATTCACGGGGGCCTCAGCCCTATGCGGCGCGGCACCCAATCTGACTGTGCTGATAATTGCTCGCATTCTGCAAGGGATGGGTGGCGGTGCATCTGCAGCCGATCGCTCAATCAGTATTGCTCGAGAGCTTTCCGCCGGCGAAACGAGGCGCGGCGATGGCCATTTACGGCATGGGAATCGTCGTCGCCCCGATAATCGGCCCAACGTTAGGTGGCTGGATCACAGATAATTATTCGTGGAGATGGATCTTTTATATCAACCTTCCAATAGGCCTGCTAGCGGCGTTTATGGCAAGTACGTTTGTCGAGGACCCTCCGTATCTCAAAGATCAAAAACCGGGTCGGATAGATTACATCGGGTTTAGCCTTATGGCTTTGGGCCTCGGTGCGCTTGAACTGACACTAGATCTCGGACAGCAGCGAGATTGGTTTGAATCATCCCTGATAATTTTTACCGCTACTGTTTCCGGATTGTCGATCCTCTCATTTATTTTGTGGGAACTTTACACTCCGGAACCTATCGTAAACCTGCGGGTATTTCTGAATCGAAATTTTGCCGTTGGCTGCGCTCTGATCGCGTCGGTCGGCGTCGTGCTATACGGCTCGACTGCGCTTCTGCCTCTGTTTTTGCAAACACTTTTAGGATATCCGGCGGTAGAGAGCGGCTTTGCCGTCAGCCCGCGTGGTGTTGGGGCGATCATCTCTATGATCATCGTGGGCCGATTGATCTCACGAGTCGACTCGCGTTATCTGATCACTTTCGGTTTTTGTGTATTGTGTTTCTCGACGTATCTATTCACTCTTATCGATCTTTCGATAGCCCAGAGCAACATAATTATCCCGATGTTCATTAGCGGTGTGGCGATGGGATTTGTGTTTGTTCCGCTTACGACGATGGCAATGGCAACGCTGCCGCAGAACCAGATCGGCAATGCAAGCGGCATCTATAATTTAATGCGAAATACCGGCGGCAGCGTCGGTATCGCGATAATGACCACAATGCTGGCCCGCAACCAGCAGATACATCAGGCCATTTTGTCTGCACACACGACTCCGTATGACCTGCCTTTCCGGCAAATGTTTGATCAGATCAAAGCAACCTTGATGAAATCGATGGATGCAGCCTCAGCGACGCAGCAGGCGTATCAAACCATTGCCGGAATGATGGCGAGACAAGCGGCGGTCTTAGCCTATATAGACGATTTTTGGATCCTTACAGTGCTCTGCGGATTATGCATCCCAGCCGGATTCCTCTTCAAAAAAGTTCTCCACGCCAAACCTGTTGAGGGGGCTCATTAATACCCTTGCGAAGGTTTGATCAAAAAAAGTATGGCGGCCCTGCGGCCGCCATCTAGATCGTTATCGAATTCACTGCTTGTACTCAGAATCCGGCTCTCTCTCCTTACTAGGCCGGCGGTTCACGTCTAACCGGTGGAACCTCCTGCGACGGGGCCGGTGGTTCCGGCGCCTTCTTTGGCGGAGGCGGCGGCGATGGCGGTGCTACCTTTTTCTCAGCAGGTCCGCCCTTTTGATCAACGCCAAGCTGGGCCATAATGTCAGGAATATTCAAACCGAGCGCCTCAAGCTGCTGCAAAACCGAAAATATCAGGTTTGGCGTCGTCTGGGCAAAGCGATTGATGCCGCTAGATTTGCCATCGCCGTTCCCACCCTGATCGATCATCACGACCTTGTCGATATTGCCCAGCGGTTCGGCAACTGCACGGAACACCGGAGCCGCCGATTCGATGATGGCGGGCAATTTCTCGAGTATCGTCTGTAGCCGCGCAGCATCGTTGAACTCGCGCCACGCTCCGGCCTTTTCCAGAATAGCTCTAGCTTCGGCGAGGCCCTGTGCCTCGATAGCTTTTGCTTCGGCAAGGCCGGTCGCTTGGAGCTTCTCGGCTTCTGCCAGGCCGACCGCACGGATCTTTTCAGCTTCGGCCTTACCTTCGGCTTCGACAGCGGAGGCCCGTCCGCGTCCTTCGCGTTCCAGTTTCTGTGCCTCGGCCTCGGCCGTGGCGATCATAGCTTGCTTGCGGCCCTCAGCCTCAAGTATCTGCGCTTCCTGCAAGCCCTGGGCACGCAGGACCGCGGCCTTTCGGTCAGCCTCCGCCTGTTTGACGACCGTAGCCTCAAGTTCCTTTTCTTTACGCAGAACTTCCTGTTCCTGAACAGCGATCTGCTCCTGTGTTCGCACTTTTTCGACCCGGACCACCTCAACCGTGACCTGCTGCTGAGCTTTCGCATCGGCTAGCGGTCCGGCCTGCAGCGATTTTGCACGCTCGGCTTCGATCTCGGCCTGGACCTGGGCTTTTTGGATCTCTGTTTCGCGGGTCGATTGGGCGATCAACGCTTCGGTTGACAGCCTTACCTTTTCGCCCTCTTGCAGCGCCATCGACGCTTTGATCTTAGAGTCGCGGTTGGCTTCGGCCTGGCCGATCTCAGCATCGCGTTTTACCTCGGCGGTCCGTTTTATTCCCAGAGCATCTAGATAGCCCTCTTCGTCGGAGATCTCCTGGATCGTCAGGGCGTCGAGGCCGATACCCATTTTTTCGAGATCGCCTGCGGCCTCTGTCGTTAATTTTTGTGCGAAACTCTGCCGGTCGTTGTTGATCTCTTCGACAGTCAACGTACCGAGGATCGCACGAAGGTGGCCCTCTAGCGTCTGAAAGACGAGCTGATGAAACTGTTCCTGCGGCATTCCGAGAAAGCGTTCAGCCGCCGACCTAAGCGATGTGTCATCGCCTTTGATCTTGACGTTGGCGACCGCCTTGACGGAAACCGGAACGCCCTGTACGGTGTAGGCCCGCTGTGTTGCAAGAGGCACGGTTATCACATTGAGATCAAGAAACTCGACCTTTTCCAAAAACGGAAAAACCAGCGTCGCTCCGCCGCGTACGAGACGGTAACCCGCCGTCGAGCCGTCGGACAATTTGCGTTTTCGGCCGGATATGACAGCAGCCTGGTTTGGCGAGACCTTGATATAGTTTCGGCTGATCAGCATCAGCGCGATAAGTACGGCGATGACGATGATAAGCACGATCACCGGTATGAGCAGACTTGCGTAATCAGTTAATATTTGCACTATTGTTCACCTCGTTCGACCTCAACAATTACCGAGTCGCCGGCGATCGACGTAACCCGGACCAATGTACCTGCCTTTATTTCCTCGTCGCCCCGCGAACGAGCGATCTTTTCAACGCGTTCGTCGCCGTATCGGATCGAGATATGGCCGACCTCGCCGGGTTTAATAGCAACCGCGACCTGGGCCGTCCGGCCGATCAGATCGTCGTCCGTGACTGAACTTGATGCCTGCTGGCCGATAAGAAATCTGCCAAAGAGCGAGACGACGCCGCCAAAGATAATGCCGCCGAGCAGCCCGATCAGCGAACTCGCGGCTGCCGCATAACCCATCTGAACACCGATCGCCCCAAACCCGCCAAATGCCGTAATAAAAACAGCCAAAACACGGCTGTCTAGAAACCCAAAGTCGACACCACTGTCGCCGCCGACATCCATATCGAATCCGACGGCCTCAAAGATATCGCCCACGACGAGCGAGATAATAAGGAATATAAAGCCTACGCCGCCGATGATAGCGAAAATTGCGAGGAGATTCAGATTCGTCAAAAAATCCATGGGTTCGTGTCTCCAGTTTACTTTCAGATGATCGCCCACATTCTACAATGGTTTTCGATCTGAAGTCATTGTCCAAATTCCGAATTCGCGTCCAACAGCTATGGGAGCTAAATGCCTTAATTTCGGGCGGACACATTAGACTTGTTGTCGTGAACGATTTTAGATCACCCTAAAAACTTGCACATCTTGCAAATGCAAGGTAAATTAACGCAAGTTTCAAAAAGCCTTTCCCCTATGACACGCTCAGGCTGACGCCGGGCTGCAGACAAACAATTAAGGAGACCAAAGCGAGATGAAAAATCCGTTTCTCGAAAATTTCCGGCCATACATCCCTGATGCGGCAAAACTGCGTGAGCTAACACCGCTGCCGCTGATCGTCGGCACATTGCTGGGCATCATATTCGGAGCATCGTCATTGTACCTGGTGCTAAAGGTCGGTCTCACGGTTTCTGCCTCGATCCCGGTCGCCGTCATCGCGATAACGCTTTTTCGCATACTTTCCAAAATAGGCCTTAGGGATGCGACGATCCTTGAGGCAAATGTGATGCAGACGGCAGGTTCGGCGGGCGAATCGATCGCATTCGGCATAGGCGTAACAATGCCGGCGATCATGATCCTCGGTTTTGATCTGGACCTTTGGCGGGTAATGCTTGTTGCCGTTCTCGGCGGACTGCTGGGAATTTTGATGATGATCCCGCTTCGCCGGGCCCTCATAAAAGATCAGCACGGGTTGCTGAAGTACCCGGAGGGGACGGCCTGCGCCGAAGTTCTAAAAGCCGGAGCGTCACAAGAATCGCGTGAGGCGTCCGACGAGGGCGACAATCATGGCGACGCTGACATGGCCATGCAGGGCGGAAAGATCATTTCCATTGGATTCGCAATCGGTTTTGTATTCAATACGCTGATGAAGGTATTCAGCCTTTGGAAAGGAACACCTGAAAAAGTGCTTCCGGACAACGTGCTCAAAGGCGGATCAGTCTCGCTCGACAATGACCCCACGCTGCTCGGTGTCGGCTATATTATCGGCCCCAAGATCGCCGGATTGATGATGGGCGGCGGTGTACTGTCTTATCTTGTTCTGATCCCGATCATCAAATTCTTTGGCGATGCCGTCTCCGCTCCGGTCGCACCCGCGTTAGGCAAAACGATCTCTGAAATGGATCCCGGTGATGTCCGCAGCGCATATGTGCTTTACATCGGTGCCGGCGCAGTTGCTATGGCCGGGATCATCTCGCTTTTCCGGTCACTTCCGACTATCTGGCACGGCCTCAAAGGCGGGCTCGCAGACCTAAGGGGCGGCTCTAGTGTTGAAAACGAAAATCTACCCCGGACCGACCGCGATATTTCAATGAAGTGGGTTGTAATAGGTGTTATCGGCTTAATTGCCGCCATCATGCTGTTTCCGCAGTTAGGTTTGAGTGTTTTCGTTAGTCCGATCGTTTCATTTTTTGGCGCTCTCCTGATCATACTTCTCGGCTTTTTGTTTGTAACGGTTTCATCGCGGCTGACTGGCGAAGTCGGTTCGTCTTCAAACCCTATCTCAGGAATGACGGTTGCAACGCTGTTGATCACCTGCCTGGTCTTTCTTATGTTGGGCTGGACACAGCCTGATCCATATTTTGTGACCGCCCTTTCGATCGGCGGAATCGTCTGTATAGCTGCATCGAATGGAGGCACGACATCGCAAGACCTGAAAACCGGTTTTTGGGTGGGCGGTACTCCATGGCGACAACAGATAGCCATTTTGGTCGGGGCTCTGGCATCGGCGTTGGTGCTTGGCTCACTGCTTATTTTTCTAAACGACTCGACAACTTATTATCAAAAGGTTGACGTTAACTCGGTCGAAGCAAAGGCTCATATAAGCGAGGGCCAGCTTTTCCGTGAGGGCGGAGCGATCAAGGCCGAAAGGGCTGGCGGAAAATTTAAGGAATCTGACGCAGCGACCTATAACGTTTGGCAAAACACTGACCCTGCGATGGGTCAGGTTGGCAGATATCTCGTCGATTCGCAGGGTAAACCCACATATTTTGTAGATCCGGGTATCAACGGGATCATTAAGGAGGACGATGTCGGCAACAAGCTGGTCCGATATGACGCGCCAAAGGCGACCTTAATGAGTTACATCATAAAAGGCGTTCTGGGGCAGAATCTGCCGTGGGGACTGGTGATCCTTGGGGCCATGATCGCGGTAGTTTTAGAACTCGCCGGAGTTCCGTCACTAGCATTTGCCGTCGGTATTTACTTACCGCTTTCGACATCATCGCCCATCTTTATTGGCGGCATTGTCCGGTATATCGTTGATATTTACTTGAAACGAAAGCTTGCTGCCCGGAATCTGACTGAGGACGAAATAGTAGCCGAGACCGACAAATCGAACGGCGTTTTAATGGCATCTGGTTATATTGCTGGTGGTGCGATCGCCGGAATTTTGATCGCCGTCTTCGCCATCTGGAGATTGTCCCTTGATTGGACGGCTTGGTGGAACGATACAATATCGGCCGGCCTGGATCTTTCTAAAGCGACCGAGGGAATGGGCATTCCCGACATATTCGCGGCCTGGGCCAAATTATCGAATCCATTCGTGGATGGCGGGTATGGGGGGTACTCTGATCTCCTGGGACTTATTCCTTTCTTGATAATATCGGTCATTCTTTATTTTGTCGGCCGCGAATGGTGGCTGTCGGGTAAAAAGAAGGCTTAAAAATTATTTCATCCAGGTAAAAATTTTGTTTTACCTTTTTATACGCGGCACGTTATAATGCAAATTAGACGTGTCGCTTTTTGAATTTCTTCGTGCAGCGTTTCCATTGGATATAGCGATCAGTTTTACCAATTCATAAAATGAAAATTCTTGCTGTTTCAGGCAATCGATCCCGAGTCTTGATCTGTTCATATATGGCTTTGTGTTTCTTTGCGTTCGCCGCCGCCTGCTCGGTCGCCGAACCTAAGACTGCGGTGAATGCCGAAAGCCTTACTCAGGCGAACTCTGCCGCACAGGCAAACGCCGCCGTCGATCCCAAAGGCCCTACCATCTCGATCGACCCGAACGGCCCGGCGGACACCGTACGTGCTTTCTATAAGCTCCTGAGGGAAAAGAAATTTCGCGAGGCAATGTTTCTGACAAATCTAAAGCCTGCCGTTGAGAGTTTGACCGATACTGAACTGCAAGATTTTTCGCTTGATTTCGAAGCATTGGCCGGACAGATCCCGTCGGTGATCGAGATCAACGGTGAGATAATAACCGGCGACATCGCGGCCGTCACAGCTAACTTGCCCGACGAGGAATCAGGAAAGAATGAGACCCAAACGATCAAATTGCAGAAGCAAGACGGGGTTTGGTTGATCATGACGGCTGACCAGGAGGCCGCAAAGGCCATAAAACAGCAGGGGAAAGACTATTTTTACAATCTGCGCATAACGATCCATCAGGAAGAGGCCCGAAAAATGCTCGAACGTATTTCAAAGGCCGAACTAGCGTACTCTTTGCAAAACGGTGGCCTGTTTGCTGACATGGCGACATTGGTCGCAGGCGGGCTGCTGCCTGAGGATGTGCAAACCAACGAATCAACCGGATACAATTATTCGATCACTGTTTCATCGGGCAAAGATCAATACTTCGCTAATGCAACGCCGGCCATTTACGGTAAAAGCGGAAAGCTCTCGTTCCGGCTGCAGCTGGACGGGAAAGGAATTTCTCATGTTTCGAGCAAAGACACGGGCGGAAAGCTGCTCGTAAAGTGATAACTATGTAAAATATTGTGTAACGGTTGTTGAAATTTTCCTTGAATAGGGTTATACCTTAAACTTCCTCTTCTTCTTAAAAAGGCCAATATTATGATCCGTGAGCTAATTACCAGACTGAACCGCTCTTTGTCGGAACGGATGGTCTCAGCACGCCGACGGCATACAGCGCCGATAAAGGTTTGGTTCGATCCTGATACGAATACCGAGAGGGCCCGCGAGTTGGCACGCTCCGCCTGCATACTTGGTGAAACCGTCGACATCAGCCGCACCGGTATCGGTTTTCTCGTACCGTCGATCCGTCACAATGAAAAATATTTGGTCGGCCAGGACCGGGTTGTGAATGTCGAGATGGACCTGCCGACCGGAAAGGTCAATTTAAGAGTGGTCGGCTGCCGATATAAGAAAGTCGGCATACATATCTCTACCGAAAAGTTTCTCGTCGGGGCCCACATCACCGGCCTGTCCGGAGCTGACAAGGAAAATTACGAGACCTACCTTCGTAATGGTAATCGCCGTGTAAGAGGTTCGGCGGCGAGTCTCGAATTAGGAATAGACTAGGTAGTGATCAGACAACCCGTTCAGTTAAAGCGTAAGGTTATGTCCTTACGCTTTTTTGCTAAGAGATCATCGTTATGAAAGACAAGGTCGGAATCGGAATTATTGGAACGGGCTTTGCCCGCCGTGTACAGATCCCGGCATTTTTGGCTTGTGAGGGTGCGTCAGTCGTCTCAATCGCCAGCGGAAATATCGACAATGCCCGGGCCGCCGCAGCGGAATTTGGTGTTGGCCACTCGACCGGGGATTGGCGCGAGACCATTGCTCATCCGGATGTTGATCTGGTCTGCATAACAACGCCGCCGGACCTGCATTGCGAGATCGCCCTGGCATCACTCGACAGCGGAAAACACATCTTGTGCGAAAAGCCGATGGCAATGGATCTGGCCGAGGCTGAAAAGATGGCAGCCAGCCGCGGCCGGTAAACCGCTGCTCGCTCTTATAGATCACGAACTGCGATTCCAGCCCGGCCGTCAATTGGCTTATCAAATGCTTCGTGACGGAGCGATCGGCAGAGTGAGACATGTGAAAGCTATCTTTCAGGCTCCGCATCGCGGCGATCCGCTCATAGCCTGGAACTGGTGGTCGGACGCCTCGGCTGGCGGCGGTGCTTTAGGTGCAATTGCCTCGCACATTATTGACTCGATCGTCTGGCTGCTTGGAGCGGACGCCACAGGCGTCTATTGCCAGCTGCACACCCATATCAAGAAACGTCCAGACGCCGCCGGCACCCTAAAAGATGTAACGAGCGACGACGAATCGAATATGCTGCTTCAGTTTGGTGACGGCGGCGTTGCAGCCGATGCAACCGGCCTCATATCCATCTCGATGACAGAATTCCCCAAGTACAAGAACCGGCTGGAATTTTATGGTGACAAAGGTTCGCTGAGGATAGAGCAGCTCGGCGAGCTGTTTATCGCCAGGGCAGGCGATGACGACTGGTCAGAGGTGAGCGTCGATATCGCCCCCGAGATAACCGGGATCACGGACGCGGGTGGATTTTCGAGGAGCTTTTTGGCGTTTGCACCGATACTGATCGAAGCCATCCGCCGCGGCGAATTGAGTATCGCCCATGCCGCCACATTTGAGGATGGTGTCCGCACTCAGCGGATTTTGGACGCTGCCCGCTCGTCCAATGCATCAGGCTGTATATCAATGCTTAACTTTTAATTCGAAACGTGGTAATAATACCTAACTTTGTTAACTTGCGTCCCGCTCGAACCCTTGTAAGTGTTTTTCTACCCGGAGGTGATCTGTGAAAAAATCTAACGTTCTGCTTCTCATTATCATTTCGGCCGTCCTTGCCGGCTCGACTTGGTTTATTGCTGCTAATGACCTGATCGGTAAATTCTTTAACGAGAGCGATCCGGACCTGCCTATGGGGGCAAAGATCGATCGCGAAGAATACTTGCGTATGCGGATCGAGCAGATGGATATGCTCCGAGGGTACGACACCGCAACGCAGCAATCGAGGACCAATGCAGTTAGAGAAATGGAGCGTAGCGAGCAGGCTCTAAAAGCCCATCTACG
Source organism: Blastocatellia bacterium (assembly GCA_963834975.1). Lineage (GTDB taxonomy): Bacteria > Acidobacteriota > Blastocatellia > Pyrinomonadales > Pyrinomonadaceae > OLB17. Next base: position 649,327 of record CAWIDZ010000010.1, read on the forward strand.
TGCAACAGATCAGCCTGAAGCTGCCGCCTGGAAGCCTATCGGTCCGGCACCGATACCGGTCAATGCAAACACATCGTATAGCGGCCGAGTCTCGGCAATAGCGGTCCATCCGACAAACCCGGATATAGCATATGTTGGCACGGCACAGGGCGGGTTGTACCGTACATTGGATGGCGGAGCACACTGGACGCCGCTGATGGACGACGCACTTACTATCGCTATCGGCGCAGTTGCGATATCGCCGTCCGACCCAACCACCATATTTGTCGGCACCGGCGAATCTACACTATGCGGCAGCGGATGCTATATCGGGGTTGGCCTCTATCGGATCACAAATGCTGACACCTCGCCGGTACTTTCCGACGCTCTGAATAAGAACGATGTGGGCGCCGATATTTTTACGGGACGTGCAATAAGCGAGGTCCTGGTCCACCCGACCGACCCGAACATCGTTTTTGTCAGTACATCGTCCGGCGTAGCGGGCATCGGCGGAACAACATCCGGAGCTACACTGCCGGCTATCGGCGTTTACAGAACGACCAATGCGATGGATCAGAGCCCGACCTTTACAAAACTGAGCGTTGCAGGAATAGCGGACCGCTCGGTCACCGATCTCGTTATGGAACCCGGCAACCCGGACAGGATCTATGTCGGTGTCCTCGGCCTATCGGGCGGGGATGGAGGTGTATATTCAACAGGAAACGCTCTCGACGCAGCACCTACATTTACCCAACTTCTTTCAACATCGCTGACCGGCAATCAGTCTCGCGTGGAACTCGCCGCGAATAAGGTAGCAGGTGTGACGACGGTTTATGCTGCATCTGGCCAGGGGACCGGTACTGTGTATAAATCGGTTGACGCAGCTCCGTTCACATCGACCGCAGCTAATGGTTTTTGTAATCCTCAATGCTTTTACGACATTGCCGTTGCGGTTGACCCGGCGGATGCGAACAGAGTTTATATAGGCGGGTCGCCGAGCATGGTGTTCGGGCGTTCGACCAACGGCGGCTTGAGTTTTGCTAATAGCGGGACCAACCTGCATGTCGACAGCCAGGTGATCACAGTTGCCCCGTCAAATCCGAGCATTGTGTATTTTGGAAGCGACGGCGGCATTTGGAGAACGAACAACGTAATGGCGACGCCTATAGCGTGGAGCACACTAAATAATTCGACAATGAGTGCGACCCAATTTATCGGCCTGTCAACCCATCCGACCGACCGAAATTATTCAATAGGTGGTACCCAGGACAACGGAACCCAGTTTCTGGCACCTGACGGGGTCGAATGGATCCGCTCCGACGGCGGCGATGGCGGATTCTCTGTCATCGATCAATCCTCGCCAAATACGACCGATGTCGTCGCATATCACACCTATTATAACCAGACGAATTCGCAGATCGGTTTTGCCCGGGCTACGTCAACTGTTCCGCCGGGCGACCTGGTCTGGGACTCGTTCTATGGCTGCGGCGGGACGGCGAACGGCATTCCGTGTTCGGACAGTGTTTTGTTTTACGCACCGATGGTTGGCGGCCCAAGTGTTGACGGCAGTATAGGGAACACACTTTATTTTGGCACAGGCAGACTATACCGCTCGGTAAATCAGGGCGTAACAATGACCGATGTCAGCGGCTCGATCGGGCTTTCAACTCGTATCAGCGCGATCGCGATCGCCAAGCAGAATGACAACGTTCGACTGGTCGGCACCACGACGGGGGCGGTCCTTGTTTCAACAACGGAAGGCTCAACCTCATTGAGATTTGTTACGGGCTCAATTCCGGCCAGATATGTAGGCAGGGTTGCGATCGACCCGGTCGATGCAAATATTGCATATGTTTGCCTGAATGGATTTGGTTTGCAGAGCGGCCAGCATATCTGGAAGACAACAAACCTGCTGGATACGGGAACTATTGTTTGGACGCCCGCCGGAAACGGAATTCCGGATACGCCGGTCAGTTCTTTCGCGATAGATCCGGCAAACACTAATAACATATATGCCGGCACCGACATCGGTGTATTTATGTCGTCTGACGGCGGAGCTAACTGGATACCTTTCAATAACGGCCTGCCGAGGATCGCCGTATTTGGGATGGAGATACCGGCCAACAGCCGCATCCTGCGAATCGCCACCCACGGCCGCGGTATGTGGGACTATAACCTATCGCCCGCCAATGTCGTATCTGATTTTGACGGTGACGGCAAGTCAGACCTGGCCGTATTCAGGAACACCGACGGTAACTGGTATCACCGCAACAGCTCGAACAGTGCTGATGCCGGCGACGGCTGGGGCGTTGATGGCGATCTGATAACACCGGGTGATTATGACGGCGACGGCAAAACAGACTTTGCCGTATTCAGGCCATCGACTGGCGTCTGGTATATAAACCAGAGCACTGCCGGGTTTACCCAGGCGCCTTTTGGACTATCGACCGATCTGCCGGTGCAGGGCGATTATGACGGCGACGGTAAAACGGACATCGCGGTGTTCAGGCCGAGTACGGGCATCTGGTATTTGCAGCAGAGCACTGCCGGGTTTACGGGCGTGAATTTTGGACTCGACGGCGACAAGCCCGTTCCCGGAGATTATGACGGTGACGGCAAGACAGATCTGGCGGTTTACAGACCGTCAAACGGTACGTGGTATTTGCTGCAAAGCACAGCCGGATTTACTGCCAACCAATTCGGAATAGATACCGATAAGGTAGTACCGGCTGATTACGACGGGGACGGCAAGACAGACATCGCGGTTTATCGCGATGGTCCGATCGGCATCTGGTACCTGCGGCAGTCGCAGGCAGGGGATACTTTCCAGGGATGGGGAACGACCGGTGACATTCCGGCTCCAGGCGATTTTGACGGTGACGGAAAGGCAGACTTTAGTGTTTTCAGGCCGTCGAGCGGTATATGGTACCGGACCGACAGCTCAACCGCCACATTCTTTGCCTCACAATTCGGGGCAAACGGCGACAAGCCGGTCCCGTCCGGATACGTACCGATGCAGTAAAACTCGAATCGGCAAAAACGCAAAAGAGAGAGGTGAACGCCAATTCGCCTCTCTCTTTTTTTTGCCTTAGGCAGATAAAGTTTATTTCTTTAAATTTGCGTCGAGAAAATCCGCTACGAGAGGGTAAAGCTCAAGACGGTTCTTAAGCTTTGAGATACCATGGCCCTCGTCATCATAGAGCTTGTACTGAACAGTCACATTACGCTTCTTTAATGCCGCGACGATCTGTTCGGCCTCGGTGTACGGAACCCGAGGATCGTTTTTGCCGTGAATGACAAATAGCGGGCATTTGATCTTGTCGACCTCTGGCAAGCGGCGAGATCGACCTGAGGAATTTGAGATCTTTATCTAGCCGGCCATATTCCACCTCGCGCTGACGCTGGCGATATCCGCTAGTATTCCTCAAAAAGCTTTCCCAATTTGCGATGCCTACGGTATCAACCGCTGCGGCCCAGAGATCAGGGTACAGGGTGATCGCTGCAAGCGTCATATAACCGCCATAGCTGCCGCCCATTATCGCAATTCGTTTAGGATCGGCCGCCTCCCGGGCCTGTCAACCATTTGACCGAATAGACAAGGTCTTTGACTGAATCTTCGCGCTTTTTGACGTCGTCAAGATGCGTGAACGTTTTCCCATAACCGGTCGAGCCCCGCACATTAGGGGCCAGTATCGCATATCCGCGCGAAACGAAATATTGGTACAGCGGACTAAAGCCCGGACGCTCCTGCCCCTCGGGGCCGCCGTGAACGCTGACGATGACGGGCACCGCCGGCATCGAAACGGACGGAGCTTTCGGTGTTCCCGCACCCATCGCTATCGAAAAGCTCCTTGTCCGGGAAGGTTGGTAAAACCAGGCTGAAAGTTCCCGCCCATCGAAGGTCTTATACTTGATCAGCGTCGGTTCAACAAAATCCTGCCGCGACAATCCGGCGAGATCGCTCCAGGTATATTGCGTGAGTTTCTCCTTTTTCAGATCGTAGACAAGTATCTCGGTGTTTCGGCTCGGCGAGCTGAAGGCGAATGCAAGTTTGTCCTGATCGTGATCAAAAGAGATGCCGTTGACAATGCCTTTATCGGGCAGCTTGACCATCTCAGCGGTTTTTTCGATGGTCGTGATCAGCGGCTTTCCGCCGGTCTCGTACTTTCTGAGATAAAGTTCCGAGAAGCCCTCGCGGTTTACGGTATAAGCCATCTTATTACCGTATGCCGGCATTTCAACGCCCCCGATATCCCACGCGGCATCGTCTATCATGGACATCTCAAGATTTGCCGGCGACCAGTCGTCACCCGCCGCATTCTTTTGCCGCAGTTGGGCGAGACCGATGAATTCACGCCCATTATTATGCGTAAAGACAATGCCGTCCGCGGTAAAGCGGGCGTCATCAAACTGAGCGGCCCCCTTATGCGGTGTCAGCAGCACTTCTGTCTTTTTAACCGGATCGACGAGATAGAGATTGTTGTCGAGACTCAACTCAGTTCCGTCGCGTGAGACGATCAGTTTGCCGCTGATGTCCATTGCCTGGACACTGTTATTTCCGTTCTGCTGCCACAGCAGTTCTTCTTTGCCGGTCGCGACCTCCATCCTGTAGATGTCAAAGAAATTGCGATCGCGTTTATTTGAGGCGTAGGCGATAAACTTGCCATCATCCGACACGAGGCCAAAGTTGTGCCTGACATTCGGCTCTTCGGTCAGCGCACGCACGCCGCTGCCGTCAGTTTTCATCCAGAAAAACTGTGTGTTCTCATTGCCGCCCTTGGCCTTGCCAAATATGATGCCGCTGTCATCGCCGAGCCATCGGACAAAGCTCACATTGTCGTCAAAATTTGTAAGTTGCCGGGCCTTACTTGCCTCAAGCGGCGTCGCCCAGACCTGCCAGGTCCCTGAAACGTTTGTCAGATAAGCGAATTGGCCGCCCTCTGGTGACAGCGATGGTGAGCGTGCTGACCTGATGCTCAGGTACTGTTGAATAGTATGGTCCTCTGCGAAACTTACGCAGGCGGAGGCCAGCAATATGATAAGTATGCTCAACTTTTTCATAATAGTTACCTCAAATCGTTTGCTATGACGTATGGTCCATCACGATCCGCCAGCCTTCTTTGAGTTTGCGAAATGTGAGGGTAAATTTACCGTGCGGTTCGTCTTTATCGCGTTTTAACGCCCAACTGCCGAGAACGACGGCGGCGTCTTTTGAAATAACCGTGAACTCAAGATCTGAAAACCTGAGCGTACCCATTTTCGCACGTGAATCGTAGCTTTTCTTATAGCGGTCGAGCGTCGGCTGCCATCCGCGGGTCACGGTGTCGCCTGAAATAAAGACGAGATCCTCAGACCGCCAGTAACCGTCCATATAACCGTCAATGTCACCGCGGTTCCAAGCGGCCGCCTGGGCATCCATCACCTGCCGGATGTCAGTCTTGATCTTTGCCGCCTGGCTATCGGATTGGGCGGCGAGATTAACGGCGAATGCCATCGATAAGAGCAGTAATACAAATATTTTCAACATAATAGATTGATCCATTCAGGCCCGGCCGGCCGGTAAAATAAGAATGGCCGATGAATTTAGCTCATCGGCCCGTTGTCACATTCTTCCCAGGCTAATTATCCGATTTCGAGGATGCCGCAGCCGCCTTGTCGGCTTTTTGCTTATCGGTAAGCTCGATCTTCATCGTTTCGAGCGTTAACGCATTCAGCGTTCCTGTCACCTTGATACCGTTCTTTTCCTGATACAGTTTCAGGCCGGCGCGAAACTCATCGCTGAATTTGCCCGATTCTTCGCCGCTGTACATCGACATTTTTATCAGTATCTTTTGCGCCGCTTTGATCTGGTCCGAATTTGCACGGAAGATCGGAGCCCGTTTTGGCTTGTCGTTGTCGGTTGAGTCCGTCGCCATTGTCGATTTCGACGTCTTTGACGAGTCAGATGATTTAGCCTTGTCTTTATTAGATGTGCTCTCATCGCCCGATGCGTAAGAGTTTGGCGAGACCGGTATCTGTTTTTGGCTGTCGGTCAGCTCGACGCCAAACTTTTCAAGCGTCGCACGGTTGAGCGTGCCGGTTTCCTTAAGTCCGTTGCCCTTTTGAAAGACCTTGATCCCAGCGCGCGTCTCGTCGTCATATTTGCCCGACGGTTCCATGTCATAGAGCTTTTTCGCTTTCAGAATGCCCTGGACCTGTTTGATCTGGTCCTTGGTCGGCCTAAAGATCGGCCCGCGTTTTGGTTTATCGGTATCCGCCGTCGTTTTTTGGTCGTCCTGCTTCGTGCTGTCCTGAGCATTTATCCCAACAACGACAAAAAGCGAGACGAGTACCAACAGTAATATTTTCTTTAACATTAATTTTCTCCTGCGGATGCCTAAGGCCTGCAGCCGCCGCAATACTGCGGCCAAATGACCAAACTCATCCGCGTCTTCGGTTAATTTATGACGTGAAAAGTATTGTTCTATTCCCCGTCGATGTCAAGGATTTCGTTGACGTGTTATCGGGCGGAGATTTTAATGTACAGCCGCAAACAAATTAAGTTACGCTTTGTAGATACTATCTAAAGCAGTGTCGGCCGGGCGAAGCCGAACGACGCCTGAGTAGAGAGGAATATGGCAGAAACGGAAGACTGGAAAAATGGGCCTGACGGCAGCCTCTGCAACGAGCCGGAGAATGACTGGGTAAGCAAGGTCCCGGCGGCGACGCTTATTTTCTGGATCGTAAAGATCCTGTGCACGACGATCGGCGAGACGGGCGGTGACGCGTTTACGATGTCTTATCTCGGTGAAACGACCGCCGAGGCAAATCCAAATGGCTACCTGATCGGGACCGCCGTATTTGCGGTGATCTTTATCATCGCCGTCGCCTTTCAGATCAGGGCAAAGCAGTACCGTCCATTCCTTTACTGGTTCACGATCATCGCGACGACAACGGTCGGCACCACTCTGGCAGATTATCTAACGCGTTCCAACGGGCTCGGCTACACCGTCGGATCGTCTGCTTTGCTCGCCTGCGTTATCGCGTCGCTCGTGATATGGAAACTGGCAACCGGCACCATCAGTATCGCAAGCGTCCGCAGCGCCCGGACCGAGATCTTTTACTGGGTAACTATAATGTTCTCGCAGACACTCGGGACCGCGCTCGGCGATTGGTTCGCGGATACCGCCGACCTCGGCTATCTCGGAGCGGCCGGTGTCTTCGGTGCTGGGCTGCTTGTTCTCGCCTTGCTTTATTACTTTACGAGCGTCTCGAGGCCGATACTTTTCTGGATAGCATTTATCCTCACACGCCCGCTCGGGGCAGTCGTCGGCGATTTTCTCGACAAACCGCCCGCCGCCGGCGGCCTGGAACTCAGCCGCTACACCGCGACAATAGTCCTGCTGGCCCTGATCACCGCAGCCATACTAATATTCCCCCAAAAACCCGCCGAGGAAGCTCATTAGATCTCTGCAAATTCGAAACTCCTTAAATTACTCCCAATTCCCTACTCCCTGTTCACTATTCCCTTTTCACTATTCCTCACCGATCACAAGCTAATAAAATGGCAGTAGGCGGCGGCGTAGCCGCGAAGGATCTGGGGCGTCTCGGTGGGTCCGAGACCCACCGCTCATCGAGGTGGCGGAGCCACAAAGAATTCAATACTTATCGGTGGGTCCGAGACCCACCGCTTGTCGAGTGGCTAAGCCAAAGAGAAGATCTTCTCTTGGGCTCCGCCCCTTGATGAGCGGCGTGGGCTATGCCTCGCCGGTTACGGTTGAATTCAGATCTGCGGCTTCGCCGCCGTCTTGCGGTGAAAGGCCCAGCCTCTATCGCCCGTTACACGGGCTCGTAACCTGATTGGTACATTCTTACCCCGGGCTAAGGCCGCGGGGCTTTATGCTGCCGCCCGCTACGCGGGCTAAGAACCCAGTCGCTATCTCTCCCGGTTCTGACACCGCATTCCTCATCAGTGGCGTCAGGCGTGTGTTAACGCACAGACAGCTTTTGGTGATAAGCGTAGATTGGTATTAAGCCTGTTGCAGCCGAAAAGAAACTGTGTGTCCACAATACTTACATGCAGCTAATGCCCCGGTGTTATTCGATTCTATTGAAATAGGTTATTTATGGGCAGCCTTCGGCTTTTGGTCGATAAATGCACATGAGTGAACAAGGGGACTCAGGCAGACCATTGGTAACCCGATGTTCTGTCTGTTTCAACATCCGGGCGGGTCTCGCGTCCGGCTTGAGTTAAATGGTAAATAGGGAGAAATAATATGCTTTGGACTATCATAATAATACTTTTGGTGCTTTGGGCGTTGGGGTTTGGGTTTGTCCCGGCAGCGGGCAGCCTTATACATATTCTGCTTGTAGTCGCGGTCATCGTGGTCGTACTTCAATTGGTACGAGGACGAAGGGTCTAGTTCTAAACGAACGACTATGCGGCGGGGAGGCAGAATGTGGCCTCCCCCTTTTTTTTCTTCACTCCAGAGAACCCACCCGCCAGGTAATGCTGACACCGCACTCCGCATTCCACTCTGTGTCTTATCGTACTGAACGGACAAAGCTCCTTCTGGTAAGTTAAAAATGACTATGACGTGGCAGAAATATGAGCTTGGCACCACCGCTCTTTGCGGATATTGTGCGATTGAACATGCGATCATCGCCATACGGAACTACAGCGGCAGGATCGGTTTTGTACTAGGCTGCGGCCATCGTAATGGCTTTTGTGAGAAATGCGATCTGCTTGTCAGAGACTCAACTGACCAGCCATTGATCATCACTCCCGAGTGTCCATCCTGCGGTTTGGTCTAGCAGCCACACCTCTCCGTCGATAAGACTAAAAATAAGATGGCATTTTCTCCGAGCCGCTCATCCTAGACCCTTTTACGCCTGCCGACTTAACCCGAAAGGTTCGCGGTGTGTTAGAGTCATACATACTCCAAGGATCGACAGAGCACCGCGGCGGGCGAGGAAAACATTTGGCCCGTCTTATTCGGCAACCAATCCACAATGATAACCAGATCCCTGCAGCTTTGGGTCTTTGCAGCAGTTTACGAATCCCACTCATAAACTAATTTTTTTATCCCACCGTATTAAAGTTTGGCAGTGTGCGATCCGCTCACAAATGCTGTTGGATGTTCTGCTAAGTGGGAATATATGAACGATATCTCTGAACCTTCAGGATCAGGTGAAACCGGAATGTGTTTGTGGTGTGATCGCCCGTTAGGGCTGTTTCGCCATGATAGTAAAAACGTGTGCTCCAGATGTTTTCAGCTATTGAGCGGCGCCGGCGTCCAGCCCGATGAGATATATCGTATTCACGATTCGGACGAACCGCGATCAGAGTAGACGCATGAGGCCCTCCCGTCTGAGAAGATCAGGCCTCTCCGGCCTCAACGGCAAGAAGGCGTGCGAAGTCAGCCGCCGGAACGGGTTTGCTAAAAAGGTATCCTTGCCATTCATCACACTCCAGTCCTTTTAGAAAATTGAGCTGATCTTCGGTTTCGACGCCTTCTGCAACTATCTTTAGCCGCAGATTATGTGCCAGGGTTATGACGGCTGTCACAAGCGCCGCGTCGTTCTCATCGGTCGTAACGTCGTTTACAAACGTCTTGTCGATCTTTAGCACGTCGATCGGTAAATTCTTTAATACGCCCAACGAGGAATAACCCGTGCCAAAATCGTCGATCGATATGCGGATACCGGTATCTCTCAATTCGACAAGGACCGAACGGCCCCATTCGGCGTTATTCATGATCGTGCTTTCGGTGATCTCGAGGTTCAAAAGGCTCGGATCGAGGCCGGTCTCACCGATTATTCCGTTTATCGTACCGGCAAGGTCCGGCTGCTGAAATTGCCGTGGTGATAAATTAACTGCAACACACAAGCGATGCCCCTGATCATGCCACAACTTAGTTTGGGCACAGGCGGTCCGCAGGACCCATTCACCGATCGGCACGATAAGGCCGGTTTCCTCAGCCAGCGGAATAAAATCCAGCGGCGGAACAAGTCCGCGTTCGGGATGATTCCAGCGAAGCAATGCCTCCATCCCGGTCATCTTGCCAGACTCGACATCAACTTTCGGTTGGTAATATACTTCGAATTCATTCCTCTCCAGAGCGCGGCGCATCTCATTTTCGAGTGCTATGCGGCTAAGAGCTGTGTCACGAAGATCGGCTGTAAAAAATTTGTAGGAATTTCCGCCATTTGTTCGAACGTGTGAAAGCGCCGCACCGGCATTTTTCAAAAGGGTCTGCGGATCTATGCCATCGTCCGGCGACAAACTAATGCCAATACTGATCGAAACAACTATCTCATCATCGCCGACGGTCACCGGCGGCTTAAAAGCGTTGAAGATATTATCGACAAATAGCCCCAACCCGTCAGTGCTTTCGACACTTAGCAAAATCGCAAACTCATCCCCCTCAAATCTGGCTGCCGTGGCAACATCATTTCCGACTTTTTCTAATATGGCGGCCGCCTCTATCAGCAGCCGATCCCCAATAGAATGTCCCAGGGTGTCACGCAGCGTTTTGAATCTGTCGAGCGAAACAAAAAAGACAGCCACCTTATCAACGTCAGATCGCTCCAGCAGCAATTTAGCGAGTCTCTCTTCGAAGAAAACACGGTTTGGCAGGCCGGTTAGCTGATCGTGATAGGCGAGAAAATTAAGCTTGGATGTCCGCTCGGCCACGAGCCTCTCAAGTTCATTCTCGTGTTCGCGCTTTGAGACCAATAGAGATGCATGAGCGATCGCACGATCGACCGCCATCTCAACCTTATCTATATCAAAGGGCTTTTTTATGTAATCAAACGCGCCGGTCCTCATGGCCCCGATCGGGCTATCTATTGCCTGATCGCCGCTGATCATCATAACAACCGTATCCGGTGATGAGGCAACGACCTGCGAGACAAGTTCGATACCGCTCATCCCGCCCATATTAATGTCGCTGATAACAAGGTCAAATGTGGCTTGCTCCAGGCAAGACAAGGCCTCCTCGGCGGACTCTGCCAGCGTGCACTCGTACTTGTCACACAATATCGTCTGCAAAAGGGTCCTGATCGCCAACTCATCATCGACTATCAGTATGCGGCCATTCAATTTATTAGGAGTATCCATTTAACAGTTTCCGGTGAGCAACTAGCGGACCACATCGATCGGCCGCGCATTATTGGTTGGGTGGGGCCAGCCGTTTGAAACAGCGGGTCAAAATGCACCAAACTTCCCCACTGAGCGAAAGAACACCCTGTCGAATTGCCACACGCAGCAACGGATCGCCCTGATCTCATTTGTTGCGAGATCATATTTTGGGTGCGCTTCCAATAGATAAACCTTTATAAACCAATAGTCAACACTGCGCCCGCGTCGACTTATCATTACGGCACAACTATTGCCCTGTATCGTGGTAGTTGCAGGTACCTACTGCCTGCTTTTTCCACCTCACCTTTCTCCACTCAGAAAGAATAACCTCTACAGCCTAGCAGATCGGCCCTCATCCGGGTCGCATCGACAAACCAGTAATCCAGGAGTTTCAATGAACCCACACTCAGTCTCCCATTCCCGCACAACCGCTTTGCGGATCTTACTTCTAACATTCACAGCACTATTAGTTTTTACCGGCTCAGCCATCTCGCAGCAGCAGGTCAGGGTTTATCCGACCACAATACGTCTGGATAAAGGCAAGACCCGAGGCATCACAGCAGTCGCCTTTGACGCCGCCGGCAATTATATGCCGAATCAAACATTTAGCTTTGCAATGGCATCAGGCAGCGGTTCAACCGCTACCATTCGCCGCAGCCCCGAGGGCAATACCGAGGGCAACAACTCACATTATTCAGGTAACCTTGGCGAGATCAACGGTCTTACGCCAGGCGTGGCGACATTTACCGCGACGCTTAACGGTGTCGTCAGTAACCAGGTCACGGTATTGATCGTTGATCCTGCGGCTTCGCCGCAATCGGTCATTCGCGGCGACAATGAACCTGAGAATATTATTCGTGCCCGCGTGGGCGAGGCTATTGAGGTCAACGCCGACAGTTCGCAGGGCGTGAACCTCGCCGAATGGTTTTGGGGCGACGGTGACCGGACAAGCGATCTGCTCTCTGCGACACACGCTTATCTGGCGGCCGGCAGCTACGAACTTCGCCTGCGTGTTACCAACAGCGGCGGCCAGAGCGCCGAGTCGGGCGTTACGGTCATCATTACTGATCATCCGGCAGCCACACAGACATTTACAGTAACGACGGCGACCCAGCTGCTCGACGCCTATAACCAATGTATAGGGGGCGAACATATCGTCATTCCGGCCGGCACCGTAATTTCGGGACATATTGAATTACCGGAGCGCAACTTTACGGATTTCGTCACTATCAGATCGAGTGCGGTGATGCCGGGTATGGCCGTCCGCGTTGATCCAGCTCAGACCAACCTGGCCATTTTACGCGGAAGCGGGATCAATGAATTACCGCTGCTGATAAAGAACCGGGCGACCAAGATCAGGCTCTCAGGCATAAAGTTCGAGCCATATCCCGGCAGCAGCGACACTGTCAAAAACTATTACCTGCTGCAGATCGGCCAGGCGTTCGAGCAGACCACAATCGCGGACAATCCAACCAAGATCATTGTCGACCATTGCCTGATCAACCCGCCGGATAACATCCAGGTCGTCCATGCGATCTTAAATGACGGATACAAGGTCTCGATAATTTCGTCCTGGATAGGTAACGTAAAAACTTATGGCGGCCAGGACAGCCAGGCGGTATTCAGTCTGGACGGACGGGGTGCCCATGTTTACAACAATAGCTATTTTTCGGCTGCGTCCGAGAGCATCATTTATGGCGGGGCCGGCAATCAGATAGATGGCCTCGTCCCGACCAATATCGAATTCCGGCGATGTGTGTTTACCAAACCGCTCGCGTGGCGGGAGCTGCCGCTAAATAGCCAAGGCGAATCGTTGAATGAAAAAAACCTCTTTGAGACAAAGAATGCTCGCCGCGTTTATGTCGAGGGCTCGTTGTTCTCAAATCACTGGGACGCACTTCGCTCGCAGTATTATGCGATCGCATTAAAATCAGCATCGGATTATCCGAACGGCGGACAGGGCAGCCCGTGGTCGGTCTCTGAGGAGATCGTGATAGAGAATAACCGTATCTCGCACATCAATGGTGGCGTTGCCGTCGCTCGTGATTTCTACCGCGAAGGTATTGTTTACGATGCTCTAAAACCTCAGCACATCAGCCTTGTTAATAACCTTTTCGACGATCTTACTTACGGCCGGTTCGGCGACAGCCGCGGCTGGACGTTTTATATGGCAGGGGTAGACGACCTGTCGGTCAAACACGTTTCGGTCATCGACGCCATTGACACCCAGGACGAGCATCACGAATTAATGCTGCTGCTCAACTCGGTCAACTCGTACCGGCCTGATATCTCAGACTCGATCCTGCCGCTTAATTACTACGCGATCAGGAACACCTGCGGCGAAGGCATCGCTGCGATGAATGTCGGAACAAGCGGCTGGTTTGACCCCTCAAACGGCAGCAGCTGCGGAGCAACATCAGGTGCGAATGCCGGGACGTGGCGCATCGCCGGTAACGTTTTGCCGAAAATGCGAAGCGATCATAGTACTAACAGCTATCCGGCAAACAATTCTTATCCCGAAAATTACTCTGCCGTCGGCATGCAGGCATATCACAATTGCGGCAGTTCGCCGGTTTCGGACCCGTGCAATACTTTGATCTCCGATTTTGCTCTACGCTCAGATTCTCCATACAAAAATACGGCGAGTGACGGTACAGACCCGGGAATTAACAGCACGCTGCTTATCGAACGTGTCCGCTGTACCACGTCGGGCGACACACGGACGTGCATGGGAGTGGGAACCGGCTCGACGCCGTCTCCCACAACAACTGCAACTCCCATATCGACCGCAACTTCGACTCCCACATCCACTCCCACTTCTACTCCCACTTCGACTCCCACTTCTACTCCCACTTCGACTCCCACTTCCACTCCCACTTCTATACCTTCACCTTCAGCGACTGCAACGTCGACAGCTACTCCCACCAATTCCCCGTCTCCCACAAATACGCCAACTGCGACGCCAACCCCGCCGCCGGCTACCGGGCCATTTCCGGGCCCAATGCCTATTAAGGTTCCCGCCATTCTAGAAGCGGAAAACTTTGACCGCGGCGGCGAAGGGGTTGGCTATCACGATCTCTTTGGCTCTACCGGCAGTGGTGTGTATCGTGCCCAACCAGTAGAGGAGGTCGATGTCCAGGCCCGTGGTACGGCGTCAGGCGGCTTTACGATCATGGAAGCAGCTGCCGGCGAGTGGCTTACCTACACTACCCAGGTAGAAGGTGATGCAAAGTTTGAAGTCGGCGTACGATATGCGTCAGAATTTAGCGGCGGCTCATTTCATCTCGAGATCGACGGCCAGGACATAACTGGCCCCATGACAGTCATCAACACTGGCGGCTGGGGCAAATTCCGCACCGATTTTCACCGGGTCCCGATAACAGCAGGGGTCCACATCTTCAGGCTGGTAATGGACACTAATTCGGTTAACCCGCAAAACGGGGTCGTGTCAGCGGTGGTCGCTAATTTTGATTCGATCATCGTACGGCCGTCGAAATATGACTTTACTGGAGCCGGAGCGGCGTGCATTGGTCTATTTCGCCCAACAACAGGCATTTGGTATATGGATTCGCTGATGGATGGCCATAGCCTTGCCGCAACCCATTTCGGGCAAGCCGGCGACATACCCGTGGCAGCCGATTTTGACGGCGACGGCATCAGCGATAAGGCCGTGTTCCGACCATCCAATGGCGTTTGGTACTTTATGTACAGTTCCAACGGCAGCTTTAGCTCTCATCAGTTTGGCGTTGCAGGTGATATACCGGTTACCGGTGACTTTAACGGTGATGGACGGTCAGATCTGACGGTTTTCCGTCCCTCGACCGGCATCTGGTACACGCTTGAGTCGGGGACCAATAATTTTTCGGCAAGGCAATTTGGTATGACCGGAGATACGCCCGTCGCGGCTGACTACGATGGCGATGGCCGCCAGGACATTGCCGTCTATCGTCCGTCAAACGGCATGTGGTATATGCTTCTCCCCGGAGCATCGGCTTCGGGCGTGCCGGAACTCCAGCTCCACTCGACACAATTTGGTATCGCCGAAGATCGCCCGGTCGCAGGCGACTACGACGGTGACGGAATAGCAGATATTTCAGTGTGGCGACCCTCGACAGGCATGTGGCACCACCTGCTGTCCGCAACCAATTCGTACCTCGGCACGCCGTTCGGCATGTCGGGTGACATACCGGTCTCGGGTGATTATGACGGCGATGGCCGCTCTGATAACGCTGTGTTCCGCCCGTCAAATGGAACATGGTATTTCCTGAATTCATCAACCGGGTTCACTGCTATGAACTTTGGCTTGACCGGAGACAAACCGATCGCGGCAACTGATTAATTCCCGTGGGGCTTAATGGGTTAACCCCCCGGAATAGGGCTGTCTGGAAGGTGAATTCAGACAGCCCTCTTTTTTATTTAGCAGCCATCGCTTTTCAAAACTATCGGGATCTAGGTGTGGCCACTGGCGGTTCGCCATTTCCGGTTACTAACCAGTATTCGATCTGGACGCGGGGGCGGTATCCGCCGAACGTAACCTCGATCTGCTCAGGGCCGAGTCCCGCGGCCTCAGCCAGGCGGTCGCGGCCGGCTTCGATAAACGCGTGGAGTCGCGCCGTGTCGTAATACTGGTCATCGGCATAATAGATCATCACACCGTGTGCCCCCTCGCGATCGGCGATCGCCTCGCCAAATCCCTTATCGATCCAATCAAATCGCCCATCGTCCAATTGATCCGGTGCAGTATCCGCCCCGGCCGGCTCGACGACATCGACCCCGTTGTTTTCATACCCCGCTAATGGCCCATCGTCGCCAGCCTGGGAAAAAACTGTCGGCACATCATCATCTTCCTCGGTATATGCCGGCCCGTTGTAATCGGGGGCTTCTGATTCGCTGCCGTCATCGTTCAAGTTGCTCCTATACAAAACAGCCCGGTTTACAAATTCCTCGAGAATGCCTTCCATCGTTCCTGACGATAGGTCTTGTTTTGCCCATAAAAGCGTTTTTCCCACGGGTATTTCGGGTTGGGCCACCGTCCACGAAGGCTCAGGCGGCTCGGAATTGCTCGTCAAAAGAAAGAATTCGGCTGCCTGGGTTTGGCGAAATCCCCCATAGATCATCACGAATCGGGAATCGTCATAGTTCCTGACCGTTATCAGATGTCTGATGCGGTCAAATACGATAACGCGGTCACGATCGGCCGGCTCTGCATCAGCCCCCGCATACGCGATGACATAGGCCGATAGCTGAGGCTGCCGGTTCAAACGGTCAAACAGATCTCTAAGCCGTCCATCGAGTTCACGGTCGCTGATATGCCCAAATTCGGCGAACTTTACCGGACAAGCATTATCCGGGACGCGGGCCTGCGGATAAACGCAAAAGACGGAAGCAGCGAGCATGATGAGCAAAAGGTTTGTGCGTTTCATAAAAGCAAGTTGATCGACAGCGGTCTAAAGACCGGACCAATATGGCTGTCGTCGCTGTTTTATGTAGAACGCAAAACAGATCGAGAATTTGCAGCTTTGCCCTCTGCATTTGCAAAATTGTTCAGCACGGCCTGCCGCCATGTAGTAAAGTCAGCATATGGACGATAAATATCAGGTAAGCAAACCCAGAAAGCCCGAAACAAAAGCTGAGATCCTGCAGCAAAAGATCGAGGAACTGGTGAAGCAGCGAGACGCCGAAAAGAGCCCCGCCGCCCGCCAAACCATCAATGCCGAGATCACCAAACTGTTTGCTCAGTACGAAAGGCTAAAGCTTTAAACAACAAACGGCGGCCGCACCAAGGCGACCGCCACTCTCAGACACAGATACAAAAACTAAGATGCCGGTGAGAAGATCAAACATTCATTCGGCGCGCCCACCGATAGTTCGAGGTTCTCACCGGCAATGCCCGGCGATCTTAATACGATCCGCTCCGTAAGTTAGGCGATGGCCGCGGTGGCCTTTAACAGCGGATCCATCGTATACGGATTGAACTGTACGACAGAATCGCGGTATTTAGAGTTGAGCAGGTCTGTACAACGGTTGAACAGGCGGATGGGATCAAATGGTTTTTGCATATAATAACTGGCACCGCATCGCCGGCTGTCCATAACTATCGAGGACGAACTGGCTAGATCGCCCACAACGATGATCGGAGTCGACCTTATACTTTTGTTTCCCCTGATCGCTCGGCACAACTCCAGCCCGTCTATATGCGGCATCGCCAGTTCGCTGATTATCAGGCCCGGCCTTTCTGTAACGGCATGCAATACGCCTTCCCTCACGCTGTCGACAAAACAAATGCCGTAGCCTCCGCTTTTTAACAAAAATGACAGAATAGAAAAATGTTCCAAGTTTCTGGTCACTACTAGAACGGTGTCGTTATTATTTATTTCCATTATTCCTCTGACCGTGGGTGGACAGGATCTTCGCTGCTGCTTCCCTACGTTTGATGATCTATATATATTAATAGCTAACTCTTCGCCAGGTGCTTTTCAGAGGATCGTTCTATGATCCTATCGACCGCTTCCTGGCCCGTATAAGCTAAACGGTGGCCGCCATCGGCAGGTCGGTCTGGTGGATAAATTTCGTGATATCCGAATTGAGGTCATAGCCGCGCGACTCGATATCAATTAGCACCTGTATGACCTCCGGATCAAAATTGCTGCCTGCTCGCGATCGCAGCCATGCGGCGGCATCACTCGCACCGGAGCCCATCCCTGGTTTCATTCCCGAAACGACTTCGTCATATGCATTGGCAACCGCAAGTATCCGGGACCCCAACGGGATCTTGTCGCCGCTCAAACCATCAAAAAATCCGGACCCGTTAAAGTTCTCGTGCTGATACCGGATGAGTACGGCTACATCTTCGAGGTCGGGAACATCGGAAATTAGTTTTAGGCGGCTCTCATAATTATCCCGCAGTGCATGGTATTGATCCACGTCCGAGACTTCAACGCCATACGGCATTTCCAGATTGACAACCTCATGGAGCAGAGCGGCGGCCGATATTACATTGATCTCATCTTTACCGAGATCAAACTCACGGCCGATGAGCATAGCGTAATTAGATGTACGGCGTCCGTGCTCCAAAATCGCAGGTTCGTCCTGGGCCGATATTATTCTGATCGCCTCTATAAAACCTGTGACCGTTGTTTTAAGCCGTGCATCGAGCCTCTTGTTTTCGAGGGCAGTTAAATGATGCGTCTTTGTTGATTCGAAGTGCTCCAGCGCTCGCTCAACCGTTTGACGAAGATCGATATTCACCCACGGCTTGGTGATGTATTTGTATATAACACCGCAATTTATCGCATCTACCAGGTCGTTTACGTCGGTGTAGCCTGTTAGAACGATCCTGACCGTCTGCGGCCTCATCTGCGATGCCTGCTTAAGAAATTCGATCCCGGTCATCCCCGGCATACGCTGGTCCGAGATGATCAAAGCCACGTCATAACGATTGAGTAGCTCTAACGCCTCAGCACCCGAACCCGCCGTGATCACCTCGTGTTCACCGTGAAAAAGTCTCTCTAGCATCCGCAGATTTGCGGGTTCATCATCAACAACAAGTATCTTGTATTTCATATGTGTAATTTAGGCCTCTTTCGGCTGGAAATATGTAACTATCGATTTTTCAACTATTTGATCCTGCGGTTCGAAGTTTCTTGGCAGCGTCACCGTAAAGGTTGTACCCTCGCTCAGACGTGAATCTACAGCGATGTTGCCGCCGTGGCGTTCGACAATGCCATACGAGATCGAAAGGCCCAGGCCGGTGCCTTCGCCGACCGGTTTTGTTGTGTAAAATGGGTCAAAAATACGGTTAAGGTGCTGGACGGCGATGCCGCATCCGGTATCGCTTACCTTGACAATGATATTTTCGTTTTCGCACCATGTTGAGATCTTGACCTCACCTGGGTGCTCTCCGATAGCCTGCGCAGCATTGATAAGCAAATTCATCCAGACTTGGTTCAACTGGCCTGAGAATGTTCCGAGTTTCGGCAGTTCGCCGTAATCGCACAAAAGTGTGATCTTTCCAGCGGAAAAGTATTTTGAGATCAGACGGATAGTCGACTCAATGCCCTCGTGAATGTCGATCTCCTTAAATTCAGCTTCGTCCAGACGCGAGAATGTCCTTAAGTTTTGGACTATATTGCGGATCCGCTCTGAGCCCTCTCGGCAGTCTTCGATGATCGATCTGATCTCGTCTACGATCTTTGGATAGCCGATCCGCTCTTTGAATATTTCTACTCCCCGCATGGCGGATGGCGAAGGTTCGACGTCGTCATAATATTTGGCAAGGCTTATCAGCGATCCGACAAACTCGTCCAGCATTTCCAGATTTGCATGGACAAACCCGACCGGATTATTCAGTTCATGGGCAACACCCGAGGCAAGCTGGCCGAGCGATGCCATCTTTTCGCTCTGGACGATCTGAGCCTGTAGCCGTCCGAGCTGTTCTTTTTGGCTGACCAATTCTATATTTCTGGTTTCAAGATCGAGCTTGTACCGGCGGGCGTTAAGCATAAGCTCGCGGCGTTCCAACGCACGCTCAACAGTAAGCTCGAGCACCTCGGGTTCGCACGGTTTGATCAAATAATCAAACGCTCCCAATCTGATAGCGTCAAGCGCCCGCTGTGGGCGTTCGACACCGGAAACAACAATGACAGCAGTGTTTGGGAATTCTTCGAGGATCTTTCTTAAAAGTTCGATGCCTGATAGCCCGGGCATTATGATGTCGGTAATGACGACCGCAAAATCGTCAGATTTTAGTTCGGCGATCGCTTCGTCAAACGAACCGGCCTCGACGCATTCGAACTTGGGCGAAAGGTATTTTGCAAAGATACTCCTGACAACACGCGAATCGTCTACGACCAACACGCGTTCTTTTACACCATCAGGCGGATAAGCGCCTTGATCCAGCATTTGGGTCATAAGCGGTCGATTAGTGGCGTTATTGCGGACTTGCATCATTTGTACTTTTTGTTCCCGGGTCCGAAGGCAATTTGCTTGAGGAGGCGGGAGACGTGCCAAGAGGCACGATCATCATAACTGCAACTGACGCGCCAGTAACGTGCCGCACTTCAACTAATTATAAATAAAGGGCTTAATAGCCGGGTGGTTTAGGTGGAAAATTGTCCGAACAAGTCTCTTGGGGCATTTCGCCCCGCCAAAATTACGCGCACCCGTGACTAGTTGGGACAAAAGTCCATTTGCGGAGTTCAGCCTCTGAGATGAAGATGCAGTAAAGACGCCGGGCTAAGACCCGCGAAGGGCGATCAAAGAAGACCTGATTTTAGTGCTCACTTAACCGGTATCGATTCAGAACACATAAATTCTTTAGGCGCGTGGTATACGAGCATTAACACCCGCTCCACCTTTGGTTGATCCGGGGATTCTAAGAGCGTAGTGTCGATCAGCAGACCTAGGGCCTCGCTAAAGTAGGTTATTTCCCTTGGAGAACCGCTTAAATCCTTTGTAAACAATTTTAAGTCATAACCAAGATCCAACAAGTTAAGTTTGCGAGGGGAGATCGAATAATTTAGGACAGAGCCTTTTTCTGCAAAACAAGGGTGCTCGTCGATACGCATTCTGTCGGGCGCAAATGCTGCGGTGATTCTTCCAAACTCTGAAACGTATGTTTGGAATGGATGAGTTTTGTCCTCAGTGATCGATGACCCAAAGGCCCTTTCAATATCAACTTTCTTTGTCCTGAGGGGAACGATCCACGTCCAGGAATCGGTTGGGCGCCGATCCTGGGGTCTTACAAGTGCCACGTTCAGGATCAAAAATATTACGACTATAAATGCCGTGTTTTTCATAACGCTGCGATTCAAATGCTGCCCATATTAAAGGCGTGCCAAAGAATGATGAACAATTCCTCACCGATCACGAACTGAGCGGCTCCCTTCGATGGCAGTATTTAGGGGAGTTGGGGCTATCTTTCCGGCGAATATTCCTTCGTCGGAAGTAATGCTAAACAGTGTATATAGCACGTGACGTTTTGTCATGATCTCGGCCAGATAGACGCCGCTCTTTTCGAATGTCAACGGGCGGGTCCCGCCGGCACGCATCTGCGTGTCATCCCACAAAGCGATAAATGTGGGCCGCCTTTCCATCGTTTCGGTATTTGTCACTATCACGCGCGAATACGCGAGACGTTGATCGTTCATTCCAAAGAAAAGACTGGATGTTGATACGCCCAGGTCAGGCGCTGAGTCGTACTCATATGCTCCGATATCAGGCCTTTGACCGTGGCGGGGGTATTTTCGTTGGTCCAGGGCTGCAAATTCATAATCAAGATGGGGGCAGCCGGATATGACACATGGATCGCCACTGTCTATCGCCGGACTGCCCGACATAAGCGCAAGTGTGTCGGTTTGGCCCCCGTTGTCCGCGAGGTCTGAGAGCAGCGGATCGATCCCATTATTAGTGCTTGTAATGTCGCTCCCGATCCAACCGGTACTACCGGTAGTATTGGTGACGAGGTTACTACCGTCGGAAAAAAAATATCCTGAGACAGAAGAGTCACCTGTGTCCGGGCCGATCACAGTATTAATGATCGAAACAAGGCCGCCCGGCCCATTGAGAATGCTGCTTGGTCCGGCGCCGCTTGCCGTATTGCGGGCCAGGGTGCTGCTGATCATGAACATACTGCTGTAATTCACAATTGCACCTCCGGTCATCGCCGAATTATTTGTCAGCGTTACGCTCCTTACCCTCGGGTATGAGCCGGGCGCGACATACATGCCGCCCCCCTGTTCATAAGCCACATTATCGTTGATTAGACATCGCTCAAGGATCGCATATACTTCCATGGATCCCTGAATTGCGATCCCCCCGCCTGCCCTGGCAGTGTTGCCGGTTATTCCTACATCAAAAAAGTTGGCGTTAGTCTGGACCAGAATGCCGCCCCCGGTTGTATAACTGAGTCCGTTACTGATCGTCACACCGCGCATGAGGGTATAGGCAGAAAGGTTAAATACGCGAAACGCCGAAAAGTTGGGCGTCGGATTTCGCTGAATCGTAAGGCGGCGGGCTCCCCGGCCAAATATACCAAGGGGGCTGGTGACCTTTAGCTCGCCAAGATCCAGCGTAATGACCGCAGGCACCGGAACGTCGAAAACGATCGCATCGGTCGCAGGACTGGCATTGGCTTCCTCGATCGCAGCCCGCAGAGTACATTTACCGGCAGCATCAGCACACACTCCATCACCCGCGGCCGCGTCGATCGAATCGCCAATGTCATTTACCGTGATAACCCGTCCGCCGGATTGGCCCTGTGCCATATCAACGGATATTGCAAAGATCGAGATCAAACATAGTAGCAATGAAAGGAATGTGCGAGGTTTCATTTCCGTGGGCTCCGTTTTAGATACAACCTATCACATTTATTGCCAGTTGAAACATTTTTTTCCGTTTCGATAAATGACCATGTACTGGCCCGCGTTCCGGCGAGGCTCCAACACTTTGACACACTTATGCAACTCAACGGAGGTTGCTGTGGAAGGAGCCGAGTAGGACGTTTCGAATTCGAGGTCATACTCAAAGCCTTAAGAACGCCCACTACTTCGCTCAGGCTTCGGCATTTTGAGCCTGTTTTGGAGCTGGTGTTTAACACGAAAAGAGGGCGGCAGCGGCCAATTTGGCTGCGATAGTGAAAGATCTGTAAATTATTAGATCTATTGGGGTTATATAGGATCGGTGACGAAGCGAGACCGTTGGGGGAACGATTTTAACAGTTGTTTAGCCGCTAAAACACTGGTAGAGCCGTTATAACAGTTGTTTAGAGACTTTCTTCTGTGGAAAGCCGCTATATTATTTACAAAACCATTTTATTTTTTTTAGAAAGGCTGCGCAAAAAATATAGAGGCTGACCACTCTCGGAAGTCTTTCTATCAGTGTTTTAGCGGCTAAACAACTATTATAAGCCTTCTACCAGCGGTAAAACGGGCACGTGTTTAACACTTGTCAGAACCGCCTGCGTAAGCGGGTGGCCTAAACGCTGTTAACATTTACCGTAACCGGAACGTTGAAATGTTATCAATGATCGACGCTAACGCAGCGGGCTCTGACTTTCTTCGTCCTTAGCGGTCCCTGCGTTTAACTCCGCACTCCGCACCCAAGATTTCTCTGCGTCATTTGCGATCTCCGCGTTAAAAATCTCTTTTTTCGCGGCTTTTCGCGTTTTTCGCGAGGCAACTCTTAATTTCGTGAAATGACGGCAAACAAATGTCGGCTTTAACCACCCACTGCCGCAGGTGGTTCTGACTCCGCACTCCGCACTCAAAGCCCCTGACGCTTTGTTTCTTTTCGGGGCTTGGAACATAATTGATTCCACGCCCTTTCGATCTCGATAACCACAGAGTTCTGCGTCTATGATCTTTCCGCGAGCGTCAGGAATATTGCTTCACCCGACATCGCTGCCGGGCAGCTACGGCATTGGCGACCTCGGGGCTGAGGCGTTTCGATTTGTCGATTTTCTTGGACGGTCGGGCCAAACCTATTGGCAGATATTGCCGCTCGGACCGACGGGGTATGGCGATTCGCCGTATCAATCATTTTCCGCGTTTGCCGGCAACACGCTGCTCATCTCGCCTGAAAAACTCATCGAAGATCATCTGATAACAACAGACGATCTTTCTGATCGACCGAACTTCCCTAACGGCAAAGTGAGTTTTGGCGACGTTTATCATTGGAAGACAGATCTGCTCCGCCTTGCCTATGATCGCTTTAGGCAGGACACGAATGACGGTTTAAGTGCAGAATTCGAGGCGTTTGGCAGCGACAACGTGTTCTGGCTTGAGGATTATGCCCTTTACCGGGCGATCAAGGCCTCGCATGAGCATAAACCCTGGTACAAATGGCCGGACGAAATTAAACGTCATAACGCTGATGCCATTAGCGATGCCCGTCATTCGCTCAAATATGAGATCGAGGCCGAGAAATTTTACCAATTCCTATTCTTCCGGCAATGGGCGGCTGTAAAAACTTATGCCAATGAGAAAGGTGTAAAGATCATCGGCGACATACCCATTTTTGTCGCGCTCGACTCGGCCGATGTCTGGTGTAATCAGGACAAATTTAAACTCAATGAGGACGGGACGCCGAAGTTTGTCGCGGGTGTGCCGCCCGATTATTTTTCAAAGACGGGTCAACTCTGGGGCAATCCGATCTATTACTGGGACGCGATGCTTGCCGACAAATTTAGCTGGTGGGCGGCCCGCATTGTTTCTGCCCTAACAATGGCCGATGTCGTGCGGCTCGATCATTTCATTGGTTTTGTCCGCAACTGGGAAGTCCCCGGCGAAGACAAGACGGCCGAGAACGGCAGTTGGATCGATGTCCCGGGCCGCGAGTTGTTTACGATCCTCAGATCTGTTTTGGTAGACCTGCCTGTCATTGCTGAGGATCTCGGTTCGCTTACGCCTGAGGTCGAAAGCCTGCGGGACGATTTTGGCATGCCTGGTATGCGCATTCTGCAATATGGTTTCGGCGGCGATCCACAAAACCGCGACCTGCCGCATAACTACGTGCATAATTCGGTCGCATATTCGGGAACACACGATAACGACACCGTCGTCGGCTGGTACAAAGCGACACCGAAAAAGGTGCGTGCCCACTGCCGGAAATACCTGAACGTCAAAAGCCGCGAGATAAACTGGAATATGATACGTGCAGTCATGGCATCGGTCGCCGACACGGCGATCATACCAGTCCAGGACATTCTCGGGCTCGGCAGCAATGCGAGGATGAACACGCCGGCAACCGACTCAGGTAATTGGGGGTGGAGACTGACCGCCGGTGATCTTACTGACGAAATATCGGCAAGGCTCAGGGACCTAAGCGAAATGTATGGACGGGCACAGCCCAAACCGGCGACAACCGACCCGGAGGCCGAAGCTTCTAACCCTGCCGATTCTTAAGTATCTTGACGAACGATCCCGAACGCAGCTCGTCGAGCGTGATGCTAGTCAGATCGAGCGCCTCTTGTTCAGTGACTGCACCGCAATTGATCGCTCTAAGGAAATAATTCAGTAGCCCTTGTCCAGTTGCGGCATCATCAAAGACATCACCGACAAGAGTCGCCTGTGCGGCCTTTTCAACAAAATTCCTCAGCCGTTCCGAGGCGGCGTCCAAGCCCCTCAAGAAAGAATGTGAACACCGCCGCATAACGCGTCGGCAACTGTCCGGGGTGCAGGTCCCATCCCTGATAAAAAGCGTTCGACAGCGAATGCCGGCAATGATCGTAATGCAGCCGCCACGCACGATGGACGACCGCCTTATTCTCGGCAATCTGTTCGGCCGTCAGCCCCTCGCCGCGATGGGGTGCGACGGGCATGATATTGGTTGCTCCGTCTGACAGCCAGACACCCGTCCCGCCAAACGAGACCTGCATCATATTTCGCGCAAAATCACACGCCGGATGGAGCATATCCTGATACGCCGCCGTAATGCTGCAGCTCGCCGTGTAATCGTATGTGCCAAAATGGGCGGCCGTGCATCGTCCGCGTGCCGCCTCGAGCAGCCGCGGCATCGCGATCTCGCCATCGGCGGCGATGATCGATTGCGTGGTCTCGATCATCATCTCCATCTTTAGCTCGCCTTTGGAAAGGCCAAGCCTAGGCTCAAGCTCGTCAAAGATATCGGCGAGGGCTGCCACCTGTTCAGGATTCACGATCTTTGGCAGCGTGACGACAAAATTTGGCGGTAATTTCCCGCCGGACGCGGAAACCAGGGCCGTCAGAAAAAGATCAAGCGTCCGGATGCTGCGTGCATGCAGTTCCTCGGAAAAGGTCTTGATGCGTATCCCGATAAACGGCGACAGCGTGCCGGCCGCCATACCCTTTGCAACCTCTTCGGCAGCTGAAACAGCATGGCCGTCTTCTTCCGCATCTGGGCGGGTGCCGTATCCGTCCTCAAAATCTATCCGAAAATCCTCGACCGCCTCACGAGCTATCTTTTCGCCGACCCGTTCATAGATAACGTCGACCAGGCTCGTCGGCAGATCGAGCACGCCACCAAAAGCCGCGGCGTCCGGTGCAAAAGCTTCGAACGACCGAACGGCAAGCTGGCCGAGCTTTACCGCCGTATCCGACTTGAACAAATGAGCCCCGCCGTAAACCGTATGAACCGGCTGCCGTCGGCCCGATTCGCCCGGATAACGTTTACCAAAACCCGCTAATGATGAACGAAGCGGCGCAGTTATTTTTTCGAGTGATTGAGCGGAAAGGGTAGTTGTCATGTCTGGAAATTATCTCGTCAGCCGCGCCTCGATCAGGCCAAAAGGTTCGTCGGTCGGAACAAAGATGCGGTTATCGTTCTCAAGCCCAAATCTGGCGATATCGACCGGCAGGCAATGTATATTTGGCAGCGAAAAGGCTATCTCATCAACCTCGCTGAACCGTTCCAAAATGGCCTCTCCCATTGCGTAAAGTGTGTGCTGAACCGACAGGCTGTCATGTCCGGCGAACACCTCAAGGATCGTGTTACGGATAGCCCGAAAAACATCTTCATTCGCGGAACCAGCACCCCGTATCGCCACGTCGCTTTGATCGCTGTTGAGAGGATCCGGTCAGTTGCCTCGGGCAATGTTGTATATTCGTCTCTTATAAACCCGACAAAACCGGAACGCGTCGTTTTCAGTACGATCAGATCGTCGACACCTGATTCGACTGTCACGCCTTCGCGTGTAGCGTCGATAGTCGCCGTGCGTTTCTCGCCGCTGCCCCTGACAAACGCATGGTCGTGAAGTTTTCCGTCAAACTTCATACGTTTCCAGCCATGCTCGACCAGGTCTAAACGAACACGTGATATTTGTTCATTATTCTCAAGCAAATGCGACGCAAGCCGCTGGCCAAAAGTTTCGACAGATTCTATTTCATCGGTCTGGCCCGCCAAGGCATAGACCGTGTTCTTCATCGTGTCCGTCGGGAGGCATTTGCTATTGTCGCCATCAGTGTGGATAGCGTCAAAATCCCCCTCGAGGGCAATGTTTACAGTGAGGTTTTGGAGCTCGTGAAAATTACCGGAACGGGCGACTTTCATCAATCGCACACGAGATTTGCCGTAATTGTCTTGAATTATCTGGACGCTCATAGCTAGCTGCCGCGGTATGTCGAGTAACCGAATGGGCTCAGCAGCAGGGGAACGTGATAATGCTTTAAGGCGTCACGTACAACAAAGCTGACAGTAACTTGCGGGAAGAAGCACTCGATATCTTTCATCGCAAAGTAGGCCCCGGTGTCAAAAATGAGTCGGTAGTGGCCCGGCAAAAACACGTCGGTGGGGGCCAACAGGTCATTCGCCCTGCCGTCAAAATCCGTAATTCCTTCCGCTATAACCTGCCACCCGGACGAATGTGTTTTGCGCTCCAGAACAACAGGGATTCCAGCACCCGGGACGCCAGATGTGGTATCTAATATATGTGTAGTTATTGCACTCATTTTTCTAAAAGCTTAGTTAGCCTCAACTCGGTGATCTTTCGCTGTTCGTCAGCGGCCACCCTCATTTCGGTCTCGGCTGAATTGTTCATACGCACCCGACAAATCTCGAGCATCTCGGACGCAGACTTTCCGGTGGCACAGATGATAAATATAAACCCGAACCTCTCTTGATACAAGCTGTTGGCGTCTGCGAGTTCGCGTTTTATTGCATTATCGGCTGAGCCGACTTCGGATTGCTCGCCTTTAGACCACTCGTTAAACTTTGAACTCTTTTTCGAACTGGCGGGTTTGGCGCCGATCTTTGGATGTGCCGCAAATGCCTCAAGATGATCTGCAGGCGAAAGTGATTGCCATGAATCTTCGGCGGATCGAAACAGGTCATCCAGCATCGGAAACGGGCGGGAGTTAGCCATTCGGCCTGCCCACGCTTGCGAGCCGCAGCAATCGAGAAAGACCGATACCGCCTCATCCGCCGGCAGATCGTTCAGCCACTTAAGGTTTTGGTAGATCTTAAAGGTTTGCAAAACAGCACCAGTTTATCCCAGATAGGGAAATTCCTAAGAAAGCCTCAGGCGATCCTGCCAAAAAGCCGCAGCCGGCTAACGCCGCCGTCGGGATAAATATTCAGGCGGACATGGGTTATGACACCGGCATCCTCGAGCTCATCGACAAAAACGTGATTTGTGTGCGCCTGCAGTTTGGACATCGGCAGCAGGCCGCTCCACTGGATACTCTCAAGCGGGCCGCCGCTTGAAACTCCGCCTTCGAGGGAACACGATTCCGGATAGTTGCCTTTGAAATGTGAAGTATCGACCTCGACTCGCGTGATAAGGCCATCCGTTCCGAGTTTTACGATACACCAATCATGGCCCGGTCCGCGGCGCCTCTGCGATTCCCAACCGTCGCTCATATCCTGAGCGAGGCCGGGCATTATAAGATTGTGTCGATGGCCAAAAAACATATCACTCGCCAACGGAACATCGCCGCCATTTTCCGCCGCCGCCAGATCGATCTCGCTGTTTCGCTTTCGCAACGCGTCCCAGTCCGGCAGGACATTTCCGTGAACCCGAAGGCGTGCGACACCGCCGTCCGGATAGATCTTAAACCGCAAATGCGTTACCCGGCCGCCGTGGCCGATCGCAAACCTGTTTTGTGCGTCGCCCTTCAGTTCAGATTCGGCAAGTACCTCGATCCATTCTGTCTCATCGCTTAACAATTGCTCGATATCGGGATGCCCATTGACCGAGCACGCCTCAAGCGAACAATGCGACGGATAATTACCGCGGAAATATGCCGTGTCAACAACAATCCCTGTGATCTCACCAGGCATACCCAGCCTGATGATGCACCAGTCATATCTCTCATCCAGTCGCGGCGAACGGCGGCGGCGGGTTTCCCAGCCGTCCATCCACTTTGCCAAGATCGGTGTATTTACCCTCGATCCAGATAGGTGCGGCCGGCTTTAGCAGGTTTTCCTTCGGAGCAAAAAAATCGTCATTGGCATAAATGACGGCTCCGCCGAGTTTTTCGGATGCGAGATCGATCAAATCAGTAAATTCCATATAGGTTTTGTTGGGCTGCTAATCTTTTCGAGGTGCCTCGGGCCACACTTCGTCAGGACTGACAGGTTCGCTCTGCTGCGGCCCTAGTCGCCGAGGGTCGATATCGGCAACTATAAAATTCTCAGGCGGAACCGGGTCGCCATACAGTCGCCTCAGCATTGCAAGTTGTCCGGCATGCGTCATGGCGTCTGAGAACGGGCCCTGGAGCAGCCGTTCGGGGGTCATGTCGTTCAAAAAAGGCATTCCCGATGTTATCTTGTCCGCGATATCCTCTACCATCTCGTGAAAGCGTACTACCTCGTCCGCCATTGACGGCAACGGAGTCGGCCGGTAACTGCCGCCGACAAAAAAGGTACGCGAATAGCCCAAAACACTTGTCATATGGCGAACAAGCTCCAGCCGGCGTCCTCGCCTCATTACCGGCGCTGAACGATCCGAAATCTTCCCCAGCTCCGCGTATCGCCTTTTGCGTGCGATAAGCCAGTGCCGCCAGAAAGTGGCGAATCATTTCTCGTTTCTCATCCATTTGTAACGACCATTAGACTCAAGCCGACGCTTGAGTTACCTATTATAACTACCGTCATAGAAAAAATTAAACATTTTTCGTGATGTTCTTGATCGGTTGTTATGCGATAGTGCTTTAGGTCACCCGGACGCAGAGGAAGCCCCGTCAGAACCGCCTCCCGTAAGGGGGCGGCCCGGGCTGTCAATTGCGGAGTGCGGAATGCGGAATGCGGAATGCAGAGGGCCGCACGCAGTAAGGTCGTTGCTTATGTGTAGACACTTTTTGTCAGTACCGCTAGCGGCAGCGTTTCTGTTTTTCTTACGATCCAAATCGAAAACTGCCCGTAATACCGCTGTAATTCCGCTAGGGCCGCCCATCCGTCATTTCAACACTTAAACCGTCGGTAAAGCCGCTTTCCTGTCGGTAAAGCCGGTTCCTGCCGGGAAAGCCACCTTCTTCGACAGGAAAACCGCTTTCTTGTCAGGAAAACGATTTTCCGACTAAGTCCCCACTCTCGCGACAGTAAAGCCGCGTTCCCGACGGGAAAGAAGGTGTCTAGACGGGACAAGCTCTTAACCGCCAGGAAAACCGTTTTCCGTTTGGGAAAATGATTTTCCTAAAACCAAATATGTGTCGTAAATGAACTATACAGGCAGGTTACGGCTGTCGGCCCGTAATTACTCAAAGCTCAACGCGATTCCCCAGAATCGGCTCCCAAATTCTATTTTGGAGCTCTAAAACTGGCAGGAGAACTTTCATCTGATCGTCGCAGGATCGTCGCGACTATGCCGCCAATAACAGACGTCCCCAATTGATCTTTGTCATTTGATGCCTCCTGTACTAGATAAGACAATTCCCTTGCGTCTCTAAGCCGAATTCAGAGTTTTGATAAACAATTTTCCCACTAACATAGGTCATTTCGGTCAGGCCTTGCAGATCCATGCCTTCATACGGCGTGAGCTTATGCCGGTGTTCGATGATACCCGGCACGACCACAAATTCGGCTTCAGGGTTCCAGACGACCAGATCGGCGTCGTAACCGGCGGCGAGCCTGCCTTTGCGTTTATCAAGGCCGGCAAGTTTCGCGGGCCGCGCAGACATCAGACGTGTCAGATCTGCAATTCCATAGCCACGTGACCTCAGGTTTGTCCACATTACCGGCAATCCGAACTGCAGCGCCGAGATGCCGCCCCACGCATCCATAAAATCACCCGTTTCCTGCAATTTCAAGGCCGGCGTGCACGGGCGAGTGGTCTGAGACGATCATGTCTATCGTGCCGTCGGCGACAGCTCCCCAAAGCTTCTTCACGATTTTCACGTTCGCGGACAGGCGGGCAGCATTTGTAATGGGTCGCTCCATCCGGCACATCCTCCGCGGCAAACGTCAGATAATGAGGGCATGTTTCGACGGTGAGCGGCAACCCCTCTGCCTTTGCCGCCCGCAGCATCGGCAAAGCGTCGGACGACGAATGGTGGACGATATGAATACGGCAGCCGGTTTCTCGGCAGAGCCGGATCATAAGTGCGATAGCCTCATTTTCGGCTTCACGCGGGCGCGATCTGAGGAAAGTATCATAATGCGTCGGATCCAGGGAGCCGAGGGTCTCGGCTGCGGCATTTATCGGCCCTTCGACCTCGGCATGGACAAGCAGAACGGAACCGAGCCGGGCGATCTCGGGCATTGCATCGCGTAGGTCATCTTCCGTGACATGGGGGAATTCATCAACGCCGGAATGTATTAGAAAACACTTAAATCCACGAACGCCACGCTCGATCAACGGTGCAAGCTCTGCCGTATTACCCGGAACGACGCCGCCCCAGAAGGCAACATCGACCGTGCATTTCCCCTCCGCTGCAACGAGCTTTTCTTCAAAACCAACAAGTGTCGTTGTCGGCGGAATGCTGTTTAGCGGCATATCGACGATCGTCGTCACCCCGCCGGCTGCAGCAGCCCGCGTCGCGGTTGCATAGCCTTCCCATTCGGTACGTCCGGGTTCGTTGACATGCACATGGGCATCGACATTTCCGGGCATGACAACCGAACTGCCGGCATCGGTCAGCTCAATGCCGGGCGGGACATCGTCCCATTCACGGACCGCCGCGATCTTGCCATCGCTAATGTGAACCGAAGCCGGGCCAACCAGTAACGGCGTCACGACCCGTCGGCTCCTGATTATGTGATCGATCATTGATATTGATAATAGCGCCAAATCCAGGAACCGGCATATTGGCGGCGGCCGGCATTAAGATTTTCATTTGTTTGACTTTAGACCGCTTATGGCGCAAAATTTTACCTGCTTTTCATTAATAAATTCGACATAAATTTAGTATCGGATCTCGCATTGTTATGGCTTCAAATCTGGTTTCAATCACACGACGAGGGTTCGGCCAGACAATGCGAAAAGACGGATGGTGGGTCGCGCCGCTGCTGACGTTTTTCGGCCTCGGAGCCTTTGTTGTTTACTCGACCTGGGCTGCGTTTCAGGGTAATAACTACCTATATACGGGGGGCGGAGCGAATTACCTTTCGCCCTTTTATTCGCCTGAACTTTTCGGTTCTGTCCACAGTTTTTTTGGAGCCAAGCCTGACTGGATACCGGCCTGGGTGCCATTTTCGCCGGCGTTGCTGATACTGTGGGCACCGGGCGGGTTTAGGTTTACTTGTTACTATTACCGTGGTGCATATTATAAATCGATGTGGGCCGATCCGCCGGCGTGTGCGGTTGGTGAGCCCCGTTCCGGTTATCGCGGCGAGCGCAAATTTCCGCTTATCCTGCAGAATATTCATCGTTACTTCCTGTATCTGGCGTTGATATTTTTGATATTTCTGGCTCACGATGTTTGGAAGGCACTTTGGTTTGTGGGTTCGGACGGCAAAGAGCATCTCGGCCTCGGGGTCGGAACGATAGTTCTTGCGGCGAACGTATTTTTCCTGGGTGGTTACACTTTTAGTTGTCACAGCCTGCGGCATCTGGTCGGCGGCGGCTGCGATATCCTCTCGAACAAACCGGTTCGAAAAGCCGCTTATGGATGCGTCAGCGGTTTGAACAAGCGGCATATGATGTTCGCGTGGTTTAGTTTATTCGTTGTAGGCTTTTCTGACGTTTACGTGCGGCTTTGTTCGATGGGTATATGGCACGATTGGAGAATTTTCTAAATGCATTTCAAGGACCACCTGATCGAGCTATTCGAGTTCAATGACAAAACGAATAAGACGCTCTTTAGGAAAATTGGCTCGCTTGAGGATCAGGTTGAAAGTATCAGGCTCTCGAGTCATTTGATCAATTGCCAGTACAAATGGATGGCACGGCTCGAGAAAAATGAACGTGTCCAGGAAATGAGCTGGTGGGAACCGATCTACACACTCGGGCAGCTTGAACCTGAGTGGGACAAGAGCATTGAACCGTGGTTCGAATTTATTAGATCGAGGACGGACGAAGACCTGAATACCGAGCAGGTATTTATTGGTTATGACGGCGGTGACTGGACAGCGACGCCGAGGGATATAGCTTTGCAGCTTAATTTTCACTCGATCCATCATCGTGCCCAGATCCAGACGATCATTCGTGCACAGGGCGTGGAACCGGACTTTGTCGACTATATTGGCACTCGGGCGCGTAAGCTTAATTGATCATTAATGGCAGATTACCCAACATTTGAACACGACGTTCTAGTCATCGGTGCCGGCGGTGCCGGGCTGAGGGCCGCGATAGAGGCGTCGGCTGCCGGCGTTTCCGTGGGCCTTGTATGCAAATCGCTTTTAGGAAAGGCACATACGGTAATGGCCGAGGGCGGAATGGCCGCGGCAATGGCAAACGTCGACGACCGCGACAATTGGAAGGTCCATTTTTCGGACACAATGCGGGGCGGACAGTACGTGAACAATTGGCGGATGGCCGAGCTTCACGCAAAAGAAGCACCTGACCGCGTTCGCGAACTCGAAGCATGGGGAGCGGTTTTTGACCGCACAAAGGACGGCAAGATACTCCAGCGAAATTTCGGAGGCCACCGTTATCCGCGTCTCGCCCATGTCGGTGACCGCACCGGCCTCGAACTGATCCGCACTCTGCAGGACCACGGCGTCCATCAGGGGATCGAGGTCTATATGGAGGTCACGGTCGTCACGCTTCTTAAAGATGGAGACCGCGTTATCGGCTGCCTTGCATATGAGCGTGAGCATGGCCGGTTCCGCGTCTTTAAGGCAAAAGCAGTGATCCTGGCGACGGGCGGCGTGGGCCGTGCTTACAAGATCACGAGCAACAGTTGGGAAGGTACGGGTGACGGGCACACGTTGGCGTATGACGCCGGGGCAGAGCTTATCGATATGGAATTTATCCAGTTCCATCCGACCGGCATGGTCTGGCCGCCCAGCGTGAGAGGAATCCTCGTCACAGAAGGAGTACGCGGCGAGGGCGGCATCCTGAAGAACAGCGAAGGCAAACGATTCATGTTCGACGATATCCCCGGCCCATACAAAGATCAGACGGCTGACAATGAAGAAGAAGGCTGGCGATATGTTACCGGTGACAAGAATGCCCGCCGGCCGCCCGAACTGCTCACCCGCGACCACGTTGCCCGATGCATTGTCCGCGAGGTCAAAGAAGGACGAGGCAGCCCGCACGGCGGCGTTTTCCTCGACATCGCCTGGATCAAGGAAAAGATCCAGAATGCCCCGGAGCATATCAAGAAAAAGCTGCCGTCGATGTATCACCAGTTCAAGCAGCTCGCCAATCTCGATATAACGACCGAGCCGATGGAGGTTGGGCCCGACGACGCATTATATTATGGGCGGCATCCGCGTCGACGGCGACACGCAGGCGTCAACCGTACCGGGTTTGTTTGCAGCCGGAGAATGTGCCGCGGGTATTAATGGTGCCAATCGCTTGGGCGGCAATTCGCTTTCGGACCTTATCGTCTTTGGAAAACGCGCCGGTGAATTTGCTGCCGCATTTGCGAAAGAAAATGGTCATGGAACCATGGACGACAGCCAGGTGGAAAAAAGTATCAAGATCTGCGCTGGAACCATTTGAACGCGAAGGCGGCGAAAATCCGTACACCATCCAGGCCGACCTGCAGGAAATGATGCAGAACCTCGTGGGGATCGTACGTACGCATGACGAAATGATCGAGGCACTGAACGGCATCGACATTCTGCGGAACCGGGCGGCTAAAGCGTTTGCACCTGGCAATATTGATTTCAATCCCGGTTGGCACACAGCCCTCGACCTGCACAATTTACTGACCATTTCAGAAGCCATCACCCGAGCCGCACTCGAACGCAAGGAGAGCCGCGGCGGGCAATATCGGGACGACTTTCCGGATAAGGACCCGGAATTTGCAAAATTTAATGTGTCACTCAAAAAGACCGCAGACGGTGCCATGCAGATCGAACATATTCCGATACCGGAAATGCCGGATTATCTGAAAGTAGTGATCGAGGAACAGGGTTAATGAAAAAAGCCACATTCAGCATCAGGCGAGGTGGGCGTGACGGCGGTGAGATGGTCGACTATCAGACTGAGGTGTCTGAGGGAATGGTCGTGCTCGATGCCGTGCACCAGATCCAGGCCGAGGCTGCACCCGACCTTGCCTGCCGATGGAATTGCAAGGCAGGTAAATGCGGGTCGTGCTCAGCCGAGATCAACGGCATGCCAAAGCTGATGTGTATGACGCGGCTCGATACCATCCCTCTCGATCAGCCTGTCACCATCGAACCGATGCGTGCATTTCCGCCGATCAAGGACCTGATCACCGACGTCTCATGGAACTATGAGGTCAAAAAGCGCATAAAGAAATTTAATCCCCGCAAACCTGATGCAGAGGACGGCACGTGGCGAATGCAGCAAGAGGACATCGACCGCGTCCAGGAATTTAGAAAATGCATCGAGTGCTTCCTGTGTCAGGATGTCTGCCACGTTCTACGCGATCATGAGAAGCACGAGGAATTTATCGGGCCGCGGTTTTTGGTCTATACCGCTGCTCTTGAGATGCACCCGCTCGATACCGAGGACAGGACCGAGGACCTAAAGGACCTCTTCGGCATCGGCTATTGCAATATCACAAAATGCTGCACCAAAGTTTGCCCTGAGAGCATTACGATCACGGATAATGCTATTATTCCTCTTAAAGAGCGCGTCGTTGACTCGCATTACGATCCGCTCGGGAAGCTGGTAAAATTGTTTCGGAAGAAGTAAGAAATGTTCAGCCTTAAGCCATTGCACAGTGAGGCGATCACCGCCGCCCTCGAAAAAGCTAATCGCTACCGTCTGCTAAATGAGCCCGGCGCGGCTGAGAGCATCTATCTCGATATACTCGCCATCGAACCTGAAAATCAAGAGGCCCTGATCAATATCGTTTTCGCGATGAGCGACCGTTTTGGCAAAGATTATGCTGTCGGCGACTCTCGTATTACTGAGTTCTTGACGCGGATCCGCGGTGACTATGAGCGTACATATTACACCGGCATAATGTATGAGCGGCGGGCCAAGGCGAGCCTGTCTAAAGACGGCCTTGGCGCCTATGAAATGTTTCGTCAGGCAATGGACTGCTATCAAACTGCCGAGTCGATGCGCCCCGCTGGTAATGACGACGCGATCTTGCGATGGAATGGCTGCGTACGAATGATCACCCGCAATAATCTCGAACCGCGTGAGATGGGACACGACTTTCTTGAATAATCACGGTTGCGGTTAAATCCATCCTGTGCGATATTCTATTCGCTGTACCACAAGCTTTAAGGAAATCATTCATCAAAATCTAAGGAGAACTGAATTATGGCAGGTAAATTTGAGATCAAGGCGGGTAAGACCGGCAAATTTCGTTTTAATCTGAAGGCAAGCAACGGACAGATCATCTTGACCAGCGAGGCTTATGAATCGCGGGCCGCGGCTGTCAAAGGCATCACGTCGGTAAAGAAAAACGCCGGCAACGACAAACGTTTTGAACGCAAGACAGCAAAGGACGGCTCGCCGTACTTTGTCATGAAAGCGGCCAACGGCGAACCGATCGGCAAGAGTGAAATGTACTCTAAAAAAGCATCGATGGAGAACGGTATCGCGTCGGTCGGCAAGAACGCACCTGACGCCCCTGTAGTTGATGCTAAATAGGCGTCAATTCTAATTTCACGTTCCAGACTATAGCCCGGGTGCAAACCTGGGCTATTCTTATTTCTATAAATGAGTAACACGAGAACCCGCCTCGGCATCGAAAACCTTCTGGATGGCAAACTTGACCTGATCCGCGGCCAGCGCGTTGGCCTCGTTTGCAACCAGGCGTCGGTGTTCCCCGATCTGCGCCACGCCGCAGATGTTTTTGGCGAGCAGACGTCTTTTCAACTGACCACGCTCTTTGGCCCGCAGCATGGCATCCGCGGGGACGTCCAGTACAACATGATCGAGACGCCGCACGTTATCGACCCGCGTACCGGCATCATGGTCTATTCGCTATACAGCGAGGTCCGCGAGCCGACCGAGGAAATGCTCAAGAACCTGGATGCGATCGTCGTCGATCTGCAGGATGTCGGCTGCCGGATCTATACCTTTATCTACACGATGGCCAATTGCATGCGTGCCGCGGCGAAGTTCGGCAAAAAGGTGATTGTTTGCGACCGCCCAAATCCGATCGGCGGAAACGCAGTTGAGGGCAATATCACCGAAGATGCTTTCAAATCGTTTGTCGGCCAGTTCGAATTGCCGACCCGACACGGAATGACGATCGGCGAACTTGCCCGTATGTTCAACTCTCATTTCGGCATTGGGTGCGATCTCGAGGTAGTAGAGATGACCGAATGGACGCGCGAAATGTGGGGTGATGAGACCGGCTTGCCGTGGGTGCTGCCAAGTCCGAACATCCCCGATGTCGATACCTGCATTGTCTTTCCGGCGACGGTCCATGTCGAAGGAACCGAACTAAGCGAAGGCCGAGGCACGACACTGCCGTTCTTTCTCAACGGGGCTCCGTTTATCGACCCATACGCCTGGGCCGAAGAACTCAGAAGATTCGATTTCCCGGGCGTTGCTTTCCGTGAAGCGTACTTTCGTCCCACGTTCTGCGAATTTGCCAGCGAGACCTGCGGCGGCGTTCAGATCCACATTACCGACAGAGAAATTTTCACACCCGTCATCGTCGGAATTGCGATGGTCAAGACCGTTTATGACATGTACCCCGACAAATTTAGCTGGCGTCAAAACGCGTACGAGTATGTGTTCGACAAAAACCCTTTCGACGTCGTCTGCGGGACGGACAAGATAAGGAAACAGATCGAGAGCGGGGAGGCGATAGCGGAGATCGAAGGGGATTGGAAAGGTCCTTTGGAAGACTTCAAAGCCGAAAGAGGGAGATTTCTTTTGTATTGATCGACGGCACCTAACGATCTTCCAGGTTCCTTAACGCAGCCAGGACCTTTTCACCTCGCGGCGAGAGCCGGTAGCCTGGACGGAGGCTCTCGGTCAGGCCGAGGGCTTTTAGTTTGCGGACCCAGGGTTTGAAGTGCGGGATGTCGAGGCCAATCTGTTCGGCGAGGATGGCGGCGTGGATGTTTGGCTGGTCGCGGATCATCTGCAGATACAATTTGGTCCAGTTGCCGCGTTTGCTTCCAGCATCGAGTTTGCGGAGTTTGGCGATGATCTCGCCGAGTTCGGTTTCGCTAAGATCGGCGTTTTGCCTTAGCTCTTTACGCGGGTCTTCACCGGCGTAGTGCAGACGGATGCGATAGATCTCGCAATCGTCGTCTCGGTCGTACATATCGGCGAGCAGATCGTTTTTTGACGCAAATCCTGCCGCGGCGGCGTCTTTTTCGGTGATCTGTTTTTCAGTTACAACATCGACCGCGTCGATGGCCAGGACACCGCCTTGGGTCATCTGCGTACCCCCTGGCTTTACCGATGCACGTTGCCAGCAGCGAAAGACGAGCGAGATGCGGCCCGCTTTGATTTCATCGATGACGGCGTTTTTGATAAGCATCAGTCTGCTCTGCAGGCATTGCGGGCGGGGCCTTCAACGCTTTATTATCCGCTGCTTTAGGAGTTGAAAGTGTGTGAACCTAACCAAAGAATCGAAATAGAGACGGTTTCTTGATCCATTTTGCCAACTTTAGTGTAGATTTTGGCTTACCGTTGAGCGACTCATATTCGTCATTTGTCAAAAGCAATGTCCTCAGCCATATCCAATTACTCCAAGACACATTCTCGGGATAAAATTCTTTATACATTTTAATATTCCCAATAACCTCGATATCAAAGTCAATGGATTTGGATGTCAACGTGCTGTAACCGGAGATCTCAGCTTGGTCTACCCACTTGCTTTTCACTTGGCCTTCTTGCAAATAGATTTTTTCGGCAAATCTAAGATAAACACTCGCTTCCTTAAAATCCTCGACCGATGGTTTTTCGGCCTTATTGATCGTAGTTATGGCAATGTAGTTTAACCCGGCTATGGTCATTTGCTCATCGGTTAGAACAAACGCGCCGCCATAGTTCCCATTGTCCATTGAGTAGACCAAACAATCGCCTTTCTGGTATAGGGAATCATAAAATCTTTTCTTTTTTCGTTTTCTTGCAGATCTTTTTTCTGACTGAATTTTGATCAGGAATTTATCAAGAGCTTTCCTCCTTGCATTTAGAGCTGAGACGGAGGCATCCAGTTCCTTCCAGATGCGGATATCTTCCCCCGAAAGCACATAATTCTCCACCTTTGAACGCAGATCCTGGGTCAATTCTTTGCATTCCCATTGAGCTTTTGCCAAGGCGTACCAAAAATTAGGGGCGTCTTCGTAGGTTTCAATTGTCTCCCTATTTTCGCTGATCAGCTTCGCTGAGGCATCGGAAACAGACAAACCTTCGTCATGGAGTTCGAAAAACCGATAATACGCATCAGCATACGTATCGTTTGACGAGATTCCGGCCCCCCAAGCTCCCATATTTTAACTAGCCCCCGCTGACGGCGTTGAAGATATGAATGTCGTTTGACTTGACCGGGGTGTCGAGGCCCTTTTGCCGCTTTACATCGTCGCTGCCGGCAAAGATGTTGACATGTTGGCGGATGTCGCCCTGCTCATTGAGAACGCGGTCGCGAAGTGCGATGTGCTGCTGCCAGAGAGAGTCGAGAACATCGCCGACCGTTGCAAAATCGCCCGGCAGACGAACCTCGACCTCGCCATTGGAAAATGGCTTTCAGATGGCCGCTAGAGATGAACAGTTACCGGCATTTTCTTATCTCAGCGATCTTTGCGATCTCAGCGTTAAATTTTAACGCGGAGACCGCAGAGGACGCAGGGAAACTCAAGCAACTTACCTATATAGAATATGCCTTCACACAACAGATCTCAGGCAGCGAGCCTTCGATCAGCTTCCACGAGTCGCCGTCGTCGGTCGAGCCGAAAAGCTTGCCGTTCTTTGTGCCGAAAAAGATATTGTCGCCGACCGAGGCTACGGCGTCGCGGAGGATGACCTCATATGCGTTCTTTTGCGGCAGCCCTTTGGTCAGCGGCTGCCACGATTTGCCTTCGTCACGGCTGCGGTAAACGCGGAGTTTGCCGTCGCAGGTATAGCGTTGGCCGTCGGCCTGCAAGGGGACAATAAATACCGACCCGCTGTCACTGACCGTCAGGCCAAATCCAAAGTTTGACGGCAGTCCGCTTCTCGATCTCCTGCCAGGTCGTCGCACCGTCGCGGCTGCGGTAGACGCCGTGGTGATTTTGCAGGAAGTAGGTGTTCTTTTTCTTTGCGTGGCGGGCGATCTTGTGAACGCACTGGCCGAATTCGGGATACGGATCGGGCAGGAAATAGGCCTTGATGCCCGTGTTCGTCACCTGCCAGTTTTGGCCGCCATCGGCCGATTGATAAACGCCGCCGGTCGAGAT
Organism: Blastocatellia bacterium; assembly: GCA_963834975.1. GTDB lineage: Bacteria > Acidobacteriota > Blastocatellia > Pyrinomonadales > Pyrinomonadaceae > OLB17. Next base: position 689,774 of record CAWIDZ010000010.1, read on the forward strand.
CGCGATCTTTATGTCATTCGGGTTCCTTTTGTCGGTGACGATCGTGTGCAGGCAAAGGCCGCCGAACCCGGGCGACCATTTCTTGCGGTGCGGGTGTTTCCAGAGGCCCGAGTTCAGCTTCCAGGTCTCGCCGCTGTCATGCGATTCGAACAACGCCGCCGGCGCGACACCGACATACATAGTGTCGGCGTCGGCCCCCGGAGCGATCTGCCAGATATTCTCAAGCGATTTTTTGGTATTCGCCGGCATTTTGATCCGCATCCTCTCGGGTGCGTCCCACGTTGCGCCCATGTCGGTGCTTTTGCAAAGCTCAGCACCAAAATGCCAGCTCACCGGCCCGGCCCACAGATCACTGCGGCCCTTGCGGTCATCATAAAATGCCGAATAAACCGCCCGGCCGGCAAAGTGCGGGCCGTCGACAGACCATTTATCACTGCCGGGTTCACTTTTGAGAATAAACAATCCTTTTGCCGTGCCGACCAGCAAAAGTCCACCCTTTTTATCCATAACCATTCTCCGCACAATGATGTCTCTAGTTCGCTCCCTCCAGAACGACGCAGTGTTTTAACATCGGCGAGATCTCAGGAACAATAAAATCATCCTGAAAGCCCTGAACCTTCACATTCTTATCCATCTTCAGCATTTTCATCTGACCGACGTTATCGTCGTCAAAATAGCAGCTCACGCCATTGCCGAGGCCCGGAGCAAACAGCGTTACCCACGGTTGAGTAGTGCCGTTTTTTTCGGTAACAAGCATTGTTACGCGCCCGCTGACGGCAATGTTTTTGTTCGAGTACTTTTCAAGCTCTTTATTGGTCACGCCCTTTTTATTAAATTCCTTATCAAGTTCTTCTGAGGTTGTCGTAAAATCGGCCTTCTCGATCTTTGACGGGTCGATCGTCTTACCACCCGTATCATCGGACTTCTTAGCATCATCGGGTTTTGTCGTCGCGGTGTTGGATGCGGGTGCTGTGTTTGACTTGGTGGTGTCGTTCGACAGTTTCTCTGTGAGCGAGCTGCATGCAAGCCCTGCCGACATGGCCATCGCTATCGCGACGAGTGCGGTTACCAGATTTGGTTGTTTCATGTTTTCTCCTGATTTTGAATTTCGGTCCAATTTACGAATTAATGACGTTACCTACCTCAACATTCATGTTGCGAAGGTCAACTCCGTCCTCAAGCACCGATTTAAGGTTTGCGAGATAAAACGCCCACCCATAACCGCAATCGATATATATTCCGTGATCCGGTTCGTCCGGTATCCGGCTTTGTGTCAGTTCGACAATAGTTTCGCCATTTTCGATCTTTACCGCAACCGTCACCAGACAATCTGCGGTAAATGTAAACGCAAAGCGATCTCGTCCATTGGCCTCAATGACCGACCCGGTCTCGCTGACGTCATCGAGATAGCCGTGCCATCGCCAGAGATATTCATCACCAGCTTCAACGCCAAAGCTGCGATCTTTGGGCTTACCGTCAAACCCTGCATACTCTGCGGTACGCAGAAACCAGCGTTCGATCTGCGATGGGATGGCCCACGCGTTATAGATCTCCTGCGGCTTTCTGCTGACCGTGATACGCCGTGTGAATTGGGTCCAGTCTCTGCTCACATCGCCCGTCTAAAACCAACTCTTTTTGCCTTTACCGCCAAATATACTGCCGAGCACTCCGCGGACGATCTGGTTCCCGATCTGCCGACCGATCGAGGTGCTCGCCGAACGAGCGACGCTTTTTGTGATCGACTCGACCAGGGTGTCCGGCGCCCGGGCCGCTGAACGCTCGGCCTTGGCTGCGGCTGCTTCTTGCTTTGCGGCGGCCTCTACTTCCTGGATCTGTGCCTGTTCGGCCATTCGAGCCTCGGCCTTGGCTGCTAATAATTCGAATGCCGATTCGCGATCGATGGCATTTTCGTATTGGCCGTAAACTATCGAAGAGTTGATCAGCTGTGTCCGCTGTTCGGGTGTTACGGGGCCGATCTGCGAGACCGGCGGGACGACAAACGCCCGGTCGACCATCGTCGGAACCCCTTTTTCATTTAGCAGCGATATCAGCACCTCACCAACGCCGAGCTCTGTTATCGTCTTTACGACATCGATATCGGGGTTGCTGCGAAAGCTCTCTGCCGCTACCTTGACCGCCTTTTGCTCGTGCGGCGTGTATGCCCGCAAGGCGTGCTGCACGCGATTGCCGAGCTGGGCGAGGACCTTGTCGGGAATATCCGCCGGGCTCTGCGTCACAAAATAAACACCGACGCCTTTTGAGCGGATGAGCCGGACAACCTGTTCGACCTTTTCGACCAACGCAGTCGGGTGCATCATTAAAGAGCAGATGGGCCTCGTCAAAGAAAAAGACCAGCTTTGGCTTGTCGAGGTCACCGGCCTCGGGCAGGGTCTCGAAAAGCTCTGACAATATCCACAACAGAAATGTCGAATAGACCTTTGGCGAATTGATCAGGTCATCAGCCGCGAGCAGATTGAGGACACCCCGGCCGCCGATGGTCTGCATAAAATCTTCGAGCTTTACGGCCGGTTCGCCAAAAAACAGATGGCTCCCTGCTGCTGTTCGATCTGCAGCAGGCCACGCTGGATCGAACCGACCGAGGCCTTGGAAACATTGCCGTATTTGAGCGTAAATTCATCGGCATTTTCACCGACATACATCAAGAGCGACTGCAGGTCCTTTAGATCAAGCAGCATCAGGCCCTGATCATCAGCGATCTTGAACGCCAGCGACAGAACGCCTTCCTGCGTATCATTTAGCTGCAGCAGCCGGGCGAGCAGCAGCGGCCCCATCTCAGAGACGGTCGCCCGCAGCGGGTGGCCCTGTTTGCCGAAAACATCCCACAGCGTAACCGGGCTGCCCTCAAACGTGACATCCTCAAACCCGAGCATCTTCAGCCGCTCAAGTATCTTAGGGTGAGTGCCGCCGACCTGGCTGACGCCGGTCAGGTCGCCTTTGATATCAGCCATGAACACCGGCACGCCGCGCTGGCTAAAACCCTCGGCCATCTTTTGCAGCGTCACGGTCTTGCCGGTTCCGGTCGCCCCGGTTATCACGCCGTGACGGTTGGCCATCTCGGTCAGTAAGTTAAAATCGCTCGCGTCTTTTTTTGCTACTAAAATTGGTTCGGTCATAGATAATTTGGTAATAATTTTCGTTTAGTTTTTGGCTGAGCTAGTTTGAAATATCGATCCCTGATGCCCTTCTCGGCGAGAGATCACGGTTCGGCGAAATAACCGGTAAATTTGTAACTCGTTCCCTTTTTCTTAAAAATATAGTGCGACGCGTCATATTCATTTGTGAGATTATAGGTGCCGCCCTTGACATAAAATTTCGGATCCTTCCGACTGAACAGGCTTCTATCTTCGCCAAAGATCTCAACAAAATGTTTTATGAACTGGCTTTTGGAATAGGTACCTTCGTCACCTGCATCGTAAGCCCATTCAAACGGAAATTGAGTCATCGACGCAACCGTTTTACGTTCGCCTTTTAACACCGCAGTTCTGAACTTCGCGAAAAAAGTCTGAAAAGATCTTGGGGTAGATGAAAGCTTTTTGTCGTTCTGAGCGTAGGCCGTAACGGCCGAAAGCGAAAGGAACAAAAGAACTGTCAACACTAACGTTTTCGTTGTTTTCATTTTCTTACCTTTCCAAAGGCGAACAAACTTCGAACCCATAACGACAATTTGTCGCGATCAGCATTTTTCGTACTTCCAATTCCGGGCCTTGCCCTCGGCGAGCCATTCGATGGTTGTCGCCAGCCGCTTGTCGCGGGTCGCGTCGGTTTTGGCCTCGGTGATCCATTCGACATAATCCTTCTTTTTTGAATACGGAAAGTTGTCGAATGTCTCGGCGGCGAGAGCGTTTGTCTTGAGGGCCGCGGTCAGAATATCGGGGACGACAAGCTCTTTCTTTTCCTTCGAAACGGTCTTTTGGACCTTGATGCCCTCATCATTGAGCCGGGCGGCGTCAGTGATGAGCTTTTTCATCGTCTTGTCGTCCGGCAGGTCCTTGAGCGAAGTAATACGCCCAAAGCTGCCCATCGCCGTTTTCTCATCTTCGAACGCCGACGATTCCAACAAGGACTGCTTCCAGAAATTGAACGCACAATGCGCCTTGAACGCAGCCATGCTGCACATCATCCCCTTATAGTCGAAGTGCGGAAAGCTCCACTTCATCGTCTCCTCGACATCAGGACAGGCCGCATGAACCAGCTCACGCAGATGGTTCAAGATCGGCTTGGCAAATTCCTGAGCTTTTTCGATATACGCATCAACCCTCGGGTCGGTCGTCGGCATAAAAACAACACCTCTTTTGCAAAATGATTGAGCGTTATTATATACGAATTAGGTTGGTGACAACTAATATATTATGCGAGGATCATGCCATTTTAGCCCGGTAGTGCGGAATGCGGAGTCTGTCAGTACCGCTGCGGAGTCAGAACGGGAGCGGTAGCGACTGGGTTCTTGCAAGGCGGACATCAGAGTGTTTGATCCGGAATGCAGAATGCGCAATGCAGAAGCCTGCACGCAGTAAGGGCGTTGGTTGCGTGTGGAAATCTCGTGTCGGTACCGCAAGCGACAGCGGCCGGGCTTTTCTAATGATCCAGCCCTAAAACTCCCGGTAGAACCGTTGAACTGCCGGTACCCCTTCTCGCCCATCATTCCAACGCCTAACCCATCGGTAAAGCCGCTTTCCTGTCGGTAAAGCCGGTTCCTGCCGGTACAGCGACTTTCTTTGCCAGGAAAACCGTTTTCTTGTCGGTTAAACTATTTTCCGACGAATACCCCACTCTCGCGACAGGAAAGCCGAGTTCCCAACGGGAAAGAAGGTGTCCAGACGGGACAAGCTCTTAACCGACGGGAAAACCGTTTTCCGTTTGGGAAAATGATTTTCCTAAAACCAGATTTGTGTCGTAAATGAAGTGTGAGCACGATTTAAGGCTGCCCGGACATAAATACCCAGAACTCCTCTGCGAGTGCCCCACTTTGAGCAGTAATATTTTGCTTTGGCGTCCGATGATCATGCACGAAAAGGCGTTTTTCTGCCTAACTATGCCCTTTTTCCGCCGGCGCTCCTCAAATGCTGCTGGCGCCGCCTCCGCACCGCCAGCGCCGCCGCAGCGCCAGAAGCGCAACTACGGCGCCAGTAGCTGGGCCCCAGCGCCGTCAGCGCCAGCTCAGCGCCAGCAGCGCCAAGACCGTGCCACCAGCGCACCCATCGGGCCGCCGAATTCACGTCTTGACAACACAGAAAACGAGCGTATTATCGTTCTACCGCTGACACCCGCTACGCGGGCTGGATCGATTATTGGCACCTTTTCCACGGGCTTACGCCACGTGGCTTTATGCTGACACCCGCTACGCGGTCTGGAACATTGTCGGCGTCCTTTCCCTTTTCCACGTTTTCCACGTTTCTAAGGGTTTACGCCGCGTGGCTTTTTGCTGATACCCGCTACGCGGGCTGGGTCAGATCATCGTCACGATCACCTGTCGCTCGCGGGGGCCGTCGAATTCGCAGAGGTAGATTCCCTGCCAGCGGCCTAGTTGGAGTTTGCCGGCGGTGAATGGCACGCGAGACGCTTGAGCCGACGAGGGACGATTTGATGTGGGCGTCAGAGTTGTGTTCGAAGTGGCGGAAATCGGGTTCGTATTGCGGGATCAGCTTTCGCAGAAACCCGAGCATGTCGCTTTTGACATCGGGGTCGGCGTTCTCGTTAATGGTCAGGCCGCAGGTCGTGTGCTGGGTAAAGAGATGGCAGACGCCGTCGGCGCGGCCGCAGCCGGCCACGAGTTTTTGCACCTCGGCGGTGATATCGACCATCTGTTCACGATGGCTTGAACTTACTTCTATCAGATCCATTTATCGCGGCCTCTTTCGTAACGGGAATATTAGCGAGTATAACAAACCCTCTGCGTACACTGCGCGACGATGGTTCGAACCGCATCGCCGATTCCTGTTAAACTCTAGTCATGCAGAACATGTTTGGAGAGAAAGAGATGCTAAGTAAGCTAATGCCGCTGTATTTGTTCGCGGCTTTGATATTTTTGGTCGGGGCCGTTTCCGGCCAGAACAGGTATGAGGGTTATTCCGTCGTGGTGGACGCAAACAGCACCGGGACGTGCCCGGTCTGGTACCTGCCTTCGACAGGCAATGGTAACGCGATCGATGTCTATGTGGCGGGAACAAACCAGCGTGAAGCCGCAACCGGGCTCACTGCGTGCGACGGCAGCCGTGTAGCGGGCAGCAGCGGGATATTCCCGAATGGCGACGGCCGCTGGTGTTTTAACGGACCGGAGGAGTTTTATGACGTAAAGTTTCGCAACGGAACCGTTTACCTATGGTATCCGATAACCAGCGAGACGGGTTTTTACAACGTTAAGGATTTCAGGCCCGTAACCAGGAACAATGGCCCGACGCCGCAATACACATTCATCGATCCGCCGGATTATACGGCTACGATCAGAAACGCGATCGCATTTATCGCGGCGCGTCAGGGCGGCACTCTGAGGTTTCCGGACGGCGATTACATTGTCGGTACGCTCGACGGCAACCGCCGCGACCCGAATTATGAAGCCATCACGCTGCCGTCCGGGATAGTCATTGAGGGGGCCAGTTCAAACGTCTCAACACCAACGACCAATCTTCCGTTAAACAAAAGTGCTTCGCGGATCAGGCTTCGCAACTCGAACCAAACGATCTTTCGCATCGGCGGCTGCACAAACAATGTGACCGTCCGGCAGATCGAATTGCTCGGCAACTCGGCCCAATATGGTGAATCGAAACGTGATCCGACCGGAACGTACGGGATCGAGGGCGTCGGCAAATGGATACTCAAACGCGGCGGCCAGGAAACGCCAAACACTACGCAGGGCATCAAGGTCGAAAATGTTACGTTTCAGGATCTCGATAAAGGCTTTTTCGTTCATAACCTTAACGACGGCAACTGTAACTCGTCTGACCAATATTGCGGCGCATGGCAATTTGATTACGTAATTGTCGACCACGGCATCTTTGTAAACAACCGTACGGGTATTTGGATCGATACCTATAACACCGACTGGAAGATCTCAAATTCGTTCTTTGGCTATATCGCGTCGAACGCACCGGGCGACGGTATCAAGATCCAGAAGGCCGGCGTCGTCCTTATCGAACAGACATTTGGCGGAGGGTATAATTACGGGGCTCAGATCGGCGGGACTTTTCTAAATATAGTGACGGCAACGAGCGTGACCGTCGTTTCGTCAGAATCGGAACGCGGCCAACGCAGTATCTACACCGACCCGCAAGGCTCGATCTCATCGATGATGTTGAATGTGATAGGCTGCGTGTTTGCTGACAAGGTCGACCTCAACGGGCGGCTTAATTTTGCTTCGACCGGCAATTTTTATCAGGCAAAAACTATCGACGCCGAACCGGGTGTCACGATCTCATCGATCAGCGACCGGTATTGTTATGATTCGATGGTGCTAAAAGGTAGATGCACCGACGAAGCCGGACGCTCTGTCCAAAACCCCGGCCTAACCGGCGGCCGGAGGATGTTCGAGACCGGACGCGTCGGGGAGGACACCGGGCCGGACCGGATCGTCGGCAAGCCAAACTTTTTTGGCTATAACGTCCGCATAGGCGACGGCCTGATGCAGTTTGACCCGAATATCACATTCAACGACATAGAATCGTGGGCAAGGGGGGCCGGAACCCGGCCACCCGTCGAGGACGGGGCATTTCTCTATTGCAAAGATTGCCGTAAAAGCGATTCAGGCATCTGTCACGCAAGGCTCAGCCGGCCGCGACGGCGCATTTCGCCAAACGCATCAACGGCCGCTGGCGATGTGATTAGAGGAATTCACCACAGAGGCACAGAGAACACTGAGCCTTAGAAACAACGATTGATCAGAGCAAGATATTTCTCTGAGCTCTCTGTGTCTCTGTGGTGAGATCTTCCGCCGAACCAAAGCGACATTTTATCGCACCTTGTTGGTCAATTAGTTGCAAGTATTTTATAATCAGGAGTTTTTGATAGGTACTAGACTTTACTTAAGTTTGCACCCCAATTTAAGAAGGAAATACATTGAGTTTGCGGCTGACGTTTCGGCGTAGGCAAAGCATAAGAACAATATGAACAGTTACGTAATTTATTTAGCGCCCGCCTTAGGTGTCTTAGGGCTAGTGGTAATGGCATTTAAGTCGGCCTGGGTCAGTAAGCAGGATGCCGGCGATGAGAACATGCAGGAGCTCGCCGGCTATATTGCCGACGGTGCGATGGCATTTTTGAAAGCAGAATGGAGAGTGCTTAGCATTTTCGTTTTGTTTACCGCGGCGTTGTTGGCCTATTCGGGTACTATTCACACCGTAAACGGCAAAGAGATCCACTCAAGCTGGGTCATCTGTATCGCATTTATCATTGGGGCCGTATTTTCTGCGACTGCCGGTTATATCGGGATGAAGGTAGCGACCAAAGCTAATGTTCGTACCACGCAGGCGGCCCGCACGAGCCTGAAGCAGGCGCTGAAAGTGTCATTTACAGGCGGGACCGTGATGGGACTTGGTGTAGCCGGGCTGGCGGTTTTGGGCCTTGGTGGTTTGTTCATCGTGTTCCTTTCAGTATTTGCAGGCCTGGGTGCAAATCAAGTGAAAACCGCTATCGAAGTATTGACCGGCTTCTCACTCGGAGCTGAGTCGATCGCGTTATTCTCGCGTGTCGGCGGCGGTATCTATACAAAGGCGGCTGACGTCGGTGCCGATCTGGTTGGCAAGGTCGAGGCAGGGATTCCCGAGGATGATGTTCGCAACCCCGCAACTATCGCCGATAACGTTGGTGACAACGTAGGTGATGTCGCCGGTATGGGCGCTGATCTTTTTGGTTCATATGTGGCGACCATTCTGGCTACGATGGTGTTGGGCCAGGAGATCGTCCTGACCGATGCCTTTGGCGGTATGTCGCCCATCCTCTTGCCGATGGTGATCTGTGGACTTGGAATTGTTTTCTCGATCATCGGAACATTGTTCGTTACGATCAAAGATGACAAATCGAGCGTTCAGAAGGCGTTTAATATCGGCAACTGGGCTGCCATGTTATTGACCGTTGTCGCATCGTATTTTGTCGTAATGTGGCTGCTGCCTGAGGGCCAGATCACGCTGCGTACAACGACTTTTAATAAAAACGGGGTTTTTGCCGCGATCGTCGTAGGAACTATCGTCGGAGCGATCATGAGTGTCGTTACCGAATATTACACGGCGATGGGTAAGACACCTGTGCTGTCGATCGTTCGGCAATCATCGACCGGACATGCCACGAACATCATCGGCGGTTTGTCGGTAGGTATGAAATCGACTGTGATCCCGGTTTTGACATTGGCCGGCGGTATCATGGCTTCGTATTATTTTGCAGGATTGTATGGCGTCGCTATTGCCTCGGCGGGCATGATGTCGACAACGGCGATGCAGCTTGCGATCGACGCTTTCGGCCCCATCGCTGATAACGCCGGCGGTATTGCTGAGATGAGCCAACTGCCTCCTGAGGTTCGTGAGCGTACTGACAACCTCGATGCGGTCGGCAACACAACGGCTGCTACCGGTAAGGGATTTGCTATTGCGTCTGCGGCGTTGACCTCACTTGCATTGTTCGCCGCCTTTGTAGGGATCGCCGGTATCGACCGGATCGATATTTACAAAGCTAATGTGCTGGCCGGCCTGTTTGTCGGCGGTATGATCCCTTTCATCTTCTCGGCACTGTGTATCCAGGCGGTTGGTAAAGCTGCTATGGATATGGTGCAGGAAGTTAGACGCCAGTTCCGCGAAATTCCAGGCATCATGGAGTACAAAGCAAAACCGGAATACGACAAATGCGTCGCTATTTCGACCAAAGCTTCGCTCCGCGAAATGATGATGCCCGGTGCAATCGCCCTGATCACCCCGGTGATCGTTGGGTTTACTTTCGGCCCCGAGGTTCTCGGCGGCTTGCTGGCCGGCGTTACCGTTTCAGGCGTCCTGATGGGGATCTTCCAGTCGAACGCCGGCGGTGCCTGGGACAATGCCAAGAAATCCTTTGAGAAAGGCGTCCTGATCAACGGCGAGATGGTTTACAAGGGTTCTGAACCCCACAAGGCGTCTGTTACCGGCGATACCGTCGGCGATCCTTTCAAAGACACCTCCGGCCCGTCGATGAACATCCTAATCAAGTTGATGTCCATCGTTTCGCTTGTTATCGCACCGTACATAGCGGGTATTGCTCGCTAGTATTGGACAATACGGGTATTTGTCAAAACGGAGTGCTCATCGGCGCTCCGTTTTTCATTTAGCAAGGCGGTTCGTACGTTAGATCGGCAAGTTTGGCTGGTAATGGCGTCGGCTCAACCAATTGAACGTATCCGCGAGACGTTAGCAAAGGCTTGCTGAGATCCAAATAATGAAAAAAAAAGACCCATCTGGTCTCATTAATCTTTCGTTCATCCCAAGCCACCTGCCAACTGGACCTCGGTTGGCCAGACACCTCCTGCGTTACTGAACTCCAATCGAACGATTCCGGATCGCTCAAATCGACTTCCAATAGAAAGCAAGGTTCGGGGGCTTTGACGGGATGAATCCCGTGAATTATGAACGACATAAACTCTCAACGATCTGTCATCAAACTTATGAACCGTTCGAAAAGGTACTCCGAATCATGCGGCCCCGGTGCAGATTCCGGATGATACTGAACTGAGAAGACAGGCAGCGTCTTATGTCGCAGGCCGGCAACGGTTTTGTCGTTGAGGTTGATGTGGGTTACTTCGACGTCGGATGGCAGGCTCTCAGCATCGACGGCAAAGCCGTGGTTATGCGCGGTGATCTCGATCCGGCCCGTGGTCAGATCTTTGATGGGTTGATTACCGCCGCGATGGCCAAATTTTAGCTTGTAGGTCTTGCCGCCAAAGGCTTCGCCGAGCAATTGATGGCCAAGGCAGATGCCGAACATCGGCGTTTCAGACGCAGCGAGCTTTTTGATCTCTTCAACTACAGAGGTCATCGATGCGGGGTCGCCGGGGCCGTTTGATAGAAAGATCCCGTCCGGTTTCAATGCCAGAGTCTCCTCGGCAGAAGTATTTTCAGGAACGACTGACACACGGCAGCCAAATTTGGCAAACTCACGCAGGCTGTTCGTTTTTACGCCAAAGTCATATGCGACGATGTGATACTGTTCTCCATTCGCGGACGGATGATCGTAACTCTTGTCGACGGTGACTGCGCTTGCCAGTTCACGATCGGCCATTTCCGGCGATGCAAGAACCTTTTGGAGCAGAGCGTCGGCATTTAACTCAACAGTCGAGAGGCCGGCACGCATCGCCCCTTTGTCACGAATGTGCCGCACCAAAGCCCGCGTATCGATATGTTCAATACCGATAATATTGTTCGCCTTAAGATAATCCTGCAAAGATCTGGTCGAGCGAAAATTCGACACGATCCGGCTCGCCTCGCGGACGACAAATCCCTCAACCCACGGCCGACGCGATTCGATATCCTCGTCGTTGGTCCCGTAGTTGCCGATCAGCGGGTAGGTCATGCAAACGATCTGCCCCGCATAGCTCGGGTCTGTAAGTATCTCCTGGTATCCGGTCATCGACGTGTTAAAGACCATCTCACCAAACGACTCGCCGTCTGCGCCAAAAGACGCACCCTCGAAAGTGCGTCCGTCCTCAAGAACCAAAATAGCCTTTTTTGAAAGATCCATTACCTATCTACCTGTCATCCGCACGTAGGTCCCCGGGGGGAATGGGCGTCGTAGACGGTATGCCGTTGCCGTAAACGCCATGTTCGAGAAAGCCGACGCTCGACGGCTTCCAGTATCTGAAAAATGCTTTCCCGTAAATATACTTTTCGGGAACTAGTCCCCAATACCTCGAATCAGACGAATTATCGCGGTTGTCCCCCATCACAAAATAATGATGTTCCTCTACCTTTTTCGACGGCCAACTCGGAAGAGACTGGTTATGCTCGCTGTCCAAATAATCTTCGGTTAGCTGGATCCCATTAATAAAGACCTTACCGGAGCGGACCTCGACAGTTTCACCGGGCAGCCCGATGACGCGTTTCACATAACTCTTATCCGGATCATTTGGGAACCAGAAAACAACAATATCGCCCCGCTCGATATGCCCCCAACTGACACTTTGAATTTTGTAATAAACGAGCTTATTGACCAGCAATCGTTCGCCGTCATGCAGTTCGGGGAGCATCGAGGTCCCCTCAACCACGACAGGCTGGACAAAAAATACCCCAAAGAGTATGAAGACGACGATTATGAGAAAGATGTCTCTGAAAAGCTTGAACGCCTCTGACAGCAACCCCTTGCGCGACTCGCGGCCAACCCGCGTCACCTCGATGTCGCGGTCGTCCCCAACAGACACCAATCCAAAATCAGATTGGTTTTTCTTTCGAAATTCGAACATAATCAAGACAATTAGACGGCCCCAGAGGCCACTTCCGTTGGCCGAGCGCCGGCCACTTTAATAATCAGCCCTTGCGGCGCCGTTTGTCAAAACAACCCCCGATATGAATGACCAGATCCGTTCGCTTTTTCCCGCCGCCAACCAATACACATATTTGAACAGCGCTGCTGTTTCGCCCATGCCTTCGACGGCGATCACGGCGATAAATGAACAGTTACTGGACGTATCCACCCATGGTTCTGCACATTACGAAGCCTGGATCGCTACAAAAACCCGCGCCCGCTCTCTGATCGCCGAGATGCTGCATGTACGATCGGAGCAGGTCGCCTTCATGCGGAATACCTCGGATGGGTTCGCTTCGATAGCCAACGGACTGCCATGGCGCGGTGGCGACAACGTCGTCAGTTACGAGCGTGAGTTCCCTGCCAATTTCTACGCATGGCGTAGGATCAGGGACGAGTTCGGCGTCGAGCTCCGGCTTTGCCCTGAGAGGTCGGGGCGGATAGACCTGGACGAATTCATTTCGCTCATCGATGCGAATACAAAGGTTGTTTCGATCAGCTCGGTGCAATACGCATCGGGTTACAGAGCCGATCTTGAGCGGATCGGGCGGGCAGCCCGCGCGGTCGACGCCTTGTTTTGTGTCGATGTCATCCAGGGGTTTGGAGCCCTGCCTTATGATCTGCCGGCACAATACGTCGACGCCGCCTGCGGGGCGAGCCATAAATGGCTATGTGCTCCCGAAGGCTGCGGCATCCTTTACCTTTCGGATCGCGCACGTGAAAGGGTAAAACCCACACTTGTGGGTTGGATCAGCGTTGAGACGCCCTGGGATTTCGAGGATAGAGAACAGCCGTTCAAGCCAACCGCCCTGGCGTGGGAAAGCGGGACCGGGACCTCTGCGTTATTCTATGGCCTCGAACAAAGCTTAAAGCTGCTGCATCAAACCGGTGCGGATCAGATCGAACAGCATCTCAGCACATTGTCCGATCATCTTTGCGACAGCCTCGCCGGAAAAGACTATGACATTATCAGTTCGCGAGCCGCGGGAGAAAAATCACAGATCGTCTGCGTCAAACATCGCGGCGGGATGCCCTCGAATGAGATCGCAGCCAAGCTTGCGAGTGAAAAGATCGTCGTGTCGCCCCGTGGCGACAGATTGCGCATCGCACCGCATTTTTTCAATAATTTCGAAGATATTGACCGGTTGGTCGACGCCCTGCCCTGATCGGGACGCTAATCTTTCAGAAATCCCTTTGGAACAATTTCGGGCGTAAACCCGTCGAGATTAAGACGGGTCATGCCGCCCGCGTCGGTGAATGTCGGCATGGACGCCCGCTTTCTGTCCCGTACTATAAAGAAAATATATCCGATAATAAGGCCGCCAACTAACGCAAAGCTGATCCCAAAAACTACGATCAAAACCGTTGAGATAAACAGATCAGACGTACCGATCACAAAGGCACGCTCCGGACTGATCTTAAACGGATCGGTTCCGAGCCACTGAACGGTTTTTTCGTATTTCACCTGATCTATAAGCTCATTTGCCGCACCGGGATCGGTGACATCAAAAACTAATACGTTGTAATTCCCGATACGGCGATAGATCGTCGCTCTGTCGCCGCTATCACTTATCTGGGCGGTAAATTTTGAGTCGGCGTCTACTGATGCCTGTGGTGTCGTATATTCGATGATCACCAATTTTCCGGCCTCATATGGAGCGGATACCGCCTCAGTACCGCCAGTAAAATCTATAAGTTCGAGGATCGGCCGGTCACCAAGGATGGCTCTGAGCTCATCGACACTCTTTGCAAACGTCGTCTGCGGGCGCACGTCCTCCCATGCCGGCAGATGTTTTATTAATACAGGGAGCCCATCTTTTTCAGATATTTCCTGACTTTTGTACGTTGCAGTACGGTCAGGTTGTCCAGGAACCGATATATTAAAAACAGAGATAGCGATCAGGAACAGGATCAAATTGGTTTTAGAGTTAAATACTGTCACTTGGCGGTACGACGATTATAGCTGTTTGAACCGATAATCGTAGCATTATTTTCCATCAACGCGTTGAACCAAGGCGCATTTTCGATATACGAAATCGTGCATCATATGAGGCAACTGCCACACGCTTTCGTTATGAATCTGTTATTGGATGTATGGCGAATTAAGTAATATGCCCGTAATAATCGAACAAAGAATGATTTTTAGCGTGATATTAGCCTAACTGCAGCGGCCTTTGGGGTTTTGGCACGGCAATTGAAAGTTACCAGATCGAGGGGAGGGAAACACGATGACAACCGAAACATTAAATTTTCCAGTTTTTCATAGCGAACAAGGCGTCGAAACCGACGAAGTAAAATTTTCAAACAGCAGCTCTATAGCTAACCTTAGCAAAGCGACTGATTTTGAATTGGCGACCGTCTCAGCCCGGGGAGATATGGCAGCCTTTGAAGAAGTTTACAGCCGTCATCACCGACGCGTCTATTCGGTTTGCCTGCGAATGCTGAAAAATACATCTGAGGCAGAAGATCTTACTCAGGACGTTTTTATACAGCTTTTTAGAAAGATCGGCAGTTTTCGCGGCGATTCGGCATTCACGACATGGCTGCACCGAATGACCGTAAACCAGGTTCTGATGCATTTTCGCAAGCGGAACGTAAAATTCGAAAAAACGACCGAGGAAGGCGAAACGCCGGTGCAGATAGTCTCAGGGACACAAAATCCGGAGCGTATGCGGATAGTTGATAAGATCGCATTAGAGAACGCTATCGAGCAGCTGCCGAAAGGCTATAAGAACGTCTTTCTACTGCATGATGTCGAAGGCTTTGAGCACGAAGAGGTAGCCAGGATCCTGGGCTGTTCCGTCGGAACGTCAAAATCTCAGCTTCACAAGGCACGCCTAAAGCTGCAGAAGCTGCTCAAAAAGAAAGCAAATCCGCGTCTTGTCAGTTTATCGTTCTAATATATTTTTAATAAGAACTAGCCAACAGAAGGCCTTTCAGTAATGAGAGGCTTTTTCTGTGGGGCCCGTTCCAGATCCATCTCGAAAGTCTGCGTCCAGGATTTGCCATCACGGGAATACTCACCGATCTCGTGCCATTTGTCGCCATTGATCGTGATCGTATAACGAACGGTGCCGCCGCCGGGTATATCGAAACCCCATTCGTAATGATCGCCGACGATCTTAAACACCTGAACGCCGGATATGCCGTTCGCCAGATAGGTCGCAAAACTATAGTTCTTTTGCTTATCGTCGTACGACAGTACGGCCAGGGTCTCATGAACCGATTTGCCTTTTGCATTGAAAAATCGACCTTCAACGAGAAGGGCAAGCGAATCGATCTTTTTCTGGATAGTTTCAACGCCCCTGAACGTTTCACGCCCGTCCTTTAACTGCATCCATCCTGAACCATTCCAGGTGCCCGCCAGTGAGGCGAGTTTGGCCATTTCGGCTTTCTTGACCGCCGACGTGTCGGGTGCCTGACCATATGAAAGGCTCGAAAACGCGAGCAGTGTTACTAAGGTAAATAAATAAATTTTCACTATATAATTCCCTCCATCTTTATGTTTATATTACGGCGTTCAAGCTCGGATACAAAAAGTTGAGGGTCGATCGCTTTCTCCTGAGGTGTCGCTCCACGCATTAATACATCACCCTTTGCCATCATCTGTGCGATGATCGACGCCGGAAAGGCTGTCGTCCTCATCATCGCACTCATACCGGTCACCGTGTCGAGTTTATCGACAATGTCATAACGAAACTTTTGTTTAGCCCCATCCTTAGTTCCTGACAGATCAAGGCGTACGAGGACATAGTCCGGCCCGTCTGCAGGAAGGTGCAGCTGAAGCAACTCACCAAAAACCTTTCGCGGGATCACCTTTTGAAAATCAGCAACGATCTCTTCGCTCGAACACAGCCCGAGATCGATCATCGTTTTGAACTTCTCACAATGGCCTGCATAGCGGATCGTCTTGTAATCGAGTTCGCGGATCTTACCCAAAAAAGTATCCGGAAGCGTCGATGTACCGCCCGAGGTTTGAAATGCCTCAAGCGGTGGAAAATCATCAAACGAAAGACTCTCGATCTCGGTCATCGACTCAACCTCGGTGATCTTACCCTCGCGGATCACGCGGGCGACCTCGATATATTCATTGATGAGCCCCTCAACCGAAAAGACAAGTTGGTAATTGAGCGGCGGCTGTGGGTCCTGCGGCAGGCCGCCGACCCGGATGTGGATCTCATCGACCTCATCAAATCGTGCCGCGCCGTGCATCGCTAATATCGAGACCATCCCGGGGGCGAGACCGCAATCGGGAATGATGTTTATGCCGGCTGCTTTGGCTTCAGAATCGAGCGAGAGTTGTTCGTCGACAATGTAATTGTTGCCGCCGAGGTCGCAAAAATTAGTGCCGGTCTCGATCGCAGCTTTCGTAGAGCGCGACGTTGTACCAATAATTGACGCACGAAATAGCGGAATCGTGGCCTTTCATAAGTTCAACTACATCCGCGTAGTTAGCGGCATCGATCTGGCGAGCGTCGACCCCGGTGGTGCCAACCGCAGCGGCAACAGCCTCCGCTTTCGTAAGGTCAAAGTCCGCGACCGTGACGCTCTCGACGTCCGGCGAGTTGTGTATCAGATCAAAAACGGCGCCGTGTCCCATACGGCCGGCGCCTAAAACCAAAACTTTCATATTATCGGTAATTTTAAGAGCCAGGGGTTTGTTGGCAACTGAATGCAGACATTCGGTTCGTTACCAATCATCAAGCGGTTCAGGTTCAATGGCAGCAATTGTCGAGCGGGCCAATTCCCACACTTTCTTTTTCCAAAGCCTTGTCGAATCTGTCAACTCAAGCGCTGCCTGGGGATGCGCCGCGTTTCGCTCAAGCCTGATGACCTGTGCTGTTACTGAGACCTCGTCATTTGGGTCTTCGGTCACAGTCAGCTTGACCTTGCTGCCGACATTAGGCAGGTCACGCGGCAGATAAACGAGCGTGCCGTGCGGGCCCACGTTGTCCGTCAGGCCTTCCTGAACGAACTCTGTTCCGGCCGAATCTTTCCACCTAACCCGGATCGGGAACGAGATCACAAACCTCTCACCGGCTCGCCTGTCCTGAATATTATGATTTGTCATCTGAATTCTATCGCCTACAAAGTCTATCAAAATCGAAAATTTTTCACACCTGTAACTGCCTTAAAATTCACCAATTGCATATAACGTAAGGAGTTGCGGTTTGCTGCCGCTGGACAGTCAGGTGCCGGAATGCTAGCCTCTATATAAGTTTCGGCCGGTTCGGCACGAAAACAGGGTGAAATTAGTCACCCGAAACAGTCTTCGTTTTATACGGTAGTGGCTGATGACCAAAGATCTCAGACACTATTTTTGCGTTTAAACGAGGTCGATAACAATGGAGAATGATAAATGAAAAAACTCGTTAGAGGAGGCGCGATCCTGTTGCTGATAAGCATGTTTGTCGTATTTATTTACGCACAGACAAAGACCGGATCCACTCTCGCTATAGCGAATGATTCGCAAGCTACAATTGAAAATAATATTAATAATAAATTAAGTAATATTTCGCAGTTAAATAATAAAGAGCAAGCAAAAGAGCAAGCAATTAATAGTCAGGAAGTAAGTAATACTCAGCAGGACGACGATAAGAAGCTGGTCAAAAAGACAGCATCCGTAAGAGCGACAAATGCAGGAGCCAGCCGTGGAACATTTTCGGCATCGGCATACTGCTTTACCGGCAGAACCGCTACCGGCCAAAAGGTCCGTCGTGGAATTATCGCGGCAGACCCAAGGGTCCTGAAGCTAGGTTCGACAGTCGTAATTAGTGCCGGGACCGTGGAGCGGCACCTACCTTGTTTCCGATACCGGTGGTGCCATCAAAGGCAAAAAGATCGACATCTGGGTTCCCGGATGTGCCGAAGCCCGAAAATTTGGACGGCGTTCGGTTCAGGTCTTTTCACCCCAGTAAATAGTAATTTTGCTCTAAATCGAAAAAACCGCCCCGATCACTCGCGGCGGTTTTTTTCGTTTTGGGTTCCGGCTTTAGCCGGCGACAAATATCGGCAACCAACAGTGCCGGAACCCTGGCGTGGGAATCAGAGAACTAACACTTTTAGATCTTTGGCAGGACCAATTTCACCTCCTCGACCTCAGCGAGGGCAGCGATCTTGTCTAGAGCGATCCTTCCAACGACCATCGACTTACCTTTTTCCGCCACAAATTCAAACCCGGCCGCCTTTAGCTTTTCGAGCACCATTGGTGATCTTGTTGAGAGTTCGACCTGAATGTCGGCTTTGCCGTCATGGACGAAGAGCGTTTCATTCGCAGTCGGCTCAGAATTGCCTTTTGCAAGCCTCTCAATGACCGCGTAGAGCCAGATGTGGAGTTTACCGGAAAGTGCCAGGAGCCTTTTGTCTTCCGGCGACATTGGCCCGACCTTCATTTTATCAATGCGGATCGTTGCCTGGTCGGCACTGGCGAAATTGTAAACGATGGCTCCGGTGACCTTGACGGGACTTCCGCTCAAACGGGTCGGGGCAAACTCAGAGGCAAACGCGGCCCTCTCGGCCGCCGCTCGTAGAAGAGGGTGTCCGGAGATCGCTTTTGCCGTAACCACCTTGCCGTCTTCGCCAATAATTATCTGAACGGACACAGCTCCCTTGGCTTTGACGGCCAGGGCGGCTGCCGGGTACTCCGGTTTTGGAAGGCTGATCGCTTTCCCATTCAAAATCCCGCCTGATATCATTCGAGATCTATTGTTACCATCCGTTCCCGATCACACTATTGCCGATTTCCTGACCGTCAATTACGAATGCGTTTTCGGACCCGGTCGCACTGTTAATTTGCAGTGGTTTGAGGGATCTACCGTTAACAGGAAGCCCACCAACGCCAGACCCGTTTCCCACTCCATTACCCGAACCCTGTCCAGTGTGTACCGTTTGGCTTGGAAGGCTATTGATCACATTCGGGGAAATATTGGTACCCGTCGCAGTGCTCGATGTGTCGATCGACGAGTCATTTGACGTCACGGTTACCACTGCATTTACACCGCCGGCGGGAGGTGGCGGTGGCGGTGGCGGCCGATGTCGAACCGGCACTGGAATTTCCACTTCCGCTTCCCATGCCGCCGCCGCTGCCGCTTGCACCATTGATCTGAAACTGTCCTGACATTGGCTCCGGCCTGGTGGCGGCACGCATTTTGAGTACCGACGCGAAATTTATTCCCTTGGGTACTGTTTCGGCTGAGGCTGAAGTTTGAATGATGCTGTCCCCGCCTGAACCGTTCATTCCCTCCGGCAATTCGACCGGAACCTGAACCGTCACGGGCGTCCCGTCCTGATTAACGATCCGATCTTCGACCGCCAGAAACGACGTGAACTGCGTCAATAACCTAAATTCCAGGCCAAGGTTCGTTATCTGCGAATCGATCTCTGCCCTATTTGCCGGAGTAGCGGCCTTGGTGGCAGCGTTTGAAAGTTCGTCGATCCTGCTCCTTGCCCAGAGGGTCGAGAGCGAATCGTTTGCAGCGTCCGATGGGGGGAAGATTGACCGCGATAGAGCGTTCATAAGGTTGGCCGGCGATGTTGCCTTTAAGCTTGATCGTGCCATTTGCGGCTCCGGTGTACCGGCCGTTAAGGATGACCGGTTTGGCAGAGAAGAGGTCGGTGAGCTTTCCAGGATAAACGTCCGCGACGGGCATGCCGTTCCAATCTATGGACAGATCCGTAAGCAGCGGCGACCGAACGCGTTCATAGAAATTCTTAGCCGATTTCGAGCCATCGTCGTTGAGCGAAACGTATGTGGCTTCACCTTTGCCTTCCTGGGCGATCTTATCGAGGAGGTAACGATTTACCGAACTTCCGATACCGAATGAAAATACCCGTGCCTTCGGGTGCCGCTGTACCTCAGCGATGATCTGGTCCTCGTTACCGACCAGGCCATCGGTCATAAAGCAAACTATACGAAGGTGGTCCGCAGCGTCTGATGGCTCCAGTGCCGCCTTGATCGCCTTCATCATTTCAGTTCCTCCGCTGCCGTTCCGTTCAGCGAGAAAGTCCTGTGCCGCGTCGAGATTTGCACGAGTTGCCGGAACCGGCCTGTCGAACAGGATCGCGGTGTCCCCGGCAAATGTGATCAGGTTAAATGTATCTTCGGGATAGAGTCCCTCGAGCGAGAGCTTCATCGCTTCCTTAGCTTTTTCGATCGGAAAGCCAGACATCGAACCGCTTGTGTCCAGCACAAAGACGATCTCTTTCGGTGTTCTGTCTTCCGATGCTATCTTGTCCGGCGGCTGCAGGATGAGGGTAAAGAACCCGCCGCGTTCGTCGCGATGAGTGAGCACCGCGTCCTCGATCCGCTTTCCCGTCACGTCATAGCGAAGGATGAAATCCTTATTTGGGATGGTCTTCTCGTCTCTCAGAGAGATCTTGGCCGTGTTTGGCGTAAAGTTTATCTGGTCGACCTCGTGTGATGTCGAGCGGATCTCTTCGACCGGAACACCAGCGTTCAGATTTACCTCGATCGAGATATCGTGTCCGGCACGGGTCCCGGCGACCGGCGGGCTGACTTTTGACCCGTCGCTGACGCTGTTGGGGATATAGCGTGGGGCGACCACCATCGGGAAGACAAATTCGTATGCACCGTCCTCATACTTCAGCGTCTCGACATAACTGATCTCGACGATCACGCGTTCGCCGGGCATGATGTTAGCGACGGATTGGGTAAATACATTTGGCCGCTCCTGATCGAGCAGGCTGGCGGTTTTGCCCTGGGCTTTTGCGGCTTCGTAGGTTTGCCGGGCTTCTTCGCGACGCATAATTTTGCCGTGGATGACGCGCTCGCCGACGGTCATTGTCATATCGTCGACAGCCCCGTTTTGCGAGAGCGGAAAAACGTACACAGCCTCGATCGGTTCTGTAAAAGAATTTTCAAACTCCTGCCGTACGCGAACGCGTGAAATAAAGCCGCTTATGTCGGCCTTGACCGCCGTAGTTTTCAACGGGCAGGCACCGAGGTTATTTCCCTGTTTTCCAACAGCATAAAGCGAACCTTCCGTTGCTCCCTGTCCTAGTCCGGACACCACAAAAGACACAGTTATCCCAAGCAAAAATATGATCTTGCGGATACAAAACTCCTCTATTTACAGCAATTTACAGGTGAAAGAACCGCGGGTCTTTAATGGCTTAGACACACTAAGTACGGAAAAGGTTCCCTGAGCGGCAAATATTTTTTTTTGGCTTTGACGGCTGTCTGGCAGGCGAACCAATAAAGACGGCGTTTTGGTGGATACTCTGGAGTTTTTGAAAAACAAAAATAGTTTTTTCAAGAGTTTTAAAAACTATTTAGAGGTCCGGCAGATGTTTTGAACTCTGCAAAAATGTCTGAAAGACGGCGACATCTTTGCAGGTTTTCAAACAAAATTGTGACCGTTAGAGTTTTTTTGAAGAGGCTGCAAAAAAACTTTAGAGACTGAAACACTGTTCTAATCGTTGAAACAATGGCAATTTCATATTCGAAACCTGCGGGGTGGAAAAACACGTAAAACGGCCCGGGTTTTTAGCCCGGGCCGTTTCCCCCTCTTTAATTAGCAATAGTTAATTTCTCAGTAACGCTGCAGGCCTAAAATGCCTTGCATGATCGAGCTCAGAACGTTGCCGCCGTTGCCGTTACCATACTGGTTGCGGCTGTTATAGCCATCCTTGTAGCCGCGTTCAAATCCCTGTTGGAAATAATACTGATACATGCTTTGGTTTACATACGGCTGATAGCCATAGGTGCCGGACTGGTAAACGCTGGATGATGACCAGCTTGAGTGACGCCGTTTGGTGCGGTCGGCCCGTCCGGCCTGAAAGCCCTGCTTGTAACCGGCGTTAATAGCCTGTTTGAGCAGTTCCGACTGCCGCTTGTCGACGTTGTGCCATTGACCGCCGCGGTTTACGCGATATCGATCGCTAACGGCCGGCTGCTGCCGGTCATGCTTTTGACGGTCCTGTTCGATCTTACGATTTTGCTCGTCGATCTTTTGCTGCTGCTGATAGTTGCGATCCTGTTGGCTGTTACGCTGATTATGCCCCTGAGCACTCGCAGCCGTTACACCCATGGCCAATGCCATGGCAAGACTCGTAACCGATGCTAAATTTTTAATGTTGATTGATCGCATGATAATTTCTCCTTTTTACCTTTCAAATTACTTACCGATCTGAGTTTGTCAGGAACAGTAAAGTTTTGTAAACGATTGATAAGTAAGCACTTATCTGATCGCCGCCGGTACTATATCAATCGCCGTGCCAAAGAAAAATGCGCCCATTTTCATTGGCGTTCGAGCGTAACGGCAAGTTGGAGACGTACGGAATTACACCATTTGGGATAAAATATACGCGTGCGTTTGGGATATTCCGAACGCGACATACTATTTTGGCCGGTATTTTGATATGGAAACTCTTTGGCAAGAACTGATATTCGGACTTCCGGACGGACAGCAATTCGCAAAGGTGGTTATTCGGCTGGTCGCCGCTGCCATCTTCGGCGCTGTTATCGGCCTGGAACGCGAACTCCGCGGCAAGGAGGCCGGGTTGAGAACGCACCTCCTGGTGACGCTCGGCGGATGTGTATTCGTCGTATCCGGGAGCATCTCTGGCATGTCGTCTGAAGGACTGTCCCGGATAATACAGGGAGTCGCCACCGGGATCGGATTTATCGGTGCCGGCACTATCCTCAAATTGAGCGCCGAGCACCAGGTGAAAGGCCTCACCACGTCAGCAGGCATCTGGATGGCGGCTGCCATAGGCGGCATGCACGGGCCTCGGCACGCTAGGCCTTGCATTGCTGGCAACGATCCTGGCTGTTATAGTGCTTTTCGTCCTACGCATCTTCGAACCAACAAACCCAGGCAAAAGTGAGCTTTGACAACCAATCGGACCAGTTTGGATCCGTTGAGGATTGAGTTTGCTATGATTAGAAGATGAATTCGGATGCTGGGGATATTGAGCGGCTTGGCTCAAAGGCAAAAGCCTATTGGCGGTTGTTTCGGCCGCGGTGGCGGCGGCTCAAACTCGCAACACTCCGCTTCTTTATCAGATTCGTCCCGAACGAATCGCAGCGCGTCTTTATTCTCACTCTTATCGTCGGTGCTCTTTGCGGCCTTACGGCAGTTGCATTCCACGTGTCGATCGGTTGGGCAGAGGACCTTCTGATCGGCCCAGCACTGGCGTCGCCGCATATGATGTGGCTCGGTATCGTCACGCCGGCTATTGGCGGCCTTCTGTGCGGGGTGCTTCTCACATATGTCGTCCCCGGCGCACGCGGCAGCGGAATACCGCAGGTCAAAGTGGCTTTCGCCGTAAGGGGCGGCCGGCTGCCGCTAAGGGACGCGGTCGGGAAATTCCTCATAAGTATTTTACAGATAGGCTCCGGTGCCTCACTCGGGCGTGAGGGGCCAACAGTCCATATCTGCCGCAGGCATAGCAAGTAAGCTGGGCCGAGCATTTGCGCTTTCACAGAAGAACTTAAAAAGGATGCTGCCCGTCGGTGCCGCGGCGGGTATCGCGGCGGCATTTAATGCGCCGATCGCCGCAGTGACATTTACTATCGAGGAGGTCGTTGGCGATCTCGACCAGACAGTCCTGTCCGGCGTTATCGTAGCAGCAGCTATTGCCGCAGCCATCGAGCGGGGAATTCTGGGCGAACACCCGGTGTTTACCATATCGCAAAAGTTCACGCTGTACAGCGTCACCTCGCTGTTCTCTTATGCACTGCTCGGGATCGCGGCTGCTTTTGTCTCACTTGCCTTTACAGAATCGCTCCTGAAACTTCGCGGGTGGTTTAACTCGATGAAGTCCTTTCCGCTGTGGATGCGACCGGCAGTCGGCGGCGTCGTTACAGGAACCTTGGCGGTCGCTGCATTATATTTCCTAAGGGAAGGCGGCGTTAACGGCGGCGGATATGACACTCTCTCATTAGCCCTATCGGGCAGTCTCGCATTCAAGGCAATGGCTGTCTTGTGTCTATTTAAGCTGATCGCAACCGTTTTTTCATACAGTTCGGGCGGAGCCGGCGGCATATTTGCCCCGGCGTTGTTCATAGGAGGTATGCTTGGCGGCATTTTTGGATTATTGAATGTAAGTTTGCTTGGCCACGCGGAAAGCGAGATAGGAGCATTCGCTCTCGTCGGTATGGGAGCGGTCTTTGCAGGCATCATCCGGGCCCCTATAACATCGGTTTTAATAATTTTTGAGATGACAGGCAGCTATGGGCTGATATTACCGCTGATGATCGCGAATATGACAGCCTATGGATTGGCGCGAAAATTCAGGCCTGTACCTATCTATGAGGCATTGCTCGAACAGGACGGGATCAACCTGCCTCGCCGTTCAAAAGGGATGGCACATGCGCTCGAACTTATTCGCATCGGAGATGCATATCAACCAAACGCTGTCGTCCTGTCGGCTGACCTCACAGTCGCAGCGGCGGTTCGTCAGATCGAGGACCGCGAGTTTACTACATTTCCGATAATCAACGATAAAATGCACTGCGTCGGCGTTGTTACCGAGATGCGATTGCGGCGCACTATGGCCGACAACGGTGGTGAAAAGTTGGTAAGGAATATCGGGGACCGGTGCCACACCGTCTACCCCGATCAACCCCTCAGCCGCGCCGTTACCCGAATGAATCACGCACATATGCGTCACCTTGCGGTCATAGAACGCGGCGAAAGCCGCAAGTTTCTCGGCATTCTCACTATGAGCGATATTGTCCGGGCACAAGCTGAAGTGATCGATGATAAAGATCTCACTATCGCACCGGGTGCTATTAATGTGAGTGAAATGCCGAATGCAGGCGATTGAATCAGCGGGCGGGCTATTCAGTGGCCTCTAGTTCTTCTTCGAGCAGCTGCCGCTCATATAGATCGGCATACTCCCCATCCTGAGCCAAAAGTTCGTCATGTGTCCCTCGCTCAATTATCCGTCCGTCGTGGAGAACGCAGATGAGATCGGCATCGCGAATGGTCGAGACGCGATGCGAAACAATAAGTGTGGTTCGCCCCTCGCGAACGCCCCTCAGATTGTGAAGGATCGTCTCTTCCGTATACGTATCTACGGCCGAGAGTGAATCATCAAGTATAAGGATCCGCGGGTCGCGCATTACGGCACGGGCGATCGCGGTCCGCTGCTTTTGGCCGCCTGAGAGCGTGATCCCCCGTTCCCCGACAAGCTGCTCGTATTTATGCGGAAACTCCTCTACATCTTCGGCGAGACCCGCGATCTCAGCGGCTGATTCGATCCTGGAAGATAGATCCTGCAGGTTTGGCATGCCATTCCCTTTTGATGTTTCTCCGCCATTGTCCTCTGCCATGTCGACACCAAATGCGATGTTAGCGGCCAATGTGTCCGAGAAAAGAAAAGTCTCCTGGGGCACAAAGCCTATCGAGCGGCGAAGTTGAGCAATCGGATATTCACGCACCGGATGGCCGTCGACAAGCACGCTTCCCTCCGGGGCATCGAGCAATCGCGGGATGAGGCTAACAAGCGTCGACTTGCCGCTTCCCGTCTTGCCCACAAGGGCTACGGTCTTACCCGGCTCGATGAAAAGATCGATGTTCTGCAGAACCGGTTTACCGTTATAGGCAAAATTCAGATCGCGAAATTCGATCCCGCCTTTGATCGGCGGTTGCTGATGAACGCTGTCCGCGTCCTTGATCGTTGGCTCGACCTCGAGAATAGCGTTGAAGCGCTTTAGCGATGCGGTTCCGCGTTGATAGAGATTCACGACATACCCAAGAGCGATCAGGTACCAGATCATCCGCTGTAAATAGAGGATGAAGGCAGTAAAATCACCCGCCGATATCTCGCCCCTGACGGCCATCGGCACTCCAACAGCAACAATGATCACAAACCCGAGGCCGATGAAAAAGAAGAGCAGCGGACGCATCGCGGCTGCATATTTAACAAGCCGCAGGTTCTGGTCGGCATACTCGCGGTTGAGGACTTGAAACTGTTCGATCTCGGCATCCTCCTGTGCATATGCCCGGATAACGCGGACGCCCGTCAAGTTTTCCTGAGTACGGGCCGTGATGTCTGAGAAAAAGCCCTGTATCTTTTCAAACCGCCTGTGTATTTGCTCACCAAGGAATTTAACGGTCAGCGTCACGAGGGGCATCGGTATCAGCAGCAGCAGGGTCAGCTTTACCGAGATGTTGAGCATGATCGGCAGCGAAATACATAATGCAAACACCGCCTGAAAACAGTAAAGGATCATCGGCCCGACGATCTGCCGGATCGCAGCAAGGT
Source organism: Blastocatellia bacterium (assembly GCA_963834975.1). Lineage (GTDB taxonomy): Bacteria > Acidobacteriota > Blastocatellia > Pyrinomonadales > Pyrinomonadaceae > OLB17. The sequence continues at coordinate 716,495 of CAWIDZ010000010.1, forward strand.
CGTTGGTCGCCCGGGCCATGAGATCGCCTACGCGTGTTGAATGAAAGTACTCAGCCGGCTGGTCCACCAGTGACGCATAAAAATCTCGCCGCATATCAAACTCGATATGGCGGGACGTATTGATCAACAACCGCCGCTGCAGAAACAGGAACACGCCGCTCATCAGGTTAATGCCCAAGATGACAAGCGGGTAATAGATCATCTTTTCCCGGGTCACACCCTGACTCAGATCGTCGACGGCCTTACCAACCATGTAAGGCACGAACAGCCCGAACGACATAGAACACAAAATGAAAAATATGCCGGCCAGGATAGTGCCCTTGTACGGTTTGAAGTAAGCAGCAAATTTTCGCAGTTGCTCCATCGTTCAGTCTGGAAAGTCAAGAAAGTCGGGCCAGTCAAGGAAGTCCTGGAAGCATGGACCGGTGAGGATCCTTCAGCCTTCCCAGACTTTCCAGACTTCCCATGCTCTCCAAAACTCCCTAAACCCTCGTATACGTCGATATCGCAGTCGCGATCAGCTTCCCGGCCTCGCCAACAACGTCGGCCGAAACGGTAAAGATGCGTTTTCCTGCCCTCACGACTTTCGCCGTGCATGTAAACGTACCGGAAAGGTGCGGCCTGAGATAATGAACCGTTAGATCGATAGTGGCGGTAGCCTCGTCGATCCCCAATCTCGTTCTGACAGCAAATGCCATCGCTGTATCGATCAGGGTCGCGGTTACACCGCCATGCAGGACACCGCTTGGCTGCCGCAGATCGTCGCGCATCTCGATGCTAAGAACGGCTTCGTCGGGCCGAAGTTCGACGAGTCTCATCCCGATCAATTTCGAAAATGGGAGCGTGTGTAATGCATTTTCAGCGAATTGCCGCTGCTCTGCGGTGATCTCAGGCCTGGGATTCGATTCGCTCATTTACTTAGCTTTGGCCGCGCTCGAATACTCTTCCCACGAAACCTGTTTATAACCGTCCGGGAACTGAAATACCTTGTCATCAACATTGAGTTTGAGGTCTTTGATCTCATAAACATACTTCGCCGTCGTCGCAGTACCATCGAGATCGTTGTGAGCGACAAATTCTTGTTTGACGACCATCCCGCTAGTTTCATCGACGTAAAGCAAAGTCTCATCCTTTGACCCGGCGCTATCGTGGACCTTGTATTTCTTGAGATTCCCTTCCTTGCCGAGATCTTCAAATTCTTTGTATGCCTTACCCTTAAAAAAACCTGACAAAAGCGAAGTGAAGTACGAAGATCCGACTTTAGTGGGGTCGCCCTCAGGCTCTTGCGCATATACCTTCCTTTTGTGATCCACAAAATACGATTTATCGGTTTTCATCTCAGTCCAATCCAGCGCTTTGTCCTTAAAGAAATCCACTCGCCATTTGTCGCCATTTTTTGCAACGAACCAATGGTTTTGATAGTCGCTGGTGCCGGCGTAGAAATCTCCCTGGTAAACCGGCGGCTCCTTGGTCGAAAACGGAAATTCGCTTTTTTCCTCGGGCGGTGGTGAGGTCGAAACGTTCGCATTATTTGCGGTCGAACTGCACGCCTGCAAAATTGCGGCGCAAACGATTAGAATTAAGAACGATCGTAGCGATTTTGACAGATACATATCTTTTACGGAATTTTATCATAACGGGTAAAACACGGTAGCCCCGGCGAACTGATTAAATGAGTAACTTAAGAACATGGCAGAGAAAATATATTGGCGCGGCGGTCACGCTCACGCCTTTTGCTCCGTTTTTGTTCCTGCAGGGACAGATCACGCGGTGGAAAGTTGGGCTTCTGCCGGATGCAGGAGGTGACAAGCACGGCAGATGGGGCGAGGAGGGCACACCCGTCAAACTCTTTGTCATCGGCGAATCAACTGTCGCAGGCCTTGGAGCGAGAACTCATGAAATGGCACTGGCGGGACAATTTGCAAAGCGGCTGAATGAACATCTTGGCCGTCCGGTGGATTGGCAAGTGCTCGGGAAAAATGGAGTTACGGCCCGACGGACCATAGATGAGTTGGTCCCGCAGATGCCCGAGGAGCAATTTGATCACATACTTGTCGGCATCGGCGGCAACGATGTGATGAAGCTCTCAAGCCCAGCCAAGTGGCGCCGGGACATGACCGAACTTCTGGCCATTATCCGTTCAAAAAACCCGGACGCGGTTATCTTTATTTCCAACTGCCCGATGATCGTTTGTTCGCCGATCATGCCGGAACCAATTAAGACGATCCTCTGGGAACTCTCGAAAATGCACAATGCAAATATATTAGAATTTACACGCGAAATGGATAAGGTGTTTTATTACCCGCAGCCGGCGGACATCCGGCTTAAGGGATTTTTTGCGGATGGCATTCATCCGTCTGAACAGGGTTACGCCGACTGGGCCGCCGCGATGATGAAATATTTTGCTGAAAACCACACATGGTAAATGCTGACGACCTGCGCCAGATCATCACCACCAGCAGTGAGTGGCTGCTGATCCGCGAAACCGGCCGGTCATTCCCTCTTCTTGCCGATGAGATCGAGGTGATCGATGACGGCAACAAGATCCATTTCGGATTTTTGGATGATGCGGGTCTGCATACCTGGCGGTTAAATGGATTTGAGTCGTCGGGTGGGGGCGAAATAACCATCGATGCCGCCGGAGCGTTCGCAAGAAAGCGTGAAACTATGAGGCTCGTTTCACGCATTCCCGCGTCAGAGCTTACAGCTGAGATCGAACTCGCCCGGTTGGCAAAGGCGAATGAGATCGCCGGCCTGATAGCCGAAAATTACCCGGGCATAAAACTCGGCCGCGTAGCCCTGAATGCAGAGAACGGCCGCCTTGCACAGATCCTGTTCGACAACGCCGAAAAGCTTCCGATCGCGGCCATTGCCGACATAACGTCTAAGTTGACCGTAGAATCGGTCTTTACGGCGGCCATTCTTTGGCTCGAAAAACTGGGCCTGCGAAAGAAAAAGCCGGTTAACGATATTTGGATCATCTGCGAAAAGCGGCAGGCAAATAATGCCAAAAAGCTCCATGCCCTATTGACCGCCCGATGGAAAAGTAAGATCACCATAGTTGAAATAGTTCGCAAAGATGATCCGCCACGCCTCGCCGTGTCGCCAAAACGAACCATCCGCGAGCTCTGGCGGGAAAAGCCGCCGAAACTGGCCCTGCCGCCAAACGCCCTGCCCAGCGTAACATCGCAGGCGATAATTGCATTGTCTCCTGACAAGATTGATATTGTTTACTCGCGGCAGGGCGAAACTCTGCGATTCATGGGCCTGCCTTTTGCCCGGGTCCGAACGGTTTTGGGCAAGGAAAAAGCATGGTTCGGAACGGGACGCGAGCGGCGGATACTATCCGCTGAAAATTGGGATGAGATCGAGGAGTTGACTGAACTCCTAAACACATATCGAACTGCGGAACCGTCAAATAAACGTCACGAATATTATCGCACCTCACCAGAGGCATGGCTTGAATCGATACTCCGCCGCAATATCGGACTGCTCGACGCCAACCTGATCCTCTCGCCCATTTACAACCAGTTTCGGTCGTCAAATGACAAGATCGACCTGCTTGCTCTGCGAAAAGACGGCCGGCTTGTGATCATTGAATTAAAAACACAGCCCGACCGTGAGATGATCTTTCAGGCAGCTGACTACTGGCGAAAGATCGAACTCCAACGCCGCCGCGGCGTTCTGGCGGCGGCTGACCTATTCGAAGGCCGTGAGATCCTGGATAAGCCAGCCCTGGTTTATCTGGCAGCTCCGGCATGGAGTTTTCATCGGGATTTTGATTTTTTTGCCCGCTGTATTGCGGCGGAGATCGAACTTTGGCGGTTCGAACTTCACGAACATTGGCGGGAGACGGTCAAGGTTCTTGCACGGCGGGACTATGCTGACTTCGGGGTTGGATCTACAAATCGATAACCAACGCCGCGTACGGTTTGAACGATAGTTGGATTATTTGGCTCTTCCTCCAGGTACTTTCTCAAACGAACAATAAAATTGTCGATCGCTCTCGTGTCTGTATCTTCCTGCAGGTGCCAGACTTCCTCCAGGATCGCTTTGCGGGAGACTGCGCGGCCTTCGTTATCGATCAAATATTGAAGCAGTTTCGTTTCCATCAGTGTAAGGTGAACGACATCATCGCCGTTTCTTAACTCAAGGTTTTCGAAATCTATGTAACGGCCGTTTATGGTCATTCCGGCAGGCGGGTCAGTCGGTTTTGATTCGCTGCGGGTCCATTGCCGCCGGCGCAAAAGGCCATTGAGGCGGGCGAGAAATATCTCAAGATCAAACGGTTTTGCAAGATAATCGTCGGTCCCCGCTTCGAACCCAAGCAGCACATCCTCTGGACGGCCGCGGGCTGTGAGCATCAGTATTGGCGTGTAATCCTCACGTTCGCGCATCGAGCGGGCAACATCAAAACCATTGATCGTAGGGAGCATTACATCAAGTACGACGGCATCGACCCTTTTCTTACCTAATACGGCAAGGGCCTGGTCTCCGTCGCCCACTACCTCGGCCTCATAGCCCTCGGCTTCGAGATTAAATCTTAGGCCGTCGGCAAGGTGCTGCTCGTCTTCGACAATGAGGATCTTCATACGCTATTTTCGGGGCAGTTGAATAAAAAATGTAGACCCTTTACCAGGCCCGTTGCTCTCGGCGCGAACACGCCCACCGTGTTTATCGATAATAGATCTCACGATCGCAAGTCCGAGCCCGGTACCTTTTGCGGCAGTATCGGTTGCGTTCGGCACCCTGTAAAAACGTTTGAAGACGCGTTTCAGGTCCGATCGGGTCAGCCCGACGCCGTTATCTTTTATATAGATCTCGGCAGTTTTTGCACCGCCGGAGCCGATCCTGACGGATATTTTTGGCGGCCCGATGGAATATTTGATCGCATTATCGAGGAGGTTCGTGACCGCCGTTCTTAGTTCTGAGCGGTCACCGATAACCAAAATGCGGTCCGAGGGCGTTGAGAATCTTATAGCCGTCTCGTCCAGATGCTGCTGTTCGCGGACCGTGCGGATCGTTTCGCCGACCAATTCACCAAGATCGATCTCGGCAAGGTTCATCAACCGCTGTTTCTCACGGGTCCGGCTTGCCTGCAGCACCTGGTCGACAGTACCAAGCAAACGCTGATTATCCGCAAGCATTATATCGTAAAACTCGTCCCTTTTTGCTTTGTCCAGATCACGGGCTTTTAGCGTTTCAAGATAAAGCTTGATAGACGCGATCGGTGTTTTTAATTCGTGAGTGACAGCATTTAGAAAGGCATCGTGCTGCTCATTACGCCGGATCTCGCGAACAAGAAATATGGTATTGAGAATCAGCCCCGTGATGATCAAAGCAAAAAAGATGATGCCAAAGACCAACAGGGCGACCTCACGGAGATTGAGCAGGATCCAGCCGATATTGAGGGCTATCGCCAGCACCGAGAGGCTAATGCCGAAGATAAGGAAAAATACTGCGGTTTTACGGCGACGCATGGTTAACCCAAAGGTAAAAAGTAAAAAGGCAAAAGTAAAAGCGAGTTCTACGTTTTGCCTTTGTTAGTTTTGTTGACCCTGATGTCTTAAGCCGCTATTCTCAGCTCCTTTGGGGCTTCTGACTCGGTCGCCAGATCATAAGCATAAACGTTGCTGATCAAACCTAGTTTTTCCAAAAGCTGCAATTGGTACCAGTTAATATCAAATTCTTTCCAGGTAAGGCCGTGTTTGGCCGATCGCGGGAACGAGTGGTGGTTATTATGCCAGCCTTCGCCAAAAGTGACGGCAGCCACGAGAACATTGTTTCGCGAATCGTCGCGTGTCTCAAACCGCCTGTATCCCCAAAGATGAGTTGCTGAATTTACAAGCCAGGTAAAGTGCCAGCTGACCGTGATCCGAAATACGATAGCCCACAACACCATCGTCCAACCGCCGATGGCAAATAGACCCGCCGCCAAAATAAGCGTCGTAATGTAATAATACTTATCCAGAAATCGCAGATAAGGATCTTTCATCAGATCAGGCGAATACCTTTGCTTTGTCGACTCCGATTGATTTTGTGCAGTTCCCTTAAAGATCCAGCCCATGTGCGACCACCAAAACCCCTCACGCGGGCTGTGCGGGTCTTTGTCGGTATCAGTAAACGCATGGTGCAGCCGATGTGTCGTTACCCAAGTGATCGGTCCGGACTGCAGGCCGAGCGTCCCGCATGTCGCCAGAAATCGCATCATCCATTTTGATGTAGTAAATCCACGGTGAGTGAGCAGGCGGTGATAAGCTATCCCGACGCCCCAACTGGCCGCAACCCACCAGCATACAAACGCTGCCAGCAAATTTTGCCAGCTAAATGTGAAGAGGGCCGCTACGGCCGCCAGATGGAAAGCGGATCACAAAAAATATTGTGTTCCAGTTGTATTGGTCTGGCTCGTGACGGTGCGAATTCGATTACGTTTTGCATTAATATCGGTTCCCTTGACCTGTTAAATTTCGGGCAAGTTTTTGCCCACTGTCTGAGCTTATCAGGTCTTCGACGCAGTGAATGTAAGAGTTTTGTAAGAGTTAACCGGGGTCGCCGTAATTGAATTGCCACCGCTTAATCTCTAAAGTAATCAATTAGTTGGCGAGTGCTCTGATGTCAAAAAAAAGTTCCCCTCAAATCTGGCTGGAATATGCCGTTACCCGCTCCCTGCTTGGGGTTCTTGGCATCCTGCCGGCAAGAGTCTCGGACTGGTTCGGTATTACGGCCGGACGAATCGCGTTTCTATTCGCTCACGAAACTGCGTAGCGTTGGCCAGCGAAATCTTGAATTGGCTTTCCCGGAGAAAAGCCTAGGTCTGAACGGACGGAGATATTGAAAGCCGCTTTCCGAAACCTCGGGCGGGTCATGGCGGTCGTTAGCCGTTTCGGCAAACTTACAAAAGAACAATTTGCCGGACCTGATCGAATATGAGCCGGATGCTGATTTTGCTGCCAGCGTACGAAAAAACAAAAGCCGACGGCCGCGGCCGTATCATCCTGGGCGGCCATATGGGCAACTGGGAACTGCAGGCTTTTTCATACCCTTTGTTTTTTGAACCGCTCAGCTTTCTCGCTCGGCGAATGGATAACCCTAAGATCGAGGAACTGATACTTGCTATCCGAACCCGGCTAGGCAATAAGCAGATCGATAAGACGAATTCGGCATCGCCTATTTTGAGAACGCTGAGAAATGGCGGCACCAGTTGGGGTTTTAGCTGACGTCAATTCGCATCCCAAGGAAGGCGTGTTTGTTCCGTTTTTCGGGATCCCCGCATGCACGGCAACCGGGATCGCTATGCTGGCGCTGCGTGCAAATGCTGTTATCGTTCCCATGTTTGCCATCTGGGACGAGCAAAAAAGAGAAGTACTTTATTGTTCACGACGATATCATAGAACCGATAAAAACGGGCGATCGAAAACGTGACATCCAAGAAACAACCGCCCTTTGTGTTGCTGCAACTGAACGCGTGATCCGTGCCTATCCGGAGCAGTGGATATGGATACACCGCCGATGGAAGACCCGGCCCCCGGGAGAAAAAGATCTATATGAATGACGAGATCGTTCAAAAGCCCGAAGCGAAAACCTGCGGATCGTGTGGAGAACATTTCGGCTGCGGGGCCAGGCTTGACGGTTGCTGGTGCGCCGATCTAACCCTCGCGGCCAAAGAAGCGGCAGACATCAGATCAAAATTTGGCGACTGCCTCTGTCCGAATTGCCTTGGGGCCATTTCCGAGGGGCCGGCGATGATAGTCAAATATCAGGACGGCACGATCGAGATATTATCTGGTGCGGTACGCGTTGATTCGCAGAATTTTCACGAAGGGATGTTCGATTTTTACGATGACCACGGGACTTTGCTCCGCCAGATCGATATGAGTTCTGACATTTCATGGGAAAGCGTCAGAGGGATCGGATCTTAGAGATCTACCGTGTCACGATAACTGCTTGGCTCGCAGTTTTCGCCTTAACCTCAGACCGTTTCAGCAACAACCACAGATCCGGTTTTGCATCGCCAACCTCTAAACTTTTTTCTTCAAAAGTTTCCGACGCATGTGATATGATTGCGACAGCGGGTCTTCTCCGACCTTCCTCTCTTTTCCGCTGATTTCGTTAGCTATAACACCCTTAAACAATGCAGGAAACGTCCTATTTGCCGCTGTCTGAGCGATCTGTCCAAGATCGCATCGTACTGGCATGTTCGCTGTCAGTATTGGCCATTTCCACACTAGTATTGGTCGGCATATTCCTAAATGTCCCGACCATCAGCTCAGTTTTTCCAGTATTTCCGGAAATGAAACCGAATACTGCACTCTCTTTTTTATTTGCAGGCATTGGTTTCCTGTGCATTTCAAAGTTTACCAGCAGCAATAAGCTGCGATTATTGAGGTTTACGTGTGGCCTGATAATTCTGTTGATCGGAGTGCTTACGTCTATTGAATATCTGGCCGGCATCAACATCGGTATTGACACGTTCTTTCTGCAGGACGCAGGGGGCGCGGGCACCGGTTCGTACCCGGGCCGCATGTCACCTCACTCAGCTGTCAGCTTTGCAGCACTGGGACTATCGATCTGCATGCTCGGCGGACGACGTTTGTTTTGGAAGATCAGCGAGTTCTTTGCTGCCCTTGTGGTGACATTGACCTTTGCGTCGATTCTCGGACAGCTTTATGGGGCGGAAAAATTTTACGGTATAACGCCAAATAACGGCATGGCGGCACTTACTGCCATGTTGTTCGTCGCTTGTTCAATCGGCCTGTTCGCGGCAAACCGCGAGAGCCAAACAATAAAACTCTTGACAAGCAAAAGCCTTGGAGGCGCCACGGCCCGTAAATTGTTGCCTGCCGTGATCCTCATTCCAACCGGAGTAGGTTGGCTGCGTATCATCGGCCAGAAAATGGATCTTTACGATACGGGCGTTGGTGCCGCACTGACAATATTTGTGTGTGTTGTCTCAATGTGCGCTATCGTTCTCTTTCTTAGTACTAACATACATAAAGCCGATACCCGCCAAAAGCAGTTCGAAGCTGAACTTGCCGAAAAGGAACAGAGATATCGAGATCTTTTCGATTACGGCCAGAGCATGATATGCATACATGACCTGAACGGGATCCTACTTACGGTAAACCCCGCTGCCCTCAAATCGCTTGGTTTCGAATATGACCAGTTGATCGGGCATAACATTCGCGATTTCATGCCGACAGAACTTCAGCACTATTTTGCCGGTTTCCTCAGGCAAATAGAGCATCAGGGCCTGGCTGAAGGGACATTCGAACTCGTCGCAAATGACGGAAAGCGGGTCGTCTGGAAATATCAATGCGTATTGGTTTCCGAAGCCGGTAAGGAACCCTACGTTCTCGGCAACGCACAGGATATAACTAAATTGATCGACGCAAAAAACCAGCTAAAGAACCTCTCGCTAAAGGATGAGTTGACCGGCCTTTATAATCGGCGCGGATTTTTGACGATGGCCGACCAACAGTTCAAGCTCGAACGTCACGACGGGACTGCCCGAGGCCTGACTTTGATGTTCGCCGACATGGACGGACTGAAAAAGATAAACGATGTCTACGGGCACGAAGCCGGCTCAGAAGCGATCAGATCACTGGCAAATATCATGAGATCGGCCCTTCGCGAATCAGACCTGGTTGCGAGGTGGGGTGGTGATGAATTTGTCATTCTTACCATCGGCTCACACAATAAGCACGCCGACCTCGTATCTGAACGCATCAACGACATGATCGATGAGTTTAACGAAACCGGTGACAAGCCCTACCAACTGGCATGCAGCATCGGCCTGGCTCCGGTCCCGATCGTTGGCAACCGTTCGATCGAGAACATTCTCGCTGACGCAGACAAGGCAATGTATGAAGAAAAGAACCGGCGAAAGGCCGGCCGCGATGCTGAACCCAACTTATATCTGCCTGTCGGAAATGACAAGCCGTTAACCGATATCGGCCACTCGGTATAAGTCAAGGCATTCGTTTTACAAACACAACGTTTCCGCCGAACGAAATTGCAATTCCCAACACAGAAAAAACCCCCGAATGAGGAAACCGTCGGAGCCTGGCCTGCGATATGCGATCGTTTTTATTACGGAACACAGTTGAAATATAATGGTCGGGTTCGTTGAGCGTCAGATTTTCATTGTGAATGGGAAATTGTTGAAAGATCAATTATCTTTGCGGCTGTGCCGCTCTATTTGCGGAAAAGCTGTGCTTTTCCGATAGTCTCGCTTAGCTCTTGCGGCTATGCCGCCGCCCAAAGTCGAATGTTTCAGGTCTCAAGAGACGATCCCGCATACTACCTAAGCCTCGGTTGCACATCACCGCCTGCCTATCTTTCAAAAAGATGCAATTAAACAGATCGTCTGCGATGGTTTCGACGAAGCGAGAAGATCGGCCGGAATAATGATATTTGCCTATGTCATAATGCCCGATCACACGCATGTGCTGACGGACAACGCCCGGGAAATGAAAGAAGTCTTGCGTTACCTTAACGGCATTTCCGCAAAACGTCTGATCGATCATCTAAAAGAGAATGGCTACGAAAGCTCACTCGCAAAGCTTCGCATACAAGATCGCGGAAAAAATCATAAACATTCGGTTTACGAGCATCATCCAAACGCACTTCGGATAACGGGCGAAGATGCCTTGATGCAAAAGGTAAATTATATTCACCTAAATCCGGTAGCCGCGGGATTCTTATTGACAGCTGTCGGAAAAGCATAGCTTTTCCGCAAATAGGGCGGCAAAGCCGCGGGCCGGCGTAGCAGAGCGGCAAAGCGGCGGGACGCTGGGTGTTTAACACTTTTCCGGGCCCGTGATCGTGCCGGTTGCAAAACGCGAATTGCGGTGTTTACTGGGTTTCGCCGTTTGGGGAACGATTTTATTACCGGTAGAGCCGTTTTATTGCCGGTAGAGAGGTTTTATTTCTTATATAGAGACCTTTTTCTGTCAGAAGCCGCTATATTTCTAATAAGATCATTTTATTTTTGTTTCAGAGGCTTTGGTAAAAATATAGAGGCTTTATTCTGTTGGAAGTCTTTCTACCGGTAATTTAGAGCTTCTACCACTATTTAAAGCCTTCTACCGGCGGCAGATCCGGGGCGGTGTTTAACATTTGAAAGTGAAAAAGGGGAAAAGTGAATAAGGGGAAAAGTGAAAGAGTTAGGATGGCAACGAAGTTTTTCTAGCCTGCGACTGTACAGCAGTAATGGCAACCGCATCGACAATATCCTCGGCTTTACACCCGCGGGAAAGATCATTGCACGGACGGTCAAGGCCCTGGAGGATAGGCCCGATGGCGGTGCCGCCCGTTAGTCGTTCGGTAAGTTTGTAAGCGATATTCCCTGCATTCAGATCGGGAAAAATGAGGACGTTTGCCTGGCCCGCAACCGGCGACCCCGGGGCTTTAGACTCGGCGACAGATTTCACAAGTGCGGCATCGGCCTGAAGTTCGCCATCGATCGCAAGGTCCGGCATTCGTGCCCGGACGGTCTTGGTAGCCTCGACGACCTTTTCGATCAGCTTATGCTTCGCACTTCCTTTGGTTGAGAATGAGAGCATTGCCACGCGAGGTTCAACCTGCAGCAGTGCCCGGCACGAATCGGCTGAGGCAATTGCGATCTCAGCCAATTGGCCGACATCCGGATCGACGACCACTCCGCAATCCGAATAGATCATCGCTCCGTTTGCGCCAAACGCCTTGTCCGGGACGACCATCAGAAAAAAACTCGAAACCGTCTTAAAACCCGGCCTCACTCCGATACATCTCAATGCCGCCGCAACCGTATGGGCTGTCGTGTTGGTCGCACCGGCGACCGATCCGTCCGCTTTTCCTTCCCGGACCAGGAGATTGCCATAATAAAGCGGATCTTTTAGCGTCTGTTCAGCTTCTTCGAGCGTCACGCCTTTTGCATGCCTCATTTGGTGATAGAGCGTCGCTAATTTAGCCCGGTCATGTGATTTGCGGTGATCGATGATCGCGATACCGTTCAGATTTGCCCCAGCCTGGGATGCCAGATCGCGAATATTTTCTTCGTTGCCGATCAGCGTGATGCGGGCTATGCGATCGCGTGAGCAAACGGCGGCGGCCTCGACCGTTCGGACGTCTTCGCCCTCAGGAAGGATGATGTGCTGGAGATCGGCGGCGGCGCGTTCCCGGATTTGCTGAAGGATCATATTAAGTGGCCGGTCATCATCGTCAGTTGCCAGATCTGCTCTCTACCTGCCTGCTGGTCACTGAACACAGACAATTGTTAATTGAATTTACCATACAACCAAATCAATCAAAACTTGCACAAAGCCCGGGTTATTTCTAGACTAGAAGCAGTAAAAGATCAATGAGCACCGGCAAAGACAAAAAAGCCAAACTTAGGCGGAGCGAGCGATCAGAGCTGAAAGGCCGGATGCGCAGCTTTCTTATGTTCCTGCCGAATATGGTGTTGCTGCTTGGCCGCCTGCTAAAGGACGTGCGGGTGCCCACGGCCGAAAAGGCCCTGTTTGTCGCTGCTATCGTTTACGTCATTTCCCCGCTTGATTTTATCCCTGACGTATTTCCGTTCATCGGACAGGTCGACGACCTTTATGTGGTGGCGTTGGTTTTGCTAAGGCTTGTTAATCGAACCAACGAAACTGTTGTCCGGGAACATTGGTCCGGTGGCGGTGACATTGTGGCCCTTGCCGATTCGATCGCCGGGATCGCCCCGAAATTACTTCCCCGCCGCGTTTCCCGCATACTTACGACCCGTGTCGAGTTGGCACCGGCCGGGGAGATCCTTCGCGGAATCGCCAACAAGGACGAAGCCCTCGTCCGCGAGATCCGCCAGGTCGAAGAGCCTGATGTTGATATGCGGTCAGAGATGGCTAATTAGCCTGTAGAACTTTTTTTCGTAATTTCGGCAAAATAACCGGGTTTCTTGTGGATTTCAGGCCTCTTTGAAACTGTATTCTACTCAAGCTCGTAGAATCAGGTTTAGAAAATTAATTTGTTGCCGCTTTTCGGTTTTTCGTTATAATGTTGTCGTTAACGATCGACCGCATCCGAATCCTATGTTTGAACGCTATACGGAAAGGTCCCGCAGAGTGATCTTCTTTGCCCGATACGAAGCCCTCCAATATGGCTCGCAGGTCATCGCTCCTGAGCACATTCTGCTCGGCCTGATGCGAGAAGACAAGACCCTGTCCGCCCGATTTTTCCCATTTCGACATGTCCTTACAGTTGACGCTATTCGTCGTGACGTCGAGGAGAGGATAGTGCTCCGCGATCGTATCCCGCAGTCATCCGAGCTACACTTGTCTTCCGCGACCAAGCAAATCTTGTTCTACGCCAATGACGAGAGCCGCCAGCTAAAGAACCGGCACATAGGCCCGGAACATCTGCTTTTGGGCATAGTTCGCGAAGAGAAATCTGTTGCGGCTGAGATCCTCTTTGGCTACGGCCTGCGCCTGCCGGACGTGCGTGAAGAGATGTCGCGGCAAAGCGGCATACCTGGTGTGCTGGCCGCAAGCAAAGAAAACTCCAAGACTCCCGGATTGCTCGAATTTACCCGCGATCTAACGGTTGAGGCCGCTGAGGGCCGCCTCGACCCTCTGGTCGGCCGCGAACCTGAAATGGAGCGCATCATCGAGATCCTCTGCCGCCGGACAAAAAATAACCCGGTCCTTATCGGCGAATCCGGTGTTGGCAAGACCGCCATTGTCGAGGGGCTCGCACAGCGGATCGTCGAGAAGAACGTCCCCACGTTCTTAGAGAACAAACGCATCCTCTCGCTGGACCTCTCATCGGTGGTTGCCGGGACCAAATACCGCGGCCAGTTTGAAGAGCGTCTGAAAAAGATCATGGCCGAGCTCAAAGAGAGCAGCGAAAATATTGTATTTATCGATGAGCTTCACACCCTGGTTGGGGCAGGTTCTGCGGAAGGCACGCTGGATGCGGCAAATATTTTGAAGCCCGCTCTGTCCCGCGGCGATATTCAGTGCATCGGGGCAACAACGCCCGGCGAATTTCGCAAATCTATAGAGAAAGACCGCGCCCTTGAACGCCGATTTCAGTCTGTGCGTATCGAACCGCCAACAGAGGCCGAGGCTCTCGAGATAATAGGCGGCATCGTCGAACGCTATGAGGCGTTTCATCAGCTTAGATATTCTAAAGAGTCACTCGCGGCCGCTGTCGCCCAGTCTCAACGCTATATCGCGGACCGGTTCCTGCCTGACAAAGCCATTGACGTTTTAGACGAGGCCGGCGCCCGGGCCAAGCTCCGTTATCAAAATGAAAATCGCGGTGAGCCTTCGTGGAAGGAAACTGTTGAGAATTGGAAGCGCACCGCCGCCAACGAAGATCAGCTGATCTCCTATGAGTTACGCTCGCTCGAAGATTCGTTTTTCGCTGTCGAGGTTACCAAAGATGATGTTGATGAGGTCATTGCCCGCTGGACCGGCGTCCCCGTCACATCGGTCAAGCAGCAGGAAGCCGAAAAGCTGCTGACAATTGAGAGTGCATTGCATGAACGCATCGTCTCGCAGCGTTTAGCGATCTCTGCATTGGCAAGGGCCGTACGGCGGTCGAGGGCCGGACTTAAAAATCCGAGCCGGCCTGTCGGTTCGTTTCTTTTCCTCGGGCCGACCGGTGTTGGCAAGACCGAGGTCGCCCGTTCGATCGCGGAGTATCTGTTTGGCTCTGAACGCTCGCTCATCCGATTTGATATGAGCGAATTTATGGAAAAGCACGCCGTCTCAAAATTCATTGGTTCGCCTCCCGGATACGTCGGACACGAAGAGGGCGGACAACTGACCGAGAAACTACGCCGTTCGCCATATGCGGTCGTTCTCTTTGACGAAGTCGAAAAAGCGCATCCGGAACTTCTAAACGTTCTGCTTCAGGTATTTGAGGATGGTGTGCTGACGGACTCGCTCGGACAGGTCGTTGACTGCAAACATGCGATCTTCATAATGACCTCAAACATCGGAGCACGGATAATCCAGAAGCAAACGTCACTCGGGTTTCAGGCAAATGCCGACTCGTCCCGCAGCCACCTGGAAAACGAGGTGATGTCTCAGGTCAAGCAGACATTCGCCCCGGAATTTATAAACAGGCTCGATGAGATAATAATTTTTGACGAATTGGCTGAGGACGACCTGCTGAAGATCGTTGACCTGCAGATAGCTAAACTCAACAAAATTGTTGAGAGCCGTGAGCTTGTAATAGTGCTTACAGACGATGCCCGCAAATGGCTGATCGATAAAACCTGCGCGGACCGCAAGTATGGTGCGCGGCCGCTCAAACGTGCTCTTCAAAAATATGTCGAGGATGAGCTTTCTGAAGCTTTGATCCAGGGCGAGGTGACGGAACAGAGCACGGTCGAAGTTCACGCCGTCGGCGATAAATTGGCCTTCCGTGAGGTCCGCTCCAAAAAACCACAGAAAGAACTTACGCAAAAGGCCTAGGTCTTCCCGACAAAACCCGGACTATTGCAAAGTCGTTTCCTGACCCGGATCGCTAAACACTGCACCTGCATCCGATCTGTCGATCCATCAAACATCTGATTTGAGTCGACCCGTGGATGCGTTTCACTTTTCTATTTTTGCGGGTTTCCCTGTATAATTCGTTAGTTTGAAACGCGGAAGCAAAAAGGCAACCTGTAACGGTTCGATAGAATCCAACAGGCAATTAAAATCCGACGTTGAAGTGCCATTTTTATTGGTATATCTTATTCATCTTGTGACAAGGACAACGGCGAACCAAAAGCTTCTCGAAGCTTTTTAATTTGCAGTGAAGGGAAGTTTTCGGTTTATGAATATCGCACGCAAACTCGGATTTGTTTTATTGATCTCGGTTATTTTGGCGGCTCCCGCTGCCGCCAACTCCATAAACAAAACGAGCAAAAACAGCCCTGACCGATCAACCGTTCAGCCGCAACAGATCGTCGAAAGCGTGGATATCCAGGGGAATCGCCGCTTACGGGACGAAGATCTCTTTTACTACATTAAAACTCGCACGGGTGATGTATATGACCCGGCAGCTCTTGAGCGCGACCTTAAAGAATTGCTCTCGCTCAACTTTTTTGACAAGACCGCAACCCGCGTCCTGACCGAGGATGGCATTCGCGGCGGTGTGAATGTCATCTTCGAAGTTCGCGAGCTTCCTATCATTCGCGACCTGCAATTCAAAGGCTCTAAGGCTCTGAGCGAATCGGACATCCTCAAAAAGTTCCGCGAAGATCGTGTTGGTGTTTCAAAAGAATCTGTTTTCGATCCCGTAAAGGCACGCGGCGCGACCCGCACGCTTCGTGAAATGTTAGCGTCCAAAGGGTACCCGAATGCAAAAGTCACTGTTGAAACTGATGAGGTCTCGGCCACATCGATCGCGGTCACATTCAATATCGAGCAAGGTAACCGCTCAAGGATCGTCCAGATAGAGTTTGAGGGTAATCAGCATTTTAGTGACAAAGAACTCAGGAACGCATTGGTTCTGGTCAAAGAGACCGGACTGGTCTCGCGGGTCAAAGGCGAAGATATACTCGACCTGAGGAAGCTGCAATATGATCTCGACCGTAATGTCCGCACATACATGTGGTCGAAAGGATATTTTCAGGCACGTGTTGGCGAGCCTGAGGTCATCGGCCTCGGCTACAAACGAACAGGGCCGCCGATCATCGGAAGTTTACCCCTGCCGCTCATTACGTCGAAAGACGATACGTTACTGATCAAGGTGCCCATCACAGAAGGCAAAGTTTTCCGTGTCGGCGAACTTAAAGTCGAAGGTAACTCGATCTTTTCGGAACTGCAGATCCTATCGTATATCGGCTTGAGAAAGGGTGAGATCGTCGATGGTAAGCGCCTGCAAAATGCGATCTACGAAGACCTGAAAAAAGTTTACGGCGGGCAGGGGTTCGTTCAGTACAATGCCGAACCCAATCCTGAATTTAAGGACAATCCCAACAATCCGAACGAGGGAATAGTCGATATAAGCATCACTATCGACGAAGGAAAACAATTTTCGCTCCGCCGATTAGAATTTACAGGCAACACGTTCACGCGTGACAAGGTGCTGCGCCGCGAGTTCTTACTGAATGAGGGTGATATTTACAATCAAAATACTCTCGACGTCTCTGTGGCCCGGCTCAACCAAACGCAATACTTTGAGCCGATCGATAAGGATCAGGATATCGAGATCAGAGCTGACGAAGAGAAAGGCGACGTTGATCTGATAGTCAAAGTTAAAGAAAAGGGGCGGCAGCAGATATCGTTTAACGGTGGACTTTCGGGTATCGGCGGCACCTTTTTCGGCCTTGAATACTCTACGAACAATTTGGCCGGGCGCGGCGAGGTACTGTCAATAAATGCAGGCCTCGGCAATCGGCAGCAGAGCCTGCAGTTGAGTTATCAGGAACCTTACTTTCGGGATCGTCCGATCTCGGTCGGATTTTCGGTATTTGCCAGCAAATACCAGTTTTTTGGCGAAGGCACGTTTCTTACGCAGAACCCTGATGTGTTAAATGCACTCTACGATCCGTACGGCACAGTAACGACGGACGAGAGCAATCTGTTTACCCAAAAAACTCTCGGGGCCAATGTTTTTGTGACTGCTCCTCTTTCTGAAATTTTCTTTAAGAAACGCAGATTTACACAGTTTTCCCGAATTGGACTGACATATCAGATCTCAGGGACCAGCATTGACGATCCACCGGTCAACTCTTTGGCAGACCCGTCGTCTACAATTCCGGTACTTTACAAACAACCAAACATTATAACCAGCCAGATCACGGGTTCGTTTGTTTATGACACCCGTCAACCGTCCCCCAATGGTATTGATACTCTTAGCGGCAAACAGCTCTCGCTCTCGTTCGGTTTTGCAGGACTGGGTGGTGACGTTCGCACCTATCAACCCACGATCCAGTATTCGCAGTTTATCCCTGTAAGAAATAAGAAGTCGAAAAATCCGCAGGTTTTTGCGTTCAGGATCCAGGCCGGCACGATCGGAACCTGGGCGGTAAAGGACAAGATCCTAAATTCAAATTCGCTATCGTATATTGGTGGTGTCCCGGCATATTCGCGTTATTTTCTCGGCAGCGAAAATGACATTCGCGGCTATGACTCGCGTTCGATCGGTCCAATTGCTCCATTTAACACATATATCACGAGTCAAAATGTCGTGGTGGCAACAAATCCGTCCGGCACCGCAAACACCGAAACCGGACTTGATGAACGGACCAGGGATGAGATAATCACGATCGGCCAATTGACCGGCACAGGCGGAGCGAACCCGGCGCTGTACTCGCAAAATTTCCGGTTCATTGGCGGTGATACCGAACTGTTGGGAAACTTTGAATATCGGATCCCGCTATTCGGGCCGGCGTCGATGGCTTTTTATGCTGACGTTGGAACCGTATTTAACCTTCGCAAAACCGGGCCACAGACCATCAACAGCGCGTTTTTGCCCGACGATACATTTATAGGTCCCGGACGGTTGACTGCCCTCGGACTGATAAACACCCCGGTCCTTGAAAGCAGTTTTGGAAGCATTCTTTATTATCGGGGACGGGTTATGACCAAGACGGATTTCATCAATGAATTCTGCCGTGGCAACCGGTTTGGCTGCCCGACCAGTCTTTCCCCGCAGGTTCAGCAGTTTTACCTTCGCGGTGATGTCCAGCAAAATTCTCTTTTGCAGGTAGATCAATCCGCCTTCGCTAAATTTACGGATTTCAAGTCGAGTGTTGGAGTCGAATTAAGGGTTCAGGTTCCGATCGTTAACGTACCTTTCCGTATTTATTACTATTACAACCCGAATGCCCAGATCGGGTTTACGGCAGAAATACCGGGAATTTACCTGCCGGGCAAACGCAGCGGGATCAAATTTACGGTCGGACGAACATTTTAGAAATTGACTTTGATTCCCCTTTTATTTAACATTGCGTTTCTTTTTTTGATTCCTCAGGCAACAGATCTTACTAAAAAGGTTTCAAAGGAATGTATTGATATTGATATCTGATCGAACTTTACAGAATAGAGGTTTAAGGAGTTTTACACGAAAATGAAAAGAATTAGTTTATTTGCGGTTAGTTGTATTTTGTTGGCCCTGGCGGCTGGCTCAGCCTTTGCACAGGGTGCGCAAGCGACTTCCGGAAAGATCGGTTGGATCGATACGGGCGCCTTCGCTGAAGATAAAGTAGGTATAACGAAATACCTAAATGCCCTGAAGGCAATCGAGCTCGAAATGCAGCCCCGGGTCAATGAATTGAAGACAATTCAGGCTAAGCTCAAGACGATCTCTGACGATATTGCTAAAATGAATTCGAATCCGGCTATTCCGATCGATCAAAAAGCATTAGCTGCCAAGAGTGAAGAAGGCCAGCGACTGCAGCGTGAGGGTGAATTCAAGAAAAAAGAACTCGATGCTGCCGTCGAAAGGCGAAACGGCGAAGTCCTCGGCCCGGTATCGCAAGACATTACAAAGGCGATCCAGGAATTTGCAAAACAGAAGGGCTTTTCGGCCGTTCTTGATATCGCAATGCTTGATCAGGCTCGTGTAATACTCGCTCTTGATTCGGCAGCCGATATTACTAAGGAATTTATTGCTTACTATAACGCGCGCCCTGCATCGGCAACGGCAGCAGCCGGCACGCCTAAATAATCAGGCAGCCTGTTTTATTAATTTGGTCAAAAGCCGGTAAAATTGCCTTTTGCCGGCTTTTGGTTTATTTGTTTAGTGTCCGCCCAGATAATGACAATACTCGACTCGATCGCCATTCAGAAGATACTGCCGCACAGGCACCCGTTCCTGCTTGTGGACAAAGTGATCGAACTCGAACCTCGCATCCGGATCGTAGGTGTTAAGCAGGTAACTATTAATGAGCCATTTTTCGCCGGCCATTTCCCCGGTGCACCGGTCATGCCGGGCGTGCTGCAGATCGAGGCGCTTGCACAGGTCGGGGCAATATTGGTTTTACGCGAATTCGATGATCGGGACAACAAGATCCCGTTTTTTAGCGCCATCAATTATGCCAAGTTTCGCCGGCCCGTTGTGCCCGGCGATACGCTGATGTTGGAGGTGACTGCCTTGCGGACCGGTTCCAAAGTGCAGAAAATGCGCGGCGTGGCCACAGTCGATGGACAGGTAACTGCCGAGGCTGAAATTTTGAGTATCATTGCCGATCGCCCCCCGGCGGAGTAAATTATGGAACAAACAATTACCACCCAGGAAGCGATAATGTATGCCGCTCTTTTTAACGGCGGTGTCGGCCTCGTGCTGGGTTTAATTCCCCTGATCGCTGGTTTTGTTAAGCGGCAGATCAAATATGGCATTATCGGCTTTCTCGGCACACTCGTCGGTGGGGCGGCGTTAGGGATAATATTGTCCGTTCCGGTTTGCGCGGTCTTTACCTGGCTGATCCTCCGCGGGCCAAAGCCCCCGAGAGAAGTAGTGGTTGTCAATAAAGATCCTATCGATGTCTCAGTCAAAACCGGCGACGATCGATAAACACGCCCGTATGTCGTCAGTAATTCACCCCTCAGCCATTGTCAGCACCAATGCGAAAATTGGTAACGATTGTTCGATAGGGCCATTTTGCACCGTCGGCGACGAAGTGACCCTTGGCGATCGGGTCCGCTTGGACTCGCACGTTGTTGTTGACGGTAAAACGTCGATCGGTGACGATACGCATGTTTTTCCTTTTGTTTCGATAGGCCTCGCACCGCAGGATCTGAAATACGCCGGCGAACCGACCGCAGCCGAGATCGGCAAACGCAATCATATCCGTGAATTTGTGACCATTCACCGCGGTACTGCCGGCGGCGGCGGATTGACCAGGATCGGTGACGACAATTTGCTGATGGCTCAGGCCCACGTCGCCCACGACTGCAAACTTGGCAACGAGATCATAATGGCGAACGCGGCGACACTCGCGGGGCATGTTGAGATCGCCGATAAGGCGAGCGTCGGCGCCTATTCTGGAGTTCATCAATTCTGCCGCATAGGTTACGAAGCATTTGTCGGCGGCTACTCGGTCGTCGTTAAAGATGCGATGCCGTTTGCGATCATCCAGGGCAACCACGCGAAATGTTACGGCCTCAATCGCCTGGGTATGAAGCGTCGCGGATATTCAAAAGAGACCATAGACAAACTAAATCACGCGTTTCACCTGCTGCTGTCGGCAAAGCTGAACACGACACAAGCGGTCGACGAGATCAGGAAAGACATACAAGGCTGCGCCGAGGTCGATCTGCTGACCGAGTTTATTGAGAGTTCAAAAAGAGGGGTTGTAAAGTAACTGATGGAATCGGAAGAGCATGTTCTCGAGGAATTTGGCAAGCGTATTCAGCGTTGCTATGGATGTTTTATCGCCTATCACCTAAAGGATATGTACCTCGGTGAGGATGTTACATTCTTTTGCGACTACTGCAAAGATGAGGCAATGTTCCATTTTGATGAATTCTCAAAACTGCTCGATATCAGCAAGCTTAACGAGGTTACCGGCGAGCATCACCACTGATCGGGCCTGCACCGATCCTTCCTAATTCACACATCGTCTTTTCGCCTTTCGCGGTTTTCTCATAAGATTGATGTGTGGCGGAAAATAATAAAAACGACAAGCCAACTCTTACTGGGTTGGCCCGCAGGCTCGGACAATTGCCTGCGGACAAGCGGCGAGCGGCCCTCGAGGTAAGCGCGGCCCTGGCGGGAGTTTCCCTGCGTGTCAGCCGTGATTTTGTTGAGGCGGTGCCGCGGGCGGCGAGGATCCTGACGGCCGATGATATTCGCAATTGGGGCGAGCTCGGGCGGCGGCTTGCGATGGGCAGTGCCGACATCGGGTCCGCTTTCTTCGTCAAAGGGGTTTCCGCACTAAAACATATCCCGCCGGCCTCACGCCCTGCCCTTTTTCAGATCTGTACGCGGCAGTTGGTTTTGTCGAGTTCGATAGCCCTCAACACGTTCCAACTGATCCCGGCGATCGCGGCAGAGATCGGGAACGACAAGCTTTTGGCCGAAACGTTGGTTCTAGCGCTTGAGATCGCACAGCGGTCGGCAAAACACAGTGCCGAATTTCTCGAACATACGCCTGCGGTGGCAGAGAGCATTGCCCGGTTCGGCGATGACTCGGGAGCGGTCGCCGATGCGGTAGTGTCGTTGGCAACACAGTTTGCAAACAGGACCGGCGGAATGGCCGCCGAACTTTGGGCGGACCTGCCCGCTTCGCTCGATAAGCTTACCGTGCCCGATGTGATGGTCCTTATGCAAAAGGCCGGGGAATTTTTAGAGTTCGGCGGCAGCGTGACTTTGCATTTTGTGAGGTCCGGCAGCGATATCTTTGCGGTTTCCCGATCGGCTTTTGGCGATTGGTATTCGCTTGCCACCGCCATAGCCCGGCACGGAAACGCGGTATTGATCTCATTCCTGCGTGCCACGCCGAAATTTTTCGACTCATTCAAACGGAACAAAAAAACCGGCCGCGACAGCGAGATCCGCCGCATACTCGAGTTGACCGAAAAGATAGCCCAAACGGATGCCGAGAGTGCCCTGGCTGCCTTTAAGTCGAGCGCCGGTGCTCTCAAAAAGGTCTCGATCGAGCAATTTGAGGAGTGGGTCGAAAAGGGTATAGACGAGCGGCTGGCTGATTCGGCCAAGGCCCGCCGCAGCTACTTTGCCCTTGAGACACGGGCATCAAACGACCAGCTGCAGGAAACACGTTTAGGCCTTCCGCTTGAAAGCGTGCAGAGCGTACTGAGAATGTATGTCGAGGCACTCACCGGCAAAACGATCGAGATCTCGCCACTCGCGGCGATGCCGCAGGAAACACGCATCGGCGACGGCAAGACCATCTATTTGCCGTCATCCATAGCGGAATTTGACGACGACGTGGTCGATTTCAGGCTATACAAAGTGCTTGCCGCTCACGGAGCCGGACAGATCGAATTTGGTACATTCGAGCGCGACAGCAGACCTCTCAAAGCTGCCTTTGCCGATCTAACCGAGCTTTACTCAGCAACCGCAGAAGAAAGGGACGCATTCTCACTGGCCGGCTACATAACAGACGTACAAAAAGGCGAAAAGGCCCTGTCCGATGCGGAGATAAAGGCCGAGACAAAAAAACGCCGCAAAGGCCTGCCGAAAAACTCAGACTACACAGCGGTCCTTACCGCGTTCCCGGAACCGCGGCTCGCCCGCAAGATCTTTGGCACGATGGAAAATGCCCGTATCGACCATCATCTGAGACAAACCTACCGCGGGCTGCGCAAAGACCTCGACCTGATGAGATCTCACCTTCAGGCGAACAGGCCGTATATTTTTGACCTGCCGATGCATCAGGTGCCGTTTGAATTGCTGTTTCAGATCACGCTCTGCGGCGGAGCGACCGATGACGCCAAACGATTTTACGGCCAGGTAGTATCTGAGATCGAGTCGGTCATCGAGTCATATCTGATAATGCCTGACGCAACCGTGGCAGACTCGCTGATGGCCACAAGCCGCGTTTATAACCTTTTCCAAAATATCTCGCCCGAGCAGACGCAGGAAGCCGAGTCCGACAGTACCGAAGAAAAGAGTGAGTTTGCCTATGACGATAAAAACGCCGCCGAAGCAGTTACCGAAGATCAGGTAAAACGCGAGCGTGAAAAGAGATCGACGGATGTCAGCGATCTGTTTAACGCCTGGAACAGCCTTGACGACGAAGGCGAGCCTGATGACATCGAGGGGGCCGAGGCCTGGTCGCAAAGCGAAATACCCGAGCAGGGGCTCGAGGCCGACGATGTCGCGTTTGCCTATGACGAATGGGACCGCGAGCTAAACGATTACCGCGTAAGCTGGAGCCGCGTCATCGAGAAAAAGGTAAAACAGGGTGACCGCAATTTTGTCGAACTCACCCGCTCGCGTTACCGCGGCGTCATCTCGTCCATCCGTTACCAGTTTCAGTTGATGAAACCCGAGAACCTGACCCGCATAAACCGCGAGCTGGATGGCGAGGATTACGATCTCAACGCACTCGTCGATTTTGTCATCGACAAAAAAGCTGATGGCCTGCAGTCAGAGAATATTTACACAAAACGGCTTCGCCGTCGGCGGGATGTTGCCGTGTCGATCCTGCTCGATCAGTCGTCATCAACCGCCCGGACGATCACGCGAAATCCGCTGCAGCCCTACACCCACCCCGGCCGGCGGATCATCGAGATCGAAAAAGAAGGCCTCGTACTGATGAGCGAGGCCCTCGAGGCGGTCGGCGATGTCTATTCGATAAACGGCTTTACAAGCGAGGGCCGCCGCAATGTGAAATTTTACGTCGTCAAAGATTTTGGCGAGAAATACTCTGACGTCATCGAACGGCGGATCGGCGGCATAACGTTTCAAAACAACACCCGCCTCGGTGCCGCCATCCGGCACGCCTCTGCCAAATTGATAAAGCAGGAAGCCCGTACAAAGCTCCTGATCATCCTGACGGACGGACGCCCGTACGATCACGACTATGGCGACGCCCGCTATGCACGCGAGGATGTTCGCGAAGCGTTGACCGAGGCCAAGACGACCGGCGTCACACCATTTTGCATTACCATTGACCGCGAATCAGAGGCCGAGCTCCGCGACCTCTATGGCGACGTAGGTTACACTATAATCGATGACGTATTGAGTTTGCCTGAGCGGATGCCTGCTATCTACAAGCGGTTGACGAGTTGACCTAGATCGTCACTTTTTGGCGTCGATAACTCGCTCCCCCTGTGTTTTGATCTCGCGTTTCACGAAACGCATTTTTAGTTTGGATAGTAAATGAGCAACTTCGAGCGAAGCGGAAAACTGAACGAAACGCTGCCCTACATCGCCTGGGGCATTGCCTTGCTTTCCGTTGTTGGCAGTCTTTTTTTTAGTGAAGTAATGCTTTTGCCGCCGTGTGTTCTCTGTTGGTATCAGCGGATCGCGGTTTACCCGCTCGTTCTGATCATCGGAACCGGTATCCTTCTGCGTGACAGCCGGGTAAAGGCTTACGCATTACCGCTTTGCTTAGTGGGGCTTGTGATCTCGATCTATCACAACTTGCTTTACTACGGGTTCATTCCCGAAAGCATTACGCCATGCGCCGAAGGCGTTCCGTGTAATGCTGTCCAGATCGAATGGCTGGGATTTATTACGATCCCATTGATGGGGCTCGGGGCGTTTGTCAGCATTGCCCTTTGCCTGCTGTTTTATAAACAAAAGGAACAATATTAGTGCGAAAAGAAATTATAGTTTTAGGTGTCATTTTGCTTGTCGTGATCGGAGCGGCATTTTTCGGTTCAAGTTACTATCGCGATTCGGTTCAGGAAAAAAGAATAACGGCTAGTAACACTTCAAATAGTGTCACTAAGCCAAAGCCCGATGCGGCCCTGCTGATCCGGCCTGACAGCCCGACGCTTGGCCCCGCTGATGCCAAGGTGACGTTAGTAGAGTTTTACGACCCGGAATGCGAAACGTGTGCGGAGTTTGGCCCGATAGTCAAAAAGATACTGAAAGAAAATGAGGGAAAGATCAGGTATGTGGCCAGATTTATGCCGCTTCACCCAAACTCGATCACCGCGGCTAATTTTATTTCCGCGGCCGGGGAGCAGGGAAAATACTTTCAGGCACAGGAATTGTTATTTGAGAAACAACCGGAATGGGGAACAAAACATGGTGCGCCGCCGCCGGTTGACGCGCCATCTATCAACCAGTTATTTGATAAATATGCCAAAGAGCTGGGACTGGACACGAAAAAGGCAGCCGCCGCCATCAACGAAAAGCGTTTTGATGCAGCGATCGCACAAGACCAAAAGGACGGTCAAGGTCTGGGGATCCGTATGACGCCGACGTTTCTTGTCAACGGACGCGAGTTGGTTAAATTTGGCGAAGAGGGGCTGAGGGCATTGATCAGCGAGGAGTTAGCGAAATAGGTTTTAGCGAACAAAGATCATGGCCACGCCCGTTGAAAAACATATCGAAGATGAGATAGCGTTAGCTGATCTGCTCATAACGTCAGGCGATCACCAGACTGCGTTCTATCACTTGGAACGAGCCCACGTTCTGGGGCAGGCTTCGACGTATCAACATACGCGGATCCATTGGCGGATGTTAAAGCTTGCCTTCAAACAACGATCGCCGCGTGAGATCTGGGGGCAGGTTATTCGCATCGTGGGAGCATCGACCAAAACGCCATTGGGTATTTATCCTGCCGGCAACACCGGTGGAGCCAATGTTTGGTTTTTCAAAGCAATGCCAATCCCAAATGATTTACAGCAGATAATCGATCTTTCTAAGCAGCAAAACTCATAGCGTTTGCTCTAAACCAGCTGGTTCCGATGATCTACTTGATATCTGAAAGGAGAAAATTGCGTTATGGCCGATCATGAAACCGTTTTTTTATTCGATGTCGATAACACCCTGCTCGATAACGACCGGGTCACAAAAGATCTGAAGATCTTTTTGGAAAAGGCGGTCGGCCCCGAATTATGCACCAGCTATTGGCGGATCTTTGAGGAACTCCGCCTGGAACTCGGTTACGCCGATTACCTCGGCGCATTGCAGCGATACCGTATCAAACATCACTTTGATCAGGCGCTGATAGCTGTCTCAACATATCTGGTAAATTACCCGTTTGCCAACCGCCTGTTCCCAAACTCGCTCGATGTCGTCGAACGCTGCAGTGAACTGGGAACCGTGGTCATCCTCACCGACGGCGACGTGGTCTTTCAGCCGCGAAAGATCGATCGCTCAGGCCTCTTTGACGCCTTTGACGGAAATGTCCTGATCTATATACACAAAGAAACCGAGATCAGCGAGATCGAACGCTGCTACCCCGCCAAAAAATACGTCCTCATCGACGACAAGGTCCGCATCCTCGCCGCCGTCAAAGAGATCTGGGGCGACCGCGTAACAACCGTCTTCCCCCGCCAGGGCCACTACGCCCTCGATCTGGAGTCAGTTGCGAAATATCCGACACCGGACATCACCATCGAACGCATCGGCGACCTGCTGACGGTCGATAGGTTCTGACAACGACTACGCCCTTACTTACGTGCGGGCCACGTACGCCCGGCACCGATGCGTGCACGGACGGTAGCGGCCACAGAGGAATGTCCCTATCGCAGCCACCGAACGTATCTCGGGATCGAGCCGGCAGGCATCGTGAATGCCAGATGCGAGTCCCCGGTATGAATGTCAGATGAGAGTCCGCAGAATGAATGTCAGACGAGACTCCGTGGAGTGAATGTCAGATAAGAGTCTGCGGAGCGGACGGAATAATTTAGCCCCACGTGCAGCGATAGCGGAACGTGGGGAACCTACGGCCAAAGGATCAAGAGCCTGTGAAACAGGCGGCATATCTCACGAGATAAACGCTGAGTGACACCGATTGAAAAGCCAGGCGATCGGAAACGAAGGATCAACGCCCATTCGTCTCCGAGCTGATCGGCTCCGCCGTCGAAGATGGTCTTGGAATGTCTGTTTTGCGAATCTATGATTTCTACGGCTCCGGCAAGAACGCTCAAGCCGTAATGGCAAAAGAGATCCTCATTCTCACCGGCCGCCAAAACGGTGCAAACTTCCCGCAACTAGCCAGCCTCAATGGCCTCGACCCCTCACCCGTCAGCCGCCGTTACGAAGCCGCAAAACGCAAGGCACACACGGACGCCAAATTAGACTTTTCAAAAGATTTTGCGACCAAAAAATATGGCGAGAATATTGCACAATTGCAAGTCTGCCCCCGTCTCGTCTCCAACTTTACCAAAGCAGTTTGACTCCATAGCGTGAAAGATCGGCGTCCCGGCTGACAATGGTCATATCCTCGACGAGAGCCTGAGCGATAAGCATCCGGTCAAATGGGTCTTTGTGGTGGAAAGGGAGATTTCCTAAATACAGAACGTGGGATGTCTCAATGGGCACGATCCTGATGCCGTTAACGGCTTGTTGCTCGGCGTCCCCTTGGAAAGCAGATCGTCAAACTTTAATTTTCCCAGCTGGATCTTGATCTGCATTTCCCAGATGCTAGCGACGCTCAGGATCAAATTGTTGGCTGGATCGGTCAATTCGTCGAGAGCTTTCTCAGGAGTTTTTCCGGCTCCCAGAAAGGGTGGGCCCCCCCCGTCGTCTCCTGCTAAACGTTTACCTAATACCGAACGCTGCTCATTTTACGTGGAGCCAGGCTGTGAGCCTTCAAGCTTTACCGATTTCGGAATAGAGAGACTACCAGAGTGCCATTTTCTGTACATCGTCGTCGCGAAGGGCCAGCAAGACCGGAACGGAGCCGCTGATGCTCTATTGGTCAAACCGTCACCTCTGAAATTTAGCTTCGGCTAAAAAAATTGCGACAGACAAAACCGGCCGTCCTGTCATACTCGGTGGCGGCCGATGTCCTCGCAACACCGCCATATCCTGGATCGACCGCAGGCATCCTGAATGCCAGATCGAGTCGCCGGAATGAATGTCAGACGAGACTCCGAAATGAATATCAGACCGGCAAAATGAATTTCGGACATACTCTGATGAATGCCGTAAGGAGTCTCGAACGTCTATTTCCCCACGGAGCGATAGCGGAACGTAGGGAACCGCAACGATCGACAAAGATTGAAACAGGCGGCATATTCACGAGATACATGCCGGGTGACACTTCAAACCCTGAGGGACCGAAAAACTAGGGCGACGCCTTCATTTCCCTACTTTTGCGCGTAACTCTTGTAGATCGTCTCGATCCAAAGATCGTTCTTAACAAAGCCCGACCCCCAATCTTTGTATTTTTCGGGCAGCCCGGCCTTCTTGATCTCGTCCAGCGTCTTTTTCTTTTTCATCGCATCCTGGACTATCCTCGCGGTTTCCTTTAACACTGCCTGATAGTTCTTAAGATCCTCGAGTGTCGAGATCCCGCCATGTCCCGGAATTAACTTGGCGTCCGCCGGGATCTCCGAAATGAGCGCGCTCAGATTATTGATCAGGCCCTGGACGCTCCCTCCGTTGTCCAGATCGACAAATGGAAAGCGACCGGCAAAAAAGTCGTCGCCCAGGTGTACGACGTTCGATCTGGTAAAGAAGACGACGGTGTCGCCATCCGTATGGCCGTGCGGATAATAGACCGCTCGTATCTCCTCGCCGTTGAAATGGATCGAGATCTCTTGCTGGTATGTGATCATCGGCCAGGCATAGGATGGATAGGCAGGCACCTTTTCGCCAAATATCGTATTCTCCTGCGAAACCCGCTTGCGGACGTTCGCATCCGCAATAATGATCGAATCCTTGCCGAAGAAAAGATTTCCCTCTGTGTGGTCGCCGTGCCAATGGGTGTTGAGGATGAATTTCGGTATCGCCGCGCCCAGGTCGCTTAGCGCTGCCGAGATCTTTTTGCTGACTTGTTTGTAATCGTCGTCAACGATCAGGATGCCGTCCGGTCCGACCGAGGCTCCGATATTTCCACCACTGCCCTGCAGCAAATACACGTTACCCATGACCTTTGTGGTTCTTACCGTCACGTCCTGCTGCTGTGGAAAATGGCTGTCATCACCGTGGGCCGCGGCGTTAGAGCCAAGAAAACTTAGGAAAACGAACAGGCTGGTTAATCTACGCATAATATTTTCTCCGGGTTGAAATTAGAATTATCCGACGATTATATCAGTTTTTGCAGCCGCATTAAGGTCGCGCGGCGGTGGCAGCGCCGCGTCGATCCAACCCGAACGCCGGCCTCCGGCCTACAGAGATCTGCCGCACCCTATCCGGCAAGGATCGGGCATGCAGCGGCATCGTGGATGTCGATCCGGTTCTAAGGCTTTTTGGCAATAAGAGAGAGACCGCACGCAAGGACTTTGCCGAATGGGTGGGTGCAGCTTATGACGAAGACGAATCAGCTTATATGTGGGCTGAGAACGATATCTTAGGTTCAGAGGAATTTGTCGACGCACATATCCACCGTTTAGGCGACGTCGAACTTGAGTGCGGCCGGATCGAAAGGAAAAATGAGCAGCGGCCCTTTGACGGAGAGAGCCTCATCGCCGCCGTGGAAGCTGTTCTCGGAATGTCCCGAAATGATCTCTACGGCTCCGGCAAGAACGCTCAAGCCGTAATGGCAAAAGAGGTCCTCATCCTCACCGGCCGCCAAATCGGTGCAAGCTTCCCGCAACTAGCCAACCTCACCGGCCTCGACCCCTCAACCGTCAGCCGCCGCTACGAAGCCGCAAAACGAAAAACAGGAACAGACACAAAGCTAGCCTACGCAAAAGATCTTGTAGCTAAGAAATATCGCGAGAATATTGGATTCGAGTGACGTGAGCGGTAACATTGCAGGCTCTGAACGTCTGATGGCACGGCCAGCCATTTTCGAGTAGTCGGGAATGAGCTGATTCGGTTTCATGTAGCAAGGCTTACCTTGCACGAATAGATGATGGCGATCGCCTTATACAGGCGGTGCGATATTGAAAGCAGATCTAACTATTTAAGAAAAAGGAGGCGGGCATGTTTTATTGTCAAAAAACTCGAATCCTAAACCCAAAAAACACCTTTGACGGTGTGGGAGACGGTAGTGCGCTTTGACTTGACGCGTAACTTCATAGATGACCCATTTCTTTCCGTCTTTCTGACCCCATACTTCCTGCCATCTTTCCTCGTGTGACACCATTCCAGTTCGATTCTTCGGTATGTTACTCGTAATTCCTCGCGGCGATCACCATATCACCGAATACACCCCCAAGGCACGTCCGTTGGAATGGGTATGCCAAAATTTAGATGATCGCCCTCCATATCCTCGACCCATGCGGCCATGGCATCGAGATATTCAGTTGACCGATTTATTTCCCCAGTCGGTCAAATTCTTTTGAAAATCATCGGACAGTCGGTGTAGTAACTTGACCAGATCTCGCTTAGAACTTACCTGAATGTGATTAAATTCATTCTCAGCTCGAATTTTTATGTCATCAAATTCATTCATTTTTTTACCTCCCGCGAACTCTTATGGAAGTTCCTCCATTCCTTGTCGTAATTTTTCGGAGACCGATTTCATGAGGCATGGCCAGCCTATAACGAATCGGTACGCCGGCACGCTGAAACGCCTCTAGTCGTCGATTATCGAGACTTCATTATTTTACCATCCCTTTCAAATACCCTTATCGGTTCAACATTAAG